>NZ_BBXJ01000001.1 GCF_001019715.1 Rodentibacter caecimuris
TATAGATTTTCTCTACCTCTAATACATCTTTTCATAAAATCATCAAAAGTTTCTTCTAAAGCAAAATTATTTTTACTTTCTAACTTACCACTTAATACAAGATCATAAATAAATTAATATTTATATTCTCACAAAAATAAACATCCTCCACATTAATCTAGAGTATTTACATTAAAAACAACGACCTGAGAAAACATATTTTCTGACTCAAAAAACACGAGCATTCTATAAGGAGAATCAGAGCCATCAATATCCTTTAACCAGCTTACATTAACATTTAAATCTTCAGAACCAAATATAAAACCATTATCTCTAAATATCTTATTAACATCACTCCACTCTCCTGGAGGATGACTAAATAAGGTAGAAATAAACTTTTTAGAATGCTTATAAATCAAAAACTCATCCACTATGGAATAAAATAAAACTTCCTTTAACCCTGTATTATCTAAGTCTTCAGTCATATAAATTTCCCTCATTTAATATATTTTCTAATATTTTCTATTTCTTCTGAAGAGGCTGCTCTTAATTTACCTGAACGTAATCGACGCCATTATGTCGCAAATGAACAATTACAAACCATTGTGAATTTGCGACAATTTTATTCAATTTCAAGTTTGATATTATAACCGTGATTTTGAATGAAGTTTCACAATACTTGCCGAGTACCAATTTATTTTTCTCAGATTTCAACTAAGATTGAAGAATTACAACGAGAACGTAAGCGTGTTGTAGAACATCTTACACTTTTAGACGAACGTCTTAGTACCTTACACTCTGCACTTGAAATTATGCAATCGCAGGATGATGCTGTATTGCAACTTAATAGTGAAACTTACCACAAGCACAAAGTTCGTCATCAGATCTACAAAAAACGTCCACGTTATACGCTACTTTTTGCTCTTGCCATTTTAGTGATGGTTGTTGCACTCTATGTCGTTCATACCGACCGTTTACGTAAAAAGTAAGGAGAGAGTCATGACTAAAATTCATCAATTTCAACAAAAAAGATTTTAGAGATTTTAAAGAAGAAGTGGTTTATCAAGGTCATTTCACCATGAAAAAAATGTATTTCCGCCACAAGTTATTTAATGGTGGAGTAAGCGGTGAAATTGTGCGTGAATTAATGATTAAAGGTGCCGCAGCTGCATTAATCGCCTATGATCCTGTCAAAGACGCCGTAGTGTTAGTCGAACAAGTTCGCATTGGTGCTTACGATCCAACCAGCAACCAATCCCCTTGGCTAGTGGAACTGATTGCAGGCATGGTAGATGAAGGGGAAACACCAGAAAATGTCGCTATCCGTGAAAGCTACGAAGAAGCAGGTTTAACCGTCAGCAATGTGGAACGCGCCCTTAAGCATTTGGGACAGCCCAGGTGGTGCGGTTGAGCGTTTACATCTCTTTTTAGGCTTAGTCGATAGCACCCAAAGTTGGCGGCGTTTATGGCTTGGAAGAAGAAGGCGAGGATATTCTCGTCCACGTTGTGAGCCGTGAGCAAGCGTATCAATGGGTTGTTGAAGGGAAAATTGATAATGTGATTGCTGTTGTGGGCTTACAGTGGTTGCAGTTGAATTATCAAAAATATCAGAAATAACTATACAAGCGGTGAGATCCACTTAAAAATTTGTAAATTTTTTACTGGAACTCACCGCTATTTTCTTATCCTTTCAATTCCATTAATGCCTTAGTAATAATCTCTTTCGCACCTTGCAGAGCTAATAAAGCCAAAACGAAAGCAACGATCAAATCGGGATATTTCGACTGGGTAAAATAGACCGCAATCCCCGCCAAAATGACAGCTATATTCCCTATCGCATCATTGCGGGAGCAGATCCAAACACTCTTCATATTGCTATCGCCATCACGAAAATGATAAAGCACCCACAAGGCTGTTAAGTTGGCGAATAAGGCAAGCACACCGACTACACTCATTTCACTATGGTTTGGCAGTTCGCCATAAGCCCAACGATAGAGGGTTGTGATTAAAATAAATAAGCCAAATCCACCCATGGTTGCTCCTTTTAATAAAGAGGCTTTGGCACGATAACTTAACGCCATGGGCAACACGATCAAGCTAATCACATAATTGGCGCTATCGCCAAAAAAATCTAAGCTATCCGAAAGTAAAGAAACAGAACCCGATTTTACGCCCATCACGATTTCAATGAAAAACAGAGTGATATTTAGTCCAAGAGCAATCCATAATGCTTTGCGATATTTAGGGGAAAGGTGTGTACTGTATGAAGTACAGCAAGAAGTCGTACAAGCCATAGTCTCTCCGTGTGTTTTAGTTTAACTTGGCGTAAACTATAAACTCCGTAGCAATTACAGGGTCAAGCATCCATGACAAAATTTTTTAAAATCCGTGAATTAAGCCGAGAAAGTGGCGTGAATTTGGAAACCATTCGTTACTATGAAAAACTGGGGCTAATTGATACGGCAACAAGGCAACCAAACGGCTATCGCTTGTTTAGTGAAAAACAGCTCAACCAGCTCCATTTTATTAAAAGCTGTCGAATGATCGGCTTTCGCTTAGAGGAAATTAAGCAACTAATCATGTTGCAAACTAATCCACATAATCGTTGCGAACTGGTGGATAAATTAACGAAACAGCATTTAATCCAAATTGAGCATCAAATCGATCAGCTCAATCAAATTAAAGCATTGCTTGAGCCATTAATTGACTGTCAGGCGGAAGACATTGACCATTGCCAAATTATTCAAGGGATTAAAGCGTTAGATTAGAAAGCGGTGAAATCTACTTAGAAATTTGCAAATAGCGTTGCATTTACTCCTATATCGTACTATAATGCATTTATTTAGTACGATATAGGATTATTTTGTGACTTTTACGAACGTATTTTTCACTCGGTATTATTTGAAATTGGGGCAATGGCAATCGGTGCGGTTGCAGTATTATTGGTGGGAGATTTCAGCCTTGAAGCCGCCACAGGAACAGGTATTGCCATGTCTGTAATAGCAATGATACTTAACTTCTTCTTTAACTATGTGTTTGATAAAATTTTTACCAGCAAACGGGAAGAACGTAGCCTAAAATTACGCATTTTGCATACCGTCTGCTTTGAGTGTACCTTATTGCTGTTTACCATTCCCGTAGTTGCATATTTATTAGATTTAAGCCTGTGGCACGCCTTTTTAGCGGATATTGGTTTGAGTTTGCTGATTATGCTGTATGCCTTGGTGTTTAACTGGCTTTATGACATTACTCGTGTCAAATTTTTGGAGCGTAAAAATGAACCCCTTTGATAAATTGGTGGAGCTGGCAGCGCAGCTGTCGAGCATTTATGCTAGTGTAGCGAAGCAACACCAGCTCACCTTAAATGAATTGCATTTTTTGTATTCCATCGGTCGCTATGGTGCGACTTCGCCTACTGCTATTGGCGATAAATGGAGTTTGCCGAAACAAACGGTAACCTCTGTTTGTAAACAACTAGACCAAAAAGGTTTTTTGGTTTTTCTGCCTGATGAGAACGACAAACGCAGTAAGTTGATTGCTTTAAGTGCAAGCGGTAAAATTTTTATCGACCCGATTATTGCTCGGCTAACCGAAGCAGAATTGCAAGTAAGCCAGCAGTTCGGTATGGAGAAATTTGAGCAGTTGCTTGATGATACCGAACTGGTATTAAATCAACTTGCTACACAGCTAAACACGATTTAGGAGAAAGCATGATTAGACTTGCAAAAGCCGATGATGTCGCTCGTATTGCCGAGTTGTTATACCAAGTTCACGCTGTTCACGTTGAAGCTCGCCCTGATATTTTCCAAGCGGGTAAACGCAAATACAATGATGAAGAAATTTTAGCTTTAATGGCAGACGAACAAAAACCGATCTTTGTGTATGAAGATGAAAACGGCACGGTGCAAGGCTATGCGTTCTGCATTTATCAAATTACACAAGGCGTTCCGGCGTTATTTGATCGCAAAGTGTTGTACATTGACGACCTTTGTGTGGACGCTTCGCAACGGGGTAAAAAAATTGGCGAGAAATTGTATCAACACGTGGTGGCATACGCCAAAGAGAACGGTTGCGATAGCGTAACGTTGCACGTTTGGAACGACAATCAAGGGGCATTTCGTTTCTATGAACGTTTAGGGCTTGAGCCACTTAAGACCTTGATGGAACAGAAACTATAACGAAAGAGCGGTCGGATTTTGACAAGATTTTGCAATAGCCAAAGTGATCAAAAATCTGACCGCTCTTTTTGAAGAAGGAGCAATCCAATGAACAAACTCGATGCGATTAAATATTTTTGCCTTGCCAGCGAAACGTTGAGTTTTCGGGAAACGGCAATGCAGCTAGCGGTTTCGCCGTCGGTGGTGACCCGTGTGATTGCGGAATTGGAACAGGAGTTAGGCGAGCAACTGTTTAAGCGGAATACGCGCCAAATTCGGCTCACTAGTTTTGGTGAGCAGTTTTTGATTAAGGCGAAACAACTGCTGGCGGACACCGACAATCTGTTTAAATTGGGCAAACAGCAAACGGACGACATGGCAGGCGTGGTGCGGATTACTTTTCCCCGCTGGCGAGACAATGATTTGATTTTAGATGAATTATTGCAAGCACTTGAACCGTATCCGCAACTGGTCATTGATTGGCGTGAAGATATGACCAAATTTGATGCGGTGGCACATCGCATTGATATCGGCTTACGTATCGGACCTGAACCGAACCCGAATTTTATTATCCGCAAAATTGCCGATTTGCAAGATTGGATTGTCGCTTCGCCGAAATTGCTGGAACGATTGGGAATGCCAAAAGATTTAGACGATTTGCAGCGCAATTTCCCATTTTCCTTGCCGATTAACGTGGAAACAGGTCGTCCGTGGGATTTAGCGATGAATGACGAGCAAAAATTGCTACCGAGAGAAGTGCTTTTTTACAGCTCCGACCCTGAATGTGAGCTAAAAGCGGTGCTACGGGGCAACATGGTCGGCTTTATCAGCGAACTGTTCTGCAAACCGCATTTTGACTGCGGTGAGTTGGTTAAACTGTTCCCGAAATCCCCATTGATAAATGGCAACTGTATTTGTATCGTCCCTATCAAACTATTACATCACCTCGAGTATTATTTGTATTCGATTGTTTAACAGAAATTTTGAAAAAAAGATATGGTTAGGCTACAGGCTGGCTTGTATGTTTATAGCTATCAATATAAGAGAGAATAGTTACCATAGCTCAATGCATAGTGCGTTATAATGAGTAAATAATTTCGTGTTTTATTGAATAAAGGAAAGCAATATGAACCCAGCATTTACCCCACTTTTTCAACCTTATATCTTAAATAACGGCATTGAAATCCGTAACCGCTTAGCCGTTGCGCCGATGACGCATTTCGCCTCTAATGCAGATGGTACTTTAGGCGAGCAAGAACAGCGTTTTTTAAGTAACCGAGCAGAAAATATCGGCTTATTTATTACTGCCGCAACGTTGGTCGCTGAAAACGGAAAAGCCTTTCACGGACAGCCTGAGGCGATTTCCGAACAACATTTAGACAGCTTAACGCGTACTGCTGCGCTGATTAAAGCGCAAGGCGCGAAAGCGATTTTGCAAATTCACCACGGTGGCGATAAGTCAATTCCGGATTTGTTACACGGGAAAGATGTAGTAGCACCAAGCGATAACGCAGAAGTAGGCGCACGCGCTTTAACCGAGGCGGAAATTCATTCTCTGATTCAAGCCTTTGGTAATGCGACAGATTTAGCGATTCGAGCAGACTTTGACGGTGTGGAAATTCATGGTGCCAATAATTATTTGATCCAACAGTTTTATTCAGCACAGACCAATCGCCGCACGGATGCGTGGGGTGGTAGCCTTGAAAAACGTCTAGCGTTTCCACTGGCAGTGGTGGAGGCGGTTGTCGGCGTGCGCGCAAAACATCAACGCCCTGATTTTATTATCGGCTACCGTTTTTCACCGGAAGAACCAGGCGACAACGGTTTAACCATGGCGGATACTTTCGCGCTGATTGATGCCTTGGTGGAAAAACCGTTGCAATATTTACATATCTCGCTATGGGATTTTTACAAGCAAGCGCGCCGTGGCGCAGATACGTCTCTCACTCGTATGCAATTGGTACACGAGCGAATTGGTGGAAAATTACCGCTGATTGGTGTCGGCAATCTCTTTACTGCAGAGCAAATTTTAAAGGCTTATCAAACCGGCTGGGCGGAATTTATTGCGCTAGGCAAAACGGTGATGATCAATCCGACTATTGCGACACTCATTGCGACAGGCAAGGAGAGCGAAATTGTGGCTGAATTAGATCCTGAAAAAGCTGATCATTACGGCATTCCAGATTTATTGTGGAGTTTCTGTGTGAAAGGTGGCGCATGGCTTCCGCCAGTTATCGGGCAGGCATGGTCACCGCGCGATATTTAATGTAACAAGCGGTCAGATCTTGCCTGAATTTTGCAATTTGCAAATTTTCACAAGTATCTGACCGCTTGCACATTAGTGGATTATTCCACTTTAAACATTCCCATCATGCCGAGATTTTCATGTTCTAAAATATGGCAATGGTACATTTTCAACCCCGAGTGTCCTTGCTTAAAGCGAATAATCACTTTTTCATAAGGGCGTAAATTGACCACATCTTTTAACGCTCTGCCTTCTGGTTTAAAGGTTTTGCCGTTTAATGTATGTTGAATCACTTCAAATTGAGTGCCGTGTAAATGGAACGGATGATCCATATGGCTTTCATTGAAAATTTCCCATTGTTCTACGTCATTGACTTTCGTAACAAAATCAATGCGGTTCATATCAAAAGTTTGTCCATTGATTAGGAACATACCGTCCATCATGGGCGGAAGAGGATTGTCTGTCGTAATCATAGCGGAGCTATGTTTGGTATGATCCATCATTGGCATATTGGTGTGGTTCATCATTTTTTCACTAAAGTGAATTTGGCGAATCTGTTTTGGTTCGTCCCAATTAGGCAAACTTCTTAAGCTTTCAGGTAACTGAACAGGTTCTGGTTTCACCTGAATTGTCGCTAAAGTGAGATCTTTAGGCTGTTCCTGCACCATCATTTTACGGCGATCATAATAGCTACTTTGTAAATTGGCCTTGCCTTGCGTTTCACCCACCATAATCACTTCAACGCGTTCTGCAGGTGTGAGTAGCAGTTCATCAACAGGCGTGCGTGGTTTTTCAAGTAAACCGCCCTCTGTCCCCACCACAATCCATTTCACCCCTGGAATGTTTAAACGAAAATAACGGGCGCTCGTTGCATTCCAAATACGGAGGCGTTCATTCGTTGTCACTTGAATTTGGGGCTGATATTGGCCGTTGATTAACACAAATTCCCCTTCACGTCCGTTCATCCAATCTAACATCGTGTTTGGTGGAATGGTACCATCGGCATTTAAACGCAGATCAGAAATAACCCAATGTTGTTCAGGAAGGTGTGCAAGCGGATCATTTTTTGCTTTCACAACGAAAGTACCTGCTAAGCCTTTATAGACTTGCTCGGAAACATAATGATGTGGATGAGGATGGTACCAATATGTACCTGCACTGCCTTCGGGTAGAGTAAAGCGATAGATTTTTTTCCCTTGTGGTTCAATCATATCCATAGGGTTACCATCCGCTTCATTTGGCACATCTAAACCGTGCCAATGCACCGTTGTGGGTTGTGGTAGGTGATTGATAAATTCAATTTCTACGGTATCGCCTTCAAATACTTCAATTTGTGGCCCAGGTAGCTGTCCGTTATAAGCCCAAAATTCCGTTTCTTTATTGTCTGCGAGGCGAATTTTAATGGGCTCTGCTTTTAAAGTGGCTTTGAATAGTCCAGCTTGAGTGGATTGGTTAGCAAGCTTTGGTAATATACCATTGAGTGATAAGCCTGAGGGCATCGCTTCGACAGGCATTAAGCTAGTAGGGGCTGAATGCATCATCGCCATATTGCCGTGTTGTGCGTGGTTCATCATATTCGCAAGGCTATAAAGCGAGCTACTGGCTAAGCTAAGCCCAATGCCATAACGTAAAAAATCTCGACGTTTCATTTTTTCGCCTCTTATTGGTTATAGGATTTGAACACTTCACTTTCACCGTTTTTCTTAATTAAAACAACATCATAAGGATCTTTACGTCCGCCGTAGGCTTCACCGTCCATGCCGGGTGAGCCAATCGGCATGCCAGGAGCGGACAAACCAACGGCATCAGGTTTTTCTGCGAGTAAACGTTTGATATCCTCTACAGGTACATGTCCTTCAATCACATAGCCATCAATCACTGCCGTGTGGCAAGAAGCGTGTTCATCTTTAATGTTAAAGCGCTTATGGGCATCATAATTGCCTGTTTCGTTGACTTTAACCTCAAAACCGTTTTTTTGCATATAGCTGATCCATTCATTACAACAGCCACAAGTTGGACTTTTCCACACTTCCATTGAAAGTGTTTGCGCTTGGGCAAATGCCGTGAGACCTAAACTTAACAGCAACAATGAGCGGGTGAGTTTATGTAATTTCATACGATGTCCTTATTTTGATTGAGATTGAATGGCGCAATGTTAAAGCTTGACCTAGGGTTAAGGTCAAGGGCGATGTTGCAATTTTTACAAAATAGGTTGATTTTTCTTTTTTCCTCTTTATAATAAATGACTAATTAATCATTTAATAAGGATCGATATGGCTCGTCCGTTAAGTTCGGATAAACGTAACACCTTAATTCAAGCAACCATTCAGACGATTGCAACGCAAGGGTTATCGGCAACCACGGCGTTGATTGCAAAAAATGCCGGCGTGGCAACAGGATCATTATTTACCTATTTTGAGAGTAAAGAAACGTTGCTCAATGCCACTTATTTGGAGATTAAACGCCACATTGCGCAAGCGGTAATGCCGAATTTTCCGCAAGCGGAATTTGCATCGCAGTTGTTGCATTTATGGAATCACTATATCGATTGGGGTATTGAACATCGAGAAGCGCGCCAAACCTTGCAACAGTTAGAGGTTTCAACCATTCTTACGGAAGAAACCCGACAAGAAGCGAAGCAGATCTTTTTACCGATGCAACGGATGTTCAGCGCAGCGGAAGCGGATAAGCTCTTTTTTCCGCCACTGGAGTTTGCGATCAAAATGATGGAAGCGATGGTTGAAGCGACGATTCAACAGATTTTACAAGAACCGACCAAGCGTGATATTTATAAAATGCTCGGTTTTACGATGATGTGGAAAGCGATTTCTCATCACTAACAGACAAACAAGCGGTTAGATTCCGCTTATTTTTTACAAATTTAATTGATTGACTAATCATTTATTTATAGGGATTGCATATGACACAAACAGCATTAATTACAGGCGCATCAAACGGTATCGGTTTATAACTGGCAAAAATCCATGCACAGAAAGGCGGTAATCTTGTATTGGTGGCTCGTTCTGAAGATAAATTTTTTACTAGTAAATAATCCCGAAAATCTCAATAAAAGATAAGTAAGGAATTTAGATCGATGTCAAAGTTATCCGTTACTCTGTAATGAAATAACGTTAATAAGTAGTTTAATAAAATTGTGTTGTATCAAAGGAAAAAATCCTGCAATATTAGTTGACATTTTTATTTCTTTCAGGGAATCTGAAATTAAAAATATGTTCTTTCCTGAATAACCCTAAATAGCATATTACATAAAATACTTACGAGTATTCGTACATTGATCGCCTTTGATTCCATATCCTGAGCATCCCCAAAACTGACCAAATTTACCTTGTTTCATCACGAAATAGCCAGTGCTACATTCATTACATTTAAAGATTGTCCGATAACGTTCTTGGAATCGTTTTGACACAATATCTATCTTGTATTTCGGTGATAATAATTCATTGATAAATTCTGATGGCGCGTTCGCATCTGCGATCAAATAACTTTCTTTTTTCGCACGCGTTAATGCCACATAAAATAACCTACGTTCTTCTGAGTGTGGAAAACTATCTAGCATAGGAAGCAATGCTTCTACAACGGCTTCTTCTTTATTTTGGTTGGGAAATCCGACTTTTCCTTGGAAGAAACCAAGTAAAATGCAGTAATCTGCTTCCAACCCTTTTGAGCCGTGGAATGTCCAAAATTTAACATTCTTATCTTTGATTACACTTTTCGCATCTTCTAAAAGGTAACGGTATCTAGCCAAAATCGCGACAGTAGCTTCAGGTGCTTTTTGACGTATCAGCTTTAATATTGCAGAGGCTTTTAAACTGATATTGGGTTCTGATTTTTCATCCTTTACGACATGAGAGTCGTACAGATGAACACACGAATCAGCAACTTTTGTATGCGTTACAACATTTTTCTGATACTGCTCAGGGTTTTGCATAATGAATTGACCTGCGGTGTCAGCAATACTATTGTTATAGCGGTAGGTTTTTTCTAGTTTACTTAGCGTATGTGAGCCGACCATATCATTAAATCGCGTAGTAACTTCTAGTTTACCGCCAGAGAAACGATAGATTGATTGCCAGTCATCTCCAACAACAGTCCAAATTGGTCGAGGCCCTTTAGTATAAATCTCTTTCAATAACTCCAATCGAGCCATAGAAATATCTTGAAATTCATCTACTAAAATGTGTTTCCATTTAGGTTTAAACTCAGCTGTTTTCACCAGTTGAGTAGCCAACAAAATCATATCGTCAAAGTCGATTTCATTTACGCTACGTAGTTCTTTAACGTAGGCATCATGAATACGCATGAGCAATGTCGCATATTCTTTAGCATAGACAATTTTCGCATCAGTTAGACGTTTTAAGATTTGTTGATAGTCTAATCGCTCTGTACGAATAGCTTGAAGGCACTTCAAATAGCGATTTTTGTTTTCTTTGAAGATTCCTGATTCATTGAGTGCATCTAAAATCTCTTGTTGTGATTTTGGCTTCAGAGGAATGAACTGTTCATTCATCAATTGCTCTAGTCGTTTATATAACGTATTTTCCACCCAGTTATAGTGGTATGTCTCCAGTAATGTTGTATTATGTTCGGCGTGTAACTCACGTTTTCTTTGGATATTGGCATTATATTCCTGCGCGTTAATATCTGCGCGAGTTCTACCTTGTCGGTCAATGCCGAAATGTTCAAGGTAAACACCATCACCCAAAGAGAAATCAGGTTTGTAGTCAAAACCAACCTCGATACGGCGTTTTGATACATACCTTGGCTCATACTCATATTTTACGCTATGACTAAAAAGCCAGTTCGCAATCAATAACTCTTGATAACCACGAACGCGTTCTCCTTGTAAGGTTCGATAGTCATTGTCATTTACATATCTATCGTATTCCTTTTTTGTTTTGAATTGGAATGGATCGATAGGTTGGTATGCGAGCTGAATGAATTTTGCTAGATTATCAGGATCTTCTTTGATGTAGTTCTCTAACCATTTGTTGAACTATCTATCTAACTTCATTGGATCTTCGGCAAATTTTGACAAGTGGACTGATTTACCACATTCTTTAATAATTCTTCGACCAAGAGCATGGAATGTAGAGATACTAGGGCTATTTTCTAGATCTAAATTTGCTTCTCGCGCACGTTCTTGTAAGCGTTCGGATAACTCGGTTGCTGCATCTCGGTTATATGCGAGGATAAGAATATCTTCACTTCTACAAGCCCCAGAATCAATTAGATCTAATGCTTTCGCTACCATCACAGATGTTTTACCTGTTCCTGCGGCTGCAAGAACCATATTGATGTCATTGCTTCGAATGACTGACAATCTTTGTTGTTCGGTAAGCGGATTAGATTCAATTACATCAAAGAAATGTTTACGATGATTTAAAATATATTGCTCATATTTTTTTCTGATTGTTTGAGCATTTTTAATATCTATAGGAAATAGTGAAGATATATATTTGATTTTCTTAACGAAACTCTCATCAAAGTATTTTTGGAAATGTTCTTTGTTATTCCCATAGGAAACAACAGACCACCTTACATGATCATTCAAAGTAGGTATATCGGAATCTCTGAGATATTGGTTTTCGGCTAAATTAGTAAATTGTTGAAAAGCCTCTTTTACTTTTACTTGAATATTGGAGGCTACTGCTTTTTCGATTTCAAGTAATAGGCTATTAGTTTGTTTTTTAGCAAGTTTTGATAACACAACCTCTTTATTATCATCTTTAAAAGATAATTTATTACCAAAGAAAGCATTTTCTAAAATCGGAAATTCGAGAGTTTTCCCTAGATTGTATTCAGCAATATTATTCTTTTTGCCAGTAACAATAACTTTGTTTTGCTGAAATTCAACACTTTTTATTCTTCCAAAAAGTTTACCCCAAAATGTCGGGGTAACAATCACACGTTGTTTTTTATTCATAAAATATTAAAATATATTGGCTTAGTAATTGCCTTTGAAGTTAATTTCTGTACTGCGTTATAAGCCCAGTTACTGCTGTCAGCTTCACTATGGTTAAATGTGGTGAGTTTGGTTTTCCCTTTATTCTTGTCTTCTAAGTATTCTTTTGGTAAATGCTCATAGCAATGAACCGCAGACAATAATTCAGATAGCCCACTCTTTTTCATGTCGGTTTCGTACAGAAAATCTTCGTCTGGATCGGGTTTGTAGCCTAAACCACGCATGCTTATATCTCTGTGTTTCATTGAGAAATCAATCAGGAAAAATGTTTCACCATGTATTTCTAGGCGGATAATTATCGCGATTTCAGGGTAATCGAAACTTCGGTTGGTTTCTAAGGAAACAGGAACGAGTTCATCATCATTTCTAAAACCGAGATTTGGTGTGTACCAGTGAGCTTCGCCATAATTCCATTCTGCAACAGCTTTCGCATGTTGCCATAATTTGTATAGTTTAGAGCTTTTACCAACAGGTGTATCATCAAGGAAACAGAAAGCTAGTCCAACCGAACCATTTCGGCCGTCTGATTCACCTACACCCAATGAGCCAATCTCATCTGGAGTCAGAATTTTCATTCTCTGATTATGCTCTTCTCGTGCTTTCTTGAGCGCTCTGATTTGGCGTTGGCGACCTAAGAGTTCAAATTGTCGCTTGTTGTATTCGACTGTTCGATTATCTGGAGAGTTATCGGTTAGTGGTAACTCATCCAATTCAGGTTCTCGAGTATAAATTCTGGTAATCGGAACGTTATTTATATCTCTATTCTGTTCCTCTGTTTTACTATCCGATTTCTGTCCTTTCGATTGATATTGCACTAGCGTAATATCTTCACCCTCAGGCTGATTAAGACCGATAATTTCTGCGCATAACACGGCATTTCCAAGTCGAATACCACGGATTTTTAATTCAACCTTTTGTGTGTGCCAAAACCCTATTTCTATTGGATGTTTTTGATTACGAACATTTAACCTAAACTGACTTACAAGATTTTTTACTCTTAGTCCCGTAGTATCTTCGTCATACTTGAAATGGTAGAGGAAAATCGCATCTTTTTTCACAAAGTATTTCGGTAAAACGACATAGCGCTCTACATCAAAATTGTTAACGACCTTATCTATAAATAGGCGTTCTTTTACCTCGTCAAACGAGTATGTTGCCAAAATACGCTTGATGTCCGTAGAGTACCCATAGTGCATCATAAAAATATGTAGCGGATGGATAATGAATTTTTGATTTTGGTAAGAAATGGAAAGTAATTTATTTTGGTCATCACGGTACTTGTAATGTTCTGTAGGAATGGTATATGTCGTATAATCAAATGGTTTATCTGAACTATTACTACTCTCATTGAATGAAACCATTGAGAGATTTTCACGTTCACTGTCTTGATTTTCTGGCTTAACCATAATGTAAAATTCTTCGAAAGCAAACTGCTCTTTGGCTACACCATTTTTCCAAATACTACCAATAGTGAAATAATGCAAATAATTGAGGGGAACTGAAATGTACAAAACACTCAAATATTCGGCATTATCTTTACCAATGTATATTGGATTTGTTAAATTGACGAGTTTCACTTTGGCGCGAACTTGGGCTTTTCTATTCTCAAAAATGAAATCGGATTCATACCAAGCAACAACATATTCATTTTGGGAAAAATAGTGGCCGTTACCTTTAATATCAAGACGTGGTTTGGTAAAGAGATCTTTAAGGTGCTTAGGGCAATATCCACGATAGGGTTCTCGTTTGAAATTAGTGTCATTGAGATGGAACATAACTGATTTCCCCTTGAAGCTTTGATGATCGGATTATAGCGAAACTAGAGAGAGATTTGCGACATTTATTTCTTGTTTTTGACATTTATTTCTAGTTTTCACACTTGGTGGTCGATTATATCGGGCTGACGGGCGAGCTGGAAAAAGCGATGCAAACATACAGCAAAGCGAACGGCAAGGGCAAAATGGTGCATAATCTCGAAGCGGTGCTGGATAAAATGCGTGAGCATATTGATATTATCCGTGGGCAATTTGCTACCCCAGTGCAAAACAAGCGGTTCGATCTACTCCATTCTTTGCAAATCACGGACGAACGTTTGCTCTACCAACAAATTTTGCTGGCTGTCAATCATATTCTTGGCTTAGACGGCGAGCCGAGCGAAGACGAAAAGAAAACCCCGACCCCACGCAAAAATGCGTTCTTGCGGGCAGTTAGTTCGGCGAAAAAGGGCTTTCAACTCTGCGGGACATTACCGGAAGCACAAACCTATCGGCGGGAATTAGCCTTTTTTGACGGCGTGCGTGCCATTATTACCAAAAAAGAAGATAATCCGACCGCTTGTAATGCCGAGGATCGCCAATTAAAACTGGTGCAACTGCTTAATCAGGCGGTGGAAGCACAAGGCACGGTAAATCTGCTTGAGATATTAAACCGAGATCGCCCGAATTTGAATTTGCTCTCGGACGAATTTTTGGAAATGGTGAAAAACAGCCAAACCAAAAATCTATGGCTGGAGGCAATGGAACGCTACCTCGCCCAGCAAATTCGGGACAAAGCCGCCAATAATATCACCGTCCAAAAAGACTTTGAGCAACGGCTCAAAGAGGCTTTGACGAAATACCATAATCAAAGCCTATCGGTGCTTGAAGTGTTGGAGGAACTTATCCGCTTAGGCAAAGATTTTGTCGAACGCTTAGCACGGGGTGAAAAATTAGGGCTTTCTCCGGCAGAAATCGCCTTTTACGATGCGTTGATAAAAAACGACAGTGCAGTACAGGGGCTGGGTGATGAAACGCTGAAAGAACTAGCTAAAGAAATCACCGCCCAACTACGCCAATCCGCCACGATTGATTGGCAGTATAAAGAAGCGGTGCGAGCCAAAATGCGCACCCTCGTCCGCCGCACGCTAAAACGCTACAAATACCCGCCGGATCAAGAACCGGAGGCTATCGCCAGGGTATTAGAACAAGCGGAAGAAATTGCCGAAGAATTAACAACCGAATAAAACAGAGGGGCGCAAAATACGCCCCTATCACTGAAATAAAATTAAAATTATGCCTTGAGTTTGCGGCGGGTAATCACGGCATCGGATAACTGTTTGAGCAAGATTTCCGTATCTTCCCAACCGATACAAGCATCCGTAATGCTCTGCCCGTAAGTAGCAACTTTACCATTGACTAAATCTTGGCGACCTTCAACTAAGTGACTTTCTACCATCACTCCAAAGACCTGTTTTGAACCGCCGGCAATTTGTTTGCTCACGTCCTCACAAACTTCCATTTGCTTTTTAAATTGCTTGCTACTATTGGCATGACTGAAATCCACCATAACATGCGGAATGCGACCAGATTTTTCAATATCGGCGCAAACTTTTGCCACGTCTTCCGCACTGTAATTTGTGCCTTTATCGCCACCACGTAGAATGATATGGCAATCTTCGTTTCCTTTCGTCGAAACGATAGCAGAATGACCAAATTTTGTTACAGACAAGAAATTATGAGGTGCTTCGGCTGCTCCAATTGCATCCAATGCCACTTTCACACCGCCATTCGTTGCATTTTTGAAACCGACGGCACATGATAAACCAGAGGCCAGCTCACGGTGAACCTGTGATTCGGTTGTTCGTGCACCGATTGCCCCCCAGCTCATAAAATCCGCAACATATTGCGGTGTAATCATATCTAAAAATTCGCCGGCTGACGGAACACCAAGATTATTAATATCAGAGAGTAATTTACGGGCAATTCGTAAACCGTCGTTCAAACGATAAGTATCATTTAAGTAAGGATCGTTAATCAGGCCTTTCCAACCTACTGTGGTACGCGGTTTCTCAAAGTAAACACGCATAATAATTTCTAGGCTGTCTTTATATTTTTCGCGTAAAGGTTTTAAGCGATTGGCATATTCAAGTGCCGCTTTGGGATCATGAATGGAACACGGGCCGATAATCACTAATAATCGATCATCTTTACCATGAATAATATTATGTGCCTCTTGACGGGTTTGTTTAACTAATGCGGCAGCTTCTTCACTTGCCGGAAATTTTTCTAATAAGGCGATTGGAGGTAAAACCTGATCGACTTTTTCGATACGTGTATCATCATTTGCTACGATGATTTCAATTTTTTCTTTTGTCATACATCACTCTCTTATAATTGTAAAAATGTTGTGTTTAAAAATTGCAAATACTCTACACTTATTTCTTGTACTAGTAAACTAGTTCATAGCAAAAAAAATTAACAGTTCTGTTTACTGGCTGCTCAATACCCGAGCCGGTTGAAGTTTGGCAGCCCGACTTGCCGGATAAAGGCTTGCCAAGAGGCTTAAAACTAACGCAGCAACTAAAACTAACAAAACATCTTGCCAATGAAGCTCGCTAGGAAGAAAATCAATAAAATAAATGCCGTCCGACAGCAATTTCTTTCCGAGTAAATATTCTAGGCTTTGAATAAGCGAGGTTAAATTCAACGCCAATATCACGCCAAGAACGATCCCTATTAAACACCCTTTCATCCCAGCTTGCAAGCCGTACCAGACGAAAATACGTTTAATAAAACCGTTATTTGCACCAAGTGTACGCATAATCGCAATGTCGCCTTGCTTATCTTTTACCGCCATAATCAAGGTGGACACTATATTGAAACACGCTACACCGATCACTAATACCATCGCAATATACATTACGGTGCGAATAAGCTGAATATCGCGATACATATAACCGAATTTAACAATCCAATTTTGCACATAGAGCAACTGTGGGTAATCCCGTAATGTTGAATAATCCACCTCTTGAACCTTAAAAGGATCATCAACTTTAATCGCTAAACCGGTAATTTGATCTGCCTGATAACCTAGCAATTCTTGTGCCTGTGGCAATGCCAACAACGCATAACTGTGATCCAATTGTCCGTCTAAACGTAAAATACCGCTAATTTGCACGCGTTCACGGTGAGGTTGAGATAATTGCTCCTCATTATTTTGTTGTGAAACCAACAAAGAAACCCAATCACCGACTTGTACATCAAGCGCCTTGGCAATGCCTGAACCGAGAACTAACCCGCCCTCTTTTCCAAATTTCTGCCAGCCCTCACCTTCGACAAATTTCCCCAAAGAGCTGACTTTATCTTCTGCATTTTTATCAACCCCTTTTACCTGCACTACTTTGAGTTTACTCCCATTCTCAACCAATGCGGTAAAACTGACAAAAGGAGAAAGTGCAGTAATTTTTTCATTTGTTTTTAAACGGGTGGCGAGATGTTGCCATTGGTTAATGGTCTGTTCATCACCATAAGGATTAATCACAATCTCGGCATGAGGTACAACAGCGAGAATTCGCTGATTCAACTCGCGTTCAAAACCGTTCATCGCACTCAATCCCACAATTAACACGGCCACACCAAGGGCAATGCCAATAGATGAAAATTTTGAAATAAGCGATACTAAGGGATTTTTTTGCTTGCCAAGCTGATAACGCCAACTGATAAAGAAAGGGTTGTTCATTGTGTTCCTTCCCTCAACACGCCATCTTGCATAGTAAGGCAACGGGATAATTTTTTCGCCAATGCCATATCATGAGTAACCAACAAAAAAGCGATTTGTTGTTCTTGGTTTAAGGTTTGAATTAACTCAAAAATACTTTCTGTCGTTTTATGATCCAAATTTCCGGTCGGCTCATCGGCAAGCACTAAAGACGGGTTATTGACTAAAGCACGGGCTATCGCGACACGTTGGCGTTCTCCACCGGAAAGCGCAGAGGGACGATGAGAAATTCGATGGCTTAACCCCACCGCACCGAGCATTTTTTCCGCCCGATCTTTCGCTTCCGTTTTATTTTGCCGACCAATCAACATCGGCATCATCACATTCTCAAGGGCTGAAAAATCCGCCATTAAGTGATGAAATTGGTACACAAAGCCTAGATTTTGATTACGCAACTTTGCCAATTCCGATTCAGAGGCTTTTTGCAGTGATTGCCCTTTAATAAAGACTTCCCCACTACTTGGCTGATCTAATCCCCCCAACGTGTGTAAAAGTGTACTTTTTCCGGAACCGGAACTGCCCACAATCGCAACCAATTCATTAGGTTTCATGGCAAAAGAAACACCTTTTAGCACTTGTGTTTGGTTATCACCTTCTTGATAGAATTTGTTAATATCTTTACATTCTAATAAATACTGATTCATTTTTTACTCATAGTTTGAACTACAATTAAGATAGATTAAATTTAGATAAGTGACGATAATGTGCACCAGTCTATCATATTTCCATATCATCCCTGATCAAATCGACACTTTTTCAAAGATCTCAAATTGTGTGTTAGGAAAAAAGCGCGCAAGATAATGTTTTAAATACCGCTGTGTTTCTTCAGAAATAATAGGATCATATTCCGGATAACGATTATATAACACGCGCAACACATTAATATTTCGTGTTTTACACGCATCTAAACTGAGCAATGTATGATTAATACTCCCGAGCTTGCCCGATGTCACCAGTATCAACGGATAGCCGTGAGCTTGAATATAATCCAACGTAGTTTCCCTGTCATTGTATGGAACCATCAATCCACCGGCACCTTCAAGCAATACATAATCGTATTTTTCAGCCAAAAGTGCGGTTGATTTTTCGATCTTTTTTGTATCAATAACACATCCTTGTTTTTTCGCCGCTAAATGCGGTGAACAGGGATATTCAAAAAGATAAGGGCAAGTCGTCCCGTCAAGATCATAGTTTGTGAGATCGATTTTCTGAATTTTACGATGCACCAATAAATCATCGGCTATCTCTCGACATCCGGTCTGAATCATTTTTTGCGTAATGACGGAAAAGCCCTGCGCCATAAGTGCTCTGGCATAAAGCCCCGTTGCAATTGTTTTGCCCACATCCGTATCAATCCCGGAAATAAATATTACCTTGCCCATATATCCTCTTTATCGTTTATATCGTGCAACAATCCATAGCGGTTGATAAGTCAGTCGCACCTGTTGGCTAGGTAAAGAAAAATACTGTTGGTATTGCTCAATAAATGTGTGTAATTTTTGTTTTGTCCAAATACCTTCCCTTGTTGCAGTCACACCGGTTTGCTTAAGGTGTTTTAGCACATCAAGTGGCGTTGGAAAAAACAGCTCTTCTGTTGTTATTTCTGCATACAGCAATTCAAAATCATCTTGTAGCCACGCTTTCCAATCAGACAAACTCGGGTAAATCAACCCGATATTTGTTAAGGCACGAATTTCATACAAATTTTCCTGACCGAAAGTCGCTATCGCCAACAAACCGTCTCGGCTTAATCCTTTTTTACAATGTTCAATAAATGACGATTGATTGTGAAACCATTGTACGGCGGAAGCACTCACAATCAGATCATAGGTTCGCTTAAAGGAAAACTGCTCGGCATCACCACAATGAAATTCAAAGGGTTGAGATAACTTTTTCTTTAGCCGATCTTTAACATCGCAAAGATCATTAAACATCCAATAATTGGCGTGAATATGTTGTTGTAACTGTTTGCTTAATTGCCCCGTGCCACAACCAAGTTCTAACACATTTTCAAGTGAACAGCTCGGTAAGCTCGCCATAATGTAAGAAAGCAGCCGCCGATTGATTTTCTGCTGTATCCGAGCATGGTCATCATAACAATCAAGGACTTTATGGAAATGCTGCCGAATACGTTGTTTTTCAATGAATTTCGCCTCTAATTCCATAGCTGCGCCCAATGCGTTAAACGGGAAAATAAATAATGTTCCCCCTCTATCTCGTTAATCTTACAACGTGTAAACCAATAGCGTTGCTGATTTTCAGGAGAAAAAATTTTATCCTTAAGCCCAATAATAGCGTTTGTCCACAAAATTAAATCCGTGCGTCGATCTTGCTCAATCGCATGGAAAAGTGCGGTCAATTCTTGCTGAATTTCTTGAAATTCCCGCATAGGCAACGAATGATAAAACGCCAGATTAGCCTTATCACCACAAATCCTCCGTTCAAATTTTGCTCTTGTCGTTTCATTTAGATTATCTAACGTACCTTTAAAAACAGCAAAAGGAATGCCAACCTGATCATCACAGGGTAATCCGGTTCCATTGATCGCCGTTGCTGATTCGAGCGGAATCCCTTGTAATACTCTTTCGGCCACCCACACGCCCATCGACCACGCGAAGACACGAATTTTTTGATAGCGTGAAAAATCAAAATCCAAGAAAAGATCTCGATAATCGTAGCAAATTAATAAATCGTAATTTTCAGGTATCGCTAAATGAGAAACGGCGGAGATTGGTGTTCCCCAACCGGCAAAATAGACCAGTAAGTTCTCAGCCTGACGATCTTCAAATTTTATTTTCATTTTTTGCCTACAAATAGGTAATAAATTCTGTGATTTCTTCTTTTGTCATATCTGCCGTCACCGATAAGCGTATTCTGGATGTTCCTTTTGGCACGGTTGGCGGGCGAATTGGCAAACAATAATAGCCTTGTTGTTGTAGCCGGTGTGCTTTCGCCAGTGTTGCTTCGTTATCGCCTAAAATATAAGGCACTATACAGGTCGAACTTGGCATATTTCCTGTGCGATGTGCCACTTCATGACGCAAAAAAGCACTTAATTCATTTAAGTGTTGTCTTGTTTGAGCAAATTGCGGCAGACGTTCAAAGAGAAAATAAGTCCATGCCACATTAAGCGGAGGTAACGCCGTTGAAAAAATCAATGGACGCATTTGGTTAATTAAGATCTCTTTCAACAGTTTATCACAGACCACATAAGCGCCCATTGAAGCCAATGCTTTGCCAAAAGTCCCAACCAGTAAATCAATCTCCTTAATCGTACAGGTTTGTTCTGCAATCCCTAAGCCCTTTTCCCCATAAACGCCTATGGCGTGCGCTTCGTCCACATAAAGATAACTATTAGGAAATTGCTTTTTCAAGTTTACCAGTTTGGCTAAATCCGCCACATCGCCATCCATACTAAAAACAGATTCGGTAACGATAAAAGTGCGGTCAAATTTACCGTCGTTTTTTTCTAAAAGTTGTTGCAGATGATCATAATCATTATGGCGATAACGAAAAAATTGGCATTGGCTTAACCGAATACCGTCAATCATGCTGGCATGTACCAATTTATCTGCCAAGATTAAACTTTTGGGGGTCGTTAATGCCGGTAAAATACCCAAATTAGCATGATAGCCACTGTTAAATAATAAACAGCTTTCCCGCTGAAACTGATGAGCAATAAGCTGTTCAAGATCATTATAAATGGGAAAATTACCGGTCAATAAACGGGACGATGAGCTGGTCAAAGCCGGTAAATCCGTGTCATATTGCTGGAAAAAAGCACGCTGTAACGTTTCATTTGATGCCAATCCAAGATAATCATTAGAAGACATATTCAGCATACGTTGATTGTCTCGTTCAATATAACGTCCATGATGTGTTAAGTAAGGAATCGAACGATATTGATTCATGCTTTTTAGATAGGCTAATTGCTTTTGGAAATCTTCCATTTTATTCCTTATTTCTCATATTCCTGCATTAAGGCATTAATCATACTTTGTGTAAGTTGAGTTAATTCTTCATCTTGAATAATAAAAGGCGGCATCACATAAACCAATTTTCCGAAAGGGCGAATCCATACACCATTTTCCACAAAACGCGGAACAAGCGTTTTCATATTCACTTCATTGTGCATTTCTACTACGCCAATTGCGCCTAATACCCTTACATCTTTAACATACTGTTTTTCTGCCAATGGCGAAAGCTGCTGACGTAATACTTTTTCAATATGTCGAACCCGATCTTGCCATGGACTTTCCAACAATAAACGAATGGACTCGGCGGCAATAGCACAAGCCAAAGGATTTGCCATAAAAGTCGGGCCATGCATAAAGCATTTGGCTTCACCACTGCATATTACTTCTGCAATTGTTTCGGTTGTTATGGTTGCCGATAAGGTTAAATAACCGCCCGTCAATGCCTTGCCAATACACATAATATCGGGAGAAATGCCGGCGTGCTCTGCGGCGAATAATTTACCAGTACGCCCAAAACCGGTCGCAATTTCATCAAAAATTAACAGAACACCGTATTTACGACATAACGCTTGGGCTTTAACAAGGTATTCCGGAGAATAAAAATACATACCGCCCGCCCCTTGCACTATCGGCTCTAAAATTAAGGCGGCGATTTCTTTATGATGTGTTTGTAATAAATTGGCAAGGGGGGCAATGGTGCGCTCATCCCAGTGTTCATAAAATGTGATACAAGGCTGAGGCAAAAAATATTGAATCGGTAAACTTTGACGAAATAGATGATGCATACCGGTTATCGGATCACAAACCGACATCGCATTCCAAGTATCGCCGTGATAACCGGAGCGGATTGTGGCAAATTTTTGTCGTTGCGGCTCACCTTTCGCATATTGATATTGAATAGCCATTTTCATTGCCACTTCAACGGCTACCGAACCACTATCGGCGAAAAAAATTTTATCCAGTCCCGCCGGTAATATTTTCACCAATAGTTGCGCTAACTCGACTGCCGGTGCATGGGTAAAACCACCAAACATAATATGGCTCATACGGGCTAATTGATTTTGTGCCGCCTGATTTAAACGCGGGTGATTATAACCGTGTAACGCCGCCCACCAAGAGGACATTCCGTCAATTAACGTTTGCCCGTTTTTGAGTGTAATTTTCACGCCATCGGCACGCTCTACCGCATACAACGGCATATCGGAATAAATCGAAGAATAGGGATGCCAAATATGCTGACGATCCAAAGCCAAAAGTTGTTGTTCGTTCATTCTTTATCTATATCTTATGAAGATGGCTATTCATATCTTAAGGCTTCCGCCGGTTCTGTTTTGGCTGCTCGATAAGCGGGATAAATTGTTGATAATAAAGATAACAACAAAGAAAACAGAATCACAATCACCACTTGCATCGGTTCGATTGAGATCGGTAGAAAAACCCCATTCGGATTGACCGCACTTATTATCTCTGCCAGATTTAATGTCATCAGCACGCCGAATAAACTCCCAATCAACGTACCAACCAATCCCACTAACAAGCCTTGATAAATAAACACCGAACGCACCTGAGATTTTGTTAGCCCTTGGGTTTGTAAAATTGCAATTTCCCCTTGTTTATCCACCACCATCAGGCTCAAAGAAGTCACGATATTGGAAATCGCCACGACAATAATCAAGCTAATCAATAGCCCCATCATATTTTTTTCCATACGCACGGCTTGGAAAAATTCACCTTTTTGCACACGCCAATCGCTGATTTGATAATGAGGAAAATAGTCAGGCAATTCGGTAATGAAGAAAGGATCGCTCAAGAATAAACGATAACCCTGTGCCTGTTCCGGCTGAATACGCATTAATCGCCCGATATCCGATAAATTGGCAAATGCGGTGTAACCCGATACTTCACTGCTATCGAAATAAATATTGCTCACGGTAAAAAGGCGTTGCATTGGCACTCGCCCAAAAGGCGTATATTGGCTATTTTCCGTAATCATTAAACGGATTTTATCGCCCACATTGACATCAAGTTTTTTTGCAAGCTGATCGCCAATCACCAATTTAAACTCACCCGTCGGTAATGTATCGCTAAAACTTGCATGCTCTAAAGTTTCTAATAAGGGATCATCAGAAAACGACCGCACACCAATGATTTGTCCCGCGCTCACACCTTTAGAGGTTTGATAAATCACATTTGTGGTATTAATCGGCACCGCTTTTTGTACAAAGTGCGGTAAGTTTTGCAATGATTTTTCCGTAGCAATCGGCTGTTCTTGGCTGATAATGGCGTGAGGAATGGAAGAAAGCACCTGTTGCTTTTGATAGTCCTCCAAACCATTCATGATTGAGAGGACAATAATTAATGCCATCACACCTAAAACGATGCCGAAACTGGCAAGATTTGTTACTAATCGCCCAAAACGATCGGCGCTTTTGGCACGCCAATAACGTAGGGCGATATAAAGAGAAACGGGAAAACGCATATTACTTTTGTTTGAGTTGTGCAACAAAATCTTCAATATTTTGCGTTACTTTTTTCACGAGTGTCGTAACGGCACTATCACTTGCCCAAGCAATATGCGGGGTAATAATTAAGTTCGGCATCGTTTTTGCCGCAAGAATCAGCGGATTGTCTTTTTCCGGCGGTTCTTTAATCATAACATCGATGGCGGCACCGCCTAAATGCCCACTCGTTAATGCAGCCAATAAAGCGTTTTCATCCACCAAAGGCCCTCGCCCCGTATTGATTAAAAACGCCCCTTTTTTCATTTGAGACAGGGTTTCCGCATTAATTAAGTTTTCCGTCGTTTGGGTTAATGGGCAATGCAAGGTGACAATGTCCGCTTGCTTTAAGACTTGCTCAAAAGGCGTATAACCTTCACGGCAAGTTGCCGCATCTTTATGCTCCGCGTAAAGCACATTCATTCCCAAAACTTGCGCCAATCGCCCTACTTCCGTCCCCAGACAACCTTTTCCAAAAACGCCAAGGGTAGAACCCCGAACATCAGTAATCGGATAATCAAAGTAACAAAACTGCTGACTTTCTCCCCATTTTGCCGAGGTTTGATCGCGCAACCAACCGGCAAGACTGTGTTTTAAAGAAAAAATCAGTCCCATCACATGTTCGGGTACGGTGACACTAGAATACCCTGTCACGTTTTTGACTTCGACGCCTAATTCTTTTGCCGCAATTAAGTCAATATTATTGGTTCCCGTTGCGGTAATCGCGATGAGTTTAAGTTTTGGCAATTGCGCTAAGGTGTTACGATCAAAAATGACTTTACTGGTAATCACAATATCCGCATTTTTAGCCCGTTCAATAGTTTGTTCAGCCGAAGTGTGAGGATATTCAATCCATTCATGCTCAAAATTCGGGCGGGGAATAGGAATGTGTTTTGGAATAGCGGTACTGTCTAAAAATACGATTTGCATAATGTTCTCCTTTTTTACTTAAAAAAGTGCGGTCAAAAATGTTGCTGTTTTTAACCGCACTTCGCCATTAAATTGAGGTATCTAATTCAGGGAAAGATTTCACTAAATCATCAATGGTTTTCATTTGTGAGACAAACCCTTCCAACGCTGATAACGGTAAGGCTGACGGACCGTCACATTTGGCTTGATTCGGATTCGGGTGGGCTTCTAAAAATAAACCTGCAATCCCTACCGCCAAACCTGAACGGGCAAGTTCCGTTACTTGCTCACGGCGACCACTGGATGCCGCACCGAACGGATCACGACATTGGAGTGAATGCGTGACATCAAAAATCACAGGGCTACCTTTGGAAACTTTTTTCATGACACTGAAACCAAGCATATCCACAATGAGATTATCATAACCGAAGTTAGTACCGCGATCACAAAGAATCACTTGATCATTGCCGCATTCTTCGATTTTTTCCACAATATTACCCATTTGACCTGGACTTAAAAATTGCGGTTTTTTCACATTAATCACAGCCCCTGTGCGAGCCATCGCTTCCACTAAATCCGTTTGACGGGCTAAAAATGCCGGAAGTTGAATCACATCCACCACATCTGCCACGGGCTGGCATTGGTAAATTTCATGTACATCCGTGATGATTTTTACACCGAACGTTGCTTTCAATTCTTGGAATATTTTTAAACCTTCTTCCATACCCGGCCCGCGGTATGAATGAATAGACGAACGGTTGGCTTTGTCAAAAGAGGCTTTAAATACATAAGGTACCTTGAGTTTTTCGGTAACCTTAACATAGGCTTCGCACACTTGCATCGCCATATCACGACTTTCAAGTACATTCATTCCACCGAAAAGAACAAAAGGCTTGTCGTTTGCAACATCAATATGACCGATTTTTATAATTTTATTTTGCATAAGTTTTCCTTATTAATGAATCGCGTGAGGAGCTTGTTCAAGCTCATTTTTAAGTTCTGAAAGTTGTGTACGAATGAACGTTGAAGTCGGATCTTGCGGGCATTTATCAACAAAATATTTTAAATCTTTCAATGCGGTAGGATATGCCCCCATTTGTGCCAGCACTAAACCGCGGTCGCGGATATTATAGGGATCGTCAGAACGATGAACCAGCGATTCAATGTAGAGAAACGCCATGTCATTATGCTCTTCGCGAATGAGCGCATTTTTGGCAAGCTGTTCAAAGCGAGAAAAAAGCAGTTGGAGATCCGCTCGCGCAAGTTCTTCCGGCTGAATTTGCGCACCGAAACCAAAAGCGCCTTCATAAAGTTGCTGTAATTTTTCTTGAGAAATATAGCTACCGTTCCAAGGATCAACAAATATCACCTTGTCATCAAGTTCCACACGTAAAATAAGCTGCGTTGGAAAATTGACGGGATATATCGGTAAATCCAACGCTTCCGCGAGATACAAGATTATCGCACCGAGGCTTACCGGCATTCCTTCTCGATATTCTAAGATATAAGGCAAATACAGATTTCTTGAACGGAAATAATTATTCGGGTCACAATGAAAGCCCCAATCCCGATAAACCAGCTGCAACAAACGCTGAATGCGCTCTTCTACTGACCAATCCGGTGAAATTTCACGGCGTGCTTTGCGTACTAAAGCCCCCATTTTTCCCCGAATTGCGACCTTTGATTCGCCGTAATTATCAAAAATAATATGATAAAAACTGACAAATTGATCGAACAATGCACGTCTACTATATTTCATCATCTCTTCCAAAAACCGTATGTTACGCGTTCATTGTCGCCATAATCACGCACGGTTGCAATCGCTTGCCAATAATTTTCCGCAAAAATAGACCGCACTTTTTCACCTTGTTGCCAACCGTGTTCCACCAACAGCGCACCGTTATCTTTTAAATAAGTCGGTGCATATTCAATAATATGGAGCAAATCCCCATAGCCTTGCTCGCAAGCAATTAAAGCGGACAGAGGCTCAAAACGCACATCGCCTTGTTTTAAATGTTCATCCTTTTCATCAATGTAGGGAGGATTACTCACAATCAAATCAAACTTCCCTTCTACCTTTTCAAACCATTTACTTTGTAAGAAAACCACATTAAGCCGATTTTTTTCCGCATTGGATTTTGCCAATTCCACCGCATTCGGGATCAAATCCACCCCAATAATTTTTAATTCGGTCTGTTGTTTTTCACAAATCGGTAGTAATTCTGCCGCCAAGGCTAAAGCAATCGCGCCTGTCCCCGTGCCGAGATCCAATATGCCAAAGTGCGGTGGATTTTCTTGCAGTTTTTCCCTCGCAATCTGTAAAGCGGATTCCACTAAAATTTCCGTATCGGGGCGAGGAATCAAGGTATCTTCAGACACATTTAGAGAAAGTGACCAAAATTCTTTTTCACCCAAAATATAGGCGATGGGTTCACCTTTTAAACGACGTGCTAAAAGTGCGGTTAAATTTGTCCGCACTTTTTCATCTATTTCCGTCTCATCAAAAGCCAAAATTTGTGTACGGGATTTATCGGTAGCCTGTTGTAATAAAATCAATGCCTCATTTTTGCCGTTCTCATAAGGATTGGCTTGATCTAAAGCTTCTGAGGCTTGCGCCAGCCATTGTCGATAATTCATTATTTTCCGTCTTGAAATACCACAGAACCAATGACTAAATCGGTTAAAGATCGACGATCATCACGTATAAGCGCGACAATCCCACTGATAATGATCAAAAAACTTGTCCATGCAAGCAATTGATCAATCAGCTCACGACCAATATATTTGCCAAACGCTATCGGCTGTTGGGTGGTATAATCAAACACACGTAGCCCCAGCCAACGTTTTGCAATGGTTTGCCCATAAGTTTTCATAAAATAGATTTGTAAACCTAAATACAGCAAAACTGAAAGCAATCCGGTAAAGTCTCCAAATATAAATCCGATAGTTAATATTACCCATAAAATGGCGCCGTTAATCATACTGGCAAGCCAGCGTTTAAAACGGCTGGCGGGGGTGGTCGATAAAAATTGAAATTCGGTATTTTTGGGGTTTTCAACTAACATGTTATTTCTCTCTAAGCAAAAAAGAGTATCCGAAACGGATACCCTTTGTTTTAGTTATTTTCAGATAATGCCGCCAATTGATCCGCTTGATATTCTGTAATGATCGGTTGGATCAGCTCATCAATCTTTCCGTTCATCACTTCGTCTAAACGATAAATCGTTAAATTGATACGATGATCGGTAACGCGCCCTTGCGGATAGTTGTAAGTACGGATTTTATCCGAACGATCGCCCGATCCCAACAGGTTACGACGCATATCCGTTTGTTCTGCCGCTTGGCGTTCTTGTTCGGCTTGCACAATTCGTGATGCCAATACAGACATCGCTTTGGCTTTATTTTTGTGCTGTGAACGTTCATCTTGACACTCAACGACAATCCCCGTTGGAATGTGGGTAATACGCACCGCAGAATCTGTCGTATTAACGTGCTGACCGCCGGCTCCGGACGAACGATAAGTATCAATACGTAAATCGGCGGGATTAATTTCCGGCATTTCCGATTCAGGTAGTTCCGGCATTACCGCTACCGTACAAGCGGAGGTATGAATACGCCCTTGAGATTCGGTTTTCGGCACACGTTGCACACGGTGTCCGCCGGATTCAAATTTCAACTGACCATACACCGCATCACCGCTAACTTTTACGATGATTTCCTTATATCCGCCCTGTTCACTTTCATTGGCACTTAATATTTCTACACGCCAACGTTTACTTTCCGCATAACGGCTGTACATACGGAATAAATCGCCTGCGAAAATCCCCGCTTCATCACCACCGGTTCCGGCACGAATTTCCAAATAGCAGTTGTATTCATCATTCGGATCTTTTGGTAATAAAAGAATTTGAAGTTGCTGTTCCACTTCTGCAATTTCCGCTTTGGATTCTTCAATTTCCATCTGCGCCATTTCTTTCATTTCCGGATCGTCTAATAATATCTCCGCTTCTTCAATATTTTGGTTCAGTTGTGTCCAGCGGTTAAAACATTTCACCACATCTTCAAGTTGTGCATATTCTTTGGAATAGGCGCGAAATTTATCTTGATCACTAATCACTGAGGCATCACCAAGTAATGCCTCTAACTCTTCATAACGTTCTTTTAAACTTTCAAGTTTTGCAATAATGGAATCTTTCATAAATTGTCTTTAGTTAAACCAGAAATAAAACCGACATATTCTAGCTGATTTTAGGGAAAATTGACAGTATGCAAAGTGCGGTCACAAAAAACAACATTTTTTTGAATGTTGGCTTTGCCAACAGCGGCGAAGCCATAAATATTATGGATAAAACCGACCGCACTTTTAAATACGCGTCACATCAAATTTGCTCAAATCAATACGATCTTCCGTGCCATAAAAATCCGCCAAGGCTTTTCGTAAGGTCTCCGCCCGTTTCGGCAAACCTTTTGTCGCATAACTTTTTACCTGTTCATACACGGCTTGTTTAAAAGGTTGGGTATCACCGGGATTACCATTGAGATTATCGGCACTGGCAAAATAGCGAAAACCGGCGGCAGTTGCCAAAATCCATTCCAGTGCTTGCGGTTTCACTTCGACTTTTTCAAAATCACGCTGACGTGCTTCCGAGCGACCGTCCGGCTCATACCAATAACCGAAATCTTCCAGTTTACGGCGTTCTTTGCCGGCAACTAGCCAATGGGCAATTTCATGCAATGCACTGCTATAGAAACCTCGTGCAAAATAAATGGCGTTATAGGGGACATTTTCATTTGCCGGAATGTAAATTGGTTCTTCTCCCCCTTTCACAAGACGGGTATTATATTCTTGCTCAAAACATTGATTAAAAATGGCGATAATATCTTCTAACTGATGTTCCATAATTCTCTATTACTCAGGCTGTAAAGCTTTGGATTATATCACCAAAGACTCATTTGCTCCTGTTTATTTTCTTCCGGTAATGCCACATTCAATCCGACCAAACGAACTGATTTGCCTTGGCTACGCTGCCAAATTTGTATGAGTAATTGCTGAAAACTTGCCAAGCAAAACGGCAATCCGGTTTTTTCTAATGTGGTAACCTGAAAATCTTCAAATTTCAGTTTCACCCCAATTTTACGAAAAGCCGTCAAAGGGATATTCGGGGCGGCACGTTCAAGGCGGCGAAGAAGTTCAGCATACAAGTTATCCAACAGCGCAATCCCCTGTTCCGACCGTTCGATATTTTCTACAAGGGTACGCTCTACGCCAATAGATTTACGTTCGCGATGGGCTTGTACTTCACGTTCATCAATGCCATGACTAAAATCCCAAATTCGTTTGCCTATTTTGCCAAATTGATTGAGTAATACGGTTTGCTCTAATCTTTGAACATCAGCACAGGTTTCAAGCTTCATTTCTAATAAACGCTGTGATGTGATTTTTCCCACACCGGGAATTTTCTTTAGAGGCAAAGCTTTAACAAATTCCGCTACCTCGTTCGGTTTAATCACAAATTGTCCGTTCGGTTTATTCATATCAGAGGCAATTTTGGCAAGAAATTTAAGAGGTGCAATGCCTGCCGACGCCGTCAGCTTGAGTTCATCAAAAATCGCTTGGCGAATTTCTTGCGCAATCCAAGTGGCGGAACCCGAACATTTTTCGCAATCCGTTACATCCAAATAGGCTTCATCTAAAGAAAGAGGCTCAATAATATCGGTATAACGATGAAAAACTTGATGAATTTGTGCAGAAACCTGTTTGTATAACGACATATTAACCGGCACAAGAATAAGATGAGGACATTTTTTCACTGCCTGTGCGGTAGGCATCGCACTATGTAAACCAAATTTTCGAGCTTCGTAGTTACAGGTTGTCAATACCCCTCGTTGGCGCGAATCGCCACCAACCGCAACAGGTTTTCCCTGTAATAAGGGATTTTCCCGTATTTCCACTGAAGCATAAAAACAATCCATATCAATGTGAATGATTTTGCGCGCTAAAGACATAAAGAAAAGTGCGGTTAAAAAGATGAGGCTTTAGTATAGCGAAAAGCAAAACACTGTTCAACCATACAGTAAAAATAAACCTGCGCATTGGCAGGTTTATATCAGAAAGGGTTATTTACGTTCATGAAGCTCTTTTTTGTCATTAAATCGAATAATACGATCAATCGGATAGACATCAATTCTAGATTGCGGATTGGTAAAAATAGGTCTAAATTTTTCCTCAATTTGGACAAACGGAATTTGTAGATTAATGGTGACTGATTTGCCCGGCATTAAGGTGGATTCCAGCTCAAGCTGCATATTTTGACTATGAACAATCTCACGTTTGCTCACATAAGCACTTATCCATTGAATATTAGAAATAGGCTTATTTCCGGTATTTGTTACCACATATTTAAACATCACCAAAGCTTGGCCATTGTTATCAATCACTAATTGACGATCTTCAACATTGATTGAAACGGCTTGTGAAATAGCCTCTACCTCAGCAACATTCTCTTTTTTGGCTGTTATTTTCGAGGCTGTTTTTGTGGGCGCTGCCAATGTATTCATAGCCAAAAATAGTGATACCATTGAAACAGCAATAAAAGGTTTTAAATTTTTCATTTTATTTTTCCTTTAATAGAAAGTGCTCGAATTCTAACCCAACGCAAAGGATTAATAAATAGGTTCTTTTATTAGGTTCTTTTTTTTGCTACACTTACCGAGTTTTTGGGGCTGATTCTGGATTCGACGGGATTAGCAAAGCCCAAGGTGCACGTCGAGGTGCGGTAGGCCTCGTAAATAAACCGCAAAAAAATAGTCGCAAACGACGAACAATACGCTTTAGCAGCTTAATAACCTGCATTTAGCCTTCGCGCCCCAGCTTCCGCTCGTAAGACGGGGATAACGCGGAGTCAAACCAAAACGAGATCGTGTGGAAGCCGCCGTTTGAGGATCGAAGCATTAAATTGAATCAAACTGGCTTAAGTTTAGCGTGTCTGTCCGCATACTTAAGTAAAATCAAAGATTGACTAAACGTGTAGTACTGAAGGTAGAGTAATTTCGGACGCGGGTTCAACTCCCGCCAGCTCCACCAAATTGAAATCCAAACCAATCCGATAAGAACCGACAAAGCCTTGAAAATACTGACTTCAAGGCTTTTTTTATTGTCCAATGCGAGCCAATGAGATACGATTAAATCCTTGAGTTTTAGTAGTACGTTTAGTAGGATCTTACTACTAAGGCGAAAAAGCGTACTACTAAAAACGCCGTAAGCCTTGTAAATACTGGCTTTATCTTAGTTTTATCGTACTACTAAGAAGTTAACTAAGAAATGACTATTTACGACCAAAGGCGAGCAAGAACCCAATTAATAAAGGGCTTGAGCTTGTTTTGAGGCGTACTACTAAAAAGCCGGTTATCGTACTACTATGGCACGTACTACTAAACCACTTTCAAACACTCAAATAGAAAAAGCAAAGTCGAAAGATAAAGACTATTTGCTATCAGACGGGAAAGGGCTTTATTTATTGATTAAATCCACCGGTGCGAAACGGTGGCGATTTAATTACTACAAGCCTATCACTAAGAAACGCACCGAAATTAGCTTAGGTTCATTTCCTGAACTTCAATTAGCCGAAGTGCGGGCAATCCGTGAAGAATATCGGGCGTTATTGGCTCAAGGCATCGATCCTAAAACCCACCGAGAACAGCAACAGCAGGCACTTATTGAGAAAAACGCCAATACCTATGAATCTATCGCTTGGGCGTGGTTCGAGTATCGAAAAACCAAAAAGAACTTTTCGCTTGATTATCAAAAAGACGTAGAGAGCCTAATCAAACGGAATCTACTCCCCCACTTTGGGCCGTTGCCTATTTCTCAAATTACCGCACCTTTAGCACTGAAAGCCTTTAAGCAATATCAAGACGAGGGCAAGTTAGAGAAACTCAAGCGTACCATTCAAAAGCACAATGAGATAATGACCTACGCCCTACACCGTGACATTATATCGGTGAACCCTACCGCCAATATCTCAAAAGAATTTGATAGTCCCACAGTCGAACATTTCAAAACCATCAAGCCGGAAGATTTGAGCGAGTTTATTTACACCTTAAATCACGCTCAAATTCACTTACAGACCCGTTATTTAATCTTATGGCAACTTTTCACGATGACACGCCCAAATGAGGCGGCAACGGCACGCTATGAGGACATTGACGAAACCACAAGACTATGGACGATTTACATTCAAAAAGGCATTAAAGAAAGCGATAAGGGACGCATTCATAAAATAACCCTGTCACGCCAAACCCTCGCCTTACTGCGAGAAATCAAGAAATTGAGCGGTGGCAAAACCTATCTATTCCCCAGTGTGAAAAATCCCCAAACCCACGTAAACACACAAACCGCAAATGCGGCAATTAAGAGAATGGGCTATGCCGGCAAGTTGGTGGCGCACGGTTTACGCAGCATTGCCAGCACTTACCTTAATGAGCAAGGTTATGACAGCGAATTAATCGAAGTGGCGTTATCACATATGAAATCAGACCGGATAAAAGCGGCTTATGATCGTGGCGAACGATTAGAACAGCGATTCAAGCTGCTACAGGTATGGGGAGATTTTATCGAGGAATGTTCTCAAGGTGCATTACCTAAACATCACTTGCAAATGGTTGTTTAAATCTGAAATAAAGTGCGGTCAAATTTAGCCGCACTTTTTCTTTTGACTGGATATAATAACAGGTTATACTATGCCTATCAGTTCCTTTCGAGTGTTATACTATCCAATGACAAAAAATGCGATACTTTTACAAGAAATAGACGAACTCAACCAAAAGCGGGCAACATTCCCACCTTTAAGCCCTGATGAATTGAACCGTTTGCGTACAGAGTTTTTAATTGAAAGTACCTACAATTCTAATGCAATTGAAGGGAACACTATCACCCTTAGAGAAACGGCACTCATTTTAAATGATGGCGTGACGATTGCAGAGAAACCGATTAGAGAGCATTTAGACATTATCGGTTACAAAGACGCATTAAGTTTTCTTTTTTCGTTGGTGGACGAAAAAGTACCTTTAACCGAACGGGATATTAAAGCGATTCATTCCCTTGTTTTAATGGGTAACGCCGAACACAAGGGGAAATATAGGCAAATTCCGGTGAAAATATTGGGTGCAGAAAATGAACCTACCGTACCGCACTTTATTGCGGAAGAAATGGCTAAATTAATTAATGAATATCAAAACAGATTAAGCCACCAGCACCCGCTAGAAGCGATTGCATGGTTCCATTTAGTTTTTGAAAGCATTCACCCGTTTATAGACGGCAACGGCAGAACGGGGCGATTACTCCTCAATTTTGAGTTAATGAAGTGCAGTTATTTGCCGGTGGATATTAAATTTAAAGACCGTGCAGAATATTATGCTTGTTTTGATGACTATCACCGAACAGGCAAAGCAGGCGAATTGTTAAATCTCATTGCAAATTATGAGAAAAGCGAATTAGTGCATTACATTGAAGTACTAAGCGCAAAACAAGAATAAACCAATTTACACGGCTAGGCGTGGCTTAATTACCCACTCTAAAAGAGAATACTCACCTCACCTTTCCCTCGTTGATTAACTTCTCTTTATAGTAAATTAAGTTCATTCGCGACCGCTGTAACAGAAATAGTGAAATGGGAAAAATTTCCCCTAAGTAGCAATTTAACCGCTAAAAGTGAGAAACAAACACCACGCGTTAAATATATTCAAACGGTGAACAATCTGATCCCGTTCAAAAAATAAAACACCCGCTCTTATCATGGCAGGTGCGATTTCCTGTTATTTTCAGACAAGGGCATTTTTTAAACAAGTCAACGCCCTCAGTGTGGTTTGCCCTAAAACATTAGGCTATTTATGATCCGTCAACGGCGCTAAACGCTCTTTTTGTTCATTTAAAGTCATCTCCGCAAATACTTCGGCAGATGAAAGCAACATTGCCTGCCTATCCTTATTACATAGCCTAAACCAACGTATAAGCCGCTTTTCTGCGTTATCCAGCGTGTCAGGCAAGTTATCCCTCGGTTCTTCCAGCTCCTTAACCTTCTTTTCAAGTGAATTGACGGCTTCCATTATTTTATCAATGGTGTTTTTATTGGTTTTATATTCGCCAGCAGGCTCCTCTATGCTATTTGGGCGACTAAGCGCAAACCCCAACGCCTTTTGCACGCTTTCAGGCATATCGCCGACATAGTATTCATACGTTTTCCCTTTTACACCTGTCCGTTGGCGCTTTTCCCAGCCTTCTCTTTCCGCTTTTTTACTTATTCCTTTGTCCGATTTAGGAAGATCTTCAAATTTTCTCTCTAACAATTCCGTAATAGAGAGCCATTCATCTAAGTTCTTCATAAAAAACCTTATAACGAACTCCTATTCCTTACAGGAAATGAGATCTTAAGTATTTGATATTGTAGAGAAATAAAAAATAGTTAAAATTTTTTGAAAAGAACTATTGAGTTCGTTAAAAAATAATAGTATAGTTCTTTTCAGTTACTCACAAGATTAACTTTTAAAACTAAATGCAAGTGGCAAGGATAACACATAATGAAAGGAGTAAAAAGGGAATGCACCGCGCCTACATTATCGCTGCGATATGAGAGAAAGGCTGCACGCTAACCCAATTCTCCATTGATTCAGGGTTACATTCTAGAACATTAGCGAATACCTTAACGCGAAAATACCAAAAAGATGAAAAATGATTGCTGATTTTCTTGGTATTTCTCCTCAAGAGGTAGGTCGTGTCGTGTCGTGTCGTCCCGTTACCAATTTCCTAAGGAATACTTATGGATAATTGGTTTTCTATTACCGAATTAATCAGGCTTACAAGCTTACCAAATAGTGATGTTTATTAATCGCAATGAATTAGCAAATAAAGCGAATTTCATCGCAGGGTTAATAAATATTTACCTAAGGATACCAATATAAATGAAAAAACATTCTAAAATTTATACCGCACTTGTGTTAAGTGGTGCAATGTTTGGTGCTAATAGTGCTTTTTCTGCAAGTTGTTCTCATCCAAATTTATCACAATCAGAAGATGGTTCTGGCACCATTACAATTAGCAGAGTTTCGCATGATCAAATTTTAAATTGCAAATTAACAGCGGGATTTGTTAATAACATAATCATTATTGATAGTAATGATGTATTAATGCAAGACAGCAAAATAACTACAGAAGGGTATACTTTGCTCACGGTAGCCGAAAGTCAATTCACCATGTTAAATAGCACGCTTATATCAAGTGGTGATAATGAGACCCTAGCAATTAGTTATGATTCATCAACTATAAATATTAAAGATAGCGAGTTAATTAGTAAGGGAAACGGACTACTTGCCGGTATTACTATTTCATCTTCAAAACTTGATATGCAGGATAGCCGTTTAACGACACACGGGAATGGAGATGACAGTGTACATTATTATTCTCCTTTGCGTGCAAATGTACATGCATTAGCAATAGCTGAGGTAGATGCCACGCTCGGAAATGTAACGCTATCCGCACTAGGGGAAAATTCTATTTTATTTTCTACTGAGGGTAGTTCCGTTATCGGGAACAATGTTACTGCCAGTGTGAAAGGAAAAAATAGTTATCTTTTCCTTAACGAGCAGTCAAGAACAAGCTCAAGTACAATTTCGTTAACCGATTCAACGCTTTCTTCAGACAGTTATGGTTTTCTTGGGTCAGAAATATACTTTGGTCTTAGTGATTTCCATCCCACTCTTAATTTATTATTGAATAACAGCAGTCTCACAGTAGAAAAAGATCTGATTAAATTGAGAGAGTCTTCGCGATATATTGATGACGACGAAAGATGGGGTTTTACCAATAGCACGAGCCACTTTATTTTCAAACTAACCAATAATTCAACATTATCAGGCGGAAATTTTACCTCTTCCGATCAACTGATTAGCCGATTTGAATTAGCCGATTCCACTTGGAAGGTTACAAAACCGGTAACAATAACCGATTTAACCCTTAGCCAAGGGGAGGTGAATCTGACTAAAGCAGATGGATTCCAAACCTTCACTATTCTCGGCAACCTCTCCGGCACAGGTTCGTTTTCCCTTAACACCAATATTGCCGACCAACAAGGCGATAAAATTATTGTTAAAGGCTCCGACAGCGGGAACTTTGGCTTAAAAATTGCCGATAGCGGCAATGAACCAAACACACCGGACGGGCGGCTAACCTTAGTTGAAACGCAAACCGGTAACGCACAATTTAAACTACAAGATCGTGATTATGTAGATGCCGGCGCATATCGTTACCGTTTATTAAAAGAGGGAACAAATTGGGTATTATCAAATAAACAAGGGGAACCAAGTATCACCACGCCAACCCAACCCGTTCCCCCTGTTCAACCGATCGAACCGAATACACCGAATATCCCAACGGAAACGGTAAAACCAATCGAACCGAATACGCTGAATACCCCGACGGAAACAGCGAAACCGATCGAACCGAATACACCCAATACCCCAACGGAAACGGCGAAACCGATCGAACCGAATACACCCAATACCCCAACGGAAACGGTAACAACACCGCCTAATCCGTCTGTTACAACACCGACACAGCGAATGCTCAGCGAGCGTACTAACGCCTTTGTTTCACTCCGCCAAGCGCAGTTATTACACGTGGAACAAAGTTTAACCGGCATTCACCAACGTTTAGGCGAATTAAAAGACGGTAAAGCAGGCAATGTTTGGGTGCGACATATAAACACACGGAATAAATTAGGCGAATTAAACGTCTCGGATACCAGTCGTTCCTCAGGCTTTAAACAGGATTACCACAGTCTGCAAATTGGAGCGGATACGGCATTGAGCGAAAACTTCCGCCTTGGTGGATTTATCGGCTCTGCACGTTCTAATATTGACTTTAATGGCGAATACAGTTCGGGCAAAATCCATTCCCAACAATTCGGTCTGTATGGCACATTAATGTTAAACAACGGCTTTTACTGGGATAATCTCTACAAATATGAACGTTTAAAAACCGAATCGGTAAGCACAGGCAAACAGCAATACCATGCCAATACCCTTTCTACCGAAATCGGGCGGATTTACCGCTTGGCAGACTGGACGATTACCCCGCAATTACAAGCCGCGTGGACAAAAATTTCCGGCAAAAATAATGTGGAAAATCTGACCGCACTTTACGGGCGTATCGGGTTGCGCATAGGAAAAGCCATGACTGTAAACAATTGGACGATTCAACCTTATGCCGAAATAAATGGCGTAACAGGCAAAAACAGCGCCGGTTATGTTCACGTCAATCAGCACAAATTTGAAATCGAAAATGCCAAAGGACGATTAGAAACCGCATTGGGAATTAACGCCGCAACAGGCAATCACCGTTTTGGTATCGAAGCCAAAACAACCAACGGTAAGCATTTAGCTCAGCCATTTACCGTTCAGGCAGTTTATCGTTACCAATGGTAATCAAATTTACTGAAAAATAACCCAAAAACCGACCGCACTTTCACCGAAACAAAAAGTGCGGTCGGTTTTTATGGTGTTTTAGTCTTTTATTCGGTTGCAGATTCTTTACCCCGTCGATTTCGCTTAAGGTAGGGAAATTTTTTAACGTATTGGGCGACAAGGTTTAATTAGTAAGCGATGATTTATTCGTAACCAATACGAAGCTCCTAAACAGAAGGGAACGAGAAAGGTATCGCTAACTCAATCTTAATCACATTCAATCAGATCGATTCATTAACAGAAATTTTGACAACGATCAAAATGGTAAAAGATGCTGATTATACTTCGGTCATTTCTCATCGTTCAGTCGAAACCTGATCTAGCAGTAGGTCAAATCAAACCGGTTCAATGAGCAGTTCAGACTGGGTAGCGATTAATCCTTAAAGACGCGCAAGCGTTCTAGCAAAATTACTCACTTTAAACACAAATTTTTATTGTAAAAATTTGTAAAGATAAAAGTGATAATCCCCCTGCCATTATTCTACTTCCTGCCAAAATTCTGCTACCGTATGAAATGATCCAAACACTAAAATAATGTCATTTTTAACCGCACTTTTTAACGCAATCTGTACAGCATTCATCACTGAATTTTGTGATTTTGCTTTGACATCAGGGAAAAACTCGGTGAGTTTTAACTGCAACTCTTCCCCTGTTTGCCCTCGATAGCCCCCTAAAGTCGCACAATGCCATTCATCTACAACGGGAACAAGATGAGTAAAAACGCCTTGAGCATCTTTATCTTTTAACATTCCGCATACGGCAATTAATTTACCTTGTTTTTGCGTTTTAAGTGCGGTCAATTTTTCACTCAAATATGCCGCTGCATGAGGATTATGCCCAACATCAACGATCACCGTTGGTAAATTATCGACTTTTTGATCAAATAAATTTGCCAGTTTTTCACACTGCTTTTCCTTGATGGTTTGAAAACGTCCGACTAATTCAACGCTTTGCAATGCCTCTCGAAGCGTGCTTTCCTGAATATCAAACGGTAACTGTTCAACCACCGCTAAGGCGGTGGCGGCATTCATTAATGGGATTTGACAAAACGGTAAATTTTCTAACCGCACTTTTCGGCTTTGCCATTGCCAACTCTTTGAATTGATTTGAAATGACCAATCCAGTTCACGGCGTGATACCTGACAGTCTAAATGGGCGGCTTGTTCCAACATTGTATTGGGTACATTTGGCTCTCCAATCACAGCCGAACAGTTTTGACGGAAAATACCGGCTTTTTCAAACGCGATTGCTTCCCTTGTGTTCCCTAAAAAATCCGTATGATCAATATCAATGCTGGTAATCACCGCTAAATTGCTATCCACAATATTGGTTGCGTCTAAACGTCCGCCTAAACCCACTTCTAAAATTACGACATCAAGCTGGTGTTGTTTAAACAAATGCAAAGCAGAAAGGGTGCTGAATTCAAAATAGGTCAATGATTCCGTTTTATTTTCTTCAATAAAAGCAAAGGAAGCGGTATGCGCTTCACCCGGTAAATCTTGATTTTGAATACGTACACGTTCGTTATAACGTAATAAATGGGGAGAGGAATATACGCCGACACGCAAACCATGCCGAAGCAAAATAGTTTCTAATAAACGGCAGGTTGTTCCTTTGCCATTGGTTCCCCCAACGGTGATCACATAAGGTGCAGGGTGTAAAAGATCCAGTTTTTCTGCGACAGATTTAATTCGTTCTAAGCCAAGATCGATGGCTTTAAAATGGCTATTTTCTAAATAAGAAAGCCACTCAGCGAGTGGCGAAGTGGCTTTTAAATTCATATTATTCTTCATGTGTTTCAATGTTATCTTCAATTAATTCAGGTTCGGCAAAGGGTGAAGGTCGATTTGTTAATTTACTTAATACACTGGCTAGGGTATAACGCATATCACCACGTTTTACAATCATATCAATCGCCCCTTTTTCTAATAAAAACTCGCTACGCTGAAAACCTTCCGGTAATTTTTCACGAACGGTTTGTTCTATCACCCTTGGGCCGGCAAAACCAATTAAGGCTTTCGGTTCGGCAATGTTTAGATCACCTAGCATTGCGAAACTGGCAGATACGCCGCCTAAAGTCGGATCGGTTAAAACCGAAATAAAAGGCACACCCTTTTCACGCATTTTGGCGAGCACCGCACTGGTTTTTGCCATTTGCATTAATGAGAATAATGCCTCTTGCATACGAGCCCCACCACTGGCGGAAAAACACACAAACGGACAGTTTAATTCCATAGCTTTTTCAGCTGCTTTTACAAACTTAGCGCCTACAACAGAGCCCATTGAGCCGCCCATAAAAGCAAAGTTTGAGGCAGCCACGACAATCGGTATATTATAAAGTGTTCCTGTCATGGTAATGAGCGCATCTTTTTCACCGGTTTCTTTTTGAGCTGCACTGATACGATCTTTATATTTCTTTAAATCTTTAAATCTTAAAATATCTTTTGGCTCTAAGTCCGCTGCAATTTCTTGGCTTGAATCTTCATCCAATAAACGTAAAAGACGTTCACGCGCATCAATACGCATATGATGACCACACTTCGGGCATACATAAAGGTTACGTTTTAATTCTTCACTATAAAGTACCTGTTCACAGGAGGTACATTTTGTCCAAACGCCTTCAGGCACGTTAGACTTACGTGCTGAAGAAGAAGGGCTTTTATTAAAAATTCGGTCAATCCAGCTCATTATTTTTTACCTATTTATCCACTAGAAAATCCAGCGTATTAAACCATAATTCGGCGAACCTTGCTAGTCAGACAAGCGCATCAAACTAAGTCAATTCATCTTCAAGGAAAAGCGGGCCTAATTTTTGTTGTGGAAGCGCAAATTTTTCAGGATAAATCACATTCACTAAATAAAGTCCTTCCGGTTTTGCTGTTGGTGCGGCAAGTTTGCGATCACGCTGTTCAAGTAACCATTTAAGCCACTCAACCGGCTGATTTCCTGCACCGACTTCAATTAAACTCCCGACAATGTTTCTAACCATGTGGTGTACAAACGCATTGGCTTGAATATCAACAATAATATATTCGCCTTTTTGTACAACATTCAGATGATGCACATTTCGCCACGGTGTATTTGATTGGCATTGTGCCGCACGGAAAGAAGAAAAATCATGTTCACCTAATAAAAATTGCCCTGCTTGATGCATTTTTTCCGCATCTAATTCCAAATGGCAATGGGTAATGCCGGCGGGTAAAATAGCGGAGCGTAATTTATTACAATATAGAAGGTAACGATAACGACGTGCAGTAGCAGAAAAACGGGCATGAAATTCATCATCCACGACTTTTGCCCATTTCACCGCTATATCATCAGGCAGGTTTGCATTTGTACCAAACGCCCAAGCCTTTTCAGGGCGGACCGCATCCGTTTCAAAATGCACAACCTGCCCTGTACCATGCACACCGGAATCCGTTCTTCCCGCACAAAATATGTCAATTTTTTCATTTGCCACAAAAGACAGCGCATTTTCCAATGTTTCCTGTACCGAACGCACTTTTTCTTGTCGCTGCCAACCAAAATAATATTGGCCGTTATACTCAATTCCTAAGGCAATTTTCATTTCTACCTCATTTTTCATCAAAATTAAAAATTATGTACGTTTGAAATCAATGTGTTCAATTTTAATTTCACCAAATTACTTTAATAGTACCAATGAAGAAAAAAATTCATTACTTCCGAAATCAACTATATGTCTAAACTTCTCAAAGTATGGTATCGGAGTAATCACATCATTAATTATGCCATATAAATATTTGAGATACTGCCTTATCTCATCTAAAAGATATTCGTCTAAAATTAAAGCGAATCACGACAACAAAATGACTAAACAATTGACAATACAAAGCAATTTATGTAGTTTCCCCCCCTCCTATATCCTACTACACAGGTTAGAACCTATTAGAATGAAAACAAATTCAACCATTATCATCAACTCTTCTGTTTTTCTCGCTTATATCTCCTTTCTAGGCTGGTCTGTGGCTTACATATACGGATGGGCTAAGTTTTACTACTATAATTATCCTTGGGAATTTGTAGAGGTTGGTATCAATAACATTGCTAGAGCGCTTGGTTATATACTATTCGTTTCAATGATTGTAGTCATAACTTGCGCCATAGGCTGGATCATTATTAGGAGTGCAAAACAAGTATTCTCAAGAGCAACTGTTGCATCTATTCGAACGTTTGTTGTGTTAAGTATTGTATTTACTCCATTATTAGTTCAGTTATCACTAGTTACACATAAAACTGACCATGTCATCATTTCTGTTTATTTGCTTGGGGCAATAACCATATCGCTTATTTGTAAAAAGCATAGCTACCACATTAGTATCCGAAAAATTATTCGTGATATTAAAAATCATAAAATTCACTTACTTACTGCGCTTACTATAGTGTATTTTTACTTTGCTTTATCCGCTTTTATGATTGGTTATTATGCTCAGATTTTCCCCAAAACTTATGCTCAAATTACATTATTTGAAGAGGATTATTACATCTTTGGAAGATGTAATAGCACCTTTATTTTGATTCAAGACATAGGAAAGAAGAATAATGAATTTTTTATTTATCCTTGCGTGAACAATATAAAACCTTGCCGAGTAACAGTTCAAAATAAATAGGAATGCCCAAGTGTGGGCTTTTTATACAGAAATCTCGACTTTTCGGGAGAACAAGGGATAAAAGCAGTTCCATCGTCAATACAAACAACACTGCATTACACGATAAAAGAGAAACTTTTCCCCCACTAAATAACAAAAGCTCATTGTTAAAACAATGAGCTTTTATCTTAAAACGTACTTCTGAAACGATTTTTTGTCTTATTGATTTGATTAAATCAAAGGTTGTTTCGGAAATAAATGACTTAAAACCGTGTAAATATCGGATTATGCACGTTTGAAGTCAATGTGAACCAATTTTGGTTTGAACGGGTGACGTTGCATTGCTTGCACTTTTACCGCCACTTCTTTACCATCAATGACAAGTGTAATCACATCAGAGTAGAAAGACTCGTGAGCTTGTGCATTGTTTAATTCATCGTGATTTAAGATGATTGAAACCGGTTCTTCGCTGCCACCATAAACGATTGCAGGAATTTGACCGTTATGACGCAGGCGGCGGCTCGCACCCTTACCTTGCGCTGTACGAACTTCAGCGTTAAATTTAAATGCCATTGTTATGTTCTCTTTAAAGTAAGATTAAAAATTAAAAAATTGCAGGCGACCCAGCAATTTTCCTAAATAGACTCAAAGCCTAGCTTTGAGGGCGAAAATTATAGAGGATTCAACTTGCTAACGCAAACTTTTTCTAGAAAACTCAGGCTGAAACGATTAGAATGATCCCCAATTTTTTAAAATCTATGAAAACTTAAATAACTCGAACAAATGGAATTTCTTATTAATTTTTTCACCGACTACGGCTATTGGGCTGTATTTTTTGTCTTGATTATCTGTGGCTTTGGTGTGCCCATTCCTGAAGATATTACCCTTGTTTCCGGCGGCGTAATTGCCGGACTTTATCCCGAAAGCGTTAATTCCCACCTTATGTTACTCGTCAGTATGGTCGGCGTACTTGCAGGCGATTCCTGTATGTACTGGCTTGGTCGCATTTATGGTACAAAAATTTTACGTTTCCGCCCAATGCGTAAAATTATCACTTTACAGCGCCTTAAAATGGTACGTGAAAAATTCGCTCAATACGGTAATCGTGTATTATTTGTCGCACGTTTTCTACCGGGCTTACGCGCGCCAATTTATATGGTTTCGGGTATCACCCGACGGGTGAGCTATACCCGCTTTCTCTTAATTGATTTTTGTGCCGCGATTATTTCTGTGCCAATCTGGGTGTACCTTGGAGAATTAGGGGCGAGAAATTTAGATTGGTTGCATGAGCAAATTCAGAAAGGTCAAATGGTGATTTATATACTGGTTGCCGCCGTTGCCCTATTCTTGCTTTGGAAATGGAAAAAATCGAAAAAACAGAAAAATTAATGTTATGAAGTGCGGTCAAAAACAGTGAGATTTTTGACCGCACTTTTCATTTAACAACGCGCAGCTAAATAACGTTCTACTGTGTCCACAATCGCTTGCGTTTGCGGATCAATTTCAATATTCACAACATCCCCCATTTTGCGTTGTCCCATCAAGGTTCGTTGTAGCGTTTCCGGAATTAAGTTCACACAAAATTGATTGTCTTTAACTTCACCGATCGTCAAACTAATACCGTCTACTGCAACAAAGCCTTTGGTTAAAATATATTTCATTACTTCGGCATTCGGTAATTCAAACCAAATTTGGCGATTATTCTCCGTCGCAATAATGTCAGAAATCACCGCCGTGCAATACACATGACCGGACAAAATATGCCCGCCAATTTCAGCTCCCATTTGCATTGCACGTTCAATATTAACGAAATCGCCGGCTTTTAATGCCCCAAGATTGGTAATACGCAACGTTTCTTGCATTAAATCGAAGCTAACGAGATCGTCATTAATTTCAGTAACGGTTAAACACACGCCATTATTAGATACCGATGCACCAATTTCTAAACCTTTTCGCATTTCAGGTGGCAATTTTACTACCTGTGTTCTAAAATGTGTGCTTTCTGTAATTGAATGAATCCGGGCTATGCCCTGTACAATTCCGGTAAACATAATTTTCCTCAATCTTTTTCAAAAAAATTTTCGCATAGTGTATCAAATTTATGAATATTCGTCTTTTATCTGAATACCAAGCTGATATTAAAAAATTGATAAAAATCGCTACACCGATTCTATTCGCTCAAGTCGCACAAAACTCGATGGGGCTTGTGGATACGATTATGGCAGGGCGTGTCAGCTCTACGGATATGGCGGCAATTTCTGTCGGTGCGTCAATTTGGTTGCCACTGGTGTTATTCGGACACGGTCTATTGCTTGCACTACCGCCAACCGTGTCATATCTAAACGGATCGGGACAACGCCACCGCATTGCCCACCAAATTCGTCAAGGTATTTGGATCGCCCTAGCCAGTTGTCTTCCTCTTAGCGCACTTATTTATTACAGTGATTTTATCTTGCAATTTATGCAAATGGATCCTCAAATGGCACAAATTGCGCGAGACTATCTGCGTGCCATGATTTGGGGACTACCCGCTTATTTATTGCTGATTAATTTTCGTTGTTTAAATGACGGTATTGCAAAAACCAAGCCCGCCATGGTGATTACTTTTCTTGGTTTAATGGTAAATATTCCGCTGAACTACATTTTTATTTACGGTAAACTCGGCGTGCCGGCATTCGGTGCGGTGGGTTGCGGTATTGCAACGGCAATAGTGAATTGGTTAATGTTTTTTATGATGATTAGCTACTCTTACTTTAATCGTCAAGAACGTGAGCTAAAAGTATTTAGCCAACTCATTGAAAAACCTCATTTTGTTACATTAAAAAAACTTTTGCAGCTAGGTTTACCTATCGCCCTTTCGATTTGTTGTGAAGTGGCACTGTTTGCAATTACCGCATTATTGCTTTCTCCGCTGGGTGCAACTATTGTGGCAAGCCATCAAATTGCGTTAAATACCAGTTCCTTTATTTTTATGTTTCCGATGTCGATCGGGATGGCGACTACAATTCTTGTTGGGCAGGCACTCGGCTCCGGTTCACCGCAAAAAGCTAAAAATATCGCTTATTCCGCTATTATTCTCGGTTTAACCATCACACTAATCACAGCATTTATTACGGTATTCTTTCGCTATGAAATTGCCGGCATTTTTGTGACGGATAACACCGTGATTAGTATGGCTGCCGGTTTATTACTTATTGCCGCTATTTACCAGTTTTCCGATACGATCCAAGTGGTGGTAAGCGGTGTGTTACGTGGTTATAAAGACACCAAAGTAATACTCTATATTACGCTTTTTGCTTATTGGGTGATCGGTGTGCCGTTGGGTTATACACTGGCTCGAACCGATTGGCTTATGCCAAGCATTGGTGCGCAGGGTTTCTGGATTGCGTTTGTGGTCTCACTCACTTTTGCCGCTATTTTATTATTCTATCGAATGAGAAAAACACAAAATTTAGGTGATGACGTATTGATGGCTCGATTAGAAAAACTGAAGTAAGGTTGTTACGCCATCAATTAAAAAAGTGCGGTCAAATTTCATAATGTTTTACAATATCGTGAAAAATGACCGCCTGTTATTTTAAATCAGCATTCCTCTAGTTTCGTACCTTTCGTTTCCCGAATAAACCATAAACCAATCAGGCTCAACAGGGCGTTTAATGTCAAATAAATTCCCACTGCTTTTAAACCGTAATGGGCATTTAACGGTAAAGCGATAATAGAAGCCACACTCGCACCAAATAACCCTGAAATATTATAAGTCAGTGAAGCCCCTGAATAACGGGCGTGGGTTGGGAATAATTCCGGTAAAAAACTGGCAAGCGGCCCATACCCCATTCCAATTAATCCCATTCCGATAACTAAGAACCAAAACAAACTGTGAGCTGTGCCGTTTTCAAGGAAAAACGGCAATGCTAAACCAAAAATCGCAACACCGACGGTAGTCCAAATCAGCCAAAGCCGACGACCAATTTTATCAATGTATTTGCCCGAAATGACAATCGTGCCCGCTAAAGAAAGCGCACTTGCCATTAATAAGGCAGTGAAAATATGAGGGGAAAATCCCAATCCCATTGCATAACCGGCATCCGATACGGTTGGTGCGGATTTCGCATAGATTTGACTAAATGCGATCATGACATAAAACAACACGTAACCGGCAATACAAGTGAGCATTCCCAAGAAAAAAGATTTGAAATGGTTTGTCATGACTTCTAACATTGGCAAACCTTTAGCTTGCGGTTTATTTAATCTTTCAAGAAAAATCGGGGTTTCAGTGAGTTTTAACCGCACATATAAACCGATACCAACCAATAGAATTGAAGATAAAAACGGAATTCTCCACGCCCAATCTAACATTGCCGCCTGTCCGAAAATGGCGCCGATCAACAAAAATACACCGTTCGCCAATAATAAGCCTAACGGTGCACCAAGTTGTGGGAACGTACCATACCAACCACGTTTGCCCTCCGGCGCATTTTCAACAGCCACTAATGCGGCACCGCCCCATTCTCCGCCTAAACCGATGCCTTGTCCGATACGGCATAAACAGAGCAAAATTGTTGCACTAATACCGATACTTTCATAACTCGGTAATAATCCAATAATCACAGTAGAAACGCCCATTAACAATAAGCTCATCACAAAGGTATTTTTGCGCCCGATACGATCGCCAAAATGCCCAAACAATGCGGCACCTAAAGGGCGGGCAACAAAAGTTAAAGCGAGTGTAGAAAGGGCTGCAATCTGCCCTGAGAGAGGATCGGCAGCGTGAAAAAATTGCTGGTTAAACACCAACACGGCGGCCATTGCGTAAATATAGTTGTCGAAATACTCAATCGCCGTACCAATCATTGTTGCCATTGCGATTTGTTTCGGACTGTTTTGTTTCATTATTTTTCTCCAAGGAAAGGCATTCAAATTTAACGCATACTTTTGCCAGCCAATTTACCTGCTAGCCTCTCTTAACGCCCTAGCCATCATTTCAACATTTTTTGCCTGACTGATTGCTGAAATTACCGCCACACCATCAGCCCCAAATTCCCTTAAAGTGCGAACGTGTTCCAACTTCACACCGCCAATCGCAACAAACGGTTTCGTTATGCCTGATTTTCGCAAATCTTGAACAAACCCCATACCACGTGTCGGTTTGGGATTTTCCTTTGATTGCGTTGGGAAAATCGGCCCAATACCAAAATAATCAATCTCCGCCATTGCTTCGCCTATTTTGGCCTCTTCTAATAAATTAACCGACCACCCCACAATCATCGCTTTATTCGCTTTTGCCCGAATAACCTGTACCGCCATATCGGTTTGTCCCACATGGATACCGTCTGCCTCAAGCTCAAAAGCTAAATCAACATCATCATTGACGATAAACGGCACGCGATATTCACGGCACATATCCCGACAGTTAATGGCTAACGCCTTTTGTGCTGCCGGTGAGTGTTCAAGGGAAAATTTGCCCTTATCCCGAAATTGGAAACAAGTAATACCGCCGTCTAATGCTTGTTTTAATACAGAAAGTAAATTTTGCGCATTATTTTCCCCCAAATGCCGACAATCTTGCGTTCCCGCAACAAAGTAAAGCGGTAGGATTTCTTGAATTTTTTGCATTTAATCATTCCTCTTTAAATTAACTAAATCACGATAAGCCCAATGGTTTGTCGGCCCGTGCCCATGACCGATATTGAGCGGGTAACTAATCGCTGCCGTAATAAAATCTTTGGCAATTTTGACCGCACTTTGCAACGGTTTTCCCTTCGCCAATTCTGCCGTTAAACAAGCGGAAAAGGTGCAACCGGTACCATGCGTATGTGGCGTATAAAAACGTGGGCTTTCCAATACAAAATAACGACCATCGGCAAGCAAAACCCAATCTTGGCATAGTTCGCTCTGCGAGTTCAGGGAATGCCCGCCTTTGATAATCACATTACGTGCCCCTAACTTTTGGAGGGATTTTGCCGCTTTTTGAATGCTCATTTCATCGTAAATCGTCATCCCCGTTAAGGCTTCCGTTTCAGGAAGATTGGGAGTAATCACATCCGCCAGCGGGAGCAAATGTTCAATAAGTGCCGAAACCGCCTGCGATTGTAAGAGTGGTGCGCCGCCTTTCGCGATCATCACAGGATCAAGAACCAAATTACCAAATGGACGTTCTTTAAGAGATTCCGCCACACATTCAATAATTTCCGGCGTTCCGAGCATGCCAATTTTCACGCTTGCAATATTGAAATCGTTTTTCACCGCTTGTAGTTGTGAACGAATGGTTTTCAATGGAATAGTGTGAATATCAAATACTCCCTGTGTATTTTGAGCCGTTACGGCAGTCACCACTGAAGTACCGAACACACCTTGCATTTGAAAGGTTTTTAGATCGGCTTGAATACCCGCACCGCCGCCACTATCCGAACCGGCGATGGTTAATACTTGGGGAATATTACTCATTGATCCGCCCTTTATGTGCAATCGTTTCAGGGGAAAGCGCCGCTAATTCATCTAATAAACGAATTTGGAATTGGCCGACTTGAGTAGTCAGACCTTGAGCGGCAAGTTCGCCCGCAACGGTATAAGCGACACAGGCTTCGAGGGTTGCCGCAAAATGATCGCCCGAATCCACAGCTAAGAAAGCCCCACAGACCGCACTGAGTAAACAGCCCGATGCCGTTACTTTAGGGAACAACGGCGTACCATTATGCACCGTAGCGGTTTGCCTACCGTCGCTGATGACATCAACTTCCCCACTAATCAATACAACACAGCCATGCTGCTTTGCGACACGTTGGGCAACGGCTTTCAAATCGACGTTACCTTGTCCGGCATCCACGCCTTTCGCTTGCCACGCTTCACCTGCAATTGTTGCCAATTCACCGGCATTACCACGAATTAGTGCAAATTTTATTTCAGACAACAGCTGACGTATGGTCTCTCGCCGATAGCTCGTTGCTCCTACGCCGACAGGATCAAGCACAACAGGGATCCCTTTCGCATTTGCCGTTTTACCTGCCAACAACATAGATTTTTGTTCTTTGCCGATCAATGTGCCGATATTAATCACGAGAGCTTGGCTTAAATTTGGCATTTCGACCATCTCCCCTTCGCTATCGGACATCATCGGGGAAGCCCCTAATGCCAATAATCCGTTGGCACTAAAATTAGCCGCAACAATGTTGGTAATATTATGAATGAGCGGATTTTGCTCACGGATTTTTGTAAGATAAATAGATTCCATCATAGTCTCCTTTTTGTGGTTAAGATAAATCTAATCCCATTTGCCAGAAATTAATTTCCATACGTGTCGCCGTGGTAAAAATGTTCTGAATATGGGTAAATTGAGTCGGGTTTAATGATTGACAAAGTGATGTCAAAAAATCAGCCGTTTCTGCTGCGGCTTGCTGAAAATCAGCACTTGAATAAACATCAATCCAAGACTGATAAGGATTATTCGGCAAGCGTGGATAATGCGTTGTGATATAGTAAGCCGCTTGAGCATAACCAACGGCACAAGGCGTAATAGCGGCATAAAGCTCCGCCAATCCGCCCGTCATTCCCACATCCAATAAGTAACGCGTATAAGCCACACAAGCCGGGCTTTCCGGCGTGTTTATCATCTCTTGTTCACTGATCCCCCACTGCTTGCAATAATTAATATGTAATTGAATTTCTTGGCTAAGAATGTCTAATGTTTTGCGTGGCACCGCCATTTCTGCAAAGTTTTTTGCTTTAAAAATACCCAATGCAAAAGCGCGGCTGTAATGAAAAAGATAGCGATAATCTTGTTTCAAATAATGTTGAAAACAACGTTTAGCTAACGTGCCTTGAGCCAGTTGCCGAACAAATTGATGCTCAATATAGTGTTGCCAATGAGGTTGTGCCCGTTCAATAAGTTGAGTGATCATTTTGTCTCCTTATTTAAAGTTCTAGCGTAAACCACGCTATACATAGATTAGGTTCAACATTGATTTGTTCTTGAACCGAACCCTGAATATCAATACTTTCGCTCAAACGTAACAACGTCGATTCGCCTGATGAACCTAATAATTTTTTAGAAAGAAATAAATTAAGCCGCTCAAATAAGGCTTGAACAGCAAAGTTAAGACTTAAATTCCGGATATACGCCATTGCCGACTCTCAAAATTAATAAGAGATTTGAATAGGCGAGAATGAAAAATTAAGAATGGAATGAAAAATGAAAAGATAATTTGGCATATTAGTTTCCTACGTCAGTGCTAACTGTTTCAGGTTCACGGGTATCATCTCAGCCACATCGTGGCACCCCGACTAAAGTGATTAAGAGTCTATACCGCCGCTGAAGAAAAAACAAGCAAAAGTGCGGTTATTTTTCTCTAAATTTTCATTTAATAGCAAATACAAATTATTCCTATTGAGGCAAATAATTATTTTCAGTTATACTTACCGCTCTTTTTTATTACATCAATTTTAAGGAAAGCAAATATGGCGTTTAAACACAGTATTCTTTACACCGCACTTTTTACCGGTGTATCTGTTTCAGTGTTGGCGGAAACACAAACCGATGTCAGCTCAAGTTCCGAAATGGTATTGGATCAAGTGAATGTCGTCACCGAATTGGAAAAAGCAAAAGCCGCTGGTGAAAAACAAAAAGAAATTGTTAATCTCAGTTTACTTGGTCTGCAAACTGCATTTACTTCGCCTATTGCGGTTGTTCACTACGATGAAAAAGCCTTTGAAAATTCTCAACAACGTAATCTTTTAGACGGAATTGCTAAAATTGATTCTTCAGTGATGAATTTCGGTGGAGAAACCAACACGTTATCGGGAATTTATGTGCGAGGATTACAACTGGATGCCCGTCAAATTACGGTTAACGGATTAGCGGGACTTTATTCTACTTATAGCTCCCCAACCGCTGCCGTTAGCTCGGCTCAGTTAATTAAAGGTGCTTCAACGGCTGTCGCCGGAATGGATCCTGAGGGTGCCGCCGGTTCTTCCTTAAATGTTGAGACCAAACGGGCGACTGATAAAGACATTAATCAACTTGGTTTTGCTTGGTACAGCAACAATCGTTTACAGGAAACCTTTGATTTTGGTCGCCGTTTCGGTGCAAATAAAGAATGGGGTATCCGCCTAAACGGGAAATACCGTGATGGTGATACGGCACGCCGTAATTATGACGAACGAAACAAAGAATTGGCTGTGGGTTTGGACTATCGTGGTGAGAAGTTCCATACAGGTATTGATTATATGTATGCCAAACGGGCAACACATGGCGGTCGTGCGCGTATTCAAGATATTCAGCGCTTAAACTATCGTTTACCAAGCGCACCAAACGGTGATACAAATTTTGTGCCGCATTGGAACGGTCAAACTACTCAAGATCAAACCATTATGGGAACCTTTGAATATGATCTACCTTATAACATGATGTTATCCGGTGGCTTGGGTTATATGGAATCACGCTATTACGGTACATTCGGTCAAGTTCGAATGATGGATGAAACCACCTATACCGAACAATATCGTTTACAACAACTCAGAGCGATGGACTATCATATTCGTACAACAAGCGGAAATCTAAAATTACAAGGTGAATTTGAAACCGGTTCGATCAACCACAACTGGAATTTAGCGTTTGATGCGGTAAGACGCCAACGTGATTTCGATCAGGGGGCGGTTTTAAATCAAAATGTTTATTCCAATATCAACCTTTATCACCCGCAATTTATTACATCCCGTCAGCCTAATAGTGCTGTAACGCAGGGCGCAACGAACGAAAAACTAGCGAGTTACAGCCTTGCCTTTGCAGATACCGCTTCATTTATTGATGACACAGTTCGTTTAACACTCGGCGGACGTTTCCAGTGGATTAAACAACACGCCCTGCCTTATCCGGCAAAACCAAACCGAGATGTTCGTTATCACGAAAATCGTTTTAGCCCAATGGTGATGGCAGCCTATGTACCTAATCCAAACTTAACTTTTTATGCCAATTATTTAGAAGATTTGGAACCGGGTGCAACCGATGAGGATACCGGCGTTATGGCAAAACCGGTTGTTAGCCGACAAATCGAATTAGGGGTGCGCAAAAACTGGAAAGATCTTGCGACCACAACCTTAAGCATTTACCAATTATCACGCCCCGGTGTTCATGCTAAAACCGGACAGGAACAAGGCAAAGAACGTAACCGTGGCATTGAATTAAATATCTACGGAAATCTGCTAAATAGTACATTACGCCCAAGTTTAGGTATCACTTACAATCAAGGAAAATTAATTGATTACCCAAGTTTTGCCGGCCCGATTATCAACGGCTCACAAGTTGCCAGCCCTCGTTGGATTGCTAAAGCCGCCGTTGAATGGGATACCCCGTTTATCAGAAATTTAACACTCAATGCGGCAATTCAATACTATGGAAAATCCTATCAAGATTATTCTGAAAAATTTGCCTTTCCATCTTATACAACGGTTGATGCAGGTGCCAAATATGTGGCGAAATTAAGTGAGCAACAAAGCCTAACATTCCGTGTTGGAGTAGAAAATTTATTTAATAAATCATACTGGCAGGTTCAGCGCGGCCGTTATGATCGCAGCTTTGCCGTGTTAGGTATGCCTCGCACTTATTGGGCTAACGTAGAATATTCCTTCTAATTCATTGAGTCTTATCAGGGCGAAACACTCTCGCCCTTTTTTCATTGATAAACATTTATGAACTGGCAAACCGAACTCAATAATAGTTTAAACTGGATTTTGACCGCACTTTTTTGGGTGATAATCTGCTTTATCCTTACAATTACGGCATTAAAACAAACAACTTTCGGCAAAAAATTTTGGCGAATTGCCTCGCCGTCCATTACCAAGCAAAACCGGGTTAAACTTATCGCCATATTGCTATTGCTTTTCCTAATGATTTTACTTGAAGTACGGTTTAGCGTGCTGAATTCATTCTTTTACAATGGCTTATACAGCTCAATGCAAGAATTGGCGTCGGATAAATTCTGGTTCTTTGCCAAACTTAATGCACTTTTGGCACTCATACAGGTGCTTCACGCCATTGTCGATTATTTTCTTCGCCAAGTATTTGAAATCCGCTGGTTAGAAAGCCTTAATGCTATTTTGGTGAAACGCTGGCTGGAAAATAAAAAATATTACCGTCTCAAATATGAGCAAGATCTGCCCGACAATATCGATCAACGTATTGAACAAGATGCCCGTGAATTTATCGGCAGTACCGTACAAATTGTGCGGGGTATGATTAACTCCGTGCTGACGACCATTGAATTTACTATTATTCTCTGGTCGCTTTCAGGCGTTCTCAGTCTATTTGGTTTACCGATTGAAAAAGGTGTAGTGTTTTTCATTTATGCGTTCATCATTTTTGCCACACTGATGTCTGTCTGGATCGGGCATCCGCTCATCAAACTTAATTTTAATAAAGAAAAACTCAACGGCGATTATCGTTATTCGTTAATTCGGGTGCGTGATAATGCGGAAAGTATTGCCTTTTATCATGGTGAGCCGAAAGAGCAAATTTTACTGAAAGATAAATTTTCGCAAATCATTGGCAATCGTTGGGCGATTGTCTTAAAAATGCTTGGTTTGGACGGTTTTAACAACGGTGTTACTCGTTTCGCCAAACTATTACCATTAATGCTACAAGCCCCCCGCTTTTTTAGCGGACAAATCAAACTGGGCGATATGCACCAAACCGTGCAAGCATTTAATCGATTAATGACCGCACTTTCTTTCTTCCGGTTATTTTATGAAGAATTTACCTTATATCAGGCACGTCTTAACCGTCTTTATGGTTTTATAACCAAATTAGATGAATTGGATAAGTCGGGAATCTCCCAACCTTATACCTGCTCCAATCGAGTGGCATTAAAAGATTTTGGTGTAAAAGATGAACAAGGACGCATTTTATTAAATAACATAAATGTGGAACTTGAAAATGGTGATGCACTACTCATTCAAGGGGCGTCAGGTACAGGTAAAACCACCTTACTCAAAGCCATTGCCGGCATCTATCCTTTTGAAATTATCGGTATTGCAGAACACCCCTGTATGGGAAGTTTATTTTTACCGCAACGCCCTTATATGCCACAAGGAACGCTGCGTGAAGCTATTTGTTATCCGGACATTAATCCTCATCACCCGGGCTTAATCAACATAATGCGCGATTGTTGCTTGGAAAAATATCTCCACGCACTTGATATAGAAAACGACTGGCAGGCTATTTTATCGCCCGGTGAATTACAACGGGTCGCCTTCATTCGTATTTTGCTCACCAAACCTGATGTGGTTTTCTTGGATGAAACGACTTCCGCACTTGATGAAGCCACCGAATATCAGCTTTATAAAATCATTAAAGAACGTTTACCGAATATGATTATTCTCAGTATCGGACATCGCAGCACACTCCATCAATTCCACAATAAACAATTGAAATTGGAAGTCTGTATTGTGTAGATAAAAGTGCGGTTAAAATTGAACGTATTTCGACATTATTCAGCAATGCACAATTTAACGAAAATGCAGGGACGCCAGCGTGGCGTCCCTACCGATGAGATAAAAGTTAAGTTTGTGTGCCACTGCTCATCATTTCAAAGTAGTTTAAACACACAAACAAAATTAACCGCACTTATCCAGCAAAAATCAACAGACACTCAATATGAATTTAACCAACTCCGTAATCTTTTGCGAAACAGTAAACGGTGACCCAAATAGCAGTTCCTTTTGTATAAATTTTCTATGTTGTGCATTTGCTGCCTCATACCGAGAAAACAATATAAGATTATCCAAGTCTCATTAATTGATAATTCTTTCATGCTTTCAATAACTTTCATCAATTTTATCGCTGTTTTTTTCTTAATGAAAAAATACATCCCACAATAACAATTGCCGCGCCAATTCCCTGATAAAGTGAAATGGTTTCACCTAAGGTGACATAACTAATTAAAGCCGTAGATAAAGGTACGGTTAATTGAATAATGTTAAAAACAACGATACCTTGTTTTTGAACGATATAAAATGCCAATAACATTCCCGTTAGCATTCCATACATTCCTGCGAAAATTAACCCAATCAATAAACCGGCGCTAACATCCTGTAATTGCGTAATAACGCCGCTATTTTTGGCTAAAATCAGATAAAGAATACCGGATAACGTAGCGGTAAAAGCGCTGATAACGACTGCATTTAATTTTTTTGAAATCCTTTTAACAACAAGATTTTGGATAGATTGAATAAATATGGCAGTGCCTAAAAAAAGCGAACCTGTTATAAAATCGTTACCGCCACTAGCGTTATTCCCCTCAATGACAAATAGCAAAGAGCCAATGATCGCCAACAAAAGCAGATAAAAAATGCTTGTCGGTTCTCTGAATAGCTTAACGAACTCATTCCTATATTTTAAGGCACAAATAAACACAAATAACAAACCACCGGAGATAAATCGAACCGCATTATTATTTAGGGTTTCAAAATGAATACTCATATAACGCATAATAGGAAAGCCAAAGCCCATTAATAAAACATAAAAAAATCTTATTAAAGCATTATTAGTCATAGGGAAAATTAAGGTAAAGGTAAGTAACGGGGGAAATTATAAGATACTTTGGTATTTTACCCTATGAAAAAGGCAGAGATGATGTAGAAATACACCGGTATATAGGAAAGCAAACGCAAAATAAACTAAAGCGGCTTACTCAATAATAGCGATTTAAGGGCATGATGGGATTGATTGTTAAAGTCGGTCATTCAATCCATTTACGCTCTTTATTATTTCATAATAAGAAAAAGTCTATTCATCAATACCCCCCTAGTTTTAAGATTTAATTTCATTATAATGCGCGGACTTTTTAATAGAACATGAAGGAGTTTTGATGAAAAAAGTTCTTTTAACCACCGCACTTTTCGCATTTTCAACAAGCCTATTGGCTTCAACAGCGGAACACAACAAGGCCGCTGCACTTGATTTCTATGAAATGGTGTTTAATCAACATAAGTTACAAGAAGCAAGTGACAAATATATTGGTAAGGAATATTTACAACATAATCCAAGCGTAGCTGACGGTAAACAAGCGTTTATTGATGCCTTTGCCCCTTTCTTAAAAGAGTATCCGAAATCAAAAGCAACAGTAAAACGCGTATTGGCTGACGGCGATTTGGTTGCCCTGCATGTTCATAGTCAATTAAATGATGAAGATCGTGGTGAAGCCGTTGTAGATATTTTCCGTTTTGATAAAGACGGCAAAATTGTGGAACACTGGGATGTGATTCAAACCGTGCCGGAAAAAACAGAGAGCGGGCGGAGTATGTTCTAAAGAAAAATGCGTGTCTCCAACACGCATTTTTTATTTGTACCGTTTTTTAACCGCGCATTTATCTTGCTCACGCAATCGTTCCAGTTTTTCTTTGATCTGAATTTCCATTCCACGATTTGTCGGAAAGTAATATTGTGTCTCTTTGAGTTCCTCAGGGAAATAATTTTCACCGGCAGCGTAAGCATTTGGTTCATCATGGGCATAACGATATTCCGCACCAAACTCCAACTCTTTCATTAGGTTGGTCGGTGCATTGCGTAAATGATGCGGTACATCATAATCCGGTAAGTTTTTGGCTTGCTCTTTTGCCGTGTTAAAAGCGGTATAAACCGCATTGCTTTTCGGGGCAACGGCAAGATAAATGATCGCTTGCGCTATGGCTCGTTCCCCTTCATAAGCCCCTACACGGGTAAAACAGTCCCAAGCAGCAAGCGCCACTTGCATTGCTCGAGGATCGGCATTCCCCACATCTTCCGAAGCAATTGCTAAAAGCCGTCTTGCGACATAAAGAGGATCACCGCCCGCCGTTAAAATTCGCGCATACCAATATAATGCCGCATCCGGTGCGGAACCTCGAACAGACTTATGCAATGCTGAAATAAGATCATAAAAACGATCACCCTGTTTATCAAAACGGGCTTGACGCTCTCCCAGTACCGCTTTTAACAAAGTGCGGTCAATTTTTTTGCCGTTTTCCGTTTCATCAGCCATATCGACCATCAGTTCAAGGCAATTCAAGGCGAGGCGGGCATCACCATTGGCATATTCGGCAAGCGTCCGTAATAAATTCTCTTCTAAAATTAACCGCTCTTTTGCTAATCCACGCGCCGAATCTTGTAACGCTTGCTGAAGTACAGATTCTATTTCATCAACAGTTAAAGATTTCAACACATATAGCCTCGCACGCGAAAGCAATGCGTTATTTAATTCAAAAGAGGGATTCTCTGTTGTCGCACCGATAAAAATAATGGTGCCGTCTTCAATATGAGGAAGAAAAGCATCCTGCTGACTTTTGTTGAAACGATGAACTTCATCTACAAATAAAATTGTTTTTCGAGCGGCAAGACGATTTTGTTTTGCACGCTCAATGGCTTCACGAATTTCTTTTATCCCACCGGTAACCGCTGAAATACGTTCCACATCTGCGTTAATTTGATTTGCAATAATTTCTGCCAATGTGGTTTTGCCGGTTCCGGGAGGGCCCCAAAAAACCATAGAATGGATATGCCCCGCTTGAATCGCTTTACGTAACGGTTTACCTTCACCGATAAGATGCGATTGACCAAAATATTGATCGAGATTCGTCGGGCGCATTCTAGCGGCAAGCGGACGAAAATCATTTTCCGAAAAATCAAAACCAAGATTAGCCATAACAGGATTCCATTGGAGAATTTAAAACAACATTGAGGGCGTAATCAATACGCCCCGAGCATTACTTTTTACGTTGATCGTCCAACTCTACCCCTTTTGGCGGCTTGAATTGGAACAAACTATCCGAGAGAGGCTGATTGGTAATATTGCGCAACACATAGAGATTGGTTTGACCGTCTTTCTCCGTGGTACTGAAATTTCTCAATATGCCATTTTCATCCACTCGAATATCAAATTGTTTGATATTACTTTTCGTTGATTTAGGTTTTAACACAAAAGTATCCGCCTGTTTTGTCACCGAATATTGATTCCAATGGCTGTTATCATCACTGGTTAGCAAGACAAAAGGAGTGTTATTTATCGCCTCTTTCACCCACTGCGCCGTTACTTGCTGGACAAAAGGATCGTAATACCAAAGGGTTTTACCGTCTGCAATAATCTGTGTTTCTTGTGGCGATGTAGTCTCCATACGGAATAAATTCGGACGTTTAATTTGAATTTTCCCATTCCCTTGTTGTACGTTTTTGCCTCCGGCAGATGTTACCGTTTGGGAAAAATCCGCACTTAATACATTCACTTGGCTTAAGCGTGATTGCAACTCACTTGCGGCATCGGCAAGCGCTATATTGGTGAATCCGATGAAACCCAACCCGATTAAACTAAGTGCGGTCAATTTTGAACTTATTTTTTTCATTTTACTTTCCTTTTTAAAGTAGCAATTAATAATCCGGACGACGCGCAAGAATCTCACGTTTTCCGTTTTGCATAGCGCTCACAATACCTTGTTCTTCCATTTGATCCATAATTCTGGCGGCACGGTTAAAGCCTACGCTGAATTTACGTTGAAGGGCAGATACGGAAGTGGTGCCTGTTGTGAGGACAAACTCCATCACTTCATCAAATAGCGGATCTAACTCGCCACTGTTTCCCACTGATTTTTCAGCCGTTTCTTCGTCATCGGCACTCTCTAAAATGCCATCAATATAATCCGGTTTACCCCGTGCCCGCCAATCATCGGCGATACGTACCACTTCATCATCACTCATAAAAGCACCATGTACACGAATCAGATCCGAAGAGCCCTGCCCTGAATAAAGCATATCGCCACGCCCCAATAAGGCTTCGGCTCCCCCTTGATCCAAAATGGTGCGAGAGTCAATTTTACTTGCCACGGTAAAGGCAATACGGCTCGGCACATTCGCTTTAATTAATCCGGTGATCACATCTACTGACGGACGTTGTGTTGCCAAAATCAAGTGAATCCCAATTGCCCGTGCTTTTTGGGCTAAACGAGCGATTAATTCTTCAATTTGTTTACCCGCAACCATCATCAGATCGGCAAACTCATCAACGATCACAACGATATAGCTTAATTTTTTCAGTGCCGGCGGCATTTGATCCATAGTATCGCCCGGTTTCCAAATTGGATTCGGAATCGGCATTCCCATGCCTTCATATTCATCAATTTTTTCATTAAAGCCTTCAATATTCCGTACCCGAAGGGCTGAAAGCAATTGATAGCGGCGCTCCATTTCATCGACACACCAACGCAGTGCATTCGCCGCTTTTTTCATATCGGTGACAACCGGTGTGAGCAAATGCGGAATATCGTTATAGACGGAAAGCTCCACAACTTTCGGGTCAATCATGATAAATTTCACTTCTTCCGGTTGGACACGGAAAAGCAAACTTAAAATCATGGTATTCACGCCAACCGATTTACCGGAACCCGTTGAACCGGCCACCAGTAAATGAGGCATTTTTGCCAAATCCACGACAACAGGTTTACCACTAATATCTTTCCCCAATGCCATCGGTAAAAGTGCTTTAGAATCACGAAATTCGTTGCTATCCAACACATCACGTAACGGTACGATTTGACGATGCGCATTCGGCGTTTCAATACCGATATAAGGTTTGCCCGGAATCACTTCCGCCACCCGAATAGAACGGAACATCAACGCACGTGCTAAATCCGTATCAATATTTGTTACTTTTGAGGCTTTCACCCCCGGTTGTAATTCAAGCTCGTAACGCGTTACCACCGGCCCGACCAGTACATCTTTCACCACTGCTTTTACATTAAAGTTCCGCAGCTGTTGTTCAATACGTTGCGACGTATCATGAATTTCCTCACGGGTGATATCCTGAGCTTGGGTCGGTCGATGTTCCAATAATGCTAAACTTGGTAATGGCGTACTCGGTTTTTCCCGTTTTGTGGTGGGTTGCTGAAACGCCGGATGAACCAAAGAGTCGCCATAGGGTTTATAAATTGGCGCGTCAGATTCCGCCAAAATCACTTGTAACGCCTCTTCGGCATTTAGCGCTTTAGCACGGGCTTCCATCTCTGCCAAGCGTTGTTTTTCCTGTTCGGCAAATTGACGGGATAAATCATCTTCCAAACGATTGTTTTCTACCACATCGGGATACCGAGCCGATTCAGCCTCCAATGAAATCGCTTGCTTCATTGGTGCTAGCGTCACTTTTGGAATAGCGGGTTTATCTAAAGTAAAATCATCTTCACTTTGTGAATTTTCTTCCGTCTGTTTATTCCCCTGTTCCCACGACATCATAAAATCCGATTGTCTTGACATATTTTCCGGCTCGGAAATGGTGACTTTTGGCAATTCATCTAAATTTTCCGTTTTAAAACCATCAAATTTTTCGTCAAATTCAGATATTGATTTTTGATGTTGGGAAGACATATCCAAAGACGGTGATAATCCTCGAATATTGATCAGTTTTTCCGGTTGAACCAGAGGATTTTCTACATTTGTATCAGTTTCTGTTTCTTTAAAAGGTTGATTTTCATCTTTTTTCTCTGCTTCTTCCGACAATTTGTTATCTTCTTTAACCAAACTCAATGGCTTACGAATCACAATTTGTTCTAGTTCTTCAACAGATTCTGACGATTGCTCTAGCTCTTGTTGAGCGTCATTTTTCATCGTGAGCCAATTATAAAAACGCCCGATCAAGCGAATTAATGAAGCGCCTGAGCAAAAAATAAAGCCCAGAATAGCTAGTCCGAAACCGCCAAGAATACAGCCGAATTTTCCTAAAGTCGGATAAAGCGAAATCACCAGACTACCGCCTAATACACCGCCGGATAAGTAATAATTGGTATTGGAAAGCAGCAAGGTTGCCATAATGGTTAAGCCAATTAATAATGTAACGAAACCAAAACTACGCAACACAATTTTCGTGATTGATAGCGAACGGACAGCTTTTGTTTTTAGTAGAAATACCGGTACGAAAAAGATCAGAAAAGGCAGTAAATGCCCTACGTAACCCAAAAAAACAAAGAGGGCATCAATTATCCACGCCCCGAAAGCCCCCGCCTTATTAATTGTTTCACTCTGAAAACTGGCGGTTGACCAAGAATTATCCAATGGTGTGTAGCTTGACCACGCCACAATCAAATATAACCCGAAAAGTGCGGTCAATCCCAAGATTAATTCACCCAAGTATTGTTTAGGGGTGAAACGTTCAGTAATTCGTTTAATCATTTTTATTTTAAAACTAGATAATTGGTTTGTTTAACTTCTTCCATGACAACATAGGTACGTGTGTCATTCACTCCCGGCAAACGAAGTAAGGTTGTACCGAGCAATTTACGATAAGCCGCCATATCCGCCACTCGCGTTTTTAACAGATAATCAAAATCGCCCGACACCAAATGGCATTCTTGGATTTCATCAAGAGCTTGAATCGCCTCGTTAAATTCTTCAAATACATCGGGCTTGCCCCGTACAAGCGTAATTTCAACAATCACTAAAAGCGGGGCATCAAGTAATTCGGGGTTCAGCAAAGCACGATAGCCCATAATCACCCCCTGCTTTTCCAAACGTTTTACCCGCTCTAAACAAGGTGTCGGAGATAAACCGACTTTTTTGGAAAGATCAATATTTGAAATTTTGCCATTACGTTGCAATTCATTGAGGATTTTAATATCGATCGCATCTAACGCTTTGTTTAATTTCTTTTCCATTTTGTTTACTATCCATTTTTACACAGGCGTATTTTAGCGAATTTTGCCGAGGTTTTCAGTATGACAATGAATTTCTAGAAATTATCCAACACGTCTAATGCGTCCGCCAATTTTTTCACGGTAAAAACTTGCATATTTTCGACCGCACTTTTCGGTTTATTCCCAAAAGGAACAATAGCACGTTTAAAACCGTGTTTTGCCGCTTCACTAATGCGTTCCTGCCCGCTCGGTACCGGACGAATTTCGCCGGCAAGCCCCACCTCACCAAAGATCACTAAATCTTGCGGTAAGGGACGGTTGCGAAAACTGGAAATTAACGCCAGAAGCAAGGCAAGATCCGCACTGGTTTCCGTAACCTTTACCCCGCCTACAACATTCACGAATACATCTTGATCCGCCATTTGCAAACCGCCGTGGCGATGCAATACCGCAAGCAATAATGCTAAACGATTTTGCTCTAACCCCACCGCCACACGACGTGGATTTGACAACATAGAATGATCCACTAAGGCTTGAATTTCAACCAAAAGCGGGCGTGTACCTTCCCATAACACCATCACCGAACTACCCGGCGTTTGCTCGTCTCCACGGCTTAAAAAAATGGCGGAAGGATTTTTGACCTCACGTAAACCTTGTTCTGTCATACCGAATACGCCAAGTTCATTTACCGCACCAAAGCGGTTTTTATGGCTACGTAAAGTACGATAACGGGAATCCGCCTCCCCTTCCAAAAGTAGGGAACAATCAATCGCGTGTTCCAACACTTTCGGGCCGGCAAGGGTGCCGTCTTTGGTGACGTGCCCCACCATAATAATCGCCACTTGACGGGTTTTCGCATAACGTGTCAAAAAAGAGGCGCATTCCCGCACTTGCGCCACACTACCGGGCGAAGATTGAATATCCGCTAAATGCATCACTTGGATAGAATCAATCACGATAATTTGCGGTTTGAGTTGATCCGCCAAATTACAGATTTGCTCTACTGAAGTTTCAGAAAGCATATTCAGTTGATCGTTCGGTAAACCAAGACGGTTCGCCCGCATTGCCACCTGCTGTAAAGATTCTTCCCCTGTGACATAAAGTGCGGTCATTTTTTGTGCCAAACCGCACATCACTTGCAACAACAAGGTACTTTTTCCCGCACCGGGATGACCGCCGATCAAAATCGCACTTCCCGGTACAATGCCTCCGCCCAGCACGCGATCAAGCTCTTTAAAGCCACTGCTGAAACGGGGCGTTTCCTGTAAACTAATTTCTGACAGCGTTTGAATTTTTGCCTGCGTTTCACCTGCATAACCGCTGAAACGATCATTTTTTGGTTTTGTGGCGGAAATCAACCGCACTTCGCTAATCGTATTCCACGCTTTACAGGCAGAACACTGCCCTTGCCAACGGGGAAACTCCGCACCACAATCATTACATACATAGGCTGTTTTCGGCGCTTTTGCCATTCTTTCACCCTTAAATTTTTACAATGCGAGATTCATCAATTTCACCACTCTCTCAACATAAAAACGGTTTTTAAAAAGTGCGGTGAGTTTTTCAATGGTTTTTTCATTATCTTTCGTTTCGCTATGAAAACGAATCAATGCCTGAATTTTATTAAGAAAATACTGATTGTTTTCTAACAATTGCGGCAATATATTATCGTCCGTTAAGTTTTCTCCTTTACTTTTTACGACGGCCTCAAACAATCCCTTATTTTCATCATAATAGTGATATAAATTAAAAAAAGCGCCTACACGTTCTACAGTTTTCATAAAATCTTGGCAAAAAACCGATTTTGGCAATGACAGGGTTTCCTCCACCAATTCTTGTTCCATTTTCAGTACAGCATTAAATTTAGCCTGAAAATCAACCGCACTTTCTTCCCGTTCCGCTCTTAAAAAATCACGCCATTTATTTAACCAATCGGTCATTATAGGGAGATGTCCTAATTGATAGCCCCGTTTTGCCTTGCTGGCACTGCTGAAATACATATCGGTTAACATCGGCAATTCTTCAACAAAATAAAACAGATCGCCAATTTCCCCCTCTTTTAATTCAAACTCAATTTCGCAAATCGGTTGTAAACGATCGCCATTCACAATTTCTCCCTGGTCAAAAGCCACCTCAATTTTGGAATCTCGAAATTCAATCAGCCATAAAGTGCGATTAAAATCCGTTGAGAATATGGCATTTAATGGTGCATTGGGTAACTGCTCAAAGTGGTACAGTTTCCGTAACTGTTCATTTGTCGGCGTTTCTTTTTCTTTCAACGGTAAATTATATTCCGGACGCTCGTGCAAACCGCCGACAACTCTCCCATTGGTTTTCAGCGTTAATGTAAAACATTGATCTTCTTGTCGAATACGCAAGCCCATTTTCTGTTTAGCAAGAAAATGATCAGGGTAATCATAATAAGTATTACCAAGAAAAAATCTTTTATATTCCAATAAGGTGAATTGTTTGAGATGCTGTTCCAATAAATTGAATGCTTCCGCTGAAACAACAAGTTTGAGTTCGATTTCATTGTTCATGAGGATAAATCCTTATTAATTTAACTGGTTAAATATACAAGTAAATATAAATAAATCAAGGTTTTTGTGCCTTATCGCTTTTCAACGAAAACATAACGAAATTTCAAAATGTTAGCCAATCTTTTGACTTATTGAGTGAAAATCAGCCTAATTTTTTCATTTCCGAGCAGTATAAATATATCTCAACCTAAAGCTAGCCCTTAGCTTTACTCTTGTCAGATTACAATCTGTGCAAGAATTGAGCTTTAGCCAATATGGCGATGGTTGTTGTCTTAAAATCAATTCTATTTCAAATAAAAATCAGGTAATATGCGCACGAATTTCAACCCCCTATTATGGAGTAAATGAGATATGGCAATGAATAATATCCTTGGATTATTTGCCCACTCGCCTTTAAAACCATTGCAAAAACATTCGGACAAAGTCACTGAATGTTGCAATCTTTTAATTCCTTTTTTTGAAAAAACTTTCTCAAAGGACTGGGAAAATGCAGAAAATATGCGTTTAGAAATTTCCCAACGCGAACGTGAGGCTGATACTCTCAAACGTGAAATCCGTTTGAAATTGCCACGCGGTTTATTCTTACCTATTGATCGTACCGATTTATTAGAGTTGGTCACACAACAAGACAAACTCGCAAACTTCGCTAAAGATATTGCCGGTCGTATGATTGGCCGTCAGCTTAGTATCCCTGAAGAAATGCAGGAAGATTTTTTGAACTATGTTCGTCGCAGCTTAGATTCCATTCATCAAGCTCATTTGGTGATTGAAGAAATGGATAAATTATTGGAAACCGGCTTTAAAGGTCGTGAATTACAATTAGTGAACAATATGATTCAAGAGTTGGACAGTATTGAAGACGATACGGATCAAATGCAAATTAAACTGCGTAAGATGCTTTACATCATCGAGAGCCGTTACAATCCGATTGATGTGATGTTCTTATATAAAATCATTGAATGGGTAGGCGTCCTTGCCGACCAAGCACAACGTGTTGGTTCACGTATTGAATTAATGTTAGCGCGTTCATAAAACTAATATACATAGGAAAAAGACTATGGAAATAATTAATCAATATGGTACATGGTTGGTGTTAATCACCGCTGTGTTTGGTTTTTTTATGGCGTTTGGTATTGGCGCTAATGATGTATCGAATTCTATGGGGACCTCTGTAGGGTCAGGCACAATTACAGTAAAACAAGCGATTATTATCGCATTAATTTTTGAATCTGCCGGTGCTTATCTTGCCGGTGGCGAAGTCACGGAAACCATTAAAAGTGGTGTGATTGACCCTATGCAGTTTGTCGATACACCGGAAATTCTCGCGCTCGGCATGATTTCCGCCCTCTTTGCTTCCGGTGTTTGGTTATTTATCGCAACCAAAATGGGGTGGCCGGTTTCCGGTACACATACTATTATCGGTGCAATTGTTGGCTTTGCTTGTATCACGATCGGGCCCGGCTCGGTGGATTGGTCAACAATCGGTAGCATTGTAGGAAGTTGGTTTGTGACACCTGTAATTGCAGGGATTTTGGCTTATGCCATTTTTGCCAGCACACAAAAGCTCATCTTTGATACGGATCAACCGCTGAAAAATGCCCAAAAATATGGCCCTTACTATATGGGTATCACCATCTTTGTGCTTTGTATCGTAACAATGAAAAAAGGTTTGAAACACGTTGGCTTACACCTGTCTAACGGGGAAACATTAGTGATTTCATTTGCGATCAGCCTGATAGGGATGATTTTCTTTCACTTCTATTTCCGCAGCAAAACCTTCGCTCAATCTGCAACAAAAGGCACATTTGGTGCGGTCGAAAAAGTATTTAGTATTTTAATGCTCTTAACCGCCTGCGCTATGGCGTTTGCTCATGGTTCTAATGATGTAGCAAATGCGATTGGCCCGCTTTCAGCCGTAGTATCTATTGTTGATGAAGGAGGCAAAATTGTTTCGGGCGGTACTCTGGCTTGGTGGATTCTGCCACTGGGTGCACTAGGTATCGCAGTAGGGTTAATTTCCATGGGGAAAAAAGTGATGGCGACAGTAGGATCGGGTATCACCGATTTAACCCCAAGTCGTGGTTTTGCTGCTCAGTTTGCCACCGCGATGACGGTGGTTGTGGCTTCGGGTACAGGTTTACCGATCTCCACAACACAAACTCTTGTTGGGGCAATCTTAGGTATCGGTTTTGCACGTGGTATCGCAGCCTTAAACTTGACGGTAATCCGCAATATCATTAGCTCATGGGTCGTCACACTACCGGCAGGCGCTTTCTTTGCTATCATGATTTTTTATATCTTGCGGGCAATTTTTCACTAATTAAAAAAAGTGCGGTTAAATTTAATCGCACTTTCTTTCTTAATTACGGTCTGTAGCAAAGTGACTTAAAATAATTAAAGGATAACTATGCCAAAAATTTCCTCAATACTGACTCAATTTTTACTCCCTAGCGTTTTACTCGGTTCGGTAGTAAATTCTGCTTACGCGGAAATCCAATACGTGACAGAAAACCTCAATACTTATCTCCGTCGCGGTGCTGGCGACCAATTTAAAATTGCCGGAGCGATTCAAGCCGGTGAACAAGTAAATGTATTAGAACGACAAGGCAAGTATAGTCTCATTCGTGACAGCAAAAACCGTGAGGCTTGGATTTTAACTGCCGAACTAAGCAATACACCAAGCAGCAAGCTTGAAAATCCAAAATTAAAAGCCCAAATTCAGGAATTAACATTAAAACTTAATCATTTAGACAATGATTGGCAACAACGCACCGTAGAAATGCAGCGGCGTACCAAGCAGTCCGAGCAACAAAGCAGCGAATTATTGGAACAGAATTCCCAGCTCAAACGCGAGTTAGAAATTACCAAAAATAAAAATCGCGATTTAGAAGCCATGCTTGATGTCAGCAAACGTGAAATTGCAATCCAATGGTTCATTTACGGCGGTTCGGTACTTGGTGTCGGATTATTACTTGGCTTAATTATTCCTCATATTTTACCAAGACGTAAACGCCGTGACGGCTGGGCATAATCAATCGCACCGAGCAAATGTTCGGTGTTTCTTTTTTAGGGGAGATCAATGGAAATTTATTTAGTCGGCGGGGCGGTTCGCGATCAATTATTAGGCTTACCGGTAAAAGATCGCGATTGGGTTGTTGTTGGTGCAACCGCCGAAACTCTATTAGTTCAAGGCTACCAACAAGTCGGTAGAGATTTTCCGGTTTTCCTTAATCCCGATACCAAAGAAGAATATGCCCTTGCACGCACTGAACGCAAATCCGGTAACGGCTATACGGGGTTTATTTGTGATTTTTCGCCAAACATAACATTAGAACAGGATCTCATTCGACGTGATCTTACAATCAATGCGATGGCACTTGATGAAAAAGGCAATCTTCATGATCCTTATCACGGAAAAAACGATTTAGATAATCGAATTTTACGCCATGTTTCCCCAGCTTTTGCAGAAGATCCTTTACGGGTGCTACGTGTTGCCCGTTTTGCCGCACGTTTCCATCATTTAGGGTTTAAAATCGCACCGGAAACACTGTCATTAATGGAAAATCTGGCACAAAGCGGTGAACTGTCACATCTAACGGCTGAGCGTGTTTGGTTAGAAACAGAAAAGGCATTGAATGAAAAACACCCTGAGATTTATTTTGAAGTGCTACGTAAAATTGGTGCTTTGAGTACCCTTTTTCCTGAACTTGACGCACTTTATGGCATACCGAATCCGGTACAACATCATCCGGAAATTGACAGCTTTATTCACACCATGTTGGTATTGCAACAGGCAGTCAAACTGACACAGAATCATCCTGAACTCAACCGAAGTGCGGTGCGTTTTGCGGCGATTTGTCATGATCTTGGTAAAGCCCTTACCCCCAAAGATATTCTTCCCCACCACTACGGTCACGAACAAGCGGGCATTAAGCCAACCCGTCATCTGTCTAAACGATTAAAAGTATCAAACTATTATCAAGAACTTGCCGAACTCACTTGTGAATATCACACACACATTCACAAAGCTTTTGAACTTCGCCCCGAAACAGTGATGAAATTATTCAATCGCTTTGATGTATGGCGTAAGCCACAACGTTTCCAAGAATTTCTGTTAGTTTGCCTTGCCGATACACGAGGCAGAACCGGTTTTGAAATGCGAGAATATCCACAACGAGATTATATCAATGCCTTATTAAAAGCCGCTGAAAAAGTGGATGTGCAACAGGTGATCGCAGACGGTTTTGAAAAACAAGAAATTCGGAATGAGTTAAATCGTCGTCGGATCAAAATAATCAGTGAGATGAAAAGAGCCTATCAAGCGCAATAAAAACAGGCTTTACTAAATAGTAACGACCTCTTACAATAAGCACAGTTTTTTGGCTAAACAGAACCTATGAAAACATTAAAATTTTTAACCGCACTTTTTATCACCACAATTCTTACCGCCTGTACATTGGATTCAGAGCGTCCAACCAATGTACAATACCTTGATAAAACCGATGCGGCTTGGTTGCAACATTTACAAAAAATAGAAAAAATCCAACAATATCGTGCCAAAGGGCAAATCGGTTACATTAGTCCGACAGAGCGTTTTTCCAGCCGTTTTGAATGGCAATACCAACATCCACAATTCTATACGCTTAAATTGTATTCTCTTATCAGCAAATCCACCCTACTTCTTGAAATGCGCCCGCAGGGTATGACGATTTCCGATAACAATGGCAATCGACAATCGGCACGCAATGCAAAATTATTGCTACAAGAGATGATCGGTATGGATATTCCCTTAGAACACCTTGCTTATTGGCTAAAAGGACAACCTGCTGTCAATTCCGACGATTATAAAGTCGGGCTGAATCACTTACTTGGTGCGTTCAACTATCCCCTTGACGGTTCGATTTGGACTGCTGACTATTTAACTTACCATACTGAAAATGCTATGCCGGAAAATATCCTACTAAAAAATAAAAATACCTCCCAGACTCTCAAAATTCGCGTGGACGAGTGGGTATTTTAATGAAAACGCATCAATTTTCGACCGCACTTTCTTCACAACCTTCACTAGAAAAACCCTGCCGTTTTCCTAGTCCTGCAAAACTTAATTTATTCCTTTATATCAACGGTAAACTACCAAACGGTTATCACGAACTCCAAACCCTGTTCCAATTTCTTGATTTCGGCGATTGGCTTGAGATCAAGGTTAGAGAAGAAGATAACAAAATTTTAATTTCACCGAATATCACCAACCTTAAAATAGAAGATAATCTGATTTATCGCGCGGCAAAATTATTACAAGAGAAAGCAAAAATTCGACAAGGCGCGACCATTCGTTTGGAGAAAATACTTCCCATAGGCGGCGGTGTTGGTGGCGGCTCGTCTAATGCAGCAACAACATTAGTTGCATTAAATTATCTGTGGCAAGCCAATTTATCACTTAATGAACTTGCCGAACTGGGGTTAAGACTGGGTGCGGACGTCCCGATTTTTGTCCATGGTCATGCCGCTTTTGCGGAAGGCGTAGGCGAAAAAATCACTTACTGCTCCCCTGCTGAAAAATGGTTTGTGGTATTAAAACCGGAAAGTTCCATTTCCACTGCGGTCATTTTTAATGATCCGAATCTACCACGCCATACCCCAAAACAAACTTTAGATGTGCTGCTTGATTCGCCTTACGAAAACGATTGCCAAAAAATTGTGCTAAATCACTATTCAGACGTTGAAAAAGCCCTAAACTGGTTGCTACAATATGCCCCGGCAAGATTAACCGGAACCGGTGCTTGCGTATTCGCTGAATTTGACAACGAAGCAGATGCTCAAGCATGCTTTCAACAAAAACCAAAAGAATTATTCGGTTTTGTAGCAAAAGGACTCAATGTTTCGCCTTTACATCAACTGTTGAAACGCCACAATCTCCCTAATTCATCTACAATCTAACCTGAGGTCATAAACTAATGCCAGACATTAAACTCTTCGCAGGGAATGCAACGCCTGAACTTGCAAAACGTATTTCCGAACGTTTATATATTTCCCTTGGTGATGCGACAGTTGGTCGTTTCAGTGATGGCGAAATTCAAGTTCAAATCAACGAAAATGTGCGTGGTGCGGATGTATTTATTATTCAATCTACCTGTGCGCCGACTAACGATAATCTCATGGAATTAATCGTCATAGTGGATGCCTTACGTCGTGCGTCGGCAGGCCGTATTACTGCCGTAATTCCTTATTTCGGCTATGCGCGCCAAGATCGTCGCGTCCGTTCCGCCCGTGTACCGATCACCGCTAAAGTTGTCGCCGATATGCTTTCCACTGTCGGTATCGATCGCGTGCTAACCTGTGATCTCCATGCCGAACAAATCCAAGGTTTCTTTGATGTGCCGGTCGATAACGTATTCGGCTCACCGGTACTCATTCATGATATTTTGAAAAAAACCGATCTTGAAAATCCGATCGTTGTTTCCCCGGATATCGGTGGCGTGGTACGTGCCCGTGCGGTAGCAAAACTATTAAACGATACCGATATGGCGATCATTGACAAACGCCGTCCACACGCTAATGTCGCACAAGTTATGCATATCATTGGGGATGTAGCGGGACGTGATTGTATTCTTGTAGATGATATGATCGACACCGGCGGTACATTATGCAAAGCGGCGGAAGCCCTCAAAGAACGTGGTGCAAAACGCGTATTTGCTTATGCAACCCATGCGGTTTTCTCCGGTGCGGCGGCAAAAAACCTTGCAAGCGGCTCAATTGATGAAATTGTCGTCACCGATACGATCCCGCTTTCAGCCGAAATGAAAGCGCTTGGAAAAGTACGTGTGCTGACCCTTTCTTCTATGCTGGCCGAATCGATTCGTCGTATCAGCAATGAAGAATCCATCTCTGCGATGTTTAACTAATATCGATCAATAAAAGTGCGGTCAAATTTGACCGCATTTTTTTATGTTTTCCTTTTCCCAAAACTTGCCCTACATCACAAAATAACAGTTGAGATTTTTTCATATTAGAGGATAATACGCAGAAATAATAATAAATTGCATTTGGAGCTTTCAATGTTGCGTGTTGTGCGTTATTGCGCAGTATTATTTACTTTTTTCTTTTCTCAACTCGTTTTAGCACAAGATAACTATCAACAATGGGTAGCGGATATTACAACTCGGTTAGACAAAACAACCGCACTCCTCCAACAAAATAATCCTGATGATGCCCGAACCGAAGTACAAATGGCGTATTTTGAAGTCTTTGAAAATTTAGAAGGCCCGATTCGTATTAATTTTTCCGCTCAGAAAAGCTATCAAATGGAATCCACTTTTGGCGAAATTCGTAAAATGATTGGAGAAGGTAAGCCCCTAGATGAAATTCAAGCCAAAATTAACGGGTTAAAACAGGCATTGCAAGAGGTATTACCCGCTTTAGCAGAAGGTCATCAACTTAATGCTGACAGCCAACATAGCGTCTATCAAAATGATCAGATTTTGCCTTACTGGCAACAGAATTTTAAAACCATTGATGATTTAGTGGCACAAGCCATTGAGGCTTATGAACAAGGCAATTTCGCCAAAGCCAAACAATCCTTTCAACAAGCACAATATGACGGCTATAAAAATTCAGAAATGGAAATGGCGGTACGCACCCACCGTTCTTCCGAGCAATCCGCTGCGATTAATCAACAATTCTATAATTTAATTCGTTTAAGCGAACAAGCGGATCAAATGACAGAAATTGCCTATCAAAGTACGAATCTTCTACAAGATATTGAAGAATTACTACCGGCATTGCCGACCACCCGTGAAGAACAGAATCAACCGGATAATAACGTGCAATCAGTAGAAAATCAGTCACAAGATTGGCAAAAAATTGCCGATCAAGTCAATCAAGGTATCCAACAAGCTATTTCACTTTATGAAAAAGGCGAACAGAAAAAAGCCATTCTTTCTGTACAAGACACCTATTTTGATATATTTGAAAACAGCGGAATGGAAAATAAAATCGGCTCTCGCGATAGTAATTTCAAAGCAGAAATTGAAGGCTATTTCACACGTATGGTCAGCCTAATGAAAGCCAATCAAGGAGATAAATTACAACCCCAAGCAGAAGGCTTAGCCCAAAATTTATCCAAAGCCGTCAATATGTTACAGGGTGGAGAACAAAGTGATTGGTCATTATTCTTATACAGCCTGTTAATCATTCTACGCGAAGGTTTGGAAGCCTTACTCATTGTCGCTGCTATTGTGGCATACCTCGTCAAAAATAATCATCGGGATAAATTACCAACCATTCGTCAATCCGTTTATGTTGCCCTTGTAGCAAGTGTCATCACTGCTTTTATTTTCCAACTTATTTTTGAAAATTCCGGTCAAAATCGAGAATTGTTGGAAGGTTTCACAATGATGATTGCCGTCGTTATGCTTTTTATGATGAGTTACTGGCTTCTTTCTAAAGTTGAAGCACAAAATTGGAAACGTTATTTAGAAGGCAAACTTTCCACCGCATTAACCGCAGGCTCTTTGGCAGGCTTATGGCTCACCAGCTTTTTAGCGGTTTATCGCGAAGGGGCGGAAACTGTCTTGTTCTATTACGCGCTTGCCAGTGATGCAAAAAGTGCGGTCGGTATAGCTTATCTTTTTGCCGGTTTTCTTGTCGGTGTATTGCTACTGGCAATTTGCTATTTCATCATGCGTTATAGCGTGGTGAAACTTCCTCTTAAACCGTTTTTTATGTTCACCGGCACATTTATGTATCTAATGGCATTTGTATTTGCCGGCAAATCTGTCTTAGAGCTGATTGAAGGAAAATTATTTGAACCAACCTTAGTGAACGGCATACCGGAAATTTCGTGGTTAGGCATTTATCCTTATCTAGAAACATTAATTCCACAAGGCATTTTAATCATCGCTGCACTTTTTGCTTTAGCCGTTATGAAATACCAAAGTAAAAAAGCAGCATAACCTTAAATCTCAGGAGATCTAATATGAAAAAAGCACTGATTACGACCGCACTTACCGCCGGTTTATTTGCTGCAAGCGCACAAGCCTTTACCGAATATCCTATCGGTGAAGCCGTGACAATGAATGATATGGAAATTGCCGCCGTTTATCTGAAACCGATTGATATGGAACCGCGCGGTATGGGCTTACCAGCTGCAAAATCCGACATTCACTTAGAAGCGGATATCCACGCAGTGAAAGGTAATAAAAACGGATTTGGTGACGGCGAATGGATGCCTTATCTCACAATCAATTACACCTTAGTCAATACCGATACCGGCGAAAAACAAGAGGGTACCTTTATGCCAATGGTTGCCGGTGACGGGCCGCATTATGGTGCAAACGTAAAAATGATGGGTGTGGGTAACTACAAATTAACCTATCATATCGATCCGCCGTCAAAAGCCGGTATGCACCGCCATACGGATGAAGAAACCGGTGTAGGTCGTTGGTGGAAGCCTTTTGATGTAAACTATGAATTTAAATTCACAGGAATTAAATAATCCTTTACAACGTGCGTGAATAGCTTATATTCACGCACAAATCTATCTACCATAGAGACTTAACCAAATAATATGTTGTGCCAACATATTTTATTACGATGATATTTTTTGACTTATATGACTTACTTTTTCGTTTTTCTGCTTCAATCGCTCTTACCTATTTCAATTTTACTCGGCGCCTCCTGGGCAATAAAACCAACTACCCCCGCTTCAAAAACAATCATTTGGTTAAGTTTTTTTGGCTTAATAAGCGGTGTGACATTACGTCTTATCTTGCCAACCAGCCAAGTGGCAAATCTTATCATCACCGTCATTTTTCTTAGTACATTCTTACTTTTTGCCTTCAGTCAATGGATAAATTCAAGCAAACTGACTCTGTGTTGGCAATTTATCTTAATGCTGATTGCAGGTGCGACTTGGGCAAAAGATCCTAATATCACCGCGCTTACCAATACGGATATTATTAATACTGATTTTATTTTAAATCTCAGCGCGGTTATTTTTGGTGTCATTTTATGCTTTGCCGTATCAACATGGCTCTATTTCTTACTTAAACAACAGCAAAAAACAAAAGGAAAATCCATCGCACTTTTTGCGCTGAGTTTTGTGCTTTGGTTCGCCTTAGTGATACCACTGGCGGGCGAATTATTACTTATTTTTATGAAATTACAGCTAATTGAACTCACCAAAGTGCGGTTAAGTTTTGCCGCAAAATCAGGGGCTGTCACGACTTGGCTTAATGTTATCTGCCTTTCTGTCATGTTCATAAACTTAGGGATTTTCATCTTTCAAACTCATGTTAAACGGGCTTTACAAGCCAAAATTGAACAAGATCCTATCGAAAAACGCAAAAAATTAGCATTGGTGCAAATATCAAAACGTCTGATTAATTGGGGAACATTGGCAATAATTTTTATTGGCGCAAGCCAACTTTATTGGGTACAAGTGGCTTCACGCCCACCACAACTTTCCGAAGCCGTACCCGTTACGCTGAATCAAGCACAACAAGTCCGTATCCCAATTGAACAAGTAAAAGACGGAAAACTACACCGATTTGTTTGGATCGCAGACGATGGCAAAGCCGTACGCTTTTTTATTATTAACCGCCAGCCGAATAAGCTCAGTCTTGCAGCAGTATTTGATGCCTGTTTATTATGCGGTGATCAAGGTTATGTGATGCAAGGTAATCAAGTCGTCTGCGTAGGATGTGGCGTCCATATGTTCATTCCGTCCATTGGCAAAGCGGGGGGATGTAATCCCGTACCGATTGAAGATTGGCAACAAACGGAAAATGAGCTTATTATTCACCGCACCTCATTGGAAGACGGGCTTAATTTATTCAGCACTATCGTAGAAATCGAGGTGCAGGATCCTATTAGTGGCAAAAAATTAAAAAATACCCAAACGGAACATAAATACAGCTTTGAAAACCGTACTTATTTCTTTGAAAATGAAGAAAATCTTGAACTGTTCCGTAATAGCCCTGAAAAATACCTCAGTAATGAAAATGGGAAAGAGGAATAACAATGTTAGCGAGAATGTTATTTCAATCTTGGCGTTTTGGTATCAAGCGAAAATTATTAGCCATTGTCACCATTTTCTTGGCAGCCGGTTTAGTCTCCGCCTTGCTTGCCGTTTCTATTGATATTGGCGATAAAATGGCAAAAGAACTAAAATCTTACGGCGCGAATATTTTGATTGAACCGGCAAGTAATGCTGCCTTACCGGATGAACTCAATACAAACATCGCCCTTTCCGGTCAAGATTTTCTTGATGAAAAAGAGCTGCCGAACATTAAAGATATTTTCTGGCGTAATAATATTGTCGGCTTTGCCCCTCAATTAACGGCAACCGTTAATGTAATAAAAACAGCGGAAAAATCGACCGCACTTTCGGACTCCGTTTCAATTCTAGGCACCTTTTTCGATCACAACATTGCGATTCCCGATGAAGAAGATTATCACACCGGGCAACGTATTATCAGCCCTTATTGGCAGGTGCAAGGCAATTGGGTAAATGATGAAAATGACAATTTCGGTGAAATCATTCCTGTTCTTGCGGGCACGCAGCTTGCCAAAGTGAACGGCTGGAAAATTGGCGATACACTTCATTTAAGCTATCAAGAAAAAGAGTTTTCTGCTCAACGTGCGGTCAAAATTCAAGGTATTTTAACCACAGGTGGAACGGAAGATAATCAACTTGTTATGCCGTTAAGTGCAGCTCAAACCCTACTGGGTTTAGAAGGTAAAGTCCAATCGGTGAAAGTTTCCGCCCTCACCGTACCGGAAAATACCCTCTCCCGTAAAGCTCGCGCCAATACCGATGCCCTTGACGCGGAAGAGTATGATCGTTGGTACTGCACTGCCTATGTCTCTTCGATTTCCCATCAACTGGAAGAAGCCATCTCCGGTGCGATTGTGCGTCCTATTTGGCAAGTTGCCGCCTCCGAAGGCGTGGTCATCAGCAAAATTCAGTTGTTACTCTCAGTCGTCACGCTTGCGGCATTAATTGCAGCGGCAATGGGTATTGCCTCGCTGATGAGTTCCAGCATTATTGAACGAAGCAAAGAAATCGGTTTAATGAAAGCCTTGGGCGCTTACCAATGGCAGATCGTTCTGTTGTTTTATTGCGAAGCCGTATTAAGTGCATTAATTGGCGGTATCTTGGGATGTTTAGCCGGTTGGGGCTTGGCAAAATTTATAGGTACCACACTCTTTGGCGTACCGCTCAGTTTTGCTTGGATTGTGATCCCTTGCGTACTGGTACTGTCAATATTCATTGCCCTGATTGGAACTTGGTTCCCCGCACATCGTATTGCCAAACTTTATCCTGTTGAGGTGCTTTATGGCAGACAATAACAGTATGTTTTGGCGGCTAATTTTCCGTGCGCTTCGTCTGCGTTTACAACGGGTGATGATTATTTTTACTGCCTTAACGGTGGGAGCAGGCATTGTTACCGCCATGGCGGCCGTTTATTTCGATATCAACACCAAAATGAGCCAAGAACTTCGTACCTTTGGTGCCAATTTCTATATCGGTTCGACAAAAGGCGAAATGGTTTCTGTGAGTCAAATTGATGAAATTTTGCAACAAGCGCCACAGGGATTAATCACCGCAGCCAGCCCCTATCTTTACGGCGTAACACGCAGTGAGTTGGAAAAAATCGTTATTATGGGCGTTCGTTTTGAAGATATGCGGGTTTTAGCCCCTTATTGGCAAATTAGCGGTTCCGCCATTAATGTGAATTTTGATGATCGCAATGCAATGATTGGTAAAACCCTTGCCGAACGCCTTAATTTAAAAATCGGCGATAAACTACAACTGTCAAAAAATGCGGTAGAAAAACATCAATTCACCATTAAAGCTATTGTAGAAGCCGGTGATGCCACAGATAACATGCTCATCGTCAATCTTGATTTTGCGCAGAATTGGTTGGAAAAAGAAGGGCTTGCCAACAATGCGCTACTCAATGTCAGAAATGAACTGGGGCAGGTCGATCAGTTTGCAGAAAATATTATGCAACAATATCAAGATCTCACCGCCCACCCGATCCGTAAGGTTTCCGCCTCGGAAGGGCAAATTTTAGATAAAATCAAAGGGCTAATGGGACTAATCTCTTTAGTGATTTTAGTGTTGGCTACACTTTGTGTGAACACCACATTGATCGCAATTGTCGGCGAACGAGCCAAAGAATTTGCCCTACAAAAAGCATTAGGGGCAAAACAGTCGGATATTATTAAGCAAATCTGTACAGAAATTCTTATTATTGCCGTCTGTGCCATTTTAGTCGGATTAATATTTGGTTATTTACTCGCTCAGATTTTAGGCTTAACGGTCTTTAAATCTTATATTGATATGCGTTTACCGGTCTTCCCTATTACCATTATGCTCTCCTTGTTGGTCGCATTTATCGCCGTTATCCTACCAACACGTCGTGCATTAAGTATTCAGACGGCGAATGTATTAAAAGGTGAATAAATCTAAGGCATAGATTGAGAAAAAATCGCCTAACAAAATAAAAGAGAAAGCTATGACTCAATTTGTTATTGAAACAAAACATTTATATAAACGCTTCGGTCAAGTGACCGCACTTGAAGATATTAATATTCAAATTAAACAAGGCGAATTTGTTGCCATTATGGGCGCCTCCGGCTCAGGTAAAACGACCTTGATGAACATTCTCACCGGGCTGGACACCGCCAGTGAAGGGAATGTTATTTTAGCCGGCATTGATGCCGCCCAATTAGATGAAATCGGTCGCCAACGTTTTCGTGCGGAAAAAATCGGCTTGGTGTTTCAACAGTTCCATTTGATTCCCTATTTAACCGCCCTTGAAAATGTCATGCTCGCCCAACATTATCACAGCGTCATTGACGAAGCGGCGGCAAAAGCGGTGTTAGAACAAGTGGGATTAGGACATCGTATGGATCACCGACCAAGCCAACTTTCCGGCGGTGAGCAACAGCGCGTTTGCATTGCCCGCGCCCTTGTCAATCAGCCCCCTGTTATTTTTGCCGATGAACCCACCGGTAATTTGGACGAAAAAAATGAGGCATTAATCTTAGACTTATTGCAAGAGTTAAACCGCCAAGGCAGAACCATTGTCATGGTGACCCATAATCCGGAACTGGGCGAACTCACTGATCGTACCATTTATCTGCAACACGGGAAGTTTTTACGGGAAGAACGAAATGAACATTAAACTTTTACTCAAATCACTTTGCTTAAGTGCGGTCATTTTCAGCACCGTTTCTTGTAAAGAAGAAAAGGCAACTCTCGGTAACGCCGCACCTGAACTTGCCGCCTATGATCTACAAGGTAAACAAGTAAACTTAAAAGATTGGCAAGGCACCCGATTACTCACCTTTTGGTCGGAAACCTGCGGTCATTGTATGGCAGAACTAAAAACATTCGAGCAACTTAATAAAGCCTATCCAAATAAAGTCCAACTTATTGCCATCAATGTTGATGGTGAAAATATGGACACCAATGCCGTGGTTGCCAAACATCAACTCACCCAATCGGTGATTAAAGATCAAATGAAAATCACCTCCGAGCGGTATCAATTAGTCGGTACGCCGACTTCTTTTATCATTGATGATAAAGGCTATATTCAAGCTAAATTTGAAGGTAAAATTCCTCAGGAAGAATTGGATAACTTATTCAAAAAATAACAGTTAAAAGGATCATCAATGAAAGGGCTTCATTTATTTCTCGTAGGCTTGCTCTGTATTGCTTTTTTTGCTCAAGCCGAGAGCGCTAATAGTCCTGTTTTCACCAAAGCAGAAAAGATTTACAAACGTTCCTGCGCCACTTGTCACGGGAAAAAAGGCGAGAAAGCGGCAATGGGTGAATCTAAAATCATCAATCAATTAAAAACAGAGGAAATTTCAACCGCACTTTTTGAGCGCAAAAAAGAAAATATCATTGGAGCCGGCAATCCGGCAAAACAACGTTTAAGCGAAGAGGAAATAAAAGCCTTATCCGAGTTTGTCCCTACGCTAAAATAAATTTCTTGAAAAATTTTTAAACTAATCTGAAAATAAGCGGTCTCAGGAATCCGTGGATTTAATCATCCAAGGAATACTTTTTAATTTCAACTTAAAGGATTATTTTTTATGAACAAATTAACAAAAATTACTGCAACTGCATTGTTTGCTTTATTTTTAACTGCTTGTGATAAGGCAGACAAAACGACAGATACGGCTAAACCTGAAGCAGCCCAACAAACAGAGGCGGCAAAAGCGGCTGAAGCTGCACCGGCAATGAGTGCGGAAGCACAAGAAAAAGCGGATTACGAAAAATTAATCGCGTGGAACCAAGAGCAAGGTGTAGTGCAAGCTCAAAATCAGCAAAAACTTCAACAGGAATTAAATGCTGCCGCTGAAGCAAAAGATGAAAATAAAGCAAAAGCTGCAATTGAAGCGTTTAATAAAACTGTTCAAGCAAGCATTGCAAGTTTAGATGCTCTTGATCTGAAATCCGATTTAATCGGCAGTGCAAAAAATCAAACTAAAGAAGTATTGACTCTTGCGAGCCAATTATTGGTTGCTCAAGCAAACGTGAAAACCGAAGCAGATCAAAAAGCCTACGCTGAAAAAGCGGCTGAATTGCAAAACAAAATGCAATCTTTAGCGGAACTTGGCGCACAAATTGAAGCTAAATTCAACCCGGCTCCGGCACAACCGGCTGCACCTAACGCAGAACAACCGGCTCAAGCACCGGCTGCAAAATAATTTACCTAATCAAACCAAAAAACAGCGGTCAATTTGACCGCTGTTTTTTATAACCCTACTCTTTCCTTAATTTGATCGGCAAACATACCGATACTCACAGCAAAATAATTGGATTTATTCCAATCTAAAATCGTGCGGAAATTATTCGACACTAAAAATGCTCTCCCCACCTGTTTATCCGGACGCACAAGCCAAAGATCCGTATGGGAAAGTGCGGTCAGTTTTGCTTGTTCTTCTGCACCAAAACTTGTTGGTATCACACCTTGAGCTTGCCAATCACGCAAAGAACGGGCTTTATTTTTCTCAATACCGGAAAGGGATAAATCAATGGGTTGGGTTAATGTCACTTCGATACCCCAAGGCAATTTATTGTCCCAACCTACGGTATGTAAATAATTTGCAATGGACGCAAAAGCATCAAATTGGTTTGTCCAAATATCTTTTACCCCATCACCGTTACCATCAGCCGCATAATTTAAGAAAGCACTTGGCATAAATTGGGTTTGCCCCATTGCTCCCGCCCATGAACCCAACATTCTAGGGCGCTGAATATAATGACTATCCAGCATTTTCATCGCATTGACGAACTCTCTACTAAACAAGGCTTCACGTCTGCCGTCAAAGGCTAGGGTCGCTAGGGCGGACAGTACATCATAGTTTCCTTGGTAATGCCCGAAACTACTTTCCATTCCCCATAAAGCAAGAATATATTCTTGTTGTACGCCATAACGTCGGCTAGCCTGTTGAAGTGGAAGTTGGACTTCCCAATAACGTTCTTCAGCCACACTCACTTTATTGTTCGTGAGTACTTTATTGAGATAATTAGTGGTCCCCTTCGGATTCAACACCGGAGGTTGGTTTGGATTACGTTTTACTAACCGCCCCATTTGCGCACGATCTAACGCCACGGCTTTTTCCATATACCCAATATTATTTTGTGCATTTAAGGTAGCAAGAGAAACGCCTTCCGCCGCAGCTTTACCTTTTAAAAATTGAACATAATCATTAAAGTTACCCAGTGTGCGCGGCTTAGAATAAACCGCATTACGACTAATTGTAGGAATATTTTTAGCCGATGTGCTTTGACTACTGCCGGAACAGCCTACGAGTAAACAAGATAAAAGTGCGGTTGATAATAACGAAATTTTTTTCATTGGTTTTCTTTCCTTCAACATCATTTTTATTTTCTTAAAAATTTGTTATAAGCCGCTTTTAATAATGAGGTCGGCAATAAACGGGAAGCGGATCGTAAAATAAAAATAAATAATCCTGAGGCGAAATCTTGTATGCCCAAACGATATTTTAATTTAAATAACCGCCACTCCGCCTTAGCCTGATTCAATCCTCGGCGACGTCCGACCATTCCATTGCCTACCCGTGCATAAACTAAAATATCGGGCAAGTTTGCCACCGCTTGTTGCTGTGCGACAAGTTTAATCCATAAATAATAATCTTCTTGCAGATCCTCATACCCCCCGCAATTTATCACCGCACTTTTTTGATATGCCACCGTCATATGGTTAAAAGGACAACGTTTTTGAGTAAATTTCACAATATCCTGTGCTTCTGTCGGCACACGGCGATAGGCAACAATATCATTTACATTTTCACCAAACTCGGCAATTTGTCCGCCAAAAATAATTGTGTCGGGATGTTGTTCGATAAATGCCACCTGTTTGGCAAAACGTTCCGGCACGCAAATATCATCCGTATCCATACGGAAAACCCAGTCATAAGAACAATGTTTCAATCCTTCATTTAGCGCATTGCCTAATCCTTGATTTTTCGGCAATTTAATTAATTTTAACGGTAACTGTTTTTCAAACTCAGCGACAACGCGCTCCAATTCCGGAGTAACCGCCCCATCAAACACTAACACAATTTCATCCGCCTGATGGGTTTGAGCTAACAAACTTTCAAAACATTCCCGTAAAAATCGTGGATTTTCCTTAATATATAAAGACATTAAAACTGAAAATTTCATGACTATCCTTTCTATTACATAAACCGTTTCAAATTCAGAGCCAGTTCCGGCGAAATAAGCACAATCATCGCAAGCACTAATTGTTTAATACTTTTGGTTTGTTTAAAAATATCAAAATAATAATATGCTGCTTTGCGTGACAAATTCATGATATGCGGATAAGCCAAAATATAGCTGGCGTTGATGTTGAAATTATGCGCCTGCTCTGCGGTTTTCACATAGTGTTCACGAATATAATCAATGGCTTTTTCAGTATTGCTGGTGTCCGTTGAAACACTGGCACGTTTTGTATGGAAGGTACAATAAGTCAAAGGTTCGCCTATTTTATAAGGCTTAAACGTTGGATCTTTAACTAATTTCAACAAAAAATCATAGTCTTCCAATGAGCGAAGTGCGGTAGATAATCCGCCAATTTTTAAGAAAAGATCTTTCTTCACCGCCACCATCGGCATACCGCCAATTTTATTCGCCAGTAAGATACGTTCCACACTAATTTCTTGTGGTGGGATCGGCTTGGTCACGTAGCTAAATCCTTCATTGATCATCTCGCATTTCGCCGGATGATAAATAAAATTAATAGCGGGTTGCTCGCTAATCACCTCAGCCAATTTCTCACATTTATTCTCAGCAAATCGATCATCATCGTCCAAAAATAACAACCATTCCCCCGTTGCTGCACGAGCACCGATATTTCGGCTTTCCGCAGCCCCCTGATTGGTCTCATTACGAATCACGTTTACCTTAAAGGGATAAGATTGCTCCACTACAACAGGTTCTTGCGAGTTGTCATCAACGATCACCACCTCAAAATCGTTGTTGGTTTGCTTCCCTAAACTTTCCAATAAAGCGGGAATTTCCGATTTTCGATTGTAAGACGGTACAATGATACTAAACATTTTTTTCCTCATTCTGTACTAAGAAAATACGTTGTTTACCGTGAACGCCAAATAATGACAAAAACATCAACATCACAAACATAATGCCCGGAAAAGCGAAGGTATCGGCTTTAATATTGCAGGCGGTAAGAATCACAAAAGCGGAAAGAATAAATTTCCAACTACCATCAAACCAATTCAGGGCGACTTTGCGTACAAAATAAAATGTGACAAAAAAACAAACCAGTGCGTAAGCTACGCCGCCGTATAAAATTTGGCGTAAAAAACCGGAATCCGTATGGCCATAATAACGCCCGCTCTCTAACTGCCCTGTCATATACATTCCATCACCGCTGATAAATTGTTTCAAGGTCGGCATAAACAGATGATTTTTGACTAAAGTATCAGTGGAAGAACTCACAAAACCGGCTCCGTGCAACAAATTAATGACCGGCTCTAACGCATGGGCGACATAAGGATTTTTGGGTGCAAAATAAGCCAATCCCAGCACCAACAGCAAAAATGCAATCAACGATGGGACATATCGCCATTTAAAATACACGGCTATACTCACCACGGAAAGCAACAAAAACGTTCTACCGGAAATCAACCCGATACAGAGCATCAAAAATACAAAAACACTCGGAATGCTGCTATGTTTTGCGTTATGCGCTAATAAAAAATGGAACAGCATTAAGTAAAATAAACTCAGTTGGAAAAACGCAGTGGCAGTCAGATTATATAAGCGATATTCTTGTTCCGAACCATAAAATCGTGCCGGTAGTACCGCATTGGTTGAAAGCAAAAAATCGACCAAAAACGACACACCAAACAAGGCTAAGATGCCAAATACAAATTGCACCACAACCCCGATTTGTAAATCACGCACAAGCAGCTGTTGCCCATTGGGTATCGCATAGAAGACGTTATAAAACCCAATACCGAAAATAAATAAAATCAGTGATTTCACATACATAGTAACCACTGAAAAATCGCTTGTCCCATTGATCAGTAGCGGAATCACACTCAATAAAATTAATCCTAACAGTACGGCTAAGCTATCCATTGGCACAATAATACCTTGCGTGTTTTTTTTCTTTATATAGCGATAAAACAACACGCCCAAAGCAAGCAAACCAACCACAAAAGACATACGCACCACATGGAAAAACCACGGATCATAGATATAAAAAAGATTAAAAAGTGCGGTCATTTATTTTCCTAAATTTTTCTGAATTGCCATTATTTTTTTCAGCGGATATTTCACCAGTTTTTTGACAAGATTATTCGCTTGCGAACCACGAATCGCCTCAAGATTGCTTACTAATTTCGGATTTTCGATCACCATCAGCGGACGAACCACTTGATTCGACAAAGCAAATCGCGTTTCAAATAACAAAAAGTCATCGGCAAGCCAAAAAGGTTTCCCCTGTTCAAGTTGCTTAAGAAAAGCACGGGCGGCAGATTTTTTGATTAAATATCCTACCGTACCGGCAAAATAACTTTTATAGGGATAGGCATAAACCACATCATCTGCTTTATGACATAAAAATGAAAAAGTCGTCGGGTAATTAATTTCCAACTCAGTATCATTAAATTGAGCAATTTTTGATTGCCCGATCAGCACAATCGGCATGGCATTATTTTGGTTTAAAAGTGCGGTCAAATTTTGTTGGAAATTTGGCGCAAGCAAAGCATCATCTTCACACACTAAGGCGTAATCATCGTCCGCCACCGATTCATCTTCCACGATTAAACGATACACGGCAAGATGACTCAGCGTACAACCGATTTCACCTTTCGTCACTTTACGCCTGTAATGCCGTTCAAATTGAGCCAAATCAAACTGCTGCGCCAATTCTTCCCATTCACGTTGCATTGTATTGATTGCGGAAAATACACAAAAATCCGCCGTATCGGCTTGCGAAAAGAAAAGCGTACGTCGCTGTTCATCTTTATCCAAGGAAATCAAATATTTATTCATTATTCTCTCGACTAAAACGGTATCGTCTATTTGATTAATCAAATGGGAAATAGTTGTATAAAAGATTGCTGATTATACTAAAGAAATCTATAATTCCCCACCAATTTTAAGGCGAAAATCAGTCATAATGTCGAACAAAACCATTGCGAAAAATACCCTGTTTCTTTACATCCGTATGCTCTTTAATATGGGAGCAATGCTTTATATTTCACGTGTTGTATTACGTGTGCTGGGCGTGGAAGATTTCGGGATTTATAACATTGTCATGGGCGTGGTGATTTTGTTTTCGTTTTTTAACGGTACGATGACGGCAACCACCCAACGTTTTATTAATGTGGAAAAAGCCGCCAATGATTCAAACCGTGTCAATATTATTTTTAATATCAGTATCTTAAATCATCTCTTTATTATGCTTATCGTGGCAGTGTTGGCGGAAACCGTGGGGCTTTGGTTTTTAAACCATAAACTCAATATTCCGACAGAAAGAATGCATGCGGCCAATATTGTCTATCAAATTGCTCTTCTCATTGCCCTGATTGAAATTATTAAAGTTCCTTTCAATGCCATGATTGTCGCCCATGAGCGAATGTCATTTTATGCTTGGCTGGGCTTGAGTGAGACGGCATTTAAACTCTCTGCTATCTTTATTTTAATGCAAATTGAACAATACGATAAATTAATCAGTTATAGCCTATTATTACTTGGGGTGAGCCTGCTCGTATTTGTACTTTATGTTAATTTTACCCGCCGCACCTTTTATAGTGAAACCCGTTTTCGTTTCTACAAAGATTTTAGCAAAACAAAGGAAATGGCAAGTTTTTCCGGTTGGATGTTACTCGGGCAAACGGCTTATGTCGCCTCAACACAAGGCTTAAATATGGTCATCAACCTGTTTTTTGGGGTCACCGTCAATGCTGCCGTAGGCATCGCCACCCAAGTGGATACCGCGATTTATAGCTTTGTGAATAACTTTCAAGTGGCATTTAACCCACAACTTGTGCAATCTTATGCGGCAAAAGATTACGAACGCAATAAAAAGCTTATTCTCGGCACATCAAAATATTCCTTTTATCTCATTGCGATTTTATCCGCTCCGGTACTTTATTTTCCTCACACGTTGCTTACCTTCTGGTTAGGTGATCATTTACCGATATATGTGCAACAATTAGTGCAAATTACCCTGTTATGCTCGCTGATTAGTGCCATGGCGGGATCATTTTGGATGACAGCGTTGGCTATCGGAACAAACAAAATTAAGCAATATAATATTGTCATTGCCATCATTGATCTTTGTACCGTGCCGCTCGCCTATTATTTATTTACTCTCGGTTATAACCCGATCTATGCCTTTATCGGCAGATTTTCTACCGCACTTATCATGCAAATCTACCGTTTCTATTTTATTAACAAAAAAATTCAATTTAACCGAAAAGAATTTGTCACATACTTACTTAATATCGGCATCGTATTTGCCTACTTAATCGGGCTCATTTACTTGTCGAATACCCAGCGCATTTATACTTTCCCTGAATTTCTCGCTAAGGCGGTATTATTGGAATTTGGGCTGATTGCGGTGATTTTATTAATCGGTTTAAATCGGACAGAAAAAGCCTTCTTATTTGGCTATATTTTGAAAAAGGTAAAAAAATGAATTCAACATTAGTTTCTCTAAAGCAGCAACTCGATCCCATTGCGGATTTAATCAAAGATAAAAATGACGTGTTTTACTTTGATTATCCGTTGCATTTGAATGTCGGAGATTTATTGATCTATCACGGAACGGAACAATTTTTTAAAGATCACCATATCCGTGTGAGATTAAAACGTTGTGAGTTTGATATGGATATTAATGAGATAAAACAAAAGATTACCCCAAATACAACAATATTGTTACACGGTGGTGGAAATTTTGGCGATCTCTATCCGCAACACCAAAAAATTCGAGAGACAATGATTCAACATTTCCCCAATAACCGTATCATTGTGTTACCACAAACGCTGTATTTTAAAGAGCAAAAAAATCTCGAAAAATCAGCCGCACTTTTCAATCAACACGCAGATTGTTACTTACTTGCCCGTGATGAACGCACAGCGGAAAGTTTCAAACAATTTTCCTCAAATGTGTCATTATCACCGGATATGGCACACCAACTTTACGGCACTTTGCCGACAAAACAAGGCAACACCGGCAAACAACTTTATTTTTTACGCAAAGACATTGAAGCCAGTGACGTAGAAAAAAATATCCTTGCTACCCTGCCGGCAAATTCAAATGTGAAAGATTGGGATGATATTCTCTCCCGTTTAGACAGTATCGTTTTGGCGCTCGGTTGGCGTATAAGTAAATTTGCCAATCAACAAAACTGGGCTTGGTTAAAAAACCGTTTCCATCAATTTTGGTTTGCTTACACCAAACGTATTGTAAATCGCGTCGCCGAGGTATTTTTACAAAATGATCAGGTAACAACCACACGTTTACACGGCCATATTTTCTCCTGCTTACTGGAAATTCCAAACCGAGTATGCGATAACGCTTACGGTAAAAATTCCGGCTATGCCAATTTATGGACAAAAAATATTGATTTTGTGGAAATTGACAAAAAATGATGGAAATCAAAAAGCTCATCACCGCCATGATATTACCGCCATTCAATGTTTTAATTTTATGGCTGGTGGCATTGATTTTGGCAAGGTTTAATTGCAAAAAACTAAGCCGAATCTCAACCGCACTTGGGCTTGCTCTACTTTATATATTGAGTATTCCCTTCACCGCACAAAGCTTAAAAGACAGCTTAATTACGGAAGACAATTTAACACTCAACGACTACAAAAATGCCCAAGCCATCGTGCTATTGGGTGGCGGATTGCGCGATAGCAAAGAGCTTTATGCGCCGCTTGCTTCCACCGCAATTCAGCTTGAACGCTTACGCTATGCGGCGTATTTACAAAAAGAAACGAACTTACCGCTTTTGATTACCGGTGCTAGTCCTACCGGTGCAATTGAAGCGAAAATTGCAGCGGAAGAATTACAACATTTCTTTCATATACCGACAAATTGGATTGAGCCTAACGCCTTAACTACTAAAGAGAACGCCCTCTTTACCAAACAAATATTGGAAAAAGAGCATATCAATAAAATTATTCTTGTTACCAATGAATGGCATATGCAACGTGCAACCTTGCTTTTCCAACAGCAGGGATTTGAGGTATTACCGGCGAGTGTCGGCGAAGGGATTACGCCTAAAGAATACGGGTTAAATATGATGCATTTTATTCCGCAAGGCGGTGCATTAGCGAAAAATATGCAACTCTTGAAAGAATGGATCGGCTACTGGAAAGAAAAATAATCTCTTTCATAAAAAGTGCGGTCAAAATCGACTGCACTTTTCACTCTAATTTATTTTATCGCCACGCTTTAAATTGATTAATCAATCCGTTTGTTGAGCTGTCGTGGCTTGACACATTTTCGCTGCCCGCTAATTCCGGTAGGATACGGTTAGCCAGTTGTTTACCCAATTCCACGCCCCATTGGTCAAAACTGAAAATATTAAAAATCACGCCTTGAACAAAGATTTTGTGCTCATACATGGCGATCAACGCCCCTAAAGTGAACGGCATAATTTTTTGCACCAAGATAGAATTGGTCGGCTTGTTACCGCTAAACACTTTAAACGGAACAATCTCTTTTACCTCATCTAAGGATTTACCCGCTTTCACAAACTCCGCTTCTACTTCTTCTTTTGTTTTACCAAATGCTAAGGCTTCCGTTTGGGCAAAGAAGTTAGAAAGTAATTTGTTATGATGATCCGCCAATGGATTATGACTTTGTGCCGGTGCAATAAAATCACAAGGAATTAAGGTTGTGCCTTGATGAATTAATTGATAAAAGGCGTGCTGACCGTTTGTACCCGGCTCGCCCCAGATGATTGGGCCGGTTTGATAATGGCTAATGGTGTTACCGTTTCTATCCACATATTTACCGTTTGACTCCATATTTCCTTGTTGGAAGTAGGCGGCAAAACGGTGTAAATATTGATCGTAAGGTAAAATTGCTTCCGTTTGTGCGCCTAAAAAATTAGTGTTCCACAATCCGACAAGCGCTAACGTGGTTGGAATATTCTGTTCGATTGGTGCAGTGCGGAAATGTTTATCCATTTCATGCGCCCCGCTTAACAATTGCTCGAAGTTGTCAAAACCAATGGAAAGCGCAATGGATAACCCAATGGCAGACCATAAAGAATAACGTCCACCGACCCAATCCCAAAACTCAAACATATTATTGGTATCAATCCCAAACTCGGCTACCGCGTTGCCATTGGTAGAAAGTGCCGCAAAATGTTTTGCCACCGCACTTTTATCTTGTGCCGAAGCCAATAACCAATCACGTGCGCTTTCAGCATTTGTCATCGTTTCTTGCGTCGTGAAAGTTTTAGACGCAACCAAGAAAAGCGTGGTTTGCGGATTGACTTTTTTCAGCGTCTCTGCAATATGTGTGCCGTCCACATTAGAAACAAAGTGCATTGTGAGATGATTTTTATAAGGGCGTAATGCTTCAGTTACCATATAAGGGCCTAAATCCGAGCCGCCAATCCCGATATTTACCACATCGGTAATTGCTTTACCGGTATAACCTTTCCATTCCCCGGAAATCACACGCTGACAAAAATCCTTCATTTTTGCCAAAACCGCATTCACTTCCGGCATGACATCTTTGCCATCCACCATCACCGGTGTGTTAGCCCGATTGCGAAGTGCGGTATGTAATACGGCACGATTTTCGGTACGGTTAATTTTTTCACCACTAAACATGGCCTCTTTTGCACTGTCTAGTGAACATTCTTGAGCCAATTGTCGAAGAAGAGAAAGGGTTTGTTGATTAATGTTATTTTTTGAAAAATCCACCAAGATTTGATCCTGAAAGTTTAATGAATAATCTTTAAAGCGATCTTTTTCTTGTCGGAATAAATCTTGGATAGTGATATTTGCCAACTCGGTTTGGTGAATGTCTAATGCTTTCCAAGCATTAGTCGTCGTCGGATTAATATTTTTCATCGTTATTTCCTTCTATTAATTAAAAACTAGTCTACATACTCGGTTATAACGCGTGGCGTTAATTTTGTAATCAATTCATAGCTCAATATACCGGTAAATTGGGCGACGGTTTCAATAGGTAATTGTTTACCCCATAAAATCACTTCATCACCAACCTGATCTTGGCTATCCCAACCTAAATCTACGGTGAGCATATCCATAGACACACGACCGACAATCGGCACGATACGCCCATTTAAATACACGGGAGTACCTTCCGGAACATCGCGCGGATAACCATCGCCGTAACCGATAGCGACAACCCCAATTTTGGTATCGTTCGGGCTTGTCCAAATCCCGCCATAACCGACCGGTTCACCTTTTTTGTGGGTGCGTACGGCAATAAGGGAGGAAGTTAAATTCATTACGGGAGTTAAATTAAATTCTGCGCCCACGGTATCCGTTGGTGAAATACCATACATAATAATCCCGGGACGAATCCAATCCAGATGGGAGGCTTGCCAAAATAAAACTCCCCCTGAGGCGGCAATACTGCGTTCTCCCGATTTATCTTGAGTTACCGATAAAAAGCGATTAATTTGACGTTGTGTATAATCGGATTCCAACTCATCAGCCCGGCTAAAATGACTGACAAAACCTAAGTGCGGTTGAATTTGAGGGAGTTTTTTAAGTTCATGATAAAACCAATCTACCTCATCAAGCGCAACCCCTAAACGGTGCATTCCGGTGTCAATTTTAAGCCACACTTTAATTGGGCTTGGCAGAATTGCTCGTTTTAATGCCTCAAGTTGCTCATGATTGTGAACAATCGTTTCAATATTATTTACCGCAAGAACCGGCAAATCTTTTTCATCAAAAAAACCTTCCAATAACAAAATAGGTTTTGTGATACCGTTTGAACGTAATGCAAGTGCTTCTTCCAAACGCGCTACCCCAAAACAATCAACATCCTTCTCTAAGGTCGATGCCACAAATACCACACCATGCCCATAAGCATTGGCTTTCACCACTGCAATAATCTTACTATTGGGTGCTTTTTGTTTAATCACTGCTAAATTGTGTTTTAAGGCCCGCGAACTAATTTTTGCGGTTGCCGGTTTTACGTTCATTATTTTTCCTTAATAGTCATCATGATATTCACGTTGTTCTGCTAGATTATCGAAACGTGAAAATTGTCCGTTAAACTTCAAACGTACTCGACCAATCGGACCATTCCTTTGTTTTCCGATGATAATTTCCGCTACGCCCTTATCCTCAGAATTATCGTTATAAACTTCATCACGATAGATAAACATAATTAAGTCGGCATCCTGTTCTATGGAGCCCGATTCACGTAAATCCGAGTTTACCGGACGCTTGTCCGCCCGTTGCTCTAAGGTTCGGTTTAACTGAGAAAGGGCAATGACCGGTACCTCCAATTCCTTCGCCAGCGCTTTTAACGAGCGCGAAATTTCCGCAATTTCTAAAGTACGGTTATCGGAAAATGCCGGTGCGCGCATAAGCTGCAAATAATCCACCATAATGAGGCTGAGCCCGCCATTTTCACGATATACACGGCGTGCACGAGAGCGCACTTCCGTTGGTGTTAAGGCGGAAGAATCATCAATATAAAGGTTGTTCTTCTGCTTAAACATACCGAATACACTACTGATTTTATTCCACTCAATTTCATCCAAACCTTGACCGGTACGAATTTTCGTTTGATCCACTCGGGCAAGGGAAGCAATCATACGCATCATAATTTGTTCCGCCGGCATCTCTAAACTAAATACCAATACAGGCTTATCACTTGCCATGGCGGCATTTTCACATAAATTCATCGCAAAGGTCGTTTTCCCCATGGAAGGACGTGCGGCGACAATAATCAAATCGGAAGGCTGAAGACCCGCCGTTTTTCGATCGAGATCCGTAAAACCTGTTGTTACTCCGGTTACACCGGAATGATTTTTTACTTTACTCAAGGTATCAATGCGTTCAATCGTATTCTGTAACACACTAATTACATTTTGCGGCCCTTCATTAGAAGAACTCCGCTTTTCAGCAATGGCAAAAACTTCCCGTTCCGCTTCATCCAAAATCAATTTGATGTCTTGCCCTTTGGGGGAATAGCTTTTTTCCGCAATACGATTTCCCACGGAAATTAATTCGCGCAAAATCGCTTTTTCTCGAACAATATCCGCATAGGCTAAAATATTGATGGCATTTGGCGTATTATTCGACAGCTCGGCAAGATACGCAAAGCCCCCGACCTCTTCACTGATTCCTTTATTTTTTAGTGCCTGATCAAGTGTAATCAAATCAATGGGCGATTGGTTTCGTATGAGATCTTCCATTGCTTGAAAAATTGCGCGGTGTGCAAAGGTGTAAAAATCATCGGCAATTACACGCTCGGCAATGCCGTCCCAATGTTGATTGCTCAACATAATACCACCCAATACGGCTTGTTCGGCTTCAAGGGAATGAGGAGGAATGCTAACTTGTGCAGTTTGTTTATCTGATGAGGTAATTTGCGGTTTCGAGGCCATAGATAATTTGAAATACAAAAAGAATTGGCGTTTATGATACCGCAAATAGAGAGGAGGTTTAAGAAAAAAGTGCGGTCAATTTTCGAGGCGATTTTATTCCCAAGAGAAAATAAAAAACGGTAGGAAAACCCACCGCTCTTTTTATCTCACCCCGTTTATTACTCAACAATTAAAGTACGGCATACGTTAGTATGCTTCATTAACTCATCACCTTGAGTGAGTAACACTAAATCGCCCGAGCTTAAGTAGCCTTTTTCTTTTAATAACGCGATTGCTGTTTGTGCGCCATTTGAGCTACGAGATTCAGCATCGCTGAATACCGGAGTAACACCACGATATAATGCGCAAAGGTTTAAGGTTTCTTGATTACGGGACAAGGCAAAAATCGGTAAACCCGAACTAATACGGGACATTAATAATGCAGTACGACCGGTATGGGTTAAAGTCACGATTGCTGCAATACCTTTCATATGGTTTGCAGAATACATGGCTGACATCGCAACGGCTTCTTCAATATCATCAAACTCTTTGTCCATACGATGGCGAGACACATTTATGCTAGGCATTTTTTCCGCACCTAAACAAACACGCGCCATTGCTGCAACAGTTTCTGACGGATATTGACCGGCAGCCGTTTCAGCTGAAAGCATTACTGCATCAGTACCGTCCAATACAGCGTTCGCCACGTCCATAACCTCCGCACGGGTCGGCATAGGGTTACTAATCATGGACTCCATCATTTGTGTAGCCGTGATCACTGCACGGTTTAATTGACGTGAACGACGAATTAATTTTTTCTGAACGCCAACTAATTCAGGATCACCGATTTCAACCCCTAAGTCACCACGCGCAACCATGATAACATCAGAAGCCAAAATAATATCATCCATTGCTTCATCACTCGCCACACTTTCGGCACGCTCAACTTTAGCAACGATTTTCGCATTTAAACCGGCCTGTTTAGCAAGTTCGCGCGCATAATCTAAATCTGCACTTGAGCGAGGGAAAGAAACAGCCAAGAAATCAACACCGATACGTGCGGCAGTAATAATATCCGCTTTATCTTTTTCAGTTAAGGCATCTGCAGATAAACCGCCACCTAATTTGTTAATCCCTTTATTATTTGATAACGGCCCACCAACAGTCACTTCAGTGAAAACTTTCGCACCTTCGGTCGATAGCACTTTTAATTGAACACGGCCATCATCTAATAAAAGAATGTCACCGGGAACAACATCTTGAGGAAGGGTTTTATAATCTAGCCCTACCGCTTCTTGATTACCTTCGCCTTTTGGTAATTCCGCATCAAGAATAAATTTATCACCAACATTTAAGAAAATTTTGCCGTCTTTAAAAGTAGAAACACGAATTTTAGGCCCTTGTAAATCCCCTAAAATTGCAACCGTCTTACCTAATTTTTTCGCAATAGAACGAACACGTTCAGCACGCTCAATATGATCTTCAGGTGTACCGTGTGAAAAATTCATACGCACTACATTTGCACCCGCTGCAATAATTTTCTCAAGATTGTTATCGCGGTCGGTTGCTGGCCCCATAGTACATACAATCTTTGTTCTTCTTAGTCTTCTAGACATCATTCTACTCCGTCAATATTTCGCTAACTTAAAAAATAAAACCAACTTACCCAAACATCTTTGAGTAATGTAAATCGGCGCGCATTATACGCCGAAAATCAGCCAAAATCAAAAAAGAGTTCCCGATATCTCCCCCCTATGACTCTGGTTATTTTTTTACCATTTGAAATAATCATTAAAGAAAATTACTTGTCTTCATGAAAAAAACTGTTTATTATCCACCGCATTCAACGCGACTATAGCTCAGTTGGTTAGAGCACCACCTTGACATGGTGGGGGTCACTGGTTCGAGTCCAGCTAGTCGCACCATATTTATTTCAAATCTGTTCAAAACAGAAAATGAATAGCTAGGTTTATCAGGAATCTAGCTATTTTTTATTCGTTTTCGTTCAAAAATTTGATACTGACCAAGATTTTAGTACTACATTTTCCTAAAAATAGTGCGGATCGAACTAATGTATCCAACTGATTCTGCACCGCTCCCTCAAACCGATAAAAATTCATCCCTCCCGCAAGTCCAATCGGGTCTTGGCTGATAAACCGCCCCGTCATCGGTTCATAGTAACGCAGGAAGTTATAATGTAATCCCGTTTCTTGGTCAATGTATTGATTCTGTAAGCGGAACGGTTAGTGTGTAGGGTTTGGGTACGACAGTTGCTGTCATAAGTGAGTTGTTCTACATGTGTTTTATCTATTTTTGATGAATAAACTTAAGATATAAGATAGATGAAGTTTTTTAACTTATTAAATTCCATACCTGCTAATCCCGATACTAATAACACATAGGAATATTAACCAAAACAACAGATATATAATAATTAAATTTAATATCCCGTAAAAAATTCTATATTTCTTAATAAAAAACATTACCATTAAAGAAAATATAGAAAAAGGGAAAACCGCCTCACTACCAAAAGGAAATAAAAAAACAAAATAAATATGTGATATACAATCAATCTTTAATATTAAAAACAAGTAATTTATTAAAAAAAATACAACCACCAAAATAGCATCAATTAATATAATTTTCTTCAACATAAACTCTCCTTTTTATTAAACAAGAATATCTCTTAGGTTTTTTCTCTTATTATTAATTATTCTATCGTATTCTTTTACAGATTCAGTTTTGAAGTCTTGGCAGTTATTTATGAATAACCCATAGTTATCGTCATCATACTGTAATCCTTTAGAAAACAGACCATCTTTTCTTGATGATATATTAGCTACAGCTTTTCTCATAATATTATCATCGTAAATATTGGTCGTATCGCATTTATATTTTTTTATTACATTAGGGTCTGTTTCTTTAAATATTCCATGATTTCCATATCCTATATTATCTACATTTTCAAAATTAGAGCTGTCGCCATAGAAAATATGAGTATGATTCATAGCAAGATCCATATTTGTCCCAAGTAATGTCTCAAACTTAATATCTCCAAATTTTGGAACATCTGTTAACAGAGACAATGGTCGAGTACATATTACTGCCAGTCCCAACGGATCAACCCATGCCTGTGCATTAGGAGCAAACTGATAAAAATTCATCCCTCCCTGTAACCCTATCGGGTCTTGTGTCATAAACCGTCCCGTCATCGGCTCATAATAGCGCAGGAAGTTATAATGTAATCCCGTTTCTTGGTCAATGTATTGATTCTGTAAGCGGAACGGTTGGTGTCCTTGGTTTTGTTGCGCTAGGTGGCGGTCATAGTGTAAGCCGCCCCAAGCATCATAGCGTCCGCGCCAAATCAGTTTGCCTTGGCTGTCCGTCATCTCCCTTGGTATACCGATTTGGTCGCAGTGGAAGTAGTTTATCTCGTGCTCAATTCGGTTGCCCTGTTCATCCCTGCGGTCAATACATTGCGCCAGCGGCTCGTAGCTGTTCGGATGACGATAGATATAGGTAAAAGTGCGGTCGGTTTCTTGCGAGTTTTTACCTTTTTGAATTTCTTGCACTAAGTGGCTACCGTCCCAAACGAACACGGTGTGGATTTCCAGTTCGCCCTGTTTGTTCCGTTTTGCTTTGGCTATCCGTCTGCCGATGGCGTCATAATATATGCCCAACGTTCGGTATCGTAACGCCCTTTAATCACGGAATTAGATGTCATTTAATCCATAGAGTAATCTATTTGGACTAAATCAAGATTGCTAACAGACATTTTCTTGTGTTTTGTATAAAATTTCACTATTAACTTCAATAATATTATCCGCCTTTAATTCCTAACAATATGAATATCATCGCAATAGCATAGAAAAACAAATAGGATAAGAGGGAAATAAAAATTGCATTGATTATCAAATAAAATATAGATACATCATTAAAATATTTTTTTTCAAAAAAATTTGGAGTAAAAGAAAAACAAAAGGGGTATATATAAAAAGCAATACATCATTATCTATAATGATCCATAATAAATAATACCAATTTATACCAAAGTCAAATAAAATAAAAACAAAAGATAGAATACATACATATGACAATATGAATATATTAATTTTTTTTAAGATTAATGACTTACCCATTACCCCCCTCCAATTTATAATACTCCTTTTCTACCTCTGTAGCAAAATCTTGGCAATTATTCAAGGCACCATTATATTGCTCATTCCCAAACTGAAATACTTCTTTTTCTGCAACCATCTCCTTACTTAATTTGTATTTCTTAATTTTTCTTGATTTTACATTTTCAACAGCTTTCTTCATCACGTTATCATCAAAATGAGTACTAGAGCATTTATACCCTTTCATAGACTCTTCAGAAAATGTTCCTGTTGTTGTATAACCAATATTTGTACCATCATCAAAAAAGATTTGTTCATGAAATAATCCTAGATCTAATCCTCCCCTAAAGTTTTTATCTAAATCTGTTGAGAAAGGAAAACCCTGTAATCGTCTAGTACAAAAACGTGCTAATCCCAATGGATCAACCCATGCCTGTGCATTAGGCGCAAACCGATAAAAATTCTCTCCTCCCGCAAGCCCAATCGGGTCTTGTGTCATAAACCGTCCCGTCATCGGTTCATAGTACGCAGGAAGTTATAATGCAATCCCGTCTCTTGGTCAACGTATTGGTTCTGTAAACGGAACGGTTGGTGGCCTTGATTTTGTTGGGCTAAGTGGCGGTCATAGTGTAAGCCGCCCCAAGCATCATAGCGTCCGCGCCAAATCAGTTTGCCTTGGCTGTCCGTCATCTCCCTTGGCATGCCGATTTGGTCGCAGTGGAAGTAGTTTATCTCGTGGTCAATCCGATTGTCGTTTTCGTCTTTCCGTCCGATACATTGCGCCAGCGGCTCGTAGCTGTCTGGCTCACAGCAAATGCAAGTGAACATGTGATTGGTTTCAGAATATTTTTATGAACTAACAAGCATGAACATTACCAAAATGTTAGCAGTACACATCGAGAAATATACTCCATTATGGAATACTTTTAACTGATGCAAGTTTATTTTTCATATATTCAAAAGTATTTTTATCCACATATACTTGCGTCGAATAAAATAGATCTCCTTCGTTATAATCAATAAGATTATTGTTTATTTCACACAACTGATCTGACTCATTTTTAGTTGAAATAAGCCCATACTCATTAACAGTAAGCTTTTCTCCATTGATAAAATGGTATTCAGCATTTTTATTTGATAACAAAATCGGATAATACCCATCTGTTATAGCAGAACCAATATAACATCTTGGATTCCAACCCAGAAAAATAAGATTATCTACTACTTCTTTATATATTTCATCTTGATAAAAGTCATTATATAAAGGTACCCTTGAGTTAGAAGGGATTCCTGAAAATATAGAGAAATAATTATATTTTTTTAATTCGTTAAATAAATCCATACTTGTAGGATATAAATATGAGGAATTGTAAGAATCAGTATGATAATTACTAGATACATACTTTCTAATATGATTTATAAATATTTCATCATCCCATTCTAGCCACTTACATAGCTCTGGGATAACAAAAAATCTATCCTTTATGAATAAAATATCACTAAAAATTTCAAAATAATCAATTTTATACATCTTTATACCCTTATTATATTATGGATAAGAAGGAGGTCTTTCTCGTCCATTTAAATTAACTGTTAAGAAAATATTAGGTTGATACATATAATGATGCCCTGCAATTTTTTTACTTTCTTGCCATCGACAAGTACAGTCCTTGTGAGGCGGGTTTTGCTGAACCTCAAATAAAATATAATGCATTTCCCCTGTTCCATTTCGAGTCCCATGCATTCCATGTACTGACTTCTTAGGTCCTTGATACCCGATCGTCCCAACAGGATAAGGTTTACAAGGCGGACACGGCTTCTTATCACATTTAGAGGTGTTTTCCGATTTAGCCTGTGTAGCAGACTGAGCCTTATCATGCTCTTCCTTCGCCTCCATAATACCCGCAGCAATAAGAATACCTGTCAAAGCAGTTCCTACATAAGCTAATCCTTCCAAAATCCAAGGGACTTGCCGGTGCGTAGCTGATCCTACTCTCCATATAACCTAATATATTCTTCCAACATATAAATAAAAATTATATAACTTACTAAAGTTATGAAAAGAAAGTTAATTATTATTATAAATAATTTTTCTAATTTGAAATATCTTATAACAAATAACACTTGAAAAATAAAAATTAAAAAGGGAATATAAATTATAACCCATCCATTTAAATGTATAAAAACAAACTTAGAAAAAAAACGCTGATAATGAATAGGAGTAAAAAAAGACAATCCTATAAAAATAACCACATACAACAAACAAAAAATATCAACCAAAATGAGATTACATTTATATGATTTTAAAAGATGAATTAATTTATTTTTCAATGTTATTCCCCACATCTGTTACGAAATGCTGACAATTATTGTTTACCACATTGTATCTACTCACATCATATTTCTTTATTTTTCTAGTACCATAGACTAAACTTCCATATTCATTTATTTCACTTTTCCTATAAATTTCAACCTCTTTCATATTTAATACATTATTAACAGCTTTTCTCACCTTTTCATCATCATAGTGCTTACCTTCACATTTATATTGAGACAGAAGTTCAGGATCTGTTTCCTTATATACACCTTTATCTTTAGCATATCCTATATTATCTCCATCATCATATATGATCTGTTCATGAAGTATTCTTAGATGTCCATTATCTCGATTTCTATTTTCCGGATTATCTGGATACCAATCTTTTAAAACAGGAGCATTTAGAGGTCTAGTACAGAATCTAGCTAATCCCAAAGGATCAACCCATGCCTGTACATTGGGCGCAAATTGATAAAGATTCATCCCACCTTTCAACCCTATCGGGTCTTGTGTCGTAAACCGTCCCGTCATCGGTTCATAATAACGTAGGAAGTTATAATGTAACCCCGTTTCTTCATCAAAATATTGATTCTGTAAACGGAACGGTTGGTGACCTTGGTTTTGTTGCGTGAGGTGGCGGTCATAGTGTAAGCCGCCCCAAGCATCATAGCGTCCTCGCCAAATCACTTTGCCTTGGCTGTCCGTCATTTCCCTTGGTATGCCGATTTGGTCACAGTGGAAGTAGTTTATCTCGTGCTCAATCCGATTGTCGTTTTCGTCTTTCCGTCCGATACATTGCGCCAGCGGTTCGTAGCTGTCCGGGTGTGTGTAGATATAGGTAAAAGTGCGGTCGTTTTCTTGCGCGTTTTTACCTTTTTGAATTTCCTGCACTAGGTGGCTACCGTCCCAGACGAACAGGGTGTGGATTTCAGGCTCACCCTGTTTGTTTAATTTCGCTTTGGCTATCCGTCTGCCAACGGCGTCATAATAATAAACCCAATGTTCTTTTCGATAGCGGGTGGCAATCTCGGCACCTATCAGACGGTCGTGTAAGTCGTAGCGGTAACTGACCCGATTGTCTTTGTCATAGGTGGTTGCTAGGGTATTACCTAAACTGTCGTAAGTAAAACCCACGCCGCCATAGTGGCGGATTCGGTTGTTTTTGATTATTTGGTTGTCATGCTCAATCAGATTATGTGCCGGGTCAAAACGAAACCGTTCATCATGTGGTGCGCTGCCGTTTCCTTCGGTGTGTGCGTGTTCAATATGTCCTAACGGGTCATATTGATAGGTGGTTTGGCTGTGCTCAAATTGCCCGCCGGTAAACAAGCGGGTGTCGTTTTGTTGTAAGTTTCCGCTTGGGTCATAACTAAAGGTTCGCGCTAGGGTGCGGATGGCAGTACTCTCCGTGAGTCCGGCTTGTTGTTTGGTTAATTGTCCCAATGGATTATATTGATATTCGCCGGTTATTCTCCCTTGTGTGCGGGCGATTTCCCGATGGCGCTTATCGCGGGTAATTTCGCTGATAAGTTGGTGATTGAGCTTAATGCCCGATAAGTGCCCCGTACCGTAGTAAAAATAATGAATGTCATCCCCGCTCGGTAAGCCGGTTTTGATGCGGTTGCCGTTGGCGTCGTATTGATACCCTATCTTGCTCGGGCGGTTGTCGAACATTGGGTGGGTGCCGGTTTCTTCCAGTAAACGTCCTAGCGCATCATAACGATAAGTCAGCCGGCTTTCGCCGTTGTCTATATCCGTCAAGCGACCGTTGGCGTCATAGCGGTAGTGAGTGGTGTGCTGTTGCTGGCCCTGTTTGATTTGTTTTTTGGTGAGCCTTCCCTGACGGTCATAATGAAAGGCGGTTTCACGGACAGCGGTCTGATTTGGCTTTTTCGGCATTGTCGGTATGATGGTATCACTAATGCCGTACTCCCTTTGGGTGGTCAGTCGCCCTTGTTCGTCGTATTCATATTGCGTGAGCTTATCATCAAAGCCTTTTTCCCAAATCACCCTGTCCGATTCGTCATACACAAAACGGTAGGCAGCCTGGTTTTCGTTAGTCAGTCGCCCTTGTTCGTCGTATTCATATTGCGTGAGCTTATCATCAAAGCCTTTTTCCCAAATCACCCTGTCCGATTCGTCATACACAAAACGGTAGGCAGCCTGGTTTTCGTTAGTCAGTCCCACTAATCTGCCTGCTAGGTCGTAATGATATTGGAAACGGTGACCTTGGGCATTGGTTTTTATACAGAGTAAGCCGTCTGCCCGGTATTGGTAGGCGGTTTTATTGCCTTGTGGGTCGATGACCGCAGCCATGCGCCCTGCATTATCGTAGCGATAGGTGGTGCGGCTTTGGTTCGGTAATATCATCGCAATCAGTTGTTGACGGTCGTTGTAATCATAGCTTGTGGTGTGACCGAGTGCATCGGTTTGTGCACTGAGCTGGCCCCATTCGTTATAGCTAAATCGGGTTGGATTGCCCGAACAGTCGGTGAGCCGGGCTAATTGAGCGTTACCATCGTAGGTAAAGTGTGTGTGGTTGCCCAGCGGGTCGGTTATTTGACTTAACTGTCCCTTGTCGGTGTAGGCATAGGCGGTGCTTTGCTTTAACGCATCAAGGCGTTCAACCAGGTTGCCGCGTTCGTCATAACGGTAACGCGTCATATTGCCAAGTGCGTCGGTTTGTCCGGTGAGCCGTCCGTCGTTGTCATACATAAAATACAACATCACATTATCCGGACGGGTGAGCTTGGTCATCTGTCCTTGCGGGTTATATTCAAAATAACTGGTTTGTCCGGAAGGGTCGGTTTGACTTAACACCCGGCCTAATTTGTCTCTCTCTTGCAGGGTTGCCTGTCCGTTTGCCGCGACGAATTTGATAAGTTCTCGATGTTCGTCAAAATGATATTCTTCCGTTCGTCCCAACACGTCGGTCACTTGCGTATAGCTTGGGAAATAGGCAAATTCCCAACGCTCGCCGAGGTTGGTGCTATTACGTATTACCTTGCCGCTTGGGCGATAGTGGTCATATTCATAACGGGAAACTAAGCCTGCGGCATCTTCATGGGCAATCATCAGGTGATTGCGATAGGCAAATTTGCGCACCACATAGCCTAAGCCGTCTTTTACTTCAATTAAATCCCCTTCGGCGTTGTAGCGGTAAGAGACTAATTTTTTGCCAAGCGGGGAATTGATTGATACCTCTGATACCTCAGAAAGTGCGGTGTGTTTTTGTAAAGTTTCCTGTAATTGGGTGAGATTGACTGCGGAAAAAGGCTGGGGTAATAAGTAAATATCGGTCAGCCGCCACAGTGGTGAGCGGTCGCCCGTTTCAGGGGGAATAGTCGCACTTGCCATTGCCGCTATCGGAGAGGCTGTCGCCGTTGTCGCGTCCATGTGCTTAAACTGTAACGCAAAGACCCGTCCGTTGCCGTCTGTTACCGCATAAGGCAGAGGCGGTTGTCCGTATAATCCTTGTCCGTACAAGAACTGTTGGCGGTTGCCGTGGTTGTCTTGAATTGTCTGTAAGGTGAAATAGCGGATGGACGTTTGTCCGTCTTGCCTCTGTCGGGCGGTTTGCGGGGGCAAGCAGCGAAATGTCATGCGCACCGATTTTGTCGTATTGGCAATTTCAATCGTCTCCGTCCCGATATAGTGCACCCAAATCTGTTCGGCTTGAATAAATATCGGTGTGCCGTCAATCTCGCGCGGTAACGGAATTTCCCGTCCCTGTTCGTCAAGGTAATAAAAGGATTCAAGTGCGGTCGATTTCGGCGGCGTTTCTTGGCCGTCGTTCAATGGGGTGTCCAACGGGTTATCTAACGCCACCGACTGTAACCGCCCTTCTATCCATTGGCTGCCGTTCACCCGCCAACCTTGCCCTAACCAGTTACCCATCTCGCCTGCCGGAATATCCGAGTAATATGACCGACGCCATGTGAGGGGTAACAGTCCCGGTAAGGCAAAATCCACTTCATTGGTCAGCAGTTTAATTCCCAAAATCGGGTTGACCGGTCGCCCGACTGCCGCCGCTTGCTTACAGGCGATACATTCGCCCTCCACCGAGCGGCCACCTGCCATCGCCTCGCCTTTCACCGTCAGCGGGCCTTCAATGGTGACAATGCCTTTTAAGGTAATGCCCTTTTCATTCAGATGAATCTGACCGCCTTTGCTGTCCAAGCGAATTTCATCTTTACCGGTGACGTGCATATTTTGGCTTATCATCGTCAATAATTGGGCGGTGCTGAAATGGGTATTATTGCCCACATCAATGCGGTAATCCTTGCCCACGGTTAAGTCAAAATCCTGACCGACCATTTCTTTTTGGCTCAGCAACACATTCAGACTGCGCATCATCCCCACATTATGTAACTCGTTCATGGCGATGTTGGTCATCCGGTTAAAGCCTACCGTGAGCAACTCATTTTGCTTGATAGTTTGCGAGCGGTTTTTCCCGACGGTGATTTTTTCATGGCGTCCGACTTTTTCGCTGCGATTTCGCCCGACGTTGGTGGTTTCGTCATGATTCACCACATTGTTTTGGTTTTTTTGCGCATGAATAAAGATTTCTTCTTGCTCTTTTTCATCGTCGAAACGTAATTCGTTAAACCCCTCCCCTTTGTGGGTTTTGGATTTAATCGTCATGCGGGTTTTATGGGTCGGTAGCGGATAAGGCGGCTCGGTGGTGCCGTGATAGGTGCGCCCGGTAATAATCGGTTGGTCCGGGTCTCCCTCTAAGAAACCGACCAATACCTCATGCCCGATACGCGGAATCGCTATACTGCCGAACTGCGCCCCCGCCCAGCCTTGGCTGACCCGTATCCAACAAGAGCTGTGTTCGTCATTATTGCCCTGTCTGTCCCACGGGAACTGGACTTTCACCCGCCCCCATTCGTCACAGTAAATCTCTTCCTCTGCCGGCCCCACCACATGCGCCACCTGAAGTCCGTCCACACGCGGTTTGGGTTGCGGAGTAGGACGCCATTGGCGTCCCTGCGGTATCAGTTTGATGTCGTTTTCATAACGGTTACCTTGCTCGCCACTCTCTTCTTCCAATACCCCACTCTGCCAACCGCGATGAGTGACCCCCACAACCAGCCAATCTCGATTGTAGTGGGCCCGACGATGGCCCGTCAAAGTGAAACAATAGCCCGGTATCATCCGTAAATCGTCACTTTTGGCGGTGGCAAGCTCAGCCTCACGTTGAAGGTATTCCAAGCGGTATCGGGTGAACGGCTTGCCCTGTGCATCCCGCTTATAACGCCCCGGATAATCGTAACTCTCATACTGTGCGTCACGGTGTTCGCCAAAAATATTCGAGGTGTTGCGAACGGCTTGGTGCTCTTGGTGATAGCGCGGGTGGGTAAAGGTATAATCCCGTAGGGTTTGCTGTGTCCCCGCTAACTTTTCTTCATAAGCCCAATGCCACACTGCCGCCTCAGGCCGCTCGCCTGCCGGCATAGCGTTATACAATAGCCGCCCTTTGGATTCGGCAAGTCCGCTACTGTTGGAGAAATGTAAAATATGATGGTCGGCGGTATGTTCAAAATAATAGTACGTGCCTTCTTCTGCCGCTAAGCGTTCAATAAAGGCTAAATCGGTTTCCCGGTATTGCACACAATACTCTCGCGTCCAATAAGCATCGGAAAAATGAAACTGATGTTGGGTCACCTGATTTTTACGCAACAGGGTTTCGATAATCTGTTGGCTGTCTTGCTGTTGGAAAATACGCAAATCCGCTTGTAGGTTGGCACGGGATAAGGCGGGTTCAATCACCATCTGATAACGGGTGCGGGAAAAACCGCTTTCTTGTTGTTTGAAACCGGTGACGATACCGTTGAGATGACGAACCGCCACATCCCCCTGCCAGAAGGTTAAGGTGGCGGGGTGGTTTAAAATCTCGGCGAAAGCAGGGGCGTTATCAAAACCGGCTAACGCCAGCTCGGCACGGAATAGTGAGGATAAATGTTCGGTCAGGACAAAACTGACTACATCAAATTGGCTGTTGCCGTTGACCGTAAGGCTATAACGATAATCGGATTGAACTGCCATAAGCATTCCTATCTGGATAGTGAGTTACAACATTGGGTGATACAAATATCTTTGATTTTTAACGACTTGCTAAAAATATAGCAATTTGGGGAAATTGACAACTGTTTTGAGGTTGAGAGAGTAAATAAAATAGTTTTCGAAACTTACACAGCAAAACCGATCCGGATAAATTCCTTTTCTTTGAGATAGAATCGCCACAAAAACAACTTGGTTATACATCTCCACAAGTGACAAAACGTTACATCCGCAAGAATAAAATTCTCTTATTTACTCGAGTATCGTTTCGGAACATAGCTATAACGTCGAAACGAACTCAAGAATTACCACAAATAACACATTGATATAACATGAGTTTTCAACAAACTAAAAACATCATTTTTTTATTCACAAATCTTTTAGAATCCCTATAATAAACCATCTCAAAATCATAATTAGGAAATAAATAATGACTGATATTAACACTGTTCTCGCGGAGCTGAAGCGGGGTACCGATGAAATTCTTTCCGAAACGGATTTAATCGAAAAACTGAAAGAAAATCGCCCATTAAAAGTAAAATTAGGCGCTGACCCTACCGCACCGGATATCCATTTAGGACATACCGTTGTGCTAAACAAGTTACGTCAATTTCAACAACTCGGTCACGAAGTTTATTTCTTAATTGGTGATTTTACCGGTATGGTAGGCGATCCTTCCGGTAAAAATACAACCCGTCCTCCATTAAGTCGCGAAGATGTATTGCGCAACGCAGAAACCTATAAAGAGCAAATTTTCAAAATTCTTGATCCGCAAAAAACCAAAATCGTCTTCAATTCCGAATGGTTAGGTAAGCTGGGTACAGAAGGAATGATTCGCCTAGCGAGTAATTATACCGTTGCCCGTATGTTGGAGCGTGATGACTTCAAAAAACGCTTTACCAATAATCAACCTATTGCGATTCACGAATTTATTTATCCTCTATTACAAGGGCATGATTCCGTCGCTCTCGATGCGGATGTCGAACTTGGCGGTACTGACCAAAAATTCAATTTATTGGTTGGCCGTGAATTACAAAAATCAGCCGGTCAAAAACCGCAGGTAGCGATTACGATGCCATTACTTGTAGGCTTAGACGGCGAGAAAAAAATGTCAAAATCCCTTGGCAATTATATCGGTGTCACCGAAGCGCCAAATGATATGTTTGGTAAAGTGATGTCGATTTCCGATGAGTTAATGTGGGATTGGTATAATCTTCTTTCGTTCCGTCCATTGACTGAAATTGAGCAACTAAAAGCCGATGTCAAAAACGGTAAAAACCCACGTGATGTTAAAATTTTACTCGCTAAAGAATTAATTGCCCGTTTCCACGATGAAGCAGCTGCAGATACGGCAGAACAAACCTTCATTAATCGTTTCCAAAAAGGGGCAATGCCGGACGAAATGCCTGAATTTACTTTTACCGGTGAAATGGGGTTAGCGACGTTATTAAAAGAAGCGGGGTTAGTACCGTCCACTTCTGAAGCGATTCGTTCCGCACAACAGGGCGGGGTCAAAATTAACGGTGAAAAAGTTGATAATGTAAAAGAAAACGCACCAAAAGGTACCCATGTTTATCAAGTCGGTAAACGTAAATTTGCCCGTGTGACAGTGGAATAATAAAACACTCTGCAAAATAACCGCACTTTAAAAAGTGCGGTTATTTTCTAACATGAATTAGTAAAGAATTTACACCCTAGTCTATTTTATAAGGAAGATTACTATGAGCCAGAAAATTTGGGTAACCGGCGATGCCGTAGTTGATTTAATTCCTGATGGCAAAGATCATTATTTGCGCTGTGCCGGCGGCGCACCGGCAAATGTCGCGGTGGGCGTAGCCCGTTTAGGCGGACAAAGCGCCTTTATTGGTCGTGTAGGAAATGATCCCTTAGGTCAATTTATGCAACAAACGTTGAATGCTGAAAATGTGGATACTGCCCATATGATTTTAGATCCGCAACATCGAACTTCAACGGTGGTTGTTGGATTGGATAATGGCGAACGCAGTTTCACGTTTATGGTCAATCCAAGTGCGGATCAATTCTTACAAACAACCGATTTGCCCCCTTTTCAACGTGGTGAATGGTTACACTGTTGTTCTATCGCCTTGATTAATAATCCCTCTCGTGAGGCGACCTTTGAAGCAATTCGCCGAATTAAAGTAGCAGGCGGTTTCTTCTCTTTTGATCCCAACTTACGCGAATCGTTGTGGGCAAGCCTAGAGGAAATGAAAACCGTGGTGATGGAAGCCGTGGCGTTAGCAGATGTATTAAAATTCTCCGAAGAAGAGCTTACACTTTTAACCGATAGTGACAGTCTTGATAAAGCCTTTGAAAAAATTACCGCACTTTATCCGGAAAAACTGATTATCGTCACCCTAGGTAAAGACGGGGCGTTATATCATCTTGCCGGTAAAAAAGATGTAGTAGTGGGCAAAGCATTAAAACCGATAGATACAACAGGAGCTGGCGACGCCTTTGTAGGCGGATTATTAGCCGGACTTTCTCAACACGAAAATTGGAAAGAAAACGACATACTCGTGAAAATCATACGCCAAGCTAATGCTTGCGGCGCCCTTGCCACCACCGCAAAAGGGGCAATGTCCGCTTTACCAAATAAGACACAATTAACCGAGTTCTTGGCGAATTAATCTCAAGGTGCGTGACTTCCTATTTCACGCACTTTCCTACTAAGTGCGGTCATAAATAGAGGTATTTTTATGAAACTATGGTATTCCGATTCCAGCCCTTACGCTCGAAAAGTACGCAGTGTGATTCATTATCACCAATTACAAAATCAGATTAAATTATTACACGCAACAAGCGGAATGGATCAACATTCCCCACACAATCAAGCTAACCCTCTCGGGCGCTTACCTGCACTTCAAATGGCAAATAATGAATGGCTATATAACAGCTCGTTGATTGCAGAATATCTCGATCATTTAGGTTCACAACCTTCCCTTTATGGTGAGGGTGAGCAACGTTGGCAAATTCTCCGCTTACATTATTTAGCTGATGGTATTTTAGAAAATGAAATATCCGTTATACCGGAAAAACGCCTACGCCCTCAGTCGGAATGGTGGATAGAACGCCATCAACAAATTTTCCAACGAACCGAACAAAGTCTCATAGCCATTCAACAGTCTATTGATTTATTCGGTGAAAAGCTCAATATCGGTACGCTAAATACGGTGTGCGCTATTGATTTTCTACTCTTTCGTAAAGATTGGACATACGCCACAAAGCATCCCGTTATAGAATCATTAAAATCGTGGGCGGAAAAAATGAACGCCCGCTATGCTTGTTTAAACAAAACTTATCCAAAATAGGACAACAATGATTATCTTCAACAACGGCAAATACAAAAGTATTCTCGCAGCAGAACGAGACGAACTTGATACAATACGTAAAACGGTGGAAAGCGATAAACATTTCTATCCTGCCTACCACCTTGCACCGCCTACGGGGCTATTAAACGATCCGAACGGGCTCATTTTTGATGGCGAAAAATATCACCTTTTCTATCAGTGGTTTCCTTTTGATGCTATACACGGAATGAAACATTGGAAACATTTCATCACCCATGATTTCCAAACGTATCAAGCTGCCGATAATTTAATTCCTTGTGAATTATTTGAATCCCATGGTTGCTACTCCGGTGGCGCATTAAAAGTAGGCGATAAATTAGCCATGTTTTATACCGGCAATACCCGTCGTACAAGTGATAACCAACGTGTGCCTTATCAAAATCTGGCAATTTTTGATTTAGACGGAAAATTGCTGAGCAAACGCCCATTAATCGAAAATGCACCCAAAGGCTATACCGAACACGTGCGTGATCCGAAACCTTACCTCACAAAAGAAGGAAAAATCCGTTTTGTCTGTGGTGCACAACGTGAAAATCTTACCGGCACCGCCATTATTTTTGAAATGAATCATTTGGATGATACGCCACGCTTAATCGGCGAATTATCTATTCCTGCTTTTAATAACCACAATGTTTTTATGTGGGAATGCCCTGATTTACTGAAATTAGCCGATAAAGATATTTTCATCTGGTCTCCACAAGGCAAAGGCCGTGAAACACATCAATTCCAAAATAACTATCACGCTACTTATGCCATTGGGCAATTAAACAGAGATGTACTGGAAGCGATACACATTGCCGAGCTTGATCAGGGTTTTGACTTCTATGCCCCTCAAACCTTTGGCGGTTTAGAAAATAAAAAAAACACGATAATGTTTGGCTGGATCGGCTTGCCGGATTTAACTTATCCAACGGATAAATTCAAATGGCATTCTGCCCTCACCATGCCACGAGAAGTGCGTATTGAAAACCATCGGCTCTATCAACGCCCGATTGCCAAAATTTATGAAAATATGACCGCACTTTCCGCACGAACTTTGCAAGAAAAAACCACGATAGAACATTTAGATCGTGCCTATTTGAAATTTGATGCAAAAAATCTGCCGTTCAAATTATCTTTCTTCACCAATGAAAAAGGCGATACCTTGGGCTTATCCTATGAAAACGGCTTAATTTGTTTGGATCGCAGTCAATCCGAACAAACGGAATTAATGGCAAAATTTGATACGACACGCTATTGTGAAATCGCCGATCTTCGCACGGTGGAAATTTTCTTGGATCGTTCGATTATAGAAATTTTCTTAAATAACGGAGAGAAAGTGATGACTTCAAGATTCTTTATTGCAAATCGACAAAATATTGTTGTAACAGACCGCACTTTAAACATTGAGCTTGGCTTTCCGAAAAAAATCGACTATGTTTAATTAACATCTAATCCAAATCGGTAAAAGCCTGAGACATTCCATTTTGTCTAAAATAGAGCTGAACTGAAAAACTTTAAAGAGAGGAAAATATGGTAAAACTTACTGCTCAAGAAATTATTGAATTATTCAATCAACGTAGCTCAACCCGTTATTATGATCCCAGCAAAAAAATCAGTGATGAAGATTTCTATGCCATTTTAGAATGTGCCCGTCTTTCACCAAGTTCTGTGGGATCAGAACCGTGGAAAATATTAGTGATTCAAAACAAAGCGTTACGTGAAAAAATCAAGCCATTTAGCTGGGGCATGATGAATCAGTTGGACAATTGTAGCCATCTGGTCATTTTACTGGCGAAGAAAAACGCGCGCTATGATAGCCCGTTTTTTGTTGATGTGATGGTTCGTAAAGGGCTGACAGAAGAACAGCAACAACAAGCCTTAGCAAAATACAAAACCCTGCAAGAAAACGATATGAAATTGCTGGAAAGTGACCGCACTTTATTCGACTGGTGTAGTAAACAAACTTACATCGCCCTAGCCAATATGCTGACCGGTGCGGCGGCCATGGGAATTGATTCCTGCCCGATTGAAGGCTTCCATTATGACTTAATGAATCAGGCGCTTGCTGAAGAAGGCTTGTTTGATCCAAATGAATATGGCGTATCCGTTGCCGCAACATTTGGTTACCGCGCCCGAGATATTACGAAGAAATCCCGTAAAGCGATGGATGAAATTGTAACTTGGGTAAAATAACCGTTGTCTATTAAAACAGACTCAAAAGGGCTAAATCCATACATAAATAACCTAGGGTAACGTTTACCCTAGGTCAAAGAGCAAATTAATTCAGCTGCTTATTATCATCCATCAAACTATCGCACTCCCAACCAATATAATCTCCCATAAATTGTTGGGCTAATTTTTCAAATTTTTCGACTTGTTCAAAAATCTCGCCATTATCAAGGGATAGTTCTTGCTCAAGCTTCACTAGATAATAAGGCTCATCATCTTCATTAAACTGAATAGGTTGTGCGGAATATTGCAAGGTGGAAAAGGAATGATCGGCTAAGCTCAATTCATCCATAAAAGGAAACATTTTCTGTTCTTCATCAAAATGAAAACTATGTTCTACCAAATAAGTATCACTTAAATCACGCCCTTTACTTTGCAGTAAACCTAACAATTCTTCGGTGGCATTCATTTTTATTTCAAGCGGTGACGCAAGTAAAAAATCAAAATAAATATCCCAATGGGGATCCTCTTGAACACTCACCTCTTCCACAAAATCAATTTGCGATAACGTCTCAAGCAAAATCTCCGAATGTTCACAATAGAAATGCATTTTAGCCTGCCCGTTACAAATAAAATGTCCGGCAAAAAACACATTCGGAAGTGCGGTCAATTGTGCCAAAATTTTGAATATACGATTGATAAGTTTATCGTACTCTTCTTCTGACGGAAGCCCGCTCTCATCACTCTCATAATTAATGGCAAATTGCACAATTTTATTGCAATTATTACCATGAAATCGATCGATATTTTCAATGTTTGCGGTAAACACGGCAGGCATATCATTCACGCTGGAACGATAATTCTGCCAATTTGCCATATCCATATTTTATTCCTATTTAAATTCTGCCCAAATCGGCGCGTGATCGGAAGGCTTTTCCATTGCCCGAATATCCAAAGCAATGCCGACATCAACACAGCGTTCCGCTAATGCTTGATTCACCAAAATATGATCAATACGTAAGCCACGATTATCATCAAAACCTTTTGAACGGTAATCAAACCACGAGAATTTATCATTTGCCGTTGGGTTCAATTTGCGGAAACTGTCCTCTAAGCCATAATCATATAAGCGCTGATACCATTCACGTTCTTCAGGTAAGAAAGAGCATTTTCCGGTACGCAACCAACGCTTGCGATTTTCCTCACCAATGCCAATGTCTAAATCTGTCGGGCTAACATTCATATCCCCCATAATTAAAATCGGATTGGCTTTATCGTGATCTTGCTCTAAATAACGTTGTAAATCCGCATAAAATTTTTCTTTTGCCGGAAATTTGGTTTCGTGGGAGCGGCTCTCGCCTTGCGGGAAATAGCCGTTAATCACCGTCAATAAACCAAAATCCGTTTCCAAATCCACCATAATAATCCGTTTTTGCGCATCCTCATTATCCGTCGGGAAACCACGGCGAATGGCTTTCGGTTCTTGCTTGGTCAATAACGCCACGCCGTAATGCCCTTTTTGCCCGTGATGAAACACGTGATAGCCTAAATTTTCCGTAATTTCATAAGGAAAAACCTCATCCGCTACTTTAATTTCCTGTAAACCAATCACATCCGGTTGGTATTTTTCAATCACTGCCTCTAACTGATGGGGACGAGCACGCAAGCCATTAATATTAAAAGAAATAAATTTCATTGAAGTTCCTGTTTGTAAAAATTGCGAAACATTATACAAGGATTTTGCCATTTCCGAAAAATGGGTTTTCATTTATTTTTGCGATCACAGTTTCCTTTTGCCACCATTCCTCTTCTTTCGGCATTGCCTTCACATCAAATTTTTCACCGTGAAATTCAAATTCCAACCTTGCGGCGTGTAAATAAGTGCGGTCACAAAAAACAACGTTTTTTGAACGTTGGCTTTGCCAACGTCCTCGTGAGAGGTGAACAAACGAGTGATCGAGTTTGTGAATAATTTCAGCCGTGTTTTTGCCATAGAGATCATCGCCTAAAATCGGGCTGCCAAGGCTTTTCATAGCAACCCGTAATTGATGGGTTTTGCCGGTTTGGGGATTGAGGATAAACAAACGTAAATTCGGTTCGCAACTAATGCTTGCAAATTGGGTAATCGCAGGATTGTCTTTACTTTGGCAAAGTTTCCATGCCCCATTACGGGCTTTTTTCATATCACCGATAATCCGCCCCTGTTTCTTTTTTGGTTTTTGATGGCTTAACGCGAGGTAGGTTTTCTGTATTTTATGTTCAGCAAAAAGTCGTGAAAATTCAGCCGCACTTTCTGCATTTAAGGCAAGAATTAATAATCCTGAGGTGACTTTATCCAATCGATGTACTAACCACACTTGCGCCATACCCAGTTGATTCGCCACTTGCGTGGTTAGACCAACGGTTTCCTGATCTTTATGTACGCTTACGCCACAAGGTTTATAAATAATGATAAAATCACGATGTTGATAAAGAATCTCGAATTCCATAAGTGCGGTTAAAATTTTATGAGTTTTGAACATATTATACTGGTTTATATTGCCCCAATGATAGTTTGGGTATCAGTGATTTCCGTTACGTTGCGTTTGCTCGTAAAAAAACAAGCAGTCTCCGCCACGCTTTCTTGGTTGATGATCATTTATTTAGTGCCGCTTATCGGTGTCGTTGCCTATTTGGTTTTTGGCGAGATAAAATTAGGTACAAAACGTGCTAAGGCGTTCAAAACATTACACCCGAAATATAGTGAATGGTTAGCTCATTTATCACAACAATCTTCGCTTGTCGGTATGCCAAAAAATCGGCAATATCGACCGCTCTTTGATCTGAATTATCAACGTCTCGGCATTCCTTGTATCAAAGGCAATGAATTGCATATTCTAGACACCCCCGAAAGCATTATTCACCATCTGATCAAGGATATTCGACAAGCACAGTATTCCATTAATATGGTTTTTTATATTTGGTCGAACCAAGGCATGATAGAAAAAGTAAGCCAAGCCTTATTGGATGCCAAACAACGAGGGGTAGAAATCCGCATTTTATTGGATTCCGTAGGGAGTCGCCCTTTCCTAAAGGGTAAAGCATGTCGGGCGTTACGCAAACAAGGCATCGAAATTGTCGAAACCCTTTATGTCAATCTATTTAGGATGTTTTTTAGTCGGATTGATTTACGCCAACATCGAAAAATCATTGTCATTGATAATCAAATTTCCTACACCGGCAGTATGAATATGGTCGATCCTGCTTTTTTTAAACAAAACAGCAAAGTTGGAAATTGGGTGGATATTATGGTGCGGGTTAACGGTGCGGTTTCGGCCGTGTTAAACAGCCTACACGCTTGGGATTGGGAAATTGAAACCGGCGTTGAATTGCCATTATCTTTACCAAATTGTCCGCTTGTGCCGATTGATGATTATGACACCCACTCCGTTCAAGTTATCGCCACCGGCCCGGCATTCCCCGATGATCTGGCACCGCAAAGCTTAGCGTTGGCAATTTATGCCGCCAGACAAAGCATTGTCATCACCTCTCCCTATTTCGTGCCAAGCCACAGTATTGCCGAAGCGTTACGCATTGTCGCCTTACGGGGCGTGGAGGTTTCAATTATTCTACCGAAGAAAAATGATTCCCTTATGGTGGGCTGGGCAAGCCGTACTTTTTTTGACGATCTCCTTGCCGCCGGCGTGAAAATCTATGAATTTAAAGCAGGTTTATTACACACCAAAAGCGTGCTTATCGATAACAAACTCGCCTTAGTCGGTACAATGAACATGGATTTACGCAGTTTCTTCTTGAATTTTGAACTGGCGCTTGCCGTAGAAGATCTTGCCTTTGCCAATGAAGTTTCGATCCTACATGAGAGCTATATCGCAAATTCAGACCGTCTAGACAGAGAAAAATGGCTATCCCGACCATTTTACAATCGTATCATCGAACGTTTGTTCTTTTTATTTAGTCCGTTACTGTGAGTGATGTCGCTAAAGTTGAAATAAGAATAGTTTTCACATAAAATTGCACTCATTTCTGTAGTTTTTGGATAATTTGTGTTTCAACTTCGACAAGCGTCATTTTCAATTCCCTGGAGAACACTGCTCCACCCGACTTCCCTCTCTTTTGAAAACGGTAAGGTTTATGGGTTAATCGGGCATAACGGTTCCGGTAAATCCACATTAATCAAGCTAATGGCACGACAACAACGCCTCTCTAGCGGCGATATTTTGTTGGATAATCGTTCTATTCAGCACTGGAATAGTCGGGATTTTGCCAAACAGGTGGCTTATTTACCGCAACATTTGCCACAAACCACCAATATGACGGCAAAAGAACTCATCGCCATGGGGCGTTACGCGTGGAATGGGTTGTTTGGGCGTGAAACCGAGGCGGACAGACAAGCCGTCACACGCGCGTTACAACTTACCCATACCGAAAAATTCGCCGATCAATTGGTCGATACCCTTTCCGGTGGAGAACGTTCGAGAATTTGGCTGGCGATGTTGATAGCACAAGAAAGCCGCTTTTTATTGCTTGACGAACCTTTAGCCGCCTTAGATATCGCTCATCAGGTAGAAGTCATGCAACTGATTCAGCAACTGAGCCGTGAATTAAACCTTGGCGTGGTTATTGTGATTCACGACATCAATCTCGCCGCCCGTTTTTGTGATCATTTAGTCGCCTTGCACAGTGGAAAATTATTAGCACAAGGTAATGCTCACGATATTGTCAATCCCGCCTCATTACAACAAATTTACGGCATTGGGCTCAATGTCATTGATCACCCCGAAACCCACCGTCCTGTGAGCTTTTATTAATATGCCAAACCTTATAAAAAAAATGCTCACAATTCTGACCGCACTTTTCAGTAGCCTACAAATCTCAGCCGGCGAATCTCAGGCTGGTTATGCTACAGTGGATTGGTCGGTGGCGGAAACCTTAATTGCGCTAGGCGAAGCACCACTTGCCGTGGGCGATGTGAAAAGCTATCAAACTTGGGTGATAGAACCAGCATTGCCTAAAAATACAGTTGATTTAGGTGTCCGTTTACAGCCTAATTTTGAACTGATTTCAACCTTGTCACATTCCTTAAATGCACAACCGCTTACTTTTATTCATAGCCATTTTTATGTGGCGTTGAATGAGAAATTATCCGCTTATGGAAAAGTCTACAACGTGGAGTTTTATAAAGAAGGAAATGCGTGGCATAACGTCGTGGCGGCGACCCAACAAATCGGCAAGATCATCGGTAAACCACAAGCCGTACAAACCTTACTTGAAAATTATCAGAAAAAAATTGCCGAATATCGACCGCACTTAATGCCTTTTACGGATCGCCCTGTGGCGTTGGTACAATTTATTGATACACGCCATTTGCGTATTTATGGTGAAAACAGCCTGCTCGGTGCGGTGATTCGGCAACTTGGCTTTCAAAATGCCTATTCTCATAACGTGAATTATTGGGGCTTTCAAAATATCGAGATTACCGAGTTGGCAAAATTGTCAAAAAATACACGATTTGTGGTGATTAAACCCTATCCGAATAATATTGCCTCGGCACTCACGCATAATACCTTATGGCAGCATTTATCGATGGCGAAAGAACCCTTGATTTTACCTGCCGTTTGGACATTCGGTGCCTTACCTTCCGCAGAACGTTTTATCACTGTGTTTGCAAATGGCTTATTACAGGGCGGTGAAACATGGTAAATCGTGCTTTGGCTTTCATTTTTGTGTTAAGTGGCATTTTCATTGTGCTTACCGGTTTCTTGTTGAATGTGCAACTTCCTATTGGGCATCCTATTTTTGCGCTTTTTTATTTCACCGATAATCTTGATTTATTGTTAATCCAAAGCTATACCTTTCCACGCATTGCCATTGCTCTACTAGCCGGAGGAAGCCTCGCCTTCGCCAGTCTATTATTACAACAAGTCATGGGGAATCAGCTCGCCTCCGACAGCACGCTGGGCATTAACAGCGGTGCTCAATTCAGCCTATTTTTAGTCGCTATTTTTGCACCGACGTTATTGGAATACGGTTCAAGCATTATTGCCCTCGCCGGAGCGGCATTCAGTCTGCTATTGGTGATAATCCTTGCGGCACGCAAAACGATGTCTCCGTTATTATTGATTTTAGCCGGGGTTGTGGTGAACCTCTATTTTGGTTCTTTCAGTAGTATGATGATGCTGTTCTACCCTGAAGAATCACGCGGTTTGACACAATGGGGTGCCGGCTCATTAGTCCAGGAAAGTTGGCACGACAGCCAATTATTGTTTGTGCAAAGTGCGGTGAGTTTTGCCTTAATTTTTACCTTACGCCGCCCGCTCACGATGCTTGCCTTAAATGATAATAACGCCAAAAGCCTTGGCGTTCCGGTAGGAAAACTCCGTTTTATCGGCGTGGTGGTGAGCGCTTATTTGATCGCTTCCGTCGTCAGCGCAGTAGGCATGCTCGGTTTTGTGGGATTAGCCGCTGCCACTATCGTACGCCAACTGGGCGTTCGCACCTTAACGTGGCAATTAATCTCTGCTTTTATCGTCGGCGCATTGCTATTGGCGATCACCGATTTAGTCTTGCAAATCATCAATTTTTACGCTCAAATCAGCCTGCCGACCGGCGCAGTCACGGCTTTACTTGGCACACCGTTATTACTTTGGTTGATGTTTCGCGCGCTCCCACATAGCGGACGTTTGACAGACGCAGCCCCACAAAAACCCCGCCAATATCGACCGCACTTTACCCTGTTGATGATTGCCTTATTTGCGGTCAGTTTGCTTATTGCGCTTTGTCTTGGTAAAGACGCATTCCATTCACAATGGAAATTCCTCGTTCCCGATAATGCCTTTGATTTGGAGATTCTCGCTTTACGTTATCCACGCATATTGATTGCGATCTGTGCCGGAATTTTGCTTTCCCTGTCCGGTGTATTATTACAACGTTTAACCTTAAACCCGATGGCAAGCCCTGAATTACTCGGTGTATCGTCAGGCGCAAGCATGGGCATTCTCGCCCTACTCTTTATTTTTTCCGCCCAAGCAACGGTTTGGTTTTGGCTTGCCGGTATCAGCGGTGCCTTTATTGCATTAATGATTCTAGCCGCCATTAATCAACGCAATGGAATGCTGCCGGAAAAAGTGTTACTGACAGGGATCAGCCTTTCCGCACTGTTCGACACGCTTCAACGTCTTGCCGTTGCCACCGGTGATCCGCGTGCGAATCAATTAATCAGCTGGACTTCGGGTTCGACACAAAATACCGATCCGAATCTTGCCATACCGTTTATTTTATTGACATTGGTATTATTGGCGATGAGTTTGATTTTTAGCCGTTGGCTGGATTTATTATCACTTCAAACTTCAATGGCACAAGCCCTTGGTTTGAACATCAAACGCACTCGATGGATACTGATTATTTTTAGTGCCTTTTTAACTGCACTTGCCACCCTAATGATCGGCCCGTTGAGCTTTATCGGTTTGCTCGTCCCACACTTAACCCATTTTTTAGGCGTGCACAAAGCGCGCACGCAACTGCTACTTTCCGCCGTACTCAGCAGCACCATTATGCTCATTGCCGACTGGATCGGGCGACAACTTTTATTTCCTTACGAAATTCCTGCGGGGTTGGTCGCAACCTTAGTGGGCGGCACTTATTTCTTACTGATGATGCGAAAAGTTTAACGTAATTTATTCACCTTCATAGAGGACTCAACATGAAGAAAACCTTTGTTTACAGCGCACTGACAAGTGCGGTCATTTTTGCCATGAATTCTGCCTATGCCGAAGAGCAAAAAGTGGAAGAATTGGATGAAATCAACGTAGTCGGTTCAATTGCCAAAACCGGTAAAGTTGACTATATGACACCGCGTTCTATTGCCGTGCTCAATGATGAAACATTAAAAGACTGGGCATTAACTCAACTTGATGCAAGCCTTCGCTATGAAACCGGGGCATTATCACAAGTTTACGGCGCAGATCTGGATACGAATGATTGGATCAAAATGCGGGGAATGGATACCCGTTTAACGGTTGACGGTTCTGCCGTTTATAACACAGGTTACAGCCATTGGACACCGAATATGTACGGTATTGAAACAGTGGAAGTGGTAAAAGGGGCGGATTCTTTAACCTACGGTTCGGCACAAAGTGGCGGCTTGATCAATTTAATCACTAAACGCCCGACTACGGAACCTAAAGGCGAGGTCAATTTCAAGCTAGGTAATCGTCACGAACGTGGCATTAGCGCAGATATCAGCAATAAAGCGACGGAAAATGTACGCTATCGCCTTGTGGCCGACTACAACAAAAAACAAGGTGAACTACGCGGCACTTGGTTAGAAAACTATTATTTTGCGCCAAGTCTGACTTGGGATATTTCTAACCGCACTTCCCTCACCTTATTAGCAAGCGTACAAAAAGACGTGGGCGTGCCGACGACAGGATTTTTCCCAATGCAGGGAACGCTTTACACTAATTTGGGGAAAATTGATCGCCGTACCAACTTAGGTGATCCCACAACGGATACCTTAAATCGTAAACAATATTCACTGGGCTACGAATTTAGTCATAAGTTTGATGAGGGCTTAACCTTCTCACAAAATTACAAATTCAATATACAGGATGTGAAACAACAATCCGCTTTCTCAAACGGCGTAACGGTTTTTCCAATCATCGGGCAAGGAGCAGTATTTAACGAAGTGATCACACGTAGCCACTCTATTGATAACCGTCTCACGAAAAACTGGACGTTCGATAATGTAGAAAACAGTTTGACCTTAGGCATTGATTATCAATATTTAACGGCAAAAGGAAGCTACAACAGCTACTATATGCCATATTCCGTGCCGGCAAGCTATACGCCACGTTACACACTCAATAGTCTTGTGCCCGTTTATAATGGCATTCAAGTGCCAAATAATGCCCGTCCAAACTACGATGTCACTCAGCGACAATTAGGCTTCTACTTACAAGATCAAGTTAAAATCGGTAACTGGCATTTATCCGGCGGCATACGCAATGACCGGGCTAAGGGTGAAGAAGGGGAAAAGCGTTACAAAATTAACCATACCTCATATTCCGGCGGGTTAATGTATGTAGCGGATAGCGGGCTTGCGCCTTATTTTAATTATTCCGAATCTTTTGTGCCGGAAACCGCACAATATAAACCGACTGAAAGCAGACAATATGAAATCGGTATAAAATATTTGCCCAGTTTTATTGATGGAACGTTCTCCGTTGCATACTTTGATTTGAAACAGGATAACGCCTTCACACCAAGTGCGACAGGTAATGCTTTCCAAACCAAGGAATTAAGAAGTAACGGTGTGGAAGTTGCGGCAAATTTTAACATTGCAGAAAACACCGCAATGACATTAGGTTATACATTTAATCGCGTAAAAGATATTCGAGAAACCGGCGATGTTATCCGTCCGGCATTAATTCCCCGTCATACTGCCTCAGCGCAAGTCACCCATCAATTTGTTGATAATTTAATTGGCGGTGCGGCAATTCGTTATATAGGCACCTCATCAAACGGCACAGCGGATAATATTAAAGCACCGGCAAAAACCTTAGCTGATTTAATGTTGAAATATCGCATTAACCACAATTGGGCGCTACAAGTAAACGTATCCAACCTCACCGATAAAAAATATGTTGCAAGTTGTTTTTATAGCACTTGCTACTACGGTGAAGGACGCCGATTCAGTGCGAATTTAACTTATAACTGGTAGGTTAAATCCTGTTAACAATGTGAAAATCCCAATTACGCTCAAGCATAGTTGGGATTTTTTACAAGTAAAACGCTTTTTAATTAACCTTTATTTTTTATCAAAGGAATTCCTTTTCTTTCACTTTTTTATTTAATACCACCTCTTTTATTGTGGTTAAAAGCTCTTTTTGAATATGAGACAACTTAGGCTTTTCATTAGCTTGAAAGGCGAGCGGACGACAAAACTCCATTGCTTTCACCCCTAAACGGGCGGTGAGCAACCCGACTCCAATCCCCTGTGCCGCACGGGCGGAAAGTTTTGCCGTAATATCTTGCGAAAGCCAATCCATACCGACCTCTCGCACCACCTCGGTTACGCCGGCAAATGCGATATTGATTAACACCATACGCAACAAGCGAATACGGGCAAAATAACCAAGTTCAATACCATAAATATCTGCAATACTGTTGATTAATCGAAGATTCCGCCAAGCGACAAAAAACATATCCACTAAAGACAGTGGGCTGATCGCCACGACTACGGCAGATTCCGCCGCCATTTTACTAATCAATTTTTTCGCTTTGAGATCGAAAGGTTTCAGCACATTTTGGCTGAATAATTGCGCCACCTCTTGCGCAGAATAAGCGTCATTCAATTGGCTTTGCCATTGAACAATAGCTGGCGATTGCTCATCTAATTGCAAACCTTTTGCCATTTCTAAGCAAAGTTTTTGACCTTGTTCACCATCAGCGGCAAAAACATCCGCATTTTTCTGCCAAAGTAACCGACTTTGTTGTTGTAATTTTTCACGTTTTTTCAAATAGACTAAACGCCGCCATTCGCCCACGATCGCTTTCACGCCAAACAACACAACAACTAAACTGACAAGGGAAAATGCGAAATAAATCCATTGTTGATTTTGAAAACTTGTCAAAACCCACTGTACCGATTGCGCCACGGTTGCGCCCCCAAATAAAAGTGCGGTCAATTTTAACGCCGTTTTCCAACCTTTTGATCGAGGTTTCATTGCCTGATTAAATTGTTCGTCCAGCAATTCCCCTTTTAAAGGTTCGTCCAAAATGGTTTCTACATTGGTAAATTCTTGCTTTGGCTGAAAGCGTTCTACCGTCGGTTCATCATATTGGTTGAAAATTTGTTTTTCCATTATAAAATAAGCCCTATTTTTTCCGTTCCATCGTCACATAAGTGTGACTTTTTAACTAATATCGTGTTCAAAATGGCAATACCAACTAAGATTTCCTTTCCAACTTATGTTCAAATGTATCCTTATTCAAAAGATCGCCCGTTAACAAAACAGTTGCGCGAGAAATGCCGTTATTATGCCTACAGTTTTATTTATAAAAAACAATGCCGTCAACTTATTGAGTTTTTAAATAACACCCCTCAATGGCAGGCGCTTTTTACCCAAGATTATTATCGCTTTAATCCACTTTTAACTACCTATTGTGACAAACGTTTTTCTGCTGCACAGCGATTCGAGGCAATCACTCAAAATCTCAATATTGCAGAAGAAAAATTAGGTTTGCCGTTTTGCAAACGTTTACTGCAAGAGCAGGTTATTTTATTAAGCCAATTAAGTGATGATCTTTTCCTAAATTTAAGTCTAAATTTTATCGACCCTTTTGAGGGCTACTTTGCCATCAATATCCGTAATCAAAATCACGAACGAATTTATGATGCGTCATTCACGTTTTTAGCGCCAAATAAATTGTTGATTAGCTCCATACAAGGTCCTAGCCACGGAAACACCCAAGAATTAATCAAACAAGCAACCAAAGATTTACACGGCATTCGCCCAATGTTTATGTTAATGCACGTATTCCGTGAGTTAGCAAAACATTGGCAATGTGATTTGATCGGTATTCCACATAAATTTCAAGGGAAATACCGCCTATCCGCACGAAGTAAAATCTTATTTAACTATGATGAATTTTGGCAAGAAAACCAAGGAATCTATCAAGATCTTTATTGGCAACTTCCCCTTGATGTGGAACGCAAACCGCTAGAAGAAATCGCCAGTAAAAAACGTTCAATGTATCGCAAACGTTATGACATGCTGGATAGTCTCACAAGCGAGATTGCAAGCCGTTTCAGCTAAACTTAATCAAACCGATCGCCCAATAAAAACTGCAACACGGCATCCATCCGCAAATGGGGGAGCGGCTCACCTTGTTCAAGGGGTTGCGGATCAAAACTGTCAAACTCAAAATGCGCCGCATTTTCCGTAAAGTGCGGTTGTTTTTGCCAAAATTCTTGGTTCGGTAATTTGCTCGGCACACTGCCGGGATAAAGGGTTATTAACCGCTTATCTTTAGCACGAACACCTTGAATCGCTCTAATTTGTTTACCGTTTTGATTGACAATGACTTGTTTCGTTGCACGAATTGCGGCAATTGCTGTGTATTCCGTTTCGATGCCTTCAAATTCCACATGGCGACCGCCTTCTTGGACTAACTGTCGCATCAGGCTCACTAAATTCGGTATTTGATCACTCGTGATATGATCCGCTTTCGTAGCAATAAACATTAATTTATCAATACGTGGGGAAAACAAACGGTTCAAAAAATTCCGTTTACCATAATGAAAATTTTTAAATAACTGATTTAGCCCCCTCTGCATATCTAAAAATGCTTGGCGGCTATGATTCAACGGCGTTAAACAATCCGCCAAAATGACTTGGCGATCAAAGGTTGAAAAATAATTTTCGTAAAATCCTTTCACAATGCTATTGCGATAATAATTATAACGTTTATTCAATACAGCAAAATAGCTGTTTGGTTTTGCCTCTTTTTTAAGGTTTTTCCATTGCGCCTGCGTAAGGTGAAGTAACGGGAAAAACTGCAAGACCGGCGCGCCGTCCAATTCTCCCGGTAAAACAAATCTGCCCGGCTGAATAAACTGCATACCCTGTGCTTTACATTGATGAAGATACGCCGTATAAGCCTTTGCAAGTTTTGCTAAAACCTCTTCATTAACAACCGCAGTTAAGTCTAATTTTTTTACATCTTCCAGCCAAGATTGAGTAAGCTCGGCGCGCATTCCTTGATGAATTTGCGCTTGTTCTAATGACCATTGTTCAAAATTCAAATCCAGCAAAGGCAAATCCAACAGCCACTCCCCCGGATAATCAAAGATATCCAGATAGAGTGTACCACGCTCTTTCAGGTGGCGAAGTAAGCCTGATTGACGCTGAAAACGAATGGCTAAACGTGTTTCACTCACGCCTCTGGTAGATTGACACCATTGGGGCGGTATTCGATAAAGGTCGGCTAAATTGGCTTCGTAATCAAAACGGGGGACGTTTAAATTTTGTTGCGGCACACGCTTTACCGCAATAATTGCGCCGTTGGCAGCCTCAAATAAAGGTAAGGTGTTGTGTGAAACTTGATTAACGGACAAAAGTTGATTGATCAGACTCGTGATAAATGTGGTTTTGCCACTCCGACTCAACCCTGTTACCGCAAGGCGTAAAGTGCGGTCAAATCCGCGATTAATTATTTGATTGAGTTCTTTTGAAAAGATGTTAAACATTCAATAGCCTAGCCATTTTTACTAATATATCTTACAATTTGCGCCATAATTTACCATAACGCACTTATTATGTTACGCCGAAATCTGACATTTTTCTGTCTTCTGCTAAATATGGGCCTGTTTGCGCAAGTTCAAGCGGCACCGCGTGTACCGGAAAGTTTAACGGAAAACGGGTTGATTTATTGTACCAATGTATCGGGTTTCTCTTTTAATCCGCAAACAGCGGACGCCGGCACCAGTATGAATGTGGTAACGGAACAAATTTATAATAAGCTGTTTGAAATAAAAAATCACAGTGCAACGGTTAGCCCTTCTTTAGCGGTATCTTATTCCGTTTCAGCCGATGGCAAAGAGATTCTAATCAATCTCCGCAAAGGCGTAAAATTTCACCACACCCCATGGTTTACACCAACCCGTGATTTTAATGCGGAAGATGTGGTATTTTCCATTAACCGCGTACTCGGACATGACACCTATTTGCCGATTTTAGATCAAGATAATTTTGAATATGATAAAAATCCACAATACCGCGTATTTCATGAACAGGCAAAAAAAGCACGCTTTCCCTATTTTGACAGCATAAAATTAAACCAAAAAATAAAATCTATTACTGCGGTCAATCCTTACCAAGTAAAAATTGAATTATTTGAGCCGGATTCCTCGATTTTGTCTCATCTAGCCAGCCAATATGCGATTATTTTCTCGCAAGAATATGCCTATCAATTAAACGCGGACAATAACCTTGCACAATTGGATACCCACCCTGTCGGTACCGGGCCTTATCAGGTGCAAAACTATGTCTATAATCAATATGTCAGACTATTACGCAACGATAGCTATTGGAACAAAGATGCTAAAATCAAACACATTCTGGTTGATTTATCTACTGAGCGAACCACTCGGCTGATCAAGTTTTTCAATAATGAATGCCAAATTGCGGCTTATCCGGAAGTCAGCCAATTAGGCTTACTACACAATAATGACGAACGCTATTACTTACAATCGACAGATGGGATGAATCTTTCCTATCTCGCGTTTAATTTTAATAAACCGCTTATGCAAAACAAGCAAATTCGCCAAGCGATTTCTCAAAGTATTAACCGCGCACGTATCATACGCAATATCTATCACAACACGGCTACTGTCGCGAATAATATTATTCCGAATGTATCTTGGGCATCCAGTGTCAATACGCCAGAATTTGAGTTTGATTACGCCCCCAAACCGGCGAAAAATATCCTATCGGGTAAAAATCTTCAGCTGAATATGTGGGTATTAAATGAAGAACAGATGTATAATCCGTCTCCCCTAAAAATGGCGGAACTCATTAAATGGGACTTGGCTCAAGCCGGTGTGAAGGTAAAAGTGCGGTCGGTTACGCGAGTGTTTTTGCTCGATCAACTTGCTAAAAAAACAGAGGATTACGATATGATTCTCACCGGTTGGCTTGCCGGAAATTTAGACCCCGATGGTTTTATGCGCCCAATTTTAAGCTGTGACACCAAAGATGACATCACGAATTTATCCAATTGGTGCAATCCCAAATTTAACCAACTGATGGACAATGCCCTTTCCAGTACACGATTACAAGAACGTGCGAAGAATTATAATCTTGCACAAGAGCTGATATTAAAAGAGTTACCGATTGTGCCTATTGCCAGTGCAAAACGTTTTCTAGTGGCAAACGGTAAGGTAAGAGGTGTGCAAATGAGCCCTTTCGGCAGTATGCATTTTTCGACACTCTATTTTGCAAAGGATAAAAAATAATGTTGTGGTCAGTGCTACGTCATCTCCTTTGGGTTTGTTTATTGCTATTTATTTTAACCTTACTTAGTTTCGCGATTTTAATGCGTGATCCGCTTAATTCGGCCCTTGTCACAAAGAGTATTTATAGTGCTTATTTTCACTATCTTGGCTCTTTATTACAGGGGGATTTCGGTATTACTTATAATGGCGGGCAATCTTTAAAATCCTTGATTTTTACCGTATTGCCGCCCACCTTGCAGCTTTGCTTCACCGCACTGCTACTTGCTTTAATTTTAAGTATTCCTCTTGGCATTCTAAGTGCGGTTAATAGTCAGGGTATTTTTTCAAAGAGCCTGCAAACGCTCTCTTATGTGGGGCTATCTATCCCTGTTTTCTGGCTTGCGCCGATTTTACTTTATGCGGCGGCGGTTTACGGCTGGGAAATTTCCGCCACGGGACAATATAATTTACTTTATGAAATTAAACCGATTAGCGGCTTTCCGGTGATTGATGTATGGTTTGTAGATAAGCCTTATCGCATCAAAATTGTGCAAAGCGTATTACAACATTTAGCGTTGCCGACACTGATTTTATGTATTTTGCCCACGATGGAAATTATCCGTATTATTCAACAGCGCGCAGAATATATCTTGCAACAAAATTACACCAAAGCCGCGCTAACCCGTGGTTGGTCAAAATGGAAAATTTTACAAAAATATGTTTTTAGAAATACTTTTCCCTTATTGGTACCGCAGATTACCCGTGTATTCACATTGGTTATCACACAATGTATGTTGGTGGAAAGCGTGCTCGGTTGGCCGGGCATAGGGCGTTGGCTCATTGATGCGGTTAGCAATCAAGACTACAACAGTATTTCAGCCGGGGTAATTGTATTGGGAATTTGTATTATCACCCTTGATACGTTGGCAAAAACCCTGATGTTTATCCTCGATCCGTTTAATAAGAAAGGTTGGTATGCAAGATAAAGAACCTGATGAATTTCGTGAAAGCACATCAATTTATCAAATTTGGTTACAGTTTCGTAAAAACCGTATCGCCTTATTCAGCTTTTACTTATTTTTTCTATTAATTTTGACCGCACTTTTCTCCCCTTTTATCGCCCCCTATAGCGATAGTATGGAGTTTGTCGGACAAGAGTTAATGCCGCCCTCTTGGGTAGAAAAAGGGCAAATCGCCTTTTTCTTCGGTACCGATGATCTTGCCCGCGATGTATTAAGCCGAGTTATTATGGGAACGCATTATACGCTTGGTTCTTCACTCATTGTTGTTTTTCTTGTGGCGGTTATCGGCGGTACATTAGGCATTTTAGCCGGCATGTCAGGAGGCATTAAAGCGCGTTTTCTCGGACATATTTTTGATGCTTTTCTATCGCTCCCTATTTTGTTAATTGCTATCATTATTTCTACTTTTATGGAACCCAGTTTAATGAATGCAATGGTATCGACCATATTGGCGGTGCTGCCTTATTTCATTCACACTATTTACCAAGCAATTCAACAAGAATTAAAAAAAGAATACGTGGTGATACTAAAACTTGATGGCATTTCCAACATTGAATTATTGCGCAGCACGATTTTGCCGAATATTACCGTCACTTACATTCAAGAGATTTCACGTGCTTTTGTCATTGCGATTTTAGACATTACCGCTTTGAGCTTTATTTCCCTTGGCGCGCAACGCCCAATGCCTGAATGGGGGGCAATGATAAAAGATTCGCTGGAACTGCTTCATCTTGCACCTTGGACGGTATTACTACCCGGGTTTGCAATTATTATCACTATTTTATTAAGCATTTTGTTTACCAACGGCTTATGTAAAGCCATTAACCAATATTATCAATAATTATGGTACTCCTGGATATTCGTAATCTAAACATTGAAATTAAAACGCCAACCGGCAAAATTAAAATCGTTGACGGTGTGAATTTAACCCTCAACGCAGGAGAAATTTTAGGGTTAGTGGGAGAATCCGGTTCAGGCAAAAGTTTGATTGCCAAAGTCATTGCAAACTCAATAAAAGAAGATTGGATTATCACGGCAGATCGCTTTCGTTTCAATGATGTAGAACTGTTAAAATTATCACCGGCGCAGCGTAGAAAACTCATTGGAAAAGAAGTTTCTATGGTTTTTCAAGATCCGCTTACCTGTTTAGATCCCAGCAAAAAAATTGGAAAACAGCTCATTCAGAGCATTCCAAACTGGACATATCGTGGAAAATGGTGGAATTGGTTCGGTTGGAAAAAACGCCGCGCCATTGAATTATTACACCGTGTCGGAATAAAAGACCATCAAGGAATTATGGCAAGTTATCCGAACGATCTCACGGAGGGTGAAGGACAAAAGGTGATGATCGCTATTGCCGTGGCAAATCAACCCCGTTTATTAATCGCGGATGAACCGACCAATACGTTAGAATCGATCACAGCCAATCAAGTTTTCCGTTTGCTTTCCAGTATGAATCAAAATCAGGGAACAAGTATTCTTCTAGCAAACAATGACATTCGTAGCATTAGCGATCTTTGCCACACAATGTCTGTGCTGTACTGCGGTCAAAATGCCGAATCGGCACCGACTCAAACATTGTTGGAATCGCCGCATCATCCTTATACGCAAGCATTAATTCATTTTGTACCGGATTTTACCGAACCTCTTGGTTTTAAAACAAAATTAGGCACATTAGAAGGCACCGTACCGCTTTTAGAACAAATGCCGATGGGCTGCCGTTTCGGGCCTCGTTGTCCGTTTTCACAAAAAGAATGTATGCAAAAACCCACCCGTCATCGTATTAAACAACATGAGTTTTCCTGCCACTTTCCAATTAATCTTAGGGAAAAACGTTTAAAGGAAACCTTAGCCAATTCACCGCTAACGTTATCCACTGAGCCAAGTAAGGAATAATTTATGCCATTATTGGAAGTAATTGAATTGTCTAAAACCTTTAATGACCCTGCCCATTGGTTTGGTTCAAGAGTGTTTAATGCCGTAGAAAAAGTGAGTTTTAATCTTGAACCGAAACAGACTCTCGCTATTATCGGTAAAAACGGTTCGGGAAAATCTACCTTAGTCAAAATGATTGCCGGCATGCTCAAACCAACTTCAGGTGAAATAAAGTTTAACGGAACAACTCTTAACGTTGAGGATTCACACTATCGAACCCAACATATTCGTATGGTATTCCAAGACGTGAATTCTGCGTTTAATCCTCGCCAAAATATCGGACAAGCTTTAGACACCCCGCTTCGCTTAACAACCGATTGGGATGAAGAAACCCGTAATCAAAAAATTTTTGAAACCCTCCAAATGGTCGGGCTTTATCCCGATTATACGAATTTAAAAATTAAAAATCTCTCTGCCAGTCAAAAGCAACGGGTCGCACTGGCCCGAGCATTTATTTTAGAGCCGGAAATTATTATTGTCGATGATACTTTCAGTACCCTTGATGCATCCGTTCGCGCCCAATTAATGAATCTTTCTCTCGATCTTCAAGCCCGCCTCGGCGTTGCTTATATTTATGTGGGGCAAGATTTAGGGCTGATTAAACACATTGCAGATAATGTATTAGTCATGGATGAAGGAAAAATGGTTGAATACGGTAAACCTAAAGATCTATTTTGTCGGCCCCAAACGACTATAACGGAACGTTTGGTAGAAAGTCACTTTGGTCGATTACTTAATGAAAGCTCATGGATTCGTCCGACGATGGATAATTGATTTGAAAGAAAAACATCTTTAGAATCAATCACTCTTTTAGTTACATTACAATAAGGAAAATCCATGCAAACATTGCTGAAATTAACTCAATTTGTCAGCAAAACTTTTGCTTTATGGGCAATTGTTTTCGCTGTTCTTGCTTTCTTATTCCCTACCGAATTTAAAATTTTTGCACCCTACATTCCCTACTTACTCGGTTTAGTCATGTTTGGTATGGGAATTACTCTCACGTTCAATGATTTTAGTGAGGTCGCTAAACATCCCAAGGCGGTATTTATTGGAGTGGCAGGGCAATTTATTATTATGCCTGCGATCGCATTCTTACTTGCCAAAGCCTTTAATCTGCCTTCGGATTTAGCGGTGGGAGTCATTTTGGTCGGCTCTTGTCCGGGCGGGACATCCTCTAATGTGATGACTTATCTTGCAAAAGGTAACACTGCGCTTTCCGTGGCTTGTACAACAATTTCAACACTGCTTTCGCCATTGCTTACCTCAGCAATTTTCTATGTATTGGCAAGCCAGTGGTTAGATATTAACGCCTCCGCAATGTTTATGTCGGTATTAAAAATGGTGCTTTTCCCAATTTTCTTAGGTTTAGTCATTCGTGCCTTATTTAAAGATGTTATTGTGCAGGCAAGCAAAATTACCCCGCTTATTTCCGTCGTTTCAATCGTTTTAATTCTGGCGGCTGTCGTTGCGGTAAGTAAGGATAAAATTGTTGAATCCGGTTTATTAATTTTCAGTGTTGTGGTTCTACACAACTGCTTAGGCTATTTAATCGGTTTCTTCGCAGCAAGACTATTCAAGCTCAATACTGCTGACAGTAAAGCGATTGCTATTGAAGTAGGCATGCAAAATTCTGGTTTAGGGGCGGCACTCGCAGCGGCACACTTTAATCCGATTGCTGCCGTACCCAGTGCATTATTCAGTTTCTGGCACAATGTATCCGGTCCGATACTTGCGAATATTTTCTCAAATATGAAAAATCAAAAATAAACTCTAAATTGACCGCACTTTATAAAAAAGCAGGGAATTCCCTGCTTTTTCTTTAAAAATAACATTGCGTCAAATTCGATTATTTTACTCCGCCGCAATTCAAACAATACAAATATTGTCCTTTAGGATCATTAAACTTATTCAGTTGATTTAAATGCTGTTTGAGTTGTTGAATCGGTTTTGGTAAATCAAGCCAAGTCAGCATAAATTGCTGGGCGTTATATTTAAGATCCCGAAACAATTTACCGAGCATACTGCTATCTTCTTCTGTCATCCATTCCACCGTAAAATCTTCAATCACGGTTTCACGATGAAAATTGATCAATTCGCCTGCTTTTTCTACCGCACGATCAAAATCCCCCAATTCATCCACAAGATTATGTTTAAAAGCATCCGTACCCAACCATACTTGCCCCTGAGCAATTTTATCCACGGCAGTTTTTGATATTTGACGGCCACGACTCACTAAATCTAAGAATTTATCATAGCCGTGTTCAATTTCTAATTGGTAAATATCTTGCGTATTTTTTGAAAGCGGGCTGAAAACAGAGCTTTCCGCCAGTTCAGTTGTGGCGACGCCATCACTATTCACACCGATTTTTTTAATTGCATTTTCAAAGGTCGGTAACATCCCAAAAATACCGATAGAACCGGTAATGGTATTTTTGTCCGCAATAATGTAATCGGAGGTGGCGGAAATCCAATAACCGCCCGAGGCAGCCATTGATCCCATAGACACCACCACTGGTTTACCGACTTTCTGTAAATTATTCACTTCTTGGCGAATTAATTCCGAAGCAAAAGCACTGCCTCCCGGTGAATTCACACGCAAAACGACCGCTTTTACCCGCTCATCATCGTAGGCTTTACGTAACAAGCGCACCACATTGTCGCCTCCGACCTCTTCTTCCGTGCTTTCGCCATCAATAATCGCCCCTTCAACGTTTACCACCGCAATTTTATTTTCATCTATTGATGAAACCATTCGATCCTCAAAACCGGATAAATAATTTGAAAAACCAATCATATTTACCTTACCTTCTCTATTTTTACCGAAAAGTGCGGTCAATTTTTTATCCAATTCCAGATTGTCGGCAATATCCGTTACCAATTTTCGCTGTTTTGTATAAGCCGTACTATCGCCTTTCAATGTCTTTAATTCTGCCAAATATTGTTTGGCACTCGGTAACAACGTTTCCGCAGAAATATGACGGTTTCCACTCACAATTTGCACATAGTTATTCCACATGCCATTTAGCCATTGATTCATATTTTGTTTGGCTTCCGGCGACATATCATTGCGCAAAAAAGGCTCGACAGCGGATTTATAAGTTCCCACTCGGAAAATATGCGGTGTCACGGCAAGCTTATCCAATAAATCTTTATAATAGAGATTTTCTTGCGCCAGTCCTCGAATAGAGACCTGACCAATTGAGTTTAAATAAATCTGATCGGCAAAACTTGCTAAGAAATATTGCCCTTGGGAATAGTTGTTAGCCAATGCAATAACCGGTTTTTCTGACGTTTTAAAATCTTGAATAGCTTTACCGATATAATTCATGGCTGGCAAATCACCGCCTGAAAAATAATTGAGATCCAATACTAATCCTCGAATATTCTCATCTTCTTTTGCTAAATTAATGGCATATACCACATCGAAGGTTGAAATTTTAGTCGGGATACGCTCCCCGCTATTTAGTTCTCGCAATATTTGCTGCCAGCCAAAAGCATCATCACGATTGTCGGCTAAGTAACCGTCTAAATTTAGCAATAATGCGCCTTTATCCGTATTTAAATTCACTGCGCTTTTTTTAGTATTTGCAGTGATACTGAAAATTGTCACCAACAGAAAAATGAAAATTAAAAAGAAAAAATTCATCACTAAATCACGAATAAAATTTAGCGCATGCCAACAAAATTTGATCACTCGGAAAATTGGGTTCATAAAGGTTTTAACAGGTTGAAAAAATTGCGCTTAGCGTAACATAAACTCAGGCTAAAAACTATGCTATAATCCGCCGTACTTTTATTTACTTTGTGAAATCAAATGGATACATTAACCCTATTAACAACACGACGCTCAAATAAAAAACTTACCTCCCCTGCACCAAGCAAAGCCCAACTTGAGCAAATTTTTCAGGCGGCACTTCACACGCCGGATCATGGCAAATTGCAGCCTTATCACTTTGTTGTTATAGAAAATGAAGGATTGGATAAATTAGAACATTTACTCAAGGAAGCCTCGGTAGAACTCAACCTTGGCGAAGAGCGCTTAAAAAAAGCCGAAAAACTTGCTCATCGCGCGCCGATGGTCATTGCGGTTATCGCTAAAATTAATCCTGATGTGGAAAAAGTACCCACTTGGGAACAGCTACTTACCGCCGGCTGTGCCGCTTACGGCATTCAACTTGCCGCCAATGCGCAAGGTTTTGATAATGTTTGGATTACGGGAAAATGGATCAATGGAAGTGCGTTACGGCACGCCCTTGGCTGTCGCAAACAAGACAAAATTGTAGCGTTATTGATGCTTGGTACGGCGGCGGAAAAACTTGAACGTGAATCACGTGGCGGGAATGTTGAAGAATTTGTAAGCTACCTATAGAAAAGTGCGGTAGAAATTACCGCACTTTTTAATTTTTACCTGCCAAGCCTTCACTAATCCACTTATCAAATCCATCGTAATCAACCAAAAAGGCATCATGCCCATAAACCGATGGAAATTCGTAAAAATTCAAGGAAACATTACTTTGTTCTAAAAGCTGCTTGGTTTTATGTAAATCAATGGATTTAAACAGTTGATCGGTTGTTACCGAAATCAGCGTATAGCGTGCTTTGATACGTGAAAGCGCGGCTTTAACATCAGAATAGCCCAAGCTCGGATCATACATATCCAAGGCGCGAAGCAAATGCAAATAGCTGTTGGCATCAAAGCGTTCAAGGAATTTTTTACCTTGGTAAGTCAGATAAGATTCTACTTGGAAATAATCTCCCCAAAAATCTCCTTCCGATTTAGTCGCCCGTCCAAACGCTTTAGCAAGCTGTAAATCCGTACGATAAGTCAGCATTCCTAACATACGGGCAATGGATAAACCTTGATCGGGCGGTGCGCCATCATAATAATCTCCGCCATTAAAATTGGGATCATTAATCACAGCCTGACGCATAACATGATTAAATCCTATGGCTTCCGCACTGAAAAAAAGTGATGAACAAAGATTAACGATATTATCGACAAAATCCGGATATTCAATGCCCCATTGGGTTGCTTGCATTCCGCCGAAAGATCCGCCAATCACCGCTTTCAAGTGTGTTACGCCTAAATGATCTAACAGTGCTTTTTGCACATGCACAATGTCCTGTACTGTAATATTCGGAAATTGGCTACCATAAGGCTTGCCCGTTTTAGGATTAACGGAAGCCGGCCCTGTCGTGCCTTTGCAGCCGCCCAATACATTCGAGCAAATAAAAAAATAACGGGAAGTATCTAGCGCAAGACCATCGCCCATAAAATTCTGCCACCAGCCGTTTTTTTCTTTATCCGAAAAATAAGGCTGCGCATCCCCGGTTAGCGCATGGCAAATTAGCACGATGTTATTTTTATCCGCATTCAATGTCCCGTAAGTTTGATAAGCCACGTTAATCAGCGAAATTTCACCGCCCAACATAAGTTGTAGCGGATTATCTTGAAAAAGCACCACATTTTGGACAGACGACATTGAAAACCTACTGCGTGAAATTAAAGATGTTTCAAATTATCAACAGCTTATTATCTTTGTCAAGAAATTTTAGCCGTCTAAACGGCTAAACCAACATAGTGAGCGGTGAACACAAAATTCAGCTTGAACTTACCTCAAGTTTTCATTATTTTAGTTACATGATTGATTCAAAATTATCTCTCAAAATGACCGCACTTTCCCTTTGGCATCGTTTTCATTTAAAAAAAATGATTCGCCGGATGTACTGCGTGAGCCTATCTTTTCTTTTAGCTTGTCTGATAATCGATCAATCTATCAGTTTCTATGTTCGTGACAGCGTATTTGAAAAAGTGGATAAATTGCCCTACCGCCCTTACGGAGTCGTACTCGGCACATCAAAATATGTTGCTACCGGCAAAACCAACGATTACTACACCAATCGTCTTACTGCGGCAAAAACACTTCTCGAAAATCAAAAAGTGAGTTATCTTCTGCTCAGTGGTGATAATCGGACATTACAATATAATGAGCCGCGCACAATGTTGAGGGATTTACGAAAAATGAATGTGCCGAGAGATCGTCTTTTCCTGGATTTTGCCGGTTTCCGTACATTAGATTCTGTGGTGCGTGCCAATAAAGTTTTCCAAGTCCCTTCTTATATTATTATCAGCCAAAAATTTCATTGTGAGCGAGCCCTGTTTATCGCCAAATATTATGATATTGATGCGATTTGTTTCGCCGCCAAACAGCCCGATGTCTATTTCGGTACACGTATTCGAGAAACCTTTGCCCGCCTGAAAGCAATCTTTGATTTGGCAATTGGTATTCAACCTTATTTTCTAGGCAAACCGGAGCCTCTCCCACTTCCTGATAATGAATGAAAAATCTAACCGGCTTTTTATGAAATCCATTTGACAATGTTTGACTAAATCGTTATTTCTATGCTTTTGCAAACACTATACTTAGAACATTCATTTAACAGGAGAATATTTTATGTCTCATTTATCTGTCGCTAAATTCGGCGGTACTTCCGTTGCCAACTACGCAGCAATGACAGCCTGTGCAAAAATTATTATTAATGATCCAAACACGCGCATTGTTGTCCTTTCAGCCTCTGCCGGCGTCACAAATCTTTTGGTGGAACTTGCCAATGGTGTGGAAACGGAAAAACGCAGAAGATTAGTTGGGGAAGTACGTCAAATTCAAGAAAATATTTTAAACGAACTGAAAGACGATTCTCTTGTTCGACCAATCATTGAAAAATATATTGAGAATATTGAATATCTTTCCGAAGCCGCAAGCCTTGCTACCTCAACCGCCTTGACAGACGAATTAATCAGCCACGGCGAAATGATGTCAACACAAATTTTTATTGAAATTTTGCGTGAACAAAATAAAAGTGCGAGTTGGATAGATATGCGTAGTATTGTGGCAACCAATAATCATTTTGGCAAAGCTGTACCGGATGACGAAAAAACCCAACGCAATAGCGACAATATTTTAAAACCATTGATTGACCGTGGTGAATTAATCATTACCCAAGGTTTTATCGGTCGTGAACCGGGCGGGAAAACGACAACATTGGGGCGTGGCGGTAGCGACTACTCCGCTGCACTCTTAGCCGAGGTATTAAATGCAAAAGATGTATTAATTTGGACTGATGTTGCCGGCATTTACAGCACGGATCCCCGTATTGTACCAACAGCACAACGCATTGATACAATGAGTTTTGCAGAGGCTGCGGAAATGGCAACCTTCGGCGCCAAAGTACTTCATCCGGCAACATTATTGCCTGCCGTTCGCAGCAATATTCCCGTATATGTGGGTTCAAGCAAAGCACCACAAGACGGAGGAACTTGGGTAACCCGCGATCCGCAGCCCAGACCGACTTTCCGTGCGATTGCATTGCGCAGAGATCAAACGTTATTGACCCTTTCCAGCCTGAGTATGCTACACGCCCAAGGTTTCTTGGCAAACGTATTCAGTATCTTGGCAAAACACAAAATTTCCGTAGATACCATTACCACATCGGAAATAAGCATTGCTTTAACGCTTGATAAAACAGGCTCAAGCTCATCCGGTACAACATTACTTTCAGGCGAATTGTTGGAAGAGCTAAGCCAATATTGTACGGTAAAAGTCGATACCGGTTTATCCCTTGTCGCACTTATCGGAAACGAACTCCATATTGCGTCGGGTATCGCAAAACGTATTTTTGAAACGCTGGAATCTTACAATGTTCGTATGATCAGCTACGGAGCCAGTACTAATAATATCTGTATGTTAGTACAGAGTGAACACGCCGATGAGGTGGTTCGCTCGTTACATAAATCGTTGTTTGAATAATACCCGTTACCTGAATGAAGTCACTTTTGAACCAATCAAAATGTGACTTCAATATTGTTACCCTTTTGTTCTTACTAAGCTGTAAATAATGCAGAAAGGAGGGGAACCTTAAAATAAAATCTCAATAAAAAACGAATAGGAAAAATAGTATGTCATATTTAAAGACACTAAAAACACTCGTCATTTCAACCGCACTTTGTGGTGTAATCGGCTATGCATCAGGCTATTGGCTAAACGCAAAATGGAAAACAGAAGTGGAAATCACTCATCCTACCCTATCCGAACTGGGCAATTATTATTCCCTCCACTCTATGTACCAACTCATGCAAGGGAAAGATACAACGGATAGTAAAGTTACCGAATTAGTCTATCAAAATTTTACCAAACAGTTGGTTTCTTATGATAACTTAAAACACTTTTGGGAAAACTCAAGCTATTACAAGCAAAAAATCAGTAAAAACACGACAGACCATGCCCGACTATTAAATGATTTAATCAACAATACCCACTTCCAGCCGCTCAGTTATAACACCGGAAAAATTACCATTACATTAAGTGAAGCGGGAGAATCACAAGCATTGCTTTCCTCACTTCTTGATAATAGTAATACCATTACAAGAAAAATGATGTATGCCGACCTCATTCTCCAATGGAAAAATTTATTTACTCAAGTAAAAACCGCAGCAGAACTCAATTTGGGCAATATTCCTTACGGTAATAGCGTGGAACGTCAAGATTGGCAGGGAAAACTCAATATGATGAAATCCGTTAATCCGCTTGACGAGAATTTTACCGCATTTCATTTCACTAAAAGTCCACAGCAGATGGAAATAAGAGGGTCAAACAGTTGGGGATGTCTAGGTGCCGGAATCGGTCTGTTGATAGGGTTATTCGTGATTTTATTTCGCAGTGAACGAAAAGCCATTAATTCACCGTTAAATTGAAGGCGTAGGCGTAGCAAAACTAGAAAGTCACAGCAGAATAGTTTAATATAGCGGGTCGTGATTCGTTCTAAATTAATATTCATCCCTCAATTAAAGTATAGAATTTAATTTTTAGGGTAATAAAAAAGAATAAAAAAACATCCGGCTATTCATTTCATTTGATCAATCAACCAAATTTAAAAGGTGGAAATTATGGGAAAAAGTGTCGTTATCTTGGGCGCTCAATGGGGTGACGAAGGTAAAGGTAAAATCGTTGACTTGTTAACTGATCGCGTAAAATATGTTGTGCGCTATCAAGGCGGTCATAACGCAGGACATACGCTTATTATTAATGGTGAAAAAACCGTATTGCGTTTGATCCCATCCGGTATTTTACGCCAAAATGTAACCTGTCTTATCGGCAATGGCGTGGTGCTTTCACCTGCGGCATTAATGCAAGAAATGGGCGAGCTTGAAAACCGTGGTATCAATGTTCGTGAGCGTTTATTGATTTCCGAGGCTTGTCCCTTGATTCTCCCTTATCACGTTGCCATGGATCATGCCCGTGAAGCAGCACTAGGCAAAAAAGCAATCGGTACGACCGGTCGCGGTATCGGGCCGGCTTATGAAGATAAAGTCGCCCGTCGCGGATTGCGAGTAAGCGATTTATTTGACAAAAAAGCCTTTGCTGAAAAACTTAAAAATATTCTTGAATACTATAATTTCCAATTAGTAAACTACTACAAAGTTGAGCCGATCGATTATCAAAAAACCTTAGATGATGTCATGGCAGTAGCTGATATTATCACCGGTATGGTGGCAGATGTTACCACAATTTTGGATACTGCACGCAAAAACGGCGACAATATCCTATTTGAAGGTGCGCAAGGCACTATGTTAGACATCGATCACGGTACTTACCCGTTTGTAACCAGTTCAAACACCACGGCAGGTGGCGTTGCAACCGGTTCCGGCTTTGGTCCTCGTAATCTTGATTATGTATTGGGTATTATTAAAGCCTACTGTACCCGCGTAGGTGGAGGTCCATTCACTACCGAATTATTCGATGATGTAGGCGCTGAGATTGCACGTAAAGGGAATGAATTTGGTGCGGTAACCGGTCGTCCGCGTCGTTGCGGTTGGTTTGACGCCGTAGCCATTCGTCGGGCGGTTCAGCTCAACTCTATTTCCGGTTTTTGTATGACGAAATTGGATGTATTGGACGGCTTTGATGAAATTAAAATCTGTGTGGCGTATAAAATGCCAAATGGTGAAATTGTAGAATACGCACCACTTTCAGCAAAAGATTGGGAAGGTATTGAGCCTATTTATGAAACCTTACCGGGTTGGAAAGAAAATACTTTCCGTATTACAGATGTAAATAAATTACCGCAAAATTGCCTTAACTATATCAAACGTATTGAAGAAGTCACCGGAGTTCCGGTAGATATTCTATCAACAGGCCCTGATCGCGTAGAAACAATGATTTTACGTGATCCCTTTGTAGAATAATTTTCTTCTTATTTTTTGACCGCACTTAAAAGTGCGGTCTTTTTTTCTTCTGTTTTGAATCACATATTATGAACGAACAAGATATTATTCATTACCTTGAAAGCCATCCTGATTTCTTTACCCGACATTCTTCACTCTTAAGAAAACTGACTTTTCATCATTCACAAAAAGGGACGATTTCACTCATTAATGCCCAATTAAACCAACTGCGTCAACAAATTACCGCACTCACCTCACAACTTGAAAAATTACACCGACTGGCTATTCATGACGCCGATATTTTCTTCGCCTTAATGCCACTCCAAAAGAAATTGTTTCAAGCGCAAGATTTTCGTTCTATCGAAAAAAAATTAGATCAATGGGCAAAATCTTATGAATTGGAGGGCGCTAAAATTCTTCTATTTACCGATAGTTGGAAAAAAACGGAAAGTATCCCCTCGCATAATTGGGTTGATCGTAAAGCCTTTGAAATTATTCGTTTGGAACGTTTAGGATTACGCCAATTTTATTTGGGTGAATTAAGCGGTAAAGAGAAATCTTTAATATTTTTACCGGAAGAATTGCCCATCGGTTCTGTGGCTTGCTGCCTGTTTGGTCTAAAAGATACTCACAAACCCAGCGCAATGTTGCTCTTTCGCTCACGTGATACACAACGTTTTCATAACGGACAAGATGTTTCTTTTCTCAAACATTTAGTGGATATTGTTGATATTCATTTAGCAAGACATCTCAACCAATAAATAATAACTCAGCCTCTCCTACCGCTACGTTGCCCTATTTTGAAAATATAAAATTTTGTGATCGAGATCTCATTATTGAAAATTGTCTTTTTTGTGAAAATTTTAAATATCATATAATTACCACAAGCGTTGTTAGAAGGAAAAAGTATGAAAACATTAAGTGAATTTATTGTGGAACGTCAAGCGGAATACCCTAATGCAAAAGGAGAACTAAGTGGGATTTTATCGTCGATCCGTTTATTAGCTAAGATCATTCATCGTGATATCAATAAAGCAGGGCTCACCAGTATTTTAGGTCAATCCGGCATTGAAAATGTGCAGGGTGAAAGCCAAATGAAACTCGATCTCTTTGCTCATAATACGATGAAAGCCGCTCTTATGGCACGTGAAGAAGTAGCAGGCTTTGCCTCCGAAGAAGAAGAAAGTTTTATTGCCTTTGATACGGAACGCGGACGTAATGCGAAATATGTGATTTTAACCGATCCCCTTGATGGTTCTTCTAATATTGATGTCAATGTGTCCGTCGGGACAATTTTCTCTATTTATCGTCGAATCTCCCCTATTGGCACACCAGTAACGATGGAAGATTTCCTTCAGCCCGGCAATAGACAGGTTGCGGCAGGCTATATTGTGTACGGTTCATCTACTATGTTGGTTTACACCACAGGGAATGGCGTGAACGGTTTCACCTATGATCCCTCTATCGGCACGTTCTGTTTATCCCATGAAAATATGAAAATGCCAAAAGACGGGCGTATTTATTCCATCAACGAAGGGCAATACCTCAAATTCCCACAAGGCGTGAAAAAATATATTAAATATTGCCAAGAAGAAGATAAAGCGACACAACGTCCTTATGCTTCACGCTATATCGGTTCTCTTGTTGCCGATTTTCACCGCAATTTATTAAAAGGCGGAATTTATATTTATCCTAGCGCGACTAACTATCCAAAAGGGAAACTCCGCTTACTTTATGAGGGCAATCCTATGGCATTTTTGGCTGAACAAGCCGGGGGATTAGCCACTGACGGTTATCGTCGAATTTTAGATATTGAACCGAAAGAATTACACGAGCGCATACCGTTATTTGTCGGCTCGGAACAAATGGTGAAAAAAGCAGAAGAAATGATGCTTGCCTTTAAAGAGGACTAACCAACCAAAACAAAAGTGCGGTCAATTTCATAAGAGTTTTAAAACTCATTTGAAATTGACCGCACTTTTTTATGCCATCTACTTTGCTAAAATTAATCCCGTTTTCGACTTAATAGCCACCAGATAACCGCAACAAATAACAAACTTGGGATTAATGCGCCAAATCTTACCGACATATTATAAACGACGATCATTTCTTCAAAAATCTCGTTTACAACATAATACAAGAAACCAAAACAAATTCCCTTCAAGTAAGTTTTAAAATTCATTTGAAATTAACCACACTACACTTTTTATGCTATCTACCTTGCTAAAATTAATCCCGTTTTCGACTTAATAGCCACCAGATAATCGCAATAAATAACAAACTTGGGATTAATGCGCCAAACACTGCCGGCATATTATAAACAACGCTCATTTGCCCAAAAATCTCATTGACCACATAAAACAAGAAACCAAAACAAATTCCCGTTACAATTCTTGCGCCTGCCGTCACGCTACGCAAAGATCCGAAAATAAAGGATAAGGCAAGCATCATCATCACACCGACAGAAATCGGCTGAAAAACTTTACGCCAAAAAGTTAATTCAAAGCGCCGAGCGTCTTGCCCGGTTTCTTTTAAAAAGTGGATATATTCATATAATCCGCTGATAGACAACGAGGTCGGACGCAATGATACAGCCCCCAATTTATCCGGGGTTAAATTGGTTTCCCAAGATTCGGTTAAACGATTTGTCGTGACAATACTTTCTTTTTGGATCGTCGAATCGTTTACTTGATGCAGTTTCCACTTGTTTTCTTCCAAAGAATAGGTCGCCTGATTGGCGTGTTTTAACTGCGTTAAATGTCGCTTATCATCAAAGGTGTAAATATAAACATCGTTTAATTTAACATTATCCGTTACGCTACGCACAAAAACAAAACGCTGACCGTCTTTCGCCCATACGCCGTTTTTTATTGAAAGCATTGAACCGCCTGAAATCGCTCGGGCGCGCATATCACGGGCAAACTGTTCCGTTTGCGGAATGCCCCATTCACCAATCACCATTGTTAAAATCACTAATGGTAAGGCAGTTTTCATCACTGCCAATCCAATTCTAAAACGTGAGAAACCTGCTGATTGCATCACCACTAGTTCACTACGACTAGCCAAGTTACCAAGAGCAATCAACGCCCCCAATAATACCGCCATAGGGAAAAATGTTTCCACATCCTTTGGTATAGTTAAAAAAGTAAAACTAACCGCTTGCAATACATCATAAGTTCCCTTACCGACACTACGGAACTGCTCCACGAATTTGATGATGGCAGACAAGCCCACAAGCATGAGCAACGTTGCAAAAATAGCCCCTAAAATGCTTTTACCAATATAACGGTCTAAGGTATTCATCATTTGGCTTACCCTTTTCGGCTAAAAAGACGGCGGAATTTATACATCATGGCACTATCCCAAGTATTTAATACAATCCCAATCAATAAAAAGATAACATTTACGGTAGGCATAAAAATTGCCGTATCTAATTTTCCCGCCGAACCGGCAGATTTCAATGAGCTTTGTAACAAGAAATAAATAAGATAAAGCAATAATGCAGGCAGAATTTTCGCAAAACGCCCTTGTCTTGGATTCACTCTACTTAACGGCACAGCAATTAATGCCATTAACGGCACGGCTAAAATAAGACTAATCCGCCAATGTAATTCGGCTTTTGCAGCCATGCTATTTTGTTTCACTAATTCTTCAGAAGAAAGCGCAGCGGCTTCATCAGATTTGCTATCAGTAGCTTGAAATCCTAAGTAAGCTTGATAATTATCAAAATGTGTAATACGGAAATCCGGCAACGCAGCTGTGCCTTCCACCCGTTGTGTATTTTGCAAATTCAGAATTTGATCGCCATTTGGCAAGGCTTTTAATTCCCCTTTTTCCGCAGTGATGACAGAAGGTTTGGTTTGTCCTTTTGGTGCAGTTTGGAATAGGTAAACCTCATTGATTTGATTACCTTTAATGTTATCAATAAACAACACAAAATTATTATTGCCGGAGATAAACTGACCGGAAGAAAGCGCCCCCATCGTTGGATTCGCTTTCGCCTCTTCAACAATAGTGCTTTGCTTTTGAATCGCCCAAGGGGAAAGCCATAACGCATTATATGCAGCTAAGCCCGCAGTAAACAAAGACAGTACGAGCGCCACACGCACTAAAATCCGCTGACCGACACCGCAAGCACGCATCACGGTAATTTCACTTTCCGCATATAAACGCCCAAATGTCAACAAAATGGCAATAAACAAACACAACGGCAACATTAATTGCGCCATGGTCGGCATTCCCAGTCCAAGTAAAGAAAAAACCAAATCTGCCGGTACATTACCATTTGCCGCAGAACCAAGCACACGCACAAGTTGCTGGCTGAAAAAGATCAACAACAAAATGAACAAAATCGCCACTTGGCTCTTAAAGACTTCTTTCGTTAAATATCGCGTTAAAATCATCTTATATCGTTATTGTTTATCGTTAAAATTGAGGGGAAAACTAGATAAAATCGACCGCGTATGATACCTTATTTTCGCTGATTTAAACAATCAAAATAAGGAAATCAAATGAAATATCAAGCAAAATTAACCGCACTTTCACAAGCTGCCGAATGTATTGTAATCGGTGTGTATGAGAACAATGAATTTTCAAAAAGTTTCAATGAAATCGACCTTACCACTCAAGGCTACCTCAACGCTTTAATACAATCCGGCGAACTCAGCGGAAAATTAGGACAAACTTTATTGCTACGCGACCTCAATGGCACTAGCGCAAAACGAGTGTTAATTATTGGTTGCGGTAAAAAAGGCGAACTCAGCGAACGCCAATATAAGCAACTGATTCAAAATATGTTAAAAGCGTTAAAAGATGCCGCTATTCGTGAAGCGGTTTGTTATTTGACAGAAGTTGAACTCAATAACCGTGATCTTTACTGGAACATCCGTTTTGCCATTGAAACCATTGAACATAGCAACTATCAATTCGATCAATTCAAATCTAAAAAAGCAGAACCAATCAGCCTAGAAACGCTCATTTTCAACACGGATTGCCAACAGGCACAACTCGCGATCAAGCACGCCCAAGCTATTGCAAGCGGCGTGAAAGCGGCTCGGGATATTGCCAATATGCCGCCTAATGTGTGCAACCCGGCTTATCTGACCGAACAAGCGAAAAATTTAGCGGAAAAATCCACCGCACTTTCCCTTGATGTGATCGATGAAAAAATGATGGCTGAGTTAGGTATGAATGCTTATCTTGCGGTTTCCCGCGGTTCATCAAACCCTGCCTATATGTCGCTTCTTCATTTTAACAACGCCGCAGATAAAAATACCAAACCGATTGTGCTTGTCGGCAAAGGCTTAACCTTTGATGCCGGCGGTATTTCCTTGAAACCCGCAGCCGATATGGACGAAATGAAATATGATATGGGCGGGGCGGCTTCCGTATTCGGGACTATGAAAGCCATTGCAGAACTTAACTTACCCCTCAATGTGATTGGAGTGCTTGCAGGTTGTGAAAACCTACCGGATGGTAATGCCTATCGACCAGGCGATATTCTCACTACCATGAACGGCTTAACCGTCGAAGTGCTAAACACCGATGCGGAAGGCCGTCTGGTACTTTGCGATACCCTCACCTATGTAGAACGTTTTGAGCCTGAGCTGGTCATCGATGTTGCGACCCTAACCGGCGCGTGCGTTGTCGCATTGGGGCAACACAACAGCGGGCTAATGTCAGAAGATGAAACTCTTGTCACCGAATTACTCAATGCCGCCAAACAAACTACGGATAAAGCCTGGCGTTTACCACTAAGCGAAGAATACCAAGAACAGCTTAAATCCCCCTTTGCCGATCTTGCCAATATTGGCGGACGCTGGGGCGGAGCAAGCACAGCAGGGGCGTTTTTATCTAACTTCACTAAAAAATACCGCTGGGCACACTTGGATATCGCCGGTACGGCATGGTTACAAGGTGCGAATAAAGGCGCAACCGGTCGTCCGGTTTCGTTACTCACCCAATTCCTAATTAATCAGGTGAAATAAAACAAAATTGACCGCACTTTTTATTATGGCGACAAAGTGCGGTCAATCTTTACTAATTATTCAGTCACTCCCAATCTATCCGGAAACGGAATTTGAGCCCGATAGCTTGCAGCGCGTTCCCAACGGGATTTATTGATTTTTTTAGATTTCGTGGCGATCACAAATTGATAATTTCATCCGCCAATTCATCAATAAATCCTTGATAATGTGAAGAAATTAACATAGGCAGCCCAAGCTCACGCAAAAGTGCGGTCAGTTTTTCCGTATTTTTGCGATCTAAGCCATTGGTTGGTTCGTCCAACAATAAAATTCTAGGTTGCATAGCAAGCACACCGGCAAGAGCGGTAAAATTCTTTTCGCCGCCTGAAAGCGTATGCACCGTGCGATCCTTTAAATGACTAATCCCCAGACAGTCAAGTTGTTGTTCCGCAAGTTGATAGGCGTATGCTTGAAAGTGACCTTGGTTAAGCGGACCAAAAGCGACATCATCCAGCACGGTCGGGCCGAAAAGTTGATCATCGGCATTCTGAAAGCAAATTCCCACCACACCACGAAAAGGGGCAAAATCTTTTTCTTTTCGACAGTTTTTTCCAAATAATCGGATTTCCCCTTTTGAAATAGGAACAAACCCAAGTAAGGCAAGTAATAAAGTGGTTTTACCCGCACCAATTTCCCCTTGAATAAATAAGCGTTTTTTCTCTTCAAGGTGAAACGTTAAATCTTGAATAATCGGTTTGCCATTACGTTCAATGTAAAGCTCTTTAACGTTCAGCATCTTCTTTCCTTTTACCAAATTGAAAACTGCGACACTTCAATGCAATTTGTGCCGTTTCCGCTTTCAATAAGGCATGAATTAATAATAATGTCACTGCCTGTGCCGTCACATAAAAGGTTCGACGATTAAATGCGGCTTGATAGCCACGGGCACGCATTGCAATATCCATCTTTTGTCGTAGCTCGCCAAGCAATGCAATGTAACGTATCGTCAAAACAAACAATTGTACGAGTTTTTCTGGTAAGGGTAATTTGCCAAGTGCTTGAATCAATATGGCATCGTTGATATTCCATAAAAAAAGCCAGAGAGAAAACAATACTAGATTCATTCTTAGGCTAAGTATTTCAGCAAGTCGTATTCCTTGTATATTAACTTCAATACCTTTTTCCCCTACCTTCCAAACCAGTGTCGCCCAGATTAAAAAGATAAAAATCAATAAGCTTAACCAGCGTTTAACATAGGGAAATAAAGGCTTGGAATGAATTAAAACCAACAAAATAAAAACAGCCATGACACTAATATTAAGCGTAATAAGCCAAGAAAAAACACTTAAACCGCTAATTATTAGTCCCCAGAGAAAAAGCCCGATCAAACGAAAGTGCGGTTGAAATAAAGCATGAATTTTCATGAAACAATTGCCGTGCGATTCAATGCTTGAGGATACATTTTACAAAGAAGTGAAATCACACCAACACTGATTAGGCTATCTAACACAAATACCGGAATATGGGAAATGAGCAATAACCCAACCAGACTGCTATAACTTTTCCCTCCGTCAAGCACCAATGCCAAAGAGGCTAATGCGGCTGCTCCCCCTACGCCGATAATCCCCGCGCCGATACCAACAAATAAACGGCTTTTTAATGGCATTTTAGGCATCAAAAATGAACGGAACAGATAGTGAGCGATAAGTGCCGGCGTTGCCATCAAACAAAGGTTTACCCCTAATACCGCAAAGCCGCCAAAAGAGAAAAACAACACTTGTAACAATAAAGCGATGAGAAAGGCTGGAAAAACCGCCCAGCCCAGAAAAAGCCCCGCCATACCGTTTAAAATCAAATGCACACTGCCGATGCCGACCGGTATATGGATCGTACCGGCGACAAAGAAAGCGGCGGCAAAAAGTGCTGCGAGCGGTAAATTTTCAACCTCTAAACGGCGTATTCCGATCGTAATTCCTATCACGGCGAGAACTGCTCCGGCTAATAAAATCGGTGTATGCAAGACACCTTCGGATAAATGCATTTTGAGTATCCTTATTTAGTTTTCCGTGAATTCCACCAAGCTATCAGTCCGGCGATGCCGACAATGTAGCCAATCCCGCCTAAAATATCACGCCAATAAATTTTATCTTTCAACTGGTTAATATCAGATCGCAGCAGCATCAGATCCGCGGTTTGATTATTTGAAGGTGATGTACGATCCGCCACAATAGAGGCATGATGACCTTCCTCACCTTCCACCACGACTTTTAATACCGCCCCAGCCACATTCGGCACCGCAAGGCGAAATTCACCTTTCATATTTGTTTTGGAATTTAAAATTGGTTCTTTCGTTCCCGAACGAAACACTTCTAAATAGGTTTCCGCCGCCGGTGTCATATCGGAATAGTAGGATTTGCCGGAAAGGATTTGCCCGTCATATTGAGCAAATACGTGAAGCGCATGAGCTTGCACATTCGGTAAGTACAATGCAAGAAAAAGTGCGGTGAAAAAAGACAATATTTTCATTACAGCATCGCCTATTTATTGGGCATCAAAGGTCAGCATATATTCAACGGTTCGGCGATCATAATCAGGGTTATCCGCCACATTTTCTTCAAACTCCGCCCATACTTTGTTGTAACCTTTCACCGGTGTAAATTCGGCAATCCCCTTTTCATCGGTTAAATTAAACGGGGCGTCTTCACCTATACCTACCTTAATAGCTTGAATCGGTTTACCGTTGTGTAACACAAGAATAGCAAGCGGTTTTCCCGCCTCGGCTCTCGCCTGCGGGATCAATTCATAAGCGACATCATGGGCTTTAAAAGACTGTTCATCCCATTTTAAAATCGCTTTACCCAATTTCAGCGGATTAGTACTAAATTCCGCGGAGGGTGCTTCCCGTTTGGTTTTTTCCACATATTTACCACTTGGTAATTTTGACCATACACCATTGTTAAATGTCATAAATACCATATTGGATTCGGGGATCACGTAGGCTTCGCCGTTTTTGAATTGATAGTCAAGTGCGGTTAATTTTCCTTGAGAATTTATGATTTGTAAGGACTTAATTTTATGTTGTGGGTAGGATTCCGTTTCCGTATGGCCGAATTTCATCACATATTCACCCTGTGATGAAGTCGGTTCAAGCCATACATTATGTGCATTTGCCACAGATAGTGTGAAAAGTGCGGCTAATCCCATTGTTATTTTTTTGAATTGCATTTATTGGTTTCCTTATTATTAAAAAAGCGGGAGCAATGATAAAATATGAAGTAACTTTAGAGTCAAGCAAAATTTTGAGGAAAATCATGAAAATAGGTCAGCTTGCCAAAGCATTAAATTGTACCGTAGAAACCATTCGTTTTTACGAAAAACAGGGACTACTCCCCGCCCCCCAACGCACAAATGGAAATTTTCGTCGATATAATGAAGATCATCTGCAACGTCTGTCTTTTATTTGCAATTGCCGAAGTTTAAATTTATCTCTCAATGAAATCAAAACCTTAATTTCGCTCGAAAACCAAACCGAGCAACGAACAGAAGAAATGAATAAATTATTGGATAGTCATATTAAGGATATTGCTAAACGTATTCATGAATTGGCACACTTGCGGATGAAATTAATTAAGCTCAAAGAAAAAAGCGTTGCAAATCATGAAGATCCAATAAAACTACTGTTACAACATAGTGGGGTCAGATTTGTGAGGTTATAAATTTAACGCAAAAAAATACCGCACTTCAGCTTCCCAAAGTGCGGTTTATTTTCAGCCTGTTTTAAAGGGCTTTCAAAATGTCTTCAACGCGATCTTTCGCATCACCAAAGAGCATTTGGGTATTCTCTTTGAAGAATAATGGATTTTGCACACCGGCATAACCCACCGCCATAGAGCGTTTGAATACAATCACATTTTGCGCTTTCCATACTTCCAACACCGGCATTCCTGCAATCGGGCTGTTTGGATCTTCCATTGCCGCCGGATTTACCGTATCGTTTGCCCCGATAACCAATACCACATCGGTATCTGCGAAATCTTCATTGATTTCATCCATTTCAAGCACAACGTCATAAGGTACTTTGGCTTCCGCTAACAATACATTCATATGACCCGGTAAACGACCCGCAACAGGGTGAATACCAAAACGTACATTTACGCCGCGTTCACGTAATTTTGCGGTGATATCCGCCACCGGATATTGCGCTTGCGCCACCGCCATACCATATCCCGGTGTGATAATGACGGAACTTGCGTTTTTCAATAACTCCGCCACTTCTTCCGCTGTAGTCTCACGGTGCTCGCCTTGTTCTTCATCGGAAGAGACTTGCACATCGTTGCCAAAGCCACCGGCAATTACGCTGATAAATGATCGGTTCATCGCTTTACACATAATGTAAGAGAGAATCGCACCGGAAGAGCCTACTAACGCCCCGGTTACGATTAATAGGTCATTGCTCAGCATAAAACCTGCCGCCGCCGCCGCCCAACCGGAGTAAGAGTTAAGCATAGATACCACTACCGGCATATCCGCACCACCGATCGATGCCACTAAATGCCAACCGAATGCCAGTGCGATTGCGGTCATTAATAACACAGGGAAAATATTTTCCGGATTGTTCAAAAAGGCAACCATCAATAATACAGAAACCACAATCGCGGCTAAGTTTAATTTATGACGATGTGGCAACATTAATGCTTTTGAGTTAATTTTGCCGCTTAACTTACCGAATGCCACCACTGATCCCGTGAACGTTACTGCACCGATAAAGATCCCGAGAAACACTTCAACATTGTGAATAGTCGTCAGGGTTGCCTGTTCTGCCAAGAATTGAGCCTGTTGCACATCATCTAAACCGTTCGGCATAGTGGGAATATCGTGTAAACCGTAGCTATTAAAACCGACAAGCACGGCGGCTAAACCTACAAAGCTGTGGAGAATTGCTACAAGCTCCGGCATTTCCGTCATTTCCACTTTTAATGCGCGTTGAACACCGATTACACCACCGATAATCATCGCAATGATGATCCAAAATGTCCCTTCGGAATGCGGGCCAAAAATCGTCGCCACGAGTGCAATCGTCATCCCGACAATACCAAACCAACAACCTGCTTTGGCAGTTTCGTGTTTAGAAAGTCCCGCCAAGCTCATAATGAAAAGTAATGCTGCAACAATATACGCAGCCTGTACTAAACCTTCAGACATTACGTTCTCCTTAACCTTTTCTAAACATTGCCAACATACGTTGTGTTACACGGAATCCACCAAAAATATTGATGCTTGCCACCAAAATTGCCACAAAGGCTAACGCATCAATAAAGAGGTTGCCTGACAGCTGACGAATTTGCAGTAACGCCCCTACAATAATGATACCTGAAATGGCATTTGTCACCGCCATTAATGGTGTGTGAAGTGCATGGCTAACGTTCCAAACCACGTAATACCCCACTACGCAGGCTAATACAAACACCGTAAAATGTGATAAAAACGCAGCCGGTGCAACAGACGCAAGCCACAGGAATAATACTCCAACACCAGCCATCACACCGTATTTCACACGCGGATTGGTCGGTTTGGCTTCTTTTTTCTCCGCTACAGGTGTCGCTTTCGCCTCTTGTTTTGGTTGAGCCGACACTTGAATTTGTGCCGGAGGAATCTCTTCCCCATCACGTACAACAGTCACACCGCGTAATACTACATCCTCAAAATCAATGTTAATGTTGCCGTCTTTCTCTTTACACAAGAGTTTCAATAAATTGACTAAGTTTGTGCCGTAAAGTTGGGAAGATTGTGTCGGTAAGCGGCTTGGGAAATCCGTATAGCCGATCACTTTCACTTGGTTTTCAGTCGTCACGACTTTACCCGCTTGGGTATATTCGCAGTTACCGCCTGTTGCGGCGGCCAAATCCACAATCACCGAACCTGCTTTCATGGAATCCACCATTTCTTTGGTGATTAAACGTGGCGCAGGTCTACCCGGAATCGCAGCCGTTGTAATGATAATATCCACCTCTTTGGCTTGCTCTGCGTAAAGTTCCATTGCTCGGCGGTTAAATTCTTCCGACATCACTTTCGCATAACCATCACCGCTGCCGCCTTCTTCTTTAAAATCAATTTCTAAGAAGCTTGCGCCCATACTTTGAACTTGTTCTTTTACTTCCGGACGGGAATCAAATGCACGTACAATCGCACCAAGGCTATTTGCCGCCCCAATCGCAGCTAAACCGGCTACCCCCGCACCAATCACCAACACTTTCGCCGGCGGGACTTTACCTGCCGCTGTAATTTGTCCGGTGAAAAAACTGCCAAATTCATGTGCCGCCTCGATCACCGCACGGTAACCGGAAATATTCGCCATGGAACTTAATGCGTCCAAGGCTTGTGCGCGAGAAATACGCGGCACGGCATCCATTGCAAGCACATTGATTTTTTTCGCTGTTAATTTTTGCATTAACTCAGGATTTTGCGCACGCCAAATGAAACTGACCAACGTTGCGCCTTCTTTCATTTGAGCAATTTCTTCATCTGTCGGCGGATTTACTTTAAAAATGATATCCGATTGCCAAATTTCAGCCGCCGTACCAATTTTTGCACCTGCGTCTAAAAATGCTTGATCCTCAAAACTTGCTTTAAAGCCCGCATCGTGTTCAACGATAACCTCAAAGCCCAATTTCAGGATTTGTTGAACCGTTTTTGGCGTTGCCGCCACACGCGCTTCATTATCAAGCAGTTCTTTTGGTACACCAATTAACATACTGTTTCCCTCTGTTTGATGATTGGGTTGATGATTTTATTGAATGAATTCAAGTTCATTCTTCCGATAAATGACAAAAAGTCAGATGGCACTAACTGTATCATTTTTCAGTTAAAATGAGATATATTTTTTCACTGTTTTTACAATATATTGTGATAGAGAGCACAAAATTTAAACAAAAAGTGCGGTTAATTTTCACAATATTTTTCGCTGACAATATGCTCAATCGTTGCCTTTGCTTACTCTAAAATGAACTCTAGCCAAACCGGAGAATGATCGGAAGAGGCAACTTTTTTCGATGTTGCGGTTAAGACTTTCATCCCCCTGACAAATACATAATCCAACGGATAATCAAAAAATCGTACCCGTTCATCTTGAGAAAAAGACACTTCATTTAACCCCTTTTTTCTCATAAATTCATCGAGGATTTGTTTTCGTTCTGCATTCCACGCATTAAAATCGCCCGCTAAAATGACCGCACTTTGATAAGACGGAATCAAAGAAAAAATCTGCTCCAATTGTGCGCGGTAGGCGTCGGGCTGCCACTCAAAATTGATTAAATGGGCATTAATCACGAATAATTCACCACCATTATTCAATGGGAATGTCATCACACCGGCGACTTTGGGAATACGAATCCAAGGTTCTGGCTCGGCAATGCCGCAATAACTTTTTGGCACAGTACGGCTAAAGGTTTTCACACCGGATTGCCGCCCTTTATAAGAAAAACTTGAAATAAAAAGTGCGGTGGAAAATGAAGACAAATTTTGTTCGGGCGTGGCTTCTTGTAGAAGAACAAAATCCTGATCTTGTGAAAAATGGGCTAAATCTTGCTGCCAACCTTGATCCGAACCTTTATGAATATTCCAACTTAATAATCGAAAGTGTTTTTTCGCTAAAGTAGGAATCGATTCCTCACGGGAAAAACAAAATGTATTTGTCGGATTAAAAGAGAATTGAGCAGTCGTTTTTAAATCAATTTGAATCGATTCAAAAATACGAAGTTGGCTAACAAGATAAATTCCGACTGCAATACCTACCACGAGTAAAAATGCAAAAATTTTATTAATCGTTTTCATTATTTTATATATTTCAATATGAACTTTATAAATGATAGCAGTTTGCTTATACTAGACAACGTTTAATTTAATCATGCCTACTATTTCTTATTCTTAGTTTGGAACTAAACCATGAATATTTACACCTACCTCTGCTTTCTTGCCGCTATTGCTATTTTAATCAGTTTTATCACACGAAAAATCAATGATAATATCCAATATACCATTGCAATTACCGCCACCTCTATGTTGGGTTCTTTAATATTGGTTTTATTAGGATATTTAAATTGGTTTAATTTAGATGAAATCGCAACAAAAGTTGTAGAACGAATTGATTTTAAAGATTTCTTACTAAACGGTATTCTCGGTTTCTTACTTTTTGCCGGTGCATTAGGCATTAAATTGCCGGTATTAAAAAACCAAAAATGGGAAATCACCACCTTTGCGCTGTTCTCTACCTTTGCCTCTACTTTTTTTATCGGTTTTATGCTTTATGCGATCAGTCAATTATTCGGTTGGCATATCGATTTAATCTACTGCATTTTATTCGGTGCATTAATCTCTCCTGACGACCCTATCGCCGTACTCGCCATTATTAAAAACTTAAAAGCCCCAAAGCGTTTAGCGATGCAGGTTGAAGGAGAATCCTTATTTAATGACGGGATCGGATTAGTGATTTTTACCACCGTTTTTGCCGTTGCCTTCGGCGGACAAGAACCGACAGCCGGCGGTGTATTACATCTATTTTTCAAAGAGGCGTTAGGCGGCATTGCTTTTGGTTTTGCTATCGGCTTACTTGCTCATTATTTAATTTCTGCAACCGATGACGGTTCATTAGAGATTTTATTAACCCTGACTATCCCGACTGCCGGTTTTATGTTAGCCAATTTACTCCATGTTTCCGGTGCGCTTGCGATGGTCGTTGCCGGAATTTTAATCGGTAACTGGACTCGCTATACCGGATTTTCAAAGCAAAGTCGGCACTACTTTAATCATTTTTGGGAAATGATCGATCACTTCCTCAATTCACTTCTATTTATTTTAATCGGCTTAGCCATTCTCCTTATTCATGTTTCATGGCAAGGTTTAATTCTGATTGTTCTAGCCATTCCGATTTGCTTGGTTTGCCGTTACATCAGTGTATGGCTTCCTTTCCAAGTGATGAAACGCTATCGCAAATACAATCCTTATACCCTACGAGTGCTGACTTGGGGCGCATTACGCGGCGGCTTGGCATTGGCAATGGCACTTTCTATCCCTATGGGGCAATCCTACATTAAAGGGTTAAATATGGATGTGCGTGATCTTATTTTAGGCATGACCTATGCCGTAGTAATGTTCTCTATCCTCGTACAAGGTATGACTATTGAAAGCATGATCCGTAAATCAAAAGAAGTGATCATGCGTGAACGTGGTTATGCTGGGGTAGGTTTAGCCAAAGAGAATAAAGAATAGTCGGCAAAAGTGCGGTTAAAAAATAGGGCATTTTATCTCATAGGTAGGGGCGCCATACAACCTTTTAAAATCATTTGATTTTTCACGGATGCCAGTGTGTCGTCCCTACATTTTCTTTAAATTGTGCATTTGCTACATCATATTGGATTCTCTCAGTATTATGCAAGCCGTCGCACAACGATCTAAAATTGACTATTGACCGCATAAATTTGAATGCCTTTCCGATCCCAAATTTAGCGCCAATTTATACCGATGCTCCAATCGGTCCTAGCCAGCCCTATAAGTTTGTAATCGTTGGTAATTATCTTCTTTCAGTAGGGGATGTTCTAACTGCTAGGGGAACTCCTCCTGCTCAAACAAAATTAACAGCTAATCCTGTAAACCCTGATAAATATAAAAAAGATAGCTATTTAGGTATGACGTTATGGAATATAAAAAACTTGAAACCATTAGCTCGTTTGTGGGGGAATTCAGGAAGAACGATGGGACTAATTAGCTCAGATGGAAAATGGATTGTAGCAACAAGTGAAAATGGACAACGTTATATGTGGTCAGCATTGAACCCTCATCAACAATTTAAATTAGCTGCTATTGATGGGATTCTTAGAGAAGATTCTATGATAAGAGATAAAAGTAAATTGTTGCCCATCCCAGAAAAATTTAAAGATAAGCAGATCAGTCGCTCTGATTCTTTTGCTGTTGCTTTTGTAACAGAAAAAGATTTTATTCTTTTACCTAATAGTAATGACGAACTTGCATTACTTTATACAACAGGCGATCCTTGGATAAAAGCCTATGTAGAAATAGGAAATAAACCTGAAATTTCAAGAGGAAATTTAAGCATAGCCTCCGCTTATAAAGCCAATATTCTCGTTACAGGACAATACGGGCGAGGCGGAATTAATGTCTATAAATATCACCCTGAAACAAAAGAGTTAGAAAAAATCTGGGTGGCGGATTAATTAAAACTAAAAAGTGCGGTTAAAAATGAGGGCGTTTTTGACCGCACTTGCTTTAAAATATCACTGACACGATTGCGAAAGCCCTAGCGTTTTTTTATTTCAGATGTTTAGTATAGGTTGTTTATTTGTCAATGTAATCTAGAAACATCAGATGAAAATAAATTGTTATTTTTTTGTTAAATAAAAGTATGATTTTTATTGATTATTCTATTCCTGTAGAGATAAAATATTTCTGTGCTGAGGTATATGCACATCGGTAATAACAGTATAAAGTAAGTAATGAATAGGAGACTCATTATGAACAAAACTATGAAAGCAATGACTTATTACGGTGCAAATGATCTTCGTTTTGAAGATCGCCCTATTCCAACGATTATTGACCCGACAGATGCCATTATTAAAATGGAAAAAACCACCATTTGCGGTACGGATTTAGGCATTTGGAAAGGAAAAAATCCGGAAATTGAAAAAACGGCTTTAGCAAAAACAGGGCAATGGAATGGGCGAATTTTGGGACACGAAGGGATTGGTGTCATTGAAGATGTTGGTAGTGCGGTAAAAAACTTTAAAAAGGGCGATCGGGTAATTATTTCCTGTGTCAGTAAATGTGGTTCTTGCGAGAATTGCCAAAAGCAGCTTTATGCACATTGTCAAAAAGAGGGCGGATGGATCATGGGCTATATGATTGATGGTACCCACGCAGAGTATGTGCGTACGCCTTTTGCCGATAACTCTCTATTTTTATTGCCTGATAATTTAAATACCGATATCGCCGTCTTTCTCTCGGATGTGCTGCCAACGAGCCACGAGATCGGTGTTAAATATGGCGAAGTTAAACCGGGGGACAGCGTTGCAATTATTGGTGCAGGCCCTATCGGAATGGGCTGCTTACTTACCGCCCAATTCTATTCTCCCGCAACGATTATTGTTGTAGATATGGATGACAATCGTTTGGCGCTTGCTAAAGAATTAGGTGCAACTCACACGATCAATTCTGTGAAAGAAAATGCAGTGGAAAAAATCTTGGCAATCACAGAACAACGTGGTGTCGATTGTGCCATGGAAGCAGTGGGTTTACCGGCGACTTGGGATATTTGTCAAAAAGTGGTAAAAGAAGGGGGCAATCTCGCGAATGTTGGGGTACACGGTCAGTCGGTCAATTTTGAAATTGATAAACTCTGGATCAAAAATTTAACGATTACCACAGGATTGGTGAATACCAATACCACAGGAATGTTATTAAAATCCTGTCAATGCGGAAAATTGCCTCTTGAAAAATTAGCGACCCATCATTTCAAATTAAGTGAAATGGAAAAAGGCTATGATGTATTCAAACATGCAGCCGATGAAAAAGCGATGAAAGTGATTATTGAAATGCAATAAGCATGCTATTCATCTGTACTTGAGTCGCTTTTTACCATAAAAAAATCCCTATTGAGTTTAAATTTCAATAGGGATTTTAATTTTTTAATCGGTAATATCTTGATAGCATTGCTACATAATGCTGAAAAATACCGTATTTTCTAACCGCACTTTATTTACTTATTTTCATTTCCCGCTTGATACAAACGATTTTTGTATAAATAACTACCCAACAACGCATACGCCAGTGCTTCTTGTTTCATTTCTTCCGATACGCTTTTTTCCTTCAGCGTTTCAGTGGCTTTATCGTAATAATAACCTTGTGCAGCTTTATTTGGCATTTGAATAACCACATCACGGTTTCCTTTCATTAAAGCCTGCGTTTGATCAAATTGCATAATGGCACGATCAGGGTTGGTATTTTTGGTTAAATCATAACCAATCATAGGGTAATTACCGCTTACTCCCGCTAAGGATAATAACGTTGTCGGCATATCAATTTGGCTCACTAGACGCAGATCACGACGTGGCGCAATTCCCTCGCCTAAAATAAGTGCCGGAATATGGAAATTTTTAATCGGTATTAATGAAGCACCGGCAGCTCGTGAATCGTGATCGGCAATCACCAAGAAAATGGTATCTTTCCAATAGTTAGATTTTTTCGCTAAATTAAAGAAATGGCCAACGGCATAATCCGCATACTTTGCACTATTATTTCGTGTTGCTTTGGGTTGTTCATACAATTCGATTTTCCCATCGGGGAATTCAAAAGGATCATGATTACTTGAGCTAAATACAAGACTGAAAAAAGGTTTTCCCTCGTTTTGCAGTTTTGTAAAAGTTTCGTCCGCTTTATCAAACAAATCCTCATCACTCACTCCCCAAGTAGCAGTAAATTTCGGATTTTTATAGTCTTGCTGATCAATAATCGTTTTAACCCCATTGCCGTAGAAAAAACTTGCCATATTATCAAAATGCTTTTCACCGCCATAAATAAATGAGGTGTCGTAGCCCTGTTTACCTAAAAAATCGGCAATGGTGAAAAAATTATTTTGTGCATTATTGAGTTTAACCACAGCACGTGCCGGCGTTGGTATAAAACCTGCGGTTACCGCTTCAATCCCTCGCACGGAACGGGTTCCCGTGGCATAAATATTTTCAAATAACCACCCTTCTTTGGCTAATCGATCAATATTCGGAGAAAGAGGCTTGCCGCCTAAAGTACCGATAAACTGTGCTCCAAGGCTTTCTTGCAATATGATGACAATATTTTTGGGCTTGCCTTGATAGCTTGCAGTATTTTTAGTTAAGGTTGGGAATTTTTCAGAAATATAATCATCTACGGCTCTGCCACGATTTAATTTCACGATGCGTAACATTTCATTCGTATCCATTTTGCCATACATTTCTGAGGATTTTTCTTCGTCCTTAAATTGCTGTGCGGCATAAATCACCGAATAGCCGGAATTTAATACTAAAGAATTTACCAAGGAATCGGAAGAAAATGCCACCATCGCAGGATTAATGCCACGGTGCTGAAAGCTTGAACGTGCTCCGATAAAACCCACCGCAATCACCAACAATGCTACAATCGGGCGAACTTTCCAGCTCATTGGGCGTAAATTTTTAACCGACCAAGCAGCAAGTTGCCAATAAAGTATTGTCGCTAAGACAGTAAAAACAAGGCTAAGAATGACCGCACTTAAATGCCCTTCCATCAACATAGAAAAGACTTCTTTAGGATAAATTAAATACTCAATAAACAGGCGGTTCGGTCGATAATCATAAGTTTCAATAAATGCCGGCGTAGCCATTTCCATAAAAATAATGAAAACACTGCCAAATGTCAGCCAAACCCGTAGGATCTTTTTCCATAAATCACTCGTATGGAACAACACTGTAAATAATGCCGGAACGCCAAATAAATAGCATAACGCCACTACATCAATACGTAAGCCTTGTAGGAATAATTCCCCCCAATCCTGTACGGCGGAAACCCGTTCCATTTGCCATAAAGATAAACCCAAGCGGGACAAAGAAAAAATAATGAGGTTGATAACAACAAAAACAGCAATTGGAAATAAGGGGAAACGAGTGTTTTTCATAAAAAATATTCTTATTATTAGGGGATATTATGCTCAGAAAGATTTTTTAACCTTTGCTCAGCAGCTTGTTTAATTTCATTCGGTATGTTGTTTGAAATCAAAATCTCACGATAAATTAATGCCGCAAGATGTTTATTCATTGAAGTGCCAATACCTTTTTCGTAATAAATACCTAAACGCAATTTTGCGTCGGGGTTGTCTAAATCGGCGGCTTTTTTAACCCACTCAAAAGATTTTGTTTCATCTTTTTGCTTCAGATAAATTTCAGCCAACATCATCATGGCACCTAAATCTTTTGCTTTTGCCGTAGTTTCAAATAATTTGATGGCTTGCGGAATATCCTTTTTCACATAATCGCCACTGTAGTACATCATCGCTAAATTATTAATGGCTCGAATGCTTCCCATCTCTGCGGCTTCACTAAACCACCAGTAGGCTTTCTCTTTGTTTTTTTCCACGCCGCGACCAAGGTTATAAAGCATACCTAAATTCCCCTGTGCTTGAACATTACCTTCCAATGCGAGAGGTTGCATAATTTCAAACACGGATCGCCAATCTTGTTTGTTGGCAAAATTCTGTGCCATATTCATCCGTTGTTGATCCGTTAATTTGGGATTCGTTTCCAGTGCTTCCGAATGGCTCGAAAAAGTCATTGAAAATCCCCAAAGTGCGGTAAAAATAACGAAAGTTTTTTTCATCAAATTCATCCTGTTAATGTGCCGAGTAAAAGAAACACAAAGAAAATAGCTGTGATTAAGAATTCCGTTAGACCAACCTGTTTGACAGAAAGTTTCTTACGCGGTAAATAAATTGCACGCGCCCAACCAACCCAAAATGCTAATGCGAGATAAAATTGCCCTGTTCCGGCAAAATACGCCACCAGAAAAGAATGAAAAAGAATTGATGCCCGTAAATATTTCCGATTTTTCCGCTCACGCATCATTGATTTCACATAAATTGTCGTACCGATAAAAAACAACGAAGGATAAACGGCAACCCACCAAATTTTCATATCAAAAGTGCGGTCGGGGAAATAATAGGCTGCCATTCCGGCAAGAGCAAAAATGGCAATGCCTGCAAGATCATTGAAGAAATTACGCTCGTCTTTTTGTTTAACGTAATAAATATTCACTAAAACAAAAGGCAGCATTGCCACGATAAAATAAAGAATTTGCCGGTTATAACATAATGCAGGGAGAGCAAAAACAAGCGTTGCAGCACCATAAATGAACGTCCATTTTCTGTATTGTTCGATATTTTTACCTTTAAACAAATTTAACAAAGGGTAAGACATCAAATAAAGGGAAAACCATGCCATTAATAAAAAAGTATGTGCCCACACGGGATGATTAAGCAACATACCGTAAAGGAAAGGTAATAATGCCATGACAATGGCACCATGTTGATTAGAAATTAGCAGCTTCATATTGAGCCCGTAAGTGAGAATAATTCTTGAGCATTTTACTGCGATAAACTCAAATTTACAAAGTGTGAAGCGCACTTTAGAATACAACCGATTTATTGTTAAAGGAAAAATATGATGACTATCAAACGAATTCATTCAAGCGAACGCTTTTGCGAAGTGTCCATTTATAACGGCGTGGCTTATTTTGCCGGACAAGTCCCGGAGAAAACCCTTGAAAAAGATGCCTACGAGCAAACCAAAGAGGTGCTTTTACTCATTGATAAATTGCTTGCCGAAATAGGATCGCACAAAGGCAATATTCTTAATGCACAAATCTTTCTTTCCGATATGAAAGATTACCAACAATTAAATCAAGCTTGGGATGAATGGGTTGATCGTTCAAACCCGCCAAGCCGTGCGACCGTTGAAGCCAAATTAGCCGTGCCGGAATGGAAAGTGGAAATTGTGATTACCGCAGCGGTTTAAATATTAAATTTGTGATCCGTAGCAAAGAAATTTTTTTTCATTTTTCTTACAATGCTTTTTACCATTCAAATACTTTAATAAACAACAAATATAAGGAGTAAACTATGCAAGCGTGGACAACTGAAATGTGGCAAACTGCCGGTATCGGTTTAGCGGTGGGGGTTATCCTCGGCTATTTAATTTTACGTTTAACCAAAGGATCAGTAAAACAGCAAGTTCAAACGGAAGCGGAGCTAAAAACAGTGAAAGCCCGACTTGAAAGCCAAAATCAACAACTCGAAAAACATTTCGCAGAAAGTGCGGAATTATTTAAAACCCTCATTGGCGATTATCAAAAACTCTATCGTCATTATGCTAACTCTTCCGACGCTTTATTAGCGGAAAATCCAAAAGGTTTATTCACACAACAATTAATCACCGCCGTAGATAAACCGCAAAATGAACCGCCGCTGGATTATTCTGAAGGCTCGTCGGGGCTACTTAAAACAGAAAAAGAAAATCATTAAACAATTCTAAATGCGGTCAGAAAAAACAATTTCAATTCTGACCGCACTTTTTTTAATTTTTTTCTCAAATACCTTGTTTTTCTTGAACATTTCATTTATTCCTTTGTCTGATGAAACACCATTTAGGTATGAACTTTTCTCTTTCATAAGAAAGATCGTTTTACTTGGAGATTCTATGAAAAAAAGACATTTTATATTAACCAGTATTGCATTAGGTTTAAGCGTTCTAGGTACGTCTGTGAGTGTGCAGGCAAACCTGCCGAGTTTTGTGGTAAACCAACAAAATAGTCTTGCCCCAATGCTTGAAAAAGTACAACCTTCAGTAGTCACAATTTCAGTGGAAGGTAAAGCAAAAAATAGCGGCCGTTCTTTCCTACCTGATGATATTCCTGAAGAATTTAAATTTTTCTTTGGCGATCAATTCGCCGAACAATTTGGCAATCGCGGTAGCGGGCGTAACTTTCGTGGTCTGGGCTCCGGTGTCGTGATTAATGCGGATAAAGGTTATGTGCTAACCAATAACCATGTGATTAACGATGCAGATAAAATCAACGTTACTTTACAAGACGGACGTGAATTTAAAGCAAAATTAGTAGGAAAAGACGAACAGTCGGATATTGCGTTAATTCAAATTGAAAAACCGTCAAATTTGACCGCACTTAAATTTGCCGACTCCGATAAATTACGTGTAGGCGATTTCACTGTTGCTATCGGTAATCCATTCGGCTTAGGACAAACCGTGACTTCCGGTATTATATCCGCATTAGGCCGTTCAACAGGTTCCGATAGCGGTGCGTATGAAAATTACATTCAAACGGATGCGGCAGTAAACCGTGGTAACTCAGGCGGTGCGTTGGTGAACTTAAACGGCGAATTAATCGGTATCAATACGGCGATTATTTCACCAAGCGGCGGTAATGCAGGCATTGCATTTGCAATTCCAAGTAACCAAGCGAACAATATCGTTCAACAAATTTTAGAATTTGGTGAAGTACGTCGCGGTTTACTCGGTATTAAAGGCGGTGAATTAAATGCCGATTTAGCCAAAGCATTTAACGTGAATGCGCAACAAGGTGCATTTGTGAGTGAAGTATTACCTAATTCCGCTGCGGAAAAAGCCGGTATTAAAGCCGGTGATGTGATCACCGCAATGAACGGTCAAAAAATCTCAAGTTTTGCAGAAATGCGGGCTAAAATCGCCACTTCCGGTGCCGGCAAAGAAATTGAGCTAACCTATTTGCGAGACGGCAAATCACAAGATGTTAAAGTGAAACTGCAAGCGGATGATGGCAAAGGATTGAGTGCAAGCAATGTTGAATTGCGTGCCTTAGACGGTGCAGAATTAAATAACTACAATGCGAAAGGAATAAAAGGGATTGAAATCACTAAAGTTCAACCGAATTCCCTTGCGGCTCAACGCGGTTTGAAAACCGGTGATATTATCATTGGCGTAAACCGCCAAGCGGTAGAATCAACCCAAGATTTACGTAAAATTTTAGAGGGAAAACCGTCTGCTGTGGCATTAAATATCTTACGTGGGGAGAATAATTTTTATTTATTAGTTCAATAAGTTTAAAAGTGCGGTCTATTTGACGGCAATTTTACCAAAGCGGTGTTTTATCAAAGATAAAGCACCGTTTTTTCATGGGAAAACTAGGGAAAAATCCGCTTTTATGATACAATTCCTGCAATTTTTTGATCGAAAAAGGAATACCCATGACGGATTCAATTCAATCCTCAATTACCCCTGTCAATATTGAAGAAGAACTCAAATCCTCCTATCTTGACTATGCCATGTCTGTGATTGTCGGACGAGCTTTACCTGATGTACGTGACGGTTTAAAACCCGTACATCGTCGCGTATTATTTTCAATGGATCGCGAGGGCAATACGGCAAATAAAAAATATGTCAAATCGGCTCGTGTCGTCGGGGACGTTATCGGTAAATATCACCCTCATGGTGATTCTGCCGTGTATTACACTATCGTCCGTATGGCACAACCGTTCTCACTGCGTTATATGTTGGTAGACGGGCAAGGTAACTTTGGTTCGATTGATGGTGATGCGCCGGCGGCGATGCGTTATACCGAAGTGCGTATGCAAAAAATTACCCAAGCGTTGCTCACGGATTTAGATAAAGAAACCGTCAATTTCTCGCCAAACTATGATGGCGAATTAATGATTCCTGATGTATTGCCTACCCGTATTCCTGCATTGCTTGCAAACGGATCATCCGGTATTGCGGTAGGGATGGCAACCAATATTCCGCCACATAACCTCAATGAAATATTAAACGGTTGCTTGGCTTATATTGATAACAACGACATCACTATTGATGAATTAATGCAATATATTCCAGGGCCGGACTTCCCTACCGCCGCCTTAATCAATGGGCGTAAGGGTATTGAAGAAGCCTATCGTACCGGTCATGGTAAAGTCTATGTTCGCGCACGGGCTAGTGTCGAAACCAATGATAAAGGCCGCGAACAAATTATCGTGTCTGAATTACCTTACCAAGTAAACAAAGCAAAATTGGTGGAAAAAATTGCCGAGCTTATTCGCGAGAAAAAAATTGAAGGTATCAGCAATATTACCGACCTTTCCAACAAAGAAGGGATTCGTATTGAGATCGATATCAAACGCGATGCCGTAGGTGAAGTGGTATTAAACCACCTTTATTCTCTCACCCAAATGCAGGTAACCTTCGGGATCAATATGGTTGCCTTGGATCATGGTCAGCCGCGTTTATTCAATCTGAAAGAAATCATTGAAGCCTTCGTGTTGCACCGTCGTGAGGTGGTAACCCGTCGCTCAATTTTTGAACTTCGGAAAGCGCGCGAGCGTACCCATATTTTAGAAGGTTTAGCGGTGGCACGCTCTAATATTGATGAAATGATCGCCATTATCCGCAATTCCAAAAACCGAGAGGAAGCCGCTAACGCCATTAGTTCACGTTCTTGGGCATTGCACAGCGATATTATCAATTTGCTCGATATCACTGCCCGTCCGGACGATCTTGAGGAAAACCTAGGTATTCAGGGTGAACAGTATTATTTATCACCGGCACAGGTCAATGCGATTTTAGAACTTCGCTTACACCGTTTAACCGGCATCGCCTTTGAAGAGGTAGTTAAGGAATACCAAGAATTATTGGTAAAAATTGCCGATCTTCTGCATATTTTAGGCAGTGCCGAACGTTTGATGGAAGTGATCCGTGAAGAATTGGAAGAAGTGAAATCACAATTTGGTGATGAACGTTTAACGGAAATTACCACAGCTTCGGGAGATATTGATTTAGAAGATCTTATCGCTCAAGAAGATGTGGTAGTGACGCTTTCCCATGAAGGTTATGTGAAATATCAACCACTGACCGATTATGAAGCGCAACGCCGTGGCGGGAAAGGAAAATCAGCGACGAAGATGAAAGAAGAAGATTTCATCGAGAAACTCTTGGTTGCCAATACCCACGACACCATTCTCTGCTTCTCAAGCCGTGGGCGTTTGTATTGGTTGAAAGTGTATCAACTTCCACAAGCCAGCCGTGGCGCACGTGGTCGTCCAATTGTAAACATTCTGCCGTTACAAGAAAATGAACGTATCACCGCCATTCTGCCAGTTTCTGCCTATGAAGAAGACAAATTTGTGGTGATGGCAACGGCAGGCGGTATTGTGAAGAAAATCGCCCTCACTGAATTTAGCCGCCCACGTTCAAGCGGTATCATTGCCTTGAATTTACGTGACGAAGATGAACTTATTGGCGTCGATATTACGGACGGCAGCAATGAAATTATGTTGTTCTCGTCTCAAGGCCGTGTGGTGCGTTTCTCTGAAACTGCCGTGCGTGCAATGGGGCGTTTAGCAACCGGAGTTCGTGGCATTAAGCTCGCCTTAACAAACGATATTTCAGAAGATGAAAGTGCGGTCGAAATTGACGAGGTTTCCGATGAAAACACAGAAGATACCTTAGATCTCAATATCGACAAAGTAGTTTCCTTGGTTATTCCAAAAGGTGAAGGCGCGATCTTAACCGCCACACAAAACGGTTACGGTAAACGCACTCAATTAAGCGAATACCCGACAAAATCACGCAATACCAAAGGGGTGATTTCTATCAAGGTGAGCGAACGCAACGGTAAAGTGGTGGCCGCAACCCAAGTGGAAGAAACCGATCAAATTATGCTAATCACTGATGCCGGTACGCTTGTTCGCACCCGTGTAAGTGAAGTCAGTATTGTGGGCCGTAACACTCAAGGTGTGCGTTTAATCCGTACCGCAGAAAATGAAAATGTGGTGAGTCTTGAGCGCATATGTGATGTAGATGAAGAAGAACTATCACAACATAGCGATGCCGAACAATAATGTCTAAATAAAAACAAAAGTGCGGTTAAAATTAACCGCACTTTAAACATTCTCCTCAACGATTTACACCCCAATGACGGGTGTCTTTATCAAATTTCATACCGGAATGAGATCCTTCCGAACCGTTAAAATACACGTCTTTATTGGCACAAGCAGAAATAAGCAATGCTCCCACAACAACGAATAATAATTTCTTCATGACATCTACCTTTGTTTACTATGATTAAACCGCTGCGGATTCTAACATAATCTCGGTACGCCAACCACTCCCGTAAAAATCCGATATATCCAAAATCATCTTATCATTCATTTTCAAACAACTTAGATTTGCCACAAACATACTGTAATAACTTGATAAAATACGCCATCCCCTCTACAATGCACGCCTTATGTAGTTCGCAAACCTCCTACATGGACGCATTAAAATATAACTGCGCCCTAACAAAACTAGGTACTAAAATGAATATTTCAAACCCAAACCATAACCGTAAGGCGGTCGTGATCTTTTCCGGCGGGCAAGATTCCACCACCTGTCTATTTCAAGCCATAGCCGATTACGGCAAAGAAAATGTCGAAACTATCACCTTTCAATATGGTCAGCGACACGCCGTTGAGCTAGAAAAAGCACAGTGGATTGCCCAAGATCTTGGCATAAAACAAACCTTAGTTGATACATCCGTTATAAAAGCCATTACCCATAACGCTTTAATCGATCAACAAACCAAAATCGAACAAAAAAATCACGAACTGCCAAACACCTTTGTCGATGGTCGAAATGCCTTATTTTTACTTTATGCGGCAATTTACGCAAAGGGGCAAGGGATTCAAGACATCATCACAGGAGTATGTGAAACAGATTTTAGCGGTTATCCCGATTGCCGTGATGTTTTCGTCAAGTCGATGAATGTGACGCTCAATCTTGCCATGGATTACCAATTCAATATTAAAACGCCTTTAATGTATCTTACTAAAGCCCAAACTTGGCAACTTGCTGATGAATTAGGCGTGTTAGATTACGTTCAACAGCATTCCCATACTTGCTATGAAGGCGTGGAAGGCGGCTGTGGTAACTGCCCGAGTTGTGAATTACGCAACAAAGGGTTACAACAATATTTGCGACAAAAGGGCGGTGAAAAAAATGTTTAAAATTTCCAAAGAGTTCAGTTTTGATATGGCGCATTTATTAGATAATCACGATGGTAAATGCCAAAATCTACATGGACACACTTACAAATTACAAGTGGAAATCACCGGCGACTTGCACGAAAATGGGGCGAAAAAATCTATGGTTATGGATTTTTCCGATTTAAAAAATACCGTGAAAAAAGCCATTTTAGATCCCATGGATCACGCTTTTATTTACGATCAAACCAGTGAACGGGAAAGTAAAATCGCCGCATTATTGCAAGAACTAAATTCAAAAACTTTTGCCGTACCTTTTCGCACGACCGCTGAAGAAATGGCTCGATTCATTTTTAACCGATTGAAATATGATGAAAAACTCGCGGTTTCAGCAATCCGTTTGTGGGAAACTCCCACTTCTTTTTGTGAATATTCGGAGTAAAGTGCGGTGAAAAATCAAGCGGTTTTAAAACCGCACTTTAATATTGTGGAAATTTTTGAAAGCCTGCAAGGGGAAGGCTTCAATACGGGTATGCCCAGCATTTTTGTTCGTTTTGGTAAATGTAATCTCGCCTGCCCTTGGTGCGATACGCCTTATAACCAATTTGAACGCTGGTCTGCTTCACAGATTCTGGCAAAAGTGCGGTCGTTTTCGGCGAAGAATATTATCATCACCGGTGGCGAACCCACCATTGTGCCCAAAATTGAATTGCTACTCGATCAATTCAAAACCGACGGCTATTTTCTCGCCATTGAAACCAACGGCTTAAAAGCAATTCCGCCACAAATCGACTATATTGCCACCAGTCCAAAGCGTCTTTATATGCACAAATACGAGCAACGTTGCATTGAATCTGCCGATGAAGTACGCGTTGTAGCAGATGAAAATGTCTTACCTTTTTGTGAACTGATAGAACAAAAAATCCGTGCGCAACACTATTATCTCTCCCCTTGTGACATTGACGGCAAAATGAATTTACTGGAAACCATCACTCAGTTAGGCAAACTCAATCAGCGCACGAATAAGCCCAAATGGCAATTAAGTTTACAGACTCATAAACTAGTGGGCATTGAATAAAAAATAAGTAGTAAAACAGGGCTAGTGCAATACTTCCAACAAACTTTTTGCACTAGCCATTTTTTTTTAAATTTCGTACTATACGCCATCGTTTTCCCATTTCTCTTTTATTTATGAATAATCTTGAACTTGAACAACTTCTCAACCAAACGCTCAATTCAAATCAAATTTCCGACTATGCCCCGAACGGCTTACAAGTAGAAGGCAAAACAGCCATAAAAAAAATCATCACGGGTGTAACCGCCAGCCAAGCCTTAATTGATTATGCGGTTGAACAACAAGCCGACGCCTTGCTGGTACATCACGGATATTTTTGGAAAAGCGAAAATCCTTGCATTCGAGGAATGAAAGGTAAACGAATCAAAACCTTATTAGTCAATGACATCAATTTATATGGCTATCATTTGCTATTGGACGTACATCCTGAACTTGGCAATAATGCACAACTTGCCAAACTACTCGGTATCGAAAATTTACAACCGTTAGAAAATACTCCGACAAGCATTCCCGTTTGGGGAGAATTAAACAAACCAATAACAGCAGAAGAATTTGCCGCCCGTATTGAACAGGTTCTTCAACGTAAACCGTTAATTTGCACCGAAAACGGACCGCACTTTATTCGCAAAATCGGTATTTGTACCGGAGGAGGACAGGGTTATATCGACCTCGCGGCAGCACAAGGTTGTGATGCGTTTATTACCGGTGAGGTCTCGGAACAAACCATCCACTCAGCCCGTGAACAAGGTATCCATTTCTTTGCAGCCGGCCATCATGCCACCGAACGCTACGGCATCAAGGCTCTCGGCGAGTGGCTGGCAAAAGAATATGGCTTTGATGTGGAATTCAAGGATATTGATAATCCGGCGTAATATACTGGTTCAACCAAAAAGCCGTTTCATTGCTCAAAATAGGCAAAACAGGTATAATCCACCCAATTTTTATTCAACCAATAGGAAAAAACATGGGTTTCTTAACAGGTAAACGAATTTTAGTCACCGGTCTGGCAAGCAATCGTTCCATTGCTTACGGAATCGCAAAATCAATGAAAGAGCAAGGTGCAGAACTTGCTTTCACTTATCTAAACGAAAAATTACAACCGCGCGTAGAAGAATTTGCCAAAGAATTCGGTTCTGATATTGTGCTTCCTTTAGATGTGGCAACCGATGAAAGTATCCAAAACTGCTTTGCCGAATTAAGTAAACATTGGGATAAATTTGACGGTTTCGTGCACGCCATTGCTTTTGCACCAGGCGATCAATTAGACGGTGATTATGTCAATGCTGCAACCCGTGAGGGCTACCGTATTGCTCACGATATCAGCGCATATAGCTTTGTGGCAATGGCACAAGCCGCACGCCCTTATTTAAATCCAAACGCTGCCTTATTAACCCTTTCTTATTTAGGGGCAGAACGTGCTATCCCTAATTACAATGTAATGTGTTTGGCAAAAGCCTCATTAGAAGCGGCAACTCGCGTGATGGCTGCGGATTTAGGCAAAGACGGAATCCGTGTTAATGCGATTTCTGCCGGCCCGATTCGTACATTAGCCGCCTCAGGCATTAAAAACTTCAAGAAAATGCTTTCTGCCTTTGAGAAAACCGCAGCATTACGCCGCACAGTGACAATCGAAGATGTAGGTAACTCCGCTGCGTTTTTATGTTCCGATCTTGCTTCCGGTATTACAGGCGAAATCGTTCATGTTGATGCCGGTTTTAGTATCACCGCAATGGGCGAATTAGGTGAAGAATAATTTTCATCTCATTTATTTTGGGCAGACTTTTCGGTCTGCCTTTTCTCTTTTTTAAAATATAACTATGTTCCAAGACAATCCATTACTCGCACAACTCAAACAACAAATTCACGAAAGCAAAGAGCGTGTAGAAGGTGTAGTGAAAAGCACCGACAAAGCCTATGGTTTTTTAGAATGTGATAAGAAAACCTATTTTATTGCGCCACCTGCGATGAAAAAAGTGATGCACGGCGATAAAATTACCGCCACAATTGAAAAACAAGGTGACAAAGAACAAGCCGAACCAGAATCCTTGATCGAACCTATGCTGACCCGTTTTATTGCAAAAGTGCGGTTCAATAAAGACAAGAAATTACAAGTGTTGGTCGATCACCCAAGCATTAATCAGCCTATTGGTGCGCAACAAGCCAAGTCTGTAAAAGAAGAATTGCAAGAAGGCGATTGGGTTGTTGCTAACCTGAAAACTCACCCATTGCGTGATGATCGCTTTTTCTATGCCACGATTAACCAATTTATTTGCCGTGCAGATGATGAATTTGCCCCTTGGTGGGTCACTCTTGCCCGTCACGAACAATCCCGTTATCCGGTACAAGGTGCCGAGCATTATGAAATGCTTGATCAACAAACACGTGAAGATTTGACCGCACTTCATTTTGTTACCATTGACAGTGAAAGCACACAAGATATGGATGATGCTCTCTATATTGAGCCTGTTGAACAAAATGGTGAGCAAATCGGTTGGAAATTAGTCGTTGCGATTGCCGACCCGACAGCTTATATCGCCCTTGATTCACAAATCGAAAAAGATGCGAAGCAACGTTGTTTCACTAATTATCTTCCCGGTTTTAATATTCCCATGTTGCCACGTGAGCTTTCCGATGAACTCTGCTCTTTAATGGCAAATGAAACCCGTCCAGCCCTCGTTTGCTATATTGAAACGGATTTACAAGGTAATATCACGGCAAAACCGTATTTTGTTTCGGCTCATGTACAATCAAAAGCCAAACTTGCCTATAACAAAGTTTCTGATTATTTAGAACAAGTACCCAATGCGTGGCAACCGGAAACCACTGAAATTACCGAGCAAATTCATCGCCTACACCAATTTACATTAGCACGGATCAACTGGCGTAAAACCCATTCGCTATTGTTCAAAGAAAAACCGGATTATTCTTTTGTGCTGGCTGAAAATGGCAAAGTGCAAGAGATCAAAGCGGAACACCGCCGCATTGCAAATCAAATTGTAGAAGAATCAATGATTATTGCGAATATTTGTGCGGCACAATTCTTAAATGAACAGACAAAAACCGGTATCTTCAACACTCATAGCGGTTTTGATAAAAAATTCTTGGAAAACGCCCATCATTTCTTAATGGCAAATTTGGCTAACGAAGAAAATCAATCGGAACTTAATGAGCGTTATTCTACGGAAAATTTATCAACATTAAATGGCTATTGCCAAATGCGTCACGATATCGAACCTATTGACGGCGATTATCTCGAATTACGCTTGCGCCGCTATTTAACCTTTGCCGAATTTAAAGCAGAATTAGCAGCGCACTTTGGTCTGGGCTTGGAAGGATATGCCACTTGGACATCACCAATTCGTAAATATTCCGATATGGTGAATCACCGCTTAATCAAAGCCGTACTGACACAACAACCTTATGAAAAACCACAAGACGAAGTGTTAGCACGCTTGCAAGAAGCCCGCCGCCAAAATCGCTTGGTAGAACGTGATATTGCCGATTGGTTATATTGTCGCTATCTTGTCGATAAAGTGGCTGAAAATGCAGAATTTGATGCTGAAGTGCAAGATGTTATGCGGGGAGGATTACGGGTTCAATTATTAGAAAATGGTGCGTCAATGTTTGTGCCGGCCTCTACCCTTCATAATAATAAAGAGGAAATCCAAGTGAATACCGATGAACTCGCCCTCTACATTAAAGGTGAACGGGCATACAAAATCGGGGATATTGTGCGTGTAAAACTCACGGAAGTAAAAGAAGCAACCCGAAGTATTGTTGGTTCAGTGGTGATTTAGCATAAAAAAATGGCGTTTTAATTAACGCCATTTTTATTTGAAAAATTGACCGCACTTCTAAAAGTGTCTGTATATAATGATTGCTACAATGCAATCTCATCCAATGAACGCCCGAAACTTGGCATAAAAACTTGTAAGAAGTAATCCATTTCTTGGCTATGCCATTGTTGCATTAGGCTTTCCAATCTTGTTTTTGCGCTTTTAAATTCTTGATTGCCATTCTCCAGCTCAAATTGTGCTTTAATATAAGCACAAATTAAATCCGCCTGTTTCACTAAATGCTTTTCCTCATCAGAAAAGGTTTCACTGTCTAAATAAGGGGCAAAATCAGCTTGGAGTGCTTGCGGTAAAAGACTGATTAAATGAAGTTCCGCCGCGCTCTCAATTTGTTTATAGGCTTGAGTGATTTCAGGGTTGAAATATTTAATCGGTGTCGGCAAATCACCGGTAAAAATTTCAGATGTATCATGATACATCGCCATAACGGCGATCCGTTCCGAATTAAACCGACCATCAAAAAATTTATTTTTAATAATCGCTAACGCTTGTGCGACAAATGCGACTTGCAAGCTATGCTCTGCCAAATTTTCTTTTTCAATGTTGCGCATTAATGACCAACGTTGAATCAAACGCAAACGGTCTAAACAAGCAAAAAAATGACTGGTTTTAATCTCCATATCTCCTCTAATTAGACGGAAGCTCTTCCACCATCACAGACAAATCAAACACTCGTCCTAAACGCATTACTGTTACCGTTACTCTTGTATTCGGTTTGGTATTGGAAATAATTTGCATCATTTCACGGGTTGAAATGCCCTCTTGATTATTCAGTTTTAAGATAACATCGCCTACTTGAATACCGGCTTTTGAGGCGGGACTATTCGGTGTAACGCCCGTAATCAAAATTCCTTGTTCCGCACTGGAATTAATCTCGCTTTGTACGCCAAAATAACCTCGAATGACACGTCCGTCGCGGATAATTTTATGCAAAACATCATTTGCAATATCCATCGGAATGGCGAAATTTAGACCTTCGGCAATTTCCGTTGACGTTTTACCGATACTCAAGGTGCTGATTCCAACCAGCTCACCGGCTGAATTAATTAACGCACCACCTGAATTACCACGATTAATTGAAGCATCCGTTTGAATAAAATTTTGTCTGCCAAGAGAATCCCCCACCGCACTTCGTCCTACGGCACTAATAATTCCCTGAGAAACGCTTTGTCCAAGATTATAAGGATTGCCAATCGCCAGAGCGACATCCCCGACATGAACTTGGCGATTCGCATTTTGTGGAATAGTAGAAAGATTATCGGCATGAATTTTCAACACCGCAAGATCCGTTAAATTATCGGAACCGATCAGGTTTGCTTCATAAATATTACCATTCTGTAATGCCACCACAATCTGATCGGCATTTTGGATCACGTGTTTATTGGTGAGAATATAGCCGTCTTTACTCATAATAACACCCGATCCCAAATTATTCACTTGCAGTTGATCATTATCGTTAATACTGGCTGATGAGAAAGAGCGATTGTACACATTGACTACCGCAGGCGATGCGATACGCACCGCATTTTTGAAAGAAACAATGTCATCAGAGGTAAAAATATTGCTGCTATTTATTCTTGGCACAGCAAAGAGAATTATGCCGGCAGCAGCTAATCCCCAAAGAGCGGAATAAACAAGTTTTTTAAGCATTTAAGATCCTTTTGGCGTATAAGTTAATTTTATGTCATCACCAATTTGTTGAAATTCGTTAAGTTGCCATAGAGGAGCCTCAGCTAATTGTGTCAAATGAGGCAAGTTACATAAACCACGAGCTTGTTCGCCCAATAATTTTGGGGCAATATAGAGAATCAGTTCATCCACCAATTTTTGCTCAATCAAACTACCGGCCAAATTTTTTCCCGCTTCGACCCAAAGACTATTAATTTGACGTTTTCCTAATTCAACCATTAATTCCGATAAGAGATTATCTTGAGGCAAGACAATTTGCTCACAAAACTCGGGAAAACCCGCAAGATCACGCGCTTCACTTGAAACCAACCACACCGGTGACACGGTTTCAAATAATTTATGGCTTGGCTGAATGCGATGTTGTGAATCTAAAATAATACGCACAGGCTGACGCACGGTTTCTTTCGCATATTCTTGTTTGAGATCAACAGGAAAATCCTCCCACCGCACATTTAGGCTGGGATCATCAGCTAAAACAGTAGCGGAAGTGGATAAAAGTGCGGATGATTTTGCCCGCATTTTCTGCACATCGGCACGTGAGGCGGAACCGGTAATCCATTTACTTTCTCCGCTTGCCATAGCCGTTTTACCGTCAAGGCTCATCGCTAATTTAAGCTGTACAAAAGGCGTTCCTTCCCGCATACGTTTTAAAAAACCGTTATTCAACTTTTCCGCAGAATCTTTTAGTAAATTGACCGCACTTTTAATACCGGCTTCGGCAAGCATTTTCAGTCCTCTACCCGCCACCTGCGGATTTGGATCTTCCATTGCCGCGACAACTTTCACAACACCTGCTTCAATTAAACCCAATGCGCAAGGCGGCGTGCGACCATAATGGGAACAAGGCTCCAAGGTAACATAAGCGATTGCCCCTTTTGCCTTTTCACCTGCTTGCGCCAACGCAACCCGTTCCGCATGAGGTTGCCCCGTCTTAAAATGAAAACCTTCCCCGACAATCTCACCATTTTTCACTAATACGCAACCCACCGCAGGATTTGGCGTTGTCGTGTAAATTCCTTTTGCCGCTAAATCCAAAGCCCGTTGCATAAATTGCGTGTCTTGAACGGTAAATTTATCAGACATCATTAATCCTTCAAACTTTCAATTTCTTTGGTAAATTGATTAATATTATCAAAGCTCAAATACACCGAAGCAAAACGAATATATGCGACCTTATCCATTTCTTTTAATTCATTCATTGCCAATTTGCCGACGAGTTGGCTAGGCACTTCACGCTCACCTGTCGCACGTAGCTGCAAAATAATGTGGCTAATCGCTTTTTCTACATCATCTGAACTGACAGGGCGTTTTTCCAAAGCATGCTGAATACCACTGCGAAGTTTGTCTTCATTAAAAGGCTCCCGCGAGCCATCGTTTTTAATAATTTTCGGTATAACCAACTCAGCGGTTTCAAAGGTAGTAAAACGTTCGTGACAATGACCGCACTCACGGCGGCGGCGGACTTGATAACCATCGGATACTAACCGACTATCAATGACTTTAGTTTCTTCAGTAGAACAAAATGGGCAACGCATAGGAGATCCTCTCAAAAACGGGCACTTATCTTAGCAAAAAAAGTCCGTGTTGACGATTTACTTTATTTTTTATTACTTGACTTCTTAGCGTCTTTTGCAAATAACACGCCAAACCAATCTGTCGTTTGTTTTACTAATACCATCAGGTTTTCCTGCTGATCAAATTTTGTCGTTTGAGCCAATACACGAGACCAATAAGGATCGGCTTTCTTTGTATAATTTCTTTGCTTTTCATCTTCGGTTAATTTTCTTAATTTCGCCAAAACAACCTCAACATTGACCGCACTTTCATCTTTTTCAATAAATTCGGTGATTTTGTCAATCGTTGGAACAAGCTGGATTTCCAACTGACTTTGCAAATACGCCTGTGCGTAAATTTGCAACTGGGTTAATGCGCTCTCCCGCTCCACTTGCGGTAATTCAATGGTTTGATCTTGTGTAATTAATTTTGCCGGCAGAGTATTTTCCTGCGTGACAGATTGGATCAAATAATAAATCCAAGGGCGAATACAATAACGCTCTTTATAGTTCGCAAAACGCCATTCAATCACTTGATTTGTTTCACCGAAAAGATTTTGCATATAACCAAATAGGCGGATTGCTTGTGTTTTGCCTTGCCAAGGAACATTCAATGTGAAATCGACAGAGGCATTGTGCGGTTTATCCAGATCCGTGATTTTATGTTTAAATTCCAATACGGTCTCACACAAGGTTTCCGCCGCGACTTGACCAAATTGCGCACGAGGTAATACCCCTTTCACATTAGCTTGGGCAAAATATCGGTCGAACTCACTTTCATCAAGATACAGCAGATGATTATTAAGCGCATATTTATCCAATCCGGTTAAGGTGAAATTTTCGCTGTCGGCAATACGATCGTCTTCATCACGAAAATACACCCCAAGCTGTTTTTCAAAGAAAAATTTCACCGGATTTTCCACAAAACCTACAAAGCGATCCAACTCGATTTCCGTTATGGATTCCGTATTTTCCATCAGCGTAACAAATTCTTTTTGTGATTTATGCCCTGTCATCTTGGCTATGGGCAACCATTTAGCGGCGAAAGAGCGGTTAAAATTATCGCTATTTTTAAAATTACTCGGGCTAAATGCCGTCATCGTATGTTGTTGAATAGACAATTTTCCCTCGTTCGTTTGCCCCTGATTAATATAATCCAATAATTGGCTAACCAGTATGGAGGGCTCTTTGCTTTGGTTATCAATAATTGAACGACCAATATAACTGATGTAGCAATAATCCCGTGCGGCAAGCAAGGCTTCAAGGAATAAATAACGATCGTCATCACGCCGCACCCGATCACCTTTTTGATGATGATATTGCATTAGATCAAAACTGTTTGGCGTTTGTCTGCGAGGGTAATCAGCCTCGTTCATCCCCAATAAGCAAACCACTCTGAACGGAACGGCACGCATTGGCAATAGTGTACAGAAATTGACTTTACCGGCTAAAAATTTCAGGCTATTCGGCGTATCCTCCAACTTTATCCTCATCACATCGGCGATTACATCCGATTGCAATAAAGTATTAAAATGAAGCTCCTCTAATTGCTCCGTCACCTCATTAATTTTTTCCTGAATATAAAGGAGGCTGTCATGGTTTTCTTCATTTTGTACAAAAAAATCCTGCAAAAGTGCGCTTAATATTTGTTGCCATTTTTTCATGGAATGGGCTTCTTGAAGCATTTCATACCAAGCGGAAAGCACGGTGAAAAAATGCGACAAATATCCGGCTAACACGCCCTTTAAACCATAGCTACTGTCAAACCCGAGGCTGTCTTGCCAAATACCGTGCTCTTCACGCATCGCATAGCCTAATAGCATACGTTCTAAGCCTGCTTGCCAAGAATTAAAATTTGTCCCGTCTTGATTTTTTTGTAAACCAAAACGGATTCCCGCATCAGCCACCCATTCACGGATTAGGGGTAAATCGGAAAGCGAAATGTTAAAACGCTGATGTACGGCGGGAATATCCAATAAAGCGAGTATTTGTTCCGCACTAAAGGTGCTTTCTTTTAAATGTAATAACGAGAGATAACAAGAAACCAAAGCATCACTTTCCGATAATTTGTTATCGGAAATGGAAAAAGGAATCAGCGGCACATCACCATTTTTATTACCAAAAACGGATTGAATATAAGGGGTGTAATGATTAATGTCCGCCACCATAACCACAATATCTTTTGGAGTAAGCAATGGATTTTGATTAAACAAATCCAGTAAATAATCATGCAATACTTCCACCTCACGCATTGCGCTGTGACGAGCGTGTATGCTTAAACTACGGTCGTTTTTTGCAATGTTTAAAGGTTGATTGGTTAAATGCAAAATATGGGATTGTAATTGCCCGAGTAACGTCCTATTCGGAATTTCCTCATAAGCATTCAGTGCATAGGTGGGAATGCGTTCTTCATCCTTAAGCAATGTGTAAAGAAAATCACGCCCCATCTTCCCCCAAGCGGCAAGCAGCGGATTGCCGTTTTGCAGTTTTTCCTCATAATAGGTAGTTTCAAGATTATTGTCTGTCAATGCAGAAATCTGACTATTGGAAAAGAGCGGTTGAATTTCCTGTTGTTTTTGATAATGACGACGTACACGATTGCTAAGATAATCCATCCGTAAATCACGAATATCCCCCCAATATTCCTGACTTGGATTATTAAAAAACAGATGAATATCTACCTCTAATGACATTGCCTGTAAAATGGATAAATAAGCCGTTGGCAACGCTGAGATACCAAAAATAAAGAGACGATTAGGCAGTTTTTTGGGTTGATTTTTATCGTTTAATAAGGTGAGAAATTTCTCGTGCAAAGCCGCGCGGTGTGTGGCTTGCTCACCGGTATCCGTTTTTACCTTTGCAACCAATGCCCGCCACAATATACCCTGCCAAGTCACATTTCCTTGAATTTGTTGCAACAACACATCATTTAAATGAGCTTGTTGCCTTTTGATTTGTGCGGCAATTTTCTCATCTTCCTCTCTTTCCCAAGCAAAAATCCACTCGGGACGATAAACCAAATATTGGTCAAATAAATCGGCAATTTTGCTACTTAATTGATAGAGTTTGTATTGTTCCGAATAAGGCGAAGAGGATAAATAATGACGTAAAGGCTCGAATTCTTCCCGATCTAAAAAATGAGGTATTAATCCCATTAAACGCCACATCATACTGTCTTTATCAAAAGGATTCTGTAAAGAAACGAAAGGTAAATTATCTTTGTAAAGTTGCCAAATAAACGTCGCCGGCATTGGAAAGGTTAAATTGGCGGAAATGCCGTTTTTCTTGGCTAATTCCATCTGTAACCATTGCGCCATACCGGGACTTTGCACCAGAATAATATCTTGCTGAAAAGGATCTTCCTTTGGCATTGTGTTAAACAATTCGGCAAGAATCTCTTTCTGTTTTTCAAGTTGATTGGAATAGTAAACGATAAACACGGCACAACCTATCAAAAATAAGCCAAAACGGAGTGTCATTCTACCTGTTTTTTACTCATTTTTCAGGGAAAATTCACCTTGAGAAGAGCGAACAACTACTTGGTTACCCGAGCATTGTATTTGAAATTGTAGATTATTTTGTTTCACTTGTTGTTCACAAGGTAAACCTAAAAATTGTCGTTGTGCTTGATTTTCGGCGATCTGCAACGCTTGAAAATCATGATAAATTTCTGCCGCACTTTTACGCTGATTTGCCGTCCAGCGATTAAATACCAGAAACAATATACTAAACAGCATAATCGTAAACATCACGGAAGTCAGCGACATCCCTTTATTCATTTGAGGCTTTAAAATCACTCCAACTTTTCTCCGCTAATTGCCATTTACTGTATTGTTGCACCAAAGGTTCGATGATCTTTTTACCATAGGCAAGACTAACGCCTTCTAATGTTAGCCGCCCGCCTGTAATCACCGCTCCGCTCACCCGCCCTTTACCCCGTAATATTAAATCCCCTTCTGCTACTAAAATGCCTTGTACTGTGCCATTTACTTCCCATTCCGTTTGTTTCCCATTAAACCAATATAGTTGCGGCATTTTATTCGATACTAATGGGTTAGCAGGCATTGAAAAGAGCGGTCGAAATTCATCAAGATTTTCTAAATGAATCAAGCTTGCCAACAAACCTTGATTATCCCCTTTTGTCGGCGACTTCTTAAATATGGCGGCACGCCGACACCATAGAGAATACTGAATCGAATCTTCTGCCCCCTCAATATTTATAAAAACTTGCCGAACAAGATCCGAATTATCCAAAGGAAGTGTTGAACAGGCATTCTGCTGATCCAATAACGTCATTTTTTGTAACGTTAAGGTTTGTTCTACATAGTTTTTACGCTGCATTTGCTGCGCACGAAAAAAACTCAAAGTGCTATCGTCAAAAAGTAATATCACCGCCAACAAACCGGCAAGAAAAATCAAAATGGCGAGCGTAACAACGCCCTTTCTTCCCTGTTGTTTCATTACTGATTCCACAATGCCACAACCATTGATGTTTCATACTGAATTGTAGAATTCCCTTTTAAATTACCGGCAAGCTGAATTTCAATGCCTTTTCTTTCTGCAATAAAATTAAATTGCAAATGAGTGATTTCGTATTCATTTTCATCAAGTAAATCAGTCCAACCGCCCCCGGCATTACAGGCTGTTTGTTGAAGTGCTTTTTGGCATTCGTTTGATTGACACTTGGCATTGATTGCGCTTTTGTAAGTTTGTTTCGTTTCAACCATTTTGTTATTCAATTTATAACCGAAAAGTTCTTTTTCGACACCCTTTGCCACATTTTGATGCCTATTCAAACAGGTATTTTTAGTATATTTTTCGCCAACACATCCGTTTGCGTTGAGATCATAAAAGAACAAGACACAGCTATTTTGGGGTGCATTATTTGCTTGTGAAATAAGTAACGCTGCGCCTTTTTCATCCAGCTCAAACAAACCGATATTGGTTTCAATCAACTTATTATTTAATGCCCGAAACCCTGCACGACGAAGATCTTTTCCTATAAGCTGAACCGTTCGTTGTAATTCTGCCTGCAATTTTAATTTCAATAAAAGCTGTCGATTCTGAATTTGTATATCAGTATAAAACTGTGAAACGACCAATAAAAGTGCGGATGAAATTGCCAATGCAATCATTAATGCGAGTAATGTTTGCCCTTTTTTCATGGTTTCATCTCGTACACGCACTGGCGGACTGATTAGGTTTCAACTTTAAACTCCCCACATTAAAAAAGGAAAATAATGTGCTCTCATCACCTGCTTGTAATAAAAAACAGTTGGAATCTATCGTATTGCGTATGCCATTAAAACGAGCCATTTCCGTAGGATAAATTTTGGGGCTAATAATCATCGTTTTCTGATCGAAATATGGATAGTAAAAATGCGCATAAACCTCTTTTGGACAGCTTGTCGGAGCAAAACAATCGCAGCGTTTGTCATTTTTGACCTGAGCCGTCATACACCATTGCTTTGTCGTAGGATGACGATTTGCCAAAATAAACCAAATTTCAGAAGAATTTTCCGCCCGCCCCTGAATCTGTCGCAAAAATAAATAAAGGCGATGCTGCTCTTTTGCTAAAATTGTCTTGGGATTATCGGTTTGCCAGAGCGGGAGGCTGAAACTTAATGCAATACTGATAATTGCCAAACCAATTAATAATTCCACTAATGTTAAACCTTTGTGCATAAAAATTTTCCTCATTTTCACCGCACTTTAAGGTATTTTCTCATCGACACAACAACGCTGAATCACTTTTTCGATCATGATCGCAAGATTATGAAAAGGATAAGAAAAAAGTGCCATTTTATGATTTTCAGCTGGTTATTTTTACAAATGCCGCTATAATGGCACGCAAATTTTTGGTTCTTTAAAATCTGGTGAAATTATGAATCCAATGTTGAATATCGCTATTCGCGCGGCACGAAGAGCGGGCAATGTCATTGCTAAAAATTATGAACGCCGTGATGATATCGAAACGTTACAAAAAGGTATCAATGACTACGTTACAAACATAGATAAAGCTGCGGAAGCAGAAATTATCGAAATTATCCGTAAATCTTATCCCGAACACACCGTTATCACTGAAGAGAGCGGTGCTATTGAAGGGAAGGACAGCGATGTTCAATGGATTGTCGATCCACTAGATGGCACTCGCAATTTCATGAACGGCTTACCACACTTTGCCGTATCTATCGCTATCCGTGTAAAAAATCGTACGGAAGTAGGCGTGGTTTACGATCCTATCCGCAACGAATTATTTACTGCGGTACGCGGTGAAGGTGCAAAATTAAATGACGTACGCTTACGTGTTGATGCAAAACGCGAACTTCAAGGCGCGATTGTTGCTACCGGTTTTCCATTCAAACAACCAAAACTTATGCCAACCCAGTTTGCAATGATGAATGCACTCATTGAAGATGCTGCGGATTTCCGTCGCACCGGATCTGCTGCCTTAGATTTATGCTATGTCGCATCAAACCGCGTTGACGGCTATTTTGAAATGGGCATAAAAGCATGGGATTGTGCCGCAGGTGATTTAATTGTACGTGAAGCCGGTGGTTTGGTTTGTGATTTTGAAGCGGGCAATAGCTATTTACGTAGCGGGAATATTGTTGCGGCTCCACCTCGAGTACTAAAAGAAATGTTAAATAAAATTCGCCCTTACTTAGGCAGTAATTTTAAAAACTAAAAAACATTAAAAAAACTAACCGCACTTTTTGCATAACAAAAGGTGCGGTTAGTTTTTTCGTTTGCTCCCTATAAAATAGATATATCTTTATTTCAAACAATCAAATTTATAGTTTTGGCAAATCAAATTTTTTGATTTTTATCAAAAAACGTCACCTTTTTATCAGTGATAATTAGTGGAATTTATTTATCTCTACCGGAGGATTATATGAAAAAGTGGGTACTTGGCGCTGGTGCCTTAAGTGTTATTGGTTATTTAGGTGTGGTGGGTTATCTTCATCAATTTGATAAAGGGCAAGCCACAAAATTATTAGTGGAAAATCACTATTCCGGCGACCAACAAAAAGTCGCAGAAACCCTGCTCAACAATGGATGTCAATATTGCCATAGCCCAAATGCCGATCTCCCGTTCTATTCAGCACTACCTGTTATAAGCAATAAAATGCAAAGTGATATTGAACTGGGGCTTCGCGCATTCCGTATGGATCGTTTACTTGAAGGTGCAAAAGATCCAAGCAAATTATCACAAGCAGATTTAGCAAAATTGCAGCGCGTGATTGAAAATAATGAAATGCCATTACCTGAATTCACCCATTTGCACTGGGGCTCTAAACCTGATGATCAAGAAAAAGCATTTTTACTCAATTGGATTCGTGAAAAACGCCAAATGTTATTACCGCAAGGAACGCCTAATGCTGATGTAAATCGTCTCGTCCAGCCAATTCCGGATAGTATCCCGACAGATGCCGCAAAAGTTGCTCTCGGTCATAGTATTTTCTTTGACGGACGTTTATCGGGCGATGGAAGTATTCAATGCCACACGTGTCACCAATTGGATAAAGGTGGTGTCGATCGTCTTGCCACCTCAACCGGTATTGACGGAAAAAAAGGCCCGATTAATGCACCAACAGTGTTTAATGCCGCCTTCAACTTTGTTCAATTCTGGGATGGTCGTGCAGCGGATTTAGCCGATCAAGCGAAAGGCCCTCCAACAAATCCTCTTGAGATGGGATCGAATTCTTGGGATGAAATCGTCGCACGATTTGAAACGGATGAAGATTTCAAGAAAAGCTTTTTAAAAGAATACCCGCAAATCACAAAAGAAACGCTGACTCACGCTATCGGAGAGTATGAAAAAACTTTGATCACCCCAAATAGTGATTTCGATCGTTATCTAAAAGGTGAACAAACTGCATTAAATGCACAACAACTTCGTGGTTATGAGTTGTTTAAACAACATAAATGCGATACCTGCCATACCGGTGTTTCCCTAGGCGGACAATCCTATGAATATATGGGACTTTATGGCGATTACTTTAAAGATCGCGGTACGCCTTTAACAGAAGCTGATGAAGGTCGTTTTGCCCAAACAAAAGACCCTTACGATATGCATCGTTTTAAAGTACCAACACTACGCAATGTTGCTCTAACCGCCCCTTATTTCCATGATGCTTCGGCAGCTGATCTTAAGGAAGCCGTTCGGGTTATGCTAAAATATCAAAGCAATGTTCAGCAACCAAAACAGCAAGATATTGATGATATCTCCTCATTCTTGGAAAGTTTAACCGGAGAATTCAACGGTGAGAAACTAAAATAGTTTTATAACTTGAAATGGCCGCAAATGCGGTCATTTTTTTATCTATTTTTATTCAGGGAAAATTTCCTCCAGAATCAAAGCTAATCCATCTTCATTATTTGTTGCAGTGACACGCTTGGCGACCTGTTTGATCTCTTCAGGGGCATTGCCCATTGCCACGCCTAAACCGACATTTTCCAGCATATCAAGATCATTAAAGTTATCGCCAAAGGCAATAGCCTCTTCTTCCTTCACGTTGAAATAACTTTCTAAAAAGCGTACGGCATTGCCTTTTGTCGCTGATTTTTCCATAACTTCCAAGAAATTTGGGTGGGAACGACAAATACTCAAATATGGAAACTCGGTTTTTAAACGATTTTCAACGTCAACGATTTCATCCTCTTCACCGATAATTTGAATTTTATGCGGTGAATAGCGCGTATTTTCATCGTAAGGATCAATTTGAATTTTTGTTACACTCTTCTCAAAAGCAACCCATTTATTATTTACATCACGAGCCACACAATCATTATGTGTGTAGTAATTCACCCCTAATGTAGGATACTCTGACAAAACACGGTTAATTTTTTGAATATCTTCCGTTGAAATATTGACGGAATAGAGAGCATTAAACTGGCGATCTAAAATCAACGCACCGCTAAATGCCACAATGACATTGTAATGTTCAATTTGCTTGGCATAAGGCAAAATACCAAGAGGTGAACGGGCTGAAATAGGTACAAAAGGAATACCATTTCGGGTAATACGCTGAATGACAGCTAAGGTTCTTGGGGAAATTTTATGATCTGAGGTTAGTAGCGTTCCATCAAAATCACTGAATACGGCTTTATACATTGTTACTCCAAATTACCGGCAACGGGATTTCTACTAAAAAGTAAAACTACCGTTGCTATTCTTTTTCCAATAAATAAGGATCGGCAAAACCTAAATTTTGCATAATCTGTGTTTCTAGGCTTTCCATTTCTTCGGCTTCTTCATCTTCAATATGATCATAGCCCAATAAATGCAAACTGCCGTGCACCACCATATGTGCCCAATGTGCCATAAGTGGTTTTTCTTGTTCTATGGCTTCACTCTCCACCACTTGGCAACAAATAACCAAATCGCCCAATAAAGGAAGCTCAACTTCATCGGGACAATCAAAGGGAAAAGAAAGTACGTTTGTCGGGCGATCTTTCCCACGATAAGTGAGATTGAGTTCGTGACTTTCCGCCTCATCCACAATACGCACCGTCATTTCCACATTATCACTTTCCGGTTGCACCGCCGCTGTTGCCCATTGTGTAATTTGACTTTCCGTTGGTAAACCTTGTGTATTTTCAGTGGCGATCTGTAAATCAATTAATATATTTCCCATACTATCCTGCTAAATTCTCTGTGAAAACCGACCGCTCTTTTTCCCGCTCTACTTTACGTTGTTCGGCTAACGCTTTGCGGCGGGCTTCATCTTTTATTTCCCATGCCTCATAGGCTTGTACTACTTTTGCCACGACCGGATGACGCACGATGTCTTTACTATCAAAATAATTGAAACTCAACTCAGGGACGTTTTCCAATACCTCAATAGCATGACGCAAGCCTGATTTCGTGCTACGAGGTAAATCGATTTGAGTAATATCGCCGGTAATCACCGCCTTAGAATTAAAGCCGATACGGGTAAGGAACATTTTCATCTGCTCAACGGTCGTATTTTGACTTTCATCTAAAATAATGAAACTGTCATTGAGTGTTCGCCCACGCATATAGGCTAAAGGGGCGATTTCAATCACATTACGCTCCATCAATTTTTGCACACGTTCAAACCCTAACATTTCAAACAGGGCATCATAAAGCGGCCGTAAATAAGGCTCTATTTTTTGCCCTAAATCGCCCGGTAAAAAGCCTAATTTTTCACCCGCCTCTACCGCCGGGCGGGTTAATAACACACGGCGGATTTCTTGTCTTTCCAAGGCTTCTACCGCAGCCGCAACCGCTAAAAAGGTTTTCCCCGTACCTGCCGGCCCGATACCGAAACTAATATCGTGGGTTAAAATATTATGTAAATATTGAATTTGATTTTCACCGCGCGGCTTAATCATCCCTCGTTTAGTTTTAATTGTGGTGCTGTAAACCTTGCTTTCTGTACGATTGAGATCCGCCTGAGAAAGCATTCGGCTTTCTTGTAATGCAATATGTACGTCTTCTAAATCTAATTCTGTAACTTTACCTTTAATAGGTGCGGTTTCCAGATATAAATCTTGAATTAATTTAGCCGCACTTTGTACAAGTTTTTCGTGGTGAGGTTTAGGGCTTTCTTCATTTGATTTGATGGTAAACGTGAAGTTATTTCGAGAAATATTGAGATTAAATTCTGTTTCAATCAACTTAAGATGATCGTCAAATGCACCGCAAAGTGATTGAAGACGTGTATTGTCTTGGGGTTCGAGAGTGAATGTTGTCATTAAGATTGCTTATGGTTAATTTTTATTTAGTTGGAGATTATTTTAATCAATTATTGGAAAGTGCGGTCAAAATTAACCGCACTTTTTAACAACGTTTAACGCACTTTCAGTTCCGGAAATAACATTTCCAGCACATTCAAAGTGACACGACGGGATTTGCCGGCATAAGGGAAAATATGCATCATCATCATCGGATTGAAGTTTGCTTCAATCACACCCCATGATTGCAAATTATTTTCCGCCGGTTTGGTTAGATCAGGAATAATCAAATCCACACCGCAAACGGCAGCGCCCATCGCTTTGGCAATCCCAACCGCAAGTTGTTTATAACTTTCATGCATTTGTTCCGTCATATCGATAGAATCGCCGCCGGTACTAATATTTGAATTAGCCCGTAACTGCACAATAAGATCCCTTGGCGGAATAGAATCGACCGTCCATCCTTGCTCTTTTAATTGAAGTTTCTCAATATCACCCAAAGCAATTTTTTTCAATGGGGTACGGCTGCCGTCGCCACGTAAAGGATGATCGTTTTTCATTTCGACCAATTCTTTCACAGTATGTTCGCCATCACCGACGACATTCGCCGGTACTCGTAATAATACCGCCAAGGTTTGCCCGCCCAGTACAAAGAAACGATATTCGGTACCGACTAAATAATCTTCTATCATAATTTCGTTATCTTCACGGAAAGCAATTTCTACCGCTTTGGCAAAATCATCGCGGTTTTGTACACCTTGTTGGAAAATCGTAATTCCCAGACCAAAATTCGTAGATTTCGGTTTAATCACCACTGCACGGTTCTCAAAAAGTGGGAAACTTTCAACCGCACTTTTCACATCCGTAAATTCAACACTTTGCGGCACATTAAAACCGGCTTTTGCCAACACTTTTTTGGTAACCACTTTATTTTCCATAATTAATGGCGAAATATAGCGATCATGTGAAGTCATATTGCCATTTTTCACATATTCAAGATGATCACCGTATTGCAAACTGAGGAATTGATCACGCTCGTCTAAAATCTCGAGCTTCAGCCCTTTTTGAATTGCATCAAACATTAATGCCTGTGTCGAAAGTTCCATATTGTCAAAACCAGATAAGGCATAGAAACGTTCGAACACATTTTTCTTATTGCCTTTCGCAATATCCGCCCCTAATTTCTGATAGCCCCCGAATTGATCAATAGCGACGACAACGTTGGCACAGAGCGTGTCACGCGGATTCGCAAATTGTGCAAATTTTTCTTTTGCGATAGCTTTAATTTCATCACCGGCTTGAAGTGCTTCAAGCATATTCAGCATTTGAAGTAATACTAACTCCCCTTCGACAGCGTAAGCCGTTGGTGATAAAGGATCTTCCCAAGACACTTCGGCAAGACGGGTTTTGCCTAATTCGATGTCACCTTGATCAGCCGTATGATCCAACCATGCCATCAATAAAATGAAATAATGGATGAATTTCGCATCTTCCAATGTAATGCCATACGGTGCAAAAGGATTGAGATCAAAGAGTCGGAACTCAAGATATTGGATACCCGTTTTGAGTAAGTCACGGGCTTTTGCCGCACCACGCAAACGCACATTAGAATAGAATTCTTTTTCTGCAATCAACTTGCCGCTATTTACCCAATGCTCAAGGCTGTCAACGTAGGACTGTAAACTATTAAAAGAAACTTTGATTTCAGGTTCATTCACATAACCGAAAGGGCTCGAACGCAAGCTACGCACATATTGATTGGGTTGAAGCGGTGTTCCGTCACGGAAATAATTTTCATCAACGGTTGGCGTAGCAGAGAACAAATAAAGCAGAATCCATTGATAGCGAAGGAAATTTTTCGCAATTTTCAGATATAAATCATTCTGAAAATCCACCGCACTTGTTTGTTTCGTTTGAGCTTCAAAAAGTGCTTGAACAAATGCCGGATCCAATTGGAAATTATAGTGAATACCACTGACCATTTGTTTATATTTGCCGTAGTTTTTCACTAAATGTTCACGATATGCCACATCTTCCGGATTATCCAATTGCGCAACCTTAATTTGCTTTTCCGGTGGCAACCCTGCCGGCATACTGAATGGGAAAATATATTCATTTTCGGGAAGCGTACGCAATGTCACTTCATGAATAGCAGAAAGCCAACGTAATGCATTTTCTAATGTTTTACTTGGCGGCGTAACCAGCTCCAGTTGGCTTTCAGCAAAATCCGTTTGAATATAAGGATGAAAACTACGATTACCAAAGGCTTTCGGATGTTCGGTGGTGACAATAGAACCGTCTGCGTAAACACGCTGGCTTTCTTTTTCAATACCGAATAAACCTTGTTGGAAAAGTAATTCAAGATGATGTTGTTTAATTATGTTCTGGATATTCATAGTAAGTCCCTTTAGAAAATGTCCTAGTATTATGGTTGGATTCTTCAGAAAAATAAATAAGAAAATTGAATAGAACGAAAATATTAATTTATATAAAAAATGCGCTCATTTCTGACCGCACTTTTCTGACTATTTTATTAATTTTCTCATTCGAATATTCAACACTTCTACTACTAGGGAAAAACCCATTGCGAAATAAATATAGCCTTTTGAGATATGTATATCAAGGCTTTCTGCAATGAGGCTGATTCCCACTAAAATTAAAAATGCCAAAGCAAGAATTTTTAACGTTGGGTGAGTGTCCACAAAATCACCGATTGGTTTTGCGGCAAATAACATCACACCGACAGCAAAGATGATCGCTAAAATCATCACCGGTAAATGCTCCGCCATACCGACGGCAGTAATCACCGAATCAAGGGAAAACACAATATCTAATATGGCTATTTGAATCAATACACCAAAATAACTGACTTTCTTTTCATTTTCATTTTTATGATGATCTTCAGGATGAAGTGCTTCTTTAATTTCACCGATACTTTTTATAACCAAGAACAAGCCGCCCAAGAATAAAATTAAATCCCGCCCTGAAATCTCTTGATTGAACAAAGTAAACAGCGGTTCGGTTAATTTCATCATCCAAGCAAGCGACATCAAAAGTAAAATTCGGGTGATCATCGCTAAAGATAAACCGATAACCCGACCGGACTGACGTTGATGTGCCGGTAAACGTCCTACTAAAATACTAATAAAAATAATATTATCGATCCCTAACACAATTTCAAGTGCGGTTAATGTCGCAAGAGAAAGCCAAGCCTCGGGATCACTAAGCCATTCAAACATAATTTGTTCCTATAAAAATTCAAAAAGCGGATCATAATCACTTTATGAAGAAAAGCAATGAGTATTTCATCAATTCCTCAAGGTTTCATAGATCGTTTCCGCCAATTTTCTTGAAATTCCCGGCACGGAAGCGATCTCATCGACGGTGGCATTTTTCACGCCTTGCAAACCACCAAGGTATTTCAATAGGGCTTGACGGCGTTTCGCCCCAACTCCCTCAAGACTTTCCAAACCGCTGTGGGTAAAGGCATTTTGGCGTTTTTTGCGGTGTCCGCTAATGGCGTGATTATGGCTTTCATCACGAATATGCTGGATTAAATGCAGCGCTAAACTATCATCGGGTAAATGAATTTCTCGATTTTGTTTGCTGATAATCAGTACCTCTTGCCCTGCTCGGCGATCGACGCCTTTTGCCACACCAATTAAGTGCGGCCGATTTTTATCCCATTTTACATTCAACTGCTGAAATACAGCTAACGCCCGATTAAGTTGCCCTTTTCCGCCATCAATAAAGATTACATCAGGGATTTTCTCCTCTTCTAAATCTCGATCATAGCGTTTTTTGAGCGCTTGTTCCATTGCCGCATAGTCATCACCACCGGTAATGCCCTCAATGTTAAATCGCCGATAATCGGATTTTAGCGGGCCTTCTTGATTGAACACCACACAAGATGCCACCGTTTGATTTCCCATCGTATGACTAATATCAAAACATTCCATTCGCTTAATTTCCGACACGTTAAGTAACTCGCATAAGGCTTGATAACGCTCGGACATTCGTGAGGATTGCTTGAGTTGGCTGGCAAGCGCCACTTTCGCATTCACTTGTGCCAACTGTAAATATTTTCCTTTATCCCCTTTCACGCTTTCTTGGATCGTAACTTTTCTACCGGCTTGCTCGGTAAGGAGTGTTTCCAATTCTGTTTTTTCAGCGAGTTTTCGATCCACAATAATACTATTGGGAATAGTTCTGCCCTGATGTCCCTGTAAATAAAATTGCCCAACAAAAGTTTCCGTCAACTCGGAAAGATCCGTATTTGCCGGTACTTTCGGGAAATAACTGCGATTGCCCAATACTTTTCCTTGGCGGATAAACATTACTTGCACACAGGCTAAACCATGTTGATAAGCGATCGACATAATATCCATATCGTCCAATCGCTCATTAGAGACAAACTGTTTTTCGATGACCGATCGCACCGCTTGGATTTGATCGCGATAACGTGCCGCTTGTTCAAAATCCAAACTTTGGCTTGCTTGATCCATTTTGCCGATCAAATAATCCAGCACTTGTTGATCTTTGCCTTGTAAAAATAAACGGGCCAATTCCACTTGTTGAGAATACTCTTCGTCGGTTACATAGCCGGCTACACAAGGCGCAGAACAACGCTCAATTTGATATTGCAAGCAAGGGCGGGAACGATTGGCATAGACAGAATTTTCGCACTGACGCACCGGGAATAATTTTTGGATCAAAGATAAGGTTTCCCGTACCGCCCCGGCGTGGGGATAAGGGCCAAAATATTCACCGGCAATTTTTTTTGCACCGCGATAAGCGGTAATACGCGGATGACGCTCTTTCGTCAATAAAATAAAAGGATAGGATTTATCATCACGCAGCAACACATTATAACGGGGCTGATACTGTTTGATGTAATTATGCTCTAATAACAGCGCTTCCGTTTCAGAAGAAGTGATCGTGGTGTCAATATGATGAATAGCGGCGACCAACGCTTCCGTTTTCTTACTACTGAGATTGGATCTAAAATAACTCGATAGACGCTTTTTTAAATCCTTCGCTTTCCCCACATAAATAACCTGATCTTTATCGTCATACATACGATAAACGCCGGGTTCATGAGAAACATTGGTCAGGAATTTTTTTGCATCAAACATCTTAATTCGCCGCTAAAATCGACCGCACTTTTTCTAAATCTTCCATCGTATCTACGCCCACAGCAGGCACTTCCTTCGCCAGTTCCACATGAATTCTCTCCGCATTCCATAGCACCCGTAGCTGTTCCAATTTTTCTAAATTTTCCAACACGGTAGGTTCCCACTGCACATATTTCTTGATAAAACCGGCACGGTAAGCATAAATACCGATATGACGCAAATATACATCCGTCAATGCTACCTTCGCGACATCTTGCAAGCCCATAAATCGGTCGCGGTCATAAGGTATGACCGAGCGGGAAAAATACAGCACATAGCCTGATTTATCCGCCACCAGTTTAACCACATTTGGATTAAACAGTTCTTCCGCTTCGTGAATTTTCACTGCAAGGGTTGCCATATTCACGTTAAATTTTGCTAAATTTTCCGCCACTTGGCGAACAATCACCGGCGGAATAAGCGGTTCATCGCCTTGGATATTCACAATAATTTCATCATCAGGAATAGCAAGTTTTTCCACCACCTCGGCTAAACGCTCTGTGCCTGAATTGTGATGTTCCGATGTCATACAAACTTCCGCCCCAAAACCTTGTGCAATTTTCTCCACATTTTCGTTATCGGTCGCAATAATCACGCGACTTGCCCCTGATTGTCGGGCTTTTTCAAATACGTGTTGAATCATCGGTTTTCCGACAATTTCTGCGAGAGGTTTCCCCGGTAAGCGGGATGAAGAAAAACGAGCAGGGATAATGACAGTAAATGACATAAAATATTCCTTGTTATCTTAATAATCCTAAAGAGTTCATAGCCGAAAAGGTTAATCAGCAAGCTTTTCCGCTTTTTCTGCAAGCAATATCGGCACGCCGTTTTCAATAGGATAAGCTAAATGTTCATAGCGACAAATGAATCGTTGATTTTCGGCATCATATTGCAAGCGGGCTAAGCAACGAGGGCAAGCGATTACGTCAAGCAATTTTGGGTTGATTCGCTCAGGCATTTTTGTATTGTTCCACCAATTTGTCAATTTTCTTCCAAAAGTGCGGTAAATTTTCGCCTTGTTTTTCAAGCTCTGATATTTCCGCCTCTACCGGCACATACCACCAATTTTCTTTTGCAAACTCTCGGCATTTTACCGCATCTTTTTCCGTCATAAAGAGCGGTTGGTTTTGTGAGAATTTTTCTAACTGTGCGACTTCAAAATGTTGATGATCCTGAAAACCTTGAGTTTGTAGTAATTTGATTCCTAATTTTTCCAACATTGTAAAAAATCGTTGCGGATGCCCAATTCCCGCAATGGCAGCTCCGGAGGAAAATTCATTTAACAAGCGTTTTTCATTGGTTTTTAAATTAATGGCATAGCGAGGAAGTAAGCTCATCACCACATCGGAATACTGATTTTTCCCCCCGTTAGTGATAATCAGATCTACGTTTTTTAATCGGGCGGGTAATTCCCGCAACGGCCCGGCAGGCAATACAAACCCATTGCCAAGCCCCCGTTCGGCGTCCATTACCACAATTTCAACATCCCGTTGTAACTTATAATGTTGTAACCCATCGTCTGAAATAATGATGTCGCAATCAGCTTGGTTCAAGAGTAATTCAATCGCTTGCCGGCGATTTGGCGAAATAACAACAGGTACACCGGTACGTTTAGCAATAAGAACCGGTTCGTCTCCTCCTTCAAAAGGAGGCGTATCTGCTGTCACCAACAACGGATACGTTTTAGCGTGGCTACCATAACCACGAGAAATCACACCGACACGCCATCCGCGTTTTTTCATCTCTTCTGCCAACCACACTACAACCGGCGTTTTGCCATTGCCGCCAACGGACAGATTTCCGACAATCACAACGGGCTTCGCGGCACGATAAACAGCAATGAAACCTAAAGAAAACAACATTCGGCGAGTTTGACTAATTAACCAAAATAACAGCGAAAATGGTAGAAGAAGCCAAGCAAGTTTGGAGTGAGAATACCAAAATGGCATAAATGTTCCTCTCAAAAGTGCGGATAAAATAACGCGAGTTTTTTAACCCGCGTTTTAGCGTCTTTGGGCTTTTATTTTTGACCTGCGTTATCGGCAAAAATTACTCTAGCCCTTAACATTCAAAGCTAACCGCTAAACTGCATACTATGCAGCTGTTTGTACGCCCCGTCCAAAGCAAGTAGTTCATGATGACTACCCCGTTCGCGAATTTCCCCATGTTCGACCACAAGAATTTCATCCGCATTTTCAATCGTAGATAAACGGTGCGCAATCACTAATACCGTCCGATCTTTTTTCAATTCATCAAGTGCCGATTGAATCGCTCGTTCGGATTCCGTATCAAGGGCGGAAGTCGCCTCGTCTAAAATTAACACCGGTGAATTACGAAGTAAGGCACGGGCTATCGCCAAACGCTGACGCTGCCCGCCAGAAAGGCTTGCGCCGTTTTCCCCAATCATGGTATCAAACCCATTTGGTAATTTTTCGATAAACTCTAACGCATAAGCTGCTTTTGCCGCAGCGATAATTTCCTCACGTGAATATTTATCACTTGCCGCATAAGCGATGTTATTTGCAACCGTATCATTAAATAGATGTACTTGCTGTGAAACGACCGCACAATTTTCACGTAAATTTGATAGGCGATAATCTTGAATATTCACACCATCAAGCAAAATCTCGCCTTGTTCAACATCATAAAAACGGGTAACAAGATTGGCGATAGTAGATTTCCCCGAACCGGAACGCCCCACCAAAGCAACGGTTTTTCCGGCAGGAATCTTGAATGAAATATGATTTAAGGCAAGCTCGGCTTTATCCTGATAAGCAAAACTCACATTTTTAAACTCTAATTCGCCTTTTGCCGGTTCCGCTTTATAAGTACCGTTATCTTTTTCCGCCTCTAAATCCAAAATTGCAAACAACGTTTGGCAAGCCGCCATTCCACGTTGAAATTGGGAATTTACATTGGTTAAGGATTTAAGCGGGCGCATCATCGCTAACATAGATGAAAAAACCACAGTAAAAGAACCCGCACTTAGATTATCATCGGCAATTAATGGCGTCGTGGCTAAATAAAGCACGGCGGCTAACGCAAGAGAGGCGATAATTTGTACCACAGGATCAGAAATCGCATCGGCAGTGACCATTTTCATGCCCTTGCGACGCATATCATTACTCACGTGATTAAAACGCTCTTCTTCCACATTTTGACCGCCAAAAGATAAAACGACTTTATGTCCTTTCAACATTTGTTCGGTGGTAGATGTCAATTCGCCCATTGAATCTTGTAGATTTTTACTGAGTTTGCGGAAGATTTTTGACACCATACGAATCAATAGGGCAATAATCGGCCCGATAATGAAAAGCACCAACGTTAATTCCCAACTGGTATAAAACATCACAACAAGTAAGGAAATGATATAAGCCCCTTCACGCACAATGGTAACAAGGGAATTAGAAGAGGAATTGGCGATCATTTCGGAATCGTAAGTAATACGGGAAAGCAATTTTCCGGAGGGATTACGATCAAAAAAGCTGACCGGCATAAACATTAAATGTTTAAATAAGCGGCGACGCATTGTCATCACAACCTTGCCGGAAACCCATGCCAAGCAATAGTTGGAAATAAAGCTACTCAGTCCGCGTAGAAAAATCATGCCGACAACAACAAACGCCATCGTTTTTAAAAAAGCATGATCGGTTTTACCAAATCCATCGTCAAGCAAGGGTTTCAACAAATAAATTAAGCCGGAATCCGCCAAAGCATTTAGCACAAGGGCGACTGCCGCAACTACCAGCCCGGATTTAAAGGGCTTAATCATTGGCCACAAACGCTTAAACGTTTGTACTGTGGAAAGATCTTTATCTTGCATATTAATTAATTATCTTCAAAAAAATTCGCCGCATTGTACCTTTTATTCGGGTAAGAATCCAATCGGACGGGCATACCAAGGCGAAAAAGCATTTTTTTGGCGTGAGATTTTCCATCCGTTATCATAAAAACTAACACGAATTTGCCCCGAAACAGCCGTATTTTCGACCGCACTTTGATGTCGTTTAAGACGTTCAATAACGGTTGGATGGGGAAATTTCCAAGGATTCCAACGCCCGCTTGAAATAATCGCAAAATCCGGTTTGGTGTGTGAAACCAAAATCTCGCCTGTAGAAGTTTTGCTACCATGATGTCCGACTTGTAACACATTGATTTTGCCTAAAGTGCGGGCAAAAATGTGCTCGTTTTTCGTCTCTGCATCGCCGGTAAGCAAGACACGATATTTGCCATCTTCTAATAAAATGACACAAGAATTCGGATTATCCGCCCGTATAACGACTTTCTGCGGTGAAAGAATACGAAAATGAATCCCCTGCCATTCCCATTCTTTTCCGGCAATACAAAAATCCCGATGAATTTCACCATAGCTTTTTTCAGACGAAGTGATGAATTCTGCATTTGGATAGTTTCTTAAAATGACCTTTGCCCCACCGGAATGATCGTTATCGTCGTGGCTTAAAATAAGTTTATCCAAAGTTATTCCTTCTCGCCGTAAATAAGGCAAAATTTCCAATTCGGCCATTGAACCGCCTTGCCACGCCGAACCGGTATCGTACAAAATCGCCCGACTATTTTTTACAATTAAAGTTGCCAGACCTTGCCCCACATCTAAGGTATCCAACTGCCAAATCGGTTTCTGATATTGTCGAATCGTAACAAACAATAAAGATGAAACGGCAATACCGACAGAACCCCAAACGGCTTGTTTTTTGTAAATTGTCGGCAATGCTCTATTAGTCTCTAATGTAAAATATTTCGCTGATTTTATTTTCCAAGCCTTTTGCAAAAGGCTTTTTTCACGGTAGATTCCAACAATAATCAGAAGAAAAAACAGGCTGAAAAAGGCGGTTAAAATGAGTGATAAATTCAATGAGACACTCAGCCAGTTTCCCTGAAAAAAGGCAATAAGTTGCGTAATACCCTCTGCCAAACTATTTGCCAATTGCCAAGAATACAGCGCCCCATTGCTTAGCACGGCAAATAAGATCACAGGGATAAGAAAAAAACTATATAAGGGGACGGCCAGCAAATTGGCGAAAAAACCGCTCAGTGATATTCCATTAAATAAAATAAGTTGTAACGGCGTAAATAACAGCAATAAACCGAACTGCAAATGAAATAAGCCCAAAATCCACCGCACTTTAGGTAAAAAAGGGTTAAACCGCCATTGAAACAAAGAAAGAGGTAGGTAACGATACCAAATAATGAGACAAAATACCGCCCCTATCGAAAGCCAAAAACTCGTTGAAAGAGGCATAAGAGGATCACACAGTAGAAGAAAGGCGATAATTAAGATAAAAAGCCGGAAAGCCGAATAATAACGGCGTTGTGATTGTATTATTAAAACTAAAAACAAAGCGGAAATTGCCCGAAAAGTGGGGACATTAAAGCCAGCCAGATAAGCATAAAATAAGGCAAACAAAGCCCCTAACCACAGCGGGAAAACAGGGTGAATATACTTTGTCGGCAGGAAAAACTGTGCCAATCTGACCAATAACAACCCTATTCCCATAGCTAATCCGATATGTAAACCGGAAATCGCAATTAAATGTCCCGTATTCGTCTGTTGATAAATTTGCCATGTCGTTTGATCCAACCATGCCCGTTCCCCAAAAGCTAAGGCGATCAGTAAACCTTGTAAAGAAAGCGTTTCAGTTTGTTTTAATGCCTGCCATAATTTTTTTTCACGCCATGAAAGATTGCTGTCGATTTTGACCGCACTTTTTAAATGCCCCGTCGCCGTCACACCTTGAGAAAAATACCATTGTTGGCGATCAAATCCTCCAAAATTTAATCTTGCAGAAAGTGGTTTGACAGAAACTTCGCCTTGCCATTTTTCGCCTAAAAAAGGCTTTGCTTGCGCTTTCCAATTAAGAAAAATTCGTTGTTCCTTGTTATTTAGTATCGTACGGGCAATCACCGTTTGGTATTCCTGCTGATGTAACACCCTTTCAATTTGTAAAAGTAAATTTTGTTTTTCAGGCAAGATTTCATTGGCTTGTTGTAATAAATTCAACGCAGCAGAATGTGTATAACCGAATGCCAAAATAACAACATTCAATGTGATGCAACAATGAAACAGCCATATTTTTTTGAACCAATAGAAGAAAAAGGCGGTCAGAGTGAAAATTAAATGACATAGTAACGTCGGTTTCCAACCGATCAGCATAAAATCGGGTAGGAATATTAACGATAACGAAGCACAAATCAGACTTATTGCCAAGGTAAACAAATTTAAAGGCATTGGGAATAAGAGTAATGAATGAAATGTGCGCACACTATGTATTTTTAAATTAGCAAACAATCTTTTCTCCTAAATTTTGAGATCTTGATCGCAAAATAAAATTTTAGTGAGGAAATTTTGTTTGCTAAAAGGGGCAACATCTGATATTTATATCGCCCTCAAAAAGGTGGGTTTCTCAATAAAAATTGAGAGCAAATTATTAATGATAATGACAGGAAGTCGTGAAGTTCACGCTTAAATTCTGTTTGTATTAGGAGTGAGATATGTCAAAAGCAACGTTAAGCTTATTAGAGCTGGCAGGCGTAAAACCATATCAACCAAAAAAAGATGAAGAATATATGAATGAAAATCAACTTCTTCACTTTAAAAAAATCTTAACGGCTTGGCACGAACAAATCGTGGAAGAGGCATCACGTACGGTTGCTCATATGCAAGATGAAGCGGCTAACTTTCCGGATCCTGCGGATCGCGCGACTCAAGAAGAGGAATTCAGCCTAGAATTGCGTAATCGTGATCGCGAACGTAAATTAATGAAAAAAATTGAAGCCACATTGAAAAAATTGGATACCGATGATTTCGGCTACTGTGATTCTTGCGGTGAAGAAATTGGGATTCGCCGTTTAGAAGCCCGTCCGACAGCAGATTTGTGTATTGACTGTAAAACCCTTGCAGAAATTCGCGAGAAGCAAGTTGCGGGTTAATTTACCATTCATTTAAAAAAAGTGCGGTTGTTTTGACCGCACTTTTCGCGTTTTAAAAACGGAGTCTATTATTCTTACTTATATTAAAAATTTGTTTGGCAAAAAGAAAAAAGTGCTACCGCAAAATGCACACCAAGCAAAAGCTCATTCTAGACGAGTTGAGCAACCTACTGGGCAATATGTAAATAAAAAAACAGCCAATCAGTCTCATCGTTATGATAAAAGTGTGATTAAGGCGACAAACTTTGGTATTCATCCACGTATGTTTAGCCGTAATGCACTCTCGGTGGTTGAAAAATTACAACGCCAAGGATTTGAAGCCTATATTGTTGGCGGTTCTATTCGAGATATGTTATTGGGTAAGCATCCAAAAGATTTTGATGTCGCCACCAATGCCCGTCCGGAACAAATCCAAAATATTTTCCAACGCCAATGTCGATTGGTCGGTCGCCGTTTTCGTCTCGCGCATATTATGTTTGGTCGCGATATTATTGAAGTGGCGACTTTTCGTGCCAATCACAACGACGCACGTAATGAACGCCAAGCAAAACAAAGCCATGAGGGAATGCTCCTGCGTGATAACGTATACGGCACCATTGAACAAGATGCGGAGCGCCGTGATTTCACGATAAATGCCCTTTATTACAATCCTCAAGATAATACATTACGCGATTATTTTAACGGGATTGAGGATTTAAAGGCAGGTAAATTACGCTTAATTGGCGAGCCGATAACCCGTTATCAAGAAGATCCCGTACGAATGCTACGTGCCATCCGTTTTATGGCAAAATTGGATATGTTTCTTGAAAAACCAAGCGAACAACCTATTCAAGAATTGGCTTATTTGCTAAAAAATATTCCGCCGGCACGTTTATTTGATGAAAGTTTAAAATTATTACAAACCGGTCATGGCGTAAAAACCTACCGTTTACTCCGCCAATACGGCTTGTTTGAACAACTATTTCCCAGCCTCCTGCCTTTTTTTACGGAAAAAGAAGACAGTTTTGCCGAACGCATGATGGTTACTGCGCTCAACTCAACGGATGAACGTGTCGCTGATAAATTGCGTATTAATCCGGCATTTTTATTTGCTGCATTTTTCTGGTATCCATTACGTGAAAAAGTGGAAATATTAAAAAATGAAGGCGGATTAAATAACCATGATGCCTATGCCCTTGCCGGCAATGAAATATTGGATTTATTTTGTCAAACCTTAGCTGCACCGCGCCGTCATACCACAGTGATTCGTGATATTTGGTTTTTGCAGTTACAATTGCTTAAACGCACCGGTTCTGCACCTACACGCGTGATGGAACATCCTAAATTTCGCGCCGCTTTTGATCTATTAGCAATGCGCGCAGAAATTGAAGGCGGAGATACCATTGAGCTTGCTAAGTGGTGGCACGAGTATCAATTCAGTAATCATGATCAGCGTAATCAACTTGTAAAAGAACAACAATCTTTACACCCAAAACCGAAGAAAAAATACTTTCGTTCCCGTAAACGCCATAAACCCAGACCGATAGAATAATATGATAACCGTATATATTGCTCTAGGTAGCAATTTAAATACCCCCTCTAAACAACTTAATAGCGCGTTAAAAGCGATAGAAAACTTGCCGCAAACCCGTTTCATTGCGGTAAGTTCGTTTTATCAAAGCAAACCGCTCGGCCCACAAGATCAGCCGGATTATGTCAATGCAGTGGCAAAAATAGAAACCGCCCTTCCCCCATTATCATTATTAGATGAATTACAACAAATCGAAAATGAACAAGGGAGGGTGCGTTTGCGCCGCTGGGGTGAACGAACATTGGATTTGGATATTCTACTTTATGGTAATGAAATTATTCAAAACGAACGTCTCACAGTGCCTCACTATGATATGCATAATCGGGAATTTGTCGTGCTACCCTTGATGGAGATCGCACCTAATCTAACCCTTCCCGATGGAAAGGATATCACGGAGTTAGGCGCATATTTCACCCATCATTCAATGAAAAAAATCAACATTATCTAACCATTGCATAAAGTTGACTTTTATTTGTCGCCCCCTTCAATATTAGGGAGTTGTATTTAGCCTACGGTATTCATCACAAGCGTTCTGCAGAGCATTATCACAAGCTTTGCCAAACCACTCTTTTGCTTGAGATTTATTTTGACGAACACCATATCCGTTTTCATAAATCACTCCCAAATTATATTGCGCATCCTGTGCACCTTGCTCTGCCGCTTTTTTATACCACTTCACTGCTTGGTGGTAATCCTGTTTCACACCATATCCATTGGCATACATCCCAGCAAGATTATATTGCCCATCAACATCTCCTTGCTCTGCTGCTTTTTTATACCATTTCACGGCTTGGTGATAATCCTGTTTTACACTTTGTCCGTTTTCATACATCCATGCTAAATTATTTTGAGCTTCTGCAAACCCTTGCTCTGCTGCTTTTTGGTACCAATTCATCGCTTGATCATAATCCTGCCTCACACCGAGTCCGTAATAATACATCCATGCTAAATTCGATTGAGCCTCTGCAAGTCCTTTTTCTACCGCCTTTTGATACAGTATCACTGCTTGATGATAATCCTGTTTTACACCTAACCCATTGGCATACATCATACCTAAATTAGTCTGGGCTCTTTCATATCCTTGTTCTGCTGATTTCCGATACCATTTCACAGCTTGGTGATAATCCTGCTCCACAACCTGTCCGTAGAAATACATCACACCTAAATTATTTTGAGCCTTTGCATCGCCTTGTTCTACTGCTTTTTGATACCACTTGAGTGCTTGCTGATAATCCTGTTTTACGCCATGTCCCTGGTAATACATCACTCCTAGACCATTTTGTCCCCTAGCATCCCCAAGCTCTGCCAAGGATTTAAATAAATCAAAAGCATTTTTGTAATCTTTTTGTTCATCAGCAATTTTCGCTTGTTTATACAAGCTATCTGCCGAATTAGTATGAGTTAATGCGTTAATACTTGTGCTTGAAAAAGTGAAAAGTGACGCAACTAGCAAGATTTTTTCTAATTTCATTGAATTTCCTCTTAAAAGTGTAGATAAGGGCTATGTTTTATTGTTAAAGGATAACGTAAGCACAGGTCCATAAGGTCAATTATCCCCCCTAAACTTCTTTACATTGAGTTAAATTACAGGCAAATTTACCAGTATGTCCGACATATTAAAGTGCATTTTACGACTTTAATTAACCTTAACCCGACTTGCTCATGATAAAAACGTTTTATTTCATATAGAACTCACCAAGCAGTAAACTCGAACTTAATAACGACTGTATGAAAATCTCCACTAAATAAAATTCGGATAGGAATTTTAAAATTTTTTAATTGATTTAACGTTTTGTATAACAACGACGTAACAAAAAAAAACCGCACTTGGGCTAAAAGTGCGGTCGTTTTTATGCCGTAATTTTATTTGATTTTTTTAATAATTCGGCGTGAGATTTCTTTTGGTCTTTCATTTTTCCACTGATTTCACGGCGTTGCGTAGAAAGTTCTGCACTACGAATAGTGTAATCATCAATACGTGTTTCATAATCATCACGCATATTTTCAATAATGGCACGTACATCTGCAATATCCATATCATCACGAATATATTGATTTAAGTTATCAAGTAGTAACACCCGTTTTTGATTGTCACGAATTTTACGGCTGATGTCTTCAATATCACGTTTCAGCTTGTTTTTTAAACGATACATACGCACATATTCCAACACGTCTTGAAAAGATTGTTTATTTACGGTTTCCATAGTTGCTCTCCCAACAAAATTATTGGCTGTAATTTAGCTTTTTTTTCCCTATTCGTCAAAACCTTAAATTTAAATTTTCCGACCGATACAAAAAAAGCAAAGATTTTTCTAAAAAACGTTGATTATCCAATTTTATAGTGATAAAACGTGGAGCATTATTTTCTAAAAATGAGGCAATACGATGTCACAAGTCTTCAATTTTAGTGCCGGTCCGGCAATGATTTTTCCTGAAGTATTACACCAAGCACAATCAGAACTGACTAACTGGTTGGAACAAAATGTTTCCGTGATGGAAGTTAGTCACCGTGGTAAATATTTTATGGAACTCATCACTGAAGCGGAAAAAGATTTGCGTGAAGTGTATAACATTCCTGATAACTACCGAGTACTCTTTTTACAAGGCGGTGCACGGGGTCAATTTGCCGCACTACCAATGAATTTGATTGGTAAAAAAGGCAAAGCACTTTACTTAAACAGTGGGCATTGGTCTGCTACTGCGGCAAAAGAAGCCCGTAATTTTGCGGAAATTGATGAAATTAGCATTGTTGAGAATGTTGATAAAACCCATATTACCCACCTTGATTTTTCTGATATCGCCGATCAATATGATTACGTCCATTATTGCCCTAATGAAACTATTAGCGGCGTAGAAATTTTTGACGTACCAAAGGTTGGAAATGCCGTACTTGTCGCGGATATGTCTTCTAATATTCTTTCTCGTGAAATTGATATTAGCAAATTCGGCATAATTTATGCCGGCGCACAAAAAAATCTCGGCCCAGCTGGGATCACATTGGTGATTGTACGTGAAGATTTAATTGGCAATGCACGCAAAGAAACGCCTTCTATTTGGAACTATGCCATACAATCCGGCGCAGATTCTATGATCAATACCCCACCAACTTTTGCATGGTATTTATGCTCTTTAGTATTTAAACATATTAAAGCACTCGGTGGCTTGAAAGTGCTTGCCAAGCGAAATGAACTAAAGGCTAAAACCCTTTATGATTATATAGACTCCAGCAAGCTCTATCGAAATGTTGTGGCAAAAGAAAATCGCTCCACAATGAATGTTACCTTCGTTACCGGTAACCCGGAATTGGATGCAAAATTCGTAGCAGAAGCAACAGCTGCCGGCTTACAAGCCCTAAAAGGACATAAAGTATTAGGCGGTATGCGTGCCTCTATTTATAATGCAATGCCGTTAGAAGGCGTGGAAGCACTCATCAAATTTATGCAAAAATTTGAAGCCGAAAATTTATCTTAAGCACAATAATCTGTTTTACATCAAATACGGGCGTGCTAATACGCCCTTATGTTTCAATATAAATTCAATATAAAATTATGCAATACATCAACATCGCCAATCAAGGCGTAAAATCCCTCTCACCTTATCAAGCGGGTAAACCGATTGAAGAGCTTGAACGTGAACTCGGTATTTCTAATATCGTTAAACTTGCCTCTAATGAAAACCCATTCGGTTTTCCCGAAAGTGCGAAACAAGAAATTATCAAACAGCTAGATCAACTTACCCGTTATCCCGATGCAAATGGCTTTGAGCTAAAACAAACCATTGCAAAAAAATTTGGTGTTCAGCCGAATCAAATTACTCTAGGCAACGGTTCAAACGATTTGCTTGAACTCTTCGCCCATACTTTTGCCTGTGAAGAGGACGAAATCATTTATTCACAATATGCTTTTATCGTTTATCCTCTTGTTACAAAGGCGATTAATGCTACCGCAAAAGAAATTCCGGCAAAGGATTGGGGACATAATTTAACGGGATTTTTAACCGCACTTTCCGACAAAACCAAATTAATTTTTATTGCGAATCCGAACAATCCGACGGGGAATTTTCTAACAGAGCAAGAAATCGATGCGTTCTTGGCAAAAGTACCGGAAAACGTACTGGTCATATTAGACGAAGCCTATACGGAATTTACCCTGCCCGAAGAACGGGTCAATTCTTTCGGTTTATTGAAAAAATATCCAAATCTCATTGTTTCCCGTTCACTCTCGAAAGCCTATGGATTAGCCGGTTTACGGATTGGCTATGCAGTGTCCAATCCTGAAATTGCCGATTTATTAAACCGTGTTCGTCAGCCGTTTAATTGCAATAGTTTAGCGCTTGCCTCAGCGATCGCAGTGATGAACGATGATGCCTTCATTGAAAAAGTGGCAGCAAATAACCGTGCTGAAATGGCTCGTTATGAATATTTCTGCCAACAATACGGCTTGGATTATATTCCCTCAAAAGGCAATTTCATTACAGTTGACTTCAAAAAGCCTGCTCTGCCAATTTATGAGGCGTTATTGCGAGAAGGCGTGATTGTCCGCCCAATTGCAGGCTACGGAATGCCGAATCATTTACGCATTAGTATTGGATTACCTCATGAAAACGACAAATTTTTTACCGCACTAATTAACGTGCTCAATTTAACTCAAGCTAACTAGGAGCTTTTTATGACAGCAGTAACAATGATGGGAAATCCCATTGAAATTAAAGGCAATTTTCCACAAAAAGGTGAAAAAGTCGATAATCTTATCTTAACCAATAAAGATCTGGCGGATGTCACCTTAGAAAGTTTTGCAGGAAAACGCAAAGTATTAAATATTTTCCCAAGTATTGATACCGGCATTTGTGCGACATCGGTACGCGTATTCAACCAACGTGCGGCAAATTTGGAAAATACCGTCGTATTATGTATTTCAGCGGATCTCCCTTTTGCTCAAGCCCGTTTTTGTGGTGCTGAGGGCATTGAAAATGTGCAAACACTTTCTACTTTCCGTCATAAAGATGTTCATGAGAACTTAGGTATAGATATTGCAACAGGCCCGATTGCCGGTTTAACCGCCCGCTCTGTGATCGTGTTAGATGAAAACAACAATGTATTACACAGCGAATTGGTGTCTGAAATTAAAAGTGAACCGAATTATGATGCAGCAGTAGCAGTATTATAAAAAACGGTTGTAGTATATAGAAAACAAAAAGTGCGGTTAAAATTGACCGCACTTTTTACTAGCTGAATATCGGTATTATTTGCCGATAACCTCTAATCCCCCCATATACGGACGCAAAACTTCCGGTACGGTAACTGAGCCGTCGGCATTTTGATAGTTTTCAAGTACGGCAACTAACGTACGCCCTACTGCTAACCCCGAGCCATTTAACGTATGCACTAAACGGGTTTTCTTATCGCCTTTTGCTTTGCAGCGGGCTTGCATACGACGGGCTTGGAAATCCCACATATTAGAACAAGAAGAAATCTCACGATAAGTATCCTGTGCCGGCACCCACACTTCCAAATCATAGGTTTTACAAGAACCAAAGCCCATATCACCGGTACAAAGTAATACTTTACGATAAGGAAGATTGAGCAATTGCAATACTTTTTCCGCATGACCGGTTAATTCTTCAAGGGCTTCCATTGATTTATCCGGATCAACAATTTGCACCATTTCCACTTTATCAAACTGGTGCATACGAATTAATCCTCTTGTATCACGTCCGTAAGATCCTGCCTCTGAACGGAAACATGGCGTATGTGCGGTCATTTTGATCGGCAATTCTGCGTCATCAAGAATCACATCACGGACTAAATTCGTTACCGGTACTTCCGCCGTTGGAATTAATGCGTAAGGCTGCTCACCTTCTAAGGCATTGGTGTGAAATAAATCCTCACCAAATTTTGGTAATTGCCCTGTACCGTAAAGAGTTGCATGATTCACCAAATAAGGCACATAGGTTTCTAAATAACCATGTTGTTCAGAGTGAAGATCCAACATAAATTGGGCTAAAGCACGATGCATTTTAGCAATTTGCCCTTTCATCACAGCAAAACGCGCCCCCGCCAATTTTGCTCCGGCGGCAAAATCCAAACCGTCAATTTGCTCGCCTAAAGTAACATGATCCTTAATTTCAAAATCAAAAATTCTTGGCGTTCCCCAACGTAAAATTTCGAGGTTTTCCGAATCGTCTTTACCAAGCGGCACTTCATCTGCCGGTAAATTTGGAATAGTTAATGCAATTTGATTGATTTCCGCTAAAACTTCATCTAATTGAGTTTTCGCTTCATTTAATTGGTTGCCCATATTATCGACTTCGGCAAGTAACGGGGCGATATCCTCACCACGGGCTTTTGCCGCCCCGATAGCTTTCGATCGGGTATTACGTTCCGCCTGTAAAGTTTCGGTTTTAACTTGAAGCGTTTTACGCTGTTCTTCCAACGCCACAAGTTTTTCGGTATCAAGAATGAAGTTACGTTTAATTTTTAATTTTTCTGCAACTTCCGCTAAATTATTGCGGATTAGATTCGGATCAATCATTGAACTTCCTTAGTATTTGTTTGAAATGAGAGTGCTCGTATTCTAGCGTGGATTGATAAAATAAACCAGTTAAAAGCCAAGAGATAGCAAGGATTTTATAAAAATTAAAAAATTTTAAAGCGTCATTTTTCACTTTTAAACACCGTGATTTTATTTTTGATCCAGTTCACACTTTTATCATTCCCCACTATTAATTTTTTATAAAAAGAGTAAAGTAAAGATAGTTTTTATCACTATAGGAGCTTAATATGTTTCCCGAATTCAGAGACTTAATCACTAAACTTAAAAATAATGATGCTTACTTTGAGCGTCTATTTAACAAGCATAATGAATTAGATCAAGATATTAAAAATAAAGAAGAAAACATTCAGCTTGCAACCCATACGGAAATTGAAATCTTAAAGAAAGAAAAACTACGAATTAAAGATGAGCTTTATGCTTACTTGAAAAAGAAGGCGATAGAATAAAAAACAAAGGTGCAGTCAAATTTAACCGCACTTTTTTCTATACAAACACCATCCATAATGGCAAACAAATGCCGATAAACAGCAAAATAAATAATGTGTTCAGGCTTAATGCCCATTTTTGGAAACTATGAATAACTAAAATCGCTGCAATCACAAAATGACAAATAAAATAAATGGCGTAGGCAAAAATACTCTCCGAATTGAACCCATTTTGCAAACCGATAAAGATCAAGAAAATAAATATTGCCAAAGCATTTAAAGCCAGTAAAACAATCATTAATAGAGGTAACAAGGCAATAAAATTTTGCAAACGGTTTTTCGCTATCACTAACGCTAAATTCACCAATATCACCCCGGATAAAATCTGAGCGATAGGATTATATTCGGCAAAGGCTGCCAAAGGTAGCCGGCTAAATAACATAAAATAGCCCAATCCGCCTAAACCAGCCATTAAGATTGCCATCAATAAAAAACTATGGCGGGCTTTCTCAACTTTTGATTGTTTCCAAATGAAATACACCACAGATAAACCGCACAGGCTCATTATATTGATAAAGGTATGGCGATAATCGGGTAAAAGACTCACCACCATCCATACGATCCAATAGAATGCAAAAGCTACATTCACTTTAACCAACCGCCCTCGCTGTCCGGGACAAATTTCACCTTTATAAAACACCAATAAAGAAAATAATTGTGCCACCAACACCGCTAATCCTAAATGAGGAATTGCCTGTGTTTGAGATTTTAACGCAAAGATAAAAAACTCAACAACCAACAGCAGACAAAGAGTCAGTATCGAGAATAGCTGCACGGAAAATTTGGAGGATTGTTCTGACATAATTGAAAAATATAGAAAAATAATGCGCCATTATGCTAAAAATTCACGATGTTTTAAAGTAGAATGGACACAATTTTGACCGCACTTTAGGAACTCAAATGTTACTCAGTATTTTATATATTATCGGCATTACCGCCGAGGGTATGACCGGGGCATTGGCAGCCGGCAGAGAAAAAATGGATATTTTCGGGGTGATTATTATTGCCTCTGTAACCGCTATCGGAGGTGGTTCCGTACGCGATGTGCTATTAGGTCACTATCCTTTAGGCTGGGTCAAACATCCTGAGTATTTTTTAATTGTGGCAAGTGCGGCAGTCATTACGGTTTATGTTGCCCCGTTTATTAACCACTTTATGCGTTACTTCCGCACCATTTTCTTAGTATTGGATGCCATGGGATTAGTCGTATTTTCTATCATCGGTGCCCAAATTGCCATAGATATGGGGCATGGCGTCACGATTGTCTGTATCGCAGGTTGCATCACTGGTGCATTTGGCGGTGTATTACGGGATTTACTCTGTAACCGTATTCCCCTGGTATTCCAAAAAGAACTTTATGCCAGTGTTTCCCTTTTCGCTACTCTTACCTACTACTCACTCAGTACACTCCAAATAGAACACACCGTTGCAGTATTAATCACCCTAATCACGAGCTTTACACTACGGGTTTTAGCGATTCGTTTTGCATGGGGACTACCGGTATTTAACTATCAAGAATTATCACCGGAAGAACAAGATAAGTTACCGAAGAAAACAAAATAATCGAAGTAGCCAGCCAAATATTATGGCTAGGCTATTTGTATTAACCGAGAAATAAAAAACAGGGAGTTATCTAAAATTCCCTGCCTCACCTAAGAGTTTGCGAATAAAAAATAAGCTATTTTTTACTCCACTCCGCTCCGCTCTTCAAGCTATCGATTGAAAAAATTTGTAAGAAACGAACGCTTTTCCAGTCTAAAACAATATTACTTGGATATTAAAAAGGAGAATCGACAGTGAAATTGTCAAAAATCTTTCTATTTTTAACCGCACTTTGTGCCACAAGCCAATCTATTTTGGCTGTCGAAAAAACCATATCAACGCAAAATATGGAGCAAAAAGCCATGATTAAACCTCAACAAAATATACGTGAAATTTATTTAGCCGGTGGTTGTTTTTGGGGTGTAGAGGCATATATGGAACGCATTTATGGCGTGAAAGAGGCGGTTTCGGGTTATGCCAATGGCAATACCGATAAAACCAGCTATGCGCTTTTAGCTGTTACCGATCACGCCGAAGCGGTAAAAGTCACTTACGATGCAAACCAAATTTCACTCGATAAATTGTTGCAATACTATTTCAAAGTGATCGATCCAACCAGTGTGAACAAACAAGGCAATGACAGAGGTCGTCAATATCGCACCGGGGTTTACTATCAAGATGCCACAGATAAAACAGTGATCGACCAAGCAATTTCCACACTTCAAACGAAGTATAAAAATAAAATTCAAATTGAAGTAGAACCGCTGAAAAACTATACGGAAGCGGAAGAATATCACCAAGATTATTTGAAAAAAAATCCGAATGGCTATTGTCATATCGACATTACACAGGCAGACGAACCGATGATTAATGAAAAAGATTACCCAAAACCAAGCGATGAAACACTCAAAGCAAAATTAACACCATTGCAATATTCGGTGACACAAAATAAGAATACTGAGCGTTCTTTCAGCAATGAATATTGGGATAATTTCCAACCGGGTATTTATGTTGATATCACCACCGGTGAACCGATGTTTTCATCCAATGACAAATTTGAATCAGACTGTGGTTGGCCGAGTTTCACCCACCCAATAGCCAAAGAGGTGGTGCATTATCAAACCGACAACAGCTTTAATATGCAACGCACCGAAGTATTGAGTCGCAGTGGTAATGCGCATTTGGGACACGTTTTTGATGACGGCCCAAAAGATAAAGGCGGTTTGCGTTATTGCATTAACAGTGCCTCGATCAAATTTATTCCCTTGGCTGAAATGGAAAAAGCCGGATACGGGTATTTAGTGAAAACGATTAAAAAATAATGTTAATAGGATATGTGAACGCTGTTCACTCACCTTTAAAATATCAGGAAATTAAACTATGTTAGACCAACAACTTCTTATCGGTACAGTATTTTTAGCTGGGATTGCTTCTTTTCTTTCCCCTTGTATTTTTCCGATCATCCCTATTTATTTTGGTATTCTCAGTAAGGGAGGGAAAAAAGTCCTTAATACCTTTTTATTTATCTTAGGACTTTCGCTTACCTTTGTGAGCCTTGGCTTTAGCTTTGGCTTTTTGGGGAACATTTTATTCAGTCATACCACTCGTGTGATTGCCGGTGTCATCGTGATTATTCTTGGTATCCACCAACTTGGGATCGCCAAAATCGACTTACTTGAACGTACTAAATTAGTGGCGATCAAAACATCGGGAAAATCGACCGCACTTGAGGCATTCGTACTGGGCTTAACCTTTAGTCTTGGCTGGACGCCCTGCATTGGCCCAATCCTCGCCTCGGTTCTTGCGCTTTCCGGTGATGAAGGTTCGGCAATTTACGGTGCCTCTATGATGTTTGTTTATGTGCTTGGCTTGGCAACTCCTTTTATGCTGTTTTCACTCTTCTCCGATAGTTTGCTTAAACGGACTAAAAGCTTAAATAAGCACTTAGACAAATTCAAAATTGGCGGTGGAATTTTAATTATTGTGATGGGATTTTTATTAATCACCAATAACTTAGCCTAGCGGTCTCGCTATGCGACTTTATGAACCAAGCCACACAGTGGAATATGGCTTGAATTAAATAAAACCATACTGCTTGTATGGCTGAACAAAAAGGAAAAAATAAATGAAAAAATTACTCTCAATCTTATTAATGATATTTAGCTTTCAGGCTTTCGCAAAAACCAACTTGGCAGACGTACCACTCAAGGATTTAAACAATCAACCTGTTACGCTTGACCAATACAAAGGAAAACCGGTGTATGTGAAAATGTGGGCGTCATGGTGCCCTATCTGCTTAGCCGGCTTGGCGGAAATTGACGATTTAAGTGCCGAACAACATCAAAATTTTGAAATCATTACTCTTGTTTCCCCCTCTCATAAAGGAGAGAAAGCAACGGCAGATTTCATTGAATGGTACAAAGGGTTAGAATACAAAAATATTACGGTGTTACTTGATGAAAAAGGGGAAATCATTGACCGAGCCCGTGCACGCGGTTATCCTTTTAATGTATTTTTAGACGGTGATTTAAATATCAAAAAAACCGTACCCGGCCATCTAAATACAGAGAAAATTCGTCAATTTGCCGAACAATAATATAGGATAAGTGCGGTTAAAATTTTTAAAATTACGTCTTTCCCATAATGTGACAAATACCTGTTTTCGAGATCATACAACCGACACAGGTATTTTTATTTGTCGTAAAAGAGATTAGGATGGCTAATTATCGCTCAATCTGTAACAAATTTATTAAATATTAATAGAAAATACCGATTACTGCCAAAGATTAGATAGATAATGGGTTGAATATCTCTATTTTTTTAATTATTCTGTGGGGGCTCATTCACTGGTACGAAACGAAGAAACTTTTCATTTCTTACTGATTTTTTGAAAGGAATAACAATGCCTAAGCACATTTCCGAACAGGAATTAAATACTATTCGGCAACAAATGTTGAAGTTTGCCGAATTACAATTACACAGCCATGAACTTGCAGAAGATCTTGTGCAAGAATCCTTTTTAAGTGCGTTTAAAAATATCGATCATTTTAAACGTAAGGCAGCATTTAAAACCTGGATGTTTGCCATTTTAAAGAATAAAATTATTGATTATTTGCGTCAAAAAGGACGCATTGTTTTGGAAAGTGAAATAGAAGATGAAGATTCACCAAATGCATTTTTTGATGAAGTCGATCATTGGAATTTAACCTATGCGCCGAGTAATTTAAAAGAGTATGAAGAAAAGATTTATGCCGAAGAATTTTGGCTAATTTTTGAAGCCTGCTTAACTTATCTACCTGCGCAGCAAGCTCGAGTTTTTATGATGCGTGAAGTTTTAGAATTATCATCAGATGAAATTTGCCAAGAAGCCCGATTAAGTAAGTCTAATTTACACACTATACTTTATCGTGCACGCTTACAACTGCAACATTGTCTTTCTCGAAAATTATAAGGAGCCTTTATGCGTTGCCGTCAAGCTACAAGAATCATTTCAGATTCCCATGAACGTTCGCTAACTCTGCAAGAGAGGGGGGGATTACGTCTTCATTTGGCGATTTGCTCTCATTGTCGTAATTTTAAACAAAATTGTGACGAGCTAAGCCAATTAATGAAGTCATTTGCGAATAATTCAAGAAAGTAAAAAAGCGGAAGTTTTAAACTTCCGCATAAATATTACTTCATCAATTCTGTTATTAACGCAATCACTGTCTGAATATCTGCGTTAGACAACTTGCCTTCTTTCACAAATTTTACTTTACCCTTTTTATCCAACACAATAATCGCGCTGTCTTTGGCATTTAAATGCCACGCGTTTTTTACCGTACTTTTATCATCCAGTACCACTTGGCTGTGCGGGTTTTCTATTTTACCCTTTTCCGCACTACTTTTCACAAACATTCCCGTGCCGACAATAGCATCATCAGCATTGATAATTGTCGTAGTTTGATAGTCGGATGAAGAAAAACGCGCTGCTTTGATGGCATCAATCATTGATTGATTTTTTTCTTTCGCCGCCGTTCTTCCTGCCAGATGATGAATCACCCGAACTTTCCCCGCTAATGAGGAAGACGCCCAAGTTTGGAATTTGGTCTCTTTTCCTACAAGTAGGATCTCGCCATATTCCGCGACTTTTACTGCCGGTAATGGTTGTTCAAGTTGTAAGTTATGCGCAAACGCAAAACGGCTGAGCATCAGTAGACCTAATACAAAAATCAAAATTTGTTTTTTCATTTGTTTTCCTTTAAAAATCATTTAAAAAACGACCGCACTTTTGGCGAATCTCACATTTTTTCCGGTTAAAAACATACAGTTTTTCTCCAAATCCTATTTATTAAGCATTTAATCTTCCTCGTTTTTCGGATAAGCTACGCACCATTATTGTTGTATTTTTAAAGGAACATACTATGTTAGAACAGATGGGAAAACAAGCCAAAGAAGCGGCTTTTGTGTTAGCACAATTAAGTACCGCAGAAAAAAACAATGCCTTAAATATTATTGCCGAACAATTAGAACAGCAAGCAGATCGTATTTTAACCGAGAATGCAAAGGATATTGAACTGGCAAAGCAAAACGGACTGTCTGAAGCGTTGATTGATCGTCTTCAACTCACTCCGGAACGCTTACAAGGCATTGCCAATGACGTACGTCATGTGATTTCGCTTGCCGATCCTGTGGGTAAAATTATTGATGGGGGAACATTGGATAGCGGTTTAAAAATCGAACGTATCCGCACGCCGATTGGGGTAATCGGTACTATTTATGAGGCACGTCCAAATGTTACTATTGATGTGGCAAGCCTTTGTTTAAAAACGGGCAATGCCGTCATTTTACGAGGGGGAAAAGAAACCCAATTTTCCAATAATATTTTAGTGAAGGTGGTGCAAAACGCCCTTGAGCAAGCTGGGTTACCTAAATTTGCCGTGCAAGCGATTACCGATCCTAATCGTGATCTCGTCATGCAATTATTAAAACTTGATCGCTATGTGGATATGATTATTCCGCGTGGTGGGGCAAACTTACACGAGCTTTGTAAACAACACGCTACCATTCCGGTGATTATCGGCGGCGTGGGCGTTTGTCATACTTTTGTGGAAGAAAGTGCGGATCAAAATCAGGCTGTTCTCGTTATCGACAATGCGAAAACCCAACGTCCAAGCACTTGTAACACCCTAGAAACCCTACTCGTGCAAGATTCTATCGCCGCTGAATTTTTACCTAAACTTGTGGCTCAACTTACAGCGAAAAACGTAAAATATCACGCAAAATCAACCGCACTTGAAATATTAAAACAAACCGGAGCAACGGTAGATGAAATCACCGAGCAACAATTACGTGAAGAATGGGGCTCTCTTGATTTAAATGTGGTGATAGTAAAGGATATTCAGGCAGCAATTGCCCATATTCGTGAATACGGCACGCAACATTCCGAAAGTATTTTAACCGCCTCTCAAACCGTGGCGCAGAAATTTGTAAGCCAAGTGGATGCCGCTGCGGTTTATGTGAATGCGAGTACCCGCTTTACGGATGGCGGACAATTTGGCTTAGGGGCGGAAGTCGCCGTCAGCACCCAGAAACTCCATGCACGCGGTCCAATGGGATTAGAAGCACTTACTACCTATAAATGGGTCTGTGAAGGAAATTACACCACAAGAAAATAATCTTTATTTCAACCGCACTTATCAGCAATAAAGTGCGGTTATTTTTAGGAGAATTCTATGAAAAAACTGATTATGTTACTCAGTATTATCGTCGCTTTGGTCGGCGTAGCTTTTGTGCAAACATCAGCAACAGCTGACAATGCCGATGACGGTAAACGAAATTTTGTGGTTTCGATTATCGCAAAATATTTCCCATTTGAAGCGGAGGATTTAACGGCATGGTACGATAAAAATATCGTTTATGCAGATAATCCGACCGATCATAGCGTGACGTTTAAACTAGATGAAAAAGAAATCACTCTTGCTGCTCATCAAACGCAAAAGCTCATCTTAGAACCGGGGCAACATCATTTAGCATTATCTGACGGCAAAGTGGTTGAACTAACACAAAAAGCAGGAACAAATCGCTCTATTTTAAACCCGACCGCGTCGCCTTATTTCTTTTGGAAAACAGTTTACGGATCGGTCAATCTGCCTATTGAATATAAAATGATCACAATAGATGGGAAATCCTATGAAGGCCCTATTGAGATCAGCAATGAATATTTGATTACACGTATAGGCAATCAACCTTGGCGGTTCGGTTTGGACGAGCCAATCCCCGAGACGGTTGCGGTAAACAATGATCGTAATAATTACACCTTAATTTTTAGCAAAGCCTATCGATTGCCGGATTTTATTAAAGCCTACCCAATGTTATCCGCACAATAAATAAAACCAAAGTGCGGTCAGAAAAAATTTTATTTTCTAACCGCACGTTAATAAAAAAACAGTTGATGCCGTTTTGACATCAACTGTTTTTCTTAAAAAGGTTACAAAGCTATTATAATAAACCGCCTTGACCTAACGCAGGATCGGTATCACGAGCTTTCAACGCATCTTCTACCGTTAAACCTAATGCTTTCGCAACACCTTCACCGTATGCCGGATCACACCAGTGGCAGTTACGGATATGACGATATTTAATAAAATCAGGCGCATCGCCCATAGCAGCAGCCGTATTGTTAAATAAAGCTTGTTTTTGTTCTGCTTTCATTAAGTTAAACAATGCACGCGGTTGGCTGAAATAATCGTTATCATCTTGGCGATAATCCCAGAATGCTGCGTCACCGTTAATGCGAAGTGGCGGCTCTGCGAAATCCGGTTGTTGTTGCCATTGATTAAAGCTGTTTGGCTCATAGTGCGGTAAGCCGCCATAATTACCATCGACACGACCTTGACCATCACGTTGGTTGCTGTGAACAGGGCAACGAGGGCGGTTAACCGGAATTTGACGGTAGTTCACGCCTAAACGATAACGTTGTGCATCCGCATAGTTGAACAAACGGGCTTGTAACATTCTATCCGGACTTGCACCGATTCCCGGTACTAAGTTGCTCGGTGCAAATGCGGATTGTTCCACATCGGCAAAGAAGTTTTCAGGATTACGATTAAGTTCGAATTCACCGACTTCAATTAACGGATAATCTTTTTTCGGCCATACTTTGGTTAAATCAAACGGATGGTAAGGTACTTTTTCCGCGTCTGCTTCAGGCATAACTTGGATAAACATTTTCCATTTCGGGAAATCGCCACGTTCAATCGCTTCATATAAATCACGTTGATGGGTTTCACGATCATTTGCGATTAACTCTGCCGCTTCTTCATTCGTAAAGTTTTTGATACCTTGTTGAGTATGGAAATGGAATTTCACCCAAAAACGTTCGCCCGCTTCGTTCCAGAAGCTATAAGTGTGCGAGCCGTAACCGTGCATATGACGATAGCTTGCCGGAATACCACGATCACTCATCACAATAGTTACTTGGTGTAACGCTTCAGGTAACAATGTCCAGAAATCCCAGTTATTGGTCGCTGAACGCATATTAGTACGAGGATCACGTTTTACCGCTTTGTTTAGATCAGGGAATTTACGCGGATCACGTAAGAAGAATACCGGTGTATTGTTACCCACCATATCCCAGTTACCTTCTTCCGTATAGAATTTTAATGCAAAACCGCGAATATCACGTTCCGCATCTGCCGCACCGCGTTCACCTGCTACAGTAGTGAAACGTGCGAACATTTCAGTTTTTTTACCCACTTCGCTGAAGATTTTAGCACGGGTATATTTGGTGATGTCATGAGTTACGGTGAACGTACCAAAGGCACCTGAACCTTTTGCGTGCATACGACGCTCAGGAATAACTTCACGGACGAAATCCGCTAATTTTTCATTAAGCCATAAATCTTGCGCAAGTAATGGTCCTCGAGGGCCGGCTGTTAAGCTGTTTTGGTTATCGGCAACAGGTGCGCCGTTTCCCATTGTTAAAGGTGTTGAATGAGAAAATGGACATTTTGACGTCATGAGATGCTCCTCTTTATTAAGTTGAAGTAAATTTCCTTCGCATTATATAGAAAGGTTTCAACTATTAAAATCTATTAAATTAATCAAAAAAACCAATTTAATAAATTTCCCCACAAAAAACCTCACTTTTGTATTCCCTAAATCCATAAAGTGCGGTTTGTTTTCTTACTATTTTACAGCTACTTTTAAAATGAAACCTAAACAGGACGAATACTCTCAATATCTAATTTCGCATCAAATTCTTTTTGTAGGAGAAGGAGTTTTTTATCCTGTTGAAGTTCATCACGGGCTTGTTCCCGTAAATCTTGATAAATTTTTTTACGATAAACCATTGGCGTTGCACTATCCCGATCATCCAATTGAATATCAATGGTTATCAATTTTTCATAAAATTGGCTCAGTGCTTCTGCCAATAAATGAATACTACGTTCTTGGCGTAAATGCGCTTTTGTTGAATGAAGCCCCAGATAGATTTTTTCTTCGGTTTTATCCAATAAAAAGCAGTTTAATGCCAATTCTTTCGAAAAACCTCTCACTCCCGAACTTTCCACAATATTAGCCCATTCATCTTGGGTTTGTGTCATTTCAATAATACGGGAATTCAACTCCGGAGTAATATCTTTCAGTATGGCTTGTTTAATATCGGAAGGTGCAATGGTTAGCGTCTCTTTTGCCAATTCGGGATTACTCCACTCCCACCGATAATTTTCCGCCTCAATAATTTCCCGCTCTTCCTGTTCCAAGTCAGAATGATCTTCCACTATGTTCATCATAGTTTGAACATTTTTGGGTATCTCCGACACGTTTTTTGAACCTGACTGCACTACTTTTTTGGGAGGTGTCATTTCACGCACGGGAAGTGCGGTCATTTTTCGCTGTATTTTTTGTTCATCAAGTGTTTGTACCTGATGTATTGCCTTATTCACCGCCTCATCCATTTCTTTTTGACGGGCTTGTCGTTCACTCGTTTCAATTTGATCAAGTTGTTTTAAGGCTTCTAATGCCGCCAGTCCGACAAAATTTGTTTCTTTATGCTTCGAGGAAGTAGGTTGAACGGATTTCGTTTTCTTATAGTTGGATTTAATATTTTGCGACAACACCGGCATATCAATATAATTGCCCGAATTCTCAGCCGCACCTTTTCCAACAGAAAGTGCCGCCTCGGCAGATAAATTCGCCTTAGGTGTTGCCGTAAGAAACTTTGGGTGAAATGCCAATGCCCTCAATAATGTCATTTCCACGCCTACACGATAATTCGGTGCAGCACTCAGTTCTTTTCTACCGGAAACAATCACTTGATAGAAAAATTGAACATCTTCCGGTGAGATATATTTTGCAAGAAATGTGAGGTGTTCGTTTTCACTCGCCGTATTTTGTGGCAATAGCTGCATTAACGCAATTTGGTGAAGTTTTTCCGCCACTTCCGCCAATAATTGATCCCAATCACCGGCTTTTTCAGAAACAGTTTGAAGCACTCTCATCAAACGTTCACCGTTTCCCTGATGCAGGGCATAAATAATATCAATGGCTTGAGTATCATCAAGTAAGCCTAACATTGCATTCACCACGTTTACCGTAACATGGCGATCCCCCATTGCAATAGCTTGATCCGTTAAGCTTAAACTATCGCGAATTCCACCCTGAGCCGCTTTCGCCAATTTATCTAAAGCCAATGGCTCAAAAGGAATATTTTCTTGGGTGAGAATATATGCAAGATGTTGTGAAATTTGCTGTTCATCCAGCGCTTTCAGATGAAATTGCATACAACGGGATAAAATTGTTACCGGCAGTTTTTGCGGATCCGTGGTAGCAAGCAAAAATTTTACATACTCAGGCGGCTCTTCCAAGGTTTTAAGCAGGGCATTAAAAGAATGACGCGATAGCATATGCACTTCATCAATTAAATACACTTTAAAACGCCCAACCACCGGTTTGTATTGCACGTTATCCAGTAACTCGCGCGTATCTTCCACTTTTGTCCGTGAAGCCGCATCAATCTCAATAAGATCAATAAATGAGCCTTGCTCAATGGCTTTGCAATTTTCACATTCGCCACACGGATGATCCGTAATACCGTTTTTAATGCAATTTAAGCCTTTAGCGAAAAGGCGGGCAATAGAAGTCTTTCCCACGCCGCGCGTACCCGAAAACAGGTAGGCATGATGAAGTCGCTGCTCTTTTAATCCATTAGAAAGTGCGGTAATAATATGCCCTTGTCCGACTACCTCATCAAAGGTTTGGGGACGCCATTTTCGGGCTAAAACTTGATAACTCATTGGTTTGTATTGTTAATGACCTTCAAAATTAACTAAAGTATAGCAATCCACGCCTAAATCATTTAAACGTTTCTCACCGCCCAGTTCAGGCAAATTAATCACAAATGCCGCATGATTAACCTTTCCGCCTAAACGCTCGACAAGTTTAACCGTTGCTTCTACGGTTCCGCCTGTTGCAAGTAAATCATCAATAATTAATACATTATCATCCGGAGAAATTGCATCAGCATGTATTTCTAAGGTGTCTTGTCCATATTCCAATTGATAAGATTGAGAAATTGTTTCACGGGGTAACTTTTTAGGTTTACGCACTAATTCAAAAGGTAAAGCCAACGCAATCGCAACCGGTGCACCAAAAATAAAACCGCGAGATTCCGTACCTAGTACTTTAGTAATATTTTTATTGCGGTATTGTTCAACGATCAGATCAATACTCGCTTTAAAGGCCTCCGGAACTTCTAGCAATGAGGTAATATCGCGAAAGATAACTCCCTCTTTTGGGTAGTTAGGAATAGATTTTATAGAAGATTTAATCAGTTCAAGTTGTTTATTCATAAAAGGACTCAATGATAAAGTGAGATAATATCAATATTTTTGAGTTCAAATTCTATCATAAAACGCTGGAAAAAATGGAAATTTCCTGACCGAAAGAGGTATAAAAATCGTCATAAAAGAAAAGGCTAAATGAAATTACCATCTCATTTAGCCTTAAAAAATAGGTTAAAAACGACCGCACTTTACTTTACATAATGCGACGTGATTGGGTATAAGTTCTTGTCCAATAGTTTTCATCTAAAGAGCTAATGGTAACACCTTGGCTCGAACTGGCATGCATAAATTGATTATTGCCGATATAAACCCCCACATGGTTATTACCACGGAAGAAAACAAGATCGCCTTTTTGTAATTCATGTTTATTAATTTTATGCCCTAAATGACGCAGTTCCGCAGTAGAACGAGGGAGTTTAATACCGTAAGCATTCAGAAAGGTGGTCTGCATAAATGCCGAACAATCAATACCACGCTTACTCGTACCGCCCATTCTATAGCGTGTTCCCGCCCACTCTGTATAAACACCGGCAAGCGCTTTATCACCAATTAAACCGGAATGAGGACGGTTTGTTCTTAATGTGTGACGAATACTACGATCACCCTTTTCTAATTTACTAATTAATCCGGTGAGTTGTGCATCATCGCTCTCTGAAATTTTATTATGATAGGCATTATTGCTTCCGCTTGAACAGGCGGTGGCGAGGGTAACAATCCCGGTAAGCATTAAAAATCGCTTTAACATACTAAAAAAATTGAAAATAATTAAAAGATATAAAAATAAGATTTTCGGGATACTATCAGATATAAAGGAAAATAGACAGTTAAAATTGAATTTTTACACTAATTTATGCTATGGCTTCTAAAAATAAAGGCAATCCATAGAGATTGCCTTTTAATCATGAAAAACTAACTATTTTTTCTTTGCTTTTGCATTAGGAAGATCGGTAATCGACCCTTCAAAAACTTCAGCAGCCAATCCAACCGATTCGTGTAATGTTGGGTGAGCATGGATAGTTAATGCGATATCTTCCGCATCACATCCCATTTCAATAGCAAGACCAATTTCACCTAACAATTCACCACCGTTTGAACCAACGATCGCACCGCCAAGAATGCGATGTGTATCTTTATCAAAGATAAGTTTTGTCATCCCTTCCGAACATTCGGATGCAATCGCACGACCCGATGCTGCCCATGGGAATTTCGCGACTTCGTAATTTAAACCTTCCTGTTTACATTCTTTTTCGGTTTTACCAACCCAAGCAACTTCCGGTTCAGTATAAGCAATTGATGGAATGACTTTCGGATCAAAGTAATGTTTTTGTCCCGCAATCACTTCAGCGGCAACATGACCTTCGTGAACCCCTTTATGGGCTAACATTGGTTGTCCTACGATATCACCGATCGCAAAAATATGCGGTACATTAGTACGCATTTGTTTATCCACTCGAATGAAACCACGCTCATCAACTTCAACACCGGCTTTACCCGCATCAATTAATTTGCCGTTAGGCACACGACCGATCGCCACGAGAACTGCATCATAACGTTTAGTATCATTGCAAGCTTTACCTTCCATTGAGACATAAATACCGTCATCTTTAGCTTCAACAGCGGTGACTTTGGTTTCAAGCATTAGCTTAAATTTTTTCTCGATTTGTTTGGTATAAATAGCGACAACATCTTTATCCGCAGCAGGAATAACTTGGTCAAACATTTCAACTACTTCAATCTCTGAACCCAATGCGTGATAAACCGTTCCCATCTCTAAACCGATAATACCGCCACCCATGATGAGTAATTTTTTCGGTACTTCTTTTAATTTAAGTGCATCGGTTGAATTCCAAATACGCGGATCTTCGTGTGGAATGAAAGGTAACTCAATTGGACGTGAACCTGCCGCAATAATCGCATTATCAAATTTTACCGTCGTCGGGTTACCGTCACGATCACGGGCAACTAAAGTATTCGGATCGGTAAAAGCGGCTAAACCCTCTACCACAGTTACTTTACGTTGTTTCGCCATACCCGCTAAACCACCGGTTAATTTTGCAACAACCGCATCTTTACCCGCACGAACTTGGTCTAAATCAATTTTAGGCTCACTAAAATAAACACCATTTTTTCCAGCATGTTTTGCTTCTTCAATGACTTTAGCAACGTGTAATAAGGCTTTAGATGGAATACAACCTACATTCAAACACACACCACCAAGCGTAGAATAACGTTCAACAAGTACTGTTTCTAAGCCAAGATCCGCACAACGGAATGCAGCAGAGTAGCCTGCCGGCCCGGCACCAAGTACAACGACTTGGGTTTTAATTTCTTTACTCATTTTTACCTCGTAAAAACGTTGAAATTATTGACCGCTCTTTTGAGCAATCAGGAACATTTAAAAAAACGCCCCTCAATCGTACGAGAGGCGTTATTTATTACATAATTAAGCGACGTAAATCCGCTAATACAGAACCAATGTAGCTAATGAAACGTGCTCCGTCAGCCCCATCAATCACACGGTGATCGAAAGATAATGACATTGGGAGAATTAAACGAGGAGTAAATTCTTTACCATTCCATACCGGTTCCATAGAAGATTTAGAAACACCTAAAATAGCGACTTCCGGCGCATTTACAATCGGAGCAAAATGCGTTGTACCGATACCGCCTAAGCTGGAAATGGTAAAACAGCCGCCTTGCATATCGGAGGCAGAAAGTTTACCTTCACGTGCTTTTTTCGACACTTCCATTAATTCACGGGAAAGCTCAATAATCCCTTTTTTGTTTACATTTTTGAACACAGGTACGACTAAGCCATTTGGCGTATCAACCGCCACACCGATGTTAATGTATTTTTTCAAGATCAAGCGTTGTGCATCTTCCGTGATAGAGCTATTGAAACGCGGATACGCTTCTAATGCTTTCGCCACAGCTTTCATGATGAACACAACCGGCGTGATTTTTACACCTAGTTTTTGTTTTTCAGCTAATACGTTTTGTTCTTTACGGAACGCTTCTAAATCGGTGATATCCGCTTTATCAAAGTGAGTTACGTGTGGAATCATCACCCAGTTACGGTGTAAGTTTGCACCGGAAATCTTATTGATACGGCTTAACTCCACTTCTTCTACTTCACCAAATTTGCTGAAGTCCACTTTCGGCCATGGTAATAAGCCTAAGCCTGTGCCATTTGCCACACCCGTACCAGCCGCAGCAGAGGCGGTCGTTCCACTTTCATAAGCTTTAACCGCAGTCTTCACATAAGCTTGAATATCTTCTTTAACAATACGCCCTTTACGACCTGAACCTTTTACTTTATCTAAGTTCACGCCAAATTCACGAGCTAAACGACGGATTACCGGAGTAGCGTGCGCATAACCTGTACTTGCTACAACTTGTTCTTGGCTTAAACCTGATACATTGCCACTTTGGGCTGCCGGAGCCGGTTGAGCGGCTGATGTTGATGCAGATTGTGGTGCAGACACTGCAGCTTGAGCTTGAACCGGCGCAGCCCCCGCCACTTCAAATCGCATAATTAATGAGCCAGTAGAAACTTTATCACCTGATTTCACTAAAATTTCTTTTACTACACCTGCAAACGGTGCAGGGACTTCCATTGAAGCTTTATCGCCTTCAACCGTAATTAAAGATTGCTCTTCGGAAACTGTATCACCTACCGCAACCATAATTTCAGTGACATTCACTTCATCGCCACCGATATCCGGCACGTTCACATCTTTAATTGCCGATGTTGCCGCTGCAGCAGCTGGTGTCGTTTCTTGAACCGGGGCAGAAACAGCTGGTGCTGCACCTGCCACTTCAAATTTCATAATTAATTTTCCGGTAGAAACTTTATCCCCCACATTGATTAAAATTTCTTTTACCACACCTGCGATTGGTGCCGGCACTTCCATAGAAGCTTTATCACCTTCTACATTGATGATAGATTGATCCACTTCAACTGAATCCCCTACTTTCACCATAATTTCAGTAACATTTACTTCATCAGAACCAATATCAGGCACATTGACTTCGACTACGCTTGCTACCGCTGCTTCAACATCTTGTACAGGTGCTGATGCCGGAGCCGATTCAGCAACTTCCGCAGAATCCAATAGCAACATTGGTGTGCCTGTAGTAACTTTATCACCCACCTTCACTAAAACTTCTTTTACCACGCCAGCTTCCGGTGCAGGTACTTCCATTGAAGCCTTATCGCCTTCCACATTAATAATACTTTGATCTACTGTAATGGTATCACCGACTTTAACCATTACTTCCGTTACAGTAACTTCATCGCTACCAATATCAGGAATTTGAATTTGTTTTGACATTTTTTGTTCCTTATAAAGTGCGGTCAAATTCGCAAAGATTTTTGACCGCAGTTCCTATCGATTACGCATAAAGCGGGTTGATACGATCCACATTCAAACCGAATTTCTCAATAGCATCCGCAACAACTTGATTTGTTACAGTACCTTCTTTTGCCAATTGAGAAAGCGCGGCAACAACAACATAGCGCGCATCGACTTCAAAGTGCTCACGTAAGTTCGCACGGCTGTCTGAGCGACCGAAACCGTCAGTACCTAATACGTGATAATGTTTAGTCGGTACAAATGCACGAATTTGATCCGCATAACCTTTAACATAGTCTGTGGATGCCACTGTCGGTAAGTCTGCCAATACCTGTGCAACATAAGGTACGCGTTGCTCTGCTGTTGGGTGTAATAAATTCCAACGAGCCGCATCGTTACCTTCACGAGCCAATTCATTAAATGACGGTGCGGAGAATACATCTGAAGTCACACCATAATCATTTGCCAGGATTTGAGCCGCTTCACGAACATGACGCATAATCGCACCGGAACCTAACAATTGAACATGACCTTTGCCTTTACCTTTCACCGTTTCAAATTTATATAAACCTTTACGGATACCTTCTTCAGCACCTTCAGGCATTGCCGGTTGTTCTGTCACTTCATTCAATGTAGTGATGTAGTAAAACACATCTTCTTGTTTTTCACCGTACATACGTTGAATACCGTCTTGAATGATTACAGCAACTTCAAAGGCAAATGACGGATCATAAGTTACACAGTTCGGAATCACACCCGCTTGAATATGGCTGTGACCGTCTTCGTGTTGTAACCCTTCACCGTTTAGTGTTGTACGGCCTGATGTACCACCAATCATGAAACCACGTGCAAGTTGGTCGCCAGCCAGCCACATCATATCGCCTACACGTTGGAAACCGAACATGGAGTAATAAATGAAAAACGGAATCATTGGTTGGTTATTTACCGAATATGAGTTTGCTGCGGCTAACCAAGATGCCGTCGCACCTAATTCATTGATCCCCTCTTGTAAAACTTGACCATCGGTTGCTTCACGATAGTAAGCAACTAAATCACGGTCTGAAGGAACATAGTTTTGACCATGTGGATTGTAAATACCCACTTGACGGAATAAACCTTCCATACCGAAAGTACGCGCTTCATCTGCGATGAGTGGCACAATCGTTTTACCGATATTTTTGTCTTTTAATAAGGTGTTTAATACACGGGTAAATGCCATAGTGGTTGAGATACCACGAGGTTGCGCATCTAATAACGCTTTGAAGTCATCTAATGCCGGAACTTTATATTCCACATCAAACTTAGGTTTACGTGCAGGCACATATCCGTTTAATGCTTTACGGTGACCGTGTAAATAGTTGTATTCTTCGGAACCTTCAGGGAATTTAATGTATTCTAAATTCTCAACTTGTTCATCGGTTAATGGTAACTGGAAGTAGTCACGGAAACCTTTAAGGCTTTCATAAGACATTTTTTTAGATTGGTGGGCTGTATTTTTACTTTCAGCTTCAGGAATTTTATAGCCTTTAACCTGTTGCGCTAAAATAACAACCGGTTTTGTTGCATTTTGTGCTTTTGCATAAGCTGCATAAAGTTTTTCCGCATCATGTGCACCACGGCGTAACGCCCAAATTTCATCGTCTGTCATGTCAGCAACTAATGCCGCAGTTTCCGGATAACGACCGAAGAAATGTTCACGTACGTAAGCACCATCTTTCGATTTAAATGTTAAATAGTCACCATCTACCACTTCCATCATGAGTTGGGTTAATTTACCGGAAGTATCTTTCTCCAACAATTTATCCCAGTCACTACCCCATAGCACTTTAATGACTTCCCATCCTGCACCAGTGAATAAACCTTCCAACTCTTGAACAATTTTACCGTTACCATTTACAGGGCCGTCTAAGCGTTGAAGGTTACAGCTGATTGTGAAAATTAAATTATTTAAGCCTTCACGCGCGGCAAATGTTAGCGCACCTTTAGACTCAATTTCATCCATCTCTCCATCACCTAAGAAGGCATACACTTTTTGATCTTTTGTATCTTTTAAACCACGGTTATCTAAATATTTTAAGAAACGAGCTTGGTAGATTGCATTAACAGGACCTAATCCCATTGAAACGGTAGAGAATTGCCAGAATTCAGGCATTAATTTCGGGTGAGGATATGAGGATAAACCATCAGCAAATGCTTCTTGGCGGAAATTATCCAATTGCTCTTCCGTTAAACGACCTTCTAAGAAAGCACGTGCATACATACCCGGTGCCGCATGGCCTTGGAAGAAAATGAGGTCTCCGCCATTTTTCTCTGTTGCAGCCTTAAAGAAATGGTTGTAGCACACTTCATACATGGTTGCAGCAGATTGGAAAGTTGAAATATGACCGCCCAAGTCGAGATCTTTTTTCTGACTACGTAAAACCATTGCAATCGCATTCCAACGTACTGCAGAACGAATACGACGTTCAATTTCATGGTTACCCGGGTAAGCCGGTTGCTCGGACACAGGGATGGTATTCACATAATCTGTGGTCACGCCTGTTGGTAATGATACACCGTTAGTACGCGCCTGACCTATTACTTGTTCAATAATATATTGCGCGCGCTCAACACCTTCTTCACGAATCAAAGAATCTAATGATTGTAGCCAATCTTGAGTTTCGATTGGATCTACGTCATTTTTTAAAATCTCAGACATAGGTTTTCCTTATCTGTTAATTAAGTGAAAATTAGTTCAGCTAAAAGCCAAACACGAATATAAGAAATGCTTGTTTCGGCTTTTACAAGCATTTAACAAATTTCATAAATTTTAGAAGATTTTTTGAAATAAAGATAGTAAATTTTCATTGAACTTACTTTTTCTCGTTTTCTGTTTTATCCCATTTACCTAAAGTGCGGTACTTTTTCAGAGCATTTTAATTAACTCATTAAACTATGAGTAAAATCATTGCTTCTGTATAATCTTTACGCTAGAGTTCCTACAATTTTTAATACAAGGACTTTCTTTATGAAATCAACAACCAGAACGCTCAATCAACACAAACACATCGCCCTTGTAGCACATGATAATTGCAAACAAAACCTTATTCGGTGGGTAGAAAAGCACAACATTGCACTAAGTTCCCATCGGCTTTACGCGACCGGCACAACGGGACATTTATTGGCACGAGAAACGGGCTTAACAATTCAACCTTTATTAAGCGGGCCGATGGGTGGCGATCAGCAATTAGGCGGACTTATTGCAGAAAAGAAAATTGATCTTATTATTTTCTTTTGGGATCCAATGAATGCAGCCCCCCATGATCCTGATGTGAAAGCCTTAATGCGCATTGCAACCGTGTGGAACATTCCGGTCGCCATTAATCAAACCACAGCAGATTTTTTACTCACATCTCCGCTTTTTGAGCAAAATATAGAAATTGAAATCCCAGACTACGAAAATTATTTAAAAGAACGTTTAGGATAAAACTCAGTAAAAGTTAACCGCACTTTAAAGTACAAAAAGGAGATAAATTATCTTTATCTCCTTTTGCTATCGTCAATGTGAATTTAATCGACCTTAATGCTGCATCGCTGCCCCCATTAACAGCATAAAAATCACGCTAACGACTTGTTCTTCCGGCACAGATTGACCATTTAATTTCAACTCCCCATTTTCAAGCACCAGTTTCATCGTCACGGATTTTTCATTATTTACGGCAATGCCTTTGCTCACGACTTCTGCTGCCATTTCCTCAATTTTAGCCTTAATACTTGCTTTATCTTCTTCCGGGAAGAATTTCGTCATAAGGTTTTCAGCCGTTGCTTTATCCACCTGAATATCGACAACAAAATCCGTAAATTGTTTATATAAATGACCGTGCATAACATCAAGCTTAGGGTCTTTAGCTAAAGCAATATTCATATCTAACGCCACTTTTCCTTGATTATCGGAAATTGAGATCGGGTTCAATTTAATTTGTGGTTGGTTATTGAAAATAGCCATACCATATTGCTTAGCCCATACTTCAATAATTTGATTTACTCCCCCTGTATTCCCTTCTTTTAATACACTAATAAGAGATTCAAACAAAGCATTAATCGCATTGGCTTCAAAATGATTTAATTCAATATTGTAGGCTATCTTACCCAAATCTTTATTATCAATTATTAGGGCATCTATATTGTTTGTAGCTTTCAGGCTTAAAAAATCGCCTTCTAAATTCACCTCAGATGTACTTTTTACACCTTTTTCCACAACAGACATCGTTGTTCCATTTTTATCCAGACTTGTCATCTCTATACTGTCAATAGAAGACGTCCCTTTTCCGGTGTAAAGATATGACCATTTCGTTGGGGCAAAAGTCGTACTAAATTTGATCCCTTTCCAGTGAAATTTCTCAGATTCAAAATTGTTTGAATCAGTATGATTTTCTGCCTCGGCGTTACCCGCCAAATCAAATGTTATATTAGAAACTGAAGCATCATACTGACCGGAAAGATCTTTATTGACATCAAAGTCAATATCCACATCGGACCAAGCCAATTTATTTTTGGCTGACTTAGGATCAATAAACTCACCACCTAATACTTTTAATATGCCTTTTGTAGCTAAGGCATAGCTTGTTGCGGCTTGATACTGAATCGGTTTGTCTGATTTGGTGATATCAAACAATAGCTGTGTCATTTCGTTTTTACCAACCGTCCCTTCCACAGCAAACATTGCCGGCATAAAATTAAATTTTATCAGCTGATTAAGAGGCAACGGTCCATGATAAAGTGTCGATGAAAAAGGAATTATCCATTGTTTTTCTTCTTTCGCTAACGAAATGACAATTTCATCTTCAACTTGAGAACTGAAAAAACCACGCTCAAATTGTTTATTTTTAAATTCAACATTGAAAGAATCCGATCCTCCCAATGCACGGAATTTTTGATTGTTCAATTCAATTTGGCGTTTATATTCCGATTCAGCGGTTTGACCGGTAAACCAAGTACCACCAACCCAAGCAGCTCCTAGTACAGCAATTACGCCAATAGCAATTTTTGATTTTTTCATAAGCATCCTTTTGATAATAAAATATAAAAATTGTGCAAATTCTACCGCACTTTTTCTTCTTCTCCATCTTTTTATCAAAAATTTACAAATCACCCCTTGAAGTTTTATGCTTCGTTCTTATCTTACAAGGCAAGGACGGAAACGACCGTATTTTGAAGTAAGAAAAATAAAAAATTTTTAAATTTTCTCTTGAAATACGAAGAAGTATCCACATCTTACAACTCGTAATAAATTACACTGAATTAAAAATTTAATTAGGAGAACAAAATGGGAAAAATTATTGGTATTGACTTAGGAACAACCAACTCTTGTGTGGCTGTAATGGATGGCGACAAACCTCGTGTCATTGAAAATGCTGAAGGTGATCGTACGACTCCGTCAATTATTGCTTATACAAATGATAATGAAACATTAGTCGGTCAACCGGCAAAACGTCAAGCGGTAACCAATCCAAAAAACACATTGTTTGCAATCAAACGTTTAATTGGTCGTCGTTTTGAAGATGAAGAAGTAAAACGCGATATTGATATTATGCCGTTTGCCATTACTAAAGCAGATAACGGCGATGCTTGGGTTGAAGTCAAAGGTGAAAAATTAGCGCCTCCACAAATTTCTGCCGAAGTATTGAAAAAAATGAAAAAAGCAGCGGAAGATTTCTTAGGCGAATCCGTTACTGAAGCGGTTATTACCGTTCCGGCATACTTTAACGATGCACAACGTCAAGCAACCAAAGACGCTGGTCGTATTGCAGGATTAGATGTAAAACGTATCATCAACGAACCGACAGCTGCGGCATTAGCTTACGGTTTGGACAAAGGTACGGGTAACAAAACTATCGCTGTTTATGACTTAGGTGGCGGTACATTTGACTTGTCAATTATTGAAATTGATGAAGTCGGCGGCGAGAAAACTTTCGAAGTATTGGCAACCAACGGTGATACCCACTTAGGCGGTGAAGACTTCGACAACCGTATTATTAACTATTTAGTGGATGAATTCAAAAAAGAGCAAGGCGTTGATTTACGTAATGACCCGCTTGCAATGCAACGCTTAAAAGAATCTGCTGAAAAAGCGAAAATTGAGCTTTCTTCTGCTCAACAAACAGATGTAAATCTTCCTTACATCACAGCGGATGCAACAGGCCCTAAACACTTAAACATTAAATTAACCCGTGCGAAATTAGAATCACTTGTTGAAGATTTAGTGGCTAAATCGCTTGAGCCTGTTCGTATTGCATTAAAAGATGCGGGCAAATCTCCATCTGAAATTGATGATGTGATTTTAGTGGGTGGTCAAACCCGTATGCCGCTTGTTCAACAAGAAGTGGAAAAATTCTTCGGCAAAGCACCACGTAAAGACGTCAACCCGGATGAAGCCGTTGCGGTCGGTGCGGCAGTGCAAGGCGGTGTATTAGCCGGTGATGTTACCGATGTATTATTGTTAGACGTTACCCCATTATCACTCGGTATCGAAACCATGGGTGGTGTGATGACGACCTTAATTGAGAAAAATACCACGATTCCAACGAAGAAATCACAAGTGTTCTCAACGGCGGAAGATAACCAAAGTGCGGTAACTATCCATGTGTTACAAGGCGAACGTAAACAAGCATCAGCGAATAAATCTTTAGGTCAATTTAACCTAGAAGGTATTAATCCTGCACCTCGTGGTATGCCACAAATTGAAGTGACCTTCGATATCGACGCAGACGGTATTATCCATGTATCTGCAAAAGATAAAGGTACCGGCAAAGAACAACAAATCACGATTAAAGCGTCTTCCGGTTTAAGTGATGAAAAGATTCAACAAATGGTTCGTGATGCTGAAGCAAATGCAGAATCAGACCGTAAATTTGAAGAATTGGTTCAAGCCCGTAACCAAGCCGATCATTTAATTCACAGCACACGCAAACAATTAGATGAAGCGGGGGATAAACTCCCTGCAACAGATCGCGGTGTGATCGAAAGTGCATTAAGTGACTTAGAAACGGCTGCAAAAGGCGAAGATAAAGTGGTAATTGAAGCGAAAATTCAAGTTCTTGTCGAAGCAGCACAAAAACTCGCACAAACTGCACAGCCTCAAGGCGAGCAAACTCAAAGCAACAGCACCCCAAACGATGACGTTGTTGATGCCGAGTTTGAAGAAGTGAAAGATAACAAATAATTTATTTGTTAATACTAACAAGGGCGTTGTAAAACGCCCTTTTCGTGTATATACCTGATAGCAAAGTGCGGTTAAATTTTTAACTGTTTTTCACGGAAAAATATTTCAAATTTTGACCGCACTTTAAATCTCTCTAGCTCCCTATTAGTTAGTAAAAAGGGGGGGAATAATGGTAGAAACCATTCGGAGAAAGATAAAACGGAACAAACCTAATGGCAAAACAAGACTATTATGAACTCCTCGGCATTCAAAAAGGTGCTGACGAAAAAGAAATTAAGCGTGCATATAAAAAACTCGCAATGCAATATCATCCTGATAGAACTAAGGGTGATAAAGCGAAAGAAGAAAAATTCAAAGAAATCCAAGAAGCTTATGAAGTTTTAGGCGATAAAGAAAAGCGTGCGGCTTACGATCAGTACGGACACGCTGCCTTTGAACAAGGTGGTTTTGGCGGCGGCGGTGGATTCGGTGGCGGATTTGGCGGTGCAGATTTCGGTGATATGTTCGGCGATATTTTTGGAGATATTTTTGGTGGCGGTGCCCGTACCCGTCAGCGTGTAGTGCGTGGTGAAGATTTACGCTATGATCTTGAAATCAGCTTAGAAGAAGCAGTAAAAGGCACCACCAAAGACATTCAAATCAACACGCTTGCTCATTGCGATAACTGTGATGGTACAGGGGCGGAAAAAGGCTCAAAAGTTGAAACCTGTCCAACCTGTCACGGCGCGGGGCGTGTTCGCCGGCAACAAGGTTTCTTTGTATCTGAAAGTATTTGTCCGACTTGTCACGGTTCCGGCAAGAAAATTGAAAAACCTTGCCACGTTTGCCATGGGGACGGTCGCATTCATAAAAAAGAAAGTCTTTCCGTTAAAATTCCGGCAGGCGTGGATACAGGTAACCAGCTTCGTTTGCCAGGTAAAGGCGCTGCCGGCGAAAGCGGTGCTCCGGCGGGTGATCTTTATGTCGTAATTCATGTGAAAGAACATCATATTTTTGAACGCGACGGAAACAATCTTTATTGTGAAGTCCCGATTAGCTTTGCGACTGCCGCACTCGGCGGTGAAATTGAAGTCCCAACCTTAGATGGTCGAGTAAAACTCAAGATTCCTGCCGAAACCCAAACCGGAAAATTATTCCGAATGCGCGGCAAGGGGGTAATGTCTAATCGTAACGGTTATGCAGGCGATTTAATCTGTCGTATTGTGGTCGAAACACCGGTGAATTTAAACAGTAAACAAAAAGAATTACTGAAAGAACTTGAAGAAAGTTTGCAAGGCAAAGGGTTAAGCAAACATAGCCCGAAATCCTCCGGCTTTTTAGACGGCGTGAAGAAATTCTTTGATAATTTAGGGAAATCGGATAAGTAAAAATTTAAGCAAAAAAGCCCGCACTTTGCGGGCTTTTTGTTAAGTCATCATAAATATGATGTTTCTATTCAACATATTATTCTTTCAATTTCAACCATTTACTACTTAATGTTCCCGCTGTCATTGCACCGTTAACATTTAATGCTGTACGTCCCATATCAATGAGCGGTTCGATTGAAATTAATAAACCGACTAACTCAAGCGGTAAACCTAAGGTTGAAAGCACAACAATCGCTGCAAAAGTTGCTCCACCGCCCACACCGGCAATACCAAAAGAAGAAATCGCCACTACTAAAACAAGTGTCGCAATATAGCTTACCGTAAAAGGATCAATGCCTACCGTTGGCGCAACCATAACAGCCAACATCGCAGGATAAATTCCTGCACAGCCATTTTGTCCGATTGTCGCCCCAAAAGTGGCTGAGAAATTCGCAACAGCAGGGTTATTGCCCAACTTATCCGTTTGGGTTTCGATATTAAGCGGGATAGTCGCAGCACTGGAACGGGAACTAAAGGCAAAACTCAATGCCGGCATGACTTTTTTATAATACTGAATCGGGCTAATACCAGATAAGAAAAGTAACAAGCCGTGAATAACAAACATCAAGAAGATCGCAATATAAGAAGCGACAATAAAACTTCCCAAATTCAGAATATCCGCCCATTTTGATGTCGCTCCCACTTTAATCATCAAAGCAAATACACCATAAGGCGTTAAACGGATCACAAAACGAACTAGGCGTGAGACTAATTTATTTAAGGTTTCCACTCCCTGAGCAATGCGATCACCCAACTCCTGATTTTCTTTACGTAAACTCAACGCCGCGACGCCTAAAAATGCAGAGAAGATCACCACACTAATAATTGAGGTTGGATTTGCGCCCGTTAATTCAGCAAAAGGATTTTTTGGAATGAAAGAAAGTAGCATTGCCGGCACACTTAAGGCATTAATTTGATCCGCACGACCTAATACTTTGGTTTGAGCGGCAAGCTCACGTTCACCGGCGACTAAGCCTTCTGCCGTTAAACCGAATAGTTGTACCATAATAATACCGATAAATGCGGCGATCGCCGTAGTAACGAGTAATACGGAAAGTACACTAAAGCTGATCTTACCTAAAGCGCGCGCCTCATTTAAACGGGTGATAGCCGATAAAATTGACACAAAGACTAATGGCATCACGATCATTTGTAATAAACGGACATAGCCTCCACCCACAAGATTAATCCAATCCAATGCGGTTTTAATCGTCTCCTCAGCACCAATATTTTGCAGCAATGCCCCTGATGCTAAACCAAGCGCTAAGCCGACAAAAACGGTTTGTCCTAATTTTTGTGTCTTTTTATAAAGATAGCCTAACAATACAAGAATCAGTACAAAAATGATTAAAGTAAGAAATAACATATTAATATTCCCCTATAAATTTGAATTGCGATATTAGATAGACTTTCTCATAAAAGATCTAATCGTTTTTTGTTATAGCTTATAATCTTATGGAATATCATTTTAAACAACGGATACCGCTTTAATTTGTACATAAACATTCATACCAACCGTAAAGCGTAATTCATTTTGTGCCCATTTACTGATACTTGCCCAAATCTTATGCCCTTCGACTAATAGTGCAATATCGACGCGTGAATCCTGTATATCAATTTGTGCAATTTGCCCCTGTAAAATATTGCGAATACTGGTTTGTTGCGATTTCTGTAAGGCGATTGAAACATCAGAACTATAAATACAAATCCGTACAAGCTCCCCCACCTCCGTATTGACTTGATTAATCCAAAGTGATTGTTCGCCAAGTGAAAGTGCGGTCATTTTATAAGGCGGATTGTGTAAATGCACAGGTAAAGCTAAAACACTACTCTGCTCATTTTCCTCTTTCCATGGTGCAAAAATAGAACTGTTCCAAATTCGTTCCACAGAATCATAGGTTTTTACTTTTCCGTTTTCCATTAATACCACGAGATCCGCAAGTCGTAATAATTCATCTAAACTATGCGTAACATACAAAATAGGAATATTAATTTCTTGAGAAAGTCGCTCCAAATACTGCATTAATTCCCGCTTACGCGGCATATCTAAGGCTGAAAGCGGTTCATCCATCAACAATATTTCCGGATCTGTCAGCAAAGCCCGACCAATAGCAACACGCTGCTTTTCACCACCGGAAAGCGTGAGCGGATAGCGTTTTAATAAATGTCTGATACCAAGCAACTCAACAATGTAATCAAAATCCTCTTTCTGTATATTTTTCATCCCATAACATAAATTGCCTTTCACGTTATAGTGAGGAAACAAACGGGCATCTTGAAATACATAGCCAATTTTTCTTTGGTGAACCGCTATATTTACTTGAGTTTCAATATCCACTAAAGTGCGGTCATTTAACCGGATAAATCCTTCATCAGGTTGAATTAATCCGGCCACAAGATTAATTAAAGAGGTTTTACCTGAACCGGATAAACCGAAAACGGCAGTTACCCCTTGTTCAGGAATTGATAAATTCACTTGTAAGGCAAGTTGCCCCAACTGTTTTTTTACATTAATTTGCAACATTTCCCCGCCCTAATTTTTTCTGCATATATTTGCTTAACCACTCCGAAGCAAGCAATGAAATTAATGAAAGGATAATGGCGAATACACATAAACGGGCTGCTTGCGCCTCTGCTCCTGGCGTTTGAATAAAAGAGTACATGGCAAGAGGAATGGTTTGGGTCTCACCTGCAATATTAGAGACAAAAGTAATGGTCGCACCAAACTCCCCTAATGAACGGGCGAAACCTAATATTAATCCGGCTAATACTCCCGGTAGTGAAAGGGGAAAAGTGATCGAAAAAAATACACGCCATGGAGAAGCCCCCAAAGTTTGCGCCGCCTGTTCAAACCGAACATCAATACTTTCAAGGGAAAGACGAATCGCCCGAACGACTAAAGGAAAAGCCACCACCGCCGAAGCAAGTACCGCCCCTTTCCAACTAAACCCAAAAGATAACCCAAACCATTGATATAGATACTGTCCGATAAATCCATTTCGCCCCATTGCTACCAACAATACATACCCAATGACAACCGGCGGTAACACTAAAGGTAAATGAATAATGCCACTCACTAAGGACTTACCATAAAAATTTTTACGCGCCAACAACCATGCTACAAAGATCGCAAGGGGTAAGCTCCAACACATGGCACTAAATGCCACACTTAAGCTCAAGCGAATTGCATCCGTTTCTAACGGACTAAGGTTAAATAGGGAAAGAAATTGAGTGAGCAAACTGCCTATCCTTATAACATTAATATCTTGCTTAACATTTTAACAAAAGGGGAAAAAACTTACCCTTTCTTTAGTTTGATTTATTTCACGGAAAAAACCGTAGCTTTCCAGCACATTTTTCGCTGCTTCAGAATTGAGATATGTTAAGAAATCACGGGAATCCGAATGATCATGGCCTTTCAAAATCGCCATAGGATAAACCACCGGTTTATAACTCTCTAATGGAAATATCCCTACAGTTTTCACCTTTTGGCTCACTTTCGCATCTGTGCTATACACAATACCATAAGGCGTTTCAGCTCTTTCAACTAACGCTAACGCACCACGCACATCTTTAGCCCGAGCCAAGCGAGCTTTCACTTTATCCCACAGATTTAATTTGATTAAAGCTTCTTCCGCATATTGCCCTGCAGGAACATGTGCCGGATCCCCCACTGATAAATAACTATCTTTTAATGCTTCAATCCACTCGCCTTTAGCAATATCAATCTTTTCGATCGCACTTTTTGTCGGAGCAATCAAGACCAATTTATTTCCCGCCAATACTTTTTCCGACTCTTTCACCGTTAAATCCTTCTCAGAAAGATATTTCATCCATTTATTACTGGCTGAAATAAAAATATCTGCCGGAGCGCCTTCTTCCACTTGTTTTGCTAAGGTTGAAGAGGAAGCAAAAGAAAATACCACTTCATTTTTAGGGTTTTGTTTCGCATAATCTGCTGCGACCTGCTGTAACGCATCCGTCATTGAGGCTGCGGCAAACACGGTAACTTTCGCCGAAGCAGCCAAAGAAAGGCCAAAACCGAAAATAAAAAGTGCGATTGAAATTTGAGTTGATTTTTTCATCATTTCTCCTATGTCAAATAACGTTATTTACTTTATTATATATCGAAATAAAGAATAGCGATACGTAAAAATGTGGTTTTATCATAAAATATATAACGCTCTATTGTTATGAAGGAATCCCTATGAAAAATACTGAAATTTTACTCACAATAAAACTGCAACAAATGCTCTTTATTGATCCCAAGCGGGTTCGCTTACTCAAAGAAATTCAACAATGCGGTTCAATTAATCAAGCGGCAAAAAATGCGAAAGTCAGTTACAAAAGTGCGTGGGACCATCTTGAAGCAATGAATAAGCTCAGCCCCTCCCCTTTACTGAAACGCAATACGGGAGGAAAAAATGGCGGCGGTACAAGTTTAACAAGCTATGCAGAACGTTTACTGCAACTTTACGATCTACTAGAGAAAACCCAAGAGCATGCCTTCAAAATTTTGCAAGATGAATCCGTACCGCTTGATAGTCTGCTTACCGCCACTGCACGTTTTTCCTTACAAAGTAGTGCACGGAATCAACTCTTTGGCAAGGTTGCACGCCAACGAATGATGGATACCCGCTGTATTGTTGATGTAAACGTAGAGGGATTGCCAATCCCCTTACAAGTATCAATTACCACAAAAAGTGCTTCACGTTTAAAATTAATGACAGAAAAAGAAGTGATGCTGATGTGTAAAGCACCTTGGGTGAAAATGACGAAACAGCCTTTGGAAAATCAGGCAAATCAATTTCCCGTTAACATAAAATCAATCAATGAAGAGGAAGCTATTTTAGTTTTTGATGATAGCGGAATGGAATTTTGTGCAACAATCACCCAACCAAACCAATGGAAAATTGATCAACAAATTTGGTTGCATATCGATCCGGAACAAATTATTTTGGCGACATTAGAATAAGCTCTAGTGAGAAAAACGGCTGAATATCAGCCGTTTGTTTTTTTAGTTTTCCCCTACCGGAAGTGAATCGAAATAAGCTCTTAATTCATCCAGCGATGTGCCGGCAAGAGGACTATGCTGCTGGGAGAGATATTGAGAAACCGCATAAACACGTTCTTTTAACATATTATACGCAAAACTTGGTTTTGCATTTTCTAACCAATCTAAGTAACTAACCAGATAGGAATATCCCAACTCTTGCCAGTTTGCATAGTTTGCAGCCGTAAACGCTGCTACGTTACGCGAAATAGCACGTAACTCTTCCGCTTCAATGTAACCAGCAACATAGCTATGACGAGCTACCCAGATAGTGCGAACCAAATCAAAACCAGAAACGTTGATTTTTTCAGCGTCCATATCTTTATTGTCAAAGCCCAGTTCAACAATAGATTGAATTAAATCCTCAGCATTCGAATAAGCCATTAATGACATTTCCGCTCCCTCCACTGCACCATCCCATAGAGCTGCAATCTGTTCCCTTGCCTCTTCCGAACTGTTAATATCCCAAGAATTCGAAAGTGAAGATTTTACCGTTGATTCTGCTTCGTTATAAATCCCATAGAAATCGTTCAGAGCGAAAGAATCACCATATTGCACGCTCAGTTCACGGCGATGAAGCGGATTATTTTTTAATTCTGCTAAAGACTCTTTGTCATCATGTAAAATCAATGAACTTTCATAAAAACCATCAATTAAAAATGCATATTTTTCTTCGTCATTTTGTAATGGAGCTTTGGGTTCCAGTAGGATCAATAAACCAAAAAACGGTTCACCTACACTCTGATTAGCGGACTGAAAAACCACCCAGCCCGTAAACATTTTTACTAAACCATAGATCACCAAAACACTACTTAAGATCCATAAAATCCATTTATTTTCAATGGAAGAAAAATAGTTTAAAAACTCGTTAATAATTAAACCTCCACCAATCACAACGGAAACTAATCCCTTTAGTAGTGAAGCTGTCCCTTTTTTTAAATCCTGAAATTTTAATTTTTTAGCGATACTCATAATTTCCTCATTTAATTGATAGTAAACAAAAAACCTCAAAAATTATACGAAACAAAATAAAGTATTTCTAGTGTGATTGAAGTATTTATAAAAAATAATAATGACCTATCCTTAATCACCCTCCAAATCGTTTTTTTAGACTACGCATAGCAGAATCTACAACCTCTTCATGTTTATCATTCGCTAATTTTTCTAAAATATGCTTAGGACATTTTGCATTAATTGCTACCCTCATACGTACGGTATAATCTTTATCATTTGATAGTAATTCAAAGGTTTCAAGTAAAATTCGGCGTTTTTCAGCCACCATACATCGAACATCAGAATCTTTACTATATGCTAATTTTGCTAATACCGCAGGAGAAACTAAATATTGAACAACGATATATTCCAAATCAGGGTATTTTTCAATAACATCCAGCCAAATCTGCTCATCTTCAACTCTTGGGAAATAAGGAGAACCCATTTCTTCATCCAAAACCATCTTAAACTCTTCTGCTGTTTCTATTATTATTATTCTCATCAATGTTTTCCTTTTTGTTTACAAAATTATTAATATTAATAATTACACTCTTTCATCAATTTAACTCTAAACCCTTATTAGTCGTATAAATTAATTCTTAGGCAAAATTTATATAAAAAATAGCCTCACGGCTCCCAAGAAAAAGTAGATAAAATGAAAAAAACAATCAAAACAAAATAAGCACATCAAAAATAAAATAACTTTCTGAACCATTAAAGTATTTTCTTAATATCGCTTTTCGTAATTTAGGATAAAGCACATACCACTGAATATAAAAACCGAAAGTAGCAAAAATAGTCAAAATAAATGCAGAGAAGGGATTAAAAATGCAGCGCCACCAAAACCAACTAGAGATAAAATGAAAATAAAAAGACTACCTAAAGGAAAGCTTAGTGTAAAAAGCACTAGTGCATAACCAATATAATATTCTCCGATAAATAATGGTTCTCCACTTAAATGAGCATGCTCAATGGCACGATATAGTAAAAATATAATGACTACACACCAACAAAATAAAGGAAAATAAGAGAATATCTTTTTTAGTCTATATCACCATATCTGTTATGTTCCTCTAACTCATCCGCCATTGCAGCCAAAATTTCTCGCGTTAAATACGCTAAAGAGCGATAAAACGGTAAGGTAGCATAGGTTTCTATTTGAGTTAAAAATTTCGCTGCACAAGGCAATAAGAAAGCTTCAAATAGGGTTCGTTGCGCAGAAATGGAATCAACATTATCTTCTAACCAAGAAGCCGTTAGCAAAAGTAACGCAAAATGATCCGCACTTTCCAGTTCCGGCATACTGCGCTCATCACGAAAAGCGATAAAATCCGCTAAATCAATATCATAAGCTGAAATCGCTGTGGCAACATGACCTTCTGTACCAAACAATTTTTGATATTCTTGATTTAACAAGGTGAGATCGATTTTTAACTGAAGATTATCTAACGCAGCTTGACTTTCTTTATCCGCATCTAATGCCCACACTTGGTTTAAGCCTTTTTGTTGCAACCAATCAAAAACACCGGCAAGCACCGGATCTGTCGGAGCACGATAAAATAAGTTGCCGAATAAACGGCTAATTAAAGAAAAATTATTTAGTGTTTTTTCTGTAGTCATACTGCTTTTCCATTTAAAAGTGCGGTTAATTTTTCCAATGTTTTTTGCTCAACAACATCAAGCATTGTACGACGTGCTTCATCATCAATTAAATGAATATCACCAAATAGCTCATAGGTTACCTTTTCAATACCGCAATAATTAAATAAACCGTTCACTAAACAATGATCCAAGGATTTATCAATACCAAATTCTTTATACTTATCAACATTGCTACCAAGTGTGATGAATTGCTGCATTTGTTTCCCTTTAAGCAAACCAACGGATTCTCCATTTTCTGTTTTGTAAGCAAAACCATGACTTAATACCCGATCCAGATAACCTTTTAAAAGCGCTGGAAATCCCATCCACCAAAGGGGATAAACAAGCGTAATTAAATCGGCTTGGCGAATAAGATCGTGTTCATATTTGACTTCCTCGGGAATGATGCCGCTATTCACTGCTTGTAATTCTTCAAAAGAGATTATCGGATTAAAATCCATGGTATAGAGATTACGGAATTGGGTTTCTACCCCAAGCATTTGACTGGTTTTCGCCACACAATCCGCCACTGCACGCCCAAAGCTACCTTTAGAATTAGGATGCGCAAAAATAATAAGATGATTCATTCTGTTATTACCTTTTCCACAATAAGCGTGATACCCTCTACACGCACCACTTTGACAAGATCATTCACCATAAGACGTTCCCCTTGAATGCGCCAAGTCGTATCGTCAAATGCCCCTCTGCCAATACCGTTTGCCGCAATTTCCCGCACGGTTCCCTGTTTACCGAGCATAGCGTGATCCCTTTGATTTAATGTACTTTGAGCCTGATCCCGATTGTCTTTATTATATTGATAGCGCCACCAAATCACCGACAAAATACACGCCAAAACCGCATAAAAAATTGCCAATCCTGTTAAGGCAAAATTCGGAAAAATAAATTGCACAAGTGCAGTCACTAAAGCGGCCAATCCCCACCAAAGCAAAAACACACCAGGGATGATCACTTCAGCAATCAGTAAAACAAAACCGAGTACCAACCAATGCCATAATGACCACGAGGTTAACCATTCTGTCATATTGCCTCCTTTGATAGAAAAAGTGCGGTCAATTTTAACCGCACTTTGAAAAAATTAAATGCCTTTAGGCTTTGTTATCGCCTTTTAATAATTCTGCAATACCTGCCACAGAACCAATTAAGTTGCCCGCCTCTAATGGCATTAATACCACCTTGCTATTTTTTGAACCGCCAATTTCTTTTAGTGCTTCCGTGTATTTTTGGGCAATGAAGTAATTGATTGCTTTCGTATCACCACTTGCGATGGCTTCAGATACCATTTGTGTTGCTTTCGCTTCCGCCTCTGCCGCACGCTCACGGGCTTCCGCTTGCAAGAAAGCTTCTTGGCGTTCCCCTTCGGCTTTTAAAATACGTGCTTGTTTTTCCCCTTCCGCACGTAAAATTTCCGCTTGTCGAATCCCCTCTGCTTCCAATACTTCCGCACGTTTATTACGTTCAGCTTTCATTTGAGCATTCATAGAATCAATCAATTCACGTGGCGGACGAACATCACGAATTTCAATACGGGTTACTTTGATCCCCCACGGATTCGTTGCTTCATCAACAATAGCGAGCAAACGGCTATTAATAGAATCACGTTGCGATAACATTTCGTCCAACTCCATCGATCCGAGTACAGTACGAATATTCGTCATGGTTAAATTAATAATCGCCTGTTCAAGATGATTAACCTCATAAGCTGCGCTGCGTGCATCAATCACTTGAACAAAACATACCGCATCAATGGCAACATTAGCGTTATCTTTAGAAATAACCTCTTGTGATGGAATATCTAATACTTGTTCCATCATATTAATTTTGCGACCGACACGATCCACAAAAGGCACAACGATATTTAAACCGGGCATTAATGTTCGCGTGTAGCGCCCAAAACGTTCAATCGTCCAGTTATATCCCTGTGGAACAGTTTTAATAGTTGAAAATAAAATAACAATAATGAGTACAAGAAACACTAATGTTGCTAGGGTTAATCCATCCATTCTGACGTCCTCTATTCGGTTTTAAACGAAAAAAGTCTATCAAATTAGACCACACTTTGTATAGCGAAATATAAGGAATATGGCAGTTTTGTTTTTTATCGGCAATACAGGTAAAAAACAAAAAGCGGGCTTTCGCCCGCTTTAACATCAGTGAGTTATGCGTTGTTTTTTCGTTCTTCTTCCATACATACCGCAGCGGTAAATAAAACGTCGGTTGATGAATTCAGCGCGGTTTCAGTTGAATCTTGCAAAATACCGATCACAAAACCGACACCAATCATTTGCGCCGCCACATCGTCAGAAATACCAAATAAGCTACAAGCTAACGGGATCAGTAATAATGAACCGCCGGCAACCCCTGAAGCGCCGCAAGCGCAAAGTGCAGCAACCACACTTAATACCACGGCGCTGATAAAGGATACTTCTATACCAAGCGTATATACAGCCGCTAAAGTTAATACCGTAATGGTAATCGCTGCCCCCGCCATATTAATGTTTGCACCAAGCGGAATCGCGACGGAATAGGTTTCTTCATCAAGATTTAAACGTTTTGCCAAATTGATATTCACCGGAATATTTGCCGCTGAGCTACGGGTGAAAAATGCGGTTACACCACTTTCACGCACACAAGTCCAAACTAATGGATACGGATTTTGGCGAGTTTTCCAATAAACTAAAATAGGATTAAGCACAAATGCAGTAAAGAGCATGACACCAATTAAGACGGCTAATAAATGGAAATAACCACTTAAGGCCTTTAAGCCTTTATCAGATAAGGTTTCCGCCACTAAACCAAATACCCCCAGAGGTGCAAATGAAATAATGACGTGGACGATTTTAGAGATACCTTCTGCAAAATCCGCTACCACTTGTTTTGTTACCTCAGAGGCATAACGAAGTGCTAACCCCAAACCGATAGACCAAGCCAATACACCAATAAAGTTTGCTTTAAAGATCGCATTGAGTGGATTATCCACGACATTAAGCACTAAAGTTAATAATACTTGGGAGACCGATTGTGGCGCAGAAGTAACATCTTCTTTCACTGATAATGCCACTTCCGAAGGAAAAAGCATACTGGCAATCACTGCGGCGAATGCAGCTAAGAAAGTGCCTAAAAGGTAAAGCACAATAATTTCTTTCATATTGCTTTTCGAACCGACTTTTTTATTGGCTAACGCCGCCATAACAAGGAAGAAAATTAAAATCGGTGCGACCGCACGTAGTGCTTTAACAAAAATCTGTCCCAATATTCCAACACTTGCTGCCAGTTCAAATCCTAATGTTTGTTCAATACTTGGGTTCACTAGTGCAACAAGGATTCCGAGTACAAGACCAACTGCAATTCGCTTTACCAAATTGCCTTGAAAAAGAAAATAAAATAAACGTGATACATTCATAATAAAGCTTAAATAAAATTAAGGTTAAACTTCAGATCATTACTGATCCCCATAGGCTAGCTAAAGATAACTTAAATTTCTTCTAAAAGAAATGTTTTCTTACTCTTTTATGACACTTTAACCGTTTTCAAATATTCACTATATTTTTTCTAACATTTTGCTTTATAGAAAATTTTTCCATTCCCACATTGACAGACTGTATGTAATAACAGTATATTAATAACTGTATAAATAACCACTCAATTCAAAGGAAACAAGATGATGAACCGCACAGATATGATTGCTCAAAATGATATGGCATTTTCTTATCATCCTATGCCGTTTTTTAATGATGTTGGGGAAAGATTCACATTTAGTAAAAAGCTTGATTTGAACCTCTACTGTATCAAGCGCCCTCAGCAAACCTGCTTTATCCGTGTAACGAATCCGAACATGTTGGCTTGGGGAATTGAACAGGGTGATATGTTAATCGTCGAAAAAAATGAACAACTTTGTAGCGGCGATCTTGTTGTATTAAAAAGCGGAAGCGAATTTCATATATATGAGTTCATCACCTATGACGATGAGTTTGTCTTTATGGCACTAGACTCAAAAATGCAGAATATAAAAACAAAAAACTGGGCAAACTTACCCCTTGTCGGAACCGTAACCAATACCATTCATCAAATTCAATCAAAGCGCAATACGTTAAAATTTGCAGCTTAATCAGAAACAAAAAAGTGCGGTTAAAATTGACCGCACTTTAATTAAACTCCGGTATTATGTAGCAGTTGCACAAACTTGGATTTTATCTCATAGCTAGGGCGGCATACCGGTGTCCATAAAAAATCAAATAATTTCAAAAATTTGTATGGTGAACGCCAGCGTGGCGTCCCTGCATTTTCTTTAAATTGCGCATTTGCTACATGATGCCGTTAAACGCCAATGGTTAATCATAAAGATCTTCACCATCTTTACGTGTTCTTAATAATTGTAAAATCCAAACATATTGTTCAGGACTCGGCGTAACAAAGGATTCAATCTCTTTATTCATTGCTCGGGCTGATTGCAATTCTTCGCTAAGGTTCATTGCCGGGTGAATTTCCATTTCATACTTACCGCTTTCCGAGTTATAACGAGGGAACATTGGGATTACCACAGCCTTTGCGAGTTTAGCCATTTTATTTAGGCCCGGTAAAGTTGCCTTATAAGTACCAAAAAAATCTACAAAGATGCTTTGCTCTGCACCAAAATCTTCATCCGGCAAGTAATATCCCATTTCTCCTTTGCGAATATCATTCAAAAAAGCCTTAATACCATTTTGACGGGCATGCATTTTTCCCCCAAAACGCTGGCGGGTTATTGTCCAAAGCCAGTCCACTAAAGGATTACGATGCGGGTTATACATGGAAGTCATTGGCATTCCATGAGTATGTAAAATAATGCCGGAAGCATCAATCGCCCAACCGTGCGGTACCATTAAAATAATGTTATAGCCCTCTGCTTTGGCTTTTTGGATATGCTCAATACCAATAAATTTACTACGTTGTTGTAGATGTTTTTTAGAACGTAGTGCAATCTCTCCAATACCAAACATCACCTGCGCAACGACTGCAAACATTTTATCAATCACTTGTTCACGCTGTTGTTCTGTCCAATCAGGGAAACAATAGCTCAAGTTAATTTGAGCCCGTTTTCGCTGCTTTCTTGCTTTATATCCAATCCATACACCTAATTTTGCCGCAAATTTATCACGCAAACGAAACGGTATAAATGCCAATAAAAGTAAAAAGAAAATACCGAGCCAAATGCCCCAGTATTTCGGTTTTAAATATGACCACGAAAAGTGAGGCTCATAGCCCACACGTGCGGTTAAACGTAAATTTTGTTGAGAATCTGTCATAATCACTAAAAAAACAATGGCGGAATTGACCGCACTTTAAGAACTAAACCATCCTTGATCGTATGCCATTTTTGCTGTCATTAATAACGACATCACGACTACCATAGGGCGAATAAGCGTTTTTCCTTTTGTCATAACCATTCTCGCCCCGACATTTGCACCCAAAATACTCCCAACCATCATTACAATACCTATAGTCCATGAAATTTGCCCGCCAACGAAAAATAACATAAAAGACGCAAGGTTTGAGGTAAAGTTCATCACTTTCGCATGTGCTGTCGCTTTCGCAATATTGAAACCCAATAACATCACACAAGCCAAGCTCATTATAGAGCCGGTTCCCGGCCCGAAAAAACCATCATAAAATCCTAAAAATGGGCCAATCAACACACCAAAAACAATATAAGTGAAACGTTGTTTACGATCTCCATCACCCAATTTAGGCGTAAAGAGAAAATACAGTCCAATCGCTAAAATTAAGAATGGCAAAATTTTCTTAAACACAGCCGCATCAAGCCATTGAATTAAGATTGTGCCTAAGGCCGAACCAAGAAAAACACAAACTAAAATAAACCAAAATTCCCGTAAATTGACCGCTCTTTTACGTAAAAAATAGAGACTGGCAGAAAATGCGCCTCCCATTGCCTGCAATTTATTTGTCCCCAGTGCAACCGCAGGCGGAATCCCCGTCATTAGCAAAGCAGGAATAGTAATCAAGCCGCCCCCGCCGGCAATCGCATCAATAAATGCCGCCACAAATGCCACTATAAATAAAATTGCTAGAATGTTTGTGCCCAATTCCACTTTGTCTTCCCCATATTAAATTCCGTTTTATTCTAACCATTCACTTCGATTCGGTGAATTCAACACTTGTTGGCATAGGAAAGGCTCAGGAGGAATCACTTTCAGTTTGCTTGCTCCCGTATTCGGTTTTACCGGTTCAAACCAAGAATACAGTTCATCACCACAACCGTCTCCTGCTGGAACGGGAGATTGATTTTCACAATATGCCGCATCAGCCGGACATTTTAAACGAACATGAAAGTGTGAGTCATGCCCAAACCAAGGGCGAATTTTGTGTAACCAGCCACGATCATTGCTTGCCGTTTGACATAACTTTAGTTTAATTGCCGGATTCACGAAAATACGGGTCACGCTATGATCCTGAGCGGCAAGTTTAATCAGTGTAGCATGATTGTTATGCCATATACGCTCATCGACACGCTGTGCTTTTCTATCAACCACTAACAAGCCTTTTCCATCTGAATTTAATGCATCTACATCCGACATATCACCCATGCGTAACCAAATATCCGCATCCAATCCCATCTGATGACTTGCATGTCCGGTCAAGAAACGTCCTCCTCCCGGCATCGCAATATCACCAACAAGCATTGTCGGTAATCCCTCAGCTTTCACTCTTTCGCCCAAACGCTTAAGGTAGTGAATCATCTCCGGATGTCCATAATAGCGGTTGCGATTCATACGGATCACTTGATAACCGTCACCTTTTGCCGGTAAAGCTTTGGCTCCGATAATACAACCGTTGGAATAGCTTCCGATTGGCTGCGCGTTTCCGCTCTCACTTGGGATCGGACGCTTAATTTTTTGCCAATCTTGAGGGGAAGCCTGAACTGATAGAGAAAAAAGTGCGGTCAAAACAACCGCTGTTTTTAATATTATTTTATTCATTTTTTAGCTTTTGATTTGTGTAGGAACAAACAAGGAAATGTTTATCGACACTGCGCTTTAAAACGCAATAAATGATCCAATAATACGATCGCAACCATGGCTTCCGCAATCGGCACAGCACGAATCCCCACACAGGGATCATGACGACCTTTGGTTATCACTTCCACTGCTTCACCGGCAAGATTCACAGAACGCCCCGGAATAGTAATACTTGAGGTAGGCTTTAGAGCAATTGTTGCAATAATCGGCTGACCGGAACTAATACCGCCTAAAATTCCACCTGCATGATTACTTTCAAAACCCGTTGGTGTCATTTCGTCTCGATGTTGGCTACCGCGCTGTTCCACCACTGCAAAACCATCACCAATTTCAACCCCTTTTACAGCATTAATGCTCATTAAGGCATGAGCAAGATCCGCATCAAGGCGATCAAACACCGGTTCGCCTAGTCCTAACGGTACATTTTCAGCAATCACGGTGAGCTTCGCCCCAATGGAATCCCCTTCTTTTTTGAGTTCTCGGATCAATTCATCAAATTTTTCAACCGCACTTTCATCGGGGCAAAAAAAAGGATTACTCTCCACTTTTTCCCAATCAATCTTCCCCACTGTTTGCTGAGCAATTTTTACATCGCCGATTTGACTTAAAAAACCGCGTACTTCAACGCCGAATTGTTCCCGTAAATATTTTTTCGCAATCGCCCCGGCTGCAACCCTCATAGCCGTTTCACGTGCGGAAGAACGTCCACCGCCACGATAATCACGAATGCCGTATTTTTGTTGGTAGGTAAAATCCGCATGTCCGGGACGGAAGCGATCTTTAATTTCACCATAATCTTGAGAACGTTGATCGCCATTTTTGATAATCATGCCGATACTCGTTCCCGTAGTTTTTCCCTCAAATACACCGGATAAAATTTGAATTTCATCCGCTTCACGACGAGGGGTGGTATAACGTGAAGTACCCGGTTTACGGCGGTCTAAATCCGGCTGAATATCCGCTTCGGACAATGCCATATTGGGCGGGACACCGTCCACAATACAACCAAGTGCAATACCATGTGATTCACCAAAGGTTGTCACACGGAAAAGTTGTCCTATTGTATTACCTGCCATATTTTACCTCTCATTTTTCTACGACTTTTTCTTAGATAATGTTGTTGTATTGACATCGACGAAAGGAATTTCTTCACCCGTATCATTATTTTTAATAAAGACATCAAGTTGATTGAACGCAATATCAATATTATTTTCAGCAAAGAGTTCATTAATACGGCGATTTAATGCATCTACTGTATTGGTTCGTTCAGAAAGCTGGCCGACATAAACACGTAACTCGTGATCGAGTGTACTCGCACCAAAAGACAAGAATAGTGCTCGCGGCTCAGGATCTTTTAAAACTGCCGATTGTTCGTTTGCTGCCTGAAGGAGTAATTTTTGCACTAATTCTAAATTCGAACCGTAAGCCACGCCGACAGTCACAACCAAACGGGTCATCGTACTGGAAAGCGCCCAGTTAATCACTTGACCGGTTACAAAAGATTTATTCGGGACAATCACTTCTTTGCGATCAAAATCAATCAAGGTAATCGCACGAATACGAATTTTCGCTACCGTGCCGCTTACCCCATTAATCGTTACAGTATCGCCCACACGGATCGGACGCTCAAAGAGCAAGATAATCCCGGAAACAAAGTTAGCAAAAATTTCTTGCATACCGAAACCAAGCCCTACGGAAAGTGCGGCAAATAACCATTGTAATTTTGACCACGACATTCCCAATGTGGCAAACGCCCACGCTCCGCCTACCGCTACAATCACATAGGTTAATAAAGTTGTGATGGTATAAGGTGTGCCTTGCGATAATTTCAAACGTGAGAAAAGCAAAACTTCCAAAATACCCGAAATATTTCTTACAAGCACATAGGTAATACCTACAATAATAAGGGCAACAAGCAGATTAAATAATGAGATACTTTCAGTAACATTTACCCCATTCACTGAAGAAATTTGTTGCCATAATGTAATATCACGCAAGTAACTTGCTACCGTCACAAGATCCGACCAGATGAAATAGAAAACCGCAAATAATGCCGACCAAATAAATAAATCTGCAAAGCGTAGCAATTGACTTCTTACTTCATTTAGCGCTAAACCTTCTTCTTGGTCTGTGAGCACAACTACATCATCCGAAGGTACACCATCATTAAATTCTTCCAATTTTTGGCGACGTTTTTCCATCAGACGGCGATGTGCCAAGTGACGCGATGACACGGTAATACCACGATAAATGACATTGCGTAAAATAAACCAAATACACCAAACAATATAAGAATTGATAATATGTTGAATTAAATTCAGTGCGGTATAGTAATACCCGAGTACAATCAACAGAATCAAGCCAATAGGAACCAACTGTAATAAGATCTGAATGGTTTTTACAATCACATTATTACGTTCCGCTTGATTTTCTTCATAAGCGCGAAGGGCTCGATTAAAGCGAGGAGCAATAATCACTGTACAGAAAATCAAAGAGGCAATCGTATTAAGCTCGCCCAATACATCATTGGCTAACCCATTATCCATGACATTACTGAATACTGATGTATTCAATAATAGAACAACGGCAACAATAATGCGTTTTACCACACCTCGGAATTTCTCGGCATCTTCTTGTGCAAATCCAAAATGGCGTACGAAAATTCCGTTTGGACGATAAATCGCAAACCACACATTGAAGAACCACCAGTATCCTGCCATACGGAATGACCAATCCCAAAATTCCTGCGGATTACGGAAAAAGAAAAAGCCGATCATTTGACAAATTGCGAGAAACCAAAGTGTACCGGATAAATTAAGTAGTCCGGTTAAAACCAGCGCTATCGGTGTATGCCATTGGCTATCAGCACGCAGGGTATTAATTTCACCGTTAATCACCGCCAAACGTTGTTTAATAGCGGGTTTGAATTTAAAAATCGCACCGCCAATCACAATAAGAAAAAATACATAAGTCAGCAATGAAGGTAAATTATCATAATTTGTAGGAAAACCGAGACGGTTCACCATGCCGTCCAATTGCTCCTCTAATAACATTGGCAACGCTTTCAGCCAACCCAAATTAATCGGGTTATTACTTTTTACCCAGAAACTTTGTTGATCAAGTTTGGACTGAATTTGATCACTGATTTGTGTAATTTGTTGTTGTGTTAATTCTAAAGAAATCGCCAAATTGAGTTGATTATTTAATGACTTAATCAAATCCGAACCCATTTTTCGGCGTTCGGTAAGCAAAGTGGTTAATTGTGTTTTTTCCGCATTGGTAAAAGTTTGATCTTCATTAAATTCCACTTTTTGAATATAGGCATCAAGATCATAGAGCTCATTACGGCGTTGTGTAATATCAAAAATTTGTACCCGTAAATCAGCAATTTGTTTTGATAAGCCTTGAATATTTAGATTCGTAGGCAGCTTTTGTTTTTGCTGCTGAATAATGCGGGAAAGCACAAGGGTTCCCTGCAATGCACTGATCTGTTCATCAATCGTACGTTGAGTTTGTGTTAAGTTATCCAATACATTACGCATTTTAAGCTCGTCTTGCGTTAATGTATTTGTTTTTTCTGTTTGTTCTAACAAAAACTTGCTGAGTTGTGCATTACGTTCCAATTCTTTTTGAATGTAATTATTTTTAACCGCACTTTGTTGCTGTTGTTGTACTTGTTCAACTTTATCTTGGCTTTTCGCTAAATTTTTCTGATTAATCGCTTCTTGAATTGCCGAAATCTGCTGTTGTTGAACCTGCTGTTTCACACTTAATAAGTCATATCGGCTTTTATAAAGTAAAGAAAGCTGATCGCTATTTTTCAGCAAAGTTTGGCTATAAATATTTTTGAGTTCAATTAGTTGCAACTCCAGCTGATATTGCTGTTGTAACGTTGTACTGATCGAGTGTTCGGAAAGTTGTTGGTTTAAGGTTTGCGTGCGTCTTAAATTATTTGTTAGTGTAGTCTGCGCACGTTCCGAAACCCCGCTTTGCCCCGCCATTAAAGTATTGGCGACACTTAATGCCGTCTGATTCTCTTGTTGCTGATTATTCAGTTTTTCCAGCTCGTCTTGTAAATCCTCCAAAGACGCCGAGGCGTAGTCATCTACTTTGGCTTGCTCTAAATTTTTTTTAAGGTTTTGTAATTCCGTATTATTTTTTTGAATTTCCGCATCTGAACGACTCAGCGTACTATCTAAATCATCATTATTTTTTTGTTGATTTCGAATTTGTTGTAACAAATCCAAGGAAGTCTGCAACTCACTAATCCGTGTTTTTTTCGTTTCGGCATCATCTATCTTTTGTGCTGCAGACAAATCCGCTTTTAGGCTTTGTTCTGTCGGGAGTAATTTTTCCTGCTCTGCAATAGCCGATTGTGCAAAGGCAAAGCTCACGATAAAACTCACTGAAAGTGCGGTTAAAAAACGAGGTAGTTTCATATTTTTCCTATCTATTCTGTTTTTGATGCCAGCCATTGTGCCAGCACTTTACGTGAAATCTTAATTGCCCCCTGCTCTAAATCCTTTGGAAGAGGATAATATGCAACGGGGTGCTTAAAACGTGCTAAATGCGTTTGTAAAAAAATACACAGCATTTCGACCGCACTTTCAGTGAAGTGTTCATAAAATTCAAGAATTGCAACAGGTCTCGCACCAAATTCGCTATCCGACTTCGGTAACACAAAAACTTGTTTGACTAATCCTGAACCTAAAATCACTTTTTCAATTTCTTCCGGCTGAATATTTTCGCCGCCGGAAATAAACATATTATCTAAACGTCCAACAATCACTAACTCATTATTTTGCCAAACACCTTTATCTTTGGTTTGTAGCCAACCCTGTTCATTCACAAGCGGGATAATCTCGCCATTTTTCCAATAGCCCATAGCAAGACCTGCACCTTTTAGCCAGATTTCGCTATTCACAAGCTGAAATTCCCGTCCTAACAGCGGTTGCCCCACGCCCATAAAACCATCTGACCGTTTGGCAAAAATAGTCGATGCCATTTCCGTCATTCCATAACCGCTATAAGAGAAAATGCCATATCGCCGGATAGCTTGGGTTAATGCCACCGGAATATGAGCCCCTCCCAATAAAATATGCGTCGTTTTAAAGTTTGCTTGAGGATACTGCTTAAGATAATCAAGCAAACGTTGCAGCTGCGTTGGTACTAATGATACATGGGTTGTCCGTAGCACTGATTCATAAAAATCGCATTGCGGAAAATGTAGTTCGGCACCGCAAAACAACCAGCGCCACACGATGCCTTGACCTGAAACATGATACAGCGGCAAGGATAATAACCAAGATTGCGAGGAATCAAAGTGCATTAATTGACACACCCCACGGGCATTATCCAAATGGGCTTGCACGTGATGCACCACGGCTTTAGGCAAACCGCTTGAGCCGGAAGTGAGGGTCATGGTCGCCGAACGAAAAAAATCCGCCTGAGGAATCCCTGCAGATAAATCGCCACCAGAAATAGCCAATAAATCTTTATCGCACAAGCATAAATCAATAGCGTATTCAGCACATAGTTCAGTGATTTTTTCTTGTGGAAATGCCGGATTTATCCCAAGAATTTTTGCCCCTAACCGAATGGTCGCAAGGTAAAGAAAAAGGACCGCCTCGGAGTTTTTACCACAAAAAGCGACCGCACTTTCCGATGTAATACCACGTGTTTGTAAAAAAGCGGCAGTTTCATTGATTTTTTGCTCAATTTCTTCCCAAGTAAAAACATCACCTTGCGATGAACGCAAGGCGATCTTTTCACGGTATTGAGGATCATTGGCAAAAATTTGCCAAGGAAATAATTTAGTTGCTGACAAAATAGGTACGTACTTCGTTAATAAGATCTTCCGGCAAATCCATTGATTGCATTGCGCCTTCCAGCATCAACATTTTTCTGCCACTGTTTGTATTTGTTATCACCCAATACGGCGTATCCGGAATTTGTTTTGGCTTGGTATGATTACCCGCCATCAATAATGTTGCCTCATCACGCGCAAAATAAACACGGGTACGCCCTTGTAGAGGCTCCGTCGCCTGGGCAAAACTTTCTGGATTGGTGCGGTAAAGCACCCGTAAAATTGCTAAAAAACGCACAACGGCTTTATTTTCTTCCTGAAATTCGGTGGAACTTAATAAAGCGCGAACCTTATCCGTTATTTGATTAATCGCCGTCTCCGATTGTTTTTTCACGGTTTTCGGTGCGCTAGATTCACCTTTTTTTAGTATAGCTTCAGACTGAGTTTGAAGAGCCTGCGCCGACATTGCTTTAGTTAAAACATTATCGGATTTGACCGCACTTGCATTAATCGTATTATCAAAAGAAACAAAATCCAGTGTGTTACTTGAGTTAATCGGTAAATTGAGCAAACGGCGAAGAATATCGGAAGCACTTTCACCAATTGATTGAGTTTGTCTTGCAATGTATTGATATAATTCTTCATCTACTTCAATTATCTTCATTTTTATCTCTCCGTTTGCTAAAATTTTCGCTTATTATAACGATTTTTCAATTAATTCTCACGCAAAAATATGCCTCATCCTCAATTATTAAACTTTCAATTTCATCAGGCAAAACAAGTCACTAAGCAACCAACCTTAGTTTTTATTCATGGTTTGTTCGGTGATATGAATAATCTTGGCGTTATCGCCCGTGCATTCAGTGATGATTACGATATTCTACGTATTGATTTACGCAATCACGGACAAAGTTTTCATGCCGAATCAATGAATTATACGCTTATGGCGGAAGATCTCTTTACGCTCTTCCAACATCTTAACTTAAAAAAAGTTATTTTGATTGGCCACTCCATGGGTGGAAAAACGGCGATGAAATTGACCGCACGTCACCCTGAAATTGTCGAAAAATTGATTGTCATTGATATCGCGCCGCTCCCTTACGGTAAACAAGGGCACCAAGATGTTTTTCAAGGTTTGTTTGCGGTGAAACAGACTAAACCGGAAACACGCCAACAAGCGAAACAAATTTTAGAACGAGAGATCAATGAACCGAGTGTGGTGCAATTTATGTTGAAATCCTTTGAGCCAAGCTCGCCTGAATTTTTCCGTTTTAATTTGACCGCACTTTTCAATAATTATAGCCATTTAATGGATTGGCAAAATGTTAATGTAACAACGCCGAGTTTATTTATTAAAGGCGGAGATTCTTCTTATATTAAAGCGGAAAATGCAGAATATATTTTACAGCAATTTCCTAATGCGGTCTCATTCACCATAAACGGCTGCGGACATTGGGTTCATGCAGAGAAACCCGACTTTGTTGTTCGTGCCATTAATAGGTTTCTAAATAAGAATTAATTGGTTTAAATGAGAATTAGTTTATGATATAGTTCGCACAAATTGTAGGGGTTTATCCCCTATATTTTGTGTTTTTTAAAATTTTAAAAAAGGAAAGAAAGATGGCAGTAGTGGGTCTATTTTATGGTAGCGATACAGGTAATACAGAAAATGTCGCAAAAATGATTCAAAAGCAGCTAGGTAATGATTTAGTCGATATTCGTGACATTGCAAAAACCTCAAAAGAAGATATTGAAGCCTATGATTTCTTACTTTTCGGGATTCCGACTTGGTACTATGGCGAATCTCAAGCAGATTGGGATGATTTTTTCCCAACCTTAGAAGAAATTGATTTCACAGATAAATTAGTGGCGATTTTCGGTTGTGGCGACCAAGAGGACTATGCGGATTATTTCTGTGATGCTATTGGTACGATTCGTGATATTGTGGAACCGCGTGGTGCTATTATAGTCGGTAACTGGTCAACGGAAGGTTACACGTTTGAAGCGTCAAAAGCCCTTCTTGAGGAAGGCACATTTATCGGTTTGTGTATTGACGAAGATCGTCAACCTGAACTCACTGCCGAACGCGTGGAAAAATGGTGTAAACAAATTTATGAAGAAATGTGTTTAGCGGAACTCGCCTAACATCATACATAAAAGGGGAACTTTATGTCAGAAGAGAACATCAAATTACTCAAAAAAGCGGGGTTAAAAATAACCGAACCACGTTTAACTATTTTAGCCTTAATGCAAAATCACAAAAATGAACATTTTTCTGCAGAAGATGTGTATAAAATTTTGTTAGAACAAGGTAGTGATATTGGTCTTGCTACGGTTTACCGTGTGCTTAACCAATTTGATGAAGCGCATATTTTAATTCGTCATAATTTTGAAGGAAATAAATCGGTTTTTGAACTTGCGCCAACAGAACATCACGATCATATTATTTGTGAAGATTGCGGCAAAGTATTTGAATTCTCCGATAACCTGATCGAGCAACGCCAAAAAGAAATTAGCGAACAATATGGCATTAAATTAAAAGCCCATAGTTTGTATCTTTATGGAAAATGCAGCGATATTGAAACATGCGAAGAAATTAAGAAAGACGAAAAATAATTCTCAAAAAAATACCCGCTTAAATATTAAGTGGGTATTTTTGTAGTGAGGTTTTATTTTTACTCAACTTCTACTTTTCGCCATAGATGCTTGCTGTAAATCGCACCAATAGAATTTTTTTGAACTCCCATTACCGACGGGGAAATATAAACAGCCGTTGTATATTGAAACAGAGGCAATACTAAATTTTCCTGTTGGATGATTTCACTTAATTTTAAATAAATTTCCGACCGCTCTTTTTCCGATGTGCTTTTTAGTGCCTGTTCAAAAAGCTGATCATATCCTGCATTGGTATAACCACTCTTGTTGTCCGGGCTTTTTGAGTAAAACAATCCCAAAAATGCCATAGGATGATTAAAATCGCCACACCATCCGGAACGAATTAATTGAAAATCACCTTTATTCCGTTTTTCCTGCAATTGCTGCCAACTCATCGGCTCGTCTTCTACACGCAATAAATCCGACTCCGATAATTGTCTCGCTAAGCGATTTGCAATATTTTGATGTAATAAAGTATCGTCATGGGTTAATCGTAAAATCAACGGTTTCTTTTCCGTAATATGACTTTGTGCCAACAACTGCTCCGCCAGCACTGGCTCCCAACGAGAATCCTGTCCTTGTAACATCGCTTTTGGTAAAAAATAAGAACTTGGAATAGAATCCGGCATTTCGTTATTTATAATCGCAGACACAGAAATAAGAGAAGCGATGGCTTTCCGCACCAAAGGATTAGCCAACTTAGGATCCCGTAAATTAAATTCGTAAAAATAGCCGCATAATTGGGGAAAATATTGTATGTTTCCTGTTTTCTTTGGCGGAGACCAGATAATATCTAACTCATCAAGCGGTTTGCTATTATAAGGCACATAATCCACCTGTTTGAATGATGTCCTATCCTTTTGCCAATAATACGGATTTTTCACCAAATGAACCCCTTTTTCATCGCGCAGTGAAAGCGTATATGCCCCGTTTGATACGAATAAATCCAAATCACGATATTGCGGCAATAACGCAATGTGTGCCAACATCTCAGGTAAATAAGGGGTAGGTTTATCCAATGTGATTACTAAAGTGCGGTCGTTTTCAGCCGAGATTCCCAAATTTGTTAACGGCTGTTTTTTTTCCAGAACCGGTTTCGCCCCTTTCAAATTTAAATACTGTAAATAAAATTTAAACGGACTTTCGGATTGAGAGAGTGCTTGCCAAGACAGAACAAAATCTTGTGCAGTTAAAGGCATACCATTTGACCATTTCAGCCCCTCACGCAGAATAAACGTCCAATTTTGATTATCTTGGGTTTGCCAACTTTCTGCCGCCGCCGGAACAATATTCCCTTGCGCATCATAAGCCGTGAGTCCTTCAAACAGATCCCGAATAAGCGAAAGCTGTTCTTCCTCTTTCACTTGCCAAGGATCTAAAACCGCATCGAATTTTATGCCACGAATCAGTTTTTCACGATTGTGTTGAACCGTCGGTTTTTCTATTGAAATAGTAGATTCAGACTGAGATTGAGATAGCGTTGGATTATTCAGATTCTCGTTATCACAACCGCTTAGCGTAAAAATAACGGAAAAAATAACCGCACTTTTCAGACTTGCAGAGAAAAAATTATTCATTTCCTATCTCTTCTCTTGGTATGGAATCAACTTCTGATTCTTCCTCAGTTTTAATCCAAAATAAGAAAAACCAATACTTCACAATAATTAATGCGGCGATAATACTTCTGCCCACCACACTAGGAGTAAAATAAAATCCGATTAATAACATTGAGCTGGCAAACGCCAAAATAACTATTTTTGTTTTTTTGCTCATTGCTCGGCGTTCATTAAAAGACTTCAAATGTTTTTGATAGATAGACGTGCCAAGAAACCAGGTTTCTAAACGCGTTGAGCCTTTCGCAAAGAAAAACAACGTCAGTAAAAGAAATGGTGTGGTTGGCAAAAGCGGAAGAAAAATACCAACAACACCAAGAGCAAGAGAAATAAAACCCAACAGAATATAAATGTACTTCATAGTATTCCTAAATAATTTAAATGCGAACCATTATTACTGATTTTTTAGATTTTTCAACCTTGATATTATAGAATTCACCGTCATATACAGAACAGTTTAACAAAGGAAATATCTATGACAAATCCATTACTCAATATCCAAGGGCTACCGCCTTTTTCACAAATCAAACCGGAACACATTCAACCTGCTGTAGAAAAACTCATTCAAGATTGCCGTGACACAATAGAACAGGTCTTAAATCAACCGCACTTTACTTGGGAAAATTTTATTTTACCTTTAACGGAAGTGAGCGATCGTCTAGGTCGGGCTTGGTCGCCGGTTTCCCATTTAAATTCGGTAAAAAACAGTCCAGACTTACGCACTGCCTATCAGGCTTGCCTACCTCTACTTTCTGAATATAGTACTTGGGTTGGTCAGCACAAAGGACTTTATAATGCGTATCTAGCACTCAAAAATAGTCCTGAATTTGCCACTTACTCCATAGCTCAAAAAAAGGCGATTGAAAATTCCTTACGGGATTTTGATCTTTCCGGTATTGCTTTATCGGAAGAAAAACAAAAACGTTATGGTGAAATTTCAGCAAGATTATCCGAACTCAGTTCTCAATTCAGCAACAATGTGCTTGATGCGACGATGGGTTGGGAAAAAGTGATTGAAGATGAAACAGCACTTAAAGGACTGCCTGAATCCGCATTGCAAGCGGCAAAACAATCCGCTCAAAGTAAAGGATTACAAGGCTATCGCTTTACTCTTGAAATTCCAAGCTATTTGCCGATCATGACCTACTGTGAAAATCAAGCGATACGCGAAGAAATGTACCGTGCTTACGCAACCCGTGCCTCAGAGCAAGGTCCGAATGCCGGTAAATGGGATAACAGTAAAATCATGGAAGAAATTCTCACCTTGCGTGTAGAATTGGCGAAATTACTCGGTTTTAATACTTACACCGAACTTTCCCTTGCGACTAAAATGGCGGAAAATCCACAACAAGTGCTGGATTTCTTAGATAATTTGGCGAAACGCGCCAAACCACAGGGTGAAAAAGAATTGGCTGAACTCCAAGCCTACTGCGAAAAAGAATTTGGTGTAACAAAACTTGAACCTTGGGATATTACTTTCTACAGCGAAAAACAAAAACAACATCTATACGCGATCAACGACGAAGAACTTCGCCCTTATTTCCCTGAAGATCGCGTGATCTCCGGCTTATTTGAACTGATTAAACGCATTTTCAATATCCGTGTAGTAGAACGTTTTGGAGTAGATACTTGGCACAAAGATGTACGTTTCTTTGATCTGATTGATGAAAATGATCAACTACGCGGCAGTTTTTATCTCGATCTTTATGCCCGTGAAAACAAACGCGGCGGAGCTTGGATGGATGATTGCATGGGTAGAAAACGTAAATCTGACGGTTCCGTTCAAACATCGGTGGCATATTTAACTTGTAACTTTAATGCGCCTATTGGTGATAAACCCGCATTATTTACCCATGATGAAGTCACCACGCTTTTCCACGAATTCGGACACGGCATTCACCATATGCTCACACAAATTGACGTATCTGATGTGGCAGGCATTAACGGTGTACCTTGGGATGCAGTGGAATTACCAAGCCAATTTATGGAAAACTGGTGCTGGGAAGAAGAGGCGCTGGCATTTATTTCCGGCCACTACGAAACGGGCGAACCTTTGCCAAAAGAAAAATTAGTACAACTATTGAAAGCAAAAAACTTCCAAGCGGCGATGTTCGTGTTACGCCAACTTGAATTCGGCATTTTCGATTTCCGTTTACATCACACATTTGATCCGGAAAAAATGAATCAAATTCTTGATACGCTCAAAGCCGTAAAATCGCAAGTTGCGGTAATTCAAGGAGTGGACTGGGCAAGAACACCGCATAGTTTCAGCCATATCTTCGCGGGGGGATATGCAGCAGGTTATTACAGTTACTTATGGGCGGAAGTACTCTCTGCCGATGCCTTCTCACGCTTTGAAGATGAAGGGATTTTTAACCCAGTTACGGGTAAATCCTTCCTCGATGAAATCTTAACCCGTGGCGGTTCAGAAGAGCCGATGGAACTCTTCAAACGCTTCCGTGGCCGCGAACCACAGTTAGATGCGCTGTTAAAACATAAAGGTATCGCAAATTAATCAATAACCAACAAAGCCCTGAATATTCAGGGCTTTTTTATAGATAAAGTGCGGTCATTTTTTAAAGAGATTTTTCTGCTGTATTCTGTACCACTTCGTATGATTAACCTCAACGAATTTCCCTATCCATACATAAATTATTCCATTTATACAGAAGATTATATGTACTTATAATCTTAATAAACATAGGGAAATGTTTTCTTGTTTTCTTTCTAATTAACACTGCCTCTAAAAAATATTTTTCTGTTTTAATTGATTTATCAAGATTAATAAATACTAGTTCATATTCTTTAGAATTAATCATGCTACATAGCTGAGAAAAATCAATAAACTTTCTAGTTGTAAAAAGATATTTATTAAGAAAATAAATATTATGAAACATTTCTATTTCATAATGGTATTCTATATCAGGCTCATTATGACTAAAAACAATACAAGATTTATCTGTTTTCAAATGTTTTCCGGATCGATTATCCGAATGCGTATTGAGCACCACAAACCCATCTTCAAATTCAAAATAAACTTTATTATCTATCACCTGAATACTTGTGCACACACAATCATGTAACGAAATAATATTTGGAACTGTTTCCTGTTCAATATGTATAAAATTTATTTTATCACTCATCAATATAATCCTTCTAACAATGCTGTAAAACTTTCTGCAATGCATTCCGGTTCATCATCTATATCAGAAAGAAATTCGCCCTCATCATCACAGAAAATTTCAATGTCAAAAAAGAAAATTTCCCCTTTCGGGGCAAGAATCAATAAATCTCCTGCAAACGTTACTGCAATCGGTAAACCATAGTTTGGCAAACGCTCAAAAATTTCGCTTAATTGAAGTTCACGATTATCCGTGACTAAGTTATAAAAATAGTCAATTTCAATATTGTCATTAAATAACGAAGCTAGTGGCGAACCACCATTATAACGTAGTAAAAAATCACGATAATCTTGAGGTAATGAAAAGCCGATTTGTCTTTCTAACGCATTTATATCGCCCACTGTCACCTTATAAGAACCCGTTTCATCGTTCACAGATTCACCTTGTATTAAAGACGTATTTTTTATTTTATAATTCCGCCAACCAAAATAGAGTGAGCCAATCCCCAATAAAAGGGAAATAACCAAAACTGCCTCTCCTCCGACCAAATCATAAATTACTGTGACCGGTCGCCATAAAACGATCTCTTTTTGTTCCGCCTCCGCCTGAAGAATTTGATAATAGCTAACACCACCTATTCCCCAACAGCATACCGCCCAGAAAAATCCGATGAACAAAGGTAACATTTTTGACTTCGATAATTTGTCGATATACATATAGCGTTGAACAAATTGCGGATTGTGAACGGGATGTCTCATCGGTAAACCTCCTGCACGGAAAGCGGGAGCTTTAGTTTATCAAGGGATAATTTTTCCGTCGGTTTTTGTAATAAAAAAACACGATGATTTTGCTTATCAACAAAAGCAGCCTGAGTTTTACCATTATGTGAAAAGTGCGGTTGAAATTCTATAAAAATTTTGCCTTTAAATTTTTCATCGTTCAACAAGATTTTAATATCAAATGCCTGTCCAATCTCGGCTATCGGATTAGGGTAATAATTAATACTAATAGCATACCGATTATCACCTAGAAGTTCCTCAATTTTCACCCAAAACCTATCTCGCACTACGCCACCCTTTTGGAGTTTTACAAAATACTTTGTACCAAGTTCCGGTGTTGCATCATAATTATCCCATAGGCTAGTGAGAATATACCAATCTATTTTCCCGCCTTTTTGCACTTTGTGATAGACCGCATATCCCATCCCCCCTACCACTAAAATTACCATCGCAAGCCAAACTTTTGCACCGTTCGTAAAACGCCAAGTGCGGTCAAATTTATCGGTGTTTTGGCGTTCCCGTTTGAAAAAACTTTCCATTTCTGGCGTCCAATCAACCGTGGCAATGGGTTCATTATCCTTTTCACGAGCAAATACGCCGGCAAGTTTTGGTGAAGTTCGATCAATAAAACCACGGTATTCCTCATAAGAATAAAGGCTCAGTACCATGGTTTCGGTTTGGTTTGATAGCGGACAACATAAATGATTGACCCGAACTTCACGCACTAATTTAAAATCATGAAAGTGTGATTCATAAGCCGAAAAAATCATATTGAATATCCACAAAAGATCGCAAGATATTGCTACCGTGCGATTTTTCTTTTTATTATTGGTGAATTTGATTAAGCATTGTAACGTTTGAAAATTAACGTTGCATTCGTACCGCCAAAACCAAAGCTGTTTGACATCACCGTTTGCAAACCTGCATTTTCTTTGGTTTCTGTCACGATATTGCAACCTTCCGCCGCTTCATCTAAGGTTTCAATATTAATGCTTGGCGCAATAAAATCATTATCCAGCATTAATAAGGTGTAAATGGCTTCATGCACACCTGCCGCCCCTAAAGAGTGACCGGTCATAGATTTAGTGGATGAAATTGCCGGCACATTGGCACCAAACACACTTTTGATTGCGCCCAATTCTTTCGCATCACCAACCGGAGTGGAAGTGCCGTGAACATTAATATAATCAATTGGGGTATCCACCGTTGCCATCGCTTGTTTCATACAACGTTCCGCCCCTTCACCACTTGGTGCGACCATATCATAGCCATCTGATGTTGCACCATAACCCACGATTTCCGCATAAATTTTTGCTCCGCGAGCAAGGGCATGTTCTAACTCTTCCACAACTACAACCGCACCACCACCGGCAATCACGAAACCGTCACGATTGGCATCGTAAGCACGGGACGCTTTTTCCGGCGTCTCATTGTATTTAGTGGAAACCGCTCCCATTGCGTCAAATTCGGTCGCACATTCCCAAGATAACTCTTCCGCTCCACCTGCAAACACCACATCTTGTTTCCCTAATTGGATCAATTCTAATGCGTGACCGATACAATGTGCCGAAGTCGCACAAGCGGAACTAATAGAATAGCTGACGCCACGGATTTTATAAGGGGTCGCCAAACAAGCAGAAACGCTGGAAGCCATGGTTTTTGTTACGGCATAAGGGCCGATTGCCTTCACACCACGCGGACCACGCGCCGCATCACAGGCTATCAATTGATTATGCGCCGATCCTGTACCTGCCCCGATAACTAAACCGGTACGATCATTCGATACCTGATCTTCCGTTAATCCCGCGTCTTCAATCGCTTCACGCATAGAAAGATAAGCATAAGCCGCTGCATCACCCATAAAACGATACACTTTACGATCAATATGCTCACTTGGATCCAATTTAATCGTACCCGCAACCTGACTACGCATTTTCATCTCAACAAATTCAGGCACAATCTCAATGCCTGATTTTCCTGCTTTTAGTGAGGCAAGCACTTCTTCTTTATTGTTACCGATACTGGAAATAATACCAAAGCCTGTAATTACAGCTCTTTTCATTGCTTCTTCCTTTTTGTTTTATATGTCAAAATAACGGCTCAAAACTACTACGAAATAAAAATATTTCAAGCAATAATTCATTTGTTCGACCAGTTAGAGACTGTGAAACCCATACGCCGACAAATTTCAATAAGCCGGAAAATTCCGTTATTATAAGTCAATTCAATAATGCAAGAAAGGAATAAAAAATGCTTGCCGTTCAGTATGCAGACATTCATTTTAATGAACAACATACCCCCGTCTCCAATCAATTTGATGATGTTTATTTTTCCAATCACGATGGATTGGCAGAAACGGATTATGTATTTTTACAGGGCAATCAATTATGGGAACGTTGGCAAGATCATCAACATACTCACTTCACCATTGCAGAAACCGGTTTTGGTACAGGATTAAATTTTTTTGCTACCATCCGATTATTTCGAGAATTTCGCAAAAAATATGTCAATGCGCCTCTCAAACGCCTCTATTTTATTTCTTTTGAAAAATATCCGCTAAAACCGACCGCACTTCAGCAAGCCCATACGGCATATCCGCAATTTGCCGAATTAAGCCAGCATTTACAATGCTACTGGCGCTCACCGATTAAAGGCTGTCAACGCATTAATTTTGATGAAACCACCCTGGATTTATGGTTTGGCGATGTAACAGAAAATTTACCGCAACTTGGCGATTATATGAATGATCGCATTGATGCTTGGTTTTTAGACGGATTCGCACCAAGCAAAAATCCGGATATGTGGAACGAAGACTTATATAGCCAAATGTATCGGTTCACCAAAGCGAGCGGCACTTTTGCCACCTTCACCGCAGCAAGTGCGGTCAGAAAAGGATTAGCATCGGCAGGTTTTGCAGTCCAAAAACGTAAAGGTTTTGGCAAAAAACGGGAGTGCTTAAACGGGCAAAAAACACAAGCAAAACCGACCTCACTTTCAGCGCCTTGGTATTTACCCCAACCTGCCAGCATGAAAAAACAAGACATTGCAATTGTCGGAGGGGGCATTGCCTCGCTCTGTACCGCCATTTCATTACTTCAACGCGGTGCCGACATCACCCTTTATTGTGAAGATGAACAACCGGCACTCAATGCTTCCGGCAATAAACAAGGGGCGTTTTATCCTCAACTGAGCGATGATAATCCTCTCACTGTCCGTTTTTATCTTCATGCCTTCTCCTACGGCAAACAATTACTGGATTGGGCGATAAAACAAGGTATAGAATTTGAATATGAATTTTGTGGCGTAGCATTATGTGCCTATAACGAAAAAAGTGCGGTCAAATTGGAAAAAATTTCCCAATTAGGCTTACCTAATGAAATAGTTGAAATGCTCAATACAGAGGCATTAAGCGAAAAAGTCGGCTTGCCCCTTTCTTGTGGCGGTGGGTTTATCCCTCAAGGTGCTTGGCTTGCTCCTCGCCAATTTGTGCAAAATACCTTTTCACGACTTGAAAAATGTGGCGTAAAAATCAAAACCTCACAAAAAATTACCGCACTTGCCCAAACCCAAGCCGGTTGGCAAGTGCATAATTCCCAAAATGACATCACAGAGCACGAAGTTGTGATACTCGCCAACGGCTATAAAATCACGGATTTTGTTCAAACGGAAAAACTTCCTCTTTACCCGATTCGAGGACAAGTGAGTCAAATTCCCACTTCCGAAAACTTACTGAAACTTAAGTCCGTACTTTGTTACGATGGCTATCTCACACCGGCAGATCACGCCAAAACCAGCCATTGCCTTGGTGCAAGTCATATACGGGATAATACGGATCGTCGCTTTAGCGAACAAGAACAACGGGAAAACCAACAAAAACTACAACAAAATATTGCTCAACGTTGGACGCAAGATGTGGATACATCGGGCAATTTGGCACGCATGGGCATTCGTTGCTCCGTACGTGATCTCGCCCCAATGGTGGGAAATATCCCTAATTTCACCCGACAACGGGAAGATTATCACAATCTCTTTAATCTCCGCCGCCGTAAGCAAGCGATTCCAAGTGCGGTCAATTTTCCCAACCTTTTTCTGGTTGCCGCATTAGGATCACGCGGATTAACCTCCGCCCCTTTATTAGGCGAAACTTTAGCCTCATTAATTTATGGCGAACCTTTGCCTTTAGGGGAAGAAATTATACAAAACCTATCCGCCAACCGCTCTTGGGTAAGAAAATGGTTAAAGGGCTCGGAGGTGAAATAATGCTTTTCTTAAAAAGCCTATCTTCATTTGGAAAATAGGCTTTCTTTAAAGGAAATAGAGACGAAAAATTATTTATAACTTAATTCATTCCAACGCAACTCATTTTTTAATTGAAAAAGTTCTGTATTTTCATTGATATGAATAAACTCAATATCAAAATATTCTGCAAACATACGTAACATATCGGCATCCACATCTAAGCTAAATGCACTATGATGCGCACCGCCGGCTAAAATCCAAGCTTGAGTCCCAACCTCAAAATTAGGCTTAAGCTGCCAAAAAGCATGTCCAACCGGCAAATTAGGCATATCTTGCGGTTTTTCTACCACATCCAAATCAGCAACAACCATACGGAATCGATTTCCCATATCAACAATGGCTGCGTTCACCGCACGACCGGTTTTTGCAGTAAAAATCAAACGGGTTGGATCTTCTTTGCCACCAATACCAAGCGGTTTTATCTCTAACAGAGGTTTATCATCAGTAATGGATGGGCAAACTTCCAACATATGCGCCCCCAGCACCACTTCATTATTTTCGGCTAAATGATAGGTATAATCTTCCATAAAGGAACTGCCTTTTGGCAATCCATACCCCATTACTTTTATTGCCCGAACCAACGCAGCAGTTTTCCAGTCTCCTTCAGCACCAAATCCATAACCTTGTTGCATTAAACGCTGTACCGGTAATCCCGGCAATTGTTTCATATTATGTAGATTTTCAAACGTATCCGTAAAGGCTTTAAAACCACCGTTATCTAAGAAACGTTTTAGCCCCAATTCAATTTTCGCCGTATCAAAAAGTGCGGTACGTTTTTCACCATTTTTTTGTAATTTAGCACTGATTCGGTATTCTTTTTCGTATTCTTTAACCAATACCTCTGCATCTTCATCAGTGACTGTATGAATACTTTCAACCAATTGATAGACACCATAACCGTTAACGCTATAGCCAAATTTGATCTGGGCTTCAACTTTATCTCCTTCGGTTACTGCAACTTGCCGCATATTATCGCCAAAACGTGCGATGCGTAAATTTTTTTGATCATAAATTGCGGCTAAAACACGTTGCCAACGATTCATTTTTTCTAACACAGTGGCATTTTTCCAATGTCCCACAACAATGGTTCTGGCTTTACGTAAACGGGATAGCAAGAAACCAAATTCACGATCACCATGTGCGGTTTGGTGAAGATTCATATAATCCATATCAATCTCGTTCCAAGGAATAAATTGATTAAATTGGGTATGAAATTGTAATAATGGCTTACTTAACTGAGTTAAACCCGCAATCCACATTTTTGCCGGTGAGAATGTATGCATCCACGCAATAATTCCGACGCAATTATCTTGGTTATTCGCGGCTTGGCAAATTGATAGAATTTCTTCCGGTGAAGTAGCCAATTCTTTTAGCTTAATTTTGATAAATGGATTTTGTTGATTCAAATACTCTGTGATTTGCCCGGCGTTTTGTTTTACTTGTTGCAACGCTTCATCTCCGTATAAATGTTGGCTTCCTACAACAAACCAAACTTCCAGATTTTTAATAAATTCCATCATCATCTCCTATGATATCGTTAAAATTTTTGTATTAATGGCTTCTTGAACAATAGAAAGCCCCTGAGAATAGCGTTTAATAAATGCGTTATAACCTAGAACCATCTCACTATCCGGATAAACAATCTCTTTATTACAACTACTAAAAATATCTTCATCTAAATAGGTTTCGAGAGATTTATGCTTATATGAAAGATAATTGGCTAATAATGCAATTCCCCATGCGCCCCCTTCAGTCGCTGATTCAGTTACAGCAATAGGTACATTGAGTGCAGAGGCCAAAATTTTTTGTGCGATACCTTTTGTTTTGAAAATGCCGCCATGGGCTAAGATTTGCTGGATTTTGACTTGTTCCCGTTGCAGTAAAATATCCATACCAAGCTTCATTGCTCCAAAGGCAGTATAAAGATGAACTCGAATAAAATTGGCTAAATTAAAATTTGCCTTCATCGGATGTAAGAACATAGGGCAGCCTTCATTTAAGCCTACACCATGCTCCCCTGAATAGAAGCCATAAGCAAGCAAATTGCCACAATCATTCTCACCTTCTAACGCCTTTATAAATAAGGTTTCATAAAGTTTGCTTTGACTGACATTTACACCAAATGTAGCCAGACATTCACCGAATAAACTCACCCAAGCATTAATATCCGATGTACAATTGTTGGCATGCGCCATTGCGACTAATTTACCGCTCGGCGTAGTCACCATATCTAATTGTTCATACACTCTAGATAGCTCTTTTTCCAATACAATCATGGCAAAAGCAGAAGTTCCGGCTGAAATATTTCCGCTTTTTTCTTGGATACTGTTAGTTGCCACCATACCGGTTCCAGCATCCCCTTCCGGCGGACAAAGCGGGATACCGGCTTGTAATCCACCACTTGGATCAATCAATTTAGCACCGGATTCTGTCAACACGCCAGCGTATTCTCCGGCTCTGGCTACTTTGGGTAAAATATGACGAATCGTCCAGGGATAATCTAATTCACTGATAAGCCGATCAAATTGATCTAACATTTTTTGATTAAAATCAAGTAGTTGAATATCAATAGGAAACATCCCTGAAGCCTCACCGATTCCCAATACTTTTTCATCAGTTAATTTCCAATGAATATAACCTGCCAACGTTGTTAAAAAATCAATATTCGGTACATGCTCTTCTTTATTTAAAACGGCTTGATATAAATGAGAAATACTCCAACGTTGCGGAATGTTATATTGAAAAAGTGCGGTCAATTTTTCAGAAGATTTTGATGTGATATTATTACGCCAGGTGCGGAAAAAAGTCAGCTGATTACCCTCTTTATCGAATGGCATATAACCATGCATCATGCCACTAATACCAATTGCTTTCGCCTGCCTAATAACGACATTGTATTGTTTTTTGACGGATTCGGAGAGCGAGGCGTAAGCACCTTGTAAACCCTGCCAAATTTCTTCTTGAGGATAAGTCCAAATACCATCAATAAGATGATTTTCCCATTCAAACTCGCCTTTGGCTAAAATATTTCCTTTGCTATCAATTAAAACCGATTTAATTCTTGTTGAACCAAATTCAATACCAATAGAAATATTGCCCTCTTCAATTATTTGTTTAATCTTTTGCATTGCCACCACCTTTATTCCTTAAACGGATTAACAGTAGATTAGCGATTTTTTTTATCAATCGTTAGACAATGATAGGCTAGAAATATGGACAAAAAAGTTGCATAAGAAAATATGCGAACCAGATCAAATTTTATCTTGAATCCCGAAAACGAGAGGGACTTAAACCGGTGTAACGTTTAAAAATTCGTGAAAAATAAAGTTGGTCGTCATAACCTAATTGGCGGGCAATATGATAAATAGGTTCGCCGGAAGCATGTAATAAATGTTTTGCTTTAATCATTCTTTGCTCTTCCCGCCATTTTATGATACTTGTGCCAATTTGCTGGGCAAATAAGTGTGTAAGTCGAGAAGTGGACATACAAGCCTGCTTGGCTACTTCATTAACCGTATAGTTTTTATCAATATTATCGGAAATAAAATGGCAAGTTTCGAGTATTCGGGGATCAAGCATTCTTTGTTTATTTGCCGGGTCAAATCGAAAACAACGAATTAATAACTGTTCCAATAAACACATTGAAACGGCTTCCGAAAGCGGATCATCAGAATTATATTCCTTTTCAATCTGTAAAAACAAAGAGAGAATTTCTTGATAGCTTTGATCATCAGGAATCGTCAGTCTTCCTACATTATTAACCTCATCAGTCCATTTAACCCAATCCAGCCAAAATGCTCTCGGGCGAAAATAAATCCATTGATGGTGCCAACTTGGCGAATTATTGGCTCGATGGTAATAATGAACGGCATTTGGCGGAAATAAAAGCAAGTCACTGACTTGGCAATTAAATGCTTCTTTCCCTTGAAATACCCGCCCCTCTCCTTTTGTTGTAAGATTAATGATATATCCTCTCATTCCATGGGGACGGTTAATCGTAAAATCCAATTCACTATTTTCTTCAATTGGCGTACAACCGGCAACTAAATATGCATTAAAGTTATAGCCGGGTAATAACGGATTCTGTTGAACATTATTTTTGTTTATTATTTTCATATTATCTCTCAAATTACACATACAACTTAAGGTAGTGTTCCAACAAAAACAAATTGGCTTACAAGCATAGATATAAAATACCGATGAATACAAAACAAAATGCGGAGACTAAAATATCCGCATTATTATCCATTCACATTTTTACTTTATTAGTTTCTGTTTATATCTATCAAATATGACGGCAATTAATAGAATTAAACCTCTTACAACATATTGAGAAAACGGTGAGATATTTAATAAATTCATCGCATTTTCAATAGTACCTAAAATTAATACTCCAGCTATGATAAATGAAATTTTAGCGACACCACCATTCAAAGATACGCCGCCAAGTACGCAAGCTGAAATTGCCACCAATTCAAAACCAATGGATGTCATAGGTTGTCCGCTTGTCATTCTAGCAGCAAGAATAACGCCGGCGAGCGCAGAAATTGCTCCGGATACGACAAAAATAATTAATTTCGTGCGATCAACATTAATCCCGGCTAATCGTGCTGCTTCCTCATTGCCGCCAATTGCTAAAGTATTACGTCCGTAGGTAGTTTTACTTAATAAAAAACCAAAGATAGCAATACAAATAATGGTAAATAGAATTGGTAAAGGAATACCAAGTAAATTTTGATAACCCAGCTCGAAAAATTCTTCTTTTGTAATACCCACTGCTTTACCATCAGAAATAATATAGCCGAAACCACGTGCAATTTGCATACTTGCCAATGTGGTAATTAAGGAATTGATTTTTAATTTTGCTATAACAAAACCATTTATCAAACCGATTAAAGCACCTAATGATACGCCTGATAACACACCTAACGTTACACTTTGAGTAAGGTTAATCACTGTTGCAGTGACAACGCCGGCACAAGCAATCACAGAAGCGACAGATAAATCAATTTCACCGGCAGCAAGACAAAATAACATACCGCAAGCAACCATACCGCTCATTGAAATGGCTAGCCCTAGGCCTTTCATATTAATAACCGTTGCAAAATTAGGAATAAATAAACAAGCAGAAATAAAAATAACAGCAAAAATTAACAACATACCATAAGCATTCCAAATTTTATTAAATCTGCTCATATTGTGAGTTTGAGAAGTTACTGAAGTCATAAAAATTCTCCTTATATTACTTAGCTACGGTTTCAAAGATATCGGTTTCCACCATAGCAAGTTTCAAAACACGCTCTTCCGTTGCCTCTTCACGTTCTACAACACCTGTAATTTGTCGATTTCTCATGACCATAATGCGATCGGATAAACCGATAACCTCAGGTAAATCGCTTGAAATCACAATGATTGCAATCTTTTCATCAGCTAGTTTAAAAATCAGATCATAGATTTCGGATTTTGCCCCTACATCAATACCGCGTGTCGGCTCATCCAATAGAAGCACTTTAATATCCTCGGATAACCATCGTCCTAAAATCACTTTTTGTTGGTTTCCACCGGATAAATTCATAATAAGTTGCTCAATGGATGGTGTTTTCACATTCATTTGTTGGCATTGTTTCTCTGCATTTTGTTTTTCCCAAAACTCATTAATGATAAATTTAAAGAAATTATGGGATCGTCTTGCGCTTAAATTTATGTTTTCCGCTACGCTCGCCAAAGGAATTATTCCTTCTTTTTTACGATCCTCTGGACATAACACTATGCCTTGTTCAATAGCATCTTTGGGGCAAGTTATCTTGATACTTTTTCCGTCTAACTCAATATTTCCTTGAATCATTGGATCCGCACCAAAAATAAGCTTAAATAACTCCGAACGACCGGCGCCAACCAACCCAAATAACCCGAGAATCTCTCCCGCTTTCACTTCAAGATTAAAATTTCCCGGCAACTTTTTGCTTGAAAGTGCGGTCAGTTTTAACCGTGTTTTCCCTATTTCTCTTGAACGATAATGATAAATATCGCCTAAATTACGCCCAACCATGCTACGCACTAAGATGTCATTATTAATCTTTGACAGATCCGAAAATGTTTCAATAAACCGACCGTCTTTCAATATGGTAATTTCATCACTAATACGAAAGATTTCTTCCATTCGATGAGAAACATACAGAATAACCTTTCCTTCCGCTTTCAGTTCTTCAATCACTGCAAACAACTTTTCAATTTCAGGTGCAGACAAGCTACTGGTCGGTTCATCAAACGCAATAATTTTCGCTCCACGGCTCAATGCTTTTGCAATTTCAATCATTTGCCATTGACCAATGGAAAGTTCTCTTAAAGGAGTATTTGGTGAAATATTTAAGGCTAATTTATCTAAGTATTTTTTCGTACGGATTATTAATTCTTTCTGATTAACCAATCCAAAAGAATGAGGGAATTGACCCAAACAAAGATTTTCTGCAACCGTCATGTCCGGTACGATATTTAATTCTTGATAAATAATAGCAACTCCGGCAAGTAAGGCATCTTTTGTTGTGCGAAATGTAAGAGAGCGTCCCCCAATATGCATTTTTCCTTCCGTCGGCAAATAGTTACCACTTAAAATTTTCAGTAAGGTAGATTTACCGGCACCATTTTCCCCCATAAGGGCATGTACTTTCCCCTCATAGCATTTAAATGACACATTTTGTAATGCTTTAACACCAGGAAAAGATTTGCTAATTTGGTCAAATTCTAAATAAGGAATTTGCATAAATATTTCCTCCTTACCGATATTTTAATGACATTCAACTAAAGCCCTTTTTTCTCCAACTCTAGTTTAAAGTTATCTCGCGTCAGTAATACGGGATCACCAATCGGCGTATATTTTGGTGGCTCAATTCCCTCTTTAACCCATTTATAAAGCATTTCCGTACTACGATAGCCATGCACATCGGGGCTTGGCAGTAATGAGCCGACAAAACCGGTCATTTTAGGCTTTGAAAGCTCACTTACTGCATCCGTACCATTGATACCGATACCGACAACATTTTTAGGTTTAAAGCCCTGCCCTTCCGTAGCCCTAATTCCCCCTAACACGGTATTATCGTTCATCCCGACGATTAACCAATTTTTCACTTCGGGGTGCTGCACTAACATGGCATTAGCGGCATCTAACGCTCCCGGAATATCATTACTTTTCGTGGGCGATTTATAGATTTGTTTTTCAGGGAAGCCTGCTTTGATTAAGGCAGAAATAGATCCGTCCGTACGGCGACGGGCAGTATCCAGTTCGTCTGCTGTGATAGCTAATACCGCGGTTTCATTGACATTCCAACTGCGTTTTTGCATTTCTTTATACAATTCTAAACCTTGACGTTCACCAATTTCTGTTGCAGCCATCATGATAATCGGCACATTATTCATAGGTTCCCCCGCTGCATTTAAAAATTGATCATCGACTGTAATTACTTTCAGATCATAAGAACGAGCCTTTGCCATAATAGCTGGCCCTAATTTAGGATCAGGTGTACAAATAACAAAACCTTTTGCACCGTTTGCTGCTAAATTATCTATAGCATTCAATGTTTTTTCACCGTCAGGAATCGCCATTTTTATAATCTGAACGTCCCCTAGATCTTTGGCGGCTTTATCCGCAAATACCCATTCTGTTTGGAACCAGGGTTCTTCCGGCTGTTTCACCAAAAAACCTAATTTTATAGTCTCTGTCGCTTGAATAGAGATAGAGGTAAAGCCTGTCGTAGCCAATACTGAAGCAGCTATTAATGATTTTAAAAAATTTCGTTTGTTCATTGCGAGATCCTCAATATAAATATACCAATAAATAAATATTACCTCTTAGGAACAGCTTACTTAACACGCTTACCGTTCAGTAACAGCATAATACTGTATTTATTAATCATTAAAATGAGATCTGGATCACAGTATGAATTTATTGCAAAATAATCCATATATTCAGCAAATCCATCCTGACAAATAGAAAAATTCGGTTATAAATACCGCATTTTTCCTAAGTAACGAGATTGTCTTTCAAATCGGGAAAAGTGACAAAACCAAAAATACAGCAAACTTAATGCAACAAAAACATACTGACATAGCATTCGGTTTAATATCACGGCTTATTATTCAGAAAGAAAAATTGAAGTAAAAAAATGACGCACTATAAAAATAGTACGTCATTGTTGTCATGCTAAGTTCTGCAATGTAATACAACAGAGTTAAAAAATCTTACTCAAGCAGAAACTTGATTAAATTTACCACAAATTCCAACCGCACTTTATTATCCGAAAGATCCTTCATAAACTTAAATTTCGACGGCCCGTCAAAACGATAGACAATCGGTTCTTTTTGAATAAGCTGAATAAATTTTTCCGGTGCGACTTGTGTTGTCGGTGAAAATTCAATAAAGCCCCCTTGTGTGCCGGCATCAATGCGAAGTATTTTTAGAGGCTCAATCAATAAACGTAATTCGGCAATTTGAAGTAAGTTTTTCGTTGCTTCCGGTAACAAACCAAAACGGTCGATCAATTCGACTCTTAATTCATCTAATTCTTGTCTTGTCTCGGCGGCGGCAATACGTTTATAGAAGGATAAACGCATATTCACATCGCCTAAATATTCATCCGGTAACAAAGCCGCGACTCTCAGTTCGATTTCAGCCTGTTGTTGGGTTAATTCTTCCAAAGACGGCTCACGTCCTTCTTTTAAAGCTTTCACCGCCGCATCCAACAATTCCATATAAAGGGAAAAACCGATGGTTTCAATTTGTCCGCTTTGTTCATTCCCCAACAATTCCCCTGCGCCACGAATTTCTAAATCATGGGTGGCAAGAATAAATCCCGCGCCAAGATTATCTAAACTTTCCAAAGCTTCAAGACGGCGTTGAGCATCTTTTGTCATCATTTTCGGGGGAGGGGTAAGCAAGTAAGCATAGGCTTGGTGATGAGAACGCCCTACCCGACCACGTAATTGATGTAATTGCGCCAGACCAAAATGATCCGCCCGTTCGATGATAATCGTATTTGCCGTTGGAACATCAATGCCCGTTTCAATGATGGTTGAGCAAACCAATACATTATAGCGTTGATGATAAAAATCGCTCATCACCCGTTCTAGTTCACGCTCCCGCATTTGTCCATGTCCCACAATCACCCGAGCTTCCGGCACAAGTGCGGTCAATTTTTCTGCCGTATTTTCAATACTCGCCACATCATTGTGTAAATAATATACCTGTCCGCCACGCAGAATTTCACGCAAAATGGCTTCGCGTACCACTAAGTCATCCTTTTGACGAACAAAGGTTTTAATACTCAAGCGGCGAGCTGGCGGCGTGGAAATAATAGAGAGATCACGAATACCGTTCATTGCCATATTAAGGGTGCGTGGAATCGGGGTTGCCGTCAGGGTGAGAATATCGATATTGGCACGTAGTTGTTTAATTTTTTCTTTTTGCCCCACACCAAAACGATGTTCTTCATCAATAATCAGCAAACCGAGATCATGAAATTTCACATCCGATTGAATCAGTTTATGGGTGCCGATCAAAATATCCACTTTACCTTCTGCCAGATTTTGCAGAATTTGTTTTTGTTCTCTCGCCGTTTTAAAACGAGATAGCACTTCCACGTTTACCGGCAAATTGGCAAAACGATCTTTAAAGTTTTCATAATGTTGTTGGGCAAGCAATGTCGTAGGCACTAAAACGCCGACTTGTTTATGATTCATTACCGCCAAAAATGCCGCACGCATTGCCACTTCGGTTTTACCAAAGCCTACATCGCCACAGACTAAACGATCCATCGCTTTGGGCTGACACATATCTGAAATAACGGAATTGATCGCCATTTCTTGATCATGGGTTTCTTCAAAAGGGAAAGTTGCTGCAAACTGTTGAAATTCTTCGCGATCATATTTAAAGGCAAAGCCTTTTGTCGCCTCACGTTGTGCATAAACATCCAGCAGATCCGCCGCCACATCACGAATTTTTTCTGCGGCTTTTTGGCGTGATTTTGCCCAAGCCTCGTTACCCAGTTTATGTAATGGCGCACTTTCATCGGAACCGCCTACATAGCGACTAATCAAATGCAACGAGGTGACCGGCACATAAAGCTTAGATTCATTGGCATAATTCAGGAGCAAATATTCCGCTTTAATTCCCCCGGCATCAAGTGTTACCAAACCGCCATAACGCCCCACACCATGATCCAAATGTACCACCGGTTGCCCAATTTTAAGTTCCGCCAAATTACGCACAAGCGTATCCGGATTAATGGTTTTACGCTTATCACGTCGACGCTGTTGAACCCTTTCGCCCAGTAAATTCGCTTCACCAATAATGGCTAACGGCGGGGATTGCTCAATAATAAAACCTTGCTCAAAGGAGCTGACCAATAAACTAAATTTTTCTTGCTCAGTCTGTGTGAGGGATTGAATTTGTTTAGGTTTAATTTTTAACGCTTGAAGCAAATCAAGTAGGGTTTCCCTACGTCCTTCCGTTTCGACCGAAAACAACAGGTTTCCATTGAAATGTTCAATAAATTGACGAAGTTGCCCCAGGGGGTATTTTTGTTGTGATTGAATAGTGATCTCAGGCAATGAGGCTACAGGTAAATTTTTCTGACGCACTGATGACCGCACTTTTTCATTTTTCAGTGTAATACGCGGGTAGTCTTTCAATTGGCGATTTACTTTATCAATATTTAACCACAAGCGTTCCGGTGGCAATAAAGGACGCATTGGATCCACTTTGCGTTGTTCATAACGCTGTTTTGCATCTTGATAAAAACGCTCCCCTTGTGCTTGATTTGCCTCCATATCCACAAACAAGGTTTGGGGTGGAAGGTAGTCAAATAAGGTTGCCATTTCTGCAAAAAACAACGGCTGCCAATATTCAATACCAGAAATTAACGTACCTTTACTGATTTGCTGATAAATATGTTCCGGATCGCGTCGAATTTCCCCAAAAGTTTCTCGAAATTGAGTGCGAAAAAATTCAATACCCTTGTCATCGGTAGGAAATTCGTGTGCAGGCAGCAGATTAATGGATTGAATTTCATCTATCGTACGTTGCGTATCCACATCAAAAGTGCGGATAGAATCAATTTCATCATCAAAAAAATCTAATCGAAAAGGCACCGCACTTCCCATCGGAAAAAGATCAAGCAATGAGCCCCGCACGGCATATTCCCCATGCTCCAAAACTTGCTCTACAGCACGATAACCGGCTGATTCCAGTTGTAAACGCATTTTATCAATAACAACGCGATCACCTTTTTTAATCAATAAAACATTATGTTGTAAATACTGGGGCGGGCAAAGGCGCTGCATTAAGGTCGCAATCGGCAACAAAAAAATGCCTTTTTTTGCATTTTGGAGCTGAAAAAGTGCGCTTAGACGGGAAGAAATAATATCTTGATGAGGCGAAAAAGTATCATAAGGTAGCGTTTCCCAATCAGGAAATAGTTTCACTTCTTGCTCGCTTAATTCCGATAAAATACCGGATAAACGAACCGCACTTCTGGTATCTGGAGTCACTACGACAGTTAAATGTTGGTGTTGTTCGGCAATCTCGCTAATCGCAAGGGCATCAGCGCCTTGCAAGACATTACCTAAAATTTTGTGATCATTTGGACCGGAGGGGATATCGAGTTGAAAAAAAGCGGTTTTCATAAATAATGCGCCAATCTCTTATAAAAATTGACGCATAGTTTACTGAATTAAAAATGGGGATTCAAGCTGAAGTCTGTATAAAAAAACAGGTTATTTTTTGAAAAGTGAATCTTCTTTACATAAATTTCCGTTTTCGTCTTCGCGCATTTTGGGTACACCACAGCAGCTCGGGGAATCAAGATCGTAAGTTTTAAGAAAATGATCATATTTTTCCAACGCCCGTTTAAACCAGCCTTTTGGTTTCTCTTTTTTTTCTGTTGTCATAAAAGTTCCTCTAAGTATTGTTTAATTTCTAAACGAAAGCATTCTACGCTTTTTTTCTTGTCAAAGGGTAATTGTTTTTTCGTTAAATAGCTTGAAAGTTGTGGAAAATTGCGTTTATTTTGCGCCCTTAACAAACGTTGAATCGCGGGCATTGAGGAAAATAAAGAGCGGTTGAAATAGGCAAAATTTTTTAAGCTTTGCCAATCTTCCTCATTAAGTATCCAATCAATTTTTCCGCGCATTATTTTTTTAGCCAAAGGATGAATAAATAATGCCACGTTACGTTGAAATTGTTGCCGTGCAATTTTCGTCAAAGCCCTTCCCTTTTCCGACATACCCTTCAAAGCAATAGCTGAATAACAACCGCTACTGGCTTCTTGATGCTCCCCTAAATGAACCAAAACAAAACCGCACTTTTGCCAGAAATGTGCTAATTCTTCCGTATAACCGAAACTGACGGAAAGAAAATCAGCCTCGGCATTATCCATTGAGCTAATCAGCCTTTGCCCGATCCCTTTTTGTTGCCAATGAGGTTGTACGGCAATGCGAGAAATTCGTAAAGACTTCAACCGACAGGCTTCGGGAAAATTGCCGTGAAAACACAAAGATTGTGGTACAAGGTTTCCTTTGGGGCGGCGTGTTCCTTGTCGGATTTGTGCAATCAGATTTTCATCCTCCATTCCGCCTTCTTCCAACGCCCAAATAGCACCAATAAGCTGTCGTTGATCATTCGCCAAATAAAAATGCTGCCTTTCACCATCAAATAAACGACGTAAATCAATAGGCGAAGTCCGATAATGCGCCAGTATCATCAAGCCATAAAAAGGTTCAGGCGACTGAATTAACTGAGATTGTGTTATTTTATGAATCTGAATCTCACTCAGTGCGTTATAGGCAATTTGCTCAAATTTATCTTCGGCATTCAGCAATAACAAATCTTCAATAAACGATTCAAGAACATCATTTTTTTGCCAACGCAAAGGATGATAGAGTTCCACTTGTTGAAAAGTGCGGTGGATTTTTTGTTTGAATTTTAATTCAAAGCCACGTCCGGTTCCCTCATAACTATGAATGGTTGTACTAAAAACAATGTGGCGAAAATATTGGGAAAACTGTTGTAGCAAAGACAACGGAATCATCGCCGCCTCATCAACCAAAAGCCAAGCATTTTCGGCAAATGCCGCATCTTGTCGTAATCGTTGGCTTAATTCATCCGGTGCAATAAATTCAACGGTTCTTTTTGCAAAATCATATAATGAATTGACCGCACTTTTGTTAGGCGCGGTGAGATAAATCGGGGTATCAATGTGATTAACAAGCAGCCCTAATAATGCTGATTTTCCCCGTCCGCGTTTTGCCGTGAGAAAATACAGATCACATTGTCGTTGCAAGATTTGCTTAAGGATCTGTTGCTGTTCGGCAGTGGCTGATTTGCCCTTTTCTTCACAATGAAAAACGGACGGAAAACCAACCGCACTTGCTTTTCTCAAAATAGGAAAATGGTAGCGTTCCACACATTGTTTGAAATGATGAATAAAATTTGCTGTGCTGATGGCAGAAGTACCGCCATTCCAACGAAGACTATCAAAATCAGGGTGTTTTTCTAAATTTTCCCACGCCGAAAGCAACAAACAGAACGTCCCCCCCACTTTTAATGTACCGGCGGCAATGGCAAGGGCTTCTAAATGAATGCCATTTCGTGCATCAAATAAAATATGTTCAAATTCTTGTCCCAATAAATTGGATGCTTTAGCAAAAGGAATCCCCCGCTCTCCAAGGATTAAAACTTGTGGAGGCAAAAATTCAGGGAATACATCAGAAATAAGCACTTGGCATTGACGATTTGGCATAAGGAATCCTTATCATTATTTCGGAGCATTTTAACGAAATTTTAATATCGACAAAACATGATAAATTTTGACCGCACTTTCCTGTCAAAAGCACTCCATTATTCGCTGTCTATTTTGCCACCATTCGTTTGATTCATGGTCAAGTGGCGACATCTTGGGCAAAAGCAGTGAAATGTGAAGCTATTTTTGCGATCAGTGATGAAGTGGCAAATGATGAACTTCGCAAAGAATTGTTACTTCAAATTGCACCGCCTCATTTAAAAGCCTATGTTATTTCTGTGGATAAAGCGATTAAGGTGTATAACAATCCTAAATATGCCAACCGTCATATTTTAATGCTCGTAACAAAACCGGAAGATGCACTGCGTTTAATTGAAGGCGGGTTGCGGATTGATACCATCAATGTAGGCGGAATGACACATAAAGAAGGCAATAAACAACTTTCTGATGCAGTCACCGTCAATCCATCTAATGTGGAAGCATTCAAAAAATTACTCGATATGGGGGTAAAACTCTCACTTCAAAAAGTGGCAGCCAATAAACCAATCGAGCTTACCCGTGAAAAATTAGATTCAATTAAATTTTAGGAGAGCCTTTTATGTCAACAATGGAACTCATTTTAGTCGTACTGGTTGCGGCAATCTGCGGTATGGGCAGTGTGTTAGATGAACGTCAAACCCACCGTCCACTTTTTGCTTGTACCATGATAGGTCTTGTCTTAGGCGATCTTGAAACCGGTATCATTCTTGGCGGTACCTTAGAAATGATCGCATTAGGCTGGATGAACGTAGGGGCGGCAATGGCTCCGGATGCGGCACTGGCAAGTGTTATTTCTGCAATCTTGGTTATTAAAGGTGGACAATCGGTTGGTACCGCCATTGCCATTGCCGTACCGGTTGCTGCGGCAGGCCAAGTATTAACGATCTTTGTTCGTACTTTAACGATTTTCTTACAACACAAAGCCGATAAATTTGCGGAACAAGCGAATTTCCGAGGGATTGAACTCTGTCATTTTGCCGGTCTTTCTTTACAAGCCTTACGTGTTGCGGTTCCCGCATTAGCCGTCGCTTTAGTGGCAGGCACGGATAGCGTAACCAGTGCATTAGATGCAATTCCTGAAGTGATTACCCGTGGGTTACAAATTGCCGGTGGCTTCATTGTAGTTGTGGGCTATGCGATGGTTATCAATATGATGAGTGCAGGTGCATTAATGCCATTCTTCTTCCTTGGTTTCGTGATTGCCTCATTCACTAACTATAATTTAGTGGGGTTAGGTATTTTAGGCACTTGCTTGGCAATGCTGTATATCCAATTAAATCCTCGCTTTAACCAAGCCGCAATGCCGATAGCGACAAAAAGAAAATTAGCCGATAACGAATTAGAAGGTCTATAAGGAGCGTATTATGTCAGATCAAAAAGTGACACTTACTAAAGGTGATATTTTAAAAACCTACTTCCGTTCAACGTTCCTTTTAGGTTCATTTAATTTTGAACGCATGCAATCAATGGGATTCTGTGTGTCGATGATCCCAACCATCAAGCGTTTATACAGTAAAAAAGAAGATCAAGCCGCGGCATTAAAACGCCACCTTGAATTCTTCAACACCCAACCTTGGGTGGGTTCCGCCATTATGGGCGTTACCGCTGCGATGGAGCAGGAACGGGCAAACGGTGCAAAAGATGTGGACGATGCGGCAATCAGTGGAGTAAAAGTAGGCTTAATGGGGCCACTTGCCGGTGTGGGCGACCCAATTTTCTGGGGAACATTGCGTCCTGTTTTAGCCGCACTGGGTGCCGGTATTGCTTTAACCGGTAGTCCTTTAGGTCCATTATTATTCTTTATTTTAATTAACATCATTCGTCTATTAACCCGTTGGTATGGTTTCAAATACGGGTATGAAAAAGGAACGGAAATTGTTTCCGATATGGGCGGTGGCCGTTTACAAAAAATTACACAAGGTGCCTCTATTCTCGGTCTCTTTGTTATGGGTTCCCTTGTATCCAAATGGACGACGATTAATGTGCCATTAGAACTTACCCGCTATAACAATCAGTTAGGTGAAGAAGTGGTTGTTACCCTTCAAGGCGTATTAAATGCTCTTCTTCCCGGTGTACTTGCATTATTACTTACCTTCTTATGTATGTATTTATTACGTAAAAAAGTGAATGCGATGATTATTATCTTTGCCCTATTCGGGGTTGGGATTTTAGGTTACTGGGCGGGTATTCTTGCTTAGAGAATACTTGAAATATTTCACCATAAGGGCGTACGATAACGCCCTTATTTTTTAGGGTAAAAATGATGAAACTCAAAGAATTAATACAAGCGCCACCCAGTGAAACTTATATCAAAAACAGTTCCCGATTGGTTTCCGGCCTATTTATTGTCGGCGGATTACTTTATTATCCGACAAACGGTTATGGTACGCTCATCTCCTTAGCGCTGACATTCATCGTGTTATTCGGGCAAAAAATGTTGCTTACTCAAGCAAATAAAGATTTCAGCGATATGTATCAAGCGAAACAATTTTTTGAACAAACGCAAAATGCCGATTATTTACACTTTATTATGGCGCGTTCCGAACAAATGCTAAAAGTGCTGTCTGATAAGGCAAAACGTGAAATTCACCTGTTGCGAAAATACTCGGAAGATAAACTGAATAATAAAAACTCCTAAAAAAACGACCGCACTTTCGCTTTAAAGTGCGGTCTTTTCGTTATCCAACAGAATTCAAATAATCTTCCAATTCTTCGACATTAACTTGCCAGTAACTATTCAGTTCACGAAGCCAATTTTCAATATTATCGTTCCAACCCTCTTCCTGATTACATTGCATTTTTTCCGCAAGTTGCTGTAATCTGCTTAATCCGACAGAACCTGCTGCTCCTTTAATTTTATGCGCCACATCCGCAACACTTTGATCGGCGGCGTGATCCGACAAATAAACCTTAAAGGCTTCATTAAGTTCTTGAAGATATGCCGGCATCATTTGTTTAAACAAGACTAAATTCCGTTCGGTTTGCGTTTTACCTAACAGTTCTATCAGTTCCAGGTTTAAAGACTGATAGGATGACTGTTTTTCTACGGCTTTAGAATCGATACTTTTTATATTTCCTTCACCAAAAAAATGATAAAAACAACGTTTTAACTCATCTAGGGCGAGAGGTTTACGCAGAACCGAATCCATTCCCTTACTTTGGTACTCCTCTTCACTTTGCATCACATTTGCCGTGAAGGCAACAAGAGGTGGGAGAAAATCATAAATGCCGTCTTCGTATTTTTTACGTAGATAAGCGGCTATATCAAAACCCGACATATCCGGTAATTTAATATCAAGCAATATAATATCGTAAGTATTGCGTTCAAAAAGCTTAATCGCGTCTTTTCCATTCATCGCAACATCAACACAATGCCCCAGTTTTTCCAATACACTTTTTGCAACAAGAACATTTAATTCAATATCTTCAACTAATAAAACCGATAAATTCAACGGTTGAATAGGTTCACAATGATTAATTGGATGCGCTTCTTTGGCATAGATAATCAGATCAAAGGTTGAACCCTGACCAAGCTGGCTTTCAACTTGAATATCGCCTTTCATTAATAAGGCGAGATTTTTTGATATTGCAAGCCCTATTCCACTACCGGAAGATCGATTTGTATTTTCTTTCACACGATAATACATTTTGAAAATGTTATCCTGCTCACATTGGGCGATCCCTATGCCGGTATCAGAAACACTAAAACGATAAATATCTTTTTCTAAAGACTGAATAGTGAGTTTAATTGTGCCTTTTTCAGTAAACTTCACTGCATTAGCAATCAAATTTAAAAGAATTTGACTCAAACGTGCTCTGTCCAAATAAAGCAAATCCGGTAAATGAGGTTCAACGTCTAAAATAAATTTAAGATTTTTAGGTTCGACCATTAAAATGGCAAAATTTTGAATATCATTCAATAATTCATTCAAATTAATCGGTTCAAAGTTCAATTTTAGACGTTTTGTATCAAACTTATCTAAATCAATAATATCGCTAAAAATATGTCCTAAATTGACCGCACTTAAGTTAATTGTTTTTAAATAATTACGCTGCTGCTCTGAAAGCTGATCATCCAATAAGATATGGCTCAACCCAATAATACCATTAAGCGGTGTTCGCAATTCATGACTAATAGTCGCAAGTAAGCTACTTTTTTCTCGATTATTTTTTTCTAATTTATCTAAGGCAATAGAAAGTTTCTTTTCAGCGATAATTCTTTCCGATACTTCATTTCGTAAACGTAATACCGTTTTAGACAGATCCAATCTTGAGCGTTCTAATTGTTCAACCAGCAAAGTCAAAAAATAAATAACGAAAGGCGCAGTGAGAAGCCCGAAGATAATTGAACGGACAAGCACCATCCAATCAATTTGATTAGTAATAAATAGACTAAGTAAAATCTGAGCGCTCAACGCCAAGACGGCGAGAATGAATAATCCAAGTAGGGAAAACCGAACACGTCCGAGTTTTATAACCCAATCAACATATCGCTGCGCAAAATATTTGAAGTTTTTCATTATTGATTCAATGTGGGAAAAGATACTGGCAAAGTATTTTAGCACTGAAAGGAAAATTGTATATCTATTAGTTGGTATGAGCGGGATAGCCATCGTGGGAATCATCATCCCACTATATTTTTTAAATAAAAAACGCTGAACCAGTCAGCGTTTTTTCAAAATTATAATGCTTCAATCGCTCGGTATTGAGTCTGCAATTTCTCAAGTCCCGCTTGATATTCTGCCATTTTTTCACGCTCTTTGTTGATTACCGCTTCCGGTGCTTTGGCAACAAAGGCTTCGTTACCGAGTTTACCCTCAATGCGTTTAACCTCGTTGGTGAGCTTGTCGATCTCTTTGGTTAAACGGGCAAGCTCTGCCTCTTTGTTGATAAAGCCCGCCATTGGCACAAGCACTTCCATATTGCCGACCAATTTGGCAACGGAAAGCGGCGCTTCCGAACCAGCCGGAATTGCTTGTACGCGCTCCAGCTTCGCCATTGCTTTTAGCAAGCGGTCGTTTTCCGCCAAAATTTGGCAATCGCTTTCTTGGGTATTGCGAATGAGCAATTCTAACGGTTTACTTGGCGCAATATTGCTTTCCGCGCGGATATTCCGTACCGCGACAATCACCTCTTTCAACCAGCCGATTTGCGCAAGTGCGGTCGGATTTTCAAGGGCTTCGTCATATTGCGGGAACGGTTGCAACATAATAGTGTCGCCTTCCACGCCGGCAAAGCCTTTCACTTTCTGCCAAATTTCTTCGGTGATAAACGGAATAATCGGATGAGCCAAACGCAACAATTTTTCCAATACATTGATTAACGTGTCGCACGCCCCACGCTTTTCTGCCACCGAACCTTGCGCAAATACCGGTTTGGTCAGCTCCAAATACCAGTCGCAGAATTGATTCCAAGTAAATTCATACAGGGCATTGGCTGCCATATCGAAACGGTATTGGCTAAGTGCCTCACGGAAGGTTTTCACCGTGTTATTAAATTCCGCCTGAATCCAACGATCCGCCAATCTGAAGGTTTTCTCGCCCTCGCCCAATTCGAGCGCATTCATATTCATCAGCACATAGCGGCTGGCGTTCCACAATTTGTTGCAGAAATTGCGGTAGCCCTCAAGGCGTTTCATATCCCAGTTGATGTCCCGACCGTTGCTCGCTAACGCAGCCAAGGTAAAGCGTAACGCGTCCGTGCCGTGCGGAGCAATTCCCTCTGGGAACTGCTTAGTGGTGGACTTAGCAATTTTTTCCGCCAGTTGCGGCTGCATCATATTACCGGTGCGTTTTTCCAATAACGCCTCAAGGCTGATACCGTCAATCATATCAATCGGGTCAAGCACGTTCCCCTTAGACTTCGACATTTTCTGCCCTTGTTCATCACGGATTAACCCCGTTACATAGACGGTTTTGAACGGCACTTGCGGTTTGCCGTTTTCGTCCTTGATGAAGTGCATCGTGAACATAATCATTCGGGCAACCCAGAAGAAAATGATGTCAAAGCCGGTGATTAACACATCGGTCGGGTGGAACATTTTCAGCTCTTTGGTTTGTTCCGGCCAGCCGAGCGTGGAGAACGTCCATAGCCCCGATGAGAACCACGTGTCCAGTACGTCTTCATCTTGGGTTAAAGGTAAATCCGCCGGCAGATTATATTTTTGGCGGGCTTCTTCTTCACTACGGGCAACGTAGATATTACCCGCTTCGTCATACCACGCCGGAATACGATGCCCCCACCATAACTGGCGAGAAATACACCAATCTTGAATATCCCGCATCCACGAGAAGTAGAGATTTTCGTACTGTTTCGGCACGAATTGGATTTCACCGTCTTCCACGGCTTTGGTCGCCACTTCCGCCAGCGGTTTAACGCTCACATACCATTGATCCGTCAAATACGGCTCAATCACCACGCCAGAACGGTCGCCATACGGGCGTTTTAATTCGTGCGGTTCGATTTTTTCTAAATAGCCTTCCGCTTCCAAATCCGCTACGATTTTCTTACGCGCCTCAAAGCGATCCAAACCGCGATAACGCTCAGGGGCATTTTCATTCAGGCTCGCATCCGGATTCATTAAATTGATGATTTCAATATCGTGGCGTTTGCCCACTTCGTAGTCGTTGAAATCGTGCGCCGGCGTGATTTTCACACAGCCCGTCCCAAATTCAGGGTCTGGGTAAGGGTCGGCAACCACCGGAATGATACGGTCGGTCATCGGAACGTGTACCATTTTACCGATCACATCTTTGTAACGCTCATCATCAGGGTGAACCGCCAAACAGCCGTCCGCTAAAATCGTTTCAGGACGGGTGGTCGCAATGTGCATATAACCGCCGCCAAAGGTTTCGGATTTATCCACAAACGGATAGCGAACGTGATACATAAAGCCTTTTTCATCACGATTTTCCACTTCCAAATCGGAAATGGCGGTGCGAAGTTTCGGATCCCAGTTTACCAAGCGTTTGCCACGGTAAATCAGCCCCTCTTCGTGCAGGCGGACAAAGACCTCTTTTACCGCATTGGATAAACCTTCGTCCATTGTAAAACGTTCACGATCCCAATCAATCGAGTTACCTAACCGGCGCATTTGCTGGCTGATTGTCCCGCCTGAATAGGCTTTCCAGTCCCAGATTTTGTCGATAAACGCCTCACGCCCGTAATCGTGGCGGGTTTTGCCCTCTTCGGCAGCGATTTTACGCTCCACCACCATTTGCGTGGCGATACCTGCGTGGTCAGTACCCGACTGCCACAGGGTATTATGTCCTTCCATACGGTTAAAACGGATTAAGGTGTCCATTAAAGTTTGCTGGAAAGCGTGCCCCATATGCAAGCTGCCCGTTACATTCGGCGGCGGAATCGCAATACAGTAACTCGGCACGTTCGGATTTTCAGTCGGTTTAAAATAACCTTGTTCTTCCCAGTGTTTATACAGGGCTTGTTCTACCGCAGACGCCTCAAAGCGATCTGCCATTTGGAATGGTTTTGTCATTTATTTTTTCTCTTTGTAGTGCGTACATAAAAGCATTGTTCTACAGAATAACCCATGCATTTATATACATTTATATACATTTATATACATTTATATACATTTATATACATTTATATACATTTATATACATTTCATAAATTATAATTTACATAGTTGAAATGCTATTTAATGATGAATCAGTCATACGACATCTCCTCATATATAATCTTAAATTCAATCAAACAAAATAATTCTTCGTTCAGATAAATTTCCCTTATCACCTTTTTCAACTCACTTAACAACATATTTTCCTGCTTCGCATGCTGTTCGGTAAGTTCATCTAACCGAATCGGTGATACGCTTAACACTTCAATCGTGCAAAAGTATTGATTATCTTCAAATCGTCCGACATGCAAAATATCACCGATTTTAAAATGGCTTTCAGATTTATCCCGAATGGTAATCGTTTTACGACCGGCGAGAATATCGGCTTCAAAGCGTTGGTAAAAGGTGATGTCGTTTGGTTGCATTTGTTCCTTAAAGTGCGGTTAAATTTCAGGAAGTTTTGATTACTGATTCAAACGAATCTCGTCTTTCACTCGCTCAATTTCTAAAAATAAACGGCGTTCTTCTTGGCGACAGAAACTGTTATCACCTAATTTTTCCGCTTCCGGGGTACAACGTACTTGCTTGTATTGAGATTCTAGCACTTTAAGCATTGCTTTTTGTTCGTTCAGATAGCGACTTTGCGCAGTACTTTTCGCCTTTTTTACCGGCTTGGTGATCACTTGAGTTGCCACCGACACGTTGTCTTTTTCTACAACCTGTGCAGGTTCTGTTTCTTTGATTTCAACTTTAATGTTATCCGTTTTATCGTTTGTTTGAGCTTGAGCTTGAGCTTGAGCTTGAGCTTGAGCTTGAGCTTGAGCTTGAGCTTCAAGTTTAGTTTCTACCGAAACCGTTGCAGCTACCGATTCGTCTTTTTTCACCTCCGATTCCGCCTTATCATTCATTGCTTTGGGTGTAGGTGCTGGAAGTGCGGTTGATTTTTCAGTTGTTTTTGTTTCTTGGTTATCGCATGCGGTTAGCGTTAAAATACTTGCTCCGACAAAAAGAGATAAAACAAATTTAGTTGATAATCTCATATAAACTCCGTTAGGTTATTCGAAAAGTGTTACGCATTTTCAGTGGAAAGCTGCCAACCTTGCATACGTAGTTGTTTATAACGTTCCCGTGCTTGGGCTTTTGACATTTCCTCCACCGGAACAAAATCAATTAATTGAGTAAAACTATGACTAAACTCCGGCACATCATGCTGCAAATTAATGAGTAAATCACGTCGTTGTGCATTGCGTTTTCCGCGCCATGAAATCTCAATAGGTGTGGGATATTGAGTCGCTTCACCCGATAAGTTATGCGGCACAAATTCATTGGGATCCCGCTGCCAAAGCGCCTCATCAATATCAAGTGCTTGTTGTTCCGTTTCACAAGCGATCAAAATCCGTTTCCCTAAACGCCAAGCGGAGGCGGCAAGATCGCAGGCGAGTTGTTCTACACTTTTCTTACTTTCTGCATTTAAAATATAAAATTGTGCATTTTTCGCCATTTTTGTCTCAATTTTGCCAAGTTTAAAACTGCAAGATTTTACTAAAAAATGATGAAAAAATAAATCCTTCAAGAAAAGATTATTGCCCTACCATGATTTTTAAATTAATGCCCTTTTCCTTTCTTTCCCGCCTTTATGAAATTGAATTTTTAGGATATTTTCGTCTGTCTGAACAAAACAAGTTCAGAAAATTTCGGTAACATAAATTTAAGGGAATAAAGGATAAAAGAAAGTCACTCATCATCTGTGAAACCCTATATGAAAAAACACGCTCAAAACACACCGCACTTTTATGATCTACATCACAAAACTGATTTTTAGCATTTCCGTCTCGTTCCATTCATAACTCCTAGGTGTTAGAATCAACCCGTTTTTATTTTCAATCTATATTCTATAAGGAGTATCACAATGGCATTTCGTATTGAAAAAGACACTATGGGCGAAGTTCAGGTTCCTGCCGATAAATATTGGGCGGCGCAAACCGAACGTTCACGCAATAACTTTAAAATCGGGCCTGAAGCCTCAATGCCAACTGAAATTATTGAAGCCTTTGGTTATTTGAAAAAAGCGGCAGCCTTCGCAAACCATGATTTAGGTGTATTACCTGCTGAAAAACGTGATTTAATCGCTCAAGCCTGCGATGAAATTCTTGCCAAGAAATTAGATGATCAATTTCCACTCGTTATTTGGCAGACCGGTTCCGGTACGCAATCCAATATGAACGTCAATGAAGTCGTAGCAAATCGTGCACACGTTTTATATGGCGGTAAATTAGGAGAAAAATCGATTATTCACCCAAATGATGACGTAAATAAATCACAGTCTTCAAATGATACTTTCCCAACCGCTATGCATATTGCGGCATACAAAAAAGTGGTGGAACACACTATTCCTTGCGTAGAACGTTTACAAAAAACTTTCGCTGCCAAATCCGAAGCATTCAAAGATGTGGTGAAAATTGGTCGTACTCATTTAATGGATGCGACACCATTAACATTAGGTCAAGAATTCTCTGCTTATGCAGCACAATTGGATTTTGGTTTACGCGCATTAAAAAACACCCTTCCTCATCTAAGCCAATTAGCTCTCGGTGGTACGGCAGTCGGTACAGGATTAAACACGCCGAAAGGCTATGATGTGAAAGTGGCGGATTACATTGCTAAATTCACCGGACTTCCATTTGTTACCGCTGATAATAAATTTGAAGCATTAGCGGCGCACGATGCCATCGTAGAAACCCACGGCGCATTACGCCAGCTCGCGATGAGTTTATTTAAAATTGCTAACGACATTCGTTTGTTAGCCTCCGGCCCTCGTTCCGGTATCGGTGAGATTTTAATTCCTGAAAATGAACCGGGTTCTTCCATTATGCCGGGCAAAGTAAACCCAACCCAGTGTGAAGCGATGACCATGGTTTGTGCACAAGTATTTGGTAACGACACCGCCATTGCTTTTGTAGGTTCACAAGGCCATTTCCAATTAAATGTGTTTAATCCGGTGATGATCGCCAACTTCTTGCAATCCGCACAATTATTAGGTGATGCTTGTGTTTCTTTCGATGAACACTGTGCTGTGGGTATTGAACCAAATTATCCGCGAATCAAACAACAACTTGAAAATTCATTAATGTTAGTCACCGCACTGAATACCCATATCGGTTATGAAAATGCGGCGAAAATTGCCAAAACAGCACATAAAAACGGTACAACCCTACGTGAAGAAGCGATTAATCTCGGTTTGGTTTCAGCCGAAGATTTCGACAAATGGGTACGCCCAGAAGATATGGTGGGCAGCTTAAAATAAACTTCCCCATAAAATGGCGGTCAAAGGCGGGTGATTCACTCGCCTTTTATTTGTGGTTTTTTAGGCGTTTTTGCTATAATCCGTGCGTTATCGAACCGTAAAAGAACAATATGAAAATTAAATATTTTTTCGTGGCAATTTTAGCCTTTTTTTCAACCGCTCTTTCCGCCCATTGGCAGTTGGTGGGCAATGCCGAATATACTTGGGGGCCTTTCCATGTGTATAGTGTCGGGCTTTTTTCTGAAACCGGTTCATACCAAGAAAATCAATCCCCACTAATGTTTTCCATCAAATATGAAAAGCCGATTGAAGGCAAAAACTTCGCTATCACCTTAATAAAAGAAATGGAAGCTCAGCAATTCGATACGGATGACACCACTGCTTGGCTAAAAAAAATGCAGGAAATTTTTCCTGATTTTTCACCAAATGACATTTTAAATTTCGTGGCACTAGAAAATAAAGGTTATTTTATCGCTAACGATACTGTGTTGGATCATGAGTTTGATCGTAAATTTACCCGAGCTTTTATCAATATTTGGCTTTCACCGAAAAGTAGTTTCTTAAAATTACAACCACAATTATTAGGCAAAGAAAAGCGCGGTCAAAATAAACAAGAATTTCAATATAAACCGGATAGCGAGCCTTTTGACGAAGAAAATTCTATGCCGGAATTACCGCCTAATTATGATCCTCAACATAATTTGAATGGATAAATAAACGGCGAGTAATTACTCGCCGTTTATTTTTGCCAAGTCATTTTCTCCAAATAGAGAATCATCTGTAGCGCAATATCCACACCGCTGGTTTTCTCGATCATCTCCAAGCCGGGGCTTGCATTCACTTCCAGCACCAATAAACCGGATTTTGAGCGAATAAAATCCACACCTGAAACCGCCAATCCTAATGCTTTGGTTGCCTTGATTGCAATTTGTTTTTCTTGTTCGCTCAGTGTGATTTTTTGCGCACTTCCGCCTCGGTGGATATTTGCTCGAAATTCACCGTCTTGCCCAAAGCGTTGCATACTCGCAACAACCTTATCGCCGATAACAAAACAGCGAATATCTGCGCCATCGGCTTCCTCAATAAAATCTTGCAATAATACCGGAACACTCACTTGTTTTAAGGTTTCTAAAATACTGACCGCACTTTGTGCATTTTCCATCAACATAACACCAATGCCCTGAGAGCCGTTTAAGGTTTTCAGGATCAAAGGAGAAACCATTTTTTGAACGGAGGCTTTCGCCTCCACTTCAGTACCGGATAATTGACTATTCGGCACGGCAATGTTCTGCTCTCGCAGTATTTGCAAACTTTGCCATTTATCACGTGCCGTTAAAAACGCCTTTTCTGTGTTTAAACAATAAATCCCTTTTGCCTGAAAATGCCTCAACACGGCACAGCCCATTTTTGTACTTGCCGTACCAAAACGTGGTATCACCGCATCATAATCAGGTAAAAGGTAGGTATTGCCTTCCTTTGGCTGATAATAAATATCAAAGTGCGGTGAATTTTCCGTGAGTTTTAGAATACAACGATTCGGATCCAAAATATCCATTTCGTGTCCGCATTGTATTGCGGCTTCTTTCAGACGCTGACTACTGTATAAACGGGGTTCACGGCAAAGCATTAAAAATTTCATCAGAGATTCCAAACAAAAAAATGACGATACATTATACCAATCATAAAAATCCTGAAAATCTATTTATGGCAAATTAAAAAAAGAGTAGAATCACGAAAACTTTAACATTAACAAAGGGAAGAATTTATGTTTGTTGTTATTTTTGGTCGTCCGGGTTGTCCTTACTGTGTCCGTGCAAAAAATCTTGCGGAAAAATTAAAAGGCGAAGTCGCCGACTTCGATTACCGTTATGTTGATATTCATGCGGAAGGGATCACAAAAGAAGACTTATCCAAATCAGTCGGTAAACCGGTTGAAACCGTGCCACAAATCTTTATTGATGAAAAACCGATTGGTGGCTGTACCGATTTTGAAGCATTAATGAAAGAACAATTTGGTGTAGTAGCTTAAAATACAACACTAACCTGGTTGTTGTAAAAGTTCGGTTAATTTTCAAGGTATTTAAAACCAAAGAATTTATCTTTACTAAAAAAATTTGACTTCACCTAATTTAGAGGCTAAGTTCTGTACTCGTCAGAGCTTAGCCTTTTTATTTTTACTTGGAGGAATCATCAACATCATCATTGCTTCCCTCAATTCAAAAACTCGTTAGCATTAGATATATTCTCAATTCTAATCCATATCAAACCGGAAACCATTTAAATTATTTTATATTTTTGTAAATATATTGTTATTCAATGCGTATAAGGATTATACTTGCTATACAGTTGAAGAAAATTTTTCCTCAACTCAACCCTAACTCAACTCTGTGAGGTGAAACTATGCAACACAAAAAAGTAGCAACAGCGAATGGTCAAGCAATCACACTAAATCAAGATTGCACCCTCAATGTCCCAAACAATCCTATTATTCCATTTATTGAAGGCGATGGTATCGGTGTAGATGTCACACCTGCGATGCGTTTGGTCATTGATGCCGCAGTATCGAAAGCCTATGGTACGGAACGTAAAATTGATTGGTTAGAAATTTATGCCGGCGAAAAAGCCAATCAAGTTTACGGTGAAAATACTTGGTTGCCAGCAGAAACATTAAACGCGATTAAACAATATCATATTGCGATCAAAGGTCCATTGATGACCCCTGTGGGGGGCGGCATTCGTTCATTGAATGTCACAATGCGACAAGAATTGGATTTGTATAACTGTTTACGTCCAGTTCGTTATTATGATGGCACACCAAGCCCAGTGAAACATCCTGAATTTATTGATATGGTCATTTTCCGTGAAAATTCGGAAGATATTTATGCCGGAGTGGAATGGCAAGCCGGCTCAATAGAAGCGGATAAAGTCATTGCATTTTTACGTAATGAAATGGGCGTAAAAAAAATTCGTTTCACTGAACAGTGCGGTATTGGCATTAAACCGGTATCAAAAAAAGGTACACAGCGTTTGGTACGTTCCGCATTGCAATATGTTATTGATAATGATCGTCGCTCACTCACTTTAGTGCATAAAGGCAATATTATGAAATTTACCGAGGGGGCATTTAAGGAATGGGGTTATCAAGTCGCACAAGAATTTGGTGCTGAAATGATTGATAACGGTCCTTGGCACAAATTGAAAAACCCAAAAACTGGACGGGAAATTATCATAAAAGACTGTATTGCTGATGCATTTTTACAGGAAGTGCTGTTACACCCTAAAGATTATGATGTGATCGCAACTTTGAATCTGAACGGTGACTATATCTCCGATGCTCTGGCTGCTCAAGTTGGCGGTATAGGTATTTCACCTGGTGCAAATATTGGGGTGGAGACAGCTATTTTTGAAGCAACTCACGGCACCGCACCTAAAATTGCAGGACAAAATAAAGCGAATCCGAGTTCAATTATTTTGAGCGGTGAAATGATGTTACGTCATTTAGGATGGACGGAAGCAGCAAATTTAGTCGTAAAAGCAGTAGCGAAAACTATTTCCAATAAAACCGTAACCTTAGATTTGGCCGAAACGCTGGAGAATGCTAAATTGCGTTCTACCATGGAATTCGCACAAGACATTGTGAGTAATATGTAAGTAATTTACTTTTTATAGCTGTATTCTTTTTCCATGATAAATTTACTGAATCTTTACTCACGACCTTCTATTATTTTTCATTCAGACGGAGATCGCATATGTCGTTTTTAACTGAATACCAAACCCATGTTGACCAACGGGCTGCTCAAGGTGTCGTCCCTCTTCCACTCAATGCCCAACAAACCGCAGAATTAGTCGAGCTACTAAAAAACCCACCGCCAGAGAATCAGAATCTATTAGTTGAATTATTTGAAAGCCGCATTCCCACAGGCGTTGATGAAGCTGCCTATGTGAAAGCGGCTTTTTTAGCCGATTTAATTAAGGGGAACACACAATCACCCTTGATTTCACCACAAAAAGCAGTGCAATTATTAGGCACAATGCAGGGCGGTTATAATATCGAACCACTAATTGATACGCTAGAAATTGACAAACTCGCACCATTAGCGGTGAAAGCTTTATCTCATACCTTATTAATGTTTGATAACTTTTATGATGTCGCTCAAAAAGCCAAACAAGGTAATACTTATGCCCTGCAGATTCTACAATCTTGGGCTGATGCCGAATGGTTTTTATCTCGCCCTCAGTTAGCTGAAAAATTAACCTATACCGTATTTAAAGTCTCTGGTGAAACCAATACGGACGATCTGTCACCAGCACAAGACGCCTGGTCACGTCCTGATATCCCCTTACATGCATTGGCAATGTTAAAAAATCCAAGAGAAGGGATCAAACCTGATGAGGCGGGTGCTATTGGACCAATGAGACAAATTGAATCATTAAAACAAAAAGGTTTTCCATTAGTTTATGTAGGCGATGTAGTAGGAACGGGATCTTCCCGAAAATCTGCCACTAATTCAGTGCTATGGTTAATGGGCGAAGATATGCCCTATATTCCAAATAAACGCACGGGGGGAATTGTGCTTGGTGGCAAAATTGCACCGATTTTCTTTAATACAATGGAAGATGCCGGAGCACTACCAATTGAGCTTGATGTAAGCCAGCTTAATATGGGGGATGTGATCGATATTTACCCTTATGCAGGTAAAGTATGCAAACACAATACAGACGAAGTTCTGTCAACCTTTAAACTTAAAACAGATGTATTACTTGATGAAGTGAGAGCGGGTGGGCGCATTCCATTGATCATCGGGCGAGGCTTAACTCACAAAGCACGAGTAGAGCTCAGTCTACCTGAAAGCGATGTTTTTGCCAAACCGCAAGTTTCTAATAAAAATAATAAGGGCTTTACACTTGCTCAAAAAATCGTAGGGAGAGCCTGCGGAGTAACGGGTATTCGAGCTGGACAGTATTGCGAACCGAGAATGACCAGTGTCGGCTCGCAAGATACTACAGGTCCAATGACTCGTGATGAATTAAAAGATTTGGCCTGCTTGGGTTTCTCTGCTGATTTAGTCATGCAATCATTTTGTCATACAGCAGCCTACCCAAAACCAGTAGATGTGATAACTCACCATTCCTTACCAGATTTCATTATGAATCGAGGTGGCATTTCATTACGTCCTGGCGATGGCGTAATCCATTCTTGGTTAAACCGTATGCTATTGCCAGATACCATAGGTACCGGAGGAGATTCTCATACCCGTTTCCCAATTGGAATTTCCTTTCCAGCCGGTTCCGGATTAGTGGCATTTGCCGCAGCGACAGGCGTTATGCCATTGGATATGCCTGAATCTGTCTTAATTCGCTTTACCGGAGAAATGCAACCCGGTATTACACTACGAGATTTAGTCCACTCCATTCCTTACTATGCTATTCAACAAGGGCTACTCACCGTGGAAAAAGCGGGAAAGAAAAATATTTTCTCAGGAAAAATCCTTGAAATTGAGGGGTTGGAACATCTAAAAGTAGAACAAGCTTTTGAAATTTCCGATGCCTCTGCCGAACGCTCAGCGGCAGCTTGTAGTATTAAGCTCAATAAAGAACCTATCATTGAATACCTCAATTCTAATATTGTGCTACTGAAATGGATGATCGCCGAAGGTTATGGCGATAAAACTACGCTTGAACGCCGAATTAAAGCAATGCAAGATTGGCTCGCCAATCCGCAACTATTAGAAGTGGATAAAGATGCAGAGTATGCAGCCGTCATTGAAATAAATCTCAACGACATAAAAGAACCTATTGTATGTGCCCCAAATGATCCCGATGATGCTCGCCTATTATCTGAGGTACAAGGTGATAAAGTTGATGAAGTCTTTATTGGCTCGTGTATGACAAATATCGGTCATTTCCGTGCTGCCGGCAAATTACTCAATCAACACCAAGGAATGATCCCAACCCGTCTATGGATTGTACCACCAACTAAAATGGATGCACACTTATTAAGTGATGAAGGCTATTTTAGTATTTACGGCAAGAGCGGTGCACGTATTGAAGTACCGGGTTGTTCACTTTGTATGGGCAATCAAGCACGAGTGGCAGATGGTGCAACCGTAGTTTCCACGTCCACTCGTAACTTCCCAAACCGAATGGGTAAAGGAGCATTCGTTTATCTCGCCTCAGCGGAGCTTTCCGCTGTCTGTGCCTTACTGGGTCGCATTCCAACACCAGAAGAATATTTGCAATATGTACAAAGTCTTGACGCAGATAAAGACGATACCTATCGCTATATGAATTTCGATCAAATCGACTACTATTCTAACAAAGTTAACAGTTTAATTTTCCAAAAAGCCGTATAACACAAACCATATAAATAAGGAGACTTAATATGCCAAACTTACATCCAACTTTAACCGCAGAACTTCATTTAAGTGATGGTCGAAAAATTGCCTTACCAGTTTACCACGGCACTTTAGGCTATGATGCTATCGGCGTAGAAGCGCTGCAAAAACAAGGTTTATTTACCTACGATCAGGGGTTAACCTCCACTGCACTTTGTGAATCCAGCATTACTTACATTGACGGCGATCAAGGTATTTTATTACACCGAGGCTATTCAATAGATGAATTAGCCTTCAATAAAACTTATCTTCATACCGCATATTTATTGTTAGAAGGCGAAATGCCTACAGAAGAACAACTCACAGAGTTCAAAAAAGAAATTTGCTCACATTATATGGTAAACGATCAATTTACCCGCCTATTTCAAGGTTTCCGTCGAGATTCCCATCCAATGGCAGTCATGTGTGCAGCAAGTAGTGCGTTAGCAGCATTCTACAATAATGATTTCCAAACAGAAAAAAACATTGATCGTACAGCGATTCGTTTATTGGCAAAAATGCCTACCTTAGCAGCAATGTGTTATAAATATAGCATTGGCCGCCCATTTATGTACCCACAGTATCACCTCTCCTATGCAGGTAACTTCTTATATATGATGTTCGCCACACCGTGTGAACCTTATATCGTTAATCCAGTATTAGAACGAGCAATGGATAGAATTTTTACTCTACACGCTGATCACGAACAAAATGCTTCTACCTCATCAGTGCGTAGTGTCGCATCATCAGGCTCAAATCCATTTGCTTGTATCGCGGCAGGAATTGCCTCTTTATGGGGACCATCCCATGGTGGTGCCAACGAGGCGTGCGTAAGAATGTTAGAAGAAATCGGCACGGTAGATCGTATTCCAGAATTTATCGCTAGGGCAAAAGATAAAAAGGATCCGTTCCGCTTAATGGGTTTCGGACATCGTGTGTACAAAAACTACGACCCTCGTGCCAAAGTTATGCGTGAAACCTGCCACGAGGTGTTACAGGAGCTTGGCATCACCACCCCATTATTAGAAGTCGCTATGGAACTTGAGCACATTGCCCTAAGCGATCCCTATTTTATTGAACGAAAACTCTATCCGAATGTGGATTTCTATTCCGGTATTATTTTAAAAGCCATTGGCATTCCAGTGTCAATGTTCACTGTCATCTTCGCGCTAGGTAGAACAGTCGGCTGGATTGCCAACTGGAAAGAAATGAACGAAGAGAACCTAAAAATTGTCCGCCCAAGACAAATTTATACCGGTCATCAAGAGCGTCATTTAAAATAAGCAAGAAGTCTTTACTTCCTTAAAGTGCGGTTAAAATCAACCGCACTTTTTCATTTTACCCCTCGTTAGCGTGGTAAAAATTGCATTTCCCAATCCCATTCCGTTTCACTTAAGCGATATTTTTCTTTCAAACTTGGGCCGCAGGAATTAGAGCCAATGCCACTCATTTTATAATCCACACATAATATTGTACTGCCGCTTTCTTCCAATTCATCGTTATGCTTTTTCGCCTCCAATTCTTCTTGTGTATAAGGTGAAAGATTAAAGCTAAATGCTTTATCACAATAAATTGAAAATCCCTCTCGATCGTTCTTAATCGTAAACCTCCGACAACCAAAATGGCTTCCATTTTCTTGCGGTTTTAAATAGAGCACATGGTTGGATTTTGGTGTCGTTTTATACAAGTTAAACTGTGTTGCTTGATGTTTATCAAGGTAACTTTCCGTTTCGCCATAGCCGATATATTCGGCTTGTTGAAAACTGTCTTTTAAGAAAAAGCGAACGCCAAAACGCGGTAAAAACGGTAAGTGCGGTTGTTTTTTAGCATGAATTTTAATTGATAAATTGCCCTGCGTATCAATTCGATAAATTACATCAAGGGTTAAAATACGCTCGCGTGAAACTGCATTAATGCCGGATTTGACTCGAATTTCCAGCGCACTTTCTTGTTCAACAATAACAAAATCATAAGCACGAGTCACAGCCTGCTCATAACCTGCTGCCAACCAATGGGTTTTAATCAGGCTGTCATTATCCAATGGTGCCCGCCAAATATTAAAATCCAAAGGCGCATTAAGCCAAGCGCTTCCCTCACAGAAAATTTGTGTGATAATCCCTCTGTGTTTATCCAATTCATAACAAATTTTTCCGACAGAAATCAACACATGATGGGGCGTTTCATTAAGAGAAATAGTCTGCGTCGCTTTCTTTATCTGATGAACAGGCAACCTGCTTTGGGAAGAAAAACAAAGTTGATCGAAACCTAAACAATGATTTTTTGCCACCAAGCCACGATCAATTTTTTGGTAATAGGTGAGAGTGATATGCCAGAGTTCATTATCGGTTTCAGGCAAATCAAGCGGCAAAAGTGCGGTTGCTTTCGGGGTAATTTTTATTCCATCAAAATAGCCTTCACTGATGACACGCAAATTTTCGGTAATTTGATAATGAATGGCGATCACTTCTTCCGTATCGGTGAAATCCATATAATTTTTTAACCGCACGTTGCCTTCATCTAAAAAGGCCCGAATCGGACGCTGTACATTTTTTAGCTCTAATAAACTGCTCTGAATTTGGCGATCTGCCGTCACTAAACCATCAGCGCAAAAATTGCCATCATTTGGTACATCGCCAAAATCCCCGCCATATCCCATCCGCTCGGAATGAGGCAAATAAGGCGAATGATTACACCATTCCCAAACAAAACCGCCCGCGGCCCCGCGATGACGTTCCATCGCTTGAAAATATTCTTCCGCATCACCACAAGAATTTCCCATGGCGTGCAAATATTCACAGAATAAATAGGGTTTCCGATTATGAGGATCCGCAAAATAAGCATCCAGTTCCTCTGTACCGGTGTACATTTCGCTATGAAAATCAAGATTCGTTAAATCGTTTTGATGATCGGAATGTTGGAAAACGGCATTTTCATAATGCACTAATCGATTTGGATCACGGCGTTTCACCCAAGCCGCCGCTTGCTCAAAATTCTCTCCATAGCCGCTTTCATTGCCAAGCGACCATACCAGCACGGAACAGCGGTTTTTATCACGTTCGACATTGGCATAAGTGCGGTCTAAAATTGCCGCATTAAATTCAGGGCTACGCGCCATATAACAATAATTGTCGATAATTTGTTGGCGAATGGCTTGATGATCAATTTCTGTTTTCACACCAAGCAAAATACTGGTTTCAGGCGATTTCACATACACCGCATTGGTGCCGTGAGATTCAATATCGCTTTCGGCAATCAGATAAAAACCATACTCGTCACAAAGTTCGGCGAACCAAGGGGCATTAGGGTAATGTGCGGTGCGAATTGCATTGAAATTATGTTCTTTCATCAAGCGTAAATCTTGTAAAGCTTGCTCGTGATTAATGACATAACCGGTTTTGGGATCGCTGTCGTGGCGGTTTACGCCTTTAAATTTGATGGCTTCACCATTAAATAGCATCACACCATCTTTTACTTCAATTTTACGCAAACCAATTTTTTGACAAATCACCTCCGAACCATAGCGAAATAGCAGTGTATAAAGTTGTGGGTTTTCCGCATTCCATAAGGTGATTTCATTCAACGTGAAATGGAAACCGCTTTCCGTGACCGCAGAAAGCAAAATTTCACCTTGCGGATCGTTCAGTTGCCATGCAATTTCACGAAGATGTGCCGGTTTCCCTCTTTCCACAAAAGAAACCTCCACAGAAATGACCGCACTTTTTAGATCATCCGCAAGTTCGGTGCGAATAAAAAAATCCTGTAAGTAATGGTTTTCCCGTTCAAGCAAATATACATCACGAAAAATGCCTGACATTCGGAATTTATCCTGATCTTCCAAATAGCTGCCGTCACACCATTTTAATACTACAACATGAAGATGATTTTCACCGTTTTTTAGAAAATCACTCACATCAAATTCACTAGTGCAATGGCTAATTTGACTATAGCCCACAAATTGATGATTCACATACACAAATAAACAGCTGTCCACGCCCTCAAAATTGAGTAAATAACGTTTATTTTGTTTAGGCGAATGCGTAAAAGTGCGGTGATAAAGCCCACAAGGATTTTCAATCGGCACATAAGGCGGATCAAAAGGGAAAGGGTAATTCACGTTGGTATAGTGATGATGATCATAACCGTGATTCTGCCAATTGGCGGGAACCGGAATTTTTTCTGAAAAGGAGAAATGAAGAAAATCTTTCGGTAAATCTACATAGCGATCAAAATAGGCAAAATCCCACTCGCCATTAAGTAAAGTGAAAAAAGCAGAAAATTCTCGCTGATTTTTGACCGCACTTTCCACAGAATCAAAAGGAATAAAATAAGCATGATGCGGCGTGGTGTTAATGTGAAGAATTTGAGGATCTTGGAAATAATTCGGTAATGGCATAGCAACTCCGAAAGAGGAAAGATTGCCTTACTATAACTGAATTTTATCTTTCATTCAGAAAGAATATCGGATTTTGTGAGGGGGATCACAATATCCAATGATCCTTTATAACATTAGTTAATATACCGTTAGATTCTCAGGGTAGCTTTGCTATGACGGCATAGCCCTCCGATAGCCCTTCAATTTCATAAGAAGAACCGGAAGTGATAAAAGCAGACTCTCCCTTTTTAAGAGAAAGTGCGGTGGTTTCCGAGCGTAAATTGAGTTGCCCTTTCATCACCATTAAAATTCCTGCACTCTGAATTTTTAAGCGATGAGTTTCACCACATTCATATTGTATATTTTGTAAGGCGAAATCTTTTGCCGGCGTGGAATAAGTAAATACGCGCATATCATGAGGGGCAGCAGAAATAATTTGCGGTTCTATTTCTCGACAATCCACCACTTTCAATAGCTCCGGAATATCTACATATTTTGGTGTTAATCCGCCACGAATGACATTATCGGAACATGCCATCAATTCAATATTTTGTCCGAGTAAATAAGCGTGCGGAATACCCGCCTCTTGATAAATCCCCTCGCCTTTTTTAAGGTGAACAATGTTGAAAAGATAAAAACAGACTAAACCCGCATCGAGTTTTTCCAGTGAAATCTCCATCGCTTCCATAGAATAAAGCAGCCAATAATCGGGATTATTTAGCCTGAGTTCATTCTGAGCATAAGCCTCACGATTTTGTTCAACAATAGGGGCAAGCCATTGATATAGTTGGGATTGATCCGCTTGCATGACATCCGCATAAAATGAATGCAGATCTTGATTACCTAATTTTTCTGCAAGAGGGGCAAGAGAAGGACGTTCATTAAGTAAAGAGAGGATTTTTTCTTTTGCCTTAAATCCATGTAACAGCCAGAAATCAGATAATGCAATCATCATTTCAGGTTTATGATTATTATCTTTATAAGTTCGTTTCGAATCTTTTAAATCAATACCTTTCGCATTTTCCTTTGCGAAACCGATTTCCGCCTGTTGTTTGGTTGGGTGCAACTGGATAGAAAGCGGCTTTGCTACATCAAGAATCTTCAATAGGTAGGGTAATTCTTCACCAAAAATTTCTCGACTTTTCTCACCAAGTGCGGTCGGATTTTGCTGTAAAAATTCAGTCAGCGGTAAATTTTTGCCCTCAACTTCAATTATGGCGGGGGCAGAAATATGTGCACCAAGCCACCATTCGGCATAATGTTGATTTTCTTCCACCGAAAGATTTAATAATTGTGGAATGTAATGCTGTCCGCCCCAAATATAATGTTGTAAAACACCAGTTAATTTATAAATCACTTTTCACCTCTAAACAAAAAATCCGCACAACGGCGGACTTTTTTATTCTATATAAAATTATTTTTTAAGGCTTAACACTACGGACTCGCCGGCAATAACCTCGCCTGCTTTTTTCTCAATACTTGAGATCTCATCCATATTGGAAATCACAACCGGTGTTAATACAGATTTAGCTTTTGCTTCCAGTAATTCAAGATCGAATTCAATTACTGTATCACCACGTTTTACAGTTTGCCCTTCTTGCGCAACACGAGTAAAACCTTCACCTTTTAACTCAACGGTATCAATACCAAAGTGAACAAATAATTCAACCCCTTCTTTTGACTCCATTGAAAAGGCATGGTTGGTTTCAAAAATCTTACCAATAACACCATCAACCGGTGCGACAATTTTATTGCCTGTCGGACGAATAGCAATGCCATCACCAACAATTTTTTCAGAAAACACAACATCCGGTACATCTTCGATATTGACAATTTCACCGGAAAGCGGTGCATAAATCTCAACTTCGACGGATTTGTTCTCTTTGGAACCGAATAGCTTGTCAAATAAACCCATTTTCATCTCCTATCCATTAAATATGGTTGATATTCTAGCTTAAAACACTGATTTTGTATCTAACTCAGTGCTTTTTCTGACAAAAATTCTTCAATTAATTGCTCAATTTCCGAAGCGGTTGGTTTCTCTAATGCTTTACTTGCAAGCTCTTTTACCTCTTGGAAATTCACACTACGAATGAGTTTTTTAATACGAGGTACCGAAATTGCACTCATACTAAATTCATCTAATCCCATACCTAACAAGAGCAAGGTTGCACGCTCATCACCGGCTAACTCACCACACATCCCCGTCCATTTACCTTCTGCGTGAGACGCATCAATAACTTGTTTAATTAAGCCAAGTACGGACGGTTGCATTGGATTATAAAGATGAGAAATCAATTCATTGCCGCGATCAACGGCTAAGGTATATTGCGTTAAGTCATTAGTCCCGATACTAAAGAAATCCACTTCTTTCGCCAAGAATTTCGCATTTACCGCAGCAGACGGCGTTTCCACCATTACACCGATTTGAATATTTTCATCAAAGGCTTTAGCTTCTGCACGTAGCTCCACTTTCAGAGTTTCAATCACAGATTTTAATTCACGAATTTCTTCTACCGAAATAATCATCGGGAACATCACCGCTAATTTGCCAAATGCAGAGGCACGCAACACCGCACGTAACTGAGCATGGAGAATTTCACGGCGATCCAGTGCAATACGAATTGCCCGCCATCCTAAGAACGGGTTCATTTCTTTTGGAAGATCTAGATACGGTAAATCTTTGTCACCACCGATATCCATAGTACGAAGCACAACCAAACGTCCGTCCATAGCTTCTACGACTTCTTTATAAGCAATAAATTGCTCTTCTTCCGTTGGAAGTTGATCGCGATCCATAAAGAGGAACTCTGTACGGTATAAACCTACCCCCTCGGCTCCGTTACGGTTTGCACCGTCACAATCGCGAATAGTACCAATATTTGCCACTACTTCAACTTTATGCCCGTCTAATGTCACGGCAGGAAGATCTTTTAATTTTGCTAATTCGGCTTTTTCTTCTGCTAATTTTGCTTCTAAAGATTTTAATTCGTTGATTTGGGCTTCGGTTGGATTAATATAGACTTTGTTATTTACGGCATCAAGAATCAGGAAATCACCGGTATTCACTTTTTCAGTCACATTGTTGGTTCCAACAATAGCCGGTAATTCCAAAGAGCGGGCCATAATAGAAGTATGTGAAGTACGGCCTCCAATATCTGTAATGAATCCCAATACTTTCTCAAGATTCAATTGCGCCGTTTCAGAAGGGGTGAGATCATAGGCAACCAAAATAGATTCTTCGTTTATATCGCCTAGATCAACAATATGCATACCTAAAATGTTTTTGATTAAACGGTTACCAATATCACGGATATCACCGGCACGTTCTTTCAAATACTCATCATCAATTTCTGATAACATCGCCACTTGCTGATCAATAATTTTACTCGCAGCGACACCGGCATTAACTTTATGTGAACGTAGATAGTCGATAATTTCTTCTTCTAATTCTTCATCTTCCAAAATCATTAAATGCCCTTCGAAAATCGCCGCTTTCTCTTCTCCCAACGAAGCAAAAGCACGATCTTTGATGGAATTTAATTGTTCAACTGCGGCATTACGCCCTTCGTAAAAACGTGCAATTTCCGTTTCAATTTGATCATCAGAAATCGACTTTGTATCAAGGACAATTTTTTCTTCTTTAAGAACTAACGCCTTACCAAAAACAATACCGGGGGATGCTGGAATACCTGAAATCATGTTCACCTTCCAAGATTAATAGGATTAAATAAAACAATAGCCATAAAACACGTGCTTACAGGAGTAAATCAAAACGGATTTTATGGCTATCTTATACTCAATAGTTACTCTAAAGTAGGGATTAATGCGACTAAATGTTCAACGGCTTGTTGTTCATCTTCACCTTCCGCGGATATGGTGATAACCGTTCCTTGTGTTAAACCTAAAGTTTGTAATTTAAACAAACTTTTGGCACTCGCACTTTTCCCTGCGGATGTCACAGTAATGTCTGAAGCAAAACCTTTTGCTTCTTTTACGAATTGCGCAGCAGGACGAGTGTGCAAACCGTTAGGTGCTGTGATTTCTACATCTTTTGAGAACATAATGTTACCTCTACTAATAAATAGTTTAATTATAAAACTGTCAGATCCAAAACCTGCCATAGTATCCTTGTTAAAAACAAAATAATCAAGGAAAAAGGCAAAAAAACTTAAGTGAGATCAACATTCTAATCCGATTAACCAAATTTTACTCTAAGTTCCGGCTAACTTGTTGAAAAATGCCGTTGTGACTTTGTTTCGGATAAACTTGCAATAAGTTTGTGATAGTTTTCATAACGAATCTGAGAAATTTTCCCAGTCTCTACCGCTTCACGTAAAGCACAGCCCGGATCATTCAAATGTTTACAATCACGGAATTTACAAGTACCTAAGACATATTGGAATTCTCGGTATCCTTTGGTGATTTGATCGGCATCTAAGTGCCATAATCCAAATTCGCGGATCCCCGGCGAATCAATGAGATTTCCGCCTTGAGGTAAATGATAAAGACGTGAGGAAGTTGTCGTATGTTGCCCCAGCCCCGAATTTTCACTCACCTCGCCTACTTGTGCATTGACGTTGGGGAAAATAGCATTGATCAAGCTGGATTTGCCGACACCGGACTGCCCGACAAAAATAGATGTGCCACTGCTTAAAAGTGCGGTTAGTTTTTCCATATTTTTTCCGTTTGAGGCAGAAATAATCAAGGTTTGATAGCCGATGTCACGATAAATTTGCAGTTGTTGTTCAATATTTTTTTCCTCTTCATCCGTTAAAAGATCGCCTTTATTGACGACAATAACCGGCTCAATACCTGAAATTTCACATACCACAAGATAACGATCAACAATATTAAGAGAAAAAACCGGCAACACTGCGGAAACAATAATAATACGATCAATATTCGCGGCAATAGGTTTCAATCCATCATAATAATCAGGGCGTAAAATTTCATTTACACGCGGATGAATAGCTTCAATCACCCCACTCACACCTTGTAACTGTTCGTTTCCTTCCCGCCAAATGACTCTATCGCCCACCACTAAACTTGACAGAGTACGGCGTAAATTACAGCGGTAAATCTCCCCTTGTGCATTTTCTACATCGGCGTGCATAGAATAACGCGTCACCACCAAGCCGTCTTGTGATACCCCCAGCATTTCATCTTGCCATTCAATTTCTCTTTTCTTGTGGCGATGAAGCGTTCGGGCATTGTTAAATTCAATTCGGCGGAACTGATTTTGAGTGAGTTTACGTTTAGCCATAAAAGTGCGGTCGTTTTTTACGACGATTTTGATAAAATGGAAAAAATTTTTACATAGGATACCTTATATTATGCAATTAGATAAACAAAATCTGATCTGGATTGATTTAGAAATGACCGGATTGGAACCCGATAAAGAACGCATTATTGAAATCGCAACTATCGTCACCGACAAAGATCTCAACATTCTTGCTGAAGGCCCTGTCCTTGCCATTCATCAAAGCAATGATTTATTAGGAAAAATGTCCGAATGGTGTGTGAAAACGCATACCGCAAACGGCTTAGTGGAACGGGTAAAAGCCAGTAAACTCACCGAACGGGCGGCAGAATTACAAACCTTGGATTTCTTGAAGCGTTGGGTACCCAAAGGTGCCTCGCCCATTTGTGGCAATAGTGTTGCACAAGATAAACGCTTTCTTTACCGATATATGCCGGATCTGGCCGATTATTTCCACTATCGTCATTTGGATGTCAGCACATTAAAAGAACTTGCCGCCCGCTGGAAACCTGAAATTTTAGAAGGTTTCAAAAAGGCGAATACGCATTTAGCCTTAGATGATATCCGTGAATCCATTAAAGAACTCGCCTATTATCGCGATCATTTCATTAAATTGGATTGACGAAAACTTAGTCAGCTAAGTCATTTTGAAAAATTTGCTCTTGCAAGAGAGAAAAATATTCGTATAATGCGCCCCATTCACTGATGTGAACTGCGGGAATAGCTCAGTTGGTAGAGCACGACCTTGCCAAGGTCGGGGTCGCGAGTTCGAGCCTCGTTTCCCGCTCCAATTTTGTACTCTCTGCGGGAATAGCTCAGTTGGTAGAGCACAACCTTGCCAAGGTTGGGGTCGCGAGTTCGAGCCTCGTTTCCCGCTCCAAATTCTTAATCCACTGCTGAAAAGCGGTGGATTTTTATTCCTAGTCAATGGAACGTTTTCCATAAAACAACCTCTAATACGGATAAAATCCCCTTAGCGAAAAAAACAAAAGTGCGGTAGAATTCCCACCAGTTTTGACTTTAACAATCATAATCAAGATGAATGAATTAACTCAATACATTCCTGATGAATCCACTATGTTACGTTTTGGCAAAAAATTAGCCGAAACTATTTTGAAATGCCACACCGAGCGTGCCGTTATTTTATATTTCAACGGTGATTTAGGTGCGGGAAAAACCACACTAACACGAGGCATGGTACAAGGTTTAGGGTTCCAAGGTAATGTAAAAAGCCCGACTTATACCCTAGTGGAAGAATACAACATTACCGGAAAAATGATTTACCATTTTGATTTATATCGCCTTGCCGATCCGGAGGAATTAGAATTTATGGGGATTCGTGATTACTTTGCCAAAGATTCAATTTGCCTTATCGAGTGGGCTGAAAAAGGTGACGGAATCCTTCCGCCGGCTGATTTGCTTGTTAATATTGATTACTATGATGATGCACGAAACATTACATTAATCGCACAAAATGCTCTGGGCGAGCAAATTATTCAACAACTATAATCTTTTTATCAATTCACAATGAACACAAAATTTTCATTTTTTTTAGGGATAATATTCTCTCTTTTTGCCTCTACGGCTTTTGCAGCACAGTGGACAATAGCCATTGATCCCGGTCATGGCGGTAAAGACCCCGGCGCAATCGGGCGTAATCTTGGTATTTATGAAAAAAATGTGACCCTTTCCATCGCACGCGAACTGAAGGCTTTATTGGATAAAGATCCGAATTTCCGTGCTGTCTTAACCCGTAACGGTGATTATTACATCTCCGTGCCTGAACGCTCGGAAATAGCCCGCAAATTCAAAGCAAATTATCTGGTTTCTATCCACGCGGATTCCTCGCTTAACTCCAACCAACGCGGCGCGTCCGTATGGGTGCTGTCAAACCGTCGGGCAAATGATGAAATGGGGCAATGGTTGGAAGACGATGAAAAACGCTCCGAATTATTGGGCGGGGCCGGAAAAGTTCTCTCTCATAACAACGATAAATATTTAGATCAAACCGTACTCGATCTCCAGTTTGGACACAGCCAACGTACCGGTTATGAAATCGGCAGACATATTTTACGCCGCTTTTCAAAAATCACGACCTTAAGCCGTAGCACACCACAGCATGCAAGCCTTGGTGTATTACGTTCACCGGATATTCCTTCGGTATTGGTGGAAACCGGTTTTCTATCGAATGCCGAGGAAGAACAAAAACTCAATTCTCCGACTTATCGCCGCCGCATCGCCTATATGATTTATGAGGGATTAGTCGCCTATCGTAACGGCAATTTAAAATCACTTGTCGCCTTTGAAAATGATGATAAAGAAAACAGCGGCAAAACTAACCGCACTTTATTGACGAAAGACAGTTTAATTCGCCACAAAGTGAAAAATGGTGAGAGTCTTGGCAGTCTAGCCAATAAATATGATGTGAAAATCGCCGATATAGTGGCACTCAATAATTTAAAACGAAAAGCTTTATGGGTGGGCGAAACCATTAAAATTCCGGATAACGGAAAACACAAAAAACCGGAAGAAACCGATTCTGTCGATAAAAAAACAAACGACAAAAATACAGAAAAAACCGACCGCACTTCGGAAGTAAAAGACAGCGGTATTCGCCATAAAGTGAAAAACGGTGAAAGTATCGGCAGTCTTGCCAATAAATACGATGTAAAAGTAACGGATATTATTCAGCTTAACAAATTGAAACGTAAAGAATTATGGATTGGCGAAACAATAAAAATCCCGAATAACGGTAAAAATCAAAAAATTGTTGAAGCCCAAAAAGCCGAAAAAACGACAATAAAACCTGCGGATAAAAAAGACAACCCCAAAACAGATACAGACGAAAAGAAAAAAAGTAAAACTGATGGAAAAAAAGCGGATATTCCGCTCTATCATACCATCAAAAAAGATCAGACAATTTATGCGGTCTCACGGGAATATAACATTCCGGTGAAGCAAATTTTGAAACTGAATCCAACATTAAAAAATGGTAAAGTGATTACCGGTCAAAAAATTAAACTGAGAGAAAAATAATGGCGATTAAAATTCTTTCCCCACAACTTGCCAATCAAATTGCCGCAGGAGAAGTCGTGGAGCGCCCTGCTTCTGTGGTGAAAGAATTGATTGAAAACAGCTTAGATGCCGGCGCAAATAAAATTCAAGTCGATATTGAAAACGGTGGTGCAACACTGATCCGCATTCGTGACAATGGCTGTGGCATTGCAAAAGAGGAATTAAGCCTTGCCCTTGCGCGCCATGCCACCAGTAAAATTGCTGATTTAGAAGATCTTGAGTCTATTTTAAGTTTAGGTTTTCGTGGTGAAGCATTGGCAAGTATCAGTTCAGTTTCCCGTTTAACCCTCACTTCACGCACCGCAGAACAAACCGAAGCATGGCAGGTTTATGCGCAAGGGCGTGATATGGAAACCACTGTCAAACCAGCCTCACATCCTGTTGGTACAACAGTGGAAGTGGCGAATCTGTTTTTTAATACTCCGGCACGCCGTAAATTCTTACGCACCGACAAAACCGAATTTGCCCATATTGATGAAGTCATTCGCCGCATTGCACTGGCTAAATTTAATATTGCCTTTACCCTCACCCATAACGGCAAAATTATTCGTCAATATCGCCCTGCTACCGATCTTACCCAACAACTCAAACGGGTTTCGGCAATTTGTGGAGAAGGATTTGTCAAAAATGCCCTGCGTATTGATTGGAAATACGATGATTTACATCTTTCCGGTTGGATTGCTACCCCGGATTTCAGCCGTTCACAAAATGATCTGAATTATTGCTATATCAACGGACGCATGGTGCGTGACAAAGTCATTACCCATGCAATTCGCCAAGCCTATGCAGAATATTTACCCCACGAAAGCCACCCTGCCTTTGTGCTATTTATTGATCTCAATCCTCACGAGGTGGATGTGAACGTCCACCCGACAAAACATGAAGTACGTTTTCATCAACAACGACTCATTCATGATTTTATTTATGAAGGGATAAATCATGCATTGAACAATCAACCATCACTTCAAGCAACACTGCCTCAACAAAGTGCGGATAAACATTTACGAGAAAATGATATAAAAGAACCCACCCCGACTTATGGGACATCTTGGGTAAATAAACCCAATCGGGCGTCAGCCGGACAAAATATGTTTACCCAGAATGTTTCTGCGGAAAAACCTATGCAAAATCCACCGCACTTTTCGCTAGACAATAGAACGTCTCATCAAGGCTCTCGTGATTATTGGGAAAACTATCGTTCAGAAAAACCGAGTAAAACCGAGCAAAGATTGTATGGAGAATTGCTAGGCTCAACCAAAGACAATGACAATCTTGTTCAGCCCAAAACGTCAGAACAAGTGGTGGAAAAAAACGAAAATCCAACACATCTGCGGGCATTATCACTGATTGAAAACCGCGCACTTTTATTACAGCAAAACCAACATCACTTTTTGCTTTCGTTGGAAAAATTGCAACAATTACAATGGAAATTAGCTTTACAGCAGCCACAAATTGAGCTGCAACCTTTGTTGATCCCCATAGTATTTCGTTTAACGGAAAAGCAATTTAGCCAATGGGAAAAAGTGGCGGAAAATTTTGCCCAAGCGGGTTTTGAGTTTATCGAGAATAAACCCCAACGGCGTTTAACGTTAAACAAAGTTCCCCGCTTTTTACGCACACAAAATTTACAAAAATGTGTGATGACAATTTTAAATCACTCGGAAAATTCAGCGCCTTTTTCAACCGCACTTTACTCACAATTAGAAAGCAAAACCGTGACCGTATTTGCCGATGCGGTGAATTTATTAAGCGAGATAGAACGCTTGCTCAATAACACCAATCGAGCTGAATTTGAGCAATTACTCAAACCCATTCATTGGCAACCTTTATTAGACGAGCTATAAATGAAACCGACTGCAATTTTTTTAATGGGCCCAACGGCGTCCGGTAAAACAGATTTAGCTATTCAATTACGCCAACATTTGCCGGTGGAAATTATTAGTGTCGATTCTGCCTTAATCTACAAAGGAATGGATATCGGTACGGCAAAACCCTCTAAAGAAGAACTTGCTTTAGCTCCCCATCGACTCATCGACATTTTAGATCCTGCTGAAAGCTATTCTGCCATGAACTTTCGCGATGATGCCTTACACGAAATGGCGGACATTAGCGCACAAGGAAAAATTCCGCTTTTAGTCGGAGGCACAATGCTTTATTACAAAGCCTTGCTCGAAGGGCTTTCCCCTTTGCCTTCCGCGGATGAAACCATTCGGGCTGAAATTGAACGGAAAGCGGCACAACAAGGGTGGGCAGCATTACACCATGAACTCGCTCAAATTGACTCTGTCTCGGCACAACGTATTAATCCGAATGATTCACAGCGGATTAATCGTGCATTAGAAGTATTTTATATTACCGGTCAATCCTTAACCGACCTCACCGCACAAAAGGGCGAAGCATTGCCTTATCATATTCTACAATTTGCTATCGCACCGGAAGATCGCCATATTTTGCATACCCGCATTGAACAGCGTTTCCATAAAATGATTGATTTAGGTTTTCAAGAGGAAGTGGAAAAACTCTATGCACGTGGCGATCTGAGCGTGAATTTGCCGTCTATCCGTTGCGTGGGCTACCGCCAAATGTGGGAATATTTGCAAGGCGATTACGATCACAAAGAAATGATCTTCCGAGGCATTTGTGCCACACGCCAACTGGCTAAACGTCAGATTACTTGGTTACGAGGCTGGAAAACGCCGATTCAATGGCTAGATAGCTTACAGCCCACACAGGCGAAAGAGAAAGTTTTACAGCTTGTCGATCAGAATATAAAAAGTTAACAACATGACCGCACTTTTATCCCTTAGCAAACAAAAACTCACCGCACTTGGCATAATCTTATGCCAATCTTTTCCTGAAATTGATGCCAATGGCGTTACTCAAACGATTCAACAACACCAAGAAGATAAAAACCACCCTATCGGAAGATTAGGCTATGCCGTTGCGATGTCCGACTTTGTTGAAAAAGTCTTACAAAAACAACCGCACTTACTGGCACAATGGTGGGAAACCAGCCCTACATTTTCCGACTGTGAGCAATATCAAGAACGCTTAAATAACGAATTATCAGCAATTTCCGATGAGGCTGAATTTTATAAAACTCTACGGTTTTTTCGTAATACAGAAATGGCGAAATTAAGTTTTTGTCAAAGTCTCAACTTGGCAACTGTAGAAGAAATTTTTATCCGTCTCTCAGAACTGGCAGAAAGTCTTATCATTGGCGCACGTGATTGGCTTTATCGTCAGGCTTGTGCCGAAATGGGAACACCGGTGGACGAACAAGGTAACCCACAACCGCTTTATATTCTTGGTATGGGTAAACTGGGCGGATTTGAACTGAATTTTTCTTCCGATATTGATTTAATTTTTACTTATCCGTCTCAGGGAGAAACCCGTATTGAGGGAAGCAATGCAAGAAAATCAGTAGATAATGCAAAATTTTTTACCCGTCTCGGACAACGTTTAATCAGTGCATTGGATGATTTTACCGCTGATGGATTTGTTTACCGCACGGATATGCGTCTGCGCCCCTTTGGTGAAAGCGGTGCGCTGGCATTAAGTTTTGCCGCAATGGAGCAATATTATCAGGATCAGGGACGGGATTGGGAACGCTATGCGATGATTAAAGGGCGTATTCTCGGCGAAAAATCGGATGACCCGAATAGCCTGTATTTACAAAAAATGCTGCGTCCCTTTGTTTATCGCCGTTATATTGATTTCAGCGTCATTCAGTCACTGCGTGAAATGAAAGGAAAAATTGAACGGGAAGTACGCCGCCGCGGGTTAAAAGATAATATCAAACTCGGTGCCGGCGGTATTCGCGAAGTGGAATTTATCGCACAGGTCTTCCAACTGATTCGTGGTGGAAGGGAAATTGCTTTACAGCAACATAGCTTGCTTAAGATCTTACCTGAAATAACAAAACTTGGTCTTATTAGTCAAACACAACATCACGCTTTACATGAAAGCTATCTTTTTTTGCGAAGAGTAGAAAATATTTTACAAGCAATTAATGATCAACAAACCCAAACCCTACCGACTAATGAAATCGATCAACAACGTTTAATCACAGCCTGTCGAAACTTTACAAGTTTCAACGAGCAAAATATTGCGATTCAGCGCACCTATCCAATGGAAAACTGGCAAGATTTCTACTGCACTTTACAGCAAATGCAAGAAAAAGTGCGGTCGGTTTTCGATCATCTTATTGGTGAGGAAAACGATGAAAATAACGATAAAGAAAATCAATGGCAGGATTTTCTTGAAGCGGACTTTGATGAAATCACACAAATGTTGGAAGAAAGTAGCATTCAATCCGATTACATTAGTGAAATTTTAGATAAACTAGGACAATTTAAAGAAAGCCTAAAGCGACGTATTATTGGAAACCGTGGACGGGATGTACTGGCACAATTAATGCCCAAGATATTTTCTCTCATTTTTAAACAAGAAAGTGACCGCACTTTACTATCTCGGATGCTGCACATTATTGAGAAAATTTCCAGTCGAACGACTTATTTAGAATTACTTCTCGAGAATCCGCAAGCTTTGCAGCAAGTGGTAAATCTTTGTGCAAAATCTCAGTTAATTGCCGACCAATTAGCGCGCCACCCAATTTTGTTAGATGAACTACTTAACACTGAAAGTTTACGTAACCCAATACCTTTCACACAATATCCTAATGAACTTCAACAATATTTGCTCCGACTTCCGGAAGAGGATGAGGAACAATTTATTGATGCACTGCGTCAATTTAAACAGGCTATATTATTACGTGTGGCAGCGGCTGATATTTTGGGCGTGTTACCTGTAATGAAAGTCAGCGATCACCTTACTTATCTAGCAGAAGCAATCATCGCCTCCGTAATCAACTTAGCTTGGAAACAGGTTTCAACCCGCTTTGGTGTGCCTCAACATTTGCAAGATGGTGAAAAAGGGTTTTTAGTTATTGGTTATGGCAAACTTGGAGGGATTGAACTAGGTTATAAATCCGATCTCGATCTTGTTTTTCTTTATAAAGCTGTTGAAAGCCAAACCATAGGCGGAAAAAAAATTATTGATAGCAATCAGTTTTACTTACGCTTAGCGCAAAAAATTGTGAGTATTTTTAGTCTTAATACCAGTGCCGGAGTATTGTATGACGTCGATATGCGCTTACGCCCATCCGGAGATGCCGGTTTACTGGGCTGTTCTTTAGAAGCCTTTGAAAATTATCAATTAAATGAAGCTTGGACTTGGGAAAAGCAAGCCTTAGTCAGAAGTCGGGCGGTATTTGGTGATGAACCGTTACGCCAAAAATTTGAGCAAATTAGACAAAAAGTTCTCGCTACACCAAGAGATGTAATCCAACTCAAAATGGATATCCAAGAAATGCGAGAAAAAATGTATGAAACTCTTTCTAAGTCTAAAGAAGGTGAATTTAATATAAAAACGGATCGTGGTGGGATTACCGACATTGAGTTTATCGCACAATATTTAATGCTGGCTCATGCACAACAAAACCCAAGTCTAACAAAATGGTCGGATAATGTGAGAATTTTTGACGATATGGCAAGTGTTCAAGTGATTTCCGTCTCTGATTGTGAAAAATTAAAGCAATGCTATGTAGATTTACGTAATAAAATCCATCATCTTAATTTAATCGGACAACCACCGATTGTGTCAGATTCGGAGTTTTGTAAGGAAAGGGAATTTATACAAAGCTTCTGGCAAAACTTATTTGGGTGACATCTTAAGCAAAATTATATTCCAGAAAAATATCTAATTATTGAACATATCTTTTATTAATAAAAGATGAGTAGGAGAGTTGCATAAAAACAGTAAAAATAATCTTCTATCTCGAATCCGTACGTTTTACGTATGGATTTTTTTGTTAATTTTAACGTTATTTGTGAAAATGAAAATTTGATATCTTTCAAAACTGTATTTTGGCTAACTAAAAATGTATAAAGAACATTTTCTACATATAACAAAAACCCCTGAACCGCTCGATTCAGGGGGATTGTATAGTATACACCCGGCAGTGCCCTACTCTCACATGGGGATACCCCACACTACCATCGGCATTACAGCATTTCACTTCTGAGTTCGGGATGGATTCAGGTGGAACCACTGCACTCTCGCCGCCGGGATAATTCTTCGATAACTTCTTCTCTTCAAGTTTTATCTTGTTCTATCTTTTTATCTCGTTTTATCTCTTTTATCTTTTTCATCTGTTCTATCGGATACAAGCTGATGACTGATTACGGTATACTTTAATTCGTTGTACTTCACACTAGCCGCCCAAAAACACTTGAGCGTTGTATAGTTAAGCCCCTCGGGCAATTAGTATGGGTTAGCTCAATGTATCACTACACTTACACACCCCACCTATCTACGTCGTCGTCTCCAACAACCCTTACAGACTCTAAGTCTGGGAGAACTCATCTTGAGGCAAGTTTCGTGCTTAGATGCTTTCAGCACTTATCTCTTCCGCACTTAGCTACTCGGCAATGCGTCTGGCGACACAACCGAAACACCAGTGGTGCGTCCACTCCGGTCCTCTCGTACTAGGAGCAGCCCCCCTCAATTCTCCTACGCCCACGGCAGATAGGGACCGAACTGTCTCACGACGTTCTAAACCCAGCTCGCGTACCACTTTAAATGGCGAACAGCCATACCCTTGGGACCTACTTCAGCCCCAGGATGTGATGAGCCGACATCGAGGTGCCAAACACCGCCGTCGATATGAACTCTTGGGCGGTATCAGCCTGTTATCCCCGGAGTACCTTTTATCCGTTGAGCGATGGCCCTTCCATTCAGAACCACCGGATCACTATGACCTACTTTCGTACCTGCTCGACTTGTCCGTCTCGCAGTTAAGCTTGCTTATACCATTGCACTAACCTGACGATGTCCGACCGTCATTAGCAAACCTTCGTGCTCCTCCGTTACTCTTTGGGAGGAGACCGCCCCAGTCAAACTACCCACCAGACACTGTCCGAGACCGCGTTCCGCAATCTTCGTTAGAACACCAAACGTTAAAGGGTGGTATTTCAAGGACGCCTCCACAATCACTGGCGTGACCGCTTCAAAGGCTCCCACCTATCCTACACATCAAAATTCAATGTTCAGTGTCAAGCTATAGTAAAGGTTCACGGGGTCTTTCCGTCTAGCCGCGGGTACACCGCATCTTCACGGCGATTTCAATTTCACTGAGTCTCGGGTGGAGACAGCCTGGCCATCATTATGCCATTCGTGCAGGTCGGAACTTACCCGACAAGGAATTTCGCTACCTTAGGACCGTTATAGTTACGGCCGCCGTTTACTGGGGCTTCGATCAGGAGCTTCTCTTTCGATTACACCATCAATTAACCTTCCAGCACCGGGCAGGCATCACACCCTATACGTCCACTTTCGTGTTTGCAGAGTGCTGTGTTTTTAATAAACAGTTGCAGCCAGCTGGTATCTTCGACCGGTTCACCCTTCACCCGCTAGGGGCTACAAGCTACGCCGGCGCACCTTCTCCCGAAGTTACGGTGCTATTTTGCCTAGTTCCTTCACCCGAGTTCTCTCAAGCGCCTGAGTATTCTCTACCTGACCACCTGTGTCGGTTTTCAGTACGGTTTAATAAAGCCTGAAGCTTAGTGGCTTTTCCTGGAAGTGTGGTATCAGTTACTTCAGCCCCTTGAGGCCTCGTCATCATTTCTCGGTGTTAATAAGCGCCCGGATTTGCCTAAGCACCCCACCTACCAACTTAAACGTGCATATCCAACAGCACGCTAACCTAACCTGCTCCGTCCCCACATCGCAGCTTTACCAAGTACGGGAATATTAACCCGTTTCCCATCGACTACGCTTTTCAGCCTCGCCTTAGGGGCCGACTCACCCTGCCCCGATTAACGTTGGACAGGAAACCTTGGTCTTCCGGCGAACGGGTTTTTCACCCGTTTTATCGTTACTTATGTCAGCATTCGCACTTGTGATACGTCCAGCATACCTCCCGATACACCTTCATCCGCTTACACAACGCTCCCCTACCCAACAGGATTAATCCTGATGCCGCAGCTTCGGTGCTATGTTTGAGCCCCGTTACATCTTCCGCGCAGGCCGACTCGACTAGTGAGCTATTACGCTTTCTTTAAATGGTGGCTGCTTCTAAGCCAACATCCTAGCTGTCTAAGCCTTCCCACTTCGTTTCCCACTTAACATACACTTTGGGACCTTAGCTGGCGGTCTGGGTTGTTTCCCTCTCCACGACGGACGTTAGCACCCGCCGTGTGTCTCCTGAGTATCACTCTTCGGTATTCGCAGTTTGCATCGGGTTGGTAAGCCGGGATGGCCCCCTAGCCGAAACAGTGCTCTACCCCCGAAGGTGTCCGCTCAAGGCTCTACCTAAATAGATTTCGGGGAGAACCAGCTATCTCCCGGTTTGATTGGCCTTTCACCCCCAGCCACAAGTCATCCGCTAATTTTTCAACATTAGTCGGTTCGGTCCTCCAGTTAGTGTTACCCAACCTTCAACCTGCCCATGGCTAGATCACCGGGTTTCGGGTCTATACCTTGCAACTAATCGCCCAGTTAAGACTCGGTTTCCCTTCGGCTTCCCTATTCGGTTAACCTTGCTACAAAATATAAGTCGCTGACCCATTATACAAAAGGTACGCAGTCACCCTTTCAGGCTCCCACTGCTTGTACGTACAAGGTTTCAGGTTCTATTTCACTCCCCTCGCCGGGGTTCTTTTCGCCTTTCCTTCACAGTACTGGTTCACTATCGGTCAATCAGGAGTATTTAGCCTTGGAGGATGGTCCCCCCATCTTCAGACAGGATATCACGTGTCCCGCCCTACTTATCGTAAGCTTAGTACCATCAACATGTTTTAAGATACGGGACTATCACCCCCTACGGTTGAGCTTCCCAACTCATTCTCCTAACACGCTCACTATCACTTACCGGCTCTTCCGCCTTCGCTCGCCGCTACTCACGGAATCTCGGTTGATTTCTTTTCCTCGGGGTACTTAGATGTTTCAGTTCTCCCGGTTTGCTTTTCATTACTATGAATTCATAATGAAATGATGGATTCTTCATCCATCGGGTTTCCCCATTCGGATATCTTGGATTAAACGCTTCTTATCAACTCATCCAAGCTTTTCGCAGATTAGCACGTCCTTCATCGCCTCTGATTGCCAAGGCATCCACCTTGTACGCTTAGTCACTTAACTATACAACCTCAAATGTTTTCAGCCTGCCTACTCAGTCAGGCCTACATCTTGAAGCGAATCTTTAATTCAACTAAACACTTGACTGCCTTTCTCCAGTCAAGATTTTTCTACTCAGACTTCCTCTATTCCTTTTGGAACTTAAAAGTCTCTTCAGTTTTCAGCTTGTTTCCAATTTTTTAAAGAACAGAAGATAAAACTTTTCAGTTATCATCGTTAAGTAAACGCAATACCATTTTCTATCAATGCAACATTTACTTAACGATGATAAGTGGTGGAGATAAGCGGGATCGAACCGCTGACCTCCTGCGTGCAAGGCAGGCGCTCTCCCAGCTGAGCTATATCCCCAGTTATCATTAATTTGCAGATACTTGCCCTTACTTCACTCACTCTTAGAGTGGTGGGTCTGAGTGGACTTGAACCACCGACCTCACCCTTATCAGGGGTGCGCTCTAACCACCTGAGCTACAGACCCAAGGACAATGTTGATTTCCGCTCTCTATCTTGTCTACAACTCTCAGCCAATCTGTGTGGACACTTACTATAGCTCGTTCGGTAAGGAGGTGATCCAACCGCAGGTTCCCCTACGGTTACCTTGTTACGACTTCACCCCAGTCATGAATCATACCGTGGTAAACGCCCCCCTTACGGTTAAGCTATCTACTTCTGGTACAACCCACTCCCATGGTGTGACGGGCGGTGTGTACAAGGCCCGGGAACGTATTCACCGCGACATTCTGATTCGCGATTACTAGCGATTCCGACTTCATGGAGTCGAGTTGCAGACTCCAATCCGGACTTAGACGTACTTTGTGAGATTCGCTCCACATCGCTGCTTCGCTTCCCTCTGTATACGCCATTGTAGCACGTGTGTAGCCCTACTCGTAAGGGCCATGATGACTTGACGTCATCCCCACCTTCCTCCGGTTTATCACCGGCAGTCTCCTTTGAGTTCCCGACCGTATCGCTGGCAACAAAGGATAAGGGTTGCGCTCGTTGCGGGACTTAACCCAACATTTCACAACACGAGCTGACGACAGCCATGCAGCACCTGTCTCAAAGCTCCCGAAGGCACTCCCGTATCTCTACAGGATTCTCTGGATGTCAAGAGTAGGTAAGGTTCTTCGCGTTGCATCGAATTAAACCACATGCTCCACCGCTTGTGCGGGCCCCCGTCAATTCATTTGAGTTTTAACCTTGCGGCCGTACTCCCCAGGCGGTCGATTTATCACGTTAGCTACGGGCGTCAGAGTTAAACCCCAACCCCCAAATCGACAGCGTTTACAGCGTGGACTACCAGGGTATCTAATCCTGTTTGCTCCCCACGCTTTCGCACATGAGCGTCAGTACATTCCCAAGGGGCTGCCTTCGCCTTCGGTATTCCTCCACATCTCTACGCATTTCACCGCTACACGTGGAATTCTACCCCTCCCTAAAGTACTCTAGATTCCCAGTCTGAAATGCAATTCCCAGGTTAAGCCCAGGGCTTTCACACCTCACTTAAAAATCCGCCTGCGTGCCCTTTACGCCCAGTTATTCCGATTAACGCTCGCACCCTCCGTATTACCGCGGCTGCTGGCACGGAGTTAGCCGGTGCTTCTTCTGTGACTAACGTCAATCAGCTTGGCTATTAACCAAACTGCCTTCCTCATCACCGAAAGAACTTTACAACCCGAAGGCCTTCTTCATTCACGCGGCATGGCTGCGTCAGGGTTCCCCCCATTGCGCAATATTCCCCACTGCTGCCTCCCGTAGGAGTCCGGGCCGTGTCTCAGTCCCGGTGTGGCTGGTCATCCTCTCAGACCAGCTAGAGATCGACGGCTTGGTGAGCCATTACCCCACCAACTACCTAATCCCACTTGGGCTCATCTTATGGCAAGAGCAAACGCCCCCTTTAGTCCAAAGACTTTACGCGGTATTAGCTGCAGTTTCCCGCAGTTATCCCCCTCCATAAGCCAGATTCCCAAGCATTACTCACCCGTCCGCCACTCGTCAGCAAAGAAAGCAAGCTTTCTTCCTGCTACCGTTCGACTTGCATGTGTTAAGCCTGCCGCCAGCGTTCAATCTGAGCCATGATCAAACTCTTCAATTCAAAGTTCAATCGCTCAATAAACTGCTTAGCTATTAATATACACTACTATAAAAAGTAATAATGAATTTCTAGTTTAAGCACCTATTAAGACTTCAAAATTAAAAATATTTTAACAAGTCTATTAACAAGTGCCCACACAGATTGTCTGATTCGTTGTTAAAGAGCAAAAAATAACGACGCACCGGCAAATCTTCTTACTTCACAACAGCGCGTCGTTGTGTGGTGCGCATTATAGGGAAAATGAAAAACAATGCAAGCGGTTTTTGCAAAAAAATCGCAAAAAATTTCAAAAAAGTGACCGTCTGGTGAAATCACAATCAATATGTTGAAAATTGCTTCAATATTTGAATGTTTTATCTAACTAGATCCCAAAAAAACGCTCAAAAAAGGCTTTGAGTTTATCCAAAACGGTCTGGAGTTTTTTGCTACGCTGATTATCGGGGGTAAAACGAGACATCGGCGGCAAGACTTTATCAATCAACGTGCCTGCTTCACTAAATACACCATTTTCAAACGCACTGTTTACAAATTGATGTGTTGCTTCAGGGTTAAGATTTTCTTTGTCGATAATTTCATCTAGCTCTTTTTGTTTCGCTTGCTCAATATGAAAACGCCAACTTTCATCAAATTCTGCATTTGGTGTTAACGAAGCAATGAAGGTTTGAATTAAACCTTTTTTATTGCGTAGCTCCACGCTGGAATCAACCGCTTTCTCAATGTTAATCAGCAACTCTTTATCCTCACCATTTTTAATATGGTATTGACGGATAAGCTCTAAGATATAATCAATATTAATTTCCACTTGTTTGATCAATTCCATTTCGAAAACAATGTCATCATTAATATTTTCTGCATCGTCCTCTTTCGTGCTACGAAACTCTTCGTAAAGATCAATATAAAGTGAATGATAGTCTTGGATATTCCTCTCCGTCAAAATCTCTAAGCTCTTAAATTGATCGAACACGGAAAGAATATTTTGTAATTTTAAAAAACTACTGTACAGCTTAATAAATTCTTTTTTAGCTTTTTCGCTTTCAATGCGCTCACCAACAGGGAATTTTTCTAAAAGCTCCGCAACAATATCCTTATAACCACGCCGTTTCTTTCCATTGTCTTCATAACCCTCATAGTAATCCTTAAAGGGTTTCATCAACACTAAACCGCCAGCTTCTTTATCACCAAATAAAGCAATACTGTCATTAGTTGCTTTTTCCAGATTGCGAAAACAAACAATATTTCCAAAGCGTTTTACCGAATTTAAAATCCGATTGGTACGGGAATAGGCTTGTAGCAAGCCGTGATTTTTCAAGTTTTTATCGACCCAAAGCGTATTGAGCGTTGTCGCATCAAAGCCCGTTAAAAACATATTCACGACAATTAACAAATCAATCTCACGATTTTTCATTCTCAACGATACATCACGATAATAATTTTGGAATTTTTCCGCTGATGTATCGTAATTGGTATTAAATAACCGATTGTAATCGGCAATCGCATTGTCTAAAAAATCCCGATGACTCACGCTCAGTCCTTCGGTATTTTCTGAATTCTCATCGTCAATATTGTCATCATCAAGCTCATCATTTGCACCGTAGCTAAAAATCGTAGCAATTTTTAGCCTTTGTGCTTCAGGTAATTGTGCTTGTTGCTGTTTGAATGTTTGATAATAGTGCTTTGCCACATCAATTGAACTCACGGCAAAAATCGAGTTAAAACCACTTAGACGAATTTTCGTTTTGATTTCTTCTATTGAGTGGCGATCTGTGGCAGAAGCAAGATGTTCAATGTTTGACAAGCGGTTAAAAAAGTAAGATTTATTGCGAAGGGTTTTCTGAGCAAAGTGCTGTAAAATATAGGCGACAATATTATGAATACGTTCAGGGGCATTCAACGCCCGCTCCCGATCAATATCGGCAACTTTCTTATCTTCCACATTATCAGCTTCTTTCACCGTACGGACATAATCCACCCGAAACGGCAACACATTTTTATCTGCGATTGCATTCACAATCGTATAAGTATGGAGCTTTGTGCCAAACGTCTGTGCCGTTGTAGTCTGTAATGGTGAAAATACCGATGACTGTTGCTGTGCGTTTTGGGCAAAAATCGGTGTCCCCGTAAAGCCAAATAACGCATACTTTTTAAATGCTTTAGTAATTGCTTGGTGCATTTCACCAAATTGTGAACGATGACATTCATCAAAAATAAGCACAATATTTTCATTAAAAACAGCGTGGCTACCGTGGCGTTTAATAAATATCGCCAGTTTTTGAATGGTCGTAATAATAATCTTAGCATTAGGGTCGCCCAGTTGCTTGGCAAGAATTTTGGTGCTGGTATTGCTATTCGCCGCCCCTTGCTGGAATTTGTCATACTCTTTCATTGTTTGGTAATCAAGATCTTTTCTATCGACCACAAACAACACTTTATGAATAAAAGGTAACTGGCTGGCAAGTTGCGCCGTTTTAAATGAGGTTAAAGTTTTACCACTCCCCGTTGTATGCCAAATATAACCGCCTGCATCGATCGAACCTAATTGCTTATAATTTTGTGCAATCTGTAACTTATTTAAAATACGCTCGGTAGCAACGATCTGATAAGGGCGCATCACCAATAACAAACGGTCAGATGTAAACACACAATAGCGAAACAGAATTTTTAGCAAGCTATGCTTAGCAAAAAAGGTTTTGGTGAAATCCATTAACTCGGTAATCGGCTTATTTTCCGCATCTGCCCACCACGAAGTAAACTCAAAACTGTTACTGGTTTTCTGCTTACGCCGATGACTATTGCGTTGCTCTTTTAAATGGCTATCACGGGTTGAATTACTATAATATTTAGTGAGCGTACCGTTAGAAATCACGAATAACTGAACATATTCAAACAGCCCGCTACCCGCCCAAAAACTTTCCCGCTGATAACGATTAATTTGGTTAAAGGCTTCCCGAATATCGACCCCACGCCGTTTTAACTCAATATGCACCAATGGCAAACCATTCACCAATACAGTAACGTCATAGCGATTTTGACGAGGCGTATCATTCACCTCATACTGATTTAGCACTTGCAAATGGTTATTGTGAATATCCTCTTTATCCACCAAACGAATATTCTTCGTTGTACCGTCATCACAGGTTAAAAGCTGGATTTCATCTTGTTGAATGATTTCACTTTTATCGGCAATATGACTATTCTTATTGGCAATCACTTCATTAAAAAAGTGTTTCCACTCGGTTTCGCTAAACGCATAATGATTTAACCGCTCTAACTGTCGGCGTAAATTGGCAATTAAATCTTGCTCGGTATGGATAAATAAACGTTCATAGGCTTGCGAAGTCAGTTGCTGAATAAAGGCTTGTTCAAGCTGTGCTTCACTCTGATAGCTATCTTCCTGAACAGCATTATCCCGCTCATATTTTGCCACTACCGAGCTTTCAGGATTTTCCAATACCAAATCAAGATAGTTCATTTTTTGCCTCGTTTATTGTTTAGTTTTCTATAATAAGCTAATCATAATTCAAGAAATTGAAATAATGCCAATGATGGAGATAAATTTATCTCTCTTTAAAGGTTAAAAGTGTATTCCTATAATATTCATACTGCTGCCGACGTGCATTGATTTCCGCAGGCAAGCCTGTGGTTAAATCATTTACCAATTTATCAAATTTATCCAAAATATCGACGATCATTTGTTGGATTTCGAGTGGGGGAAATGGAATTTCTATTTTATTTAAATTTTCTTGATTTAATTTTGGCTGAGCTCCTCCCGATATAAATTTAGATATATCAATAGAATTTATATAATACTCTACAAACTTTCTAGTAACATCATTTCTAAACTCTATAATATGGGCGTGATTATTTACCCAATTTTTCCCTGAAATTGAGAACGCAATAGGTGTACTTCTTGCTAATAGGTTAGCACCATCTTCTGAGATCAGTAAATAATCTCCATCAAAAATATAATGTTCAACAAAATCAACGATACCCGAAGCCCCATAATATGGATATTCCCCTTTTACCCTTTTCGAAGATGATATTGGCTTTCTGATTCTGTCTAAGTTCACAGAAATTTCAGGTAATATCTTACAAGGCACACCTTGCGAGCAAAGTTCCTCTAAATATTTTTTCAGTGGGTGAGAATCCCCATTATCAAATGTTAAAAGGTTATTTCGGTAATACTCATATTGTTGTTTTCTGGCAGTGAGTTCAGCTTCCAGCGTAGCTTCCAGCTCGGTAAAAATGTCAAGCACTTTTACAATTTTTTGTTGAATTTCGAGTGGGGGAACGGGGACTTTGAATAAATCTAAATCTGATTTATTTAAAGCAGGAATACTTCCTCTAGACACTAATTTTTCCATAATGTCTATTTCATTTACTTTTAAAATATAATAGACAAATTTGGTTAAAAGCATTTTTTCATCTCTTGAACGATATGGATAGCATAAACCGCCAGCCCAAAATTTTGTATCTATATAATTTATAAAACCTGCATATTCTCCACGAGCAGCAACAATAAGAGCATTCCCCTCATTATTATATTTGTTATAATACCCATACAAGTTTCGACCAGAATTTATAACAGGATATTCACCATCTTCTAACAATTCACTTACCTTCAGCGTTGCTTTTCTTAACGGAGTACAAATATCTCGTAGCTCCCTAAACTCCACCCCATCAGGGCAAAGACTTTCTATCATTTTTTCAATTTCGTTCATTCTCTTTTCTCTATTTTGTAAAAATCAGCCAGAAATCGACCGCTCTTGCCTAATCATCATTAGTAGCTTTTAGATTCTTCAACCTTCCATTTAAACTATTTCCATTCTAGAAAGTGCTAACTTAATATTTAATTAGTTACGCTCGAAAATATTGGGAATCGGTTTCATCATTTTCCCTCAATCTCCGCCACAATCTTATCAATGGCGGTACGCAGTTCGGCTTGATGTTTGACGATGTCAGCAATACGGGTATTGAGTTCTGTAATATCCACTTTCTCGCTCGTGTCTTCTTGCTCAACATAGCTTGAAACAGAGAGGTTATAGTCATTTTCGCCAATCTTTTTATTTTCAACCAGCTCGGCAAAGTGCGGTTGATTTTGCCGTTGTTTTACCGCTTGATAAATGGTGGCAATATTCTCCTCAGAGAGTTTATTTTTGTTACCGCCTTTCACAAACTGACCGCTTGCATCAATAAAGAGAACGGCATTATCGGCTTTGCTCTTTTTCAGCACAATAATGCAAGTTGCAATGGTAACGCCAAAAAACAGGTTGGCAGGTAGCTGGATTACGGTATCCACATAGTTGTTATCGATGAGATACTGGCGGATTTTCTGCTCTGCTCCGCCCCGATACAATACGCCGGGAAACTCAACGATTGCCGCCGTGCCGTCGGTCGATAACCAATGGAGCATATGCATCGTAAAGGCCAAATCCGCCTTACTTTTTGGTGCAAGAATACCTGCCGGTGCAAAACGGGGGTCGTTAATCAAGAGCGGATTATTATCTCCTTCCCATTTGATTGAGTAAGGCGGGTTGGAAACAATCGCATCAAAAGGTTCATCGTCCCAATGGTGTGGTTCGATAAGGGTATCACCTAGGGCTATATCAAATTTTTCGTAGTTAATATCGTGCAAAAACATATTGATTCGGGCAAGGTTGTAGGTGGTGATATTGATTTCCTGCCCAAAAAAGCCTTGCCGAACCTTATCTTTACCCAGCACTTTGGCAAATTTCAGCAATAACGACCCGCTTCCACACGCCGGATCATAGACTTTGTTGATGTGCGTTTTATCGCCAATCACTATTTTCGCCAATAATGCCGATACTTCCTGCGGCGTAAAAAACTCGCCGCCCGATTTTCCTGCATTGCTGGCGTACATTGCAATTAAGTATTCGTAGGCATCACCAAATAGATCGTTGTTATTCTCTTGATAATCGCCCAATTTTAAGGAAGCGACCGCATTGAGAATTTTGGTCAGCCGTTCGTTACGCTTCAGCACTGTTGAGCCGAGTTTATTGCTATTGACATCAATATCGGCAAACAGCCCTTTGAAATCGTCCTCACTTTCTTCGCCCAGCGCAGAATTTTCAATATTTTTAAACACTCGGCTCAGAATTTCATTCAGATTTTCTTGATGTAATGGGGCATTTTGTTGCACATTCTCAAAAAGATCGCTCGGCAAAATATAAAAACCTTTGGATTGCACCGTTTGCTCCCGACCATATTCCGCCGTTTGATTATCTAATTTGGCATAGTCGAAATCAGGATTACCGGCTTTCCATTCGCCTTGATTGATATAGTTCGTCAGATTTTCAGAAATAAAGCGATAAAATAGCATTCCCAATACATAGGATTTAAAATCCCAGCCTGTTACGCTCCCACGCAATTCTTCGGCAATACTCCAAATCGTTTTATGTAATTCCGCACGTTCTTGTTCTTTGCTCATCTTTCACTCCCTATTTAAGTGCAATCATTATACAATATTCCGCCAATTCTACTGAAAATCCGCCTGTTTGTCTGAGAGAAATAATAATTAAAACCTCCTATATTTTATTTCTAATCTAATTAAGGCGTTTTTCTTATTCTTATTACTACTGATTTTTTACCACACAAGCGGTAGAATTTAACCCATTTTTTACAAAAAAGGAGAACACTATGAACACTACATTTATCGGCTTAGGCGTGGCAGGCAATTTTGCCGGTCATTTAGAACAGGCGGGCGAGGCGGTGGATTTTTTGCAAGTCAAAACCGTTGAAGCGGTGCAACCGAAAGCAATTTTTCCATTTTATGTGCCAAGTGATAACCTTGGAGAATACCAATTTCTTGCCACCTATCCTCTTTCAAATACCGAAATTTGCTTTCCAAATGATGCAGATAACCTGCAAATTGAGCCGGAAATTGCGCTGATTTGCGATATTCAGTATGAAAATCAGCAAGTTATCGCATTAAAGCCAACCCATTTTGCTGCTTATAATGACTGCTCAATCCGCCGTCCGAATGCTCGTAAAATTTGTGAAAAAAAGAATTGGGGCGAAAAATCGAAAGGCATTTCGCCCACTTGGATCGCTCTCGATCAGTTTACCGCCGGCGGTATCTTAGACGATTACCATATCGCCTGTTTCCACAAACGCAACGGCGTATTGAATGAGTACGGTATCGACAGCCCTGCGGTTGGGTATAGCTATTTTCATCAAAAATTATTGGATTGGATTGTGGATCGAATGAACAATCAGCAGGACGAAGGTCCGATGAACCATATCGCTGCAATGCTCAAGCAAGCTGACTATCCGACCAAAGCAGTAATCAGCATTGGGGCAACCCGTTATACCGATTTCGGTGAGCATAACTTCCTACAAATCGGCGATACCAGTATTGTAGCGGTGTATAACGGCAAAACCTATTCCCACGAGCAGATAGCCCAAATGGCGACGCAGGAGCAATTTGCGGAAGATGTTTCCGCCCTCGTACAAAAAGTGATTTAAATCAAGTGCGGTTAAAAACACTGGAGATTTTAACCGCACTTATTTTCGACGAAGTGATACCTCACCGCCATTAAAAGTTCGTAATTCATTTTCGCATAACAACTGTAGATATCCCCGTTTATCAATGCCCTGCTCAATGCCTGAGATTATGCCCTGTTCGGTTATCACATTTACTTCGCTATTGAAAAAGGCATTGTGTCTTCGCCATACTTGTTGAAATTCAGCATCAATGCCTTCTTTTTCAAAACGAGCTAAGCGCCTATACAAATGTTGAATGAGCGTTGGAAATAAAGCTTGCCGATCAATATTTGGATTAATTTCACACAACTGCGCATAGGGCTGACTAATTTCCGCTTGCGCAGGTAAAGATACGTTAATTCCTACGCCAATCACTAAGTTAAGTAATCCATTCTTATGGCTCGCAATCTCAACTAAAATACCGCCAAGTTTCCGCCCATCAAATAAAATATCATTCGGCCATTTCACTTGCACACCAAGCGTCTCGGCAATCGCAAGCCCTACGACTAAACTCAATCCCTCGAGCGATTTTTTAGGATCGAATGTCCAGTAAAAACTGAAAATCATTTGACCAGCAAAAGGTGACAACCATTGACGACCACGCCGCCCACGACCAGCCGTTTGATATTCCGCAAGACAAAGATCGCCTTTATGAAGATGAGCAATATTTTGCAAAATCCATTCGTTAGTAGAGGAAATGACCGGTTCATAATGTATCCGATAGGGTAAAAGAGCGGTTGAAATTTGCTGTAAATTGAGTAGAGGTAATTGCGGTATTAATTGGTAGTGTGAGGTATGTTCTTCAATGTTTAGCCCCAACTCTCGCCACTGCTGCACATCAAAAGCCACATTTTGCGAAAATGTCGCCAATTCTGACCGCACTTTAGGTGTGCAATCGGACAAACTGGTTAATAATACCAAATTCATACTTTTTCCCATCACGAAAACGTTTGCGAATCATAGCATAAAATCGAAAAATTTCGTTTTCAAAATGGTGCAAAATCTGTATAATCCCGCCGCAATATTTTTTAACATTCACTTTTAACGACGGAAATATTGCTATGCTTAGAATCAAAAAAGAAGCCCTCACTTTTGATGATGTTCTCCTTGTCCCGGCACATTCTACCGTGCTTCCAAACACGGCTAATCTTTCGACCCAACTCACTAAAACAATTCGCCTGAATATCCCTATGCTCTCTGCGGCAATGGATACAGTCACCGAAACCAAATTGGCAATTTCCCTTGCCCAAGAAGGCGGGATTGGCTTTATTCACAAAAATATGTCGATTGAACGCCAAGCAGATCGGGTACGTAAAGTGAAAAAATTTGAAAGCGGTATCGTTTCCGAACCGGTTACCGTTTCACCAACCCTTACTCTTGCAGAATTGGCCGAACTTACCAAGAAAAACGGTTTCGCCGGTTATCCGGTGGTTGATGCGGATAAAAACTTGGTCGGCATTATCACCGGCCGTGATACCCGTTTTATCTCAGACTTAAGTAAAACAGTCGCTGATTTTATGACGCCGAAAGACCGTTTAGTTACGGTTAAAGAAGGGGCAACCCGTGAAGAAATTTTCCGTTTAATGCACGAAAATCGGGTAGAAAAAGTGTTGGTGGTCAATGATGATTTCAAACTAAAAGGGATGATCACCTTAAAAGACTACCAAAAAGCCGAAAGCAAACCGAACGCCTGTAAAGATGAATTTGGGCGTTTGCGTGTAGGTGCGGCAGTGGGGGCTGGCCCGGGTAATGAAGAACGTATTGATGCCTTAGTCAAGGCCGGCGTCGATGTATTGTTAATCGACTCTTCACATGGTCATTCCGAAGGTGTTCTACAACGTGTGCGTGAAACCCGTGCCAAATACCCAGATCTTCCTATCATCGCCGGTAATATTGCGACGGCTGAAGGTGCAATTGCTCTGGCTGATGCCGGAGCAAGCGCCGTGAAAGTGGGGATTGGCCCCGGCTCAATCTGTACCACTCGTATCGTCACTGGTGTGGGCGTACCACAAATCACGGCGATTGCCGATGCAGCGGAAGCCTTAAAAGATCGAGGTATTCCGGTTATTGCAGACGGCGGTATCCGTTTCTCAGGCGATATTGCCAAAGCTATCGCCGCCGGTGCAAGCTGTGTGATGGTCGGCTCAATGTTTGCCGGTACGGAAGAAGCGCCGGGTGAAATCGAACTTTATCAAGGGCGCGCATTTAAATCCTATCGCGGCATGGGCTCCTTAGGAGCAATGTCAAAAGGTTCAAGCGATCGTTATTTCCAATCGGACAATGCCGCCGATAAACTCGTACCGGAAGGCATTGAAGGGCGTATTCCATATAAAGGTTATTTAAAAGAAATTATCCACCAACAAATGGGCGGTTTACGTTCTTGTATGGGCTTAACGGGCTGTGCCACCATTGACGAACTCCGCACCAAAGCGGAATTTGTGCGAATCAGCGGTGCAGGTATTAAAGAAAGCCACGTTCATGATGTGACGATCACCAAAGAAGCCCCGAATTATCGAATGGGATAGCGAGCGGCAGATAGACTGCTACTGATGAAATATAGGTTAGATCATGATTTATCAGTAAAGAATTAATTGTTAAAAAATAAAGTGCGGTTGTTCTTTAAGAAGTTTTGATTAAGCCGCACCTGTTATTTTGGGACGTAAGTAATTTAGGGAGTAAAAATGAAAGGTAAATGTTTATGTGGTTCCGTATCTATTTCCGTACCTAAAAACAAAAATGTTCACGCTTGCCACTGTGGAAATTGTGTTCGTTGGAATAGTAGCCCTTTATTTAGTTTAACCTATCAACAGAAGTTAGATATTTTAGGAGAGGATTTCATTCAATGTTATCAATCTTCAGAGTGGGCGGAGCGTGCGTTTTGTAAGAAATGTGGAACACACTTATATTATCACTTATTGGGTACTAATAATTATGAACTATCTGCAGGTTTATTCTGTTCGGAAAATGAATTTACTTTAGAACAAGAAATTTATATTGATCGTAAACCTTCTTTTTATTACTTAGGTAACAATGTGCCTAAATTAACTGAAAAAGAATTTTTAGAAAAATTAGGCTTAGTATAAACTTGACGAAATATCAAAATATATTAGAAAATATAAATACCTAGTGAATAGTTATGATAGAAAACATATTTTGTCATTATTAGTTTATTATTCAGCCACTATTTTTATATATTCAACTACAAAGCCATTCTCATAAAAATAAAGACTGTTAATAATGTAGGAATTTTTATCATGCTCCAAGCGATTATTTTTGATATGGATGGCGTGATTGTTGATACCGAATTTTTAGAATACAACTTGCAAGCAAAGTTTATCGAATCTATCAAAGAACACGACCGCACTTTAACACAGTCCGAACGTTCGGAAGTGGTTGGGAAAGGGCTGTCTGAAATTCCGGAAATCGTGAAAAAACTAAGTAATTCATCATTACCATTGGAAGAAATCAAACGACGCTATTTTGATTTTTTCAACCAACTTTTTTCAACAGTGAATTATCTTTCAATTTTCCGTTCTGATATTCAAAAAATTATTGATTTTGCCAAACAACATCACATCAAATTAGCGGTAGCCTCCTCTTCCCGCCTTGAACATATTCAGAATATTTTGACAAAATGTGATATTATTCAGCACTTTGATTTCATTGTCAGTGGCGAACAATTTGAACGTAGTAAGCCTGATCCGACAATTTATCGATACACCCTCGAAAAACTAGGTGTGCAAGCAAAAAATACTGTAGCGATTGAGGTTTCTTTTTTCGGCATTCAAGCGGCAAAATCTGCCGGTATTCCTGTAATTGCCTACGAAGAAAAACGAATACTTATTGACCAATCCGAAGCCGATTATTGTGGCAAGGATATGAGCGAAATTTTAACTATTATTCAAAAATTACATTATTAACCATTTTATTAAGGTAAAAAATGACAAACATTCATCACCATAAAATCCTAATCCTCGACTTTGGTTCTCAATACACCCAACTCATTGCCCGCCGCGTGCGTGAAATTGGCGTTTACTGCGAACTTTGGGCATGGGATGTCACGGAAGAGCAAATCCGTGAATTTAATCCAACGGGAATTATTCTTTCCGGTAGCCCCGAAAGCACCACAGAAGAAAACAGCCCACGCGCGCCGGAATACGTCTTTAATGCAGGCATACCGGTACTGGGTATCTGCTATGGTATGCAAACGATGGCGATGCAACTAGGCGGTTTAACGGAAACCTCTGATCATCGTGAATTTGGCTATGCCTCCGTTTCTTTAGAAAATTCAACCGCACTTTTTGATCATCTAAATGATGGTGACGGCAAACTGGATGTCTGGATGAGCCATGGTGATAAAGTAACCCGTTTACCGGAAAATTTCCAAATCACCGGTACAACCCCAACTTGTCCGATTGCAGCAATGTCAGATGAAAGCCGCCATTTCTACGGCGTACAATTCCATCCGGAAGTAACTCACACCAAAAGCGGTTTGGAATTATTGAAAAATTTCGTGGTGAATATTTGTGGTTGCGAAACCAAATGGACTGCGGAAAATATTATTGAAGATGCAGTAGCCCGCATTAAAGCACAAGTGGGCAACGATGAAGTGATTTTAGGCTTATCAGGCGGTGTGGACTCCTCTGTTGTCGCATTATTACTACACCGTGCAATCGGCAAAAACTTACACTGTGTATTTGTGGATAACGGCTTGTTACGCTTAAACGAAGGCGATCAAGTGATGGAAATGTTCGGCAATAAATTCGGCTTAAACATCACCCGAGTGAACGCAGAAGATCGTTTCCTAAGCGAACTAGCCGGCGTGGACGAACCGGAAGCGAAACGTAAAATTATCGGTAAAGTCTTCGTAGATGTATTCGATGACGAATCAAAAAAATTGCCAAATGTGAAATGGTTAGCGCAAGGCACTATCTACCCTGATGTAATCGAATCTGCTGCCAGCAAAACAGGCAAAGCACATGTAATCAAATCACATCATAATGTGGGCGGTCTGCCGGATTATATGAAACTCGGCTTAGTCGAGCCGTTACGTGAACTTTTCAAAGATGAAGTGCGTAAAATCGGCTTGGCGTTAGGTCTGCCTGCTGAAATGCTTAACCGCCATCCATTTCCGGGCCCGGGTTTAGGTGTACGTGTACTGGGAGAGGTGAAAAAAGAATACTGTGACCTACTCCGCCGTGCCGATGCGATTTTTATTGAAGAATTACACAAAGCAGATTGGTATTACAAAGTCAGCCAAGCCTTCACGGTGTTCCTTCCTGTAAAATCTGTTGGTGTAATGGGCGACGGTCGTAAATATGACTGGGTTGTTTCCCTCCGTGCTGTTGAAACCATCGACTTTATGACCGCACATTGGGCACATTTACCATACGATTTATTAGGTAAGATCTCCAACCGTATTATCAATGAAGTAAATGGCATTTCCCGTGTGGTGTATGATGTGAGTGGAAAACCACCTGCAACGATTGAGTGGGAATAAAAACCCGCCTTTCACCACAGTTCAATTCATTTCAAAAATAGCTAAAAGCCCTGTAATGTCAGGGCTTTTCTATTTCATTTCACTTCATATTAGTTTATTTTTGACCGTATAGTGTTACTAATACAGATAAAAATCTCTTCTTGGTCTTTTTCGTCTTCAAAACGCAGTTCGTTAAAGCCGTTACCTTTGTGGGTTTTGGATTTTATTGTGGTGCGGGTTTTATGTTCCGGTAGTTTATAGGGCGGTTCGGTGGTGCTGTGGTAGGTGCGTCCCACTACAATCGGTTGGTCCGGGTCGCCGTTTAGGTATTTGATCAGCACTTCATCGCCGATTCGCGGTATCATCATGTTGCCGTATTGGGCGCCCGCCCAGCCCTGAAGCCCCCGTATCCAGCAAGAACTGTGTTCATCTCCGTTGCTCCGTCTGTCCCACGGGAATTGTAGTTTGACCCGGCCCCATTCGTCACAGTAGATTTCTTCTCCCTCAGGGCCGACCCACATGCGCCACTTGGGTGCCGCGAATAATCGGGCGGGTTTTTGGCGGGCTGCGCCAAGGTTTGTGATGGGGGATGAGGAATAGGGTGTTTTCGTAATGGTTGCCACTTTTTGAGGTTTCGTCTTCAACCGTTGCCCGTTCTATCGCTTCTTCCTCTAATACGCCGGTTTGGGTTCCCCTATGCTCCGCGCGTACCAACCAAATAATTAAAATAGTTGTGGTTAAATTAAATGTAAAAAAATAGAATATCTAAGTTTTATGATATATTTTAAACCGCTTTATAAATATGAGGGCCTACATAATGATAAAAATTAACTTGAGCGCAACATTAGGCGCATTAAACGATGTCTCTAAATTAATGTTAGAAGAATCTGCTGCGTATGCGATTAGTTGTGGCGAATCGGAAATTCTCCCCGCACACTTGTTACTTAAATCATTAGAAAATCCCTTCTCAGATGTACGTTTTATTTTAAATAAACTTGAAATTTCTCATGAAGAATTGACCGCACTTTTATTGCGAGGCAATCAACATTCCAACAGTAATATTGATTCAGTACCCAGTTTTTCCCCTTTATTAATTGAAGCATTACAAGAGGCTTGGTTGCTTGGTTCACTTGAGTTTGAACAATCACAAATTCGCAGCGCAACCATTTTCTTAGCGCTTATCTTAAATGCCTCCCGCTATTTACCAACTTCCGTTGCGAGCTTCTTAAATCAAATTAATAAAGAAACCTTACGACAATCCTTACTTAACTTAGCAAAAGGTTCCGCAGAATCTCAAACCACACCAGAAAATACCTCCACCCCCACCGCAAAACATACCGATCAATCCGATTTAGCCCGCTTCGCTGAAAACTTAACGGCGAAAGCACTAGCCGGAAATATTGATCCCGTGCTGGCGCGTGATCAAGAAATTGATTTGATGATTGATATTCTTTCACGCAGAAGAAAAAATAACCCTATTGTTGTGGGTGATGCGGGAGTAGGTAAAAGCGCACTCATTGAGGGATTGGCATTACGTATCGTAAACAAACAGGTTCCGCCTCATTTACAAAATGTCGAGCTTTGGAGCCTTGATCTTGCCGCATTACAATCAGGCGCGTCTATTAAAGGTGAATTTGAAAAACGCTTAAAAGCCGTCATTGATTTTGTTAAAAATAGTGCAACACCGATTGTTCTCTTCATTGATGAAGCCCATACGCTTATCGGTGCCGGAGGCAATGAAGGCGGAAGTGATGCTGCCAACCTATTAAAACCTGCTCTGGCTCGTGGTGAACTTCGCACTATTGCTGCGACGACTTGGACTGAATATAAAAAATATGTGGAACGCGATCCGGCACTTTCCCGCCGTTTCCAATTAGTGAAAGTCGATGAACCCTCTATTGAGGAAAGCATTGTTATTTTACGAGGTCTGAAACCGCTTTATGAAAAAACGCACGGCGTTTACATCACAGGTGAAGCGCTTGAAACCGTCACTAAATTATCCGCACGTTATATTGCCGCAAAAAAATTGCCGGATAAAGCCATTGATATTTTAGATACCGCCTGCGCGCGTGTTTCAACAGCAAAAAACACACCGCCGAAACGTTTGAGTTATTTAGATAATAAGATCCATGAAATTAATGTGGCGATTGACGAGTTTGATCGTGATTATCAGCTTGGTGAAACCGTTGATAGTAGCGTGAAAACAAAATTAGAAAAGCAACTTGCAGAATTAGCGGAAGAAAAGACCGCACTTTCTACGCGTTTTGAAACACAAAAAGTGCTTGTTGATGAAATCTTAGCATTGCGTGAAAAACTTTCTGATTCTGAAGCCGACTATACAGAAGAAGAACGTCAGCAATGGATCAATCAATTACAAGAGAAAAAAGCCGAATACGAAGCCATTAAACCGGAAGAATGCCTCATTCACGCCGAAGTGGGTAGTAAGCAAATTACTGCCGTGATTGCCGATTTAACCGGTATTCCGGTCAATAACATGACAGGTGATGAATTAACCAAGCTGACCGAATTACCTGAAATTCTAAACGATAACATTAAAGGTCAATCCCAAGCCATTGAACAAATTCACAAAAACCTACTTACCGCGATGGCTGATCTACGCCGAGCCGGTACGCCGTTAGGGGCCTTATTACTGGTCGGCCCAAGTGGCGTAGGTAAAACCGAAACCGCTATTCAAATAGCCGAACATATCTTTGGCGGCAAACAATTCCTCACTGCCATTAATATGTCGGAATACCAAGAAAAACACACGGTTTCCCGTTTAATCGGTTCACCGCCGGGTTATGTAGGCTATGGCGAGGGCGGTTTACTTACGGAAGCCATTCGTCAAAAACCATACTCTATCGTCTTGTTAGATGAAGTGGAAAAAGCCCATCCGGACGTCTTGAATTTATTCTATCAAGCGTTCGATAAAGGGGAACTTGCCGATGGTGAAGGGCGGTTAATTGATTGTAAAAACATTCTCTTTATGCTTACTTCAAACTGTGGCTTTGACGCAGCAAATGATCGTTTTGCGGTGAAAAGTGATGAAGAGCTTCGTCGCTCACTGCTCTCTTTCTTTAAACCGGCATTACTTGCCCGTATGCAAATTGTGCAATATCACTATTTAACTACGGATGTCATGAAACGCATTGTGAAAGCTAAACTTGCCAAATTAGAGAAGTTAGTTTCCGAACGCTATAAAGCGACATTCACCATTGCAGAAAACATTCTTGAGCATATCGAAAAACAATGTGAGGCGGATGCAAACGGTGCCCGCTTGGTTGATGCGATTCTTGAAGGGCAACTCTTACCACCGCTTTCATTGGCATTACTTCAACGTATTGCCGGCGGAGAGAAAATGTCGACTATTACCCTTAACTTTGAAGACGGTGAATATCAGGTTCATATAGAATAATCAAGATTATTCATCATAAAACCTCTCACATTTTGACCGCACTTTAACATTGCTTTTTATGCGTATTACTTTAAAGTGCGGTTATTTTTTACTACGTTTGGTTGGAGCTATTTATGGAAAAATCTCTCTGGCTTGCCACCGCTTATGTACAAGCGGCTCATCAGTTAGACCAATTTGTTGCGCTAGCCGCATTTGTTCAAACCCGCGAAGAATTTGAACAACGCGCACAAGCGCACTTTTCTCAGATACCTGCATATTTCCGTTTTCAGTTAGCGCCGATTCCGGCTAATTTGTTTTTTCAACGCCATGGGCGAACAGGCTTGTTATACCACGCCTCCACCCTTAGCGAAGAAGAAATACGGGTCATCCCTTTAACCGATGAACCGTCACAGCCGGCTATGGAAGAAAATATTGACTATCTGCATTGTCATGTGATTGATAATATTCAGCCTCTTGATATGCAGCTTGACCGTGTCCCTGCCCTTTTTGCGCCGGAAGCGGTCGGATTGCTGTTATGGCCGGATTTTCCGACTCCACCCAATCTGCTGGATTTTCAAAATCGAGATAACCCCGTCCAATTCAATTTCCCTAAACCGCAAATTGACAAGACAGTTTTACAGCGCCATCTTGCGCAATATCGCGATGATACGCACGCTCCGACACTAAAAGTCTATTTTGTCTTAGATGCCAACAAAATGCCGTTCTTCCAATCATTAAGGCTGAAAGCGAAAATGAAAAGCCTGTTCCAAGGCAAGTTCGGTGAGGATACGGCAAAGGTTGCGCCTTATCTGGTTGAAGTGATTCGTGATGAAGAGCATATTCACAGCGGTGAAATGATGGGGCTGTTTAGCCTAAAATCCGCCTTACATGAATTTAACTGGGAAGATAATCTCGGGATTTTTATTCATTCCTATGCGGATTTTGATACGGTGTATCAACATTTACGTAAATTCCCGATGTTACAGGACGAACGGGGCAAATGGCATTTTTTCCGCTTTTACGACCCGAAAGTCTTACGGAATTATCTCCATATCATTGCCAAACGGCCGGCAAAATTGCATAAGTTTTTTGGCTACGATAACAATATTATCTACGCTTTTGGATCGGGATTTGAAAACAGCTTTCACTACTACACCTTAAAAGCCTTGCCTGAAGATACGCTCCCAGCGGCAGTCGTGATGACGGATTGGGAGATGGCAGGCTTTAAACATCAAAAATGGATAGAAATCAGAAAAAACCTGAATGAAACCATTCATCCTTATTTTCCACAGTTATCCTCAGAAGAGATAGATAAAGCGCTCAATTACACAAAGCAAAAAGGTTATACGGAAAATGAAATGTTATGCTATCGTTACACCGTTTGCTATTTGACCGCACAAGTAAACAATTTACCTTTTGACGAGATAGCGCTACAAATAAAGCAACAGGTTAGCAATGATAATACGTTATTTATTTCAATGCTTTGGAATAGAATCGAGAAGGAAATTTCATGATGAATAAAATGCCGCCTCATACACCGACAAATCTAAAACCTAAAGAATCGACGGGAATCGTTGCACCATGTCAAGCCGATTACTATCTTTATCCCGCCAGATTGGCACTTACTCAAGCGGCATTGTCTAAAATAGCAAATAGCGGAGAATATAGTTCTCCGCCTGCTTCGCTGCCTTCATCAGCCGAAAAAAGCGATTATGAACTACGTCGCTTACGAAGCGGATTTATTTATATCTTAGCGGCGAATATCAGTGGTTGCGGCAGCGCACAAAGAATTACCGCCAAGGCTTCCTCCGGGTTGGCTTGGTATATTTACCATTATCATTCGCCAACTACCGCGTTGAAATTGAACATTGGTATAAACTCGTTGGATTATTGTTTTACACAATACTATTGTGAAAATGAAGATATTTATCAAACTTGGGAAAGTGCCAAAGGAAAATCACAACCCCATATTGCGCTAAGTCAATTAATTTCTGACATTGAGATTATGTATTCCGATTTTGAGCTGCCTCTTGCTTTTTTAGATAAGCTCGCCACCGATCCCCGTTTACGTCAAAGTTGGATGAAAAAGGTCAATATTAAAGAACCCGACCAAGCGACAGGCAGCGCCCCTTTTAGTCAATTAAATACCTTAGTTAAAGATCTGGATTTAAGTGCGCCTGAGTTAAATCAAAACGCAGAAAATTATCAATGCTTTGCCCCTATCGGAAAAATTCAGTTAGAACTGGAGCAGCTTAAATATTCAGAAAGAGGGATTATTGTCGGGTTAGCGGATATTATTAGCAACGCCCGTGATTTTGTATCATATATTCAATATTTGGAAAATCAGCGAAATGAAAAGCTGACGAAATACGAATATGCAATTAGCACAGCCACCGTGATTGATAATTATGTCAAAAACAAAGCGACAGAATATCAACGGCTTATGCAACGCTATGCAAATCCTTACACCTCATTTGAGGAGTGTTACCAAACCGTATTAAGGCCTTATGTGGACAGCGCACATCTGGATCATAAAGAAAATGACATCATCCAAGCCCTTAAACAAGAGTTTAATTTACCCGATATCCCCGGCTACAATATTATTCATAAAGTAGCCAATCTCCCCCATTTTTTTGAAAAGAAATTTGAGAATATAGCCAAAGCCCATCTCAGCTTAATTGAAAAAAATGCGAATAAATTGGAAGAGTTTTTAGCCGCTTATGAAAGCAATAAAGCACATCAAAATGCGCAAGATATACTGAATGGATTTTGCCTTTACGGACATGGTTTGTTATGGGGATTGAACGCAACAAGTTTCGGCCTACAAACAATGATTCAAGCCTTTAACCCGAATAATGCGGTATTGAGTGAAAACCTGAAATCCCAAGTACAGCCTTTTGCCAATCGTTTAAATACCGCACTCTCAACCGTATTAAATGGTTTATCGGCGATTGCCGCACTACAAGAGATCCGCGGATTAAATGTTTATGCCTATGATAAAATTGTCACCACGGTTGTGGCGGAAATTATCACCGGAGAAGCTTATCAAACGGGTAAAAAACGCCAATACCCACGTTCACAAAGAGTAAATAACATTACGAATGTCTATCGTAAATTAGGTTTTTCAATGAAAGAATACGAAATAAAAGAACTGAGAAGTGCTTTACAGGGAAATATACAAATCCTCAATCCAAGCAAAGCACCGATTAAAAATAAATCGGTAACGCTATTTAGCTCAACCAGATTAGAGATTCACGACGAAAGTTACCACCAATTTCAACAATCCGCCGGAAAATTAAACGGCGCCGTAAAATTATTAACTTTTTTAAGTTTTATCGGCTATTGGGTGAATATTGAAACCTACACAGTACAAGGTAAATTAGCCAATGATTCAACCTATGCGCTGATACTGGGGGTTGCCGCCTATATGGCACCGGAGGGGAATTTAGCGCTGGAATATCGACAACTTGACCGGCTCAACATTTCATTACAAGCCATCAATAAAGCAACCGGAGAGGCGTTCACCAGTCGTTGGGCGGCAATGCGGGCAGGCTTAATGGATGCCAGTCTTGCGCTAACAGGCATTGCCGTGATGTTTGAAGTCTTTTTAGCCCAAGAAGCGGCTTATAAAGGCGACGATATCGATTTCTGGGGGGCGGTTTCTCGAGGAACAGGCGGCAGTATGATAGGATTATCGCCAACCTTTATTGCCACCGGCGTAACGGCAATCGCAGAGGGGCATGTAGTAAGCGGCAGCATACTTCAATTATTGGGTCGCGTATTCCCTTATATCGGTTCTGTATTAGTATTAATCGGTATGATTATGCGATTATTTAAGTCGGAAGATATTGAATTGTGGATTAAGCATGGCTTTTGGGGAAATAGTCCTCATTATTGGGGGGAAGCTGTTGGGGCTTATGATTGGACTCTTGAACGTACAACTAAATTTTCATCACAGTGGTTTGACGTAGTAAATAATAAGGAAAGTATTCATGAATATTACAAAATTGAAATACAAAGATTATTTTCATTAACTGATAAACCTATTTTAGAAAGAATTGATAAAAATAATATTAGAATCATTCATCCTAATATAAATAACCCATTAGCGATAAAAAATATTAGAATTACTGAAAAAATAGTTTTTAATAATAACGATATTTATAAATTAGAAAGTGAGTTATCGATAAAATATGAAAAACAAGGATGTGCAATTATTACCCTTCCTAAAAATTGGCTGATCTATGATCATTATAATCAAACAAAAAGAGAAATTGAAAGACGTTACTTAACAATGATAAAAATTAAAGTGTCAATGTTAAGATACGAGGGTTACATAGGTGAAAATATTTATTCTGAACCCATAATATCTAATCTTCATGATTTATAGGAATATTAAAAATGAATAAAAAAAATATATATCACGATCTAGGCTATTCAATCCGAAAGATTAATAAAGACGAAATTGAAGTTAAACTTTCTTTTCTTGATGGTTTTTTACGAGGTTTATTTCGTTTAGCTATTATATTAATTATTATATGTATATCTATAAATGATATTGTTCATAGTAAACTTCCTTTTTCTATGATACACGAAGCAATTCGTCAAGATTTCATCTGGGCATTCTCCCCAGATGATATTGTTAAGCCATTATATGAGAAATATCTAAATAACCTAGAAAATAAAGATTTCATCGCATATTTCCCTAATGAGAAATGGATCTCATACGAACAATATAAATCTTCTTACATAGATAGACATTTTGGAGATATAGTAAGTGCATATTTCCATTTTATTTGGATAACCTTTGTTATTTTACTGTTCTTTTACCCTCACCACCGAACCTTGCGATTAAACCGAAAGTATCGAGTTCTCTACAGCCAAAATATTGTCGGTACCGCTGTGGTTACCGTACCGGAGAAAGGCGATCCCCTTTCCGGAATTTTATATAATCGCTTCAGCATTTATCCCTTTGGAAGAGGGCAACATTTTTCATTATCTGTCACGTTAAAACTTTTTGAGGGAAAAGCCCGAGACGGCTTTTTCTTAGGCATTTACCCGACGCCCAATGCGGAGCATAACGAGCATATTGTGCGTGCAATGCGGGAATTTTTTACCCAAGACAATCCGGAATTTTTACAGCATATCGGCAGATGTTACCGCCCCCCTTGGTGCCGACCACTAATCGCGTTTTGCAACAGCCTCAGCCCGATTTACTTTCCTTTCTTTCATCGTAAAAAAGCAGAAAAAGCCATTGCCGAATATCAAGCCGAATGGAACAAACTCAGCCCGAAACAGCAACAAGCCCGCTATCATGCCGTTCAAAAACGCCAACAAGAAATCAATGACACCCTTAAACAACAAGGATTTTATAACGAAGTAGATCACCGTTGGACTTGGCGTGATGATTAAAAAACAGGGCTAAATTTAACCGCACTTTATTTAGTTAATCAGTAAATAAGTTACACTATGGATAAAAAACAAATTTATTACGATCTAGGATATTCAATTAGAAAAACCAGCAACGATGAAATTGAAATCAGACATTCCTTTTTAAGCGGTTTCTATCGCGGCGTTTTCAGATTTCTAATCATTGGTTTCTTTATAATTAATGCCTTTTTAGATGCTCGGATAGGAGAGCCTCCGCTATCTGGCATATATCAACCTCTTATGTTAGATATCCAATGGGGCTTTAACCCAGACAAAGAGTTAACATCTAAATACAATGAATATTTAAAATATCGGCTAGATCCAAATGTTATTAAAAAATATAAAATAACGGAAGAAGTTGAGAGCTATGAAGAATATAAATCGTGGTACTTTTGGTCTATTTTTGAAACTAGAATGTGGTTAGGGGTTAAATTTATTGTCTTTTTATTTGTATTGTTCTTATTTATTTATCCAACCCCAAGAACATTACGCCTAAACCGAAAATATCGGGTGATCTATCTTCAAAATTGGAAAGGGCATTCTATTGTACCGGTGCCGGATAAAGGCGATCCGCTTTCAGGTATCTTATACGATCGCTTTAGTATTTATATGTTTGGCGGAAAAGGCGATTATTCACTGTTTTTCAAATTGGATTTAGATGAGGGAGAAGCCACTGATGGAGGTCTTCTAGGTTGCTATCCTTCACTCAATAAAAATCACAATATGCATTTAATCAAAGCGATGATAGCCTATTTTACAGAAGAAAATCCCGAATTTATGCAATATATTCATTCTTGCTATCGCATTCCTTGGGTTAATCCGTTAATCGCATTTTGTAATAGTTTTGCCTTTATTCGCTTCCCCGTTTTCAAACGAAAAAAAGCAGAGCAAGCTATTCTCACCTTTAAACAAGAATGGGATAAGCTTTCTTATAAACAAAAAATGCTGAAATTCGCCCGTGTTATTCAACGCCAAAAAGAACTGAACGAACGATTACTAGCCCAAGGATTACATAATGAAGTGAATAATGATTGGGATGAGAAAGAAACCTCTCCGGCATTGAAAAACACAAATAGCATTTATCCATAAACGTCTGAAAATTTGACCGCACTTTATTTAATTAATCTTAACGAGGAAAGCCCTGAATTTATGTAATATATTCATCTTAGTGTCGTATTCCTTGGTTTAATCCTTTTCGCATTTTGTATATTCGTTTCCCTGTTTTCAGAGAAAAAAGCAGAACAAGCCGTTTTGCCTTGAAACAGGAGTGGAACAAACTTTCCTATAAACAAAAAAACATATTTTTCACCCTTTAATTAATAAACATGAAATATAAAAAAAACTTCTCTCGTTTTAATGAAATTTAATGTTAAATGCTATTTAATTTGATATAGTTATATCCGTCTATTTATAGACAAACAACTATTTAATCTTTAACATCATTAGGAGAATTTTATGCCTACTCCAGCATTTATTTCTATCGAAGGTAGCAATCAAGGAAAAATTACAGCAGGTGCATTTACTGAAGATTCTGTCGGTAATGTTTATGTTGAAGGTCATGAAGATGAGATCATGGCACAAGCAATTAGCCATATCGTAACCGTTCCAACTGACCCTCAATCTGGTCAGCCATCAGGTCAACGCGTTCACAAAGCATTCAAATTTACTTGCTCTTTAAACAAAGCAGTACCTTTAATGTATAACGCATTAGCTTCCGGTGAAATGTTACCAAAAGTTGAAGTTACTTGGTTCCGCACTTCTATTGATGGTCGTCAAGAAGAATTTTTCTCAACTGTATTAGAAGATGCAGTGATTGTTGATATGAATTTAGTGATGCCAAATGCACAAGATCCAAGCAACGCACCATATACTCAATTATTAGAAGTTAGTATGAGTTATCGTAAAATTAACTGGGATCATACTATTGCAGGTACATCAGGCTCTGACGACTGGCGCAGACCACAAGTTTAATTTTATAAACTTTGTAAAAAAGCTAAATAGGGCACTGTTTAGCTTTTTTATTTTCAGACAAATCTTTAGGTTATTTTTCTATTAAAAAAGGGAAATATTATCTATTTCCCTTTTAGATGTCATAAGCTAATTTGGCTAATTACTTTCAGGTAATTCAACTTCATCCTCAAAAATTTCCATTGGTTCAATGAGATCTTTGGTATCTTTTTCCGTATCAAGTAGTTTAGATGGTAATCTGAAACCACTTAACATACCGCCAAAGAAAGGATTTGATCCATTTTCTACCGTCAATCGATAATTAATCGCTCCACCATTTAACTTAAATGAAAGATCCACAGATTGTCCGTTTGCTTTTTTGGCAGCCTGATCCAATACTCTAAATAATGACCATTCACCGGTACGACGCAGGGTTGATGTTTCTCCCATTGAAGTTACAAGAGTCAAACTCGTTTCTACATCTTGACGTGTCGTATTCGGCCAAATTAAACGACTTGCCGATGGAATCTCATGGCTATACTTCAATAACTGTCCATCAATATTAAAGGTCGATGCTGTAAATTTTCCAGAAAGTCCTAAAGGTTTTAGGCTGAAAGAAATACTGACGTTACCGGAAGCATCAAAATAATTTCTTTGAATATTTTGTAAATCCTGAAGTGCGGTCAAAAATTCTGAAGAAATTACACTTTCTCCATTAACTATTGAAAGCTCGGCATTATCTTCTAAGAAGAATTTCAAATAGCTATCATAAAAACGTTGTACCCGTCCGTTTGGCCCAAAAAACTCACGGAAATCATCAAGTGAAACACTTTGCGTTGCTTTGCGATTTAATGGATAACGGTTTGTTATCCTGTTTTGATAAAAACTATATACGTTACGATTCCATAATGTATTAATCTCGCTCAAAGCTGTTTTTAGTTCAAGTGTCCAAGCCTCATCCGCAACCTTATTCAGTTGAACGGAAAGTGGCTCTGCCATCTCATTTGCCAAGCGTTTTAAATCAACTGTTGGATTAGTGCGTTCCAAGTTAAGCTCGGACATAATGGCTTTTAATGCCGTTTGAGATGGCTCCGGCGATTTCTGAATCGTTTGCATATAAAACTTCAATTCAGACAATTTTTTCATCACTGCATCCATGTGCGGTTGATCGGCATTAGATGCTACTTTTACTTCATTAATTAAAGGGGCAAAATGATGGCCAATTTGTAATGATGCCATCTGATTTGCAGTTGCTACATTTGCATTATTATTACTATTTTCGGCATTAATTCCCGATAAACTTGGATAAATATCGCTATTTTTATCAAGCAAATTAATCATTTTTTGCAATGGTTTTTCATTACTTGTTAATGCCTCTAATACATCAACGGCATGACGTAAATCAACAAAATGAATGATTTCTAAGTTATTTAACGCTTCCTGCCACGTTTGAATATAATCAGCGATATAACGTTCACGAATTTGCTCTGATAAATTAGCAAGATCTTCTTTTGAATAATTTGTAGTTTGCTGCTTACCCAGAACCCAAGCATCAATTGCGGCGAGTTGCAATAAATCTTGTGCTTTTGGATCATAAAAATCTTTATATGCCCAATCGGTAAATAACGGGCTAATCAGCGTACCATACCAACTGATATTTTTATCCTTAAAGAAAGTCTTAGGATCTTCCGGTGTTAAATCCGTTTTAAAGATCGTTGTAAAACTCTGACCGATTTCAGCTTTCAAATCCGTTGCAGGTTGCAATTCTGTATTTGCTAGAATTTTAAAGTTTTGGTAAACACGATCGGCCAATGGCAATTTGCTATATTCTTGCTGTTTATCTGCAATTTTTTTATCAAACATAGTTAAATCGGGATCAACGTGCTTCATTGCATAACTAAAATGTGCCATGAGCTGACGCTGAATATCAGGATTTTTAGGATAATTTTTTTGTAAATATTTTGTCATCCACTGTTCCGGAATCTTCACTTTTCGGTTTGCCATATCATCAATCATACGATAAACACGTAACAGCTCTAATCCTTCGTTGCTATCTTCCGGTAAGGCATCCATTTGCTCAATTAATCCCATAGCAATCTCAGGTAAAAAACGTTCAGAAAGAAATTTCTTGTAAGCTTCACTTACCTTTTCACCGACTTTCTTACCTTGGTATAAACCAAAATCCTCAATCACCGGTAAAGCCTCTTCGTAATTTCCGTAACCATAGGTCGCTTGACGCAATATATTTAATGGTTTTAATAGGTTACGTCCGGTCGGATCCATGGATTGGCTAATATTCATTTGGCGAAATTCTTCGGTCAGTTTTAAGATTTTCACTGAAGTCGTTTTATTTTGATAAAAGTAATTATGCCAGGTTGCTAAAATGCAAATTCCGCATACGGCAACAGCAACGGCACCAAATATAAATTTACGCTTATTGCGACGAATTTCTTTTTTATTATCACTAACAAGTCCGGCTTCGGGATAAATGATATTTTGGAAAAAATTATATGTAAAATAAGCTCTCTGAGTACGCTCAGGCTGATAACTTGGTATAACATGAGGTAAATCAAACTGCTTAGAAATCGCAGCTTGATAGAAATCCATCGGAATCCCCTCTTGGAAAATAGAAGAAAAGTAAACGCCTCGAACATAAGGGGTAGTAGTAAAACGATCGCTCTCTAAGATATCGCTAATAAACTGAAGCAAAATATCTTTCATTCCACCTAATTGACGCGCATACATATAAAGAGATTCACGATCTTCTTGTGAAATCGTGGCGGCTAATTTATCAAAGATGACCTCTTCCACTTCTTTTACAAATGCAGCATAACTCTCTGCGAACTCTTTCGTCCAGTTATCAATTTGTTCATCAGTATTCAAGGTAAAAGAGAAACCTAAATTTTTATGGCGCTCCGATTGCTTTAAGTCACGATAAAATGTTTCAAAACCTTCAATAAGATCCACTTTATTTAAAACAACATACACCGGTACACGCGCACCAAATTGTTCCGTAACCTCACGAATTCGATTGCGTAATATCACAGCTAATGCCTGTCTGTCACTGTGATTTGATGCAATTAATTTAGGAAGATCTACAACTAAAATGATACCGTTAATAGGCCTTTGCGGACGAACATCACTAACCCAATCAAGTAAATGTTTCCACAATCCTTTTGCAATTTTTCCATCCTGATCACGCTCAGTCCCCAGCTGTTGAATCATCCCTCCTTCAGGATCAAATAAAATCGCATCATCACTTGCCCACCAGTCAATTTGATATAAAGAATTCTCACGCATATAGCGTTTAGAAGTTCTTTCTAAGGCTGTTAGTGTAAATTTTTGGTTAGAGCGGTTAATAAAACTTGTTTTTCCCGCCTTATGCGAGCCAAGCACCATATACCAAGGAAGTTGGTATATGTAATCTTTATTAGATAAATGATTCTTTAGTGATTCAGACATTAACTCAAGACTATCATCTTGCTCTTTAATATACGGGAGAATAACGTCTTTTTCTTCTTGTTGTTTTTCTAATTCATTCTTTTCTTTGTTTAAACGAAGATTTCTTAATTGAAGTTTTAAAATCGCAATAATAGCTAAAGTTAGCAAAACAATTACTGTTGCAATAATTCGACTTCCCATCCCAACTTGTTTAGCAAGTTTATAATCCCAACCTTCCTCATTTGAAAGACCAGAGAAACTCCAAGAACTTCCATAAGTCCAAATCCCAATAAAGATGAGGATAAGGCCTAATGCAAATAACACAGGAAGTGAATTTTTAAGATGTGAAAAAATAGGGCGTGTAAACTGACGAAAAATCCCTAATAATCGGTTCAAGTAATTCATTCATTATCCCTTAATAATTGATCTTTTAATTTTTCCAGTTGAGTAAAGAAGGAGCTATCCCACTCTTCAACAGTATATTTTCTACAAATATTATTTAGTTCTGAGAGCTCATTAAGTGCAATAGAAACCATCCCCTCTTTTAAAAAGAAACGTATTTTTTCAATTTGTAAATAATGCTTTGCACGAATATCCTTCACAGATTTCAGTTGCTCATCAATTTTTTTGAGTACAGCAACAAAACCTTCAGATAAATAAAGTTCATCAAAACCATTATCCGGCTGATTTTGTATCACATCTTGAGATGTTGAATTGGCACTATCCTCTTCAAAAAGCCAATCAGAAACAGAGTGGCTTAAAAAAAAGTCGCCATTTTGAAACTTAGCCAAATGAAATGCAGGAAATTTTTCAACAAACTGCTTTGTTACACTTCTGATAGACTTAGCTACATCTTGAAACTTTAATGCCTCACAACATTTTGCCGATAAATAGCTACCCTCAATCCAATATGGGCTTGTTGTTAGCGTTTTTTCAATTCGCTCAAGTAATTCAATACTTGGAGATGAAACCACTTTATCCCGATAATCACTGACCTTATCAATCGGAACAGACTGCATTGCAGTAATGCCTTGTTCATTCATCTCCGGTAATTGCGTAATATTATGCCATAATCCAAAACGACGGCTGACATAGCCCAATATTGATGAAGGTTGCAATTTACAACTTGTATCGGCTACTTGTAAATAGAACTGCTTTAACTGTCTAGAATTTGTCAGTTGAAACTCATTTATATCCGGAATATTTAACGAAGTTGTTTCAGAAACCGTCTTTGATGTACGAACCGGCTCGACTGATAATGCATTACTGTTTTGGCTTACTTCATTCTCTTTATTAACTAAAATATTCTCAACAGAATCTGACCGCTCTTTTACAAAACTTTGTAACCGAACTAAAATCGATTCCGCATTAGGGATATATTCTCTTAATTGGTCTAAAAGTGCTTCTGTGAGCAGATTAATCGTCTCACTCTCTTTAGCGGTAAATTTTACCTCAAGGTTATTTGATATTGCATTTTCAAAACGTTCAAGAATCAGTGAGATTGACTTTACTTTAAAGCGATTAATCGTATGATCTGCTGAAGGTTTAGGATAAGCGTTAAAAAGAAATTTCTTATTAAATTCTGAAAATAACGACAGAAACTCAATCAAATTAGACTTAAATTCTTTGTAGAGTAAAGCATATCCTAAATATTGTAATACCTTATAATCTTTGCAATTTTCAACCAAATATTGATGAGAATTTGAAATAAGCCCGTTCCAGTCGATCGTGTCATGTTGTAAAGAACCAAACTTCATGACTTGATCATCAATAGCAAAGAAGAGCTGGCTTCCCTCATCCGGAATACCAACCGGAAAATACTCCCCGGCAATATCATCCAAAATATTTTGATATTTCATATTACCAACCACATTCTTTTCTTATTGGTGCAACCTGAGAGGCAAGCCCATGGTTTTTGAAGATGTACTGACGATTCTCTTGGGGAAGGGAAACAGAAAATGTATCAATATATAAAATCGATTTTAGTTGTTTGATAGCATAAAGTCCGCGACCGGCATCAAGTAAATAGCCTCGCTCGGCGCTTTGCCAATCAATTTTAGAGGCTGTTTGATTCGTTTCAGTATTAGCAATATGTACATTCAGCAAACTATGTTTAACCGGTTTACCCAATGCTATTTGGAATCTTGTTATATTATCTTTACAGGCAATGTACACTGAGGCATCGCCATCATTACTTAGTAAAGCCAATTCTAAGTTATTTTCAACCGCTGAATTCCCGACATCATCTTTTGCCAATGTAAAAATATCACCAACCAATTTGGGCACAAGGTTACCTAATACACGCTCATCAATCACTTGTTCTCTAACCGGTGTATTAAATGCGCTGTCAAAACAAGCAAGGCGATTAATATTTGATTTGATTGAAACACATTGTTCAGCTTGTTCCAGTCTCCCTTCAGATAAAGCACTTATAGAATATATTGATAAGAAAGAAGCAAGTATCGTTTTACATATAAAAGATAAACGTAGTGTCATCAAAAGGATCCTCATTGCTACATATTATTGATAATATCATTGACGTTATTAATAATTTCAGTCGAATATGAATCTAAAAACATGCTATATAAGAAGTAAATTAACGCAAAGACAAGCAAAGTTCCCCACACAAAGCAATTTAGTGATAATGGTTTTTTCACCGTATAATCCCTTTTATAGAGATGTATCTGCTGATTTCTTTGATAGTCATATCCTCGTAATGGTCTAAGCGTCTTTTGTAATTTAATTAATGTGTTTTGAATGTTTTCTTGACCATGTGGCCCAATTGCATACTGCCCTTTGAATCCAAGAGCAAGGCAAATGTACATAAACTCCAGTAATTCATGATATTTTTCCGGTTCTAGCATCGTTCTTGACAAAATCGAATAAAACTTTTCTCCTCCCCAGGTCTCATTATGGAAATGAGCTAATAAAGAACGTTGTCCCCAAATTGAGGAGTTTCCCCAAGGCGTTGCCATAACAATTTCATCAATAAATGTGCACACGCAGTATCTGAACGAGAGTTGAAAAGCACTGTCATAATTCAATTCTTTTACTTTTTCACTCAATACCATCACTTCATTTTGCATTCTGGAATAAAGACTTCCTATATCTTCTAAATGAGATATCTTTTTTAACCTAAGTGCCGTTGCCAACAACGGATTTGCCAATTCAATTAAGGCATTATAGGAATGTGTCTGTAACTGAAAGTCGTAGTCAATATCAAAGTCAACATTGACAACTTGCTCATAAAGAAGATCTGTTTTCTCATTAATTACCGGCACATTATTTGTAATGACAACTCGCCCTGCAGGCTCATCAATGACAGGATTATATGTATTTAATAATTCACGATTATTCATTATGCTAAATCTCCACGAATTGCCCAAAATTCAATCTCTAACCCCGGATAATTTCCTGTTATATGGAAACCAAATCCAGACGAGGTTAGCAAATTCTCCCAATATGGTGATGTTTTGTCCAATTGGAAATACATAAAGCCAGAATGATAAGGCAAGTACCTTGGTGCAACAGGTAAAGCGTTTACCGGTACACCTGGTAACTGTAAATGAATCAATTGATTAATTTTTTCAATACTGGATATTTTAGTTTGTTGAATAAACTGAGTTTTTAACAAATCCGGCTGTAAATGCGCTTTAATTGCAATAATAAATTCAGCCGAAGAATAGAGTGACGAATCATTAACTTGAGCGGTATAAACGCCATACTGATGTGCAACAACCGGCAATGGTACTACTTTTGTATTTGTCACCACGCTTAAGTAAGATTTAATATCACTAAATAGCGGATTTAATGAAGCCGCCGGATTATCATGAAGATACTCATAGAAAGTCTCTGAAAAACGTTCTTTTAATACAAAAGTTGCCAACTCACTACGCAATGAAGCAAGCAATTCGTACACTGATAAGGGGTGAGATTTTCCTAATTTAACGATGCTTTTCACTAAAGGAGAAACTCTATTAAGCGTTAAAAGCATAAGGAAATCATTAACATCCGCCACTCCCGATTGTTCCGGACGACCAATTCGGTTTACAATATTTTGTGCTCTTAATAAAATTAAATCTGATAACTCGGCTAACTTATTAATAAATAGCGGCATTGCGGTAATATGCAATGACATAGGGTAAAAACCCTCGTCTAATATTACTTGATGATCTAATGTTATATCTTTAATTTTTGCAACAGGTAAAGAGAGGTAATTGCTTAGATCATCTAATGAGGACTTTATGAAATATTGATTTTTTAGCAATTCAAGTTGGGTGTAACTCCCATTCTCACTATGAGAATCTTTCACTTCCGTAAAAATAATCTCACTCCGTGAATCAACCGAATCTAAATTAGTTGCAGAATATTTAATTTCACCTTCCCCACTAGAAATAATAGGTAAACAAAGGTAGAGTGTTTCCCCTACTAAGTTGCTATCCACACTAATCGGAGAAGGCAGGCTATCTGTTAGAGGTAAATCAAAAAGTGTTCCATCGGGCATCACCCCTTTACATTCAGTAAGCCCTACCTTTCCAAAAGAAAGCTGCTGTTGATCAAATGCAATTTTCTCAAAACCTAAATTATAAGCCGAAATATCAATAACTTGCTTCAATTGCGATGTTAAAAAACGGCTTTCTTGTTGAAAATGTTGAGGTCGAATGAATAGACCTTCTTTCCATAAAACACGATTTGATAGAGACATTAGTTATCCTTATAAATTTCAACTTTAGAATCTAATACGCGGATTAGCAAAGGATAGCTTTCCCCACCTTTTGGTTTTACTTGTACAATACCTTTCCATTTACGGTTTTCATAACCATTAAATAATGCTACCACGCCAATATAATGAGTTTTCTCATTCATTGCTTCTGAATCAACAAATCTGAACTGATTTGGCGCTATGATTAGGTCAATATTCGAAATATAGGTTTTACCTAATGAGTCGGTAAAATCATTACCTCTAAAATCATCATATGTGCTACTTAGGAATAGGGACTTATCCGTTAATTGAAAAACTTTCAGCATAACAGGCGTAGCTCTTGCATCTGCTTTTCCATTTTCTTGTTCAATAATTTGTTTATCTGAATTCGAACTATTGGCAGTCACATTCTTTCTATATTCTGTGGTTGTCATGGGACGTTTTACCTGGCTTTTCGATACATCAAGTACTTCTTCAAACTCAGCCGATGCTTCATCACTTACCACTGCTACCGAATCATCTTTTGGAGAATAAACATTGATATTTGCACGATCTGTTGCATAAATAGAAAGTGAATACGTCGATGCTTTCAATAAACGAGGGTTCACAGCCGGCTCATTCGAAGAGCAGGCTGTTATAGTTAATGCTGCTGTAAGCATAAATAAAGACTTTAATTTCATAAGATTTCCTTAGTTACTTAATAAAAAATAGAGGATCTAAAATAAGCTCCTCCGGTTTGGCATCAACTTTTTTATTAGAAGATGATACGGTATTTTCTAACAACTCATGTTCAATTGTGGATTCCAATGTAGTCTGTCTTAGCACTTTTGAGGATGAAATAATATCCGGTGGTGTGTAATATTCCGAAAAACTATTAATATGAGGGTTAAAGAATTTATATCCCTCTATGGATATCGTTTGATGAGGAGAGGCATCAACTAACTCTAAAGAATACTCTTCATCTGCTTTTAATGCTAATAATGGATCCAAATTGGTTTCATTTACTTTTAACTCTAATAACTCCCGATTAACTTTATTATTATAGTTAAAATTGTATTGATAGCACTCTAAACTTAAAATTGTATTACCTGTTTGTTTGTTAAGTAAATGAGATAATTCATCTTGTAACGTAACAACTTCAGCTTCGTTAGTAAATATTTTCGCTCGAATCTTATAACTATATAACGAGATAAGATCATTATCATTTAATTTAACAATTCCCCCCTTAGGAAGCGCCTGAGTTGTACCATTAATAAAAACCTTTTTACTGTGAGAAATCAAGCAGAAACTCGCGTTGTAATACTTTATTTCAAACTCTATATCAGAAATTTCATTTTTCCAATTATCTAATTTCCAACTTATATCCGATGCCGAGCCAACAAATCCGCCGTCTGAATCAAAATAACAATAAGGTAATGTTCCTTTTTCAAGCATAAAAGCATCTGTTATCATTAATAAAAGTCTATGCATTTAAACGGCTCCTTCGATAATCACCTGCTTTAAAGAATAACTCCCAGCAGAATCTGCATTAATTAGAGTTGTCCATCCAAGAAAACTAGAATTATCCATTCCTAAAATAAATGTAGATTTTGTATCAGGGCGTAAACTAAGTGAAAGCTCATAAGGTAAAGGATCTTTTAGTAAAAAACGAATCAATTCTTTTAAGTGTTTATATCTCTCAGTATTTGGCAAGAATTGATAAAATTCATCAACTTCTAGATTATTAATATGAATACGGAACTTATTTGAGAACGATTCAACATTACTGCCCGAAATAAAATTATCTCCAAGTACTACATTCTGTACACCGAGTTTATTTTTCTGGTCAATTTCTATTTCAAGAATCCGTCTTACATGCTCTTCAATAAAAATATCATTTAAATCAAAATAATGCCGAATAATATCAGCTAACACTTCAGGCGTTCTTACCCCAGATTGTATTATTCCAATATAGTAAAAAATTTTATGCCAGTTTAACTTAGAATACCCTATAAAATCCTTAGATAATCCCAAAAGATTTATCATGTTGCAAGAGTAATCATCAGAAAAGTCTGATTTAAATCTTATATAATGCTTATACTTCCGCCAAATCTGATGAAAAATTGCAATCAAATGATGATTAAAAAAATCTAAATATCTCGCTTGAATAGATTCGCTATCATAAGATTCTTCTGCGATCTCGTCTAATATACTGCCTGGAAGTGGGCCTGCAGCCCCTTGCAGCCCTAGAAAATTAACTAAAAACTGAAATTTTTTTTCTTCCTTTTCCTCTAAAATAGTAAGTTGCTCAATATCCCCAACAGGAAAGTTAAGTTTAGGGTTACTAAAAAAACGAAATACCGATTCCTCAATGAGAGTATTTTCTAATTCATCCAGACTTATAGATGATGACTTTGCAATTGCCTCTACGAGTTGATGAAATCCGTACTGATTTAAATCAGTCTTTGTAGAGAAGTTTTCTGTTCCCATTTAAATATCTCGTTGTTGCTCGTATTTACAACCTCTAGAAGATGAAAGGAATTTATCGTACCGTATAACCTAAAAAACTCCGCAAGAAGTGTACCAAATAAAAATAGCTCCCCTTCACACAGAAAATGATTACTATCTATTCTTAATACTGATTTTTGCCCTCTGTATACTACGCCCTTTATTACTTTATCAATAGAACGGGTTACAATAGATTCCATTCCAGCCAAGCGTTTCTCTGTACGTCTTAATGACTGGACATCATTCATAGCTGGGAAATCATAAGTTAACAAAATCCCCTTTAAAACATCCAATCTTGTTAGAGATAGATAATTAAGTGAGAGATTAGATATCAACTTCCAGTGAACAGACTCATCTAAGACCGCTCTAATTGTTTTTACTGGTAGGGTAATATTTTTAAAATCAATATAAGAAGGCGTATTCTGCGATGGAATACAGATATCACCAATGCCCAACAACTCGGGAAGATTATTATTTGTGCAATCTAAATCTATTGATATAGTTTCTCTTAAAGTATCTAAAAGCTTATTTGAACTGGATACAAAAGAGATAAAATGATCATATCTTGTTTCTTCAATATTATCTTTAATCGTTGATTTATAGTATTCCCTATTTCCGGTAGATGTCGTATGCTCAAATGATTCAAACTTTGGATAATTATAAATTTTATTTCCAATATCCTTCAAATGTTTTGAACCAGAAACACTTCTAATATCAAATATCTCAAAATGTTCTCGATTAAAACCGGTTGGAATAATCGGATATAGCTCTTTCTCTCCATTAAGATTTATTGGAATAGCATCATGTTCAAATAAATTAATCACAGGCGCACAATACAATGAAAAATCGGCCTGTGTTAACTTAAGATCTTTAGGAAAAGAACGATCAAACTCAAAAAATAACTTAAAATTTTTACCCGCTAATCTATTTAAGTAAAGATGCAATTTTCTTAACTTAAAAAAATAAAATTTCTTAGGAAAAAAGAAAAATTCTTGTAATAAACGATATCCGTCAAATGCATTATCCGGATAAGGAATCAATGATTCTTTTTTATCAAAACCAACCGAAGAAACAATATCAGGTGGTAAATTAATAATACCTTCTTCTGTTTTTATAAAAATTCTTGTTAGATAATTAAAAATCCACTGATAGCAAGTTAATGCACTGTAATCGCTTCCAGATAAATAAAACGATAGCTCATCACACTGTATAGACGCAAAATCACCATCCGTAATATTCTCTAGCTCTAACTCAATGACTGCCGACTCGTTACCTGTAACACTTTTTACACTATTTAAAACTATTGGGTAAACGGCTACATCCATGGTTGTTTGAAACTGACAAGCTGTGCCATCTACTGATTTAGAGGAGACAAATGTACCTTTGGGTATAATATGCTTTGTTGTAATAGCTCTTTCTTTAGGTTTAAAATTTAAAATCGCACAACTTGGTAAAGGACGTAAATAATTTGGCCAGAGAAGCTGAATCATTGATTGAGTTATCTCCGGCAAATTATCCTGTACTTTTTCTTTCAATCGAGCGATCAAAAATGCAAAAGACTCAATTATTCTTTCTGCTTCAGGATCAACGATTTCGTCAGATAAAAAACGAGATAAATGAGGATAGATCTTTGAAAAATACTGCCCGTCTTTTTTCAGAAAATCTAATTCAGCCCGAAAAAACTCTTTTAAAGACATCTACATAACCTTAAATTTTTTACTTGAACTATCCAAAATAATATTTAGCTCTGTTAATTCATTCCTTTGCTTTAATAATACCGAGCAAGTAATTCGAAAATTAAGTTGCAGAACATCATACGTATCAGGAATATATTCTATTCTCATAATTTGGATTCTGGGCTCATAACGCTCCAAATTCGAACGAATATTTGAGATTATCGCTTGCCCCAAACTTCGTGTTGTCGCAGTTGCATCATTGAAGTCTTTTAAACCAAAATCGGGCGCACATAATGTGCACCCTTCTTTTGAATTTAAGATTAGTTCTATGTTCTTTTTAATTGAACGGATTAAATCGCTTACAATTTCCCTTTCTGTTTTCTTTTTTATAACATCCGTGTTTTGCGAAGCTGTTTTAATCCTATTCCAAAATCCCATAAAAATAACTACTTACTGTTATCAATGTCCAAACGGCCAACAAGAGAAAGATCAAAACTTGCGCCCATATATTTAAAGTGCGGTCTAACAGATAAAGAAACTTTATACCAACCCGGCTCACCCGCCACACTAGATACTTCTACTTTTGCAGAACGTAAAGGACGACGGCTACGAACATCTGCCGGTGGGTTTTCTTGGTCAGAAACATATTGTTTCAACCATACATTTAATTCACGTTCAAGATCTTGACGCTCTTTCCACGAACCGATTTGCTCACGCTGTAACACTTTCAAATAATGAGCCAAGCGATTCACAATAAACATATATGGTAATTGCGTACCCAGCTTATAATTGGTTTCAGCGGCTTTTCCTTCCTCAGTATTTGGGAATTTTTTCGGTTTTTGCACAGAGTTTGCCGAAAAGAATGCTGCATTATCACTTCCTTTACGCATTGTTAAAGGAATAAAGCCTTCATCAGCCAATTCAAACTCTTTACGATCGGTGATTAACACTTCTGTTGGAATTTTTGCTTGCAAGTGCCCAAATGATTCAAACAAATGCAATGGTAAATCATCAACCGCACCGCCGCTTTGCGGACCAATAATATTTGGACACCAACGATATTTCGCAAAACTATCAGTTACTTTTGAAGCCATCAAGAACGCAACATTACTCCACAAATAATTCTCGTGTTTACCATCAATGCTTTCATAGTAATTAAAGGTTCTAACCGGATTTTCAACCGGATCATAAGGTAAGCGCGATAAGAAACGCGGCATAGTTAACGCCAGATATTTAGAATCTTCAGACTCTCTTAAAGAACGCCATTTCGCATAACGCGGCCCTTCAAAAATATCCTTGATTTCTTTAATTTCAGATAACGCGGCATAACTGTCTAAGCCAAAAAATTCAGGGCCTGCGGCAGAAATAAACGGCGCATGAGATATCGCACCAACCGAAGAAACATATTGTAATAACTTCATATCCGGCGCAGACGGCGTAAACATATAGTTACCTACAATGGCAGCAACAGGCTCGCCACCAAATTGTCCGTAATTAGCAGAATAAACGTGCTTATAAAGACCACTTTGCGTGATATCTGTTGCATATTCAAAATCATCAAGTAATTCTTCTTTGCTAACGTTTAGCACTTCAATTTTGATGTTTTCACGGAAATCGGTACGATCAACAAGTAATTTTAAACCGCGCCACGCAGATTCCATTTCTTGAAATTTTTCATTATGCAGAATTTCATCAACCTGATGACTGATTTTCTCATCAAGTCGAACAATCATTTCATCAATTAATGTTTTATTTACAACAGTGTCTTTACTGTCCGATTTCAACATTTCAGAAATAAATTCCGCAATACCGCGTTGTGCAATACTATAATCATCGTTTTCCGGTTTGAAACGAGTTTGCTCCATAACTTGATCAAGCAAACTTGTTGTTTGAACTTTTTTCTCAGCGCCTGCTGTTTGATTATTAGCAACCATAGATTTCACCTTATTCTTTTTCTAAAATGATAGCCAACTCTTTCTCCAATGCTTCTCTTGCATTCGGATCAGCGATAAGCTCTTGTAATTTATGTCTAAATGCAGGGATATTTCCCATCGGGCCTTTTAAAGCGAGTAGCGCTTCACGCAATTCTAAAAGCTTATTCAGTTGTGGAACTTGCTTCGCAATACTATCAGGCGAAAAATCGGACATGCTTTCAATTTTAAGGTTTACCCCTATATCTTGATCTTCCGCATTTTCCTCCAAACGATTTGGTACGGCAATCTCAATAGATAAATCCGACTGCTTCATCACAGCATCAAAATTATGCTTATCAATAGAAACGGTTTTTCTTTCTTCAAGGCTTAATTCTTCAGGAGAACCTTTAAAATCTCCCGTTACGAGAAGTTTTAGCGGTAACTCAATTTCATCAACTTGCCCCTCAGTCGCGGGTGTGTATTTAATATTTATGCGCTCTTTTGGTGCGACAGAACCTGCTTTAGACATAGAAAATCCTCTCTGGAAAGTTAAACTGTTTTTTTATTTTACAAGCGATATGCTGAAAAATGTACAAATTATAAGAAATCGCCTCTACTAAATCAATGATAGGAGTCAAATTTAAAATGAATTAATGTGTATAAGCATAATATGACTTAATTTAACCGCACTTTATTTACTTTATCAGTCAATCAGCATCACTTTTTCTTATTTAATGATAAAAAAACAATAACTAGAGAAAATTTAATCATTTTAGTTTAAAATGCTCCAATCAAATTTTGTGTATAGGAGGAAAATATGTCTGCACGTCGAGTTATCGTAATTGGAGATAAAACTACTCATGGCGGAACAGTATTACAAGGCTCCCAAACCATGACAGCCGGAGGCAAAGCCATTGCCCGCCAAGGTGATTTAGTCGCTTGCCCTAAATGCAAAGGAAACTTTCCTATTGTAGAAGGTTCCTCCAAAATGTCCGCCAATGGGCGGGCTGTCGCTCTTGAAAGAATGAAAACCGCTTGTGGTGCGGAGCTTATTGCCTCACAATCGGTGATGAAAGCCGAAACATAATTTATTGTTTATCATTCATAATGGTCTTTAACTGCCCGATACATTTTTTTGGAGGAATCTCAAATGACCGTTCAATCTGATTACCGTTATAGCCTCACAGTCAATGGAGCCGGCCAATTCGATGTCGTGCGTTTCGAATTAAAAGAACACCTCTCCACCCTATTCCGTCTTGAACTTGATCTCGCAAGTTTCGGTTCCGAACCCGATTTCCTCACTATCATCGACCACCCGGCTACGCTAACTTTCTGGCAAGGGGAACAAGCAGTACGTCATGTTAATGGCGTTGTTACGGCTTTGAAGCAAGGCAAAACCGGTTTTACCCGCACCCGTTACCACATGGTGATTGAACCCTCTATTTGCCGTGCCGGATTACAAACGGATTTACGTATTTTTCAACAACAAAATTCCCAAGAGATTATCGAAACCCTGCTGCAAAAAAATAACGCACTACAAAGTCAATTTCATCTACAACATCCTTACTGGACACGCGAATATTGCGTGCAATATCGCGAAACCGATTTAAACTTCATTGAACGTCTCGCCGCCGAAGAAGGGTCATACTATTATTTTGAACACATCGCAGACAATCACACCATTCATTTCTCCAACAACACCGCACTTTCTGAGAAAAAAGGCAATCTAGTCTATAACGCCATGCCTGCCGGACAACGCCCTGAAGCCGCCGTGTGGCATTGGGCTTATCAAGAAAAACTCAGCCCTACCCTTCAAACACTACGGGATTACACCTTCACCAATCCACGCTATAACCAAGAACACCAAGCCGCCTTGCAAGGCTCTAATGCCTTAGGCGAAATCCGTCAAGGCGAACTCAGCGAAAACCATCACGGTATCTATGAACGTTATGATTATCCGGGACGCTATAAACGTGATGCGCAAGGTAAACCTTTCACCCAATATCGCTTGGAATATGAACGTCGTGAGGCTGAACTCGCCATTGCCCAAAGTGATGATTTACGCGTGCAGCCCGGCTATGTATTCGGATTGACCGGTCATCAACGTGAAGCCTTTAATCGGGATTGGTTAATTGTGGGCGTTGAGCATTATGGTTGGCAACCCGGTGTATTAGAAGAAGAGGCCGGCGAAGAGGGAAACCGTTACGAAAATCGCATTAAACTCATTCCAAACACCACCCAATGGCGACCAGAACCCCAGCCCCGCCCCGTGGTAGAGGGCTCGCAAATGGCACATGTGGTCGGCCCTGCCGATGAAGAGATTTATTGTGACGAATGGGGACGGGTAAAAGTCCAATTCCCATGGGATCGTGAGGGTCAAAACAACGAACACAGCTCTTGCTGGATTCGGGTCAGCCAAGGTTGGGCGGGGGCACAGTTCGGTCATATCGCCATTCCGCGTATCGGTCATGAAGTGATGGTGGATTTCTTAGAGGGTGATCCGGATCAACCAATTATTACGGGTCGCACCTATCACAGTACAACAGAGCCGCCTTATGCCCTACCGGAGCATAAAACCCGAATGACAATTAAATCCAAAACCCACAAAGGTAATGGCTTTAACGAACTACGCTTTGAAGATGAAAACGGCAAAGAAGAAGTCTTTATTCATGCCGAGCGGGATCAAAACAATGTGGTAAAAAACGATGAAACCACCCAAATCGGACATGATCGCAGTGAACAGGTGGGAAACGACGAAACTATCACTATCGGCAACAACCGCACGGAAACCGTCGGGCAGGATGAATCCTTAACCGTCGGGCGCGACCAATCCAATAAAATCAATCGCAACCGCATGACTAAGATTGAAAAGGATGAGGTGTTAAATATCGGCAATCATCTCGCCATGGATATCTATGCCAATCAAGATGTTAAAACCGGTCGGGATTACAAACATGTGGTACAGGCTAAAGCCAAACTGGAAGTCGGCGAATTATTAAAACATCACACCAAACACGCCAATATGGAGGCAGAAAATAAGGTGCGTGTGGCTGGTCCGGGCGGTACCATTATTATTGACACCAAAGGAATTACCCTGAAAGGCAAAGTTACTGTCAAAGGCGACCTTATCACTCGTGGAGGGGCACCGGAGAAAATCGAAACCCTCGCCCTTCTTGCCCACCAAGGAGACGATCTTTGCCCAATATGTGAAGCGATGAAAAATAAAAAAGTGGAAAACTGATTTGTGATTGCCGATAGACTTCAAAAGAAGGAATGAAAATATAAAGAATTAAGGATAATAATAAAAAATAAGAATAAAATGCGGTCAAATTTCAGCCTGTTTTCATTATCGGATAAAAGAGAGAAAAGTGAGAATGATTAGACAGATTAAAAAAACATCTGAAAAATCAACCGCATTTTTGCCTATATCATGCGTTACCATGATATGGTCCACAACCTGTTGTTCTCTGCACGAATAACAAAGGGTTATAGGAGATAACACTATGTCCACACAACAACCGACCGGACAAATTTGGCTCACCCATTATCATTTAAGCCATCAAGTCACACCCCATATCACACAGACCGCCTATTTACTTTGTTTGGCTGAAGATACGGAAAACTACCTTCAGCAGGTTGAGTATTATCTCAACCAACATCAACTTATCGGGCAAGCACAACTGGCACCGCTTCCTATTCAAACATGGCTCTCCCGACATGGCTTTGAGGCAGCACTTTGGCGGGCGGCGCAACAAGTGTCCAATAACTCGCCGTTGTTTTGTTTATATACCGATGAAGCGAGACAAACCAAACAACACCTTGACACCTTTCTTAACAGACAGTCCGTCCGATTTTCCCCCTTTACCGAGTTTATTGCCCCTGCGGTTCTGCCCGACGAAGTGTGGTCACTTTTCTTTGCGGATTTTGAAGGGCTGGGGGAATACCATCAAATCTTAAATCAAGCCGCACATAAAAAACAAAGAGAAAAAGCAAAAGAATCGGAAAAACACAGCCAAAATCCACCGCACTTTTATGCCGTGGTCGATTGTGCCAAAGCCGTCAGTTTTCCTTACCGCTTAGAGAGCGCCGGTCGTATGGCAAATCTTTATACCGGTAATATCGGGCAAACCTTAGAAGAGCAATCTCCTTACCTGTTGGAATTTGACCCGTACCAAGAAGAAACTGTGGCGTTTTTACAACGTTTGTTTAGAAAAGCCGATAGCAAAGTATTTAGCCATTGGGCGATTAATCCGGTGATTTTTATTAAAAGCCGTCAATCCTTTGATGAGGTTTATCGTCACCTGCGAAAATGGACCCACCTTTATGACCCAAACGCTGAAAAGTGGTATTTTTTCCGCTTCTACGACCCGCTCGTGCTCAATCGCTATCTGCCGCAACTGACCCACTACCCGGCTCAACTCGCGGCATTGTTTGGCGTGAATTCAAATACTCGGCCGGCGCAGCAAGCGGTTCAACCACAAGAAAAGCAAGCCCCCATTATTGAAGCGTTTGGTGTGCGTGTAGAGCAAGAATTTATTTGCTTTAGCTTAAACCCGTTACCGGAAAATACTCAGCCTGCCAAAATTGAGTTGGGGGAAGTGGAAAGAAGAGCCTTTGAACAGGTGTCTTGGAAAAAATTAAGCCAAAAACTCATTGCAATGCTTCTTCCTTATTTTCCTGATTTATCCGAGTCCCAAGCGCAACATTGGCTTGATGAATATAAACAAACACAATCTGCGCCGGAAAACACATCAGAGCGAGAATATTGGACTTACTTAAGCGGTCGGGCGATTGCCGAAGAAAAAGGATTGGATTACTTTGAATTACTTTCACAAATTCAAGCAAAGACCGCTTACCAAACAATTAACGCAACTGAATATTTATTAAACCGACTTATTGCCTCAATAAATAACAGGTAAAGCTATGACAAAAAACACTGAAAAATCAAATCAACAAAGAAAACCACTTGAAGGCTTGATTCAGGAAAGTAAAAATTTATCTATCTCAAACAATAAATGTGAACAACCTTTTATCCCAATTTATCCCGTTCGTTATGCTTTAAGTGGATTTTATTTAAACTCCATACGTGAAAGATTAAACGATAATGCAATTTTGCCATATTCCAAAATTGCTGATATATCAGTACCTAACGAAATGAAAAGAGGAAGTATCCATCAGCTCCAGCAATTACGTCAAGGGTATATTTATATCTACTCCCCAACGACACATAGAGCCGTTGCGACCGATAAAAATAATAAATGGCTTGTCTTTCGTTATGTAACCCATGCAGATGATGTAAATAGCAATAACTTCATCACTGAAGAAGATAAAAATCTTAAAACAACTAATTTTAAATTTGTACTCTATCAATGGGGGGATGAAGGGGCTAACGGTAAATGGGAACAAAGAGCAGTTGAAGGTTTACCTTTAATAACAGACACATTATTTGTCGATAAGACCCAGCAATGGGTTCAAATGGCATACAGTGAATATCCTTGGTCAGCCGAGATATTTGAGCATCTGGAAAAAGATGAACAAGCCCGCGCTGCTATTATGGCAAAAATAGATGTTCAGTCAAAAAAGCTCACGAAAAATAGTGCGCCTTTTGAAATGCTATGGGAACTGGCTATTGAATTCTCCAAAGAGCAAAAAAGCATTGAGCTGAATAAGGATACTTTTACCCGTATTAAAAAAGCCTTTAAAGCGCCAACACTATGCGGGGAACAAGATAAAGGTCTAATTGTTGCCTTAGAAGATACTATTGGTGAAATGCGTGAATTACAAAACCTTTTAACTCAATTTATCGATAAAAAAGCAACTTATCACGAAGAATACGCTTATCCTCTAACCATTGGTCATATCATTGATCCTAAAGTGATCTATGATGTCCAAGGAAAGGAATGTCCATTCAAAAATGAACAACTAATCATTAATCAAAATGGTGTAAAAAAAGCACTATCAAATGATTTTGGAAAATACACGAAATTAGTTGCAGATAGTTATAGTCGATTCGATGTTCCAGCAAAAGCGCTTACAGAACAACTTATCCAATTAAAACGGCGTAAACCGTTACGTGTTTTATTAACCGAGTTTATGCCTACGTTACTTAAAGAAATATCCAAAAAAGAATCGATAAATACAACCGGACTCGATCGCACAGCTTTTGTGTATTGTCGCCTTCTTGCTGATATTTGCATTGGCTTGGAAAGTACACAGGAAGGTCAAAAGGAACTGGAAACATTATTTACCGCTCCCGATTCCTCAAAAGGTGCTATCGGGGGAGAACAATACCGCAAATCTATTAAAGAGGCATTTGATGCGATATTTTCCTCAATGGAAACGATTGCAGACATTTCACATAGGATAGCTAATTTAAAACGGTTGTTCTCTTCAGTGGACAGTACCCTAACTTTTGTGGGAAATACGATTATAAAAATATGGTCAACCAATAAAGATTGTGTGATTGATTACAAAAAGATCTTATCGGTTTACGGCTTTCTGACCATGCATGGTAATCCTGAGGCTATGTTTATGGGGTTACATAAAAATCTAATAGAACACTTAGATACACAAGCAAAAACGGATAATGCAACAAGAAAAGAACGTCAAAAGGCGCTTTCAAAAATAAAAGCGAAACTAAGAGAAGAAAAAAGAAGCTGGATCGCCGATTTTGAATCCTATTCCAATCAAGCAGAAAAACTACAAAATTCAAAACGCTTTATCGGTATGCTCGCCGTCTTCAATGGAATAAAATCCCTTGAAGGTTACGATCCGATCAATAAAAAACTCAATAAAACCAAACTAGGGAAATGGTCACAACAAGAATGGCTGCAACGTACCTCATCTATTCTTGATATCTCTATCAGTACAGCGGATATTGCTTATGGCTTAGGAATTATCCGTAATCCCGGCGCGACAGTTCCTCTGGCAAAAGCTCCTCAGCTTCCCGGTGGTACTCTAAAAGCCATCGGCACAAATATCCGTGCTTATGCTTTTTTAGGTGGCGGTATTATTGTGGGGGTCATTGCGGTTATTATCGCAATGGGGGATCTTGCCGAAGCCATTGATAGTGGCGATAAAGCCTCTATTATCGGTAGTTCCTTAGTATTAACCGGCTCTATTGTTGGCGTAACGGCAAGTGCAATAGGTACAATGGGCGGTTTTTCAGGCATGCTTGCGTTAGGTATCGCGGGTGCAATTGCCCTTGTCTTAATAGTCATTGGCAGCGTGATTTTTACTTATTGGGGAAAATCAAAACTTGCCCTTTGGGTTGAACGAGGATTTTGGGGGAATGGAGATAAATATTACTACTGGGCAAATGAGAAAAGAGCCGAACACATCAGTGAGCAAATTGAAGATGCAAAAATTCTTTCAAATCAAAATTTGATTAAACAACTATATTCACAAGTAACCGATAATTCAATATTTTCATATACAGATAATATAGCGACTAAATCATCTAAATTGTCTCAATATATAAAAATAAAATACGGTTTTGATGAAGAACTCTATGATTATTTTATTCAACATGGAATGCAAATTAGTCATACTAACGATATTATCACAATAACCTATGCGGAATTTACCAAATCACATCCAAATTCAAACAATCTCAAGATATATTGTCATGAATTTCCTGGGAAAGGCATATATATTACTGATTTTAATTATTCAGGAATTAGCATCAACTTCTCGTTATCTGCTAATGGAATTACTTCATCTTCTTTTACTGCTTATGTAACATTTACAGACAAAGAAGGAGATAATGTAAACAAACTTTATCAAAGTGATGGCTTTAAAAAATTTATGAGCCAGCAAAATACACGAGCTTTACAAAAATTAGAAGCGCTAGGGGAATAGTAAATGGCTAATTTATTAAGTAAAACATTACAACAAGCACTCCGCCGTTGTTTTGTTAAAATTGATGATAATACGATTGAAATTAAGGAACGAAAGGGCATTTTCTTTAAACTGGTGTTTATTGTAATCACTGCAGCCTCAATTTATTTTGATTTTATTGATTCAAGTCACAGATATAGCGTTTTGGAAGACTTACAATTTACTTTTCAACCTGAAACTAGATTCCAAAGGGAGTGGCTATCTGCAGCTGATTTTTCAAAGCCCGGATATACTAGACATGGAAAAACAAAAGAAGAATATTTAGCAGGAATGTGGAATCGCCATAAACATGAAGTTTGGAAAGGCTACTACTATGTAGGCAAATACCTCGTACTCTTTTTTATTCTTTTCCGACCAAGTAAAAAACGGGCCCGATTCGATCGCAAACGAGGTATTATTTATACTTATATTGGCAAAAAATTTTATATTACCGAGCTCAATAAATTAATGCGCCCATTTCCCGAATATATTTCAGCGGTTAATGCCACCGTATTTTTTTGGGTACATCCTTATCATGATAAAGGAACAGGCACACCCTGTTTCAGAGGACCGCAGTTTGCGATTGCCGATCGCTCTTCTTGGTTCCCCATGCTGGCTCTTACCTTATTGCCTTTTTTAAGACAAGAGTTAGTAAAATTTAATACCACGCCTTATTTGAAAAAAATACTCGTTGATTTTATGAACCCTGCAACGCCACAAGAACGGATTGATGAAATTATGAACGCAATTGAGGGTAGAAAAGGCATTTCTGAATGGCTATTCGGTTTGATGTTTAACTGGATTGACGGCGGGTTATATTGTAAGACATTGCCGAAAAAAGCCTTTCTAGAAGAAAAAATTGCGCATTATTTCAAAGAGGAATCACCTAAAATCGAAGGATTACCTTCCTTTCACCCTGCAACCAGCTTTGATTCATTATGTGATCAAGTCAAAGGTTATGTGATTATCAGCGTAAAAGAAAACAAAAAATTTGGTTATCAAGCCCCCTGTCCAAACTTATTTGAATATCCAAAGGTACTCTCATTACACGCCGGTCGTTTACTCGGTTATTGGGGCAATATCCAAGATGAAAGTAATACGCCATTAGAGGTGTTACAAAAACAACGTGGAAAACCTAAACAGAAGAAAAGAAAGTAGTTACATCCCATCTAAAAGTGCGGTTAAAATTTTGAGTGTTTTGGTGAGAGTAAAAATCCACCTTCATAGAAGGTGGCTTTAATTTGCGCCCCATAGGGGCGTTTTTAAATTTCGATTCTGAGAATCCAAATTTTATTCCGTTGAAAGACTTAATTGCTTGTCTTCAAACTCATGTTTCTCTTGATACTTCACATATCTTAGTATCATTTCTGCATTGACACCTACGGTGTCAACACAGTAACCTCTTGCCCAAAAGTGAGCCCCATAATTTATGCTTCCTCAAATAGGGAAACTTATTGAACAATCTTATCGCTGTCCTATCTTTTAAATGTCCTATTATTTCTGAAACTGATATCTTCGGCGGAATATTAACCAACAAATGAACATGATCTATTTGAACGTTTAATTCTATTATTTCTACTTTAAGCTGCTCACATAATATTCTTAGATGAACATAAACTTCCCTACCTACTTTATCTTTTAATATTCTAAAACGACATTTCGGCGTCCAAACTAAATGATATTGACAATACCAAATCACATGCGATGATTTCTTAAATCGACTCATATTTTTTTCCTTATATGCGTTATGGGGATAACTTCCAAAAGGATTTTCTATGAGTCGATTTATTCAGGCAAAGCCTTTTAAGGCTATAATCACCTTCACAGAAGGTGGTTTTTATCTGTTGTATTAAGTTTTTTCAGGATAAACAAGCATCACGAAAACTGACATCTAAAATATTAAATAATCATTAACACTCCACAATATCAGGGATTTTATATTTAATAATAGTTTATTTTTTTATCTAATAGGATGAAATCTATCGCTATAACAATAAATCAAAATTGGCGTATCCTTAATCTTCAAATATGTAAATGAATCTAAAAAAATAAGTAATGTAATTTCCCTATTTTTGATATTGTGGAAACGTAGAAAATAAATTAAGTAAAAAAGATTTAAGTTTAATCCAAGCAGGTAAGTTCGAAATTTTAAACAAGAGGCGACCAAATTCATTTCTTCTCAATAGTTAAATTGATTCTCTCAGTCCAAAACAAGTGTTTACATGGTGAATGAAAAAAGCTCAATCTTTATCTAAAAGATTGAGCTTTATAACATCTGGCTAGCTATGAATACTAATTACCATTCATAACCAAGACCGACCGCACTTACAACATCACCACGGGTATTGGTACTACCGCTTAGTTTCAGCAATACTTTTCCGTTATCGCTGGCTTTGGTATAACCTAAGGCTACCGCATTTTCACCACGGTAGTTACTCGCTGCAACCGCAACCATTGATTTGCCATTTCCTCGAACCTGCGGTAAACCGGCAATCGCTGCAGCCCCGGCAATACCTGCTCTCAGATCTTTATCAACTTTGTTAATCTTGTTATTTAAGCTATTAACATTATTGTTAATATTATTGATATTTCGATTAACTGCATATAACTGAGAGCCATTCACCGCATCTGTAGAGGTTGCGGAAACTTCACCAGGTGCAACATGGGTAATTTTCTTATTGCCGGCATCAATACCGTCAGCAGTCATGCTTGGGCCATTTTTCACAGAAATACCACGATTGTTTACAACGGTATTACCTGCTCTTACAGAACCATCGTTACCAAGATCAATATCTTTTGTAAGTTGCACTTCTAAAGTACCTTTACCGTCAGCCTTAACATTGATGTTACCTTTCGCAGATTTGAAGTTTTCAGATTGCGATTTAGAAACACCTTCACCTTTCACTGTGACTGTGCTGTTAAGTTTACGGCTGTTTACTACTTCATTATTGCCGGTGAATTTCAAGCCGTCATCAGTCGTTGCGATTTCGTGAGTTTTATTTGGATTGTCTTTTTCCACATAAACTAAACGAGTTTCGCCATCTTTACCATCAACGCCAACTTTTCCATCTTGACCTTTAATAGAAATGCCATTTTTACCATCTTTCCCATTTAAGCCGATTGAACCGTCTTTGCCGTTGATAACCACTGATGAACCGTCTTTACCGTTCACACCGATAGAGCCATCGGCACCATCTTTGCCGTTAGCACCTTTTTCACCTACAGTGACTTTATTTACCGTTAGGTCTTTCGCTAAGGCGACAACAACTTTGCCATTTTCTTCATAAGTTTTGATGTTCGCAGCATCATATTCAGTATCAGCTTTCTCGCCTTTACCGACTATTTCAAGTGTTTCACCAAGATTTTTATGAATACTCTGTCCGCTTTGACCTTTGAAGTTCAAACCTTCTCTAACCAGTTCTTGCTTAACATTGTGTAATTGTGAACCGTTTACAGCATCCTTAGATGTTGAACTAATCTCACCATCAGCAACATTTACAACTTTATTACCACCGTTATCTAAACCTTTATTGGTTAATACCACATTGGTTTTACCATTGTCAGAGGCTCTGATTGTGATACCACTATCATTCATCGTTGTGTTGCCTGTGGTTACAGAAGTGAAATCAACATTATCTTTAGTTTTCACAGTATATGTCGTGCTTCCATCGGCATTTTTAGTCGGTATCACATCAATATTTTTACCGGGATTAACCGTTGTTGTTGCTTGAGCAATACCGTCTTTTAACTGTTTTACATTAACTGCATCAGTATCGTCTTCACCTGCTTTCACGTTAGTAATCTTGTTATCATCAACACTTAAGTTTCCACCGGAAATCGTTGTTCCACCTGCTTTAAACTCAATTTTTTGACCATCTTTATTTGAGATAGAATCAACATTTTTCAAATCTTTAGCAAGTTGAACCTCTAGAGTACCTTTACCATCAGCTTTAACATTGATATTACCTTTTGCCGATTTAAAGTTTTCAGATGTATCTTTATCAATACCTTCACCTTTAATAGTTACAACAGAATTTAATTTGTGGCTATTAACAACCTCATTATTACCAGTAAATCTCAAGCCGTCGTTAAGTGTTGCTACTTCTTCTGTTTCACCATTTGGTTTTTTATAAACGATACGGGTTTTAGTTTTACTATCTTTACCGTCATTACCATCAAGCCCAGCCTGACCTTGAACAACTGTAATTACCCCACTCGAACCATCTTTACCGTTAATACCAATAGTGCCGTCTTTTCCATTCAATGTTATCGCATCTTTACCATCAGCGTCTTTTAAGCCAATAGAACCATCTTTACCATTGATAGAAACGCCATCCTGACCATTTTCACCTTTAACCGTAATAGCGCCCGATTCTTGATTATTACCAATGGTGACATCTTTATTTAAGCCGACTTGTAACTTAGCTTTGCCATTTTCATTGACCACTTTAGTGGTTACACTTACATCACCTTTTACGGTTACCGTTTCACCAAGTTTTGCCTTAGCGTCATTACCATTTTCATCCGTTAAACCAAATCCGCCACCTTTTGATGGATCCGTAATATTATTAATCGATTCTTTTAAGTCACCGACATTAACCGCATTATTTAACGTATCGCCCTTAGCATCCGTTAAAGATACCTTGTTACCATTAGCATCCCTCAAACCACTATCAACATTAACAATTTGGTTTCCGCCATTGTTCAAGCCTTTATCCGTCACGCTAACGGTTTTATTTACAGGAGCATCTTTAGGTGTAATGGTTAAACCATTGCCATTGATAACGGATTTACTACTTGTTATTTCATCAATGAATTGCGCGCTTGTTAAATCTTGTAGCACTTTAGCCATTTTAAGAATTAACTTATCGCTTTCATTATCAACACGTAAGTTTTTATCGGTAACATCAGCATTTGCATTTAATTTCCCTAAAATTTCTAACTCTTCATTGAGTTTTTTAGCTATAGCGTCGCCTTTATCACCTTTAAATTTTAAGCCATCGTTAAGTGTTGCTACTTCTTCGATGATGGTTTTATTCGGGTCTTTCGGATCTTTGGTTTCATAAACAATACGGGTTTTGTTTTCACCGGCTTTTCCGTCAACACCGGTTTTTCCATCGGCACCTTTAATGGTTAACGCATTCGCTCCATCTTTACCATTTAAGCCGATTGAACCGTCTTTACCATTAATAACCACGGCAGAACCGTCTTTACCGTTCACACCGATACTACCGTCAACTCCATCTTTACCATTAGCACCTTTTTCACCCACAGTGACGTTGTTTGCGGTGAGATCTTTCGCTAAAGCGATAACAACTTTTCCGTTTTCAGTAATAGTTTTGATGTTAGTTGCATCATACTCAGTATCTGATTTTCCGCCTTTACCCACGATCTCAAGTTTTTCACCTAAATTTTTATGGATAACAGAATCATTACCGACTGACTGCGTACCAAAATCTAAACCTTTAGTATTGATTGCATTGGTTACATTATAAAGTTGTGAACCATTTACCGCGTCTTTCGAGGTTTCATTTACCTCACCATCTTTAAGGTTGGTAATTTTATTACCATCAATACTTACGTCTCCGCCCTTAATGGTTACAGCCGATTGGGAAGGATCATTATTATCTTTACCGGTAAAGACAATTGATGAGTTATTTCCACCAACCGAATTAATGCCGTTAAGATTTTTTGCCAAACGAACGGTTAAATTATTAGAACCATCAGAAATAACACCGATGTTATTATCTTCCGAAAGTTCGTTTCTGTCCGTAATACCACCTATAATGTTTACTTGTTCATTTAAGTGTTTTTTGATGACATTTGTATTTGCAATTGCATCACCATAGTATTTCATACCATCATCATGCGTCGCCACTTCATGTTCTTTGCCATCTTTATCTTTGTAAACGATACGGGTAATTCCGTCTTTACCATCTTCACCGTCAACACCGGCTTTGCCCTCTTTTACTGAAATATCAGCGGACACGCCATCGCTACCGTCAGCACCTTTAGGCCCCGTTAAACCAATATGACCCACTCCATCTTTAGCGGAAATAGAAACCGCATCTTTGCCATCTTTACCGCTGATTCCGACTTTACCATCTTCACCATTTTGACCGTTAGGACCAGTGATTGTCACTCCATCTTTACCGTTCACACCATTTGTGCCGTTTACAACAATCTTATCTAAATTAGTTAAGTCTTTGTTCAACGCAAAACTGTAAGTTTGAGCTTCATCAGTACCGCTTTGAGTGATAGTTAAATTTTTACCTGCATCCAGATTAACTACTGCACCCGCCCTTACTGTTTTCGCTACTGCAGAACCGTTTACATTACCGGTTGCATTTGCATTCCATCCACTGTTGTTTACGATATCAATCACTTGATGAACCGTTGCAATGCCATTTGCACCATCTTTTCCGTTCTTACCATTAATTGGAGTAGTTGGCGTTGTACCTAACTTAACATCATATTTAACAATGCCATCTTTACCTACCGAGGCAGCTGTATAGTTACCATCTGTGAAATTTAACCCTTTTGATAAGGTAACGCTTTGATCATTTGTACCATTTGCTTTGTAGGTTAATGGCGCATCACCAAGATTTTGTTCTGCAACAGAAACCGTATAAGTTTTCTGACCTGTCGTCTGATCTTCGTTTGGTGTCACCGTCACATTTTTGCTACCGGATTGAACAATCGTACCTAAACCGGTAATCACTTTCTTACCGTCATTAGTAATATTTTTTAAATCTGATTTTGCAATATTTGTGATTTTAGCTTCACCCGCCACATCTTTACCGTCACCATCAACATAGCTCATGGTGACTATGCCTGCATCATTTACTTGGTATTCACCCGGTTTGATATGACGTTCTGCCGATTTTACCGAATCCAGCTGACTTAGATTAACTGCATCAGTCGGATTCGTACCATTGGCTACATTCTTAATTTGATTACCACCATTATTTAAACCTGAGTTTGTTAAGGATACGTTTTTGGTTGTATCAGCCGGGTTCGCAATAGTCATACCGCCGTTATTTATGGCAGTATTCCCTACTTTTACAGAACCTTTATCAGTTAAGTTAATATCTTTGTTAAGTTTAACCTCTAGCTTATTATTACCATCTGCAACAACATTGATATTACCGGCAGCAGATTCAAACGCTTTGGCTGCGGCTTCATCAATACCTTCACCCTGTACTTTTACCAAAGTATTAAGTTTGTGTTTATTTTCAACAGACTCATTATTACCAGTGAATCTCAAACCATCTTCTAGTGTCGCAACAGTATGATTAGTACCTTTATCATCTTTATAAACGATACGGGTCATACCGTCTTTACCATTTGCACCATCAGTGCCATCAACGCCAACTGCGCCTTTATCACCTTTGATAGTTAAGCCGTTACTACCGTTTGTGCCGTTCAAACCGATAGATCCGTCTTTACCATTAATAACTACGGACGAACCGTCTTTGCCATTAATACCGATCTTACCGTCAATCCCATCTTTACCCGGTGTGCCCAGCTTACCTTTTTCACCAATAGTAATGTCATTTGCTAAAGAATACGTGTAAGTTTGGTTATTAGGGTCCGTCACATCTTGTTTAACCATTAGGTTTTTACCGGCATCGAAATTTACGATCGCACTTGGCGCTACTTTAGTTGCTACAGATGTGCCATCAAGCTCACCTGCTGATTTTGTCGCATTTGCCAACCAACCACTATTATTGATTGCATCAACGACAGTTTTCACTGTTGCAACTGTATTTTTACCATTTGATCCATCAATACCGGCTTTACCATCTGCTCCGGTTGTAATATTGCCTACGTTTACGTCGTATTGAACCTTGCCATTCTCAGCGACTGTTGCGGTTGTGTAGTTACCATCTGTGAAATCTAAGCCTTGCGATACTTTAACTTTTTGTTGATTCTCACCATTGGCTTTGTATGATAGTTCTGCGTCACCTAAGTTTTGCGCTATTGCGCTAACGGTATAGGTTTTTTGCCCTGTTGTAGCATCGGTTGTATTGGTTACAATTACATTACTGCCAGCTTCAACAATTGTGCCTAAGCCGGTAATAACTTTCTTACCTTCATTAGTAATATTGTTGAGGTTTTTATCCGATGCATTATCAATTTTATCTTTTGTATCTTTTGTTAAATCAACAGTAACATCCGTACCTGCGGCAGTTGTTGATACATATTGACCATTATCACCGCTTACAACGTTAAATTGTAAACCACCATTTTTATTGAGAGCTTGCTCATCAGTTGCAGTTGATTTATCACCGCCTAATTTAATCGTATTATTAAATTTATTGTTAACAAGACTGAGCTGCTCTTCTGTTGCTGCACGACCTTTCGTACCGAAGTCCGAACCATCTAATGTTTTATTTGTTAAACCGGTTATATCTCCGGTATCACCGTTAAAGTTAATCGCAGTATTACCACTCCCCACTGTCACGACACCGTTCGGTTTAAAGTTTATTTTACCTGTACCGGTATCACCTGTGATCGAAGTAATATTGGTTAATCCACCCTCTACATTAACTGCATAAGTATCGACATCACCATAAACACCTTTCGTTACAGCCGTATTTTTGCCATTAATAACTTTAACTGCTTTTTTCGCCTCGTTACGAATTACAGTTTTACCGCCATCATTGATATTAGTTAAATTAACATTGGCTGCATTATCGATTTTGTCTTTTGTATCTTTTGTTAAATCAACAGTAACATCCGTACCTGCTGCGGTTGTTGATACATACTTGGCACTATCTCCGCCTACTACGTAAAATTGTAAACCACCCGCTTTAGACAGATTTTGTTCGTCGGTGGTACCTGAATTACCGCCTAATTTGATATTGTTATCACCAATTTTGGTGTTTACTACATTCGATACCGTTTTTAACTGATCTTCTGTAGCAGCTCGGCCTGACACCGGAGTTGGATTCGTTACATTCCAGTCAGTATTGGTTAAACCCGTGATATGGCCGTCTTTACCATTTAGGCCGATTGCATTATTACCGCTAACATTCACCACACCATCCGGTCTGAATTCAACTTTACCTGAACCATTACCGTTAGTAATTGAAGTAACGTCCGCTAAAGCACCCTCAACATCGACCTTAAATGTTTTAACATCATTCACATCACGGTACGATACTTTAGTATTTTTGCCATCTTCCATATTGATTGTAGCTTTCGCTAAGTTTTTGATCTTAGTTTCGCCACTATTATTAATATTGGAAAGATCTTGTTTGGCAATACCCGTGATTTTTGCTGTTTCATTTGCGACGGCTTTTCCATTACCATCGGTATAAGTCATTGTGACAGAACCATCATTCTGAACAGCATATTCACCTTTTGTAATGTGTTTTTCGTCACCTAAATTAGCAATACTTTGATCACCGTATTTAATACGATCACCATCATACTTAACAGTCGTGTTACTTGTTTGATCTCCAAGTTTAATTTCTTTGGTATTAACGCTATTTAAATCTTTAAGATCTTTTGCTAATTTAATCGCTAGACCGCCTTGTGCCGAACCGGAGCCAGCCGTTCCGACAACACCGATATTATTATCAGATAAATTATTTTCTGCCGCACCGCCGGTTACACTTAACGTCTCCCCTAGTTTACGATTTACAGTTACGCTTGTGTTATCGCCTTGAAAGTTTAAACCTTTGGCAATGTCGTTTGTATTGTTAGAAATGTTTTGCGTGTTGTTAGCAATATTATTGGTGTTATTTGTCACATTTTGGTTAGTTGCAAAAAGTTGAGAACCGTTTATCGCATCCCTACTATTTGCATCAATTGTGCCATTTGAAACATTGGTAATTTTTTTATTGCCTGCATCAACACCATCTTTAGTGATCTTTGGCCCGTCTTTAATGGTCAAACCTTTATCATCTAAAGTTGTGTTACCCGTTACTACTTTTGTGAAACTAACATTTTCTTTAGTCGCAATAGTTAAATTGGCATTGTGTTGCGTAATATTAATGTTATTACCCGCAATGACTTTAACGGTATCGCCCATTGCAATTTTTTGTTCTTTATTGCCGGCTACTTCGCCCGAACCGGCCTTATCAGTTGTGATTTTCCAGCCTTGCTCAATTCGTGATGCAACGGCATATAACTGAGAACCATTAATTGCATCTGTTGAATTAGCTTCAACATGACCTGCAGCTACATTTTTAATTTGACGCTCTTTCCCCTTTCCACCAATACTGACAAAATGGCCGGCATCTTGCACAGAACCGGTAAAGTTATAAGTATGTCCGCCAATCGTTTTATTTGCTACGGTTTCAGTTGCGTGTGAACCTGTCGTTGTAGAATTATCACCAAGAATCACCGAACTGGCTGTATCGGCACTGATATTTGCACCAATAGCAACGGTATTAGCACCGGCTACATTCGTATTATGCCCGATTGAAATTGAATCTTTCGCATTTTTCCCTGTACCGGTCATTTCACCCAATGCAATAGATCCCGTACCTTTCGCGCCTAAATTATCATAATTACTATTTACTTCTTTTTGTTTGCTTTTATCAGCATTAACACTGACATAGTTGGTTTGAGCGAGTTCTACCGCTTTTTTTACATTATTCAGTTTCTGATTTTTAATATCAAACTCAGGTGCTTTATAAGTATAGCGACCAGTGGTGGCATCAATGCTATAGCCGATATAACCATCTCCGGCAATGGATTTTGCTAAATTATCATTAACCTCAGATAACTGTTTAACATTTACGGCATCAGTATCTTCACGACCTGCCGCCAGGTTCACTAAACGACGCTCTGAACCTTTATTGGCAATCGCAACAACACCATTCTCAATATCAAAAGCATCATTTGTGTATTTTGCATTTGCGTTTTTAATGTCTGCTTGATTAACAACGGTACCATTTCCCAAAGACAACGAGTTATTAGCATTAGATATTGCCCCCTCCCCGATACTCATCGCACCTTTTTTAGTCGCTTTTGAGTTCTTACCGATCGTTATCACATTTTCATGTAGTGCTTGAGCATTACTCCCGAAAGCAATCGAATTGGCCTCAGTTGCATTCGCATTGCTACCAAATGCGACAGCATCATTCTTATGTGCCTTAGCTTCTACACCGAATGCAATAGAATTGTTTTTAGCACCTAATGAATTGTAACCAAAAGCAATAGATGAATTACCTATCGCTCTTGAACTTGTACCAAACGCAATGGCTTTTTCCGCACTAGAAGAAGCGGGCTTAGTTACTTGTTCACCTAAGTAATTATCATATGCAGAATAAAATTCGCCTGTGCTTGCCAATGAACCAAATGCAAAAGAATCATTACCGTTTGTTTTCGCTCCTGAACCAATTGCAACAGAACGCTCACCGTTTGATTGCGTATTATTTAAACCGTCATACTTGGTTCTTTTCGCTTCCCCTGCCGCTCCGGGTAAACCATCAAGAGTTTTCGGTGCGGCATTACCAATCGCAATAGATTGATTGCCATTTGATGTCGCAGACGCCCCAAATGCAAAACTTGCACTCCCTTTTGCATAGGCGACAGAACCAATTGCTGCAGAATAATCACCAATTGCAGCAGATTGACGCATCATTGCAAGGGAGTTAAACCCTTTGGCTCGAGAGGCGGTACCAATTGCAGTTGCCCCTGTATCCTCTGCATTTGAGAATGCACCAATAGCGGTAGCTAATCCACCTGTTGCTTGAGCATAGTCCCCCACCGCAATACCATTTGAAGTACCATCTTTTTGAACAGCACTGCTCTTATTACCAATTGCGATACCAAATGCATATTCTCCACTACTTGAATAGCCATCGATTATGTTGCCTTGCTTATTGGTATCACGATAAGATTTATTGCCAGGGTTTTTATAATCGTATGCCCAAGTATTAGCACTAGCAGGACCAGGTCTAGCCTTAGCGCTAGTGCTAGTTTGCCCTTGGCTTGGTGTACCTCCCATCTCAATATAAGCATTAGCTACGATAGGTGTAGCCACAAGCGGCAATGTAATTGCAACAGTTTTAATTAAATTAGTACTCAACGAATCAGGCTTAGTTGAAGTAGAAGAGGAGGAGATTGCCTTCACTTTAGAAAGCTCTGAAACGGCAACCCATGTTTGAGCCGCATGATTCCAAATGACTCTAAAAATTTTATTCATATATTTGCTTGTCCTTTAAATTCAGGGTTATCTTTAGGAAGAGAACCATCTGCATTCAAGCAAAATTTTCCCATAGCGTGTAAATAACCGTAGTTTATAACTATCTAGACATTGGTAATAATTGGACTTGAATAAGTTTGTCCACATGTTGATATATGTTTGGTTACCAACGGTATAGCAGAGTTAGTCTTCTAGACTAAAATATAAACTTCTAAAACTATTCTTTATCACTAACAAAAATTTTACCTACAATGATGGTTTCATTTCTCAATTTGTTGGCTTTTAGTTGTAAGTTAAACACTCAATATGAGCAAATTTGCAGTCGCCGTCATCACGGCATATAAGCCGAGTAAAATAGCCTTACCTTTGCTAAGAAATCAGGCAAAAATACCACGCCGAAACCCTTTGATATAACGGCGTAGCAAACTCATTTCCAAAACAGTAAAGTGATATACGCTTACCCATTTCCAGATCGGTTTTGTCGATATTTTTAGCCTGTGGTTTAGCCAACAAAATTTAGTTATCTTTTCACCATAATATTCCCATGGTTCTCCTCCCCAACCTAAAAACATAGTTATCGTTTTAAATGGCTCGGCAACATCCACTGGTTTTGGCTTTAAAATTACTATTTGTGATTGATAAAACTCCCAATGCAAGAGCTATTTTTCATTAAATCTCCTAATGTAAGATGATGAATCAACGAAAAATCATTGGTTGAGTTAAATTATAATATTACAACCTCAAGACAATCAACTATTTTTAAAAAATAATAAAAAATATCAATCATTGAGTAACTTGAAATCATATTGTCACAAACAACGGAAATAATACTGATTTCATACAATGAGAGATAACATGGCAAGATTTACCGCAGCGGAAACAGATATCGCTATCGGCAAAAGGATTCAACTTCGCCGCAAGGAACTGGGTATCAGTGCTGAAGTATTAGCTGAAAAAATTGGGGTATCACAGCAACAATTTTCTCGTTATGAACGAGGAGCAACTAAAATAAATGTGAATCATTTGGTGGATATAGCCATTAGCTTAGATACTCCAATTGATTGGTTTTTCAGTGATAGCAAAGGCCTTAACTTAGAAGACAAACCGTATGTTCCCATACATAATGATGCATTGCGTTTTCGTCTTGATTACCATTGGCAACAAATGAATAATGAACAAAAACGTACTTTAATCAACTGGCTTGATGCCATCTCCGGAAGACAATAAAACCCTGCGTGGGACAGCTATTTCCAACACACGGCATTTTGAAAGGAACAAAAATGATCATGAAATAAAAAAGTTATAACTAAAAATAAAGCGCGGTTAATAACCGCACTTTTGTTAGACATACATCAAAATCACTTATCAATTACTTTTATCTGACTTTCATACCACCTGACTAACGATATTCCCATCCGCCACTTTTGTGGTAATCATTTCCCCTTGTTTAACGTCATTCATACTCGTGATTGTTTTTCCTTGCTCTGTTGTCGCAATGGAATAACCGCGAGCCAAAACCTTCAACGGACTTAATCCATCTAATTTTCCACACAATGACGCAAGCCGATTTTGACGTTCTATCAATTGGTGACTTGTGCTGAAATGTAATCGCCCTTGTAATTGCACTAATTGTTGCTGATGACGTTGAATACGGTAAGGTAAGGGATTTTGTGCCAAACGAAGGGAAAGAGCGGTCAATTTTTGCTGTGTTTTTTCAACCTGACGTTTCATCGCAAATTGTAAACGCTGTGCAAGTTGCTCATTTTTTGCCTGTTGAACACGCAGTTGATTCTGCGGATGTTGATTTTGCAAACGCAATGTTAGTTGCTTTAAATGCTGGCTTTTTTCTGTTAATAGTCGGTCAAGCACTATATCTAAACGCTGTTGCTGATGGCGGAGTTGTTGTAGTAACTCCCCTTGATTTCGACTGACCAATTCTGCCGCCGCCGAGGGAGTCGGCGCACGAAGATCAGCAACAAAATCGGCAATGGTGACATCCGTTTCATGACCTACGGCACTAATAATCGGCAACGTAGAACGAAAAATCGCACGTGCAACAGATTCCTCGTTAAAACACCAAAGATCTTCCAAAGAGCCACCACCCCGCCCGACAATGAGCACATCCACTTCTCGCCGCGCATTTACCAGTTCGATCATCTGCACAATCTCAGCCGTTGCCTCTTTACCTTGCACGGCGGTGGGATAAATCACTACCTTCAAACTTGGATCCCGCCGTGCCAAAATATGCAAAATATCTTGCAAAGCCGCACCGGTAGATGAAGTGATAATTCCCACGGATTTACTAAAGTGCGGTAAATTTTTCTTGAGATTTTGAGCAAATAATCCTTCTGCCGCCAGCTTCATCTTCAAGGCTTCAAATTGCTGTTGTAACAATCCTTCACCCGCAGAATGCATGGATTCAATGATGAGTTGATAATCACCCCGCGGCTCATATAAACTCACATTAGCACGCACCAAGACTTGCATCCCATTTTGCGGACGAAACGCCACACGCAAATTTTTCATCCGAAACATCGCACAACGCACCTGTGCATTTTCATCTTTCAAGGTGAGATACCAATGACCTGATACCGGCTGGGTAAAATTAGAAATTTCCCCTGTCAGCCAAATTTGTGAAAAATTACTTTCCAACATTTGGCGTGTCGCATTATTGAGTTGGGAGACGGAATAAATATTGTCAGACATAGTCATCGAGCAACACCCAGCCATCGTCCAGCCAGTTACAAATTGAATCTAACAATAATTCCATCGTCGTTTCCGGATCTTCCGTTTCATTCGTTAAATCCGTTAAAAATACCCAATCTAAGCATTCACCGTCTGCTAAGCGTTTCAAGACTTCCGTTTCCACCAAGTTTAACTCATCTAACCATTCACCATTGGCATAAATGCGAAGGGGATTTTCCGTGTAGAGCAACTTGCAATTATTATCCTGACAAAGTAACGCCCCCTCTTCTAAATCGGCGCGCACCTCCTCAGGATCGCTCATTTCTTCAGAAACCAACAGTTCATAACGGCGTGAACTCACCGCACTTGCCACAGCCTGTTTGAATAACTTATCAAAGGCTTCGGAGTGGGCAAGTTTATCCAGTAACTGTTGTTTCATCACCTGAATATTTTCGTCGGCAAGCTTACCGCTACGCTGTACCGATTGCGTTAAGCGAAGCGGTAAATCAAATTCGCTTAAATTCAAATCCGGATCTTGATGGCAAAAACCTTTACTGATGCCATCAATTAAATGGGTCAAATTCGGATAACGCAAGCCAAAAGAAAAAGTCAAACAATCTTCTTCCGCCACGCCATAATGTGCCATACGGGCGGGAATATAAAGAATATCACCCGGATTCATAACCTCATCAATCACCAATTCCCCCATATCGTCAAAAATACGAATCGGCTGATTCGGTTTAAACGCCGTGCTTGAATCACACCATTTCCCTAATTGCCAACGGCGGCGGCCATAACCTTGCACCAGAAACACATCATATTCATCATAATGTTTGCCCACCGAGCCGCCTTTCGGCGCATAGGACACCATAATGTCATCACGTTGCCATTGAGGAATAAAACCAAATTTATTCCAAAATTGCCCTAATTCCGGCGACCATTGTTCCATATTTTGCACCAGCACCGACCATTTTTCCGGCAACTCTTTGAAATCCGTCTCCGTTAAAGGGCTAAAAAACACTTTCCAATCATCATCCGAAAAGGTTTTAATTAAACGTGCCGTAACATCTTCATTTTGCGCCAACTCAATAATATCTTGCGGTTCAAACTGCCCCACAATTTCAGGCAAACCGTTGCGGATAATGAGTGGCTTTTTCTGCCAATAATCCCGCAAGAAAATTTCAGGCGTGATGGATTCGGGTAAGCAAAAATCCGTTGGGAAAAGTGAAAGTGCGGTCATTTTTGGACTCCTTTTTCTTTATTGGCTTGAGCGGCTTGTTCTGCTGCCCGTTTACGGCGGATTTCTTTCGGATCAGCCAGCAGCGGACGATAAATTTCAACACGATCGCCCTCTTTCAATATATCGGTTAATTTTGTCGGACGACTGAAAATGCCCACTTTATTTTCACGTAAGTCAATATCAGTAAACTGTTGCAAAATACCGGATTGCAAAATCGCTGTTTGCACCATTGTTCCCTCAGCGACTTTGAGTGATTTCAAATAATAGTGTTCGGGCAGCGCATAGGCAATTTCAATATTAATCTGATTCATTATGCTTTCTTTATACAAAAAATTTCGGCTATTATAGCGGAAAAGTGCGGTCAGTTTTAACGATAAAATAAGGAAATGTATTAATTTGGGCAGGCGTTCTTGTTCTCGCGTTATAGATTGAGAATTTACCCGCATTTCGCTACAATACGCCACTATTTTTAACATCATTATGCAATATGTCTGAAATTAAACTCATCGTTGGACTTGGTAATCCCGGGGATAAATATACCGAGACACGCCATAATGCCGGTGAATGGTTGGTAGAACGTTTAGCGCATCGTTTCAATACTACGCTCAACCCCGACAATAAATTCTTCGGTAAAACCGCCCGCACGTTGGTGAATGGAAAAGAAATCCGCTTGCTTGTGCCGACCACTTTTATGAATTTAAGTGGTAAATCCGTAGGCGCACTGGCGGGATTTTATCGAATCAAACCTGAAGAAATTCTTGTGATTCATGATGAACTGGATCTCCCGCCCGGTGTCGCAAAACTCAAACAAGGCGGCGGACACGGCGGACATAATGGCTTGAAAGACATTGTGGCGCAGTTAGGAAATAGTAACAATTTTTACCGTTTACGCCTTGGCATTGGACATCCGGGACATCGTGATTTGGTTGCCGGTTATGTGCTTAATAAACCGTCTCCGACAGAGCGTAACGCGCTTGAAAAAGCCCTAGATGAAGCCACCGATTGCGTGGAAATGATTTTTAAAGACGGCATAGTAAAAGCGACCAATCGCTTAAACAGTTTTAAAATTTAGAAGTGCGGTCATTTTCGCAACTTTTTTGACTCAATATAAGGAAAAAATATGGGATTTAAATGTGGTATCGTGGGCTTACCAAACGTAGGGAAATCCACCCTTTTTAATGCGCTCACTAAAGCAGGTATTGAAGCGGCAAATTATCCGTTCTGTACGATTGAACCAAACACAGGCGTTGTCCCAATGCCGGATCCCCGCCTCGATGCCCTTGCGGAAATAGTCAAACCTGAACGGGTTCTGCCAACGACGATGGAGTTTGTGGATATTGCAGGATTAGTCGCCGGCGCAAGCAAAGGCGAAGGCTTGGGTAATAAATTCTTAGCAAACATTCGTGAAACCGATGCGATTGGGCATGTTGTTCGCTGTTTTGAAAATGACGATATTGTACACGTTGCCGGAAAAATTGATCCGTTAAACGATATTGAAACCATCAATACCGAACTTGCGCTTGCCGATTTAGATAGTTGCGAACGAGCCATTCAGCGTTTACAAAAACGTGCAAAAGGCGGAGACAAAGAAGCGAAATTTGAACTTTCAGTAATGGAAAAAATCCTTCCTGTCCTTTCTGAAGCAGGGATGATTCGCTCCGTTCCTCTTGATAAAGAGGAGTTGCTTGCGATTAAAAGCTATAATTTCTTAACCCTCAAACCCACTATGTATATCGCGAACGTCAATGAAGACGGTTTTGAAAATAACCCATACCTTGATAAAGTCCGCGAATTTGCTGAAAAAGAGGGGTCTGTGGTTGTGCCGGTGTGTGCCGCCATTGAATCGGAAATTGCCGAGCTTGATGATGAAGAAAAAGTCGAGTTTTTACAAGATTTAGGTATTGAAGAACCCGGCTTAAACCGTGTTATTCGTGCCGGCTATGCCCTATTAAATCTGCAAACCTATTTTACCGCCGGTGTAAAAGAAGTACGAGCATGGACGGTTTCCGTAGGCGCAACCGCACCAAAAGCCGCCGCCGTGATCCATACCGATTTTGAGAAAGGTTTTATCCGTGCGGAAGTTATTGCTTATGAAGATTTTATTCAATACAAAGGTGAAAACGGCGCAAAAGAAGCCGGAAAATGGCGTTTAGAGGGGAAAGATTACATCGTACAAGACGGCGATGTGATGCACTTCCGCTTCAATGTATAAATTGAATCAAACACGACCGCACACCTAAAGTGCGGTCTTTTTTTAGCAAATTTTAGGAAAGCAACATGTCAAATATCATCATTCTAGACGGAGGAATGGGGCGTGAGCTAGCACGCCGTAAGGCGCCTTTTCAACAGCCCGAATGGTCTGCCCTTGCATTGTATCAACAGCCTTCCGCCGTTCAACTTGTGCATGAAGATTTTATTAAAAGCGGTGCTCAAGTGATTACAACAAATAGCTATGCCGTCGTCCCCTTTCATATCGGTGAACAACGTTTCCATAGCGATGGCAAAAGTTTGGCGGATTTAGCCGGCCTATTGGCAAAAAGTGCGGTAAAAAATTCGGGCGTTTCTCCTATCAAAATCGCAGGATCAATTCCGCCATTATTCGGTTCTTACCGTTTCGATTTATATCAGCCGAACCGCGTACAAGAAGTTGCACAACCGATCATTGACGGGCTTTCGCCTTATGTGGATTTCTGGCTGTGCGAAACCCAAAGTTCCGCCACCGAACCCCAAGCGATCAAACCTCTATTGCCTAAAGATACACGCCCGTTTTGGGTTTCTTTTACCTTACAAGACGACGAACCGACTGATATCCCTCGCCTACGTTCCGGTGAAACGGTGCAAAGTACGGTCGAAAAAATGATCGAATTAGGCGTAGCGGCAATTTTGTTCAACTGTTGCCAACCTGAAGTCATTCAACAGGCGTTACTCATCACGCAGGAAACCTTAAAAAAACACCATATCACCACGATTCGTTTCGGTGCTTATGCCAATGCTTTTCCTCCACAACCGAAAAATGCAACCGCAAATGACGGGCTGGATGAAATCCGAGAAGATCTTAATCCGCAACAATATCTGATGTGGGCGGAAAAATGGGTTGAAAGCGGAGCGACCATTATTGGCGGCTGTTGCGGAATCGGGCCGGAGCATATTAAGGCGTTAGCTGAAAAATTTGGCTAGGCGATCAATAACCTATCTTCTCCATCAATGAATAGAAACGAGATAAATTATGCAAACGATCAATCAAATTAAAGCCGCAATTATTGCCGATCCTCAAAATAAATCATTCACAGAACGTCATATCGAACCGCTGTTTGCCGCCCCCTCTACCGCGCGAATTAATATTGTCGGTCAGGCGCCCGGCGTAAAAGCGGAGCAAACTCGTCTTTATTGGAATGATCAAAGCGGTGATCGCTTACGTGAATGGCTCAATGTCGATCGTGACACCTTCTATAACTCGGAGCTATTTGCCGTCATTCCAATGGATTTTTATTATCCGGGCAAAGGCAAATCAGGGGATTTACCGCCTCGTCAAGGCTTTGCGCAGAAATGGCATCCGCAAATTCTAGCCACTTTACCAAATATTCAGCTCACACTCTTAATCGGACAATATGCGCAAAAATACTATTTACCGCAAAATACCTTAAACGTGACGGAAACAGTAAAAAACTATCGTGAATTTCTACCGCACTTTTTACCCTTAGTCCATCCTTCACCGCGTAATCAACTTTGGTTAAAGAAAAATTCATGGTTTGAACAAGAAGTCGTGCCGACCTTACAACAACTTGTGAAAAGCATTTTATCCTGTTGATTATCTTATTTTTTCGGAAAGCTGTTTTAGGAAATAATATGTCAAATAAAAAAATTGGTTTACTTTCGCTAACCGCATTAGTTTTAAGTTCAATGATTGGCTCGGGTATTTTTAGCCTACCGCAAAATATGGCGGAAGTTGCCGGCTCTGAAGCCCTTATTATCGGTTGGACAATTACGGGCATAGGAATTATTTTTCTTGGTCTTTCGTTCTTTTTCATTTCCCGACTTCGCCCCGAATTAGACGGCGGTATTTACACCTATGCACGCGAAGGTTTTGGTGAACTGATGGGATTTATGTCTGCTTGGGGTTATTGGCTATGCGCCACTATCGGGATTGTGGGTTATTTAGTGGTTGCCTTTGAGGGATTGGGTACATTCACCGATAGCGAAAGTGCGGTCATTTTTGGACAAGGAAATACTATCGCTTCGTTTATTGGTTCTTCAATCGTTGTCTGGCTTGTGCATATTTTAATTGCCAAAGGAGTAAAAGAAGCGGCGACAGTAAACCTGATCGCGACTTTTGTAAAAGTTTTTCCGCTGTTCTTGTTTATCATACTCGCCCTATGCTTCTTCAACCCTGAAATATTTAACCATGATGTAAAAGCGACCGCGTTAAATAATCATGTCTCCGATCAAGTAAAAAACACCATGTTAATCACCCTGTGGGTGTTTACCGGCGTGGAAGGCGCTGCGGTATTATCGGCGCATGCCAAAAAACGTACGGATGTCGGGCTTGCCACTGTATTGGGGATTGTCATCGCCCTTGCCTTATATGTGGCAATCACCGTGCTTTCCTTAGGAATTTTACCCCGTGAAACTATCGCTGCAATGTCAAATCCCTCTATGTCAGGCTTGCTTGAACATATGATCGGGAGTAGCAGAAAAATCATCATTACCGCCTGTTTAATTGTCTCGGTACTCGCTTCTTACATTAGTTGGACGATGTTCTCTGCCGAAGTACCTTATCGTGGCGCTAAAAACGGCGCATTCCCGAAAATTTTCGACAAACTCAATGAAAACAACACGCCGATTCACTCTCTTTGGTTTACCGGATTTGTCGTACAACTTTGTTTACTATTAGTTTTACTGACTGGAAAAAGTTATAACGCACTATTATTGATCTCCACTTCAATGATCCTCGTGCCTTATTTTTTAATTGGTGCCTATTTGTTTAAACTTGCCATTCAACAAAATGCCCCTTGGTACATTAAACTCACAGGCTTGATGGCATCGCTTTACGGTTTGTGGATTTTATACGCCGCAGGGTTGGATTATTTGCTACTTTCCGTATTGCTCTATGTGCCGGGAATTGGATTATTTTTATATTCCCGCTATCAACATCAAGGAAAAAATTTCAATCTGAACAAAAGGGAAAAATGTGTCATAGCCATTATTACACTGCTATTTATTTGGGCTGTTTATAATGCCTTTACCGGTGTTGATTGGCATTAATCCGTTTGCCAAGCGCGGTGAAATATCACGGTATTATGTAGAAATACATAAAAACGAATATGACTGAACCAAAGTTTTTCAACAAGTTACCGCTGAGAAAACCGTCTTTATGATAAAGGAGGCGGATTTTTTCAGAGAGTTTCAATGCAAAGCATAGCGGGTTATTCCCTGTTTAAATAATAAGAAGTTTATTAAAAGACGCAGTAGAGCACTTTTCGATGCTCTTACTCCGTTTGCTTGGTTTATTTTTGTATGATCATTAATAGAGATAAGCTTTGTTGTAATAATTTTCTGTTTGCTTTTGGTTTTATTTGTCTTTTATATTCCGCTTTTTAACATCTATATTTTTGACCGGTACAACTAAACTTCTTGAAATTTTTTTATTTGAATTTAGAATAAGTGGCAATTTACTAAAAAGCCAAAAAATGATATTTCTCTATAAAATCAATAAGATATTATATTATTCACAATATTTTAATTATACTTTTGCCGTTTGAAATTTGTATTGAAATGTTCGCCATATAAACTAAACATTAACCACGTAATCTACAAATGACTACATCAAATTCTGCCCTTCAACTCTGTTCCGATTCGCTGATGAAGCATTTTAACCAAACTTATCTTGATAGCTTAGAAATTATGGTTTGGCACCGCAAATTAGGAACAAAAGATAAGCTCCAATACGCCGAACAAGAAACGTTTTCTGCCGTTTTTGTTGATGCAGATTTATCTTATTCCAAAGAAAATCTGCTTTGCTGGTCAAGAGTGCTACAAAATAATGGTTTATTATTGCTAGAAAAAATTCAAGAAAAAACACCGGAAATGTTAACCGCACTTTTTCCTGAACAATTGTTCTTTGTGGAAAATCATAACCCGGAAATATGGATTTTTGTTAAACGTTCAACGGATTTTACCGAAATTTACACTCAAATTACTGATAAATTAGAAGAAAAAGAACCATTAAAAACCTTGTACCCTCTATTGGAAAAGCTGGAATGGGCGAATCCGCATCTTGCCTCTGCTAATTTATTGAGAAATAAATTATTTGCTCAGTATGATATGGAGTTTGTCGTATCGGATTATTGGCAAAATTATGTTGATCGTACATTAACACATATGAGCAAAATTTATGCGAGCTTGCACACATTACTACGAGGCGATTATCAAGCCGGATTTGTTCAAAGAGAGTGGGTAATGAGAAATTCTCATCTTCGTCGCACATCAACACCACCGCAAGAAAAAGATTACGAAAAGCGCTGGAAAGGAGAAAATTTATCGAGCAAAACTATTGTGATTTGGACAGAATTTGGGTTAGGCGATGAAATAATGTTTGCCCAATTAGCCTATTATTTGAAATTACAAGGGGCGAAAACACTCTGGATTGTACAAAAACCTATCGTTTCCCTCCTGAAAAGCCATCCGTATATTGATCAAGTGATTGCCTCTGATCAAATTGAGCAAACATTATGCGAATTTGATTATTGGGCATATCCGCACGAAATTTTGGCTCATATCCCTATTCCCTTTCAACATTTACCAAAACACCAACCTTATCTTTTTGCCGAACCAAGAAAACGACAAAAAGCAGAGACGGTGTTTTCCGATAGTGTAAATCTGAAAGTCGGCATCGTTTGGCGTGGCGATCCGACTCACGAAAATGATAGATTCCGCTCAATTCACGATCTAAATTATATTGAAACCCTCTTTAAAATAGAGGGGATCGACTGGTATTGTATGCAAAAAGCCTGTAACGAGCAGGAAATTCAATTATTAGAAAAATATAACATAGTGCATCTTGCTAAAGATTTTAATGATTTCTCCGATACGGCGGCGGCATTGAGCCATATTGATTGTTTAGTTGCCGTCGATACCTCCGTGGTTCACGCTGCTGGCGCAATGGGCATACCGAGTTTATTAATGCTGCCTTATATTGGTGATTGGCGTTGGGGAAGCAAACAGATAGATTCAATATGGTATCCGAACATACAAATCTTTCGTTGCAATATGCCAATACCGAACTGGGATAATGTCATTCCACAAGTGAAAAAAGCGCTATTAGAACGCATAAATTGGAAAAAAAGAGCGATAAAATAGCACGGAGGTTCAATAACAGGCAATACCAAAGCAAGAGACATCATGATTTCAACGCTACTGTTACAAAGCTCAACCGCTCTATTTACTATGCTAAGCGCCAATAAAATTTTAAACATTTTTTCATTCTATAATCCGATTAGAACAACATAGTCAAATAAAACCGCACTTTCACGTCTAAAGTGCGGTCACAAAATCCGAAGGATTTTGAACATTGGCTTTGCCAACGGTTCTGTAATAGTGAATAAATCAACTCAGTAAGTTATGAGTCATTTTTCCGTTATTTTTTTGGTTTCTTCGGTAAACCTGTTTCTAAATCTAACCCGTTATCCACTCGAACGCCCGCCTGATTTGCCAGTTTCATCATTAATGCCTCACTTGGTTTTGGCGGAGCTTCCCCCTCATACCAACGCTGAAAGGCAATTTTGCCGTCCCATTCCGGCAAAGGGGCTGGGGGTAACGGCACAATATCGTCAAGATCGGGGACTTTGGGTTGGAGGTAGTCTTTATAAGATAAATAATCTTTGATTATTTTATATCGACGAGAACGCTCGGAATCAGGCTGTAAATTTAGAAAATTAAGTTTATCATCCGGTCCGGTTTTCTCACTAAATCCATTAGCTAATTGTAATGCGGACTGCGAATCTCCATTTTTAACCCCTTGATGAAATACTTCCAGTGCTTTTTGATATTCTTTATCCAACTGAAATCCTATCCCTAAGGAATCCGAAGCTTTCCCTAACCCTTGTTCAGAGGCACAAGAAAGTAACTGTTCTATCAATTTCAAACGCATTTGCAAGGTTTCTTCATCATTAATATCACCTAAGATTTCGGAAACAACATATTGTGCCTCACGACTCCCTAAATCCGCCGCCTTTCTTAAATAAGCATATTGACCATCTTTTTCGGTACGTACCCCGTATCCCACATCTAAATAGCCATACAGATTGTAATAAGCGGTGGCAGGTAGCTGTTTTGCTAATTCTTCATTGAGATTATGCACTTCCGTTTGTGGCATATCGGCACTGATACGCCCGCTTTTTAATAAGTATTGCAAGCGGATGTTGGCTTTATAATCGCCGTTTAGTGCTGCAATGCGGTAATACCTCGCCAAGCCGTTCCATACTGCATCGCCTCGTTTGCCTGTCCACATATTGTGCAGGTCGTGGTACAACGCATAGTTATACAGCTGTTGGGTTTCCGCCGAGAGCTCGGGTTTTTCTTCGTGTTTGCAGACGAACGCTAGACTTGCCTGTAATTGTTCCATTGTATTCTGATTCATTTTTTGTTTCTCTTCTTGTGTAATACCTTTTGAACGCGGATTCCCCGGCGCTCCGCCAAATGTGAGATGGGTGTTGGATATAAAATGATCGACTATGCCAATACCAATCCCGACTAATGCCACAAGGGCTAGAATTATATAGGTTAAGATTCTCATCATTAGTCACTCTTGCTCACTGTTGGATCCGCCCGATAAAATTCCCGTAAGGCACAATCAGGAGACTTATTGGTTTGTTGTGCTTTCTTATTTGCCTTAATTAACTGTTGCCAAACATTAAAAGTATCCACCGCCACCGCATAATCATGCATATTATCCGGATTCGCCTCGCTGTTTTTATTGGTGTGCAAATCCCATAAGCGTTTGCGTAACCCTTCCGCTACTTCGCCACATTCCATAATAATGCCTAGCTCCGTATCCACCTGCATACTCCGCGTGTTCAGATTGGCTGAGCTGATGACAGTAAACACATCGTCCATAATAGTGACCTTGGAATGTACATAGACTTCCGCCGGTATCTCGTTGCCTTTGCTGTCTTTGTAACTATGTACGTAGTTGCCCTGTTCATCTTTCGGCATTAAGGTGCAAATATGCGCTTTAATGCCCGGCGTATCGCTGATTTTATAGCCTAATTCTTTGGTGAGGTTGGTTTCTTCTTGGCTTAATTCTTGATTTTCAATGAGATTTGCCTCTTGGTTATTTTGGTTTTTGGCTTTCTGTTCCCCTTGTTTTTTCTCCGCCTCTCGCTGTTTAGCTTTGATATCGGCAAGCTCTTTTTCAAGACGTTGAATTTCTTGTTCGTTGGCTTGATACTCCGCCTGCGCCGCTGCTTTTCCCTCCGGGGTAGGCGTTAGCCTTGCCTTATTATACAAAATCGCTTGATTAACTTTGCGTTTGCCTAATTCCAGTTCCAGCTCTTGACGTTTAATCGCTCTCGCCACCCCCGGCATTACCTCTTGTTTGCCCAATAATTTAAACATTTCATTGGTGGTGTACGTGCCCTTGCCAATGCCTTCATCGGAAGAATTCGTTACGGTGAACCAGTGTATCGGCCCTTCAGCCCGTCCGCCACTTTTCAGTTTTTCCCAGTGGGCGATAAATTCCCGTACTAACGGTGGAAAACGAAAATACTGATTTTCGGTGTAAAGATAACTGGTGGTCTGTTTAATATTTTTTAAATAGACTTTCATAATGTCTTCGACATCCGGTTGGTCATAGGTACGCAGGATTTGTGCCATCAACAATTTACTCCCCTCAACCAGTGATGGATTAGGCGGATAATGTTCACGGGTCAATCCATTACGCTGTGCCGTTAAATTGGTCTCAACAGCATCACTACCCCATTGCGTATTATTTTTTCTATCCCAAGATTGACAAAAGTTATGGTTAATATCCCATAAGACTTGTCCTGTTACGATACTGGAGACATCTTGAAGTGGTGTCTTGCTGTTTTTGCCTTGATTCGGCGCGGTAGTTTTTAGCGAATGCTCACCGGTATCCCAATAGTTATCTACCATGTTATGTTCTAACACAAAACCTACGGCAACGTCAGGTTTGTCATAATCAATTAACACCGTTTTCTGATGGTGGGAAGGGGCGTATTTTAAGGCAACGTTATAAGAACCGTCCGGCAAGGTCGTATCTTTAAAGTTATGTTTTTGCCGGCGTTGAGCTTCTTCGGGTAATGTTTTGTCCTTATAATTATTTTCCTGTTTTGCTACCTTTCGATTTTTATAGATGAGATTTGTCCGTTGCGGTGATTTGGTAAATTCCATCAATGTTTTATGTTTCTCTATTTCATCAATCATCCAATCATGATTGCTACTTTTAAAATTAACCAGTTCTTCATCTAACGCCCCCTCAATTGCATCATACCACCAACGATCATAATCCTTTTGTTCCTGAGTTACGCCTTGGACGCTTTTTTTAAAGGCATCCGGTCGATACCCTAAATTGGCTTCCATTACCGTTTGTAGGTTTAAAGGCATACTCCATACCAAAATCCGAACTTTCACCCCTTCAAGGGCTTTTTGAATCAATAAATCACCAATACAAGGCGAGTGACCGTCCCGTTTAAAATGCATAGACGGCTGAAAGCCCCAAATCGCAATATCAATAGAGGATTTGGCATTTTCAATTCTGTTATGCAACTCTTCAAAGGCTTCTTTGCCGTTGACTAAAGCTTTAAAGGTCGCCGGCACCGGTTGGCTACGGGTTCCATTGTCAAATTTTTCCGCATTCTCTAAAAACCAACTAAAATTGATGGTCGAACACAATTTATATTTCGTTGTGGGGACACGAATGATTTTACCGTTATCTGACATATTCTTTCCTTACTTGATTAGTCCTTTTACCAACGCATCATAAACTTTTGCAATATCTAAAACAGATTGGTGGTTGGTCTCGTCATATTGATAGAATCCCTCATTCATTAGTTCATCATTATTGCTCTCTTTTTCAAATGACTCAATCATGGGAATTTCATAATTCAAACCGTTAACAAATCGAATTTCATATTTTTCAATATGCTCTTCATGAACAATTTCGATTTCCCCTTTATCATCTGTCACGCCTCGACCCAATTCCCGACCATCTGCATAAAGCGTGTAAGGCATGCCAATCAGCGGACGTTTAGTATGCGGCGATTGGAAAAACGTCAATCGCATTGGCGGTAATGTGGCTGAATTCACTTCCGTATTAAAACGCGTCACATGTTCCAACTCGGTACTTTCCTGACAAAGTTCCCCCTCAATATACACATTCCCTATCAGCTCAATTCCCTCTCGGTTGATAACTATCGAACCGCCCGGGCCACTGATTTCTACCGTTTCGTAACCCTCTAAATCAAATTGTTCGCAGATTTGCTCAAACAGTTCGCCCGCCTGCCAACTGCCGTTTTGCGCGATGTCGATGTTGAGTTCATTGCCGACGTGGATGATGGTGTCGCCATGTACATTGACATAACGGTTGTTATTGATGTTAAGGAGGTCATCTTGTTCCACTTTGGTGAGGCGGTTGCGTCCGATGTGGTTGGTTTGGTCTCGGTTGACGGTTAAGGCTTCGTCTTGATTGACGCTTTCCGTGCGGTTGTTGCCGATGTGGACGGTTTCATTTCGGTTCACTTGTTCGGTGCGGTTATGCCCGATTTGGGTGGTTTCGTCGTGTTTGACGAGGTGGTTGAGGTCTTTTTCGGCGTGGATAAAAATCTCTTCTTGTCCGTTTTCGTCTTCAAAACGCAGTTCGTTAAAGCCGTTACCTTTGTGACTTTTGGATTTTATTGTGGTGCGGGTTTTATGTTCCGGTAGTTTATAGGGCGGTTCGGTGGTGCTGTGATAGGTGCGCCCCACCACTATCGGTTGGTCGGGGTCGCCGTTGAGGTATTTGACCAGCACTTCATCGCCGATTCGCGGTATCATCATATTACCGTATTGCACACCCGCCCAGCCTTGAATCACCCGTATCCAGCAAGAGCTGTGTTCGTCTCCGTTGCTCCGTCTGTCCCACGGGAAGTGTAGTTTAACCCGTCCCCATTCGTCACAGTAGATTTCTTCGCCTTCAGGGCCGACCACATGCGCCACTTGGGTGCCACGAATAATCGGGCGGGGTTTTGGCGGGCTGCGCCAAGGTTTGTGATGAGGGATGAGGAATAGGGTGTTTTCGTAATGGTTGCCACTTTTTGAGGGTTCGTCTTCAACCGTTTCCCGTTCTATCGCATCTTCCTCTAATACGCCGATTTGGCTTCCCCTATGTTCGACACGTACGACTAACCATGCTTGGTTGAATGTCGGTGAGTGGTGTCCTTCGAGGCGAAAACCATAACCGGGGATGACGCGCATATCATCTCCCGTAGCCTGTGCCGTTTCTGACTGCGCCAGTTCGGCTTCCAGACGATAACGGCTAAAGGGGTTGCCTTGTTCGTCCCGTTTGTATCGACCAGGGTAATCGTAGTGTTCATAAACTCGCGCAGAATTGACCGCACTTTGGGACGATTTAGGTGAGGAAGAACCGTTTGGGGCAGCAGATTGAGCGGTATGTTGATGTTCTAAATTGTAGTTAGGATTTAAAAAGGTGTAATCACGGAGGGTTTGCCGGGAGGCAGTCATTTTTCGATGGTATTCAAACTGCCAAAGACTGGCAAAAGGGCGCTCGCCTGCCGGGTTGGCGTTATAGGTCAAGGTGCCTAAAATGGGCGAAGACCGACTTTGATGGGCAAAACATAATTCGTGGCTGTCGGCATCATGTTTGAAATAATAATACCAACCTTCTTCCGCCGCCAAGCGTTCAATAAAGGCGACATCCGTTTCCCGATATTGTACGCAATATTCCCGTTCCCAATCCGACGGTAACGGTTCAACGGTGACTTTTTCCACCCGATTTTTTTGCAACAACGTGCGGATGATTTTTTCGCTGTTTTGATGTTGGAAAATACGGCTGTCCGACTGCAACCCCGCCCGCACCAATGTCGGCTCTACCACCATGTTATAATGCGTGCGCACAAAGCCTGTTTTACCTAACCCGAATCCTGTGACAATCCCGTTCACATAGCGTACCGCTTTATCCCCCTGCCAAAAGGTGAAAGTGACCGGTTTATCCATCAGTGCCGAAAAAGGAATATTCGGGTCAAAACTGGATAACATCAGTTCTAAACGAAAGGGCTCGGAAAGCCCTTCGGTTAACTGAAAACTCACTACATCAAAAGGGTATTTATCGCTGGAATCAAGGGTGTAGCGGTAGTTGGATTGGGTTGCCATAAATCATCCTTTATTTAGTACAAAACGTTGCTAGTATAAGATAAATATGTTTATTTTGCACACAACTGTTACACCATATCAAAAAATCAGCTTAGTTTTAACCGCACTTTCATTCCCAACGATAAAACGCAAACGTTTCCCTTTGTTGTGCTTTAGCGTATAATCCGCGCTTTCTTTTACATAAGGATCCAATATGAATAACCAACTCCTCTACTCCGTTGAAGATAAACCGCCTTTTGGATTGAGTTTATTGCTCGCCGCACAACATTTATTGGCTGCACTTGGGGGAATTATTGCCGTACCTTTGGTGATCGGCAATGTATTAAAATTATCCACCGAGGACACCATTACTTTAGTAAACGCTGCCTTGTTAATTTCCGGTGTGGTAACGGTGATTCAGTGTCAAGGATTAGGCCCGATTGGTATTCGCTTACCCAGTGTGATGGGAACCAGTTTTACCTTTGTTGCCGCCGCATTGGCAATCGGCTTTAGCGATTATGGCGTAGCAGGCATTCTGGGCGCGTCTTTGGTCGGTTCTTTAGTGATGATTATCGGCAGTTTTTTTATGCCTTATATCCGTAAACTTTTTCCACCAATTGTAACCGGTACTGTCGTGATGATGATTGGCTTGAGCCTAATTCCCGTTGCTGTGGATTGGTTTGCCGGCGGTCAGCGTGGCGATGCCAACTACGCCACACCGGAAAATTTAATGATGGCAACCTTTGTGTTAATTATCGTTGTTGCTTTAGTTCAATGGGGTAAAGGGATCTTTTCTGCTGCGGCTATCGTGATTGGCATGATGATGGGTTATGCCCTCTGCTTAGCACTGGGCTGGGTTGATTTTTCAGGTGTATCGAACGCACAAACCTTTGCGGTTCCGCAACCGCTCCACTTTGGACTTGCCTTTCCAATTTCCGGCATTATCGGTATGTCTATCGCTTATTTGGTTACTATTGTTGAATCTAGCGGTAACTTTCTTGCATTGGGTAACGCAACAAAAACCGAAATTACCGGCAAACATTTACGTGGCGGGGTATTGGCGGACGGTTTAGGCTCTGCCTTGGCGGCGATAATGTCCACCACACCGTTTTCTTCTTTCTCACAAAACATCGGGGTAATTTCGCTAACCGGTGTCGCAAGTCGCCATGTGGTCGCATTAACCGGTGTGTTATTAGCATTAGCAGGGTTATTTCCTGTATTTGGTGCATTAATCGTCTCTATTCCACTACCGGTACTCGGTGGCGCAGGCTTAATGATGTTCGCCATGATTATTGCTGCGGGAATTCAAATGTTGGATAAAGTGGAACGTAGCAAACGTAACGGGTTAATTATTGCTATTTCAATAGGTTGCGGCTTAGCGGTTACCACCCGTCCGGAACTGCTTGATAAACTACCGCACTTTTTCAAAGAGGTATTGGGTTCGGGTATAACGGTTGGTTCATTATTGGCATTAATATTGAATTTAATTTTGCCGGAAGATAAGCAAATCACAAAAGAGTAATGAGAGAAAGAACACGCAATGATACTAGGCAACAATGCGTGTTTTTTGAATCTGTGAGGATTCATACCACAGGTTTTTGGCGATAAAAAATCAATCCGGGCAACGCAAGCCCAAAAACCAGCGCCCCTAAAATAAAGGCGGTGTTAATAAATGAGCTGATCATTTGCTCCAAAAGTGCATGAGAATAACCATAGTGATGAATTTGTACTATCGAAATCATCGCTTTATAAGCATGCACGCCCGGAATCATTGGAATGATCGCTGCTACCGTAAATGCCTTTGGATGTGCCAAATAACGGTGTGATAAGTGCACGCCAATAAAGCCTATAACACAAGTGGCAAAAAAAGTTGCAAATACAATGGGTACATTAATATGCAAGAGTAATGTGCGTGTTACATGCCCCAAAGCCCCTAAAATCGCACAATATTTTAGTGCCTTAGGCGGTACATTAAATGCTAAAGCAAACCCAATCGCAGGAATGGCAGCAAAGGCCATATCATCAAGCAAACTCAATAGAAACATCATCTTAATGCCCCCATGTCGTGATATGTAACATACTCAATGCCAACACAATGCCAAGACAAGCACCGAAAGTCAGAACCGTCGCAATTGTCCAACGCCCTAACCCCATATTGACATAGCCTTTTAAAATATCTGCCAACGAATTAATTAAGGGGAATCCCGGCACAAGCAACAACACACTGGACGCTAAGGCAATTTGCGGATCATTTCCCCATTGATATTTCAAACTGACACCGGAAATGAGGGAAGCTACAAACGCAGTAATCGCAAAAACAATCGCCGGATTATAATGATATTTTGATAATTCTTGCCGAACAAACATCGCCACGGCGGAAGCCAAAAAAGTTATCAGGCAAATCAGCCAATCTCCTCCCGATAAATGTGCAAAAGAGGCACAAGATAAGCCAATCATCGGCACCACTAAAGCACGGTGATACTTTAAGGGATTTAAATTATCCAGTTTCTTTTGTGCCAGATCCAAATTGTATAATTTATGCTCTACCGCAATTACAATACGCTGAACTTCGGTCACCATTTGCATATTGATCCCTTTATCGGTATTTTTTCGTACCGTGGTAATGCAATGATGGTTGGAGAGCGTTGTAATCACCACCGCATTTGCCGTAAGGGCACATTCTACACTTTCCACGCCAAGAGCAATCCCTAAACGTTGTGCCATTTGCACCACCACCGCACTTTCCGCCCCATGCTGTAACAACAATAATGCCGTTTGCACACAAGCCCGCGTGACTCCCCGTTGATACGCTTGTTCCATCATCATCCTCATAGCTAAAATTAATTGGATGAATTATAGATAGCTTGATAAAAAACGGTGAAAAAACAAACCGCACTTATGATCCAAATCAAAAGTGCGGTAAGGTTTTTGTTCGTTTTAGTGTTTAACGACTTTAGCCTGCTTAATCATATTATCTGCCACCTCAAGAATGGTGATTTGCAAACCTTCGATTTCACAAACCGCCCCCTCATCAGGGATTTCCTCAAGGTGCTCTAGAATTAATCCGTTGAAAGTGCGGGCATCTTCGGTATCCAATCCCCAACCAAACATTTTATTCAGATCCCGAAGGTTGGCTGAGCCGTCAATAATGATTGAACCGTCAGATTGCTGGGTTACTTCCTCGTGAATACTCGGTGCGGTGGAAGTAGTAAAATCACCAACAATTTCTTCCAAAATATCCTCTAGTGTAACCAAGCCTTTAATATCACCGTATTCATCTACCACAAGTCCAATGCGCTCTTTATTCGCACGGAAATTAGCCAATTGTGTTTTTAGCGGTGTCCCTTCCGGAATAAAATACACTTCGTCCGTCGCACGAATAAGCGTTTCTTTGGTAAATTCATTTTTTTCGAGTAATAATCGGAACGCTTCACGAACACGCAGAATACCAAGTACATTTTTATCAAGACTGCCTTTATACAACACTACGCGATTATGTGCCGCATGATTAAGCTGACGCATAATGGCTTTCCAGTCGTCATCAATATCAATACCGCCAATTTCATTGCGCGGCACCATAATATCGTCCACAGTGACGGTTTCCATATCCAAAATAGACAGCAACATTTGCGGGTGCTGTTCGCCCGGTGTCGCTTCTCCCGCTTCACTCACGATACTCCGTAGCTCTTCACTGCTGATTACCTGTTTTTGCATTTCCGGTTTTAGTCCCATCATTTTCATTAACAGCGTGGTAAATAAATTCATAAACCACACAACCGGATAGAAAATCTTAAGCAAAAAATTCAAAATATGGCTAGACAAAAAAGCCACTTTTTCAGGATGAAGTGCTGCCACTGTTTTAGGGAAAATTTCAGAAAATACAAGCATCACGAAAGTCAATAATCCCGTTGCAATGGCGACACCAGCATCACCGTAAAGGCGCATTCCAATCATCGTCGCAATTGCTGACGCACTAATATTTACCAGGTTATTAAAGATAAGAATAAAGCTCAATAATGTGTCGGGCTTTTCTAATAACTTCTCTGCTTTTTGTGCGCCTTTGTTACCTTGCTCGGCAAGATAACGCATTCGATATTTATTCAAAGAAAGTAAGCCGGTTTCGGAGCTTGAGAAGTAAGCGGATAAAACTAAACAGATAACGAGTGTAATAAATAACGTACTAAGGGGAATACTGTCCAAGGGAAAATCCTTTTATTAGTTAAACAGGAGTTGGATAAAAAACCAACGATAAAGGCGAACCTCTGCCCGCCCTTATTGACTACATTAACCGACTACCGAAGTAGGCAATCGTGAGCAAAATAATACCTGAAATAGCGTAAATAATCATCCTTTTTCCACGCCAGCCTAAACGCCAATGCCCGAATAGCGCCACACCAAAAACAATCCACGCAAATAATGATAAAACGCCTTTGTGAATATTTTCAGCAGTTAAAGCATTCATAGAATGGTAGGTGCCAGAGATTAATGTTAGTGTCAGTAAGAATTCAGCGGCAGCAAACAAACGGAAAAAATGCCGTTCAACGGTAATCAAAGAAGGCATCACCGGTGAAAATGCGGTTTTCTTCGCTTTTAAAGTACGATCAATCCAGGCTATTTGAATGGCGTATAACATTGCAATAAAACACACTGCATAAGTAAAAATAGATAAACCGATATGAAATAGCATTGCTAAATCCTGATTCAATAGCTGAATCATATAACTCGGTATAAATGTCGCCAAAATCACATTAAAAATAGAAAAGGAAAACACAATCGGCAGTAAAAACCACATGGAATTTACCACCAACATTGCCAATATTGCCAAAATTGCAATGTTTACACTCATTAATGAGCTAATTTCCACCAGGCTGAACTTACGTTCTATGGCTAATTCCTGTAATGCGGGATAAAGGCTCACTAAATGAAACACCACGGCTAAAAGTGCGGTCAAAAAGAATAACGTTTTTTTCGGACGGCGTTTTTCGTTATCCGAAGAATTAAGCAACGGCGCAATCATCAAGGCGCTAATTAAATAAAACAAAATCGAAAAAATGGCAAACCACATAATCGTTGTCTCTTGTTAGGAATTGTTATTATTTTAACGTTCTGATTCCGAATTCGCCATAAATTTATTTGAAATGGTGAAAAACGCCTAGATTTCGGTATAATCACGGCAATTTTTGATGAGAAAACAGGATTAATCATGTTTGAGAATTTATCTGATCGCCTTTCTAAAACCCTACGTAATATCACGGGGAAAGGTCGTTTAACGGAAGATAATATTAAAGATACCCTACGTGAAGTACGTATGGCATTGCTGGAAGCGGATGTGGCATTGCCTGTCGTTCGTGAATTTATCGCTAAAGTGAAAGAAAGTGCCGTTGGGGAAGAGGTTAATAAAAGTTTAACACCGGGACAAGAATTCTTAAAAATCGTTCAACGAGAGCTTGAAAAAGCCATGGGCGAATCAAACGAGAGTCTGAATCTGGCAACCCAACCACCGGCGGTGATTTTAATGGCGGGTTTACAAGGGGCAGGGAAAACAACCAGTGTCGGAAAACTGGCAAAATTTTTGCGCGAACGCCATAAGAAGAAAGTGTTGGTTGTCTCTGCCGATGTATATCGCCCGGCGGCAATTAAGCAATTGGAAACCTTGGCACAATCTGTAGGCGTGGATTTCTACCCTTCTGATGTTAAACAAAATCCGATCGATATTGCCAAAGCCGCTCTTGCGGAAGCAAAACTCAAATTCTACGACGTACTCATCGTGGATACCGCAGGTCGCTTGCACGTGGATGGCGAAATGATGGATGAAATCAAACAAATCCACAGTGCATTAAATCCTATTGAAACGCTCTTTACCGTTGATGCGATGACGGGTCAAGATGCGGCAAATACTGCGAAAGCTTTTAATGAGGCATTACCGCTTACCGGTGTCATTCTTACTAAAGTAGATGGCGATGCTCGTGGTGGGGCAGCGTTGTCTATTCGTCAGATCACCGGTAAACCGATCAAATTCCTCGGGGTGGGAGAAAAAACCGAGGCGCTTGAGCCGTTCCACCCTGATCGTGTTGCTTCTCGTATTTTAGGCATGGGCGATGTGCTTTCTCTGATCGAAGATCTTGAACGTTCGGTAGATCGCGAAAAAGCGGAAAAAATGGCACAAAAATTCAAGAAAGGCGATAGCTTTACTCTTGATGATTTCCGTGAACAATTGATCGAAATGAAAAAAATGGGCGGAATGATGTCGATGTTGGAAAAGCTCCCCGGGGCAAAAAATTTACCGGATCACGTCAAAAACCAAGTGGACGATAAAATGTTCATTAAAATGGAAGCCATTATTAACTCTATGACGCTAAAAGAACGCGCTAATCCTGACATTATCAAAGGTTCCCGCCGTCGCCGCATTGCCTTAGGTTCCGGCACGCAAGTGCAAGACGTGAATAAATTGCTCAAACAATTTGATGAAATGCAGCGAATGATGAAAAAAATGCGTAAAGGCGGTATGGCAAAAATGATGCGGGGCATGCAAGGGCTCATGGGCGGCGGCTTAGGCGGTCTTGGTGGTCTGGGCGGTATGTTTAAACGTTAAAAAATAAGTACAGCAAAAACAAAGTGCGGTTGAAAATACCGTATTTTTTAACCGCACTTTTTTATCTCCTCTTGATCTCGATCAAGCCCATACCCGATTTTTAGTATGGGTTTTCTTCCCCATCAACTTTATACTGCACTTATATTCAATTTTTCTTATAAAATTTCAACATGAGTAATAATCCATTTAAAGCCTGTTGGTCTATGCCGGGTAATACCCTCTGCTTGGGACATTGGGAGATTTCTTATTTTGATCTGCCCGTTGTGTTACCTCGCGAACGTCGTGATCAAGATATGGGTACAGAAAATATTTATAATTTTATGGATCCCGAGGACGAACTTTATCGCGAGGGATTAGGGGAAGATGACTGGATTGTCGAGAACATTGAATGGCTGTCCGATGTGTTTATTGAACACAATATTCCGCTGGAAGAAAACACAATACGGGCTTTTTATCAAGCCGTAAATAAAGAAGATTGGCGCTGTGGCAGTTGCGGCGGCTGTATTTAAAATAAATCATTTTGCCCTTTCTCACCATCTATAGTTTAATGGCTCAATATTTTTCCTTGCCAGTTTACTATGCGCCTTGTAATAACACCTTATCAACTCTGCTGAAGCGAGCAAAAAGTGCGGTTAATTATTCCGGTATTTTTGAACCTGTCCTCTCTCTTTTCAAACAATAAAGCTGATAAAGATTCACGCAAACAAGAAAAATATTTAATAAGGCAACCGGATACGCCTCAATAATCATTCCGTAAATAACAAATAAGACATCGCCAATTGTGTTTACAATGCGTAAGCGGACAATAGATTTAAACAAGAATGAGGTTGCAACAAAAAATGTCGCCATATAACCTAATAATTCAATAGAATTGAGTGCCATAAAACGATCCTCTAAAAATGAGTTGTCGCATAATAGAAGATTTTTAGCGAGAGGAAAAGAGAGCGAAATAAAAGCAATCGGTTGCACGGTAAAGAATTTTTTATTTCGCTAAAAATGCCCTCAATACCTAGATTAAATAAAGATAGTTTGAACCAACCCCATATAAAAAATTGTCCCTACCGCAATGGATAAAAACATATTTTTCTTCCAAAAATGGAGCCCCAACACCAATGCGCCGGCAAGAAAGTCGGGGATACCCCGATAGCCGCTCAATAGATCAATATTTTTATAGCAATAAACCACCAACATACCAAACATCGCAGCAGGCAGTACTCTACCAAGATAACGGATATATTCAGGAATCGGACGATTTGCCGGAAAAATCCAGAAAGGTAAAAGTCGGGTAAATTGCACTGTCAGCACACAAATACCAATGGTAATAATCTGTTCCGTTAAGGTCATTTTAGTGACTCCAATTTATATTCCATTTTAGGGCGGCGTAATGTCAGGATTAACCAAATTCCGATTAAGGTTGGGATTAAAAAATGTTGTTTCCCCACGATAAGCAGAGAAATTAAGGCGATTCCTAAACCGAGCAAAGAACTTTCGTGGGATTTTTCTTTCATCCAATTTTCCGCAAAGATCACCAGAAAAAGTGCGGTCATGGCAAACTCAACCCCCTTTAAATCAACGGGTAAAATCCCGCCAAACAAATTCCCCATCGCCGCGCCCAATACCCAATAAATGTGCAGATACAAACTCACAAAGAACATATACCAGCCTTTGTCTAAGTGCGGTGGAATTTTTGCCATATAATTCAATGAAAAAGATTCGTCCACTAAGGAACTAATTAAATACCAACGTTTTTTACCAAGATGCACGCCATATTTTTCCAACATAGAAATAGCATAAAAAATTTGTCTGCCACTCACCATCAGTGTCACTAATAACACACTTAACGGCGAAAAAGGCAATACCAACGCGCTAGCGGCAATGAACTCCACCGAACCGGCATAAATTAATAATGCCGTCAGGGTGGGATACCAAGCACCAAAACCCAGTGCTTTCATATAAATGCCGTATGCTGCGCCAAGAAATAAAAATCCTGCGATCATGGGGGCGCTGTAAGACAATGCTGCTTTGGCTGCTGCACGGATAGGCGATATCTGAGAAGAATTCATTTATTCCCTCGCTAACTCTAAAACGGACAATCCCGGTAAAGTGGAAAAACTTTGAGATTTAACGGTTTGATAAAAATCTTCCATATACGCAAGACTTTCATCTTCTTTACGAATGGCTGCATATAAATTGCTATACAGACCCTCTTGCGTCACTTTGCGCGCCACTACATAGCCTTTTTCAAGATAAGGTAACGCCGCCCAATAAGGAACGGTCGCAATACCCCGACGGCTTGCCACTAATTGAATCATTGCGATGGTCAGTTCAGTAGTACGGCGTGTGGGATTAATGCCTTTCGGTTTTAATACTTTACGCAATAAATCCAACATATCGTCCGGTACAGGATAAGTTACCCAAGTTTCATCGGCAAAATCTTCCGCTTGCCAAATTTCTTTCGCAGCCAAGGGATGATCTTTCGAGCAAATTCCAACCATCTCATAAGAAAAGAGCGGTTTAAAAACCACATCATCATTTGTTTCAACTTCAGATACAATTGCCCAATCTGCGCGATGGGAAAGTAATAAACCAACAGGATCCGTGTGAAAGCCGGATACAATATCCAATTCAACCAAACCCCAATGCTGACGAAACTCATCCATCGCAGGCATTAACCAATCAAAACAAGTATGACATTCTACCGCTATGCGTAACTGCCCCGCATCACCATGTTTTACTCGGGTTAAATCACGTTCCGCATCAACCACTTTCGGTATGACTTCATTAGCCAGACGAATTAAGCGTTCTCCTGCTGCAGTAAAACGGAGCGGGCTACTTTTTCGCTCAAACAAGGGCAAATCAAAGTGATCTTCAATCAGTTTAATTTGATGAGACAATGCGGATTGGGTGAGATAAACCCGCTTAGCCGCCAAAGAAACACTGCCGGTTTCTTTTAACGCTAGTAATGTTTTAAGATGTCGAAATTCAAGAAATGTGGGCTTCATGAGTACCATTCATAAAATAATAAAAATGAATGAGCAATATGATACCGTAAAACAGGGAAAATTAAAGTTTAAGGAATAAGAACCTTTTTTTTCTTAGTGATATTTTCATTACTTACTATATTAAATACAGTTACTCTGAGCATATATACAAAAATAGCGGCATCAGTTGATGCCGCTATTTTCTATGAACTTTTTTACGTTGAAACTCAAACCGGATGGGACATTAATGCATTAATCACCCCGACTACAAGATTACATTTAGGAATAACTGAATTTATCTCCAAATATTCCGTTTTCGCATGCATATTACCACCGGTTGGTCCCAAACCATCAATCGTCGGACACCCTGCCGAAGCCGCAATATTACCATCACTTAATCCACCTGCATCAACCCATTTTATAGGTATAGCCAATTTTTCTCCCACTTCATCAAATACTTTTTTAATTAAAGGAAGATATTTTTCATCAATCATTGGGGGTTCTTTATTAATTAACGTTTTTGTTGAAGTGACCCCTTCCACCAACGGATTTTCAAGCACGCGTCGCAAATGATGTTCAAAAAATTCAATAGACGAAGATTTTTTATAGCGCATTTCGATCATTAACGCAGCATAATCCGCAATCACATTATGCCCACTACCACCATGGGTTATCACATAATTAAACGTATGTCCGGCATCAAAATCATTCAATTTATAAAATTCAGTTATGAAATGTGCCGCTTCAACCAATGCGGAACGTCCCCTCTCAGGGCAATTTCCCGCATGAGCCGCCACACCGTGAAATTCAATTTGGTAAGTGACCATTCCTTTTCGGGTAGAAACCATTGAACCGTCTTCACGTGCTGGTTCCATCACAAAACAATAACGTGCTTTGCGTGCATATTCACGAATACTTTCTTTTGCATAGAGTGAGCCGTTTTCTTCGTGAGAATTTAAATAAATCCCGATTGTGTATTTTGATAAATCCAATTCCTGAGTGATATAAAAAGACAATAATGCACCAGATTTATCATCAATCACACCTAATGCATTAATCTCCCCATTTTTCCTTGTAAAAGGCACATCCTTCCCTGTTCCTAATGGAAATACAGTGTCCATATGCGCAACAAAAAGAATATCGAATTTCTCAGCGTCTAAACGGTTACTGATAAATACCCCCTGAGCAACCTTATCTGAAGTCATGGAAATTCGTTTATGTTGTAATCCCTGTGTTTCTGCTTTTTTTATGAACCACTCCGCCACCTGATTAACTCCATTAATATCGTTCGTTGGGCTTTCAATATCAGTGAGTTCTTTAAGTTCATCTAAAAATATATCTAACTGCTCATTATTCATGGTTTATTCCTCCATTGCTAAATTAATACCCTCATTAAGAACATCGCTAAATAAGCATTAATAATACAAATACCAAAAAGCACTAGATAATGCTTTCCAGGTACACCCAATACTCCTAAAACACGCCCCATATATTGAACCGTAGAACCGACTAACGCCATTCCCGGAATAAGAATCGCAATATGTTGTGTATTAAGCGTACCTTCCTGAACTAAGGCAACCAATACACCTGCGGCACCACCCCAACTTAAAAATGCGGCAAGGAAAACCGCAATGGATTCACCCGGTAAACCCAATGGAGTCATCACAAAACCGACATATTCTCCTAATAGTTTCAACAAGCCGGAGGCATTTAAAATATAAATAATCACAAAAGCCATTAATACATTAGGAATCGTACTATGTATCGCGATATTCCAGCCTTTTCTTGCCCCTTCAACAAAAATATCGGTAATTAACTTTGATTCTGTATTCGTTTGCTTACTCATAGTGCTACCTCATTTTCTTTCACAAACTTTTTCACATAAAGTCGCATTAAATTAGCCCCAAAAACTTTAAATAAGAAAATCACCCCTAATGCCATCGCAATAGACACGGGTGCAACTGCACCAGCTTTATCGGTGATCAATAGAAGGGGGGCAAAAGAAGCGAGAAAGTTTGTCAGAAATGCGCCAGCACTAAATTGAAAGGCAGAGAAAATTAACAATTCATGGTGGGTGATTTGACCTTCGTCATATAAGAACTTAGCGGTAGAACTTCCGGCATCTGTACTTTGTGTACTGGCAATAAGCGAAATAGAGCAATTCCCCGGAATTCCCATTAACGGCTTAAGCACGGGACTTAGCCATTTAGAAGCGGCGAGTAATGCACCATAGTGTTCAAAAATCGCTACAAATCCCAACGCCAACATCACACTGGGAATTAACGTCAAAGCAAATAAGAAACCGCCTTTTGCGCTAGTACCGCCTGATGTTTTAAGCCATTCAGGAAATTGACCGGTTAACCTACTAAAATCAAAAATACCGCCCAAAAAATCTTTGGCAAATCCACCAAAAAAGATAATGGCACACACGAATGAAAGTGTGCCAATAATGAGGGTATTCGTATTAATTTCTTTTTTCATACACACTCCTTCCTTATCACAAGAAATAAAATACCAATAAGAGTGTACAATAAAACAAATAGCTGAAATGTGATAAATATCACAAGAACAAAAGCGCGGTTAAAATTTCTTTCGTTTTTAACCGCGCTTTTTTATTTTTCCAACTGGACTGGTAAAAATAAACTCAACGGACGCTGTTTGATAATCTCTGCAACTTCACGCCAAATGACCCACCAACTGGTTATTTCTGCATTTAAGGAACGTAATGCCACCCAGAGGGTTAAAGAAAAACTCACCACCAAGTTCACTAAACCGATTAACAAGACAAAAACGATACATTGTAATAAAAATGCAAAATCGAAATGTCCGCTCACGGCAATATAACCGACATTAGCAGAAGAAAATGCCACATGACGAATATCTAACGGCAAACCGGTTAAATACCCGACCACACCCGTTAAACCAAGCAATAACCCAAAACAAAGATTTCCGATGATGGAACCATAATTTTCGTGCATATAATCCGCCAGTTTTTCACGCAGTCTCAAAGGCAGCAATTTTTTCAATAACGGATGCTGGCGTAAACGCATTCGCATATTCAAGTAATTGCTACGATTATCAAAATAGCCTGAAATAATACCTGAACAGAATAGCCATACTCCTGCGATTGCCGCAAACCATAATGTGCCGGCAAAAGGATCGATACTGTGTAGCTGATACTCAATCTGTTCCTGATTCATCAGCTCTTCACCGATTTGATACCGGTAGGCAAAAGCAATAAACATCGCCAAGCTCATCGCGACAATCACATTACCGAGAACCGCAATACTTTGAGAGCGAAATACATCCACCAATAATTGTGCCAATTTTACATTTAGGCTTTTACCTTGCGGATTCTTTTCGACCGCTTCAGCAAAACGGGCTGCCGTCATTGCAGGCTGTTTCGTTGCCACAGTAAAATGCAACATAAAAATCAACGTAAACCCTAAACCGTAATTAAGCCCTTCTGCAATACCTTTCCAGACTTTATCATCAATTATACCGCCCAAATAGATTTTCAATAACGCCATTACTGCGATCAATACCCCACCGCCAGCGGCAGAATAAAACATAGCAAAATATTCTTTTTTGTCCCGTGTAATGTAATGCTCGCCATGATCCCCGGCATTCTGTGTAATGCTTCGTGCAATCAGCTTTGAGCTTTGTTTCCATAGACGGGACACACTATGTTGCTCTGCCGAGGCACGGGCAAAACAAGCCGTCAATAACAAAATACGTCGTGGCAAATAACGATTTGATACAAAAATTGCCATCAATTTCTCTAGGCGTTCAAGGGTTTGTGAAAGTCGCTCCAACAAATACGCAACGTGAAGAGATGAACCGACTACCGCCCCCCGTTTTTGCAAACGCTCAATCAGTTGCTGACATTGATCAAACATCACCTGTAAATGACTATCATCAAAAGTTTCATTTTGACGACGGGCCACTAACCAATCAACGACTTCTCGATGTAATGCAACAAAAGGTGAATCGGCATTTAACAATGACGGCTCCATACGCATTAACTCCGGTTCCATCTCTTCAGCGGCAATCCAGATAGAGAGCATTTCGATAGCAAATAGCCCTTCATTTTGAAAATGCACACGTAAGCGCTCACGATCCTTTTCCGTCGTTTTACGTGCCAATACGCCAAATATCGCCCGCCATTCTTTCAATGGAACAGCATCAATCCAACGAGCGTCGTCTTTATCATTAAAAAGTAAATAAAAAATATCGCGTAAATCGTTCACATCTTTAAAAGAAGGGCTGAATCGTTCATAAAGACGTTTTTTCATCTCACGACCAAACCCTTCACGCGGTAGAATTCCGCTACTAATAAAAATCGGATACAAACGCAAACGACATAACCAATCACATAATAAGGCCGCCACCGAACAGGCAAGTTCATGATCTTGCTTTAAAATACGTTTAATTAAACGCAGATGAGGAACAACCTGCTCTTCACGGCTTTCACGCAAAAGCCGACAAAATCCTTCCATCAATCCAAAGGCATCATTATCGGCAAGTTTCTTATGAATAAATTGCGGCAAGGTTTCCGGCTTTACAATCATTGACTTCAAATTATCTTCCCCCTCTAAATTGCGAAAGCGTACCATTATACAGATTGAAAAGAAAATTGGAAAAGTGCGGTTGGTTTTGCGGGTAAATTTATAAATTCGCCATAAATCATAACCCGCTGTTCACCTATATTTGCTTGATGACTTCCACAATCACTTTTTTGGCATTCTCCAAAATCTTCGTTAAAATAACCGCACTTTTATTTGTTATGAGGAAGGCAAAATGTCAGAGGTGCTTAGCCATTTAATTCATCTACTTAAACTTGAAAAAATTGATGATTTGACTTTTTGTGGGGAAAATCAAGATTTAGGTTTACGCCAAGTTTTTGGCGGGCAAGTTGTCGCACAGGCGTTGTCGGCGGCAATGCAAATCGCACCGAAAGATCGCCTTTTACATTCGTGCCACGCCTATTTTCTCGCACCGGGGGATAGTCAATATCCTATTATTTACGCTGTAGAGACACTACGTGAAGGAAGAAATTTTTCTGCATTGCGAGTGAAGGCGATTCAGCATAACCAGCCGATTTGCCACATTACGGCTTCTTTTCAAATGTCTGAAGAAGGCTTTGAGCACCAAAGTGCAATGCCAAATGTCGGACAACCCGAAAGTTTTATTGATGAAAACGCAATGATACAAAAAATGGCCTCCGGCTTACCTGAGCCGTTAAAAGAAAAATTTATGGCTGAACGTCCTTTTGAAATACGGACAAAATATCTCAATAATCCTTTCAACGGCGTAAAATTGCCGCCTGAACAATACTCATGGTTTAAAACTCAGGGGAAAGCTCCGCATAATCTTGCCATACAGCAATGTTTGCTTGCCTATTTTTCCGATTTTCACTGTCTTTTGACCGCACTTCATCCTCATGAAAAAGGCTTTTTACAACAGGGTATGAAAGTTGCCACGATTGATCACAGTATTTGGTTTCATCGCCCGTTTGATTTAAATAATTGGCATCTCCACGCAATTGAAAGTAATAATGCTTTTGGCGGGCGTGGACTAGCACGCGGACAAATTTTCTCACAAGATGGAAAACTAATCGCGACAACACAGCAAGAAGGTTTAATTCGTTACCAAAAATAACCGCACTTGAGGCAATAATGAAAATAGAATTTTGGCATAAGGTTACCCAAGCCTTACAGGAAACCGATCCGAATATAAAATGTGAGCTTGTTAATCAGCTCTATGATGAGATTTTACCGACCATTTCACTTACGGAAATCCATGATTTCCCCCAAATTGGCGTTGAACAAAATATTGCGGGATTCCCTTCAAAACCTAACCTTGTCGCCCCTAAAGATGTGCCTAAACGCGCATTTGCAACAGAAGAGGGCTATGCCGCAACCTTACACGCCATTGCGCACATTGAATTTAATGCGATTAATTTGGGGCTGGATGCCGCATGGCGATTCGGACGAAATGCACAAGAAGAGTTAGGAGAAGGGCTGGCTTTTGTAAAAGATTGGTTACGCGTAGCACGAGAAGAAAGTACGCATTTTACTTTAATAAATAACCATTTAAAAACCCTAGGGTATCAATATGGTGATTTTGAGGCACATGCCGGTTTATGGGAAATGGCACAAGCCACTGCTCATGATATTTGGGAAAGAATGGCGCTTGTTCCACGGGTATTGGAAGCAAGAGGATTGGATGCGACACCCGTTTTACAAGAAAAATTGCCCAACGTAGAGATTTTGCTGCCGTTGATATTTTAGATATTATTCTACGGGATGAAATTGGCCACGTTTACATTGGTAATCATTGGTATCATGCGCTTTCGGCAAAACGCGGACTGGATGCGATGAAATGTTTTAGTGAATTATTACGTAAATATCGCATTGTAATTTTTAAAGGTGTGATTAATACCGATGCGCGGATTCAGGCAGGTTTTACTCAACATGAATTGGATTGGATTTATGAAGTGGAACAAACATTAAAATCCTATATTAAGAAGTAAAAAGTGCGGTCAATTTTGACCGCACTTTTTAACTAATCTGAGTCTGAAAAACGTTCAATTCTCGCACCTAAACAACGAAGTTTTTCTTCAATATGTTCATAACCTCGATCAATATGATAAATACGATCAACGATCGTTTCGCCGGTTGCGATACATCCGGCTAAAACCAAACTAATTGAAGCACGCAAATCCGTTGCCATCACTTCCGCACCGGAAAGTTGCTGCACACCGTGGCATATTGCAGTGTTACCTTCAATTTCCGCTTTTCCACCCATACGGATTAATTCAGGGATATGCATAAAACGATTTTCAAAAATAGTTTCTGTGATAATACTCGTTCCCTGTGCCACCATATTTAATAAAGTAAACTGAGCCTGCATATCCGTAGGGAATCCCGGATGTGGTGCAGTGCGAATATTCACTGCTTTTGGACGATTACCAAACATATCCAAAGTAATTGTATTTTCGGTAATATCAACCTGCGCACCCGCTTCACGTAATTTATCAATAACAGCATCCATCGTATCGGCTTTGGTGTTTTTACACACTACCCGTCCACCGGAAATCGCACCGGCAATTAAAAATGTTCCCGTCTCAATACGATCCGGCACAATACTGTGTTCACAACCGGTTAAACGCTCCACACCTTCAATCGTGATATGATCTGAACCTGCTCCGCTAATTTTTGCGCCCATTTTATTAAGGAAGTCCGCCGTATCAACGATCTCCGGCTCACGGGCCGCATTCTCAATCACAGTTTTCCCTTTCGCAAGGGTTGCCGCCATCATAATAGACAACGTTGCGCCGACGCTGACTTTTTCCATAACAATACGCGTACCGATTAAACGATCCGTAACCTGTGCTTTTACATAGCCTTCTTCAAGCGCAATGTTTGCACCCATTTTTTCAAGACCGCTAATATGCAAATCTACCGGACGTGCGCCAATTGAACAACCGCCGGGCAATGAAACCTGCCCTTGACAAAAACGTGCAACCAAGGGTGCAAGCGCCCAAATTGAAGCCCGCATTGTTTTCACTAAATCATAAGGTGCAATAAAGTGATCAATTTTTGACGCATCAAGTAACACGGCACCACTTTCATCACGTTCCGCCATCACGCCAAGTTTGCGTAAAATTTTAAGGGTAGTTTCAATATCTTTGAGTTCCGGTACATTCGTCAATTTTACCGGCTCGGTAGCTAAAATTGAGGCAAACAAAATCGGAAGGGCAGCATTTTTAGCGCCAGAGATGGTTACTGTACCGCTTAAACGGGAAGAACCACCATAAACACGAAATTTTTCCATGGTAGAAATCCTAATTTAACTGGATTGATGTAAAAGACGATCCATTTTCCACTTTTCCGTGGTATAGGTCTTGATGGTTAATGCGTGAATTTCACCAGTTGTGAAATAAGACATTAATGGGGCATAAATAGTTTGTTGTTGTTTAACCTTTGACAAGGCTGCAATTTCATCACTCACGACTATCACACCAAAATGTGCATTTTCACCCTGAGCATACACTTCATCAACATTTAACGTTTCTTTTAAAATTCGTTCAATTTCTTGCAGTTCCATTCGGATTCCCATTTTAATGATGGTCAATAAAAGCTGCGATCCAATCAGAGAGATTGACTAAATCCGCAAGCGTCAATAATTGTTGGGGGGGATTAACTAAACGCACCGTTTTATTAGGCAATTGTTTACTGATATGCAAAAAATCGCAAATGAGTGCAAAACCTGCAGAATCCATTTTTGTGATCGCCGTTAAATCCCATTCGATAATTGATTGATTTAACTTAGCCCCAGATAAAAAAGAAGCACGTTGCTGCCATAAGGCTAACAACGTGTTGCGAGATAGCTCCCCGGAAAATCGGATCGCTATCTTATCATTATTTTGAACCAAATCCCAATTTAATCTTGCCATGAGATTATTTGCTTAATGTGACAGGTTGAGCGGCTGATTTTTGAATTTGAGCCGTTAGCGCATCAATACCTTGTTGGCGTAAAATACCACTCCACTCGTTTTGTTTGGTAACAACCATGCTCACACCTTCAGCCACCATATCATAGGCTTGCCATTCGCCGGTTTTACTGTTTTTACGCCATTTAAAATCCAGTTTAATCGGTGCGACACCGCCGTTTTGAATAATGTTCACACGAATGCTCACTAAATTTTTACCTGCAATATCTTTCGCCGGTTCAATTTGAATATTTTGATTGCTGTATGCCGTCAGCACTTGTGCATAAGCCTGCTCAATAAAATCCCCAAACGCTTTAAAGAATTTTTCCCGTTGTTCCGGCGTCGTGGATTTAAAATGCGAACCCAATACTAAAGAGCCCGCATAATTCACTTGTACATAGGGTAATAAATCATTACGCACGATAGTACGCAAATAGTTTGGGTTTTGTTTAATTTTGGCTTGGCTGCTTTTAATGTCCGAAAACAATTTATCCGAGGCTTGCTGCATTAACACATAAGGGCTGGTTTCCGCCATTGCCGTGCGTGCCATAAAAAGTGCGGTCAGTGCAAACGCTAAAACTGCACACCATTTTTTCAACTGAGTGATTTTCATCATAAATCTCCTAACTAAACATTGTTATTATTTTGCTGTCGGTTCTGCGTTTTCCGCATTCCCTTCTGTTTTTTTGTCGCCATAAAGGAATTGACCAATCAAATCTTCCAATACCATAGCTGATTTGGTATCTTGAATCTGGCTACCGTTTTTTAACATTGCGGTTTCACCGTCATCAAATCCCATAGTTAATGCAATATATTGCTCACCCAATAAGCCCGATGTTTTGATCGATAACGAACTATTTTCCGGAATTTCATTATATTCTTCGTTAATCGCGATATTCACTTTCGGTAAGTAGGTTTTCTCATCTAGATCAATACTGCTGACCCGCCCTATCACCACTCCGCCGACTTTTAACGGCGCACGGACTTTTAGTCCGCCGATATTATCAAAAGTTGCAGTCACCGTATAAGATTTATTCTCACCGAAACCCTGCACATTTGCCACGCGTAAGCCTAAAAATACCAACGCCCCAATACCGAGTAATAAAAATAATCCTACCCAAAATTCATATTTAATCGTTTGTCGCATAAAATACCCTTTTAACCTGCCCCAAACATGATGGCAGTCAAGATAAAATCTAATCCAAGCACCACTAATGAGGCATGAACGACGGTTCGCGTTGTGGCTTGACTGATGCCTTCTGATGTCGGTATGCAATCATAGCCGTTAAATAATGCAATCCACACCACTGCAACAGCGAAGAACAGGCTCTTAATAAATCCATTAAGAATATCGTAGCTCCAGCTCACCGCATTTTGCATGACAGACCAGAAACTACCGGCATCAACCCCTTTCCAATCTACACCGACCAGTGAACCGCCCCATATCCCAATCGCAATAAAAATAATGGAAAGGATCGGCATCGCAATAATGCCCGCCCAAAAACGTGGAGCGATAACACGGCGAAGCGGATCAACCGCCATCATTTCAAGACTGGAAAGCTGCTCGGTAGCTTTCATTAAACCGATTTCCGCGGTCAATGCCGAGCCCGCCCGTCCGGCAAATAAAAGTGCGGTCACTACCGGCCCTAATTCCCGCAAAAGCGATAATGCCACAAGCTGACCAAGACTGGTTTCAGCCGAAAAATCGACCAATACCACATAGCCCTGTAATCCCAAGACCATTCCGATAAATAAGCCGGATAACAGCACAATTAACAACGATTGCACACCTAAAACGTGCAACTGTTTAATCAATAACGGGAAATGTTGGCGAATTTGCGGTTTGCCGACCAAAGCCCCGAACAACATAAAACCGGCACGCCCTAACGCACGGAAAAAACGAATGACACGTCGTCCAAGAGAAGAAATCATCTCAATCATTGAAATAACTCCCCAATATAATTTTCCGCCGGATAATGGAATTTCACCGGCCCGTCCGCTTCCCCTTTTAAAAATTGCAACACTTGCGGATCTTGGCTTGCCAATAGTTGTTCTGCCGTCCCTTCTGCAATCACCCGTTTATCGGCAATAATATAAGCGTAATCGGCAATACTTAATACTTCTTGAACATCGTGCGACACCACAATAGAAGTTAAATTCAATGCTTCATTGAAACGCTTAATTAAACTCACAATAACCCCCATGCTAATAGGATCTTGTCCTGTAAAGGGTTCATCAAACATTATTAAATCTGGATCCAATGCAATCGCACGGGCAAGTGCCGCTCGACGTGCCATACCGCCGGAAAGTTCGGACGGCATCAACTGTGCCGCACCGCGTAAACCGACTGCTTCCAATTTCATCAATACAATTTGGCGAATTAAGCTTTCCGGTAAACGGGTGTGCTCCCGAATCGGGAACGCCACATTATCAAAAGTGGAAATATCGGTAAAAAGCGCACCGGATTGAAATAACATCCCCATACGTTTGCGTACTTCGTAAAGCTCACGATTAGAAAGACGACAAATATCTTTATCATCAAACCAAATTTCACCTTGTTCCGGATGTAACTGTCCGCCAATTAATTTTAACAGTGTGGTTTTTCCGATGCCCGAAGGCCCCATAATTGCCGTAATTTTCCCTTTTCGAACTTTCAAATTCAAGTTATCGTAAATCACACGCTCACCCCGCTTAAAGGTGAGGTTTTTGACTTCGATTAGGTTTTGCTCCATTCAAATCTCATTTTAGTTGGGTGATCTTTCAAACCACCGATTATACTTAATTTCATGATGAATAAGTTCATCAATAAAGTGCGGTCGTTTTGACTATTGTTTTTGTGAAAGGTTCATACGTTGACGAACAAACGCCATCATCCCACGTAACAATAAAAACAACAAGGATAGCCCATAAAGCGGCAGATTGCCTAACACAGAATAAGGTGTTTTGCCTTCAGTCGGTGCAATTTTATGGGTCAAGGTTGTTTCGACAAATTGCGGCGCTTGTGCCAGAATTTCCCCCATTGAACTAATAAACACCGAAATTCCCGTATTGGTCGCACGAATTAAAGGTTTGCCTAATTCCAATGCCCGCATTCTCGCCATTTGTAAATGCTGCCAAGGCCCGATAGAATCACCAAACCAAGCATCATTGGAAATTGTCAGCAAATAGTCGGTTTCGGTTTTCAAATTTTCCCGTACTTGTTCGCCAAAGATAATTTCATAACAAATTGCCGGTGAAAAAGCGCGTTTTTTCGCCATAAAAGCAGGCTGGACTGCCTCACCACTTTGGAAAGCGGACATCGGTAAATTAAACACGGAATTTAACGGACGCAACAAATTTTCCAACGGAACATATTCGCCAAATGGTACCAGATGATGTTTATTGTAGCGATTTGGCGTATCTAATCGATAAGGAAAATCAGGGTTACCGGCTGTCACAATAGAATTCAACAATTTGCCCGATTGCTCATCCTGATACACCGTACCAATCATAATTTCCGTATTATTTTCCTGTGCGACACGATCAAGCCTGTCAAAAAAAGGAACAATCGAATTTTCTAAGGTAGGCAACGCCGATTCAGGCAAAATAATCAAATCGCTTTTCCCTAAATTTTCTGCAATTAATTTTTGGTAAATCTCTAAGGTTGAATAGAGATACTCAGGATCCCACTTTAAATTTTGCTCAATATTGCCTTGCACAAGTGTTACGTTCAAGGATTTATCTTGCACTGATTTCACAAATGTCATTTTTTGAGCATAACCGGCCAGCCCACAGACAAGGGCAAATGGTAGAATATTCGCCACGAATAATTTGATATTTTTTTGTTTAAATAAAACCAAAATACCGTTAAAAATGACCGCACTTGCCCACACGGTAAAAAAGGTTAATCCGCTTACGCCAAAGATAGGGGCAATTCCGGAAAACGGGCTGTCAATTTGCGTATAACCGAATTGTAACCAAGGAAAACCGGTAAAGACCCAGCCACGAAGAAATTCCGTAAACGTCCAAATTACCGCAAAAATAACCGCACTTTTTACCTGAAAACGCTGTACGAAATAGGTGAATAACATAGGGTAAAGGGCAAGATAAGCAGAAAGCAAACCGACTAGAAGGTAGCTTACGCCAAGAGAAGCGCCACCGAATTGATGAATGCTGACATTCAACCAGCTTACCCCAAAACAAAAAAATCCCATTGACCATAAAAACGCGCCCAAAAGTGCGGTAAATTTTTTTGGGGTTTTAGCAACATAAATTAAACCCAACAAAGAAACATACGCCAATCCCCAATAATCAAAAGGCGAAAAAGCAAAAACACCGAGTAAGCCGGAAAAAAAAGCAACAAAATAAATCAATAAATTTTTCATCTCATTTCAATATCACAAAAAAGATTCCCCCCAATAAAATGAGAGGGGAAATTTAATCGGAGAAGGCTAAGCTATTCGTTTTCTAGGTTTTTCATATCCGATAAATGCTCGTCCGGTACGGTAACGCGCAGCTGGATCAAACGGCGACTATCTGCGGAAGTAACTTTAAATTGCAGATTTTCCAAGGTAATTTCTTCACCACGTTTCGGTAAATAACCAAACGCCTGCATCACTAAACCACCAATGGTATCGACTTCTTCATCATCAAAACGCGTATTAAATTGTTCATTGAAATCATCAATATCAGTCAGGGCGCGTACCGCATAAGTATGACGGGAAAGCTGGCGAACATCGGCAATATCTTCTTCATCAAATTCATCTTCAATATCGCCTACAATTTGTTCCAAAATATCTTCAATAGTAATCAAACCCGAGACCGCGCCAAACTCATCCACCACAATCGCCATATGAAAACGTTCGGAACGGAAATCTTTTAACATTCTATCCACACGTTTGCTTTCCGGTACGATCACTGCCGGACGTAAAAGTTTCGACATATCAAAGTCTTCCGCATCGGCACGTAAGAATTTCAGTAAATCTTTTGCATGTAAGATCCCTGCGATATTATCTCGATCATCGGCATCTGCAATGACGGGAAAGCGTGAGTGCGCCGATTCAATAATAATATTTAAGCAAGAATTTAAATCTTGTTCGCTTTCTATGAAAATAATTTGTGAACGCGGAATCATAATATCACGCACCCGAAGCTCGGCGATTTCCATCACGCCCTCTATCATTTCACGGGTATTTTGATCAATTAAATCGTTTTGCTCGGAATCACGAATCACTTCCACCAGTTCTTCACGATTTTTCAACTCGCCTTGAAAAAAACGACCGAATAAAGATTGGAAAAAAGATTTTTTAGTGTTTTCCGATTGAATTAAATTTTGCTGTTCGTCACTCATATTATTTTATTTTGACTCTACTAAATTCGCTGCAGAAAAGTATCATATTTTGACCAAGTTCGCAAAGTGAAAGCATAGAAAAGTAAAGTGCGGTAAAAAATATACTCGTTTTTTACCGCACTTAATTTTATAAAAACTTAAACTCCGTCCACTGGTAATATCGTTCATTGGCTTTTTGAATCCCACCGTAATTTTGCCATTCGGGGTGATTCGGTGTATCCGGTAAACACTGGGTTTCCAATGCAATACCTGCAAAATCGCCGTACTCTTCTCCACTACGGGTCGGCACGCCGGCAAGATAATTTCCCGTGTACACCTGTAACGCAGCTTGAGATGTTCGCACTTCAAGTCTTAAATCCTCATTCGGCGAGATCAGCAGAACACAAGGCTTTTGCCAAGCCTTATTGACGACAAAAGCGTGATCATAACCTTTGGTCACTTGCTGATCACCTTGTAGAAAATCCTGTTTAATCGGCTTAATAAGACGAAAATCAAAACTTGTTCCACCCACGTGTTTAAGTGGGGAATTCGGAATACCTTCATGATTTACCGGTAAATAAAAATCCGCATTCAAGCGTAGGCTATGTTCACGTATATCCGAGCCTTGTTCGGCATTTTCTAAATTAAAATAGGCGTGATTGGTGAGATTTAATGCCGTGTCTTTATCACTCAAACCTTCATATTCAATTTTGACGGAATTATCTTCCGTAAGCGTGTAAGTCGCGGTTACCTTCACATTTCCCGGAAAACCTTGATCGCCACCGGCAGAATTTAACGAAAAACAAACGAAATTATCACCGCACTTTTCAATCTCCCAACGGCGTTGAGCAAAACCGTTCCCGCCGTGAAGTTGGTGTTTGCCTTGATTGGCTGCCAATTGAATAGTTTCACCGTTTAATTCAAATTGAGCGTTTGCAATACGATTGGCATAACGCCCCACACTTGCCCCCAAATAAGCTTGCTGATTCGGGTAATCTTGCACTTTGCAACCCAATAATACTTCTCGCAATTCACCATTTACCGGCACTTGACAAGATAACCAAGTCGCTCCCCAATCCATCAATTTGATACACATTCCTTTTTCATTTTGTATAGAAATGAGCTGATAAGGGTTACCGTCAGGGGCATTAAACATTGTTTTTTCCAGCATTGATTTTCCTTAAATCACTCGTACGCCTTGTGAAGCATGGCACACATAAAAGGTTTCTTTTAATCCGGTTGTTTTTTCATAATTCTCGGCAATAGTTTTGCGGACGGCATCGACTTTATCCTGCGGCGCAAGGGCAACGATACAACCGCCAAAACCGCCTCCAGTCATTCTTGCCCCACCTTGTTTACCAAGAACTAATTGGGCTAATTCTACCAAATAATCAATTTGCGGCACGGTAATTTCAAAATCGTCACGCATTGAATCATGAGATTGCCCCATTAATTCGCCTAATCGGGTCAAATCATTATCTGTTAGCGCCGCCACAGCATCCAATACCCGCTGATTTTCCGTCACAACATGGCGGGCACGTTTTGCCACAATCGGATCAAGTGCGGTCAATTCTGCCTCTTTTTCTTTAAATTGAGATACCGACACGTCACGCAACGCTTTCACACCGAAAAATGCCGCCGCTTTTTCACATTGCTGACGGCGTGTATTATATTCGCCCGTCACTAAATCATGCGGTACATTAGAATTAACAATAATCACCGCAATGTCCTCCGGCACCGGCGTCGGGGTTGTTTCAAGGCTTCGACAGTCAATCATCAAAAGATGATCTTTTTGCCCAAGAGCAGAAATAAGTTGATCCATATTGCCACAATTCGCACCGACAAATTGATTTTCGGCTTTTTGACCATTGAGTGCAATATCAATATGAGAAATGGGTAAATCAGCCAATTGTTGACAGAATTTCCCCACAGCAACTTCCAGTGCAGCCGATGAACTTAAACCGGAAGAAAGCGGTACGTTACCTGAAATGACAAGATCCGCGCCTTGGTTAAAATAAGGGTAACGTTCTTGTATAAATTTCACCACGCCACGGACATAATTCGCCCATTTATGCGGGCTTTGTTCGATTGTTTCTTTAAGAGAAAATTCATCGGTTTTATCCAAATCTGCCGCATAAACACGCCAAATATGGTCGTCTCGTTTTTTACCGCTCACCGCCGTGCCGAAATTAATCGCACAAGGCATCACAAAGCCTTCATTGTAATCCGTATGTTCCCCAATAATATTTACACGACCTGGAGCGTAAACAGTTAATTCGGGTGCGGTATGGAATTTTTGGCTGAAGATGTGTTGTGCTGTTTTGATTGGCGTCATATTTCTATCCTTCATATCTAAATTTATTCTTGGAGCCCCTCCCCTATTTCATAAAAGGAGAGAAGGGAAAATCTATCATCTCTCGGTATAATGAATTTCACTCAACGCTCTCAATCTTTCCGCCGCCTGCTCTGCGGTTAAATCACGTTGGCTTTCACCAAGCATTTCATACCCCACCATAAATTTTCGTACTGTAGCAGATCGTAACAGTGGTGGATAAAAATGCGCATGGAGTTGCCAGTGCGCATTTTCTTCTCCATTAAAAGGCGCAGCATGAAACCCCATTGAATAAGGAAAAGAGGTTTCAAATAAGTTGTCGTATTTTGTGGTTAGTTTTTTCAGAATGAGGGCTAAATCTTTAGCTTGTGTTTCACTAAGATCCGTTAAACGCTTGATATGTGTTTTTGGTAACAGCAAGGTTTCAAACGGCCACACAGCCCAGTAAGGGACAACCACCACCCAGTGTTCGGTTTCCACAACAATTCGTTCTTTTAATTCAAGCTCACGCTTTACATAATCCAGTAACATAACCGAACCGTATTTTTGCCAATAATGACGTTGGCTTTGATCTTCGCTATCCACTTCATTCGGTAAGAAACTGCTTGCCCAAATTTGACCATGAGGATGAGGGTTAGAACAGCCCATCGTCGCCCCTTTATTTTCAAAAATTTGCACCCATTGATATTTTTCTCCAAGCTCACGAAGTTGCATTTGCCAAACTTTAATCACTTCTTCAATTTCAAGTGCGGTCAATAATGGCAAAGTTTTACTGTGATCCGGTGAAAAGCAAATTACCCGGCTTTCTCCACGTGCTTGTGAACTTTGAAAAAGCGGATCATTTGATTTTTCCGGTGTGGGCGTATCCTCTAAAAGAGCGGAAAAATCATTTTTAAATACATAAGGTTTATCATAATCAGGGTTTAACTCCCCCGTAATACGTTTATTACGCGGGCAAAGATAGCAATTCGGATCATGGCTTGGTTTCCGTTCTTCTATCACTTTCTCTTGCTGCCCCTGCCATGGGCGTTTGGCTCTATGTGGTGAAACCAAAACCCATTGGTTAATTAACGGATTATAACGGCGATGCGGGTGCTCCGTCGGTTCAAATAATCTATCACTCATAATGGCTCCCTTATTTATTTGTAATCGGTTACATTTAATTACGTTGTAAGATACCTAACTTCTCAATAATAAACCGTGATCCATATCACAAAATTAGAATTTTAAGGGTGATTTTTGTGATCTATATTACAAAATTAAAAAGTAACCGTTTTCAATCCTGTACTAAGTTATTATGATGACCAATTACAAATTAAGAAGAAAGAGGGCATATTATGAGTACCATTCATGATGTTGCAAAGCTCGCTAAAGTTTCCGTTGCAACAGTATCTCGAGTGTTAAATAATCATCCGTCAGTCAGTAAAAAAACCCGTCTTTCCGTACAAAATGCGATTTCACAATTAAGTTATCAGCCTAATGCCAATGCACAGGCACTTGCTGTACAAAATACCGATACGATTGGTGTTGTGGTAACAGATGTCACGGATTCTTTTTTTGCTATTTTAGTGAAAGCAGTGGATAAAGTGGCTGAATCCCATAATAAAACGATTTTAATCGGTATTGGTTATCATCATGCGGAAAAAGAACGCGAGGCGATTAATACGTTATTACGTAAACGTTGTAGCTGCTTGGTTGTCCATTCTAAAGCGCTTTCAGATGAAGAACTTAAAGATTATCTTGATAAAGTGAAAGGAATGGTGGTGATTAACCGTGTCATTAAAGGCTATGAAAACCGTTGCATCAGTTTGGATAATCAAAAGGGGACTTATATTGCAACGGAAATGCTCATTCAGTGCGGGCATAAAAAGATTGCTTACATCGGTTCCAATCATGCTATTTTTGATGAAATTGAGCGTCGGAGCGGCTATTTGGAAGCGTTAAAAATGCACAATTACCCTATCGTTAAACACGCAATCGTGCATAATTCTCCGGATTTTGAGGGTGGAGAACAGGCAATGATTGATTTACTCAGTTACAACAAAGATTTGACCGCTGTCGTTGCCTACAACGATTCTATGGCTGCCGGTGCAATTTCGGTGCTAAATGAAAACAATATCAAGGTACCAAGTCAGTTTTCCATTATCGGATTTGATGATATGCCGATTGCACGTTATTTAATCCCTAAACTCACGACAATTCGCTATCCTATTGATTTAATGGCAACTTATGCAGCCAATTTAGCATTAAGTTTAGTTGATGAAAACATTGCAACACCCTCAACGATTCAATTTAACCCAACATTGGTTCGTCGTTTTTCTGTGGAACCGGCAAATTAAAATGTGATAAAGATCACAAATTTTAATATTCCTTTGTAATCGTTTTCATTTATGTGAGTTTGATCACAGACTTACGGGAATTTGCTCAGTATTATGCCAAGACAGTTATGACAACTGTCATAATAACGTACAGTGTCTTCTTTGTTCACATCAACCTTCCAACTAGGAGTGTTTTATGAAAAAAACAGTATTAAGCGCAATCGCTTTAGCAGTAGGTTTAGGCTCGGTTACGGCAAGCTACGCAGCGGATAACCGTATTGGGGTCACCATTTATAAATATGATGACAACTTTATGTCATTAATGCGTAAAGAAATTGATAAAGAAGCAAAAACATTACAAGGCATTGAGTTATTAATGAATGACTCTCAAAATGCCCAATCCATCCAAAATGACCAAGTTGATGTATTACTTTCTAAAGGTGTGAAAGCGCTTGCAATCAACTTAGTAGATCCGGCTGCCGCACCAACCATTATCAGTAAAGCAAAACCGGATAATATTCCTGTGGTGTTCTTCAATAAAGATCCCGGTGCCAAAGCGATTGGTAGCTATGAACAAGCCTACTATGTCGGTACCGATCCAAAAGAATCAGGCGTTATCCAAGGCAACCTAATTGCAAAACAATGGAAAGCAACACCTGAATTTGATTTAAACAAAGACGGTAAAATCCAATTTGTATTACTAAAAGGTGAACCCGGACATCCTGATGCTGAAGCCCGTACAAAATATGTTATAGATGAATTAAATAAACAGGGTATTCAAACAGAGCAATTATTTATTGATACCGGTATGTGGGATGCCGCAATGGCAAAAGACAAAGTGGATGCTTGGTTATCCAGTTCTAAAGCCAATAATATTGAAGTGATCATTTCTAATAATGACGGTATGGCATTAGGTGCATTGGAAGCGACAAAAGCGCACGGTAAAAAATTACCGATTTTCGGTGTCGATGCATTACCTGAAGCCCTACAACTTATTAAGAAAGGGGAATTGGCCGGTACCGTATTAAATGACGGCGTAAATCAAGGTAAAGCCGTTGTTCAATTAGCCAATAACCTCGCCCAAGGCAAACCAGCTACCGAAGGCACCAAATGGGAATTAAAAGATCGCGTTGTACGTATCCCTTATGTAGGTGTGGATAAAGATAATTTAGCTGAATTCTTAAAATAAAACTAATATCAGTGATGTAACCTTTAGGGGGAGTATTTCTACTTCCCCTATTTCAAATGAGGTTGGATATGACAACTCAAGATTTAAGTCAAGGTAGTCAGGTACTGCTTACGATGACCAATGTCAGTAAATCCTTTCCGGGCGTAAAAGCCTTAGATAGTGCAAACTTAACCGTCTGTTCTCATTCTGTTCATGCCTTAATGGGAGAAAATGGAGCGGGAAAATCTACATTATTAAAATGTTTGTTCGGTATTTATGCCAAAGATGAAGGTGAGATTTTTTTCTTAGGTAAACCCGTCAATTTTAAAACATCAAAAGAAGCCCTCGAAAATGGCATTTCTATGGTGCACCAAGAGCTCAATCTCGTACGCCAGACCAGTGTCATGGACAACCTTTGGCTTGGACGCTATCCGCTTAAGGGACCATTTGTCGATCACGCCAAAATGTATCGTGATACCAAAGCGATTTTTGATGAATTGGAGATTGATATTGATCCAAAAGGAAAAGTCGCCAAACTTTCTGTTTCTCAAATGCAGATGATCGAGATTGCAAAAGCATTCTCTTATGATGCCAAAATCGTCATTATGGATGAACCAACATCATCGCTTTCTGAAAAAGAAGTCGAACATCTGTTTAAAATTATTCAAAAATTAAAAGATCGCGGCTGCGGCATTATTTACATTTCTCACAAAATGGATGAAATTTTCAAAATTTGTGACGAAATTACTATTTTACGTGATGGGAAGTGGATCAATACCGTGCCGGTAAAAACCTCCAGTATGGAACAAATTGTTTCAATGATGGTAGGACGCGAACTTACCCAGCGTTTCCCTGAAAAAACAAATGTCCCGAAAGAAGTTGTACTTAAAGTCGAACATTTAACTGCCATCAATCAGCCCTCTATTCAAGATGTCTCTTTTGAATTGCGTAAGGGTGAAATTTTAGGTATTGCGGGTCTAGTCGGTGCAAAACGTACAGATATTGTCGAAGCTATTTTCGGCGTGCGTGAACTGAAAAGCGGTACAATTAAGCTACACGATAAAATTGTCAAAAATCGAACCGCACTTGAAGCAATTAATAACGGTTTTGCACTTGTCACTGAAGAACGCCGTACCACTGGGATATACTCCAATCTAAGCATTGAATTCAATTCTTTGATTTCAAATATGAAATCTTACCTTACGCCTTGGAAATTACTTAGCAATAAGAAAATGCGTAGTGATACCCAATGGGTCATTGATTCAATGAATGTAAAAACGCCTTCACACAAAACCACGATTGGATCGCTTTCCGGCGGTAATCAACAAAAAGTTATTATTGGTCGTTGGTTACTTACCCAACCGGAAATTTTGATGCTTGATGAACCAACCCGAGGCATTGATATCGGTGCTAAATTTGAAATTTACCAACTCATTCAAGAGCTTGCTAAAAAAGACAAAGGTATCATTATGATTTCCTCTGAGATGCCGGAGTTATTAGGGACAACCGATAGAATTCTCGTAATGAGTAACGGTCGGGTTGCCGGTATTGTAGAGACTGCAAAAACTTCTCAGGAAGAAATTTTACAGTTGGCAGCGAAATATTTATAACAATATAAGGAACAAATGAATTATGAGTGCCCTAGAAAAAAATAAATCCTTTGATCTTCTAAAACAAAATGCGATCTATTTTGTGCTATTGATTTTACTCGGCATTATCATTGCACAAGATCCAACTTTCTTAAATCTTATCAATTTTAGTAATATTCTTACTCAATCCTCCGTGCGTTTAATTATCGCATTGGGTGTAGCGGGATTATTGGTGACGCAAGGTACGGACTTATCTGCCGGTCGTCAGGTCGGTTTAGCCGCAGTAATTTCTGCAACCATGTTACAATCTATGGAAAATATGAACCGTGTTTTCCCTGATTTAGGTGAAATCCCGATTCCTGTTGTGATTCTAGCTGTTTGTGCCGTAGGTGCTGTTATCGGCTTAGTTAATGGTTTAGTCATTGCCTATCTAAACGTCACACCATTTATTGCTACTATGGGAACCATGATCATTGTTTATGGTTTCAACTCCCTTTATTACGATGCAGTAGGTGGCTCCCCTATCGCCGGTTTTAATAAAAATTTTTCTGAATTTGCCCAAGGATTCTTCCAAATTGGTAGCTTTAAACTTTCATATATCACGATTTATGCAGCTATTGCTTCATTTTTAGTGTGGGTAATGTGGAATAAAACCCGTTTTGGTAAGAACATCTTCGCTATCGGCGGTAACCCTGAAGCAGCAAGAGTATCCGGTGTAAACGTTGCACGCAACCTTGTTGTTATTTATATCATTGCAGGGATGTTCTATGCCTTCGGCGGAATGTTAGAAGCCGGTCGAATCGGTTCTGCAACGAATAACTTAGGTTTTATGTATGAATTAGATGCAATTGCAGCCTGCGTAGTTGGTGGCGTATCGTTTGCCGGTGGTGTTGGTACTGTAATTGGTGTAGTTACCGGTGTTATCATCTTTACCGTAATCAACTACGGCTTAACCTATATTGGGGTAAACCCTTATTGGCAATATATCATCAAAGGTAGCATCATCATTTTAGCTGTTGCGATAGACTCATTAAAATACGCGAAGAAAAAATAGCAAAAATACGATGTGATGTAGTAAATACACAAAATAAAATTTATACAAAATGTAGGGCATACTGCGTATGCCCTAGTCGGTAAGCTAAAATTTTTGATATTAAACACACATATGTCCCTACACTCACCTTAATATCAGTTTTCTTCAACGGCTACATAATATCGAAAAAAATAAACCGCACTTTTTTAGTACGGTTTATTATCTTAATTCAAAGCAAAAGAGTGGCTAAATTCAGCTAATTTTTCATTACCAATGATGATCACCTCTGTAATAACCAAACCCAATACTCGGTACAACAACAGGTGTGCGTTGATAAATAACTTTCTGGCGACTGTCACTCGCATTCATTTTAATCGGATCTGAAATATCTTTTGCAGCTTTTGCTTTTTGTTCGGCAGTTACCGTATTACCACTAGCTACGCGAGCTTGGTACTCTTGCACCGTTTTCATATCATAGATACCCGTATCCTGTTGCACTACTTGTTGTGAGCTACAAGCAACAAGAAATAATATCGGACATGTAATTAATAATTTTTTCATTTTGCTCCCTTTTTACAAACCATTTTATCCAAAAGTTGTTTATTGCTATCCACTTTATCTCTAATAATCTGCTTTGTTTGTCTCCCTTCCCGCTCACGAATCTCTTGCTCTAACTGAGGATCATCAATAACGTAAACAGGTACGTACTGCACATTTCTTGGCTCATCTTGCCGATAAAGCGAAGCTCCTATAATTCCACCGTAATATTGACTATCATCACTAGGATGTATGTAATTATTCGTAGAATTTGTAAAATCTACTCCATTATCTCCCTCAAAGCCATTACATACCCCCTCACCAGATACAAAAACACTTTTAGAAGAAAAATTCTCACTCACCATATACACTTCAAACTCAACACTGTTAGCTAAATTTTTCGCATCCCGAACAGAACTGTTCGGATCTAAAACCCGCTGTTCTTTACTATCAATATAGCGCGTTAAATTCTGAGTATCTTCTGATATTTTAACCACAATCGTTTTTGCACTAACAGAAGCCGACAAAGGTAAAAAAGATAATATAAAAAAACATAAGAGATAAGTATAATACTTCATATTCATCCTTATATTATTAATAAGTTTGATAGAATTCTACAGGTAAACCGTCCGGATTTGTGCAGAAAGTATACTTTATTTTTATAAAATCATCTACCCCAACAGATACACAGGCCCCTTATTAGCCACAAATAAAAAATACAGAATTCCATCTCCTTAACTTTAATTCCAAATCTAATTTTTAACTATCCCGTTCTACCGATAAGGTTCGGCTATCATCTTTGCGCCTGAAATTTCTGTATAAAATTGCTTAGAACACAGCTAATCCAAAACAATGATGACAACCTGATGAACACCTTCAATTGCAAGCATGACTAATTTTTCTCTGGTGTAATACTTTTTGTTTTTTCCTGTTCTTGAACTTCTAACGCATCGCGTGCAGCACGAATACTTTTTTCAATTAACGTTACCCGTTTATCATCTTTTGGCATTAACCGTAACATCATCGCCCAAGTCACTGCCGCCATTTTATAATCTTCCGTTTCAAAGTAACGAAATGCCAATAAACTTAATGCTTCAATATTGCTATGATCCTTACGGATAACTTCTCTTAATAAATCACTACCTTTTAGTTTATCCGTCACATCTTCCGAAAACATTAATACACGTGCATAACCCAGTTTATATTGTAAATTATCAGGCTCAAGCTTATTTGCTTTTTGGTAGCTATCGAACGCCAAACGGGCATCACCTAAATTCATACCAATTTGTCCCAGCCACCACCACTTTTGGGCATCCTGTGGATTTTTCTGTAAATCAATACGAAGTGCGATTGAAAATTGCTGCATTTCACTATCCGAAAGAGGATTTGTCTCCTCTTCTTTCATTCTCTCGTAAAAATAAGGCAATTTTGCATAAGTTTGCTCTAACATGGATTCTGCCTGCCAAGATCCAACCATAAAGTAACTTGCTCCTGCAACAATCCCTATAGCAAGCAGACCTGAAGCAAACCAAATTTTTCCATAAGATTTTTCATTTTGGATTGTCTTTTCTTCCTGATAAGGGACATCATCCAATAACGTTTTCTGCAATTCTTGTTTAAGTAATTCTACATTTTCCACTAGCCCTTGCGCATTATCCCGTTCGATTTCTTGCAGGCGTGAGAAATAGAGTGCCTTATTCAGCTCATCACGTTTTTGTTCATTTTGTGTCTTAAACCGATACAGCAAAGGATAAAAACAAATTAACGCTACCAGTAAAGTAATGGCGACCAAACTCAATGCAAAACTCATCTATTTATCCTTTTGATTCAATAATTCAGCTAAACGCGCATTTTCTTCTTCCGTTAAAACATTGTCGGTTTTGACCGCACTTTGTTTTTTAGACTTAGGCTTCATTAGGAAAAAAACGCCGAATAATATAAGAAATAATGGTGCAAACCATAAAATTAAGGTACTCGCCGTCATCGGAGGATCATAGGTCACAAAATTACCATAACGCGCCACCATATATTCCACCACATCATTTTTCGATTTTCCCTCTTGTAACAACTCAAAGACTTTGTTACGCATATCTACCGCAATTGTGGCATTTGAGTCTGCAATATTATTATTCTGACATTGCGGACAACGCAAAGATTGCGTAAGTCGGTGATAATCGTTTTCTTGCTGTTGCGAGCTAAAATTCAGTGCATCAATGGCGGAAAATGCCACCGTGCTACATAAAAGTGCGGCTAAAAAAAGCCCTAATTTTTTCATTGTGTCTGCTCCGCAAGTTTGTCATAAATCGGTTTCAACGTTTCCAGCCATACTTTTTCGTTTACATCCCCGGCCAAACGATAATGAATCACTCCTTTACCATCCACAATGAAAGTCTCCGGTGCACCATATACCCCCAAGTCTAAGCCAAAAGATCCTTTTTCATCTTTTAGCACAAGTTGGTAAGGATTACCCAAATCTTTTAACCATTTTATTGCCTTTGCCGATTCATCTTTATAGTTCAACCCAATAATATTCACACCTTGTTGCGCCAGTTTATTTAAGTATTGATGTTCGGCATAACAGGTTGGACACCAAGTCGCCCATACGTTTAGCAAAACCGGTTTGCCTTGACGGAATAGTTCATTGCCATAAACCTTGTTTTCAAAGAGTTCCGTTAAGCTTTTCGTCGGGACAGGTTTTCCAACCAACGCCGATTCTAAAGCCTTAATATCTTCACCTTGAGCATTACGGTTAAGTTGCACTAAAAAGGCAATAACCACTGCTAAAAAGAGAACAAGAGGAATCAATAATTTTTTTTTCATTTCTACCGCTCTTTTAAGTAACTTGTCCTTTCCTTATTTGGAAAAGGTTGCGAAAAAATCAATCACGCTATATTTTCCACAGGGTTTCACACTTCCATAAGGAAAATCAGGAATGCAATACGGGAGTTATTTTTTTAATAATTTATTAAACCGATAACGTCTGTCAAACATACACAACAGACCACCCAATGCCATAAACACACCACCAATCCAAATCCAACGAATAAAAGGCTTATAATACAAACGCAATGCCCAAGAATTGTCATCAAGTTTTTCGCCTAGCGCCACGTACAAGTCACGTGTTAAACTCCCATCAATAGCTGCTTCTGTCATTGACATACGGCTAACGGTGTAAAAACGCTTTTCAGCGAATAAGGTTGCCTCTGGTTTTCCGTCTTTTGTAATATCAATTTGTGCTTTACCACCAATATAATTAGACCCATTGGCATCACTGACACCGACAAATTTGAAATCGTAACGACCAATCTGAGCACTATCCCCTACTTGCATTCGTACATCACGTTCTACACTAAAGTTTTGGCTAAAAGCGATCCCCCATACCGTCATTGCCACACCTAAGTGTGCAAATAACATTCCCCAATGAGAACGGGATAATTTGCGCACACCGACAAAAAACGATTCGCGATGGGTAGCCCGTTGTTGTAATTCGTAAAGTGCGAGTAATAGGATAATAATAGTCATCATCGCACCAAGAACGGAACTTACGGTAATCTTGTCTTGCAAGAAATAAGGTAAGGCAAATCCCACAATCAGCATGATAACAACACTGATGATAACCGGCGTTCGAATTGCTGAGAATTGATCCCGTCGCCATTTTACTAGCGGCCCAATGCCCAGCAATAGCGCAAACGGTGTCATAATAATCAAGAACATTTGATCAAAAAACGGTGCACCGATTGAAATTGTGCCTAATCCTAACTGTTTATGCACCAAAGGTAACAATGTACCTAAAAACACCACACAAAGTGCGGTCATTAATAGAATATTATTTAACAGCAACATACTTTCGCGAGAATAGCGCTCCGCATTATCACGTGAACGAATTTGACTGCCTTTATAGGCATAAAGTGCGAGTGAGCCGCCAATGACAACCACTAGATATGCCAAAATATACAAACCGCGCGTCGGATCAGAGGCAAAGGCATGGACTGACACCAAAATCCCCGAACGCACCAAGAATGTGCCGAGTAAACAGAGGGAAAAAGCCAAAATAGCGAGGAGTACCGTCCAAGCTTTAAATGAACTGCGTTTTTCCGTCACCGAAAGAGAATGAATCAGCGCTGTACCGGCTAACCAAGGCATAAAGGATGAATTTTCAACCGGATCCCAGAACCACCAGCCACCCCAGCCTAATTCATAATACGCCCACCAAGAACCGAGAACGATACCAAGTGTTAAAAATACCCATGCGGCAAGCGTCCAAGGGCGAGACCAACGCGCCCACGCCGAATCAAGTTTACCGGTCATTAAAGAAGCAATCGCGAACGCAAAAGCGACAGAGAAACCGACATAGCCCATATAGAGTAGCGGAGGGTGAAAAATCAATCCTACATCTTGTAGCATAGGATTAAGTTCTTTACCGTCCACAGGGAAATTAGGGAAAGTGCGGATAAATGGATTGGATGTAAATAATACAAACAGCACGAAACCCACGCTAATGATTCCCATGATACCCAGCACTCTCGCTGCCGCTTCTTGAGGTAAATGTTTACTCAATAGCGCAACCGCGGCGGACCAAAGGGCAAGCAACCAAATCCAAAGCAATAATGAGCCTTCGTGTGATCCCCAAACAGCGGATAAACGATAATAAATCGGCAAGGTACTGTTAGAATTATTTACTACATATTGCACACTAAAGTCATTGACTGCAAACAAGTAAAACAGCGCGACAAAAGCAATGGTAAGACTGACAAATAATCCGTAGGTCATTGGTCGTGCTAATGCCATTAAGCGGGTATTCCCCTTCTCTGCGCCCCACAATGGAAAAATCGCGAGCATTAATGACACGGCAAGACTCAAGGCGAGCGCATAATTTCCGATTTCAGCGATCATTTGTTGCCTTCTTGTTTTTCTTGACGATCACGCACACTTTCACCTTTCAAATCCGCCTCATCTACACCCATCGGTTTATGCACTTTTTGCATTTTTTCGCCTAATTCAGGCGGTACATAATTTTCATCGTGTTTTGCCAACACTTCAGTAGCGGTCAGTACGGTCGGTTTGGTTAATACGCCTTGTGCAACAATACCCTGCCCCTCTCGGAAAAGATCAGGCAAAATACCTTCGTATTCTACGGTAATCGCAGGGCCAATATCGTTCAAATCAAACCGCACTTTTAAACTTTTCGGGTCACGCTCTACAGTTCCTTCAACCACCATTCCACCGACTCGGATACGCTGCCCGACTTCAGGTTTTTGGTTCGGGTTATTATCTTTACCCAAAACCACCTCCGACGGCGTGTAGAATAAATCAATATTCTGACGTAACGCATAGAGTATCAAGCCACTAGCAATGGCAATACCAAGTACAACAAAAACAACTAATTTAAGTCTGGATTTACGTCTCGGGTTCATAGTGTGTTTCCTTTATTAGCTTGTTGTAAACGCATTTCACGTTGGGTTTCACGCAGAACATTTTTCAAAATCGTTTTACGTTGTTTGAGGCTTTGTATGATCAACGCAACAATCGCAACCAAACTAATGCCGTAAGATAGCCATACATAAAAGCCATAGCCACCCATATCAAAAAAATCACTCCAAGTTTGGAAAAACATTTTTATTCCTCCATAAAAATATAAAAACTATTTACTACAATCTTTTGCCAGAGCTTTCACCCATGGGCGTTTTGCATCTTCTCTTAATAATTCCGCACGATAACGCACCAGGGTCAGCCAAATATATAAAGCTAAAAAACCAAAAATACATAAAATCAATGGAATTAACATCGGAGCAGCAATAGACGGTTTTTCAAATTTTGTAATACTTGCGCCTTGATGAAGCGTATTCCACCATTCCACAGAGAAATGAATAATCGGCAAAATCACCACAGTAGTAATACATAAAATACCCGAGGCTTTTGCTCCGATCGCCCGATCGGAAAAACTGGAATAAAGAGCAAGAATACCAAGATATAAAAAGAATAGAATTAATTCAGCAGTCAGACGGGCATCCCATACCCACCAAGTCCCCCACATCGGTTTGCCCCAAATCGCACCGGTAATCAGTGCGAGAAAGGTGAATAATGCGCCAATAGGTGCCATAGCAATCATTGCTAAATGAGCTTGTTTAATTTGCCATACCAGTGCGATCACAGCGGCTACCGCCATTGAACCATACACGCCCATTGACCAAATCGCCGTTGGCACATGTACATACATGATTCTGAAACTGTTCCCCTGTTGATAATCTGCCGGCGCATAGGCCAAGCCCCATACAATACCGACACTTAACAATAACAAACTCAATAGAGCAAACACTGGACTCAATTTACCACAAATTCGATATTGGGTTTCTGGTTTAGCGTAGGGATGTAACCAGTTCCACATAACAAAGCCTCACAAAAAAATAAAAAGAAAAACAACCGCACTTTCGCACAGTTGTCGAATTAATTATCCAAACTAATACGCAATGCCGCAGCCACCGCAAAAGGCGAAAGCGTCATCGCACCTACCATCATCGCACCTAAAATTGCAAGTTGCCCCGTATAAGGCAAATTCAAACCGGCTGCATCCAATACGGAAGATGCGAAAATCAACACGGGAATAAACAACGGCACTACAAGTAAACTGAGCAACACACCGCCCTTACGTAATCCTACGGTTAATGCAACACCAATCGCACCGATACAACTCAATACCGGCGTACCAAGAAGCAAGGTTAGCACTAGCGCCCACCAAAGATGTACTTCAAGAGAAAGTAATAATGCCGCAATTGGCGAAAGTAAAATCAGTGGCAAACCGGTTAAAAGCCAATGTGCGATAACCTTGGACAACGCCGTTAATACGAGAGGTTGCTTGGTCAGCATTAATTGCTCAAGTGAACCGTCAATAAAATCATCACGGAACAAACGTTCAAAAGAAAGCAATGCAGAAAGTAAAGCCGCCACCCAAGCAATTCCGGGTGCAATGCGTGAAAGTAATTTAGGATCCGGCCCAATCACAAGTGGAAATAACGTGATAACAATCAAAAAAAACCACAGTGGATTTAAAATCTCTGACCGTTTACGCATTGCAATTTTTAATTCACGTTTAATTACTTCTAGAAAAATCATTCACTTATTCCGCTTTATACTGTACTAAATTAAGTTTCTGCAAACGCATACTCGGCACATCTTGATGGCTTGTCATTAATACAATGCCACCTTGTTTTGCATGCTCATCAAAAAGTGCGGTCAAAATTTCCACGCCTTTTTTATCAATCGCCGTAAAAGGTTCATCTAAAATCCATAACGGTGCATGAGAAAGCCATAATCTTGCTAATGCAATACGTCGTTGTTGCCCCGCTGAAAGTTGTGCGGCGGGTAGATCTTCACGCCCCAAAAGTCCGACTTTCGCTAATACGTCCCAAAGTGCGTCATCTCCCTGCTCCGCTTGGCTAATGCGTTGATAAAATTGCAGATTCTCTAACGCTGTCAGTTCTGGTTTTACGCCGGAAAAATGCCCTAGATAAAGTAAATCCTGATAGTAAATTTCCCGTTGTTTGGAAATAAGTTCAGAATTCCACCGCACTTCACCTTCTAAGGGTTGTGCAAGCCCGGCTAAAATACGCAATAAACTGGTTTTTCCGATACCATTATGTCCCTCAATCTGCACAAAATCACCACTGTTAAAATTGCACGATAAACCGGAAAAAAGCAAACTCTCACCACGTTGGCAGGCAAGCTCTTTGATAGATAAATTGTGAGACTTAGACATAAAGAAAAACACGAATATTGAATTGCGGTCATTCTATCACAAGTGAAAAATTTAACGAGATTTTAAGTAGTCAAAACAATTAACTATTTGGTAGTAGATTGTAGGTTTTATTGACTTAGAACAAGCTTCATTTGAATACTCAATTTCTACAAAAGGGAAAACATTTAATGATCTAAATCAACTTTTCTGCTAGTATTTTCCCCTTAGTACTTTTTGGTTAAAGCTTTTGCATTTTTAGCTGACAGCCAAATCGGCTCAAATGAAAACTCATTTTATAAGAAGGAATGAATTATGGCTTACACTCTACCTGAATTAGGCTACGCTTATGATGCCTTAGAACCTCATTTTGATGCTCAAACGATGGAAATTCACCATAGTAAACATCACCAAGCCTACGTAAATAATGCCAATGCGGCACTAGAAGGCTTACCGGCTGAATTTACCGAAATTTGCGCAGGTCAATTAATTTCTCAACTTGACAAACTTCCGGCAGAAAAACGTGTCGCATTACGTAATAATGCCGGCGGTCACGCAAATCATAGTTTATTCTGGAAATCCTTGAAAAAAGGAACTACATTACAAGGTGCATTGAAAGAAGCAATCTTACGCGATTTTGGTTCTGTCGAAGCCTTTCAAGCCGAATTCGAAAAAGCGGCGGCAACCCGCTTCGGTTCAGGTTGGGCATGGTTGGTGTTAACTACCGAAGGAAAACTCGCGGTTGTTTCCACAGCAAACCAAGATAATCCACTAATGGGTAAAGAAATTGCAGGTTGTGAAGGTTTCCCACTTTTAGGCTTAGACGTTTGGGAACACGCCTACTACTTGAAATTCCAAAATCGTCGCCCGGATTACATTAAAGAATTTTGGAATGTTGTAAACTGGGATTATGTTGCAGAGCGTTTTGAAAAGAAAGCGGCTGATTGCAATCACGCCAAATAATCAATGAACGACAAAAGTGCGGTCAATTTTGACCGCACTTTTTATATCCACCGCCTAACTTTCGATTTATACCGACGATATGTATCCCCAAATTTCTTTTCTAAATAGATTTCTTCTCGAGAAATTTGGAATCGATTCATTAAAAATATAAAGATAATGACCCCACTCCAAGCCAATAAATGCCCTAACCATAATGCCCATGATACAAGAATCAGTAATAGACTCAGGTACATTGGGTTACGCGTGATTTGAAAAATACCGGATGTGACAAGCCTTGTCGTTTTATCCAACTGTTTCGGATCAATAGATGTGTCATTGCGATAAAATTGCCATACACTCGCAGCAGCAACCAAAATAGAGACTAGAATAAAAAACCAAATCGCATAAAAAAATCTGGAATATCGCCCTATTTGAGGTAAAGCATACATCACCACACCAATGGAGAAACAAAGAATCGGGGGAGGAAGTGGAAATAAAAAGCGCATAAAACAAACGCCCTCTCGGGCGCTTTATACTAAAGATTGTTTAACTTCATTTGAGCCATTTGCTGTTCTAACGAGCTACCCGTTTGAAGCACTTGCTCAAAACTATTTTTTGCCGCAACAGTGTCGCCTTTTGCCAACTGAATATCACCGACTAAAAGTATTTTGCGTGCATTAAAACCAGCACTCTTTACCTGTTCGAGTGTTGATAATGCACTATCTAATTGACCTAACTGGAACTGCACGGCACTTAAACGTAACGCGGCAAGTGATGTCAATAAGTCATCTTGAGATTGTGTTAAAACCTGCTGTAAAGCAACTTCGGCACTCGCAAAATCTTGTTTTGCCACCGCATTTTTTGCTTCGTCAAACAAGGCAAAGACTGCATAACTGGTTTTACTATTCGCTTGAATGAATTCCGTTAATTTCGCTTTCTGAGCGGTAGGATCTTGCTCGGCCGCATAAACTAAAGCATCATATCCTGCCGAGGCTTCAGCTATTTGATTTGCTTGATAAGTCTGCCAATAACGCCAGCCAAACACGCCGGCCACCCCCAAAATAAAAGCGACAATGATAGTTTTGCCGTTTTCTTTCCACCATTCTTTTAACTGGTTAATCTCTTGTTCTTCTTCAATGGAGTATGCCATATCTTTTTCCTTTATAAATTAAAATTGAGATTGAATATAATCAATAACTTGTTCAACTTCAAAGGTTTGTTGTTCAACCCCACCGTGTAAATGTTTCACAACTACCTGACTATTTTGCACTTCACTTTCACCAATGACTAAAGCTAAAGTCGCACCGGATTTATCCGCACGTTTAAATTGTTTTTTAAAATTACCCCCCGAGCAATGTTGCATAACCCGTAAGTGCGGCAATGCTGAACGAATTTTTTCAGCAATTTGTAAAGCAGCTAAAGTCGTATCTTCCCCTTGATGAATTACATAAATATCGACCGCACTTTTTAATGGTATGGCTACATTAAGTTCTTGTACCAATAAAACTAAGCGCTCCAGTCCCATCGCAAAGCCTACACCGGACGTAGCGTGTCCGCCAAGCTGCTCAACCAAACCGTCATAGCGACCGCCGCCGCATACCGTGCCTTGCGCACCCAGTGCAGAAGTTACCCATTCAAACACCGTTTTATTGTAATAATCCAATCCCCGTACAAGCTTTGGATTAATTTCATATTGAATTCCCACTGCATCTAATAAAGCACATAATTGAGCAAAATGTACACGGCTTTCTTCATCCAAATAATCAAGGAGTTTCGGTGCATTATCTAATACTTTTTGTAATTCTTGATTTTTAGTATCTAAAATACGCAGAGGGTTTTTCACTAAACGTTCTTTTTCTTCTTCGCTCATTAGATCTTGATATTTTTCCAAGAATTCTACCAATGCGGAGCGATAACTTGCTCTTGCTTCCAATGAACCGATTGAGTTTAGTTGCAGAGAAACCTGCTGATCAATACCTAATTTTTTCCAAAGTCTCGCCGTTAAAATAATTAGCTCGGCATCGATTTCCGGATTTGCAATACCAAAAACTTCTACTCCCGCTTGATGGAACTGGCGATAACGTCCCTTTTGCGGACGTTCATGGCGAAACATCGGGCCCATATACCACAAACGCTGTTCATTATTATAAATCCAACCATGTTCAATCGCTGCCCGCACACAACCTGCAGTCCCCTCAGGGCGAAGGGTTAATTGTTCATCGTTATCCCAAAAAGTGTACATTTCCTTTGAAACAACATCCGTTACTTCGCCAATAGCACGGGCAAATAACGGTGTACTTTCAACAATCGGCATACGCACTTCAGAGTAACCATAACTGTTTAATACTTCACGTACCTGCATTTCAACCCATTGCCATAATGGGGATTCTGTTGGTGGACAATCGTTCATACCACGAATTGCTTGAATTGTTTTTGCCACAAGTTTTCCTTAAATAATACGATTTTTGGGATCTTGCAATGCGACTTTCGCACGGATCTTTGCTTCTAATTGATTGATAATATCTTCGTTATCAAACCGCTCTTTTTGACGCTCGCCATCTATATAATAACCGCTTTTCTTATTCCCACCTGTTACGCCGAGATCAGAGACTAAGGCTTCACCCGGTCCATTTACGACACAGCCGATAATAGATACATCCATCGGTGTAATAATATCTTCAAGACGTTGTTCTAAAGCATTCACTGTACCGATCACATCAAATTCTTGACGAGAACAGGTTGGACAGGCAATAAAATTAATTCCTCGGGAACGAATACGCAACGATTTTAAAATATCAAAACCTACTTTGATTTCTTCCACAGGATCTGCCGCCAAGGAAACTCGTAGGGTATCTCCTATTCCCTCAGCGAGTAGCATTCCTAAACCGATTGCCGATTTAACAGCTCCGGCACGCGCACCACCGGCTTCGGTAATCCCTAGGTGTAACGGCTGTTTAATCGCTTTTGCCAGTAAACGATAAGATTCTACCGCCAAAGACACATCGGATGCTTTCACGCTTACTTTAAATTGATCAAAGTTAAAACGATCTAAAATCTCTACGTGACGCAATGCAGACTCAACAAGTGCTTCGGGAGTAGGCTCACCGTATTTCTCTTGAATGTCTTTCTCTAAAGAACCGGCATTCACACCAATGCGAATAGGGATATTTTTATCACGAGCACAATCCACTACTGCACGAATACGATCCTCTCGTCCGATGTTACCGGGATTTATACGCAAACAATCTACACCATACTCAGCAACTTTTAATGCAATACGGTAGTCAAAATGGATGTCTGCTATCAATGGTATACTAACTTGCTGTTTAATAATTTTAAACGCTTCAGCAGCATCCATGGTCGGCACCGAAACACGCACAATATCGGCGCCTACACGCTCTAAAGATTTAATCTGAGCAACCGTAGAATCAATATCCGTAGTGCGCGTATTTGTCATAGATTGCACGGCAATCGGTGCATCTCCACCAATCGGTACATTACCTACATAAATTTTTGTCGATTCACGACGCTTAATTATCGGTTGAAAAGCTGACATTATCATTCCTTATTAAGGTTGTGAAAGTTTAAATTTTGCGACACGCCCGTCCACTTTTAGAGGATAATCCTGCCCCTTATAAGTGATACGAACATTCCCCGGTGCCCCTACAATCAATGAAAATTCATTACCGCTAAAGGTTAAGACTTCACCTTGCTTATATTCTTTTTGTGCAAGCACTTTTCGATTCTGATCTTTTATACTTAACCAACTGGTATTTTTTAATATTTCCACGACTAAATCACCTTGAGCAGCCGGCGGAGGTGGAGAAATAGTTGGATCTTCAACCGCACTTTGCGTATCAGGAATCGCAATTTCGTTCAACGTTGTGTCTTCGCCAGAAGTGATTGATTTAGGTAATACATTTTGTTCAGTCTGAGCAGAAATAACCTCTTGGCTAGCTTTTACTTCAGCCATTTCCATACTATTAGCTTGAGTATTTTCCGGCTGGATCGGTTGAACACTTGGCAGTTCAGTAGGTGAAACGGAGGAACTTTCCGATACTGTTTGGGTAGTTTCTACATTTGACACATAACTTTGCACTAAGGTATCACGCTCTTCATTAGATTTTTGATAGTTCTGCCACCACCACAAGCCCGTCATACTTAATGCGACTAAAAGCACTAATGCGGTTAAATAGCCAACCCAACGACTGTGAGAAGAATATTGATTTACCGAGCGAGTAGAACGAGCATTTTTTCCCAAATCATTTTGTTCGTCTTCCCCAAAAGAGAGATCGGCCCAAAGACTTTCAGGTAAACGCAGAAACTTCCCATAATTGCGTACATAGCCTTTCATGAAAGCCGCAGGCACATTTTTTTGGATAAATTCATTATTTTCGATTTGAGCTAAAATCGCGGGACGTAATGTAATTTGCTTAGAGACATCTTCAAGAGATAGATTTAAGGCTTCGCGGGCCTCACGAAATTTATCTCCCAAAGATATAGGTTGATCTGCTTGCGTTTTCGTTTCCATTTGTTCAGCCTGGGCATCCATAATGTTTATTAATTTATGAGACATAATTAAAGGCTGAATTTTAAAGTCCAAAGCAATTTTTGGCAATGTTTTATTTGATTAGACTTAGTTTTTCCGCACGATTCACATCTATTTGTCGTAATTTGTCGATTGCTTTTTGATAAGCCTCCGATTGATTTAGCGCCTGTGAGCAAAGTGCCATATTTTCATAAGTATCTGCCTGACGGTAATAATTAGGCGAAAGTAAGGCAAGTTCAAATTGCTTATTGGCTTGTTCAAACTCACCTTGACTACATAAAAACGCGCCAAAATTATTATGTACATCGCCTTGTTTTTCATCAAGTGTTATGGATTTTAGATAAGATTTTCTTGCTTCATTAACATCGCCTTGCAATTGATGAAAATGTGCAAAGGCAGAATGAACAAGATAATACTCTTGATCATGTGCTAACGCTTTATCAAGATTTTGTTTTGCTTGAATAAAATTATTTTGCTGCAAATAACCGAGAGCCAGTTCGACTCGCGCTTTTGCCGCCTGTTGTTTATTAAAATCAGAAGAGGGTGCTTGCGAAACACAAGCTGAAAAAACAAGAGGAAAAATGACCGCACTTAAAAATCGAATAAATAAAGATCTCATTTTTCCTCCAATTACTATAGTTTCACTAATTAACTTGGGTTATTCCTATATTCTGCCCAAATTGACGTTTCATTGCTGTACGTTTAGTACGATCAATAACATCACCGGCCAGTTGCCCGCACGCAGCATCAATATCATCTCCCCGAGTTTTACGCACAATGACAGTAAAACCATATTCCATTAATGCTTTTTGGAATCGATCGATACGGGTATTTGAACTTTTGGCATAAGGGGCTTCAGGAAACGGATTCCACGGGATTAAATTAATTTTACAAGGTGTATTTTTCAACACTTCCGCAAGCTGATGAGCATGCTCCACACTGTCATTAACATGATCCAACATCACATATTCAATCGTGACTTTGCCATGATTGGCATTGGAAACACTCAAATAACGATTCACAGAATCAATCAGCATTTTAATATTATATTTTTTATTAATCGGTACAATTTCATCACGTAATTCATCATTCGGTGCATGTAAGGAGATAGCTAATGCAACATCAATCATCTTATTTAAATTATCCAATGCCGGCACAACTCCTGAAGTAGAAAGTGTCACACGGCGTTTAGATAAACCGTAAGCAAAATCGTCCAACATGATTTCCATTGCAGGAACAACATTTGCCACATTTAATAGCGGTTCCCCCATCCCCATCATCACCACATTCGTTATTGGACGAACGCCGGTCACGCCAAAATTACCGATAATTTTTGAGGCTCGCCACACTTGCCCAATAATTTCAGATACGGTCAAATTACGATTAAAGCCTTGTTGAGCGGTAGAACAAAAGGTACAGGCCAAGGCACAACCAACCTGAGAAGAAACACAAAGCGTGGCACGATCCGCTTCAGGAATATACACGGTTTCTACTTGTTGATCGCCCACCTGCATTGCCCATTTTATCGTGCCGTCTGCAGAACGTTGCTCTACCGCCACTTCAGGTGCTCTAATTTCAGCAACGGATTTTAACTTTTCTCGTAATTTCTTATTGATATTTGTCATATTGTCGAAATTATCTTCGCCAAAATGATAAATCCATTTTACTAATTGATCGGCTCGAAACGGTTTTTCCCCAAGTTCTTGAAAAAATTCACGCATTTGTTGGCGCGTCAAATCCATTAAATTAATTTTTTTGTTTGATATTTGTTCTAACATTAAAGCCTCGTTGCTACACATTATGGCAATAAAAATTGTAGTGATTTACTACAAAAAAGCCTGATATAAAAATGAGCAGCGATTTTACAGATTTGTTAGAAGATAAGCTAGCAGATTTCAAAAACAAGAACATTTCTGACCGCACTTTTTACGATTCAGATCGCAAAAATAAGCAATCTTTTAGAAAAAAGTGCGGTAGAATACGCCTCTGTTTTATTTATCGGTACTAAAAATGTTTAAAAAATGCTTTTCAGTTTTGTGTCTATGTATCCCAGCCCCCTTAACCATGGCACAATCCTATGTCGTTTACGATTTCACTCACGATAAAGTCTTGGAAAGCAGCTCACCAAACCATGTTCAACCTATTGCATCAGTAACAAAACTAATGACTGCAAATGTATTTTTAGAAAATAATAAAAATCCTCGTTGTGCCGCCTCCATTACAGATGATGATCATGACTATATCAAAGGTACCCGTACAAAATTACCGACATATACGCCCATTCCTTGTAATGAACTACTAAAAGCAATGTTAGTTCATTCCGATAACTATGCAGCCCATGCCCTTTCCCGTTCAGCCGGAATGAGCCGCCTACAGTTTATTCAGAAAATGAATGAAAAGGCTCGTGAACTTGGTATGCGTTCCACCCGCTTCACTGATAGTTCAGGTTTATCGGATAGTAATATTTCCAGTGTGATGGATCTGGTTAAGCTGACTAAATATTCCTTGAATAAACCGCAAATTAAGGATTTTTCTAATATGCCAAGCGCTTATATTCAGGCCGGCGGACGTCAGGTATTGGTGAGAAATACCAACAAACTGGTACGAGAAGCCGTATTCGATGCAGCAATTAATAAAACCGGCTATATTCGTGAATCAGGCTATAATCTGGTATTTGTTAATAAACATCTTTGCCGAAATTCAGCCATTGGGGTGATTAGTTTAAATAATAGCTCCTCCCAATTCCGCACTAATTTCACCAAAAACAAATTAGAAAAATATGGTTGTATTGCCGGACACCGGCTCAATAATTTCACACCTGATGATGCACAATATGAAGAAGGTTACGATGAAGAAGGGCTAAGCAATCTGATTGAACAACTTTCAAAACAATAAGTTTCGCTATTCTACCGGCAACACGCCGGTATATTTTTATTCCTACAATCATCAACATTTAAAAGCATAGAAAAAATCTATCATCCTTTTTGATATGCTAACCGGCGTAAAATAAAATCTTTAGAATTTGATAATCATTTTTATTTGAAATCTCTACAAAAAGTAGTACTATTGTCCCCAGTGAATGTAAACTGTACTGTATTCACCTATCATTCAAGTAAAACGAATTCTACTTTATAAGGAGATCTTATGCGAATTTCATTAAAAATTATGACCGCACTTACGTTAGGTTTATTTATGATGCAAGCCAATGCAAAATTTAAAGTTGTTACGACTTTTACCGTTATCCAAGATATTGCACAAAATGTAGCGGGCGATGCAGCAACGGTGGAATCTATCACGAAACCCGGCGCGGAAATTCATGAATACGAGCCGACCCCAAAAGACATTGTAAAGGCACAATCTGCCGATTTAATTCTATGGAACGGTTTAAATTTAGAGCGTTGGTTTGAGCGTTTTTTCCAAAATATTAAAGATAAACCGGCCGTAGTGGTGACAGAAGGCATTACACCTCTTTCTATTTATGAAGGGCCTTACAAAGACGCGCCTAACCCACACGCTTGGATGTCGCCTTCTAATGCATTAATTTATATTGAAAATATTAAAAACGCACTGATTAAACATGATCCTCAAAATGCCGATGTATATGAAAAAAATGCAGCGGATTACACACAAAAAATTAAACAGTTAGATGAACCGCTTCGTGCTAAACTTGCACAAATTCCGGAGTCCAAACGTTGGCTGGTCACCAGCGAAGGAGCTTTCAGCTATTTGGCGAAAGATTACAACTTAAAAGAAGGTTACTTATGGCCAATTAATGCCGAACAACAAGGAACGCCTCAACAAGTTCGTAAAGTCATTGATTTGGTTCGTAAAAATAATATTCCGGTAGTGTTCAGTGAAAGTACTATTTCACCTAAGCCGGCACAACAAGTGGCGAAAGAAAGTGGGGCAAAATATGGGGGAGTATTATATGTAGATTCTCTTTCAACCAAAGAGGGCCCTGTACCAACCTATATCGACCTATTGAATACCACCGTTTCCACCATAGTTAAAGGATTTGAAAAATAATGGAATCATTTTCGACATCAATTTGGGTGAATGACGTAACCGTTCGTTATAACAACGGACATACTGCTATTCACGATATGAGCTTTTCACTCAATGACGGTACGATTTGCGCACTGGTTGGCGTGAACGGTAGTGGAAAATCAACCCTGTTTAGAAGTCTAATGGGGTTAGTAAAACCACAAAAAGGTGAAATAAAACTATGCAACCTACCGATTTCTCAAGCCCTAAAACGTAATCTGATTGCTTATGTTCCGCAATCGGAAGAAGTGGACTGGCAATTCCCCGTTTCCGTTTATGATGTCGTTATGATGGGACGTTATGGATACATGAACCTTTTACGTATCCCAAAATCTATTGATAAACAAAAAGTGCAAGAGGCGATGCAACGTGTAAACATTGAGCATCTTGCACATCGCCAAATTGGCGAACTCTCCGGCGGGCAAAAGAAACGGGTATTTTTAGCTCGCGCATTGGCGCAACAAAGCCCAATAATTTTGTTGGATGAGCCTTTCACCGGCGTAGATGTTAAAACGGAAAACGCCATTGTGGATTTGTTGCAGCAACTTCGTAGTGAAGGGCATCTAATTTTGGTTTCGACTCACAATCTAGGTTCTGTGCCTGATTTTTGTGATCAAGTGGTGATGATCAACCGCACAGTTATTGCAGCCGGAAAAACAGAAGACACCTTTAATCAACATAATTTAGAGCTCGTCTTTGGTGGTGTGTTGCGCCATATCAGATTGCAAGGTGAAGACTTACATAATGATGAAGACAAACGCGCAGTAACGGTACTGACCGATGATGAAAAAGCGGTGGTATTCTACGGTGAAACCAAACAGGATCCCCCTGCCACAACACAAGATTGCAATTTTGACACGTCCGCGAATAAAAAAGAGAAGGAATAACCTATGCTGGATTTATTACTCGAGCCCTTCTCTTATGACTACATGTTGAAAGCAATGATTTTGAGCACGGTTGTCGGAGGAATTTGCGCTTTTTTGTCTTCCTATTTAATGCTCAAGGGCTGGTCATTAATTGGTGATGCCTTATCCCACTCCGTTGTACCGGGTGTCGCCATTGCTTATGCGTTTTCCTTACCTTATGCGCTCGGTGCATTTTTTTCAGGTATTTTAGCCGCAATTTCTATTTTATGGATTAAATCCATTTCTAAGCTAAAGGAAGATGCTGTTATCGGTTTTATTTTCAGTACATTTTTTGCGCTCGGATTATTGATTATTTCCTTAAATCCGACTGCCGTAAATGTGCAAAGTGTTATTTTAGGTAATATTTTGGGCATTGCAGATGAAGATATCTACCAAGTTTCGATCATTATCGGTATTTGTTTAGTCTTGCTTTTATTATTCTGGAAAGATCTACTACTGATTTTTTTCGACGAAACTCAAGCGATTACCGTAGGGCTTTCACCACTTTTCTATAAAACCTTATTTTTTACCTTATTAAGTGCTTGTGTAGTCGCTGCATTACAAACCGTAGGAGCAATTCTTGTAATCGCAATGGTCATTACACCGGGTGCTACGGCTTATCTACTGACGGATAAGTTTAAAACCCTAGCGATCATTGCTGTGATATTAGGCTCAATCACCAGTTTTGTGGGCGTTTATATGAGCTATTATTTAGACGGTGCAAGCGGAGGAATCATAGTTACACTGCAAACTTTACTTTTCTTGCTCGCATTTTTGTTTTCCCCAAAATACGGCTTACTTACTCGCAACAAAAAGGCGGTACCCGATGTTTGATTGGTTTTTAGAGCCTCTCCAATTTGCTTTTATGCAAAATGCGTTGCTCACAGCATTAATTGTCTCTACTATCTGTGCCTTACTTTCCTGTTATTTAGTATTAAAGGGTTGGTCATTAATGGGTGATGCGATTTCTCATGCCGTGCTACCGGGAATTGTATTAGCCTATCTGATAGGTATTCCTCTTGCTATCGGGGCATTCCTATCCGGCATTTTTTGTGCTTTCGGCGTGGGTTATTTAAAAGAAAACAGCCGAATTAAAGAAGATACCGCCATGGGGATTGTGTTTTCAGGCATGTTTGCCATCGGATTGGTGATGTTTACCAAAATTCAAACCGAGCAACATTTAACCCATATTTTGTTTGGCAACGTATTAGGGGTCAGCAATATTGAATTAATACAAACTGCGGTCATTTCTACCTTTGTTTTTCTTGTTATTCTCTTTAAACGCCGTGATTTATTACTTTATTGTTTTGATGCAAGCCATGCTCGGGTTGCCGGTCTCTCACCACAGGTTTTGCATTATAGCTTACTCATTCTAACTGCGCTCACTATTGTCAGCACCATGCAGGTAGTTGGCGTAATTTTAGTGGTTGCCATGTTGATAGCACCGGGAATTACTGCCCTTACATTGACAAAATCCTTTGATAAAATGCTATGGGTCTCTGTCATAACCTCAGTTATTTCAAGCCTTATGGGCGTGATTTTGAGCTATCACTTTGATGCCTCAACGGGTGCTTGTATTATTTTATTGCAGGCGGCAATTTTTATCCTTGCATTAGCCTATAGCAAAATTAAACAATAATTCAAGGCGGATATATTATCCGCCCGAATCGTTAATTTATGATACGCGCTAATAAGGTCAGCACTTCATAATGTGCCGTATGCGGGAACATATCAAAAAGCTGAATTTTAACAGGCTGATAATGTGTCAGATCGCGTAAATCTTTCCCCATAGAAATGGCGTTACAACTGGAATATAAAATAAAGTGCGGTCGGATTTGGTTGAGAAATTCGCTTACTGCCTTTCCGGTTCCACGACGTGGAGGGTTTACAATAACCAAATCCGGGCGTTCCTCATTGCCGTTCAACACAAAATTTGCCGCATCTAAAGACTGAAATGTCACATTCCGTAAAGCTAATTTTTGGGCGGACATTTTTGCCGCTAAAATTGCCGATGGCGAAATTTCAATACCGGTCAGTTCAACGTTCTGCCCTTTTTCTCCTTGCAATCCATACGCACAATGCAAACCGAAACCGCCCACACCGCAAAATAGATCCCATAATGTTGTTACAGGTAAATCTTTTACCCATTGTTGTGCCGTTTTATATAATCCTGCGGCAACCTGAGGATTCGTTTGGAAAAAACCTTGGGGACGAATAAAAAGTGGAATATCATTAAAACGTTCCGCTAAAAATTGTTGTTTCGTGAGAAAAATTTCTTGCTCCCCTTCTAAAATAGCGGCGTGTTGGGGTTGCAGATTTACACTGACGACCTCCAGTTGAGGTAATTTAGCTATAAGTCCGGCCAACTCCCGACAAATTAACGCTAACTTATTTTCAGAACGCAGCACAAAGCGTAGCATTAACTTTCCTGTTGATACGCTTTCCGTCAGTAAAATATATTTAAGTTCACCTTTCTTCTTGGCAACGTTGTACGGCACTAAGCCGGCACGCCCGATAAAATCTTTTAGAATCGGGAAGATCGTTGCAAAATGCGTGGGATAAAGAGGGCAATCACACAAATCAACCGCACTATTCGGACCATTAGGATCTTGCAAAATACCGAGAATCGGTCGTTCCACCGAGCCGCTCACAACCATTTTAGCTTTATTACGAAATGCCGACGGTTGTGATTGGAAAGGGGCTAACCAAACCAAATCATCACAATTCAAATGAGAAAGCTGCGTTTTTAGATGAGTGATTTTCTCAGAAATTTGCCGTTCATAAGGCATTTTAAGCCATTGACATGAACGACAATTTCCCGCTTGATAATGGCGGCAATCCATCATGCTTTGCCTGCCAACCATGCTTGTTGAAGCGCCGACAATTTTTTATGGTTTTCCAACCAACGTGGTGTTTTGGTCAATTCAGACCAACTATATGATTTTTTCTTAAATAAACTATTTAAACGTGTTTGACGCTGAATAAAGTGCGGTTGATTTTCCGTGAGTTTTAACTGTTCCAACACTTGAATTACACCAGCCCGCTCATTACAAAGTAACAATAAATCGCAACCGGAATTCAATGCCTTTTCACTACGAGCGACAAAATCCCCCATAAACCCTGCACCTTTCATCCCCAGATCATCGGAGAAAATCGCTCCGCTAAAATTCAATTTTTCACGTAAAATTTGCTTTAACCAATATTCTGAGCCACTTGCTGGCTGACTATCGCATTGAGTATAAATCACATGGGCAGGCATAATAGCATCCAATTTTTGCTGAGCAATCAGTTGTTTGAAAGGTTGGAGATCCCGACTAAAAATCGCCTCCTGAGGACGTTCATCATAAGGTGTTTCCAGATGGGAATCTGCCAATACGTGTCCGTGACCGGGAAAGTGTTTGCCCGTTGTTGCCATTCCTGCTTCACGCATTCCCTCAATAAAAACGCCTGCTAAATTGACCGCACTTTGCACATCACTACTAAAGCTGCGATCGCCAATAGCACGACATTCATGGCCTAAATCCAACACCGGCGCAAAGCTGAGATCAATATCAAGCGCTGCCATTTCCGCCGCCATTTGCCAGCCTGATTCTCTCGCCCAATGTTGCTGCTGCAAAACATCGGATAATGAGGCAAAGGCTTGCATTGCCGGCAACTGTGTAAAACCTTCACGGAAACGTTGCACACGACCACCTTCTTGATCCACCGTAATCAGTAACGGTTTTTTCACCCGCTTACGTACGGATTTCACCAATGCCTGAATCTGTTCTCTCTCATAAAAATTGCGGGTAAACAGAATTAAACCGGCAACTAAAGGATGCTCCAACAATTCAACTTCTTCTTGAGTTAGCTCGTAACCTTCAAGATCAATTAATAAAGTAGACATAATTTACTGTAAATAAAGACGATAGTTGGTACTTTCCAACGTTGGTTTAATCAGCTCAACAGACTGTCGTGCTTGAGGTTGTAAACGCAAATTGCCGACAACGCTTTCACGCTGATCCGCCCAAACTTGGGTTACGCCCTGTGCGTTATACCAAAAAAGATGATAATTCACATTAACCGGTTGGCTAGTTTTATTTTTTACCCACGCAGAATCCGCTGACACGTTTGCCTCAACAACCGAAGCAAGTTCCGCCGTTATATTCAAAATAGGGGTATTCGTGTGAACCAAATTCGGCCCTGAAACGGAACACGCCGAAAGCACCAAGCCCGCAAAAATAATCAATAATTTTTTCATTATTTACCCAACATTTTGCCAAGCGGTTCGCCCCCTAGAAGGTGCATATGAATATGAAACACTTCCTGACCGCCATGTTTGTTGCAATTGACAATTAAGCGGTAACCGTCTTCCGCAATCCCCTCCTGTTTCGCCAATTTTGCTGCGACTGTGAACAGGCGTCCAAGCGAGGTTTCATCTTGTTCGGTTACCTCATTGGCTGTTGGAATCAATTTATTTGGGATAATTAAAATATGGGTTTTAGCTTGTGGCGCAATATCGCGAAAGGCGGTCACCAATTCGTCTTGATAAACAATATCGGCGGGGATTTCTTTACGAATAATTTTGCTGAAAATGGTTTCTTCTGCCATAGGATTTTCCTTCTATCAATGAAAAAAGTGCGGTTGAAAACTACCGCACTTTTTATCAGAAATCAGTTCTGATTGCAATTTACCGTTATTCTTTCAAGAAAAAAGCCTATGTTCTCATAGGCCTTTACTCAAAACTTATTAATTAGTTCTCATCTTCTTGTTTGATAAAAGCTTCATTAATTTCAATTTGTGCTTTATCACGTAATGCTTGTAGCAGTTGTGCACGTAATTCAAGTTGCTGTGTTTGACGTAATTGTTCGCCAAATTGAGCTAATTCCTGCTCATTCAGCTCACCTTGTTCCACTTTATTAAGTGCCACAATAATCACATCGCCTTTCGCATTACGCACTACTTTATACACGGTTGTACCATTTGTCGGTTTTTCCATGGAGAAAATACCATTGGTTAAAATCGGATCTTGATTTTCAGTAAAAGCGAAAGTTTGCTCAGCACCGAAAGAAATACCCGCCGGTAATTTATTTGGAGCCGTCGGCAGATCATTGATTATCTGTGTTGCCGATGTGATCAATGTTTTTTCCGCTTTGTCACGTTTTAAAAAGTTTTCAATATCCGATTTTGCTTCATCTAATGTTTTTACGCCTTCTGCTTTATGCTCTAACACGCGTACCAAAACGATATTTTGTTCCCCTACGTTTAATGGTTCGGAATTTGCCCCGCCATTTGAAATATCGGAATCAAACATTGCAGAAATCACATTAGGTGAATTTAACGCGGTCGGTACATTTTCACGAGAAAAATAACCGCTTTCCTGTACTTTTACACCGGCTGCGTTTGCCGCACTCTCTAAAGATTTACTGTCTTCAAAGGCTTTTTCACGTACATTTTTTTCAATCGTGTAGAAACGGTTTTCCAATAAGCTTTTACGTACTAAATCTGTGATTTGCGCTTTTACTTCATTTAATGATTTTTCTTTACGCTCTTCCACCAGGATAAGGTGAAAATTACCGTCAACATTAACAGGTTCACTGAATTTTCCGACCTCAAGTCTTGTTGTCGCCTCTTCAAAAGCTTTTGGTAATTCATTAGCATTTACCCAACCCAATTCACCGCCATTCTCACCTGAAATTTTATCTAACGAACGTGTTTTGGCTAATTCGGCAAAAGTTGCACCATTTTGTAATTCTTGATAAGCCGTTTGCGCATCTTGCTCATTTGCAAATTGTATATGCGCTACTCGCTGTGTCATAAACTGTGCTTTATTATCTTGATAATATTGTGCAATTTCGATATCGCTTACTTGAATATCCTTCGCCACATCTGCTCCTGAAACTTGAATATATTGCACTTTTACTTGTTCAGGTTGCACAAACGTTTTTTGGTTGGCTTCATAGTAGGTTTTCACTTCATCTTCAGTGATACTTTGTTTTGCCATTTCATCGGCAAGGGATAACGTCGCTAAACGGGCAAGACGTTTTTGAAAGAAAAGTTGAGCACTGTCTTTTACCTGAACCGGCACCACAAATTCACTATCCGCAATACCGTTTTGCATTTGCTCAAGGGTCAGTGCGCCACGCAAAATATTCGCATAAGCATCAGAGCTTAAACCGTTTTGTGCAAGAATTTGTTGGTATAATCCATTATCAAATTTCCCATTTGATTGAAAATTCGGATCAAGCACAATGGCACGTTTAATCATTTCATCGCTCACACCCAATTTTAATTCTTTAGCGTATTGGCGAAGTAATTCTTGATCAACCAAACGATTAATAATCCCTTGACGCAAAGCATTAACAAATTCCGGTGAATCGGACTGAGTTAAAAATGCCTCACCTTCTTGTGCCGCACGTGCTTCAAATTCTTGGTTATAACGATTCATAAAATCTTGCTGGGAAATGGTTTCACCATTGACCTTTGCAGCATAAGAATCGTAGTTGCTAAATAAATAACCAGACATCCCCCCTACTAAGAATGAAATGGTAATCAACCCGAGAATAAATTTAGCAATTTTGGTATTCGCCATACCGTTCATTTTTTCGATAAACATATTTACCCTTTTTAAAAGACAAAATTTTTGGAATTATAATCGAAAGTGAGGAAATTCGCACCTTAAAATACCAAAGCATCATGCTCAAATAAAATTTTAATCCCCATAATAATAATGACTAAACCACCGAAAATTTCGGCTTTACTTTTAAATTTTCTTCCTAAAAAATGACCGCTTTTTACACCGATAAAAGAAATTACAAACGTTGTAATACCAATAATGCATACTGCCTGAATAATATTCACATGCAAAAAAGCAAATGAAATACCGACAGCCAGTGCATCAACACTGGTCGCCAAGCCCAAACTAAGTAGCCGTTTAACATTGATTATCTCTGAAACCGGCTCCTTTTCCTCCTCGGTGAAGCCTTCACGAATCATATTTGCACCGATCAATAATAAAAGGATAAAGGCAAACCAGTGATCCCATTCTTGAATAATTTTGCTAAATTGCGAACCCAATACATAACCTATAAGTGGCATGATTGCTTGGAAACAACCAAAGCAAAGGGCTATCATCACTGCCTGTTTCCATCGAAAAGATCGCATAGCGAGTCCTTTCGAAATCGAAACGGCAAAGGCATCCATCGACAATCCCAGTGCAATAATCCACAATATATAAAATGCCATTATTTCTGTCTTTATTTACCAATACAAAATGAGCTGAAAATATTACTGAGTAAATCATCCGAGGTAAATTGACCGGTAATTTCACTTAATTGTGCCTGTACCAGGCGTAATTCTTCCGCCAATAATTCTCCTGCATGAAATTCCGTTAATTGAACTAAACCGATTTGCAAATGCTCCGCCGCTTTTTCTAATGCTTCTAAATGGCGACGACGGGCTAAGAATCCGCCTTCAATACCGGTTTGGAACCCCATGGTTTGTTTTAAATGCTCACGCAATAACTGTACCCCTTTGTGTGTTTGAGCTGACAAGCTAATGATTTGATAGCCTTTTTCTTCACTCAATCCTTCTTCTTCATCAGTTAAATCAATTTTATTACGCACAATCGTCACTGGAATATTTGTCGGTAATTTCGCTAAAAATTCTAACCGCACTTTTTCAAGATTTTGGATCTCTGTATCGCTACTGTCGAGCATTAAAATGATACGATCCGATTGTTCTATTTCAGTCCAAGCTCGGGAAATTCCAATTCGTTCCACTTCATCGGTGGCTTCACGCAGTCCCGCCGTATCAATAATATGGAGTGGCATACCATCAATGTGAATATGTTCACGCAAAACATCACGTGTCGTTCCTGCAATATCGGTCACAATCGCCGCATCACGTCCGGCAAGAGCATTCAATAGACTGGATTTCCCTGCATTCGGGCGACCGGCAATCACGACCTTCATTCCTTCACGTAAAATCGCACCTTGTTTTGCTTCACAGCGTACATCGTCCAGCTGAGTGATAATACCCCGTAAATTCGCTTCAATTTTGCCATCCGCCAAGAAATCAATTTCCTCATCGGGAAAATCAATGGAGGCTTCTACATAAGTTCGTAAATAAATAACCGCCTCGACTAATGCATTGACTTTATGTGAAAATTCACCTTGCAATGATTTTAACGCTGAGCGGGCAGCCTGTTCGGAGGTCGCGTCAATTAAATCTGCGATAGCCTCTGCTTGAGCCAAGTCTAATTTATCATTCAAAAAAGCTTGTTCAGAAAACTCGCCCGGTCGTGCTAAACGAACACCCTCAATTTGCAAAATACGTTTCAGCAATAAATCAAGGACAACTTGTCCACCATGCCCTTGCAATTCCAATACATCTTCACCCGTAAAAGAATTCGGTGCTTTAAAATAAAGGGCAATACCTTGATCCAATACCGTTCCATCAACATCTTTAAAAGGTAAGTAGTCCGCCATACGAGGTTTGGGACATTTCCCCAAGACGTTGTTCGCAACTTCACCCGCTAAAGGTCCGGAAATCCTTAAAATACCAATGCCACCCCGTCCCGGTGCGGTGGCTTGTGCAACGATTGTTTCTTTCATAAAAAACTCTCTAAAAAATGACCGCACTTTTATGCGGCTTAAAATACGATAGGGCGTATGCTATACAGCCTTAGAGACATCATCAACACCCAATGATGGAAAAAGGCACCTTTCGATGCCTTTTTCATATAATTAGGGATTATTTTTTACGGGAATGTAACCCTTTTTTCTCTAATCCACGGTAAATCAGTTGCTGCTGTACAATAGTGATTAGGTTAGACACTAACCAGTATAATACCAAGCCTGACGGGAACCAGAGGAAAAAGAACATAAAGATTAGCGGCATAAAATTCATCACTTTTTGCTGCATTGGATCAGCCACCGGTGTCGGAGACATTTTTTGCAGCAAATACATAGAAATACCCATCAAAATCGGCAAAATGTAATATGGATCTTGCGCGGATAAATCTTGAATCCAGCCGAAGAATGGCGCGTGACGAAGTTCAACAGCTTCCATAAATGTCCAATATAGTGCAATGAAAATCGGCATTTGCAGAAGAATCGGTAAACAACCGCCCAAAGGATTGACCTTTTCCTCTTTATAGAGTTTCATCATTTCTTGGCTCATACGCTGACGATCATCACCAAAACGCTCACGCATTTCTTGCATTTTTGGTTGTAACATACGCATTTTTGCCATTGAGGTATATTGTGCTTTTGTGAGTGGATATAGAATCGCTTTAACAACAATAGTTACACAAATAATTGCCAGACCCCAGTTAGAAACAATTCCTTGGATGAAAGTGAGTAACCAAAACAACGGTTTTGCAATAAACCATGCCCAACCATAATCAACGGTTAAGTCTAAGTTATTTGCCACTTTTGCCATATCATTTTGAAGTTTAGGCCCAGTCCACAGTGAGCTGGAAATCGTTTCTTGCGCTCCCGCCGGAATTGTCACGATTGGCCCGCGATAACCAATTGAAGCCACATTATTTTTTGTATCAGTGAGAGTATAAAGTTGATTATCCACATCTTGATTCGGAATCCATGCAGAAACAAAGTAATGTTGTAATACAGCAACCCAACCTGCTTTGGTATTGATAGAAAGATTCGCATCTTTCATATCAGAGAAACTGTATTTTTTATAATTGGTTTCTGATGAAGAATAAGCACCACCGGTATAAGTTGGCATTGCTACATTGCCACTACTTTCCACTAATGTATGTTTTAATTGCCCATAAGGCTCTACTTCAATAGTTTCACCGCTTTGATTATTAATCTTGTAATCAACATCAAGGGCATAACTGCCACGTTTTAAAACAAAGATTTTTTGATAAGTAATGCCGTCTTTTTCAAAGGTCAATGGTACTGAAAGTGAATCTTGCCCTTCAGACAGTTTAAAATTATCGCCTTCAATTTGATATTGTGCACGACCCGATTTAGTATCAATGCCATTTTTTCCAATCAAACCGCTTTGCGCAACATAAATATGTTTGGAAGAATCTTGTAAAAGCACAAAAGGGGTTTGAGAGTTTAATTCCGCATCATATTTTAATAATTCGGAACTCACTATATCACCGCCTAATGTATCCACTTTTAAACGGAAAACATCATTTTCTAAAGTGATAAGACGACCTTTAGCCGATGAATCTACTGAAATTTGGTTTGATGAAGCAGAACTTGCCGGCACATCAGATGCCATTGAAGTTATTTGTTCAGGTACCGGAGGCGGATTTTTATCCATTTGCCACTGCTGATAAACAAGGAAAGAAATAAAAATTAGTGCTAAGACTAATAGGCTACGTCTTGAGTCCATTACTTTTTCTCATGGTTATTATTAATTTTTGGCGGAACAGGATCGAATCCGCCCGTGTTCAGGGGGTGACATTTTAATACACGTTTTAACGTAAGCCAACCACCTTTTAGTGCTCCATGTGTTTTTAATGCTTCAATACCATAGCATGAACAAGTAGGAACAAATCGACAACGCGGCCCGATTAACGGACTAATCGCCACTTGATAAAGCCGAATTAAAACAATCAGAATTTTTGAGCCAAACGAATGTGCCGTTGCCATAATTTTTCCAACATCTGATGAAATGTTTTGTTATCAAGCTTACCAATTCCGCTTTTTGCCACCACAACAAAATCACACGCTGGTAATTGATATTGAGATAAACGAAAACTTTCACGCACTAAGCGTTTAATGCGGTTACGATCATGCGCACGCGCCAAACACTTTTTAGGCACAGCTAACCCTAGGCGGGGATGATCAAGATTGTTTTTACGAGCAAGAATAGTGATTTCAGGGGTGCTAGCCCGGAACGGTTGTTCGAAAACATTTTTGAATTGAATGGGAGTCAACAAACGTAACTCCCTAGAAAAGTTAAACCTAACCACTCAAAACGCGATTATGCAGATAAACTTTTACGACCTTTAGCGCGACGACGAGCTAAAACTTGGCGACCGTTTTTGGTTGCCATGCGAGCACGAAAACCGTGGGTACGGCTACGTTTTAATACAGAAGGTTGAAATGTACGTTTCATTGTAACTTACCTAAATCTCAATGTTTACTGTTTTGAATCCAAAACAAATAAGGGTTATAAAAAATAGGACGCAATTCTAATCATAAATCAGACGTTCGTCAAACTAAGAAAGGGAATTTTTGCAAAACAATCTGCTAGCCCTTCCCAAATCTTCGCAATCATACGTAATTCAAATAAAATATCAAGTCACCTTTTTCGTTTTTTCCTTTTTCGGGAGAAGATTTTTTCTTGAGATTATTGTAGAATCTCTAAAAATTTTTTTGATTGTACTTACCGTATCGCCAATTCATTGTAAGTAGAAAACGTAGCATTAAGGATAGTCTATCGTGAGTCTCTCTAACCTTTGGCAAGATTGCCTTTCTCAATTACAAGATCAAGTTTCCGCTACCGATTTAAGCACTTGGCTTCGTCCACTACAAGCTGATACTGTCTCTCAAGATAAAATGGTACTTTATGCTTCAAATATGTTTGTAAAAGGCTGGGTTGAAACACATTACCTCAAGCTGATTCACCAAATTTGCCAAGCGCTTTCACAAAATCCAAACCTACAAATTATCCTGAAAGAGGGGGTAAAACCTACACCTAAAGCCGTTATTAAGCCGGTAGTGCAACCGACAGAAAGTGCGGTCAATTCCGATGCTAAATCCGAAGTAGAAAAACCACTAAAATTTGATTCGCATCTTAACACCAAGCATGTATTTGAAAATTTTGTCGAAGGTAAATCAAACCAATTAGCTCGAGCAGTCGGACAAAAGTTGGCACAAGCGCCCGGTGAAGCAACCGCCAATCCATTCTTTTTGTATGGCGGAACGGGGCTCGGAAAAACTCACTTATTACACGCTATTGGCAATGGTATATTGGCGAATAAACCCAATGCACGGGTACTTTATATTCACGCCAACAATTTTATGCAGCATATGGTGAAAGCCATGCGTGATAACAATATGGATCAATTCAAAAAGTTTTATCGTTCTTTGGATGCACTATTAGTCGATGATATTCAATTTTTTGCTGAGAAAGAGAAAACCCAAGAAGAATTTTTTCATATTTTCAATAATTTATTTGAAACCGGTCGCCAAATTATTTTAACGTCCGATCGCTATCCAAAAGAAATTGAAAAAATTGAAGAACGTTTAAAATCCCGTTTTGGCTGGGGATTAACAACTGCGATTGAGCCTCCCGATCTAGAAACCCGCGTGGCAATCTTGTTAAAAAAGGCAGAGGAACATCAGATTCATTTACCTGAAGAAGTCGCGTTTTTTATTGCCCAACGCTTACGCACCAATGTTCGAGAGCTTGAGGGAGCATTAAATCGCGTAAAAGCCATGCAAGATTTCAAAGGCGGAGAAATTGATATTGATTTTGTGCGTGAAACCCTAAAAGATATTCTTGCATTGCAAGAACGTTTAGTCACAATTGATAACATTCAAAAAACCGTGGCGGAGTACTATCGAATTAAAGTATCCGATTTAAAATCAAAAAGTCGCCAACGTTCTGTTACACGTCCACGTCAAATTGCGATGGCATTGGCAAAAGAATTAACAAATCGTAGTTTACCGGAAATCGGTCGGGCCTTTGATCGGGATCACACTACTGTGCTGAACGCTTGCCGTGAAGTGCCAAAATTTCGTGAAAAAGATAACAGCATTCAAGAAGATTGGGCGAATTTAATTCGTACCTTATCAGCATAAGGAGCCACTATGCAATTCAGTATTTCTAGAGAAAACCTTTTAAAACCGTTACAACAAGTTTGTGGCGTATTGAGCAGTCGCCCAAATATTCCCGTATTAAATAATGTTTTGCTACAGATTAAAGACAATCGTTTAACCATTACCGGTACTGATTTAGAAGTTGAGCTTTCAACTCAAACTCAGCTTTCCTCTTCTTCCGCTAACGGTAACTTCACGATTCCGGCAAAAAAATTCTTAGATATTTGCCGTACTTTATCCGATGAATTTGAAATTACCGTCACATTTGAAGAAGATCGCGCCATCGTACAATCAGGAAGAAGTAAATTTAACCTTGCTACGCTCCCGGCAGAAGAATATCCCAATCTCACAGACTGGCAATCAGAAGTGGATTTTGCTTTACCACAAAATACCTTACGCCGTTTAATCGAAGCAACACAATTTTCTATGGCAAACCAAGATGCCCGCTATTTCTTAAACGGGATGAAATTTGAAACGGAAGGTAATTTACTCCGCACCGTTGCAACCGATGGTCATCGCCTTGCAGTTTGTACTATTGCCCTAGAACAAGAACTACAAAATCACTCAGTAATTTTGCCACGAAAAGGGGTATTAGAACTCAATCGACTGTTGGAAAACACAGAGGAAACAGCTCGTTTACAAATAGGTACGAATAACCTGCGTATCCATTTAAATCATATTATCTTTACATCAAAATTGATTGATGGGCGTTTCCCTGATTACCGTCGCGTGCTACCACGCAATGCGGATAAAATTGTAGAAGGTAGCTGGGAAGCCTTAAAACAGGCTTTTGTTCGTGCCTCAATTCTTTCTAATGAACGTGTACGTAGCGTACGTTTGAATTTAACCGAAAATCAACTCAAAATTACCGCCTCCAATCCGGAACACGAAGTCGCGGAGGAAATTGTGGATGTCGTGTATTCCGGAGAAGAATTGGAGGTTGGTTTCAATGTCACCTATATTTTGGACGTATTAAATACCCTAAAATGTCAACAAGTCCGTATCCGCTTAACGGATGCTTCATCCAGCTGTCTTATTGAAAATTGTGAAGACAACAGTAGTGAATATGTGATTATGCCGATGCGTCTGTAAGATGGCTATTTCTCGCTTACTCATTGAAAAATTTAGAAATTTAAATGCCGTGGATCTGGAATTTGATCACGGCTTTAACTTTTTGGTCGGTAATAACGGCAGTGGAAAAACCAGTCTTTTAGAAGCAATATTCTATCTTGGTCACGGGCGATCCTTTAAAAGTGCGGTCACAAATCGTATTATTTTTTACGACGAACCACATTTCACTCTTTTCGGACAAATTAAAGAAAGCCAGCATCAATGGTCGGTAGGACTACAAAAATTTCGACAAGGTAATACCCTTGTTAAAATCAATGGTGAAGATGGAAACAAAATTTCAGACTTGGCTCATTTACTCCCAATGCAACTCATTACACCGGAAGGATTAACTTTGCTAAATGGCGGTCCAAGTTATCGTCGGGCATTTTTAGATTGGGGATTATTTCATCATCACCTTCACTTTCATTCCGCTTGGAGCAATCTGAACCGCCTACTAAAACAGCGTAATGCGGCACTCACCCAACAGCAATCTTATACAGCAATAAAAGCCTGGGATATTGAGCTTGCAAAACTTGCTCATCAAGTAAGCGATTGGCGTGCAGAATATGCCGAAGCACTACGGCCGGAAATTGAACAAACCTGCCAACTTTTTTTACCGGAATTAGATATTAATGTGAGTTTTCATCAGGGGTGGGACAAAAATACCGAATATAGCGATTTGCTGCGACAAAATTTTGAACGGGATAAATTGTTAGGCTATACTTTTTCAGGCCCACAAAAAGCAGATTTTCGTTTTAAAGCAAACGGATTACCGGTTGAAGACGTGCTTTCACGCGGTCAATTAAAACTACTTATGTGTGCCTTACGTCTTGCTCAGGGTGAACATTTGATGAAAGAAAAACAACGTCCTTGTATTTTCTTAATTGATGATTTTGCTTCAGAACTGGATCAATTCAAACGTGAACTACTTGCCGAACGGTTACAACAAAGCGGTTCACAGGTATTTGTAACGGCAATTACACAGAGACAGCTAAAAGAAATGGAAGCCGAAAAAGGAAGATTATTTGAAGTAGAAAACGGTGTGATATCTCCACTTGAAAAAACAAATCAATTGATGATTTAGGAAAAACTCAATAAGTGATACTTGAATTACTAGCCAGATCAAAAAATTAAGCAAAAAAGACCTTAACCTTGATTAAAAAACCCGCAAAAGTGCGGGTGTTTTTTACTCAAATTCGTCTAACCATTTCAACAAAATCGCTTCAAGAATCGCCTCGTTAGATTTTTGCGGATCATCATCAAAATCCTCTAGCTCGCAAATCCATTGATGTAAGTCTGTAAAACGTACTGTTTTGGGATCAAGCTCCGGGTTGCGATCATACAATTCTTCTGCAATGAGTTGTGAATCTGTCCATTTCATTAGTGAGCAGCCTCATTTGCATGATTAAGATTATATTTTGGAATTTCCACTACTAAATCTTTATCCCCCACGATACATTGACAAGAAAGGCGACTATCCATTTCCAAGCCCCATGCTTTATCTAACATATCTTCTTCTTGATCGCTGGTTTCATTTAAAGAATCAAACCCTTCACGAATAATTACATGGCAGGTTGTGCAAGCACAAGAACCATCACAAGCGTGATGAATCTCTACCCCTGCATTATGTGCCACTTCTAATAAGTTATCACCGGCAGCCGCATCCACGACCATTCCTTCCGGACAAAATTCTTCATTAGGTAAAAAAATCACTTTTGGCATAATACTTTCCTCAACTCACAATGATTAAAAAAACAACTTCCTTTAAACTTTAAAAACTCGGCTAAATCTTACCGCACTTTTATAGCGTTTCCATCTCCGATACATTCTTACCGGTTAAGGCTCGATTAATACTGGCATTCATTCGTCTTGCGGCAAATTCTTGCGTTGCGGCATCTAAGGCTTTAATACCCTGTGCGATGGCATTACGATCAACACCTTGTTTGACCTCCACTAATTGCTTCAACACCGCTTCAATATGATGAAATTCTTCAGTACTCAGCAATTCCGAGCCGTCTGCCTGTAATGCAACGATCACACTCTCAATCACACGATCTGCTTCTACGCGTTGCTCCGCTAGTTCACGTGCCTGCAAATCCTCTTGTGCATGGTCAAAAGAAGATTTAATCATTGCCGTCACTTCTTCATCAGTTAAACCATAAGAAGGTTTAATTTGAATAGATGCCTGCACTTTGGTGGATTTTTCCATCGCAGTTACACTTAACAACCCATCGGCATCCACTTGATACGTCACACGAATATGTGCTGCACCTGCCGCTATTGGCGGAATACCACGTAAAGTAAAACGCCCGAGTGAACGACAATCCGCCACTAATTCACGTTCACCTTGTACCACATGCACTGTCATTGCCGTTTGCCCATCTTTAAAAGTGGTAAATTCTTGTGCACGGGCGACAGGAATGGTTGTGTTACGTGGAATAATTTTTTCTACCAATCCGCCCATAGTTTCAATACCAAGCGAAAGCGGTACCACATCAAGCAATAACATATTAGTATCAGTTTTATTACCGACTAAAATATCCGCCTGAATCGCCGCCCCTAGTGCAACCACTTTATCCGGGTCAATGGACGTTAATGGTGTTTTGCCAAAAAATTCGCCCACTTGCTCACGAACATAAGGCACTCGTGTTGAACCACCAACCATCACCACATTTTGAATCTCATCTGCCGCCACATTGGCATCTTTTAATGCACGCCGACAAGCGAGCAAAGAACGTTTTACCAGCGGGTGAATTACTTCGTTAAATTGTTCACGCGTTATTGTAATGGAAAAATCTTGCCAAGAAATGACCGCACTTTCAGCCTTGCTCAAGGCAATTTTAGCTTGACCGACAAGGGTTAATAGCTCACGTTGTTGATTAACATTCTGTGGTTGGAATTGTGTTTGTTTTATCACCCAATCGACAATGCAATGATCAAAGTCATCACCACCCAATGCCGTATCGCCACCGGTCGCTAGTACCTCAAACACGCCTTTAGACAAACGTAAGATAGAAATATCAAAAGTACCGCCACCTAAATCATAAACGGCAATAATGCCTTCTTGCCCACTATCCAAACCGTACGCCACCGCTGCAGCAGTGGGTTCGTTCAGTAAACGCAATACATTCAGACCCGCCAAACGTGCCGCATCTTTTGTACTTTGGCGTTGGGCATCGTCAAAATAGGCGGGAACGGTAATCACCACTCCTGAAAGCGCGTTATCAAAACGCTGTTCTGCGATACAGTTTAAATGCGCCAAAATATCCGCAGAAACTTCTACCGGACTTTTTTTTCCTTGATTTGTAATGATTAATGGCAAGCCATTTTCACTCGCCACAAAATCATAAGGCATATTCGGATAACGTGTCTGTACATCTGTCAGGCTGCGTCCAATCAAGCGTTTCGCAGAAATTATAGTATTTTTAGGATCGCTTGATGCTTGAGCAAAGGCTTCCACACCCACTTGTTTTTCATTTTTACCATAATGAACCACTGAAGGAACCAAACTACGCTCTTGCTCATCATTTAAAATCACGGCTTGACCGCTTCTAACCGTCGCAATCAAAGAGTTGGTTGTACCTAAATCAATCCCTACCGCTAAACGATGTTGATGGGGTGCTTGTGTTTGCCCAGGTTCTGCAATTTGTAATAATGCCATAATATTTCTTTCTATTTTTTTATTCGTTATGTCACAGAGTATGCCATGTCAAATTTTTCTTTTTCAGCAAAACAAGCATTGTAGTGGGTTTCAATATTCACTTCACGTTTTTGGCGTAATCCGATTGCAGTTGTTTTGTCTTCACTTAGATCCGGTGTAAATACAACCACTTGATTACCATCAAGCTGTTTCACATCTTCTTGCCAATTTTGCCAAAATAGATCTTGGTAGAATGCCTCTACATTGCCATTTAACGCCCAAGCTAAAAATTCGGTATAAGTAAAATTCAGATTATGCCAAGTTAAATCTTTTGGTGAAAAATAATAAATTTTGCCGAGCGCATCACCCAAAGATCCACCGTTTAAAGCAAAATAACCGCCAATGACATCATCTGCCACTAATAAATATTTAGGTTTTTCACCTGATTTTTGGAATGATTTGCTGAAATTCCAATCCATTAAACCGCGTGGCAATGTAAAGCTACCGGATCCCAAAATTCGTAACCAACCGTAATGAATGAGAATACCGCCTGTTTCATAAATTACTGCTCCTATTGGGGAGGAAATCGGCATTTGCATCATAAACAGTTCTCGCTCAGCACTGGTTTGCTCTTTTTTGATCACCTGGCAATCATTGCGTGCCTGAGCGATCCATTGGGAAAGGATTGGCCAAGCGGAATTTTCCTGAGAAGTCAATTGTTCAATGGTTTGCATAATTTATGGATATATCGCTAAGTTCGAGCAATTTTCATTGTACTTTAAAACGTAAATAGGTGTTCTTCTACACGTTCAATTTCTTCGGTTAGTTTCCGCGTAAAACGTAATTTATCACATAACTGTGAGGCTTTTTCCCATTGTTGGGAGCGCAATGTATCGGAAAGAGCGGTTAATAATTGCAATGTTTCTTGCTTAATTTCCTTTGCAAAATTATCTAACGCCGCTTCATCTTTTTGATTTTCTAGGTTTTCCAATCGTTCACGCCACTGTAACTGTTGCATTAAAAACGCCACATCTTGCACACTTTTCTGTTCAAGATCTTTTTGTTCTCCAGTATTCATTGAGATAATTGCTTCGGCTCGTAAAATAGGATCTTTTAACGTTTTTAAGGCATCATTCACTTCTGTTGATTTTTGCATTGCAATGCGTTGCTCAACGGCAGTTGAAGAGACAAAATTATCTGGATGCAAGGTTTTTTGCATCTCTAAATAACGTGTATTTAAACTTTGCATATCAAGTTGAAAATCAACCGGTAAATTAAAAATTTCAAAGGGATTTAACATTATTCTTTAACCTAAAGTGTTAAACGTGGAAACTTTCACCACAACCACAGGATTCTTTCACATTTGGATTATTATATTTAAAGCCTTCATTTAGCCCTTCTTTTACATAATCCAACTCAATACCATTGAGATATACCAAACTTTTCGGATCCACAATCAATTTCACGCCATTTTGTTCAAAAACCTGATCTTCATCATTTAATACATCGACAAATTCCAGCACGTATGCCAAACCTGAACAACCGGATGTTTTCACACCTAAGCGTAAACCAATCCCCTTACCTCGATTATCCAAAAAAGCCTTAACACGTTGTGCCGCTTTTTCTGTTAATGTTATGCTCATGATTTTCCCCAAAATCAGTAAAAGTGCGGTCAAAATCAACCGCACTTTCCATTATTTGCCTTGTTTTGCTTTATAATCGGCAATCGCCGCTTTAATAGCGTCTTCAGCTAAAATCGAACAGTGAACTTTCACCGGAGGAAGCTCTAACTCTTCAGCAATTTGGCTATTTTTAATCGCTCCGGCCTCCTCTAGAGATTTACCTTTCACCCATTCCGTAATGAGTGAACTTGAGGCAATAGCAGAACCACAGCCATAAGTTTTAAATTTTGCATCTTCAATGATGTTGTTATCATTTACTTTGATTTGCAACTGCATCACGTCACCACAGGCCGGTGCACCGACCATACCGGTACCGACCGAGCTGTCTTTCTTATCCATAGAACCTACATTACGCGGGTTTTCATAATGATCGATTACTTTTTCACTATAAGCCATTTTAACTTTCCTTTTTTAAATTGAGATAAATGCCGTTTTGATCCGAAACATCACGAACGGCAAGTGAAGTCCTAGTGAGCTGACCACTCAATCGTGTTGAGGTCAATTCCTTCTTTAAACATATCCCATAATGGGGATAATGCGCGTAATTTTTCAACCGCACCTTTTACTAAATTAATGGTGTAATCAATTTCTTCTTCGGTAGTATAACGCCCTAGTGTGAAACGAATCGAACTATGAGCCAATTCATCATTCAAACCCAATGCACGTAATACATAAGACGGTTCAAGACTTGCAGAAGTACAAGCAGAACCTGATGATACCGCGATATCACGCAATGCCATCATTAAAGATTCTCCTTCTACATAGTTAAAGCTAATGTTTAAATTATTATCTAAACGATGTTCCATTGAGCCATTTACATAGGTTTCTTCGATATCTTTTAAACCGTTATATAAGCGATCACGAAGTGCTTTTAAACGCGGCATTTCAGTTGCCATTTGCTCTTTTGCAATTTGATAGGCTTCGCCCATCCCCACAATTTGATGAACTGGTAACGTACCGGAACGCATACCTCGCTCATGGCCACCACCATGGATAATCGCTTCTAAACGCACTCGCGGTTTACGACGAACATACAACGCCCCAATACCTTTAGGTCCATACAATTTATGGCTGGACATAGACATCAAATCCACCGGTAATTCGGCAAGATTAATTGCTATCTTACCGACACTTTGGGTCGCATCTACATGAAAAATGGTTTTATTTGCACGACAAAGTTCCCCAATCGCTTTGATATCCTGCAACACACCAATTTCATTATTTGCATGCATAATGGAAACTAAAATCGTATCCGGACGAAGTACGGCCTTGAATTTTTCTAAATCAATTATCCCATCGGATTCCGGCGATAAATATGTTACTTCAAAACCTTCACGCTCTAACTGGCGGCAAGTATCCAATACCGCTTTATGTTCTGTTTTACAGGTAATAATATGCTTACCTTTGGTTTGGTAGAAATGAGCCGCCCCTTTAATTGCTAAGTTATCAGATTCCGTTGCACCGGATGTAAATACGATTTCGCGAGAATCCGCACCGATTAAATCGGCAATTTGGTTACGAGCAATATCCACGGCTTCTTCCGCTTGCCAACCAAATTTATGTGAGCGCGAAGCCGGATTTCCGAAGGTGCCATCAATGGTTAAAAATTCCATCATTTTTTTTGCAACACGCTCATCTACCGGACAGGTTGCTGCATAATCTAAATAAATAGGTAAATTCATTTTCACTCCTAAAAACATTCCAAATTTGACCGCACTTTAAAACGTGCGACTACTTTCCTTTATGGATTCATTAATATTAAATTTTCAAAATCATGATGCGATTGGCGCTTTTGTTCACGCTTACTAACAAGTTCCGCTAAAGTAATTTCATTCAAAAAACTTTCAATACGATTACTTAAGTCTTCCCAAAGAGCATGAGTTAAACATTCTTTCCCGTTTTGGCAATTTCCTCTACCTAGACATTTTGTCACGTGGATATTTTCATTTACTGCAGAAATAATCATGCCTACAGAAATGCTATCACTTGGTAATCCAAGCTGATACCCCCCACCAGGTCCACGGACGCTTTTCACTAATCCGTCACGACGCAATTTAGCAAAAAGTTGTTCTAGATAAGATAATGAAATATTTTGACGTTCAGAAATATCAGCAAGACTCACCGGACCAGATTCTGCATTTAGTGCGATATCTAGCACTGCGGTCACCGCATAGCGTCCTTTTGAGGTAAGTTTCATAAAGTTTCCTTAAAAAATTGCGCCAATGTTTACATATCTGACCAAAATAATCAACTATCTATCTTGGGCAAATTTAACCGTTTTTCAACCGCACTTAGCATACCTTGCAGAATATTTAGCTCATTTTTTTCTATATTTGCACGATTGTATAAACGTCTTAATTTCTGCATCACCCCTTGATTTTGAATAAATCCAAGAGATTGATACAGCTGTTCGGTATGATTAAAAAAATACTCCATATCTTGAAGCGTCACCGATTGGCTTTCTGTCGAATTTTTTGAGACAAGCGACGAGAAATCCTGCTCCTTGGCTAAATACGCCATACGCAATTCATAACTAACCAACTGAACAGCCATTGCTAAATTCAATGAAGAATAATCAGGATTAGCCGGAATCGTTAAGTGATAATGGCATTTCAATAATTCATCATTGTACAATCCCACACGCTCTCGCCCAAAAACAATGGCGACTTTACCCTGATGCTTTGCCACTTTTTCTGCACATGCCCTTGGTTCGATTAATGTGTTTTGTAAATGACGTAAGCGTGCACTTGTTCCAATTACTAAAGAGCAATCAGCCACCGCTTCGTCAAAACTTGACACTATCTTTGCATTATTAACGATATCATCCGCACCTGCGGCAAGTGCAATAGATTGCTCATCAATAGATTTAGGCGAAACAAGATACAACTGAGACAGCCCCATTGTTTTCATCGCTCTTGCTGCAGATCCAATATTCCCGCTATGTGAGGTTTCGATGAGAACAATTCGAACACGATCAAACATTACGCCTCATTATCTGATTAAAAACTCGGGGCATTCTATCATAATAACCTTGAATTTAGGTCAAGAATTTCCTTATTTTAAAAATAAGGATTACTTATCAATAAAACGAAAAGTCAGACTTAGTTAGAAAGAGATTAGATACCTAAGTACAAGCACTAATTAGTAATGACTAGAGGAGAAGTATAAAATTAGATGGTGGGTCGTGAAGGATTCGAACCTTCGACCAACGGATTAAAAGTCCGCTGCTCTACCGACTGAGCTAACGACCCATAATGAGATCTGTACGATAGTGGTGGGTCGTGAAGGATTCGAACCTTCGACCAACGGATTAAAAGTCCGCTGCTCTACCGACTGAGCTAACGACCCACATCATTTGTGACAGACGCGTATAATACTGATTTTATTTTTCTACGCAAGAAAATTTTTCTATTTTTTATTTAATTGATGGAATAGTCACCAATTTTCTAAATATAGGGATAAAAACTAAAAGGTAGAGATCTAAATCTCTACCCTTAGAAAATCAAACTTATCTAAAATTAGTATGCTAATACAGCACGACGGTTTTTAGAATATGCCGCTTCGTCATGACCTAATACTGCAGGTTTTTCTTCACCATAAGAAACTGTTGAAACTTTGCTACCTTCCACACCTTTACCGGCTAGGAAAGATTTAACAGCGTCCGCACGACGTTGACCTAAAGCAATATTGTACTCAGGTGTACCACGCTCATCAGTATTACCTTCAACAATCACTTTTGATGCCGGAGTTGCATTTAAGTATGCAGCATGCGCATCTAAGATTTGAACGTACTCACCTTCGATATTATATTTGTCAAAACCAAAATATACTGTGTTGTAACGTTGTTGAAGATCTTCAACAGAATAACCACCGAAAGTTTGACCGTTTGTTGCACCGTTGCCAGCTGCATCGTTGCTAGAAGAACTACATGCTGCTAATGCTGCTACAGAACCTGCAACTAATAATGATTTAATAAATTTGTTCATTAGATTCTCCTAATCACATTTTTATTTAGTTAAATATGGAGACCAAGCTGGGAATTTTACTTGGCCATTACTTCCTGGAAGACTCGCCTTAAAGCGACCATCAGCAGAAACCAATTGTAGCACCTTTCCTAATCCTTGGGTAGAACTATAGATAATCATAATACCATTAGGAGAAATACTCGGGCTTTCACCTAGGAAAGATGTACTTAAAACTTCAGAAGCACCGGTTGCAAGATCTTGCTTAACCACATTGTTATTACCATTGATCATAACAAGCGTTTTACCATCAGCACTAATTTGAGCACTACCGCGACCACCTACTAAGGTTACTCCACTACCACTTGCGCTCATACGATAAACTTGAGGTGAACCGCCTCTATCTGAAGTAAACAAAATTGAGCTGCCATCTGGTGACCATGATGGCTCTGTATTATTACCAGATCCACGTGTTAATTGTGTTGGCGTTCCACCATTTGAACTCATCACATAAATATTTAGGGTTCCGTCTTGTGACGAAGCAAAAGCTAAACGAGAACCATCCGGTGAAAATGCCGGAGCACCATTATGACCTGAAAATGAAGCGACAACTTTGCGAGCACCGGAACCTAGATCCTGAACAACTAACTGTGATTTTCTATTTTCAAATGATACATACGCCAAACGTTTACCATCCGGAGACCATGCCGGAGACATAATTGGTTGGGAGCTACGATTTACTACAAACTGATTATAACCATCATAATCCGCTACACGTACTTCATAAGGTTGTGAACCACCATTTTTTTGTACCACATAGGCAATACGTGTTCTGAAAGCACCGCGAATAGCTGTCAATTTCTCAAATACTTCGTCACTTACAGTATGCGCACCATAACGTAACCATTTGTTCGTTACAGTATAGCTGTTTTGAGCAAGCACCCCCCCCGCATTACCGGATGCGCCAACCGTATCAACAAGCTGATAAGAAATGTTATAACCGCTACCTGTTGCTGTTACTTGTCCTACCACAACGGCATCAATACCTAAAGCACTCCAAGCCTCCGGATTAACTTCAGACGCGGAAGTCGGCTTTTGCGGCATTTGAGCCACAGGGATTGGATTAAATTTACCACTATTACGTAAATCGTCCGCAACAATTTTACCAATATCTTCCGCTGCGGATCCTGCAAATGGCACAACTGCAATTGGACGAGCCCCATCAACACCTTCATCAATCACAATACGAACTTCATCTTCTGCAACAGCATTGCCTACAACAGCAAGAACGATTGTAAACACGCCTACAAGCTTTTTAATTAATTTCATTTTGTTACCCTTGAGTAAACTGATTAACACTTTCCAAAAATTAATTATTTAATATCAAAATCAATAATTGGTGCTTTATACTTATTGTACACTGCATCAGACGGCGCAGCAGGAACTTTTTTTGTTCTTGCAACAGCACTCAACGCAGCTGTACAAATATCTTCCAGGCCTGATACTTTTTGATAACCCAAAATCGTACCATCTCTGCCTAACTGAATTTTGATACGGCAAACTTTGCCGGCAAAACTAGGATCTTTCAAGAATCGACGCTGAATTTCTCTCTTAATTACACCGGCATATTGATCACCAACCTTGCCTCCGTCACCAGCGCCTAATCCGGCTCCACTACCTTGAATTCCCCCTTTATTGGCACTGCCTCCTTTAGAAGCACTACCGCCACCAATATTACCGCCATTCATAAAATCATCTAAAGCAGCTTGATCTGCCTTACGTTTCGCAGCAGCCTCAGCGGCAGCTTTCTCTTTAGCTTCTGCTGCGGCCTTAGCTTTTGCTTCGGCATCAGCTTTAGCCTTTGCCTCAGCTTTTATTTTTGCCTCGGCGGCAGCTCTAGCTTTAGCTTCTAATTCAGCTTTTTGTTTTTCTTCTGCTTGTTTTTTAGCTTTTTCTTCTGCCTGTTTTTTTGCTCTTTCCGCAGCAGCTTCTGCTGCTGCTTTTTCTTTCGCCTCTTCCGCCTGTTTTGCCGCTGCTGCTAAACGTTTTGCCTCAGCCTCTGCTTTTAGTTTAGCGGCTTCAGCCATCTGTTTTACCTTCGCTTCTTCAGCCTGTTTTTTTAAGGTTTCCTGACGAGCTATTTCTAGCTGTTTCTGTTTTTCCGCAGCCTCTTGTTTCTGACGTTCAATTTCCCTTTGACGCTGAATTTCCTGTTGGCGTTTTAGTTCTTCCTGTTTCGCAATTTCTTGTTGACGAACATCCTCTTGTTCTATTGTCGGTTTCTCTTCAACAACAGGTTCAGGCTTTTTCTGCTTATCGGCTTGACCTTTTTTCTGCTGTTGGATTCGTCCCCATTCCTGCGCAGCACTTCCGGTATCAACCATAACAGCACCTAATGCATCGCCATCACCTTCTCCGCCGCCCATAATCTCAACGGTTTGATAGAAAGAACTCCAAATTAACAATCCGAACATGACAAGGTGCATTAGGATCGAAATAACAAACGCATTCGCCCCCTTTTTCTGTCGATTATTCTGCACGTGTTACCTACTTTTATTAAATTGGGTTTGTCATTAAACCAACCGATTTAATTCCTGCCAGATGAAGTAAATTCAACGCTTTAATGACTTCTTCATAAGGCACTTCTTTTGCACCTCCAACGAGGAACATTGTATTATTGTCTTTATCAAATTCCTGCTTTGATAACTGAGTCACCATTTCTTCCGTTAAACCTTCTTGACGATCACCCGCAATAGAAAGTGTATATTGACCAACACCGGATACCTCTAGGATAACAGGGGTTTTATCTTCGTTCGATACATTTTGACTTTGCACTGAATCGGGAAGTTCAACTTGAACACTTTGGCTAATGATCGGCGCAGTTGCCATAAAAATCAACACCAATACAAGTAAAACATCTAAAAACGGGACAATATTAATTTCAGATTTAATTTCTTTACGTGAGCGACGAGCCATATTTTCCTCTAAAACTTCGCTAAAAATGACCGCACTTTAAAGTGCGGTTGATTTTTCTGTTATTTTTTTAATGGGAATGTGGTGCTTTACCAAAGGCTTGGCGGTGTAAAATTGTAGTAAATTCATCAATAAAGTTACCATAATTTTGCTCAATTGCATTTACACGCAAACTTAAACGGTTATAAGCCATTACAGCAGGAATCGCTGCAAATAAACCAATCGCCGTAGCAATCAATGCTTCTGCAATACCCGGAGCAACCATTTGTAATGTAGCTTGTTTCGCACCACTTAACGCCATAAATGCATGCATAATCCCCCAAACCGTGCCGAATAAGCCGATATAAGGACTGACGGAAGCAACGGTCGCTAAAAACGGAACCCGACTTTCAAGACCTTCAATTTCACGATTCATAGCCAAATTCATCGCTCGAGTCGTTCCTTTAATAATCGCTTCCGGCGCATCAGCATTGACTTGTTTTAAACGTGAAAATTCTTTAAATCCTACAAAGAAAATTTGTTCACTGCCGCTTAATACGTCTCGGCGGTTTGATAGCCCCTCGTATAATTTATTAAGATCTTCACCGGACCAAAAACGATCTTCAAATGTGTTTGCCTCTTTCAACGCGCTAGCTAATACACGGCTACGTTGAATAATAATTGCCCACGAAATAATTGAGAATAAAATCAAAATTACAATTACAAGTTGAACAACAATACTTGCTTTTAGAAAAAGATCTAAAAAGTTCAATTCTGCAGTCATTACCTACTCCGAGAAAGGTTATATATTATCTGAAAAGGCAGCTTTTATTTCCGCTGGAATAGCTACCGGTTTCATTTTACCTAGATCAACATAGGCTACCTTAACAGTAGCCGTTGACAAAATTACTGTATCTCTCATTAGTCGTTGCTCAAAGAGGATTGTTGCCCCTTTTATTGTGACGACCTCTGTTTCAACAATAAGAAAATCATCCAGTTTTGCCGGAACACAGTAATCAATTGCCATCGATTTGACAACAAATGCGCCTCGTTGTTCCTGCAATAATTTTTGCTGAGAAAAACGTTGTTTTCTTAAATACTCCGTTCGTGCTCGTTCAAAGAAATGCAAATAACGAGCATGATAAACCACACCGCCGGCATCAGTATCTTCATAGTAAACACGCACAGAGAAACGAAAAACTTTTGAATCCATTTTGTTTTCCTCATTCAACAGCTTGAAATCGGCTATTCTAGAGTCAGTTTTCACTCTGCGCAAGTACTTTCAAATGGCTAGAGTATGATTTATGTATAATGTACAACTATTGCAAGTAAAAACGCAAAATAGCCAAAATAAGGAAAAAAAACTATCTGCCAAAAAGTGCGGTTAATTTCAAAGCCAATTCCATGAATCCATGCACAAACTACTCCCCATAGAATGAAAAGAACCCAAAATGGATTAGTTGTTCTTAATTGAGTGGAAAACAGATCGAAGTTAAATAAAAAGGCAAGCGTTAATAGAATCGCCAAGATAAATGAAAGGGTTCTTAACGAACCCTTATTAACATATTGATAGAGAAATTGAATCATTATTCGTCAAATTGCCCTAAATTTTCTTTGTTTTTTGTGACTTTTACACTAGCAAAAATTGCCGCTAAAATACCCACTACCCAAATTACATATAACATCTCATATCTCCTTTAGTATAATGAGTTTGTGTTTTCTTCCACAAAGCCTTCATCCAAACGACCAAACATTTTGAAGTATGACCAAACGGTATAAGCAAGGGAAATAACCACAAATACCAGCGCTAAGAAAAGCATCCAAGTTAGCGTTAATTCGCTTGATGTTGCATCCCACATTAATAAACTCTGTTCAGGATGTGAGCTTGAAGGCATCACAAATGGGAACATAGAAACTGCTGCAGTAATAATCACACCAGCCATAGTTAATGAAGAAAATAAAAATGCAAAACCACAACGATTCGCTTTTGAGAAAATCACATTCAATAATGCGCTCACCACTGCTAGGGCTGGGAAAATCCACAAAATAGGCATCTCATTGAAGTTTCTGAACCATGCTCCGGTTTCAACTGCCACTTCTTTACCCATAGGTGAAGATGGCGCAAAGTGATCGATAGTACTGGTAACAACATAGCCATCTTTGAAGTATAACCATACACCTGCAAGGATAAAGGCGATTAAAGTTACAAATGCACCAACTTGAGTTATTGCACGGACTCTATCTCTTAATTCGGAGGTCGTTTTCATTTGTAACCAATTTGCGCCGTGTGTTACAAGCATTGCTAAGCTAATCACACCACATAGCAAAGCAAATGGATTTAACAATGCAAAGAACGAACCGGTATAAGTCACCTGTGCGATTTCATTAAATTCAAATGGAACACCTTGTAATAAGTTACCAAATGCCACACCGAAAACTAATGCAGGAACAAAACCACCGGTAAATAAGCCCCAATCCCATACAGCACGCCACGTCGGGTTATCAATTTTTGCACGATACTCAAAACCGATTGGACGGAAGAATAGTGCGGCTAATACTAACACAAGTGCAATATAGAAACCTGAGAACGATACAGCATATACAATTGGCCATGCCGCAAACACTGCACCACCGGCAGTTAATAACCAAACTTGGTTACCATCCCAGTGAGGAGCAATTGAGTTAATCATAATACGGCGTTCCACTTCTTTTTTACCCGCAACAGGTAAAAGTGCGGTCACGCCCATATCAAATCCGTCGGTTACAGAAAAACCGATTAGCAATACAACGACTAACACCCACCAAATAAAACGTAGAAATTCATAATCAATCATAATTCGTCTCCTGCTTATTTAGATGATTGTTCAAAGTAGTATTTGCCGGTTTTCAATGCACTCGGACCTAAACGTGCATATTTAAACATTAAATACATTTCAACAATGATAAACGCTAAGTAAAGTGCACAAATTAAACCAATAGAGAACCAAAGATCACCTACAGCTAAATTTGAAGCGGATACACCGACCGGTAACACTTCATAAATAGCCCATGGCTGACGACCATACTCAGCTAAGAACCAACCACATTCAATAGCAATCCAAGGTAAAGGCAAACTCCATAATAATGCTTTTAACAATAATGGACTTTGAGTCACTTTATTACGTAAGTTTTGAACAAAAGCACCCAGTGCTAATAGTGCAAGTAAACCGCCTACAGCAAGCATTGCGCGGAATGCCCAAAAGTTAGGGCCTACATTTGGAATAGTGTCGCGTGCAGCTTGTTTAATTTGTTCTTCTGTCGCATCCACTACTTTATCCGTATAGCGTTTTAACAATAAACCGAAACCAAGATCTTTTTTCACATCTTCAAATTTTGCTTTCGTTTCCGGATTAACTTGACCTGATGCTTTTTTCTCTGCTTTCAATTGAGTGAAAAGATCATAAGCAACAATACCATTGCGCACTCTTTGCTCATTTAAAGCTTGAAGTTCTTTCAAACCTGTAATTTCAGTATCAAAAGAACGGGTTGCAACTATACCTCCAACCATCGGTACGCTGATTTCAAAATCATTTTTCATTTCAGCAGTATTAGGAATTGCAGCTATATGAAATGATGCCGGAGCTGGTTGGGTTTCGAATTCTGCCTCCATCGCTGCTAATTTTACCGGTTGAGCTTTACCAATATCGTAACCTGATTCATCACCAAGAATTAATACTGAGATAGAAGCAATAAAACCAAAGGTTGCAGCTATAGAGAAAGAACGTTTTGCAAATCCAAGATCACGACCTTTTAATAAATAGTATGCACTGATCCCCAATACGAAGAATGCCCCCGTTACATAACCGGCAGAAAGCGTATGTAAGAATTTACTTTGTGCAACCGGATTTAACCATAAATCCATGAAGCTGGTCATTTCCATACGTACAGTTTCAAAGTTGAATTCTGATGCGACCGGATTTTGCATCCAACCATTTGCAACAAGGATCCACATTGCGGAGAGATTTGAACCAAACGCAACACAGTATGTGGTCAGTAAATGTTTACCTTTCGATAAACGCTCCCAACCGAAGAAAAATAAACCAACAAATGTTGATTCTAAGAAAAATGCAAGCAATGCTTCAATCGCCAACGGCGCACCGAAAATATCACCTACATAATGAGAATAGTAAGACCAGTTAGTACCAAATTGGAATTCCATAATGATACCGGTAGTCACCCCAAGGGCAAAGTTAATACCAAATAACTTACCCCAGAATTTTGTCATATCTTTATAGACTTCTTTGCCTGTTACAACATAGGTGGTTTCCATAATTACTAATACGAAAGTCAAACCTAATGTTAAAGGGACAAAAATGAAGTGATATAACGCAGTCAAGGCAAACTGTAAGCGAGAAAGTTCAACAACGTCTAACATCCCAACCTCTTGTAAAAATGACAAGTCACTCACTATGATTAATAAAGACTATTCTTTAAATAACCACCCCAAATACCTAATTAAACCACTAGATCCAATTAAGCAAACACTAAATCACTACACATAATAAACCTTTTTAAGAATTACAATAAAATAAAACGATGAATTATGAAGCAGACAACTCAGAATAGGTAGTATTCTACAACTAATCATAAGGATAAAAAACAGCTAAAATGTTATCTCGCTCACATTTTTGATATAAACTGGAAAAAATTTTGCCTATTTTCTAATAAAAATTAATCATCTACAAAAATATTGATTAATATCTAGACATTCACTGCATATTTTGCTATTTTCACCGACGGCTAAATTTAGAGATATTTGGATAATTTTTGTTAAAGGATTTCACAATGAAGAAAATTTCAATGATTTTGACCGCACTTTTTTCACTCGGGTCATTTTCAACAATTGCCGCACCGCAGAAATCTAATGAAATGCTACCGCAATGTGCTCAATTATTTAAAGAAGCAGAAAATTTAATCATTCAAGCGGAAAAACAGCCCGGTACACATACTCAGGTTAGTAAAATTAAAAATAAACTCAATCAAAGTAAAAAACAAATTCTCGAAATGGAACTTGCTACCCAACTAAAAAGTTGTAATGTAGGACTGGCGAAACTAAATAGTATGAAAGATAGTTCCGAACAAACTAATTAACCTAAGTATTAAATCAAAAAAGACTTATTGAAAATTTCAGTAAGTCTTTTTTGTTATTCGTTTGTTTAAGATGCCAGTTTTTGCAAACCAAAATGGCGATAAGTTTGTGCTGTTGCAATCCTTCCACGTGGAGTACGCTGTAAAAAGCCTTGTTGAATTAAGTAAGGTTCCAATACATCTTCAATAGTATCACGCTCCTCACCTATCGCTGCAGCCAAGTTATCCAATCCAACCGGCCCGCCATCAAAACGCTCAATTACGGCACTCAATAATTTTCGGTCTAAATAATCAAAGCCGGCATCATCAACATCTAACATAGAAAGCGCTTGCTTCGCTATATCCAAAGAAATCACCCCTCCATTTCTTACATCAGCATAATCACGTACACGGCGTAATAAACGATTAGCAATACGTGGAGTGCCGCGAGAACGGCGGGCAACTTCAAAAGCAGCCTGTTGTTCTAATTCAAGGTTTAAACAAACCGCACTTCGAGCAACAATTGAGGTTAAATCTTCTACCGAATAAAATTCTAAACGCTGTACGATACCAAAACGATCGCGTAAAGGCGAAGTCAAAGAGCCGGCTCGCGTTGTTGCTCCTACTAAAGTAAAGGGAGGTAACTCCAATTTTATGGAACGTGCCGCCGGCCCTTCCCCAATCATAATATCCAATTGGTAATCTTCCATTGCCGGATAAAGCACTTCTTCAATAGCCGGTGAAAGGCGATGAATTTCATCAATAAACAGCACATCATAGGGTTCGAGATTCGTTAGCATTGCTGCCAAATCACCGGCTTTTTCTAAAACAGGGCCTGAGGTTGTACGAATATTCACGCCCATTTCATTCGCTACAATATTGGCAAGCGTCGTTTTACCCAACCCGGGAGGGCCGAAAATCAACAAATGGTCTAAAGCATCTTTGCGTAATTTTGCGGCTTTAATAAAAATATCCATTTGTTCGCATACTTGTGCCTGCCCAACATAATCAGCCAGTAATTTGGGACGAATTGCACGGTCGATCACGTCTTCATCAAGTTTCGCTTGACTACTAATAATTCTATCTGCTTCAATCATCCGTTTTCCCTTATAACGCCGCTTTTAAGGCTTCACGAATTAGTTGTTCGCTATTTAATTCCGGTTTTATCACGCTTTTAACCATTTTTGCAGCATCCGCTGGTTTATACCCTAATGCGATCAATGCCGAAACGGCTTCATTTTCTGAGTTTTCTTGATATGAAATAGCCGCAGGCTCGCTAGATATATGCTTACTTTCTATAAAGAATTCATTTTGTTTCACACCTTTAAATTTTCCTTTTAATTCAACCAATAGACGCTCTGCGGTTTTTTTGCCTACGCCCGGAATTTTAACGAGTTTGGAAAGCTCTTCATGTTCAATTGCATAAGCAAATTGCTCAACAGACATTGCTGATAAAATTGCCAGTGCCAATTTTGGTCCAACACCATTGGTTTTAATTAATTCACGAAATAAAGTGCGGTCAGTTTTTTGTGCAAATCCAAAAAGTAAATGGGCGTCTTCTCGAATAGCAAGATGAGTAAACAAGGTTGTTTCCTGTCCGAGCTCAGGCAAGTCATAAAAGCTCGTCATCGGCAAAAGTAACTCATACCCAACGCCTTGCACATCAATTAAAATTTCAGGAGGTTGTTTTTCTAATAGAATACCTGTTAAACGACCAATCATAATTTATCCATAAGCATAAAAGTTTTGCATAGAATAAAATAAAACTGGACGAACATCCAGTTATTTCTTTAACCGAAAACGCCCTCGGCTATAACGAGTTTTTAAAAGTGCGGTGATTTTTTCTTGGGTTTCCACTATTTTTGCAGAACCCGCAATATGCAAAGAATGATTCATAGTATGGGCGTGGGTAATCGCAATTGCTAAGGCATCTGCCGCATCCGATTGCGGTTTATCGGAAAGTTTCAGAATACGCGTAACCATATCCTGAACCTGAATCTTATCTGCTGCCCCCACACCAACAACGGTTTGTTTCACTAATCTCGCCGCATACTCAAATACCGGCAAGTCGTGATTTACCGCAGCGACAATCGCTGTGCCCCTTGCCTGCCCCAATTTCAGTGCTGAATCTGCATTTTTTGCCATAAAGACTTGTTCAATCGCAAACATATCCGGCTGAAACTGCTGAATAATTTCACTGACTCCGGCATAGATGCGTTTTAAACGGCTGGGGAGATCGTCCACCACCGTACGAATTGCGCCGCTGCCGAGGTAATCTAATTGTCGCCCTGTTTGCTTAATGACACCGTAACCAGTCACTCTTGATCCTGGATCGATACCTAAAATTATTGTCATTTACGCTCAACCTAAAAAATAGGGACACACTGGGTGTCCCTTAAAACAAATTGAAATACTTACTTATTCATTATTCATTTTAGCGGTAGCCAATTCATCAATTTTACAGTTTTTCACTAAAATTTGATCGGTTTGTTTACCTAATTTGGTCAACATTACTGAAGACGATTTATCAAATGTTTCAAGTGAGAAATCTACATCAGCATTCCAACGGTAAGATTTAGATTCAAAGGTTACTGGGTTTGGGGCTTTTTCATTGACTTTTAAGTCTTTGATCGCTTTTTTACCAAAAGCAATATTTACATTTTTCGCTTTACCGGCCTCAAAACCATAAGTGGCAATAACCAATGTGTTATCTTTACAAAGATACACAGCCGATTTTGTTGCAGTATCTAATTTATCCGTTACGGTTTTCACTGTGCTAGATACACCATCTTTCACGCTAGTTACCGCTTGTGAAGCACCGCCTACAACCGCATTAGTTGTTTTGCTGATAGCATCTGTGGTGTTTGAGACAACATCAGATGCGGTTGAACAGGCAGATAATACGAGTGCCGCTGCAAGTGCCGGGGCAAATTTCATCAATTTCATTCGAACTCCTTCGAGCAAAAACTAAAGTAGTGCAGCAACCTCATCGCTGATCTCACCGTTGTGATAGACATTCTGGACATCATCACACTCTTCCAGCATATCGATCAATTTTAATAATTTCGGTGCGGTTTCTGCGTCTAAATCAACAGTAGTTGAAGGAATCATTGTTACTTCAGCAGATTCCACTTTAAAACCGGCTCCTTCAATACCGTCACGCACTGTCCCTAATTCTTCCCAAGCGGTATAAATCTCAAAGCTACCGTCTTCTTGCTGCTGAATATCGTCTGCGCCCGCTTCAATCGCCGCTTCCGTTAAAGCGTCTTCATCTGCGGCTCCAATCAAAATCAAGCCTTTTTTACTAAAGAGATAGCCGACCGAGCCTTCCGTACCCAAATTTCCACCACATTTGGTAAAACTTGGACGAACTTGAGAGATTGTCCGGTTTGCGTTGTCGCTTAGACACTCAACCATCACAGCAGTTCCACCCGGACCGTAACCTTCGTACACTTTTGTTTCCATATTGGTGTCATCGCCACCGCCGACGCCCCGCTCAATCGCGCGGTTAATCGTATCCCGTGTCATATTGCTGGATAAGGCTTTATCCACCGCTGCACGCAGACGTGGGTTTGCCGACACATCGCCACCACCTAATTTTGCGGCAGTCACCAATTCACGAATTAATTTTGTAAAAATTTTCCCACGCTGCGCATCTTGTGCCGCTTTGCGGTGTTTAATGTTAGCCCACTTACTATGACCTGCCATTTTGTTTTCCTTCTTAAAATTATTTTGTTAAAACGGATAATTTTTCGTTTCAACAAATGTATCATTTAATAAATATTTTCTGATCGCTTCAGCATTATTCGGGGATTTTGTCATTCTAACGGCTTGTTCCGCCGAGACCCATTGATACGCCAAATGTTCCGATAATTGTGGGATAAATTCCCGTTCCACTGCCAACAAAAACCAATGTTCCCGGCAATGGGTAACATTCGGTGCGTATTTATAGCGGAAATGTGGAAAAATTTCAAATTCTATGCTCTTATTGCAATCAAAAAGTGCGGTAGAATTTTCCGTTATTTTTAACCGCACTTCTTCCCACAACTCCCGAATTACCGCTTGACGTGGCGTTTCATTTTCTTCTAAAGAACCGGTAACGGATTGCCAAAAAGTCGGATCATCTTGACGTTGAAGCATTAGCACTCGCCCGCTACTTTGGGCATAGATCAGCACTAAAACGGAATAGGGATTTTTATACTTCATTTAATAACGTCTAATCTCAGGCGCTTGATAGGTGGCAATAAAGCGGGCGATTTCCTCTAAATCATCGGAAAATAAAATTTTTTGGTAATCCTCTGTTGTGAGAAATGCTGATTTCACCATTTGCTCAAACAACATTTTGAGGGAATTGTAATAGCCACTTTGATTAAACAGAATACACGGGTTCGGGTTTTGCCCGATTCTCGCCCACGAAATCACCTCGCTAATTTCCTCTAGCGTCCCCGGCCCGCCGGCTAAGGCAATATAAGCATCGCCCAGCTCAATCATCTTTTTCTTACGCGCCTGCATCGTCTCTACGGTGATCAGCTGAGTTAAGCCGCCATGAGCCAATTCCCTCGCTTGCAAAAAAGTTGGGATAACGCCGATAACCTTACCGCCTTCAGCCAGTACGGTGTCGGCAATCACGCCCATCAGCCCCGCTCGTCCGCCACCGTAAATTAACGTATGCCGATTAGCGGCGATCCATTTACCCAAACTTACCGCCGAAGCCTGATAAACCGGATCATTGCCCAAACTTGCACCGCAATAAACGGTAATATTCATTCTGTCTCCTCCAAACGCCGTTGTAATTTTTGTTGATTGTCTTGCATTATCCCCGCCAGCTCAAGTTGGTATTTGTCCGCTAAAATCGGCACATTATTTAGCACATCGCCTAACTCTTCCCGAATATGTGCCAAACGGGCTTGCCGAGATAATTGCGACTCATCAGCTCTATCCCGCCCGATTTCATACGCCCGCACCGCTTGTGCTAATTCCCCGACTTCCTCCGTTAAAAAATTCAAACGAATAAAGGGATTATAGTCATACCACTGCCGACGTTTATAATATTTTACTAGCCAGTGTTGATAAGTTTGTAGTGTCATTTTATTTTTTGCATCATTTCAAGGAAATGTAACCCCTTGCGCTTAACAAAAGCCCCTTAAATCCGTGAGTTAAAGGGCTTTGTGATTATTCTTTAGCAGTAACGCTAATTGCCAGCTCATTCAACGCCTGCGGATTCGCAAAGCTCGGCGCTTCTGTCATCAAACACGCTGCTGCGGTGGTTTTCGGGAAAGCGATTACGTCTCGGATATTTTCCGTGCCGGTAAGCAGCATCGCTAAGCGATCTAAACCGAAGGCAAGGCCTGCGTGCGGCGGTGTACCAAATTTTAAAGCGTCAAGTAGGAAACCGAATTTTTCTTGCTGTTCCTGCTCGTTAATACCAAGAATACGGAATACGGTTTGTTGCATTTTCGGATCGAAAATTCGCACAGAACCACCGCCGACTTCATAGCCGTTAATCACCATATCGTAGGCATTGGCAACAGCATTAGTCGGATTGGCTTCCAATTCTTCTGGGGTAAAATCACGCGGTGAAGTGAACGGATGATGCATTGCGGCAAGACAGCCTTCTTCATCACGTTCAAACATTGGGAAATCAATAACCCAAAGCGGTTGCCATTCGTCTAAACGGGTTAAACCGAGATCACGCCCTAACTTCAAACGTAATGCGCCCATTGCATCGGTAGTAACATTCCATTTATCCGCACCAAAGAATAGAATGTCTCCAGTTTGCGGGCCAACTTTGGCAAACAAGGCTTTTAGCACGTCTTCATTTAAAAACTTAGCGATCGGGCTTTGCACACCGTCAAGACCGGTATTCACATCGTTCACTTTTAACCACGCCAAGCCTTTTGCGCCGTAAATGCCGACAAATTGGGTGTATTCGTCAATCTGCTTACGTGTCATTTCATTACCGTTCGGCACACGAATCACGGCAACACGGCCATTCGGATCATTCGCAGGTCCCTGGAATACTTTGAAATCCACATCTTTAACAATCTCTGCGACATCGACCAACTCTAGCGGATTACGTAAATCCGGTTTATCGGAACCAAAACGACTCATCGCTTCATGCCACGTCATGATCGGGAATTTGCCGAGATCGACATTGAGAATATGTTTCCATAAGACATGGATCATATTTTCCATAATTTCACGTACTTCCGGCGCGGTTAAGAAAGAGGTTTCCACATCGATTTGGGTAAATTCCGGTTGGCGGTCGGCACGTAAATCTTCATCACGGAAACATTTGACGATTTGGTAATAACGGTCAAACCCCGACATCATCAAAAGCTGTTTGAAAAGCTGCGGCGATTGTGGCAGGGCATAAAATTTGCCTTTATGCACACGGCTCGGCACTAAATAATCCCGCGCGCCTTCCGGTGTGGCTTTAGTGAGCATTGGGGTTTCAATATCAAGGAAGCCGTTATCGTCCATAAATCGGCGCACAAAACTGGTGATTTTGGCACGGGTTTTCAAACGCTCCGCCATTTCCGGACGGCGTAAATCTAAATAACGGTATTTTAAACGCTGCTCTTCGGTATTATTTTGGTTGAAATCGAGCGGTAATACGTCGGAAGCATTATAAATTTTGAGTTCTTTGGCAAGCACTTCCACTTCACCCGTTGCCATATTTTGATTAATTTGATTGTCTGGACGCGGGATTACTTCCCCTTTGATTTGAATACAAAATTCGTTACGCAACGTACTTGCGGCAGTAAGGGCATCTTGAAATTTCGGATCAAAATAGACTTGTACGATCCCTTCGCGATCTCTCATATCAATAAAAATCAAACCGCCTAAATCACGACGACGATGAACCCAACCGCTTAATATCACTTCTTGTCCGACATGGCTACGGTTTAGAGAACCGCAATAATGTGTACGCATCATTTTTTATATTCCTTTTATATTCTGAAATTAACGGGCTGATTATACGGAAATTGATGTTGCTTTTAAATTGGAAACGGAAATTTATTTGCGCCTGATAAAACTTTCTCTAAAATAACCGCACTTTTAACTCTCTTCAAAATGATATGCAAAAAGATACCCTTTTCTCCGCGCCTATTGAAAAACTGGGCGATTTTACTTTTGACGAAAGCGTTGCCGAAGTCTTCCCCGATATGATTCAACGATCGATTCCCGGCTATTCCAATATTATTACTGCCATCGGTATGCTTGCCGAACGCTTTGTGACGGCAAACAGCAATGTTTATGATCTCGGCTGCTCGCGGGGTGCCGCCACCCTTTCCGTACGTCGTAATATTCATCACCCCAATGTAAAAATTATTGGTATTGATAATTCCCAACCAATGGTGGAACGCTGTCGCCAACATGTTACCGCCTATCATAGCGACGTGCCTGTAGAAATTTTATGTGACGATATTCGCCATGTTGAAATCAAAAATGCTTCCATGGTGATTTTAAATTTCACCCTGCAATTTTTACCGCCTGAAGATCGCGTAGCGTTACTCAGCAAAATTTACCAAGGTTTAAATCCTAATGGCGTTTTAGTGCTTTCAGAAAAATTTCGTTTTGAAGATGAAAAAGTGAATGAATTGCTGATTAATTTACATCACCAATTTAAGCGTGCCAACGGTTACAGCGAATTGGAAGTGAGCCAAAAGCGTACGGCCTTGGAAAACGTGATGCGTACAGATAGCATTGAAACCCACAAAGTGCGGTTAAAAAACGTAGGATTTTCACAAGTCGAGCTTTGGTTCCAATGTTTTAATTTTGGCTCAATGGTGGCAGTGAAATAGTGAAATAAAAAAGCGCTCAATGTTACATAGGCTTTAAAATGAGCGCTTTTTATAGAAAAACTAAGAATTAGTTCGATACATTTGGTTTATGAAATAAAGTGAATGCAATAAAGAGGAATCCTAAGAAACAAGACACAATCAGTGCATAAAAACCACCGTCCCATCCAAATAAATCAACCAGTTTACCCATTACATAGCCTGCACTTGCCGATCCTAATAAATAACCGAACAAACCGGTTAAACCTGTTGCCGTACCTGTTGCGATACGCGGAACTAGATCGGCTGCCTGTAACCCAATCATCATCACCGGTCCATAAATTAAGAAACCGATTGCAACAAGACAAACATTATCAACTAACGGGTTACCCGCCGGGTTTTTCCAATAAACAATAATTGCGATTAATACACCGACTAAAAATAATAACATTGGCGGCGCCCGATGCCCTTTGAAGACTTTATCACTTAAATAACCACTGGCTAACATACCGAAAATACCCGCATATTCATATAAGAAATATGCCCAACTCTGCTTATCCACAGAAAAATGTTTCACTTCTTTTAAGTATGTTGGCGCCCAGTCAATAATGCCGTAACGAATGAAATACACAAAAACGTTTGCAATAGCAATTGACCATAAAAACTTGTTATTGATGATATATTTTTTGAAAATGTCTTTAGAAGAAAGCGTATGCGCAGACTCAACATGCTGCACGATTTTTTCGCCTTTCCATTCATCAACCGGCGGTAGTCCTTTAGATTCCGGTGTGTCATGCATTAGCCCAAACATAATAAAAGCTAACACTATGGCTATTAATGCAGGCAAATAAAATAGCGATTGCCATGAACCGAAAATGGCTAATCCAAGGATCGCCAACGGCCCAATTAAACCGCCGCCCAAATTGTGAGATATATTCCACCAACTCCACCAAACACCACGCTCAGACACAGAAAACCAGTTAGTCATCGTTTTTGCACCCGGTGGATATCCCATCCCCTGAAACCAACCATTTAAGGCAGCTAAAATGATCATTAACGGAATAGAAGCCAACACAGCCGGCACTAAACCAAAAATCAAGCTCACCACGGCAGAACCAAGTAAACCAATAGTAATAAAATATTTTGGATTACTCCGGTCAGATACATTCCCCATAATGAACTTACTAAAACCATAAGCAAGTGATAATGCAACCCCGACAGTACCTAAGTCGGCTTTGGTAAAACCATATTCATCAATTAAATAAGGAATTGCGAGAGAAAAGTTTTTGCGAATAAGATAATACGCAGCATAACCGATGAACACTCCTGCAAAAACCTGCCAACGTAATTTTTTATATTCAGAATCGGTTCTAGAACGATCAATTCGTGGAGCCGGTGGAGAGGCCTTTAAAAAAGAAAACATACAAACCCCTTATAGGTAAGATTTAAACACACTGATTGAAACAAAAGATTTGTGTTTTGTTACTAACACATTTGAAATGAACATCAGCACAAAATAGGGGGTGAAGTGTAGCATTTGTACTGTTTAACAATTTTGTTTTAAATCAAATAATGTCACTTTCATCCCAATAATTTCAAAAAGATAATGCTTTATTAATCGCTTTTACTGATTTATTACTCAATTTATGACATAATCAGCCCGTTTCTTTCCCTGTTCAAAAAGGATTAGACCCATGCGAATTTTACACACTATGTTACGAGTAAGTGATTTAGAGCGCTCAATTAAATTTTATCAAGATGTATTAGGAATGCGTTTATTGCGTACCAGTGAAAATCCCGAATATAAATATTCCTTAGCATTTTTAGGCTATGACGATGAAGATAAATCCTCGGTTATTGAACTGACTTATAATTGGGGCGTCACGGAATATGAACTCGGTACGGCATACGGACATATTGCGATTGGCGTGGATGATATCTATGCAACCTGCGAATCAGTGCGTTCAAACGGCGGTAAAGTTACCCGTGAGCCTGGTCCGGTGAAAGGCGGTAGCACGGTAATTGCCTTCGTAGAAGATCCTGATGGTTACAAAATCGAATTTATTGAAAATAAAAACGCAAAAGCCGGACTGGGTAATTAAAAAGTGCGGTCATTTTCTACAATGTTTTAATAACGTAGGTTCACCTGCGTTATTTTATTTTTTAAGGATAAATAATGCCCGATTCTCCAGAAATTCCTTATCACAATCAATTAAAAAATCGTTTTCGCGGTTATTTTCCTGTCATCATTGATGTGGAAACCGCAGGTTTTGACGCCAAAAAAGATGCCTTATTAGAACTAGCGGCAATTACGTTAAAAATGGATGAAAACGGCTATTTACAGCCGGATCAAAAATGCCATTTTCATATTGAGCCTTTTACAGGCGCAAATATCAATCCGGAATCATTAAAATTTAACGGCATCGATATTCATAACCCGTTGCGCTGTGCCGTATCAGAGTTAGATGCAATTACCGGACTGTTTCAAATGGTACGCCGAGGGCAAAAAGAGGCTGAATGCCAGCGTTCCATCATCGTAGCCCATAATGCGACCTTTGATCAAAGTTTCGTGATGGCAGCGGCAGAACGCACCGGTGTAAAACGCAATCCGTTTCACCCTTTCGGCATGTTTGATACGGCAAGTCTGGCAGGCTTAATGTTTGGTCAAACAGTATTAGTAAAAGCCTGTCAAGCCGCCAATATTCCTTTTGATGGAAAACAAGCCCATTCAGCCCTCTATGATACGGAACGTACTGCTGAATTATTTTGCTATATGGTAAATCATTTAAAAAATTTAGGTGGTTTTCCGCATATTGCCGCACAATGAAAAACGGAATAAAAAATAACCGCACTTTATTTTTAAAAATTAGGTTGCAATTTTTCTCATTTTACAGTAGCTTAGACAGCAATTCTTATTTGGAGATTTAAAAATGAACCTAATCCGTCGCCATCATCGCCACCATTTAACTGAATAATCTTTCAGGTTTTTGGTGTGCTTGGAAGATTTCTTCCGAGCAGACAGGATAATAAAAAATCTTACCCCTCGGAAGGCAACTTTCGAGGGGTTATTTTATGATTAGAGGAGTGCAAACCATCAATATTACACATTCAATAAAATTATAACCAATTCAATTTACACATTAATTTATAAGGAAAAACACAATGTTATCAAACCCCGTTGTTATCTCAATTATCGTTTTGCTGACGCTCAGCTTACTGCGTATTAATGTCATTATCGCGCTAGTCATTGCCGCACTTACAGCCGGTTTATGCGGTGGTCTTGGTTTAACTAAAACCATTGAAACCTTCACCGGTGGACTGGGAGGCGGAGCGGAAGTCGCAATGAACTATGCCATGCTCGGCGCTTTTGCTATCGCGATTTCTAAATCCGGTATTACTGATTTAATCGCCTATAAAATCATCACAAAAATAAATAGAACACCGACAAGTAACAATCTTGCATGGTTAAAATATTTAATTTTCGGCATTTTAGTCTTATTTTCTATTTCATCCCAGAACCTACTACCCGTTCACATTGCCTTTATCCCAATTGTCGTGCCGCCATTGCTTTCAATCTTTAATCGCTTAAACATTGACCGCCGTGCTATTGCTTGCGTGCTCACTTTCGGTTTAACCGCCACTTATATGTTGCTACCGGTGGGATTCGGTAAAATTTTTATTGAAAGTATCTTGGTAAAAAATATCAATCAAGCAGGGGCAAATCTTGGCTTGCAAACGGATATCGCCCAAGTTTCTCTTGCAATGTTACTACCGGTAATCGGTATGATCTTAGGTTTATTAACCGCCGTATTTATCACCTATCGCAAACCTCGTACATACAACGTTCTTGTTGAAGAACCAACAACAAAAGAAATTGAAGCACATATTGCCAATATTAAACCAAAACAAATTACAGCAAGCCTGATTGCAATTTTTGCAACTTTTGCAACGCAACTTGTTACCAGTTCGACAATTATTGGCGGTTTAGTCGGTTTAACGGTCTTTGCCCTATTCGGTATTTTCAAACTCAAAGAAAGTAATGATATTTTCCAACAAGGCTTGCGTTTAATGGCTATGATCGGCTTTGTGATGATTGCCGCCTCAGGTTTTGCAAATGTAATTAATGCCACCACTGGCGTAACGGATTTGGTGCAGAGCCTCAGTAATGGCGCAATTCAAAGTAAGGGCTTAGCCGCGTTTCTGATGTTGATTGTCGGTTTATTAATCACGATGGGAATCGGCTCGTCTTTCTCTACCGTACCAATTATAACCTCAATTTACGTACCGCTTTGTCTCTCCTTTGGTTTCTCACCACTGGCAACCGTATCAATAGTGGGCGTAGCTGCGGCACTTGGTGACGCAGGTTCTCCGGCCTCCGACTCCACCTTAGGGCCGACCTCAGGATTGAATATAGATGGTAAACATGATCACATTTGGGATTCTGTTGTGCCAACCTTCATTCACTACAATATTCCATTATTGGTATTCGGTTGGATTGCAGCAATGTATCTTTAACGATTATAATCCCCCACTCATCGGGGGATTTTTTTATGCTCATTCAACAACTCATTGAAAAGCTGGAACAAAAGGTTCAACAGCTTTATCAAATCCATTCAGCCCAACTTGAAGAAAAAATATTCACGAAATTTGACCGCACTTTATTTAGTGAAAACGGGCAAACCCTGTCATTTTATTTTGCTGAAATTAACCAAACGCTGATAAGAATAAAATCGCTTAATTCTAATGATGCAAATCATTACCGCTTTATGACAGAACATTTGTTCAAGCAATGTAACGCATTGTCCGAAACGCTAAATCGAAACAATACGGTTTTTACCCGACAAAAACGGCAACCAAATCCGGCTGTAAAAAAAGCACAGCATAGTATCCATAAATTACCTCCTCGCGAACGTTTAGAGAAATACTACGAAGCACTTGAGCAGCTGAATAATTTGTATCAACAGTATCGAGATTCCGCTCAAACAAAAAATGATCCTATAGAACAAAAAAGAATGGAGGAGCTAGCCAATAGCTATAAATGTCGTCGTCAAAAATGCCAAGAAGCAATTGATTTATTAGAAGAATATTTAAGCTTTAAAGACGAACAAAAAAGCAACAATAAAACAGATAAATAGCAAAGAAAAATCCCTTAACCAAAAGATTAAGGGATTTTTTGAATTTGATGGCGGAGGAAGTGAGATTCGAACTCACGGAGGGCGTAAACCCTCGCCGGTTTTCAAGACCGGTGCCTTCAACCACTCGACCATTCCTCCGTGATTTAAGCGAGGGGAATAATACGTTTTTTCCCCAATCTCGTCAAGAATAAAAAGGCCTCTTTTTCTTGAGTGCTTATTTTTAGTTCAATTTTAAACGCAAAAAAAATTGGTACTTTCGTACCAATTTAATTTTTATCTATTCCGCTTTTGCATGAGTTGGCTCGGAATACACATGACTAATCGCACTATGATGCCCCGCCGCCCCTTTTCCGTAGAAGTAGTAACGCGACTCCGACCATTCCACAATCGGGAAAGGATCGGCTATTTCTTCGCCGGCTTTTGCAAGTGTCATCTCAGCCTTAGTGTGAGTAACCGAAGAAATCGTGCCTAAACGGCCTGAAAATTCATAAGTGCGGTCAAATTTAGCCGAGTTTTCGACTTCAGCAATCTCATTGGGAACAACTTCATCTTGCTCTTGCCCTTTCTCTGCATTAAGACGCTCCAATGACTCCTGAACTTTTTTCTGTACCGATTCATTTGCCGGTTGCGTAATAAAATCTAAAGCAGGTTTTACTTCGACTGAAGTATTTTCAATCACAATACCGGTAGCCGGCGTGATAAATCCTTTCTTCGTTTTTTCTTGCTCAAGCAATTCATCAACAGACAAGAAACTATTTTCTTTTGTCGCCGCATTCAATGTCGAATAATCCACCCATACTTTCCCGCTTGCCAATTCAGGAGAAAAAACAGCGAAAGACAACGGCATTGGCGATTTAGGCTCTTGACGGCGACGACGTTGATTATTTGCACGCAAATGACGTGGCGTACGACGCTGACGATCATGACGATTTTGTTTCTCCTCAACCTCTACTACTTGGGTAACTTCAGTTGGTGTTGTTTCTACCGTCTCCTCAACAACTTCAACGTTTGACACCGGTGCAGGAGAGACATTAACAGTAGGCTCATCAATGCGCACACGTTTCTGTAAATCACGGCGTTGACGACGTTGTTGCGCCGGCTGCTCTGCTTTATCAGCTTTATTATCAGAATGATCGGAAACAAGCGTAGAATTGACCGCACTTTCATTTGGATTTTCATTTGCAACGGAATGACGACGTAAGCGACGTTGATTACGCTCACGCGTAGAAGGTGCATTTTCCTGCTCTGTTTTCTCTGCCGCATTCTCGGATTTAGAACGATGCGACGCATTACGGCGATCTTGAGAACGACGTTGGTGACGATTGCTATTACGATTGTGTTTTGGTTTTTCCTCAACAACCGGTTCAGGGGTAAATAACGCTTTAATTTTTGCAATAATTTTTGCCAATAACGACAACTCGTTCGATTTACGTTCTAACGGTGTCGGAGCGGCTTCGGAAATAGAAAGTGAGAGTGCCGCACTTTCTACTGCCGGTTGCTCGGAAACAACCGTCGTTTCAATGCTTCGTAAAACCGATGATTCATCAGCAACATCATCCTGCGCGCAATGGATTTTTGCTAAATTGTAACTGAGCTCATTCAGTTCTTCCCCCTCACGCATACGGCATACGCTAAAATTCGGCGTTTCCATGGCTTCATTTGGAACGACAATCACATCAACGTCATGACGTTTCTCAATACTACTGATTGCTTTACGTTTTTCATTTAACAGATAAGAGGCAATTTGCACCGGCACAATGGTATGAACCTGCTTAGTATTTTCTTTCAGAGCCTCTTCTTCAATTAAACGCAAAATTGATAAAGAAAGGGACTCATTATCACGCACTTTGCCCGTTCCTTGACAACGTGGGCAAATATGGTGGGAAGATTCGCCAAGTGACGGGCTCAACCGCTGACGAGACATTTCCAACAAGCCAAAACGTGAAATACGGCTAATTTGAATACGAGCACGATCTTGGCGTACCGCATCACGAATTCGGTTTTCTACTTCGCGTTGATGACGAATTGGCGTCATATCAATAAAGTCGATAACCACTAATCCGCCTAAATCGCGTAAACGTAGTTGGCGTGCAATTTCATCCGCGGCCTCAAGGTTTGTATTCAGTGCGGTTTCTTCAATATCGCCGCCACGGGTTGAACGCGCAGAGTTAATATCAATCGCAGTTAAGGCTTCCGTTACATCAATCACGATTGAACCGCCTGACGGCAAACGGACTTCGCGTCGAAAGGCAGATTCAATTTGAGATTCAATTTGATAATGACTGAAGAGAGGAACTTCGCCTTGATATAATTTCACACGGTTCACAAAATCCGGACGAACCAACTTGATATGTTCTTTCGCCTTTTCAAAGATCTTCGGACTATCAATTAAAATTTCCCCGATATCACGACGTAAATAATCACGAATTGCACGTACTATCACATCACTTTCTTGATGAATCAAAAACGGTGCCGGACGGCTTTGCGAGGCTTGTTTAATCGCTTCCCAGTGATGTAATAGCACTTTTAAGTCCCATTGTAATTCTTCCGGCGACTTACCTACGCCCGCAGTACGAACGATGAGGCCCACACCTTCCGGCACATCTAATGAACTTAGTGCTTCTTTTAATTCTACGCGTTCATCGCCTTCAATACGGCGAGAAATCCCACCCGCACGCGGGTTATTCGGCATAATCACCAAATAACTGCCGGCAAGGGAAACAAAGGTTGTCAGCGCAGCACCTTTATTACCGCGCTCTTCTTTATTTACTTGAACAATAACTTCTTGTCCTTCGCTCAAAATATCACGAATATTAGGACGCCCCTGGAATACATAATCAGCCGGGAAATATTCTCGTGCAATTTCTTTCAAAGGTAAAAAACCATGGCGTTCCGCACCATAATCCACAAAAGCCGCTTCAAGGCTTGGTTCTACTCGGGTAATTTTCCCTTTGTAGATATTGGCTTTTTTTTGTTCATGTCCCGGACTTTCAATATCCAAGTCAAAAAGGCGTTGTCCGTCAACAAGCGCCACGCGCAACTCTTCTTTTTGAGTCGCATTGATTAACATTCTTTTCATTGTCGATTCTCTTTTTAAAATTTTTAAAAGTACCTCAAAATAAACCGCACCTTGCTTCGTTATCGACCTCGTGTTTCTCGCGCCAATCAATCTCACGATTGTATGTTGCTGGGTGCATTGATAACGTTATGAAACGATAAAAGGATTGTTTAATAAAATAACGCGATGTTTCACACGCGTTACAAGCAGCTTGTTTATTTTCAAGAAAAATGTTGATTATCAATGTCTTATGCCAAATGCCGCATTGAGTTTCCACCAACCTGATTTGTCATTTTTTACGCCCAATTTTATACGTAAAAAGACGCTCTATTATCCATAGAAACCGATAAATTAGCAAGGTCATAATTACCTTAGATAAGGCTTTTATGATATGATTTATGCCAATTTTCAAAAGGTGAAAAAATGACAGAACAAAAAGAAAATATCATCAATTCCTCCGTAAAAATGCTCACAATTAATGAAGACGAAGCCGGTCAGCGCATTGATAATTATCTGTTGGCAAAGTTAAAAGGTGTGCCGAAAAGTTTGATTTATCGCATTGTACGTAAGGGTGAAGTACGGGTAAATAAAGGGCGGATTAAGCCGGAATATAAATTGCAGAGCGGTGATGTAGTGCGCTTACCGCCTGTGCGTACAACAGAAAAAAATAATCCGCCGGTCTCTAAGAATTTAAATAAAGTTGCGGATCTTGAACATAAAATTTTATTTGAGGACGATCAGTTAATCATATTAAATAAACCTTCAGGTATTGCTGTGCACGGCGGTAGCGGCTTGAACTTCGGCGTAATTGAAGCCTTACGGGCATTACGCCCCGAAGCACGTTTTTTAGAACTCGTTCATCGTTTAGATCGCGATACTTCGGGCATTTTGTTAATCGCTAAAAAACGATCGGCATTACGCAATCTACACGAGCAACTCCGCCTTAAAACTGTGCAAAAGGATTATTTGGCACTAGTAAGAGGACAATGGCAATCGCATGTTAAAGTGGTAAAAGCTCCGTTGCTAAAAAATGAGCTTGCCGGCGGAGAACGTATCGTGCGTGTGAGTGAACAAGGTAAACCTTCCGAAACACGTTTTTCTATTGAGGAACGTTATTCTAACGCAACCTTAATAAAGGCGTCACCGATCACCGGACGAACCCATCAAATCCGCGTGCATACTCAGTATGCCGGTCATCCCATTGCATTAGATGCCAAATACGGAGATAAGGATTTTGATGCACAAATACAAGTATTTGGCTTAAACCGCTTGTTTTTACACGCTTTTTCGATTCGCTTTGAACATCCCAAAACAGGCGAAACCTTACGCTTCAATGCACCGCTTGATGAAAAAATAAAAGCCGTATTGAAAAAGTTACGGGAAAGCAAATAGACAAATTTGGCATTTATTGTTATATTTGGACCCGGAGACAACTCGTTTCTATCATGATTTCATAATAACGACAACACAAAGGATAGCAAAATGGCAAAAGGACAATCTTTACAAGATCCTTATTTAAATGCGCTACGTCGCGAGCGTATTCCCGTATCAATTTATCTGGTAAACGGGATTAAATTACAAGGGCAAATTGAATCATTCGATCAGTTTGTAATTTTGTTAAAAAACACCGTAAACCAAATGGTGTACAAGCATGCAATTTCTACTGTTGTGCCGGCGCGTTCTGTTTCTCATCACAATAATAATCACCATAATGTGCAGCCTGTAGAAGCTACGGAAGAAACCGGAACACAATCAGAATAATTGATTCAATGGATTGTAAAAAAACACTCAGTGCGGTTGAAAATTTACCTGAAATTTCAACCGCACTTTCTTTGCCCCAAGCTCATCAAGACTCGGTTTCTCAGTGTGATACCGCTATCGTTGTACATGTTTTCTTTTCGCAAAATAAAAATCTTGACGATCTCAAAGAATTTCTCTTGCTTGCTAAATCAGCCAATGTGAATACTTTGGAAGTAATAACAACCAGTCGTAGTACGCCCCAAGCTAAATATTTTGTGGGAGAAGGAAAAGCCCAAGAAATTGCCGATACGGTAAAAATATACAATGCGGATGTGATATTGGTTAATCATCAACTTACGCCCGCCCAAACACGTAATTTAGAAAATTTATGTCACTGTCGTGTTGTCGATCGAACGGGTGTCATATTAGATATTTTTGCCCAACGGGCAAGATCTCACGAAGGGAAATTACAAGTAGAACTGGCACAATTAAAACATTTAGCAACGCGTTTGGTTCGCCGTAAAACCGGTTTAGATCAACAAAAAGGTGCGGTTGGGCTAAGAGGGCCGGGGGAAACACAGCTTAGAGACAGATCGCCGTCTCATCAAAGTGCGTATTGGTCAGTTACAAAATCGTTTAGCAAAAGTCGAAAAACAACGTCATCAAAATCGTCAAACAAGACAAAAGGCAGATATTCCGACTATTTCACTGGTGGGTTATACCAACGCAGGAAAATCAACCCTTTTTAATGCAATCACACAAGCTAAGGTCTATGCGGCGGATCAGCTCTTTGCCACACTCGATCCCACTTTACGCCGTTTACACATTCAAGATGTCGGCACAACCATTCTTGCCGACACGGTAGGTTTTGTACGCCAACTGCCGCACGATTTGGTTTCCGCATTCAAATCCACTTTACAAGAAACCGTCGAAGCCGACCTTTTATTACATATCATTGATGCAACTGATCCTCGAATGTCGGAAAATATAGAAGCGGTAGTTTCAGTATTGGAAGAAATCAAAGCGGATAATGTTCCCGCCTTGTTGGTTTACAATAAAATTGATTTACTAAATGGCGTGTTACCCCATATTGAATATGATGATGACAATAAACCCATCGCAGTTTATCTTTCTGCACATAACGGGGAAGGCATTGATTTATTATTGGAAGCCATCAAACTGCGGTTAAAAAATGAAATACTTTCGCTAAATCTTATTCTTCAACCTTATGAAGGAAAACTTCGTCATACCCTTTATCAACAAGATACAATCCGCAACGAACAAATTACAGAACAAGGCGAATTTGCCTTAGATGTGCAAATCAATCGAGTGGAATGGCTAAAATTATGTAAGCAATTTCCAACTTTAATGCGGATAAAGATTTAGTCGGCAATTTTTATACCAAGCAATACTATTTTCCAATCTCATATTGCTTTAGCTTATTTGCAATCGCGGTATGCGATACGCCCAAGCGTTGCGCCAGTTTGCGGGTACTCGGATATTCTTTGTAAAAAGCCTGCAAAACCTTCGCTTCATATTGCCCGATAATATCCTCTAATGTTTGATTTTCAAATTCATCAACAGAAATGACCGCACTTTGCGGCAAGGTAAGATTTAAACTTTCCACACTCAACTGATTGTCTTTCGATAAAGAACAAGCACGATATAAGGTGTTATAAAGTTCCCGAACATTTCCCTGCCAATCATATTGCTGCAAATAAACAAGAAAATCCTGATTAAAGGTAGGTAATTTTATTTTCAATTCATCACTTATTTCTTGTAAAAAGCCTTCTGCCAAGGGTTGAATGTCCGCAATACGCTCCCGTAACGGCGGTATGTTAATGACCAACACATTCAAACGATGAAATAAATCGGCACGTACTTTACCTTGTTCAACTAAAAGGTTGAGAGGAACTTGAGAAGTGCAGATAACCCGCACGTTCGCATAATGTTCCTGTTCTTCCCCTACTCGGCGGAATGAACCGTCCGTTAAAAAACGCAATAATTTAGCTTGAAGATTGAGCGATAATTCCGCAATCCCATCCAACAATACCGTCCCTTCATTAGCATATTCAAAAAAACCGATCGTCTCACTGTTTCCCCGTTTCCGCCCAAACATTTCGCTTTCCGCATCTTCATCTGGCAAACCAGCACAATTTACCGCAATGAATTTTTTATCTCGGCGTAAACTTTGGTAGTGGCATGCTTTTGCCAATAAATCTTTTCCCGTTCCGGTTTCACCTTGAATCAATAACGGCACGTCAAACATCGCAAAACGTTGGGCATTTTCTACCGCACTTTTCATGGTTTCACTGTGGGTAACAAAGCAAGCGAAAGGATGTTGAGGATCAAATTTAGAAGTCATGTTGAACAGTCCGAATAAATGGAAATCGAACCTATAATAAGTGGTTTACACAAGCCTGTAAAGATTATTTTACAGATAAACAAAAACCCCGTAAAAGGGGCTTTTATTAAACTTATTTCTGTACTGTATTATTCAGTTCTTTTGAGATGATCTCCATAAATTCTAAACCGCTAAAGGCGAGATACCAATTTACCGAATCCCAAAAATGATATGTTCGTTTTGATAAGCTTTCGTCTGCTTGATGATGTCATTATCCGGCACTTTTTAGGTATGGTACAACGGCTACATAATATCGAGAAACTCAAAGTGCGGTTAAATTAACCGCACTTTTTTCCATTAAATCTAAATTATATTTTTAACATTCGCTCCGCTTCTTTTGCCCTTCTCAGGAATTGCTTACGTTCTGCGGTTGCCATACTGCTTGTTCCCGGCAATTTTACGGTAAGCGGATTAACCGCCCGTCCATTAATGTGGAATTCATAATGCAAATGCGGACCGGTTGAAATCCCCGTATTACCGGAAAGCGCGATACGTTCACCTTTTTTCACCGCTTGTCCGGCTCGAACCAACGGTCGGCTTAGGTGCATATATACCGTTTGATATTCACGTCCGTGGCGTAGCACGACATAGCGCCCCGCTCCTCCTGCTTGATAAGCGACTTTCTCCACCAAACCGTCTGCCGGTGCAATAACCGGTGTACCTTGCGGCACAGAAAAATCCACGCCTTTATGAGGGCGTATACGTCCGGTCACCGGATGACGGCGATTCGGGTTAAAACCTGAAGACACCCGAGCCTGACGTTGCAATGGGTAACGAGCAAAACCTTTGCCTAGGGTTTCACCTTGTTGATTATAATAACGGCCGTTTGCCGCTTGAATTGCGTAATAACTCTTGCCGTCCGCAAGGATATGGATCGCCTCAACATTACCCTGTCCGGTCAATTTGTCACCCAAATATTCACGGGAAACCAAAATTGAAAATTTGGTGTCTTTCTTAAGTTTTCTCAAACTCACTTGCCATTGTAACGCGGAAGTTAATTGGGCAATTTGGCGTCCTTCTAAACCTAAAGAACGTAAGCTGGCTGCAAAAGAGCCGCTCACTTTCCCTTTCAATACTTCTTTTTTCCAAACGCTTTGTTTCTCTAAGATTTGACGTTTGAATTTTCCCTCTTCGACACGCTCATAAATTCGCTCTTCTTTTTCAGAAACAAGCCAATTTAAATATTCCAATTGATCGTTTTTATCTAAAATCCAGTAAAATTGCTGCCCGACACGGAGATTTTTAAGTTCCGGATAAGAAGCGATTAATCCCTTTGCCGTATCATCTTCTAATCCCGAAAGTTCCAATACATCTTTTAACGTATCGCCACGTACAACAGTATGGCTAAATTGATGAGTAATACGTAAGGCTTGATCTGCGACATCCAATAAACCGCTCAACGCATCCTGAGCATCTTGCGGAAGATCATTAAGATCATCAAATTCAGGCTTAACTTCTTCCACTTCATCGTCTTGTTCCTGCAATTCATCGTCATAAGAAGTTGCTTCCTCAGTCTGTAATTGCTCGGGCGCCTGTGAGATCTGTGTATTTTCTTCAGGTTTAAGGGGTTGATACTGCACATCGTCCACCATTTCGGGTTCAAGATTAGTTTGAACCGAAGGTTCCGATTCCGTACTCTCTTTTAAACCCAACATAACGCCACTGAAAATTAACGCCAATGCGACAAAAAAAATCGCCACTTTAATGCGGGATTTTCTCTTTCGTCTGTCTCGGGCTAATTTAACGTGTTGCAAAGGTAAATACCTAAAGTGGAAATAATATCGTCTTCAGACTACGAATCATAAAAGAGGTTCATTCTACCCTAAAACAGATAAAAAAGTTGTAGAAATATTCATCACAAAGAGAGAATATCTTGAGAAAGACGGCAAAATGAGCTAAGGTTAGCCGCTAAATTTGACATAGGCGGCATTATGCAAATTCATTCCATTCAATGCGATCCGAGTTCTCCATTAATTGAACTCAAGAATATCAATGTGGTATTTGAACAAAAAACAGCACTACAAAATATTAATTTAAGTATTTATCCCCACTCTATTATTACTATCGTCGGGCCAAACGGCGGGGGGAAATCCACATTATTAAAAACCCTCTTAAAATTACAACAACCGACCTCAGGCGAAGTCATTTATAGTAAAAATGTACGTATCGGCTATGTGCCGCAAAAAATTTACTTAGATCATAATTTACCTCTTACGGTAGAACGTTTTCTTGCCTTAAAAAAAGGGGCGAAAACACAGGAAATTTCAACCGCACTTGAGCAACTTTCCATTACACATTTACGCAAAAATAATATGCAAAAACTTTCCGGCGGTGAAATGCAACGGGTCTTGCTCGCCCGTGCAATTTTAAACAAACCGAATTTATTAGTATTAGACGAACCTACTCAAGGCGTGGATATCACCGGTCAGGCGGAACTTTATCAACTCATTCATCAAACCCAACAACGATTAAATTGTGCCGTGTTGATGGTTTCTCATGATTTACATATTGTAATGGCGGACAGTAAAGAAGTGATTTGCATTAATCAACACATTTGCTGCGCCGGAACACCGGAAACCCTGTCAAATGATCCTACATTTATACGTTTATGGGGCAACCGACTCTCACAAAATGTCGGCTTTTATACTCATCGCCACAATCACCATCATAATTTACACGGCGATGTCTGTAGTTGTAACGGCACAGCCGATCGTTGTCAAAATAAGGATATGTAATGTTTGAAATTTTATTTCCGGCACTGCTCACCGGCATTTTGTTGTCTCTTATCAGCGCACCGCTTGGGGTCTTCGTAGTATGGCGTAAAATGGCATACTTTGGTGACACGCTTGCTCATTCGGCCTTACTTGGCGTTGCATTGGGGATTTTCTTACAAATCAATCCTTATATTGCGATAGTCGTCCTCACTCTTATTTTAGCGATAGTTATGGTATGGCTAGAAAGTCATACGCAGTTTTCTATTGATACCTTATTGGGCATTATCGCCCATAGTTGCTTATCACTCGGCGTTGTAACCGTTGGTTTATTAAAAAATGTTCGGGTTGATTTAATGAGTTATTTATTCGGGGATTTGTTGGCAATCAATTACACCGATTTAATTTATATCAGTATCGGTGTAGCCATCGTACTCAGTACGTTACTCTATTTTTGGCAAGCCCTTCTCTCCACTACCGTTTCGCCCGAACTCGCCCAAGTGGAAGGCATCAACATCAAAAAAATGCGTTTTATTTTGATGATTTTAACCGCACTGACGATTGCGCTAAGTATGAAATTTGTCGGTGCATTAATTATTACCTCACTATTAATTATTCCGGCAGCGACGGCACGCCGTTTCGCCAAAACCCCCGAATCCATGGCTGGTTTTGCGGTGGGGATCAGTATGCTTTCAATTATTGGCGGATTAATGCTTTCGGCATTTTATGACACCGCAGCCGGCCCATCGGTTGTCATTTGCTCGACATTTTTATTTGTTCTGTCATTACTAAAAAAGGCTCGTTTGTAAGCTCGCCCAACCAGTGAAAACTATTTGCGCCGCCAGTTAATTCTTGATAAAGTGCGGTGGATTTTTATGGTGTTTTTTAGGATAACAAAAATGACTCCGGAATATTTAGATTTTGAATTGCCGATTGCCGAGTTAGAAGCAAAAATCGGTGCATTGCGCTCCGCCTCTAATGATGAAGTTGATTTAACCGATGAAATTAAACGCTTACAAAAGAAAAGCGATGAATTAACCAAAAAAACCTTTGCCAATCTTGATGCGTGGCAAGTTTCACGTATGGCCCGTCACCCAAACCGTCCTTATACGCTTGACTATATTAACCATATTTTCACTGAATTTGACGAACTTGCCGGTGATCGTGCATTTGCCGATGATAAAGCGATTATTGGCGGTTTGGCACGTTTGGACGGTCGTCCGGTGATGGTAATCGGTCATCAAAAAGGTCGCACGGTAAAAGAGAAAGTACAACGCAACTTTGGTATGCCAGCACCGGAAGGCTACCGCAAGGCTTTACGCTTAATGGAAATGGCTGAGCGTTTTAAACTTCCTATAATCACCTTTATTGACACGCCGGGGGCTTATCCGGGAATCGGTGCGGAAGAACGCGGACAGGCCGAAGCTATTGCACATAACTTACGGGAAATGGCGCAATTGACCGTACCGGTAATCTGTACCGTCATCGGCGAAGGAGGCTCAGGCGGTGCTTTGGCGATCGGGGTGGGTGATAAAGTAAACATGTTGCAATATTCTACTTATTCCGTGATTTCACCAGAAGGTTGTGCCTCAATCCTATGGAAAAGTGCAGAAAAAGCCTCAACCGCGGCTGAAGTAATGGGGCTTACCGCTCCCCGTTTAAAAGAACTTGAATTAATCGACAACATTGTACCGGAACCGTTAGGCGGTGCGCATCGTGACTACACGTTGATGGCAAACAATTTGAAAAAACGCCTAAATGAAGATTTGGCAGAACTTGACAAATTAGATAAAGAAGAATTATTAAATAGACGTTATCAACGTTTGATGTCTTACGGCTATTGCTAATTAATTTAAAAAAAGAGCGGTTATTTTATCCGCTCTTTTCAATTTAACCGTAAGCCATTTTTGATTAACTATTATCTACCAAGATATTAAACGGCTTACCCCTAAACAATAAACTATCCAAGATACTGCTTGCGCTATCTAAGTTTTATAATGGAATGTAATATTAACCAACAAGAGGCAATTATGAAAAACGTACTTTCCATCCAATCACACGTCGTGTATGGCTTTGCCGGCAATAAATCCGCCACCTTCCCAATGCAACTATTAGGCGTAGATGTGTGGGCATTAAATACCGTACAATTTTCCAACCATACTCAATATGGTAAATGGACAGGGATGGTTATTCCGCAAGAACAAATTCGTGAAATTGTTACCGGCTTAGATAATATCGAAAAATTACAAGAATGCGATGCATTGCTTTCCGGTTATTTAGGTTCGCCGGAACAAGTAGATCAAATTCTTTACGCCTTAGAACAAATTAAGAAACACAATCCTAATGCGCTTTATTTATGCGATCCCGTCATGCCGAATCCGGAAAAAATTTGTGTCGTGGCAAATGGCGTTCGAGAAGCACTGATTGAGAAAGCTATCCCTGTTGCGGATATTATGACGCCAAACCTTAATGAATTACGCCAACTCAGCGATTTCCCTATCAATTCTTTTGATGACGTATTAAAAGCAGTACGGGGTTTGCTGGATAAAGGCGTTAAAAAAGTGCTGGTAAAACATTTGGGTAAAGTTGGAAAAATTAATGATCCCGATACCTTTGAAATTATCATGGCAACCCCTGAAGGGATCTGGCATTTAAGCCGTCCGCTTTATCAGTTCAATTTTGAACCGGTCGGTGTGGGTGATTTAATTGCCGGTACGTTCTTAGCGAACTTACTCAACGGAAAATCGGATGTCGAAGCCTTTGAAGCGATGAATAATGAAGTTGCCGGTGTGATGAAAACCACCTTCGAACTGAATTCTTACGAATTACAAACCATTGCTGCACGCTTTGAAATTTTAAATCCGACCAGCCAATATAAAGCTGAAAAAATTGCCTGATGGATCTGTTCTCTATTTTTGAACAACAACTCAAAAAAAATCCCGCTCAAGACTACCTTATTGCCTTGAGCGGTGGTTTAGACTCTACCGCACTGCTTGCTTTATTTAAAAAATACAGCGAAAACCAACCGCACTTTAACCTTCGCGCAATCCATATCCACCATGGCTTAAGCGCTAATGCCGACAGTTGGGTTAAACACTGTCAATCTTTATGCGAGCAATTTTATATTCCGTTAGTTATCGAATATGTTCAAGTCGATCGAACCAAGGGCATTGAAGCGGGGGCTCGTGAGGCTCGTTATCAGGCTATTCGACGTCATATACTGCCGAATGAATGCTTAGCAACCGCCCACCATTTAAACGATCAAACGGAAACTTTTTTCCTTGCACTCAAACGTGGGAGTGGACTACAAGGCTTGAGCGCAATGCAGCCTCAAAGCGAATTATTCGGGATGAGCATTTTTCGCCCATTGTTGAATGTTACCCGTGAGCAATTAGAAAACTATGCACAGGCTGAAAATTTGACCTGGGTTCACGATGAAAGTAACGATGATAGCCGTTATGAGCGCAATTTTTTACGCAATAAAATTTTGCCTAAACTACGTGAACGTTGGGGACATTTTGATCAGACCGTTCAACGCTCCGCGCAACATTGTTTTGAGCAACAACAACTGATTGATGAATTACTACAAGACTGTTTTCTTGAACATTGTCAAACGCCAACGGAATTCCAACTGCACAATTTCCTTCAATATTCATACTCAAAACAAACCGCACTTTTAAGAATGTGGTTGGCTCAAAATCAATGTGAAATGCCGAGTAAACGCCAAATTGAACAGCTGATACAAGATGTGATTACGGCAAAAAAAGAGGCCAATCCGCAATTTCATTTAGGCAAAAAAGTTATCCGCCGTTATCAATCCTGTCTGTATCTTACCGATAATTTTGCCGATCTAAGCGGTATTTGTCTTGAAATGCAGGATTCTTGTCTTTCGCTTCCCGACAAGCTTGGTAAACTTTATTTGCAGCGCACAACGGAAAATTTAATTTTTTCTTGGCAACAATATTCTGTCGAGCTGCCACACACTGATTTACCGATTCAAATTCGCTTTGGTTATTCCGGAAAAATAAAACGCCATCCTAAACGCCCAAAAGAAGATATCAAAAAAATTTGGCAAGAATTACAAGTCCCACCTTGGCAACGTAACCGCATACCGTTAATTTTTTATGGCGATGAATTACAAAGTGCGGTCGGTTTTTTTCACATTTCCGGAAATATCACAAAATAGCGCAAAACGAACCGCACTTTACGCGATTTATCTGATAGAATGCTGGGACTTGTTGTTTTTTAATCTATAAATAAAGGAAGGCAAATGTTTGATTCTTTGATTGTTCAGTTCGTTGTACTTTGGGCGGTGATTGATCCTATCGGCTCAATTCCCGTTTACCTTTCAAAAACCATAGGATTCTCTCTTGAAGAACGCAGAAAAATCGCACGTAATGCAGTGATTATTTCTGCCGGAATTTTGCTTTTTTTCCTTGTAGGCGGGCAAGTTTTATTTGAAGCAATGGAAGTACCGCTTCCGGCATTCCAAATTGCCGGCGGGCTTGTGCTTTTCTTATTTGCTTTAACCATGATTTTTGGTGAAAGCAAACCGGAACAAGAAATGAAAATGAGGGCAAATATCACCGAAGTTGCCGTCTATCCCCTTGCCGTGCCTTCTATTGCCTCTCCGGGTGCGATGATGGCGATTGTACTGTTAACCGATAACCATCGTTTTAATTTTACCGAACAATTTATTACGGCTGGAATCATGTTAGCCGTATTATTAATCACTTATATCCTATTACTTGCCGCGAATCGGATTCAGCATTTTATTGGAAATTCCGGCGCAGCAATTATCAGTCGTGTAATGGGGTTAATTTTGGCAACCGTGGCGGTAAATAATGTATTAATCGGATTGAAGGACTTTTTTACTCAGGTGGCGTAAAGAATTTAAATAAAATTGATATTGGAAAAGGTTTCTGTAGTAGAAACCTTTTTCTTTTAGGGATATTAATATCGGGCTTCGCCGATGGCGACCTACTTTCTTTTACTAGTGTAAAAGAAAACACTCCCCAGTTAAATCACTGCTCTTTACTTTATTGTCATTTTCTTAACGCTAAATTTGTAAACTCGCTACGCTCAAACAATACAAATTTAGCTAAAAATGCCAAGTCGTAAAGGCGATTTATATGGGGCACTGTTTCATTCGAATATTAAAAAAGTGCGGTTGATTTTGAGATTGTTTTTCTTTAATTAACCATCACTGACAATAGAAAATTTTAGTCTGTTTGAGCAGCCTGTAGCGAGTTCAGAAAATTTCTGTTAATCCAATTTAATTGAACAAAGGAAACAAGGAAAAAGAGTCGTGCAGAAAAAAGTAAGCTACCATCGGAAAAACTCATCGTTCAAAAACTCCCTTAATATCCCCGCTGTAAACTCCTTCCGCAAATAAAATCCCAATGGCAGCGTATCTATCACTTCCCCATTTTTTCCAATCCCTTTTGTGATCGCTTTACTATTAGCGCCTTTTGGTCGTAACTGCATCACTTCCCCAATTCGGGCGGTAATTTCATCAAGCCTTCCCATGGTGATATATTCCATCAATTCCTCCCAATCTTGCTTTAATTGCTGCTCTTGTTCAGAACTAGGCTGCCATAAAATCGGTGTGCCAATATGGCGCTCACGCAACGCAATATGTCGGCTCCCTTCAATCGGGATCCAAAGTACGCAAGACAATTTATGGCGAACATGTGAATTTTCCCATTGCACACCGGAATTTTGTGTTAATGGCGCAAGGCTGACAAATGTCGTCTCTAACGGAAAACCTTGCTCATTAATCGGCAAGGTTTTAAGCTCCACCCCTAGATGGGCAAAATCCTGTTCGGCTTTACTGCCTGCAGTAGCCCCTAATGCCGTTTCTAAAAGCATACCCACCCAGCCTTTATCACGTTTTAAGTTGGGGGGAACGGGGATAGTAAGCTCATCGGCAAGTTCACCAAAAGTTAATCCGGCAATAGATTGCGCCCGTTGAAGAAGTTGCGTTAATGTTTGTGGCATCATTCGTTATATTTCTTAAAAAAACGGGGGCGGGTATATTCCGTTCCTTTATCAACGTAAGAAATTTTTTCTAGCTCCAGTAAAAAGCGTTTTGCAGCTAAGCCACCACCAAAGCCGGTTAGAGTTTTATCCTTGCCTAAAATACGATGGCACGGAATGATGATGCTAATCGGATTACTGCCAACCGCGCCGCCCACAGCACGCACCGCTTTTGGATTGTTAATCATTTTCGCCAATTCGCCATAACTCGATATTTCACCATAACCGATTTGTCGTAAAGCCTGCCAAATTGCTTGCTGGAATGGCGTTCCCTCAGCTTTCAAGGGAATATCTGAAAATGTCTCCGCTTCTCCCTTAAAATAACGATCAAAAGCCAACCGCACTTTTTGAAAAAGGGGGAGATCATTTTTTTCAACCCATTTAGGATTCGGCTCGAACTGCTCTTTTTCAAAATCAATATGCGTGATGTGTTCACCGTCAGACAAGATCAAGAGTTTTCCCACCGGAGAAGGATAATAAGTGTAGTAAAGTGCGGTCATTTTGAGCCTCGTTTTAATATAAAAAAAGCGTACCGAAGTACGCTTTATTATGCGAAATTTTTAACTAAATTAGAAACGATAATTTACGTTTAAACCGTAAAGATTAGCCGTGGATTTGCTCGTATAATTCACCGCAAAAGGAACTTTTTCTTGCTCCTCTTTAAAGGTGATTTTCTTACCTTTTAAATGAGCATAGGCAAGATCAATTGATAAATCCGGCGTCACTTTATAGGTTGCGCCTAAACTATACCAAGTCCGATCCGTATCCGGGATAGAAGCAGAATGATACGAATCTGCGGCTGTTTCATCATAGGCAATCCCGCTACGTAAAGTCAGTTTATCTGTCGCCTCATAGGAAACCCCTAAGGCAATACGGGAATTGCCACGGAAATATTCATCTTTTTGTAAAGCGGTAGTGCCATCACTATTATAGGTTGCTTTCAGCTCTTTAAAACGTTTCCAATCTGTATATTTATAGCTATAGTGGAACGCAAATTTATCCGTTACTTTATGATAACCGGAAATCTCCCAATACGCCGGTAAATCAAGATCCAATTCTGCCGTATCGGTACGATTTAACGTACGATTGAAAGCGGTATTATCTTTATAATTCACAGTAATTGGAGAATGATAAGCGACCCCTAAACGGTTACGATCATTAAATTCATAAACTAATCCGGCATTCCAACCGAATCCCCATTCATTGTCTTGTAAACGTGTCACAACATCACTGCTATCCAACACTTTCACAGGGCGACCAGCTTGAGCACTTACCTGGGCATTAATTAAATCAGCTCCAACACCAGCTGTTCGCTCTAATTTTGCCTTGGTATAAAGTGCATTAATACCTAAACCGAAACTCAAGCCCTCTGAAATACGGTAAGCACCGCTAAGATTTAAATTAATCGCCGTTAAATCTGTTTTTCCGCCAAATATACCCGCACTATAATCTGAATCAAATTCCGTTTTTAATCCAAAAGGAACGTTCATTCCTCCACCAACAGAAAATTTCTCGTTAATCGGATAAACAAAATAAGCGTTTGGAACAAAAGCCGAAGGTACAACCTTGTTTTGATTTGCATTTTTATTAGCCAACAATCTACTGACTTGTGGTGAATCTGAAGTAAATTCTCCTTTTAGATTAACCTTTGCATCAACATAAACACCGCCAAAAGAAATTTCAGGACGTTTAAATAAAGTCATCAACGCCGGGTTTGTTGCCACGACAGAAGCATTATCCGCTATCGCAGCTTCACCGGCATAGGCACGCCCCAAACCGGAGGTAGAAATTTCCGCTAACTGGAATGCTGCGGCATTTACACCACCTGCTGTAATTAACGCTATACTTGCTAATAAGGAATGATTAAATTTTTTCATTTGGAACCCTTTGTTATTCATACAAAAAATAAAATACGCGGAATTCTAAAACTCCATTGATTAGAGTGCAAATTTATTTTGTTTATTTTTATAGAGTTCCGACCAGTAGAAATTTTGATTTTAAGTGCGGTCGGTTTTCAATCGATTTCTAAAAATGCTAAAATAACGCCACTAAATTTCAAAAATAAGGACGAAATATGACTGTAAAATGTAAAGCAGAAGAATCTTTAACTTGTAGCTGTGTAGATGTCGGCACAATTATTGACGGCTCGGATTGTACCGTAAATATGGTTCAAATCTACTCTACCCAAGCTGAAGCAGAGCAAGTCCTTGCCCGTTTAACGGAAAAAGCACGTAAAACAGAAAGTGAGCCTTGCGAGATTGTGAGTGAAATATCACCGGTTGAAGATGGTGTACAATTAAGCGCAAGTTTTACCTTTAGTTGCCAAGCGGAAGCGATGATCTTTGAATTGGCTAATCGTTAAAACCCCATTAAATTTGACCGCACTTTCAAAAAGTGCGGTCTTTTTTATCTCAAAATTTTGTCGCAAACGATTGCCTAAGCTGTTACAATCCGCACTGATTTTTTCATTTAATTAATACGGGAAAACATTGTGAGCAAACCATCATTAAGTTACAAAGATGCCGGTGTGGATATTAATGCCGGGAACGAACTTGTCGAACGAATCAAACCACACGTAAAACGTACAACCCGCCCTGAAGTGATTGGCGGTTTAGGCGGATTCGGTGCATTGTGTGCCATCCCAAGTAAATACAAAGAACCTATTTTGGTTTCAGGTACGGACGGTGTCGGGACAAAATTACGCTTAGCGATTGATTTAAAAAAACACGACACTATCGGCGTGGATTTGGTGGCAATGTGCGTCAATGATTTGGTGGTACAAGGGGCTGAGCCTCTCTTTTTCTTAGATTATTATGCAACCGGAAAACTAGAAGTCGATGTAGCGGCGGATGTGGTGAAAGGTATTGCAGAAGGCTGTGTTCAATCAGGCTGTGCCTTGGTCGGCGGTGAAACAGCCGAAATGCCCGGAATGTACCATGAAGGCGATTACGATTTAGCCGGTTTCTGTGTTGGGGTAGTTGAAAAATCCGAAATTATTGATGGTCGTCAAGTACGTAGCGGTGATGCATTAATTGCTTTAGGTTCAAGCGGCCCACATTCAAACGGTTATTCTTTAATCCGTAAAGTGATTGATGTTTCCGGTGTGAATCCGGCAACCGAACAATTAGCCGGTAAACCATTAAGCGAACAAGTGCTTGCGCCGACTAAAATTTATGTAAAATCTATTTTATCTCTGATCAAACAAACGGATGTTCACGCTATCGCCCATCTTACCGGCGGCGGTTTTTGGGAGAACATTCCACGCGTCTTACCAAAAAATACTAAAGCTGTCATTGATGAAAAAAGTTGGGAATGGCAGCCGATTTTCAAATGGTTGCAAGAACAAGGTAATATTTCCACTTATGAAATGTACCGCACCTTTAACTGTGGTGTCGGTATGGTAATTGCCCTTCCACAAAATCAAGTGGAAACCGCTTTAGCGATTTTAAAACAAGCCGGTGAAAATGCTTGGCTTATTGGGCATATTGAACAGGCTGCGGACGACGAAGCGCAAGTTGTGATTCAATAATCTTCTTTCCATTTAAGGCGAATAAAAATTCGCCTTTTCTTTTATATTTAGGACACTTATGAAAAAAATTGCCGTTCTGATTTCAGGACAAGGAAGTAATCTGCAAGCTATCATTGATGCTTGTGAAAAAGGTTTTATCCCGGCCAAAATTGCATGCGTTGTTAGTAATAAAATTGAGGCTTTCGGGCTTGTACGGGCTAAAAGTGCGGTCATTCCTACAAGTGTTTTTTTGCGCCAAGATTTTATAAATAATCAGGAAATGGATCGCAAAATTGGCGATTATTTGGAAAGTTTTGACGTTGACCTGATTGTGCTTGCCGGCTATATGAAGATTCTTACGCCTGAGTTTACCCAACGCTTCCAAGGAAAAATTTTAAATATTCACCCTTCCCTACTGCCGAAATATGCGGGACTTAATACCTACCAACGTGCCTTAGAGGCGGGCGATACGGAACACGGTACAACCATTCATTTTGTTAATGAAGAAATGGACGGCGGTGCCATTATTTTGCAGGCAAAAGTTCCCATTTTCCCAAACGATACTGTGGAAGATATTGAATTACGTACAAGAGAGCAAGAATATCGTATTTACCCGATGGTGATTAAATGGTTTATTGAAGATCGCTTAAGTCTAAAAGAAGGCATTGCCTATTTAGACGGAAAACCACTACCAAAGCAAGGTTATGCCTGTGAGTAAAAAGAAAAGCGATGAATGATTTCATCGCTTTTTTGATAACTAGAGGACAATTTACAATTAGAAACGATACGCTAAACCTGCGAAGAACACAAATGGATCAAGTTTAAGTTTTACTTCGTGTTCATAGCCAGCTGTTACAGCCGGAACTTTAAATTTAGCGGTAGTTTTAATGCGGGTGTACCACATTGCCGTATTCAAATATAAACTATCGGTTAATTTAATATCAATACCCGCATTGACAACCGGAGCAAAAGAATGTTTCTTCACGTTAACATCGGTAATTAACGTATTTGTTGATTTTGCATTAAAGAAACGAGTGTAGTTTAAACCTACACCAAGGTATGGACGAGAACCAGCATCTTTATCTAAGAAATAATATTGTAAATATAGACTCGGAGGTAATTGTTTCACTTTCACTACATTACCTAAATTATCGCCAACAGCACCATTCGTTAAAGCACTTAATCCTGGCACGTTTGCTTTCACTTTGTGTGAAAATGGCGTTGCAGCTAACAATTCTAAACCGATATTATCAGTAAACATATAGGTACCGGTTAAGCCTAACTGTGCATTATCACCTACCTCTAAATTAACCGGCACTGCAGTTTTAGTAGTAGATTCAGAATTTGCTGACACAAACACGCCACCGGCACGTAAAATCACATCCCCGGCTTGGTGAGCATTTGCTACACCGGCAAATAATGCGGCGGTTAAACCTAATGCTAGTGCTGTTTTTTTCATATTGAACTCCTTAAGTATAATGTTTAATTCATAACCATAAAAAGACTATGGCTATTTGCGGTTTGTAATATACTCCATATTGAGTATCAATTCTGTGATCTAATTCAAGGTTTTAAACATTTAATAAAATTATTTAGGTGAAATCAGTACAATTTTCAGCCTAAAAACTTAAAATCACAAAATTTATTCCCTATCAAGGGGTAGAATTTTTATATAGATAAATGGCAGAACCCTATAAACAAGGTATAATTGCCTCACTTTTGACAAAGAGAAAATTGAATGAAAATTAACTTTACGCAGGTTTTACAAGATAGCTGGAATTTTTTCCGTAATCAGCAAAAAATAATGCTTCAACTTGTATTAATCCTATTTATGATACAAGTTTTAAGCATATTATTAAGCCCATCGATTAATTCTCAAGAAGCCTTGGTCGATACCAATACTTTTGATATGGCAAATATAGATGTCATTGGCTTTTTAACATCCTTTTCTATCGCACAATTAGCAACCACTTTTTTGAGTGCGTGGGGATTGCTGACAATTCATAAAATCAGCCAACAAAATTACCGCACTTTAGGGCAAACATTCAGTACAACTCTTTCACGTTTTATCGGTGTTGTGATCTTAGAACTTATTGTTGTTATTCCTATATTTCTTGGCTTATTTGAAATCGGTGCGGCAGTACTCACTAAAACCTCTCCCTCAATAATTTCGCTTGTAGCGGTTATTTTCGGTATTTGGTTCTTTATACGTGTAAATTTATCGACTACCCACTACTTAACGACACAAGACGGTATCGGACAAAGTCTGCAAAAAATTTGGCTACAAGGGCGAACGCAAAAAAGCGCATTGTTTATTTACTCCCTACTAGTGTATTTTGTTGTACCGACATTAGTTTTTCAGCTCACCACCCTATCTAACAATATGATTTTTATACTGATCGTAAGCGGCTTTGCCTCATTATTAAATATCCTAATGCTGGTGGTAACCTATCGTTTTTACAGCTTATTTATGAAGGAGTCATAAGTGAAACAACTACTTGAATTTATTCCGCTAATCTTATTTTTTATCACTTATAAACTGAGCGGCGTACGCGATGCGGCAATCGTCTTAGTGGTGGCGACCATCTTACAAATGGTGATCTTAAAATGGAAATACGGCGCCATTGAAAAACAACAAAAAATCATGGCAAGTGCGGTTGTTTTTTTCGGACTTTTAACCGCTTATTTCAATGAGTTACGTTATTTGCAATGGAAAGTCACTATTGTAAATGCGCTTTTTGCCATCATATTGCTTGTGGCACAATTTCAATTCAAAATACCTTTAGTGAAAAAATTACTCGGTAAAGAAATTAAGTTACCGGAGCAGGCTTGGAATAAACTCAATCTCGGCTGGGCAATTTTCTTTATCATTTGTATGTTGGTGAATATTTATATTAGCCGCAATATGTCGGAAGAAGCCTGGGTTGATTTTAAATCTTTCGGCTTAATTGGAATGACGATCATTGCCACGCTGATTTCCGCGGCTTACATTTATAAATATTTACCAAAAGACGAACAAAATAACCATAAAGATGGAGAGAATTAATGTCCTCAAATTTTATTGATAAAGATGGTCGCCAATCGAAAGGCGTATTACTACTCCGCACCCTTGCTATGCCTTCCGACACCAATGCAAACGGAGATATCTTCGGTGGCTGGATTATGTCGCAAATGGATATGGGCGGTGCAATTTTAGCTAAAGAAATTGCTCACGGACGGGTTGTTACCGTTGCCGTAGAAAGAATGAATTTCATCAAACCTATTGCAGTGGGTGATGTGGTATGCTGCTACGGTCAATGCCTAAAAATCGGGCGCTCTTCTATTCAAATTAAAGTTGAAGTCTGGGTGAAAAAAGTTGCCAGTGAACCTATCGGTGAACGCTACTGCGTAACCGATGCTGTATTTACCTTTGTCGCAGTAGATAGCAACGGTAAATCACGTAGTATTCCACGCGAAGGCAACCATGAACTGGAAAAAGCCCTCGCCTCCATTCAAGAATATGAAAACCAACAAACTAAAAATATTTAAAGGAGAAAACCATGTATTACGTTATTTTTGCTCAAGATATTCCCGGCACGCTTGAAAAACGCCTTGCCGTTCGAGAACAACACTTAGCCCGTTTAAAACAGTTACAAGCCGAAGATCGTTTGCTTACTGCCGGCCCAAATCCGGCTATTGATGACGAAAATCCCGGCGATGCGGGATTCAGCGGTTCTACCGTCATAGCAAAATTTGACAGCCTGCTCGCTGCAAAAGACTGGGCTGCACAAGATCCTTATGTAGCAGCAGGGGTTTATGGTGAAGTGACGGTGAAACCGTTCAAAAAAGTGTTCTAAGGGAACTAATATATGAAAAAGCGAATCTAAGAATTCGCTTTTTTTGTTAATTAAACCGTATAAATTTGAACATCAATACCGTAAAGCTAACGCCACCTAACAAGGCATAAATTCTCATTTTACAGGAATGGTATGAAAAAACTCCCCCTTATTTCGCTTGCAATTTTAACCGCACTTTCTCAATCCATCAGAGCGAATACAAATACCGATAAATTCGCAAACACACCAACCGTTAATCTCGCGGAAGAACAGTTGAAATGGCAGCAAAGCCAACACCATGCCGAGTTAAAACAGCGAAAGCAGCGGGCAACGTTCTTACAACTTGAGAATCTATTGAAAAGTGCGGTAAAAAATAACCGTGTTTTTGAAAACCGAGCTGTTTTTCTATCATTACTCCATTTTTTGGAAGGCTATCCGTTGCAAGCCGATGCTTGGTTTGCCTATTTTGACAGCCAAATAAAATTGGTTACTCGTGATACACCTTCAACTGAACTGATGGCATTAAAAAAAGATATTGAGGATTATATCTCTAAACATCCCCAACATTTTCTCCGTTCCCGTTTAGAACAAAGTATTCTTACCTTGCTAAATAACAGTGGCTCCGAGTACCTAGCGGATTATGCCAAAAAGATCAAACCAAATGGTTTAGCAATGCAAATTGCCACATTAAACATGGAATATCAGCTCGCTCAAAAACCATCAGCGTCCAATAAAAATCAACCCACTCAAGAAACGGATATTTTGAACCGCTTTGAAATATTCTGGCTCAATAATGGCGAACTTACGAACGATTCCGAGCTATGGAAAAAATGGTATTCCAAAGGTGGCAGAACAACAGACAAAATTTATCAAAAAGCGCAAAACTTATTCACAAAAAATGATGTGAAAGGCTTAGTATTACTGGCGGGAGAATTAGAGAACTCTAATAATATAAAAGAAGATCCAACAATCCTGATCAAACTAAAAGTTTATGCTGATTTACTAAAAAATCCGGCAAATTTAAAAACACTTGCGGATACATTACCTGATGACAAGAATGGCAAAATCCGAGACCAATTTGCCGTCATACAAGGGTTTTCACGTTATTTACGTACGCTCCCCGAAAATATGGATAATCCTGATTTTGCCCCTTATTTACAATGGGCGAAAAATTGGCAACTAAGCGACACGCAAATTCGTGATTGGAAAATCGCGTTTATCAGCCGTTTTTTTGATAATGAAACCCCTCATTTTCAGCAATGGCGTGATGCTGAGATCTTAGCATTAAATGCCGATAATCTGATTGAACGCCGACTCCGTATGGCAATTTGGCAGAAAACCGATCTTATGCCTTGGCTAAATGCGCTTTCGAAAGAAGGCAAGGAAAAACAAGAATGGCGTTATTGGCTCGCAAAAAGTGATCCACAAAAAACACAAGAAATTTTAACCGCACTTGCCAAAGAACGTGGTTTTTATCCAATGTTAGCCAAAGCCATGCTTAACCCTCAAAATCGTGGTGCGGACTATCGCATTGAATTGCCTCAAACCACATTAAATGAGAAAGCAACACTTGCTCTTATAAAGCATCACCGTGCCGCACTAGAGGAAATTGCCGAACTGCGACAATTAGATCGTCTAGGTGCAGCTAAACAGCGTTGGCGTTTTTTACTTGAGCATATTTCCGCCGAGTCAAAACAAGCGAAACAAATTGCTTTGAGTGAATATTCTAATCGGCAAGGTTGGTTTGATTTAGGTGTGGACGGATCAATTATTGCGAAAGCTTGGAATCATATTTCCTTACGCCTGCCAAACGCTTACCAAAGCTATTTTGATATTGCTTTAATGCCCCAATCAGTCAAAGTTAATAACTCTATAAGTAAAACCTTTGCAATGGCAATAGCTCGTCAGGAAAGTGCTTGGAATCCAATGGCGCAATCTTCCGCCAATGCACGCGGATTAATGCAACTTTTACCAAGTACCGCCAAAGCAACCGCCGATAACAATCAATTACCTTATCAAACGGAAAAGGATTTATTCAAACCGTTCAATAATATTTTGCTCGGTACGGCACATTTAAATGAACTGAATATGAAATACCCGAATAATCGTATTCTCATTGCCGCCGCATACAATGCCGGAGCAAATAGGGTGGAAAAATGGCTGTCAAGGGCAGGAGGAAAATTAGCGATGGATGAATTTATCGCCTCAATTCCATTTTTTGAAACCCGTGGTTATGTGCAAAATGTGTTAGCCTATGATTTTTACTACCAACTGCTACAACATAAAGAAAATCCACAAACCTTTAGCCAGGAAGAGTTTGATCGGCTATACTAAGCGCACTAGTTTAATAGTATAGGATGAGATTCATGTATATCAGTCGCAATTTAGATCAATGGAACGCTTTTCTTGCCATGCTACAAACCGCTTTTGAACAAGGTAAAGCACAAGATTTTTTAACCTTACTTCTCACCGCTGACGAACGTGATGCGGTGGGCTTACGCCTACAAATTGTTTCACAGCTCTTAGATAAAAGTTTATCTCAACGTGAAATTCAGCAAAATCTGAATACCAGTGCCGCCACCATTACACGCGGTTCAAATATGATCAAAACGATGGATCCGGATTTTATGGAATGGATGAAACAACATCTTGATAGCGTTGAAAAAAACTAAGCAACTTTTAACCGCACTTTTACGGTTATTCAGCCCTAAATGGTGGAAGAAAAATTGGCAACGTATTACAATCTGGCTTTTTTTCGCTGTTTTTGTTTTTATCCTTCTTTTTCGTTTTGTTCCCGTACCTTGTTCTTCTTATATGATTCAACAGCAAGTCGGACATTGGCTACAAGGCGATTTCTATTATCGGGCAACGTCAAGTTGGGTAAATATTGAGAAAATTTCGCCCCATATGCAACTTGCAGTGATTGCAGCGGAAGATCAAAAATTTCCCTCTCACTACGGTTTCGATTTCACTGCAATTCAAAAAGCCTTCAAATATAACGAGAAATCGACACGTAAAGTCCGTGGCGCCTCGACCATTTCTCAACAAACGGCTAAAAATTTGATGCTTTGGCATGGACAAAGTTGGTTCCGTAAAGGATTGGAAGTTCCCGCCACTATGTTATTAGAACTGAGTTGGTCAAAAAAACGGATTTTAGAGGTGTATTTAAATATTGCAGAATTTGGTGATGGAATCTTTGGTGTTGAAGCAGCAAGTCGTTTTTATTTTAATAAATCAGCTAAAAATCTAACGCAATCCGAGGCGGCATTACTGGCAGCAGTTTTGCCAAACCCCATTATTTATAAAGTCAAAAAACCGAGTGCATTGGTACGTAAAAAACAGCAATGGATTATCAAACAAATGAGAAATCTAGGGATAAATTATTTAAAACAATTAGATTAGAAGATAAAAGTGCGGTCGAAATTGACCGCACTTTTTAATAGTAGATTAAGCTTTTACGTTCGCACGTTTTACCATAACAAAAGATAGGCTAAATGCTACGATAAAGGAAATTGCCATACCAACGCTATACATAGCCAAACTATCCGGTTTAATAGACGGCACACCTAAGAACCCCGCCGCCCCTAATGCAATGGCTTTCACGTTGAAGAATGCGATAAAAGCACTTGCCAAGCCAGAACCAATCATTGCAGCAAAGAAAGCCTGACGATAACGTAAGTTCACACCAAACATTGCCGGTTCCGTAATTCCTAATAATGCGGAAATCCCTGATGGTACGGCTAAACCACGCACTTTTGGATCTTTTAATGCCAATGCTACCCCTAAACATGCCGCCCCTTGCGCAATATTTGACATCGCGGCAATTGGGAAGATAAATGTACCGCCTGTGCGGACAACCTCTGCCAATAACTGGGTTTCCACCGCAATAAAGGTTTGATGCATACCGGTAATCACGATTGGCGCATAGAAAGTACCGAAAATTGCCCCGCCCACAAAGCCAAGCGTATCATATAGCCAAGTTAAACCCGTTGAAATTAATGAACCCGCTTCACGACCAATCGGCCCAATGACAGTGAATGCCAAGCAACCGGCAATAAAAAGCGAGCATAATGGTGTGACAAGATTATCCAGATAAGAAGGCACAAATTTACGGAGTGTTTTTTCTAACGTCGCTAATACCCAAGCAGAAATAATAGTTGGGATCACGGTTCCTTGGTAGCCGACTTTCTCAATTGCAAGCCCAAATATATTCCAATACTGAATCTTATCTTCCATTAAGATTTTTGCATAATTCCAACCATCAGCCAACGCCGGATGAACTAAAAGCATCCCTAAAGCCGCCCCTAAGAACGGATTGCCACCAAACTTTCGGGTTGCCGAGAAACCAAGTAATACCGGCAAAAACACAAATGGCGCGTTAGCAATCGTATTGATGAAATCAACTAAATCAGACACTTTAGGATATTTACTGACGACTGAATGCCCTTCCCAAAAGAAACCGACAGAGGTTAGCATGGAGTGGATCCCCATCAATAAACCGCCCGCCACAATTGCCGGAATAATTGGTACGAAAATATCCGCCAAACCTTTCACCAAACGTTGTAATAAACTTTGGTTACCAGCTGCAACCTCCGCCACTTCCGCTTTACTGACATCACCAATACCTAGTTGTTTGGTAAGCTCTGTATGGACTTTATTCACAGTACCGGAGCCGAAGATAATTTGATATTGACCGGCAACAGAAAACTGTCCTTTCACCCCCTCAATATTGTCAATACCTTCTTTGTCAACTTTGCTTTCATCATTTAAAACGATACGTAAGCGCGTCGCACAATGTGCCGCCGTGGCGATATTACTTTTACCACCTAGCTTTTCTATCACTTGTTCAGCGATTTTGGGGAAGTTCATAGATTTCTCCTAATTAGTTAAAAAATAAAACTGACAAATTCTGACTAAATTAACTAACGTAAAAAAGCCTTTCGAGTGATTACGAAAGACTTTGAAAAGTATTTTGGTGCCTGGGCGAGACTTGATATAAGCCATAAGACATTAATATTAAAAGACTTATTTTTGCACACACGAATCTGTGTTACAAAACGTGTTACTATATTTTAAACCCAGACTAAAATTACCTAATCGTGTATCGGATTTTACCATTTTTTTGCTTAATAGTTTATTTTTTTATAAAAAGGTGTTCACCTGTTCACTTTTAACTATTTTTCTATAAAAACTCTTTATTTATTATATATTTATATTAGTGAATACCTTTTATTATAGTGTTCACTAGGTATTCACTACTATTCACTAATATAAAATTTCAAATAATCTATAAAAAATCCTTTTTTCTTTTACTCGCCTGATTAAAAAACAATCAATTAAATTTAGCTTACCTATCGTATCTTTTCGTAGCTAATCTATTGAAATTTAAGCTATTTACTTTAGTTTTCAGGTGATTATATTGTTCTATGGGCTTTTTATAAGCCGTCTTAATTAAGGCTACCCAAAAGGACAGATTATGATTATCCACGATCAGATTAGAACTGAAGTTATCAGTGTTTTAACACCCTTATTAAAAAATAAAATCAGCCGTTTCTTTAATGGTCGATTGGTTGCATTAAACGCAACAGAACAATGTCCGGCATTATCTATCTATTTAGAAGATATTGGCGCTCAAGAAGTATCAATGTGTGATGGTGAATTTGATGCACTTTTGAATGTTGCTATCTACTTGAAACCGAATAGTGGAGAAGGCGAATTAGACGATATTGCGGAAACGGTTCGCCTTGCTATCCGTAATAATGAATTCAACTTTTTAAATGATACTTCTTTAAAAGGTTATCGTTATGATTATGACGAAGAGCAAGCAACATGGATTAGTGCGACTGTTCAATTTGCCGTTTCTTATGATGATTAAGGATTAGAAAATTATGTTTAAAAAACTTTTAGAATTACGCCAACAAAAGGCAGCTAAAGTCGCAGAAATGCGCGCTATGCTTGAAAAAGCAGAAAAAGAAAACCGCTCTTTAGATGAAACCGAAACGGCAAACTTTGAAGCGGTAAAAGGTGAAATTAATCAATTAACTGATGAAATCACCCGTTATGAAACCGTAGCAGATGAAGAACGCAATCTTGCCGGCAATGTAAATCCGGTAGAACAGCGCAGCGCAAAACAATTCTCAAATGATGAATTGCGCCATTACATTAAAACAGGTGAACTACGTAACCTTACCACGGCCAATGGAGAAGATGGCGGCTATTCCGTGATCCCTCAATTAGACAAAGAAGTCATGAAACGCTTAACCGATGATAGCGTAATGCGCCAAATTTGTAATGTGGTGCGTTTGCCTATTGGTGCGAAAGAATACAAAAAATTAGTCTCCGCCGGTGGCGCAGTAGTGGAACATGGTGAGGAAGGTGTTGCGCGTAATGGTACGGCAACGCCAAAACTTCATGAAGTCACCATTGCATTAAATTCTATCTATGCTTATCCGAAAACCACACAAGAGATTTTGGACTTCTCAAGCATTGATGTTTTAGGTTGGCTAACTGATGAAATTTCAGAAACTTTCACCGAAACCGAAGAAGTGGATTTAACTTCCGGTGATGGATCTAAAAAATCAAAAGGTTTACTGACTTATGAGCGCACAACCGAAAACGACAAAGTGCGCGCCTTTGGTAAATTACAGAAATTAGAGGTTGCCGGCGCAGATAAAATCACGGCAGACACACTAATTGACTTGTTCTATACCCTTCATAGTAAATACCGTAAAAATGCCGTTTGGGTGATGTCTTCTACTATTGCTGCTGCATTGCAGAAACTCAAAAATAAAAACGGTGATTTTATTTGGCGTGATGGTTTAACTGTTGGTGCACCTTCTACCCTTTTGGGTCGCCCTGTTTATTTCCTCGAAACGATTCCAGCGGGTGGTGCAAATGAAGCCGTGTTAGCTTTCGGTGATTTTAAACGCGGTTATTTCATTGTCGATCATGAAACAGGCGTAAGAACCCGACCGGATAATTTAACCAAGCCGGGCTTTTATAAGGTCCACACCGATAAATATTTAGGTGGTGGCGTGGTTGATTCTAATGCTATCAAATTGATTGAAACCACAGCATAAACCACAAGGGGCGAAGAAAGCCCCTTTTTTGCTTAATAGGTCATGTATGAGTAAAGAATTTGAGATCCGTTCTTCCACACTTTCAACGGATAAAGAAAATCAAAAATTAGTCGGTTATGTGGTTCGGTGGAATAGCCCCTCGGAAGTCCTATATTGCGATTTTGTCGAGCAATTTAGCCCGAATGCCTTTACAGAGAGTTTAAGCAGTAGCGATGATGTGAGAGCGTTATTTGAACACGATCACACGAAACTATTAGGACGCACCAGTGCGGGAACATTGAAACTTGAAGAAGATTCTATTGGTTTGCGTTTTGAACTTACCCCACCTGAAACTACGCTCGGAAAAGATTTATTAATTAGCGTAGAACGTGGTGATATTCGAGGAATGTCTTTCGGTTTTTGGGCCAAAGAAGAAAAATGGAATTTTGACACCGAACCTTGTCAACGCACGGTAAGCAAAGCTGAACTATTTGAGATCACCGTAACAAGCATTCCGGCATATCCGGAAAGTAGCGTAGAAATTGCTAAGCGCTCGATGGTGGCCGCCAAAGAAAAAACACAATCAAAACCGACCGCACTTTTTAAACAATGGCTTGATGTGGTGGGGGCTTAATATGTGGAATCCATTTAAACGAAAAGAACAACGTAGTGCGCCCATTGCTATTGATGAACTTCTCTCTTACTTAGGCGTATCTAATACCGGTGCAGGTGAATTTGTCAGCCCACAAACAGCCGAAGCCTTGCCGGCAGTGATGAATGCGGTCACGGTGATTGCCAAAGCGGTCGCGTCTATGCCTTGTTATTTGTATCGATTAAAGGACGATGGCCGAGAACGAATTTATAAACATCCGGTAGATTATTTATTAAATGAAATGCCGAATCGTAGCCAAACCCCGTATCAGTTCAAATATACCACGATGCGCCATTGTCTTTTAACTGGCAATGCTTATGCGGTGATTGGGTGGGATAGCAAGGGCGAACCAATCAGCTTAATTCCTTATCCGCCAAGTTCGGTTAATATTTATCGTAAAGTCGGTGGTGAATATATTTATCAAATCATTGATTTAGACGGTAAGACCACAAACTATTTACAAGATGAAATCTTGCATTTGCGCCATTCTTCCCTTGATGGATTTATGGGACGTTCGCCGGTAACAATTTGTCGTGAAACAGTGGGATTAGGATTAGCCCAACAGAAACACGGATCAGCCATTATGAAAAACGGATTGATGGCTAGCGGTTTAATTACAACAAAAGAGTGGCTAGACGAGGCGAAAGCGCAGAAAGCAATCAAAGCACTTGAACGTTACAAAGGCGCAAGGAATGCGGGGAAAACACCCGTTCTTGAAGGCTCAATGGAATATAAACAATTAGGTATGACAAACCAAGATGCGGAATGGTTACAAAGCCGCACGTTTACTATTTCCGATATTGCTCGAATTTACAACATCAGCCCAATTTTTCTTCAAGATTATTCAAACAGTAGCTATGCCAATTTCAGTGAAGCAAGCCGGGCGTTTTTATCTCAAACTTTGCGTCCGTGGCTCACTAACTTTGAACAGCAATTAAAGGACGCGTTGATGATTGATTTAATGGTCAATTCTTCAAAACGTTATTTGATTGAGTTTGACACAAGCGATCTTTTACGAACAAGTCAAAGCGAACGATTCAATAGTTATGACGTAGCAATTAAAGCGGGAGTGATGTCGCCGAATGAAGTGCGCAGACGTGAAGGCTTGCCACCTTATAACGGTGGAGATGAATTTAGCCAAGCATGGAAACAAACTGTAGAAGTTAAGCGCGGTGATGGTGGGAATCAGAAAACAGGGGTAAACGATGGCGAGAATAATTAGAGCCGGTATTTACAACAAGGTGATCACTATTCAAAAACGTAACTACAAAAAGGAACGAGAGAACAATACTTACGGCGCATCAACACCCATTTGGAAAGACGTTGCAGAAGTGCGGGCAAGTATTGAACCATTACAAGGGCGAGAATATTTTAGCGGCCCATTCCAAATGGGTGAGAACATTATAAGAATCCGCATTCGTTATCAAGAAGGAATAACAAATAAAATGCGGGTTAAGTATGGTAAACGTCTATTTGATATTTATTCGGTTATTGATAGCAGAGAATCACACAGAGAACTGCAATTAATGTGTAAGGAAGGTGAAGCCTATGGCGAACATTGATCTTGATGAAATCAAAGCGCATTTAAACATCGATCACGATTATGATGATTCATTGCTTGAAGGTTATAAATCCGCAGCCCTTGAGGTTGCACAACGCCATATCGGGAAAACCTTTGCCGATGATGAAACGGATAAAACAATCCCTTTCTATGATTCTATTAAGATTGGTTGCTTAATGTATATTGCCTATCTCTATGCAAACCGTGAAGCAGTAACCGATACAGCTAACCTTGCACCCGCACCCATGGCGATTAGTGCATTATGGGAAGTCTATAGAGAACCTTGCGCGTATTAAGGTGAATCTATGCCATATCAACCGTTAAGACGTTGTTCCTTTCCCGGTTGTCGTAACCGGGTGAAAAGCGGGCGATGTGATGAACATCAACAGAAGAAACAAGATAACCGATTGCCGGCAAGTCAGCGCGGTTACGATCATAAATGGACGAAATACTGCACACAATATCTAAAGCATAACCCGCTTTGTGTAATGTGTTTAGAGAAAGGAATCTACACACCAGCAACTGTAATAGACCATATTAAACCCGTAGAGAACGGGCAGGCTGATCCGTTGTTTTGGGTGCAATCTAATCATCAAGCCTTATGTCGTGATTGCCACAGTTATAAGACAAGAGTGATAGATAAGCGTGGTTATGGTGCGAAGAAGTAAATCAATCGTGGTTATATGGTAACGGTTGAACTATTCGTATAACACGAACACCTTATCATACAGGCAGCTAAGGAATGGTTATTATCACCATACCTTTAAAACAATCAGATAGACCGGGTGGGGGGAGTTTTGGAAAGAAAATCCGCCTTGCTAAGAACCGCCCCCCCAACTCAATTTTTACGCACGGCAATTTTTTTGAAAATATAGTAGCCGATCCAATTTTGGATCGGTCTCCTCAAATTTGAGGATAAACAACGAAACCAAAAATGGATTGGTTAAAGGTGAACGCAAAATTGCGTCGACCAAAAGAATCACAAGGAATATCAATGACACGAAAAAAGATACCCAAAGCCCCCGATTATTTAGACGATATAGCTAAATCACAATGGAAAGCGCATATCAAACAACTGATTGAACGGGGAGATATTCAAGACGCTGATTTAATCCACCTTGAAATGTACTGTACAAACTATTCTCTTTATCGGGCCGAAGTAAAAGACTTATCCGAACGAGGGTTTAGTATTACCAACTCACAAGGCACGGAAGCACGTAATCCGGCACTTACCGCCAAAGCAGACGCTGAAAAAATAATGATAAAAATGTCCGCACTTTTAGGCTTTGATCCGGTTAGTCGCCGTAAAACCCCAATAGATACCGAAGAAAAAGACGAGTTAGACGAACTATGAAAGCGTGGGAAATGTACGCACAGCAGGTTAAAAGCGGTGAAATTATCGCTTGCAAACGCATAAGACAAGCCGTGAACCGTTACTTTCTAGACTTAGAAAACCCGAATTTCTACTTTGATAATGCCATTGTGGAACGGTTTATTAAGTTCTCCCGGTTATGCCCGCACGTTAAAGGACCACTGCGAGGAAAGCCAATCGAGCTTTCAGACTGGCAAATCTTCCTGTTTGCGAATCTACTAGGCTTTAAATACAAAGACACGGAATTGCGTAAATATCGTTCCGCTTATGTACAAGTTGCCCGCAAAAACGCAAAATCAACCGTGGCCGCTGTGCTTGCCAACTGGTTTTTATTAATGGAAAACGGACAACAGGATATTTACACCGCCGCCGTCAGCCGAGACAAAGCCCGAATTGTCTTTGATGATGCCCGTCAAATGTGCTTATTATCCAAACCGTTAAAAAAGCGGATCAGCATTTTGCAACACAAGATGATCAATCCCAAATCAAACAGCTTAATGCGACCATTGGCGGCTAAATCAAGCACCATTGAGGGAACAAATCCTAGCCTTGCCATTCATTTACACCCGGATAACAGCGTTTATAGCGCCTTAGAATTAGGTCAAGGCGCACGCCCCGAAGGGCTTTTATTTGCTATCACCACGGCAGGAAGTAACACCATTTCCGCCTGTAAACAACATTATGATTATTGCTGCCAAATCTTAGAGGGAAACGAACAAAACGACAGTATTTTCATCATGATTTTTGAATTGGACGAAGAAAGCGAAATAGATAACCCGGAAAACTGGATAAAAGCCAATCCGAATATTGGCAAATCCATTCCTTACCTTGATTTTGAGAACACCATTAAAAAAGCCCGTGGCATTCCGTCTGAATGGGTAGAAATGCTCACTAAACGCTTTAATGTCTGGTGTCAGGGAACAACACCATGGCTAGGCGAAGGAAATTGGGCACAATGTACTAGAGACTACACCGAAAGCGATTTACTGCATCAGGATTGCTATTTAGGGTTGGATTTATCCAGTACGAACGACTTAACCAGCCTTTGCTACACCTTCCCACAAGGGAAAAAAGTGCGGTTACTTACGCGCCACTATATCCCCGAATTTCAGCTTGAGAACGTGGCAAATAAAAACCGGGCCATATATCAAAACTCGGTGCGAAATGGTTGGCTTATTGCTACAGAGGGTGACTGTATCGACTATAACAAAATCCGAGATGATATTTTAAAAGATGCCGAAAACTTCAATATCAAAATGATTGGCTTTGATGTATGGAACGCCACCCACCTTAGGACCCAATTACAAGCGGCTGGGCTTGAGGTTGAACCATTCCCACAAACCTATCAACGCTTTAGCCCAGTGGCAAAAAGTACGGAAGTGCTGATTAATCGCCAAGTGATAGAACACAACGGCGATCCGGTGCTTGAATGGGCATTATCAAACGTAGTGATGGAAACAGACGCAAACGCAAACATTAAGCCAAACAAGAAGAAGGCAGCGAATAAAATCGATCCGGCAGTGGCTTTCTTGATGTCATTCGGAACCTATCAACTTGAATATGGTGATCTGATTTTTGAGTTATCAGAAGAACACAAACAAGCACTAGAGAATTTCAACGGACTAGACTTATGAACATAGAGTTACTAAATACGCTCGCTTATGCATTAGTGCTTTATTCTCTTTTTTATTATTGGAGTAAATAAAATGGCAGCAAAAATAGAAGGTTTAAAAGAACTTGAGCGAAATATTAAACGCTATGTAAAAGATACACAGAAAGCGGTAAAACCATCAATTAGAAAAGCCCTAAATGCCGGTGCAAAATCGCTTAAGAAATCAATTAAACCTAAAGTACCGGTTATTAGTAAAAGTACCGATTTTCGCCAAAAAGGCACAATAAAAAACAATGTTCGCCATAAAACAAAAGTCGCCAAACACGGATTAAGCGGAATTACAACGATCAAAGTTATACGTCCTAAAGGTCAAAGAATGGCGAAAGTAGGAGAAAATACCAAAGATAGACGAGATCCATTTTACTGGTGGATGGTGGAATATGGCACGGTTAAAATGAAAGGTCGTCATTATATGGAAAAAGGCGCGCAAACCGGCAAAACTGAAGCGCTGAGAATAACGGAAGAAACCTTTAAAAAAGAACTTAAAGAAAGAATGCCAAAATGAACAAAAGCCCGTAATCACTACGGGCTTTTTTGTTTAACCCCAAAAGGAAAAACATGAAATCACCAAAACGATAAGACAACCGAACTTGATTTGTCGCCAATATGCGCTATCAAAGGTTTTCAATCGGGCGGTTTACTCTTTCAAGCTCACCGCCAACTAAAGAACTATGCAAATATGCCTAAATACATAGTGCCAATATTATACAACGCCCAATCATTGAGATAAATAGCCGTAGCTTATAGGGGTTTAACGATTAAAGATTGAACTAATACAATGAATGATATGTAATCATAATTGACTACAGATCATTCTTAATATTAGAATACCCAAATAAAATATGAACTAACTGCCTGTTTAGTAATCTAAAACGATGACCAGAAAAAATTCTAAAAAAAATTCAAGTACACAACCTAGATACGGGTATGGTGTAGGTGATAATCTTACACATATTGCCGTTACTGCTTTGACCAATGCTCCAGCTGTGGCATTTAGTTTTTTTATTATATATAGTACAATTTACTTAAGCGATGAAAAAAGAGAGTCAATCTTAAGCACCATTTTTGAGAAAGACTCAGCTCCAATATGGCCCTATGTAGTAATAGTTATTATGGCGATAATTTGGTTTATTCACGTAAAGCTCATTCGCCAATTACATAGTAGTAATATGAGAGCTGCAGGATTAGAAAAATCTAAATTGCAAAGTAAGCTAGCCGGAAAGAATTTAGGCAGTAGTGACGATTAATAAACTAAAGGTGAATATATGTTAACGATCCATATATTAGTAACATACTTACTTATAGATTTTATTTATAGAAAAATTATTTTACCTTCTATTCGACAACAATATAGAGATAGACTCTTTCAAATACGAGATAAAATTAGAATTAGAATAATTGAAGGTAATTTAAACAAAACTGATTTAAACGCTGCAAATTTGATGAATTCTAGATTAAATAGTTTTATTAATAGGTTACATATTTTGAATATGAGTAACCAAATTAGAACGCAAGTATTTATGAAGAACAATCCTGAAATAGCAAAAAAAATAGATATTGAGGTAAAAAAAGAGTTTGATTTACTAATAAACTGTTCTACCATTGAAATCAAAGAAAGTTTTATAGATATGATGGATATATTACAAAAAGTTTCTTTATATAATAATTTAATTACATTCTTAACTTGGCTACCTATAGTTTTATTGTATTTATTATATAGACTTTTAGCAAATTCTATAAAAGATCTAATATATGAAATTAGAATATCCAATGCAAATATAGAGAAATTAGATGAGAAATATGTCAATCTAACATAAGCTAGTTAAAACCACCTATTATAGGTGGTTTTATTTATTCTTGGCTAGAAAAAATAAATAGCTATAAGAATAATTTTAACGCACCTAGGCTGATCCCCGAAAGCAAGACACCTTATCTTGTTGGTGCGTTCCTATCATAAGGGAAAATGCGAAAGGGGCATGTATGGATAAAATGTTATCTATTGTTTTAAATGGCGTAAATAAAATACAAAAAATAACATCTGAATATGGGCTTACAGAAAAGGATTTTAATAAATCATTAGAAAAATGCATTAATATGTTTAGTGAATTTGGACTAGATGAGGATGATATACTTGATGACTTATTAAATAATGAAATAGATATATCAGACACAAAGGAGAATGCCCTGTATTTTATAAATATTTTAGAAAAACTATTTTTAAATTTTATCTATAATAAAAATAAGTTAATAGGAAATAATTTAACAAGCGAGCATAAAGATATAGATAGAAAATATTTATTAGGGTTAAAAATGATAACCTCATCTATAAAGAAAGATATAAATGAGATTTTAATTTGCGCCAAAGTTTCACCAAAAGTTCAAAACCATATCAGAGGAAAAGCACCTAAACGCAAAAAACAATCCCAAATTGAAGCCGAACAGCTTGCTAAAGATATATGGGAGAAAGATTCGAGTATCACTCAAGAAAATATGGCTTATCAACTCAAAGATAAGTTAGAGCTGAAACAAAGTATCCAAACAATCATCCGCTGGATTAAACCTTTTCAGCCGAAAAAATAAAAATTTACCAATGATCATAAGTTGCTTTTGTATGTTGAAAAGCAACTTATATATGTTCAAAAGCAGCTTTTATACGTTGAAAAGCTGCTTATCCGTTTTTCAACCTTCCAAAAATCCCTTCTAATACCACCCGTAACGTTACACAACCTCACAAATATTTAACTAACGGAAGGTATCTTATGAACAGACCTCAAACCCAACCTAAAAAATTAATCAGCAAAGCAGATGTATTACATTTAGTTTCTTTTGGTGGAACTAAATTAAACGAATTAGTTAAAGCCAAACAATTCCCACAGCCGATCCGCTTTTCACAAAACTTTATCCGGTGGGATTTAGAAGAAGTGAATAACTGGATTGAAGAACAAAAAGCGGCTCGAGTTTAAGGAGGGAATATGATGACAACTAAACAAGTTACCCAAGATATTAATCTACTTCTGCCGGTACAAGAAATCAGTATCAAAGGCGAAGTTATGCAATATACCTTTGCAAGAACATTGCACGCTTTTTTAGGGAGCAAGCAAAAGTTTACAAACTGGTTCGATAGCCGTGTAGAGAAATATGACTTTATCGAAAATGAAGATTTTTGCGTAATAAATTTATCACGCAAAAAATCAAAAGGGCGAGGTGGGCATAACAAAATTGATTACCGCATTTCTCTTGATATGGCGAAGGAGTTAGCCATGGTGGAAAGCAACGAGCAGGGAAAATTAGCAAGACGTTATTTTATTCAATGCGAAAAAGCCTTACAGACTGTCGCACCGCAGATTCATTCCGAACTATTAACACAATGGAAAGCGACAAGAGACAGCACCGGCAAAGGCTACCGCCCACTATGCGCCGCGCTTGACCGCAATCGCAAACGGCAAGGAAAACCCATTCCTCGTTATTTGTTCACTAACGAAACCAACATGCTGACAAGTATCGTGCTAGGAATGAGTGTTCACAAATACAAAACAATTCATCAAATCACGGGCGAAATCCGTTCTCACCTAACCGCCGACCAACTCGCCGAACTGGAATATCTAGAACGAGCGGACGAAATGCTGTTAGACAGTGATGTGAACGACTTTGAAGCCCGTCGATTAAAGCTAATTGCAATGCGGAACAATCGTTTTGAGAAATTGGCAGCATAGGAGAATAACAAGTGAAAACTACCCAAGCGAAAACCGAAATCACAGCTCTACTTGCTCACCCTTTGAATTTATTTGAGGGAGTAGAAGGCATTAATGCCCGTAATGTGCATAGACTTTTGAAAGTGGGGCGTGATTATTCAAACTGGATTAAAGCCCGAATTAAACAAGCTGGATTTATTGAAAATCAAGATTTTGTGATTGTAGAAAATTTGAGCTCGCCAGCTTTGTTAAGCAAAAGTGATGAAGAATTGAGCTCACCAAATTTGGCGAGCGCAAAAAATAAGCGGTTATCAATGGCACGCCCTCAAAAACTTATTGACTACATCATCACCCTAGACACTGCTAAGCACCTTTGCTTGATGGAGAAAAACGAAATCGGGCGAGCTATCCGCCAACACTTTATCGAGGCAGAGAAACAGCTCAAACAGGTTGCACCAAAGATTTATAAAAACACCTTAGCCAAAACCCAAGCAAGATTAGAGGCTATCGATCATAACCGGGAAATGACTGACGCAATCCAAGCCAGTTTAAAACGACAAGGGAAAGCCCCAAAACCGCACCATTTCAGCATTAATCATGAACTGGTAGATAGCCTTGTCTTAGGTGAGAACGTTCGACAGTGGAAAGCTAAGCACGGAATTTTAGGCAGAGTACGAGATAGTTTTAATGTGAATCAAATGACTTTACTCAAACTCTTATTAAAGACCAATGCAAGCCTGATTAATTTAGATATGCCGTATCAAGAACGTAAGGCACAGTTGGAGAAATTAAGTCAGCGTTATTTAAGCGAGCAGTTGGCGGCATAAGACAACAAAATAAATTTACCGCTTGACACTTTCCCACGATAGGCATAGAGTAAAAAGGCAGTCTGAAAAAGAGATTGCCGAGCGTAGGAAACTCGAAAATTTAATTAACGGCGAACAGTAACACGCCTTTTAATCGTGTTATTTTTGTTTGTAGCACCCACACACCTAAAATAAGCCAATAGGCTTGTTCTCAATGGTAGTGTAACGGGCAGCCGAAAGGCTGATCGCTCTCCGTTAGTGGCGATATTTCCTACCCCGTTACGCTACCGCCCAAACCGTAGGAAAGTTTAGCGGTAGCCCTCGAGTTTACTAACGGAGCTATCAGAATGTTTACTTACCTATTTGCGGGCGTAATCCGCACAGACTTATCTAATCAAATCCATTATTTACGAATTACAGCTAAAACAGAAAATGAGGCGAGAGCCAAGTTATCCCGTCAATTCGTGCTTATTTTTGCGGGAAGAATAAAAGTATCCCCAACCTCCTCTTTAAGTCATAAGGGGGTGAATCATGCTTAAATATAACGCTATTCAATGCACACTATTTGAAAAAGTAGATAGTGACGACACCACCAAAGAAAGCCTAGAGGCTATCCGCACCGAAAGCGAACATCTTTGCGAATCAATCGAACATGGTTTATTTGCCATAGGGAAGATGATGGAACACTTAGGCTTTTTTGCCGATGAGAAAGAGCAGAATTTCAGCAATCAAGCCTTAGACAATCGCTCGATTAGACAATTAGGCGGATTAATTTCCGCTAATGCTTATCTTCTCAATGCGTTACGAGATAGCGCAAGCAATGCCGAATTTCACCTTAGCAATATGAAAGGGGGCGTAAATGAATAACGTTATCCTACACTATCAAGACGGGCGCACGTTTATTGGCGCGGAAGGTGTCACCCTTGCACGAGCGGAAGAAATCAAAGCCTACATTGAATCAAACAAAGATGATTTTAGCTATCGTGATGTTGTGGCAGTGGAGATTAAGCACACAGGGGGAAATGATGAAAAAGCCGAGAACGATTAAAGCACTCAAGGAACCATACAGCCCTACACCGGAGCAGTTAGAAAAATCGGTAAAACGTATCAAGCAGTTTTTAGCATTCGCTGAAGATTATTTGCATAACGGACACTATAACGGGTTAGTCACATCAATCGAGCAAATTAAGAAAGCGGCAACGATTAGAAAGCCGAGAACAGCGACAGGCGGTGGACGATGAATAGCAAAACAAGCGATAAACTCACCGCAATTTGTGAACGTGGGCTATACGACCAAATGATTTTAAATAATCAGATATTGGCGATAGCCGGTGAGCCGGAAAACATTCAAGACGATGTACTGCGGCATCAAATTATCGTATGCCTTCATTATTCACAATGCATAGAAAAAACGCTCCAACAGATTAAAAAGGTGGCAAAGCATGAACATAGATATTAATAACCTCAATGAAACAGAAGTAACCGCACTAACAGCGAGAATAAGACAACTTAACGGAGAAGATGTTAGCCCGATTCCTTATTTGATGGCATGTATAGCCGAATTGGCGGAAGTCTTTAAAACTATGCCGGAAACACAGCGCGAACAATTAACAAAGACAAGAAATGAGCTGCTTTTCCTTAGACTTCATTTTACTGAATTGAAAGATGAAACCATAAAAGCGCGTTTATCTAAAAAACCATTAAGCGATGAAGGATTGGTAAAAGTGGGCTTAATGATTGCCGCAGCCGAAAGCATTCTTGATATATTGGCCACATTACAAAATGCGGCAGATATACGATTAATGACTATTTCAAAAAATGGGCTTGAAATCATGGGAGCATACAATGGCACGATTAATTAATGCACCTCACCTTGCCGATCAACCGCATGAACCTTATTCTGATTTAATTATTCTTGCTGGGCGTAAAGCCTGGCAAGCATGGAATAAAGGGAAAGGCGAAGAATGGTTATTATTGTTTGAATTGGTATACGGGTTAAAACCGACTGAAAAACCTGTTATTCTAGGCGACAAGCAGCTTGATAATATTACAGGGATTAAACTTGCCGAACCGGAACAACAAACCATCAAACTGTTTCAATATGGCGAGCTTACAGCCGCACAAATTACCGCTATTTGCTTAAATTTAGCCGATAATACACAGGTTAAAGCCGTCGAACTTTACGATAATTCAGCACAGCTAAAAGAAGATTTAAGCGCTTATATTCAGCGGTTGCGAAGCGAGGATAGGAGCATTGCGAATTTAGTCGTCGAACCTGCGAAAATCAAGGACAAATCCCCTTTTAGTGAAAAGGCGCAATCATTCCGCCAATGGTTAAATTTAGACCTTGCTTTACAGCGTGGCAGCCGAGAAATTTATCATTATGACGGTAAAATCTGGGCGCAATTAGATAGCGAAGATTTAGAGGAAAAAGCAGTGCAATTTTTCAATGATAGCGATTTAGGTTACAGTATCCGCAGCATTGAAAGTTTAATCGGGACATTGAAAGCGCAACTACCGCGAATGGGTGATCAATCATCCGGCTTGCTTGCATTCAATGACGGTGTGCTAAACCGTAATACTCTTGTTTTTGAGGCGAGTAGTCGGGAACATTGGCTAACATCATTAATCCCGGTCAATTATCAAAATCAAGCGCAAAATACACCGCACTTTGATAAATGGCTAGACTTTGTTTCAGAGGGGAACGCCGACAAAAAGCACAATATTTTAGCCGCACTTTACGCTATTTTAACCAACCGCTATAACTGGCAAATGTTCTTTGAAATAACAGGCGTAGGGGGAAGTGGTAAATCTATTTTTGCACAAATTGCTACAATGTTAGCCGGAGAAGAAAACACTGACACGGCGAGATTGGCGATTTTGACGAACCTCGAGGGCGAGAGCCTTACAAAGATAAAACCTTGATTATTTGCCCGGAACAATCTCGCTATGGCGGAGACGGTTCGGGATTAAAAAGTATCAGCGGAGGCGACCCGGTTACGATTGACCCGAAGAATAAAAAAGCCTTTAAAGCGATTATTCCGGCAATCATTTTGATAGTCAATAACGAACCGACCCGATTTACTGAACGGGCAGGTGGTATTGAGCGGCGCAGGGTTATTTTTGCTTTTGACAAAGCCGTTCCGAAAGATAAACGAGATCCATATCTTATTGACAAACTGGCGCAGGAAGTCGGTGGAATCGTGCATAAATTGCTGAATACTTTTCCCGACCCAATGACAGCAAAGAAAGCCCTCGATAAACAAATGAGCAGTCAAGAAGCCTTGAGATTTAAGGTAAAAGCCGACCATATCACCGCATTTTGTGGCTATTTTTATACAACCGAGCAAGCAGACGGGCTATTTATCGGTAACGCCCGAATGTTTAATAAGGAGCGCACACATCTCTATCCGGCTTATTTAGCTTTTGTCGATGCAAATAACATTAAAGGGGAACTAAACTTGAATAACTTTTCCGAGGCTCTGCGACAAGGATTAGATCAATATAAAAACCCTTTTGACTATCAAAGCAGGCGGACAAATCAAGGGATTAGAACCAATGTAAAATTTAAAAATCTTGATGAATTTTTTGAGCATTTTATCAAGAGAAATTAGCAGAAAGGGCAGAAATGCCCTTTTTTGTGTATGGTGTTCACTAAAAGTGTGCATACCTTGTGAACTCAGTCATCACTGCTTAACTATATGATAAATAAAATAAAAATAGTGAAAGTGAATAGGTAAACACCTTTTGGGGTATATTTTTTCACACGTTATACTTTTACTCTTTTTCACATTGTTCTACATAGTCGCCCCAAAGTTGCATTACTGCTTTTCTCTCTTCAAAATAATCTGATCGGTTGTATGCTTTTCTTACTTGATCTTTTATGCCATGAGATAAACAAGCCTCAATGACATCATAATTAATCAATTTCTCATTAAGGTAAGTGCTGGCAATAGATCGTAAACCGTGGGCGGTCAATTTATTTTTATAGCCTAAATCAACAAGTGCTTTATTTGCCGTTTGACTATTCATTGGTTTATCACGCGCCCTGACACTTTGAAAAACATATTGAGCATTACTTGTAAATTCATACATAATTGCCAACACTTCAAGAGATTGTCTTGATAAAGGTACTCTATGTGCCTTTCTTGTTTTCATTTTTTCAGGCGGGATCAACCACTCTTTTTTATCTAAATCTATTTCCGCCCATTCTGCATTACTGGTTTCAGCCGGACGGGTCATTGTCAATAATTGAAAACGAAGTAAACAACGGGTAAATAATGATAATTTTGAGTGTTGAATTTTACGCAGTAGTGCCGGCAATTCTTCTGGACTGATTGTGGGATTATTCTCATTTTTGCCAAAATTAAATACCGCATTGACATTTAGGCAAGGATTAAACGGCAGTAAACCATAATTAACGGCATAGTTTAAAATCTCATTAATCAACCGAATAATGCGTTTTAATGTATCGCCTTTGCCTTGTTTATTTAACGGTTCTAACATTTCAATCACAACATTAGGAAGAATGTCAGCAACGAGCATATTCCCTAAAATTGGGAAAACATAAGTTTCTAATCTGCGCCAGTTCTTTTTTAATGTTAGCGGCTCAATCTCGGTGGCTTTTTTTTCTTTCCATTTTTCAGCGATTGAATAGAACTGGTTTTCTAACTTTTTCTCTTCTGCTTGTTCCTGCAGTTTTTTCTGTGCTTGCGGATCGATTCCTTGCGCTAAAAGAGTGCGATATTCTCCACGCTTAAGACGGGCATCAGCGAGAGAAACTTCAGGATACCTCCCTATTTTTAAATTAGTGCGTTTTTTAGTGGCTGGTGAAACATAATTAAACAACCAAATTTTACTTCCTGACGGTTTTATCCTTAAGTTAAGCCCTTCCCCATCAGAGAGATTATATTCCGTTTCTTTAGGCTTAGATTTTTCTATTTTGGTATTGTTTAAAGGTAGGACAGCCCTTGCCATATCTAGCACCTCATCAGTTTTAGTAACACAGTTTTGCGGCATGGTAACACAATTTTAAACTGTGTTACTATCTGTGTTACTAAAATCAGCGGTCAAAGGCGAATAAAGGCGATAAGCTAAGAAAGGTAAAATAGCGATAAACCCTTGTGGTTACTGGCATTAAAAAAGCCTTTCGAGTGATTACGAAAGGCTTTGAAAAGTATTTTGGTGCTCTGGGCGTGAAAATGCTTACTATATTTATCAAAGCCTTATTCAAATCTTGGTGCAAATTTTAATGAACCAAATATTTTTTACATTTTTTTGATTAAAAAAATATAGAGACTTGAACTCGCACGTTTAAATCCAATCGGAAAATGCGTTTTTCTGCGTTGTTTTGCGTTGAAAGATCTGAATAAAAAGATCTAAAAGGCTTTAGATCTGAAAAGCCTTGAACGAAGATCGCAATTTGCGTTGAAATACACACATTTAGTGTGCGGGCGTGGCGAAGGTTTGTCTGCGATTTTTCGTGCGTGAAAGTGGCTGAAAAATCAGGGGAAAATAAGGTTTTCGCCTTTGTGTTATGGGGTGTTTTGATATAATAAACTGGGGTGGAATTTAATAAATAAGGGACAAAAACAGCTTTGTTTTGGCGGTAAAAAACCCGTGTCAAGCACGGGAATTTTTATTTTAAAAGGATCTGTTTTTATTCAAACAGCTTGTATTCGCTGAAAGTGATTACTTCTTTTCCAACAATCATATTAATTTCTTTCAAGCGTTCTTGTAGAGGTATAATCTCATTCACGAAGAACACTTTCGTCGCTTTTTCTACATCACCAAAGCCACCAGTATTGTTTGGGATAATCCCCATCAATTGCGGAGGTACACGGTGCGCCGCTAACACATCATCACGGCTGGTGTTTTTAATATTTAAAAATTCATCTTTGCCAACTGCGTCCGACAGTGGAATCACTTGCAATCCGTCTTTTTTACCATTAGGAATATTGATGAACAAATTTTTGAAATTGCCCTTACCTTTGGTTTGTCGAATCTGCTCTTTAATGGCTTCAACATCATCTTTATTCTGCGTCGGATCTGTTAAATAAATTATCGACCCTGCATGTGCACCATTCAAATAATATTTACGGCGGAACAATGTTGCACTCTCATTTAAAAATGCGGATTGCAATGCCGCCAAATATTCCGGCACGCCATAAATTTCTTGATTCACATCAGGATTAACCAGATTGAAAACCGAATCTTTTGCAAACTCATGTTCATCAAAGCCGTTCACCACTTGATAAAATACGCCCTGTTCTACGCCAACCCGCATATATTTCGCCAGTGGTGCATTTAATGCCATCACATTCCCAAAGCGATTGCGTTTGATTTCAATATAGGCATTACCAAAAACTAAATAATCTTGCACCAATTTTTCAAGTTGCGTGCGTGGTAAAAGTGCGGTCGTTTTACAGGTTGAAAGCAAAATATTTTTCTTCACCGTGATCGCACTTTGATGATGTGCCGAGGCGTTCAATGCTTTAGAGAGATAACTCAAATTAATTGGCGGATTGTAATATTTTTGATACATCAACACCGGCTCGAAATAATTGAGTATTTCCGCACGGTCAAGCACGGGAATCGGCTCACCAAAACTAAAGGCTTCAGCGTTGGAATGTGAAGAAAGTGCGGTCGTTTTTTTACGTGATTTTTTCATTTATTAAATCCTATTCAAAGGTGAAAATTGTGGTTTGTGCGCTGCCGGCAACATCACCGCCGGAGCCATAAGGAACGTTTAAAATGCAATTCATAATCGCCCACGATAAATCGCCGTGGCTTGCTTCTTCCGAACGGTCGGAAACATAAGTGATTCTGCCTGTTCCGGTTGTGCGTTTTTTCACTGTCATAAAACTGGTGATAATTTCTTTGCCGTCAAATTTTAGGCGGCGTTTTTGAATGAGGTTTTGCGTTTTCAGCACCATTTCATTTTTTAAATCAGCGTTATAATCTAACCCTTGCGCCATCGGGTAAAATTTTCTCACTTCTTGATACACGCCCGAACCCATCCCAGTTTTATCAATCACAATACGGGTGACGTTATAATCATCACAAAATTGTTTGATTCGATTTGCTTGCGCTTCATAATCCATGCCGTGAAAGGTTTGCCAATGCAACACACGATAGTCGCCCCCTTCCACTTTAGGCGGGGCAACAATGGCGAGTGCCGCACGGTCGCCGGTAAATGCGGGGTCATAACCGAGCCAAACTTCACGATTGCCGAAAGGCCGTTGCCAAAAGGGTTTATAATCCGTCCACTCTTCTAAACTATCCACTTGGCATAGCTGCAAATCAGCAAATTTGAAAGCAGAGCTATCATCATCGGCAAATTGACACAAAAACAACTGCTCAAACTCTTCTTTGCTGTTCTCTGCAATCAAATCATCAATATTAAACAGGTCGCAGCCACCTTCCATCGCATCATAAATGCTCACAATTTGTTTCCATTGGCGATCTGCGCACAATTTCCCACTTTTTAAATTTTCGTGGGAAATATCAATTTCCACTTTTTCCGATTTCGCACGGTTGCGATTAAAGGCTTTGCCGGAAAAGAACGCATAAGCGGGGTGCGCAATGGTAGTGGGCGTAGAAAAGTAGGTTTGACGATACATCTTTTGCGCTGCCATCCCCGATGCCACTTTACGCATCACATCAAATTTCGGCACCCAAAATACTTCGTCAAAGTACAAATTGCCGTGATAGGATTGGGCGGTGGCCGAGTTTGTACCAAGGAAAATCAATTCTGCCCCATTCGGCAATTTGATCGTTTCCCCTTTTAAATCCACGTCTGCCGTCTGCTTGGCATAATTGACAATATAAGAACGGAACTGCAACGCCTGTTTTTTACTGGCTGAAAGAAAGATTTGATTATGCCCCGTTGTCAACGCATCAATAAAAGCTTCATGGGCAAAATAATAAGTCGCCCCAATCTGACGACTTTTCAAAATATTGCGGATTCTATATTCCTTCGCCTTGTGCCACACCCGCTGATAATTAAACATTCCCTCAAGAAAGCCATTAATCAACAATTCCTCTTGTTCCTGATCAATGGCATTCTGCTCGGCTTTCTTGCGTTCGCCTTTATTGCGATTAGCCAGTTTCGGATTCAAATCCACTTCATTCCCTTCTCCAAAGGAATATTTTTTCACTCGTGCCATACGTTCCATTTGGCGACCGAGTAAATCAATTTCTTTATAGTCTTTCTCATTTTTGTTTTCTTTCAGAATGAGCAAATTCAAACGGCTTTCAAGGGTCAGTTCTACACGCCCGACTGGTGCGAAGTCATCCCATTTTTCACGCTCTTTCCAACTGGAAATCGTCGATGTCGGAATATTTAACTGACGTGATATTTCCGCAATTTTATAACCGCTGAAATACATCACTTGTGCTTGGCGTTTTATGTCTGCCGTGGTTTCCTGTTGAGGTGTATTGTTGATAGGTTCTGTCATGCGTTATCTCTTAAATTTTAATAACGGCATAGTAGAAAGGATAAGTGCGGTCGTCTTTCAAGGCGTTTTGTGAAAGCTAAAGCAACAATGGCAAGCACTCGCACAGGTGTGAAAAGTCTTTCAGAATGAGCGCAACTTGAACCATAAAAAGGATAACCCATGCCGAAAAAATCAAAATGGTTTGTTGTTGCGACAGAGGGCGCAACCACAGACGGTCGTGAAATTCAGGGTAAGTGGATTGAGGAAATGGCTGAAAGCTATGATCCGAAAAATACTTACGGCGCACGCATTAACTTAGATCACATCAAATTCACCCTATTTTTTGAAGATATGCCGAATGCCCATTGTTTCGGTGATGTGATTGCGTTGAAAACCCAAAAACGTGAAGACGGTAAATTGCAATTATTAGCTGAAATCATCCCGACGGAAAGTTTGATTAAACTCAATCAGGCAGGGCAAAAAGTTTATACATCCGTTGAAATCGACACCAATTTTGCCGATACCGGCAAAGCCTATTTAGTCGGATTAGCGGTGACAGACAATCCGGCAAGCCTTGGCACAGAAATGCTTTCTTTTTCACATAACGGATTAAGTTCACGCAAATTAAAAGCGGATAACCTTTTTACAGCGGCCATTGAAACAGAATTGGAATTTGTGGAAGAAGCGGAAAAATCCCCGTCTATTCTTGAAAAAATCAAAGGATTATTCGCCAAAAAAGAAAAATCCGATGATGAACGTTTTGCCGTGCATGAGCAATCCATCGAATTGTTAGCCGAGCAGACCAAAGAAACCTTGGAAAAATTGACCGCACTTTCTGCCGATTTTGAAAAACAGAAAACGGAATTTTCCGCTATGCAAAGCAAGTTTACCCAACTTGAACAAACGCCATCTGCCGACTATACCGAACGCCCTCTTGTAGCAGGCGAAAAAGCCGAAGCAGACGGACGTTTCTTCTAATCATCACCACAGGAAGCCAAAATGAATAAATTTACCAAAACCAAATTAGCCCATTATTTCGCCGGTGTTGCTGCAGACAATGGTGAATCCGTAGAATTTGTTGCCGCAGGCGGTCAATTTACCGTTGAGCCAACCATTCAACAAAAACTCGAAAATGCCGTATTGGAAAACTCCGATTTTCTAAAACGCATTAATGTGGTGATGGTCACTGAAATGAAAGGGGCAACTTTGCGCTTAGGCGTATTAGGTCCGATTGCAAGCCGCACCGATACCAACAAAAAAGAACGTGAAACAAGAGACATTCACAGTCTTGAAGAAAACACCTACTCTTGTGAGCAAACCAATTTTGACACCCATTTAAACTATGCCACCTTGGATAGTTGGTCAAAATTCCCCGACTTTGCTGCACGCATAGGCAATCTCAAAGCCGAACGCATTGCCCATGACCGTATTATGATCGGGTTTCATGGTTCAAGTGTTGCCGCAACAACTAACCTCAAAACAAACCCATTATTGCAAGATGTTAATGTCGGCTGGTTACACCAAATCGAAACCAAAGCCACCGCCCGTGTGATGAAAGAAGAAACCAAAGGTAGCGGCAAAATCGAAATTGGCACAGGTAAAACCTACAAAAATCTTGATGCCTTTGTGTTCGCCCTCAAAGAAGACTTTATCCCCGAACAATACCGTGACGACACTAAATTAGTGGCAATCATGGGTAGTGATTTATTAGCGGATAAATACTTCCCACTATTTAACCAAGAAAAACCAAGCGAACAGGTTGCCGGTGATACAGTCATCAGCCAAAAACGCGTGGGCGGTTTACAAGCAGTTTCCGTGCCGTATTTCCCGAAAGGCACAGTGCTTATCACTGCATTGGATAACTTGTCAATCTACGTACAAGAAGGCAGAGTGCGCCGTCATTTTAAAGATAAACCGGAACGCAACCGTGTAGAAGACTATTTATCCTCAAATGAGGCGTATGTAGTCGAAAACTATGAGGCTGTCGCACTGGCGAAAAACATCACGATTGTTGATGCACCGGCTACCGAAACCACTAACGGCGCAACGGAATAAGCCAATGCGCCCGACTAAACGTCATTTTATCGAAGTCTCTGCCGCTTTAGCCAATGCGGCAGAAACCGAAGATTTAAGCCAATTTAGCGAATACGACAAAATGCTACGTTTGCTTGCCCGTCACAAAAAGGATTTGAAACAAATTCAATCCACGGTACGTAAAGCAGCGTTTAAAAAACGTATTTTGCCGGATTATCTGCCTTGGATTGAAGGCGCATTATCTGCCGGAACAGGTAAACAAGATAATGTGGTGATGACGTGGTGCGTGTGGGCGATTGATTGTGGCGAATATCACCTTGCTTTAACCATTGCCGAATATGCTGTTTTTCACGATTTGCGACTGCCTGAACCGTTCAGCCGAACACTAGGCACGCTTATCGCAGAAGAATTTGCCGACCAAGCCAAAGCGGCACAAGCGGCAAATCAACCTTTTGAAGTGACGTATTTGGAACAAGCCAATCGCATCACTGCCGATTGCGATATGCCGGACGAAAGCCGTGCCAGATTATTGCGTGAATTGGGCTTGCTTACTGCAGTAAAAAATCCCGAACAAGCCTTGCAATACCTTGAATCTGCCCTCGGTTTAGATCAGAAAATCGGCGTGAAAGGTGAAATTAAAAAACTCCGGAAACAATTAAACAAAACCGAAGAATAACGGTTTTTATACAGAGCAAACCACGCAGCCGCGGGGCGGATTCAAAGTGCGGTCAAATTTACTTAAATTTACACCGCACTTGATGAATCCCCACCCCGCTTTTTTTATAGGTAAACACAATGTCAGACGGTGCAATCTCAATCAAACTTGCCCCCGATTATGAAATGGGCGCAGTGCAAAAACAGGTCGAAACCTACCCTAACACCGATGATTTAATCACCAATGAACCCTTTTTCCCTGATTTGTCGATGTCGCAATGTCGAAATCAAATGCGACTTGACGGCACAGTGACCGAATATCGATTAAAAGATTCATTAATTGAAGCGATGGCATCGGTCAATGAAGAATTAACCGAATTTCAACAGGAAAATGCGAAATACGCTCATTTGAAAAATATTCCTGCGCCGGTTATCAATGAAGAAAGCATCTTAGTGCAACGTTATCAACGTGCCGTCATTTGCCTTGCCGTTGCCAATTTATACGAACGCTATGCCAGCTACGACAGCACCCATGAGGGCGAAAAGAAAATGGAACAACTTAAAGACATCATCGACCAACTCCGCCGAGATGCCCGTTTTGCTATTAGCGATATGTTGAAACGCCGAAGAATTGACGTGGAGCTGATCTAATGAAAGTGCGAGCCCAACAAAATGACAATCTCGATGCCATTGTTTACCGCCATTTAGGCAAAAGCCAAGGCTATTTAGAAATCGCATGCGAATTAAATCCGCACTTAATGCACTTACCCATTATTCCAATTGGAACAGAGGTGACATTACCCGAGCCTGACAACGAAAAAATCAGCGTTGCACAAGATACCTTGCAACTCTGGAGCTGATATGCACGAAACAACCACTAAAACCGCCTACACGGGCGCATTCACAAGTTTTATTATGGGGCGCATTGCCGATATGTTCGCAAATATTAATTGGGCCGATGTCGCATCTGTGGTCGGTATTGTCATCGCTGTCGCCACATTTCTGATTAATTGGTATTACAAGAAAAAAGATTTTGAATTAAGAAAATTAGAAGTAGAAGGAAAAATCAATGATAAGAAAAACCGCTAAATGGGCTTGCGGTATCACCGCCATTGTCGGTTTAACCCTCGCTTTATACGGCAATGAGATCCGCACCTCGGAAAAAGGGGTATTACTAATTGGCAATGCGGAAGGTTGCCAACGAAAACCCTATCACTGCCCTTCTGATATTCTAACCTTTGGTATCGGCACAACGGAAGCCGTAGAAAAAATCATCCCCAATAAAACTTATACCGATGAAGAAATCGCCCACGCTTTCGCCAAAGGGATTAAGCAAGCAGAAAAATGTGTAAACACCTACGCCAACGGACAAGCTATGCCGCAAGGTGCGTTTGATGCGCTCACATCCATCACGTTCAATGTCGGGTGCGGAAAACTCAAAAACAGCACGCTTTTTAAAATGGCAAGAAAAGGTTACAGCAAAGCTATGTGCGGTCAATTTGAACGTTGGATTTATGCCGGTGGCAAACCGCTGAAAGGCTTAATCGAGCGCAGACAAAAGGAAAAAGCCCTATGTTTAACTTCCTTAACTTCCTAAGTTCAAAAGAAAAATGGTTGTTATTAGTTGGCCCGCTACTACTCGTGCTGCTAATCCTATTTCAAGGTTGGCAGGCTAACCACTGGCACGCCGAAATGGTGAAAGAAGAACAGCTTAAAGCCAAATGGCAAGCCTCTTACATGGCATTAAACGAACACGTGCAACAGTTTGCCGAACAACAAAAGCAATTGACCCAAGCCGTCAATGAATTAAAACAACAACAAACCCAGCAAACACAGGATTTAAAAAATGCACTTAAACAACATCAAACTTGGGCTGACAGCCCTATTCCTGACAGCGTGCGTGGCGTGCTCAACGGATCCGCAAGCCATTAAACAACCGATACTTTGTCCGCAAACGGCAGAGTGCGGTCAATTTTCGCCACAAATTCGCACCAACGGCGAACTGGCGGAAGCCTATCAACAGGCACAACACCGTTTAAATTTATGCGTGGTTGAAAATCACAGCCTGAAACAATGTATTGATGAGTTTAATCAAAAGGAAAAAGCCAATGACTGATCAATTTGACCGTGCACAACAATTAGAAGAAATGCACCGCGAAATCGCCCTTAAAAAACACCGCACTTTTAAAGCGGTCAGCCGCCTTTACTGCGAAGATTGCGATGGGCCCATTCCCGAAAAACGCCGCCAAACCATTCAGGGTGTCACCCGTTGCGTGACGTGCCAAGAAATTGAGGAAAAACGCCAACGGAATGTTAGAAAATGAAAAAGCCCAACCAACTGCGCAAAATCCTTGAGCAAAGTTTGCCGGATTTTATTGAAAATCCCGACAAATTACAGCTCTACACGGATGGCGGACAAATCATCGCTACCGGAGCAAGCTCATTTAGTTTTGAATATCGCTACACACTGAACATCATTGTGACCGATTATGCCGGTGACATTGCTTCATTGGTTGTGCCGATGATTGCCTATCTACGCACCAATCAACCGGAAATCTTTGAAAATCCCCAACTGCGTGAAAATGCCTTCAAGTTTCAGGTGGATTACAACAATAACGACACCGCAGACATCAGTTTTGAAATCAAACTCACCGAGCGTGTGATCTCAAAAAAAGACGGCGACAGCGTGCAACTGAATTATGCAAAAGAACCGGTACTTGAGGATCCACGCTTGGTAAAAGTTTATTTGCAGACTTGGGATAATTTGATTTTTGAGGGTAAAGCATGATGAAAGACAACATTCAACAAGTCAAACTCGCTTTTGCCGAACTGTTGAAAAATATTAGTAAACCACGCCGACGTTTACTCTATCAACAAATTGGTCGGGAGCTTGCTCGGAATCAAAGAAGAAGGATTAAAGCGCAACAAAATCCCGATGGTTCAAATTATGCTCCTAGAAAACCCCGAAAACAATTTGGTAAGAAAAAAGGGCGAATTAAACGTCAATTAATGTTTAGAAAGCTCGCTATGCCCGCACATATGAAATTACGTTATGGACAAGATGAAATTTTGTTAGGTTTTTATGGGGGAGATGCAGTTATCGCTTCTGTTCACCAATACGGATTACAGAGTAGCCCATCTAAACATAAAGCGTTCAAAGTGAAATACGCCCAGCGTGAATTGCTAGGCTTTAATGATGAAGATATTGAGATGATTAAACGCTTTGTTATAAAAGCTATTGCAGAAGGGATTAATTAACTTAGTTTTTGATTGAGGCGATCAAGGTGTTTATTTAACCAATTAACGATATACAAAAGAATAGTTGCCGCTGCATAAAAAAGAACGGCACAAAGCGCATAAATAAACCAATCGCTTAAATAAAAAAGCGGGGCTAGAGCCAATACTATAGCAGCTAACGTGATATACCAAAACCGCATAGCAAGACCAAATACTACTATAGCTAGATAACCAATAGTGACAACACCACTGATAGCCATAGCAATAATAGCAGGCAATCCAAACACAAGTAACAGTAAGGTTAGGATAAGTTCCATGGCATTCTCCTTAGTAGATATTTTCATTTTTGAAAAATAATCAAACTTTGTCAATATAAAGAGTATAAAAAATGAATAAATTAGCCATTCAAGTCACCCTAAATGCGATTGATAAATTAACTGCGCCCTTTCGCAATGCCTCTAAAGAGGCGCAAAAGCTCGCTCAATCACTTAATCAAACCAAAACAGCAAAGAAAGGTTTAGAAGATCAGCAAAAATTAATTAATAGTTTTACTGCGCTAAAACAATCAGTCAGTCAAAATAAACAAGCATTGACGGAAGCGCAAAAGAAAGCACAAGATTTAGCGAAACAATTTAATGCGACGAGTAATCCAACCAAAAAACTAAAACGAGAATTTGAAAATGCAAAACGTGCAATCACCCAATTGAAACAAGCGCAAATTGCCGAAAATAATAAACTCAATCAAGCTCGCCGTGCATTATCTGAAGCTGGTATAAGTACAAAAAACTTGTCACAGTCACAAAGGGAACTAAAAAGAAAAATAGAAGCGGCTAATCAATCTATTCAAAAGCAAGAACAGCGGCTACAAAAATTAAATCAACGTACCAAAGAACAAGCCCGTTATCAAAAACAAGTGCAAAAATTAAAATCAGGCAGTGATTTTGCTGCAGGTTTTGGTATGCGTGCTATGGCTCACGGTGGCGCTGTATTGGGAAGTGGTTCATTGATGATGAAACCCGCCCTTGAATTTGAACAAGAGTTTTCCAATGTGCAGGCTTTAGCTCGATTAGATAAAACCAAAGATGCCGAAAAAATTAAGCAATTAAGAGATCAAGCGATTCAACTTGGCGCAACCACCTCATTTACCTCAAGAGATGTTGCTGCAGGGCAAGGTTATTTAGCTATGGCTGGGTTTAATGATAAACAAATTTTAGACTCTATGCCTGCCGTGTTAAATATGACTAAAGCAGCTGGAATGGAAATGGGACGGGTTGCAGATATTAGTTCGGATATTTCATCCGGGTTTAAAATTCCTGCAGCAGAAATGAATCGTGTCGCCGATGTGCTAACTCTCACGTTCACCTCAAGTAATACCAACCTTGAATTATTGGGTGAAACGATGAAATATCTTGGCCCTATTGCTGCGAGTACCGGGCAGGATTTTGAAACAATGTCAGCTATGGTGGGGTTATTAGGTAATGTAGGGATTAAAGGTTCTCAAGCCGGTACATCTCTACGTTCCGCTATGTTACGCCTTGCAGGGCCGCCAAAACAAGCTGCAAAAGCAATGAAAAAATTAGGTTTATCCGCAAAAGATAGCAAAGGCAACATGCGGGCATTAACCGATATTCTTGTCGATGTGGAAAAGAAAACGGCTAAGATGGGATCTGCGGACAAAATGGCCTATTACAAAGCTATTTTTGGTGCAGAAGCCGCAACAGCAATGGTAGAACTGGTTAAACAAGCCGGAATTAATGGCATTCAAGAAATGAGTGATAAGCTCCAAAGCGCTGCCGGCACAGCAGAAAAAGTAGCAGAAACCATGGCAGATAATGTTATGGGGGATCTTAAAAATCTGCAAAGTGCGAGTGAAGCTCTTACTATTTCTATCTTTGATGAAACATCAGATAGCCTACGGGAACTCATTCAACAATCAACTCAATTTTTACGCACCGCAAATCAATGGATAAAAGCTAATCCACAACTTGCCGCAAGCATTACTAAGTGGGTTGCAGGAATTAGTGCCGGATTAGTCGCCGTAGGCGCATTAAGTTTAGTTTTTAGTTACTTATTATATCCTGTTGGACGTGCTATTTTATTTTTCAATAAATTTACCGGTGCAAGTAAATTATTAAATCTCGTTTTATTTAATTCTGATAATAAATTTAAATTACTTAATAAATCCTTATTTTCCAGCAAAACAACATTCAATGGAGCCTCTTATGCAGGACGGCAATTTTTATCATTGATAAAATTAATACCAGCAAAATTCCTTGCCATATTGAGTAAAATGAAATCCCTTTCTTTTTGGCTGAACGGATTAAAAATGCTTGCTCGTGTAGCACTCTCACCGTTGCGTTTGGCATTGGTAGGAATCGGTTCTATATTAAGTTTCTTGCTATCGCCGATTGGCTTACTCACCGCCGCTTTTGTAGCTGCCGGTGTTTATATCTACCGAAATTGGGAAAAAGTGCGGGCATTTTTTGGTGGCTTTTGGGAAGGATTAAAATCCGGTCTCGCCCCTGTCATTGAAAAATTCAAACCATTGGGCGATCTGTTTGGTGTTGTGGTCGGTTGGATTGAAAAAGCAGTAAAATGGTTTACTGATTTACTCTCACCGGTTCAAAGCACCAGAGATGATCTAGATGCCGCCGCAAGTGCCGGTAAAAAATTTGGTGAATGGCTTGCTGCAGGGATTGATTTAGTCACTAAACCGTTGCAATGGGTGATGGATAGTATCAAGTGGGTTGTTGATAATATGCCAAGTGTAGATAAAATCGCTACAACGCTTGTATCTAAAGAGCATGCTGCACAACTCGAAAAAACGGCAAATATGGCGAATTATATGGGCATGGAAGAGTTTATCCCCTCGCCCCCAAAAGTACCAAATGTAAACAAATGGTCAGGTGGTTATGCAGGCAACGGTGGAAAATATGAGCCTAAAGGCATTTTCCACGGTGGCGAATATGTGATGACAAAAGAAGCCACGTCACGCCTTGGCATTCACACCCTAAACGCCCTCAATTACGGCAAACAAGCCTTGATTGCAGGTGGGTTAGGCATCAGTGTCGCCACAGCCGCACCGGTGCAAGTAGATCAACGACCGCCAATTTCGGCACGCCCTGTTGCAACACAGGTTGCACAGCCGATGAATGTGCAAATCACCATCAATGCTGCCCCGGGCATGAATGAAAAAGATATTGGACGCATTATTGAACAAAAATTTAGGCAAATCCAAAACCAAGAACAAGCACGTTCACGGAGCATTTTACGAGATCGTGTTTAACCAAAGGGCGAAAGCCCTTTTTTGTTTGATTAAAAAAATAACTCGCGTTATAGTAGGGGCATTACCCATAGGAGTGTGAAAAATGTTTAAAGAAAAAGGCTATGATGAATTTCTAGTGGCAAGTATTAAACGTGGTGAAGAAGATGTTGCGGCAGGGCGTGTCTTTACTTTAGAACAAACCAAAGCACATCTACAAAAAACGATCGAACAAAAAGCACAGGAGCTTGAAGCAGCCGAACGTGAAATGTTGATTTATGGCTAATATCATTTTTACCCAAGAAGCCGACCGCAACTTAAATGAAATTGTTGCCAACGTGATTGAATATACGGGTTATGAGGTCAGTGGAATTAAATTAGCCAATGATATTTTAGCTAAAATTGATGTTATCGCCTATATGCCTGCCGCTGCTGGTAGAATTATTCAGGATAACCGCCGTGAGGCATTCTGTCGTGGTTATCGTATTGTTTATGATATTGTCGGAAATGAGGTCTATATTCAAACCATTATCCACTCCCGCCGATTATATCCTCGTCCATAATTCTTTTTGAATTATCTATGAAAGCAAGTCTGATGACTTGCTTTTTTGTTACACCAAAATCCACACTTCCCCACCCTCGCATTTATCCCCCATCTCGCCAACAATAACGCTATTTATTACAACTGAAAAAAGGCTTTATGTCCGCCGAGTTCAACCGCCGATTAGATAACCTTATTCGCTTTGGCACCATTGACGAAGTTGATTACACAACAGCCCGTGTACGGGTAAAGAGCGGTCAAATTTTGACGGATTTTTTACCTTTTATTACGCTCCGTGCCGGCACAACAAAAACGTGGTCGCCCCCTACTGTGGGTGAGCAATGTGTGATTTTGGCGGCAAGCGGAGAATTTACTACGGCTTGCGTATTGGTTGGGCTTTACACGCAAAACAGCCCAAGCCACTCCCCTGATTTACACATTATTCAATTCGCCGATGATGCAACCATTGAATACAACCAAGTAAGCGGGAGATTGAACGTTGTAGGGATTAAATCCGCCTTTATCAATGCCAGTGAACAAATAGATATTTTTTGCCCCACAGTAAACATCAAAGGCAATGTCAATATTAATGGTTCACTTTCTACAAGCGGTACCAGCACCACAAAAGGCAATATCAGTACACAAGGCAGCGTAACGGCAAGCGGTGATATTAAAGGCGGCAGTATTAGCCTACAAAACCATAAACACCTTGAACAAGGTGACGGACAAGAAACGAGCAAAGCAAGATGAACAGATTCACAGGCGAACGATTAGCGGACGAATCCACCCACATCAAACAGTCTATTGCAGATATTTTACTCACCCCCATTGGCTCACGTATCCAACGGCGGGAATATGGCAGCCTAATTCCTATGCTGATTGACCGCCCGATTAGTCGCATTCTTATGCTACAACTTGCCGCTTGTGCGGTGACGGCGATTAACCGTTGGGAACCCCGTGTACAAATTACCCAATTTAAACCGCAACTGACAGAGCAAGGTATTACCGCCAGTTATGTAGTACGTTATCGCAAAAATAATCAAGAAATTCGTAATGAACAACTCTTACTCGGTGGCAAACAATGAGTGAACTTGTCGATTTATCAAAACTTGATGCACCCAAAGTGCTTGAAGATTTAAATTTTGAAACCTTACTCGCCGAGCGTAAGGCAGAATTTATTGCTTTATTCCCACAAGAAGAACGCGCATTTTGGCAAGCCCGATTAAACCTTGAAAGCGAACCTATCACTAAATTACTGCAAGAAGTGGTTTATCTGCAGTTGCTTGAACGTTCTCGAATTAACCAAGCGGCACAGGCGACTATGTTGGCGTATGCCACAGGTTCGGATCTTGATGTCATCGCTGCCAACTTCAACGTGCAACGACAAGTCATTCAAGCAGAGGACAACAGCGTTACGCCAAAAATACCGGCTATTTTAGAAAATGACACCTCATTAAGATTACGCACCCAACTTGCATTTGAGGGGCTTTCCGTTGCGGGTCCTCGCTCCGCTTACGTCTTTCACGCCCTTTCCGCTCATCCGGAAGTCGCCGATGTTTCAGTGGTTTCACCCGAACCGGCACAAGTGACCGTCACGATTTTAAGCCGAATCGGGCAAGGCACGGCAAGTGAAAGCGTATTAAATGCGGTGCGTAAAAAACTCAATGATGAAAATATCCGCCCTATTGGTGATCGTGTGACTGTGCAAAGTGCGGTGATCCACGCTTATAGCATCCGAGCCAAATTACACTTATACCGTGGGCCGGAATATGAACCAATCAAAGCCGAGGCATTGAAAAAACTCACTGCCTACACGGAAGAAAAACGAAGACTTGGGCGTGATATTAGCCTTTCTGGTATTTATGCCGCTTTGCATTTAGAAGGCGTGCAACGTGTGGAATTATTAAGCCCCACTGCCGACATTGTGCTACCAAGCTCAAAATCCGCTTATTGCACCGACATTAATCTTGAGATTGTGACCAGTGATGATTACTAGCCACTTATTGCCGATTGGTTCAACACCACTGGAAAAACGGGCGGCGGAAATTCTAAAAAGTGCGGTTGAAAATCCCATCATTATTGCGGATTTAATCAATCCTGACCGATGCCCTGTTGAATTGCTCCCCTATCTTGCATGGGCGTTTTCCGTTGATAAATGGGACGAACATTGGACGGAGGAAGTAAAACGTATTGCGATCAAACAATCCTACTTTGTACATAAACATAAGGGGACGATTGCCGCCGTTAAACGGGTGATTGAACCTATCGGCTATTTAGTTGAGCTGAAAGAATGGTTTAACACTCAACCGCAAGGAATCCCCGGCACATTTAGCCTAACTGTGGAAGTGCCGGAAAGTGGCCTGAGTGAACAAACCTACAATGAATTAGTGCGACTGGTCAATGATGTAAAACCTGTCTCACGCCACTTAATACAGCTTGCTATCGCTATCTCGCCTACCGGCTCACTTAACACATTTGTCGGGCAACAAGAGGGCGAAGTTATCACCATTTACCCACAAGGATAATTATGGCTTCACAATATTTTGCAATTTTGACGGATTACGGCACAACCGCTTTTGCCAACGCATTAAGCAGTAAACAGCCGTTACAACTCACCACCTTTGCCGTGGGTGACGGGAACGGACAAGTCGTTACCCCAACAGCCAATCGCACCGCACTTGCACGTGAAAAACACCGTGCGCCGGTAAGTGCAGTTTCGCTCGATCCTCGCAACAATAAACAAGTGATTGTCGAACTGACCATTCCTGAAAATGTGGGCGGTTTCTATATTCGCGAAATGGGCGTATTTGATAATCAAAACAAACTGGTTGCCTATGCCAACTGCCCAGAAAGTTTTAAACCGACCGAAAGCAGTGGTAGCGGAAAAGTTCAAGTATTACGCATGATTCTCAAAGTTTCATCATCAGATGCAGTCACATTGAGCATTGATCACAGCGTGATTTTTGTTACACGCCAACAACTAAACCCTAAAACTATCACCGCAGAAACACAAAACGGATTTGATGAAAGTGGTCACACTCACGAAATTGATCGTGCGAATACGGAAAAAGCCGGTATTGTTCAGCTCTCAAATGACGACAACAGCGATGATGAAACCAAAGCCCCGACATTAAAAGCGATTAAAAAACTCAAAGGGCTTTATGACGGATTGCGGCGTTTGTTGGATAACTACATTCCCAACAGCAAAAAATCCAATGCGGTTAATAGTGCGTCATCTGATACGGTGGCAACTTCGGTTGCGGTTAAAACAGCTTATGACAAAGGAGTGGAAGCAAAAAACGCTGCTGATAATGCTAACAACAATGTAAACAGACGTGCGTTTGGACTTGCATTATCAAACGAGGATTTAAACAGCATTGCTGTTACCGGCATTTACGGACAATCTTTAAATTCCAACTCAACATCAGCTCGACATTATCCAATAGAACAAGCCGGGAAGCTGATAGTGACTGGAAGCTCCGGCTTTGGCGCACAGCAGCTTTATATCAGTTATCACGATAATCACATTTATGCGCGAGGGAAAAATCAAAATGGTTGGAGTGACTGGAAACGCATTGACGGCTTAAACGGAGTGTCAAAATCGGGCGATACGATGACCGGAAATCTGGTCATTGATACGGATGATTCGTTGCTTAAAGGTAAAAGAAGCGGGGTGAATAAATATGCTGTCGGGCTACGAAATAGTACAAGTAACGATGTTGTCGTGCTCAATTATACTGATAATACCTCGATCGAATTGCTTGCGAATTCGGTTTACTCAAATAAAACGCTTGTCGCGCCGGGAATGATTCTGGAGGATTCTGATTGGACGGGATTAAATATAAAAAATTTATCGGGTCGCTACGTCAGATTTGAAGGCAATCCTCATTCCGCAACTAACATGCTGACTATTATGTATAGGGAAGCAAACGGAACAAATATTAATACGGTTTCTTTGCGGAAGAAAGGCGGTACGCTGGCATTACTTGAAGATTTTACCTATCAAAAAATTGGTAATTTCGAAGTTAGACGCTATCCAGACGGAACGATGATTCAGACTTATTTCGCTGAATTCAATGATATTTTCGGCGCTAACTCCGGACTGGGCGGTTCTGGGCAAAAACAATTAACTTGGGCTGCGGCTTTTGTTGGTAAACCCATAGTGTTTGGCAACATCACCACATCTCTAGAGGAGAATCATAATGCAGGAGTAAATATACTTACTAAATCAACAAACACTACATTATATTGGTATAACTATGAGAGTGGTAGCGCTAATCAGAGGTTGTGCCGCTTGCAATTTTTGGCAATCGGGAGATGGAGATAATGGCAATTTATTTTAAAGACGGATTTTTTAATGATGATTTTGGCGGGTTTGTGCCGGAAGGCGCGATAGAAATCAGCGAAGAAAAATATATTGAGTTGCTTGAGGGGCAAGAGCAAGGAAAACAAATCATCAGTGATAAACAAGGAACCCCAGTACTGCTTGAGCCACAACCCAGTCCGGCTCACGAATTAAAAGATGGTGAGTGGATTATTTCAAAAACCAAAATAACCGCACTTACCACCCAACGCAAAACAACCCTTTTACAACGCATTGCGGACAAAACCGATCAATTTAAAATGCAATATCTGCAAGGGTATTCTCAAGCCGAGATTGACAGTTTTTACCGTCAAGAACGTGAAGCGAGAAATGAATTGCCGGAAATGATTTTAACGACAATTTTTGAAGGTCGCGACGACTTAGAAAATATTGAAGAGCTGAAAAAGAAAGTCATCGAAAAAGCAGATTTATTCGCTATCGTCATGGGTAAACTTTTTGCGATTAAACAAAATTTTGAAACCCATATTGAGCAAGCTGAAACATTGGAAGACTTAGACAAAATTGAACAGGAGATTGAACAATGGCAAAAACTGTAAAACAAAAAATGAAGAATTGGGCTTATCACATCTTAATCGCTGTTGATCAACTATGTAATGCCTTGGTAGGCGGTGCGGCAGATGAAACCTTTTCAAGCCGTTGTTATCGTGGTGCAATATTGGCAGATAAGCCGAAAAAACGGTGGCGCGTGTTATATCGTGTGATTAATGGGCTGTTCCTTGACAAAAATCACTGCAAAACAGCCTATGAAAGCGAGATTTCACGCAAACAATATCCACAGGATTTTGCATAACAAAAAATGCGGTCAAAACTGACCGCATTTTGTTAATTTACTGCTCACACTTTCCCCCACTCGCACTCCCTCACAGCTTCCGACAAAATAGCCTTGCTTTTTTATATTTCAATCTGAAACCATAGGGCTAAATTATGTCTGAAGAATATCTACACGGTGTCAAAGTTACGGAAATTTCCGAAGCCTTGCGCACCTTGACGACATCCTCTACTGCCGTCATTGGCTTGGTTGCGACAGCATCTGATGCAGACAATGACACCTTCCCACTCAATAAACCGACCTTACTCACCGGCATTACACCGTCAATGATTGCCAAAGCAGGCAAAACAGGCACACTTTCCCGTGCATTAGACGGCATTTTAGATATTGTCAATTGTAAAGTCATTGTGATCCGTGTGGAAGAAAGTGACGATGAATCACAAATGAAAGCAAACGTGATCGGCGGTGTGGATGAAGAAGGCAATTACACCGGCTTAAAAGCCTTTTTAGTTTCCGCTGCCGTTTGCGGTGTTAAACCCCGCATTTTCTGTGTGCCGAAATATGATTCGCAAGATGTCGCCGTTGAATTAATCAGCGTGGCGCAAAAACTCAACGGTTTTGTCTATGCCTCTTGCTACGGTTGCAACACGAAAGAACAAGCCGTCACTTATCGCCGCCAGTTCTCACAGCGTGAGTTGATGTTGATTTTTGGCGATTTCCTTTCCTTCAATCCGCACACTAAACAAACAGAAATCGACTATGCCGTTACCCGCGCTGCAGCGATGCGTGCGTATCAAGACAAAGAATTTGGCTGGCATACCTCCATTTCAAACAAAGGCTTAAACGGTGTGACAGGTGTTACTAAGCCACTTTCCTTTGATATTAATGATTCCGCAACGGATGTGAATTATCTCAATGAACAAGGCATTACCGCTTGTATCAATTACAACGGCTACAAATTCTGGGGCTTGCGTACCTGTTCTGCCGACAAATTGTTCATCTACGAAAACTACACCCGCACCGCACAAGTGCTGAAAGACACTATTGCGCAATCATTCGATTGGGCAGTGGATAAAGATATTTCCGTCAATCTTGTAAAAGAGATTGTGGAAGCAATCAATGCGAAATGGCGTGAGTTTGTGGCGAAAGGTTATTTGGTTGGCGGCAAAGCCTTTATCAATCCTGAATTAAACACCGCAGCAACCTTAAAAGATGCGAAATTGATTGTCTCTTATGATTACTGCCCTGTGCCACCATTAGAACAGCTTGGCTTTAACCAATATATCAGCGATGAATATTTGGTTGAATTTGCAGCCAACATCGCAAAAGTAGGAGCGTAACAAATGGCTTTACCCCGCAAATTAAAACTCATGAATTTCTTGGCTGACGGCAATTCTTATCGTGGTCAAGTCACCGAAATCACTCAACCTAAATTGGCATTGAAACTGGAAGAATACCGTGCAGGCGGTATGTTCGGACCGGTTAAAGTCAATCTCGGTGTTGAAGCCCTTGAAGCACAATTCAAAATGGGCGGTTATATGACCGAGCTTTTGAAACAATTTGGCGGAGCGATTGACGGCACACCTCTACGTTTTGCCGGTGCATATCAACAAGACGACGCCGAAGAAGTCACCGGTATTGAACTTGTTATGCGTGGTCGTTTTGGTGAAATCGACAATGGTACCAGTAAATCGGGCGATGACACCGAACAAAGCTACACTGTGCCTTTGACTTATTACAAAATCATCGAAAACGGCAAAGATATTATCGAAATTGATCTGCTCAATTCCGTGTTTATCGTGGACGGTAAAGACCGCTTAGCGGAACACCGTGCAGCCATCGGCATTTAATTTCACACACCTTGCCCCGAAAGGGGCATTTATTCACTCTTGGAAATTTCCACATTATTTTTGGAAATTTCCAATTTAAAAACGGAAATTATGTTATGAAAAACGAAACCTCAAAAATTATTACACTTAGCTTGCCGATTATGCGTGGTGACAAGAAAATCACCGACATCACCGTGATTAAACCCACTGTGCCGGCACTAAAAGGCTTGAAAATGTTTGATGTGTTGCAAATGGATGTCGATTCATTGCAAAAATTATTGCCGCGCGTAACACAACCTGTTTTACACAAGGCTGATTTTGACACTATGGAAGTGGCAGATTTCACCGAATTATCTGCGGCGGCTGTCGGTTTTTTAGGGAAGAACTCGGAAACGGAAGATCCGACCGAGTAATCTTAATCGCTGCCACGGTGGAAGATGCCATGGCAGATATTGCCCTGATTTTCCACTGGCAACCACAAGCCTTTGACGAGATGACATTTAGCGAGCTTATGCAATGGCGGGAAAAAGCGAGAGAACTCAATGAGACAGAAAGTGATTGATTATTTAATGGCAAAACCCCGTTATGTGATTTGGCGCATTTTGTTGGCCGCACTTCTCTGCTTTTGGCTGATTGTTATCTTTAGCATTGCTTTTCTTTTTCACTAATCAAGAGCGGTCAGAAATCAAGGGATTTTTTGACCGCATTTTTACAGGATTTTATTATGAAGATTAAATCATTACATATTTTAGATTTTTTCCGTGAATTATTTATTTTTTCCGTTGTACTTGCCATTTTTCTTTTTGGTAATTCAGCGGCAGAAGAAACTCTTCTTTGGTTTTTTTGTTTAATTTCATTTTTGGCATTTATGGCTGCCGGCGTAAACAGTTCAAATCCTAAAACAAGATTCACTCAAAATAAAACAAGGTTTGAGTTTTGTACACTTTTAGCCTTGTGTCTTATCGTGGTTTATTTTGAGCATTGGGTCATTGCAACATTGGTGTTTGTCTCTAATTTTGTATTTATAGCCTCTTGCATAAATCAGGATAAAAAGGACAACTAAATGCTCCAAAACTCCACCCTTGCTGCTCTTGGCGTGTTTGTGTTTACCCGTCAAACTGTACCTTTTCAGAGTTTAGACCGTCAATCATCGTGGCGACATCCCACCAATTCCGTTGTGGGGCAAATGCCAAAAACCCAGTTTACTGGTAAAGATTCTGAAACCGTTACTATTAGCGGTCGATTAATCCCTGAAATCACAGGTGGTACATTAAGCCTTGCCATGTTGGAATTAATGGCGGAAAGCGGTGCGGCATTTCCTCTGATTGAAGGGGCAAATTTTATGTTGATGGGGTTCTTTGTCATCGAATCAATCCAAGAAACCCGAACCGAACTATTTGGAGATGGCACGGCACGCGCCATTGATTTTACCCTTAATTTAAAACGTACTGATGATCCGCTATTGATTGATCTTGCGCAAAATATAATGGGAGCATTTTAATGTTTGAGTTTGCCACGAATCACCGCACACCTAAATTTTCTGTAGTGGTGATCACACAGGACAAACAGAAGAACGACATCACCCAAACTGTCGCTGACCGTTTAATGAGTATGCAGATTGAGGACAATCGAGGCTTTGAAGCGGATATGCTTGATTTGCAGCTTTCCGACCACGACGGCAAACTCGCCCTTCCCCCTCGTAACGCCGCCATTCAAGTGGCGATAGGCTGGCAAGGTGAGCCGTTGATTGATAAAGGAAAATATTTGGTTGATGAAGTGCAGTTTTCCGGCTCGCCCGATACCCTCACCATTCGGGCAAGAGCGGCAGATTTAAAAGGAAGTCTTAGCGAGCAAAAAGAGCGGTCATTTCACAACATAAAATTAGGTGCATTGATTGACCAAATCGCCAAAGAAAATAAATTGGAAAGCCAATGTGCCAAAGAATATACCGAACAAACCATTTCGCACATTGACCAAACCAACGAAAGCGACATTAATTTACTGACACGTCTTGCAGAAGAATATGGCGCAATGGCAACAGTGAAAAATGGCGTGTTGCTGTTTATGCCATTGGGCGCAGCCAAAACCGCCACGGGCAAACCTATTCCAACGGTGCAAATCACTAAATCGAAAGGCGACAGTTACAACTTCAGCATTGCCGAAAGCGACAACTACAAAGCCGTGCGTGCCTATTGGCACAATACGGACACCGGCAAACGGGGGGAGATCACCGTTGATACCAATACTAAAATTGTGAAAAAACAACGTATGACAAAAGGCAGAACGCTGAAAAACGGCACAGTAAAAGGCAGTCGATTGAGCAAGCGGAAATACAACACCGTAGAACAACAAGAGCCGGTCACAAGCAATAGTGATCAAATCAAAACCCTACGCCACACTTACGCCACAGAAGCCAGTGCGATTAACGCGGCAAAATCCGCTTTTGACAAACTCAAGCGTGGTGTAGCCAGTTTTAGCATCACCCTTGCCTACGGCATACCGGATTTAATGCCGGAAACCCCGGTGCAGTTGAGCGGATTTAAGCAAGAAATTGATGGAGCGGATTGGTTGATTACGAAGGTTTCGCATAGTATCAGTGATAATGGCTATACTTCGCAAGTGGAGTGTGAGTTGAAGGTTGAGGGGGAAGAAATGGCTATTAAGAAAGAAGAAAAATAAAATTGAGAAGTGACTCACAAATTTATAAATTCACAATAATAAAAGATTGCATTTAAGGCAAAAAAAGTTATTATTGCACTGACGTTATGTAATAGTAACAAAGCACAAAGAGTAATAGGGGCGGCTACTTTGTGTGATCCCGCCCAGTGGGGAAATTGCATGTGTGTGCGAGGACACTCAACGGACGGGCTGAAAGGTCCGTCACTTTTTTTCTAAAAGCGGGTATTTTAGCCTCGTTTCTTTTGTCTGCACTATTCTTGGTCCTTTAGTCGGATCATAAAAATACCAAATATTAAATTTTTTTTCTGTATCTAAGGTATCGTACATCAATTTATCCCAACCAAGATGTTCTGCAATGAAAGCCGAAAGTGCTTGTTTTCGCTCTGAAGATGAATCTTTCTGATACCCACTCAATACAGCTCCTAGCAATAAATCACAAAGTTGAACACCATGGCAGCTCTTAGAATTGACTTCATTTAACTTTAAAATAGCATTGGGGATAGCTGTTTTTCTACGAATAATATGATTGGCGATAATATGCATTGCTTCATCGGCTTTATGATAGCTAAAGGGTAAATCATCAACAGATAAAATAAAACGATGCTCTCTGTTTTTATAGAGTGATCTCTCTATTTTATTACAAAGCAACATATTAAAATGTTTCTGCTTAGCTGTTTCATAATTACCCTTATGAAAAGATTTATTTACTATGGCTAATTGCACAACAATACAATTAAAGAATAGATAATTAGACTGAAAAAAGAATCGAACCAAGTCATTATAAAATTCTGCATAACGCTTAGAATTTGCGCCTTGCCACTTTATCTCATCTGTACAGAAATGTTTTTGGCGCAGTGCGGTGACTTCTTTTTCGAATCGAGCCAAATTATCTTCCCGAATCCATAATGCCCCAAAAGCATAAAACGGTTTCCCACTTATACCAGATTCATCACAGAATAAATGCCAAGTATGACTCATATTTAATAACCTAATATAATTCTAAGAAAACCAATGTTTTGAAGCAGCCTCTATACTCTACCCCTACATAATAAGGATTTCTTTCTTTTTGTACGATATCTACTATTCTTGCTTTAGGTGAGCCAAGAATAATTACTTCATATTCATTGCAATCTTGTTCAGGAATAGGATAACAACGGATATTATCTCCTTTTATTCTTATACACCAATGAACGTCACTATCTTCATGAACATTAGCGATATATGGATCTAATGTGGTTGAAAAAATCTCTAATAATTTAAATTCTTTTCCTATTGCCTCTTTGTTTAATGGAATTGACGGAGGAAGATCTCCTTGATGAAATAGCACTTGTTCGACGGGTAAAATAAAATTAACTGTTGATAATTCTTGTGCTACATCAGATAATTCAACAGATTTTTCCTCCTTGATATATTGTGTTGTAAATGGAAATTGTTGTAAATCGGGTGAGTTATTAACCCATTCTTTACGTTTAGCACTGTTCCATAAAGGCTCATCTAATAAAGCGGAATTTTTCTCAAAGATAAAGAACTGAAAGAAATCTTCCGGTTTATTAAAACCTCCAATGGGATAGATTTCTTCATCTATATTAGGTAATTCTATAAACATTCTCTTTTATCCCCCATACATAGCACATCTACCCACAAATACTCTCACAAGGCACACCATCACGATCACGGTCAAGTTTTTTCATACCGCACTGATGTAAATGAAATTTGGCATCGTCACAATTATCCATATCTTTGCAGGTGCGTTTGCCATCATTACAACTAAATTGCTCTGAATCCGCTTTCTTCCCTTTGGCAAGTACAGGGGAAGAAATCAGAAAAAGTGCGGTTAAAATGAAGGTGAGTTTTTTCATTACCTATCCTTAAAATTTTTGTAACTCATATTTGAAAATTTGTTGTTCAATTTCATAATCAGATAGATCTTTCTTGAAAAAATAGGCACAACGGTCTTTATTAATATTTATTTTGAACCCTGAATTATTATCACGGTTTCTCACTTCTATTGATTTAAAATTAATATTACGCCAGTAATCAGGTTCTGAATAAGAATCTTCACAAATCAAACTAACAATATATTTTGCATAATCACGTTGAATCACTGATTTATCAATTTTTACTGAAAAAATGTAATTTTTATAATTCACATCTTCTTCCGGATCTGCCACAGATAAAACTTCATCGAATAAATCCACAATTTCATCAGGTACAGTTTGAGCTTGAGAAAAATTACAAAATAATAAAGCGAGAAATAGCAAATTCTTTCTCATCTTTTCCTCTATAAAAAATGCCCATAACATTGGGCATCTATAAAATTAAGATTTAGGGCGAGTGAACAATACGAACAAGCCAAGAATAACATCACCAATCACCCAAAGGGTTAAAATAATACTTGCACCTAATCCCGTACCGATTGCAGCTCCGGCTCTTTCAGCCTCACTTGTTGCACTATTGATTACTTCAGCACTAGAGCCAACACCGCCAACAAGCCAAATTAACATCAGCACATTAAACAAAATGAACACCCATTTAAACACCTTTCCCATAAAAGTGCGTTTAGGCTTCCTTAGTTGCTTACCACATGATGGACATTTTAGAGCTTGATCACTCACTTGATTACTACATTCTGGACAATTAATTAATGCCATAATTTTTCTCCTATTGGTTCCTGATATTGTTTTATAAAACCTTCGCTTTCAACTCAACCGCCCGAATAAACTTACCGATAATCACGGCGGTGTCGAATAATTCGTCTGTAATATCAAACGGGGGGTAAAGCGGGTTATCGCTTAATGCCCGAAAAATACCGGTCGGCAAACGTTGCAGGCGTTTGATATAGAGTTCGCCGTTAAGGTTAAAGGCGTAAACCCCATCGCCGATATATTCTTTAATTTTGGTATCAATAAACACTAAATCATCGGGCATAATGGTCGGCACCATACTGTCGGTTGGCACGCTAAAGAGATAAATCCCTTTTGTTGTTGAGCGTCCGAGTAAACGTTGCACGCCTTCTTCTGTGAAATACAGGCGGGATAATACTTCAGGATAATCACTATTGATAATGCCTGTTGAGTTTGCTGCCAACTGCACATCTAACAAATCAACCCGTAAATGATGTTGTTCGTCCTGTTCCTCCGTATAAAGTGCAGTGATCACTTTATCGTTAAGTTCTCGCTCCCCTTCCCCTGTTTTCAGCCAATGCACGTTCACACCAAGTGCGGTCGCAATTTCAACAATATTTTTAGGCGCACGCGTTTTACCACTCACAATATCGCTAATGGCTGGTTGGCTCACTCCTACTAACTTTGAAAAAGCGTTCATTGATAGCCCTTTTTCATCAAGTAAAGTTTTAAGACGGGTCGATAAATCAGACATAAATTTCTCCTTGCGTATAAGTTATAGGTAAACCTTGAACAAAACAATAAAATATTTCTTGCAATAATTTAAAGTTTTCCTATAATTTAATTCAAAGATAAATTATAAGTAAGGTTATAATCTAGAACATGAATGAATCTGTGAGTAAAGCGATTGATATTTGTAAAAGTCAATCTGCATTAGCAAGAGCATGTGGTGTTAGCCAACCTACAGTAAATCTTTGGCTAAATGGAGGAAAAATGGACGTGAAATATATTCCGCCCTTTCTGCAAGCCACAAATTTTGAAGTGAACCCAACAGAATTGCGACCGGATGTGGATTGGCAGACGATTTATGAAGGGTTGAAAAAGGTTTTTGAGAAGAAAGCTAAAGCGCTTTAATCCAACGAACAAAACGCTCAATTTCGTTTTTGATGTAATGGCGTTCTTTATAAGTAAACAGTGCCATCAGTAAACCAATAAACCAACGAAGGTGACCTTGCGTAAACGCATAGTTTTGTATTGTTAGCGTAGGATTATCACTCAATAAGATAAAAGTGAGGGTGGAGATGGCGGCAAAGAGAGACCAATTAATGATGAAATTTAATAATCGTTTAAACATAGCGTATATCGCAGCGTTAGTTGTTTTTCTTTCAGGTGTGTTAGTACACATTTTGGCATAACAGGAGGCATTATGGCAAACAACGTTGATGAACAATTGAGAAAGGTTTTTGAGTAAGAGAAAGGGGATGTGTATGTGTGAATTACGTGATCCACAAGAAATTGGGATTTTTGAGCAGTATTTTATGAATAAATTTTTGGCGGTTTCACAAGCCAATTGGGAAAAGGTCGATGTGAAGAGCCAATTTGATAAGAAAGAAACCTTGGCTAAATCTCGAGCTTATCTTGATTTGGCGAAAGAGAAAGGTTTTGAGCAGGCTTATGCAAAACTTGAATTAGATTTTGCCGAGCAAAATTGGGTGTTACATCGTGCTGCGCTTGCCGAGCAGGAAAAATTGCTCAAACAATATTATGAAGAAAAGTGGCGTCGTGCATTTATTCATTTTGAGCAAACCAAGCGTGCTTGTCATCCGTGTAAAACAGACGGTCAAAAGGATTTGGACAATGTTCCTCATCAAGGTAATAAGAGCGGCGAAGATATTGCTCAATCTGTTCAAATTCCTGCCAATGGTGACATTCAATTGTTCGATAAAGATAACCAAGATGGGCAATGCCAATGCGATAAATGCGTTGACAAGAAATGATTTGATCTGTGTCTGTTTCAAAGGTGTTTAAAAACGCAAGAAGTTCAGCGTCATTTTCTGGAATGTGGGGCGGATTTAATGCGGTTTTCATAGTGTCTCCTGATTAGTTGTTTAGGGCAAAGTATAACAAAGGTGTGTGAATGAATGTAGATCATAAATGTACGAACTGCGGAAGCAATAATATTCGGGTTCGGACTTCTGAAAAAATCGGGTTGTTGGTGATTGATGTGATTGCTTATTGCAACAATTGTGGGACGGAGTTGAAAGTCACCAGCCAAATCACGCGGGTGAGAACACCGACTTATCACGAACGCCCTGAGGCGTTGAGGGTGAGTAAGCCGTTAAAACAGATTGATGAGCGTCAGTTAGAAATCGCCACCGATTAATCTTTAATTTTCCTTTTAATTTTAACCCTTGTCGTTTGATGAAAATCAATCGACAGGATTTTTGCAACCAAAATTTAGGAGTTTGAGCAAATGACAAGCAAAAAATATACCTACGACAGCCAAAATGCCCGCAAGCGTGAGCGGGTAAATATGTGGCAGCTAAACCAAAAGGTGAAAGCATTGGAGCTGAAAGTGAAGGTGTTGGAACGTCATATCACACATCAAGTCGGCTTAAATGCGCAACAGGTTTTATTGAATGAATCCTTGCACGACCGTGTAGCAGAACTCGAAATGGCGAAGTGGCACAACCCTGTGAAACGTTGGTTTAAGAAATGGGTTGATTTCGTCACGGGGAAATAAGCGAGGGGGTGTGCGGTGTACGTTTTAGAAACAGAAAGCGCAGCGGAAAAATTCTGCAAAGAACATCAAGTAGCTGTACCACAAATCAGCAGTATTGATGATTCACTGCATTATTTAAACGGTGAAAGCCGTTTCCGTGTTGAACGGAGCTTTGACCGTTTACAACAAGGTTTTAGTGAGCTTTTGCTGACTATCGCCGAAGTGGATTTGAGCGATTTAAAAAGCCGTCATTACACGGGTTTCAAACTACACCACTACACCAAACAAGGGCAACGCAAGATAGCCCGTGCTTTTCGCAAAGTGCGGTTACTTTCACAAGCATTTCCGGAAAGTATTACAGAACGGGAATTTTTACAAATCGACAGACGAGGGGAATAAATGGCAACCGTGATTTTTACTCCTGCTGCAATTTCTGTTTCTGCTGCTAAAGATTACTACGAAAAAAGAGAACTTGCGCAAGAACAGCTCTTTGCTTACTACCACCACTTAAACAGTGGAGATGATGAGCTAGCAATAGCCGCTTTTAATGAATTTTTAAGATGTGGCAACGAGGCGGCAGATGCACACAAAATTTATTTAGAAAAACATAACGATTGGGCAATGTGGAGAGCGAATAGAAGATGATTGATGTAATTGTGGGATTCATTGTGGCAGTGCTAGGTTTAATGCTTTTGGCTGCAGTGTTGAATGTAGTGTTGGGATTGTTAGCGGATTGGCTTAGTCAATATTTTTAGGGGGCAAATATGGCGATTTTTACTGATTTTGGCACGCTTGGCGTGATAGACACGGAAGAAGATTCGTTTGAAATTTATGTAGGTACAACAGTTGAAGGAAAGCCGATACTCCATTTTGACAATGGCTTTTCATTAGAACCCGATGAATTGCTCAAGTTATATGAATGGATTGGTGAATGGTTACGTGGTGCAGGAAAGATTGAATAAGGAGAAAAAATGGCAGAAACAAATATTTGTATCGCATTAGATTGTGGGGCGACGTTAGAAATTATGCCAATTGGCGCACGTTTTCAAGTATTGGAAATTTTAGGTGATCAAATAGTTGGCATGGCAAACAAAAAACCCGTGCGATTGGTGGCTTGCATAGCACGGTTTGGGGTGCGATTGAAGAAGTCCGCCGTTATGACTTGGCTCAATATGAAGTATTGAGTTTGGAAGATTTGCTAAGTGCGGTGAATTCGACCAACGCCAAAATTAAAGAATACTTTGAATTGCATAGTGAATATTTAGCCAATACGGCGATGTAATAGGTTTTAAATGATGAACTGGGTAGCAGAACGTGATCTTAATCTTGCCAAGCGTGAAAACGCGATGGCAGAAGCACGTGCGTTGATAATGGAAAGTGCGGTCAAAATCAACCGCACTTTAGACCATGCACAGGCAACCAGTGCACAAATGGCGTTATTTTCTGCTGCACCACACCAGTTTGATTATGTTGAAAAACTGCTTTCCGTTCTACCACGCAAACGCCAACGTGAACATTTTCGCAATGTTTGGTTACGTGCCTTTGATTCTGTTGCTGATGACGGTTCTATCGGGTTTAAATTTGGCAATAAACAAGCGGCTTATGCCAATAGCTATTTACGCGAAATTTTAACCAAACGATTAAAAGCGGTTTTTCAACATTATCACATTAGCCTTGATTGGCTTGCCGAACGGGATACTCATTCCCGTGCAGTTGCACTTAATAAAGGTAAATCTATTCCGCAGTTGCCATTTTATTTGTTGGGAGAACACCAGTTAAAAGATATGGCATACAAACTGGCTTTGTTGTTTTCCGGTTTGCAGTCGGATTTTGTCAATGAACAAGCGGAACGCAAGGCAAAAGGTGAAATCACGCTTGATGACTTTGCTGATCTTGCGCATGAGATGTACCGCTTATGCGGTGAAGTCTGTGCGGACATTGGTTTTCCACTCAAGAACTGGCACGCCTTTCTTGAGAATCCTTTTTTAGATGTGAACAAAATCGACATTGATTTACAGAAATCCGTCTGTGAAAAGCATTGGACACGTCAGTTAAAAACCGCTCAAAAACGATTAAAAGAACACGTGGAAATTGGTTGTGGGGCGGTTTCGGCAAAAGTCAGTCCTTATGTTTCACAAAGTGCGTTGAGTGAATACCGTACGCAGAGAGCGGCGAATATGGAGTATCTCGAGCAGATGGAGTTGGAAAATTTAGACGATGAAACGGAACGTATGCCGCTGATTGAGATGTGGAAAAAATCGGTCGGCAACCCTGCCATTCGTTTTAACGAGATGATGAACCGCTTGCGTGGCATTGATGAATGGGCGGAGGAAAACCACTATGTTTCGTTGTTTTTAACTTTGACTGCACCCTCTTCTTTCCATGCGACACATCACAATGGAACAAATAATAAAAACTGGCAAGGTTCAAGCCCACGAGATACCCAACGCTATTTAAATAAAGTGTGGGCGCAGTTGCGTGCACAATTTGCCAAACGTGATATTGGCTTTTTCGGTTTTCGTGGTGTGGAACCGCACCATGATGGCACTCCACACTGGCATTTACTGATTTATGTCGCACCGGAACACAAAGAAACGGTGATTAAGTTATTCAAGAAAAAAGCATTGGAGCTTGATGGAGAGGAATTTGGGGCGAAAAAACACCGTTGTAAGGTGGATGAAATCGACCCTGAAAAAGGTTCTGCCATTGGCTACATTGCGAAATATATCGCCAAAAATATTTATGCCGGCAAACAGGCGGACGAAAAATCAGATGAAGTGGAAGATTTAACCTTGCGTGAAAACGTGATGCGTGTGAGTGCATGGGCGAATCTTTGGGGCATTCGTCAATTTCAATTCTACGGCACACCGCCAATTTCGACATGGCGTGAGTTACGCAAGATTGATGATGCCATGGCATCTTATGCCGATGATGATGTATTAGACACCGGACGTGCGGTGGCTGATGTGGGCTGTTTTGGCAGTTATTTGAATGTGCAAGGCGGGGCAATGGTGAAACGTTGCGATCAGCCGATTTGCATTGAGTATGAAGAAACCGAGCCGAATAAATACGGCGAAACAAGAAAGAAAATTGTGGGGGTGAAAAACAGATTTAGTTTAAAAACCATTATCACCAAAGTGAAAAATTGGGTGATTAAGAAAGGCAGTGTGGTTTCCACGTCTGCCGATTCGGAGTCCACCGAAACAAACAAGGCGCAGCGCGCCGCTTGGACTTGTGTCAGTAACTGTAACCGTTCAAAAATTGAGCATCAAGCCAATCAATTGATGTTGTCTATCGGTTTTCCGTTAAAACCACGTCAAATTGATATGTTGATGAAATATGGAAGGTTACGGCTTAATGACTATCGGTGGATTTGTTGTGAAAACGACCACGTTTTCATCGAAGAAGTGAAAATTCCTTTGGCTCAAGCCTTTGGTTGGGGTGAGAGTTTGGGGGATTTTAGGGTTAATTAAGTAAAAAGAGGTGAATTATGGAAACTAGAAAAAGAAAGATCGTTCAAATAGCCGAGTATGTATCGAGTGACAGTCAATCAAGAAAAGTTATTGCATTATGTGATGACGGGACACTATGGTTGTTTAAAGAGCAAGAATGGATAAAGTTCCCTGAAATACCACAACAAGATTTTTCAGATAAGGAGATTGAACTAGATAATATTGAAGCGGAAATCAAGAAGTATATGGCAATTGAAAGAACTGAAGGACTTACTACTGAAGGGCGAAGTACATTAGCAGAGCTAATTCAACACAAGATAAATTTGCTTAATAGCTTGAGAATTATATAGGAGAAACTAAATGGCTAATTTACAACAACTAATCAAAAACATTGAGCAATGGGCAGAAGAGCGAAATTTAATTAACGGCTCTACTCCACAAAAACAGTTTATTAAATTGATGGAAGAATTTGGTGAGCTTTGCGCCGGTGTGTCTAAAAATAAAGTAGATGTGGTGAAAGACAGTATTGGGGATTGTTTTGTGGTATCCATTATTTTATGTAAACAACTTGGACTTTCAAACTGTGTAAATTTCTATAATTCTGATGTAATCGATGAATACCACGATAGAAAATACGAAGATACATCAACTACAGAACAATTATTGGAAGCCATTCATAATTTAGGCGCAATATCAATCCCCATAAACCAAGGGTGGACCTTTCAAAAAGAGTGGCTTGAATTGTTTTTCATTAACCTAGTTATTATTTCATTATTTAACAATTTGAGCTTTAAGGACTGTGTTCAACATGCATACGACCAAATCAAAGACAGAAAGGGAAAAATGATTGATGGGGTGTTTGTGAAAGAGGGGGATTTTCGACCAGTGGGACGAAGTAAATTACTAGGGGCAAGCTATGGTAACAAATGAACAAGTGATGGAAAAATTAGTGGAGCTTGAAGGGTTAATTCTTGCTGTTCAGGCAAAAGAATCTAAAGGATTATGGGATATTCAAGATGTCGCCGATTACAGCGGTTTTAGTTACCGCCACACTTACGGCAATATTATTTCTGATCCGAAATTTCCCGCTCCTGTCAATTTGCAATCACGCACAGGGGGAAAATGTAAAACCCTTTTTGTGAAAGATGAAGTGATTGAATTTTTCGTAAAAAATAAAAAGAAAAAGCATAGAGTCTAAAGGGAAGGCATTGGAAACAATGCCTTTATTTTTTAATCAAGCATCTTGGCAATTTCTGACATATTAGGTGCATAATAGGTGTTAAGTAAGATTTTTAGATCACGATGACCGCTAATTTTTGCCAATGTCATCACTTCCACTTTTTTTGATAGACGGGTCAGAGCATCTCGTCTTGTATCGTGAAAATGTAAGTCAGCATCATTTAATCCCGCCTTTATTTTTAGCTTCCGAAACAAAGAACCCAGTACATTTACATTTAAACCAAAAACCGTTGATTCATCATCTCGTTGCATTCTCTCAATAATTTTAATTGCCTTCTGTGTAAGTGGCACTGTTCGGGAGTGACCGTTTTTAGTGAGAGGTAGAAAAGCCGTGCGAGCAGTTAGATTTACATTTTCCCACGTTAGTGAACATATTTCTCCGGCTCGCATAGCCGTTTCTAACGCAAATAAAAATGCAGCACCAACGGCGGCATATTTTGTTTTGGGTTCTTCATCAAAAGTAAACCCTGATGCTTCAACAAGCGCATTGATTTCTTGTTTTGTGTAGCAACGGGTGCGGGCTTTCGGTTGTTCGGGTTTATCTAAGCCATAAAGTGGATTTTTTTCAATATATCCCCATTTTACTGCTTGAGTTAATACGGCAGAAATTGCAATACGTTCACGTAGTACGCTTGCTGATGATACTTCAGATAGTCGTTTATTCTGCCATTCGCTTAAATCCTGTTGGCTTAACTCGTCCATTGCTACTTGCCCTAGTGAGGTATCGCAAATTCTAAATAGTCGTAGTTTTTCCTCACGTGCTCCGCGTTTTTTAACCGTATATTCTTTGATGTATCGGTCGATAACTTGAGAAAATGTTGTGTTTGCCAATGGGTTGTAGTTGGCTAACTCAATTTCTTTTTCTAGCGCAGCGGCCCATTTTTGGGCTTCTGATTTTGTTTCAAATTCAGCAGATTTACTTATGCCTTTTTTACGCACTTGCGCACGCCATTTATTGTTTCTTTTGGTAAAAGTTGCCATATTCAGTCTTCTATTTTTTTGGTGCAAAGTTTGGTGCAAAAGAATTGTAAAGCAGATCATAACAGATCATAAATAGTGATCGCTTATACATCAAATAACTGTATTTTAATACAGCAAATGACAAAATAGAAGTTATTTGTGGCGATGTAAGGTATTGAAAAATAAGGTGTATTTTAGAAAAGTAAAAACCCAATGCAAAGCATTGGGTTTTATGTTGTGGTGCTCTGGGCGAGACTTGAACTCGCACGACCTACGGTCACTACCCCCTCAAGATAGCGTGTCTACCAATTCCACCACCAGAGCGTTAAATTTTTTATCTGTTTTAATTATTGCGGGATATCGTTATTTTTATTTTCCACTGCAGGAACAGATTGTTGTTGCTGAACTTGTTCCGCTGTTTTTGATAAATCATCAAACGCACCTTTCTCTACATTACTACGATGAGAATTTAAATTTCCTAATACAAGTGCGATAACGAAAAATGCTGTTGCTAGGATAGCACTGGTACGGGTTAAAAAGTTACCAGCCCCCGCCGAACCAAACATTGTACCCGATGCACCGCCGCCAAAGGAAGCACCAGCATTTGCCCCTTTGCCTTGTTGAACGAGAATAAACCCGATCAAAGCAATTGCAACAACAACATAAATAAATAAAAGAACTTGATACATTTTTCCACTCTAAATTGCGGGTTACGCAAAAACTGGGGCGAATAATATAAACATTTCACCTTTTTGGCAAGTTATTTTTCCTATTTCTAATTTAATTGGCTCAAGTTTAAGCAATAGATTTCGCCATATAGAATCCATTTATTTTTAACCGCTCTTTTTTCGTGATTTTACTACTGTCTTTGGCATTTGATTGATCTTACTCAACTGCCGCAATCCATTAAGATCAACAAATCGCACCAAGTCCGGCAGCATCCGCTCCAGATCAGACATAAATTGTTGATAAGTGGCTTGTTTTTGGCTAATGTCGGTGAGTTGAGCCTCCCAATGTGCGGTCATATCCGGTTGAGTGGCTATATCCGGTAATGCGCCAATTAGAATCCGTCCCGTTTCCGTACTGTGAATATTTCGTCCTTTTTTCATTAAAAAGCCTCGTTGAAAAAGTAACTCAATAATCCCTGCTCGGGTTGCTTCCGTACCTAATCCATCAGTGGCACGCAGAATTTTTTTCAACTCTTTATCTTGCACAAAACGCGCAATTCCCGTCATGGCTGAAAGCAACGTTGCATCAGTAAAAGGTTTTGGCGGTTGCGTTTTTTTACTCAGGATTTCACCCCGTTCACAATGCAAAATCTGCCCTTTTTTCACAATCGGTAACAACGGCTCTTGGTTTTCCGTTTCATCTTCTTTACCGAGCAATTCTTTCCAACCTGCTTTTTGTAAATTTCGGGCTTGAGCAATAAATGTGCCGCCGGCAATGTTCAACGTTATTTTGCTTTTACGATATTCCGCATCAGGGCAAAATTGCATTAAATATTGACGAGCAATTAAGCCATAAATATTGCGTTCATCATCACTCAGTTTTACCACACGATTTTTAACGGTAGGAATAATCGCGTGGTGAGCCTCTACTTTTTTATCATTCCAACTACGATTACGCAGATTGACATCCACTACATTTGGCAAAGTTTGAAACGCCTCACAATGAACGGAAACAGCATTTAACACATTGTGCCGCTCGGCAAAATGCTCTTCTGGCAAATAGCGACTGTCAGAACGTGGATAAGTAATCAAACGATGAGTTTCATACAAGCGCTGACAGGTATCTAATACCGTTTGTGCTGACATACCGAATCGTTTTGCTGCATCAATCTGTAAAGCTGATAACGAATAAGGTAGAGGCGCAGCCTCTTTTTCCCGTACATCTTTATAATCCGTAACTTCAGCAGGCTGATCCGTAATGCGTTTTACGACATTTTCCGCCAAACCTTTAGAAAGTACACGCCCATCTTCATCTTGATAATCTTCACATGCCTTGCTCGGCTGCCATAATGCGCTAAAAAGTGCGGTCGATTTTTCCTGTGTTTTTTCAGTTTTGCCTTCAGGATTGATCCAAGCCAATACTTCGTAAAAATCTTTCGGCTGAAAATGCTCAATTTCAAGATCTCGGCGTACGATCAACCCTAATACGGGCGTCTGCACCCGTCCGACAGAAAGTACGCCTTTATACCCGACTTGCTGTCCTCGAATAGTGTAAGCCCGCGTCATATTAATACCATAAAGCCAATCGGCACGAGAACGAGCCAAAGCGGAGGTGGCAAGAGGAATAAAATTACGGTTCGGTTGTAATTTTTTAACGGCTTTTTCTACCGCACTTGGATTCAGATCGCTGATTAAACAACGTTGGATATTATTACGTTTTTCCGAACCTAAATTAACATAGCTAAATATCTCATCCACTAAAAGCTGCCCTTCTCGATCCGGGTCACCTGCATTGATCAGCTCATCTGCCAGATGAATAAGTTTTTCTACGATGGATAGCTGCTTCTTCACCGATTTTTTAGGCAACAGTTTCCACTTTTCAGGAATGATAGGTAAATGTTCTAAACGCCATTTTTGAAATTTGGGATCATAGACATCGGGTTCGGCTTGTTCTAATAAATGCCCAATACACCAGGTTACGACATCATTATCGCCACATTTAATAAAGCCATCGCCCCGCTGATGAGGCTTTGGCAATACATCGGCAATGGCTCGGGCCAAACTCGGTTTTTCGGCGATAAACAAACGCATAATGAAAACTAATCGATTTGGCGTCGTCCCAAAAAGGAATGAGTAAGTGTTGTACCGTCCACGGTTTCAAGCTCACCGCCTACCGGAATACCATGAGCAATGCGGCTCACCTTGATATTATGCAGATGACAAATTTCCGCAATATAATTTGCCGTAGCATCACCCTCTACGGTCGGATTGGTGGCAAGAATGACCTCATGAAACGATTCTTCCGCTAAACGTTTTTGTAATAAATCCAAACCGATTTCACGAGGACCAATGCCGTCAAGTGGAGATAAATGCCCCATCAATACAAAATAACGACCGGAAAATTGCCCTGTTTGTTCAATGGCTTGAATATCCGCCGGCATTTCCACCACACACAATAATCCTGAATTTTGACGACGCGGATTATTGCAAATATTACACACTTCTTCTTCCGTGAAATCACGACATTGTGAACAATGTCCAATTTTAGACATCGCTTCCGTTAGCGCACGAGCCAAATTCATTCCTCCACTACGATTGCGTTGCAGAAGATGATATGCCATACGCAGTGCCGATTTAGGGCCAACCCCCGGCAAACAACGAAGATTTTCAATGAGATGTTCTAAAAGCGGACTACTTTGCATAATGATAAATGATAAGGAAAGGTGAAATGGTATGTGAATAATGATATTCACATACCCTATGAATTAAAACGGAAACTTCATTCCTGGCGGTAATGGCATACCTGCGGTTACTGATGCCATTTTTTCTTTCTGCAATTCTTCCGCACGACGAACAGCATCATTAAATGCAGCGGCAATTAAATCCTCCAACATTTCCTTATCATCTTCCATTAAAGAAGGGTCAATATCAATGCGACGACAGTTATGCGCACCATTAATTGTGATTTTCACTAATCCTGCGCCCGATTCGCCGGTCACTTCAAGTTGTGCAATTTCTTCCTGCATTTTCTGCATTTTTTCTTGCATTTGTTGAGCTTGTTTCATCAAACCGCCCAAACCGCCTTTTCCAAACATGATGTTATCCTTTTAAGTCAAAAAATTAGGCGCATTCTAGCGAAAAAATTCGTCTTTGGGAACATGTTGTCTTATTTTCAATAAGCTAGGATAGTCGTTATACCCTATTTGGTAGTCACCCAGTGCAAAACGCCCTAGAAAATGACCAGTACTTTTACCTACATCTACCAGCCCCAAACAGTTACAAGCCGCTGCCACAATGTATTGACTATATTGATGAATATAGGTAACTAAATCAAACTAGAGATAAACTACTTCTACTACGACCAAATCAGTATACCACAGGACATAGCCGACAGTCAGAGCAAACAGATTTGAGCATGATGCTTGGAGATACCTCATTTACGACAGTAAATGTAAGACAAAAATCTCAACGCATCAAGCGTACCGATTACTATAATCAGTAAGTCTACTAACGGGGTTTTATAACAACATCCTGTGGTATTGGATGGTTTATGCACAAAACTCTATTTAGATTGGTTGTTGGAAAGTATTTATATCAGTTTGAGGGGACAGTACAAAAGAATATCGATCCTTCATGACTTAAAGAGGCAATGAATCTTACCGTTTTAAACATCAGTAATCTCGCATGATAAACGGAGAACTTTTGTAATGAGCTTCGCGGTTCAACCTTTGAAGAGTATTAACAATATAAAATTAGACGCTACCTAACTATCAGTGGCAAACTAAGTAGTAAATTTCTGGTATAAAAAGGAACTTGATGATACTATATTCTTGATTTTGTGGATATCTCAAATGGTGCCCGAAGCCAGACTTGAACTGGCACGCCTCGAAAGGCGAGGGATTTTAAATCCCTTGTGTCTACCGATTCCACCACTCGGGCGATGGAGCGGGAAACGAGGCTCGAACTCGCGACCCCGACCTTGGCAAGGTCGTGCTCTACCAACTGAGCTATTCCCGCATTTGTTGTCAGGACAACGGGGTGCATTTTACTGATTTATGAAATGCTGTCAAACAGAAATAGTAAAAAATAGATTGATTGCTTAAAAAAAACTCAAAAATAAAGTGCGGTATTATAAGACCGCACTTCTATGCTATTTCAAACTACTTATTCGGTGTTTTCATAAAGCGGAAGAAATCACTATCCGGCTTTAAGATCATCATATTATCCGGATTTGAAAAACTCTCTTCATAGGCTTTTAAGCTACGCACAAAACTAAAAAATTGTGGCTCTTGTGAAAATGCCTCAGAGTAAAGTTTTGCCGCTGCCGCGTCGCCCGAACCGCGCAACTCTTGCGCCGTTTTATTAGCATTTGCCAAAATCAATGTGACTTTACGATCGACGTCAGCTTGAATGAAAGCAGCTTTTTCTTTACCTTGTGAACGGTGTTCCCGTGCCACTGCATCACGCTCTGCCCGCATACGTTGATAAATCGAAGAAGAAACTTCGTCCGGTAAATTAATTTGTTTTACACGTACATCAACTACTTCAATCCCAAGTTCAGCCGTACTGTCCTGACCGGAATTCAGGGCTTTTTTTGCCCCTTCCATTAATTCGCCTCGGGTACCGGAAACAATGTCTTTAATTGTGCGCGAACCAATTTCAGAACGAAGACGATCATTTACTTTTCTGCTTAATAAACTTGCTGCTTGGCTGTAATCTCCACCACCGGTTGAGGTGTAAAAACGCCCGAAATCACTGATTTTCCATTTAACATAGGAATCCACCAACAAGTCTTTTTTCTCCACGGTGACAAAGCGTGTTGCAGAACCGTCTAAAGTGCGAATACGAGCATCCAACACCTTAATACTATCGATAAGCGGCAGTTTAAAATGTAAGCCCGGCTCATATACAACAACTCTATTATCCGAATCACGCTGCACTTTGTTAAACCGCAACATAATGCCTCGCGTACCTTCAGCGACAACAATAACACTTGAATAAATCACCGCAGCGATAACGAAAATAACGGGTAATAAAAATTTACGCATTAATTGAATCTCCCTTGGCGAATCGGTTCAACCATATTATTTTTGGAATTATTTGATTGATTTTCCGGTTGCATTAAAACAGGCATAGGATCAACCGCACTTTGTACTTTTGATTCAGTTCTTTTTCCCATAATTTGTTCAAGTGGTAACACCGTTAAATTATTACCGTTGTTTCCGTCCAACATAATTTTAGGTGTATTAGCCATCACTTTTTCCATGGTTTGAATATATAAACGCTCACGCAATAAATCAGGCGCGGCTTTAAATTCCGGCAATAAGCGTTGTAGTCGCTCTACTTCCCCTTTCGCATCTAACACAATACGATCTTTATAAGCCGTTGCCTCTTCTAAAATACGTTGTGCATCACCTCTTGCTATCGGCTCTCTTTCACGGGCATAAGCTTCCGCTTCACGAATAAAACGCTGCTCGTCTTCTTGTGCCTTAATTGCATCGTCAAAAGCATCTTTTACTTCTTCCGGCGGACGCGCAGATTGGAAGTTCACGTCAATGACATCAAGCCCCATATCATAAGGTTTGATAATTTCGTTTAAAGTTTTCCAAGTATTCTCACGCACCACGGCACGCCCCGTGGTAAGAATATCGTTCATTGTCATGTGACCGATCACATAGCGTAACGCACTATCTGTCGCTTGATTTAAGCTATCATCAGCATTTGTCACGCTAAAACGATATTTTGCCGGATCTTGCACACGGTACTGCACGGTCATTTCCACTTTTACCATGTTCTCATCTTGGGTTAACATCGCACCTTGGGTTTTCAATTCCTTCACTTGTTCCACATTGACCGGCAAGACTTTATCCACAAAAGTCGGTTTCCAGTTTAAACCGGGTTGAACAATAGAATGTAATTCGCCAAAACGCAACACAACGCCACGCTCGGCTTCTTTAATGGTATAGAAACCGCTTGCGCCCCAAACAATCGCACCTAATGCAACTGCAATCGGTAACACTTTACCCCAATTAAATGGAATAGAAGGCGGATTGTTAGAACTACTATTATTTTGACCGCCCTTTTTACCACCACCGAGTTTTTTCAGTAAATTATTAAAAATTTCTTCAATATCCGGTGGAGATTGATCTTGCTTTCCACGGTTTTGATTTGAATCCCATCCGTTATTTGATGAGTTTTCAGGTTTTTGCTCATTGCTTTGCCCCGGCTTGCCCCAAGGGTCTTGCCCTGAATTCTGCGACATGTCGTTTCATTCTCCATTTGTCAAAAAATTGTTACGAGTTTAGCGAAATAAATGGGGTTAGTCTATGAAAATACAAGGAATGCAAGCAATAAAAAATCCTTGAGTGGTTTCAAGGATTTTTTGCGCTAATTTACGTTATATCTAACAAGATGATTTGGCGTTCTTTTCACTAATTCTTCACCATTCCAATGGAAAAAGTGCGGTTGATTTTGGCGTTGATTGACAAAAAACGCTAAATAAAAAGGCAGTTCATCAGTAAAAAACAGTTCGCCCTGCGGACAATAATCCGAAAAAATTTTTAACTCATTGGGTAAATGACGCACTTCAGACAATTTCATAATGCCCACACCTTGGGATTTTAGTATGGCTTCACGCAAACACCAGCTACGATAAAACGCTCTTTCGCTGTCCGATTGTTGAGTAAACCACATAACTTCCTGTTCCGCTGCAAAATGTTTCATTAAGTCAAGGAAATGACGTTGTTTTGGAAATTCTATATCAATACCAACCACACTTTCCCTTTCCCCATTGTTCTCTAAAATAACCGCCACCCAATCTCCCGAATGGCTCATATTAAAATCAATGGTTTCATTAGAAAAATAAGGTCGCCCACTCTCTGTGCGTTCAATTTGTCCTAAAAGTGCGGTATTTTTTCCTGTCATTTTTAATAATTGCCAAAGTAAGAAATGTGCTAATCTCCGACATTGATGACGTTGCCACACTCGTGGATTGTCAGATTGAGGGGCAAGTAAATTTTCCGGCACCAGTTCAGACGGAATTTCACCAAAAGAGAAAGGCAGTTGAATATTGGCGTAAGCGATTAAGGTTGTCATAGCACAGTTGAAAAGTGAAAGTGCGGTCATATTTAACCGCACTTTTTTGTTATTTCAGTAAATAAGCACGTAATTGCGCAAAGTCATTTTCCATTTCATCGGAAAGTAGCGGTAACTTATTGTGCTTATCTAATGCTTCCGGGAGAGGTAATTCAAGGTTCAAAATTCTCTCAACGGACTCTTTAAATTTCGCCGGATGTGCCGTGCAAAGGAAAATACCTGTTTCATCGGCATTTAGTTGATCTTTTAACAGCTGATAAGCTATCGCACCGTGCGGTTCACAAATATACCCCTCTGTATGCAATGCTTTTAAGGTTTCTTCCGTTTGCTCATCGGTAAGCATACCTGAACCTAAATCGGTTAGTTCCCAACCATTACGCTTGAATAATTCTTCCACACGCGGCCAGTTATTCGGACGGCTAACATCCATTGCATTAGAGAGTGTTGCCACAGTCTCATTCGGTTCCCACTTGCCTGATTGTAAATAACGCGGCACGGTATCATTAGCGTTGGTTGACGCAATAAAGCGCTTAATTGGTAAACCTAAGGCTTTGGCAATTAATCCTGCCGTTAAATTACCAAAATTCCCACTTGGTACAGAAACAACTACATTATTGCGTTTTTCTTTTGGTAATTGAGCAAGCGCTTCAAAATAATAACAAATTTGTGCAAGTAAACGGCTAATATTAATGGAGTTGGCGGAGTTTAACCCTATCGCTTCACGCAGTTCCGCATCATCAAAGGCTTGCTTAACCAATGCCTGACAGGCATCGAAATCACTATTAATAGCAACAGTGCGAATATTACCGCCAAGGGTACAGAATAATTTTTCTTGCAGTGGGCTTATTTTACCTTTCGGATATAAAATCACTACATTAATATTTTCTAAACCATAAAAGGCATGAGCCACCGCTGCGCCGGTATCCCCTGAAGTAGCCGTTAAAATGGTAATTTTGCCGTCACCACGCACATTAGCAAGTGCTTGGGCCATAAAACGTCCACCGAAATCCTTAAAAGCAAGGGTCGGCCCGTGGAATAATTCTAAGGCATAAATGTTATCTTCTACCTTTTCTAAAGGTGCCGGAAAGGTAAAGGCATTTTTGACCATCGCATTGAGCGTCTCCGTTGGAATTTCCGTGCCGATCATGGCGGAAAGTATTTTTTGGCTACGTTCAACCAATGGCAAATCTAATAATTCATTGATGTTATTTAATGTTGGAATGATTTCCGGAAAAAATAAGCCCTGATTTGTTCCAAGCCCCTGACGAACAGCCTGAGCGAAACTAACCCGTTCCTCCGGGTGTTTGATGTTATATAAATTCATTGTTAAACCGTTTATAAATGATAAATAAAATAGATTAAACGTTATCTTGTTTTGAAATTAAACCTCTGTTTTCTTTACATTAGGCTAAATTTCTTACCCCTTGATTATCCACTTTGCAAATATGTACAAAACCTTCGTTATTTTGTAAATAATGGTTTTCTAGATAAGTTGCAAGTTTCGTCGCTGTCTGTAAATCCGAGCCGATAGAAAAAATAGTTGGCCCCGATCCTGAAATTCCCGTCACTAATGCCCCTAAATCACGTGTAGCCTGTTTCACTTCTGCAAAATTAGGTAACAAGGATTCACGATAAGGTTCAGCGATGACGTCTTTCATCATAATCGCAGCAAGATTTTCTTGTTGCGTGTGGCAGGCATGCACAAAACCACCCAAATGACGACCATGATCGATCACATTTTGTCGGGTATAACTTTTCGGCAGGATTGCCCGAGCTTCAGCAGTAGAAACTTCAATTCCAGGATAAGCCAATACCCAATACCAATGATCGAAAAACGGCAGTGTTTGGCAAATATTACCGAGCGACTGCACCATAAACTGTACACCGCCAAGATAGCAAGGTGCAACATTATCGTAGTGCACAGAACCGGAAATTCGCCCTTCTAACTCGCCCATCATTTCAAGTAATTCCATTTTAGAAAAGGGGTCATGATGAAACTGATTTAATGCGACTAATGCCGCAACAATGGAACAAGCACTTGAACCTAAGCCTGAGCCAATCGGCATATTTTTTTCGAGCGTTAAACGTAGCGGTTTCACTTGAGTTCCACGTAATTTCAAGCGTTCACTAAACAGTACATAGGCTTGATAGACGATATTCTTTTGCGGTTCTTTCGGTAATTTACGGACAAAATAGCCCGCACTTTCCAATTCAAAACCGCTTGCAATTTCTTCAATTTGAACAACATCACCTAATAATGAACCGTCAATGGGGGAAATCGCCGCCCCCAATGTATCGAAGCCTACACTAATGTTTGCGCTGGATGCCGGTGCATAAATTCTTAACATTGTGGCTCCTTGTTAATGTTGTAATGTTCTTAAAATATCGGCAAAAATACCTGCTGCGGTAACCGCATTGCCTGCACCATAGCCACGTAATAACAACGGAATCGGTTGATAATAGCGGGTATAGAAAGCAAGGGCATTTTCACCGTCCTTCACCTTGTAAAGCGGATTGTTTTGATCTACTGCCACAATCGAAACTTTACATTTTCCTCCATTGATTTGCCCCACATAACGTAATACTTTACCCTCTGATTTTGCTGCTTCTACACGAGCGTTAAAATCAGCATCAAGCTGTGGCAGCATAGCCATAAATTCATCGGTGGATTTACCTTCCGCAAAACTTTTCGGTAATACGCCTTCTACTTCGACATCGGAAAGCTCCAATTCCAATCCGGCTTCACGGGCTAAAATTAATAATTTGCGGGCCACATCTTGACCGGATAAATCATCACGCGGATCAGGTTCGGTAAAACCTTTTTCGCGGGCAAGTGCGGTCACTTTTGACAACGAAATACCTTCTTCCAATTTACCGAAAATAAAGGAAAGCGAACCGGATAAAATCCCTTCAAAACGTTCCAATTCATCACCGGCAGCCAATAAATTTTGTAAATTTTCAATCACAGGTAAACCCGCCCCTACGTTTGTTTCATAGAGGAATTTATGCTGACCGACCTGAGCGCTCTTGCGTAGCTCGTGATAGTATGCCAATTCACGCGTATTCGCTTTTTTATTTGGTGTTACTACGTGGAAACCTTCTCTTAAAGCACGTGCATAAAGACCTGCCACAGATTCCGCCGAAGTGCAATCCACAAACACCGGATTGACCACGTGATGTAATTTAATGAAAGAAAGTAATACATCAAAATCGGAAGGCTGTGTTGCATTTTCAAGATCAGTTTTCCAATTATCCAAATTCAAGCCATTTTCATTAAGCAGCATTTTATTAGAGTTTGCAATGGCACAAACACGAATTTCAATATCCTTCTTTGCCAAATATTCCTTCTGGCGTTTTACTTGTTCAATTAATTCGCTGCCTACACCGCCTACCCCGACTAAAAACATATCCACAACTTTCTTATTGTTAAAAAGGGCTTGGTGGGTAGCTTTGACTGCTTCAATTGCTTTATTTTGTGGCACCACCGCAGAGATAGAGCGTTCACTAGAACCTTGCGCAATCGCAACAATATTAATATTTGCTTGAGCTAATGCCGAGAAGAAACGGGCAGCAATACCTTTCGCTTGCTTCATGCCATCTCCTACGACAGAAATGATAGACATATCTTTAATCACCTCAATCGGCTCTAATTGATTAGCTTTCAGCTCACTCGTAAACTCACTCTCAAGTGCTAAGAGTGCCGCCTCGGCAGATTTTACCGGCACACAAAAACTAATACTGTATTCAGAGGAAGACTGAGTGATGAGAATTACTGAAATGCCGGCTCCTGACATAACAGAGAAGATTCGAGATGCCATGCCAACCATACCTTGCATTCCCGGTCCGGAAACATTGAACATAGCCAAATTATCCAAGTTGGTGATGCCTTTAACCTGTAACCCCTCGGATTTTTCATTACCGTCAATAATTGATCCCGGTGCAGACGGATTACCGGTATTCTTAATGACACAAGGAATATTTTTTGGCAACAATGGACCAATGGTTCTAGGGTGAATCACTTTAGCACCAAAATAAGAAAGCTCCATTGCTTCTCGATAAGATAGAGTTGGTAACAAACGAGCATCAGGCACTAAACGAGGATCACAAGTATAAACGCCATCAACATCCGTCCAAATTTCACATACGCTTGCACCTAAGCAGGCAGCTAAACAGGCGGCAGAATAATCAGATCCGTTACGTCCCAAAAGTACTAATTCGCCTTTTTCATTACCTGCGGTGAAACCTGCCATTAATACGACTTTATCTTTTGCAATGTTTGCCGCATCCACACGTTTGGTCGATTCGGCAATTTCAACAGAAGACTCTAAATAGCCGCCCTTAGCTAATAATTGTTTTACCGGATCAACAATATGAACGCCATAACCACGCGCTTCAAACCAAGCTTTCATCATAGCAATTGAAAGTTTTTCGCCACGACAATCAATCGTCGCTTTTACCGCATCTTCTACTTTGCCCGCTTGGCGAATTCCTTCCAATAGCCCCTTAATTTGAGCAAATTCCGCCTCAATTAAAGCTTTCATACCCTCTAAATCAAATTGATTATTTTCAGCATGCAGCCCATTAATAATATTATGGAAAATTTCAAGAGCCTCATTGAAATGCGTATCGGTAGGTTGGTTTAAAGCAGCTTTTTCGGAAAGAGCAACAAGATGATTGGTGATTTTAGCGGGGGCAGATAAAACACCGGCAGCCTGCTCAGCTAAATGAGCCTGTTCAATAAGTTTTGCGGCTTGGGAAAAACGTTCCGGATTCGCAAGGGAAGTGCCACCAAATTTGAGTACACGCATAATTGATTCTCCTAGAAATATTTTTATTTAAACTGATAAAAAAACCCGCATTCAGCAGAATTGCGGGCTTTCAATACTCTGTTTTTCATGCACTAACCCGCTCCATTAAACATCGTAATGGTCATCATAATAATGGTAATAGAAAAAGTGCGGTTAATTTTCACAGTGTTTTTATCTTTCAAAAACGAGCGCACTAAGAAATACCGAAATTTCATAAAGTTGTCAAACATAAAATAACAATTTAGCTGAAATTTTCTCAACTCATTAAATTTCGTGTAAACTAACCGCACTTTGAATAAGGAGAATTCAATGGATATTCAACATAACTTACAACGTATTCAGCAAAGTATTCATACTGCGTGTGAACAAGCCGAGCGACCTTTAAATGAGGTAAAACTACTGGCTGTTTCCAAAACCAAACCTGTTTCTAATATTCTAGCCGCCTATCAAGCAGGACAAATCGCTTTTGGTGAAAATTATGTGCAAGAAGGGGTGGAAAAAATTCAATATTTTGAACAACAAAAAATCAAACTTGAGTGGCATTTTATCGGGCCTTTGCAATCCAATAAAAGCCGTTTGGTAGCAGAGCATTTCGATTGGATGCAAACTCTTGATCGAGTAAAAATTGCCGAACGCTTGAATGAACAAAGACCCATAAATAAAGCCCCGCTAAATGTGCTGATTCAAATTAATATCAGTGATGAAGCAAGCAAATCCGGTATTCAGCCCGAAACACTGTTCGACCTTGCAAAACAGGTCGAAAATCTACCGCACTTATGTTTACGCGGTTTAATGGCAATTCCTGCCCCAACAGCAAATACTGCCGAGCAAGAAAATGTCTTTAAAAAAATGGCGGAGTTATTTGAACAACTCAAACAAGCCTTTCCAAATCAGCCAATTGATACACTTTCAATGGGAATGACAGATGATATGCCGATCGCCATAAAATGTGGTTCAACCATGGTTAGAATTGGTACGGCTATTTTTGGTGCTAGAGATTATTCACACAAATAATTTATATCAATAAATCCGCACGTAAAACGTACGGATTATTTTTTTGGGCTAAAACTCTCATTCTTTAATTTCATATGTATAAATGTATAAAGAACATTTTTTCTACATATAACAAAAAACCCCTGAACCGCTCGATTCAGGGGGATTGTATAGTATACACCCGGCAGTGCCCTACTCTCACATGGGGATACCCCACACTACCATCGGCATTACAGCATTTCACTTCTGAGTTCGGGATGGATTCAGGTGGAACCACTGCACTCTCGCCGCCGGGATAATTCTTCGATAACTTCTTCTCTTCAAGTTTTATCTTGTTCTATCTTTTTATCTCGTTTTATCTCTTTTATCTTTTTCATCTGTTCTATCGGATACAAGCTGATGACTGATTACGGTATACTTTAATTCGTTGTACTTCACATTAACCGCCCAAAAACACTTGAGCGTTGTATAGTTAAGCCCCTCGGGCAATTAGTATGGGTTAGCTCAATGTATCACTACACTTACACACCCCACCTATCTACGTCGTCGTCTCCAACAACCCTTACAGACTCTAAGTCTGGGAGAACTCATCTTGAGGCAAGTTTCGTGCTTAGATGCTTTCAGCACTTATCTCTTCCGCACTTAGCTACTCGGCAATGCGTCTGGCGACACAACCGAAACACCAGTGGTGCGTCCACTCCGGTCCTCTCGTACTAGGAGCAGCCCCCCTCAATTCTCCTACGCCCACGGCAGATAGGGACCGAACTGTCTCACGACGTTCTAAACCCAGCTCGCGTACCACTTTAAATGGCGAACAGCCATACCCTTGGGACCTACTTCAGCCCCAGGATGTGATGAGCCGACATCGAGGTGCCAAACACCGCCGTCGATATGAACTCTTGGGCGGTATCAGCCTGTTATCCCCGGAGTACCTTTTATCCGTTGAGCGATGGCCCTTCCATTCAGAACCACCGGATCACTATGACCTACTTTCGTACCTGCTCGACTTGTCCGTCTCGCAGTTAAGCTTGCTTATACCATTGCACTAACCTGACGATGTCCGACCGTCATTAGCAAACCTTCGTGCTCCTCCGTTACTCTTTGGGAGGAGACCGCCCCAGTCAAACTACCCACCAGACACTGTCCGAGACCGCGTTCCGCAATCTTCGTTAGAACACCAAACGTTAAAGGGTGGTATTTCAAGGACGCCTCCACAATCACTGGCGTGACCGCTTCAAAGGCTCCCACCTATCCTACACATCAAAATTCAATGTTCAGTGTCAAGCTATAGTAAAGGTTCACGGGGTCTTTCCGTCTAGCCGCGGGTACACCGCATCTTCACGGCGATTTCAATTTCACTGAGTCTCGGGTGGAGACAGCCTGGCCATCATTATGCCATTCGTGCAGGTCGGAACTTACCCGACAAGGAATTTCGCTACCTTAGGACCGTTATAGTTACGGCCGCCGTTTACTGGGGCTTCGATCAGGAGCTTCTCTTTCGATTACACCATCAATTAACCTTCCAGCACCGGGCAGGCATCACACCCTATACGTCCACTTTCGTGTTTGCAGAGTGCTGTGTTTTTAATAAACAGTTGCAGCCAGCTGGTATCTTCGACCGGTTCACCCTTCACCCGCTAGGGGCTACAAGCTACGCCGGCGCACCTTCTCCCGAAGTTACGGTGCTATTTTGCCTAGTTCCTTCACCCGAGTTCTCTCAAGCGCCTGAGTATTCTCTACCTGACCACCTGTGTCGGTTTTCAGTACGGTTTAATAAAGCCTGAAGCTTAGTGGCTTTTCCTGGAAGTGTGGTATCAGTTACTTCAGCCCCTTGAGGCCTCGTCATCATTTCTCGGTGTTAATAAGCGCCCGGATTTGCCTAAGCACCCCACCTACCAACTTAAACGTGCATATCCAACAGCACGCTAACCTAACCTGCTCCGTCCCCACATCGCAGCTTTACCAAGTACGGGAATATTAACCCGTTTCCCATCGACTACGCTTTTCAGCCTCGCCTTAGGGGCCGACTCACCCTGCCCCGATTAACGTTGGACAGGAAACCTTGGTCTTCCGGCGAACGGGTTTTTCACCCGTTTTATCGTTACTTATGTCAGCATTCGCACTTGTGATACGTCCAGCATACCTCCCGATACACCTTCATCCGCTTACACAACGCTCCCCTACCCAACAGGATTAATCCTGATGCCGCAGCTTCGGTGCTATGTTTGAGCCCCGTTACATCTTCCGCGCAGGCCGACTCGACTAGTGAGCTATTACGCTTTCTTTAAATGGTGGCTGCTTCTAAGCCAACATCCTAGCTGTCTAAGCCTTCCCACTTCGTTTCCCACTTAACATACACTTTGGGACCTTAGCTGGCGGTCTGGGTTGTTTCCCTCTCCACGACGGACGTTAGCACCCGCCGTGTGTCTCCTGAGTATCACTCTTCGGTATTCGCAGTTTGCATCGGGTTGGTAAGCCGGGATGGCCCCCTAGCCGAAACAGTGCTCTACCCCCGAAGGTGTCCGCTCAAGGCTCTACCTAAATAGATTTCGGGGAGAACCAGCTATCTCCCGGTTTGATTGGCCTTTCACCCCCAGCCACAAGTCATCCGCTAATTTTTCAACATTAGTCGGTTCGGTCCTCCAGTTAGTGTTACCCAACCTTCAACCTGCCCATGGCTAGATCACCGGGTTTCGGGTCTATACCTTGCAACTAATCGCCCAGTTAAGACTCGGTTTCCCTTCGGCTTCCCTATTCGGTTAACCTTGCTACAAAATATAAGTCGCTGACCCATTATACAAAAGGTACGCAGTCACCCTTTCAGGCTCCCACTGCTTGTACGTACAAGGTTTCAGGTTCTATTTCACTCCCCTCGCCGGGGTTCTTTTCGCCTTTCCTTCACAGTACTGGTTCACTATCGGTCAATCAGGAGTATTTAGCCTTGGAGGATGGTCCCCCCCTCTTCAGACAGGATATCACGTGTCCCGCCCTACTTATCGTAAGCTTAGTACCATCAACATGTTTTAAGATACGGGACTATCACCCCCTACGGTTGAGCTTCCCAACTCATTCTCCTAACACGCTCACTATCACTTACCGGCTCTTCCGCCTTCGCTCGCCGCTACTCACGGAATCTCGGTTGATTTCTTTTCCTCGGGGTACTTAGATGTTTCAGTTCTCCCGGTTTGCTTTTCATTACTATGAATTCATAATGAAATGATGGATTCTTCATCCATCGGGTTTCCCCATTCGGATATCTTGGATTAAACGCTTCTTATCAACTCATCCAAGCTTTTCGCAGATTAGCACGTCCTTCATCGCCTCTGATTGCCAAGGCATCCACCTTGTACGCTTAGTCACTTAACTATACAACCTCAAATGTTTTCAGCCTGCCTACTCAGTCAGGCCTACATCTTGAAGCGAATCTTTAATTCAACTAAACACTTGACTGCCTTTCTCCAGTCAAGATTTTTCTACTCAGACTTCCTCTATTCCTTTTGGAACTTAAAAGTCTCTTCAGTTTTCAGCTTGTTTCCAATTTTTTAAAGAACAGAAGATAATTCGTTAAAGTTATCTTTCATTGGCGTCCCCACGGGGATTCGAACCCCGGTTACCGCCGTGAAAGGGCGATGTCCTAGGCCTCTAGACGATGGGGACAACAATAAAAGATACCCTTTTACTTATCTTTACGCAGACTATTTGAGTCAATTAGATGTTGCTCTTAAGTCACGGACTCTTCACTACGTTGTTTACAACATATCAGCCAATCTGTGTGGACACTTACTATAGCTCGTTCGGTAAGGAGGTGATCCAACCGCAGGTTCCCCTACGGTTACCTTGTTACGACTTCACCCCAGTCATGAATCATACCGTGGTAAACGCCCCCCTTACGGTTAAGCTATCTACTTCTGGTACAACCCACTCCCATGGTGTGACGGGCGGTGTGTACAAGGCCCGGGAACGTATTCACCGCGACATTCTGATTCGCGATTACTAGCGATTCCGACTTCATGGAGTCGAGTTGCAGACTCCAATCCGGACTTAGACGTACTTTGTGAGATTCGCTCCACATCGCTGCTTCGCTTCCCTCTGTATACGCCATTGTAGCACGTGTGTAGCCCTACTCGTAAGGGCCATGATGACTTGACGTCATCCCCACCTTCCTCCGGTTTATCACCGGCAGTCTCCTTTGAGTTCCCGACCGTATCGCTGGCAACAAAGGATAAGGGTTGCGCTCGTTGCGGGACTTAACCCAACATTTCACAACACGAGCTGACGACAGCCATGCAGCACCTGTCTCAAAGCTCCCGAAGGCACTCCCGTATCTCTACAGGATTCTCTGGATGTCAAGAGTAGGTAAGGTTCTTCGCGTTGCATCGAATTAAACCACATGCTCCACCGCTTGTGCGGGCCCCCGTCAATTCATTTGAGTTTTAACCTTGCGGCCGTACTCCCCAGGCGGTCGATTTATCACGTTAGCTACGGGCGTCAGAGTTAAACCCCAACCCCCAAATCGACAGCGTTTACAGCGTGGACTACCAGGGTATCTAATCCTGTTTGCTCCCCACGCTTTCGCACATGAGCGTCAGTACATTCCCAAGGGGCTGCCTTCGCCTTCGGTATTCCTCCACATCTCTACGCATTTCACCGCTACACGTGGAATTCTACCCCTCCCTAAAGTACTCTAGATTCCCAGTCTGAAATGCAATTCCCAGGTTAAGCCCAGGGCTTTCACACCTCACTTAAAAATCCGCCTGCGTGCCCTTTACGCCCAGTTATTCCGATTAACGCTCGCACCCTCCGTATTACCGCGGCTGCTGGCACGGAGTTAGCCGGTGCTTCTTCTGTGACTAACGTCAATCAGCTTGGCTATTAACCAAACTGCCTTCCTCATCACCGAAAGAACTTTACAACCCGAAGGCCTTCTTCATTCACGCGGCATGGCTGCGTCAGGGTTCCCCCCATTGCGCAATATTCCCCACTGCTGCCTCCCGTAGGAGTCCGGGCCGTGTCTCAGTCCCGGTGTGGCTGGTCATCCTCTCAGACCAGCTAGAGATCGACGGCTTGGTGAGCCATTACCCCACCAACTACCTAATCCCACTTGGGCTCATCTTATGGCAAGAGCAAACGCCCCCTTTAGTCCAAAGACTTTACGCGGTATTAGCTGCAGTTTCCCGCAGTTATCCCCCTCCATAAGCCAGATTCCCAAGCATTACTCACCCGTCCGCCACTCGTCAGCAAAGAAAGCAAGCTTCCTTCCTGCTACCGTTCGACTTGCATGTGTTAAGCCTGCCGCCAGCGTTCAATCTGAGCCATGATCAAACTCTTCAATTCAAAGTTCAATCGCTCAATAAACTGCTTAGCTATTAATAAACACTACTATAAAAGTAATAATGAATTTCTAGTTTAAGCACCTATTAAGACTTCAAAATTAAAAATATTTTCAACAAGTCTATTAACAAGTGCCCACACAGATTGTCTGATTCGTTGTTAAAGAGCAAAAAATAACGACGCACCGGCAAATCTTCTTACTTCACAACAGCGCGTCGTTGTGTGGTGCGCATTATAGGGAAATTCAAAATCAATGCAAGCACTTTTTTACAAAAAAATTTAAAAAAGTTTAGTTTGCCGAAAAATCATACAGAGCAACATATTTTACCCGATTTTTATAACCTCTATGGACTCAAATCCCCACAAATCTAATATTTGTTTGAACCCCACCTCTTCATCAAAATGTTGGGTACAAAACATTTCATTATATTTTTTACTTTTATTTTTGATCTCTATTTCTCTCAATAAAGATTGAACTCGTTTTGCAATGGCCTCCCCCGAGTCCATAAAGTGTTTCACTTGCGGTAAGCAAAACTGAATTTCATCCCGAATTAAAGGGAAATGCGTACACCCAAGAATCATTGTATCCAAATCCATTATATTAATCCAAGGTAACAATTCACTTTTTAACGCACTCATATCCACGGAATGTCCACGAATCTTTTGTTCGGCAATTTCAACTAATTTTGTCGAGCCTAGCCGTTCTACTTTGCAATCTACCGCGAATTTATTGATCAGTTCATCTACATAGTGACGCTTTACCGTCCCTTTTGTCGCCAGCAAACCAATATGTTTTGTGTTTGAGACCTCTGCTGCCGGTTTAATTGCTGGCACTGTACCGATAACGGGGATAGAAAAGTTTTCCCGTAACACCGGCAATGCGACCGTACTTGCCGTATTGCAAGCAATCACAATCGCATCTAAAGGATGTGAATCATCAATCCGTTGGCATATCGCCAACATTCGTTGAACAATGCTTTCTTCACTGCGTTCCGAATAGGGAAAACCGCCATTATCAAAACAATAAAGGTAATGCCAATCGGGTAATAATTTTTTTGTTTCGCGATATACACTCAATCCGCCCATTCCCGAATCACAGAAGAGGATTGTCGGGCGTTCTTTTTTTATATCCATAAAAACGCTTCCTTTATTGACCGCACTTTAGGCGTTTGAGTAAATTTCTTTATTATTTAACCAACGTTTAATCAAACTCTCTGCAACATCAGGATATTGCTGTATTAGTTGCTTAGCGTAATACTGCACTGTTGGAATCATTTTACGATCACGCATTAAATTGGCGACTTTAAACTCAGCAACCCCCGTTTGTTTTGTACCTAGCACTTCACCGGGGCCACGAATCTCCAAATCTTTTTCAGAAATAACAAAACCGTCTTGGCTATCTCGTAACACCTGCAAACGTTTTTGTGAAACTTTTCCTAATGGCGGTTTATACATCAATACGCAAAAAGATGCCGTACTGCCCCGTCCGACACGACCACGTAATTGGTGAAGTTGCGATAATCCTAAACGTTCGGCATTTTCGATAATCATTAAACTTGCGTTCGGCACATCAACACCGACTTCAATCACAGTCGTTGCCACCAACAAATCCAATTCGGCATTTTTGAAGCGCAGCATAACGTCTTGCTTTTCTTGCGGTTTCATTCTTCCATGTACCAAACCAACTCTCAACATTGGTAAGGCTTTGGTTAAATCTTCCCAAATCGCTTCGGCGGCCTGTGCTTCTAAGACTTCCGATTCATCAATCAATGTACACACCCAATAAGCTTGGCGCTTTTCATCTATACAAGCTTTTTTCACACGTTGAACAATTTCATCGCGACGTTCTTCTGAAATCACGACCGTTGTAATTGGCGTACGCCCCGGCGGCAATTCATCAATAATAGAGGTGTCCAGATCCGCATACACTGTCATTGCCAACGTTCTCGGTATCGGGGTTGCCGTCATAATTAATTGATGAGGGTAAAATCCCGCTTTTTCACCTTTTTCACGTAACATCAAACGTTGATGTACGCCAAAACGATGTTGTTCATCAATAATGACCAAAGCAAGATCCGCAAATTCGACCTCTTCTTGGAATAGCGCGTGTGTCCCCACCACCATTTGCACTGCACCGGTTTTAATTTTTTCCAGCTCGGCTTGACGTGCTTTGCCTTTCACTTTGCCGGCCAACCAACCAACATTGATCCCTAAAGGCTCAAACCAATGACGAAAATTATTCGCATGTTGCTCGGCTAAAATTTCTGTTGGTGCCATCAAGGCCACTTGTTTACCGTTATCAATCGCCATTAACGCCGCTAATGCCGCTACCAATGTTTTTCCCGATCCGACATCCCCTTGCACTAAGCGCATCATGGGATAATCTTTTATTAAATCTTGTTCGATATCGGCAACGACCCGCGTTTGGGCATTCGTTGATTGAAAAGGCAAACTTATCAAAAATCGTTGTTTTAAATCCGTTTGATAACCTAAAGGCAAGGCAGAAAACTGTTGTGTTCCTAACCGCACTTTTTGCATAGCGAGATTATGTGCGAGCAATTCTTCAAAAATTAATCGTTGTTGAGCGGGATGTTGCCCTTTTTCTAATATTTCTAGGGGGATATCCGGTGGCGGACGATGCAATAAATACAATGCTTCTTTTAAGCTGAATTGATGTGGATTAAATTCACTAGGTAAAATTTCCTCAATTTTCACTTTATCCAGTAAATTTAGGGCTTGATCTACCAACTTTCGTAATGAGTTTTGTTTTAGCCCTTCCGTCGTGGAATAAATAGGCGTCAGCGTTTCTTCCAGTACAATCGGTGTATTGTCACGGATAATTTGATACTCCGGATGATGGATTTCCGGCATATAGCGCCCGCGTTTTACTTCACCAAACGCCTTAACACGCACACCGATTTGAAAACTGTTACGCATTCCCGTATTAAAATTGAAAAAACGTAACATAATTTTTGAGGTACCATCAGATAAGCTGACAGATAAAATCGGACGGCGGGCAAAAGTAACCTCACAGGTTTGCACAATCCCTTCAATCGTGAAATATTGCTCAGGTCGTAAATTGGCAATCGGTGTGATACGAGTACGATCCTCGTAACGAATCGGCAAATGAAAAAGCAGATCTTGTAAACTATGAATACCGATTTTAGCGAGTTTATTGGAAACCGCAGCCCCTACACCTGAAAGCGTGGTAAGAGGGACGGAGTCAAGAAGAGAAGAAACCATAATGTACTAGGCATTAATATTACGCTTTGCACTCACCACACCGGTAATTCTCTTAATGCGATATAAAATATTGGCGAGGTGTTTTGTGTCTTTTACACTAATTTGTAAAATCACGAGCAATAGATTATTTTCCAGCCCTTCCGTCCAAATATTTTGAATGCTGCTTTCGCTTGCTCCGATCGCTGTCATTAAACTTGGCAAAGCACTCTTTTCATTTAAGATTTCAATTTGTAATTCAGCATCAAAATTAACCGCACTTTGCATTTTTTCCCATTTAGCTTTGACTAATTGGTGGGCATTTCTAAGATTTTCACATTGTTGGTGGTGAATAATGAGCCCATGATTCAGAGTACTACATCCCATAATTGGATCATTCGGAATCGGGTGGCAACATTTGGCAAATTGCATGTTAGTCATTAAAGCTGGCGCAATTGTTAAGGTATTTGAATGATTTTCCGTATTACCGTCCACATCAATTTCCATTGACTCTCCTACTAATTGATGGGCAATAACAGAGGCAAGTTGATTGCCTAAACCGATTTCGCGCAACAATCCATCAAGTGAAGAAAGTTTTCGTTCATCCAAAACCGTTTGAATTTGTTGTAGAGAAAGATCCGATAAACGATGCGGTTGCAATGCAGCGTTTAATTCTCTTTCACCAAGTTTTACAGCATCATCTTCACAGCGTTGTTTTAAATAGTGACGTATGCGGGTTTTAGCACGAGCAGTTACAACAAAATTCAACCAAGAAGTGTTAGGATGTGCATTCGGGTCAGTGAGAACATTCACCGTTTGACCGGATTCCAACGCCTTTGATAACGGATAAGGTTTATATTCAACCATTACCCCTACACAAGTATTACCAATATCAGAATGCACCGCATAAGCAAAATCTACCGCAGTTGCTCCTTTCGGCAATTCAACAATACGTCCTTTTGGAGTAAAAACAAAAATTTCTTTTGGGAAAAATTCAGATTTTACATTTTCAATGAACTCAAAGGAGTTTCCTACACTTTGTTGAATTTCAACCAAATTTTGCAACCAGCGTTGAGCGCGAATTTGAGCGGTTGTGCTGTCATTTTTACCACTTTCTTTATATACCCAATATGCCGTCACCCCCATTTCCGCTACTTGTTCCATATCTTCAGTATGGATGTGAACTTCTACCGGTACGCCATGCGGGCCGATCATAGAGGTTTGTAAAGACTGGTAGCCATTCGCTTTCGGTACGGCGATATAATCTTTTACACGTCCCGGACGGGGCTTATATAGGTTGTGCATTTGACCTAACACGCGATAACAATCATCAATATTTTTCACAATAATGCGGAACGCATAAATATCCATAATAGAGTGAAATTCTTGATCTTTTGCACGCATTTTTTGATAGATCTTATAGAGATGTTTTTCTCGTCCCCACACTCGTGCAAAAATTCCCGTATTTTCTAACCGCTCTTTAATTTCATTAGAAATACGTTCAATAAGATCCTGACGATTATTTCGCGCAACTTCCACTAGTTTTTTCAACACATCATAGCGGTACGGATACATCGCTTCAAAGGATAAATCCTCTAATTCATTTTTGATATGTTCAATACCTAAACGATGTGCAAGCGGACAATAAATCTCAAGGGTTTCCTTAGCAATACGACGGCGTTTATCAGGACGCAGTGACCTCAACGTACGCATATTGTGAGTACGGTCTGCAAGTTTTATCAATACTACTCGAATATCACGGGTCATTGCCAAAATCATTTTGCGAAAATTTTCCACCTGAGCTTCTTGGCGGGTACGGAATTTTAGCTTGTCAAGTTTTGAGACCCCCTCAACGATATCGGCAACGCTTGCACCAAATTCTTTTTTAAGATTTTCTTCCGTATAAGGTGTGTCCTCTATAACATCGTGCAACAACGCTGCCATCACTGCTTCATGATCAAGATTCATTTTCGCAATAATGGAAGCCACTGATACAGGATGGGTAATATAGGGTTCACCACTTGAACGAAACTGTCCCTCGTGCGCATCTCTTGCTATAACAAATGCACGTCTGACTAATTCAACTTTATCTTCGGGCAAATACCCTTGAATAATTCGTTCTAAATCTGCAAACAATTCCAAAGGACACCTGACTTTTTCGGATTATTAAATGAATGGTTGAAATAAAACTGCGGTTGAAATCAACCGCACTTTTGAAATTATTCGGAAATTAATGCCACTGCAGCTGCTTCTACATGCTGAACTGCTGTAATAGCTTGATGTTCCTGAGCATCCATAATCTCATCAGAGATTAATCCTTTTTCTATCTCACGCAATGCAATAACGGTCGGTTTATCATTATCTTCCGGTACCAAGGGATCACGTTGATGCAATTGCAATTGTCTCGCACGACGTGCTGCGGTCAAAATTAAATCAAAACGGTTGCCAATTTTTTCTACTGCGTCTTGTACTGTAACACGTGCCATATTCGATTACTCCGGTTCATCTATAAATAAGGGATATAAAAGAGAGCTATCATACTAAATCTTATGCTTTTTATCCAGTAGCTGATCAATTAAGCCGATATTTTCTGTTTGTTGATAATGTTTTGTTAAACGCTCCGCACGCAAAATACTCTGTAAATCCGCTAATGCTTGGTCAAAATGATCGTTGATAATGACATAATCGTACTCATCATAGTGAGAAATTTCATCCTTGGCTTTTGCCATACGTTCCGCAATCACCGATTCGCTATCTTGACCGCGACCAATCAAACGGCTCTCCAATTCCTGTAACGAAGGAGGAAGAATAAAAATACTTTTCACATTTTCCACTTTTTTACGAATTTGTTGTGCGCCTTGCCAATCAATATCTAAAAAAACGTCAATTCCTTTTGCGAGATTTTCCTGAATTGCCGGTAAAGAGGTGCCATAATAATTCCCACCGAATACCGTAGCATATTCCAAAAATAAATCTTGTTTGATCAAGGATTCAAATTCTTCTTTAGAAACAAAATAATAATGTACGCCATCAATTTCACCAGGTCTCGGATCGCGTGTTGTATGCGAAACGGAAATCATTTTCGGCATGTTGTCCTCTTTTTCCAACAATGCGGTAAGCAGCGACGATTTTCCCGCTCCACTAGGAGCGGATACAATGTACAAATTGCCTTGCGACATAAAAACCTCTAATTTTAGGACTATCTGTCTTGTTTGTTAATTTGACTCGCACCAAACGCCCCCTTGGTCGCATCAGATTCATAAATGCCGCCTAGTTCTTCAGCGTTCGGACCATAAAAACGCCCTTTTATATCCAAATTTGAACCTACCTGATACTCCTCCGCAGTCCCTTTTCCTTCAAATTTATTGCCTGCGATAGAGCCAGAAAAACGAAAATAAGGAGTGTTTCCAACCTTAACATTCCTTTCAAAACGACCATCTATTTTCTTATTTGCAAAATCCACATCAAAATGGGTAATTCCGGATATATTTTCACCGAGACCTGCAAACCCCAAAAAACCACCTTCATATGTTGCCTTTCCGGTTGGTAGCACAGTTACATCATGTCCTTGTGAGAAAAAAACCCAATCACCACTACCAGTAGGTGATTTATCACCACCATAACGTGAATATTCTATAGATTGAACATACCTATTAAATCAAGCGACTGACCATCAATGACCAAAGTTGTCAGCCCCACCGTATTATCACCGGTTTCTTTTATTCCGTTACTCTCCAAATAGTTACTATAAAAACCAACAATATTTTTAGATAATTGAGGAGCTTCAGGTTGTGGTTGTGGCTGCGGTTGCGGCTGCGGTTGTGGTTGTGGCTGCGGTTGCGGCTGTGGTTGTGGTTGTGGCTGTGGTTGTGGTTGTGGTTGTGGTTGTGCATCACTGTGATCGCCCGAACCGGAGCAACCAACTACTAATGCTAAACAAATCGCGGATAAACTGCATTTTAACAAAATTTTCATTTTGTATTCTCCTTGTTGTTTTTAATCAAATGAAATTTAAATAGACCAGCTAAACCTCACATGAGGTTCATTCTTCATTAAATTCTTCAAAAAAGTGTGTCAAATAAACACTACCTTAAATGAAACATGCTTTTTACTGAGCCGGTTAATATAATATTATTGAAACATAAAGTAAACACGCCATTCGCTCAAAAATCGCTAAAAGTGATAGTTTTCATTTCTAAATTTTGATGCAGATCACAAAAAAATCGGATTTCTAGTTTTATCTAAACGCTCATGCTATAATCTGCCAAAAGTTTTAGGGAATACTCTTTTTTCTTAAACACAACGATTTGTTTAACTTAACTAAGAAGGTAAAATCTTATGGCAATTAAAATTGGTATCAATGGCTTTGGTCGTATCGGTCGTATCGTATTCCGTGCAGCACAACAACGTGATGACATTGAAGTTGTCGGTATCAACGACTTAATTGATGTTGAATACATGGCTTACATGTTAAAATACGACTCAACTCACGGTCGTTTCGATGGCACTGTTGAAGTTAAAGACGGTAACTTAGTGGTTAACGGTAAAACTATTCGCGTAACTTCAGAACGCGATCCGGCAAACTTAAACTGGGGTGCAATCGGTGTTGATATCGCTGTTGAAGCGACAGGTTTATTCTTAACAGATGAAACTGCACGTAAACACATCACTGCCGGTGCGAAAAAAGTCGTATTAACCGGTCCATCTAAAGATGCAACCCCAATGTTCGTGCGTGGTGTAAACTTTAATGCATACGCTGGTCAAGATATCGTTTCTAATGCTTCTTGCACAACAAACTGTTTAGCACCTTTAGCACGTGTTATTCACGAAACCTTTGGTATTAAAGACGGTTTAATGACAACCGTTCACGCAACCACAGCAACCCAAAAAACTGTTGACGGTCCTTCTGCAAAAGACTGGCGCGGTGGTCGTGGTGCAGCACAAAACATCATTCCTTCTTCTACCGGTGCGGCTAAAGCAGTAGGTAAAGTGTTACCGGCATTAAACGGTAAATTAACCGGTATGGCTTTCCGTGTTCCAACGCCAAACGTTTCAGTAGTTGACTTAACCGTTAATTTAGAAAAACCAGCAACGTACGAACAAATCAAACAAGCGATCAAAGATGCGGCAGAAGGTAAAACCTTCAACGGCGAATTAAAAGATGTTTTAGGTTACACCGAAGATGCGGTAGTTTCTACCGATTTCAACGGCTGTGCATTAACTTCTGTATTTGACGCTGATGCGGGTATCGCATTAACCGATTCTTTCGTTAAACTTGTATCTTGGTACGACAACGAAACCGGTTATTCAAACAAAGTGTTAGACTTAGTCGCACACGTTTACAACTACAAAGGCTAAGTGCGACAAGTGTCGTGCTTACTGGGGTTAAGTCCTTATATATCAAGGATTTAACTCAATTAAGAGAAAGCTATATAATGTAGCTTTCTCTTGACTATTCAGATCTTCTCGGGAAGAGTTTGGGTAGCAGACTAGAAAAGGAGCGTTGCTCAAGATCTAGTTCTAAGTTGGTAAGAATATCTCCAACTTTATGCGGTAATAAGGTATGGTCTTCACTTTTATGTACTTAATATTTAGATAAATATTAAGAGGAGTAAGCAAGCAAGATCTGTTATCGAAAGATAGGACTACCGTTAGTCGCCTATTTATAGAGTGACTTGGGTCAAATCCAAAACGTCATATCGTCCATAAAGAATGATTATTCAACCCTACTATAAATAAAGTCCGAAAGATACCGTAGCAATCTGAGACGGTTCGAGTATAAGAAAGTGGAATTTCTTCTATTTGGTTGCCACCTTTACACTTATCTTTATTTACTGTACTTCGGGATATTCTTTTATTAAGAAACACCCTCAGCAACTTGAAAGTAATAGTTGCCCGTGAATGGCTTGCGGAACAGCACGGCTACTTCTCGGTCTAAATTTACCCAAATTCCCTTTCATTGAAATAATCATTACTAACAAATGAGCTTTTATTTGTTAAAGGTTAGTTATTTCCTATTAGAGGATTAAACGTAAACAAAGTACTATTAAACATTTGTTTAATGGATAAAGTAAGTTTTAAAGTAAACCAGCAAGGGCTTATTTATTGCTGTATTAGGTAACAACTTAGTTAAGTATGAGTAAGCTGTTATTACTATTGTTACAATTTGTTTCAACGTTGATATATGCAGTTGCGAAGAAATAAATGAGTGTAACCTGTTATATGACTAACAGTAACCTAGGGATAGTGCATAATTGGCAACGATTTTGTGCGGAGCTTCCTGACAATGTACCCCCGATAAGGTTATTAATACTGTGAAGTATTAATAAGAGACTCGAAACGACCACTGGGTTGAGGGACTAGGTTGGATAGAAAGATAAACGTAAGTGAATAGTCGTAATTCTCGTTATGTAGAACAAGCCTACGGTCGCTATCGGCTTGAACCAAAAGGTATGCAGTGGGTTATCTCATTTTAGCCTTGGGATACGTCATCATAAACACTGTCGGGAAAAAAGACTATATCTTCCCTATCCATGTAGTAATAATGGAACTTGGTAAGCCTATATCTCCGCCTGAAAAATGGCAGGCAACGCGTAAGCAATGCTGTTGGTGGTGTAGGTAAAAGAAGTTAGAGAAAGCGAAGGTTGTACTGTAATGGTGCAAATAGGGTATGAAATATGACCTAACCCGAAAGGGTGCAGACTTCTAACCGGTCTTTCATCGCAAGATGTCTGACAAATTCCTTTAAAGTTTGACGGGATAAAAGCGAGCGTTGGCTTGCAGATTGAAAACCAATCAAATAAAACCAACGCACGCACTCTTTATCCTTAGTGATTCAAGAGTGTAAGTTTATTGGTAATCATAGCAGCTCTTGAAGTGTCCAAACAGAAAGAGGAACTATTAATTTACCAAGAAAACTTATCTCTCAACGGAGGTAAGTATGAAAGAGCAAACTCATCATACTAAGAAATTAGTAAGCAGTCTAGCTCCAGCGACCTCACATATATCGCAATGGCATTATATCAATTGGTATAAAGCAAACCGATATGTGAAAGGAATGCAGGTGCGGATTGCGAAGGCAACACAGGAAAGCAATTGGCGTAAGGTTAAAAACTTACAACGAATGCTTACCCACTCGTTTTATGCAAAAGCATTAGCAGTACGACGGGTGACGGAAAATACAGGCAAACGAACCGCTGGTATTGATAAACGGATTTGGGATACACCTGAATCCAAATGGATTGCTATACAAGATCTATCAAGTAAAGGGTATCAACCTAAACCATTAAGACGGGTTTTCATTCCAAAGTCAAATGGGAAGAAACGTCCATTAGGCATACCCACGATGAAAGATAGAGCAATGCAAATGTTGTATTTACTAGCATTGCAACCCATAGCAGAAACAACAGCAGACAATAATTCGTATGGATTTAGATTAAACCGTTCAACGGCAGATGCTATATCACATATACATAGTATATTTTCAACAAAAGGAAACCAATCTCGTCAAATGGCAGAATGGGTACTGGATGCAGATATACATGGTTGTTTTGATTTTATTAACCACGACTGGCTACTCAAGCATATTCCAATGAATAAGCGAATACTCAAGAAATGGTTAAAATCAGGTGTTGTTGAGTTCGGTCAACTAAAACCAACAACGGAGGGGACACCGCAAGGTGGTATTATCTCTCCAACGTTGGCAAATATGGCGTTAGATGGGTTAGAAAAAGAGCTAATCAAGCACTTTGGTGCAAAGAATAGTCTTAAAATAGCAAAACATCGGACCTACCTCGTTAGGTATGCAGATGACTTTATTATTTCAGGTATATCAAAAGAATTACTGGAAGAACAAGTTATCCCTATGGTGAAAAACTTTCTTGCAGAAAGAGGACTTTCCTTATCGGAAAGTAAAACCAAGGTAGTGCATATCGAACACGGATTTGACTTTTTAGGTTGGACTGTTAAACGTTTTGATAAAAAATTGATTATTAAACCAAGTAAGAAAAATGCAAAAGCATTTTATGACAAGGTAAAACAATCAATTTCAAAAATGAAAATGGCGAAACAAGATGACCTAATAAAAGTATTAAATCCAATGATAAGAGGTTGGACAAACTATCATAAACACGTTGTGGCTAAAGTGATATTTAACCGAATGGATAGTTTAATTTGGAAAGCCTTATGGCGTTGGTGCAGACGAAGACATCCAAACAAAGGAAAAATTTGGATTAAAGAGAAATACTTTTATTCAAATGCAACTCGGAATTGGATTTTCGGCACAGTCACCAACAGCAATAAAGGAGAACAAATCCCAATAGATTTACTCTATTGTGGATATGTGAAAATTAAGCGACACAGAAAGATAAAATCACAATACAAACCATTTTTACCTGAATGGGAAATGTATGGAGAAAACCTTGCTCAAGCCAGAATGTATGATGAACAATCACACAGACAGCAATGGCAAGCTCTTTACAAAGAGCAGAAAGGAAAATGTGCATTGTGTAATACGTCAATAACGAAAGAAAGCGGCTGGCACGATCATCATATAATTTACAAAATGTATGGTGGAACAGATTCACTAAATAACAGATGTTTAGTACATCCTGAGTGTCACCAACAAATTCATCGCCTGAATTTGAACGTTGCGAAACCGACTGCGTAGCAGTTAATAGAAAGGCTTGAGCTGTATGCAGAGAAATTTGCCTGTACAGTTCTTAGGGGGCTAAGTTGTAGTAATACAACTTGGCTACCCGATTTAAAATAGCTCACAGACTAACCGCTCTTCGGAGCGGTTTTTTTATCTTCAATAATATTACGCCCCTCACAAATTGAACAAAAGTTCACTCAAAATCATCAAAAATATTAAAGATTTATCTGGCTTTTCTTTTCATTTAACCTTATATTAGCGCACAATTGTTAGCTCAATTAACATTAAACTAAATAAGGTTAATATGAATCTCAATCTTCATTTTATTCATCGTATTGAACAACAAGTAAAAACACGGGGAAATACGACCGCACTTCGCCATAAAGAAAACGGCATTTGGAAAGACATCACTTGGATAGCATTCCAAAATCAGCTAAACCAACTTTCTCGTGCATTACTTGCTTGCGGTATTCAAGTACAAGATAAAATTGCAATTTTTGCCCATAATATGCCACGTTGGACGGTTGCCGACATTGCAGCATTACAAATTCGCGCTGTGACAGTTCCTATTTATGCAACCAACACGGCACAACAGGCTGAATTTGTACTAAATCATGGCGATGTCAAAATTCTATTCGTAGGCGATCAAGAACAATATGACCACGCCTTAGACATTGCTTCACTCTGTCCTCAATTACAAAAAATCGTGGCGATGAAACCTAGTATCAAACTTCAGCCCAGCACTCTTTCTTGTTCTTGGGAGCAATTTATTGAGCTAGGCACAATGGACCATCAAACCGAATTAAATCGACGTTTGCATGATAAACGAATGGACGACTTATTCACCATTATCTACACCTCAGGAACAACAGGTGAACCAAAAGGCGTGATGTTGGATTATTCAAATCTTGCTCATCAATTAAAAGCGCACGATCTTACACTTCACGTCACACCACAGGATATTTCTCTCTCATTCTTGCCTTTCTCACATATTTTCGAGCGGGCATGGGCGGCTTATATTCTTCATCGTGGTGCAATGCTTTGTTACTTGGAGGACACAAACCAAGTGCGGTCGGTTTTAGCCGAGATTCGTCCAACACTCATGTGTGCCGTACCGCGTTTTTACGAAAAAATTTACGCAGCCGTATTAGATAAAGTACAAAAGGCGCCTAAATTTCGCCAGATTCTTTTTCACTGGGCGATCGCTGTCGGACAAAAATATTTCACATTGATAACAGAAAAAAAACCGATTCATTTTTTACTAAAAAAACAATATGTACTTGCAGATAAGCTCGTCTTATCCAAACTTCGCCGTCTATTAGGTGGAAGAATTAAAATGATGCCTTGTGGCGGTGCAAAATTAGAACCGGCTATCGGGCTGTTTTTTCATAGCATTGGTATTAACGTTAAACTTGGTTACGGGATGACAGAAACTACCGCCACTGTTTCATGTTGGCAGGATAATCAATTCAACCCTAATTCTATTGGCACTTTAATGCCGAAAGCAGAAGTCAAAATTGGTGAAAATAACGAAATTCTGGTGCGTGGCGACATGGTAATGAAAGGTTATTACAAAAAACCGGAAGAAACCGCTCAAGCCTTTACAGAAGACGGTTTCCTAAAAACCGGCGATGCCGGCAAGTTTGATGAAAAGGGTAACCTTTTTATTACCGATCGTATTAAAGAATTAATGAAAACCTCTAACGGGAAATATATCGCCCCACAATATATTGAAAGTAAAATCGGTAAAGATAAATTCATCGAACAAATTGCTATCGTTGCCGATGCCAAGAAATATGTCTCAGCTCTCATTGTGCCGTGTTTTGATAGTTTGGAAGAATACGCCAAACAACTGAATATCAAATATAAAGATCGGATGGAATTGATTAAAAATTCTGACATTTTGAAGATGTTTGAACAACGTATTAATACGGTACAAAAAGAGTTGGCTCATTTTGAACAGGTCAAAAAATTCACCTTACTCTCTCAAGCTTTTAGTATTAAATTGGGGGAAATTACACCAACGTTGAAATTAAAACGTAAGGTCATTATGGAGCGTTATCGCAATCAGATTGAGGCGATGTATAAGCAAAATAATGAGACATAAACAAGAAAAGTGCGGTCAATTTTAACCGCACTTTTTATGTAAACGAAAGAAAAAATCCCCTTACGGGGATTTTTATTTAGTTGGTTTTATTAAGCGGCTCAATTTTCCAGATATTTTTTGCATACTCCAAAATCGTCCGATCTGATGAGAAAAATCCCATGTTAATGATATTTTGGATGGTGCTTTCAATCCATTGGTCGCGATGTTTGTATTTTTCATCCACCAATTTTTGTGCCTCTACATAACTACGGAAATCGGCAAACACTTGGTAGTAATCATAATATTGTAATCCCTGCAATAGTGGTAAATAGCGTTGCGGCTCCTCCGGTGAAAACACCCCGGCAATAATCTGCTCAACCACCGTGCGTAATTCCACATCATTTTGATAATAATCAAACGGATGATAACCATCACGACGAAGCTGCTCTACTTGTGCTACCATATTACCAAAAATAAAAATGTGATCTTCGCCGACATTATCCAAAATTTCCACATTCGCACCATCTAAGGTTCCGAGTGTTAATGCGCCGTTGAGCGCGAATTTCATATTACTGGTTCCCGAAGCCTCAGTACCCGCAAGGGAAATCTGTTCGGAAATATCCGCCGCAGGAATGATAAGTTGTGCCAAACTCACACTATAATTCGGAATAAACACTACTTTTAAACGCCCTTGTAAGCGTTCATCATTATTGATGATTTTGGCTACATCATTGATAAGATGAATCGTCTGTTTTGCCGCGTAGTAAGCCGAGGCTGCTTTACCCGCTAAGATAAATACGCGCGGTTGCCAATTTTTTTCAGGGTTAGCAATCATCGCATTGTAACGGGCGATGATATGTAACACATTCAATATTTGGCGTTTGTATTCGTGAATACGTTTTACCTGTACATCAAATAAAGCTTTAGGGTTCAATTCAATACCGAGTTCCCGTTTCACATAATCGGCAAGTTTAACTTTATTGGCATATTTAATATCTGCAATCGTTTCTTTAAACGCCTTTTCATGCGCTACGGTTTCTAATTTTTTGATTTGGCTTAAATCACAACGCCATTCCTGACCGATATATTGATCAAATAACGCGGCTAATTGAGGGTTTGCCACAGCCAACCAACGGCGAGGCGTAATACCGTTCGTCACATTAGTAAAGCGTTCCGGATAAATACGTGCAAAATCAGCGAAAGTGGATTTCACCATCAAATCGGAATGGATTGCCGCCACGCCGTTTACTTTGTGTGAACCGACTACGGATAACCATCCCATACGTACTTTGCGTTGATAACCTTCCTCAATCAGTGATACGCGACGAATAAACTCATTATCCGTTGTAATGTAAGTCCGCACGTATTCTAAGAAGTGGTCATTAATGTCAAAAATCATTTGTAAATGACGTGGCAAGACTTTCGCCATCATCTCAACCGGCCAAGTTTCTAGCGCTTCTGACATGAGTGTATGACAAGTGTAAGAGAAAATACGGCATGTCATATCCCAGGCGTTTTCCCACTCAAAGCCTTCCTCATCAACTAACATCCGCATTAATTCCGGAATCGCTAAGGCTGGATGCGTATCGTTTAAGTGAATCGCTACTTTATCGGCTAAATTTTCAAGGCTATTGTGAACACGCTTATGACGTCGAATAATGTCTTGTAGAGACGCCGACACCAAAAAATATTCCTGACGTAAACGTAACTCCCGCCCATTCCATGTGGAATCATCAGGATAAAGAACCCGTGATAAATTTCGGCTGGAAGCACGAGCCTCTACCGCAGCCAAATGTTCTCCACGATTAAATTCCGCAAGATTAAACATTTCACCGCCATGAGCCGACCACAAGCGTAAAGTCGCTGCCGAATCATTTTTATAACCCGGAATCATTTGATCATAAGCAAGTGCGGTGACTTTTTCCTGTGGATTCCAGATACATTTTCCCCCCTCAAAATGGATGTTGCCGCCAAAGGCAACATGGAAACGCTTGGACAAACGTAAAAACTCCCACGGAGCCCCCTTTTCCAACCACGCGTCAGGGCGTTCTACTTGCTGACCGTCTTCGATTTTTTGACGGAACATACCGTATTCATAACGAATCCCATATCCCATTCCCGGCAAACCAAGCGTAGCGATAGAATCCATAAAGCACGCAGCCAAACGGCCTAAACCGCCATTTCCTAACCCCGGATCTACTTCTTTTGCAATAATGTCTTCTAAATCGACATTAAGCTCACTTAACGCTTCTTTCGTTAAATCATAGACTTCTTCTGCAATCAGAGCATTAGACAGTGTTCGTCCGATTAAAAACTCCATTGAAAGATAATGAACGCGCCGAGCACCTTCAGTACGAGCTTGACGTGCAGCGGTAATCCAACCTTCGGTAACAAGATCCCGTACCGCATATAAGGTTGCATTTAACCAATCCCGTTTACTTGCTTCCCGCGGTGAGCGGCCGATAGAAAAAATTAATTTATAAACGATGGATTTTTTTAGTGCTTGAACATCCAATTTAGGACGATTATAAAGAAATGGAGAATCAAAATTATCCATTATCATGGTAATAAACCTCTATTAAAAAATGAGAAACAGGAGAGATAGCTAAACAATATAAAATTCCATCGTGAACCAAGTAGGCATTTTAAAAAAATACTAAACTTCAAAAATAATACAGCCTATTTCTAAACATCCCTTTGGATTAACTATCAAGTATCTAACCACAAAAAAACGTGTGAATTTTAGCCTTTATTAGTTAAAAAACAACCAAATTTTATATTTATTTGGGTGTTTTTTAATCACCATTATAAACGCTGATATAAGCCAACATATTCTTTGGCAACTTTACGCCAACTAAAATCTTGTTCCATTGCATTGCGTTGAATCGTTGCCCATGTACGAGGTTCTTGCCAGAGAGCAAAAGCCTCTTGTAAGCAACAACGAAGTTCCTCCGGATTAGCATGGTCGAAAACAAAGCCTGTTGCTGTATGCTTTTTGATGTTTTCCGATGTGCTGTTTACAACGGTATCGGCTAGTCCTCCTGTTTTTCTTACCAGCGGTAACGTCCCATATTGCAAGCCGTAAAGTTGGGTTAAGCCACAAGGCTCAAAACGGCTTGGCACTAAAATCACATCTCCGCCTGCGATCATCAAATGGGAAAGCGCTTCGTCATATCCGATTTTCACTGCAATATTTTGAGGGTAAGTGGCAGAAAGCCGGCGAATAGCCTCTTCCAAATGGGCGGAACCTGAGCCGAGAATGACGAGTTGCCCGCCTTGTTTAACAAGGTCGTCCGCACTCTCAACTAACAAATCAACGCCTTTTTGCTCTGTTAAACGGGTAACCATAACAAAAAGTAACGCATCGCTTACCGGTAAATTGAAGTAAGTCTGAAGCGCCGATTTATTTTTCTTTTTGCCATCCATAGCTTTTTGTTTGTAGTGATACTGGATATACCCATCACCACTCGGATGCCAAATTGTTTCATCTACGCCATTTAAAATACCGACCAATCTCCCCTGTTCACGTAATCCGATTAACAAACCTTGCAAACCATAAGCAAATTCTTCTGTGGTAATTTCTTGAGAATAAGTCGGGCTCACGGCAGTAACCACATCGGAATAATATAAACCGGCTTTTAAATAAGATATTTGACCAAATAATTCCAGACCATTTATGTGGAACATTCCTTCCAGTAGCCCAATTTCATATAGGTGACGATGATGAAATATCCCTTGATAAGCTAAATTATGAATAGTAAAAACGGATTTTGCCGGTTTGCCTTTATTAAACAAATACGCGGCGCTAAGTCCGGCGTGCCAGTCATGCGCATGTACAATTTCAGCCCGCCACCACGAATCAAGCCCGGTGGACAATTCAGCCCCTACCCAACCTAACAAAGCAAAACGTTTATAGTTATCCGTATAGTCATTGTAATGTATATCGTGATAAGGATTGCCCTCACGATCATATAAATGTGGTGCATCAATTAAATAAACTCCCACACCCTTGTGTTCGCCGTAGCGTAATACAACATGCCCCGCAAAATTATCAAACTCAGCCACAATATGAGTTTCGCCAATCCCCCGACAAATAGCAGGATAGGCAGGCAATAAAATTCTTGCATCTATCCCTATCTGTTTTTGAGCAAAAGGCAGCGCGCCAATAACATCGGCAAGCCCCCCTGTTTTTAATAGGGGATAGAGTTCCGAGCAAACATGTAATACTTTCATTAGATATCCTATTTTTTTAACCATACACCACGCTCCCAACTTCCATTATTTAATCAAAATCAGGAGAAATTTAATTAACAAAGTGCGGTCAATTTCAACCGCACTTTTTATTTGATTAGTCTAAATGCGCTTCCGAAGCCACTTCCTCTCCTTTCAATCTTTGTAGCATACTATGAGTTACTAAAATGACTTTGCCTGTCGAGCTGACTCGGAAATGTTTTTTGTCTTCTTCGATGTCAAAACCGATTCGCATACCGTCAGGAATTTTGCAATTACGATCAACAATACAATTTCTTAAAGTACAATTTTTACCGATTTCCACTTCAGGTAAGATAACACAATAATCAATACGGGAGCCTTCTTCAATTTTGATGCGATCAAAAAGCACGGAATAATTAATGGACGCATCCGTAATCACACAACCGCCACCAATTAAAGAATTATCAACCGGACGAATATTCGCATTTTTATAGAAAAATTTTGAAGGATACGCTTGTACCGGATTACCACGAATCGGCCAACTTTGATCATAAATATCCAATTGTGGTCTTTCCGATACTAAATCGATATTGGATTGCCAAAAACTATCCAATGTTCCCACATCGCGCCAATAGATTTCCCCCTCCGTATTACGTCCCATGCAAGAACGGCTGAATGGGTGGGCATAAAGTGTTTCTTCCGTTAAACATCTCGGTAATATATCTTTGCCAAAATCATGACTGGTTTGCGGCTTATGTACCTCACACTCCAGCATTTTATAAAGATAATCCGCATCAAATACATAAATGCCCATTGAGGCAAGCGATATATCAGGCTTGCCAACCATCGCCGGCGGATCTTTCGGTTTCTCAACAAACGCTTTCACTTTTAAGTTTTCGTTTACCGCCATCACACCAAATTCATGGGCTTCCGAACGGGGAACTTCAATACAACCGACGGTACATTTTGCACCACTGGTTATATGATCCATCAACATCACACTGTAATCTTGCTTATAAATATGATCCCCCGCCAAAATTAAAATATATTTCGGACAGTAGTGATCACGAATAATCGCCATATTTTGATAAACCGCATCAGCCGTACCGCGATACCAAGTGGTATCGTCAATTTGTTGACGGGCGGGGAGCATATCCACAAACTCGCCGCGTTCCTGTGGCAAAAATGACCAACCGGTTTGTAAATGGCGTAATAAGGAATGCGCCGCGTATTGTGTCACGACACCAATCCGATTTAAGCCGGAATTAATACAGTTTGACAGGGCAAAATCAATAATACGACGATTACCGCCAAAATAGAGTGCGGGTTTCGCTCGTTTATCGGTTAGTTCGTGAAGACGTGAGCCGCGTCCACCGGCTAAAATAAGAACCAAGGTATCTTTTACAAGAGCGTTTTTGTCAGGGCTTTTCATTATAATTAACTCCGTTTGTCTTTAGTTATCCACGCTATACAACAAACAAAATGCCATACTGCTTACCGTTACTTCCTGTGACTGGATAAATGTTAAGTTTGTTGTGTCCACAAAGGCTTTCCATTGGCTTACAGCACTATTAGGCAATATGAAAGTCTGAGATTCTGCTTTCGCATTAATTAAAAAGAGCCATTTTTCGTCCAATAAAATTTGTAACGCTTTAACTCCAAAGTTATGCCAATCCTCTTGCTGCATAGGTGTTCCCCATACACTCAACCAACTGACATTATCATTTGACCACCAAGCATTTTTTTGCAAACTCCAAATTTTTTTGCGAAGTGCAATCGTTTGCTTCGTAACTTCAAATAAATTTTTATTAAAGTTTTCCCATTTCAACCAAGCAATTTCGTTATCTTGGCAGTAAGCATTATTATTACCGTTCTGCGTATTACCAAACTCATCGCCTGCTAACAACATTGGCGTTCCATTAGCGAGCAATAAAGTCATTAACAATGCCGTTTGAGCGCAAGTGCGGTCGTTTTCTATCCTATTTTTTTGTGCTTCGCAAAGAGTAACGGATTCCCCTTCTACGCCATGGTTATAACTGTAATTTTCATTACGCCCGTCTCGGTTTTGTTCGCCATTCGCTTCATTGTGTTTTTCGTTATAACTGACTAAATCCCGTAACGTGAAACCATCATGGGCAGTGATAAAATTCAGTGAACAATGCGGCAAACGCCCCTCTTTTTTAAACAAATCGCTCGAACCGGCAAAACGCTCGGCAAATCCTCCGATTTCGCCACTTTTCCACAACCAAAAACGACAAATATCATCACGGAAACGATCATTCCATTCGGCAAAATAATCGGGGAAATGCCCCGCCTGATAACCGTAATGTCCGATATCCCATGGCTCTGCAATCAATTTAATATTTTGTAAACCCGGTTCATTGACTATATCGGCAAAAAGTTGGGCTGAAGAATTAAAATCGGGTTTATCCCGCCCAAGCACCGTTGCCAAATCAAACCGAAAGCCGTCAATATGACATTCTTCCACCCAATAACGTAAGCAATCCACCACCCATTTACGCCCGACCTCAGAGGATAAATTAAGCATATTGCCGCAGCCCGTCCAGTTAATGTAATGCCCGTTATCGTTGCGCCAATAGTAGGTTTGATCATCAATTCCGCGCTGACAAAATGTGGGAAAATGTTGTTCTGATTCTGCGGAATGATTGAATACGACATCTAACACCACTTCGATACCCGCTTGGTGAAAAGCCTTCACCATCGACTTAAATTCGGTCAGCGGCTGATCCGTTGCGGCATATTTAGGCTCAACAGCAAACATAGCAAGGGGATTATATCCCCAATAATTTTGCAAACCACGTGCCTGTAAGTGCGGTTCATTGAGGTGAAAATTGACAGGTAATAATTCTATTGTCGTCACACCTAACTCTTTTAAATACGCAAGGTTAATCGGGTGTGCCAACCCGGCATACGTCCCCCGCAAGGTTGCAGGGATTTTCTCGTTTAATCGGCTAAAACCTTTAACATGCAATTCATATACGATGGTTTCCCCCCAAGGAATATGAGGTTTTTGCTCACCGCTCCAGTCGAAATCCTCTTCAAAAATAACCGCTCTTGGGGCAATATGGGCGTTGTCACGATGATCATTGAGCAAAAACCACTGCCGTTTTTCCGAGCTACTTAAATCAGGCTTATGACTTACCGCTTTAGCGTAAGGATCGAGCATTAATTTTTGCGGGTTTGCATACGGGCCGTGAATACGAAAGCCGTATTGCGTGCCATGTCGTACACCGGTCAGTGCCAAATGCCAAATATTATCGGTACAAGCCATCGGGAAACGGGTTTCAATTTCACCATCAAATAAACAGAGTTCTACTTTACTCGCCGCAGCCGAAAACAGGCTAAAATTTGTTAATTTCACGCCATTTTCGACCTTTCCCGAACTGCCAAACGGGGTGGGTTCGCCTAAATCAAAAACCTTGAACATCGCCTTACCATCCATTCCTAAATATGTTTTCGCCCGGCTAATCGGCGAAGATAAAAAAATAAACTATCCCAAATATTTCAAATAAATCGTTGCTAACGGAGGAATGGAAACAGAGAATGAATTTTCCCTTCCGTGGCTTTCGATCGGTTCACTTTGAACACAGCCAAAATTACCCAAATTAGAACCCTGATAATACATGGAGTCGGTATTCAAAATTTCTTCATATTTACCTGCCATATTCACGCCCATACGGTAATGATGACGGGGAACTGGGGTAAAATTACTGATGACTATAATTCGTTCGCCGTTACTGTTTCGACGTTCAAAGGCGAAAACGGAATGTTCCGCATCGTTCACCACTAACCAATCAAATCCTTCCGGGGAATGATCAAGTTCAAAGAGCGGTGAGTTTTTTCGGTAAATATGATTCAGATCTTTAACCAGTTTCAACACACCTTTATGCCAACCACCGCCAATATTTTCATCAAGTAGGAACCAATCTAGACTTTCTTGGTAATTCCATTCTCTCCCCTGAGCAAATTCATTTCCCATGAAGAGCAATTTTTTACCCGGATATCCCCACATATAGCCATAGTAAGCACGTAAGTTGGCAAATTTTTGCCATGTATCGCCCGGCATTTTGTCAAGTAAAGAGCATTTTCCATGCACCACTTCATCATGCGAAAGCGGTAACACAAAATTTTCACTGTATTGATACACCATACCAAAAGTCATTTTATCGTGATGATATCGGCGATAAATCGGATCAAGCTTCATATAAGAAAGCGTGTCATTCATCCAACCCATATTCCATTTGAAATTAAAGCCTAAACCGCCATTTTCACTAGGATGGGTTACCCCTGTAAATGACGTGGATTCTTCCGCAATAGAAATAGCGCCTTTCATTTCATGGTGAATTTTCCAGTTGGTATGTTTTAAAAATTCAATCGCTTCGAGGTTTTCACGTCCGCCATATTGGTTAGGAATCCATTCTCCCTCAGTACGGCTATAATCTCGGTAAATCATTGAAGCAACCGCATCAACCCGAATACCATCCAAGCCAAAACGCTCCAGCCAATAAAGTGCATTACTTGAAAGGAAATTACGAACTTCATTGCGACCGTAGTTATAAATCAGCGTATTCCAATCTTGATGATAACCTTCACGCGGATCTGCGTATTCATACAACGCTGTGCCGTCAAAAGCCACCAGTCCATGGGTATCACTTGGGAAATGCCCCGGCACCCAATCTAAAATCACATTAATACCGGCTTCATGCGCCTGTTTCACCAAGCGGCGAAAACCTTCCGCCGTGCCAAAACGGCTGGTTGGCGAATAAAGTCCAAGCGGTTGATAGCCCCAGGAACCGTCATAGGGGAATTCAGAAAGCGGTAAAAATTCAATATGGGTAAAGCCCATATCTTTCACATAGGGAATCAGTTCAGCCGCAATTTGGTCATAATCCAACCAGAAATTATTTTCAATATTACGCCGCCACGATCCTAAATGTACTTCATAAATAGAAATCGGTTGATTTGCTTGATTTGCCTTAGCACGGGTATCCGTCATTTCGACCACATTCGGTAAAACACCGATTTGAGAAGCCGTATCAGGGCGGAGCTGTGAACTAAAAGCATAAGGATCGGCTTTCAAGCGAAGGTTGCCGTAACAATCAATTAATTCAAATTTATAGAGCTGCCCAAGGCTGGCTTTTGGCAAAAACAGTTCCCATATACCACTATTGCAATGAAACCGCATCGGGTGACGGCGACCGTCCCAGTAGTTGAAATCTCCAACCAAGGAAACCCGTTTTGCATTCGGCGCCCATAATCGGAAATTCACCCCGCTCACCCCATCGCACTCAATAAAATGCGCGCCTAAAACTTCATAAGGCCGTAACATCGAACCTTCTGAAAGTAACCATTGCGCTAAGTCGTCCGTTATGGAAGGGAATCGATATGGATCTTCAATAATTTGAGCTTCATTTCCCCAAAAAACCTGTAATTGATAGGCAAAAAATTGCTGACGATTCAACATCACCGCAGCAAAAAAACCACGTTCGTCTAATCGTGCTAGTTCAGCAACCGATTCACCGGACTCACGATCTATCACTAGCACACGATTTGCATCGGGTAATAGGGCTCGAACTTCAATGCCGTTTTCCGTTTTATGCATTCCCAATGTGGTAAAAGGATCACCATTGGTTGCTTCAAAGAAACTATCAATTATGGAATGGGTAATCGCTGTTGTCATAGCAGACTCCTTACACTTTTCGCCCTGTCTTAAGCATCGCAAAGCAAGTTTTTAATGATTCATTGTTAAACATCAATTCCAAGAATTGGGTGAGTTTTTTACGCCAATTCGGATATTCATACAAAATGCCGGATAAACTTGGAATATTTAAATAGAGGAACTTCAACCAACAGAGAAAAAAAACATTATAAGATCTTACCCGTTTCAGTACGGCAGAAACATTCTTTGCAGCAACCGGTAGCCGAATTGAAGCCTGTTGGGATTTTGTTGAAACAAGTAATTGACAATAACCAAAAGAAAGCGGAGGTAAAGAAAGTGCGGTAGAATTTTGAGTAGTTTTTTGTGCGATTGAAACGCTATGTTCATCAAGCAATTCAAGGGATATTATCGGTTCGGTAAGAGCAATCCGTTCAACATTATAACTGATAGGCTCATTTTCAAAGCAAGCCAAAACATCATCAAACTCAGTTATTCGGCATTTACTTTCAATCGGCTTCAGCAACTCAATAAAACGTGATAACCTTTCCGTTTCTGCATAAATGAGCCTCCCATCAAGATTATCATTTGTGGGGGTAATTCCCAACTTTTGGGCGGTTTGTTGAAGCAGTTCCCATTCCATACGACTAAACACACAACAAATAACAACTTAATTTCATTCTAGTCTTGCTTAAAATAAATACAACGACTTTTATTTAAATTAGTGATCTCTGTCAAAATTTAATTTTCTATCTCCTCGTTTTTCTTGAAAATTTTTTCCAAAATCACGTTTTAAACCACAGAAATATAAACGCTATATAAGATTTTTTATCAATAAATTACTAGAGTTTTTCTATTTTCTGATTTAGAATCGTGCGATTTAATTTTTCATCACTCACATTAATCCATTCACTTGCAGCTAAGGGGTAAAATCATGAAACTTGTCGAAGTTAAACATCCGCTGGTAAAACACAAATTGGGTGTTATGCGCGAAGCAGAAATTGATACGAAAAAATTCCGTGAACTTGCAACAGAAATCGGCAGTTTATTAACCTATGAGGCTACGGCTGATTTAGAAACGGAAAAAGTCATTATCGATGGTTGGAACGGCCCCGTTGAAATTGATCGCATTAAAGGAAAAAAAGTAACCGTCGTACCGATTTTGCGTGCCGGTCTCGGAATGATGGACGGCGTATTGGAACATATTCCAAGCGCACGTATCAGCGTTGTGGGGATTTACCGTAATGAAGAAACCCTTGAGCCCGTACCTTATTTTCAAAAATTAGCGAGCGATTTGGAAGAACGTCTTGCGATTGTGGTCGACCCGATGTTGGCGACCGGCGGTTCAATGATTGCAACCCTTGATTTATTAAAAGCGAAAGGTTGTAAACACATTAAAGTATTAGTGCTTGTGGCAGCCCCTGAAGGAATTAAAGCATTAGAAGCGGTACATCCCGATATTGAGCTCTATTGCGCTTCTGTCGATGATCACTTAAATGAACACGGCTACATTATCCCGGGATTGGGTGATGCGGGTGATAAAATTTTTGGAACAAAATAAGACAAGGTTCTAAAACATCAAGGCGGCTTTCAAGCCGTCTTTTTTCGGGCGGAAAACAGATATCAAACTGACCGCACTTTCAAGTTAATTCAAACAGAGAGTTGAAACTAAAATGACCAATCAAAATCAAACACCTTCTACTCAAACAGAAGAAGTACAAAGCCTTGCCAAGCAATCCTTTGTCGGCTTACAAATGCTCTTCGTTGCCTTTGGTGCCCTTGTGCTTGTACCGCTCATCACCGGTTTAGATTCAAATACCGCCTTACTTACCGCCGGCATAGGCACGCTATTATTTCAGCTTTGTACCGGCAAACAAGTGCCCATTTTCCTAGCCTCCTCTTTCGCTTTTATTGCCCCTATTCAATATGGCGTACAAACTTGGGGAATCCCAACTACGATGGGAGGCTTGGCTTGTGCCGGCTTGGTCTATTTTGCCCTTTCTTCACTGGTTAAAATTCGTGGCAGCCAAGCCTTAGAGCGTATCTTCCCACCGGTTGTTGTCGGGCCGGTAATCATCATTATTGGGATGGGGCTTGCCCCTGTTGCCGTCAATATGGCATTGGGCAAAGATAGTGCCTATGCTTATAACGACGCCGTGCTCGTTTCTATGATCACCTTAATCGTTACCCTTTCTGTTGCGGTATTTGCAAAAGGATTAATGAAGTTAATCCCGATTATGTTTGGTATCACGGCAGGTTATATTCTTTGTCTTTTCCTCGGTTTAATCAATTTTCAACCAGTAATAGACGCCCCTTGGTTTGAACTGCCTAAATTAACAAAACCGGAATTTAACCTTGAAGCCATTCTCTATATGCTGCCGATTGCTATTGCCCCTGCTGTGGAACACGTGGGCGGTATTATGGCGATTAGCTCCGTGACGGGAAAAGATTTCCTAAAAAAACCGGGATTACACCGCACTTTATTAGGTGATGGCGTAGCAACCACTGCCGCTTCATTGATTGGCGGCCCGCCAAATACAACTTATGCGGAAGTCACCGGTGCGGTTATGCTCACCCGTAACTTTAACCCTAATATCATGACTTGGGCAGCGGTGTGGGCAATTGCAATCTCGTTCTGCGGTAAAGTAGGCGCATTCCTTTCCACCATTCCTACCATCGTTATGGGCGGCATTATGATGCTGGTCTTTGGCTCTATCGCCGTAGTAGGGATGAGTACCTTAATCAAAGGTAAAGTCGATGTGACCGAACCTCGCAACCTTTGTATTATCTCCGTAGTAATGACCTTTGGTATCGGCAATATGTTTGTCAATGTCGGCGATATCGTTGCGTTAAAAGGCATTAGTTTATGTGCGATCGTTGCAATTGTGTTGAACTTGATTTTGCCAAAAGCAAAAAATAACGTAGAATAAAGCCTAAAATTAAGGGCTAAAAAAATAGCCCTTTCTTCCCCCTAAATCAACAGCGTTATATCATTTTGAATCAGCAATTACCTTTGCCCATTCATCAAATTGATGATTGTACATTTGAGAATTTTTATGCAGACAATAATTTGTTACTGCTTGATTCTCTACGCAAAAATTCACAGCAGATTCAACAACAATTTTTCTATATTTGGGGAACGACAGGCTGTGGTAAAAGCCATTTACTTCGCGCCCTCAACAATCAATATTTAAATGAACAACGTGTCGCAATTTATGTGCCGCTAAGCAAATCCCGTTATTTCTCTCCGGCAGTGCTGGAAAATTTAGAACAACAGGAATTAGTCTGTTTGGATGATCTTGATTCCGTTATGGGCGATCCGGAGTGGGAAATCGCAATTTTCGATTTATTTAATCGAATCAAAGCAAGCGGTCAAACGCTTTTGCTCGTGAGTGCCACACTCTCTCCTTCCGCATTAAACGTACAATTACCCGATTTAGCGTCACGTTTAAAATGGGGTGAAATTTATCATCTTTCAGCGCTAACGGATGAACAAAAACTTGAGGTGTTACAAAAAAACGCCCGTCAACGCGGTATTGACTTACCTGCTGAAACGGCACAGTTTTTACTTAAACGCCTAAATCGCGACACACACACCTTATTACAAGCCTTAGAAAGGCTCGATAAAGCCTCATTACAGGCTCAACGTAACCTTACTATTCCCTTTGTGAAGGAAACGTTGGGACTATAAAGACAAAAAGTGCGGTCAATTTAACCGCACTTTTCCCTATCATTTTTTCGATTTCTTAATAAATTTCATCAAACGTTTACGTTTGCGTAACTGATTCGGCGTGAGCTTATTTTTACGTCCGGCAAACGGATTATCGCCTTCTTGGAAGATCAAACGAATCGGCGAACCGATAATTTTCAAGCTTTTACGATAATAGTTTGATAAATAACGTTTGTAGGAATCCGGCAATTTTTCCATTTGATTACCATGTACTACGATAATCGGCGGGTTATAACCACCCGGATGGGCATATTTTAATTTAATACGACGCCCCCCGATCATTGGCGGTTGATGTTCATCTGTCGCCATTTGCAAAATGCGGGTAAGCATTGAGGTCGTCATTTTTTGTGTGGCGCAAGCATAAGCTTCTTTAATGGAATCAAACAAATTACCCACACCACTGCCGTGTAACGCAGAAATAAAATGCACACGGGCAAAATCAATAAAATCTAAACGGCGGTCAAGTTCCGATTTCACACGATCTTTGATTTCTTGATCCAAACCGTCCCATTTATTCACCACAATGACAAGAGAACGACCTGCATTCAAAATGAAACCAAGCAAAGACAAATCTTGGTCTGAAATATTTTCACGTGCATCAATGGTAAGCAACACCACATTCGCATCTTGAATAGCTTGCAGGGTTTTTATCACGGAGAATTTCTCGACCGCAAGATGTACTTTCCCCCGCTTACGCACCCCTGCCGTATCAATCAACGTATAATGCTGGCCGTCACGTTCCATTGGAATATAAACGCTATCACGTGTGGTTCCCGGCATATCGTAAACCACCACCCGATCTTCCCCTAAAATACGGTTGGTTAACGTGGATTTACCGACATTAGGACGACCGACTATCGCAATTTTGATATGTTTATCTTGTTCGCTATCAATTTCTTCTTCCAGACTTTCATCAAGTAATGCGGTATCTTCTTCCGAATCAAAATCAAACCCTTGCGCCCATTCATCCTGCTCTTCATCGGAAGTGCGGTCGGTTTCTTCTACGTTTTCTATTTGTTCGGCAAAAGGAGCAAGCACTTGTTCCATTAACTGGGTAACGCCACGACCTTGCGATGCGGCAATTTGTTCGATATTGCCCAAGCCTAATTGATAAAATTCCGCACAGTGAGAATCAGCATCAATGCCATCGGTTTTATTTGCAACCACAACCGTGATTTTATTCTCCCGTTGGCGCAAATAATTTGCAATGCCGATATCTGCGGCGGTCAGCCCCGCACGAGCATCAACGAGAAAAAGCACAATATCCGCTTCTTCAATAGCAAGCAGTGATTGCTCTGCCATTTTTTCTTCTACGCCTTCTTCCGTACCATCAATACCACCGGTATCAATCACAATAAATTCATGTCCGGCAATATGTGCATGACCGTATTTACGATCACGGGTTAAACCGGGAAAATCTGCTACCAAGGCATCACGGGTGCGTGTTAGGCGATTAAACAGCGTTGATTTCCCTACATTTGGACGCCCAACAAGGGCTACAACAGGAGTTGCCATAAAAAATCTCTTATCTTGTCAAAAATGGGGGCATTATAGCGGAAGTTAGGGTGTTGGTAAAAAATCATTTGAAAACAAATAAAAAAGCACCTATAGGTGCTATTTATTGTTAAAAAATTGGCGGAATGGACGGGACTCGAACCCGCGACCCCCTGCGTGACAGGCAGGTATTCTAACCAGCTGAACTACCACTCCGCAACTAAATATCGTTATTGTTCACTTTTGTAAACACATCAATAAGGAGTAAACGAAAATTGGCGGAATGGACGGGACTCGAACCCGCGACCCCCTGCGTGACAGGCAGGTATTCTAACCAGCTGAACTACCACTCCGCTAAGTGGAGCGTATAATAATGATCCGCCTTTGTCTCGTCAATCTTTTTTTTCTAATTTCACACCTATTCGTTCATTTAATGCACGGATTCATCATTTGCACGTAAATCCCACAGGCATTTTCCATTACTCTTTTTATTGATCATTTTCAATAACTCCAAATGGGCTTGTAATTCTTCTTCATTCGGTTGTAAGCGTTTTAAATTATTAGAAAAAGTAACCGCACTTTCCATTGATTCCACAGCACTTCTTTCCATCGTGGCTACCATAGGGGTTTCCTCTTCCCCCTCCTCAAACAAGCTGGTTTGTCCGCCTGTCATGGAAAGATAAACGTCTGCTAAAATTTCCGCATCCAGTAATGCCCCGTGCAACGTTCGCTTACTATTGTCAATACCTAATCGATCACACAACGCATCCAAACTATTACGCTTCCCCGGATACATCTGACGTGCCATTTGCAAGGTATCCGTTACCACGCAAATATCCGTTGTTTTGACATCCAATCCTAATTTACGAAATTCATAATCCATAAATCCCACATCAAAGGGCGCATTGTGAATTAAAAGTTCCGCCCCCTTAATATAATCTAAAAATTCTTGGGCGACCGCCTTAAATTCCGGTTTATCGGCAAGCATCGCATCGGTAATACCGTGAACTTTAATTGCCTCTGGATCGACCGGTCGGTTCGGATTAATATAAATATGGAAATTATTTCCCGTATAACGGCGATTCACCAATTCAACCGCACCAATTTCAATAATACCGTGTCCTTCATAATGTGCACCTAGCTGGTTCATCCCCGTTGTTTCCGTATCCAGTACAATTTGGCGATTTGGATTAATCATTTGTTCAACCTATTTCTTTCCTTTAGAATGACCGGTATTTTACACAACAACGATTTTGTTATGCAAAAACAGATTGAAATTTTTACTGACGGTTCGTGCCTCGGCAATCCCGGTACAGGGGGAATTGGTATTCTATTACGCTATAAAGAGCATGAAAAACAACTTTCCAAAGGTTATTTCAACACCACAAACAATCGCATGGAATTACGTGCAGTAATCGAAGCGCTCAATACATTAAAAGAACCTTGCCAAGTTACTCTTTACAGTGATAGCCAATATATGAAAAACGGTATCACTAAGTGGATAACAAATTGGAAGAAAAATAATTGGAAAACCAGCAACGGTAAGCCGGTAAAAAACCAAGATTTATGGTTGGCACTTGATGATGCTATTCAACCTCACAAAATTGAATGGCAATGGGTAAAAGGCCATGTAGGACACCGTGAAAATGAAATTTGTGATGTTTTGGCAAAAAAAGGGGCGGAAAATCCTACTTTTGAGGATAAAGGCTACTCTCTAGAACAAAATGATGATTAAATTTTTCTGTTTTATAAGCAAAGATTGTTTAAATTTCGAACTTATCACATTTAAAAATGTGATCTTGATCTGATATTTAAAATTTTACAGCCCTTTTCCATTGACAGAAAAATTGCTTTTTGTAAAGATCCGAATCGCCTATTTAGGCGATTGACATTTTAAATAATGAAAAGTTCAGTCTTGGTCATTAACATACCAATAAGGAATAACAATTATGAAAAAAACACTAGCAGCATTAATCGTCGGTGCATTTGCAGCTTCAGCAGCGAATGCAGCAGTAGTTTATGACAACGAAGGTACTAAATTTGAAGTAAACGGTTCGCTTCGTCTTATGTTAGAGAAGTCTAACCAAGGCGGTCATTGGGAAAAGAAAGATGCCAATGGGGATGTTACTTCTGAAGGTAAAAAGTATTCTCATACTGGCTTAAGAAATGCGGGATCTCGCGTTGAATTTAAAGTGAAACATGATTTAAGCGATGATTTCTATGCTTTGGGTCGTGCAGAGCTACGTTTTGATGGAAAAGATGAGAGCGGGAAGAGTGCGGCAAAAGAAGACGGATTTGGTTCTGTTAGAGCTCACCGTGCCTATATTGGTCTTGGTAAAAAAGAATTAGGTCAAGTAACCTTTGGTCGCCAAGTAACTATCGGCGATGATGTCGGTATTGCAGAAGACTACGACTATGGTATTTTACCGGATTATGTACCAACATCCGGTCGCTCTGTAATCCGTTATGACTACTATGGTGTTGAAGGTTTACAATTAGGTGCAAGCTATCAATTTGCTGAAGACCGTACTAACAATGAAGTTAACCACGGCTCATTATCAAATGGTGTTCAAGCAGGTTTCTTATATGAAAACAATGGGTTAATCCTTGAAGGGGTTTATGGTCGCACTAACTATAAATCAGAACTTAATTCAAATGCTAAACGCAATGTCGATGGTTTGATGTTGAGTGCAGGTTATGATTTCAAAAGTTTCTTAGTATCAGTTGATGCAGGCTACAAAAAAGATAAAACTGATGGTAGTGAATCTACTAAATCTTTCTTCGTTTCTCCAGGTTTCCAAGTTCCTGTAATTGCTGATGTCAGTAAGGTATATGGTAACTACTTATATGAGCAATCTAAATCTGGTGATGATAAAACCAAAACTCATGGTTTCTTGTTAGGTGTTGATTATAAACTTCATAAACAAGTTATCACTTATGTAGAAGGTAAGTATGTTCAGTCTAAAGACTATACTAACGGCAATTATGACGAAAATTCAAAAGTCAAAGATAAAGCTATTGGTGTAGGTCTGCGTGTATTCTTCTAATTGTTAAACTAGAGAACTCACAAGAAAGGCGAATCTTAAGATTCGCCTTTTTACTTTTAACCACCTGTCATAAAAACCAACGTTTTTTGAACATTGTTTTTTCAACTTCCTGATTATTTTTGGCTACACACTGCAATAAAATGCAATTTATGTTTCGGATCATTGAAGGTTTTAAACATACGTTTAAATTGCTCACGGTTTTCTGTTTTCATCGCATTTTTAACAATCTTTAGTGTGCCTAAAACGCCCTCGTCGTAAATTATTCCTTTTGGTGAAAGTAATGTCATTTCGCCTGAAAATGTATCCACATTACGGAATCCGCTTTCTTGGAAAAGCCCTTTCCAACCTTCTTTAGTTAAAGGGGTTACCGTTACATTAATCGCCTTACGCATATTATCAAGAATAATTTGATGATCTTCGCCTACCAGCATCACATCATGAGTGAGCAAAAAACCGCCCGGTTTTAACACTCGAAAATATTCTACAATGGCTTTTTTCTTCGCCTCTACCGGCAACATCGTCAACATCGCCTCATTGATCACAATGTCAAAAGTCTCATCTTCAAAAGGTAATTTCATTGCATTGGCACGCTGAACGTGAATTTTATCTTGCAAGTTATTGGCGACGATATTGGCTTTCGCCTTTTCTAACGCCTCCTCATCTAAATCAACGCCCTCAATCTGACAACCGAATTGTTTCGCCAAATCAATCGCCGTTGTCCCCATATTACACGCCACTTCTAATACTTTTTTATTCTGATTAAAATCACCGTTACCAATCAACCAATCCGTTGCTTTTTTACCGCCGGGACGTAAACGTGTTTTTCCTAAACGGGCCAAAAAATTATGTCCGACTTCTTCTTTCGCCATTTTAATCTCCTACTCTTAAACTAAGTTTTTACATTATAGATAAAAATTATTCTTATTAAAGCAATAAAGAAAAAAATCCATACCGTGGCTACGATATGGATTTTTCTTATTTTTTATTCAGTCTATTTTTTATGATGACAAATTCGGTTTCCATTCCCCATTCACCACCGTGCCAATCACCTCATAATTTGGTGTAAACACGGCAAGATTTGCCACTTTACCTTTTTCTACCGAACCTAAACGATCATCCACGCTAATAGCCCGTGCCGGATAGAGGTTACTCATACGAATCGCTTCTGCAAGAGGAATTTCTACATGTTCCACCGCATTTTTGATGGACTCCATCATCGTGATCGAAGCTCCCGCAATAGTACCGTTAGCATCATAACAACGACCTTCTTTTACATAAATGGTTTTGCCTTCAAAGGTGAAACTTTCTAATTCAGGCCCTGCACCCGCTGCCGCAATAGAATCGGTCACAATGCACAATTTATCACCTTTAATCTTCTTGTCGATTCTGACGTTACCATAGTCAACATGCACGCCATCTATAATAATAGCGGTGTAAATATCAGAATCCAACACCGCACCGACAACCCCCATAGCCCGACCGGAGCTGATTGGCGACATAGCATTATGTAGATGTGTTGCAAAGGTTGCGCCTTTACGGAATGCCGCTTTAGCGGTTTCATAAGTCGCATTAGAATGCCCAATGGAAACAACAATACCGCTTTTTACAAAATCGGGAATATATTGTGAGGTTGGATTTTCCGCGGCAATCGTGATCTTAGTAATCACATCACCGTTCTCACACAGAAAACCTTTCATTTCAGGCGAGATTTCACGGATATATTCAGGACGGTGTACGCCTTTTTTCTCCACGCTAATATAAGGCCCTTCAATGTGTAAACCGAGTGCTTGGTTCTTATGCTTAGTTAAATATTCCCGCATAATTTTAACCGCACTTTTAATGCCTTCGTCCGGTGCGGTAATAAAGGTTGGTAAGAAACTGGTACAGCCGGATTTTAAATTGGTGGCTTGCATAATTTCCAAGGTTTCCACCGTGGTTTGATCATTAAACATCACACCGCCACAACCGTTGAGTTGAAGATCAATAAAACCGGCAGTTAAATTATTGCCCTGTAAATCAATGGTTTTAATGCCCGCCTCAAGTTCATTTTGCGGAATAACGGCTTCTATGATTTCCCCGTTAATCACCACCGCAAAATCACGCAATACCTCGTATTTTGTGTAAATCACTGAATTAACTAATGCGTATTTCATTTTATCTTCCTAAAATTATTCACAAACTCGCTTACTCGTTTGTTCCCCCTAAAGGGGTCGTTGGCAAAGCCAACATTCCAAAAACAGTGTTTTTGTGACCGCACTTTCTGCGGTGTTGCTGAATTATGACAACACGCTATGAATGGCTCGTTGCTCTAATTCACTGAAATATTTTACTGTTTTCACTTTTAATTCTTGCTGTGCCGGTTCATCACATACTAAGATAAAGTGGCGATGCAACTGTAATGCGCTGACCGTCCACATATGGTTCACCGCCCCTTCAACAGCGGCTTGCACGGCAAGGGCTTTTTGATGCCCGGTGGCAAGAATCATCACTTCTTCCGCATCTAATAAGGTGGCAACGCCAATGGTTAGAGCATACTTCGGCACTTTATTCACATCATTATCAAAGAAACGGGAATTGGCAATAAGCGTATCCTGCGTCAAAGTTTTAATCCGTGTGCGAGAATTCAATGATGATGCCGGCTCATTAAAGGCTATATGTCCGTCATTTCCCACTCCGCCCATAAATAAATTGATTTTTCCGTAAGATTTAATTTTTTCTTCATAGCGGCGACATTCTTCATCATGATCTTCCGTATTACCATTCAAAATATTAATATTTTGCGGTTGAATATCGATATGATTAAAGAAGTTTTTATACATAAAGCTATGATAACTTTCAGGATGATCTTGTGGTAAATCCACGTATTCATCCATGTTAAAGGTAACAACATGTTTGAAACTCACTTCACCGGCTTGATAAAGTTTGATCAATTCCTGATAGGTTTTAAGCGGTGTGCTACCGGTAGGCAAACCAAGTATAAACGGACGTTCTGCAGTCGGTTTGAAATGGTTAATTCGATCCGCAATATGACGAGCTGCCCAACGGCTCACTTGATCATTTGTTTGTAAAGGGATAAGACGCATAAGAAAACTTCCTTTAGTTTGACCGCACTTATCCCATCATATCTCACGGAAAACTTTAATATAAACGTTTAGTTTCCCCTCCCCTTTCTATAAATAAAAAGAAAGACTCATTCAACAAGTGCGATCAATTTTTATGAATTTATAAATATTTCTGTTTTAATTCTTTTGCTTTTGCAAGCTGTTCCGGTGTGGCTTTTGCCGTCATCGGTTCACGACAATACCCCGCTTCGACCCCTTCTAATTTGAGCAATTCTTTGATGGTTAAATATAAACCGTTGGCTAAAATACCTTCAATCAAATCATTAGTTACATGCTGAATATCTAGGGCTTCTTGAAGTTTACCCGCTTTGGTTAATTCAAAGATTTCGCGGGCACGTACACCATTCACATTGAATGTCGAACCAATTGCACCGTCCACCCCTAAAGAGGCTGCCGGTAACATCATTTCATCAAACCCAGCCCAAATGAGGTGATTTGGATACGCCTTTTTCAAACGTTCTAAGAGATAGAAATCGCCCGCAGTAAATTTCACACCAAGCACTTTTGGGTTTTTATAAAGTTCGCCGAATTGCTCAATTCCCATATTAACACCGGTTAAAAACGGTATGGAATAGACGATCATATTATTACCGGTTTTCTCAATGATGGTATCGTAATAATGTTTGATTTCAGGAAAACTGAATTTATAGTAGAAAGGAGTAACTGCCGATAAACAGTCATAGCCTAATTCGGTTGCATATTGACCTAATTCAACGGCTTCCTGCAAATTGACGCTACCTACTTGGGCGATAAGCGCTACTTGATCTTTTACTTCATCTTTTGCAATACGGAAAATTTCTTTTTTCTCTGCGGTAGAAAGCATAAAGTTTTCACCGGTAGAACCACCGACATATAAACCGTCCACTTTCATTTTATCAATGTTATAACGAATAATTTGGCGCAATCCTTTTTCATTGATTGAACCGTCTTCGTTGAATGACACTAATAACGCACTGAAAATACCCTTTAAATCACGCATACTTTTCTCCTATTTTATACGTTGTTCAAGAATCACATCGAGCGTTTTTTGCTTTATCTCTATCGCTTTATCTTGCTCACTTTGCACTAATAAAGCGTAAATCAAATCTAATACAAAAAGCTGGGCGATTTTGGTACCAATGGAATCCCCCTGCAATTTACCCTGTTTATTACCGTTTACTAAAACAAAATCCGCAGAGCTTGTAACCGGCGAACGCAAGCTATGAGTGATTGCCACTGTCGTTGCCCCATTTTGTTTGGCAATTTTTAACGCATGTGCGGTTTCTTGCGAATACCCTGAATGGCTTATCCCAATAGCAACATCCCGCGGTTTGAGTAATGCCGCCTGCATATACATAAAATGGTTATTGCCGGTCGCATCGACTTGGAACCCGATACGCATTAATTTATTTTTTGCCTCTTCTGCCGTTATCCCCGATGAACCCACACCAAATAAAAAAACACGATTTGCACGGCGTATCGCACTAACGGTTTCTTCTAACTGATTAAAATCGAGTAAATTAATGGTTTCATCTATTACGCTAGTAATAGAGGTTTGTAATTTTTGTGCAATATGGCGTGAGCTATCGGTAGGTTCAATATCGTTTTCTAACAATGGGTGGGAATGATTGTCTTTTGTCGCCAATTCAATGGAAAGCTCCAGTTTAAAATCACTAAAACCTTTAAAGCCCACCGAGCGACAAAAACGGACGAAAGTAGCTTCTCCTACGCCTAAACTCTCGGCAATTTCGGAAAGCGGATACCCCACAACAAGATCCGGAGAGGTTAAAACGGTATCGGCAATTTTTTTCTCGGTTTTGGTCAAACTTTGATAAAGCGAGCTTATGGTATTTAAAATATTCCCATTTCTAGTCATGACTTCCTCCTTGCAATTGTGCGAGTAAGCAATCTTTTACCCAATAGGCGGCTCCCACTAAACCGGCATCTTGCCCGAGTTGGGCGGGAATCAGTTCACAATGATAAACTTTCGGCATTTCATTCAAAAACTGCTGCACCAAAGGCAAATAACCTTCCGCCAAACCAACACTTCCTCCAATAGCAATTTTCTGCATATCTAGAGTAATTTTTAAATCGGCGACTAAATTAGCAATGGCAATGGCTGAACGGGCAACAAGTGCGGTTGCTTTTTCATCATTTTTTCTAAAACGATCAAATACTTCTTTTGGAGAACAAGAAACATCCCAAGTGGAAGATACCGCTTCAATAGCACGACCTGAAGCGATTGCTTCTACGCAACCGCGACGACCACAACCGCACAACGGCCCATTCGGGTCTGCCAAGGTATGACCGATATGCCCTGAAATACCATTCGGTTCCGTGAGTAACTGACGATTAATAATCAATCCGCCGCCCACTCCAGTCGAAACAGTGATAAAGGCAAAATTGGCTAATGTATCCCGTTCCTGTAATTGATATTCCGCATAAGCGGCAGCCTGAACGTCATTTAGCAATCCTATCGGTTTATCCGTATGGCGGGCAATACTTGCTTTAAGCGGAAATTCCGCTAGTCCCCCTAGATTTTTAGGATTCAGTGCGGTCAAAATACCCTGATTGATAATTCCGGTAGAAGCAACCGCAACATAATCAAACTGGCCGGCATATTCCGTTAATAATTGAGCGATACTTTGGTGTAATGCTTCTGCTGCATTATTTTGAGGGGTAGAAATTTGTTGGCGTTGAGCAACTCCGCCCTTTTCAACAATTGCAGCGGCAATCTTAGTTCCGCCAATATCTAAAGCCAAACAACGCATCGTGAATTCCTTCTTATCTTATTTTGCCCATTTCACTGCTTCGGCAAACCAACCGACAATATGTTCAAGACGGGTCAATGCGGAACCAACCGTCACAAAATCCGCCCCGATTTCGATGGCGGTTTTAGCCAATTCAGGAGAATTGTAACGCCCTTCCGCCATCACCCGACAACCAGCGGCTTTTAAATCTTTCACTAATTGATAATCCGGTTCTTCTGGCACTGTTCCGCCGGTATAACCCGACATAGTGCTACCAATAATATCAAATCCTAATGTTTGGCAGTGTAATCCTTCTTCCAAATTGGAACAATCCGCCATCGCAAGACAACCCAATTCATGGATTTTTTTGACCGCACTTTCCAATTCAACCGGACGAGGGCGATGAGTGCCGTCCACCGCAATAATGTCCGCCCCCGCATTAGCAAGATCTTCAATGTCATTCAGAAACGGGGTAATACGAACCGGACTATCGGGTAGATCACGCTTTACGATGCCGATAATCGGAACATTTACCGTTGGACGGGTTGCTTTTAAATTTTCTACGCCTTCAATACGGAGACCGGCCGCACCGCCTACTACTGAAGCTTGAGCCATTGCCGCCACAATTTCCGGTTTATCCATCGGACCATCATCCACCGGCTGACAAGAGGCGATTAAACCATTTTGAATACGCTGAAAAATCTGTTCGTGTGTAAATCTAGACATAAAAACCCTCATTTCATCTTCGGATAAACCGAGATCATTAAAATCTCAAGTTCCGTTACTTTTCCTCATTATATAGAAATAAAACTTCATTTTAAATTTATTTTTGAAGCATATTTTCTTAAATGTGATCAATGTCTCAATTTTGAAATAAAACTCCATAGGGCTATTTAAAAACTGTTTTTTTACTCTTAGAATAAAAATTGAAGAATTGTTTTGGGTACTGTTTTACCAAAATTCTTATGCTAGTACTACCAATCTGATAGTTTCCACATTAGGAGCCACATTATGAAATTTACTAAACTTTTTCTTACAGCTACCATGACTGCCGGTCTGTCTTCCGCCGTTTTCGCTGCAGACTATGATTTAAAATTCGGTATGAATGCCGGAACATCGTCTAATGAATATAAAGCTGCAGAAATGTTCGCGAAAGAAGTAAAAGAAAAATCAGGCGGCAAAATTGAAGTATCACTCTATCCCAGCTCACAATTGGGCGATGATCGTGCCATGCTAAAACAGCTAAAAGATGGTTCCCTTGATTTCACTTTTGCTGAATCGGCACGTTTCCAATTATTCTATCCTGAAGTTGCCGTATTCGCCCTTCCTTATGTGATCACTGATTACAATGTAGCACAGAAAGCCTTGTATGAAACCGCATTCGGTAAAGATTTAATTCAAAAAATGAATAAAGATCTCGGGGTAACTTTACTTTCTCAAGCCTATAACGGAACACGTCAAACGACCTCAAATCGTGCCATTAACAGTATTGAAGATATGAAGGGTTTGAAACTCCGTGTACCTAATGCGGCAACCAACTTGGCATACGCAAAATATGTAGGAGCCTCTCCAACACCGATGGCATTTTCTGAGGTATATCTTGCCCTTCAAACCAACTCGGTTGACGGTCAGGAAAATCCGTTAGCGACCGTACAAGCACAAAAATTCTATGAAGTACAAAAATTCTTAGCCATGACAAACCACATTTTGAACGATCAACTGTATTTGGTGAGCAATGAAACCTACCAAGATCTACCGGAAGATTTACAAAAAGTGGTGAAAGAGGCTGCTGAAACGGCAGCAAAATATCACACCCAATTATTTTCCGATGGTGAAAAAGATTTGATTTCTTTCTTTGAAAAGCAAGGTGTCACAGTAACCAAACCTGATCTTGCACCGTTCAAAGCCTCAATGAAACCTTTCTATGATGACTTTGTAAAACAAACCGGTAGCAAAGGTGAAGAAGCTTTAAAAGAAATTCAAGCAATCAAATAATTAACCTTGAATGCACCTACTGTCCGGTGCATTCAATTTCGTCCTTTTCTTTTCGTCTTCGTGCATGGAGTAAAGCATGAAAATTTTTAATAAATTAGAGGAATGGATTGGTGGCGCTCTATTTCTCGTCATTTTCTGCATTCTTATCGCGCAAATTCTTTCCAGACAGGTATTTCACTCCCCCCTTATTTGGAGTGAGGAACTTACCAAACTGCTTTTTGTATATGTAGGTATGCTCGGCATTAGCGTTGCTATCAGAAAACAAGATCATGTTTACATTGATTTCTTAACCAATTTAATGCCGGCTAAAGTGAGAAAGCTATCAAATACCTTTGTACAACTCATTATTTTTGCCTGTATCTTCTTTTTTATCCATTTCGGCATTCGAACCTTTACCAATGCGTCTTTCCCGATTGATGCTTTGGGCGGTATTTCGGAAAAGTGGATTTTTGCCGCTTTACCTGTTGTTGCTGCCTTAATGATGATTCGCTTTTTTCAGGCTCAAGCACAAAATTTCAAGGAAGATAAAAGCTATTTACCCGCCACTTTCTTTATTGTAAGTGCGGTCATTTTACTGGCAATTTTATTTTTTGCGCCGGATTGGTTTAAAGTTTTACGTATTACAAACTACATAAAACTGGGTTCTAGTGCCGTTTATGTCGCCCTGCTTGTATGGCTTGTCATTATGTTCTTAGGTGTGCCTGTGGGTTGGTCACTTTTCATTGCAACCCTTCTCTATTTCACCATGACTCGGTGGAATGTCGTGAATGCGGCATCGGACAAATTAGTATATAGCCTGAATAGTTTCCCACTGCTTGCCGTACCGTTCTACATCTTAACCGGTATTTTGATGAATACGGGCGGAATCACGGAACGTATTTTCAACTTTGCAAAAGCCTTACTCGGCCACTACACCGGCGGAATGGGGCACGTAAATATCGGTGCAAGTTTACTATTTTCAGGTATGTCCGGATCAGCCCTTGCTGATGCAGGCGGTTTAGGCCAGTTAGAAATTAAAGCGATGCGCGATGCAGGTTATGATGATGACATTTGCGGTGGAATTACCGCGGCTTCTTGCATTATCGGCCCTTTGGTACCGCCAAGTATTGCAATGATTATTTATGGTGTTATTGCTAACGAATCCATTGCCAAACTCTTTATTGCCGGCTTTGTACCCGGTGTATTAGTGACTATCGCGCTCATGGCAATGAACTATTACGTTTCTAAAAAACGCGGCTATCCAAGAACGCCAAAAGCCACTCGTGCAGAGCTATGCGATTCATTCAAGCGTGCTTTCTGGGCAATTTTAACGCCAATATTGATTATTGGAGGTATATTCTCCGGTCTATTCAGCCCGACAGAATCTGCCGTAGTTGCGGCGGCTTACTCCGTCATTATTGGTAAGTTTGTCTATAAAGAGCTCACCTTAAAAATGCTCTTCAACAGCTGTGTGGAAGCCATGGCGATTACCGGTGTCGTTGCATTAATGATTATGACGGTTACCTTCTTCGGAGATATGATCGCCCGTGAACAAGTGGCAATGCGTATTGCCGATGTCTTTGTTGCCGTTGCGGATTCACCGTTAATGGTACTTGTGATGATCAATGCTTTGTTGCTCTTCCTCGGTATGTTTATTGACGCTCTGGCATTACAATTCTTAGTTCTGCCGATGCTGATTCCAATTGCCATGCAGTTTAATATCGATCTTGTCTTTTTCGGTGTGATGACAACACTAAATATGATGATCGGAATTTTAACACCACCAATGGGAATGGCTCTCTTTGTCGTAGCACGTGTTGGCAATATGTCGGTATCCACTGTAACAAAAGGTGTACTACCGTTCTTAATTCCAATTTTTGCTATGTTGGTTTTAATCACTGTCTTCCCACAAATTATTACCTTTATACCGAATCTCTTGATTCCATAGCTAAAGTGCGGTTAAAAATCATCACATTTTTGACCGCACTTTAAATAACACTCTATTCAATGCCGTTTTATGAATAGCAAATCATAACATTACTCAAATGAGGTTTATTATGACATTAACAAAAACAGCATTATGCACCGCACTTTTCACCACCCTCGCATTTTCCGCAAGCATTCAAGCCTATCCTGATCTTCCGGTAGGCATTAAAAGCGGTGCAGGTGCGTTAATCGGCGATATTGTATATGTAGGATTAGGTTCCGGCGGAGACAAGTTCTACTCCCTCAACTTAAAAGATCCGGCTGCACAATGGAAAGAGATTGCCACGTTCCCGGGTGGAGAGCGTAACCAGCCCGTTGCTGCCGCCGTAGATGGGAAACTCTACGTGTTTGGCGGCTTGCAAAAAAATGAAAAAGGCGAGCTGCAACTGATCAATGATGCCTATCAATATAACCCGACAGATAATACTTGGACGCAGCTGCCAACTCGTTCTCCACGTGGTTTAGTCGGCTCATCCGGTGCCTCACAAGGTGATAAAGTTTATATTATAGGTGGCTCCAATCTGTCTATCTTTAACGGTTTCTTTCAAGATACAATCGCTGCCGGAGAAGATAAAATGAAAAAGGACGAAATAACGGCGGCCTATTTCAACCAACGTCCGGAAGATTACTTCTTTACTACGGAATTATTAAGTTATGAACCTTCTACGAATAAATGGCGTAACGAAAGTCGAGTACCGTTCTCCGGTCGTGCAGGTGCGGCATTTACCATTCAAGGCAATGATTTAATCGTCGTAAATGGGGAAATTAAGCCCGGACTTCGTACTGCTGAAACCCACCAAGGTAAATTCACCGCCAAAGGCGTGCAATGGAAAAACTTACCGGATTTACCGGCTCCAAAAGGTAAAAGCCAAGATGGTTTAGCCGGCGCTATGGCGGGCTATAGCCATGGTCATTATTTAGTGACCGGAGGGGCAAACTTCCCCGGCTCCGTTAAACAATTTAAAGAAGGTATGCTACACGCACACAAAGGTTTAACCAAAACATGGCACAAGGATATTTATACGTTAAATAATGGCAAATGGCGTATTATTGGCGAGTTACCAATGAATATCGGCTATGGATTATCCGTTTCTTATGATAATAAAATGCTATTAATTGGTGGTGAAACTGATGGCGGAAAAGCCTTAACTTCCGTGAAAACATTAAGCTACGACGGTAAAAAATTGACAATAGAATAATCGTCAATCACGTAACAAGGACTGCTTGGGAACATTCTATTTGTTCACAAGCATTTTAGTGAAACCTAAGGAGTATTTATGAGTATTCTCAGTTATGCACAAAAAATTGGTCAAGCCTTAATGGTCCCCGTGGCTGCATTACCGGCAGCGGCGTTATTAATGGGAATCGGTTATTGGATCGATCCTGACGGATGGGGGGCCAACAGTCAATTAGCGGCATTATTAATCAAATCCGGAGCGGCAATTATTGATAATATGGGCTTATTATTCGCCGTGGGGGTTGCTTTCGGTTTATCAAGAGATAAGCACGGTTCGGCCGCACTTTCCGGTCTGGTCGGGTTCTATGTAGTTACCACCCTTCTTTCTCCAGCCGGAGTTGCACAGCTACAACATATTGCATCGGATCAGGTTCCGGCAGCATTTAATAAAATCAATAACCAATTTATTGGGATTTTGATAGGTGTGATTTCTGCAGAACTTTATAATCGTTTCTACCAAGTAGAATTACCAAAAGCCCTTTCCTTCTTTAGTGGAAAACGTCTCGTACCCATTGTGGTCGCTTTTGTTATGATCGCCATTTCTTTTGTTCTCCTCTATGTTTGGCCGCATATTTTTAATGCGCTTGTCTCTTTTGGTGAATCAATTAAAGATTTGGGTGCGGTTGGTGCCGGAATTTACGGTTTCTTTAACCGCTTACTGATTTCGGTAGGCTTACACCACGCATTAAATTCTGTTTTCTGGTTTGATGTGGCAGGCATTAACGATATTCCGAACTTCCTTGGCGGGGCAAAATCCCTTGCTGAAGGAACCGCAACCGTAGGGGTAACAGGAATGTATCAAGCAGGCTTCTTCCCAGTTATGATGTTTGGCTTACCCGGCGCGGCATTTGCTATTTATCACAGTGCAAAACCGAGTCAAAAAGCAAAAGTCGCCTCAATTATGCTTGCCGGTGCATTTGCTTCGTTCTTTACCGGAATTACCGAACCGCTTGAATTTTCATTTATGTTCGTCGCGCCAATTCTTTATGTTATCCATGCATTTTTAACCGGGATTTCGGTATTTATTGCAGCAAGTATGCATTGGATCGCCGGTTTTGGTTTCAGTGCCGGTTTAGTTGATATGGTACTTTCTTCACGTAATCCACTTGCCGTAGATTGGTATATGCTCATCATACAAGGCATTGTTTTCTTTGTGATTTACTATGTCATTTTCCGTGTGGCAATCAAAGCGTTTAACCTTAAAACAATTGGTCGTGAGGAACAAGAAGAGTCTCTTGAGGCTCCCGCTACAACAACATCTTCGCGCGAAGAAAGAGCGATTAAATTTATTGATGCGTTGGGTGGAAAAAATAACCTCAAGAATATTGATGCTTGTATTACCCGCTTGCGACTAACCTTGAACGATCACAATAATATTAATGAAGAACAACTCAAATCATTAGGTTCGAAAGGGACGGTAAAAATTGGTAATGATGGTTTACAAGTTATCTTAGGCCCTGAAGCGGAATTAGTTGCTGACGCCATTAAACGCCAGCTCCATTAAGCAACGCTTTTAATTAACGCCCCGCCCAAGGGGCGTTTCTAAATTCCGCCTCCCTGAATCCGAATTTTACCTCGTTGAAAACTTTCATTGCTTATCCTTAATCTCATGTTTCTTTTGAGACTTCACCATACCTTCATATCATTTCTACATTGATACCTACTCTGTCCGCACAGCCACCTCTTGCTCAAAAGTAAATCCCATATCATTTCGTTTTTTTAAATACGGAAACTTATTCGCAACCTTATGGCGGTGCTATCTTTTCAATAGTGGTGTTTCGTTAGCAATAAAAAATCCGCCTTACCATAAGACGGATTTAAAATAAGCTCAAAATCAACCTTTATTTTAATTCGCTACCTTTTAGTTCCGGAATAAGCACAAGGGTGGCAATCATATCAATGAGGTAAATAATCGCTAAGAATGCAATAGCAAGGCTAAATGAGTAGGCAGAAACAATCGCGCCGACTACAACAGGCCCAAAACCACCGACAGCCCGTCCTAAGTTGAATAAGACATTTTGTGCAGTAGCCCGCGCTTCCGTAGGGTAAGCCTCCGCCATTAATGCTCCGTATCCTCCCATCATACCGTTCACAAACATCCCGAGAAACGCACCGGCGATAAGCATTATGGTCGGATCGGTAAGTTGAGAATAGGCAATAATGCTGACAACCGCACCGAATTGGAATAATAAGAAACTTGGTTTTCGCCCTAATTTATCGGCAAGGCGACCAAAAACCCAGATGCCTAACATCATTCCGCATACCGTTACCGCTGTCCAAATACCTGATTTTGTTAGACTAAAGCCAAGTTGTTTAGCTAAAAAATTTGGCATCCAGATCATAATGCCGTAGTAACCAAAATTTTGTACGGATGTCAGCACAACAACGCCTAAACTCACTTTAGCCGTCGCTTTATCTTTCACTAAAAGTTTAAAGGATTCCAATTTTGATGTTTTTTGTGCTGAAAGTGCGGTCTGTTTTTGGGTGAAAATTTCAGGTTCGTGCAATCTGGCCCGTAAATACCACGCCACAAATGCAGGGAAAATACCAAGAATAAACATACCACGCCAGCCAATATACGGTAGTAATACCGGCGTTAATAATGCTGCGCCTAACACGCCGACTTGCCAGCCCAAAGCGACATAAGAGGCAGCTCTAGCACGATGGCGTGCCGGCCAAGCCTCAATCGCAAGTGCCATACCGATGCCAAACTCACCGCCCAAACCAATACCTGCGATAGTGCGGTAAATAAGCAAATCCCAGTAACCTTGGGCTAATGCACATAAACCGGTGAAAACGGCAAATAATACGATTGTCCAAGTCAGTACACGTACACGACCGTATTTATCACTTAATGCACCAAATACAATGCCACCGAATACGGCGCCGATTAGCGTCCAAGTAACAAGCGATCCTGACTGAGCAGGCGTAAGACTCAGATCGGCAGAAATAGCGCTGAGCATAAAACCAAGAATAAGTAAATCGAAACCGTCCATAGCGTAACCGACGGCAGATCCGATAAGGGCTTTCCAGCCATATTGATTGACTTTAGTTGTCATGTTGATGTCCTTTTACTACTCACAGGTAGTGTTTAAAGAGGGATAAGACTATGTCATGAGCGGCAAAATTGCCCATGCTCAAAACCGGGGCGTAGTTTAAAGAATCTTTTTATTTTAGGCAAATAAAAAAGCACGAAAACCATATTTCGTGCCTTTAAAATAATGACTAAACCAACCGTACTTTATTCAACGGTTACCGCTTTTGCAAGATTACGCGGTTGATCCACATCCGTTCCTTTAATTAAAGCCACGTGATAAGCCAATAATTGCATCGGTACCGTATAAAAAATTGGCGCAATAATTTCATTCACTTTTGGCATAGTGATAATTTTCATCCCTGCCGTTTCGGTAAAACCGGCATCTTGATCGGCAAAGACATATAACTGACCACCACGGGCGCGAACTTCTTCAACATTCGATTTCACTTTTTCTAATAAATCATTAGTTGGAGCCACTACGATCACCGGCATATCCGCATCAATTAATGCTAACGGGCCATGTTTTAATTCACCTGCTGCGTAGGCTTCCGCATGAATGTAAGAAATTTCTTTTAATTTCAAAGAGGCTTCCATGGCAATCGGATAATATTCACCACGACCTAAAAATAACGCATGATGTCTTTCAGCAAAATCTTCGGCAAGAAGTTCAATATCTTTGTCAAAAGCTAAACTTTTTTCAATATCGGCCGGAAGAGAATGCAATGCTTTAACAATTTCTTTCTCTTTTTCATCGGAAATATTACCGTTAAGTTTTCCAATCGCTGTCACTAACATTAGCATTGCAGCTAATTGGGTAGTAAAGGCTTTTGTTGATGCCACGCCAATTTCTACCCCTGCACGAGTCATAAAGGCAAGATCGGATTCACGCACCAGAGAAGAACCTGCAACGTTACAAATTGTCATTGCCGCCATGTAACCTTTTTCTTTTGCTAAACGGAGTGCAGCTAATGTATCCGCGGTTTCACCGGATTGAGAAAGGGTAAGCAACAAACTATTTGGACGGGTAACAAATTTGCGATAACGAAACTCAGAGGCGATTTCTACATCACAACTGACACCTGCAAGCGCCTCAAACCAATAACGTGCCACCATACCGGCATTATAAGATGTACCACAAGCGACAATTTGGATATGTTGTACTTTCTCTAAAATATCTTTCGCGCCATTGCCGATAGATTCTACAATCACGTTACTGTGATTAATACGCCCTTCCATTGTGTTGATAAGTGCGGTCGGTTGTTCAAAAATTTCTTTCTGCATAAAATGACGGAATTTGCCCTTCTCGGCAGCATCATTCTCAAGATTGGATTCATGCACGTCACGTTCAATCTTGTTACCTTGCACATCATAAATATCTACCGTACGACGGGTGATTTCTGCAATATCCCCCTCTTCCAAGAAAATGAAACGACGGGTCACACTTAATAATGCCAGTTGATCTGAGGCTAGGAAATTTTCACCGATACCTAAACCGATGACTAATGGGCTGCCTGAGCGGGCTGCCACAAGATGCTTCGGTTGATTACGATCCATCACGACCATACCATAAGCACCTGTGAGTTGCTTCACTACTTTTTGTACTGCTTCAAGCAAAGAATCCGTGCTACGCATTTCCCATTCCACAAGATGTGCTATCACTTCGGTATCGGTTTGAGAAAGGAACACATAGCCCCGTGATTTTAGTAATTCACGCAATTCTTCGTGATTTTCAATAATGCCATTATGTACCACGGCAAAATTGCCTGAAATATGAGGGTGGGCATTGGCTTCTGACGGTTCACCATGAGTTGCCCAACGGGTATGGGCAATCCCCGTCCCGCCAATTAACGGCTTCGTCGCAACAGCTTCGTCCAATGCTTTAACTTTACCTAAACAACGTACACGTTGTAATTCATGCTGTTCATTGACCACCGCCACTCCAGCAGAGTCATACCCGCGATACTCTAAACGATGTAACCCGTTAATTAAGATTTCTGCAACATCACGCTGCGCCACTGCGCCAACAATACCACACATAAGCTTTCCTTTATTTGTTGATTAATTTAAAAAATAATTGTTATTTTGACCGCACTTTCACACACAGATGACTTCGACACCTTGTGCCAAAATTGCTTGCTTGTCTTGTTCGGACAGCCCGTTATCGGTAATCAGTACGTCAATTTTCTGCCAAGTTAATTCTAAATTGGGCATTTTTCTGCCAATTTTTTGGGACTCTACCATCACGATCACTTCACGAGAAACCTCTGCCATCACTTGACTTAGCCCGACTAACTCATTAAATGTCGTTGTTCCCCGTTCTAAATCAATACCGTCCGCTCCAATAAAGAGCTGATCAAAATCATAGGATCGTAATACCTGCTCCGCTACTTTGCCTTGGAATGATTCGGAGCGTGTATCCCATGTTCCCCCAGTCATTAGTAGCGTCGGTTCATTTTCCAAAGCCCTCAGCTCTGTTGCCACAGAAAGGGAATTTGTCATCACAATCAAACCTTGTTTGCGGTTGAGCTGCTTAATCAAAGCCGCCGTCGTACTACCACTATCTACAATAATACGATTATGATCGCGAATACGCTCTGCTGCAGCCTTGGCTATGACAATCTTTCGTTTCGAAAGTTCTTCATTTTCGCTTTCATCAATAATTTCTTTTGGCATTAAGATCGCGCCGCCATATTTACGCAATAAAAAACCGCTGCTCTCCAACGCGGTTAAATCTTTACGAATGGTGACTTCAGAGGTGTCAAATAGCCTAACTAACTGCTCCACACCAACTTCACCTTGTTGCTGTAAAAGCTGCATTATCTTGTGGCGACGTTGCTGTGTATTACGGGGTTGATTATTTCGTTTCATCTTAAAATGCAAAATAACTTTCGAATAAAATTTCGGTTCAAAATATTATAGAAATAGAACTATTTTGTAAAGGAAATTTCAAGCAACAAAAAACCCTGCTCAAAGCAGGGTTTATAATAATTTATGCAATGAATTATTTGATTGCTTCTTTTAATGCTTTGCCAGATACAAATGCAGGCACTTTAGATGCAGCAATTTTAATTTCCGCACCGGTTTGTGGGTTACGGCCTGTACGTGCCGCACGTTGATTTACTTTAAATGTACCGAAACCAATCAATTGTACCGGCTCACCTTTTTTAAGGCTTGCAGCGATTGCTTCTAAAGTTGCTTCCAATGCTGCTTTAGCTTGTTTTTTATTTAGCTCTGCAGCACTTGCGATTGCATCAATTAAATCTGTTTTGTTCATAGACTTTACCTTTCGTTAAATTTAATTTGTTTCTTTAATAAAGCGCGCCACCAAGCATTCAGCCCAGGCAACAACGGCTACGTAAAGCATAATCTAACTTTCAATGAAATAAAAGTAAGATTTTTTAAATTTGTGATAAATCTCACGTTATTGGTTAAATTCTATACCGATATTGGATATACCTTCAGTTCTAATCTCATTTTTTAGATCTAAAATCAGTGCAACATCTCGTTTTTCACATTCTTTTAACAAACGATAAATTTGCCACTGCACATCCAATTCGGCTTGAATATCTCCATTTTCTTTGAGCTCAGTTTCAGAAAAATGGCGGCCGTTTTCCGTTTCCAATAATGCCGTCACCGTCCCCAAAGAAATGTGGCTAATTTTAACCGCTCTTTCTAAGGTTTCTCCTGCAATAATAGCATGCAAAATCTCTGCCAAGGCTTCACAAGCATCAAGTGCGGGTACAACACCAAAATTGTCATAGTTATTCACATCGGGAATAACGGTTTCCAATTTTTCCAACTGATTCTCAAAATTAATTTTACAATCTTTTACCGTTAAATATTCCCACACTAAGTTGAGAATATTTTGGTAGATTTTGCCTTCGGTTTCCTGATTATTCATTTGGCAGAATAATTTAAAATTCGGCATCATACGCTCGCATAATGCCGCCATAAAAGTTAAATGCTGCCAGCTCTCAAGGTTTTCCAGACGTTTATGGATAGGATTTCGCATCTTATTTTTTATTTATGATAGATTTTAGAATATTCGTGAACCGCATCAACAAACACTTTTGGTGCATTTTCCGGCACATCTTGATGGATACCGTGCCCGAGATTAAACACATGGCCACTGCCTTCTCCAAAATCTGCCAAAATTGACCGCACTTCTTGCTCAATTCGTTCTGCCGGCGCGTAAAGTACACTTGGATCCATATTGCCTTGCAAAGCGACTTTATGTCCGACACGTGCTTTTGCCTCAGCCAGATTGACCGTCCAGTCTAAGCCGATAGCATCACAACCGGTATTCGCGATCGCTTCAAGCCATAATCCGCCGCCTTTGGTAAACAGCGTTACTGGTACAGCACGTCCCTCATTTTCACGAATCAAACCATCAACAATTTTATGCATATATTGAAGAGAAAAATCCAAATATTCACGATGGCCCAATACTCCGCCCCAAGTATCAAAAACCATCACCGATTGCGCACCGGCTTTAATTTGCCCGTTAAGATAGAGGATCACGGCATCTGCAAGTTTATCTAACAATAAATGCAATGTTTGCGGTTCTGCATACATCATTTTTTTGATTTTATTGAAAGTTTTACTGCTGCCGCCTTCCACCATATAAGTAGCAAGCGTCCACGGGCTACCGGAAAAACCGATAAGCGGGACTTCGCCGTTTAGTTCACGGCGAATAGTGCGTACTGCATTCATCACATATTGCAATTCCTTTTCCGGATCAGGAATCGGCAGATTTTCAACCGCACTTTTGCTTTCAATCGGTCTGGCAAATTTAGGGCCTTCGCCAACACCAAAACTTAAACCAAGCCCCATGGCATCCGGAATGGTTAAAATATCGGAAAATAAAATTGCTGCATCTAGAGCATAACGACGGAGCGGCTGTAAAGTCACCTCACATGCCAAATCCGCATTGCGGCAAAGCGACATAAAATCCCCTGCTTGCGCCCGTGTTGCTTTATATTCCGGTAAATAACGTCCTGCCTGACGCATCATCCAAACCGGCGTACAATCCACAGGTTGGCGTAATAAGGCTTTTAAATAACGATCATTTTTTAGTGCTGACATTTAGGTTTCCTTTCTGTTATCAGATGCTTTGCAAAGTTGAAGCGTAGCATCAATCAATTTACGTGCGATAGTACCTGTTGGCGGCAATTCTGGCAAGGGTTGATGATAAGAAAACCATTGTGCATCATGAATTTCCGTTTCTTGTAAAGCAATTTCACCACTTTCATAGTCAGCCAAAAATCCTACCATTTGTGAATTCGGAAATGCCCAAGGCTGGCTACCGAAATAACGAATATTTTTAATTCGAATACCGGTTTCTTCAAAAACTTCGCGTTGAACCGTTTGTTCAAACGTTTCCCCTACTTCGACAAAACCGGCAAGCGTTGTGTACATTCCTCCACCGGGCTGATAATGGCGTTTATGATTGGCGAGTAAAATATGCGTGTCACGGCGTACGGCAACAATAATGGAAGGGCAAATGACGGGATAAGTACGATAACCGCACTGTGTACACTGCATAGCAAGTTCATCTTCCGTTTGGCTATTGGAATGACCGCACCGACCACAAAATTGGTGGGTTTTCAAAAAATGATTAATTTCCACACCACGATTTAATAAATAAAACTTTTCTTCGGGAAGAAAAAGCAAATCCCGTAAACTAAAATAGGCGCGTTGATCATCTTGCTGTTCTTCAATAAGCCATAGGGGCTGCTCTTCCCATTCGCCAATTAACATACCTTTTAAATTTTCCAAGCCAAATGAGGCAGCCGTTCCGTAAGGTAATTTGCCCTGTATTAAATGTAAATTGGAACCCTGTGTGAGGAGCCAATAGCCTAAGTCCGTTGATTGAATGTCGCGCATAAAATCTTCTCCAAAATGACCGCACTTTTTTAATTATTGTAGCAATTTCCAAACCGACAAGGTTAGCTTTAATTCACGATAAAATTTGTCAAACATTCGGGAAAAATTAAGGGGTAAATCCTTAACTAATAGAATTTACCCCTAGATTGAGTCATATCATACCTAAAGCATTTTTTAGTTTAAACGACCGAATTTACCGCTTTGCACATCGTTAAAAGCCTCAACAATTTGCTCGCGGGTATTCATCACGAACGGGCCGTAACCGACAATCGGTTCATTAAGCGGTTCACCGGTAAGAATTAACAATTTCGCTTCATTGTTAGATTCAATGAGTACATCCGCACCGCCACGCTCAAAAGTGACTAACTCTCCACGCCGTGCAATCGCCTCTCCGCCGACTTGGATCGTTCCCTCTAATACAAGGATGACGACATTATGGCTTTCCGGCACACTAAAAGTATGTGTCGCATTTGCATTCATGGTCGTATCCCACATATTAATCGGGCTAAAAGTACTGGCAGACCCTGTTGCTCCTAACAATTCACCGGCAATCACTCGGACTTGACCGGCATCGTTAGGCAATTTTACTACCGGAATATCCGCCGATTTAATCGCTTGATATTTCGGTTCGGTCATTTTATCTTTTGCCGGTAAATTTACCCAAAGTTGCACCATTTCGAATAATCCGCCCTCTTTAGCAAATTTTTCTGAGTGCATTTCTTCGTGCATCACACCGGAACCCGCTGTCATCCATTGAACGTCGCCCGTACCGATTGTACCGCGGCCACCGTGAGAATCGCGGTGAGAAACTTCGCCCTGATAAGCAATCGTTACTGTTTCAAAACCACGGTGAGGATGTTCTTCTACACCGCGTAAATCAAATTCAGAATTATCACGACGACCGCCTTGGAAGTATTTTGGCGGGTTGTAATCCATTAAAAGAAACGGATCAAGATTTTTATCTTTATCGTTGTAACTAAACATTGACGCAACATGGAAACCATTACCTACCCAGTGTTTTTCCGGTGCAGTAAAAACGTTTGCTACTTTTTTCATATAAAACTCCTTCATTTCTTGTTAGAACCAATTGTTCTGTTGATGGAGCGCATTATATAATTTCAAAAAATTAAATAAACAACCAATCAGTTAAAATATAATTTACTAAAAAGAAATAATAGTCTTAATTATATGAATAAATTTTGGCAGCTTTTTGACAAATCACTTTACTAGCCCAGCGCACTTCCAATGCTTAATAAAACAAAAAAGTGCGGTTAAAATTCATCAAGATTTTTAACCGCACTTTTTATATTCAAAAATTAGGCTGATTTTTTATGATTTTCGTAGGCTGCTTTCACAAAACCGGCAAATAACGGATGACCATCACGTGGTGTGGAAGTAAATTCCGGATGGAATTGACAGGCAACAAACCAAGGGTGATTTGGCACTTCAATGATTTCCACTAATTTTTTATCTGCGGATAAACCCGTTACTTTTAATCCGGCTTTTTCAATTTGCGGAAGTAATACGTTATTCACTTCATAACGATGACGATGACGTTCTTCAATCGTTTCGGCTCCATATAATTCACGAACTCGGCTACCCTCTACCAAATGACATTGCTGCGCCCCTAAACGCATTGTTCCGCCAAGATCGGATTTGTCGGAACGCACTTCAGTATTGCCTTCGGCATCTTGCCATTCGGTGATTAATGCCACTACCGGCTGTTCGCAATCACGATCGAATTCTGAAGAATTTGCTTTGGTTAGCCCCGCTACATTACGTGCGTATTCAATCAGTGCAATTTGCATCCCTAAACAAATACCGAGGTAAGGAATGTTGTTCTCACGTGCGTATTGCGCCGTGCGAATTTTCCCCTCTACACCACGGTAACCAAATCCGCCCGGAACCAAAATCCCATCAATACCTTTCAGTATTTCTACGCCTTTAGTTTCCACATCTTGCGAATCAATGTATTTAATGTTCACCGATAAACGATTGGTCAAGCCCGCGTGTTTTAAGGCTTCATTCACCGATTTATAAGCATCCGGCAATTCCGTATATTTACCCACCATACCAATCGTCACTTCACCTACCGGATTAGCTTGTTTATAAAGTACTTGTTCCCATTCGGAAAGATCCGCTTCTGGACAATTTAAACGGAAACGATCACAGACAAAACTATCCAAACCTTGCGATTTCAATAACGCAGGAATTTGATAGATCGAATTCACATCTTTTAACGAAATTACCGCACGTTCCGGTACATTACAAAATAGCGCAATTTTCGCCCGTTCATTTGGCGGGATCATACGATCGGAGCGACAAATTAATACATCCGGCTGAATCCCGATAGACAATAATTCTTTCACCGAATGCTGGGTCGGTTTGGTTTTTACTTCACCGGCTGTCGGGATATAAGGAACAAGGGTTAAGTGCATAAACAACGTATGCTCGCGCCCCACTTGTACGGCAAGCTGGCGTAACGCCTCCAAAAATGGGAGGGATTCAATATCACCTACTGTTCCGCCCACTTCCACGATAACCACATCATAACCTTGCGCACCGGCAATTACGCGATCTTTAATTTCATTGGTAATATGCGGAATCACTTGAATGGTCGCACCGAGATAATCACCACGGCGTTCTTTACGCAACACTTCCGAATAAATTTTACCGGTAGTGAAATTATTGCGTTTTGTCATTTTCGTGCGGATAAAACGCTCATAATGACCTAAATCCAAATCGGTCTCCGCGCCGTCTTGTGTCACAAAGACTTCACCATGCTGAGTAGGGCTCATCGTTCCCGGATCCACATTAATATAGGGATCAAGTTTCATAATCGTAACGTTTAAACCACGCGCTTCTAAAATTGCCGCCAATGATGCCGCCGCAATGCCTTTACCTAACGATGATACAACACCGCCGGTGACGAAAATATAATTTGTAGCCATAGGGAACCTAATTCTTTATTGGGATATAAATGATTATAGCTAATCATCTTGCTAGACATTTCACAAAAGTGCGGTCGGAAATTGAAGAAGATTAGCTATCAAAGACGGGACGATAGTTTACCCGATTTATTGATCCAACTCAACGGGGATACGGGAATTAAACGTCAGGATTATCAATAAACTGATAAAAAAATGACCGCACTTTAAGTGCGGTCAAATTTACGATTAGCTAAGAATTTTCCAAGATCTAAATCCGTAGATAGCAATGACGACAAAGCAGACAAGCGGTAGAATAAAGGAGAAGTTCACCGCTGGTAGCCCCATGACTTCACCTTGGTCAATAATCATACCTTGCAGTGGCGGCATCAATGCACCGCCTACAATCGCCATCACTAAGCCTGCGGCACCGATTGTCGATTCTTCTTTTAAACCATTAAGCGCAATACCATAAATAGTCGGGAACATCAGTGACATAAACCCGGAAGTTAAAATTAAGCAATACAATCCCCCGATACCATCAATAAAAATCACCCCGAGAATGCTAAAGAAACCACCGATAGCAAAGAGCATTAACATAAATTCGGCTTTGAGATATTTCATTAAACTGGTACTAATGAAACGGCTGGCAATAAAAATACCCATCGCAATAATATTGAAATTTTGCCCTTCCGCCTTAGTAAAGCCTAAACGTTCCGCATATTGAACAATAAATGTCCAACACATAATTTGCACACCGACATAAAAGACTTGCGCAATAACGCCCTCGCGATATTTTGCTTTTTGTATCAGGCGACTAACCGCCTCTTTAAAGGTAATATGACAATCTCCCTCTTCAACTCTTACTTTCGGCATTTTATAGAGGCTTATAATCACGAGTACTGCAATCACCACAAAACCTAATACAATATAGGGGTCACGAATTTCAGCCAAATCATGTGTACGAATACTCATTTTTTCTGCTTCAGATAAAGTATGGAAAATCAAACTACCCGCCGCATCGCGTTTATCGGACTCAAGATTTGTTAGCACCAGTTGAGAAGCCACAAACATACCTGTAATTGAACCTAACGGGTTAAAAGATTGAGCTAAATTCAAGCGACGAGTCGCCGTTTGCGGATCGCCCATCGCGAGAATATAAGGGTTTGCCGTCGTTTCTAAGAAAGCCAGACCAAAGGTTAAAATATAAAGCGAGATCAAGAAAAAATTAAACACTTCATATTTTGCCGCCGGCCAGAATAAAAAAGCACCGATAGCATAGAGAATAAGCCCTAACATAATCCCTGATTTGTAGCTATAACGACTGGCGAATATCGCAGCAGGAATCGCCATTGTGCCGTAACCGCCATAGAAAGCGAACTGGACTAAAGCCGCTTCTGAAGCCGGAATTTCCATCACGGTTTGAAATACCGCCACCATGGGATTGGTAATATCATTTGCAAATCCCCATAATGCAAATAAGCTGGTAATTAAAATAAATGGGACAACAAATTTCTTTTCTAATACTTTGGCACTCATAATACCTTCCTTATATTAATTAGTAGAGAGGAGTAAAGAATTGCTATTCTTCAATGCGTAATCCATACGTATGGAATTTTCCTAATACCACCTGCATTTGCTCACGGCTCAAAAGCGGAATCTCCAACCCGGTGGCAAGTAATTTCAAATACCAAGAAGCCAATACCTCTACTTCTTGCGCCAACCACAACGCTTTATCAAGATTCTCAGCACAAGCAATTAAACCATGGTGAGCCAACAAAATTGCCTTACTTTTTTTGATTCCATCCGCCACATAAGAGGCAAGTTCCTGCGTACCAAATGTTGCGTAAGGTACGCAAGGAATATGATCGGTTCCCCCTACCGCAACCATATAGTGAATAGCCGGAATCGGTTTTTGGAGAATGGATAAACCGGCGCAATGAAGAGAATGATTATGTACCACCGCATTGGCTTCGGCACGGACTTGATAGACGGCTAAATGAAATTGCCATTCGCTGGAAGGCAACTTTCCGTCCTCGTATTTACCGTTACTATCGACATAAACGATGTTTTCCGGTGTGATTAAATGATACGGCATACCTGTGGGGGTAATCAGCATACCGTCTTTGTAGCGTACACTTACATTTCCTGCGGTACCTTGGTTTAGCCCTAATCGGGTCATTTCAAGGCAGGTGTCAATAATTTTTTGTGAAAGCGCTTTTCTATTCATTTTTAAGTACCTCTAAGTTGTTATAAAACAGGTGTAACCCCTTTTTTGATAATAATGTTGCCGTATTTTGCGGTTTCGCCACTCACGACAACGGCATAAGCATGTTTTGCACGCTGATAGAAATCAAAGCGATCGATACGGCTGAGATTCGGCACAAAATCGACCGCACATTGAATTGCCGCTAAATAGCGTTTTTCCACCTCGGGATCCAAGGTATCCCCTTGTACTACCTGCATCATGACAAGCGGCGCCGCCACATAAGCATCAAACTCAAATAACGGTGCGATTCCTTGTAATAAGGTGGCAACAGAAATCCCATCGGCACGCACTACATTGTGATGAAGCGAATGAGCGGGAAAATGCGCATCAGCAAGCACGAGTTCATCGCCATGCCCCATTTCGGTTAGAATTTTGAGTAATTCCGGGGAAATTGCCGGATGAATACCTTTTAACATGAGATTTGCTCCTATTGGTTTGCAAAATTAAACTGAGGATAAATACGTTTGCGCTTCGGTTGCATCGCTTTTTGTGCCGCTTCCGCGTTGTCATAAACACCAATACCGGCAAAAGTAAACATCGCTGCACCTAATACTGTTGTTTCTGCAACATCAACTACATCAATGGGCAAACCTAAAACGTCGGCACGAATTTGGTTCCATAATGAATTTTTTGATCCGCCGCCAACGCAGATCAAACTTTCCGCTTTAAAATGACTCACCTGTTGTAGCACCGCCAAGCCTTGCTTAAGCTGATTTGCCATGTAATAAAGTGCCGCACGATAAATTTCGCCACGAGAAGTAAACATAGAAAGTCCGGCAATATGCCCTTGTCCTAGTTGGCTAAAAACGCCCTGAAAATCAACCGCACTTTTCTCAGCCGCTATCGCTTCTGCAATCATCGTCGAATAATATTTGTCTGCGCCATATACATCTGCAAACAACAGTTTTCCAAGCCATTCCATAATGCCTGAGCCGACCCATTGCACCGCCGGGTTAAAGCAATTCGGTTGAACGTCAAATTCCGTTGTTAATCCTTGCGAAATAAAATCAAATTGCGGTTTTGCATATGGCGTACGAACCATTAAAATTTCCCACGTACCGGAACTCAGCACAGGTTGATTTAATGCTGCTCCGGAACCGAATACGGCAAACTGAGTATCATGTCCGCAAGCAATCACCGGAATGCAATTTAGCCCCCAACGGGCGGCAAGTGCGCTGGTGAGTTCTCCCACTTTTTCACCGGCATGACGCATTGGTGGAAAATGATTTGGGGTTAACCCAAGCAACTGCAAAATGCCTTCGTCCCAATCACCGCTAGCAAGATCCGTCATCATAGAGGTGCCCGCCATGCTGTGATCGGTTGTCCATTCGCCGGTTAAACGTTGGGTTATCATGGAAGAAATGAACATAAACTTATCCATTTTTTGGAAAATTTCCGGTTCATGTTCTTTCAACCAAAGCAATTTAAATAAGGTATTAAAACTGTATTGCCCGATACCATTGCGTTGATAGAGATCTTCAATATCAAGCAACCGTGGTAGGGCTTCCATCACCGGAAGTGTACGCGGGCATTTCCAAGAGATAATCGGATAAAGCTGTTGCCCCTCATGATCAAATGGCGCGCCATCCACACCAAATGTGGTAACGGAAATGCCAACAATATCGTTTAGATCAATATGTTGTTGTTTTAATTGATTAATCGTGTGATCAGCACAATCGGATAACTTTTGCCAAATTTCTTCAAAATCCCAAATATGATAATCAGCGAATTTGAGATCAGGTTGGGTATTGTTCGCAATATGATGGGATGCCAAAATTTCGCCTTTATCACTCATCGCAATAGTACGTAAATTGGTCGCACCGCAATCAAAAATCAGTACGATAGGCATAAGCCCTCCCTAAAATTGAGAAAAAAGTGCGGTTGAAAAAATAAATGAATTTTTGACCGCACTTCAATGTGGGTTCTGGATGGAATGGTGACACGCGTTGCAAAGCACGTGCCAATCATCACTTATTTATAAAGTGGCCCGAAGTTTTTACAGGCGCGATAATCCTGGCCTTCTTTATCTTGACCAAAACCATTCCAAGCACTTGGACGGAATATATTGCGTTCATCAACGTTATGCATACAAACCGGAATACGTAACATTGAGGCAAGGGTGATGAGATCTGAACCAATATGTCCATAAGTGGCGACACAATGGTTCGCTCCCCAATTTGCCATGACGGAATACACATCGGTGAATGCGCCCTTGCCTGTTAAACGAGGAACAAACCACGTCGTCGGCCAAGTTTCATTCGTGCGTTTGTTGAGGATATCGTGTACTTGTTCTGGTAAATCGATTGACCAACCTTCGGCAATTTGCAATACCGGCCCTAATCCTTTGATCAGGTTAATACGATGCATTGTGAACGGCATACCGCCTTGAGTTAAAAATTGAGAAGATAAACCACCGCCACGGAAATATTCATGTACTGCCGGACACCAACGGGTATGCGCCAAACAACGTTTGCCGTCTTGTTCGGTTACTTGCCAAACCGGTTTAATGGCGGGTTTGCCACTTTCATCTCTGTGTTGCCCCGTACCGTCAAGCGCTGCGGAACCGGAGTTAATTAAATGAATAAAGCCGCTTTCCGGTTTCCAACCGGTCACACGCTCAACGGATTCAGGGCTCCAATAAGTACGCACATCAGCAAAAACTTGAGCCTGACCGGTCAATTGATGTCCGAACAGCATACACACCGCATTCAAACTGTCATTTTCAGTGGCGAGAATATAGGGTGGTCGAACGCCATTCCAATCATAAGTAGAATTCAACATCGCCTCCATAAAGTCACCGTTTGGTAAATGATCGGTCCAATGACGTTGACCTTGGAAACCGGCTGCAATGGCGTTATGACCTAATGCTTCTTCCGCATAATTTAATTTCGCTAATTTTGGATTGCCCACCATTAAATCTCGGGTAATGATGGTCATTTTCACCACATTTTCCCAAAGCTCGGCACGTTCTTCTGCACTGCGTTGATTTTCAAGGCTATTTACATCAACGCCCTCTTTGCAATATTGTTTTACCCAAGAAAGTGCGAGATCCACTTCTTCTTGATCATAAATTTTGCGATCTAAACGACGTTTGATTTCGGTCATATCAACGTATTCATTACGCATACCGAGGTATTCTTGGAAAAATTGTTGGTTCACAATGGAGCCGGCGATCCCCATAGAAACAGAACCGATGGACAAATAAGATTTACCGCGAATGGTTGCGACGGTGAGACCGGCACGGGCAAAACGTAAGAGTTTTTCTTTTACATCCTCCGGAATTTCTGTGTCATCCGCTTCTTGAACTTCTGTTCCATAAATTGAGAATGCCGGTAAACCTAATTGGGAATGACCTGCAAGTGCAGCGGCAAGATAAACCGCGCCCGGACGCTCAGTGCCGTTAAATCCCCAAATGGCTTTTGGCATATGTGGATCCATATCAATAGTTTCGGAACCGTAGCACCAGCAAGGGGTTACAGTAATGGTTAATCCCACGTTTTCACGTTTAAACTTATCCGCACAAGCTGCGGCTTCCGCAACGCCACCGATACAAGTATCGGCAATCACACAAGTGACAAAAGAACCGTCAGTATGGCGGATATGTGTTTGTAATAAGTCTGCAACAGATTTTGCCATACGCATGGTTTGATCTTCTAACGATTCACGTACGCCCATACGACGACCGTCAATGGTTGGACGAATACCGATTTTAATACGATTGGTTTGGGTAAAAGATGTCATAATAGAGTCTCTCCTATCATTTTTAACATTCATATTGAAATCTCGGATAAGCGGTTTATCTGCTTAACTTGAAATTATTTTTGAATAAAAAAATGAAAGAAAATAGGAGAAAAATGAAGTTGATTTCAAATTTGTGAAAGGGATCACAATAATTGGGTATTTTTTCGGGAAAATAATGCCCGATTATTGCTTATATTTTTAGAAAACGGTAAATTCGGTCATTATTTATTATAAAATGGTCAAAATATCGTTTTTTTCACAATATGCCTGAAGCGTTTCGGACAAATCGGAATCAGTAAAAAGAGTATTAATTTCACTCAATTCAGTTAATTGGATAAGGCTTTTTTTCTCAAATTTGGAATGATCCGCCAAAAGATAAGCATGCTCTGATGCTTCCATCATTTTACGCTTTACAGATGCATTTAACTCGTTGGACTCCCAAATGTTTCCTTGATTATCAATACCGGAACAAGAAAAAATAGAAAAGTTAATATGGAGGCGTTGTAATAAATATTCTGATAACGGCCCATAAAATGCTTCATATTTTGATGAATAAACTCCACCGGTCACAATGGTTTTGATGTTGGGCTTATTAACCAATGCGTTGATATTCAGCATAGAATTAGTTACCACAGTACAAGGGATATCCGGCATTAAATGTGCAAAATACCAACTTGTAGAACTTGCATCTAATCCAATCACCGCATTTTCATAAAGTAATTCAAGCGCATTTTTAGCAATATAGCGTTTTTCTGTTGCATTAATATATCGCCGAGTCTGAAAAAAAGAGCCCAGATCTGTCGTTTTATTACTTATCGCCCCACCATGGGTACGATAAAGCAATCCTTGTTTTTCAAGTCGATTAAGATCACGTCGGATGGTTTCAACAGATATGTCGCACTTTTCAGCCAGTTCAATCACACTCGCTTTTCCTTGCTGATTAATCCATTGCAAAATCATGTCATCTCTATTACGCATATTCACCCCAAATCGCTCAAAAATTGTCTCATTATAGAGTTTTTTAGAAAAAATAAACAACTTATCATCTTTTCCTTTCTACGATAAAATATTTCGACTTTTTGATTACAAGAGAGAATTTATGATAAACAAAACATTAAGTGCGGTCATTTTGGCGGCAGGAAAAGGTACGCGGATGTACTCGGATTTGCCAAAGGTATTGCATACGGTGGCAGGCAAGCCAATGGTGAAGCACGTGATTGATACGGCAAATTCATTAGGGGCTGAAAACGTACATTTAATTTACGGACATGGCGGTGAATTAATGCGTGAACGCCTTGCCAATGAGAACGTTAATTGGGTATTGCAAACCGAACAACTTGGCACGGCACACGCAGTGCAACAGGCTGCGCCGTTTTTTAAAGACGATGAAAATATTGTGGTGCTTTACGGCGATGCACCGCTCATTACCAAAGCAACCCTAGAAAAACTGATCGCAGCAAAACCGGAAAACGGCATTGCCTTATTGACCGTACAGCTCGACAATCCGACCGGCTATGGGCGTATTATTCGTGAAAATGGTCGTGTCGTTGCCATTGTGGAACAAAAAGATGCGAATGCAGAACAATTAAAGGTTCAGGAAGTAAACACCGGTGTGATGGTATCCGATGGGGCAAGCCTCAAAAAATGGCTTGCACGTGTCGGCAACAATAATGCACAAGGCGAATATTATTTAACGGATTTAATTGCTCTCGCAAACCAAGACGGTTACCAAGTTGTTGCCGTTCAAGCAATGGATAGAATGGAAGTGGAAGGGGCGAATAATCGTTTACAGCTAGCCGCACTTGAACGTTACTATCAACATAAACAAGCTGAACGCTTATTGTTAGAAGGTGTGATGTTATTTGATCCGACTCGTTTCGATTTACGTGGTTCGCTAGAACACGGTAAAGATGTTGAAATTGATGTGAATGTGATTATTGAAGGCAAAGTGCGGTTAGGAAATCGGGTAAAAATTGGTGCCGGTTGTCTATTGAAAAATGTAGTGATCGGTGATGATGTGGAAGTAAAACCTTATTCCGTACTAGAAGATGCCAGCATTGGCGAAAAAGCGGCAATCGGTCCGTTCTCCCGTTTACGTCCCGGCACAGAACTTGCTGCCGAAACCCACATTGGTAACTTTGTAGAAATTAAAAAATCCGTCGTCGGTAAAGGTTCAAAAGTGAACCATTTAACCTATGTAGGAGACAGTAAAATCGGCGCACATTGTAATATTGGCGCAGGGGTTATCACCTGTAATTATGACGGAGCAAATAAATTTAAAACCATTATTGGTGATAATGTTTTCGTGGGTTCCGATACACAATTAGTAGCACCTGTTACGGTTGAAGACGGTGCAACAATTGGTGCGGGTTCAACCATCACGCGTAATGTCGCAAAAGATGAGTTAGTGATTACACGTGTGCCACAACGTCATATTCAGGGCTGGCAACGCCCTGTTAAGAAAAAATAAGAGCTGATGTCATAATAAAAAAGCAGAGTTAAACTCTGCTTTTATTGCAAACTAAAGCGAATCGGGACAGAAACTCTACTCTCAAATCCATTTGGTTTAGGTCCAACAGATCTTGCTCTTTTCACTGCTTTTAATGCGGCCTTATCCAAGCTTTCATCGCCGGAGGATTTCACCAAATTTTCTCCGCTTAATGAGCCGTCATGACCAACACTAAATGAAACATAAGCGATTCCCTGTTTACGCATCATTTTAGCCCGTGTCGGATATTCTTTTCGACGCTCTATTTCACGATAAAGTGCGGCCCGATACGCAGCAATTTCATTGGTATTTGAACCGCTCCCTACCATATTGGCATTGGTATTTACCGCCGTTCCAATTGTTGTCGCTTTTGAATTTACCACCGAAGCAGAATTGACATTACGCTCGCCTACCGGCAAATGTTGCGGTAATTTCTGTGGTTTTTCAGCTTGTTGAACCTGTTTTTTTGGTTTTTCTTTGGGCGGTTTTGGTTTTTCCTGTTTATTCTCAGGTTGTTTTTTCTTCTCAGGTTCCGGTTTTTTTGTCGGATCCGCGACTATCTCTTCTTTTAGCTCCGGCTCTGGCTCACTCTTTTGAGATGTCGGCTCCGATTCCGGCTCTTCAATGCGCATTCCCTGCAACATTTCCATTGAAATTGTCGTCGCCAACTCACCAATATGGTTATTTGCACTATCATCAGATTCCTGCCAATTCCACAACAATGCCCCAACCACAGAGCTATGAACGAGAAGAGAAATAAGCAAAGCTAGGGATAAACGTTTAGCTTGTTGCATAACCATTCCTATTTTCCGGCAGGTGTCATACGTTTTTTATCTTTCATTGATACCAATGCCACATTTTTGATCTCATTTTTGGCAAGTAAATCGGTAATAGTGACAAAATCCTGAAAACTCGCTTCCGCATCAATTTTTAATGTCACTTTTTGCCCCTTATCCCATTGGTTAATTTCCACCTCTAGTGCATCTTGTGAGATAGGTTTATCGTTGAAGTAGAGCTCTCCTTTCGCCGTAACCGTGAGTAATTTAGCCAAATCATCAGATTTAAAAGCGACCGCCGTACTTGCCTTTGGCACATTGACTTGAATTTTTCCCTGAGAAATAAAAGAAGCGGTAATCAAAACAATGGCTAACAGCACCAACATAATGTCAATGAAAGGAATAATATTGATTTCATCAAATTTTTTCACGATTATTCCTTATCTTTCTGTGAATTTAACACTTTCCATTTTAAGCGGTTTACTTCAATTTTACGGTTTAAACCGCTATAAAACACCATCGCCGGAATAGCCACCAAAATCCCAAGTGCGGTTGCTTTTAACGCTAAAGAAAGATGCAGCATAATTTTACCGGCATCCACATCGCCACCACCCTGACCAATTTGATAGAAAGTTAATAAAATACCGATAACCGTACCTAATAACCCTACATAGGGCGCATTCGCACCAACAGTTGAAATCGTGGTCATATTACGCTTCAAATCAATATCCAGCGCATGGATATTAGAATATTTACCTACATTAATCCTGCTTAGAAAAATAAAGCGTTCAATAACCATCGCAAGCATAATCACGCTCATCACAAATAAAAGCCCGATAATAATGTAATCACTGTATTGTTGTAAAAATTCAAAAAGTTGAGGCATTTTTTATCCTTAAAACATAAAAGGCAATTGAGAATTAGTTTCAATTAGAAACTAAATTCTAGCAAAAGGAAATGAGCTCGTAAATATTAATTGGGGAAAAACGCCGAAATTGCGTAGCCATTGTACAACGCTGAAATTATGATTCCTGAGCCTGTCGAAAGATGAGCAGTTTCAACGCTCTTGTAACACTGTAAAAGTGGATTGATATGACACTACGTAGGCTTTTACCCCTACGCAATTTTTTTCAAATTATCCGTAAAAATTAACCGCTTGATAGCAAAACGCCCTACTTTTTTCAAAATAGATACGGGAATGTATAGCAACGTCCGATATATTTCAGACTTGGCGAATTTCCAATTCATCGGGATTCACCCGGCGAATGGAATAACTCAAGGTGTAAGTGCGGTAAAATGAAGTCATTTTTCGAGAAGTTTCATTTGATTCCTATTGTTTAAATCTTAAAGTACAGTCAATTTTTTCGATTTAATCTGAGTGTAGGAACACACTATGTGCGCCCGCTATCAAATTTATCGATTAGGGCACATACAATTCGCACCTACATTTTGTTTTGTGAGTTTGCAACATCATACCGGTCAATTTTATAAAAAGAGGGATTGAAGATAGTCTAAAACCACCTGATGATGGTCGCCGGTTTTAAATTTATCAAATACTTGCTGAATTTTGCCTTGTTCATCTATGAGAAAGCTTATTCGATGGATACCATCGTAAGTTCTTCCCATAAATTTCTTTTCGCCCCATACGCCAAATTGCTCGGCAACTTGATGGTTTTCATCCGAAAGTAAAGTGAAATTGAGTGCTTTTTTCTCAGCAAACTGCGCTAATTTTTTAGGGCTATCAGGGCTAATACCTAAAATGACTATACCCAATTTTTCTAATTCATTTTTTGCATCCCGTAATCCGCAAGCTTGTGTTGTGCAACCGGGTGTGAGTGCTTTGGGGTAAAAATAAACAAGCACTTTTTTACCTTTAAATTCCGCAAGGGAAACCGGTATTTCAGCCTGATTATGTAATGTAAACTGCGGCGCGGTATCACCCGCTTGTAATGTTTTCATAGAAAATTCCTTAAAATAAAAAAATGATTTGCAAATTTTAATCATTTTAGCGATCCTAGCAGGTGTTTTTCAAATATTAATCACGATAATCTGAAACGGAGGTTTTATGTCTACGCAAAATCCCTTATTTTTTGGCAGCATTGTTGCTTTAGTCACCCCAATGGATAATCACGGAGGAATTGATTTTGAAGCTCTAGAAAAATTAGTAGAGTTTCATATTGATGCAGGCACTAATGCTATCGTTTCAGTAGGCACGACCGGTGAATCCGCTACATTAAGTATTGAAGAAAATGTTAAGGTGATTGAGAAAACTGTAGAACTGGCAAAAGGACGTATTCCAATCATTGCAGGAACAGGCGCAAATGCAACCAGCGAAGCGATTGTGATGACAAAACTATTGCGTGATAGCGGTGTGGCCGGGTGTCTTTCCGTTGTGCCGTATTATAACAAGCCGACACAAGAAGGAATGTTCCAACACTTTAAAGCTATTGCGGAATGTACCGATTTACCTCAAATTCTTTACAATGTACCGGGGCGTACGGGAAGCGATATGAAACCTGAAACCGTTGCCCGTTTGGCACAGATTGAAAATATCGTTGGTATTAAAGAAGCAACCGGTGAAGTCCATCGTATAACAGAAATCAAAAAATTAGCAGGAGAAAATTTCATCGTATTAAGCGGTGATGATGCAACGGGATTAGAAGCGATGAAGCTAGGGGCTGAAGGTGTCATTTCCGTTACCAACAACCTGGCTGCAAAAGATATGGCGGAAATGTGTCGTTTAGTGCGTGTTGACGAACTTTCCAAAGCAGAAGAAATTAACCGGCGTTTAATGGCATTACATCGTGATTTGTTTGTGGAACCCAACCCAATTCCGGTGAAATGGGCGGCTTATCGTTTGGGATTAATAAAATCGCCTTCTCTTCGTTTACCATTAACAATTCTCAGTGAAAACGCACAACCAAGAGTTGAAGCAGCATTAAAAACAGCAGGTTTGATTTAATTAATCATAAGGGACTGACTGCCAGCCCCCAAACTTTCTGAATAACTAATTGTCGAAGTGCGGTCAGTTTTTCATTTATTTTTAAGGATTTATTATGAAGAAAATTTTCTTAGGATTAGCAACGGCAGCCTTACTATCCGCCTGTTCGACCGATCCTGAAAAATTACAAAGCGCAAATGATAGTTATCAAAAATCAAACTCTCCTATTCCAAATTTCGCACCTTTAGCAAGCGGTGGGGTTAATCTGCCACAACAGGCATCCACCTATGATTTACCCAATATTGCCATAAAAAAAGATACAACCGTTGATATTCGTCCGCCATCAGTCCCCTTGGCGATCATAAAAAATTCACTCACACAATTTGATGGTGAACGTGCTTTAATCGTTTATTCCAACGAGCAAGCCTCTCTCTACAACTTACAGCAAATTCAACGCTTACTAAAAGAAGAAGGGATTGATTCTACTATTGATGGTGCGGTTTTATTAACAGATTGGCACAGTACGGAACGGGCAGACGACAAATCCGACATGGAAATTCGTTATCAAGTGGAACAATTTACCACACATGACGCCAGTGCATTAGGTGTTTCGGTAGCGCAGATGCGTCGCAATAATATTCTTTTCACGCCAAGTGTAGCAGAAAAACAGCGCTACACCTCTGCTCGTTTAAATCGTTTTGTTTCAACATTAACCCATAATTACAATAAGCAACAGCAAGATCTCAATAATGTCTCAGTGGACGCATTTCAATCTGAGTTAATTACCGATACAAACGGGAGAACCGCATTGGGTATGAATGCCTCCTTTGGTCAAGCATGGGAAAAATTAGGTGCTGTCTTGCCAAAATTGGGATTTGCCATCAAATCGGAAACTGCCGGTCGCGGACAACGGGAATTGAAATATTCGCCGTTGGATAAAGAAGATTGGTTACGTTTAGGAGTCGATGAACTGGAGCTTGAAAAAGGCACTTATATGATGCAGATTTCTGCTATCGGAAAACAAAGTGCCGTTGTCATTAGCGATGAAGATGGCAACACAATAAACGACGAAGCGGCTAAAACGCTCTATACTGCTTTAAGCGTTCTACTGGCTAAATAGAAATAATCCTTCATAGATAGAAGATGACCTTGATTAACGCCTCATAGAGGCGTTTCTAAGTACCGACTCTTAGAACCCAAGTTTACATTTTTAAATTGTTAAAAGACTTAATTACTTATCTTCATCTCTTGATACTTCACATATCTTTGTATCATTTCTGCATTAACACCTGCGGTATACACAGTAACTCTCTTGTCCAAAACTATTCACCACATAATTAATTTGTCCTTAAATACGAGAACTTATTGAACAACCTTATCACTATCCTACTTTCTAAAGATCCCATTACCGCTGAAACTGACAGTTTCGAATGAAGTTTAGACTAACAAATAAACATAAGCCACTTAGACATTTAATTCTATTATTTCCATTTTCAGTTATCCATATAAAACTCCTAGCTGAACATAGGCTCTTTTATCTTTTAATATTCTAAAACAGAATTTCGGTATCCATATCAAATGCGATGATCTTTTAAACCGCCTCATACATTTTCCATACATTGATTATGGAAATACTTCCAAAAGGATATTCTCTGAGGCAATTTACCCAGATAAAACTTTTAAACCTATAACTATCCTCACAAATAGTTTTTTGAGTTAGCAAATAACAATCCGCACATAAAACTGCTCTACCCTCAAAAGTTGGAGTAAACAACCAACTGATTGAGATGCAGATTTTTTACGACTGAATACAGCCTGTCTTTCAAATAACAAGTGATTGAGTTTTATCTTCGAAATAGAAAAATCGTACTCACCCATCAATCTTTTCAGCTGGAAGAAATAACATTACAGTATTAGATTAACCAATATAATCATTAATGGTTGCAACGAATTAGCTGTACTTGGTACAAAACCTACCTGAATTTAAATTGTCCGTCATACAAGTGGTTAAAAATAGGTAATTTTCGACTACACAGGCAGTTACCGAGATTTATCATGAAAACAATAGAAACTATAGTTACCGACGAATCACGCTTGCATTGAAAAAACCGGACAATTAACCACAAACGGGTTCAGATCATCATGCAACGGTCAGACTTACCAGGTCGAAGCCAATATTGCATTCCGACCAAGGTTGGCAATATCAAATTGCCGGACTATTGAGCGATATTGGAGACAAATAGCATTGTGCAAAGTATGTCGAAAAAAGGAAATTGCTTGGATAACAGGATGATGGAAAGCTTTTCGGTCGGTTAAAAACAGAATGTTATTTGGGCTGGCGGTTTGATACTTTCGTCGAACTTGAAGAAACGATTCACCAGTCTATTCATTACTACAATAATGAGCGTATTCAAGTAAAGTTAAAAGGACTGAGCTCTGTATTCCACAGGACTCAGTCCTCAAATTAAATGAATCTAACTTTTTGGGCTGATCATTTAGCAGGTTTTCTTTCTTCAAAAGTCACTAAAAACTCACCGCATTTTTCAATTTTTTAAGAGCATTAGCCTCAAGTTGGCGGATACGTTCTGCAGACACATTATATTTTGCTGCTAAATCATGTAATGTCGCTTTATTCTCATCTAACCAACGAGCTTTAATAATATCCTGACTACGTTCATCAAGGCTTTGCAAGGCATTGCTTAACTGCTCAGTCGCTTGGCTTTCAAAATTTTCGTTCTCTAACTCCGCAGCGAAGTTAGAACTTTTATCTTCCAAATAAAGCGATGGTGAATAAGTTTCGCTTTCACTGTCATCGGTTGGTAAGTCAAAGCCAACGTCGGCACCGGTCATACGTGATTCCATTTCGATCACATCTTCTTTTGATACGCCTAACTCGTTTGCCACGATGTCTAATTCATTTTCATTGAACCAACCTAAGCGCTGTTTCATTTTGCGTAGATTGAAAAATAGTTTGCGCTGTGCTTTTGTAGTCGCCACTTTCACAATACGCCAGTTGCGCAATACATATTCATGGATTTCAGCCTTAATCCAATGAACAGCAAAGGAAACTAAACGCACCCCGACTTCCGGATTAAAACGTTTCACGGCTTTCATTAAACCGATATTGCCTTCTTGAATAAGATCTGCCTGCGGTAAACCATAACCGGAATAGCCACGCGCAACGTGAATAACAAAACGAAGATGTGACAACACTAATTTCTTAGCTGCGTCAATATCACCGTTATAATATAAACGTTCCGCTAATTCTTTTTCTTCCTCTGCGGTCAACATTGGATATTCATTTGCCGCACGAATATAGCCTTCAATGCTACCTTGAGGAACTAACATCATTTGTGTCTCTTTATCCATCTTTTTCCTTCTGTTTGGACTTTGCCAATTAGTGATTTTCCTTATAGCACAATAAAAAGGTTTATTGAACTAATTTGCTTTCTAAGACAGGTTTTACCTATTAAAAGTTCAATATACTTAGTTATTTTTTAGCACTTCAAGTTCTAAAACCAAACCTTCATTAAGTACCTTAAAAAGCAAGTCAATATTAGGGTGTTTACCCGGATTTTTCTTCGCATCTTCCACATATTCCGCAAACCAATCTATGCCCTGTTGCGCCGAAGTGCGGTCTAATTTTCCATTAAATTTTTCTGCAAGGGCATTATAAAGGCGCAATGACCCTAGTTTTCCCGCTATGGCGGGAATATTATGGATGATCTCGCCATCTTGTTTTACATTTAACCCTGTTAGGTGATCAATTGCTGGAAACGTATCCAAAATCTCTTTAAAACTCATTTTATTTCCTTTATCGATAGGAATCTTTATTCAGTATGACGACAGATTCTACCACTTATACACGAAAAAATTAAGCAATCGCCTTTTCACTATCGATCTCTCCCTCTGCACCGATAAAACGAACTTCCGGTTGGAGATAGACAGCAAATTTTTCAGCTACCGACCGACGAATATAACGAGAGAGATCCACGACATCTTGTCCCATAGCATTACTTTCATTAATCAGCACTAATGCTTGTTTTTTATGCACTGAGGCACCACCAATTTTAAAGCCTTTAAGATTACATTGATCAATTAGCCAACCTGCCGCGAGCTTTACACGTCCATCAGGCTGTGGAAAGTGCGGTAGATTTTCGTTAAGTTTTTTCAGTTCGGCAAACTGTTCGGCACTAACCACCGGGTTCTTGAAAAAACTCCCCGCATTGCCAAACTCGTCAGGATTCGGTAATTTACTTTGACGAATATGGCAAACTTCATCAAATATTTCCTTCGCGGTTACCTTTTCCCTATCAAAGTTCACAAGCGTACCGTATTCCAATACGGGTTGCCAATTTTTTGACAGTTTTAATCCTATCGCGGTAATCACGTGATCATTCCGATAACGGCGCTTAAAAATACTTTCCCGATAACCAAAATCACATTCTTCCGTACTTAATCGAAATTGTTTGTCCGTTGCCAAATCAAGTACATCAACATAATGGCAAACATCTTTAAATTCCACACCGTAAGCGCCAATATTTTGAATCGGTGCCGACCCAGCACAGCCCGGAATCAGTGCAAGATTTTCTAGCCCTCCAATGTCCTGTTCAAGACTGTATCTCACTAAATTATGCCAATTTTCCCCGGCATTAACATGGAGATAGTGAAAATGCTCATCTTGTTCATGAGTAATCCCCAACAGTCGATTGATAATAACGATCCCATTAAAATCTTCGACAAAAAGCATGTTACTCCCTTGCCCAAGAAAAAGCACGGGAAGATTTTGAGCCTTTGCTCCAATCCAAGCCCTTTTCAACTGTTCAAGATTTTTTACTTCAATAATCTCATTTGCATTGGCTGAGATATGAAAGGTGTGAAAGGGTTGTAAACTTTTCATTGTATTTCCTTAAAATAATTTTTGCGGCAACGTGATTTTAACTTGTGTCCCGCCCAGTTCACGGCGACTAATGGTTAATTCTGCACCAAGCTGACCACAACGTTCCGCCATAATATTTAATCCGTAATGACCTTCCGGTTCATCTAAACTTGGAATACCAACACCGTCATCCTGAATAAGGATTTCGTACTCCCCCTCCGTATTGATATGCGCGGTAATTTCAATTGTTGTTCCTTGAGAATGCTTAATCGCATTTAAAGTAGCTTCACGTACAACTTGCAGCAAATGGACGAGTTGCTGAGGATTTAAGCTTTGTGACGGGAGTTGGCTATTTACCCTCATTCGCATATTGGTTTGCGGACGCAAAGAATCAACAACTTGTTCCAATGCCTGTTGTAAATTAGCCTCTTGTACGGTTAGACGAAAGGTAGCCAACAACTCACGCAACTGCACATAACCGCTAGAAAGGGCTTGTTCAAAGCTATCAATAATGGCAAAACTTTTCTGTTGTGCCGCCTCATCATTCTTCTTCAAATTATATTTCAACAAGGCAAGTTGGATCTGTAAAAAAGATAATACTTGAGCCAATGAATCATGTAACTCTCGTGCAATAATTGATCGTTCTTCCATTAATAAAAGTTGTTCTTGCTGACGTTGATTTTTGTGGAAATATAAGGCTCGAGCTAACATTTGCACCAAATTTTGCATCATTCGAGGATCAGGGCAAGGTAGTCCTGCTTGCCATGAAAGTACACCCAGGGTCTCACTTTCCACTTTCAATTCTTGTGTTTCCAAACTCTGAGACGTGTTTTTCTGTCCTAATGCAATATCCCAATGTTCCGCCCCCAAAATATCCAGTTCAATATAGCTCAAATGTTCACTAACAAAAATCTGCTGCAATACTTGGCTAAGAATTTTATCATTAATGGCATTCACAGTAAGTAACTGTGAGCTTTGGTAGAGGGTCGATAAAGAGCGGTTGGTTTGACGTAATTTTTGCGTTTTTTCATTCACTGCATCTTCAAGACGTGAATACAGTTTACCCAATTCTGTTGACATTTGCGTGAACACACGCGCTAACGTACCAAGCTCATTATCATTTTTCGTATCAAGCGGAATATGGTTAAACTGGCGCATTTGTACTTGTATACTGGCTCGTGTGAGCAATTTTAACGGTTTAACCACTTCACGTTGCGTAAACCAAATGACATAAGACACCATCCCCACAATGAGTAACATCGAAAAACACAGTACGGATAACGCAAAAATCCATTTTTGCTCACTAAAACGCTGCAATTCAAACACAAAATAGTCCACTTCACTCACATAATCCATGAGATTTTGACTGTATTGTTGAATATCATTTTGTCGGGCAAAATTTTCCATTACTGCCCAACGTTGAAGAATAGTTTGGTACGATTGTTTCACTGCATCGGGAGCAAATAATTGATGCTGAATATTCACCAAACTTGGGGCATAGAGGCTTTTTTCATAAAAACCTAGATTTTTTTCAACGGTATCCGGCCGCTTTTCCATCAAGTACAACAAACGATAACTTTGCATACGCAATGAACCGGAAACGTTAATCGCTTCAGCATCGGATTCATTACTCGCCATAATCGCTAAACTCAGAGAACTGATAACCCCGGCAGCAATAATGATAAGAGAAAGATATTTTGCAATACGTAAAGAAACTGAACGAGTGAACTGCACTGGAATGCCTTTATAGAAAAATTCGTGTCAGTCTAACATAAAAATACCCTGATTTTTAAGTGAAAATCCACTTTCACAGAAGGGAGTTTTTAGTTAGCTAAAAAATAATGACTTTACATACTATTCAAACCATTAAGCAATATTTTAATAAAAAACTAAAGATAAAAACTACGCTCAGGATTATTTATGACACGTTAATTTGGGAGAATAAAATTTGGAAAGTTTATTAGACTATTTCTAGGGTGGTGAACTAAGCAGAATTGGTCTTAACAGCAAGTGGCTTACTGTACGCATCCTTGCGGAATTTCTACCTAGCTCACCATGGAGGTGTTCTAGTCTGCGCGACATAAAACAATAAAAAAGGTTTTTCAACCTTTTAAGCCACTTTTCAGGAGACCAATCCTGTATTCCTACACATTTGTAAGAATGTGCGTATAATAGAATCCTTTTCCCCTATTGTCAATTTAATGTATATCTATTTGAATATTAAATATGCAAAAAACTTTTCCGACATTATAAAAAAACCACTTTTCAGTGGTCTTACCTGTTATCTTACGCCATAAACAACAATCGTTTTACCATGGGCATAAATCAAATTTTGATCCTCTAGCATTTTGATAATGCGTCCTACTGTTTCACGAGAACAGCCGACCATTTGCCCAATTTCTTGGCGGGTAATTTTAATTTGCATACCATCCGGATGAGTCATTGCCTCAGGTTGTTTGGCAAGGTTAATCAGCGTTTGAGCAATACGTCCGGCAACATCTAAAAATGCCAAATTACTTACTTGGCGAGAAGTATTCTGCACCCGACGTGCTAATTGTGCAGTTAAAAACATTAAAATCTCAGGATTAATTTGGATCAATTGACGATATTTTTTATAAGAAACTTCAGCAATCTCGCAAGGTGTTTTGGTTTTTACCCAAGCCGAGCGCTTTGATCCTTCATCAAACAAACCCGCTTCACCAAAAAATTCCCCCGCGCCGAGATAAGTTAAAATCATCTCTTTGCCTTCATCATCTTTTGCTGAAACCATCACAGTACCTTTAATTACATAATAAAGCGTGGTTGCATCTTCCCCGGCATAAATCAAAGTTGATTTCGCTGGGTATTTATGTAAATGGCAATGTGTCAAAAACCAATCTAAAGCCGGATCTCTTGCTGGGTGCTCAGCATGTAATTGTTCCACCTCAATGTCAGCATCAATGTAATTTGACATATTGACTCCTTAGCAGTTTCTACTTCAAAAACTCCATTTTATCTTTTATATCAATGGATTCGTGTAATTCTGACCAGATAATGACCGCACTTCCATTACGGATTTTTTCTAATAATTGTTCTTTTTTACGTGCAAATGGAATTTCTTCCGCTCCGTAATCGGTACCCTCGCGTAATATGACACTTTCAACAATATTATCAAGGGTTTCGGATTCCAAACTCTGCCATGGAATAATCATACATTTCCTTAAGAAAGTCAATTAGGCAAATAAAGGTTCAATAAAGCGCCATTGTTGTTCAAAAGATTGGCTTGATGTTACGCGGAAATTCGTTCGAACATAACGCATAAATTGTCCCTCGCATAAGGTTACTAAATGTGCGGCAATAATACGAATATCCACTGCAAATCCCTTTCCTTCCCGTAATTTACGCATTTGTAGAATATTCACAAATTGCATTTCAAGGCGATCAAAAAACATTGCTACGCGTGCCTGTAATTCCGCCCCTTCAAACATTAGCGCATGCCCCGTTAAAATGCGTGTGAAACCGGGATTTTTACGGGCAAAATCCAAAATCATTTGTAAAATATCATGGACACGATTCAGCGTATTGGTTTCATTACGTATAGAAGCATTGATTCGGCTCAATAAATTACTTTCAATATTTTCAATCAACGCTTCAAATATTTTTGTTTTACTCGGGAAATAACGATAGAGTGCAGCCTCCGACACACCAACTTCCTGTGCCAGACGGGCAGTAGTCATACGCTCCATTCCCCGTTCAGAATGTAGCATATGGGTTAATACCGTTAATACTTGCTGACGACGCTCTTTCACGGTACGTTTTTCAATTTTCGGTATTTTTACTTCCGGTGCAATTTCATCTACACCGGATAAAGATAACTGTTCTTCTATCATAGGTTACTGTTTGCCTGAATGTCCAAAACCGCCTTCACCACGCTCGGTTTGTTGAAAATCCTGAACAAGATTGAATTCTGCCTGTACCACGGGAACAAATACTAACTGCGCAATCCGATCACCCACTTCAATTTTAAAAGGTTCAGAACCTCGATTCCACACGGAAACCATCAATGGACCTTGATAGTCCGAATCAATCAACCCCACTAAATTTCCTAACACGATTCCGTGTTTATGCCCTAAACCGGAACGCGGTAAAATAATCGCTGCTAGATTGGGATCGGCGATATAGACGGATAAACCTGTCGGAATCAATTTTGTTTCATTCGGTTGAATTTCAAAACTTTCATCAATTAGAGCCCGCAAATCCAGACCGGCAGAGCCTGCAGTGGCATAAGTAGGTAAAGGAAATTCTTTTCCAATACGTTGATCTAAAATTTTTACATCAATTTTTTTCATTTTATACTCCGTTTGAAATTCTATTTCTTGCATAAAGTGCGGTCAAAAATTACTATGTTTTTTGATATTGTTTAACGATCTCATCAACTAAATCAGCTGCAAGTTCAGTTTTCGATTTAAAAGAAAGGGTTGCCCCGCCTGCTTTCCAGAAAAGCTGTAAAGCATTGTCATCAGCATTAAACACTTGCCCGCCAGATACATCATTCGCACAAATCATATCTAAATTTTTACGTTTTAGTTTCGCCTTTGCATAATCAGCAAGATTTTGCGTTTCTGCTGCAAATCCCACTGTAAAAGGACGATTTCTCGTTAAATGCCCTACATCTGCAATAATATCCGGATTTTTAACTAATTTAAGCAACATTTCCTCAGCAGATTTTTTAATTTTCTGTTCGGCAATATCCGCAACACGATAATCGGCCACCGCTGCACAGCCAATAAAAATCTGATTTTTAACGGCATTTTCAAGGGAAACTTGCCACATTTCTTTTGCCGATACGACATCAATACGTGTCACATTATTCGGTGTCGGTAAATTTACAGGGCCGCTAATTAATGTGACATTCGCCCCACGTTTTGCAAAACTGTCTGCAATAGCAAAGCCCATTTTTCCAGAGCTATGATTGGAAATATAACGGACAGGATCAATGGCTTCTCGAGTCGGGCCTGCAGTGATCGCCACATTTAATCCTTGTAAGTCTTGGCGTTGTGTGAAAAAAACCGAAAGTGCCGTAAATATTTCCATCGGCTCCGACATCCGCCCTGCTCCCATATCACCACAAGCCTGAAAACCACTATTTGGACCTATCATCTGTATGCCTCTCGCTTGAAGTGCGGTCAAATTTTGTCGGGTAATTTGTTGACGGAACATTTGTTGATTCATTGCCGGAGCAAGAAAAATCGGTGCATCGGTTGCTAAACAAATTGTAGAAAGCAAATCATTTGCCATCCCCACCGCAAAACGAGCAATAAAATCCGCACTAGCCGGCGCAATTATCACCGCATCAGCCCATTTTGCAAGCTCAATATGTCCCATAGCGAGTTCCGCCTGCGGGTCAAGTAAAGATTGTGCGACCGCATTACCGGAAATAGCTTGTAAAGTCAGGGGGGTAACAAATTCTGCGGCAGCGGGTGTCAATACCACACGGACTTCAGCCTCCGCTTTACACAATAAGCGAATAAACTCAATGGTTTTATAGGCTGCAATTCCTCCTGTTATTCCCACAACAATACATTTTCCACTTAGCTTCATTTCCTCTCCGTTTAATTTGTTAGTGGTTAACCACAATTTATGTATTTTACTTCAATTTAGTTGAATAAAAAATTTTATTTTCACGATCCGCTACGCAGTATTTACATGCCTCAATAGTCAAATCATAGAAGAGCGGTCAAAATCTGGGAGATTTTTATTGATATAAGGTAAAACCAATGGAAATTCACCAACTTATGCCGCGAGAAAAGTTATTAAAATATGGAGCCGCCACTCTTTCAGACCAAGAACTCTTAGCAATTTTTTTACGTACCGGCATAAAAGACTGCCCTGTTCTGCAACTTTCACAGCAAGTCATTGAGCATTTTGGTTCGCTTCGAGCCCTGCTTTCAGCCGATCAAATTTCTTTTTGTGCAATGAAAGGTTTAGGTATTACGCAATTTATTCAACTCCAAGCGACTACTGAAATGACCAAGCGCTACCTTAAACAAGAAATGCTTCATTCACAAATTTTTACCGACCCGGAGACAGTCAAACTCTATTTAAGAATTGAGCTACAACATGAAGAACGTGAAATTTTTATGGTGTTATTTTTAGACAATCAACACAGACTCATTAAAAAAGAGCGGTTGTTTTTAGGCACAATTAATGTCGCAAACGTATATCCGCGTGAAATAATCAAAGAAGCGCTTTATTGCAATGCTGCAGCGCTCATTTTGGTACATAACCATCCTTCAGGGGTAGCAGAACCTAGCCAGGCGGATCAACTCGTCACACAAAAAATTTGTGAGGCGGCAGAATTAATGGAAATTCGTGTTCTTGATCATTTCATTGTGGGAAAAAGCGATTGCTATTCCTTTGCCGAGCATAATTTCCTTTAGTTCTCATAAAAATTACTGATTTTTTTCTACTCCCTTAGGAAAATCGTATTTATGCTTGAGAAATGGAAATAAAGTCAGTATAATCTGCCACCTTTAATATAGTAAGCGGGTCGGATTTGCGCGACCTGACGAGGCAGCAAATCTGGTTAAGCCAGATTTAGAGCAATCCGAACCGTAAGCTCGAGCTTATATTTAATTATTGGAGATTATTATGTCTAGAGTTTGTCAAGTAACAGGCAAGCGTCCGGCTGTGGGTAATAACCGCTCACACGCAATGAATGCGACACGTCGTCGTTTTCTTCCAAACCTTCACACTCACCGTTTTTGGGTTGAAAGTGAAAACCGTTTCGTAACTTTGCGCTTAACAGCAAAAGGTATGCGTATTATTGATAAAAAAGGCATTGATGCAGTGTTAGCTGAAATCCGTGCTCGTGGCGAAAAAATCTAATAAAAGGAGCTAAGACATGGCAGCGAAAGGCGCTCGTGAGAAAATCCGTTTAGTTTCTACTGCAGAGACCGGTCACTTCTACACAACCGATAAAAACAAACGTAACATGCCTGAAAAAATGGAAATCAAAAAATTTGATCCGGTAGTACGTAAACACGTTATCTATAAAGAAGCAAAAATCAAATAATTTTGCCGATTTGAAAAAGCCCGACATCGCTCGGGTTTTTTTGTACAAAAAATTCATTAGAGAACTCAATTATGCCGGAATTACCTGAAGTTGAAACTGCCCTACGTGGTATAAGCCCCTATTTAACAGGTTTTACTATTGAAAAAATAACTGTTCGCCAACCTAAATTACGTTGGGCTGTTTCACCTGAATTAATGGAACTGACCAATGTGAAAATTCTAAAACTCTCACGTCGGGCAAAATATCTTATCATCCATACAGAACAAGGCTATATCATCGGGCATTTAGGTATGTCCGGCTCAGTTCGAATTGTGCCGCACGACAGCCCTATTGATAAACACGATCACCTAGATATTATTATGAATAACGGGAAATTATTGCGCTATAACGATCCCCGCCGCTTTGGCGCATGGCTATGGACAGAAAATCTTGACGAATTTCATCTTTTCTTGAAACTTGGCCCTGAGCCACTTTCCGATGAGTTTAATGCTGAATATCTCTTCAAAAAATCCCGTAAAAAATTGACCGCACTTAAAACTTTCTTAATGGATAATGCCGTCGTGGTCGGCGTCGGTAATATTTATGCCAATGAAAGTTTATTTTTATGCGGCTTACATCCACAAAAAGTGACAGCAAATCTCACCCGAAAACAATGCATATTATTAGTAGATACGATCAAATCTGTGTTAGAAAAAGCAATACAACAGGGTGGAACAACACTCAAAGATTTTTTACAACCGGATGGCCGCCCCGGCTATTTCGCACAAGAATTATTAGTATATGGTAACAAAGACAAACCTTGTCCAAAGTGCGGTACAAAAATTGAAAGTTTAATTATTGGACAACGCAATAGCTATATTTGTCCGAATTGCCAGAAGAAAAAATAAACGCTTATCTCTATTTTAAAGCCCGATTTAACGGGCTTTAAATTTGAAGTTTTCGTAAAAACCTGCTCAAACCGGATCGCAAAAGTTTCTTTTTATTTATCCGACTATTTCATTGCAAATGAATAACAAATCTGATGGGATCTACCTATAAAAAACACAATTTTTTATCTGTCAAAAAAGAATTTTATTTAATAATAAAACACAGATTACAGTAGTGGTTTTTCTGTAATGAATATTATAAAAAAACTAAAAGAATCATTTAGATAAGCAGACTATTTATAACCAAACAGTTCTCTGTTTTCCCTCTCTCTACATCCTCATTTTAACCATATTAAATCATTACTCATTTAGAGGTATTTTTTATTGTTACTTTGATCTAAAACAGCTTTTTCTCAAATCGTTCTAGAAAATCATTGAACTTTTGCTATTGTTACCATTACATGAACCTCTATTTTTTTAAGCTATTTCAATAGCTTATCAATAATAATGGTTCGCATTTAATGCTATTTTACTTTCCTTATTTTTTATGGAGTGATTATTATGAAAGCATTGAGAAAAAGCCTGATTTTGGCAATTTCTTTCGCAACTTTAGGTACCTACAATTCAGCTATGGCAGAAATGGTCTATAAACCTGTTGAACAACCGGTTGAAGCACCAAATCCAAATTTAAAAATTGAAGCCGTAAATGAAAAATTCGCAGAAAAATATCCAAAACAATTCCAGTCTTGGAAAGCGACGGAGAAAGGGGATAAATTAATTTATGCCAATGAAGAAAATCCACGCTTGATTGTACTTTGGGGCGGATATGCTTTCTCTAAAGAATATAATGCACCACGTGGTCACGCTTATGCGGTTAAAGACGTGCGTGATATTTTGCGTACCGGTGCGCCGAAAACGGCCAATGACGGTCCTCAGCCTATGGCATGTTGGACATGTAAAGGTCCTGATGTTCCCCGTTTAATCGCTGAATGGGGCGAAGAAGGTTACTTTAATGCGAAATGGGCAAAAGGCGGGCCTGAAATCGTGAATGCAATAGGTTGTGCAGATTGTCACGATACCACCTCTAAAGATTTTGCAGAAGGAAAGCCTGCGTTGCGTATTGCACGCCCACACGTTTTACGTGCGTTAGATCACCTCAACAATGCTTTACAAGCCAAGGCAAAAGCAGAAGGAAAAGAGCAAGCGAACCTTAGTTTCAACACAGCTGCACGTACAGAACAACGTGCGGAAATCTGTGCAAACTGCCATGTTGAATACTACTTTGCCGGTGATATAAAACAAGTCACATTCCCTTGGAATAACGGTCAAACGGTTGATGACATTGAAAAATACTATGATGATATTGGCTTCAGCGACTGGACTCACTCTCTTTCTAAAGCACCAATGTTGAAAGCACAGCATCCGGACTTTGAAATTTGGTCTTTAGGGATGCACGGTAAAAACGGCGTAACCTGTGTGGATTGTCATATGCCAAAAGTACAGGATGCAGATGGAAAAGTTTATACCGATCACCAAATCCAAAATCCGTTTGATGCCTTTGAATCAACTTGTGCAAACTGTCACGATCAAAGCAAAGAAAAACTAAAAGACATCGTTGCTTCACGTAAAAAAGATGTTAAAGATGTAATGGGTCGTTTAGAAGATCAAGTTGTGAAAGCTCACTTTGAGGCAAAAGCAGCTTGGGATGCGGGTGCAAGTAAAGAAGAAATGGAACCTGCATTAATGAATATCCGTCACGCACAATGGCGTTGGGACTATTCGGCAGCGAGCCATGGCGGTCATATGCACGCACCGGATATTATGCTTCGTGTACTAGGTTCCGGTTTAGATAAAGCCGCTGATGCACGCACTAAACTTGCCGTTATTTTAACCAAACATGGCGTGAAAACACCGGTTGAAATCCCTGATATTTCCACAGCAGAAAAAGCTTGGAAAGTAATGGGTATTGATATTGAAAAAGAACGTCAAGCAAAAGAAGAATTCTTAAAAACAGTTGTACCTCAATGGGAAAAAGAAGCAAAAGCCAACGGCAAATTAGCTGAAGGTGCAGGGCCAAAACAATAAGAAAAATCACCGCACTTTGCGTCTTAACAAAAAAGTGCGGTTATTTTCAACAATAAATTTGAGGTAATCCAAATGAATTTAACTTCTTTTATTCGCAATATGGCAAAAGCAGTAGCATTGCTTATTTTTGCTGCTGCAACACCAATGATTGCACATGCACAAACGGATTCTACACAAAATTACGAACCGCAATTAGACAACCAACGTGATCCAAACCAATATTGTGCGAAATGTCATAAATTTGACAAAGTAGATAAAAATCAAACATTGGATCAATCCGGTGGTGAGCTACACTTTGGCAAATTCCATGGTGCACACTTAAACCAAAAAAATCCAAACAACGGCAAACCGATCACCTGCGTAAGCTGTCACGGAGATATCACTGAAAACCACCGCCGTGGTGCAAAAGATGTAATGCGTTTTGAAGGTGATATTTTTGGTGAGAAAAAACCGATGTATTCCGTGCAAGAACAAAATCAAGTTTGTTTTGCTTGCCACCAACCTGATAAATTACGTGAAAAACTTTGGGCTCATGACGTTCACGCAATGAAATTACCTTGTGCCAGCTGCCACACACTTCATCCTAAAGATGATGCTATGAAAGGTATTGAACCAAAACAACGTGTAAAACTTTGTGTTGACTGTCATGGTGAACAACAAAAACGCCAAGCCGAACAAGAAAAATCAACCGAACAAAAGGATAAACAATGACAACTTGCTCACGCCGAAACTTTGTTTCCGGCATGGGGGCAGTGATCCTTATGACGGGAACATCCTTAACTTCTTTAGCAAAAGAAGACAAGGCGGATAAAACCAAACGTTACGCAATGGTGCATGATGAAACGACTTGCATTGGCTGTACGGCCTGTATGGATGCTTGCCGTGATGTCAACCAAGTGCCGCAAGGCGTATCTCGTTTAGAGATTTTGCGCAGCGAACCTTATGGCGAATTTCCAAACCAAAAATATGAGTTTTTCCGTCAATCTTGCCAACACTGTACAAATGCGCCTTGTGTGGCGGTTTGTCCAACCGGGGCATCTTTCATTGATAAAGAAACCGGTATTGTCGATGTGCATAAAGATTTATGTGTAGGCTGCCAATATTGTATTGCAGTTTGCCCGTATCGTGTACGTTTCATTCATCCGGAACATTTAACAGCAGATAAATGTAACTTCTGTCGTGACACTAATTTAGCCAATGGTAAACAGCCTGCCTGTGTAGAGGCTTGTCCGACAAAAGCATTAACCTTTGGCGATATGAACGATCCGACCAGTGAAGTAGCCCGTAAGGTAAAAGAAAAACCGGTTTATCGCACAAAAGTGGAATTAGGGACACAACCAAATCTCTACCATATTCCATTCCAACATGGGGAGCCTAGAAGATGATGTTAGATTATCCAGTTCCGTTCCACACACCAAATTTAGTGTGGGACTCAACCATTGCGATCTATTTGTTTTTACTCGGGATCTCATCCGGTGCAGTACAATTAGCCGTTGCATTTAAACGTAGCCATAAATTGGAAAATCCAAGCCAAAACTGGATTATTCGTGCCGGTTTGATTTTAGGCTCGGTACCGACATTAATCGGCTTAACACTGTTAATTTTCCACTTGGCACGCCCTTGGACATTCTGGAAATTGATGTTCAACTATCAGTTTGATTCCGTCATGTCTATGGGGGTTATGCTCTTCCAAATTTATATGCTGTTCTTGGTATTATGGGGCATTACGATATTCAAAAATGAAATTGAAGCAATCGTCCATCGCTTTATGCCAAAACTAAAATTTGTGATGAAGCTAATTAACTTTGCAGAACGTTTAACCAATCCGGTGGAAGTACTTTTATTCATATTGGCGGCAGTACTAGGCGCTTACACCGGTTTCTTACTTTCTGCCCTAATTAGTTATCCAATGCTGAATAACCCTGTATTGCCGGCATTGTTCTTAGCTTCAGGCACATCCTCCGGTATTGCGGCAACATTCTTAATGATTTTGATTGCCGGCAAACTAAAAGGCGATTCCCACGAATCCCACTTTATACACAAATTTGAAGTGCCGGTTATGGTAACAGAGCTTGGATTGTTAGTGTGTTTCTTTGTGGGATTACATTTTGGTGGCGGGCAAAAAACCGTTGCACTTCACAACGCGCTTTCCGGATTTTGGGGAATGGTATTCTGGATTGGTGTATTCTTTATCGGGATTTTAACACCGTTAATTGCAAATATGCTTTCATCCGAACGACTCAAATATAACCGTAACTTTATCATTCTAGTATCGGTTTTTGACTTAATCGGTGTACTCTGTCTGCGGTACTTTATTTTGTATGCGGGACAGTTAACGGTTGCTTAGGTAATAGTTGTTTTATAGAGAAAGGCGTATTAATATGCGCCTTTCTTTTTTGAAACCCGATTTTAATCATTTAAAAATAAATTTTATTATGCTCCCAGAACTTGGTTTCCTTTCTCTTTTAGTTGCCACTATTAGTGCTTTGTTCCTTGCATTGCTGCCACAAATCGGCTTACTCAAAAAAAATTCAACGTTAATTAATTCCGCTTGGTGGTTAAGCTATATTTTTACCCTCTCAACGATCATCTCCATTAGCATTCTCGCCTATTCTTTTGCCGTGGACGATTTCACGCTTGAATATGTGGCAGCGCACTCCAATTCCCAGCTACCGACATTCTTCAAAGTCGCCGCCACGTGGGGAGGACACGAAGGATCCATGCTGTTCTGGTTATTTTCATTAAGTTTATGGCTTGCCGCTTTTGCTATTTTCAACCGAAAAAATGACCGCACTTTTTCCACGCAAACGCTCTCCTTACTCGGTTTAATTTGCTTAGGATTTGCCGTTTTTATTCTATTTTATTCTAATCCCTTTGGGCGTATTTTTCCCGCACCAATGGAAGGGCGGGATCTCAATCCAATGCTTCAAGATGTGGGATTAATTTTTCACCCGCCATTGCTCTATATTGGTTATGTGGGCTTTGCAGTGAATTTTGCAATGACGCTATCCGCGCTGATTTATAACCTGCCTGTCAAACAAATTGCCCATAAAATGCGTGGCTGGATATTGTTTTCTTGGTTATTTCTCACACTTGGTATTGTATTGGGTGCTTGGTGGGCATATTACGAGCTGGGTTGGGGCGGCTGGTGGTTTTGGGATCCGGTGGAAAATGCCTCGCTGATGCCATGGTTAGTGGGGCTTGGTTTGTTGCATAGTTTAACGATTACTGAAAAACAAGGGGCGTTTAATTATTGGACAACCCTGTTTTCTCTCCTTGCTTTCGCCTTCAGCATACTGGGAACATTTATCGTACGCTCCGGTGCACTCACCTCGGTTCATGCTTTTGCTTTGGATAACACCCGTGGTTATATACTGCTATTAATTTTCTTTTTACTCACGCTATTTGCCTTCGGGTTATTTGCTCTGCGCGCAAGCAATAATACGCAAAGTGCGGTCAGATTTCGGCTGATTTCTAAAACTGGCGGTATTTTATTATTCAATATTCTATTAACGATTGCGATTGTTTCCACCTTTTTAGGCACATTCTATCCTATGCTGTTTCAAGCTATGAATTGGGGATCGATTTCTGTCGGCAGCCCCTATTTCAACAGTATTTTCTTACCTATTTTAACGGGGATGCTCATTGCCATGGTCGTTTCCCTCGCATTACGCCAATCAAAATTTGATCGTGCTTTTTTCGCACGTTGTTTATTACTACTCATCCCCTCTTTCGGACTATCCGCCTTAATGATTTGGCAGCAAATTCACAATAATGATACGCTCACTTTTCACAGCTTTGCTTTCTCATTATTAAGTCTTGCTATCTGGCTTTTCTTTGCTACTTTATGGCAAAACTGGCGCAAAATTCGTTTAACTCAGTTTGGTATGATTCTTGCCCATTGCGGTGTTGCTATTGCAACGATGGGGGCGGTGATGAGCAGTTATTTTGGTAGTGAAATTGGTGCTCGTCTTGCGCCGCAACAAAGCCAAAAACTAGGGCAATATGAATTTTATTACCGTCAATTTTCTAATGAAATCGGCCCGAATTTCACCGCTGAAGTCGCTGTTTTCGATGTAACCGAAAATGGTAAAGTTTACGCAACAATTGTTCCCGAACGCCGTTATTACGATGTTCGAACCATGACTATGAGTGAAGTCGGCTTAAACGGAAATTTTTGGGGGGATTTATATATCGTCATGGGCGATGCCCTCGGCAAAGGCGAATTTACCTTCCGCCTACATTATAAACCGCTGATTCGTTGGCTTTGGGCTGGCGGAATTTTAATGGCATTGGGCGCATTTTTTAGTACGCTGACTTTGCGTCGAAAACGGGAAAAATAATGAAGAAAAAACTACTTTTTTTTACACCGCTCTTTATGCTTTTAGCGGTATGTATTTTATTAATCGCCGGGCTAAATCAGGATCCGAAAAAAATCTCCTCTGCGCTAATTGATAAACCCGTACCGGAATTTTATCAGGCAAATTTACTTGCCCCCTCGCAAAAGATCAGCCCGAAAAATTTCCCGAAGCAAGCATTTTTATTGAATGTTTGGGGCAGTTGGTGCGGCTATTGCAAGGAAGAACATCCGCTATTAATGGATATTGCCAAAACCACACCGATCATCGGTATTGATTATCGGGACAACCCACAAAATGGACGTGAAATGCTCAAAAGAATGGGCAATCCCTTTCTTTTCACGATTGATGACAGCCACGGCGAGCTTGCTCTAAAACTTGGCGTAGATGGCGCACCGGAAACTTATTTGGTGGATATGCACGGCGTGATTCGTTATCGCCATTCAGGATTACTTGAACGTGAAACCTGGGAAAACATTTTTGTGCCGAAAATTCAAGAATTAATGAAAAAATGAGAACGTTTTTAACCGCACTTTTATTCCTATTCAGCTTGTTTGCCCAAGCTGAAATAGTCGATACCTACCAATTTAAAAACCAGGCGGATCGCACCCGAGCCGTACAACTGGCAAAATCTTTACGTTGCCCGCAATGCCAAAACCAAAACTTGGTAGAATCCAATTCACCCATCGCTTATGACTTGCGGATTGAAGTCTATAATATGGTGAATGAAGGCAAAACAAATCAGCAAATTATCGACACAATGAAGGCAAGATTCGGTGATTTTGTCAATTACAAACCGCCTTTCCAATGGAATACGGCATTATTATGGCTATTACCGATAGGATTACTTATTTTAGCCTTCGGGTTGATTTGGTATTCCCGACAAAGAACTTCTCGGCTTGAGGATAATACTTCCCTTTCAGCATTCAATAACCTTGAGCAAGTCGAGCAAAATACGCATTTTCCGCAAAAGAGCAATGGAAAAATCATGCTATGTATTTTTGCGTTACTCCTAGCCATCCCACTTAGCTATTATTTATCTCTTGATCGTTTTTCACGCTTACAAGAAGGTAAGCAAGCGATGATTTCCCAACATAACAAGCAAATTGAAATGGCAGACTTTCACAAAAAAGAAGATGTAATTAGTAAAATCCAAGATAAATTACGTGCCAATCCAAATAACGACGAGGCGTGGATTCAACTCGGCGAGGCTTATGTACAAAATAATGAGTTTGACCATGCCCTCATTGCCTATGCAAACGCAGAAAAATTATCGGGCAGCAAACCGAATATTTTAGGCTTAAAAGCGACCGCACTTTATTACCAAGCAGGTCAGCGGCTTACGCCCGAAATTCAGCAACTTTTAACACAAGCCCTAGAACAGGATAAAAAAGAAGTGTCGAGTATTTCTTTGCTGGCTACAATTGAACTTGAACAACGTAATTATTCACAAGCAAAAAATTATTTACAGCAATTATTAGATACCGGTAATGCTGCTGTTGATCGCCGCATGGTGATTCAACGTATGAAGATGTTAGAATTTTTAGACCGAGGACAAACACAGTGAGCCATTATTCCGAAACCCTGATTATCGGTGCCGGTGCAGCCGGCTTATTTTGTGCGGCACAACTAGGAAAATTAGGCAAAGAAGTAACCGTGCTGGATAATGGTAAAAAAATTGGACGAAAAATCTTAATGTCTGGCGGCGGATTTTGTAATTTCACAAACCTTGAGGTGACACCGGCACACTATCTTTCGCAAAATCCACATTTTGTGAAATCCGCGCTTGCCCGTTATACCAACTGGGATTTTATCTCAATGGTTGCAGAATACGGTATTGCTTATCATGAAAAAGAGCTTGGACAGCTTTTTTGTGATGAAGGCGCAGAACAGATTGTAGAAATGTTGGCGAATGAATGTAAGAAATACCAAGTAAAGATACACTTACGCAATGAAATATCGCAGGTCGAACGGATTGAAAATGATGAGAAAGTGCGGTTCATTTTGCAGGTAAATTCAGCTCAATGGCAATGTAGAAATTTGGTTATCGCAACCGGCGGACTTTCAATGCCCGGCTTAGGCGCAACCCCCTTTGGTTATAAACTGGCGGAACAATTTGGCATTAACGTCATTCCACCACGAGCCAGCCTTGTGCCTTTCACTTATCGGGAAACCGATCGATTTTTGACCGCACTTTCAGGCATTGGCCTACCGGTCACGATCACGGCAACATGCGGAAAGTCTTTTCACAATCAGTTACTTTTCACTCATCGTGGTATTTCAGGTCCCGCCGTACTACAAATCTCTAATTATTGGCAACTGAATGAAAGTGTGGAAATTGATTTATTGCCGACACACAATCTGCAAGAAGAAATCCATCAAACCAAGCAACAATCACCAAAACTCATGCTAAAAACCGTGCTGACGCGATTACTGCCGAAAAAATTAGTCGAGCTTTGGCTCGAACAAGGGTTTATTCAAGATGAAGCGATCGCTAACCTCAACAAAGAGCGGTTAAAAAATCTGCTGGATTTAGTTCATCATTGGCAATTTGTACCAAATGGAACGGAAGGTTATCGTACGGCGGAAGTTACCATGGGTGGGGTGGACACTCATCATATTTCTTCCAAAACTATGGAAAGTCAGCAAATAAAAGGACTATATTTTATCGGTGAAGTATTGGATGTTGCCGGTTGGCTTGGGGGTTATAACTTCCAATGGGCATGGAGTTCCGCTTATGCTTGTGCCTTAGGGATTGGCAATGAGGCTTAATCCTTTTTAAGCATAAAGTGCGGTTGTTTTTTTAGTTCATTTTCAAACAAAAAGCCAAGGATTCACCTTGGCTTTCTACATGATAAAACTTACGGAAAACGAACCGCACTTTTATTCGTCCATATAGCCTAAGCTACGTAATGCACGTTCATCATCCGCCCAGCCGGACTTCACTTTTACCCAAAGTTCGAGATGGACTTTGTTATCAAATAAACGTTCCATATCCGCACGGGCTTCCATACCAATAGTTTTAATTTTCTGCCCCTGTGCGCCAATCACCATTTTCTTTTGCCCTTCACGTTCAACCAAAATCAACCCGTTGATTTCATAAGTGCCACGTTCATTCAGTTTAAATTGTTCAATTTCAACAGTGACCGAATAAGGCAATTCTTCGCCGGTAAAACGCATTAATTTTTCACGGATAATTTCCGATGCCATAAAACGTTGCGAGCGATCTGTGACATAATCTTCAGGAAAATGATGTACACCTTCCCGTAAGGAAACACGCACAATTTTTTTAAGTTCACCAACATTATTACCACGTTGGGCAGAAATCGGTACGATATGTGCAAAATCAAATTTACCGCTTAATTCAGTGATAAACGGCAATAAATCATCTTTATTTTTGATGTTATCTACCTTGTTAATCGCCAATACTACCGGTACTTTCGCGTTGCGAAGTTTGTTTAACACCATTTCATCATCGGCATTCCAATGGGTGCCGTCCACCACAAAAATGATAAGATCCACATCGCCAATGGCACTACTCGCCGCACGGTTCATTAAACGATTGATAGCACGTTTTTCTTCAATATGAAGCCCCGGAGTATCCACATAAATTTCTTGATAAGCCCCTTCTGTTTTGATCCCCACAATACGGTGACGGGTGGTTTGGGCTTTACGTGAAGTAATTGAGATTTTCTGCCCTAAAATTTTATTTAAGAGCGTTGATTTCCCGACATTCGGGCGACCTACAATGGCAATAAAGCCGCAATAGGTTTTGTTAAATTGTTCGGTCATTTGATTTCCAATTCTTGTAAAATTTGTTCTGCCGCAGCCTGTTCTGCTTTACGGCGACTTGATCCTTTCGCCACGAAAGTGCGGTCAATTTTAGCTACATTTTTCACTTTGCATTCAACAGTGAAAGTCTGGCAATGGGGTTCACCTTGAATATTAATAACTTCATAACTTGGCAATGCCAACCCTTTACCTTGTAAATATTCCTGTAGGCGGGTTTTCGCGTCTTTTTGGTTATCACCCGGTTTGATTTCTGCCAACAGAGTTTGATACCAAGTTCGAATCACTTGTGTCGTTAGAATAATGCCTTGATCCAACGACATCGCGCCAATAATAGCCTCCACACAGTCCGCAAGGATTGATTCACGGCGAAAACCGCCGCTCTTTAACTCCCCGGAACCAAGCGACATATATTCTCCCAGTTCAAACTGACGTGCTAACACTGCTAATGTTTTTTCTCTCACTAAAGTCGCCCGCATACGACTCAGTTCACCTTCGTTACAATGAGGGAATTGATGATACAAGGCTTCGGCAATCGTGAAATTGAGGATAGAATCGCCTAGAAATTCTAGGCGTTCATTATGTTTTGTGGCAGCACTTCGGTGGGTGAGTGCTAATTTTAAGAGCGAGATATCCCTAAATTGATAACCGATTTTTCGCTCTAATCTCTCTAAATGATTCATTTTATTTAATTGCTGTAAAGAAACGTTCGAAACGTAAGCCTGTCGGCCATTCGTTTGGTTCTTTTTCTAAGCTCATCCAAATATAAGTGGCTTTACCGACGATATTTTTTTCCGGCACAAATCCCCAAAAACGACTATCATCACTGTGATCGCGATTATCACCCATGACAAAATATTGCCCTTCCGGTACGACCCATTCTGCGATCGGATTCCCCTCTTGGGTAAAAAATTCCGGGCCGGCATAATAGCGATACGGGCTAATCAATACGTTGTGTACCACATCACCTTTTTCTGTCAATTCCAATTCATTCGGAAATGCCGGATTCGTTGGATTTTGACTATATTCAAACGCTTTACTTTCACAGTTTACTTCGCAAGGTTTACCTTCTTTACCATACACAATCTTCAATGTTTTTTGATCCATATCGAAAATGATACGGTCTCCGCCTTGCCCTACAATACGTTTAATATAATCCACACCGGACATATTATTTTTTGAGGTTAACGCTAAATTTTCCGCATAAGCCGCTCGGGTTGCCCCCAATCCGGTACGAAGTAAGGCTTGTTCCGGCGCTTTAAATACGATGACATCACCACGTTGTGGCTTATCACCTGCAATAATCGTATTTTGAAAAATAGGATCTTTGACGCCATAAGCATATTTATTCACCACCAGAAAATCACCTACACGCAATGTTGATTCCATTGAGCCGGAAGGAATTTGGAAAGGTTCAAATAAAAACGAACGGACAAAGAACACCACAGCAAGCACAGGAAATAATGAAGACAAAAACTCCGAACCTTCTGAAATAGGTTCGATTTTTGCCTTTTCTTCATCTGTTAATGCCTGACCAGAACGCTGCTCGGCACGAGCTATTTTACGTTGGCGTTTCGGCATAACAACAAAGCGATGGTAACACCATAATACGCCTGAAACCGTGGTCAAAATCAACAATAAAATACCGAAGGTATTCGGCAACTGGAAATAATCCAAAGCTTTCCAAATACCGAAACCAACGGCCAGTAAAATGATAAAAAATAAATTCGACATAGCTTTCCTTATTTATCCTTACCTACGTGTAAAATTGCTAAAAACGCCTCTTGCGGTACTTCTACATTACCTAAGGATTTCATTCGTTTTTTACCTTCTTTTTGTTTCTGTAAAAGTTTTTTCTTACGGCTAACATCACCACCATAACATTTCGCTAACACGTTTTTGCGTAATTGTTTCACCGTTGAACGTGCAATAATGTGATTACCGATAGCGGCTTGAATAGCAATATCAAATTGTTGGCGAGGGATCAGCTCGCGCATTTTTTCCACTAATTCACGACCACGATATTGGGAATTATCTTTGTGTACAATTAACGCTAACGCATCCACACGCTCACCATTGATCATAATATCGACACGCACCATATCCGCCGCTTGGAAACGTTTAAAACCATAATCCAATGAGGCATAACCGCGAGAGGTTGATTTTAGACGATCGAAGAAATCCAGCACCACTTCGCCCATTGGAATTTCATAAGTCAATGCAATTTGATTCCCGTGATAGACCATATTGGTTTGTACACCACGTTTTTCCACACATAATGTAATAACGTTTCCTAAGTATTCTTGCGGCACGAGCATATTACATTCTGCAATCGGCTCACGAATTTCGGAAATATTATTAAGCGGCGGTAATTTAGCCGGACTATCCACATACACCACTTCACCACTAGTCATTTCAACTTCATAAATTACCGTTGGTGCCGTGGTGATTAAATCAAGATCATACTCCCGTTCTAAGCGTTCTTGGATGATCTCCATATGAAGAAGTCCCAAGAAGCCGCAACGGAAACCAAAGCCAAGTGCGGTTGAATTTTCCGGTTCATAGAATAATGAGGCATCATTGAGACTTAGTTTACCCAGCGCATCACGAAACGCCTCATAATCATCCGAACTGACAGGGAATAAACCGGCGTAAACTTGAGGTTTTACTTTTTTAAAGCCGGGTAAAACACTACTTGCCGGGTTATGTTGATGAGTTAATGTATCCCCCACCGGTGCACCTAAAATATCTTTGATCGCACAAACGACCCAACCGACTTCGCCACAATTTAATACCGTTGTGTCCACTTGCTTTGGTGTGAAAATACCAAGACGATCCACATTATAAGCCTGACCTGTGGACATCACTTTAATTTTATCGCCTTTTCGTAATACGCCATTTTTTATCCGTACTAACGAAACCACGCCAAGATAGTTATCAAACCAAGAATCAATAATCAGGGCTTGTAACGGCGCATTCGGTTCGCCCTCAGGAGCAGGGATTTTCGCCACAATTTCTTCTAATACATCTTCAATACCCTGTCCGGTTTTTGCAGAACAACGCACCGCTTCCATCGCGTCAATACCCACAATATCTTCAATTTCTTCGGCAACCCGTTCAGGATCTGCTGCCGGTAGATCAATTTTATTTAAAATCGGCACAACCTCCAGATTCATTTCAATGGCGGTATAGCAGTTCGCTAGAGTTTGTGCTTCTACCCCTTGCCCGGCGTCCACCACTAACAATGCGCCTTCACAAGCGGCAAGAGAACGGGAAACCTCATAGGAAAAATCCACGTGTCCCGGTGTATCAATAAAGTTTAATTGATAGGTTTCCCCATCTTTGGCTTGGTAATTTAAAGTTACGCTTTGAGCTTTAATGGTGATACCGCGTTCACGTTCAAGATCCATTGAATCCAACACTTGTGCTTCCATTTCACGATCTGAAAGACCTCCACAGGTTTGAATCAAACGGTCGGAAAGGGTTGATTTACCATGGTCAATATGGGCAATAATAGAAAAGTTACGAATATTCTTCATAAAAGTTTTGGTTTTCTCAAAAAATCATCAAATTTAACTGGCGGATTGTACCTGAAAAGCACCAAAACCGCTAGGGAAGAAAGGAAAGTGCGGTGGATTTTTTCTGAGTTTTAGAAAAACAAAACCCCGACAAAATCGGGGTTTCTATTTAATCTTTCAATTACAGACTTTCAGTGAAAGTACGGGTAATAACATCACGTTGCTGTTCCGGAGTTAAAGAATTGAAACGCACTGCGTAACCGGAAACACGGATTGTTAATTGTGGATATTTATCCGGATTGTTTACCGCATCTTCTAATGTTTCGCGACGTAACACGTTCACATTTAAGTGTTGACCGCCTTCCACTTTTACGGTTGGCGCAACGTTTACCGATAATTCACGGTATTCGATTTGACCAAGTTCGCTTACTGCAACAACTTGATCTTCCTTGAAATCCCCTTTTGCGCATAGGCAACGAGCCTCATTCGTCTCACTATCTAACAACCAGAATGAGTTGAGTAAATTGTCATTTGCTGCTTGGGTAATTTGAATACCTTTAATCATAATAGACTCCTAAGTTGGTATGGGTATAATCATAAAACTGTGCAAATTTTATCAAAAAATTTTAATACATCAAATTCTTTTGATTAAGAATAAGCAGCTTTTTGCAAATTTTTCGTGAGATCAAAAAATTTTCTTGTAGCCTAATCGAGTTACAAGACTTAAATTAACAGTTCATCAACAAATTATCTCGTTCCATAGGTTATAACTTAGTTTATAATGCGACAACTCAATTTAAAGAGGATTCAATAATGAAAACATGGACAGATGTGATCGGCAAAGAAAAAGAGCAACCTTATTTCCAGCACACATTAAAACAAGTTCACCTTGCTAGACAAAGTGGGAAAACCGTTTATCCTCCGCAAGATGAAGTGTTCAACGCGTTTAAATACACCGCATTTGAAGATGTTAAAGTGGTCATTTTAGGTCAAGATCCGTACCATGGTCCAAATCAAGCACACGGGCTTGCTTTTTCAGTTAAACCGGAGGTGGCAATCCCTCCGTCCCTCGTGAATATCTATAAAGAATTAAGCCAAGATATTGCCGGTTTTCAAATGCCCTCCCACGGTTATTTAGTGAAATGGTCGGAACAAGGGGTGTTATTGCTCAATACCGTATTAACCGTTGAGCGGGGACTTGCCCATTCACATGCCAATTTAAATTGGGAAACCTTTACCGATCGCGTTATTGAGGCACTTAATCACTATCGTAAAAATTTAGTTTTTTTGCTCTGGGGTAGCCATGCGCAGAAAAAAGGTAGAATGATTGATCGCTCTCGTCATCTGGTTCTTAGTGCGCCTCACCCGTCTCCCCTTTCAGCACATCGAGGTTTTTTAGGTTGCCGCCATTTTTCCCAAACCAATGCTTACCTGAGGGAAAACGGGATCAAAGAAATTAATTGGCAAGTTTAAAGTGCGGTCAATTTTTCATGGTTTTTTATAGAGACATTTAGTGATTCGCTAAGTAAATTCCAATTAAAGGAGGAAAGTAATGAATCAGCGTGAGATGTTGCTGACCTACGCTGCCGAACAATATGGTACATCACCTGAATATTTATGGAAAAAATTCCCAAGTTATGCCGTTCTTCGCCATAATAATCTGAGAGCAAAATGGTATGCCCTCATTGCAAACGTACCTAAAATGAAACTGGGTTTAAACGAGGAAGGAAATGTAGAAATTGCCAATTTTAAGTGTATTCCCGAATTAGTCGGAGCCTTACGACAAAATAAAAATATTTTCCCCGCTTATCACATGAACAAGGAGCATTGGATTACCGTTATACTGGATAACAACGTCCCTGATGATGAGTTATGTCGGTTAATGGAAGAAAGTTATAGATTAACAGGGTAATTCCAAAACCGCTTAAATAAGTATTAAAAAATGTTTATGGGAGGGAAAAGTGTAACCTACAATCTTGCATTTACCTTTTCTGACCGCTTCTCAGCCCGCCTTTTACGAAAAAATGCACTTAATTTCTCACCACATTCTTCCGCTAATATTCCGCCGGTAATTTCTACGGTATGATTCATTTGATAATCATCAAAGAAATGGAAACGGGAACCAACCGCCCCGGTTTTATAGTCAGACGCACCAAATACCAAACGCCGAATTCGGCTGTGTAAAATTGCACCGGCGCACATCGTGCAGGGTTCAAGTGTCACATAAAGGGTAGTATCAAGCAAACGGTAGTTTTGTACCTTTTTTGCCGCATGGCGTAATGCCACAATTTCTGCATGGGCGGTCGGATCATTTTCAGTAATCGAAAGATTCCAACCTTCCCCGAGTACATTCCCCTCGCTATCCACCAACACAGCTCCCACCGGAATTTCCCCTAAAGATTCGGCCTTATCCGCCAAGTCTAGAGCAAGACGCATAAATTTTTCATCAAAATCCGACCGCACTTTTCCGCCTTATACAGAGAAAGGATACTTAATCGGCTCGTGAGATTGATAGCCAATCACCTTGAAATCATCCATCGTTACCCAAGTTTCCAAATCTTCTAGGGTTTTGATATCCGGATTTATCTCCAGTTTCGGTAACGGAAACGGTTCACGTTTTAATTGCACATCACGCATTAATTCCAATTGATCTTCATAAATGTGTGCATTAATAATTTTATGGAAGGCTTTGCCCGCTTTCTTTCCGGTAATTTGAGCCATTAACGCTAAAAAAGTAAAAACTTGAATTTGATTGAAATTTAATCCTAACGGCACATCGCAAGAACGTTGATAACTGGTGAGATGTAAAGTATCGCCTACCAGGGAAAAGGTATGGGTGTGCATACAAGGGCGCAAGCAGCCAAGATCAATCTCCCCCGGGTTGAAAAACGTCATAATTTCACCACGATCATCAATGCCTTGAGTAAGATTATTCACAATTTTACGTAACTGATCGACGGTTTCGCCGTTCGGTTTTCGCCATGATCTGCCCTGAACACCGTAAACACGCCCCATATCATCAGTGCCTTTACGATGAGGATTTGCCAACCAAGCCACATTGTCATTAGCATTTGCATCCCACGTTTTGGTGCCGAGTTTGCGGAAGTCCGCCGCATTATCATAGCCCCGAATGTAGCCTAAAAATTCCGCAATCGCGGCTTTCCAATAACTTTTGCGAGTCGTGATAAGCGGAAATTGGTTATTCGCAACATCATATTCCAAATCGGCATTAATCACCGTTAGACAACGTTTGCCCGTGCGTTTATTGGCGATCCATTCTCCTTCATCAATAATTCGACGGCAAAGATCAAGATATTGTTTCATAAAAACTCCTTAATTTTTCACCGCACTTTTGCGGGTATAAGCCCATAACATAATCAAACCGCCGCCAATAATCATTGGTAAACATAATGCTTGACCGCGGGTCATCACCCCTAGGAATGATTCAACCTCCGGTTCACGCACATATTCCACAACAAAACGAAATACACCATAACCGATTAAAAATAGACCGGAAACCGATCCTGCCGGACGTGGTTTTTTAATGAAAAAGTTAAGGATAGTAAATAACACCAAGCCTTCTAAAAAGGCTTCATAAAGCTGTGAAGGATGGCGTGGCAATAAAAGCGGGTCATTCGGGAAAATCATCGCCCAAGGTACATCGGTTTCACGTCCCCAAAGTTCAAGGTTAATAAAATTGCCAATACGCCCTAAACCCAAACCGAATGGGATCAACGGTGCCATAAAATCTGCCGTTACCCAAAACTGACGCTTTTGCGAACGGGAAGTCCAAATCATCGCAACAATTACCCCGATTAACCCGCCATGGAACGACATTCCTCCTTCCCATACTCGGAATAAGTAAAGCGGATCCCGTAAGAAATGATCCAAGTTATAGAAGAACACATCACCAATACGCCCTCCTAAAAATACCCCCATAAAACCGTTGAAAAGTAAGGTATCCACTTGTTCAACCGTCCAACCGCTATTGGGTTGGTTAGCACGTCTCACGGCAAGCCAACGGGCAAAAACAAAACCAAGCAAATACATTAAACCGTACCAACGCAAGCCGATATTGCTATCACCAAAGGTAAAAATGCTCGGATCAAAATGGGGAAGGAGTAGATATTGATTCATAATTTTCCTTATTTCAGAAACATATCAATGGCGATGGCAATTAATAATAATGCAAAGCCCTTTTTCAACATTGACACCGGTAATTTCGCGGTTGCCGTTGCGCCTAATTTCGAGGTGAAAAACGAGGTAGCGGTAATACCGAATACTGCGGGCAAATAAATATAACCCAAAGAATAATCGGGCATAGCAGGATTATCCCAACCGCTCACCATAAAACTCAACATACCGGATAGACCAAGTAACATACCGCAAAAAGCGGAGGAACCGATCGCTTTTTTCATATCGATTCCGCGTGAATTTAAAAACGGCACGATAAAACCGCCACCGCCAATACCTGCCGCACTGGATGCCATACCGATTAAAATACCGCCGATAATGGAGGATTTTGTCGTCAGTGTTTTTGTCGATTCCGTTGCTTTCGGTTTGATAGAAATTACCATTTTTACGGCTAAATAAACCACAAGGCAAGCAAATAACTTTGCCACAATATCGCGATCTAATTTGCCAATGAATAAACCGGAAATAAAGACTGTAATCATAATCACGGGAGCGAGAATTTTTACAGCCTCCCACACAATATTGCCCAATTTATGATGACGTTGTGCCGAAGAAAATCCTGTAATCACAATAGTAGCAAAAGAAGTGCCAAGTGCGGTTGACATCAGCAACGGTTCAGGTACCCCCATCATTGGCAACAAATAAACCAATACAGGCACGATCACCAAACCGCCGCCAATACCGAATAAGCCGGCAAGAAACCCGACAAGGGCGCCAACTAACAGGCAAATTACAATAAAAGCCAGCATAGCCTAACCTCTTTTATTAAACGGACGTTTAGAATATTTTGAATAATGGGATTTACGCGAAGGTGTGAATTTTTGTTCTCGTTCCGATTGATCTACCGATTTCTCTTTCTCATTAGAAAATAAAAAAGTAGCAAATTCTTTCATCGCCCGACGATACACTTCTTTCTTAAATGATACGACTTGGCGTACGGGATACCAAAAACTTACCCAACGCCAGCCATCAAATTCAGGGGATTTAGTCGTTTGCATATTGATATTTTTTTCATCAGAAATCAGCTGTAATAAAAACCAACGCTGTTTTTGCCCGATACACATCGGCTTACTGTCATAACGCAACAAACGCTTTGGTAATTTATAACGCAGCCAATGTTTCGAAACAGATAAGATACGTACATCTTTCGGCTGTAATCCCACTTCTTCATATAATTCGCGATACATCGCTTGCTCGGCACTCTCATTATCATTAATGCCGCCTTGTGGGAACTGCCAAGAATTCTGCCCATAGCGTTTAGCCCAAAGCACCTGTCCTTTTCGATTGCAAATCACAATTCCCACATTTGGACGGTAGCCATCAAAATCGATCACTATCGTTTTACCTTAAATTTTTATAAAAATAATCTGTGAATTGTTCCATAAATCCGTGTTTTTATCAACCAAAGCGGCAAAAGTGCGGTCATTTCTCAAACCATTTTCAGATTGTGGATAACATTGTGATTAACTCAATCATAATCCACAATAAATCTGTGTGAAAAATTACAAGAGGCTTTTATTCTCGTTGGATCCTCTCACTTTAATAAAATTTTTTGCCAAGATCCTTTTTTAAAAAGGATCCGCACTTTATTTCATCAAAGTACGGTTGAAAACTATTCATTATTCCCAAGTAAGCAATTGTCAGCTGAAATTTCAGCTTCTCCTGAAGATTATCCAATATTTCTGTGGATAAAATTGTGATTGAGAAAATTCAAAAGGCGGTATAACTTTTCCCAATCCGCTAGGCGAGATTTTACAGTTAATTTAATTCTTTATAATTCAAATAGTTAGATTAAATTCTATCAAGCAGCTGTAATGTGAATAACAGAATAAATATTGCTGTCTATTTTTTAGGCTGACCGTCGATCCCGTTCAAATAACGTTCCCAATCAAAGTATTGACCCGGATCGATCTTACGCCCTGGAGATATATCCGAATGTCCCACAATACGGTTTTGCGTGATGTTTGGATAAGCCGCCATAATACACTTGGTAAGTTGTTGTAGCGCGTCGTATTGAGCATCGGTAAAAGGTTGCTCATTACTCCCTTCAAGCTCAATACCAATGGAAAAATCATTACATCTTTCACGTCCCTCAAAGCTGGAGATCCCAGCATGCCAGGCACGATCATTAAAATTCACATATTGTGTAATAATGCCACAACGATCGATCAAACAATGGGCCGATACACGCATTGAATGAATTTCCTCAAAATAAGGATGAAGTTTAGGATCTAACTTACCCTGAAAAAAATCATCAATATACCCACCACCAAATTGTTCCGGTGGTAGGCTAATATAATGAATCACCAACAAAGAAATATCTTCCTTATCCAAACGTTCATCAAAATGGGGCGAAAGAATTCGTCGGCAATCAGTCAACCAACCTTGTTCAATACATTTCAGTTTTTTCATTATTTTCTCCTATTTTTGCGAGTATGATCGCAGAAAAAGTGCGGTCAATTTTACAAAGTTTTTTTCCTTCTAGACAATGCTCTCGCCAATATCGGCTTAACCCGCATTTATAAAGGAAAATCAATGAAACTCATCTCTCAACCCGGACTGAAAAAAGGATTTACGCTCATTGAATTAATGATCGTGATTGCAATCATTGCAATTCTTGCCACTATCGCCATTCCGTCTTATCAAAATTATACCAAAAAGGCGGCAATGTCCGAATTGCTACAAGCCTCTGCCCCATTTAAATCAGATGTCGAACTCTGTGTTTACGGCACCGGCAACACCTCAAATTGTAGTGGCGGCTCAAATGGTGTTGCCGCCAACATTACCACCGCAAAAGGCTACATAAAAAGTGTAAACACGAGTGCAGGCGTAATAACTGTTACAGGTAACGGCACATTAGATGGAATAGAATATACCCTCACCGCAAACGGCGATAAATCGAAAGGTGTGACTTGGTCAACCACCTGTATCGGCGATACGTCCTTATTTCCGGCAGGATTCTGTTCAAAATGACACCGGCATTACTTGAACATCGTATAACGGCACAAAACGGTGAGATCTTTTCGATCTCATCAGAGCTATGGGAACGCAATAAACAGCAACAGGCTCTATTTTTGCACTATTTTTCCCTGCCTTTAAAAGAAGAGGAAAATCGTCTATGGCTCGGTGTCGATTCTCTCTCCAATCTCTCAGCTTGCGAAACTATTGCTTTTGTTACCGGAAAATTGGTTGAACCGGTTTTGCTTGACAGCACACAACTCAAAGATCTTCTGCAACAACTTTCGCCGCAATCCGTACAAGTAGAAGAGCAAATAAATTTCTACCACCCTCAAGAGCAAGAACATCAGGAAAAAAACGATGACGAACCTATTATCCAATTACTCAATCGTATTTTTGAGGCAGCACTACAAAAAAACGCTTCCGATATTCACTTAGAAACTTTACAGGATTGTTTTCAAGTGCGGTTTAGAATTGACGGGGTTTTACAACCCCAAGCACCGATTAGTAAAAATTTAGCCAATCGGTTAATTTCCCGATTAAAACTGCTTGCTAAACTTGATATCAGCGAAACCCGATTACCACAAGACGGGCGTTTTCAATTTAAAACAACGTTCTCCGATATTCTTGATTTTCGCCTTTCTACACTGCCTACCCATTGGGGCGAAAAAGTCGTACTTCGCGCACAACAAAATAAACCGGTGGAATTGAGTTTTGCAGAACTGGGCATGACGGAATCACAACAACACACTTTTCAGCAGGCACTCCGTCAACCTCAAGGTTTAATTCTGGTTACCGGCCCAACCGGTAGCGGAAAAAGTATCTCCCTTTATACCGCACTTCAGTGGTTAAATACACCCGATAAACACATTATGACCGCAGAGGATCCCATCGAAATTGAATTAACGGGGATTATCCAAAGCCAAATTAATCCGCAAATCGGACTGGATTTTAGCCGCTTATTACGTTCATTTTTACGACAAGATCCCGACATTATTATGCTCGGTGAAATCCGAGATGAAGAAAGTGCGACAATGGCACTACGGGCGGCGCAAACCGGACATTTAGTGCTTTCAACCTTACATACAAATGATGCCATTTCTGCTATATCACGCTTACAACAACTTGGGATTCAACAACACGAAATAGAAAGTAGTTTATTACTGGTGATAGCCCAACGGCTTGTGCGAAAACGCTGCCAAAAGTGCGGTCAATTTTCCATTGATTCTTGCGATTGCCATCAAGGTTATCGCGGCAGAATTGGCGTTTATCAATTCTTACATCGTCAACAAAACAACTATCAAACCGATTTTGCCAATCTCCGTCAAAGCGGGTTAGAAAAAGTAAAACAAGGCATCACCGATGAGGCGGAAATTTATCGTGTTTTGGGAGGCGAATAAAATGGCAAAAAAACTTTTTTACTACCGGGCACATAATGCCCTAAAGCAAATGCAAAGAGGCTCAATCATTGCCGACTCAATGCAACAAGCGCAATTTCGATTGATGAACCGAGGGCTCACCAATGTCAAATTACAAAAAAACTGGCAACTCAACAGTAAACCGAAAAAAACAGAAATTAGTGCATTATTGAATCAACTTACCACGCTTCTACAATCTGCGATTCCGCTTAAACACAGTTTACAAATTTTGCAACAAAATTGTACCCAACTTGCTTTAAATGCCTGGCTGGAACAGCTGTTAAAATCTATTGAAGCCGGATTATCTTTTTCCCAAAGTATTGAGCAACAAGGCAAGTATCTTACCCAACAAGAAATTCAATTAATTCAGGTTGGCGAAATGACGGGAAAACTGGCAACTGTTTGCAGCAAAATTGCATCACATCGCCATCAATCCCTAACACTACAACGCAGATTACAAAAAATTATGCTGTATCCCGCTATGGTATTGGGAATCTCTTTATTGCTAACACTTGCACTTTTACTTTTTATCGTGCCGCAATTTGCCGAAATGTATCAAGGTAATAATACTGAGTTACCCGCACTCACTTCGCTGTTACTTTCCACCTCAAATCTGCTTAAAGAAGATATCGGCATCTTGCTATTTTTTACGCTGATATTCATCCTGTTTTATCAATTAAAATTAAAGCATTCCTCACACTTTCAACGGAAAAAAGCTCAAATCATTGCTGTGATGCCGATTTTTGGCAATATTCAGCAGCTCTCCCGTTTAGTAAATTTCAGCCAAAGTCTATACATTATGTTACAAGCCGGTGTGCCACTTAATCAGGCTTTACATAGTTTTCTACCACGCATACAAACTTGGCAAACTAAAAAAGCCATCTTGAGTGATCAAATTCTTGATACTGAAGTTAGGTCAATTTTACATTGGGTTTCACAAGGTTATGCCTTTTCAGATAGCATAAGTAGCCACCTATTTCCTATGGAGGCACAACAAATGCTGCAAATCGGAGAAAAAAGTGGAAAACTGGCTTTGATGTTACAACATATTGCAGAAAACTATCAGGAAAAACTCAATCATCAAATTGACCTCCTTTCTCAAATGTTAGAACCAATGATGATGGTGATTATTGGAAGCCTCATAGGCATCATTATGATGGGAATGTATTTACCGATTTTTAATATGGGATCGGTGGTGTAATGATCTATCTTGCTGGCTTTTTACTCGGTGGAATCTTCGGTATCACTTTATGGCTTTATATCTCCACTTTTATTGAACGCTTACAAACCGATATTTATAGCACTTACACAGCGCTGTTCCCACAAAATCCCCCCATATTTCAACCGCATTTTGCCGCTATTCAAGAAAAAAAGTGCGGTCATTTTTTTCGCTATTTTTTTACCGTTGGATCGCTATTTAGCGTGCTGCTCTTCACCACAGAAAATGCTTTTTTTAGTTTATGGTTAGCCTGTACACTCCTCTTACTGTGGACAATCGCTTATCTCGACTGGCAATATCAACTGATATCAACAACATCTTGTCTCATATTAACTGCTTTAGGCTTCATTGGTGCTTCTCAATCCTTTTCTTTTTTAATATTGGAAGAAAGCCTACAAAGTGCGGTTATTTTTTTCTTCGTTTTTTATAGTATTTATTGGTTAGCAAAGTGGCACTATAAAAAAGAAGCGTTTGGACAAGGTGATTATTGGCTCGCACTTGGAATCGGTAGTTACTTACCGTTAAAACAATTACCCGTCTTTTTATTGCTCGCCTGTTTATCCGGTATTTTATTTGCCCTACTTTCCCAAAAAAGAAAGGCTTTTTTGCCTTTTGCGCCTTTTCTCTGTCTCTCAAGTTTTGTAGTATGGTTATTCAATTATTACTCATAAGGAATCGCAATGACTTATATCGTAGGATTGACCGGCGGTATTGGCAGCGGCAAAAGCACAATTGCCAATTTATTTGCCGAGCTTGGCGTACCCATAGTAGATGCTGATATTGTTGCACGTGAAGTAGTTGCAAAAGGCACACCTTTGCTTGAACAAATTACCGAACATTTCGGTACATCTATTTTATTAGAAAATGGCGAACTCAATCGCCCTGCACTACGCAAGATTATCTTTGCTAAGGAATCGGAAAAAAATTGGCTCAACGGTTTATTACACCCGGCTATTCGGGAATCCATGCTAAAACAACTTTCCGCACAAACCGCTCCCTATACGCTTTTTGTTGTACCGCTGCTTATTGAAAATAACCTTACCGAGCTTTGTCATCGTGTGCTTGTTATTGATGTCAGCCCACAAACCCAACTGATGCGGGCGGCAAAACGCGATAAAAATAACCTTGAACAAATCCGACAAATTATGAATGCACAAGTCAGTCGGGCAGAACGCTTAAAATGGGCAACGGATATCATTAACAATGATAAAGATCTGGCTGAAAACTTACCGCACTTAAAGCAAAAAGTGCTAGAATTGCACCAATTTTATTTACAACAAGCGAAAATGACACATGTCTGAAGAAATTATTGAAGTCCCCTGCCCGATTTGCCAAAAAGCCGTTCCCTGGACGACAGAAAGTCTGTTTCGACCTTTCTGTAGCAAACGTTGCCAACTTATCGATCTTGGCGAATGGGCCGCTGAAGAAAAAGCCATTCCAAGCGATACCGCCGATTTTGCTATGGATCCTAATTTAAGCGATGAATGGAATATAAAATGAGAATTCAACATCAGGAAGATCACCAACAAGGTGAATTTTTTATTTTAAATGAACAAGGGGAGAAAATCGCCGAACTCACGTATTTTTACGAAACGGAAAATACAATTAATGCGAATCACACCTTTGTATCAAACCAACTCCGCGGGCAAGGTATCGCCGATAAACTTTATCAAGCATTACTTACCTTTATCACGGAAAAGCAGTTAGCACTTCATCCGACTTGCAGTTATATCAAATGCAAATGGGAAAGAAATAATAACAAGGGATAAAATCATTTTCCTATTCTATGTTAATGTAAAGTGCGGTCATTTTTGAGTAATTTTCCCATCTGTGCTATCCTCAGTGCATTTTTAAGAAACTATAATTTCCATGCAACAAGATTATTTAAGCCAACAGCGATTTACTGATTTTCCTTTACACCCGATTGTTTTAAAAGCCTTACAGATCAAAGGCTTTGAGTATTGTACACCTATTCAGGCACTTTCATTGCCTATAAGCTTGCAAGGTAAAGATATTGCAGGACAAGCGCAAACTGGTACCGGTAAAACCATCGCGTTTTTAACTACAACTTTTCATCATTTACTGGCTTATCAAAAAGATAAGACGGACTATAACCAACCACGCGCCTTGATCCTTGCTCCAACCCGTGAACTTGCAGTTCAAATTAGCAACGATGCGGAGTTTTTGGCAAATGCAAGCGGATTAAAAACCGCGCTTGCCTATGGTGGGGACGGTTATAACAAACAACTACAATCCATTGAGCGCGGAGTAGATATTTTAATCGGCACCACGGGGCGTATTATTGATTATGTAAAACAAGGTACGATTCGTTTGGAACAGATCCAAGTTGTGGTATTGGATGAAGCGGATCGAATGTTTGATTTAGGTTTCATTCGCGATATTCGTTATTTATTGCGTAAATGTCCTTCCCCACAAAAGCGTTTAACAATGCTCTTCTCGGCAACCCTATCTTACAAAGTACGTGAACTTGCCTTTGAAGATATGAATGATCCGGAGTACATCGAAATTGAACCCGAACAAAAAACCGGTCATCGTATTAAGGAAGAATTATTTTACCCTTCTAACCAAGACAAAATGGCATTATTGCTAACATTAATAGAAGAAGAATGGCCTGAGCGCTGTATTGTATTTGCGAATACGAAACATCGTTGTGAAGAAATTTGGCGTTATTTAGCGGCTGACGGACATCGTGTGGGATTACTCACCGGCGATGTCGCACAGAAAAAACGTTTGACACTATTAAAACAATTCACTGACGGTGTGCTAGATATTCTTGTCGCAACCGATGTGGCGGCTCGAGGTTTACACATTGCAGATGTTACCCATGTATTTAACTATGATTTACCGGATGATCGTGAAGATTACGTACATCGTATCGGGCGTACCGGTCGCGCCGGTGAAAGCGGTGTTTCAATTAGTTTTGCCTGTGAAGAATATGCAATGAATCTGCCTGCTATTGAGGAATATATCGGGCATTCAATTCCGGTAAGCCAATATGATCAGAATTCTTTATTAAGTTTACCTAAGCCGTTTCCTTTAAAATCCCGCTCAAATAATTCCCGAGTACCGCTAAGAAATCGCGTACATCGGAAATAAAACTTCATCTTTAGAAAGATTTTTAGTTGGTAATAAAAAAAGCTCACCGATGTGAGCTTTTTTGTTAATCATGTAATCCTAGTTTTTTCTCAAGGTAGTGAATATTTGTTCCTCCCTTTTGAAAATTTTCATCTTCTAAAATCATTTCATGCAATGGGATATTTGTTTTGATGCCATCAATAATAGTTTCCGCTAAGGCATTTTGCATACGACGAATTGCCACTTCACGTGTATCGCCATAAGTAATCAATTTTGCAATCATGGAATCATAATGCGGAGGCACAGTATAACCACCATACACGTGAGAATCCCAACGTACACCAAACCCACCCGGTGAATGTAAGTGAGCAACTTTGCCCGGTGAAGGCAAGAAGGATTTTGGATCTTCCGCATTGATACGGCACTCAATCGCATGCCCCTTCACTTTCACATCTTCTTGTTTAAAGGAAAGTGGTAGCCCTGTGGCAATGCGTAACTGCTCTTTCACCAAATCAATGCCGGTAATCATTTCGGTAACAGGGTGCTCTACTTGGATACGGGTATTCATTTCGATGAAATAAAACTCACCATTTTCATATAAGAACTCAAAGGTACCCGCACCACGATAACCAATTTCCACACAAGCATTGGCACAACGAGAACCGATATCACGGCGTAATTCTTCGGTAATTCCCGGTGCCGGCGCTTCTTCCACCACTTTTTGATGGCGGCGTTGCATAGAACAGTCACGCTCCGCCAAATACACCGCATTGCCGTGAGTATCCGCCAGTACTTGAATTTCCACATGACGTGGATTTTCTAAGTATTTTTCCATATAAACCATATCATTATTAAACGCCGCTTTTGCTTCCGCTTTTGTCATCGCAATGGATTCTTCTAATGCTTCTTCGCTACGGACAACACGCATACCGCGACCGCCACCGCCACCGGAGGCTTTAATAATAATTGGATAACCGATACGTTTTGCAATTTCTTTATTTTTGGCTATGTCGTTTCCTACAGGGCCATCAGACCCCGGCACACAAGGCACCCCGGCTTTTTTCATTGCTTTAATCGCAGAGACTTTATCACCCATTAAACGAATAACATCTGCTGTCGGCCCAATAAAGGTAAAACCGGAACGCTCTACTTGCTCGGCAAAATCCGCATTTTCAGATAAAAAACCATATCCCGGATGAATGGCATCTGCCCCCGTTACTTCGGCTGCTGCAATAATCGCAGGAATATTTAGATAGCTTTTTGCCGAAGGTGCGGGCCCGATGCAAACAGTTTCATCTGCCAATAATACATGTTTTAAATCACGATCTGCTGTGGAGTGAACCGCAACGGTTTTAATGCCTAATTCCTTACACGCGCGTAAAATGCGTAACGCAATTTCACCACGGTTGGCAATCACAACTTTTTCTAACATAAGAAATTCCACTTGTTAAAAAATGGCGGGCAAGCCCGCCATTTTGGATAATTGATAGGATTATTCGATAACGATCAATGGTTGATCAAATTCAACCGGCTCGCCATCATTGACGAGGATTGCTTTTACTACGCCGGCTTTGTCCGCTTCAATACGGTTCATCATTTTCATTGCCTCAACGATACAAAGCGTATCACCGACTTTAACCGACTGTCCTACATCAACAAATGCTTTCGCTTCCGGGCTTGGGCTACGGTAGAATGTGCCAACCATCGGGGAACGAACTTGGTGACCAACCACTTCTTCAGACACTGCCTGAGCAGCAGTTGGCGCAGGTGCATTGACCTGAGCCGGTACAACTGCCGGTGCCGCAACAGGTGCGGAATATTGTACCGCCGCCGGTACAACGGCAGGAGCGGCACGACTAATACGAACCGTCCCCTCTTCTTCTTGAACTTCTAATTCAGTGATACCTGATTCTTCCACTAATTCGATCAGTTTTTTAATTTTACGAATGTCCATTATGTTCTTCCTAAAAGAATAAAATTTTTGACCGCACTTTTATCTATCCAAATTAAGTACACAAAATTGCGATCAGTTATAAACTTGTCTTTAAACAGGCAAAGATTACATTAAATTTAGCTAAATTGCGATAAAATTCTATGAATTTCGCCTAAAATGCTTATTTTCATTACTTTTTCGCCAAAAAATCCAAGGCAAATAAAAAGGCAAATTCATACCCCTTTGCGCCAAACCCGCAAATCACACCTTCCGCAACATCACTAAAATAAGAATGATGACGAAACGGCTCACGTTTGTGTACGTTAGACAAATGAATTTCCACAAAAGGAATGGATACCGCCAATAACGCGTCTCGCAAAGCTACGCTCGTATGCGTATAAGCGGCAGGATTAATTAAAATAAAATCTATCGTTTGGAAACTTTGGTGGATTTTCTCAATCAATTTTTCCTCGCTATTTGCTTGGAAACAATCCAGTTCAATATTGTGCCGGTTAGCTAATGCTTTCAAATTTTCTTCAATGACCGTAAGGGATAAACTACCGTAATGTTTAGGCTCACGCACGCCTAACATATTTAAGTTCGGGCCATTTAGTAACAAAATTCGGGATTTTTGCGACATTTTCTCTTCCTTTTAAGGTTGTGCATTATACGGATTTTTCAATAAACGGTGGTCGAATCAGATAATCCTTGTGATCAATTCGGAATCCAAATCAATAAGCGGTAATGTCGATTCTTTCCATGGACGAAGCACTTGATAAGCCATTAAATCCAACGTATCTAAACCCGGTGTCACATTCGGTGTATATTGTTGTGCCATTCGTGCCAGTTGGGTTAAGCCAAAGCTACTTTCAATACTTGAACTAATCACTGCTTTTAATCCCAACGTATGAGCTTTTTTGATTAATTCAATACAGCGCTCAAGGGAACCGATTAATGTCGGCTTAATCACAATTGCCATCAGCTGAGGCGCTTTTTTAAGCTGAAAATCAGGAGCTCGTAACGATTCGTCCCAAGCAATAGCAATTCCAGATTGAGCCGCAAACTCAAGGCTTAGTTCCTGCGTATGACAAGGCTCTTCCAAAAATTGAATGCGGGCACGATGCGCCGGTTTTATTTTTGCCGCAAACAACAACGCTTTTTCAAGCGACCAACGACAGTTTGCATCAAGACGCAGTTGTAAGTCGGGAATGGCTTCTAAAAACATATCCGCGATCAACCCGTCTCGGTTAGCTTCATACATCCCCACTTTGATTTTTGCCACTTTCTCACCGGAAAGATGGGATAATTTTCCATAAAGCTCATCGGGATCGCCATAACACAAAGGAGCAGTGTGATAATTTCCCTCTGCATTGAGTTTACCCTTGAGTTCTGCCAGTGCACAGCTCAAGCCAAAGGCTACGGACGGATAAAGCCCATCAAGAGATAATTTTTCATCACGACTACGTGCCACATCCCAATCGACAAGCCATTGTATCGCTTGGCTTTCCGCCATTTCTAAGGATTCTTCACTAAATCCCGGCAACGGCGCAATTTCTCCCCAACCTTCATTATGCTGACATTGGATACGCACGAGCAAGCCTTCACGACGTTTTAGAAAGCGCCCCCGCAAAATGAGTTGGCTATCAACAGGAATAGAATAACGATAAAGATTATAGTGTCGAATTGTCATAAATTTTGCTTACAAAAAGTGCGGTTGAAATAAACCGCACTTTTGACTGAATAATTAAGGATTACGTCTGAATTTACTGAAGTCCGGCGCACGTTTTTCATTAAACGCATTGCGACCTTCTTGACCTTCTTCCGTCATATAGAACAACATAGTGGCATTGCCTGCGAGCTCTTGTAAACCGGATTGACCGTCGCAATCCGCATTTAATGCGGCTTTTAAACAACGTAAAGCAATCGGGCTGTTACGCAACATCTCACGGCACCAACGCACGGTTTCTTTTTCAAGATCGGCATAAGGTACTACGGTATTCACTAAGCCCATATCCAAGGCTTCTTGCGCATTATACTGACGACATAAGAACCAAATTTCACGGGCTTTTTTCTGACCGACTAAACGCGCCATATAGCTTGCCCCCCAACCACCGTCAAAGGATCCTACTTTCGGCCCCGTTTGACCAAAAATAGCATTATCCGCGGCAATGGTTAAATCACATAACATATGTAATACATGGCCGCCGCCAATGGCATAACCAGCCACCATTGCCACCACCGGTTTTGGACAAGTACGAATATCCCGTTGGAAATCCAATACATTTAGATGATGTACGCCGCTTTCATCTTTGTAGCCGCCGTAATCCCCACGAATTTTCTGATCTCCGCCGGAACAAAATGCTTTTTCACCTTCGCCGGTCAGAACAATTACCCCGATTTTTTCATCAAAACGGGCATCAGAAAAGGCATGAATCATTTCTTTTACGGTTTGCGGACGGAAGGCATTACGCACTTCAGGGCGGTTAATGGTGATTTTTGCAATACCATCGGTGGACTTATGATAACGAATGTCCGTATAGCCCTCACTGTGATCGACCCATTCAACGGGTGCATAAAGCACATCATCTTTTGGATTTTGCATGAATATTCCTTTTTAATTAATGAAAAGTGCGGTCATTATAACGGAAGTTTTTCGGTTCGGGAAAATGAAAATTTATTTCAGCCTTTATCTATTCTGTGCTTATTGCTAAAATTTAGTCCACATTAAAGCAATCTCTCGAGATCAAATATGAAATTTATTTTTACACTCGGCAGCATACTATTACTCAGTGCTTGCAGCTTTTTCAACGCTTCACAATCCCCTATTCCGGCCGAATTTGCGGGGGCGGATTATCAACTGTCGGATAAAAATGCGAAACAATGGGCGATAGCCAGCAAACAGGCGGAACAATGCATTTATCCCAATCTCACCCGTATTCAGCAACAGCATTTCGCTAAAGAGGACAGTTATATTCACTCCCAATATATTTTTTTCTATCCATTGGAAAAAATTATTGGTGAAGATTATGTCAAAATCATTCAGAACGATGAAAAATCGATGAATTACGCCACGTATCAATTTAAAAAATTTCGGACGGAAATAGCTAATGTTGAACCGTTGGAAAATAAAAACTGCCTAATTTTACGCACCCAAGCACGTGATGACTTAGATGTCGTGAAAGGGCAATATAAAAACGGCATGGTGGATAATTCAAAGAATGAAGACGGCACACAAAAAAATACTGACGGTGTTGCAACCAATCAAAATAAATTCTTTTTTGACATTATAAAATGGGGTTCGGCGCTACTACTATAAGGTTGATCAATAACCCCAGACATCACTTAACATAAAAAATCAAATACCGTTTTTTAAGTAAACGATTAGACGAATAAAAAGTGTTAAACAGATCAAACTTTCAGTAAATAAGCCTTTGAACTTTAATCGTTTTCCGATAGTCTAGCGAGAATATTTCTTTTAACTTAAGAAGGTGAAATTATGGCAACTCTTTTTGATATAGCACAAAATTGGTTAAACCAGGATCCTGATGCAGAAACCCGCGCAGAATTAACCGCACTTTTAGAAGCGGCAAAAGAAGGCGATGTAAAAGCCGAAGCTGAATTACAGGCTCGTTTTGACGGTCGTTTGCAATTTGGTACTGCCGGCTTACGCGGCCCCTTACAAGCCGGTTCAATGGGGATGAACCGTGTTTTAGTGGCGCAAGCCGCCGGCGGTTTAGCGGATTTCTTGAAAGACTACGACAAACAACCTTCTATCGTGATAGGCTACGACGGACGTAAAAATTCAGATGTGTTTGCACGCGATACCGCGGAGATTATGGCGGGCGCCGGCGTGAAAGCGTATTTGTTACCACGCAAACTGCCAACGCCGGTATTAGCTTATGCGATTCAATATTTCGATACCACAGCAGGCGTGATGGTGACCGCAAGTCACAACCCACCTGAAGATAACGGTTATAAAGTCTATTTGGGTAAGGCCAACGGTGGCGGTCAAATCGTTTCCCCTGCAGATCAACAAATTGCCGCATTAATCGACAAGGTCGCAGCCGGCAATATTCAAGATTTACCGCGTAGTGATGATTATGTGGTATTAAATGATGAAGTGGTGGAGGCTTATATTACGAAAACCGCCTCTCTCGCCAAAGAACCGCAATGCGACATCAACTATGTGTACACCGCTATGCACGGCGTGGGTTATGAAGTCCTAAGCAAAACGCTAGCCAAAGCGGGTTTACCACAACCTCATATTGTCGCAGAACAAGTCTGGCCGGACGGCTCTTTCCCAACGGTTAATTTCCCTAATCCGGAAGAAAAAGGCGCCTTGGATCTTGCAATTAAAGTGGCGAAAGAAAACAATGCAGAATTTATTATCGCAAACGACCCTGATGCTGATCGTTTAGCCGTTGCCGTACCTGATGCGGAAGGTAACTGGAAATCTTTACACGGCAATGTGGTGGGGTGTTTCTTAGGTTGGTATTTAGCCAAACAATACCACGCACAAGGCAAACAAGGAGTATTGGCTTGCTCGCTCGTTTCCTCACCGGCACTAGCGGAAATTGCCAAAAAGTACAGTTTCCAATCGGAAGAAACCTTAACCGGTTTCAAATATATCGGTAAAGTACAGGGCTTATTATTCGGCTTTGAAGAAGCGCTCGGTTATTTAGTTGATCCAGATAAAGTACGCGATAAAGACGGTATCTCGGCGGCGATTATGTTCTTAGATCTTGTTCGTAACTTGAAAAAACAAGGTAAAACCTTGGCGGATTATGCCGATGAATTTACTCAAGAATTTGGCGCTTATGTAAGCGGACAAATCTCTATTCGTGTCAGCGATCTTGCCGAAATCGGTAAATTAATGACCGCACTTCGCAATACACCGCCAAGTATCATCGGCGGTGTGAATGTGACACAATTGATTGACCACACCAAAACCGATCGTCAAAGTGATATTCTGGTGTTCACACTTGAAAACGGTGGTCGCTTAATCGTTCGTCCTTCCGGTACCGAACCGAAAATTAAATTCTATTTGGATGCACGGGGTACCGATCCGAAAAATGCAGAACAAGTGCTTGCTGATTTTGATGAAGGCGTGCGTAACATTCTTCGCCAAGATGCCTACGGCAAACAAGAATGTTAATAATTAAACAGTTACGATAATGCAATAAAAGAGATGCCTAATTGCATCTCTTTTTTATTTCATGAGGAATAAACAAATGAACCCTTGGATTTTACTCGCAATTTCCATTTGCTTAGAAATTGCTGCAACAAATTTATTAAAACTGAGCGATGGTTTTACCAAACTTCTTCCTACCGTAGGCTCACTCACGCTCTATGCAATTTCTTTTTATTTTGTTTCAATTATTTTTCGTTCTTTACCCGTTGGTTTGGTTTACGCCATTTGGTCAGGGGTGGGGATTGTCCTTACGGCAGTCGTTGCCTATTTTGCTTTTGGACAAAAAATTGATACGGCTGGAACAATTGGAATCGGGTTAATTATTGCCGGCGTGTTGGTTATTAACCTATTTTCAAGTGCATCCCATTAAAAAAGAGCTGTATTATGTCATTCCTATATTAACCAATACCTAGATTTCACAAAAAGTGAAAATCTACATAGTTAATTCCGCTATATAATATGGTATTAAAGTGTTTTGCCTTTCACTTATTCCCCTTTATGATAGCCATATCTTCTTAAATAGGTACGTTATGAAAAAAGCACGAGCAATACCTCATACAAACTGGGCGGCAAGTTCATTATGGTCGATAGAAAGTAAAACGATCTGCGTGTTGTTATTTGCATTAGCAATATTGGGAATCGGCGACGGGCTAATTGTATTGTCCAATTTTGGTTCCACGCCTTGGACAGTACTTTCTCAAGGCATTGCCTTACAAAGTGGAATCAGCATTGGTTGGACATCGTTTTTTATCAGCGTTGTAGTAATGTTGGCATGGCTACCTTTAAAACTACGTTTTGGACTAGGCACTCTTCTAAATATTATTATGATTGCTTTTTTCTTAGACATTACGACAAAAATTCTACCGGAACCGACCGCACTTTTGTCACGCATGGCTTTTGGAATAATCGGGATTTTTCTCTATGGGTTAGGCACAGCATTATATCTCACTTGCCATTTGGGGGCGGGCCCTCGTGACGGGCTTATGGTGGGGATTTGTCAACGCTTCCACCTAAAAGTAGGATTCGTCCGTACCGCTATTGAAATATCGGTTTGCTTATTCGGTTTTTTTCTGGGAGGAACAGTGGGTATCGGCACGCTTATTTTTGCCGCTGGAATCGGTTGGATTGTACAAGGTTGCCTAGAATTAATCGTTCGTTTCTCGCATTCATTAGAAACCTGAGAGGTAATAAATTAAAAAACATTAAAATAACTCTTATATATCCTCTAGGAGCATTAGTTTATACTATTTAAAATCTTACTGTACTAGATATTCTATCATTTAGGTCATTATTTACAATTTTAGTTACCCTATTTGCAATAGCTTGTTGTCTAAATAGAGTGCTTTATGGTGAAATTAAAGCCGATGAAAGCTATTCCAATGACGCTCAAAGTAAAGGCGGTATTATGCATGGGGCAAAGCCGCAGTATTTGGTTTTCCCAAACTTAATGGTAAGATTTATACCGTTGCTGTACCGAATACACAATCAACATTGCTCCCGATTATTAGAGAGAAGCTAGAGTCAGACTTGTACCGATATCTATCGTAGTTATGATCTCCTTGATGATGAATTTAGCCGATTTTGCACTCATCGCAACACACATTTTACTGAAAATCATGAGCACATAAACGAAATTGAGAATTTTTGGAACCAAATAAGGTCATTTGTACAAGTTTAAGGGTATTCTAAAGTGCAGCGCATTTTAAGCTCTGTTTAAGGGAATGCAAGTTGCAATCACAGAGATATAAAAAATCTCTGATTTCCATTTTAAAACATCTAGTGAAGAATAGATTAGCCAAGTTATCTAGGGCAACCCCTTATTTTTTGGTGTCTAATCATACAATTACCTTTTCTTATATCAGTTTTCCAATTAACGTTACGTAATTTTTAGATTTTTCCAAAGCAGTATTTATGTTTTCCTAAATCTAAGTAAATACCTTGGTTCACTACTTCATCTTTTTCAGAATTCACTTCAAATCCTTAACTCATTAAAATTTCATAATAAGTACGATTAATAAATTTAACTTCATATTATTTTCAATTTCCCCTTTATCATCAGTAATATCTTTGCTAATTTATTTTCTATCAGCATATATCGTATAGGTTCCCACTAATGGTCCTATTGAATTAGGCGATAAGAAAAAGTGAATCTGCATTATAGGAAAATTTATCGTATGATTTTCCATTTCAGAACACGTAACGTTTTCCACTAGCTGCATTTTACTTGCAAAGTCCCTCCTCAATATACACATTCCCCACCAACTCCATCCCCTCTCAGTTAATGATTATTAAACCACTCTGCCCACTGATTCTTACTGTTTCATAACCTTACAAATCAAATTGTTCAAAAAATCTGCTCAAACAACTAGCCAATATACCAGATGCCGTTTACACTACTTCGGTGTTGAGATCATTACCAACGTGGTGATGGTGTCACCATGGACATTCACATATCAGTTTATAGCCTTGAGTATGTTGCTTTATTCCACTTTAGTAATGTGATTGCATCCAATATTTTGGATTTGGTCTCGACTGATAGTGCGGGCTTGGGGGACGGTTTCGTTATAACTAACTTATTCGGCACGGTCATTGCCCTAAAAGTGAGGATCACCTATTTACCATCAATACCGAAAACAGAATATTCGGGTCAAAACTTAATAACATCAATTCTAATTTAAACGATTCGTAAAACCCTTAAGTTAAATGAAAACTAACTACATCAAAATTGTATTGAGGGTATAACAGTAGCCAGATTGACTTGTCATAAACGTCCTTATTTAAGGCGTATAAAATAGCATCAATATAATTCGGCTTTATATATTTCTAAATAGAACAATCGACAGAGAAAACTTCGAGGAAATATTATCTAACCTAATATACTATTCATGTTGCCTCTAAACACTAAATATTTCTATAAGACTTCCAGACATTTTACTATACCAAAGTGACTTGGTTGGTACACAATACCAGATATATTTATTATCACATTGCTACTTTGTACTACGCTCAACCACTCTCACCTATAAAAAAGTTAAAACAACTCTTTATAATCCGCTTTATTCAAGGCATATTTTTTCATTCGTAAATACAATTTCTTACGGGGAATTTGTAGATAATTTGCCGCGTCATTAATTCTTCCTTGAAAGCGATCTAACACCTCTATAATGATCTGCTTTTCATACTCATCAATAAGATGATCAAGCGATAGTTCACTTTGTTCCTGCATCAACGAGAAACGATCATTTTGGACGGTAACACCGACTGCATAAAGTTCGGCTGTGTGAATTAATTGGGTGATATTGCCAAGCCACTGTTGGGAGAGTAGCTGCTTAATAAAATTTTCACTCACAAGCGGTTTCTTTTTATTTAATTTTTGACAGGTTTGGGCTAAATAATGGCGGAAAATCGGCTCGATATCAGAAGTTCGATGAGAAAGCGGCAAACATTCTATTTGCGTTAAATTAAACGCATAAAAAAGCTCCGGTAAAAGATTAAATTCTGTCAATAATTGGTATGGTGAATATTGACTAATTCCAATAAAACGAAAATGCTGTTGCTGAATTGATAATGCCAGCCTTTTCTGTGCCGCTTGTGAGAGATATTCTATATTTTTAAGCTGTAACAGCCCCTGTTTGGCTTGTTCAAGATGGGGCTGTAATGCTTCAATATCACAGGGGGCAAGCAATTCTAGGCTATGTTGAGGCGAAAATCGGTCTGCCGAAAAGCGGGCAAGATGTTGGGCGGCTAGAGTTCGCCCTGTGCCAACCTCACCAAAAATAAAAATCGGTAATGAGGTTTCCCCGAGTTGTTGTAAACGTTGGCGAAATTGTTTAATCCAATGGCTCTGTCCGATAAAACCGGTTTCTAATGCTTCTTGCTGGGCATTTTTAATCGCGAGTTGGTGTTGTCGTTGGCTCAACGCTTGTTCAAGCTGTATTAATAATTTTTCCGGTTTGATGGGTTTTTCAATAAAATAAAACGCCCCTTGTTGCATGGCTTCAATGGCCATTGGCACATCACCGTGTCCGGTGATGAAAATCACCGGAAGATGTTTATCCCTTTGATGTAAACGGCTCAAGAGTTCCCAGCCTGACAGTTGTGGCATATAAATATCGCTCACCACGACACCTTTCCAATTTTCAGGTATGATCTCCAGTGCATCTAACGGATTATTGATCGCCTTAATTCGATATCCCTCTGCATTTAATAGTGATTGGTAGGCAGTCAATACATCATTATCGTCATCAATCAGTAACACCGTTTCTTGATCTAACATTTTTCTTCCCCACTATGTAAAAATTCTAAAATAACAACCGCACTTTTAGAAAAGCTGGAAGCAATCGCCAATTTCCCCCCAAATTGTTGCATAATACGCTGGCAAATTGTTAAACCTAATCCTAATCCGACACTTTTAGTGGTGAAAAAAGGTTGTAATAATTTATCAGCATTATCCGTTTGCCAGCCACTACCATTGTCTTCAATAAAAACACAAGTTTTGTCTTGATAGCAGACTACATCAACTTGAATAATAGGTATAGCTTGACCCACCTCCAGAGCATTTGAGAGGATATTAACGAAAACCTGTTCCAACAAAATTGGATTTACAAGCAAGCAAACATCCCCTTTAATCTGCAGCTCGGCATTGAGAGGTTTATGACGGAGTTCTAATACATTCCATGCTTCAGTCAAACTTTGTTTAAGGGAAACCACTTGATGGGGTGTCGATGAAATTTCATTTTTAGCAAATTGACGTAATGCTTTAATAATATTAGCGATGCGCTCTATTAATTTTTCTATCTTTTCAATATCAAGATAACTTTGCTTATCTTTTTGCTGTTCAAGACGTTTTTTTAGCGTAAAAAGATAAATTGATATGGCATTCAAAGGTTGATTAATTTCATGAGCAAGTGTCGTCATTGTTTGCCCGACAACCGCCATTTTAGCCGCTTGGAGCAATTCATTTTGGGTTTCCTGTAAATCTTTTTCAATTTTTTCTCGTTCTTGCAAAATTTGAATATGATTATTTAATAATAAACCAATTTCTGTCAGCTCATCTTTTCCACTGACATTGATCGGTTGATTTATTCTACCCAGATTAAGGTTTTCGATAGCATAAATGAGTTGTGAAAAACGGTAACTTAAACGGCGCTTAACATAATATTGATTAAATAAAGCAATTAGAATAAGAAAAATAAGCAATGAAGAAATAATAATTACTCCACTTATTTTTGTCTGTTGTTTTAAATTCTCATTTAGTCGGGTAAAACTTCCTCTGGTTTCATTTAATTCTTGCTTTATCATTTCTTGAGTTTTTGCAACGATATCATTTTTCTGAGATTGAATATTTTTTAATTCAGTTTGATAATGAGTGATTTCCTGAACAAGATTATCTAATTCATGATGAGGTTCAATCATTTGATATAAATCATTAAACATCTGTTGCAATGGCACAATACTTGGATTCTTGATCATGTGGGAAGGGGCTTGAATTAATGCTGTAATTAGTTGCTTTAAATAAGCATAATCCTGCAAAATTGTAGTTTGATTAGGATATAAGTTATATAAAAATTGTACTAACTCGGTTCTAATTTGCTCTTCTTTATCTGCTAATTGATATAAATAAAATAACTCATTCTCTGATTTAGCTTGGTTTTTCTCATTAAGCAAAGAAGAATGTTTCAAAAAATAATTATTCTGCCAGTTTAATTCTTGAATTTGAGAAATAATTTCATTATTAAAATCATCATTTAGCCATTGAATCTTCGTTAATAATGTTTGTTTTTGCTGTAAAATCAAAAAATTATTAGATAAATTATTATCAATTTGGGTAGTGAGTTGAATTAAATCATTTAAGTATTGCTTAATCGTTGATCTTTTTTTCTGTTCAAATAACAAAGAAGATAATGTTTCAATTTCATTTAGCTGATGTTTAAGATTTTTAAACATAACCTGCCGGTTCAAATTATTTTGTAAATAGTAAAAACGTTCCAGATCATTAAAAAAAACATTAAACTTATCCTCCAATTTTAGGGCGGCATTGGTTTTTGGAAAATAATCTTCAATAATATAATTCACTTGCCGATACTGAATATACCAAGCAGATAAACTCACAATACCAATAAACAAGGTCAATATTAATCCGATCATTGAGGCTCTTTTCAAATGTTGGGTTATTTTTCCCTGTTTCATTTTATGTCCTCTAATTGTGCAAGTACCGTATTAATCCGTTGTTGGAAAAAGTCCGTCCATTGCTTCTCTTGCTCCAACAAAAAATATCGGTCATTTTTAATTTTTTCCAAATAAATAGGATCTATCGCTTGCTGTTCACTCACCGGAACTAAAGTTAATTGATGACGAAGTGCGGTCAATTTGCGAGCTGTTTTTTGCTCTTGTTGATAAATTAACGCCCACACATCTTTAAACTGATTGAGACGAAATGTGATTGCATTATCAAATAATTTCTCGATTAAATGTTGTCTTAATAACAAAATCTCGTAATCAATCGGTGTCTGCGTCAACAATTTTTGCTGTTGTTTGTATTGCTGGTTACTCGGCGCAGAAGGTTTAAGTGGAAATTTTGCAATATTTGGAGAAGTAACAACCTCCTGCCCTTCCGCACTTAACAAAAATTGAATAAATTCAAGAGCCTGTTTCGGATTTTGGTTATTTTTATATACGGAAATAAATGCCGGTGAAGCAATAGAATGAGGAAAATAAACAAAACCAAAATCAGGATCACTATTTAGATTATTCGCATAACTATCAATACTAATGCCAGCGATTGCTAAGCCTAGTTTAATTTTTTCTGCCACATTAAAACTACGGGAAGAAATCAAGGATAGATTACCTGATAGCGTTAAAATTTCTTGCCATCCGCTACCCCACCCTTTTTGTTGTAAAAGCATTTCCAACATAATGTGGGTGCTGCCCGAGCGAGAAGGAGAACTGATTAGCAAACTATTAAAATAAGCCGAATCAGAGAGACTGTTCCAATCAGTAGGCTCGGCTAAATGGCGTTGTTTAAGTAAATTTCGGTTGAATAAAATGCCGTAACCGGAAAAAGCAATCGCCGTTGTCGTTGATTTTAGTTGAGAGGGTACAAGTGCATTTTGATAAGTTTTCGGCAATTCCAACAATAATCCCTTTTCCTGTAAATCTTGAAACAGAAAAGGAGAAGAACTCAACACTAAATCGACTTTTTCTATATCCGGTTGGACTAATAAACGCTTAAGTGAATTTGATGTTCGATTAATCAAACGGACTTCTTGGTTGGGAAAACTATTTTGCCATTGTTTAATGATATGTTCGGTCGTTTCCGGAGAAAAGGTCGTCGCTATCACAATTTCATTGGCTAATAACAACGGACTAATCCAAGACAGCAAAATAAAAAGTAAAAATTTCATCACACAGTTCGTCTCTATTTTGTGATCTAAATCACAAATTTTAAATTTTCTTTTTTCTAATTATTTTTCATTATGGCGTGAAATTAACTCAATTTCGATATTCAACAAATCACTTTCTTCAGCTTAATAAGTTATGGGTCATTTTTGACACGGAAAAAATAAAAGATCGGTCATTTTTGTACATTTTTCACTGATTTTACCCATCGTTTTAATCAGGCTAACATACCAAATAATTACTACAAAGTAAGAAACATTCTTTTTTCATCATTTAAATAAGAGGAATTTCTATGCTTTCTTTTTTAGCATCTAAACCGGGTAAACCCATTCCCGACAGTGAAATCAGAGAACGTTACAACCGTCTGAGATGGCACGCATTGTTTGGGATTTTTATAGGCTATGCCGCCTACTATATTTTACGCAATAATTTTTTACTTTCGTCACCAGAACTAATCAGTGAATTTGGCTTTAGCAAAAAAGATATTGGTTTTATTTCCGGCACAATGCTGATTGTGTACGGATTGAGTAAAGGATTTATGTCTGCTTTTGCCGACAAATCCAATCCAAAACATTTTATGATTTTCGGCTTAATGATGTCAGCAGTCGTAAACCTAATGATGGGATTTAGTGCATCATTTTGGGTATTCTTATTTTTATGTATTTTGAATGGTATTTTTCAAGGAATGGGAGCCGGGCCTGCTTATGTTGTACTAGCCAGTTGGTTCCCTCGAAAGTCCCGTGGCGTTACAACGGCGGCATTCAATATTTCTCATAATGTGGGAGGTGGCTTGGTTGCACCGATAGCGGGTGCAAGTATTGCCTGGTTAGGACAGGAACATTGGCAAGCGGCACATTTTATCGTGCCTACTGCCATAGCTACTGTGGTTGCGATTATTTTCTATATTTTCGGCACGGGTCGAACCTATAACGAAGGTTTACCGCCTACCAGTAAAATTCTGGGAACAGAACAAGAAGAATTGGTTGTCACCAAAGAAGAAAATGTCAATTTAACCACATGGGAAATTTTTAGAGATTATATCGTTAAAGACATTAACGTTTGGTTTGTTTCTTTTATTGATGTATTCACCTATATGATCCGTTTCGGGGTATTAACTTGGCTTCCTCTGTATTTACTGGAAACTAAAGGCTTTTCTAAGGGGCAAATGGCAACCGCTTTTGCTATCTTTGAATGGGCTGCCATCCCCTCTACCCTGTTAGCAGGTTGGTTGACGGATACCTACTTTAAAGGTCGCCGTATGCCATTAGCAATCATAACACTGCTTGGGGTCGGTATAGCGATGTTTGCGTACTGGGGAGGGCAAGATTTGCTCACCGTTACTATCGGTGCAGGTGTTATCGGGTGCTTAATCTATGTACCAATGTTCCTTTCTTCTTTGCAAACCATTGAACTTGTGCCTTCATTTGCTGCGGGTTCCGCAACGGGTTTAAGAGGATTACTCAGCTATATTCTCGGAAGTTTCTCCGGCACTGCATTGTTTGGTATTCTCGCCGAACGTTTTGGCTGGAATGCAGGCTTTTATTTACTTCTGTTTGCAGTATGCGGTTGTATTTTTTGCTGTTATATGACCCACCTAGGTGTGCTACGTTTAGAAAGAAGAAATAATAAGTCTAAATAAATTAGCCATCAACAATCGTGATATAACACTAATTTATAAAAGATCCCCAAAAGATAACTTTCGGGGATCATCTTAATCCTCCCTCCATGGTTAGCACTGAGAATTAACCAAAAAATCAAGGAATTTTGACCGCACTTTTCCGGGTTACGTGACTTGATGTGATAACTGTTAAAACAGAAAAGAGCGGTCAAATTTCACTAAATTTTTGCAAAACTGATGGAAAAGGCCTACGGGTGAAGTATGAGTAAAGCGATGTCATCTTTTTGACATCAAAGAACAATAAAATACTGCCGATAATCGCTAAATCCGTTGAGGAAAAATATGAAAAAATTGGCTTTATTTGTTTTTATACCAAGTATCGCGATGGCGCATACTTATAGTAGTTCATCATTTCATGAAGCACTCGGTACAATAACCACACCAGAAAAAACATTAAACTTATCGGTCGGAATCGGAAGTGGGGCATTTCATCGCCGGAGCGATCCAGCCGATGTTTTTTATACGGTGACGGATCGAGGACCTAATATTGATTGTGGCGATAGCCCTAAAATTTTAGGCTTATCATATTGTGCTAAAGGTAAAGTTTTTCCTGTTCCTAATTTTGCCCCCACTATTTACCGCCTACAACTGTCTGAAAATAACCAATCTTCCGCAAAGATTTTAGATAAAATACCGCTCAGAACACAATCAGGAAAACTTGCCTCGGGTATATCCAATCCGAATACCGAAACGGCGTATGATATTAATAAAAACTTACTCAAGGATGAGGTAAACGGTTTTGATACCGAAGCATTAGTTGTCACACAAAGCGGTGAATTTTACCTTGCCGATGAATATGGCCCGAGTATTATTTATGCGGATCAAAATGGGGGGATTAAGAATCGTTTTGTGCCTAAGGGTGTGAAATCTGAATTAAACGGCGCAGATTATACCGTAACAGAGAACTTACCGGCAGAATTGAGAAACCGCCAACTTAACCGAGGTTTTGAAGCCCTAGCCTTAAGCGAAGATGAAAAAACACTCTTTTTTATGTTACAAAGTCCTTATGATCCCGAAAAACGAACCGTTACACTATATTCTATGGATATTCAATCTCAAACCATTAACGGGCAATGGCTATATGAATTGGATACTCCAGATACTTTTATCAAAGATAATGCTAAAAAAGCACGTATTCAAAATGATGTAAAAATAAGCGAAATAGCCACCATCGGTGATAATGAACTGATCGTTTTAGAACGGATTAGTAAAACGACTAAATTTTACAAAATTAAACTTAAACCTAACACAACTGAAAAAGCCGTAAATAAAGAATTAATAGTCAACACAGATGATTTAGACAAGTTTCCAACTAAAATCGAAGGATTAGCGATTATTTCACCTCAAGAATGGATTTTAGTTAATGACAATGATTTTGGTATTGATGGGGATAAAATACGCATTATTCGCTTATCGTTACAAAATAGGTAACAAATTTTCCTCACATCACCTAATTAATAATGCCTTTATTTCACTGTATCCGCCGTATAATTCAACTGATGAACGACATTGATCTATGTTCCCCTTTCACTCTAGAATCAAATAAATTTAAATTCGTGTGCCGTGTAGCGGATAGCCGGCTTTTTCTCGATCAAATGTATTTTCTTAAACTATCTTATTATTTTGATTCAGTACCAAAGGCAATAGAATTCGAATTTAATTACATTAAATTTTGTGATACTCATCACAAAATTTACATTTTTATTGAAACATGTCACCAAATTTTAATGTGGAGGTGATATAACATACGCGGTGTACCAAATGATGGTTTGGTTTTGTTAAAAATAGGCACAATCACATCATAAATTGTCGTGATTTAGCTTCCGGTGGCAAATATCACTAATAGTGTTTGTCGATTCAAGTTCCCCTTATTTTTTGGATATATTATGAAGAAAATGTCTCCTTCCAAAATTACAATTGCATTATCTCTATGCTATGTAACTCCGTTCAGCTACGCTGATATTCAATCCGCTAATGGTAATACTCAAGTTGCCCGTCAACAAGGTGTGGAAATTATTAATATTGCTACGCCAAGTCAGTCGGGGCTGTCACATAACCAATATAATAAATATAACGTAGATAAAGCGGGTGCAGTTTTAAATAATGCTCAGCAAAATGCTCAAACCCAGTTAGCCGGTCAGGTTTCTGCCAACCCAAATTTAAGAGGGCAAGCGGCAACGGTTATTCTTAATGAAGTGGTGAGCCGTAATCCTTCACATATTGCCGGTAAACAGGAAATTGCAGGGCAAAAAGCGGACTATGTATTAGCTAACCCGAACGGTATCAGTGTTGATGGCGGTGGTTTTATTAATACACCAAGAGCATCATTAGTCGTTGGTAAAGCAACGGTTGAAAGCGGTAAATTAACCGGCTATCAAGTGGATGGCGAAAATCGTTTAACCACTCAAGGTGAAATATCTGGTGCATCAAATATTGATTTAATTGCTCCAACAGTGAATATTTCCGGCAAAATTCAGGCTAAAGACGGTAGTGTTAATATTTTACAAGGTCGTAATAAAATTGAACGTGCGGATGATGGTCAATTAACCGTTAGTGTACTACCACAGCAAGAAAAAGTATTAGACGGCACAGTCGCAGGTAGTATTCAAGCGGGGCGTATTCGTATCCATTCAACAGACGAGCGTGCTAGTTTAGAGGTTACCGGTAGCAACTTAACCGCGAAGCAAGTGACAGTAACTGGCGGTAATGTGAAATTAAATGGGAAGATGGTTAACAATACTGCTTCTTCCTCTAAAAATATTAGTGATAAGGATCGGCTTGTCGGTAAAGGTAAATTACGTAAAGACACTCAACAGTTTGATAAAACCTATGTGAATGCGGATTCTGCGACTGTGGTTGCGTCTAATCACTTGACATTAGAGGGTGCAGATATTCAAGCTAAAGATGTAGTATTAGTCGGTGGAAAAACCCATTTAGGCACGGTAAAAACGAAAGAAAGAACTATATCATCTGAAGATCGTGCAAAAGGAAATGCAAAAATATCCGAAAGTTCATTTGGTACGACTGAAAAGGCTCACAGCACAAAAATTGTATCGGATAATCTTAAACTCATTGCAACAAATGGAAAATTAACAGGTGATGCGTCTAAGATTAATGCTAAAAATCTTGTTTTACACGGTGAAAAAGGGATTACGTTCCAAGGAGTAACAGAACAGAGCTACTATGCTGATTCTTCAACCTTTAAAAATATTTCGTCTAAACGTAAGACCGGTAAAAGTTCACAATCTGCAGCTACTCAGAATTATGTGGCAAGCGAATTGAATGTGAAAGATAATTTGATTATTTCAAGTGGGGCAGATATTCAATTTGCAGGAACAATTGGACGTATTGATGGTGATGTGGTTGTTGCAAATAATGGGGAACTTCAGTTCAAGTCAGAGGAAGTTAAAAATAGTCATAATGTTGATGATAAAGAAAAATACTGGGGAGGTTTAGCAGGCTCGAAAACCTTGGTTTCTACCCGTAATGATAGAGAGCAGCACGGAGCGGATTTTACTGTACAAGGGACAATTTTAGCTGATGCTAAGAAAGGAGTGAATATTTCAGGTAGCCGGGTCATTGCAGGTAAAGATGCGTTAGTTAAAGCGAATGAAGGGAGCCTGCAATTAGATTCTGTAGAAAACTTCAGCTCTTATCAAGAACAAGGTCGTATAGGGACAATTTTCAATATTACGAAAGAGCGTACTAAGGGCTATAAGGTTGTTTCTACCCAACAGGGGGCAGTTTTACGTTCTCAGTCCAATTTGAAATTAGTTACCGATAAAAATGTAGATATTATTGGTAGTCGCATACAAGCTGGTGCCGTACTTGATATTGTTGCCGGTGGCGATATTAATATTCAAGGCAGCCGAGACTATTTATCCCAAAATCATACCCAATCAGGTATTGGGTTTACCACTAAAGTGGAAAAACCAACATTATCGCTGGATAAAGAAGGCGTTGTAAAATCTTCCGTTGATCTTCTTGTCAATGTGATTGAGGGTAAGGTTAAACGTGATGAGTTCGCTAAAAATTTAGTGAGTAATGTCAAAGACAATTTGAAGTTTAAAGGCGAAGCTAGCGCCACTCTCGGTTTTTATAAACATAATAAATCATTGATGGAAGGTACGTATACCGTATCGTCAGTGAGCGGTGGTGAAACCAATTTAGCCGCTAATAATGTAAATATAGCGGGGAGTAAAGTGTCTGCAACAAAGACCGATTTGAATATCAATGCAAACAATGTCAATACGCAGGCACAGCATAATTCTGCGACTTCTACGAAGAAAAATACGGATGTAGGGATTACTAATACGGTAACCGTAACCGAAAGCGGTATTACAAATAAACTCTCATTAGGAATCCAACATTCACAAGCCAATAGTTCAACAACTTCCGCACAAGGCAGTCAATTATCTGCTGCTAATAATCTGAATATCAATGCAAATCAAGCCATTAACCATAACGGTTCACAGCTTAATGCCGGACAGAATATAGCTGAAAACGCACAAAATGTGAGTCATAAATCGGAAAAAAATACAGAAAACAGCAATAAGAAAAATGTTGATGTTGGCTTAACCTTAACGACCTCCCTTGATAAAAACAAAGTTGTAAGTGGTAGCCTTGTATTGGGAGCTTCGGGTGGTCGTGAGCAAAGCTCTGCGACAAATGCTCAAAGTACGACTATAACTGCAGGTAAAAATGTAAACGTGAATGCCAATCAACTAACTGATATAGGGACACAATATCAAGGTGGTGGCGATGTAAATCTCAACTCACAGTCGCACAATATTCAATCGGCTCAAAACACCAAGCAGAATGATAAATTAAATGCGGGGGTTACTATTGGGGTTAGTGCCAGTACAAAAGATTTTGCAAGTGCAAATGTTGGGGTAAATGCAGGCATTCATTTCCAAAAAGATCAGAGCAATTCAACAACAGCTCATAAAGCAAATGTACAGGGGGATAATGTTAATATCACCACAGGGACATTAAACAGCCAGGGGGATATTTCGGCAACACACAATGTGAATATCAATGCTGATCAAGCAAACTTTACTCAATCGCAAAATACTAGTAGCCATAAAGGAGGGGGTTTTACCCTTAATGTTGGTGTTGGTGCGATTGTCGTTCCAGCTGCTGGTGCAGCAGTACCATCTGTCGATGTAAATTTCACGGCTAATGGGCATAAAGGTAAGCGTACAGATGCTGTCTCGCATAATGTTCAAAGTGGCAACAATGTGGGTATTCACGGTAAAGAGGGTGTGAATTTACAAGGAACAAATGTTGTGGCAGGCAATAATGTATCGATCACTGGCGAAATCGTCAACGTACAGCCAGGTAAAAGCCAAGTACAGGATCTCAATGTAAGTGTTGGTGGCGGAGTAAGCGTCGGTGCAAATACCTCTAGTCTTGGCATTAACGGCAATGTGAACGTACAACACGAAAACAGTACCACTCATCAAGGTGTGTCGATCAACGGTCAAAACGTGAACATTCAAGCTAATAATGGTGTGAATTTAACCGGTGTAAGCTCAAACAGCACCGACCTTAACCTCAATAGTGGCAAAGGTGATGTGATCTTAAATGCGGCGAAAAACAATGTGAACAAAACTGGAGTGGATGTCGGTTTATCACTGAGTGGTGGCATTAGCGAGAATAAATGGACGCCGGCAGAAGGCTCGGGAAAATTAAATGTTGATGTGGTGCGTAATGAAACTCACACGACAACTGATTTGAATGTTCAAAATGCCACAATCTCCGGTAATAATGCCCATTTTAACGGCAGTAGCATTAATGCGGAAAATATGAATAACAATCTTACAGGTAGCATTACCACTACTCCGGTTACTGATAAAATCAATGAAACCAGCGTTCATCTTTCTGCGAACGGTAGTGGTAAATTTACTCCATATCCGGCGGATAAATGGACTGAAAGTGTTAAGAAGGATTGGGATAACGGCACAATCGCAGGCGTGAAAGCCGATGTGAATGTGAAAGTAGATTCCACCAAAACCGAAACAATAAAACAAGGCGGGATTAATCAGGAGAAACCTCAAGTAGTCAAAGACAAGGTGGTGAAAACCAATGTTGTTTTAACCACCAAAAAGAAAGAACAGCTTCTCAATATGATGAAAGCCAGAAGACGCAGATAATCATTATTTTCTAAAGAACGAAAATTGGCTAAGGAAACTTAGCCAATTTTTTTGTTTTGATCATGGTTTTCATTTACTGGCTTATTTAACCTCTGTACAGAGCTATTGCTTGCTTTTAAGGAATATGTTTCATATTAATTTGAGTACCAGAAATGCGCTAAGATTCGTGGTTAGCCACGGTTTTTATACCGACAGATTTAGCGACGCACAGGAAAGTGCGGTCAAAATTTCGGAAGAAATTTATCGCTCATTATTAACTAGGATTGGAAAGAAAATAAATTACTACGGAAAGTAATAGTTAGCAGGCGAATTGAATAGAGAGCTGACTTAGCGCAACTAAAAACCGTGCGGCTAAAGCTTATCACTACGAAAACTAACGGTCTTAAAGAGCAATAGCCGGTCGGTTAAAGCGACATGATTAAACGACTTCAAGAAAAATGCCTTAATCGGTGAAGTGATAACGCTATTCCCTACTTAACATTGATTAAATAGGGAACGGGTTCACTTATTAAGAATCAATGATTTTTTAGACCGCACTTTTCGTCAGAATAAAAGGTCGGCTTGCCGACCTTTTTACAACTGCTTAGAAAATATAGCTGATATTTGCATTAACACTACGCTCTTGCTGAATTTTATCTGCTTGAAACAGCCGTCCAGTCGCCCATTCCAGTTGCATTTGCCAATGTGGGTGAGTAGCTTTGATACCGACGGCATATCCGAAGGCTTTTTGGCTTTTCGCATCGCTGGCAGTGGTTTTTTGTATGCCGAAATCCACACCAAGGTAAGGTTCCAGTTGCCATTGATTGTATCGGTATAGCCACCCTATGTTATTTTGTAACACGAGATTTTTTTCCGCAGATTGAAAAAGATCATTAAAGCCCCGCACGGAATATCGCCCTAATAGATCCGCTTGTTTAATGGCAGGTAAATAATTTTTACTGTATTGTCCGATTAGGCGTGCGGATTGGTGAATAATTTGCGATTTTACTTGGTGATAATAGTGGAGCTGTAAATCCGAACGCCATAGGTTGAATTGCCCTTCAGGTTGATCCCGTCCTTGACTTGGCGTGGCATTCCACCATTTTAATCCCCGTTCGTAACTAAAATCAGCAATTAATGAACCGTTCGGAAAGAGTTGTAGATGATTGATACCAAATTGGGCTGTCGTCAGCGTTGGGCTTTGTAATAGAATCAGACTGTCTTGAAAATAACTTCTGTTTTTGCTTCGCTCAAGTTGGACGTAGAGAGAAGAGATAGAATTTGAATCCCGTTGGAACGTGTAATCTGTGCGGAACGCAATTTGCCAGTTTTTTCCGTTTTGTTGTGCTTTAAGATATTGTAACGGTACATCGGATTTAAAGGACGAAAAAGAACCAAAACTGCTGAATGTCCAATAGCCGTAAGGGATGGTATGAAAAAATGAGAGGGAGCGGCTGTAATTTCGATGAAACGATTTTAAGGTGTGGGCGGCATTCACATAGAGGGTATCGGATAAACCGAGCGGACTATCGAATTGAACCCCTGTTTTTGCCTGCCAACGTCCCGCACGTTGAGAGGCGAAATTATCCAACCCGATAAATCCACTAATGCGGGATTTTTCCTCATTAACAAAAGCGAGTTCGATTTCCCCATTTGTTGCCGGCAACACATCAACCGTCACTTTACTCCCCGGCATTTTATTGGCTTGATCAAGGGCTTGGTCTAAATCTTTAATATTAAGCGCCTGCCCCTCTACATTGGGTAATAAGGTCGAAAAATTTAATCGCTTGCTGTCGCCTGATATTTTACTCACCCGCCCTTCCGTTACTCGCATGGTGAGCGTTCCGCTGTGGTCGTTCTCAAATCGGAATGGATTGTAAATATAGCCTTTTTGTAAATAGGCAGCGGTGATGTCTTGGCTGAGCTGATTTAATCTCACTTCGTTTAAACATTCGTTCGGCTTTGGTGCAAACGTCGTTGGATCAATCAAGGTGAAACCGACAAAGCGCACACGCTCATAAGGCAAGCAAACTTGGGATAAATCGGAAACGGTTTCCTCTTTTTGTTTGGGTTGATATTGGTGTTGTTCTACCCAACGTTGCTGCTGCGCCTGTTGTAATTCTTCATTTCGGTTTTTGTTTTGCTGTTGAAAGCGGTTAAATTCAGTCGCTGAGGAAGTTATTACGTTGTTTGCCAAAGCGAACAAAGGACTGCAAAAGATAAGGGGGATAAGATATTTCATACGAGATCCTAAAATAAACTAAGCGTCTAATCATACTCTATATTTTGCTAGAGATAAAATTTGACAGCATTGTGACATCTTTCTATTATTTTTCTATTCCTCACCCTATTCATAAATAACGAGATAATATGTCAGAAAAAACAACCGCACTTTTAAAAACCGCCCTCGCCCAACGCATTTTAATTTTAGATGGTGCAATGGGGACGATGATCCAAAAATATAAGCTGACCGAAGCCGATTTCCGGGGCGAGCGTTTTGCCGATAGTCTGATTGATTTGCGTGGCAATAATGATTTACTGACCCTTACCCAGCCTTTATTGATTTCCGCCATTCACGAAAAATACCTTGAGGCAGGGGCAGATATTATTGAAACCAATACTTTCAGTGCGACCACCATTGCCCAAGCCGATTACGATCTGCAAGCGGTCGCTTATGAGCTGAATGTTGCAGGAGCGAGATTGGCGCGCCTTGCCGCTGATAAATATAGCACCCCCGAAAAGCCGCGCTTTGTGGCAGGGATTTTAGGCCCGACCAACCGCACTGCCTCGATTTCCCCCGATGTGAACGACCCCGGATTTCGCAATATTACCTTTATGCAATTAGTCGAAGCCTACTCCGAGGCAGCGCGAGGGCTGATCGAAGGTGGGGCAGATCTGTTGTTGATCGAAACGATTTTTGACACCTTGAATGCGAAAGCGGCAGCCTTTGCCATTGACACCGTGTTTGAAGAACTGGGCGTAGAATTGCCGATTATGATTTCCGGCACGATCACCGATGCATCGGGGCGTACCTTGTCAGGGCAGACGACCGAAGCGTTTTATAACTCCCTCCGCCACGTTAAGCCGATCAGTTTTGGCTTGAACTGTGCGCTCGGCCCGAAAGAGCTGCGTCAGTATATGGAGCAACTGTCGAAAATTTGCGAATGTTATGTGTCGGCACACCCGAACGCCGGCTTGCCGAATGCCTTTGGCGGTTACGATTTGGGCACAGCTGAAATGGCGGCACAACTCAAAGAATGGGCGCAAAGCGGCTTTTTGAATATTGTTGGCGGCTGTTGCGGCACAACACCAGAGCATATTAAAGCCTTTGCAGAGGCAATGGCGGGGATAAAACCTCGTCCACTTCCCAACATTAAAACCGCAATGCGTTTGTCGGGCTTAGAGCCGCTGACGATTGATGATGAAAGTCTCTTTGTGAATGTGGGCGAGCGGAACAATGTTACCGGTTCGGCAAAATTCAAACGCTTGATTAAAGAAGAAAAATTTGCGGAAGCGATTGAAATTGCGATCGATCAAGTGGAAAACGGGGCGCAGGTGATTGACGTCAATATGGACGAGGCATTGCTCGACAGCCAAAAATGTATGACCCGTTTTCTCAACATTATGGCGACCGAACCGGAAGCTGCAAAAGTGCCGGTGATGATCGACTCGTCAAAATGGGAAGTGATTGAAGCAGGTTTGCAGTCCATTCAAGGCAAAGGGATTGTGAACTCCATCTCACTCAAAGAGGGAGAGGAAAAATTTATCCGACAAGCCAAATTAGTCCGCCGCTACGGTGCGGCTGTGGTGGTAATGGCGTTTGATGAGGTCGGGCAGGCGGATACGGAAGAACGCAAGGTCGAAATTTGTACCCGTGCTTATCGGATCTTGGTCGATCAAGTCGGTTTTCCGCCGGAAGATATTATTTTCGACCCGAATATTTTTGCGATTGGCACGGGGATTGAGGAACACAATAACTACGGCGTGGATTTCATCAATGCGACAGGGCGGATTAAGCAAACCTTGCCGCACGCCAAGATTTCCGGCGGTGTGTCGAACGTATCGTTCTCATTTCGAGGCAATAATCCAATGCGTGAGGCGATTCACGCCGTGTTCCTCTATCACGCCATTAAGCAGGGAATGGATATGGGGATTGTCAATGCCGGGCAGTTGGCGATTTATGACGATCTCGATCCGGAATTGCGTGAAGTAGTGGAAGATGCAGTGCTAAACCGCCGCTCGGATGCAACCGAACGTTTGTTGGAGATTGCAGAAAAATACCGCAATCAGACCGCTTGCAATGAGGATAACAGCGTGGCGGAATGGCGGACGTGGGCGGTAGAAGAACGCTTAAAAAACGCCTTGGTGAAAGGGATCACCAATTTTATTATTGAAGATACCGAAGAAGCCCGCCGGCAGTTCAGCTCGCCGCTGGAGGTGATTGAAGGGCCGCTAATGGCTGGAATGGACGTGGTGGGCGATCTGTTCGGGGACGGCAAAATGTTCCTGCCACAAGTGGTGAAATCCGCTCGGGTAATGAAACAGTCGGTCGCCTATTTAGAGCCGTTTATCAATGCGACCAAACAAAAAGGCTCAAGTAGCGGCAAAGTAGTGATTGCGACCGTGAAAGGCGATGTTCACGACATCGGTAAAAATATTGTGAGTGTGGTGTTGCAATGTAACAATTTTGAGGTGATTGACCTTGGCGTGATGGTACCGGCGGATAAAATTATCGACACGGCGATCAGGGAAAAGGCGGATATTATCGGCTTGAGCGGCTTAATCACGCCGTCCCTTGATGAAATGGAGTATTTTTTGGGTGAAATGAACCGTCTCAACCTCAATATTCCGGTGATTATCGGCGGGGCGACGACTTCCAAAGAACATACGGCAATTAAACTTTACCCGAAATATCAACACGAAGTGATTTACACCACCAACGCCTCCCGTGCTGTAACCGTGTGTGCTGCCTTAATGAACCCCGATACCAAAGCGGAATTGTGGGCGAGAACGAAAAAAGAGTACGAGCAAATTCAACAGGCGTTTGCCAATAAAAAAGCACCCCGTAAACAGTTACCGATTGAGGCAGCACGGGCAAACCGTTTTGACGGGTTCAGTGGCGAATGGGCGGATTACCAAGTGCCTGTACCCAATCAAACGGGCATTATCGAATATAAAAATGTGCCGATTTCCACGCTGCGAAAATTTATCGACTGGTCGCCGTTTTTCCGCTTATGGGGCTTGATGGGTGGTTATCCCGATGCCTTTGATTACCCTGAAGGTGGCGAAGAAGCCCGCAAAGTTTATAATGATGCGCAGAAAGTGCTAGACGAGCTCGAACAAAACCGCAAACTCAACCCAAGTGGTGTAATGGGGATTTTCCCTGCTAACAGCGTGGGTGATGATATTGAAATCTACCAAAATGCTGACCGCACTTTAGTCGCAGGCAAAGCCTATCATCTTCGCCAACAAAGCGAACGAGGCAAAAACAGCAAAAGCCCGTACAACCTCTGTTTGAGCGATTTTATCGCCGACAAAGCGAGTGGAAAACAAGATTGGTTCGGAATGTTCGCCGTCTGCGCAGGCATTGAAGAACACGATTTAGTCGAAGGTTACAAAGCGGCAGGGGACGACTATAACGCTATTCTCCTGCAAGCGGTCGGCGACCGCCTCGCCGAAGCAATGGCGGAATATCTGCATTTTGAGCTACGCACCAAAGTGTGGGGATATAGCAAAGAAACCTTTGAAAACGACCGCTTGATCCGAGAAGATTACATCGGCATCCGCCCCGCCCCCGGATACCCAAGCTGCCCGGAACACACTGAAAAACAGATTATCTGGGATTTGCTTGAAGTGGAACAACGCATCGGAATGAAACTCACCGAAAGCTACGCAATGTGGCCAGCGGCCAGTGTTTGTGGTTGGTATTTCACCCACCCAGCTTCCAATTACTTCACATTAGGCAGAATTGATGAAGATCAAGCGAAGGATTATGCTAAGCGGAAAGGTTGGGGAGAGAAGGATGTAGAGAAGTGGTTGGGGTTAGAGGTGGTGATGAAGTGATCGTAGAGTGCGTTGCTAACGTACTTTGTAAATTTGATACTACACTTCATTTTATACTTTTATTAGTAAATATTTCAAACTATAATAGCAAACACTAATTACGCGTTTGGGTAGACATTTCTATCTATTGTCGGGCGGATCGCCAGACTGAATATTAATTGTTCCATTTATGGCGAGCTTAAGGAAAAATTTCCGCTCGCCCGCTAAACGGAAATTTTTCCTTAAGCTCGCTTATTTAGGTAGTTAGTAATATATGAATAATGCTAAAGATAAATTTCTTGAATTAATTAATCCAGACAAAACCCAAATTAAAGGAAAGCTACCCTTTATTTGGGTTTTTGGTTCTGGCGGTGATGATATAAAAAAAATAGAACAAATAAAAGATCCGCTAAACCCCGGGCATAAAGCATTTAAATTATATAACAGCATTCAATCTAACCGAGCAAAGTTTATTCAGTGGAGTAAAATTAACAAACATGATATTTCAGAATATTTAAGTGTTCCTGAAACATACCCAGAATGGTTAAATTTTAACAAATATTCTAATTTAGTAGATTTTGAATTAGATATTGTATCTATATCTTTAGGCACAATTATTTTTTCAGAAAGCATCGGAGCTTATACAGAAATTGGAATGTTTTCTTGCTTTCCTAAATTACATAAAAATATTTTAGTTATAGCACCTGAAAAATATATAAAAGATAGTTGTGAAAGTTTTTTTAACTATGGTGCAATTCGTAAAATAAAAGAAAATATGCTTTCTGATGAACTTATTAATGTTTGGGCGTTAGATAGTGGTATAAGTAATGATACCGAATCATACAATAAATTATTTCTAGATATATCTAATCATTTTTTAGATATTATTACTGCTAAAAACATAAAAATCAAATTTGATAAAAAGAATAGATATCATATAATTCTTTTGATATTAGATTTAATAGACTTATTTCCATCTCAAACAATACGTTTTTATAGAATAATATTAGAAAAATTTGGAATCAAACTAGTTAATGATGTTTTTAGGAAAATTATAACTATTTTAGAGTTGTTAGAGTTAATAATAATTAGACAATCTGGCAAAAATGTTTTATATAAAATCAACCCTTCAAAGTTATACACTAGCTGTCTAAATTATCAAGCGGATTCACCTAAGAAATTTGAGAGAGCTGATTTTAAAATAAAAATAAGGAAATACTAAATGTTACTCGAAAAATTGAGAAAATACTTTTCCCTTAATGAAACTGAAGCACTTAGTTTTATAAACTCAGCCCCTAACAGATATAAACGCTATAACATAAAGAAAAGACATGGAGGAGAAAGGGAAATAGCAGAGCCTACAAAAAGTTTGAAAACTCTCCAACGCTGGGTGTTAAACAAATTTCTTATAAATTTTGAGATTCACTCCGCAGCAGTAGCATATATCAAAAATAAAAATATTAAAGACTTTGTGTCACCACACGCTAAAAATAACTATCTTTTGAAAATGGACTTTAAAGATTTCTTTAACTCTATTAAAAGCCATGATTTTCAATATTTTTTAGAGAAAAGTAATATCACTTTAGATAAAGATGATATTAAGCTTATAACGAACATCTTTTTCTGTAAAAATAATGATGATCTTTATCTATCAATTGGAGCACCCACTTCCCCATTTATCTCAAATATAATAATGTTGGATTTTGACACAAGATTATCTGATTTTTGTGCTAAAAATGACATAGTTTATACTAGATATGCTGATGATTTGGCTTTTTCTACAAATACTCCTAATAAATTATCTCTTTTACCATTAGAAATAGAAAAAATCCTTGAAAATATTGATTGTCCCAAAAAATTGAAAATTAATAAAGAAAAAACAGTATTTACGTCTAGAAAACATAATAGAACTTTAACGGGATTAGTAATTTCTAATAATGGAGATATAAGTATAGGTAGAGAAAAAAAACGTCAATTAAGAGCTATAGCTCATAAAGCTAGTTTAGGGCTTTTAGAATCTATAGAAATTGAAAAGTTTAAAGGAATGCTTGCCTTTTTACTAAGCATAGATCCTGAATTATCCCGTTCTTTAAAGAACAAAGCCAAAATTTAAATTCCCTTTTCTTTTCCTATGACCTAATCTATCTAGGGACTTTCCCTAGATGGAACATAATGCTATATTTCTAGCATGCCTCAGCAGAACAACACTATACGAACTCACGATGTGAGCCTTAGGCCGTTATCAAACAGTCACTTTCATTTAAAACTTTGTAAAACCACCTCAGCCTTATCAATTTTATTCTGTTCATAGTATTTCTCTATAAGACCTTTTTATAATTATCCTTAATATGCAACAAATTATTATTTTCTTGGATATTTTCAGGGATTTTAAAGATAACTTGAGAATATACATATCGTTAACGCCTACTCAATGGGTAATATCGTTCAGTGTTGTGAAATTTTCCTATAAATAGGAATCAGCTTCCAATCGTCTATTTTCTCCAACTTGCACTCTCCCCAATTTCCGCTATCATACGCATCTATTTCCTATTATTCATTTTTGACGATGAACAAATTTAAATTACTTATCCTTTCGGCTATGGTCTTCGTACTCTTTTCCTGTACCACACAGTCACCGAAGAAACCCATTAAAACCCGTTTCTTAAAAGAAAATATCACCCAAGCAGAGCTAAATAATCCAACGGCTTATAAACGCTATGACTATACTTGTCAAAACAGAGAAACCCAGTCCACTTCTTATTTAACAACCTATTTCCCGCTGTCGAGAGAGAGCCGTTTGAAAGAGAATTTTGGGATCTATTTTCAATTAGATGGGGGTAAAGCAGTACCATTTGATCATATTGAAAACCGAGCTTTAAACACCCGAGGTTCGAGATTTGAGGTGATTTATCGCTCTTATCAGCCGATTGAGGGGAGCGTTGTGGATTTAGTCGCACGTCAGCATAGTTCGACTTATTATAAAAACGATCAAGGCTCTCGAGTGCGTTGGCTGAGTTGTAAAGAAGGTTAGGCGGTTGCATGGTTGATTTGAAAATTGGAAATCGGCTTTCCAATTTTAAAAATCTAAGAAGTTGGGATCAGCGTTCCAACTTCTCTACGCAAAACATCTCTTTTTTTTCTAAATCAAATTTGGCACGTACGCCAAGGGCTTTCGCAAGATTTTCCGCATTTAACACCGCTTGCGTTTCGCCGTAGGCGAGTATTTTCCCTTTATCAAGCAAAATCACGTCATCACAAAATTTATATGCCAGTGGTAAATGATGGATTGCCACCACGCACGTCTGTTTGGGTGTGAGGGATTTAAGCTGCTCCATAATGTCGAGCTGATAATAAGGATCGAGCGAAGCGATTGGCTCGTCAGCAAGCAGTAATGGGGCATTTTTAATACAGCAACGTGCCAGTTGTACACGGGCTTTTTCACCGCCTGAAAGTTGCTGAAAGGGTTTATCCAATAAGGCGGAAACAGAAAATCTGTCTGAAATCGACCGCACTTTTTCCTGCTCATACTTGGGCTTGAGCGGGAAAGGCAAACCTAACGCAATCACGTCATAGGCGGATAAGTCCCATTGAATAGCAGTATTTTGTGCCAGATATGCCAACTGCTCGCTTTTTTGGCGGGCGGTCATTTCGCTTAATTTGCAAGCATTTAGCCAAATCTGACCGCTTACAAAGGGTAAGATCCCTGCAATACTTTTCAACAGCGTGGATTTTCCCGCCCCATTTGCCCCCATTATGCCGACCAATTTTCCTTTGGATATATGGCAACTGACGTCGGTTAAAGCATAAGCTAGGGTTAAATTGTCGATTTTAATCATTGCGTTACTCCGTTTAGCCGGCGAGTTTGCGTTGTTGAGTCAGTAAAATCCAGATCAGGCAAGGGGCACCAATAATAGCGGTGAGCGTGCCGATATAGATATGGGAGAAGAGTGGGAGGTATAACACGCATAAGTCAGCGATCAATAACAATAATGCCCCGATTAACGCACTGGTCAAATAGAGTTGGGACGGACGTTTTTTGAGTAATATTCGGGCTAAATGGGGGGCGATTAAACCGATAAAGCCGATTGTGCCGGTTTGCGGAATGGTTGCCCCGACCAATAACGCTACGCCGAGTGCGGTGATGAAAAAGCTCCGTTTGGGGTTGATGCCCATTGTGGCGGCGGTTTCTTCGCCAAAGGTGAGAAAATCCACATAGCGGCGTTGCTGAAAAATGCAAAGTATACCGAGTAATATAATCGGTAACGACCACAATAGTGTCTCCCTTTTTGCCCAAACCAGCGAGCCTTGTAACCAGCGGTAGAGTTCTGCCAATGCCCACGGGCTGTCAGCGTTCGAGAGCAATAGGGCGATTGCTGAGCCTAACAGCATATTGACTGCCACACCGCTTAAGATCATCACTGTTGAGCCTTGTTTGCGGGCGATCATATAAACCAGCATAAAGCTGGCTAATGCGCCCAATACGCCCCCCATCAGCAATAGCACGGCGGGAAGAGAAAAATAGTAGAGTAGAAAAACGCTGGTGGTGGTTGCCCCGTTGGCACTGCCGAGTAAACCGGGGCTGGCAAGGGGATTTTGGAAAATGCCCTGCATTGCATTGCCGGCTAGGGCTAAACTTGCCCCTGTCAGCACAGCCAATAAAATGCGGGGGAGGCGAATATCCCATATCACTAATGAACGCATATCGCTGATAATACCGTCCGCGTTGCGTAATGCGCTGAAATGATGAAGTTGGTAATTGAGAGCCAACACCACAATCAATATTAAAAGTATAAACAATAATAGGTTAAGATATTTTTTCATTTAAAGTGCGGTCATTTTAATTTACGTTTATGGGCGAATATCAATTTCAGCATTGTGTATCACGGCATTAAATAGTTCATCAATTTCCTCATTAGTTACGGCAATACAGCCATCGGTCCAATCTTTGCGTAAATGTTGGCGACCAATATCAAAGGATTTATTGGGTAATCCGTGAATTTTTATTAATCCGCCGGGCGATTTTCCTTGAGATTGGGCATAGGCTTTATCGGTAGAATTGGGGTATGAAATGCCTAAATTTTTGTGATAATGACTATTGGCATTACGTTCGTTAATACGATAAACCCCCTCCGGTGTTTTTTTATCCCCTTCAAATTGCTTATGTCCCACCGGTGATTTGCCAAGAGAAATCGGGTAAATTTTCACAAGTTTATCTTGATGATATGCCCACATTTGCCGTTCACTTTTCATCACAACTAATCGGGTAATCGGCGTATTTTCGGGTAATGGTTGCGTATTTAAAACCTGTGGATTGGCTTCTTTTTCGCCTTTTAAAATACTGTCGGGCATTGATTTTAGCATTAAAAAAGCCACACCACCAATAATCACAACAAATAACAGTACAATGGATATTATTTTCTTCATTTCGCTAGCCCTAATGTAAGGTGTTGTATTGGTTATAAATCAGTTCTGCCCCCTGCCACACGCCGTGATCAAAACAATAGGTGTATTTCATTGGAATACGAAAGTGCGGTCGGTTTTGAAAAAGTTTTTGTAAAATCGGATGATTAAGTAACGCCGCTTGTTGGTTATAACTTTGTTTATCTGAGATTTCAATCAGTACATTCGGCTGGGAAAGCAACATTCTTTCGAGAGAAAAATTTTGTGCAGTGAGCAGCATTTTCAGCGGGGTTAATCCAAGCACATTAAGCAACGTGGAATATTGTGGAAAATCACTCTCCGCTACGCCTGTATCAGAAAGCATTAAGGTATCGGTAAAAGATAGATTTAACTTAAAATTCTTTAATTGCAATGTTTTTACCAAATGCGTTGCATGAATTTCATTACCGGTGATTTTGCCCAGCTTCAATATCAACGCGAAGAGTTCATCGGGTGTTTGCGGAGTATCGTTAAGGGGGATAATATTTGCTCCCAGTTTTTTCAAATCCTGTACAAGCTGAGGATAAAATGTTTCGTTGATAAATATAGTTTTGTCTAAATAAGGTAATAAAACGGCTAGCTGCGGCTCAAGAGCGGGCTTATCGGTGTTCACTTTGTCTAACATCATCAACGGTTTTTTAGAGTAGGCGGACATTGCTGCGATTTGCTCCGGGCGGGCAATGTCCAGTAACAGGCGATCGCTACACAGGGTCAAGGAGACAAACTGTTCTGCCCGTGCCGTTGCCATCGCAAAAAAAAGGGCGGTTGAACAAACTAAAAATTTAAACATAGCATACCAATTTTGATACTAAATCAATGGCGACCATTATTCATAAACAGCCGTTTTTATTTCATAACACCTAAACTTTTCGAGCATGATCGCAAAAGGGCGGTTGATTTCTTGTTTATTTTCATGGAAATAGAAAAAATATTGGTGTTGATTTTATCAACATTTTCATCATTAACAAGGAAACACTATGAAATTAATTAAAACCTTAATTCGCACACTCCTTTTAGGAAGTGCATTAATTAGTGCAAGCTCATTTGCAGAAGAAAAAACTGTGGAGCCTACGGCTACACAAACCGAGATTACCGAAAATGTGCTCTCAAAAAATATAGGCGATAAACTCAATATCAATACGGCAACGGCAAGTGAAATTCAAAAATTCTTAACCGGTATTGGGGCGAAAAAAGCAGAAGCAATCGTGCAATATCGTGAAAAATACGGTAATTTCACTACAGCCGAGCAACTGCTTGAAGTGCAAGGGATTGGCAAAGCAACCCTTGAAAAAAATCGTGATCGCTTAACTTTTTAAATATTGAAATATGCAAAGGTCGCAGATGAGCGACCTTTTACTATCTAACTAGATTATTTACTGTAATTCACACAAATAATCTGTGCTGCATTATAAAGCGTGGTTTTGGGTATTAAACGAATACTATACTTCTCTTGTTTTTTCGGTGCGGCACGTAGCCCCTCTCCCCAAAACTCATCATAAAAATCAGTGCGTACTTGTGTTAGGCGATAATTTTTACAATTTAAAATTTTATATTGGCGAACAGAACGTGCATAGCGTTTCGATTCTTTTGGGTAAACATATAAACCTTGGTCTAAATTAATTACTGCGTCAAAATGCACTTCTTTAGGTTCTTCGTTATCAACCCAAATAGAATCCGTATCTATGTAATAAGTCACATCTTTCACCAAGCGCACATATCCCTGGCGATCTTGCGTTGGCGGTGTCAGTTTAACATTCTGAAACGCTGTATTTTGTTGCGAGTGGATAGAACAAGCGGTCAGTAACAGAATAGGAAAGGCCAAAATCAGTTTTTTCATCATTTCCTCCTTAGATTTAATGAGTTTATCTTCAATTAGAATTTAACAATATGTCCGTAACCCTCTAAAATTGATTTAATATGTTCCAACGATTCACGTGTCGGCGGCATTACATCTTCAAGCTCATAATCAAAACCGAGTGTTTTCCATTTATGCGCCCCAAGACGGTGATAAGGCAATAGCTCAACTTTTTCAATATTTTCCATTCCTTCAATAAATTGTCCAAGCAGATGGACATCATGATCACTGTCTGTATAACCCGGAACCACTACATAGCGAATCCAGGTTCTTTGATTACGTTTTTGCAAATATTTAGCAAATTCCAGCGTTCGTTTATTAGGTACACCAATCAAATTCTGGTGAACCTGATCATTTAATTCCTTCAAATCGAGTAAAACAAGATCGGTAACATCCAAGAGTTCATCAATCACGGGATCATAATGACGGACAAAACCATTGGTATCAAGACAAGTATTAATCCCCTCTTTTTTACAAGCACGGAACCAGTCCCGTACAAATTCCGCCTGAAGAATCGCCTCACCACCTGATGCCGTCACACCGCCACCCGTTGCATTCATAAAATGACGATAACTCACCACTTCTTTCATTAGCTCGTCAACACTGATTTCTCTACCGCCATCCAAATCCCAAGTATCTCGGTTGTGACAGTATTTACAACGCATAAGACAGCCTTGCATAAATAAAATAAAACGAATGCCCGGACCGTCTACCGTACCACAAGACTCAAATGAATGAATTCTTCCTAAAACAGACATAATAAACTCACAATTAAAAATATAGCTAAATTTTATCAGAATATACAATAATAAAAAATGAGCCTGATTTCACTCAGGCTCACTATTTCGATATTTCCGCTAAAGTGCGGTCAATTTTTTCAAAATTTTACATGGTTTCCGTAAAGGTACGGGTAATCACGTCTTGTTGTTGCTCTTTAGTCAAAGAGTTAAAACGCACCGCATAGCCTGATACACGAATAGTTAATTGTGGATATTTATCCGGATTTTCCATTGCATCTAACAACATTTCACGGTTCAACACATTAACATTTAAGTGTTGGCCACCTTCAACTGTTGCTTCATGATGGAAATAACCATCCATCAAACCTGCAAGGTTACGACGTTGTGCTTCTGCATCTTTACCTAATGCATTTGGTACGATTGAGAAAGTGTAAGAAATTCCATCTTTTGCATAAGCAAACGGAAGTTTAGCTACAGATGTTAATGACGCTACCGCACCCTTTTGGTCACGACCATGCATTGGGTTTGCCCCAGGTCCGAATGGTGCACCGGCACGGCGACCATCCGGTGTATTACCTGTTTTCTTACCATATACCACGTTAGAGGTGATAGTAAGTACGGATTGAGTAGGTACTGCATTGCGATAAGTTTTGAGTTTTTGAATTTTCTTCATAAAGCGTTCAACCAAATCACACGCAATGTCATCTACACGGTTATCGTTGTTACCATATTGTGGATATTCGCCTTCGATTTCAAAATCGATTGCTACGTTAGAAGCAACAACATTCCCTTCTTTATCTTTAATGTCGCCACGGATTGGTTTTACTTTGGCATATTTGATTGCAGAAAGTGAATCCGCCGCCACAGAAAGACCAGCAATACCACACGCCATTGTGCGATATACATCACGATCATGTAATGCCATTAATGCCGCTTCATATGAATATTTATCATGCATATAGTGGATAATATTTAGCGCAGTCACATATTGTTTTGCTAACCAATCCATGAAACTATCCATGCGGGTCATTACAGTATCAAAATCTAATACTTCATCTGTAATCGGTGCAGTTTTAGGTCCAACTTGCATACCTAATTTTTCATCAACACCACCATTGATTGCGTATAGCAAGGTTTTCGCTAAGTTCGCACGAGCCCCGAAGAATTGCATTTGTTTACCGACAATCATCGGTGATACGCAACATGCGATTGCATAATCATCGTTATTGAAGTCAGGACGCATTAAATCATCGTTTTCATACTGAACGGATGAAGTATCAATAGAAACTTTTGCACAGAAACGTTTGAAGTTTTCCGGTAATTGTTCAGACCAAAGAATAGTAAGGTTTGGCTCCGGAGAAGTTCCCATATTATAAAGGGTATGCAAAATACGGAAGGTATTTTTGGTCACTAATGTACGACCGTCCAATCCCATACCGGCGATGGTTTCTGTTGCCCACATTGGGTCGCCGGAGAATAATTGATCATATTCAGGCGTACGTAAGAAACGCACCATACGTAGTTTCATCACTAAGTGATCAACTAATTCTTGTGCTTCCCCTTCCGTGATTTTGCCTGCTTTTAAGTCGCGTTCAATGTAAATATCAATGAAGGTAGCAGTACGACCAAATGACATTGCCGCACCATTTTGCGATTTAATTGCTGCTAAATAAGCAAAATACATCCATTGAATTGCTTCTTGTGCATTCGTTGCCGGATTAGAAATATCGTAGCCGTAACTTGCCGCCATTTGTTTCATTTGAGCAAGTGCACGGTGTTGCTCTGCGATTTCTTCACGTAAACGAATCGTTGCTTCAAGATCAATACCATTTTCAAGATTTTCTTGTAGAGAGGAGAATTGGGCGTATTTATCTTTCATTAAGAAATCGACACCGTAAAGTGCAACGCGGCGATAATCCCCGATGATACGACCACGACCATAAGCATCCGGTAAACCGGTTAACACACCGGATTTACGACAACGTAAAATGTCCGGAGTATAAACATCAAACACCCCTTGGTTATGGGTTTTACGATATTCGGTAAAGATTTTTTTCACTTCCGGATCAAGCTCGCGACCATAAACTTTACATGACCCCTCTACCATTTTGATACCACCAAATGGCATGATCGCACGTTTTAAAGGTGCATCGGTCTGAAGACCAACGATTTTTTCTAAATCTTTATTGATATAACCCGGTGCGTGAGAAATGATCGTTGATGGTGTATGCTCATCAAAGTCCAATGGGGCATGTGTGCGGTTTTCAATTTTAATCCCTTCCATAACGGTTTCCCAAAGCTTAGTTGTCGCTTCGGTCGGCCCTGCTAAGAAAGAATCGTCACCTTCATATGGTGTATAGTTTTTTTGAATAAAATCACGTACATTGACATTTTCTTGCCAATCACCGCCTGTAAAACCAGCCCAAGCAACTTTTTGTGCATCATTAAGTTCTGACATAGTCATTTCCTTTGTTAATTATTAAAAATAAACCCTTTCAATTCATTAATGGCTAATGAGATCTTGTCAAGTAACGTTGAAATAAGGCAACGCAAACTGCACCGCCTACAATATTACCCAACGTTACCGGTATTAAATTCTTTACAATAAAATTGTAGACATTTAAATCAGCGTATTTGTTCGCTTCAATGCCTAATTGTAGCCAAAATTCAGGACTACTATAATGTGCGGTCATAATTCCCATAGGAATCATAAACATATTCGCCACACAGTGTTCAAAACCTGATGCCACAAATAAGGCAATCGGCAAAATCATAATAAATGCCTTATCTACAACTGTCTTTCCCGAATAAGATAACCAAACCGCCAAGCACACCATAATGTTACATAAAATGCCTAAATTAAAGGCTTCAAACCAAGTATGATGAATTTTATGTTGTGCCACTGTAAGTATAGTTAGACCCCATTGACCGTTTGCAACCATAGTTTGACCGCCAAACCAAATAAGCGCGGTAATAATTAGACCACCGATAAAGTTTCCAAAATATACTGCAATCCAATTACGAAGCATTTGCCATGTTGTGATTTTACCAGCAATACGGGCAATAAATGTGATAGTGGATGAAGTAAAGAGTTCCGCCCCCAATAACACCACCATAATGACTCCGATAGAGAAAACTATTCCGCCTACCAGTTTAGCTAATCCCCATGATACTTCAACAAGTGCGGTCTGCGTGGTTGTATAAAATACAAATGCTAGTGCAATGCAAGCACCGGCACTGATACCCGACATAAAAGAAAGTAAAGGTCGTTTTCGAGCTTTATAAGTTGCGCTATCTTCTGCGAAATTTGTCGCTTCGATTGGAGTTAATGCTACTATTGAAGAATTTTTAACATCTGGCATAAAACACCTTATATAGAGCCTTCATTTTTAGTATTGTAGTTATAATTTGGAGACATTTTACTCTCTTAACTATTCTTTGCAATAAACATTAATAAACAAAATTTGATATTTTACAACTTTTGTTAAAGTTTTATTTTTTAATATAAAAAAAGCTTGGAAAAAACCAAGCTTTTATATTTTTTTCAGTGAAATTATTCACCCAAACGCTCTTTAATACGAGCAGACTTACCTGAACGCTCACGTAAGTAGTAAAGTTTCGCTTTACGTACCGCACCTTTACGTTTAACAGAGATTGAATCTACCGCCGGTGAGTGAGTTTGGAATACACGCTCAACACCTACGCCATTAGATACTTTGCGTAAAGTGAACGCAGAGTGCAAGCCACGGTTACGAATTGCAATAACCACGCCTTCGAATGCCTGCAAGCGGCGTTTGCTACCTTCAACAACCCATACTTTAACTTCTAAAGTATCACCTGGGCGAAAGCTAGGTACATTTTGTTTTAATTGTTCTTGTTCAAGTTGTTTGATAATGTTAGACATTTTTAATCCTTTGTTATCCTAGAATTAACTGATTTTACTGTTACGCTCGGTTTGCACCTGTTTTAACAGCCTACATTGTTCGTCAGTCAGAGCTAGGCTTTCTAAGAGCTCAGGGCGGCGGAGCCATGTTCGTTTTAGTGATTGTTTTAATCGCCACTTACGAATTTCTTCATGATGCCCCGACATCAGCACTGGTGGTACGGTTAAGCCTTCTAACACTTCCGGACGGGTGTAATGCGGACAATCCAGCAATCCGTCTGCAAAAGAATCCTCTTCTGCCGAAGCCTGCTTGCCTAATACACCAGGAATAAAACGGGCAATAGCATCAATTAATGTCATTGCCGGCAATTCTCCGCCGGTTAAGACGTAATCTCCGACTGACCATTCTTCATCAATTTCAGTTTCAATCAATCGTTCATCAATACCTTCATAACGACCACAGACCAAAATTAATTTTTGGTTTTGTGCTAATGTCGTTACACCGTTTTGATCAAGTTTACGTCCTTGCGGTGAAAGATAAATTACCTTTGCACCCTCTCCCGCAACCGCTTTTGCCGCATGAATAGCATCCCGTAAAGGTTGTACCATCATCAGCATCCCCGGACCACCACCATAAGGTCGGTCATCAACGGTTTTATGCTTATCATGCGTGAAATCACGAGGATTCCAACATTGCACCTGCAAGAGATTGTGTTTTACAGCTTTGCCGGTTACCCCAAATTCCGTAATCGCTTTAAACATTTCGGGGAATAAACTAATTATCCCAATCCACATGATTTGACCCTACTTTAGTTTAAAAACATACAGCATTACGTTTATGCATACTTGAGATTAGAAACCAGCGTCCCAATCCACTTCGATAGTTTTCGTGGTGAGATCGACTCTTTTAACTACTTGTTCATACAAAAACGGAATTAACCGTTCCTGTTTTCCAAAAGCATCTTTTGTATTTGCTTTAACCACCAAAACATCATTAGAACCGGTTTCCATCATCTCCGTTACCGTTCCCATAGTATAACCTTGAAGATTTACGACGGAACAGCCGATTAAATCATGCCAGTAATAATCGCCTTCTTCAAGCTCAGGGAAAACGGACAAATCCACACCGATTTCAATATTTGCTAAAACCTGTGCGGATTCACGATCATCCACGCCCTTCAGCTTAACAATCAGTTCGTGGTTATGATGACGCCAATTTTCAAGTTCTGTTGGTTGCCACTCACCCTTAATTTTTAAAAACCAAGGCTGATAGTCAAAAATGCTTTCAGCATATTCGGTTGATGAATAAATACGCAACCACCCACGAATACCGTAAGTTGAGCCTAATTTGCCCACAACTTCAATACGTTGTTGTTCCATATTTTTCACCTATCTCTCGTTTAAAAGCGAATTAAGCCGCTTTTTGAACTTCTTTTACCAAGCTCGCAACACGATCAGATAATGATGCGCCTTGACCTACCCAGTGGTTTACACGGTCTAAATCAATGCGAACACGTTCTGCTTTACCTTGTGCGATAGGGTTGAAAAAACCTACACGCTCAATGAAACGACCGTCACGCGGTGAACGGCTGTCAGCGACTACGATTTGATAAAATGGGCGTTTTTTAGCTCCGCCACGAGATAAACGAATGGTTACCATAACCTTCCTCTAAATGTTTGATTACTAAAAGAATATTTTCAAGTTCGAAAGACACTTAAAATATAACTTACTTTTTTCTCTGTATATATAGACAAAAAGCCCAAGGATTTTACACTTTTTGAACAAAAAGGCAAGTTAAAACAACGATGGAGAGACATAAATTCTATAAACAAAATGACCGCACTTTACAAAAAGAGCAGTCATTTTTGTTAAACATTTAGAAGTTAATAAACCCCTTGCGCCAACATCGCATCAGCCACTTTTACAAAACCGGCAACATTTGCGCCAACAACATAATTAATGTTTTCTTGACCTTTCTCCACACCGTATTTTTTACAGTTCGCATGAATATCCAACATAATGCGGTGTAATTTGGCATCCACTTCTTCTGCCGTCCAATATAAACGTTGCGAACTTTGCGCCATTTCCAAACCGGAGGTTGCCACCCCACCTGCATTTGCCGCTTTACCCGGGCCGAATAATACACCGGCTTCTAAAAACGCATCGGTTGCTTCAATAGAAGTTGGCATATTCGCACCTTCTGCCACCAATTGTACCCTATTTGCAATTAATGCTTTTGCATCGGCAATTTCAAGTTCATTTTGTGTTGCACAAGGAAGCGCAATATCCGCTTTAACTTCCCAAGGGCGTTTACCTTCCACATACTGTAAGCCGAATTGTTCCGCATAGTCTTTCACTCGACCGCGTTTCACATTTTTGATATCTAAAAGTGCGGCTAATTTTTCAGCGGTAAAGCCTTCCGGATCATAGACGTAACCAGATGAGTCCGAGCAAGTGACGACTTTTGCACCTAGTGACAAAGCTTTTTCAATAGCATATTGCGCCACATTTCCCGAGCCTGAAACAGACACCACTTTCCCTGCAAAACTATCTCCTTTTTCCGCTAACATGGCTTGGGCAAAATAAACCAAACCATAGCCGGTTGCTTCAGGGCGAATTAAGCTACCGCCGAAAGATAAACCACGACCGGTAAATACACAAGCAGCCTGATTGGATAATTTTTTCATATAACCGGCAAGGTATCCTACTTCGCGAGCACCCACTCCAATATCCCCGGCAGGCACATCCGTATCCGACCCGATATGGCGATACAATTCTGATATCAACGCCTGACAAAAACGCATCACTTCCGCATCAGATTTACCTTTGGGATCAAAATCCGAACCGCCTTTAGCGCCCCCCATTGGTAAGGTTGTCAACGCATTTTTGAAAATTTGTTCAAAACCTAAAAATTTTAAGATTGAGAGATTAACGGAAGGATGAAAACGCATTCCGCCTTTGTAAGGCCCGATTGCACTATTAAATTGTACACGGAATGCACGATTTACTTGAACTTGACCTTTATCATCCGTCCACGCTACACGAAACTGAAAGGCTCGTTCCGGTTCGACCAAGCGCTCCAATAACGCTTCGGAACGATATTTCGGATTCGCTTCCAAAAACGGCCAAATGGACGTAAAAACTTCACGAACCGCTTGCAAAAACTCCGGTTGGTGACCATCACGTTGTGCAACTTTTGCTAAAAACTCGTCTAAAGATGTGATTGTTGACATACTCGTTTCCTTCTTTTCTTAACGTATTAATGTTGTGTTTGTTTTTTATTATTTACCACCGTTCTATGACGGAGTGAGAAACAATATGCAATGACTTATTTAATATTGCAATTATTTTTTTAAGGAAAAAATGAAGAAAAAATAAAAAATGAGAAAATATTTAATATTTTCTCATTTCTATTGAATTTTATCTAATTTTGATGATAAAGATCACATTTTACCGAAAAAGGCTATTTATCCTTTCCTTCCAAATACAACCATTCAGCTACTTGTTTGGCGAAATAAGTCAAAATACCATCTGCTCCGGCGCGTTTAAAACAAAGTAGCGATTCCATAATACATTCTTTCTCTTTCAGCCAACCATTTTGAATGGCCGCCATATGCATCGCATATTCACCGGATACCTGATAAGCAAAAGTCGGCACACCGAAATATTCTTTTACCCGATAAACCATATCCAAATACGGCATACCCGGTTTCACCATCACCATATCAGCACCTTCCTGTAAATCAAAGGCAACTTCCTGCAAACCTTCATCACCGTTTGCCGGATCCAGTTGATAAGTTTTCTTATCACCGCCTTTCAAGTTACCCGATGATCCGACCGCATCACGGAAAGGCCCGTAATAATTAGAGGCATATTTTGCAGAATACGCCATAATTTGCGTATTAACAAAACCGTTGTCTTCCAATGCTTGACGGATTCGCCCAATACGTCCGTCCATCATATCGCTAGGTGCGACAATATCCGCCCCGGCTTCGGCATGAGAAAGGGCTTGTTTAACTAAAACATCCGTTGTCGTGTCGTTTAGTACATAGCCTTCTTCATCAATAATACCGTCTTGCCCGTGAATCGTGTACGGATCAAGCGCTACATCCGTCAGCACACCTAATTCGGGATAAGTCGATTTTAACGCGCTTACCGCTCGTTGAACCAGACCATTCGGATTGTAGGCTTCTTCTGCCATGAGGGATTTTTTGCCAGCCTCAATGACTGGAAAAAGAGCAATAACCGGCACACCATATTTCACCAAAAGTCTGGCTTCAATTAATAATTGATCAATGGTTAAACGTTCCACGCCCAGCATAGAAGGCACGGGCTCACGGTAGTTTTCGCCTTCTAAAATAAACACGGGATAGATTAAATCATCCGCTGTCAATTTGTTTTCGGCCACTAAACGGCGGCTAAAATCCTGTTTACGCAAACGGCGTAGGCGACGGGCAGGAAATCCGGTAAAAATTTGTTGAGTCATATTTCATCCTTAATTATCTGGCTGCTTAATTACAATAAGGGGGGCTATGCCCCCATTCATTATTCTGATTTTTCAGATTCTGACGAATTTTCAACCGCACTTTCTTCATCATTGTCTTTCGGTTGATAAAAACGTGCCACTAATAAGCCGAGTTCAAACAATAAACACATCGGCACGGCAAGTAAAGTCTGTGAAAAGATATCGGGCGGTGTCAAAATCATCCCAACAAAAAATGCCCCAACGATAACATAAGGGCGCTTTTCAGAAAGGGATTTCACCGTAGTAACGCCTGTCCAGCAAAGCAAAATAATGGCAACCGGTACTTCAAAACATATACCGAAAGCAAGGAATAATGCTAAAGCAAAATCAAGATAGCTACTAATATCCGTAGCAATAGCAACCCCTTCCGGTGCAGTTTGGGTAAAAAAGCCAAATACGAACGGAAATACCACGTAATAGGCAAATGCAACGCCGCAATAGAATAAAATCGTGCTGGAAAACAGTAATGGGTAAATCATTCGTTTTTCATGCTGATATAACGCGGGAGCAACAAACGCCCAAATTTGATAAAGCAAATAAGGAACGGAAATAAACACCGCCACAATTGCGGTTAATTTAATCGGTGTGAAAAACGGTGTTTGAATATTTGTCGCAATCATTGTTGCCCCTTTCGGCATCACCGCTGTTAGCGGCGCAGCGACAAAATGATAAATATCGTTTGAAAAATACACCAAGGCAAGAAACACCAAAACCACGCAAATCACACTACGTAGCAAGCGGTTTCTTAATTCGACAAGGTGGGTTATGAGGGGTTGAGATTCATCCACGTGACTCATAAAAACTCTCTATGGTTGGGATTTTAATTTTGTTGGCGGCGCAACACCTATATCATCCGGCGGATAATAATCAGATAAGCGTTCGGTTAATTCCGCTTGCTCATGCGGCTCAAGTGCGGTCAAATTCGACGCCGTTTTTTCATCCTCTTGGTTTTCCATAGGCTCTTCTTCAGGAATTGGCGACTCCGTAAATTTATCCCTATTTTCAGCCGCACTTTTAATTTCTTTAATTTGCTCTTCTACCGTTGTCCCCGCCTCTGCCGCCTTACTTTCCAGTTCGGCACGCATTTTATCCGCTTGTACTTTTAACTCTTCAACGGTTTTACTTAGCTCGGGAGAAAGCGTTTGCAAATTCAAAGATTCCGCCTTCTTAATACTATCCTGCAATTCTTGTAATTTCAGTTCTTGTTTTAATTCATTTTGAACATTAGCCGCTAGCCCGCGAATGGTTTTTACCCAGCCCATAACAGTTCTGATCGCCACAGGCAAGCGCTTAGGCCCCAGTACAACCAGCCCCACGATCATTAATAAAACAAGTTCGGAAAAACCAACATCAAACACGGGTTATACCTGTTCTTTTTCTTTTACTGTCTCAGTTTTTGCAGCTTCAGTATTGTTATCAATAGACTTAAACTCTGCATCCTTGGTTTTTGGCTCATCATCTTGCATCGCTTTTTTAAAACCTTTTACCGCAGCACCAAGATCAGAGCCTGCATTTCTTAATTTTTTCGTACCGAAAACCAACAAAATCACCACTAATAAAATGATCATTTGTGCAGGGGATAAACCAAACATAATAAAACTCCGTTCTAAAAATGAAAATTTGGGGCTGAATATACTCTTTTTGATTTCGTTGAACAATAGCTAAGGGGGATTATTTTCTGATCTAACGCAAAGTGCGGTAGTTTTTTTCTATAAATTTAAAAGTTGGAAGAACGACAAAAATTGCTATAATCACCCCTCATTTTTTATGAGGAAAAACAAGTATGAACTCAATTTCTTACTGGCAACGCCTGAAAATCGCTTTTCAATATGTGATGCCTCAACTCTATTTAACCCGATTTGCCGGGTGGTTTGCAAAGCAAAAATGGGGAGCCGTGACACATCTTGCCATTAAAGCCTTTGCCAAAAAATACAACATTGATATGAGCATTGCACAAAAAGAACAATTCAATGAATACGCCAGTTTTAACGAATTTTTTATTCGTCCGCTAAAAAACAACAGTCGCCCAATTAATCAAAATCCGACCGCACTTTGCCTACCGGCGGACGGCCATATTAGCGAATGCGGTCATATTGATGACAACCTTTTATTGCAGGCAAAAGGCCATTTTTTTCGTTTAGAAGATCTCTTAGCAGAGGATAAAGAATTGGTCGAAACCTTTAAAAACGGGGAGTTTGCCACCACTTACCTTTCACCTCGTGATTATCACCGTGTACATATGCCCTGTGATGCGACGCTTCGTAAAATGATTTACGTACCGGGCGATTTATTTTCAGTGAATCCGTTTTTAGCCCGACACGTACCAAATTTATTCGCCCGTAACGAGCGCCTTATTTGTGTTTTTGATACGACATTCGGCACAATGGTGCAAATCCTCGTGGGTGCAACCATTACCGCCAGTATCGGCACAACGTGGGCGGGAATAATTAATCCGCCACGTCACAATGAAGTGAAAACTTGGACTTATGAAGGTGAAAGTGCGGTGAAATTTACCAAAGGTCAAGAAATGGGCTGGTTCCAACTCGGCTCGACCGTCATCAATTTATTCCAAGAAAATCAAGTGCATTTAGCCTCTCACCTCACTGCGGGCGAGCCGGTGCGCATGGGTGAAATTTTGGCATATAAAAATTAATTTTTAATTAAAAGGAAAACACATGAATTTTGAACAAATTAAATTAGAAAACCTTTCTGAAAAAGGAAGCTACGGTATTGGTTTACAAATCGGTCAGCAATTACTCGAAAGCCAAATGGATATTACCGTAGAAGCTCTCGCAAAAGGCATTTTCGATGCGTTAAATCATAATCAACCTGCCTTAGACATTAATGAATTAATGCTTTCCGTACAACAACTTCAGCAACAAGCGGCAGAAGCGCAACAAGCTCAATTCAAAGCCATTGAAGAAGAAGGGAAAGCCTTTTTAGCAGAAAATGCGAAAAAATCAGGTGTAACCGTCACTGACAGCGGACTTCAATATGAAATCATGACGGAAGGTACGGGCGCAAAACCGTCGGCAACCGATAAAGTTCGCGTTCACTATACCGGTACGTTACCAAACGGAACCGTGTTTGATAGTTCGGTATCACGCGGTCAGCCTGCGGAATTTCCGGTAAATGGTGTGATTCGCGGCTGGGTAGAAGCATTACAAATGATGCCGGTAGGATCTAAATGGAAACTCACCATTCCACACGAATTAGCCTACGGTGAACGGGGCGCAGGTGCTTCTATTCCACCATTCTCTACCCTTGTATTTGAAGTGGAATTATTGGATATTCTTTAATTCTCAATAACAAAAAGATAAAAAGTGCGGTTGAAATTCACCGCACTTTTTTATTCTTCGTCTTTTTAACGGTATCTATTGCGTCCCCCCATTACCCGAACTAAATCCGTCAAACCATGCGCTACGTTGCGTACTTGTCATCCCGTCACAATATTGAATACGTTGATTTAATTGGCTTTGACTGTATTTGGCATAATCCTTTCCCACACGATAGCCATCCAAATACCAATCATCCACATCATGACAAACAATGGTGTTAAGGCGCTTTTCATATTGATTGACTGAAATAGGCGAACGTGTGGAATGTTGCCCACAAGCGGATAAAGCTAAAATCATCGACGCGAGCATTAATTTTTTCATCATTTACTTCCTTAAATAAAAACACAAATTGAGGACAATAATTTAAAAGAAAAGTGCGGTCAAAAAGTTATGTGATTTTCTGACCGCACTTGAAGACTAAACTCGAGCTTGTTTTTTTCGTTTTTTCTTCCCTTGTTTTTTCTGAACCGGCGCACCTTTTTTGTAGCCCTGCATCCATGCAGATTTCAACCCATTAGAAACGCCACCGTACTGTTGGCAGTAGCTAATACGCTGCTGCAATAAACTTTGTTGATAGGTGCTGAACGTTTTTCCCACTCTAAAACCATCCAAGTACCAATCATCGACATCATTACAATCAGCCGTATTTAGGCGTTTTGTTGAGGCATTCACATAAAAGGGAGAACGCCCGACACCACTATCTGCCGACACATTTAACGTAAAAAAACCACATAAAAAACTAAAAATAAACACTTTTTTCACAACTACATCCTTTATAAAATAATCATATCATCACGGTGAAGCGCAACTGCGCCATATTCATAGCCCAAAATCGCTTCAATATCTTGCGATTTTTTTCCCATAATGCGTAACAAAGCCTCATTGTTATAACGTGGCATGCCGAGCGCAATGTCTTTGCCCGCCTGATTGCGAATTTTCACGACTTCACCACGGGAAAAACGCCCCTCCACAGCAACAATCCCCGCCGGTAAAAGGGATTTATTTTGAACCAGCATCGCCTGTTCCGCCCCTTCATCAATAGTAATCACACCGGCTGAAGGTGCGGCAAATAACCATTGCTTACGACTTTCCAAGCGATCGGTATGATGGGCGGTAAACTTCGAGCCAATATCCTGTTCGTGTGCCAAATCCACAATCACATTTGAACGATTACCCGGAGCAATAATCGTTTCAATACCGGAACGTGTTGCTACATCAGCGGCAATAATCTTAGTACTCATTCCGCCCGTACCCAGGGTTGTACCACTTCCTCCCGCAATGGAACGAATATGATCGGTAATTTTATCCACGACCGGAATCAATTTTGCCTCCGGATTTTTACGCGGATCACTATCAAATAACCCTTGCTGATCCGTTAAAAGATAAAGTTGTTCCGCTTGCACCAAAATCGCCACCAATGCCGATAAGTTATCATTATCCCCTACTTTAATTTCCGCCGTTGCCACCGCATCGTTTTCGTTAATCACGGGAATGATTCGGTTATCTAACAATGCGTGCAAGGTATCCCGCGCATTAAGAAAACGCTCGCGATCTTCAATATCCGCACGAGTCAGTAAAATTTGACCGATATGAATATCATAAATCGCAAACAATTTTTCCCACGCTTGAATGAGCTGGCTTTGCCCCACAGCGGCAAGTAATTGTTTCGATGCAATGGTTGGCGGTAATTGCGGGTGGTTCAAATAATAGCGACCTGCGGCAATAGCACCGGAGGTAACAATCACAATACGAAAACCTTCATGATGAAGTTGTGCAATTTGTCGCACAATTTCCATCATATGCGGTGAATTTAATTTGGGTGAACCTTGGGTTAAGGTGCTGGTACCGAACTTCACAACAATGGTTTTATTCATTTTATTAACCCTTTTTAATTATCAAAAAATGTCGCATACGTTAGCACTAAACTCATTAAAAAGCATTAAATTTGTATTGTGCTATGATATATTGCTCAGCAATTCAACAAGGAGCTTTTATGACGTTCAGTTTAATTGTCGCAACAACCCTTAACCATGTAATCGGCAAAGATAACCAAATGCCTTGGCATCTGCCGGCTGACCTTGCTTGGTTCAGAAAAAATACCACAGGGAAACCGGTCATTATGGGGCGCAAAACCTTTGAGAGTATTGGTCGCCCTCTCCCTAAACGGGTGAATATTGTGCTTTCGCGCAAACCGTTTGAACAGGAAGGTATCATCTGGAAAAACAGCCTCGAAAGTGCGGTTGATTTTGTCAGAGATTCTGAGGAAACTATGCTAATTGGCGGCGGTGAACTGTTTAAACAATATTTACCCCAAGCGGATAAACTCTATTTAACCCAAATTCAAGCGGAAATTGATGGCGATACCTTTTTCCCTGAATTAAATTGGGATGAATGGCATATTGAATTTGAAGAATATCGAGAAAAAGACAAAAAAAATCCTTATAATTGTCGGTTTTTGATTTTAAGTAGAAAGTAAAAAAGTGCGGTTAAAAATGACCGCACTTTTTGTATTTTAGATTTATTGTTTTGCTACAACCTTGCCATCGGTATAATCCACAGTTACCACACTGCTTGGCAGCAATTTACCGGAAAGGATTTGTTGTGCCAATGGATTTTCGATCTCTTGCTGAATCGCTCGTTTTAACGGGCGCGCACCATAAAGAGGGTCATAGCCTACTTCACCAATGAAATCAATGAGTGCTTCGCTGAATACAATTTCATAGCCACGGCTTTCCATACGTTTTGCCAGACGTTCTAATTGAATGCTTGCAATGGAACGGATATTTTCTTTCTCCAACGGGTGGAACACCACGGTTTCATCAATACGGTTGATAAATTCCGGACGGAAATGTTGCCCCACAACCGACATCACTCGATTTTTCATTTCCTCATAGCCTTCGCCTTGATGTTCCTGAATTAAATGGGAACCCAAGTTTGAGGTCATAATCACCACGGTATTACGGAAATCCACCGTTCTTCCTTGACCATCGGTTAAACGCCCGTCATCCAACACTTGTAACAAGATATTGAATACATCGGCGTGCGCTTTCTCAACCTCGTCAAGTAAAATCACAGAATAAGGACGACGACGAACCGCCTCCGTTAAATAACCGCCTTCTTCATAGCCCACATAACCCGGAGGCGCACCGACTAAACGGGAAACGCTGTGTTTTTCCATAAATTCCGACATATCAATGCGCACCATTGCATCATCACTGTCAAAGAGGAATTTTGCCAAAGTTTTACACAATTCCGTTTTCCCTACACCGGTTGGCCCTAAGAATAAGAAAGAACCAATCGGACGGTTTGGATCGGAAAGCCCGGCACGGCTACGGCGAATCGCATTGGCTACGGCATTCACCGCTTCGTTCTGACCAATCACACGTTTGTGCAATTCTTCTTCCATCCGCAACAGTTTTTCTTTTTCCCCTTCCATCATTTTGGACACTGGAATCCCTGTCGCTTTGGAAAGCACTTCTGCAATTTCTTCATCGGTCACACGATAACGTAATAAGCTCATTTCTTTGCCTTCGCTCGTTTCAGCCTGAGCAAGTTGTTTTTCCAATTCAGGAATGCGACCGTATTGTAGTTCCGACATTTTGTTTAAATCACCGGCACGGCGGGCTTGCTCCATTTCAGTTTTCGCCGCATCCAGTGCTTGTTTAATATGTTGTGAACCGGAAAGTGTGGCTTTTTCAGATTTCCATACTTCCTCTAATTCCGCATATTCACGTTCTTTATCGGCAAGTTCTTTTTCTAAGGTTTCCAAACGTTTACGGCTTGCCTCATCTTCCTCTTTTTTCAGTGCTTGTTGCTCCAATTTTAATTGGATAATGCGACGTTCAAGACGATCAAGCGGTTCCGGTTTGGAATCAATTTCCATACGAATACTGGATGCTGCTTCATCAATTAAATCAATGGCTTTATCCGGCAATTGGCGATCGGAAATATAACGATGTGAAAGGGTCGCCGCCGCCACAATCGCTGGGTCGGTAATATCCACATGGTGGTGAATTTCATAACGCTCTTTTAAACCACGTAAAATGGCGATAGTATCTTCTACGCTTGGTTCGTCCACAAACACTTTTTGAAAACGACGCTCCAATGCCGCATCTTTTTCAATATATTGACGATATTCATCTAAGGTTGTCGCCCCTACACAGTGCAATTCACCACGTGCCAAACTTGGTTTTAACAAGTTACCGGCATCCATGGCACCATCTGTTTTACCAGCGCCAACCATGGTGTGAATTTCATCAATAAATAGAATGACTCTGCCTTCTTCTTTTGCTAATTCATTCAATACCGCTTTCAAGCGTTCCTCAAATTCACCACGATATTTTGCGCCCGCAATCAACGCGCCCATATCTAAAGAAAGAACACGTTTATTTTTCAGCCCTTCCGGCACTTCACCGTTTACAATACGCTGCGCCAAACCTTCTACAATGGCGGTTTTCCCCACGCCCGGTTCGCCAATTAAGACCGGGTTATTTTTAGTCCGGCGTTGCAAAACTTGAATGGTTCGACGGATTTCTTCATCACGTCCAATCACCGGATCAAGTTTGCCGCTTTCTGCCCGTTTAGTTAAATCAATCGTATATTTTTCAAGAGCTTGTCTGCTTTCTTCCGCATTTTGATCGTTCACGCTTTGTCCTCCACGAATTTGTTGAATCGTTTGCGCAATTTGTTCTTTTTTCGCCCCGCATTTGGTTAAAACATCCTTTAACACGCCGCGTTCCTCTAATGTGGCAAGCAAAAACAACTCGCTTGAAATAAATTTATCTTGTCTTTGTTGGGCAAGTTTGTCGCATAAATTCAATAAGTTAAGTAATTGACGGGAAATTTGCACATCTCCCCCATTGCCGGAAACTTGCGGCAATTTATTGAGTTCGCTATTTAACTCATTACGCAATAAGGCAACATTTACCCCGCTTGCAGTTAAAATCGGGGCAACCGAGCCGTCTTGTTGGTTTAAAAGTGCGGTCAATAAATGCACCGGTTCGATAAATTGATTATCTTTGCCAAGCGCGAGAGATTGTGCCTCACTCAAGGCTTGTTGGAATTTTGTGGTAAATTTTTCTATATTCATTTTATCTTTCCCTCTTAAGTTACATTCAATTTGGCTTTCGCCGTTCACACAAGGTAAGTAAGATCATTTGGGGGGATTTCAAGGGGAAAAATGAAATATTTTTGATTTTACCTATCAATTAAATTGAAATGATAGATTTTACCCAATCAAAATATTAAAAAGCGGGATATCCCAATGTTCAATTGGCAATGTCTCAACCTGCTGGCAAGCATGGGCTAAACCAACAGGAATAAAGGCTTTTTGTTGCCAATTCTGCAATGTACGATCATAAAATCCACCGCCCATTCCCAATCGGTTTCCCTGTTTGTCAAATGCGACCAAGGGAGTAAAAAGAATATCCAACTCATTGATTGGTAACACATTCTGAACATTCAATTTTGGTTCCCAAATGCCAAAACGGTTTTGCACCATCGGAGTGTCAGGCAAATACTGTAAAAAGAGTAAGTGATTTTTCGCAAAAGGGTGCAAGACGGGTAAAAATACTTTTTTATTTTTTTTCCAGAGGGTTTTTATTAGGGATTGGGTTGAAATTTCACCATCAAAAGAGAGATATAACGCGATATTTTTTGCCTGACGGCGTTCTATCAAATTAAGGGCTTGCTGCGTAACGGTTTGCTCTGCCTGCTGTTGTTGAAGTGCGGTCAAATTCGAGCGAGTTTTTCGAATCTGACGACGAATTTGTTGGCGTTGTTGCTGAATATTCATAAAGGTAGAAGGAAAGAACCCGGAATGCCGTTATGGGTGGTAGTCCTTGAACCCGACGGTTCAAGGAAATCGATAAGGTCATTTTCAGGTTTCTTAATTCCTTTATTTTTCAGGAGAAGAATAAAGGCAAAGCCTACACACCAATGACGGAAACCGATTTATAAGATTTTAAGTATCGGCTCAGGGACATAACCCATTGTCGAACATTCCAGGAAATCTCTATGCCGTTATACTAGCGAAAAGCAGGTGTTTTTACCAGCCTTTATTTTTAAAATCTGCGATCTTGCTCACAAATTATTCTCTTGCAGAACGAATGCTCTCCAAAGAATGATCTAACTGGCGAATCCGTGTTTTCAACACTTCTTCGATTTGTGCATTTTTGTGTTTCTCTTGAGTCAGTTCAAAACTCAAATTTAATGCCACAATAGAAAGCACACGATCAAGCTGAATTAACCCTGTTTTTTCTTTCATTTCAGAAACCAACGCATCTAAATTACGTGCCGCTTGGCGTAAATCCTCTTCCTGCTCATAAGGCACATTTAAACGTAATACTTGTCCCAATACGACAATTTCAACCGATTTTAATGACATTGTATTTCCTTTAATTTTCATTTTTGAACGGGACGGCATTATGCCATAAGCAAACTTTTTCGTCATATTTTTTACATCGCGTCAGTCGGCTTTAGCGCTTCGCTCCGACTCTGAATTTACGCTATAATGTCGCCATCTTTAGCTTTCATATGAGATTTTTATGGCACAGATCGCAGCAAATCCATTGGTATTAGTGGATGGTTCTTCTTACTTATATCGCGCATTTCATGCATTTCCCCCTTTAACGAATTCCGCTGGTGAGCCAACCGGTGCAATGTATGGTGTATTAAATATGCTTAAAAGCCTGATTTCACAGGTGCAGCCTAGCCACATTGCCGTGGTATTTGATGCCAAAGGGAAAACCTTCCGGGATGAGCTGTTCGAACAATACAAATCTCATCGCCCGCCTATGCCCGATGATCTCAGAAAGCAAATTCAACCGTTACACGATATGATCCGCGCCCTTGGTATTCCCCTTTTAGTGGTAGAGGGCGTAGAAGCGGATGATGTTATCGGCACACTCGCCAGACAAGCGTCCCACAACGGTAAAAAAGTGCTTATCAGCACCGGCGATAAAGATATGGCACAACTGGTAGATGACAATATTATGCTCATCAATACCATGAACAATAGCTTATTGGACCGCCAAGGTGTGATTGAAAAATACGGTATTCCGCCGGAACTCATTATTGATTACCTTGCACTGATGGGCGATAGCTCGGATAACATTCCGGGGGTTGCCGGTGTGGGAGAAAAAACCGCACTGGGGCTTTTACAAGGTCTCGGCAATATGGCCGAAATTTATGCCAATCTTGATAAGGTGGCTGAGTTGCCGATTCGAGGGGCAAAAAAGCTCGGTGAAAAATTGATTGCCGAAAAACAAAATGCGGATTTATCTTACACCCTTGCAACGATTAAAACCGATGTGCTATTAAACATAACGCCTGACGAATTATTGCTCGGTGAAAGTGATAATGACCGATTGATTGAATATTTTGGTCGCTATGAATTTAAACGTTGGTTAAATGAAGTCATGAACGGTTCGGATTCCATCACACAGGCAAACGATCAATCGGTGAAAATAAATCCGTATCAAGCCACACAAAGTATTCCGTCGGGAAGTGCGGTTGAAAAATTACCGGAAATTCAAATTGATCGCAGCCGATATGAAACCTTACTCACTTCAGCTGATCTTGAGCGTTGGATTGATAAGCTATCAAAAGCCTCCCTATTTGCCTTAGATACCGAAACCGACAGTCTGAATTATATGGCGGCGAATCTTGTCGGGCTTTCTTTTGCGCTTGAGAACGGTGAAGCGGCTTACCTTCCGCTACAACTGGATTATCTCGGTGCGCCTCAAACACTCGAAAAAACAACCGCACTTTCTGCACTCAAACCGATTCTTGAAAATGCCAACATCAAAAAAGTAGGACAAAATATCAAATATGATCTCACCATTTTGGTGCGAAATGGCATTGATGTGCAAGGTGTTGCTTTTGATACGATGTTAGAATCCTATGTGCTGGACAGCACCGGTCGTCACAATATGGATGATCTCGCTAAACGCTATTTAGGACATCAGACTATCAGCTTTGAAGATATTGCCGGTAAAGGTAAAAATCAACTGACATTCAATCAAATTCCATTGGAACAAGCGGCGGAATATGCCGCCGAAGATGCAGATGTCACGATGAAACTCCAACAAGCACTATGGCAGAAATTACAGCAAACGCCAAGTTTAGTCACACTTTTTGAAGAAATGGAATTGCCGTTGTTAAGCGTACTTTCCCGTATGGAACGCACCGGCGTATTGATTGATAGTGATGCCTTGTTCATGCAATCTAATGAAATTGCAACAAGATTGACCGCACTTGAAGCACGCGCTTACGAACTCGCCGGGCAAACCTTTAATCTAGCATCCACCAAACAACTACAAGAAATTTTATTTGATAAACTCGGTTTACCGGTACTGCAAAAAACCCCGAAAGGTGCTCCTTCTACTAATGAAGAAGTATTGGAAGAATTGGCATACAGTCACGAATTGCCAAAAGTATTAGTGGAACATCGAGGCTTAAGCAAATTAAAATCGACCTATACGGATAAATTACCGCAAATGGTAGCTCCGAACACAGGGCGTGTTCATACCTCTTACCATCAAGCGGTAACCGCAACAGGGCGTTTATCCTCCAGTGATCCGAATTTACAAAATATTCCGATCCGTAATGAAGAAGGTCGCCGTATTCGTCAAGCTTTTATTGCCCGTGAAGGCTATTCCGTCTTGGCTGCCGACTATTCCCAAATCGAATTGCGCATTATGGCGCATTTATCTCAGGATCAAGGTTTGATTAATGCCTTTGCACAAGGTAAAGATATTCACCGTTCCACTGCTGCTGAAATCTTTGGCGTACCATTGAATGAAGTAACCGGTGAGCAACGCCGCAATGCAAAAGCCATCAACTTTGGTTTGATTTATGGGATGTCCGCTTTTGGGCTTTCCCGCCAACTTGGCATTCCACGTGGCGATGCACAAAAATATATGGATTTATATTTCCAACGTTATCCGGGGGTACAAACCTTTATGCAGGATATCCGCGAGAAAGCCAAAGCACAAGGCTATGTGGAAACCCTATTCGGTCGTCGTTTATATTTGCCGGATATTAATGCCGCTAACGCAATGCGCCGAAAAGGAGCGGAACGGGTTGCCATCAATGCCCCAATGCAAGGCACGGCAGCAGATATTATTAAACGTGCGATGATTAAACTTGACGAACTCTTTCGCCAGGATCCCGATATTGATATGATTATGCAAGTACATGATGAATTAGTGTTTGAGGTGCGGTCGGAAAAAGTCGAGTTTTTTAGCAAACTAATCAAACAAAATATGGAAACCGCCGCTGAACTTGTCGTACCTTTGATTGTAGATGTCGGCGTCGGGAAAAACTGGGATGAAGCGCATTAAATGGAGGCAATATGACATATCAAATTATTTGTAGTAAAGATTTCACAGCCAAACGTCCCTGGGGGGCCCTAGATATCACTGAAATGAACGGTATCAGTGTACGTTTACATTGGACGAATCAACCTTATAAATGGCATATCAATGATGGCGAAGAAGTTTTTGCTGTCTTGGATGGTATAGTAGAAATGCATTACAAAGAAAATAACGAAGAAAAAATGACATTACTTAAAACCGGCGACATTTTCTACGCCGGAATTGGCACTGAACATCTCGCTATCCCACAAGGTGAAGCTCGGATTTTGGTGATCGAGAAAGCAGGTTCAATTTAATTGAGCCATAAAATAGTTGCTAAGTTTAACATCCCCTGTGTTTTCACAATGGATTTTTTCTTCTAAAAAGTATAAAAAACTTAACCAAAATCAAGATTGTAGTTAAATTAGTTTGACCGTTCAAAATAACTTCATCATACTTTGCCTCAACCGTAAAGTGATGAGAAGAAAAAATGAACGATGCACAGCCAACTTCAATTACACAAGATGTCGTTCAACATATACTACAATCTTATTTTCATTTAGCCGACTCCCTCGCCAATTTACTGGGGCAATGTTGCGAAGTAGTGGTTCACCGGTTAGGTGAACTCAGTTGTTCTGTAGTAAAAATTGTAAACGGCTTTCACACAGGGCGTTCTATCGGGGCGCCGATTACAGATAACGCCTTAAAAATTCTCAAAAACGATCAAAAAGCCCTCAAACAGTTAGAACAAATTTATTTTTCCACCAGAAATGATGGACATTTAGTCAAATCCACCACGCCTGTTATTTTAGTCGGAAACGGCAACCCCACTGGATTACTTTGCATGAATCTGAATTTGTCTTACCCATTAGATAAAACTATGGCAAATTTAATGCCACAACAAAATTTAGCGATTCCATCAAAAGACGAAAGGTTTGTGGCAGAGAACCTTCGTTTAACCAAATATGCCCTTTATAAGCACCTTCGCCAACTCAAAGGTGAATAATTTTTAATTGATGTTCTTTTCACTCAAGGAAAGCAAATAAAGAAACAAACTTATTTTCTTACTTGGAGAAAACGATGAAAAATGAACTTTCAAAAGCGGAACTTAAAGCCGTAATGAAATTTGATGCTACCGATTTCGGTTGGGTCATTATGAGTATTGGTATGGCAATTGGTGCGGGCATCGTATTTTTGCCTGTACAAGTGGGATTGATGGGCATGTGGGTATTTTTGTTGTCCTCCGTCATTGGCTACCCCGCCATGTATTTGTTTCAACGATTATTTATTAACACCCTTGCCGAATCACCAAAATGTCAAGATTATCCAAGTGTCATTTCAGGTTATCTTGGCAAAAACTGGGGGATTTTATTAGGCGCACTTTATTTTGTGATGTTAATTATTTGGATGTTTGTGTATTCCACCGCGATTACAAATGACAGTGCCTCATATTTACACACCTTTGGCGTAACCAAAACCTTACTCTCTGAAAATCCATTTTACGGTTTAATTCTTATCTGTATTTTGGTAGCAATTTCATCTAGAGGTGAAAAACTATTATTTAAACTTTCCAGCTTTATGGTTCTGACTAAATTATTTGTCGTCGCTGCACTTGGCTTTGCCATGATCGGTATGTGGCATTTATATAACATTGCTGCACTGCCGCCTGCCGGTTTGTTAATTAAAAACGCAATCATCACCCTGCCGTTCACCTTAACCTCAATTTTATTTATTCAAACCTTGAGTCCGATGGTCATATCCTACCGTCAAAAAGAAGTGAATCATGAAATAGCCCGCCGTAAAGCCTTACGCGCCATGAATATCGCATTCTTTATTTTGTTTACCACAGTATTTTTCTACGCAGTATCTTTCACCCTTGCCATAGGGCACGAAGAAGCGGTAAAAGCCTATGAACAAAATATTTCAGCCCTTGCCATCGTCGCACAATTCTTCCCGGGCTCTTGGGCAACCTATGTTGGCATGATTTTAAATATCTTCGCCGTAATGACAGCATTCTTTGGTGTATATCTTGGCTTTCGTGAAGCCACCCAAGGGATTGTAATAAACCTACTCGCGCGTATTATGCCTGAAGATAAAATCAATCAACATTATGTACAAAAAGGCATTATGATTGGCGCAATTTTACTGGCTTGGGGAGCTATTGTACTCAATGCGCCAGTATTGAGCTTCACTTCAATTTGTAGCCCCATTTTTGGTTTAGTCGGTTGTTTAATCCCTGCATACTTAGTGTATAAAGTGCCAATGTTACATAAATACAAAGGTGTCTCACTTTACATCATTATCATCACAGGTATTTTATTGTGCATATCTCCTTTCCTTACCTTTTTATAGGAGCCCATTATGAATAACAAATTACAACAAATTAGCGATCAACTCATCGCCATCGTTCAAAAAGATGTGGTTCCGGCACTCGGTTGTACCGAACCGATTTCTCTTGCCCTTGCCTCTGCAACAGCGGCTAAATATTTAGGCAAAAAGCCGGAACGTATTGCAGCCAAAGTATCACCAAACCTAATGAAAAACGGTTTGGGTGTAGCCGTGCCGGGAACGGGTATGGTTGGCTTGCCCATTGCCGCAGCAATTGGTGCATTAGGTGGCGATTCTGAGGGGGGATTGGAAGTGTTAAAACATATCACACCACAACAAGTTTCAGTAGCAAGAGCCATGCTTAATCAAAAACTTGTGACTGTTGATATTCACCCAACGGATCACATTCTCTATTCAGAGGCGGTGCTTTTAGCCGATAAAGATTGGGTGAGAGTGGTCATTCAAGATCAACATACGAATGTAATTTTGGTTGAAAAAAATGGCGAAATCCTCTTTGAAAAAACAGAAAATGAATATACCGATGATGATCCCTACGAGATTTTCAAACAGGTCACCGCGCGTGAAATTTTTGAATTTTCCTGCCAAGTTCCGCTAGACAAAATTCGCTTTATCGGGCAAACCGCCGAACTCAATCGAGCCCTTTCTAATGAGGGTTTACGGGAAAACTACGGCTTACATATCGGGCGAACTTTACGTAAACAAGTTGGCAGCGGCCTAATTTCAGACGATCTACTTAGCAAAATAATGATCGAAACCACCGCAGCCTCCGATGCCCGAATGGGTGGGGCAACCTTGCCTGCAATGAGTAATTCCGGTTCGGGAAATCAAGGGATTACCGCCACCATGCCCGTGGTGGTGATCGCCGATTATTTAAATATCAATGAAGAAAAACGCCTACGCGCGTTATTTTTATCACATTTAATGGCGATTTATATTCACAGTAAACTGCCGAAATTATCCGCACTTTGTGCGGTAACCACCGCATCCATGGGAAGCTGTGCCGGCATTGCTTATTTATTAACGGGGAAATTTGAAACTGCCAGCATGGGCATTTGCAGTATGATCGGCGATATTAGCGGCATCATTTGCGACGGTGCGGCAAACAGCTGTGCAATGAAAGTCTCCACCAGTGTGGCATCAGGCTACAAATCCGTATTGATGGCAATGGATGAAACCCGTGTCACTGGCAACGAGGGTATCGTTGAACATGATCTCGATCGCACTATCGACAACCTCTGCGCCATCGCCTCAAAAAGTATGCAGTATATTGATCGCCAAGTGATTGAAATTATGGTGAGTAAACCCTGCTCTTAATTTCTTCGTCAAAAACTCCCCCCAAAGGCGATACCGCCAATTAAGGGGATTTCCCCGATGACCGTTGCAAAAGCGCAATTTATCGACCAATCCAATTTACAGAGTCACTCTCAAGGTAAATACTCTTCAATTCACCGCAATTTTTATAATTAAAACAGTTGTTTTCGCCTGTAAAAATTATTGTTTCAAAATGAATTTTACCAACCGTAGGGACAAGCTATAAATTTGATTATGACGGGCAAGCACTACGTTATCCCGGAAATTCAATTGTTAGCCATGTTCCACAAGATACTAGCACACAACTGGAAAAAATATACACCGGAACAATTAGTCCGTATTGAAATCCAAAGAAAAATTTGGTCCGACACGTTTAAACAACAAAATCCGTTGCTTGAAATAAATACGGTTGAATTTTCTATTTTCGACGATATGTTAGCCTATTCTCCATTATTAAAATACCACTTAAATACTTCCGTCTAAGCGTATTAAGCGATATTCAATGCGGCGAACTCAAATCGCTTTCGAACATAATAAAATCCCGATTGAGTTAAATTCAATCGGGATTTTACCCTTTTTAGTCGATTAAATTTTTATCTGGCTGCTATACAGAGCCCGTTTTTTAACCGCACTTTTTATTCCAAAAGCACATATCAATTAACTAAAAATTCTTGGCGCATATAACTTAATTTTATTAAAAATAAAACCAACGATTTTTAATCTAAGGAGGTTTTATGCTTTTGACAGGGTTATGTTGTGGTATTTTGCTCGGCTTTGTCATGCAACGCGGACGTTTTTGTATCACCGGCGCATTTCGTGATTTATATGTGACAAAAAACAATAAAATGTTTGTCGCCTTACTCATTGCTATCACCGTGCAATCTATCGGTTTTTTCATTTTAAAAGAAATTGGCTGGTTGAATATTGAGCCCACCAAAAATTTTGAATTTGTTGCCGTGATCGTCGGATCATTTATTTTCGGTATCGGTATTATTTATGCCGGCGGTTGTGCGACGGGAACTTGGTATCGTGCAGCGGAAGGTTTAATCGGTAGCTGGGCGGCGTTAATCATGTATATGTTATTTAGTGCCATGATGCGTACCGGCCCGCTTGGCGAATTCAATCAAACACTGCGTAGTATCAAAATAGACGAACGCAATATTTATGAAAGCATCGGTGTATCCGCATGGTGGCTCGTGGCATTATTAACCGTTATCACAGGCTATTACGTGTACAAACATCTTGCGAAGCCACAGGCAAAGGTCGCCACGCTAAAACCTAAAAAAACCGGCATTGCCCACATTTTATTTGAAAAACGTTGGCATCCCTTTGTTTCAGCCATATTAATCGGTTTGATTGCATTTGCAGCTTGGCCGTTAAGTGTGGCAACCGGACGAATTGGCGGTTTGGGTATCACCACACCATCGGCAAACATTATGCAATACCTCATCACCAATGAAGCAAAATTTATTAATTGGGGCATATTCTTAGTATTGGGAATCTTTATCGGTTCATTTATTGCGGCAAAAGGCAGTAATGAATTTCGTCTCCGCCTACCGGATACGCAAACCATGGTACATAGTGCATTCGGCGGCTCACTAATGGGTATCGGGGCGAGCTTAGCAGGAGGCTGCTCAATCGGTAATGCCCTTGTCGCCACGGCATACTTTTCATGGCAGGGTTGGATCTCCCTCCCATTAATGGTGCTTGGCACTTGGTTTGCCGCTTATTTCACCATTATCCGTCCACAACGATTAAAAGCAGTAACCGCTTAATTTGAGGAGAAAAAATGATTGTTAAATTACCGACACTTGGTTTAGTTTGCCCCTTTCCATTAGTGGAAGCAAAGGCAGAAATGGCGAAACTCAATAAAGGCGACGGTCTTGAAATTGAATTTGACTGTACTCAAGCCACAGAAGCTATCCCAGCCTGGGCGGCAGAGGAAGGTTATGAAATCACCAATTTTGAACAAATCGGTGATGCAAAGTGGACAATTACCATCCAGAAATAACCCAATGAAGAGCGGTTAAAAACTTTCTGATTTTTAACCGCACTTTTATTTTTCCTTTCCATAGTGAAAACAAAATTAAGATATTATTTTACAAGAATAAAAAACGGCACGAACAGCAAATATTGCCAATCGTACCATTTTGATTCAGCTTACTTAAAAGTTTACCCTCTTTGGTAAACTTTAGTTATCTGCAATTAGATAATATTAGTGATTGTATCATCAATATATACTTTAGCATTCCCGTTTGTATAAGCAGTATAAGTATGTTCTGAACCGTCTAACGCAGTTCTTGTCGTTGTTTCGGTCGTTTTACTAAATCCACCTAAACTGCCATTTCCGTCAGATCCAAGATCAACGGTATCGGAACTATCCCCTGCAACATAAAGAGTACCAGAATTTGCCAATACATCAGCTAATTTCACTTTTACCGTTTGACTCCCGCTCGCAGTCATATCAACCGCTTCAAAATCTCTCAGTCCTTCCGGTCTATTTGAACCGCTAGTGCCCGAACTCATATCCACTGTTGTACCACTACCAGTAATTGATACGGTATCAAAACCTTCACCGCCTTGAATATCAACTTGATTACGATTAGTGTTTATTTCAGCTCCACCAGTATTATATTCATGAATACTATAATCTTGAGTAAATTCAACAATATCATCGCCAGCACCACCAGTTATCTTATAGTAATGAGCATCTGTAGTATAACCAACATCACCTAAAATAATCTTATCGTTGCCGTTTCCACCATCAATACGTGTATCACCTACATGAGTATGATAAGTGGTTGTGAATTGAGCTTGGCTTAAATCAATCGTATCATTACCTTCCCCTCCATTGATATACGTCATACGTAAATCACTGGCTTTGACGATAAGTTCATCATTTCCATCGCCCAAATCAACATTGACCCAGAATAAATCCCCTTTGCCTCTGTTTGGAGATAACGTGATCACATCATCTCCGCTACCTGCTTGAATATCCGTATATTGGATATTACCTGCACCTTTTTCACCAATTGATAATTTGTCATTACCTGCACCTAAATCAATCTTATTCCAGTTTGTCTTAGTTGCATGGCTACTCGCTGCAGAACCGTTGAATACCGCACCACCAGCAACAATCATCGTATCATCACCATCTCCAAGGTTCACTTGATTATTTACACCGGCTAACTTACCACGAATGGTGAGTACATCATCTCCGGTTCCCATTGATAAGATAGAGGAACGGGAATTACCTCGAATATCCAACTTATCATTATCAGCACCGGTATCAATTGTGGAACGAATCACATTATTAGTAATAACCACCGTATCATCACCACCGTTAGTTTTAATACTACCAGCAGTGATTGATTGTCTTCCCGCAATATTAGTACTATCCGTCCCCCGACCAACGACAACAAGATTGGCTGCCTCATTTCCATCAATCTGAGCTTGATCATTAATTTGATCAACTGAATTAGGATTTTTTGCTTTGATCTTATCAACAACCGATTTACTAGGCTTAGCCGATGGAATTGGACGACCTGTTATAATAACATTCGGTTCAAGTTGCGGTGTATCATCTACTTCACTATCATCTCTAGGATCTGCATCTCTCGGGTCATCCGAATCCTCGCCATCATCTTCCCAAGCGCTTGTATCCGTTTGATCTGGCAATGGATATGGCTCTTCTACCTCCGGGAAGTCATTGTTAATCTCATCCGCTTGCTTATCAAGCTCGGCTTTCTGTGCATCATCGGTCACTTTCGCAATCGCTTCTTTCGCCGCCTCTTTTAACGCATTCGCTTCATCTTGCTGTGCTTTTAATGCCGCTTCATCTTTTAAGCTGCCATCCGGATTTTTCTCCGCATTTGCAATCGCTTCATCTAATGCCGCTTCCGCTGCTTTCGCCTTCGCTAACGCCTCATCCGCCGCTTTCACCGGGTCTGCCGTCGGGAAGTCGTTGTTAATCGCATCTGCTTGCTTATCAAGCTCGGCTTTCTGTGCATCATCAGTCACTTTCGCAATCGCTTCTTTCGCCGCCTCTTTTAATGCATTCGCTTCATCTTGCTGGGCTTTTAATGCCGCTTCATCTTTTAAGCTGCCATCCGGATTTTTCTCCGCATTTGCAATCGCTTCATCTAATGCCGCTTCCGCTGCTTTCGCCTTCGCTAACGCCTCATCCGCCGCTTTCACCGGGTCTGCCGTCGGGAAGTCGTTGTTAATCGCATCTGCTTGCTTATCAAGCTCGGCTTTCTGTGCATCATCAGTCACTTTCGCAATCGCTTCTTTCGCCGCCTCTTTTAATGCATTCGCTTCATCTTGCTGGGCTTTTAATGCCGCTTCATCTTTTAAGCTGCCATCCGGATTTTTCTCCGCATTTGCAATCGCTTCATCTAATGCCGCTTCCGCTGCTTTTGCCTTCGCTAACGCCTCATCCGCCGCTTTCACCGGGTCTGCCGTCGGGAAGTCGTTGTTAATCGCATCTGCTTGCTTATCAAGCTCGACTTTCTGCGCATCATCGGTCACTTTCGCAATCGCTTCTTTCGCCGCCTCTTTTAATGCATTCGCTTCATCTTGCTGGGCTTTTAATGCCGCTTCATCTTTTAAGCTGCCATCCGGATTTTTCTCCGCATTTGCAATCGCTTCATCTAATGCCGCTTCCGCTGCTTTTGCCTTCGCTAACGCCTCATCCGCCGCTTTCACCGGGTCTGCCGTCGGGAAGTCGTTGTTAATCGCATCTGCTTGCTTATCAAGCTCGGCTTTCTGTGCATCATCGGTCACTTTCGCAATCGCTTCTTTCGCCGCCTCTTTTAACGCATTCGCTTCATCTTGCTGTGCTTTTAATGCTGCTTCATCTTTGAGGCTGCCATCCGGATTTTTCTCCGCATTTGCAATCGCTTCATCTAATGCCGCTTCCGCTGCTTTCGCCTTCGCTAACGCCTCATCCGCCGCTTTCACCGGGTCTGCCGTCGGGAAGTCGTTGTTAATCGCATCTGCTTGCTTATCAAGCTCGGCTTTCTGTGCATCATCGGTCACTTTCGCAATCGCTTCTTTCGCCGCCTCTTTTAACGCATTCGCTTCATCTTGCTGTGCTTTTAATGCTGCTTCATCTTTGAGGCTGCCATCCGGATTTTTCTCCGCATTTGCAATCGCTTCATCTAATGCCGCTTCAGCCTCTTTCGCTTCTGCTAAGATATATTCCGCCGCTTTCAGGGGATCCCCTACCGGAAAATCATTGTTAATTGACTCAACTTGTTCTGCTAACTCAGTTTTCTTCATACTATCCGGCAAACGTTCAATTAATCTTTCAGCAAACTCTTTAAAGGCATTAGCGTTATTTTGAGCGACTAGTAAGTCTACATCTGACTCGTCTTTTAAGCTGCCGTCCGGATTTTTCTCCGCATTTGCAATCGCTTCATCTAATGCCGCTTCCGCTGCTTTCGCCTTCGCTAACGCCTCATCCGCCGCTTTCACCGGGTCTGCCGTCGGGAAGTCGTTGTTAATCGCATCTGCTTGCTTATCAAGCTCGGCTTTCTGTGCATCATCAGTCACTTTCGCAATCGCTTCTTTCGCCGCCTCTTTTAATGCATTCGCTTCATCTTGCTGGGCTTTTAATGCCGCTTCATCTTTTAAGCTGCCGTCCGGATTTTTCTCCGCATTTGCAATCGCTTCATCTAATGCCGCTTCCGCTGCTTTCGCCTTCGCTAACGCCTCATCCGCCGCTTTCACCGGGTCTGCCGTCGGGAAGTCGTTGTTAATCGCATCTGCTTGCTTATCAAGCTCGGCTTTCTGTGCATCATCGGTCACTTTCGCAATCGCTTCTTTCGCCGCCTCTTTTAACGCATTCGCTTCATCTTGCTGTGCTTTTAATGCTGCTTCATCTTTGAGGCTGCCATCCGGATTTTTCTCTGCATTTGCAATCGCTTCATCTAATGCCGCTTCCGCAGCTTTTGCCTTCGCTAACGCCTCATCCGCCGCTTTCACCGGGTCTGCCGTCGGGAAGTCGTTGTTAATCGCATCTGCTTGCTTATCAAGCTCGACTTTCTGCGCATCATCGGTCACTTTCGCAATCGCTTCTTTCGCCGCCTCTTTTAACGCATTCGCTTCATCTTGCTGTGCTTTTAATGCTGCTTCATCTTTGAGGCTGCCATCCGGATTTTTCTCCGCATTTGCAATCGCTTCATCTAATGCCGCTTCCGCTGCTTTCGCCTTCGCTAACGCCTCATCCGCCGCTTTCACCGGGTCTGCCGTCGGGAAGTCGTTGTTAATCGCATCTGCTTGCTTATCAAGCTCGACTTTCTGCGCATCATCGGTCACTTTCGCAATCGCTTCTTTCGCCGCCTCTTTTAATGCATTCGCTTCATCTTGCTGGGCTTTTAATGCCGCTTCATCTTTTAAGCTGCCATCCGGATTTTTCTCCGCATTTGCAATCGCTTCATCTAATGCCGCTTCCGCTGCTTTTGCCTTCGCTAACGCCTCATCCGCCGCTTTCACCGGGTCTGCCGTCGGGAAGTCGTTGTTAATCGCATCTGCTTGCTTATCAAGCTCGGCTTTCTGTGCATCATCGGTCACTTTCGCAATCGCTTCTTTCGCCGCCTCTTTTAACGCATTCGCTTCATCTTGCTGTGCTTTTAATGCTGCTTCATCTTTGAGGCTGCCATCCGGATTTTTCTCTGCATTTGCAATCGCTTCATCTAATGCCGCTTCCGCAGCTTTTGCCTTCGCTAACGCCTCATCCGCCGCTTTCACCGGGTCTGCCGTCGGGAAGTCGTTGTTAATCGCATCTGCTTGCTTATCAAGCTCGACTTTCTGCGCATCATCGGTCACTTTCGCAATCGCTTCTTTCGCCGCCTCTTTTAATGCATTCGCTTCATCTTGCTGGGCTTTTAATGCCGCTTCATCTTTTAAGCTGCCATCCGGATTTTTCTCCGCATTTGCAATCGCTTCATCTAATGCCGCTTCCGCTGCTTTTGCCTTCGCTAACGCCTCATCCGCCGCTTTCACCGGGTCTGCCGTCGGGAAGTCGTTGTTAATCGCATCTGCTTGCTTATCAAGCTCGGCTTTCTGTGCATCATCGGTCACTTTCGCAATCGCTTCTTTCGCCGCCTCTTTTAATGCATTCGCTTCATCTTGCTGGGCTTTTAATGCCGCTTCATCTTTTAAGCTGCCATCCGGATTTTTCTCCGCATTTGCAATCGCTTCATCTAATACTTTGGCCGCTTTTTCTGCTGCTTCTACTGCGGCTTTCGCTTCAGTTGCCGGGTCTTCCGTTACATCAGGCACACGGTTGTCAATCACCTCAACACGTGTAGTTAAATCCGTTTTATCCGTACTCGTATCCGGTAACGCATCCACTGCCGCTTTCGCTGCATCTTTTAATGCATCCGCTTCTTTTGCTTGCTCGTCTAACTTAGACTTTTCTTCCGCAGTTAAACCGCCTTTTTGGGCTTCCGCAATCGCTTTATCTAGGTCAGATGCTGCCTTCTCTGCTGCAGCTACTGCATTTTTTGCTGCTTTTACTGGAGCTGTATTGTCCGGTTCTTCATTATTAGAACCATTATTGTTGCCTGAACTACCTCCGCTGTTGCTCGCTGCAATAGTGATACCTGCTGCCAATGGAACTAATGCGGCTAACCACCATGGGTTAAATGCCCAGAACGCACTAGCTAATTCGTCACCACCTAGAATTTGTGGTGCTGCTACTTGATCAGCAAGTAAACTCACCGCATCAGTTTTTACACCCGATTCTGGAATATATGCATAGATCTTGCCATTATCGGCTTGACCAATTAATAAGTTGCTTGTTTCTTTTCCTGCCTCTTCATCATAGTAATCTTTGATGACAATATCTTCTTTAACGTCACCATCTTTTAAGAAGATTTTTAAATCATTATCTTCCCGTTTAGTAATAATATTCTCCGGCCCAAAGCCTGTTTTATCATCAATAAGTTGATAATTAGCTTCGACTTTTGCAGCTAACGTTAACGTTTCGCCTTGCTTAATTTTGTGCTCTGCAATAACCGTTTTGGCATTTAACACTTTTAATGTGGTAGACATACATCCCCCCTAAATTCGTCAATAAAATAAATGTTTCTAAATTTCCGCTAAAGCTAAAATTGTTCCGATAAATTTACTTTATTAACGGATCAAAATTAGCATTCTCTAAGCAGCACTCTGTCCCTTATCTAAAAAAAAGAACAGAACACAGGGATAATTAAATTATCCCTGTGTTCTGTTCTTTTTTCCGATGCAGTTCTAGTAGCTAATTGCTCGTTGCTCGTTGCTCGTTGCTCGTTGCTCGTTGCTCGTTGCTCGTTGCTCGTTGCTCGTTGCTCGTTGCTCGTTGCTCGTTGCTCGTTGCTCGTTGCTCGTTGCTCGTTGCTCGTTGCTCGTTGCTCGTTGCTCGTTGCTCGTTGCTCGTTGCTCGTTGCTCGTTGCTCGTTGCTCGTTGCTCGTTGCTCGTTGCTCGTTGCTCGTTGCTCGTTGCTCGTTGCTCGTTGCTCGTTGCTCGTTGCTCGTTGCTCGTTGCTCGTTGCTCGTTGCTCGTTGCTCGTTGCTCGTCATGATTAGATAAATCCTCCTAAACGAAGTCAAGTGCTAATATAAGAAAATCAAGATCAGAATGCAACTTTTTTGAAACTATTTAACTGAAATCTGCGCCAAAAGCGATAGAAAGAAACTAAGCGAATATGATAGGAGTAGCGCCCTTCCGATAGAGTGCTACTTTTATATAAAATCAAAGTAATTTAATCGGTACTTTGACAACTAATTTTTTAATCTTTTCCGATTTCCCATTCACAATACAGCATGGCTTGTGCGGTTCGTAAGGGTAGAATACGGCAAACACTTTAGGCGTTAATGTAACCGTAAATTTATTCTCAATATCCTCTGCAGTCAGTTGATAATCATCAGCATCATTGTAATCTTCGTATTTTGTTAAATCCGGATAGGTTGCTCCGACTTCAATATTTTCCGTTCCTCGAATTAAGACTTGCACATCTAAATATTCATGGTGTAATTCCGCTTTTTTGCTACTTGATTCGGAGGTTTCCAGCTCCATCACGTTCATATAAATTTGATCGTTAATATCGTGGCGACCGGTTTCTAATGCATTTAGGTCTAATGTATTGAGATAATCGCACACTTCTACAATCACTTTTGGTAAACCCACTTTAAAATTCGGATTGGTTAGGCTACTAATAATCATATTTCCTCCTTATGATGCCTGAATGAAAATTGACCTATCATAACAAGTTGGTGGTATGAAATAAAGTTACCAATCACATCAAAACATCTGTATAATGTACAAGTTTTATTTTCTGTATTAGCGTGCGGCTAACAAAAGAAATTTTTTCGCAAAAGTGCGGTCACAAAAAACAACGTTTTTTGAACTTTAGCTTTGCTAATACCACGTATAAAGATGGGTAAACGGGTTTGTGAATAATTTTCTCAAAGATTTCTTTTGCTAGTCGCAATCTGGAAAATAAAGCGTTGTTTTAATATCAAAATCAAAGGAAAACATTGTGAATCCAATTGTTAAACAATTTAAATACGGGCAACACACCGTCACGTTAGAAACCGGTGCGATTGCTCGCCAAGCCACAGCCGCAGTGATGGCTAGTATGGACGACACCAGTGTGTTCGTTACCGTTGTGGCTAAAAAAGATGTGAAAGAAGGCCAAGATTTCTTCCCGTTAACCGTTAACTATCAAGAGCGTACTTATGCTGCCGGTCGTATTCCCGGCGGTTTTTTCAAGCGTGAAGGTCGTCCATCCGAAGGCGAAACCTTAATTGCCCGCTTAATCGATCGTCCTATCCGTCCATTATTCCCGGAAGGTTTCTTCAATGAAATTCAAGTCGTAGCAACCGTTGTTTCCGTCAATCCGCAAATTAGCCCTGATTTAGTGGCGATGATTGGTGCTTCTGCCGCGTTATCTTTATCCGGTGTGCCGTTTAACGGTCCAATCGGCGCAGCACGCGTTGGTTTTATTAACGATCAATTTGTATTGAATCCGACCATGGCGGAACAAAAACAAAGCCGTTTGGATTTAGTCGTGGCGGGAACGGATAAAGCCGTATTAATGGTGGAATCCGAAGCCGATATTTTAACGGAAGAACAAATGCTGTCTGCCGTAGTATTCGGTCATCAGCAACAACAAGTTGTGGTTGAAGCGATCAAAGAATTTGCAGCAGAAGCCGGTAAACCTCGTTGGAATTGGGTAGCTCCTGAACCAAATACCGATTTAATCAATAAAGTAAAAGTCATTGCGGAAGCACGTTTAGGTGATGCGTACCGTATTACAGAAAAACAAACTCGCTATGAGCAAATTGATGCGATTAAAGCTGATGTTATCGCACAAATTACTGCAGAAGACGAGGAAATCAGTGAAGGCAAAATCATTGATATTTTCACTGCACTTGAAAGCCAAATCGTACGCGGTCGTATCATTGCCGGCGAGCCACGCATTGATGGTCGTACCGTAGATACAGTTCGAGCTTTAGATATTTGCACAGGCGTATTACCGCGTACCCATGGTTCAGCAATTTTCACCCGTGGTGAAACCCAAGCATTAGCGGTTGCAACTCTTGGTACTGAGCGTGATGCACAAATTATTGATGAATTGACCGGTGAGCGTTCCGATCATTTCTTATTCCACTATAACTTCCCGCCATACTCTGTCGGCGAAACCGGCATGATCGGTTCACCGAAACGTCGTGAGATCGGTCACGGACGTTTAGCAAAACGCGGGGTAGCTGCGGTGATGCCAAGCCTTGCAGAGTTCCCTTATGTAGTACGTGTCGTATCCGAAATCACCGAATCTAACGGTTCTTCCTCTATGGCTTCCGTATGTGGTGCTTCTCTTGCCTTAATGGATGCCGGTGTACCGATTAAAGCAGCAGTAGCCGGTATCGCTATGGGGCTCGTGAAAGAAGAAGAAAAATTCGTTGTACTTTCCGATATTTTGGGTGATGAAGATCACCTTGGCGATATGGACTTTAAAGTAGCAGGTACACGTGAAGGTGTGACCGCACTTCAAATGGACATCAAAATTGAAGGGATTACACCGGAAATTATGCAAATCGCTTTAAACCAAGCGAAAAGCGCACGTATGCACATTCTTGGTGTGATGGAACAAGCAATTCCTGCTCCGCGTGAAGATATTTCCGACTACGCACCGCGTATTCACACAATGAAGATTGATCCGAAAAAAATCAAAGATGTAATTGGTAAAGGCGGAGCGACAATTCGTGCATTAACCGAAGAAACCGGTACGTCAATTGATATTGACGATGATGGTACGGTAAAAATTGCCGCAGTCGATAATAATGCGGCAAAAAATGTGATGGCTCGTATTGAAGAAATTGTGGCGGAAGTTGAAACCGGTGCAATTTATAAAGGTAAAGTAAGCCGCTTGGCTGATTTCGGTGCATTCGTTGCTATTGTCGGCAATAAAGAAGGTTTAGTCCATATTTCACAAATTGCCGAAGAACGCGTTGAAAAAGTCAGCGATTATCTTCAAGTAGGTCAAGAGGTTAGTGTGAAAGTGGTGGAAATCGATCGTCAGGGTCGTATTCGCTTAACGATGAAAGACCTTGTACCAAAACAAGAAGCTGAACTAATCCAAGAAAATTCTAGCGAAGAACAAGAATAATCTTGATAAATCAAAACTTGACGGTAAATTCCGTCAAGTTTGGTTGTTTCCAACAAATATTAGTACACAAGAAGAAAGCCAATGCAGTGTTTTCGATTATCCCGCCATTATTTAGCCTATTTATTTGGCTTATGCGCGATATTGTTTCTTGCCGGCTGTGTCCAGTATAGAGGCACTTTTGTATCTAAAAATCACGTAATACTTGCTGAGCAAAACCCGAATTCACACTTTGAACAAGAAGTGATGATTGTACGGATTAGCCAAGTATTATTGGTTGGAAAAATGAGTAATGAAGAACGTGCTTTGTTGCATTTTGAACGCGGCGTTCTGTATGACTCCCTCGGTTTATGGGGGCTGGCTCGTTACGATTTTACTCAAGCCCTTGCATTGCAGCCGAAAATGGCGGCCGTGTATAATTATTTAGGGCTTTATTTATTGCTTGAGGAAGATTATGACGGCGCATTGGAAACGTTCAATGCCGTGTTTGAATTAGATCCAAGTTATAATTACACCCACCTTAATCGTGGTTTAAATTTTTATTATGTAGGACGTTATAATCTTGCCGAACAGGATTTCTTACAGTTCTACCAAGCCGATACAACTGATCCTTATCGTGTTTTATGGTTGTATTTGAACGAACAAAAATTAAAACCGCAAGAAGCCCGTAAAAACCTTGTCGAACGAGCAAAAGGGCTGTCAAAGGACTTCTGGGGTACAAATATCGTTCAATACTACTTAGGACACATTTCTTTGGAAGAATTACAGCAACGTGCCGGCAAATTCGCTGAAAACGTACAACAATACGCTGAAATTCTCACAGAAACCTATTTTTATCTAGCAAAACAAAAACTCAATGTAGGGCTGGTTGATGAAGCGGCAGCTTTATTTAAACTGGCTATGGCGAATCAGGTTTATGACTTTGTTGAGTATCGTTTTGCCTCTTTTGAGCTAATGAAATTAAAACCGGCTCAAACAGAACAGGAAAAAGAAGTAAAAAGTGCGGTGACAAAAACAGGAAATTTTTAGACCGCACTTTACATTGAGGATAATTTATTCTTGGTGTTCAACAATTAAACCGAAGGCCCTATTGAGCTTTCCTTTTTATATTCGAGTATTTTAATGACTGAAAAAATCACTTTTAATGACTTAGGGCTGCCTGAGTTCATCTTAAAAGCCGTTTCTGACCTAGGTTTTGAAACACCTTCTCCAATTCAACAAGCCTGTATCCCTCACTTGCTCAACGGCAAAGATGTGTTGGGTATGGCACAAACTGGCAGTGGTAAAACTGCAGCTTTCTCATTGCCTTTACTGGCTCAAATTAATACTGAAGCAAAACACCCTCAAATGTTAGTAATGGCTCCGACACGTGAACTTGCCATTCAAGTGGCGGATGCCTGCGATCAATTTATAAAACATATACAGGGCATACGTGTTGTTACCCTTTACGGCGGGCAACGCTATGACATTCAATTACGCGCATTAAAACAAGGTGCACAAGTCGTCGTAGGTACGCCGGGGCGTATCCTTGATCATATTCGTCGTGGCACGTTAGATTTATCCGAACTTCGCTTCATCGTGTTAGATGAAGCTGATGAAATGCTACGCATGGGCTTTATTGACGATGTTGAAACGGTAATGGCCGAATTACCGGAACATCATCAAACTGCCCTTTTCTCTGCCACAATGCCGGAACCGATTCGTCGTATCACCAAGCGTTTTATGAATGATCCGCAAGAAGTGAAGATTAAAGTTAATAACGAAAATGCGCCGGATATTGAACAAAGTTGTTGGTATGTGCACGGTGTGCGTAAAAATGAAGCACTGCTTCGTTTCTTAGAAGTGGAAGATTTTGATGCCGCCATTATCTTTGCCCGTACTAAAACAGGCACATTGGATATTACCGAGCTATTAGAGAAAAACGGTTTCCGTTCTGCCGCACTGAACGGTGATATGACCCAACAACTGCGTGAGCAAACCCTTGATCGCTTACGTAACGGCAGTCTTGATATTGTTGTCGCAACGGATGTTGCTGCACGCGGTATTGACATTGAACGAATCAGCCTTGTCGTGAACTACGACATTCCGCTTGACGCTGAATCTTACGTGCATCGTATCGGTCGTACTGGTCGTGCCGGTCGTTCCGGTCGTGCATTGTTGTTTGTAGAGTCTCGGGAACGCCGTTTACTCCGCAATATTGAACATTTGATGAAAAAACCGATTAATGAAGTAGAACTGCCGAATCATTTAATATTGCAAGAATGCCGCCGTAAAAAATTTGTGGCGAAAATCACCAAACAACTTGAACATCACGATTTAGAACAATATCGTAGCCTGTTAGAAGATTTATTTACCGCGGATCAAGATCAAGAAGATATTGCGGCAGCTATGCTAATGTTACTACAAGGCAAGCAAAAACTGATTCTTCCACCGGATCCGCCAATGGAAAAACGTCGCCGTAGTGATCGTGGTGAGCGTCGCGAAAATCCTCGTTCGGCAGAGCGTCGCGGTGAACGAAAAGGTTACGGCAATCCGCAACCGATGGATTTATATCGTATTGAAGTCGGAAGAATGGATGGTGTTGAAGTTCGTCATATCGTCGGAGCAATTGCAAACGAAGGCGATATTAATAGTCGTTATATCGGTCATATTAAACTTTATGATGACTACACCACGGTGGAATTACCACAAGGTATGCCAAAAGAATTGCTTCAACAATTCGGCAAAACCCGAGTGCTAAACAAGCAAATGAGAATGTCATTCCTTGGCGAGGTAAAAGCTGAAAACTCACGCGAACGTGATGATTTCGGAGGAAAACGGAAAGGTCGTGGTAACGATAATGGTGATCGCGGCGGGCGGAAATTTAGTGAAAAAAATAACCGCACTTTTAACGAGAAACCTCGAAGAGGTCGCCGTAGTTAATAGTTAATATTAAAGGGTAGAGATAGGATATATCCCTACCCTTTCTATTAAGGATAAAAAAATGAATTTTAAAAATCACAGTTATTGGGCCATTCAAAGCGTAGCAAAAGATGAAAGCAGGTTAATAAAACCAATTCAAGCCTACTTTAAAACACACAATAGAACCTTCACAAAATGCAAATCTACTCTTTTGGAAAGTTATTTACCTTTTAAATATAAGCATTTTTATTGGAATTTAAATAAAGAAATGAAAACATTCATTGCTATTATTCCCAATCAAGACTTAGCGAGGAAATGGCGGGAAGAACAATATAAAAATTGTGCTTGGTTGTTGGAAATTCACATCTATGAAAAATTAAATTATGATAATGAAGCAAACTATGATGATAAAGTAGTTTCCAGTATGAATAAAACACAAAAATTTCTCAATGAAATCTTTGATTCCATTGATTTTAAATGCCATCTACTTGATGAATATGATGATACAAACCGGAACAATCGCTGGTATCATTCATCGGATATAAATTAGCTATTTGGTACTCTTATAAATAGGAACATATATTTGAAAGGTTTATTTTTACGTATTATCGCTGCGCTTGCGCTGCTACTTTGGGCGATTGATATGGTGTTTCCTTGGCAAAAAATAATGCGCTCGGAAGAAAATCATTATACGGCAATTAAATCTCGAGGCAGCCTTATTGTTGGAACAATCAACAACCCTATTTATTATTTGATCGGCCCTGAAGGGGAATCCGGTTTAGAATACGAATTAGCAAAAAATTTTGCTGATTATTTAGGCGTAACGCTTGAAATTAAAACCCTTGAAAATACGGATTCACTTTTTAATGCGCTCGCCAATAACCAAATTGATTTTGCCGCCGCCAATTTACTTTTTTACCCCCGCCGTGCGGAACAGTTCCAAATCGGGCCGGCTTATACCTCTGCGTCTTGGCAATTAGTCTATAAAAAAGGGGAAAATCGACCAAAAGATTTAAGCCAAATACAACAAGAAATCACCATCGCCGGTGGAGAAGAACTCAATGAGTTATTGACTCAATTTAAGAAACAATTCCCTAATTTACAGTGGAAAAATAACAAGCAACTCACTCAAGAAGAATTATTAATTCAAGTGGCAGAAGGTAAGATTCCTTACACGATTGCTAACTCCATTGATGTCGCCACGACGCAACAAATCCGTCCCAATCTTGCGATCGCCTTTGATGTAACGGATGAAGCGACGGTTCATTGGTATCTCGCCAATAATTCTTATAATGAACTACAAGCCGGTTTGTTAGATTTTATGAACAATGCATTAGACACCGGTTTAATTGATCGTATTGAAGAGAAATATTTCCGTCATATCGCCCAATTCGATTATGTCGATAGCCGTGCCTATTTAAATGCCATAGAAAAAACGCTCCCCCAGTATCAACCGATCTTTGAAAAATACAAAGGCACATTAGACTGGCGTTTGTTGGCAGCCATGGCATATCAGGAATCCCATTGGAACCCTGATGCCACCTCACCTACCGGTGTGCGGGGAATGATGATGCTCACCAAAGATACGGCGGAACGAATGAAAATCAGCAATCGAACGGATCCGGAACAAAGTATCAAAGCAGGGTCGGATTATTTACATTGGTTATTGAGCCAAATACCCGACAGCATTACACAAGAGGATCGCATTTGGTACGCTCTCGCCGCGTATAATATGGGATTGGGCCATGTGTTGGATGTACGTCGCTTAACAAAAAAATTAGGGGGAAATCCGGATAATTGGCTGGATGTAAAAAATAACTTACCCTTACTGTCAGAAAAACGTCATTATAATAATCTAAAATATGGTTATGCCCGTGGCTATGAAGCCTACCAATATGTGGAAAATATCCGCCGCTATATGAAAAGTATTGTGAATTACCATCGGGTTCAAGGAAATCAGAACAACAACGATTCTGACAATATCATGGAAAATAAACCAGAATAGGAGAGTAATATGTTAAAACGCAAAACCTTTTTGAAGAAAATAAAATCACGCGATATCTCCACTTCACGTAACTTACGTTTAAAACGATTAAAACATCGTAAACAAAAGCAATTTGAACGCCATGCTATGCAATTTGTCGTACAAGAAATTTATTGCTAAATAAAACCGCACTTTCGTTTCCCAAAGTGCGGTTAAATCTTAAGGTATTTTATGTATAGAAAACCCCGACATCAGTATCGGGGTTTTTATTAATTATTTTGTTGCCGTGGGAACAACCAATTCCGGTTCTTCCGGTCTTTCTACTTTTGCAAACTGTTTATCCTTATTTGCATCAATAATTTGTTGGGTTTGATTTGCCAAAGTGTCCAGCCCCATTTTTTGGTACGCATCACGCATTAAGAATAAACCTTCATAAGTCGCTTGCGTGTCAGGATATAATTGCAGCATTCCTACAATACGGTTTGCCACCGCAACATCCGCATTACGCTTTGCATAGAATTTAGCAATTTCCAATTCATGGCGTGCTAAAGAATCTTTAATATACACCATACGGGCTAAGGCATCTTGTGCATAAGGACTATTAGGAAATGCGCGTACTAAACTTTGGAAATTTGAAAATGCGGTTTTTAAAGAGGTTGTTTCACGCGTTGCACGATCGATGCCAAAGAAATCCTGAATAGCATTATCCGCCGTTGCAACATTAGTGAGACCTGCCATATACACCGCATAATCGCGATTAGGGCTTTGTGGAAATTGGTTTAAGAAATTATCTACCGTCACCAATACGGCTGTGTAATCCTGCGATTTATAGTTTGCATAAATGAGATCCAACATTGCTTGTTCTTGATATGTACTTCCCGGGAAACGTTCCGTGGTCGCATTTAAATAACGAATAGCTTCGGAATAACCGCCTTCCTGTAAAGAACTCGCACCTTTATTGTAAAGTTCATCTACCGATAATTGCTCGACTTCTTGTTTACCGCTTGAACAACCGATCACAGCAAATACTACCGCAAGCAAAGCCAATGATTTCATTTTACGCATTGTTTTTTTCCTTAATTTTTACGAAAACCAATAAATAAGATACAATTAGCCGACATTGTATAGAACATTAATAAATAAGCCAACTTTTTAAACTTATTGAGATAAATTTTATGCCACAAATTACCCTTTCGGCAGAGGTACAACCTGAACAAATCGGACAGCGCTTAGACCAGACTCTTGCTGAGTTGTTCCCCGAATATTCCCGCTCACGTCTAAAAACTTGGATTGAAGCGGATCTGGTGAAAATCAACAATTGCATTGCCAATATTCCCCGTGAAAAAGTATTGGGCGGCGAGCATATCGAAATCATCGTTGAGATAGAAGACGAAACACGCTTTGAGCCTGAAAATATCCCACTTAATATCGTCTATGAAGATGAGCACATTATCGTTATCAATAAACCCAAAGATCTTGTCGTTCACCCTGGTGCGGGCAACCCAAACGGTACGGTATTAAACGCTCTTCTTTACCACTACCCGCCAATTGCCGAAGTACCACGTGCAGGTATTGTGCATCGTTTAGATAAAGACACTACCGGCTTAATGGTCGTAGCAAAAACTATACCCGCCCAAACAAAATTGGTGCGAGATTTACAAAAACGAAAAATTACCCGTGAATACGAAGCCGTAGCCCTAGGCATTATGACCAAAGGTGGCTTGGTCGATCAACCGATGGCACGCCATGCGACTAAGCGTACACTTATGGCGGTTCATCCAATGGGAAAACCGGCAGTAACCCACTACCGCATTATGGAAAACTTTCGTAACTATACCCGCTTACGCTTACGTTTGGAAACGGGCAGAACCCATCAAATTCGCGTTCATATGGCACACATCGCCCACCCGTTATTAGGCGATCAAACTTATGGCGGTCGCCCTCGCCCACCCAAAAATGCCAGTGAAAATTTTATGGAAGTATTGCGTAATTTCAAACGTCAGGCTTTGCATGCGGTTATGCTACGTTTAGCCCACCCTATTACCGGTGAAATGATGGAATGGCACGCCCCTCTACCGGAGGATTTTGTCGAATTGCTTAATGCGCTAAAAACAGATTATCTTGAACACAAAGACAGTTTGGATTATTAATATGCAGGCGATTTTTCCCAATTGGCAAGCACCCTCCAATATCCACGCGTTTACAACGACACGCCAAGGGGGAGTGAGTGCTGCACCGTTTGATAGTTTTAATTTAGGCGATCACGTTGATGATGAAAAAAGTGCGGTCAAAACTAACCGCACTTTATTAGTGGAAAAATTCAATTTACCGCAACCGCCGTTATTTCTCACTCAAACTCATAGCACTGAGGTTATCCAACTCCCTTATTCCGGCAATAATTTTAATGCGGATGCGGTCTATACCCGACAGTCCAATCAAGTGTGTACCGTAATGACCGCCGATTGCTTGCCCGTATTGTTCACTACCCGTCAAGGCAATGAAGTGGCTGCGGCTCATGCCGGCTGGCGTGGATTATGTGATGGGATATTAGAGGAAACGGTAAAATGTTTTAAAGCTCAAGCACAAGATATTATCGTTTGGCTTGGCCCCGCTATCGGACCGAACGCATTTCAGGTAGGGGGTGAAGTCCTTGAACAATTTATACGCATTGACCCGATTGCAGAAACCGCTTTCCGAACCGATTCTTCCGTACAAGGCAAGTACTTCGGTAATCTTTATCAGATTGCCAGACAACGCTTAAATAAATTGGGGATTACAGAAATTTCGGGCGGGGATCATTGCACATTTAATGAGAAAGACCTGTTTTTCTCTTATCGACGAGACGGAAAAACAGGCAGAATGGCGAGTGTTATTTGGTTTGATTAGGTCTTTGAAGTATCCTATTTAAACCCGATTTTTCATCAAAAATCCGGATTATTTTCAAACCAGCTTTCTAAAATTAAACAAGCGGAAATGCCATCCACTTTGCCCTTTTTCAATGCTCGAAAACCGCCGCGATCAAAGATTTCACTACGTGCTTGAGTTGTGGTTAAGCGCTCATCCTGGAATACGACTTTAACGCCGAAACGCCCGTTTAAGCGATGAGCAAATTTTCTCGCCCGCAATGTTAATTCCTGTTCCGTACCGTCCATATTCAACGGAAGCCCCACAACAACAAGATCGGGTTTCCATTCCGTTAAGCATTTTTCGATATTTTCCCAATTTGGAATACCGTCTCGCGCATTAAAAGCCGGTAAAGCCTGTGCCGTACCGGTAATACTCTGTCCCACGGCACATCCGATGCTTTTTGTGCCAAAATCAAAAGCAAGTGCGGTAATGCCCATTAACTATGCCCCACTTGTGCCGGAGCAAAATTATGCAAATTGATACCTAACAATTGATTTGCCGCAAGATAACGTTCTTCGTAAGGCGTATCAAATAAAATGGTTTCATCCAATGACACAACCAACCAAGCGTTATCTGCGATTTCTTTCACTAACTGACCGGCTGACCAACTTGAACACCCTAATGCCACTAAATATTTTTCCGGCGCTTGCAATGCACCGAAAGTATCTACAACATCGGCAGAGGTTGTAAGAAAAAGATTCTCCGTTATCTTGTAGCTATGTTGAAAATCATTTGCTGTTTTTTTATGAACAATAAAACCGCGTTCCGTATGCATAGGACCGCCTGCCACCACCATCGCATCATCAAAAGTGCGGTCATTTTTCATCATAAAATTCAGTTTGGAATAAAGTTCTGCAATGCTTAAATCAGTCGGTTGGTTGATGACTAATCCCATAGAACCCTGATCGTTATGCTCACAAATAAATATTACCGTCCGCTGAAAATAATCTTCCAAATGAGGCATTGCAATTAACAATTTTCCTTGTAATTCCATCATTCACCTAAATCTCCAAAACAAATTTGTAATGCGCTGATTGCCGCTAAAGAGGCGGTTTCAGTACGCAATACACGCTTTCCTAATAAAATTTCAGTAAAACCCTGCTGCTCCGTCTGAGCAATTTCCTGTGGCGATAAACCGCCTTCGGAACCGATCAACAAACGCACGCCCGCCGTCGGCATATTCGGCAAGGTTTTAATCGAATATTGGGCACGAGGATGTAAATTCAACTTTAGTGCGCCGTCATTTTCCGCACACCAATCCTGCAATTTCATTAGCGGTCGAATTTCGGGCACCACATTACGACCGCATTGCTCACAAGCGGCAATAGCAATTTTTTGCCATTGTTGAATTTTTTTATCCATACGCTCGCCGTCTAATTTCACCCCGCAGCGTTCCGACCAAAGCGGCGTAATGACATTCACGCCCAACTCTACTGACTTCTGAATGGTAAATTCCATACGCTCGCCACGAGAAATGACCTGCCCCAAATGAATCTTGAGATTTGATTCCTTATCGACAAATTCAGATCCTAAAATCTCAACTTTGACTCTTTTTTTGCCCGATTCAATAATCCGTGCCGGATAAATATGATTAGAGCCGTCAAATAACTCTATTTGCTCGCCCTCAACCATCCGCAACACTCGACCGACATGATTTGCCGCCTCGTCAGAAAGATGGCACTGAGTTTGATTTTCAAGGGATTCAGGATGATAAATTCGAGGTATGCGCATAAGATATAAAGATATATGTAAAAAGTACGATTAATTTAACCGCACTTTTGATGATTAATCGGAAAGATTTTGAGGCAGATGTTCTAAAATCATACGCCAATGAGTTGCCGATCTTAGATTATGTTTACGAATACAGTCCACCACGGCATCTGCGTTGCCTTCTTGACAAATTTTTTGTAATTCGAGATAAAACTGCTTCGCCAATTCACGGTGTTTTTCATAACTGAAAAACAGCAGCCCAATTTTCTGATATACCCCTTTCAAACTGTTAAAGATTAAACGGTAAAAAGGTTTTTTTGCCAGTACGGTAAATTGGCGAAAGATACAATAATCAAACTCCGTATAATCTTCCGCCGAATTTTTTAATTCGCTCAATTCACTAAATAACATGGCAGATTGTTGCGGGGAGTTTTTCACCGCTTCATAAATATAAAACTCCGACATTTTGCTACGTAACGACAACATATTATCAATAATGAGCGGTGCGGAATTTTGATCAAGGGTAATCAAGGTTTCAATAATACTGGGGTTTGCAGTGTCCCAAATATTATTTACTTTGGTTGGTTTACCATGTTGAATAGTCAACCAACCGTCTCGTGCTAAGCGTTGCAAAACTTCTCGTAATGTCGTACGGGTTACTCCGATTTTATCGGCGAGATCCCGTTCTGAAGGCAAATTTTTACCAGCAGGAAATACATTACTCCAAATACTTTTTACAATATATTCTTCGGCAAGCGCTGCGGGACTTTGTGCTTTTAAAAGTGTGTTTTCTGTATTCATAATAACCAGATGTTAGGAAAAAACCTAACAAGATCAAAAAAATGTAACTTATTTGACAAATTCTTACTTTCGTTATTATCCTTTAAAGCACACTATATTACAATGAGCGTATTATAAAAAACAGGAGCCATTTATGACTTACACACAAGCTTTTATGAAAAATTTCCTAGGCGCCAGCCCGGATTGGTATAAATTTGCCATTATCCTCTTTCTTATTATTAACCCGATTATCTTCTTTTTTATCAGTCCCTTTCTCGCCGGCTGGGTTTTAGTTGCCGAGTTTATTTTTACCCTCGCAATGGCGTTAAAATGCTATCCGCTACAACCCGGTGGTTTACTCGCCATTGAAGCCATTGCTATCGGCATGACACATCCTGCCCATGTAAAGACTGAAATTATGGCAAATTTTGAAGTTGTTTTATTACTGATGTTTATGGTGGCAGGCATTTATTTTATGAAACAGCTCCTATTGTTTGTATTTACCCGCTTGCTGGTCGCCATTGAATCTAAGATTACCCTTTCTTTAGCTTTCTGTATCAGTGCCGCATTTTTATCTGCGTTTTTAGATGCATTAACCGTCGTAGCCGTAATTATTAGTGTCGCCATGGGCTTTTACGGTGTATATCATAAAGTTGCCTCAGGCAATAAATTAAATGATCTTGTGGATATCACCAACGATGATAAATTAGGTGATAAACGTGCTACATTGGAACAATTTCGTGCATTTTTAAGAAGTCTAATGATGCATGCCGGGGTAGGAACCGCACTCGGCGGTGTTATGACCATGGTAGGCGAACCACAAAATTTAATTATTGCAGAACAAGCAAATTGGCACTTTATTGAATTTTTCTTCCGTATGGCGCCCGTCACCCTACCTGTTTTAATGTTTGGTTTGCTGACTTGCTATTTGGTAGAAAAATTTAAATTATTTGGCTACGGTGCAAAACTACCTCGTAAAGTATGGGCGGTATTAGCACGTTTAGATCGCAATAACACGCAAAAAATGTCAAAACAAGAAAAGATAAAATTGATTGTGCAGGCTGTTATCGCACTTTGGCTTGTTATCGGTTTGGCATTTCATTTAGCTGCCGTGGGCTTAATAGGTTTAAGCGTGATCGTTCTCGCAACTGCATTAACCGGCATTACCAATGAACACGTGATTGGCAAAGCATTCCAAGAATCTTTACCATTCACCGCATTACTTGTCGTATTCTTTACTGTGGTTGCCGTGATTATCGATCAAAAACTGTTCTCACCCATTATTCACTATGTTTTATCTGCCAGTGAAAGCACGCAGCTTATTTTATTCTATGCCTTTAATGGCTTGCTCTCTGCTATTTCCGATAATGTTTTTGTCGCAACTGTTTATATTAATGAGGTCAAAACTGCACTTACTAACGGTGTGATTACACCACATCAATTTGAATTACTTGCTGTTGCAATCAATACCGGAACAAACTTGCCGTCAGTTGCAACACCAAACGGTCAAGCCGCCTTCTTATTCTTATTAACCTCATCGCTTGCCCCGTTAATTCGTCTCTCCTATGGCAGAATGGTTTACATGGCATTACCTTATACCATTGTGTTATCCTTAGTGGGCTTATTTGCCATTGAGTATATTTTACCGACTGCTACCGTTTGGTTAGCAAATTTAGGCCTAATTCAGCCAATTTAAGGAGAACAAATGCTCGCATTTTTTAAACAATTTTCAGAAAAACGCTCATCCTGGTTATTACTTGTGCTTTCGAGTTTAGCCTTAGAATTGACCGCACTTTATTTCCAATATGGTATGGGGTTACAACCCTGTGTTCTTTGCGTGTATGAACGTTTGGCAATGAGTGGTTTATTCCTTGCGGGCATTATTGGTCTTCTCGCGCCCCGTTCGCTGTTCCTGCGCTTAATCGCCCTTGCATTAGGTTTATTTAGTGCGGTTAAAGGCTTGATGATCTCCATTCGTCACCTTGATCTACAAATGAACCCTGCACCTTGGAAACAATGTGAATTTATCCCTAATTTCCCGGAAACCCTCCCATTCCACCAATGGTTACCAAGCATTTTCAAGCCCACAGGCTCCTGCGATAACATCCAATGGTCGCTATTCGGTATCACCATGGTGCAATGGTTGGTGTTTATCTTTGCCGTATATGTGCTTGTTCTCGTGGTGATATTGGTTGCACAAATGAAGAAAAGCAGAAAACAGAGAATGTTGTTTAATTAACAAAATGCCATTTGAATAAAACCAAATGGCATCTCTTATATCGTTTATTTCACACTCCAATAAACCATTCCTTTATGCGGTAGTTTAATATTTGGTAACCAAAAATCATTTCCCTGCCATTTTTTCTCTTTACTTCCAATAACTTGATAAAGAGTTAAAAATAAATCATCCGGATATTTTTCTCCCAACTTACGATCATCTTCAGAAAGCATTGTTCCTGTCCCCTTAGATAAATGTCTTTCTCGTTTAACTAAAACATAAATCTTAAAACTTGGTCTCTGGCTATTCAATGCTTCTATACTATAAATAAATTTTTCTTTATTCCAATCATCAGGAGAATATCTCCCCAGCTTATCTAAAAGCAAGAATAAATCCTCCATACCGAGTTGATATAAATCGTCTTGAACTTTCTCTCCTAAAATCGTAGGTAAACATTCATTTACCGCCTGTAAATTTCTTTCATTTGGTTTGAATGGGAAATAATTAACTCCACCAACAAGTTGATTTACACTTTCTGACTTCAGTACGTTTTTTCTCGTAGGGCTAATATTTTTAGGATAAATTACCTGAATTTCACCATTTGTTTTCTTAGCCTGTTCAATGATAAGATTGTTAGCCTGATTAAGTTGTACGAAAAAATGATAAACATCATCCGGTATATAAAGCCTTAGTAATGATTTATCACGGTCATAACCAAAAATACGGGAATGTTGCCAGAAAGTATCTGCGTTTGGTTTCTTAGAAGTACGACTATAATAAACCGTTTGCAATTTAGGTATAGTCAAACCTCGTCCAATAACATTACCGCCAATAATAACGTTAAAACCTTTTTCTAATTCAAAATTTGCTTCTGTTTTAGAGTTTAATACCACAACATTAATTTGCTTATTCTCCAAAAGAGCGGTCACTTTTTCGTATAAATCTTCAAAATGATGTATATCTGGTTTAGTTTTCTTTAGATCGTTATAACTATCTTGAAATGTTACTACTAAATCTTCGCCATTATTAATTGCTTGCACCAAATCATTTAAAGCTGCTTGAATTTTATTAGCAAAAGCTTGGTGATCTTGGATCTTATAACTAGGATGTAAGGCAAAATTACAATTTGTTTTTCCACATAAATCAAACTCGGAACATGTTAAAAGAAAACCTCGCAATGCTTGAGCAACACCATCAGAAAGCTCATCACTTTCATCTTTCATTTCTTCTAACTCACTATCAATAAAGCGAACAATATAGCTTGGTGGAACGGAAAAAACAAAATTACCACCAATATATTGTTCTCCCGCTTCAAAAAAATGAATAAACTCAGGTTGCCAATTAGATTCTTCATGCTGTAGAAGAAGTGATTGAGGTGTAGCTGTAAGCTGGATAAACAAACTTTGACAACAAGCATTTTTTATATCATCAAGCAATCTATTAATTGTACTCGCCTCTTTATTTTTCTTATCTGCATTAGTGTTTAAACTTGCAGCATCCGCTTCATCATCAACAATAACTAAAGGGTAACCTTTCAAATTTGTTTGGCTAGTAAATAAATTTCTCCACCGTTTTAACACTCTAGCATTCTTTTTAATCACCACTAAAATAGGGTTGTTTGCTTTCATAACCTGAGTAAAACTTTTATCATCATTTTCTGATAAAACAATAAAGTTTTCTAAATTAGATTTGGCACGATTTACTGTCTGTTCCTGCAAATCAACACTATCAGTAGTGAGATAGAGAAAAACTTTATTATCTCCATCAGCTAATGCACTTAAGATACCTAATACCTGAGCAGTTTTGCCACTTTGTACATTTCCTAACAATAATACATTCTGAGCCTTCTTCTGTTCATATCCAGTTTTAGAAAGCTTTGTAATAAAGCCTTTAACTGTATTTTCTACTGATTCAGCTAATTCATGTGGAGTAAGTTGGTTCAAGTAGGTTTGTAGCATTTAATTCTTCCCCTTAAATGAAAGTAACCAAATATCAGGGTTATCGGTAGAACGAAATTCAAAATGGTCATTGCCATATTTAAGCAATGTTTTTTCAGTGATCATTTCATTAGTTTGTAAACACCCAGAACCCTCTAACTTTCCTTTAATCCACTTCCCTAATGTTTTTAGATCATTTTCGGAACGAAAATTTTTTGAATAATCACCAGATGTTTTACATTGGAATTTCCAACCATCATCAGTAATAACAGTAAACGTACGGTGTAAAGGATAGCCTTCTTGAGATGTAATTTGTTTCGGTACAATTATTTCGACTTCATACCATGGACGTGGTTTTATAAAACCACGTTTATCCTTGCGCCCTTCACCAAAAAACACATTAAGATTGCTTTTTTCTTCGGTCTTCGCAGGTATAAAAAATTGATAAATAGATGATTGAATAAATAATCTAGCGACTTCTGTAGAATCAACTTTTTGTACTCCTAGACAGTTTTCTAAATTATTGTTGTATTCAATGAATTTTCTAGGTTTTTCAACCTCACTTATATTTCTGCCTAATTTTTGAATCGTATTTTTAATATCAGTTTGTAAACTTAATGCCGAATTTCCTTCCAAATACAGCATAGTTTCATAAGTTCTCTCTGTTCTATCCCAAAAACATGTTAAATTCGCAGAACCAATTAAACCGTTAATCTTTTGCTGATTCTTAAAGGAATACATTTTTCCATGGAATTTCACAAATGGTGAGACATAGACTGAACCACGTTTTTCTCTTTGAAGAAACTGATTCAATCTACATACACTGTCATACTGTAAACGACTAAATCCCTCTAAATAGTGCATTCCTATTAATAAATCAATTTTTCTAATTCGATTGTTTAGCTCTAATATTTTATGTAGTTCAATGATCGCATCGTTTGAAACATAGCCTGTAGCCATTAAGATTTCATCAGAGGATTTAAACAAGTCCATCCAAACGTTATTTAGTGGCTTTTCTGTAATTTTTGCATTCGCAATATTTGAGAAAACTGTAGCATTCATCACTTACCTCCACGAATTTTATTAAGGCGATCCTGAAATAGAGAAGCTTTTTCTGATTCCAATTTTCTGTTTAGATCTACTTTTGTATAATTTCCATCAAAAATAGGGAGAATAGCTTTTGCTAATTCAATGACTCCCTGTGGTGGTACAGCGTTTCCAATTTGACGACGAACTTCTGTAGTTGAACCAACAAACTCAAAATCATCTGGAAAACTTTGTAATCTTGCTCTTTCTCGATTAGTAAATGCCCTTGGTTCAGGATAATGATATCCCCAAGTTCCACCTCCCCCAGCAGCAATAATTGTTTTTGAAGGTTCATCTCTATGCATACGACGATAAACATGGCTAATCATTCCTTTTACATATAAAGGATGATCTTTAGGAATATCTGTAAAATTCCCTCCCTCAGGAATCATGCTTAGCATTTTGCGAGTTTTATCACTAATCCTTAACAACTCGTTATTCGTCGCATTCTGAGGAATATCAGATATAGCCTGACCTGCCGTAACATATGGCTCTAGACCATCATCTCCATTTTCATTATGCGTTGGTTTTGGATGATTAAAATCAAACCCCGTATCTAATCGAATACCAACAATTAATACCCGTTCACGAAATTGTGGCACTCCAAACTCAGCAAAATTGTAAAGTTTTGCTTGGACGTAATAACCACAACTTTCAAAATCAGTAATAATTTGCTGAATAGCTTTTTTCTTATTAGCAGTCAGCAAACCTTTTACATTTTCTGCAACAAAGACCTTTGGCTTTTTGGCATTCACAAATCGTAGAAAACTTTTGTAAAGATTACCTCGTTCGCCATCTAAGCCAGGTTGTTTCCAAATCATTGAAAAATCTTGACAGGGAAAACCACCTAAAATGATGTCGCAATCAGGAATGGATGGATCGTTTGGATCAATTTTTTCAATATCACCTTCTACAATGACATCCCCAATATTCTTACGAAAACTTTCACAAGCCCAATGGGAAAAATCATTTGCCCAAACTGTTTCATAGCCAACCTGATGAAAACCTAGATCTAAGCCTCCACAACCAGAAAATAAAGATAGGATTTTGGGTTTGTAGGAATCAGAAGTATTAAAAAATGAGAGTTGATTAGATTGCATGGAATATCACTCCCATACAACAAATTGAGAAAATTCTTTGAAAGAATTTTTGTAAAAACTGATACGTTTTAAACGCAACGCAACGCAACGCAACGCAACGCAACGCAACGCAACGCAACGCAAACGCAACGCAACGCAACGCAACGCAACGCAACGCAACGCAACGCAACGCAAACGCAACGCAACGCAACGCAACGCAACGCAACGCAACGCAACGCAACGCAACGCAACGCAACGCAACGCAACGCAACGCAACGCCAACGCAACGCAACGCCCAACGCAACGCAACGCCCAACGCAACGCAACGCCCAACGCAACGCAACGCAACGCAACGCAACGCAAAAGTGTATTTTGGTTTTATTAATGAAGTAAAGTACATCTTTTATTTTCCGTATAAATTTTTAGTATTATGCCGCAAAAAATATAAACATAATAAAAAAGTATAATTAAATTTATTAAGATCTTAAATTAATTGTACTTTGCCTTCTAATATACTCAAAATTTACTTTCCACATCGCCCAACAAGGCGGCATATTTCACCATATTTGGGCTGGATTCTAAGGCGATTTTTAGTGCCATGGTAAGGGGAACGGAAAGTAGCATTCCCACCGTCCCTAGCAACCATCCCCAAAATAAGAGGGAAAGAAAAACGACTAAAGTGGAAAGCCCGAGGCGTTGCCCCATCATTTTAGGTTCAAGAATATTGCCGATGACCATATTGATCACAATCACACCAACTGTCACACCAAAACCGATACCGAAACCATTCAACAACAGAGCCTGTACGATAATAGGAATAGCGGCAATGATAGAACCGATATTCGGAATGTAATTTAATAAAAAACTTAATGTCGCCCACAAAATCGCATATTGTACACCGCATACTTCCAATAGAATAAACACAGCAATCCCCGTAAGCAGACTGGTGATAGTTTTAATTCCAAGGTAGCCAATCACACCTTGCAAAATGCGGTTAATATGGCGTTCCTCCTTTTCTACATCATTCGGTGCAGCGCTTATTACCACCGCAACTTTGTGTTTCATTGTCGGGGCTTCAGAGAGCATAAAAATCACCACAAGCACTAAGACGAACACATTGCTCACCACACCGGAAAAATTGAGCAGGACACGACTCACAAAATTCATAATGATACTTGGGTCGAAATTTTCTTGAATGGTTTCCCGTGAAAAATAAACGGGCAAATTGAAACGTTGTGCCAATGCCATCAGATCATTCACTCGTTCGGAAAGCAAGACTTTATATTGAGGAATAGACTGGGTAAACTCTCGTACGCTGCTATTAATTAGTCCGACTAAAAAGAAGAAAATCAGGGAAATCAAGACAAAGAGTAATACTATCGCAAGCCAATGGGGGATACGGCGGTCAGTCATTGTTTTAACGATAGGTGAACAAATAATCGCAATAAAGAGTGCCAGCAAAAACGGCACAACAATTTCAGCGGCTAATTTGATGCCCGCTAAAATAATAATAACGGCGGCGATCCCCAGTAAAGTGCGGTGTAAATTTAGGTTATTTTCCACTAAATCGCTTCCTCATTTTCTTCACCTGTGCGAATGCGGATCACCCGTTCCACGTCATAAACAAAAATTTTTCCATCACCAATTTTACCGGTTTGGCAGGTTTCGATAATAGTTTCAAGGCACTGTTCCAACAAATCATCAGGCACCACAATTTCCATTTTGACTTTTGGTAAAAAATCCACCATATATTCTGCCCCTCGGTAAAGTTCCGTATGCCCTTTTTGGCGGCCAAAACCACGTACCTCGGTCACGGTCATCCCGGCAATGCCTATATCGGAAAGATTTTCACGCACATCATCAAGTTTAAAGGGGCGAATCATCGCTTCGATCTTTTTCATCCTATTTCTCCAAATTTTCTCGTCTTGCCGCTTTTGGGCGGAAACTCTCAATCACATTAGGGTGAGTATCAATATACAAACCATTAATGAGTTGTAAACAATAAGGTACGGCGCTAAAAATACCGCTCACAAGCACGTTTCCGTCTTTATCCTTCACGCCTTCTAAGGTTTCTTTGATGGCTTTGGGTTGCCCCGGTAAATTTAAAATCAAACTTGCTTTACGAATCACACCCACTTGGCGGGATAAAATTGCCGTAGGTACAAAGTATAAACTCACTTGGCGCATTTGCTCACCAAAACCGGGCATTTCACGATCGGCAACGGCAAGCGTGGCATCCGGGGTAACATCACGTTTTGCCGGCCCCGTTCCGCCGGTGGTTAAGACAAGATGGCAACCTTGTTCATCCACCAATTCTTTTAGGGTTTGCTCAATAATTTCTTGTTCATCGGGAATTAATCGGGTTTCCAGATGGAAAGGATCGATTAGCGCGTTCTCTAACCAAGCCTGTAATTCGGGAATACCTTGATCCTGATAGACACCTGATGAAGCCCGATCAGATACGGAAACAAGGCCTATTTTTAAAAGTGCGGTCATATTTTTCCTTAAATTTTTGTATTAAATCTATATGTTTAAAATGGAAATAAAAGTGGAATTAAAAATACACTCACCACCATTACAATCAATGTAAAGGGAGCACCAATTTTTAAGAAATCACTAAACTTGTATCCTCCGGGCCCCACAACCATTGTATTAACCGGTGAAGAAACCGGTGTCATAAAGGCAGCTGATGCGGCAATTGCCACCACCATCGCAAAGGGGATAGGCGATACTTGGAGTTGCTGTGCCAATGAAATGGCAATAGGGGCAACTAAAATCGCTGTCGCGGTATTAGAAATGAATAATCCGATCACAGCACAAAAAAGAAATAACATCATCAACACGAAATGCATTCCCCAATCCCCCACTAATTGCAACATCGTCTCCACAGCAAGTTGAATCCCGCCGGTTTTTTGTAATGCGGTGGCAAACGGCATCATACCGATAATCAAAATTAAACTTGGCCAATGAATAGAATCATAAGCACTTTTCGCATCGACGCAACGGAAATAGCCTAACATTAAGCAGCCGATGAGGGCGGCTATCACATTCGGTACAAGGCCGGATACCATTAACAACACCATCACCAATACAGAAAGCAAGGCTTGCGGAGCTTGGCTTTGTGCTGGTGCAACACGATCTATTTCTTTCGGGTAGGTGAGCACAACAAAATCCTTGGTGCGGTTACGCATTTGTTGAATCACTTTCCAATCGCCAATAACAAGAATTAAATCGCCAAGCTTATAAGGCGTGCCGGAAAAACTGTCGGAAATCAATTCGCCATCCCGCTTGATACCCACCACATTTAATCCGTAACGAGAGCGAAACGCCACCTCTTGTGTGGTTTTATCAATCAACGCCGAACCTGGTACTAAGGCTAATTCTGCCATCCCAATAGATTTTGCCTGTTCGTCAAAAGATTGAGACTTGATCTCTGCCGGCTCCAAATTATAGGTTTGACAAAACTCCGCTAAATTAAATTCTTGCTGCCCGATATCGATCATTAAAATATCTTTTTCGTGAATTTCAGAGGTGGCAAGGGGCATCATATAAGTTGGGCGAAAACGTTTCCAACGTTCAATCGCTAACACATTCACCCCATAGTTAGAACGTAAATGTAATTCATCTAAATTTTTGCCGATAAAAGGCGAACCGGTACGCACCACAAAACGTTTTGCTCGACCGCGTAAACCATATTCATCAATCAATTCAGCCATGGAGCGTTGGTTATTTTCTTGGTGATCCGTAGCAATGTTTCCCCCAAGCCAGCGGCGGGTTAGCAACATATACCCGATACCTAACAACAAAATGACAAGACCAATCGGGGTGAAGTCAAAAAATCTTAAACGAGTGCCGGTATCTTTGACTAATTCTGCATTCACCACCAAGTTAGGCGCGGTGGCGATAAGTGTCATCATACCGCTAATCAAACCTGCCACACTCAACGGCATCATTAAGCGTTTTGGGGAAAGGTTCATTTGGCGACAAATCATCAGAACCACGGGGATAAAAATCGCCACCACGCCTGTGGAGCTCATAAACGCCCCTAAGCCTGCCACGGCAAGCATGAGTAACACCAAGACTTTGGTTTCACTATTTCCGGCAAGTTTTAAGATCCCTTCACTCACTTGATAGGCAACCCCAGTACGCACCAATCCTTCGCCAATAATAAACAACAATGCGATCAAAATAATATTCGGATCGCTAAATCCGGCAAAAATTTCGTTGGTGGTTAAAATACCGCTCAAATAAAACGCCAACATCACTAAAAGTGCCACGGCATCCATCCGCACTTTATTTCTCACGAATAAAATCACTGCAACGGCTAACAGAGCAAGTGTCCAGAAAAGCGGGCTAACCCAAAGTGCATTTGTGAATATGGTATTCATCTCCTACCTCTTATGTTTAGCGACGTTCTAATACTTTACGAACCGGAGCAAAACTACGGCGGTGCTGTGGCAATGCCCCTAATTCGGCTAATTTTTCTAGATGTAACTTCGTCGGATATCCTTTATGTTGGGCAAAAGCATACTCCGGGTATTGGCGATCCAACGCTTCCATTTCTTGATCCCGTGCAACTTTTGCCAAAATAGAAGCGGCACTAATTTCCGCCACCAAGCTATCGCCTTTCACAATAGCTTGGGCAGGAATATTGAGATCTTTAGGAATTTTATTACCATCGATCAGTACAAAGTGCGGTTGAATTTTTAACGATTTTACCGCTCGCGTCATGGCAAGTAAGGATGCCTGCAAAATATTCAGTTCATCAATTTCTTCCGCTTCCGCTCTCCCTAATGACCATACAAGTGCTTTTTGTTTAATTTCTTCTGCTAAGGCAAGACGTTTTTTCTCAGTGAGTTTTTTTGAATCGGCTAATCCTTCAATGGGATTATTGGGATCTAAAATCACCGCCGCCGTCACGACAGCTCCCACTAAAGGCCCCCGTCCCACTTCATCTACGCCGGCAATTAACTGATAACCTTGCGGATATTCAAACATGTTGTTTTTCCTCTAATAGCTCAATCACCGCTTGAGCGGCCTGCTTATCCGCATCACATTGAATTTGTCGGTGTAAATCCGTGAAACGTTGAATTAATATGTGGCGATTTTTAACCGCACTTTGTTCATCCGAAAAATAGACTGCCAGTTTTTCTGCGAGTAATGTCGGCTCACAATTTTCTTGAATCATTTCCGGTACTAACATTTCATTTGCTAATAGATTCGGCAGAGAAATATAGTCGGTTTTCACCAAACGCTTCGCTAAGAAATAAGTGAGCGGTTTCATTTTATAGCCTACCACCATGGGTGATTTACACAGCATCGCCTCAAGAGCAGCGGTGCCGGAAGCCAGTAAAGTGGCATCCGCTGCGATTAATACTTGACGTGCATTGCCGTCAATCAGATGCATCGCTAAATCCGGAGCCACTCGGGCTTTAATTGCTTCAAATTGTTGTCGCCGTTTTTCATTCACTAAGGGAACAAGAAATTGCAGATCCGGAAATTGCGCTTTCAGCAATAATGCCGTTTTCAAAAAAGGCTCGGTTAAAAATTCTACTTCAGCGCCCCGACTTCCCACAAGAATCGCTAAATAACGTTGTGCAGGATCAATGTTGAGAAATTGGCAAGCCTCCGCCCGATTAGGTTTTAGAGGGATTGCATCCGCCATCGTGTGACCGATAAATCGGCAAGGCACATTGAATTTATCATAAAACGCTTTTTCAAAAGGTAAAAATGCCAGCACTTGATTTGTCGCTTTAGCAATTTTGTGGATTCTATTCTGTCGCCACGCCCATACGGAAGGGCTGACATAATGAATAGTTTTGATGCCTCCAGCTTTGAGTTTCAGTTCTACATCTAAATTAAAATCCGGTGCATCAATGCCGATATAGACATCGGGCTTTTCACGTAACATGGTTTGAATCACATTTTTACGGATTCTTAGTAGGCGTGGCAGATGTTTAACAATTTCTGCTAAGCCCATAACGGAAAGTTCTTCCATATCCACTAAAGTTTCGCAACCTTCAGCGATCATTTTAGGGCCGGCAATTCCGATAAAACGAGCATTGGGGTAATGGGCTTTAAGCCGGCTAATTAAGCCTGCACCGAGAATATCCCCCGAGATTTCTCCGGCCACAAGCGCAATAGTAGGATTTTCCTTGTTCATTAAATTTATCCTAAAAAATAACCGCACTTTGGACTAAAGTGCGGTTAATTGGTTAATGAGGTTTACTCTGTCTAAAGAGAGAAACGCTGTTAACGAATAATTCCGCGGGTTGAGCGTTTAAAGAAATTGGTAAAGAAACTGATTGCGGAATCGGTTTCAGCAATTTGTTCAATTTCCGGGATGATTTCTTCAAGAGTTTTACCGCTGCGATAAATCATTTTATACACATTACGAATTGCGTGCATAGTCGGCTTATCAAACCCTCGGCGTTTTAAACCTTCTAAATTAACCCCAAACGGACGGGCATGATTACCTTGTGCCATCACATAAGGCGGCACGTCTTGACTAACCATGGAGCCACCGCCTAACATCACATGCGCCCCCACAACGACAAATTGATGAATCGCCGACATACCGCCTACAATCACGAAATCATCCAATTCGACATGACCGGCAAGAGTCGCGTTATTTGCCAAGATACAATTATTTTTAATTTGGCAATCATGCGCTATATGTACGTTAATCATCAGAAGATTATTATTACCGATACTCGTTACGCCTCCGCCTTGGATTGTGCCACGGTGAATGGTGACATGCTCGCGAATTCGATTGCCATTGCCAACAACGGTTTTCGTTGCTTCGCCTTTGTATTTTAAATCTTGATTGACTTCACCAATCGTCGCAAATTGGTAAATTTCGTTATCTTCACCAATCACGGTATCGCCGCGTACAACGACGTGTGATTTCAACACGGTGCGTGCTTTAATCTCAACGGAACCTTCAACAATACAGAAAGGGCCAATAAAAACATCTTCACCAATAACCGCCCCTTGTTCAACGAGTGCCGTCGGGTGAATTTTTGCACTTGGATGGATCATATTTATCCCCTTATTTATATTAACGACGAGCACACATTAATTTAGCTTCACAAGCTACTTCACCGTTTACCGTTGCAATACCGGTAAAAGCGGTAATTCCGCGGCGTTCTTTGACGACTTGAACGTTCAATTCCATTTGATCACCGGGTAACACAGGACGTTTAAAACGCGCTTCGTCAATTCCCGCAAAATAAAATAATTCTCCACCTTTTAATTCATGGGTTTTAAATGCCAGAATTCCCATGGCTTGTGCAAGCGCTTCTAAAATCAACACGCCCGGTAAAATAGGTTCACCAGGAAAATGACCGGTAAAACAAGGCTCATTTACACTGATATTTTTGATTGCTTTTAACCATTCGCCTTCCTTAAAATCCAACACGCGATCCACCAACAAAAACGGATAACGGTGTGGTAATAAAGTCATAATTTCTTTTGCTTCGATCACTCTTGTTTGCTGTTCTGACACGTTGATACCTTTACAAATAAACACTAAATTCGCATGAATTATACGATATTTACGGTTAAAAACAAAACGCACCACTAAAGTGCGGTGCGTTTTTAAAACGGATTAGCCGATTTTCTTTTCAAGCGCTTTTAGACGCTTATTCATTCCATCAATACCTAAAGTCAGCGCCGCTGTTTTACGCCACTCTTTATTGGTTTGTAATGGAATACCGGAAGAATAAACCCCCGGTTCGGTAATTGGCCGCATTACCATTCCCATACCGGTAATTGTCACCTTATCGCAGATTTCCATATGACCGTTAATCACACTCGCACCACCAATCAAACAGTAGCGTCCTACTGTCAGGCTACCCGCCATAATCACACCGCCCGCAACTGCCGTGCCGGTGCCAATATGAACGTTATGGGCAATTTGACAAAGATTATCAATAATAACGTTATCCTCGATCACCGTTGCATCTAATGCGCCCCGATCGATACAGGTACAAGCGCCGATTTCAACATTGTTACCGATAATAACTTGCCCTACTTGTGGAATTTTAATCCAACGACCACGATCATTGGCATAACCAAAACCATCACTGCCAATCACCGCACCGGATTGAATTAAGCAGTTTTTGCCGATTTCCACATCATGATAAATGGTTACATTCGCCCACAGTTGCGTGCCGGCCGCAATTTTTGTGTTTTTACCCACAAAGCAATTTGCACCGATAATCACGTTATCGCCTAATACCGCCCCTTCTTCGATAACGCTATTTGCTCCAATTGACACATTTTCACCCAAAGAAACGCCCTCAGAAATCACCGCACTTGGTTCGATACCTTGCGCTGCTTTTGGTGTAGTATCCATATATTGCGCTAAAATCGCATAAGCTACATAAGGATCATTAACAATGAGTAAATTACTTTCTTTCGCACAAAACTCAACGTCTGCTTCGGACACCACTAAAATACCGGCTTGAGATGTTTTTAATAATGGGCGAAATTTTGCATTGGAAATGAAAGTGAGTTGATGAGCTTGCGCTTTATCAAGAGGAGCGATGTTTGTGACAATAGTATCGGCGCTACCACGAATGGTCGCGCCGATTTGATTGGCCAATTCTTGTAAAGAATAGGATTTTTGCATTATGAGAACCTATTATTTTTTCTCTTCCGCTTTAGCCGGTGCGGCAGCTTTTTCTGTCACAGGAATTGATTTTAATACTTCTTCGGTAATATCCTTACCTTCTACTGCAAATACCACAGAGTTTGCATCAAGCACATAGGTATAACCTTTTGTTTTTGCCACATTGTTGGTTGCCACTTGAATACTTTCTAATAATTTTGCACGGGCTTCTGCTTGGCGTTTATCGCTTTCTTCTTGGAACGCCGCCACTTTTTTATCTTGCTCTTGCATCAATTTAGTCAATGCAGCTTCTTCATTCGCACCAAATTTATTAATTTCTTCTTCACGTTTTTGGATTTCAGCTTGACGTAAACGCGGCGCATCTTTTTTCAATGCTTCAACTTTTGCTTCTACCTTTTTACGTGCTGCGGCAATTTTATCATCAATTTCTTTTTTACTTGCGGCTAATTTGTCTGCCGTCGGTTTCAATTCTGCATCTAATTTATCGGCAATAGCTTGACGATCCGGGTGATTTTGGAATAAATATCCTGCATTAATGAATGCGATATTTTCATCTGCCGCAGCAAAACCTGATGCAAGTGCAATACCTACTGAAAGTGCGGTCACTTTTAAAACATTTTTCATTGAAATTTCCTTGTTAGGTTAAGTAGTTAATCATGCTTGCACAGCCTGAATAAGTGCTGTGCAAGTGTTTGTTTTGACTAGAAGATAAATAAAAAGTTCGATTAGAAAGAACCACCAATACTAAATTGGAACTGTTCTATATCATCATTCTCATATTTTTTGATCGGTTTAGCGTAAGAGAATACCAACGGCCCGATTGGTGATTGCCATTGAAAGCCCACACCGGCAGAAGCACGAACGCGGCTTGGATCGCTGTAATCCGGTAAATTAGGGAATCTTGCTTTGTCCTGTTCCTTCCATTTTGTATTCCAAACGCTTGCCGCATCAACAAACAACGAGGTTCTTACAGAATTCTGATTTTTTTCTGCCACGAACGGCGTCGGTATAATCAATTCAACATTCGCTGTGGCAATAGCGTTCCCACCAACAATATCATCACTACCTTTAGTGTTATATCCTTCATTACCACTCTGATCTTTTACCCAATAAATCGCGTTCGGTCCTACTGCACCATACGCAAAGCCACGTAATGATCCAATGCCACCCGCCGTGTAGTTTTGGTAGAACGGTAAACGTTTACCGCCAAAACCGTTTGCATAACCCACGCCGGCTTTCCCAGAAATAACCCAATGGTGTTCACGATCAAGCGGGTAATAGCCTTGAACATCAGCACTAAGTTTGTAATATTTGTTATCGGATCCCGGAATGGTGACACGACCACCAATACTTGCTTTCACCCCTTTAGTTGGAAAATAACCACGGTTCAAACTGTTATAGTTCCAGCCAAAGGAAAAATCAAAGTCACTCGATTTAATTGAGGTAGAATTGAAATTCATTGATGCCAAATAGAGGTCACGGTTATATTCTCTAGAGAAATTACTAATTTTATTATAGGTGTAACCTAGTCCTAAATAGTAGGAGTTATTTTCATTTACCGGGAAACCTAAAGTAACATTGCCACCGTAAGTCGTACGTTTATAGTTAGACGATGTATCGCTATCAGAGTTATCGTAAGTTTCATAAAATACGTTTCCGCCCAAACTTACGCCATCTTTCGTGAAATACGGCTCGGTGTACCCAAGGTTAATTGTCGTACCGTAGTCATTACGCGAACCGGCTAAACTTACCGCAGCTCCCGTACCTAAAAAGTTGTCCTGTTTAATACTGGCTTGGTAGCTGATACCGCTTTCCGTACCATACCCTACCCCAAAGTTAATACTACCTGTATTACGCTCTTTTACTTTATACACCACATTAACTTCGTCATTAGTACCTTCAACCGGATCAACTCTGCTTTCAACGGTTTCAAAAAAACCCGTTCTATCTAAACGAACTTTACCCAATTCAACTAATTGAGCGTTGTACCAAGAGCCTTCCTGTTGACGCATTTCTTGACGTAGCGTGCTATCGGCTGAAACGGTGTTACCTTCAAATTGAACTTGACGAACAGATAAACGGCGACCGGCATCAACCACAAAAGTTAGTGCGATTGTTTTATTCGCATCATCAAATGTCGGAGCCGCATTAACGGTTGCACTACCGTAACCACGCTCACCCAATTTTGCTTTGATGGCATTTTCAACGTCGGTAACATCAGCTCGGCTAAAAGTATCGTTTAAGTGAAGGGTGTTTAATAACGGTTGTAATTCTTCTGCCATACCGCCTAAGTTACCAACAATACGCGCGCCGGTTAAATCGTATTTTTCACCCTCGTTAATATCGATAGTGACTTCCGCCTTGGTTTGTTCATCATTTAACCGGACATCCGTATTAGTAATATGCGCTTTTGCATAACCATTATTTTGATAGTACTGTTGGATAGATTGTAAATCTTTATCAAATTGGGTTGCATCGAATTTATTGCCCCATAGCTTCCACCATGAGTCCGGTTGTAACTCCATTTGTTCTTGCAATGTGCTACTGGAAACCGCCGTATTACCATTAAAGGTAACGGATTTTAATTTTGCCGTATCATCTTCATCAATCTGAAGATTGATTTCCGCACGATTATTTGGCAGCGTATTTACAATCGCTTCGACTTTCGCATTATAGCGTCCAACACTTTTATAATGTTCTCTTACGCCTTTCACGAATTCATCAAGTTTTGCACGATTCAGTACATCACCGGTTTTAAAGCCGTTCGCATCCAAATTTTGTTTTAATGCTTCCGTTGGAATTAAAGAATTCCCCTTAATATGCACTTCCGAAATAATCGGTTTAGCAATGATACTCACGACAAGAGAATCTCCGTCACGATAAGCTTTTACATCATCAAATCGACCACTTACGAATAAATTGCGAACAATATTTGCCACATCATTATCGGTCACACGTTGACCTGCACGAACTGGCAAACTTGCGAGAATTTGCTGTTCTAATTCACCCTGAACGCCATCTATGCGAATGTCTTTTGCCAAGAAAGGAGCAGCAAACACGCTTGTTGTCGTACCGAATAATAAACTTGCGATTAGAAGTTTTTTCATCGACTGTATCCTATTTACTATAAAAATTTATAAACGTAAGAAATCATTGAAAAGTGCAAATACCATTAAGCTTAATAGCAATGCCGCCCCAATGCGATAACTTAAATTTTGTACCTGTTCGGAAACAGGTTTTCCTTTAATACCTTCAGCTGCCAAAAACACCAGATGTCCTCCATCCAGAACCGGCAACGGAAATAAATTCATAATACCTAAATTGACGCTGATTAACGCCATAAAGCTCAGGAAATAAACCCATCCTATACTTGATGAAACGCCTGCGCCTTTTGCAATCGAAATTGGGCCGCTTAAATTATTTAAAGAAAGATCACCGGTAAATAATTTACCAATCACTTTAACGGTTAACCAAGATAATTGTCCCGTTTTTTCTATGCCTTTCGATAGCGCGTCAAGAATACCATATTTTAATTCTGTACGGTACTGCTCACCGATATTTAAAAAGGTTGGGCTTACTCCCACAAACCAACGATTCTCTTGATTTTTTTCCGGCTGCACCGTTTTGTCAAAAATATTGCCGTCACGTTCAATTTTTAAAGGAATCGGCAAGCCTTGTTCGACCTGTTTAACAAAATCCTGCCAAGAAAGTGCGGTCAAATTTTCATTTAAAATTCTATCGCCGACTTGCAAGCCAGCTTTCTGTGCCGGTGAATTATCGACTACTTTAGATAAAGTCATTTCCACTTTCGCACGAACCGGGTTCATTCCCAAAGATTCAAAAGCATTCTCTTTTTCAGGATCAAATCGCCAATCGGATAAATCCAAGCGTTTTTCATAAGTAACACTTGAGCCAAAAGGTGCAAAACCAATATCCACTTGAGATTCCCCTAACTTTGCAGCCAGTAGCATATTAATGGTTTCCCAATCCGGCGCTTCTCGTTCGTCGATTGTCATAATTTGTGAGTTTGCTTCAATTTTTGCCTGCGCGGCAATGGAGTTCGGTGCAACACTTTCAATCACCGGTTTTACACTTGGAATACCAACGGAATAAATCAGCCAATACGCCATAATCGCAAAAATAAAATTGGCTAACGGTCCCGCGACAATAATAAAGGCGCGTTGTAATACCGACTTTTGATCAAACGCTTGGGATTTTAATGATTGAGGGACATCTTCCACCCGTCCGTCTAACATTTTAACGTAGCCCCCCAAGGGGAGCATCGATAGGGCAAATTCCGTTCCTTGTTTATCGGTGCGCCGCCAAAGCACTTTACCGAAACCGATAGAAAAACGATGTACTTTTACACCGCACTTGCGTGCCGCCCAAAAATGGCCGTATTCGTGAACCGCCACTAATACCGAGATAGCGATCAGAAAAGAACCTAGCGACCATAAAAATGACATGATCAATCCTTACAATACAAAGAAATAAAAGTAGGTGAAAAAGGGGACGGCTGCCGTTAAGCTATCGATACGATCCAAAATCCCGCCATGACCGGGAATAAGTTGGCTGCTGTCCTTGATCCCTGATTCCCGCTTAAACATACTCTCCGTTAAATCACCTAAAACCGAAATCGCAACCGTCGCCACCGAGAGAATCACAAATTCTGTCATCGCACGGTTACCAAGTAAGGTTTCACGAGAAAAGTAAATAAATGCACAAGCAAGGAGTGCCGCGGTAATTAACCCACCGAATACGCCCTCCCAAGTTTTACCTGGTGAAACATTTGGGGCAAGTTTATGTTTACCCAATGCCCGACCGGCAAAATATGCCCCGGAATCTGCCGCCCAAACCAGCACAAACACATAAAGCAGTAAAAATAAGCCGTGATGAGGATTTTGCGTATATTGTTCCAGACGCAAACGCAAGACAGCAGCAATGAAAGGAATCAAGGTTGCAAAAGCAAATAGCAAATGAATAGGCTTATTTTTGCCCCAATATTTTGCAGAATTGGGATAAGTGATAACAAACAATAATGCAATCCCCCACCAAATCACCGAATTAAGCAATATAAACGGAAGATAATTCTCAAAAACACGACCGGCATCTAAATAATGACTTTCGGTGAAAATCCATAAGAAGATAAACGACCCTAAAAATGCGGCAATACCTAAGCGTATCAGTGGTTGTTTAAAACGTGCAAATTGAGTCCATTCCCAGATCCCCAATGTGGCGACAAAACCTAATCCTAAAGCAAAATAAAAAGGGCTAAACAAGAACAAGGCACAAAGTACCAGCGCAATAAGCACAATAGCCGATAATACACGTTCCTTAAGCATAATTTCTCCATTTATTCTGTCCCGCCAAAACGGCGATGACGTTGTTGATAACTCGCAATGGCTTGATTAAAATCCTGTTCATTAAAATCCGGCCATAAAACATTTAAAAAACACAGTTCCGCATAGGCAATTTGCCAAAGTAGAAAATTACTAATCCGCTGCTCACCGCTGGTACGAATTAATAAATCCACTTGCGGCTGATCTTGCGTGATCAAATGTTGCTGAAAATATTGTTCGGTAATTTCTTCCGACTCTATCTCATTATTTTTTACTTTATTCGCGATTTGTTTGGTTGCCTGTACGATGTCCCAACAACCACCGTAATTCGCGGCAATATTTAGAGTAAGTGCGGTATTTTTTTCCGTTAAATTTTCTGCTCTTTTAATTTTTTCTTGTAATTTTTCACTAAAACGTGAGGTATCGCCAATAATTTTTAGGCAAATATTATTTTTATGTAATTTTTTCACCTCACGATCCAATGCTTGCATAAAAAGTTGCATCAAGGCACTGACTTCGTGTTCCTGACGATTCCAATTTTCACTGCTAAAAGCATAAAGTGTCAGCACTTTCACACCGATTTGACGGGCATAGCTGACAGCCCGGCGAACCGCACCGACACCTTGGGTATGACCAAATACACGTAATTTATTACGCTGCTTTGCCCAACGTCCGTTACCATCCATAATAATGGCGACATGTAACGGGATATTATTCTTATCAAGTTCTATCATAAAATAAGTTTGTTTGTGACCGCACTTTTACTATCGTTCAATTAATTGTTTGGCAATAATACGAGCCTGCTCATCAACAGCTAACACATCATCAATATTTGAGATAACCATACTTGGCATTTTTAATACCGATTCTTGATTAATTTTGGCAATATCGGTAAATGAAATACGACGCTCCAAGAAAGCCTGTACCGCAATTTCATTTGCGGCATTCATTGCGGTTGTCGCATACTGCCCTTCGGCGAAGGCATCTATCGCAAGTTTTAAATTCGGATAACGGTTAAAATCAGGCTCAAGAAAGCTGAGTTCTTTGATTTTAAAGAAATCTAAAGGTTCAACCCCGGCAAAGGTACGATAGGGATAAGCCATCGTTTCGGCAATCGGCGTTCGCATATCAGGATTCCCCATTTGTGCAATAACCGATCCGTCCACATAACGCACCATAGAATGAATGATGGATTGCGGGTGAATAATAACTTCCATTTCATCCGCGTTGGCATTGAACAGCCAACGTGCTTCAATGTATTCCAACCCCTTATTCATCATTGTGGCTGAATCCACCGAAATTTTTTTACCCATTGACCAATTCGGGTGAGCAACCGCTTGCTCCGGTGTGATATGTTTAAATTCGTTTAATGCGGTATAACGAAAAGGGCCACCTGATCCGGTTAGCACAATTTTACTAATGCCTAATTCGGCTAACGGGCAAAAACCGATTTTTTGTTGTGCGTCAGGCGGTAAAGACTGGAAAATCGCATTATGTTCGCTATCTACCGGCAACAAAGTGGCATTGTGCCGTTTCAACGCATCAATGAAAATTTTTCCACAAGTTACCAACGCCTCTTTATTGGCTAATAGCACGCGTTTACCGGCTTTTATCGCAGATAAAGTCGGTAATAGCCCCGCCGCACCAACAATGGCGGCCATAACTTGATCGGCATCAGGATGTGCGGCGAGTTCACAAATTGCCTTTTGTCCCGCCAATACTTCCGTTACCACGCCCTGTGCCGAAAGCTTTTTACCTAGCATATTGGCGGCCGCGACATCATCAAGCGCAGCAAAGTGCGGTCGAAATTTCACGCATTTTTCAAACATTGCCTCAACATTTTTTCCACCGACAAGGGCAAAGGCATGATATTTTTCCGGATTATGTTCAATTACGGATAAGGTGCTTTGTCCAATCGAGCCCGTTGCACCAAGAATCACAATATTTTGTTTTTGCATAAATTTTTGACCGCACTTTATATTGAGTAAAAAGGACGCCAATGCGTCCTTTATTTCGCGATTAAGATTATTTTTGTTTCAAAGATACTTGCAAAATAATAGAAAAACATAAACCTGTAACCAAATCAGATTTAATATTTTTTATCATTAATCCGCCAAACATGTTTGTATCTTTACCTTGGTAACAATTAAAAATCTAATAGCTCTTTTTCTTTTTCTGCTAAAACTTCATCAACTTTCTTAATAAATTGATCAGTAATTTTTTGAATATCCTCTTCCGCTTTATGCTGTTCGTTTTCACTGATTTCTTTGTCTTTTAGCAATGCTTTGATTTTATCATTCGCATCACGACGTACATTACGGATAGCGACTTTGCCTTGCTCACCTTCTGCCTTAACAATTTTAATTAAATCACGGCGGCGTTCTTCCGTTAATGGCGGAAGCGGTACGCGAATCGTCGTACCGGCAGAAGACGGGTTTAAACCGAGATCGGAAGTTAAAATCGCTTTTTCCACCGCTCCGATTAATGAACGATCAAATACCGTTACCGCAAGTGTACGCGCATCTTCCGCGACTACATTGGCTAATTGGCGAAGTGGTGTTGCAGCGCCGTAGTATTCTACTTGGATCGCATCTAATAAACTTGGTTGGGCACGACCTGTACGAATTTTAGCAATATGTCCTTTTAACGCTTCAAGGCTCTTATCCATACGATCTTGCGCATCTTTTTTAATTTCATTAATCATGTATTCTATTCCTTTTAGTAAAAATTAAAAACGCAACGATTGTACTCAATTCCATTGCGTTTTCCTAGTTCAATTCACCAATCCGATTCAATTAACAAATCGTTGTGCCTTCCGTTGTACCCAGTACCACATTGCGTAATGCGCCGGGTTTAACCATATTAAAGACACGAATCGGCATGCCGTGGTCACGGGCTAAGGTAAACGCGGCTAAATCCATTACCTGTAATTCCTTATCAATTACTTCTGCATAGGTAAGATGTTGATATAATTTTGCTTGTGGATTTTTAGCCGGATCGCAATCATACACGCCATCCACTTTAGTCGCTTTTAACACCACATCCGCTTCAATTTCAATGCCACGCAAGCAGGCAGCAGAATCGGTCGTGAAGAATGGACTGCCCGTTCCTGCCGAGAAAATCACCACACGTTTTTCCCGTAACATTTTAATCGCTTCCGACCAGTTATAAGTATCGCAAATACCGTTTAACTGAAAAGCCGACATTAATTTTGCATTCACGTCGGCACGATGTAGTGCATCACGCATTGCCAAACCGTTCATCACCGTAGCAAGCATACCCATATGGTCGCCCACTACACGATTCATACCGGCTTTCGCTAATTTTGCGCCGCGAAATAAATTACCGCCGCCCAACACAACACCAACTTCAACCCCCATCTCCACTAATTCTTTGATCTCTAATGCCATACGATCGAGAATTGACGGGTCAATCCCAAACCCTTCATCACCTTGTAATGCTTCACCGCTTAATTTCAATAAAATACGTTTGTAAATTGGTTGACTCATTGTCTTTTCCTTTTTGGGCTTAAAAAATTGCCCTATTCTATAAAATAACTGCGCAAGAGTGAAGATATTAGAGATTGAAATTCTCATTAAAAACTGGATAATAAGCGCATTTATTTCTCCATAGAGATAGTATGAACACCCTAAAAATACCGCTGATTTTAACCACACTTTGGATTTTTATTTGTGCCATGGTGGCAGGTTATTTCATACTGATTGGCACAGGAATGTTTCCTCAACCCAATATTGGATTCATTTTACTTGCCGCCGTCCTGATTCTTTTATTGAGTAGCAGTAAAAAAACGTTCTATTTTATTTTGTTGCCGATCGCCTGTGTACATGCGTTTTACACACCTGTCGGCCTCAATTTCGGCGCACCGAGCTATCAATATATTGCCTCGGTTTTTGCCACGGATATGTTGGAAACCAGAGAATTTTTATTGCAAATTCCGACGCTCGGCTACCTCATTGCTTTGGCTATTCCGATTTTAATATTTATCCAATATAAAAGTGCGGTCAAATTCAGCATTAAATTTTATCGTAACAAAACTTTTCTTACCCTGTCGGCATTACTTTTTGCTTATCATCTTCCCCTCGCCGCTCCCGTAAAAGAAAGCGTTAATTCAACGTTAAAAATTTATGATGAAGTCAAAAAACTCAAACAAATGTCGCATTCGCATAACTGGGGAAAATCAACTTTAGAAGATTCCCGCTACGATGATTATGTGTTAATCATTGGAGAAAGTGCACGCCAAGATTATCATCATGCTTATGGTTATCCCGTGAAAAACACGCCTTTTATGTCAAATGCAAAAGGTACTCTCATTAACGGATTCCGCTCTGCCGGTACCAATACAATCGCCTCTTTACGTTTAATGCTTACGCTACCAAACAAAGAAAAATGGGAACCGAACTATGATTTAAGTTTAGTGGATCTCATCAAATCTGCCGGTATTAAAACCTATTGGTTATCCAATCAAGGGTTACTGGGTGAATTTGATACGCCGGTTTCCTCTCTTGCTGCAAAATCCGATGAAACCTTCTTTTTAAAAAAAGGCGGCAGTTCCAACTCCACGAATTATAGCGATTTTGATTTATTACCCAAATTCGTCCAAATATTGGAAAACCCGACAGAAAACAAACGCTTCATTGTCTTGCATATTTACGGTTCTCACCCTTGGGCTTGCGATCGTGTGGAAGACTACCCGAAAATTTTTAAGGATGACGAAATTGATCCGAAATATGCCTATTTAAATTGTTATATTTCTTCTATCAAGAAAACCGATGAATTTTTAGAACGCGTCTATAAACAACTGCAACAAAACGCACAAAAAAATCACCGCACTTTTTCGATGATTTATTTCTCTGATCACGGGTTATGCCACCAAAAAGATGAAAAACATAATCTAATATTGTTCAATCAAAACTGCTTTAGCCGCAGCCATCACAATATTCCATTGTTTAAAATCGCTTCTGACGATACCGAACGTAAAGAATATAAGGTATTTAAATCCGGTTTGAATTTTGTGGAAGGCATTGCAAATTGGATAGGTATCAAAAATCCAAAACTCACAAGGGACGAAGATTTATTTTCTCCTGAAGCGGATAAAGATGATTTTGGGTTACAAAAACGGATCGATGAAAAATACGAAAAAGGAGATGATCCCGCCATTGATATTCGTCTAAAACGCAAATAATAAAAAAGCCGATATTAATTTATCGGCTTTTTTAATCTTTTAAAATAGAAGAATTAAGCGTTACCGCCAGTGATTTTCGCCACTTCTGCCGCGAAATCTTCTTCTACTTTTTCAATCCCTTCACCCACTTCTAAACGAATGAAGTTAGAAACAGAAGTATTGACTGATTTTAAGTAGTCACCCACAGATTGAGAAGGATCCATAACGAACGCTTGACCGGTTAAAGAAACTTCACCGGTGAATTTCTTCATACGGCCTTCAACCATTTTCTCTGCGATTTCTTTTGGTTTTCCTGAATTAATAGCTATATCGATTTGGATTTGACGCTCGTGTTCCACAACTTCGGCAGAAACATCTTCCGGATTGACGAAATCAGGTTTAGATGCGGCAACATGCATCGCCACTTTTTTCAATTCTTCAACAGAACCTTCACCGGCAACTAATACACCGATTTTCGCACCGTGTAAGTATTGTGCGATAACGTTACCTTCTAAGTAAGCAACACGGCGGATAGTCATATTCTCACCGATTTTCGCAACTAATGCTGCACGTTTTTCTTCAAAATGTGCTTGTAATTGTTCGATAGTAGAACCTTTATTTGCCGCTGCGTAATCAGCTACTTCATTGGCTAATGCTAAGAAACCGCTATCTTTTGCCACGAAGTCGGTTTCACAGTTCATTTCCACTAACACGCCGAAACCTGCTTCAACACGTGCAATAATAACGCCTTCAGCTGCCACACGGCCCGCTTTTTTCGCTGCTTTTGCTTGGCCGGATTTACGCATATTATCGATGGCTAATTCAATATCGCCGTTCGCTTCAACTAATGCTTTTTTACATTCCATCATACCTGCGCCGGTACGTTCACGAAGTTCTTTAACTAATGCTGCTGTAATTTCAGCCATTTTTCCAATCCTCTGTCTGAAAGTGCGGTTATTTTTTACCGAACTTTTTAGATAAAAATACAGGGGCAATTTCTCGCCCCTGTGCCAATTAATCGTTTGATTAATAAGGGCTTTCGCCTTATTGCAAAACTTAAATTATTCCGCTTCAACCGCAGCCACTAATTCTTCAGTCACCGCTGCTTCGTTGCCACGACCTTCTTTTACTGCCGCAGCTGCAGCCGTTAAGTAAAGTTGAATCGCACGGGTCGCATCATCGTTACCCGGAATAACGAAATCTACGCCGGCCGGAGTAGAATTGGTATCGACGATAGCAAATACAGGGATACCCAGATTATTTGCTTCTTTCACAGCGATATGTTCGTGGTCAGCACCGATCACAAATAATGCATCCGGTAAACCGCCCATATCTTTGATACCGCCAAGGCTTAATTCAAGTTTTTCCATCTCACGGGTACGCATTAACGCTTCTTTTTTAGTTAATTTATCAAATGTACCGTCTTGAGATTGCGCTTCTAAATCTTTTAAACGTTTAATTGATTGACGTACTGTTTTCCAGTTAGTCAACATACCACCTAACCAACGGTGATTTACATAATATTGTTGACAGTCTAATGCTGCAGCTTGAACGGCTTCAGACGCAGCGCGTTTTGTACCGACGAAAAGCACTTTACCGTTGTTGCTTGCAATACGGGTTAATTCCGCTAATGCTTCGTTGAATAATGGTAAGGTTTTTTCAAGGTTGATGATGTGAACACCATTACGGGCACCAAAAATGAAAGGTTTCATTTGTGGATTCCAATAACGGGTTTGGTGTCCGAAGTGTACGCCTGCGTTGATCATATCGCGCATTGAAACTTGTGCCATAATATTTTCCTTTTAATTGGGGTTGAGCCTCCACATATCAGCTCATCGACCGTTTGGCACCCCGATGAAGCCTTGGTGATATGTGTGTGTTATTTAAGTTAAAAATTTACTCTTTTCAGATAGAAAAAGAGTGGTGCGATTTATACCACAAAGTGCGGTTAAATTCTAGTTTATTTTTATTCGAAAATGCGCAATAACGATATTTATGGCATAGGAAAAATAGCACCTAATCCTACCGCACTTTGCGCCCCGGTAACCTCGGGCAAATTGCCTGTTTGGTGATTCATTCTTCGATAAGCCAACCATGCAAAAGCCGCTGCTTCCACATAATCCGCCTCCATACCAAATTCGTTAGTCGTAAAAATTTCCCAGTGCAATAAACAATTTGCAAGACGCTGCATCATGAATTTATTTTTTGCCCCTCCACCGCAAACCAGTAGTCGTTTTGGCAAGGTAGTATCAATACTATTCAGACTTGCGGTAATACTACTCACGGTAAATTCTACCAATGTTGCCTGTACATCCTGTGGTAAAAGTGCGGTTGAATTTGCTGCAATATGCTGAATTTTTTGTGCTAACCAAGGCAGATTAAATAATTCCCGCCCTGTGCTTTTAGGTGGAGCTTGTCGAAAAAAAGGCTCGTCTAACAAATGCTCTAACAAGGCTTCATTAACCAGACCTGTTGCCGCCCATTCACCATTTTTATCATAGGGTATGCCGCGGTGTTTTTCGATCCACTGATCAAGCAAAGTATTCCCCGTACCGGTGTCAAACCCGATAACAGGCTGATTTGGAATCAATAAAGATAGATTATTTATTCCGCCGATATTCAACACGACGGTGGCATAATTCGGATCAAAAAAAACCGCTTGATGGAACGCCGGCACGAGCGGTGCACCTTGTCCGCCAAATGCCATATCCTTACGACGGAAATCCCCCACCGTTGTTATATTGGTACGGGCGGCAAGCAAATTCATATCGCCAATTTGTATTGTGAAAGGAAATTGCCCTTGCGGTGAATGCCATACGGTTTGTCCATGGCAGCCAATGGCTTGAATGTGTTCCGCAGGAATCTGGCTAGACTGTAAAAAACGGTTTACGCAATCCGCATAAAGTAAGCCAAGTTGATGATCCAACTCACCCAACTGCTGTAATGTTGTCTCGCCCAACCGTACAAGTTCGGTTATTTTTTCACGTAAATCCTTTGGCATCGGGGTAAAATCCGATGCCACTAATTTGGGTTTGGGTAAACTAAAATCGACTAATGCAATATCTACGCCATCCAAGCTCGTACCGGACATAATGCCGATATAATATTTTGCATTCATTTTAATTGAGTATATAAGGTAAAGGTTGAATAGTCAGAATGCAACCGTCTTCCGGTAAACGGAAGGTTTGAATCGAATTAATATCATTGTTCATCACGACTTGTAACCATAAAACGCCCTCAATATTGACCGCACTTATAATTGTGCCGGTTTTGCGCCAGTGGCTTTCAAGCTGCATTTCAATTTCACTACCGACTTCAGGTGTTTCTTGGGTGTCACCTTTGAAAACAAACATCGCCCGCTTGTTTGCTCCGCGATATTTCGCCCGTGCTACGGTTTCTTGCCCGATATAGCAACCTTTAGTAAAGGAAATAGCCTGCTCGATAGCTTGTAAATTCATTGCTTGAGGAATCAATTCATTCTGCATTTTTGCACTTAAATGAGGAATTCCGGCTTGAATATCGGCAATATGCCATGCTTTCTCATCGGCATTGAAAGTCATTGCGAATGGGATTTCATTTAATAAAATCGCTCGCTGTTCATCAATTTCTAATGTAAAGAGCGGTTGAATTTTTCCGCATCTTTCACCGATCACACCAACAATTTGCCAATCACGTAAATCAAAGCTGACTTTGGAAAACACGGCATATTTTTTCAAGGCCTCTAGGGCACTTGGTAGCAAATCCTTGTTCACTAATAAAAAAAACCGCTCGCTACTCACTTTCAATAAACGAAAAATGGCATTCACTTTGCCTTTCGGATCACAATGTGCAGTGATCGTGCTCGCTCCGCTGGCTAATGCCACAACATCAGTGGTAAGTTGTCCTTGTAAATATTTTTCAGCATCCACACCATGCGCTTCTATCAATTGATATTGATTCAGTTGAATAAATTGAGTCATCTTCTCTCCTATTCCAAATTCTGAATTTGCTCACGCATTTGCTCGATCAGCACTTTTAATTCAACCGCTGAGGCAGTGATATCCGCATTAATGGATTTAGATGCCAAGGTATTGGATTCACGATTAAGCTCTTGCATCATAAAATCCAATTTACGCCCGACAGCTCCCCCTTTTTTTAAGATATTCGCCGTTTCTTTTACGTGCATTTGCAGGCGATCAAGTTCTTCCGCAACATCCACACGCTGCGCCAATAAAACCATTTCCTGTTCCACGCGCTGCGGTTCAAGACTAATTTTCGCCTCTTCAAAACGCTGTATTAAACGCTCACGTTGCCATTGCAAAATCTCCGGCATTTGTGACCGCACTTTGTCCGCCTCTATGCCAATAGCCTCTAAACGTTGTTGAATAATTGTTTGTAATTTATCCCCTTCACGAGCACGCATAGCAATAAATTCTTTTAGCAGCTCATCAAAAGCAGCCAATAAATCTTGGCTAATCGCATCTAAATCCTGTTCCTGCGCTTCCACTACACCGGGATAACGCAATACATCCGTTAAATTAATTTCGCCCTCGCCGGCTTGTGCTTTCAGCCACTGCAAAGATTGAAGCACCTGATTTGCTAATTCCCGATTAATATTAAGTTCGCTATTCGTTTGTTTTTTGCTTTCAATACGTAAAGAACATTCGATTTTACCACGCGTCAAATTTTGACGAAGTTTCTCACGTAAAACATTTTCCAAACCGCGAAATTGCTCCGGTAATCGAAAGAAATTTTCCAAATAACGTTGATTTACCGAGCGGATTTCCCACACCGCATCACCCCAATCTTTTTTCAATTCGAGCCGGGCAAAGGCTGTCATACTATAAATCATAAGAACTCCTGATTTTCTGTCTTAGTTGATTTGTCAATTATTGTAACGAGAAAGCGTAATGAATTCTAAAAATATTTTTATCAGCAAGATGTTTACATGGTGTAAATTTTAAAATACAATCGCCGTAAATTTTAAATTACACTCAAGGAAAGAAAATGAACAAAACGGTTGGTAGTACTTTACTTGTTTCCGGCACGATGATTGGTGCAGGAATGTTGGCAATGCCTCTCACATCTGCCGGAATCGGTTTCGGTTTTACGTTAGTTTTATTATTGGCACTTTGGACATTGCTCACTTTTACAGCGTTGTTATTTGTGGAACTCTACCAAACCGCTGAAAGCGATGCGGGCATTGGCACGCTGGCAGAACAATATTTCGGAAAATTCGGGCGGATTGTCGCCACTGCGGTACTTATTATCTTTTTATATGCCCTCATTGCGGCCTATGTCAGTGGTGGCGGTTCTCTATTAAATGATTTATTGCCGGAAAGTTTCGATAATAAAATCAGTATCTTATTGTTCACTGTCATTTTTGGGTCGTTTATTGTGATCGGCACGCACAGTGTAGATAAAATTAATCGCCTACTCTTTTTTGTGATGCTTGCCTCTTTTGTGATCGTACTGGGATTAATGCTGCCTGAAATTAAAATGGATAATTTATTAGCCATGCCTATTGATAATGCATTGATCATTTCTGCCAGCCCGGTATTTTTTACCGCGTTTGGTTTCCACGGTTCTATTCCAAGTTTGAATAAATACTTAGGTGGGAATGTAAAAGCTTTGCGTATTTCGATTCTAGTCGGTTCGAGTATTACTCTGGGTGCTTATATTTTATGGCAACTATCCACCCACGGCTTGCTCACACAAAATGAGTTTTTACAGATATTAAAAGAAGACGCCACATTAAACGGTTTGGTAAAAGCGACACTTGCCATCACCGGTAGTTCTGTGATCACAAGTGCGGTCAAATTATTCTCAACTTTAGCCTTGGTGACCTCTTTCTTAGGCGTGGGGTTAGGTTTACTAGAATGTATAGAGGATCTATTAAAGCGTTCTTTTAATATTTCCGCAGGGCGAATTTCCCTCGGATTGCTCACCTTTATTCCACCGCTTGCTTTCGCCTTATTCTATCCGGAAGGTTTCATCTTGGCATTGGGCTATGCCGGTCAAATGTTCGCCTTCTATGCAGTGGTATTACCGGTTAGCCTTGTATGGAAAGCACGCCGTATGCATCCAGCTCTTCCATACCGCGTATGGGGTGGCAATTTAACCTTGCTTATCGTACTCGTGCTTGGTGTGGTAATCACGTCTATTCCGTTCGCAATCCGTGCCGGTTACTTACCTTTTGTTGTAGGTTAATAAAACACGGTAAAATCCAACCGCACTTTGCCCTATTTGACGCCTCAAATTCTATTTCGAGGCGTCATTTTATTTTTACCCGATATAATAAAAAAGGTAACCTGTCGGTTACCTTTTATTATTTAATAACTTTAATTGTGCATCCAAGCGTCTAAGAAACTACGCAGAATCTCCGAGCGGCTCGGGTGGCGGAGCTTACGCAAGGCTTTGGCTTCAATTTGACGAATACGTTCACGCGTGACATCAAATTGTTTGCCGACTTCTTCAAGGGTATGATCGGTATTCATATCAATACCGAAACGCATACGTAATACTTTAGCCTCGCGTGGCGTTAAACCTTCCAATACATCTTGTATCGCCACTCTCAAGCTCTGTGCCGTCGCCGAATCCAATGGTGATTCAAGGGTATTGTCCTCAATAAAATCACCTAAATGTGAATCATCGTCATCACCAATTGGCGTTTCCATAGAAATCGGTTCTTTGGCGATTTTCAACACTTTACGAATTTTATCTTCCGGCATTCCCATCCGATCCGCTAGTTCCTCCGGTGTCGCTTCACGCCCCATTTCCTGCAACATTTGGCGAGAGATACGATTGAGCTTATTGATGGTTTCAATCATATGAACCGGAATACGAATAGTACGTGCCTGATCCGCAATAGAACGTGTAATCGCTTGACGAATCCACCACGTTGCATAAGTAGAAAATTTGTAACCGCGACGGTATTCAAATTTATCCACCGCTTTCATCAAACCAATATTACCTTCTTGAATTAAATCCAAAAATTGTAAGCCGCGGTTGGTATATTTTTTGGCAATAGAAATCACTAAGCGGAGGTTCGCCTCTACCATTTCTTTTTTCGCACGGCGTGCTTTCTGTTCACCACGCGCCACCGCATCACAAATTGTACGCATCTGTTGGATGGTCAAGTTTGAATTTTCTTCAAATGTCACCAAATTGGTCAGTGCTTGACGGACACGATCTTCGTATTTTGTTAAACGTTTTGCCCATGGTTTAGAGGATTTTAAGGCTTTATCCAACCAAGCATCACTACTTCCGAACTTAATAATAATGGCTTCGAATTCATCTTTCGGCATACCTGCAATATCAACCAATACTTTTTGTAATTGGCGTTCTTCGGTACGCACACGTTTCATGATATTTTTTATCAATAAAACAAGCTGATCGAATTGTTTCGGAACAAGACGGAATTGTTTAAAAATTTCAGCAAGGATAACCACTTGCTCCTGTGCCTTTTTGTGGTTACGACCATATTTGGTAATTGCCGCAAGCGTTTTTATGTGTTGTTCTTTTAATGCAGTAAATTTTTCACGGGCAACCTCAGGGTCAATACTGTTATCCGAATCGCTTTTATCTGAAGCCGAATCTCCCTCATCTTCTTCCTCTTCACTATCATCCACATCGGTGTCGGTATCATAGTCTTCTTCGTCTTCATCAAAATCTTCAGATAGTTCCGGAGTATCCTCTTCGGTCGCATTCGGATCGACAAAACCGGTAATAAGATCCGCAAGACGAACGTGTCCGTCTTCTACTTGATCATATTGAGCCAATAAATCCGAAAGTGCTTCCGGATAAGCGGCAATTGAAGTTTGAACTTCATCAATACCTTCTTCAATGCGTTTAGCAATGCTAATTTCATCTTCACGGGTCAGCAAATCCACCGTCCCCATCTCTCGCATATACATACGGACAGGATCGGTTGTACGACCAATTTCAGACTCCACATTGGACAGAATTTGTGTGGCTTCTTCCACTGCGTCTTCATCCGGAATCGTGTCATTTAAGATCATGTCATCACTTTCCGGCGGTTCATCCAACACCGGAATACCCGCATCATTTTGCAAGGTTTGTAGTAATTTATCGTAATATTCAGGGTCAATCACATCTTCTGGCAATAAGTCGTTAATTTCCGCATAGGTTAAATAGCCCTGCGTACGACCTAATTCCATCAGTTGTTCAATTTGCTCTGAATATTGTTCAGCAGTAGATTGTTGGTTTTGTTCCATTTTCATACCCGTGTCGCATTATTTTATGGATGAATTTTTCGCTTAAGCGAAGAATTTTATCATTGTTACTGAGGATTAACTAACTGTTTTTTCTGTTCTTCTTTACTCGTAAGTAGTGTGACAAGCATTTCTCTTTCTTGCTCGGTTAATCCTTCAGCTCGTTCTTTGGCAATGAGCATTTCAATATTCCGCTCAATAGCCTGAATGTTCAAACGGCGATAATTTTGTGAAAAAGCATTAATAATTTCCGTATCATCTAGTAAATGCTCCCAAGTCGCCAAAATTTCAAGGGGGCGACTATATTCCGTATCGCGAAAATATTCTAAAATTTGTCCGACAGTAATCCCTTCCCTTGCCCGGCAAAGTGCGGTCAATTTTTCCAATAAATCGTAACCCGCCTCTGCGCGTAGTGCGACAAGACCGGATTCGGTAATACGATTAACCAAATACGTATTTTGCAATAAAAGTGAAATCAATACACGCATTGGCGTTTGTTTAATTTTTGGTTGTGAATCCGCTCTCTTTACCTTGTGATTTTCCACTTGTTTTGGGATTAAACTCTCTAGTTGCGATTCGTTAAAAATACCTAATTTTTGCGCCAACGTATTGCGTAAAGATAGACGTAATGCCTCACCCGGAATTTGTCGAATTAACGGTACGGCAAGTGCGACTAATTTACTTCGTCCCTCTTTAGTGGAAAAATCCACTTGCGGATTTAAATGGGCGAACAAAAATTCCGTGAGTGATTGCGCACTTTCGATATATTCTTCAAATTTTGCTTTACCATATTGGCGGACATAAGTGTCCGGATCTTCGCCATCCGGCAAAAAAATGAATTTAATTTGTCGCCCGTCTTCCAAATAAGGTAAAGCATTTTCCAAGGCACGCCACGCGGCATCCCTACCCGCTCTGTCACCGTCATAACAACAAATAACCTGTTCTGTGGATCGAAAAAGCAGTTGAATTTGTTCTGATGTTGTCGAAGTACCAAGAGAGGCAACCGCATAATCCACACCGAACTGCGCTAACGCCACAACATCCATATACCCTTCAACCACCAGCAATTTTTGCGGTTCATCATTCATTTGTAGCGCTTCGTATAAACCGTAAAGTTCATTGCCTTTATGATAAGTAATCGTTTCCGGTGAATTGAGATATTTGGGTTTCTCATCACCTAAAACTCGTCCTCCGAACGCTACCGTACGCCCGCGTTTATCCCGAATGGGGAACATAATCCGGTTACGGAACTTATCATAAATATTGCCCCGATCATTGCGAGAGAGCATACCAAGATCGAGTAACTTTTGCTGTTCTTCACGGTTGACGGCAAACTTGCGGAGAACGCTATCCATTGCATTTGGCACAAACCCAATTTGAAATCGTTCAATCACTTCTGCAGAAAGCCCGCGCTGTTGCAGATAGCTCTGTGCCGGAATATTCAAGGGTAATTGTGCTTGGTAGAATTTAGCAATTTCTTGCATTAACTCATATAAATTACGCTTAGTCTGATAGTTTGCTTGCGGTCGCTGGTTAGCGGAATTATTACGTTTTTCATAAGGTACTTCCAAGCCAGCCATTGCCGCAAGTTCTTCAATTGCCTCAACAAATTCTAATTTGTCATAATCCATCAAAAAGGAAATCGCATTACCGTGTGCACCACAACCGAAGCAATGATAAAATTGCTTCTTTTCACTCACTGTAAAAGACGGCGTTTTTTCGTGATGGAAAGGACAACACGCTTGGTAGTCCCGCCCGGCTTTCTTGAGTTTGATGCGTGAATTGATCACATCAATAATGTTGGATTTTGTCAGCAAATCATCAATAAACGGGCGCGGAATTAAGCCTTTCATCGCTTTTGCCTCCTTAAATATGATGTGAAAGTGAGGTTAATTTTGTTGGTATTTTTTACATTTATTGAAATGTAACAAAACCGTGATACCAAAGGAATCACGGTTTGCGTTAACTCGAGTTAAAAATACTACAAATTAGTATAAACGGGTGTTGCGCGCATTTTCACGAGCATTACGTTTAGCGTGACGTTTAGCAAGTGTTGCTTTTTCACGTTTACGAACTGTCGTTGGTTTCTCATAGAATTCACGAGCGCGAACTTCCGCTAGGATACCCGCTTTTTCGCAGGAACGTTTGAAACGACGTAAAGCTACGTCAAATGATTCGTTTTCACGTACTTTAATTACAGGCATAAGCCAATCACCTCAATGAGTTTAATTTAATTGCAATTTTAAATTTTATTTTTGTCGCAAATACGACAAACTTAATAAAGGTCGCAATTCTAATCTACTTTAGGGGCAAAAGTAAAGGGGAGAATACTCAACCTCGTTGAATTTCGTGGTTTCAACTGGCTAAAAACACATAAACAAGGTAAAATCACGCGTCATTTTTATAAAATAAATTAAGAAAATCAATGAAAATCTTGGGAATTGAAACCTCCTGTGATGAAACAGGCGTCGCAATTTATGATGAAGAAAAAGGGTTAATTGCGAATCAACTTTATACACAAATTGCACTTCACGCCGATTACGGCGGTGTAGTGCCGGAACTTGCCTCACGCGATCACATCCGCAAAACGACACCGCTCATTCAAGCCGCCCTAGCCGAAGCAAACCTAACCGCCGAGCAAATCGACGGTGTGGCTTACACGAGCGGCCCCGGACTTGTGGGAGCATTACTGGTAGGTTCTACGATTGCCCGCTCCCTTGCTTATGCGTGGAATGTGCCGGCAATCGGGGTACATCATATGGAAGGGCATTTACTTGCTCCGATGTTAGATGAAAATCGACCGCACTTTCCGTTTATTGCCTTATTAGTTTCGGGCGGACATACCCAATTGGTGCAAGTGGAAGGCGTGGGAAAATATAACGTCATTGGCGAATCTATTGATGATGCCGCCGGTGAAGCCTTTGATAAAACCGCTAAATTGCTTGGTTTAGACTATCCCGGCGGGGTGGCACTGTCTCGTTTAGCAGAAAAAGGCTCGCCAACCCGCTTTACCTTTCCACGCCCAATGACGGATCGTCCGGGGTTGGATTTTAGCTTTTCCGGTTTAAAAACCTTTGCTGCCAATACGGTAAATCAAGCAATTAAAGCAGAGGGCGAACTAGCAGAGCAAACCAAAGCGGATATTGCCTATGCATTTCAAGAAGCGGTTATTGATACATTGGCAATAAAATGCAAACGCGCCTTAAAGGAAACGGGGTATCAGCGTTTAGTTATTGCCGGCGGTGTGAGCGCAAATAAAAAATTGCGTGAAACCTTAGCTACAATGATGAAGGATTTACAAGGAGAAGTATTTTATCCCCAGCCTCAATTCTGTACTGATAACGGTGCAATGATTGCCTATACCGGTTTTTTACGTTTAAAACAAGGTCAGCACGATGAATTAGAGATAGAGGTTAAACCCCGTTGGCCAATGACAGAACTCTCAACCATTTAGGGAACAAACATGAACGATATTAAATTCCGAGCTATGCGTGCCGCAGGTATTGCTTGCTTTACCGTATTAATCATAATCGGCATATGGGTTTTTACCACATCAAGTGATGAAATGGTTAATCTCCTTACCCTCGTCGGTCAGCAGGTGGGAGGCGGCACGACCTACGGCGTCTTTTTGCTCTCCGCATTGCCCCCTTTTGCCGGTTTTATGGTTTATCACATTTGGAAATGGATCATTAAATAATGGCAAAATTGTATTTTTATTATTCCACCATGAATGCCGGTAAGTCGACAACCTTACTGCAATCCTCCTATAACTATCGTGAACGTAATATGAACACAATGGTTTACACCGCAGCCATTGATGATCGTTTTGGTGTGGGAAAAGTCACATCGCGTATTGGGATTAGTCAAGATGCCCGATTGTTCAACGCAAACACTAATTTATTTAATGAAATTAGCCGGCACTTACAACAAGAAAAAATACATTGCGTGTTGGTCGATGAGGCACAATTTCTCACCAAGCAGCAAGTTTATCAGCTTAGTGATGTGGTTGATAAACTCAACATTCCTACATTATGCTACGGTCTGCGTACCGATTTCCAAGCCGAACTTTTTGAAGGCAGCAAATATTTACTCGCTTGGGCGGATCAATTGGAAGAACTTAAAACCATTTGTTATTGTGGACGCAAAGCGAATTTTGTCCTTCGTCTCACTGAAAACGGTGAAGTCGTAAAAGAGGGCGAACAAATCCAAATCGGCGGAAACGATAGCTACCTTTCTGTTTGCCGCTACCATTACAAAGAAAAGTGCGGTCAAATTTAGCCACGTTTTAACGTTATCTTCAAACACAACAACATATAAAAAGGTCAGTGTTATGCTAAAAAATAAAACTTTCGGAAGCGCCTTAATTATCGCTGGAACAACCATCGGAGCAGGCATGCTTGCCATGCCCTTAACCTCTGCCGGAATGGGTTTCGGTTATACCGTATTATTGCTTGTAGGGCTTTGGACATTGCTTGTTTATAGCGGTCTGCTGTTTGTCGAAGTGTATCAAACCGCCGATCAACTTAATGACGGCGTAGCAACTTTGGCAGAAAAATATTTTGGCGTACCCGGACGTATTCTCGCAACCTTAAGTTTGTTAATTTTGCTTTACGCGCTTTCAGCAGCCTATATTACCGGTGGCGGTTCTTTACTTTCGGGCTTACCCACTGCATTCGGTATGGAAGCCATATCACTTAAAACAGCGATTATTCTTTTCACCGTCGTACTGGGCTCTTTCGTTGTGATCGGTACAAAAGGGGTTGATGGAATCACACGCCTACTCTTCATCGGGAAATTACTCGCCTTTGCTTTTGTACTGTTTATGATGCTACCGAAAGTGGCAACGGACAATCTTATGGCACTCCCCCTCAATTATGCCTTTGTGATTTCTGCCGCGCCGATTTTTTTCACTTCTTTCGGTTACCATGTCATTATGGCAAGTGTAAACAGTTATTTGGACGGCGATGTTCGCCAATTCCGAAAAGCGATTTTGGTCGGCACCGCGATCCCGCTCTTTGCCTATTTAGTATGGCAACTCGCCACCCATGGCGTATTGGCACAAAGTGAATTTGTACGGATTCTACAAGCCGATCCGACCTTAAACGGGTTAGTTAATGCCGTGCGTGAAATCACAGGGTCAAATATGATGGGGGAAATGGTGCGTATTTTTTCTGCGCTCGCATTGATCACCTCTTTCCTTGGCGTAATGCTTGGTGTTTTTGAAGGATTAGTCGATTTATTCAAACGTTGTCATTTGCCGCATAACCGTATTTCTCTGACGGTTACCGCCTTTACTCCACCGTTGATATTTGCGTTATTTTACCCCGAGGGCTTTATATCCGCTTTAAGTTATGCCGGTTTATTATGTGCTTTTTATTGCTTGATTTTACCGATCGGTTTAGCGTGGCGAACCCGTCAAACCCACCCTAATCTTCCTTATCGGGTGATGGGCGGAAATACCGCATTAGCCGTAGCATTAATTATAGGTATCATAATTATGCTGATCCCGTTCTTAATCCAAACAGGCTATTTACCGGCGGTTGCGGGATAAAGTGCGGTCAATTTTTCATTGATTTTTTATCCTTTAAAAAAGGAAACCCCAAATAATGCGGTTTCCTTTTTATCTTAAATAGCCCTGTCAAAAATCAAGTTTACCCTCCAACCCAGCCATTGCCTTACAGTCTGTCTCGCTATGCGCTTCTTTTATTGCAATAGATTGTAAAAAAGCCTTAATTTCCAGTAGCTGAGTAATTTTCTTCTCCACTTGGGCAAGTTGCTTTAACACCATTTGATCAACCTGATAATGATCGGCTAAACCTAATTTCAAACGATTCAGTTCATGAATAGCTTCTAGAGAAAAACCTAAAGTGCGACATTTTTTAATAAAGTTTAGCAGCGTAACGCTCTCCTCATCATAGTAGCGATAGCCGTTTAGCGCCCGCTTAGGCTCGGGCAAAATCCCTTGTCGTTCATAATAACGAATCGTTTCAAGATTGACTCCGGTACGAAGACTTAACTCATTGGCTTTCATTATTTTCCTCAATTCATCTTACGAAATCGGAGCTAAATCCCCTCTATTTAGTGCTTATGCTTTCCCATCGAAAAATGTTCGGAATGATCACGTAACGCGTTGAATGCCTGCCATACTACGGAGCCGCCACTGCGTAATACCAATAAGCCCAACACGACACTAGCCACCACATCAACCCATTGCCAATTTAGCCAATATGCACTTACCCCTGCCAAAATCGCAGCCACCGAACCGAATAAATCGGCTAATACATGTAAATAAGCCGCGCGGACATTTAAATTATCCTGATCACTTTTGAGCATTATCCATGCCACTAAAATATTTACTAAAAGTCCGACTATCGCCACGCCTAACATGGGCAATACCGTCATTTCTATCGGGGTCAGCCAACGCTCTACGGCCTCCAGAAAAATCCAAATTGCCACGCCGATTAACGAAATGCCATTTAACAACGCAAACCATTTTTGCCATTTCACACTTAAAAAGAGTGCGATTAACGCTAACGCAAGCGACAAACTATCATTTGCCATATGGCCGGCATCCGCCATTAAAGTAAGACTATTGAAAAAATAGCCGCCTAAAAACTCCACCACCATATAACTTGTGATGATCAACAAACTGATGGTTAGAATTTTTTTATCTTTCGGCGTGTGAGAATGTTGATGTTTACTATGCTGCGCTTTCTTGACAAGAATAGTTTCCATGATATGCCCTTTCCAATTAATTAACTTGACGCAAGTGTAAAGTCCGTAGTGAGTACAGGGTCAAGAAAATTTTTTATACCAATCTAAAACATTCACAAAATTAACCGCACTTCAACGGATAAATCGGTGTGATTTTTCGTTTTCAAACATTTTCAGAAAGGGCAAATAAACTGCGGTTTGAAATAACGGGTTTCTCACTCACATTTTTGCCCTGATGATGATCAACGAATCTGTGCTAGAAATTCTTCTTCTGTTAATATTGCCACGCCCAATTCCTGTGCTTTGGTGAGTTTTGACCCTGCGGCTTCGCCGGCGATAACGAAATCCGTTTTAGCCGAAACAGAACCGCTGACTTTTGCCCCCATTTCTTGCAGTAACACTTTGGCTTCATTACGCCCCATTTGAGTGAGCGTACCTGTGAGGACGATTGTTTTGTCTTTGAACGGATTATCCTGCACTTCTTTGATTTCCACGGTGTCCCAATGTACCCCTTGTGCAAGTAGATCGTTAACCACCTCTACATTATGCGGTTCACGCCAGAATGCCAAAATACGATTGGCCACCACTTCCCCCACATCCGACACTTGTTGGAGCTGTTCAAAATCAGCATTTTGCAACGCCTCAAGCGTTTTAAAATGATTGGCTAAATTCAATGCCGTAGCTTCGCCCACTTCACGAATACCCAAAGCAAAAATAAAACGGGCAAGGGTTGTATGTTTAGCTTTTTCTAAGCTGTTTAAAGCATTTTCCGCTGATTTTTTCCCCATACGTTCTAAGCGTGTCAAAGTAGTAAGATCAAGTTTGAATAAATCCGCTGGGGTATGAATCAGCTCACGATCCACCAATTGTTCTATTAATTTACCGCCTACGCCGTCAATATCCATTGCTTTGCGTGAAACAAAATGTTTTAACGCTTCCTTGCGTTGTGCTTCACAAAATAATCCGCCGGTGCAGCGTGCCACGGCTTCGCCTTCAATACGAATAATCTGCGAATTGCACACCGGGCAATGTGTCGGGAAAATAATTGGTTTGGCATTTTCAGGGCGGCGTTCACGTAAGACACCAATAATTTGCGGAATCACATCACCGGCACGGCGAACAATCACGGTATCGCCAATGGCAATATCCAAACGGGCAATTTCATCACCATTGTGTAAGGTGGCATTACTCACGGTAACGCCTGCGACAAATACCGGTTCAAGTTTTGCTACCGGTGTAATTGCACCGGTGCGCCCCACTTGGAATTCCACATCGTTTAATACCGTTAATTCTTCTTGTGCAGGGAATTTATAAGCAATCGCCCAACGGGGGGCTTTAGAAATAAAACCGAGTTCGTTTTGCAGGGCAATATCATTAATTTTCAATACGGTGCCGTCAATATCATAGCCAAGGTCGCTACGTTTATTTTGCATAGCGTGATAAAACGCCAACACAGCCTCAACATCATGACAAAGACGGATTTCCGGATTTACCGGAATACCAATTGATTTCAGCCATTGTAAACGTTCATAATGGGTGACTGGTAAATCCACGCCTTCGGCAATACCGACACTATAGGCATTTAATACCAACGGACGTTTACTGGTAATCTTTGGATCGAGCTGACGCAGCGATCCCGCTGCGGCATTACGCGGATTGGCAAAGGTTTTCTCGCCGTGTTCGAGGGCATATTCGTTCAAGCGCTCAAACCCTTCATGCGGCATAAATACCTCGCCCCGCACTTCTAAACGCGCCGGCGGATTTTCTGTAAGGAGTTGCAAAGGAATATTACGAACGGTGCGAATATTCAAGGTTATATCCTCACCCGTTGTCCCGTCTCCACGGGTTGCGGCTTGGGTTAGAACACCATTCTCATACAAAATACTCACGGCAAGCCCATCCAATTTAGGCTCGGCACAAAAGGTTAAAGGTGAAACTGATTTTCCCAATCGATCTTCAATACGCTTTACAAAGGCATAAAATTCTTCATCGGAAAAGGCATTATCCAAAGACAACATAGGAATTTCATGGCGAATCTGGTGAAAAGCAGAAAGCGGTTTTGCTCCGACCCGCTGAGTTGGAGAATCGGCAGTAACCCATTCAGGATGTTCCAATTCTAAGGCTTTAAGCTGATGAAAAAGGCGATCGTATTCACTATCCGGCACGCTTGGATTATCCAAAACGTGATATTCATATTCATATTGACGCAGTTTTTTTCGTAAATTGTTAATCTGGGTTTGAATGTCAGTCATAAAAAATCTCGGTGAAAAATAACCGCACTTTCTAATGCTTTACACAATAAAGGCGAACCCAATGTTCGCCCAAATTAAAAGTGCGGTGGAAAATCAATCTGTTTTACACACGTGAAAGATAACGTTGTTCTTGGTAATCATCAAAAATTTGTTCATCTTCGGTAAGCACCGAACCGCCTAAATCTTCCGCAAGAGTTTTAGCGGCACGAATCATTAATTTAAGATTGGCAAGATCACTACCCGGAGAAGGCAGTTTCATAAATAATGCCAAGCCAATGGTGTTAAACTCCGTGTTATACGGGTTAAAACCGCCGTCATCTTGCAAATTTGCCACACTGAATAATGTTGGGCTTGCCACGCTTAAATCAAAATGACGGTGATACATATTGTATTCGCCAAAGATAAAGCCTAAATTTTCAAGGGATTGTATCAACCTTAAACCGTGAAATTCACGATGTTGTGGTGAAACGACATAAAGTTGAATGTAACCGGAGGTTTGTTTTTCCGTGTTTGCCTCCAATGTGCGCGCTTCATTAAAATGCACGGTAGATTTTATCCCATCCAACTCCCCTAATGACATTTGCGAAAGCTGTTCCCGCAATTCAGGTGAAGAAGGATTAATCCCTTCAAGTTCATTGGTTTGCGCTTCCAGTTGTTCAAGCGTCATAGTTGCAGGATTCGGCTTAGCTTCCGCCTGTTTCATATCGTATTCTACGCAAACAGGTTCAGGTGCCGGCTCAACATTGGGAATAGAAATTTTAATATCATCTACTGTGCGCTCGGTTTGGCGATAATCCACTTGTGATGTTGCTTGATTCTCTTCAAAGGATGGTTGCCGTACCTTTTGAGCAAGCGCCGGTGAAGGCGTATTTTGAATAACCGCGCTGGAAAATTCTTGTTGTTCCCGACTCTGCTGTTCTTGAGTAAAAGAGCGATCAAAGGTCGTCGAGTTTTTAAAATACTTTGATTTCTCACGGTGATTTGACCATAATCCGTGTGCAACAAGGGCAATGAGTGCCACCACCCCTAAAATAATCAAAATGGTATTCAGATCCATTTTTGCTCCTTACAGGCAATAAAACTGAGCTAATGCTACCATATTTTAAAGGGTGAAAAAACAAAACCCATAGGGAATTTAACAGCAAAAATGCTGTCAGAATTAACCGCTCTTCTTGAGTTTATTAATATAACAAAAGGAAAAAAGCATGATTAATCCGCAAGAAATCAAATCGGGATTCCATTATTTTGTGATGGGATGGCATTTTATTGCCCAAAAAGGGCTGCGCCGTTTCGTCATTATGCCTATTTTATTCAATATTGTTTTACTGAGTGCTTTACTTTGGCTGCTGGTTTCGCAGATTAGCTCAATGATCGATTGGATGATGACTTTCGTACCGGATTGGCTCGGATTTCTAAGCGTTATTTTACTCGTGCTTTCTATCGGTATGATTTTGTTATTATTTTATTTTATGTTCACCACACTTTCCGGTTTTATTGCCGCTCCTTTTAACGGATTACTGGCGGAGAAATTGGAAAAAATGCTAACGGGAGAAAGCATTAATGACGATAACTGGTTAGATGTGATGAAAGATATACCGCGTATGCTACGCCGCGAATGGCAAAAATTATGGTATAGCCTACCCAAAATTATCGGCTTATTCTTATTAAGTTTTATCCCTGTTGTCGGGCAAACCATCGTACCGGTTTTAACATTTTTATTCACTGCATGGATGATGGCGATTCAATATTGCGATTATCCTTTCGACAATCATAAAATCTCTTTCAATGTGATGAAAAACGCTTTAGGCGAGCAACGCTCACAAAGCCTCACTTTCGGTGGATTGGTGACTTGTTGCACCTTTTTACCTGTGGTGAATTTAGTGATTATTCCCGTTGCCGTATGTGGTGCAACGGTAATGTGGGTAGAAAATTATCGTGATCGGTTACGCTTTGATATGAATTTTAATTATCGCCGTGACAACCGTTCCATCAAAATCGCGACTCGCAGTGATAGTACTGATATTCGCACAAACAACAATCAAATCATAAAATAGCGTTTGGTTATAAAATAGCGTTTGGTTATAAAATAGCGTTTGGTTATAAAATAGATCAAATAACTATTTTTTGAATAAAACCGCCAATGCTATAACTAGGCTACTAATAATCTCAAAATAAGGGAATAAATATGACAATTTATGCAGACAACTCTTACACTATCGGCAACACACCGCTTGTACGATTAAAGCACTTTGGTCACGATAATATCGTGGTAAAAATTGAAGGACGAAACCCAAGTTTCAGTGTGAAATGCCGTATTGGCGCTAACATGGTGTGGCAAGCAGAAAAAGACGGTATTCTCACCAAAGGCAAAGAAATTGTTGATGCCACCAGCGGTAATACCGGTATTGCGCTCGCCTATGTGGCAGCCGCACGGGGTTATAAAATCACCCTCACCATGCCGGAAACGATGAGTTTGGAACGTAAACGTTTATTACGCGGATTAGGCGTAAATCTTGTATTAACCGAAGGGGCAAAAGGAATGAAAGGGGCGATTGCCAAAGCCGAAGAAATCGTGGCTTCCGATCCAAGCCGTTATGTCATGCTAAAACAATTTGAAAATCCGGCTAATCCCCAAATTCACCGAGAAACAACCGGCACGGAAATTTGGCAGGATACGGAAGGTAAAGTGGATGTCGTTGTGGCAGGGGTTGGTACAGGCGGCACAATTACCGGCGTTTCACGTGCAATTAAATTAGATTTCGGTAAGGCAATTACTTCTGTCGTGGTAGAACCGGCCGAATCACCGGTGATTAGCCAAACTTTAGCCGGAGAAGAATTGAAACCGGCGCCTCATAAAATCCAAGGTATCGGTGCAGGTTTCATACCGAAAAACTTAGACTTATCATTAGTTGATCGTGTAGAAACCGTGGACAGCGAGACAGCTATTGCGACAGCCCGTCGCTTAATGGCAGAGGAAGGCATTTTAGCCGGTATTTCCTCCGGTGCAGCGGTTGCCGCCGCTGATCGCATTGCAAAATTACCTGAATTTAAAGATAAACTTATTGTCGCCGTACTCCCTTCCGCCTCTGAGCGCTACCTAAGTACTGCGTTGTTTGAAGGTATTGAAGCGTAATTTGCGGTTATCAATAGTTGAAAGTGCGGTTAAAAATGACCGCACTTTTTACAAAAACCGGCATTATGTCGCAAATGCACAATTTAAAGAAAATGTAGAGACGCTATACAACCTTTTAAAATCATTTAATTTTTTACGGATGCCGGCATGGTATCTCTACCTATGAAATAAAATTTAGGTTGTGCAACGGCTACATAATACCGACAATGACTCACGCAATGGTGTATCGAAAATCTCAACGAATCAGATAAGCGGCACAACAGCAATTAATAAAATCTTGTTGATTCATTCTTCCCGTTCAAATTTAATATGCGTTGAGCGGGAAAGTGCGGTCAAATCGCCATCAAATTTCCCCATGTAAATTAAACCCGGTGCATAAGGTCCCTTATCAAGAAACATAGCAATATTTCCCCAAGGGGCATAATAGGTAATATCCCCCACTTTGCCAGTGTAGGCGGCAGGAGCATTTTCAATGCTGAGCTTATCGTTCATATAAACGACTTTTTCATTATGCGCGTAGTTATCCAATTTGGATTCAAGGGGTAATTTTTGCCAAAAACTTTGGTTGGTTGGATTATCGGCTAGAGTGGCGGAATAAACACCGCTATCAAGGCTGACTTTTACTTTCATTTCTGCTCCGACATATAAACTGGTTAAGCTAAGTAAAATAGTGATTAAGACTTTCATTGACAAAATCTCGCTAAAAAACGACCGCTCTTTTGAGCGGACTTTAATTTCATCTCAGTGATTATTTTAAATTTGCTTTGAAGAATGTTTCAAATTTATCAAATGGGATTTTGTTCGCTTGATTATCGTATAAATCAACGTGAGTCGCCTCCGGCACGATGTACAACTCTTTATTTTTTGAACCAAGGGATTGAAACGCTTCTTCGCCAAAATAACGCGAGTGCGCTTTTTCGCCGTGAACCACTAACGCCGGCGTACGCATTTCTGCGGCTCGCTGTAAAATCGGCATATTGATAAACGCAAGCGGTGTTGTTTTTGACCAACCCGTATTTGAATTGACCGAACGGGGATGGTAACCGCGCGAGGTTTTATAATAATCCGCATATTCTTTCACAAATTTAGGCGTCTCAGCAGTATGTATTTCCGGCGCAGGTAAATGCTCGTTTGCCGCCGTATGTTCAGGTTCGCCTTTTTCTGCATCCGCCCAACGTTGGGTATTCATCGCCTCTTTCATTTTATAACGAGTGTCCGTATCAATCGCCGACGTTCTATCATAAGTACCTTTGGCATTTGGTGTGAAGTTAATTTCATACCCCTCACCCATTACTTTTGTCATATCATACATCGTACTGACTGCGACGGCTTTGACACGGGTATCCGACAGTGCCGCATTTAACGCAAAACCGCCCCATCCGCAGATACCTAAAATCCCGATTTCTTCACGATTAACAAAATCTTGTAAACCTAAGAAATCCACTGCCGCACTAAAATCTTCCGTTGCAATCTCAGGGCTGGCAATATTACGTGGTTCGCCCGAACTTTCGCCGGTATATGAACCGTCAAAAGCAAGCGTAACAAAACCGCGCTCCGCCAATGTTTGCGCATAAATGCCCGATGTTTGCTCTTTCACTGCACCAAACGGCCCGCTCACTGCAATTGCCGGTAGTTTACCTTTTGCATTTTTCGGCACATACAAATCACCGACAAGGGTAAAGCCATAGCGGTTTTTAAAGGTCACTTTATGATGTGCTACTTTGTCGGATTGTTTGAAAGTTTTGTCCCATTTATTTTCTAACGGCATAATCTGTACTCCTTTCATCGGTGTAATATTGACATCCGCCATCGCTGAAGTGACAAAAGTTGCGGAAAGTGCTGCCGCAAGTGCGGTCGTTTTTAAGATTTTTTTTACCATTTTGTTTTCCTATAAAAAATTAAATGCATAAATTTGAAAAACTGCACAAAAAAACAAACAATCATCCTACAAGAATTTTTCTTTGCTGTGCTTTTTGTTTATGGCACTTATTGTAAAAATTAGATTTATTCCTGTAAATTTGCAAAAATAAACTTCACAATTTCTATAAATGGAATAATCAAATGAATAACCGCTTTGAAACGCTAAAAGTTTTTTGCTCCCTTGCGGAAACCTTGCAATTTAAAGAAACAGCCAATCGCCTTGCAATATCGCCACCGGTGGTAACAAGATTGATTGCCGAGTTGGAGGATTATTTGGGAGAATCCCTATTCCAATGCAATACCCGACAAGTGCATTTAACGGATTTTGGCGAGCAATTTTTACCACAGGCACAACAATTATTGGTAGATAGCGAAAAACTATTCATACCAAACAAACAGAGAGCCTATGCTGAAATGAACGGTATTGTACGAATTACTGCACCAAGCTGGCGAATTAATGATGAAATTTTAGCGAAATTATTGACCGCACTTTCGCCTTATCCCAACTTGATTATCGATTGGCGTGATGATATGAGCAAGCTGGATTCGGTTAGTCATCGCATTGATATTGGCATACGTATCGGGCCAAAATCCGAGCCGAATTTTATTGTACGGAAAATCGCCGACATTGGCGATGTATTAGTTGCCGCACCAAGTTTGCTGGAACGCTTAGGCGAACCAAAATCACTCGAAGATCTGGAGCAAAGTTTCCCGTTTGCTGCACTGATTAATGTGAATACCGGTCGCCCTTGGCATTTTCCACTTACTCCCGAACGTACACTTAAACCACATTGTATTGCTTTCCAAAGCAACAATATTTACAGTAAATTACAAGTCGTACTACAGGGAAGTGCGGTCGGTTTAGTGAGTGATTTTATCGCTCAACCTTATTTACAAACAGGCGAATTACACCAATTATTTCCAGAAATAAAGATCCAAAAATGGCAACTGTTTTTATATCGTCCTTATGAAACCGTTACCCCTAAAAGGGTTCTTAAGGTATTTGAAGAATTGGAAAGAATTTTAAGACAGTTTTTTACAGAGCAATAGAAAAAAGAATGCCACCTTTCGGTGGCATATAGCGTTAAATAATTCTTGAGAATTGCTGGCGTTTTGCCGCGACACGAGAATAAGTGTCAAAACATAAACAAATATTCCGAATGAGCAAACGACCTTTAGGTGAAACCTTTAACCCTTGCTCGGTTAGACTAATGAGTTCATCTTCAATTAAAGGCTGGAGCAGCATTAAATCTTCAGCAAAATGCACTGTAAAGCAGATATTATACTCTCTCTCGATCGGTTCAAAGTCTAGTTTAAAATTACAAATTAATTGCTTGATTACATCACGGCGCAGGCAATCCTCTTTCGTTAATGCAAGCCCCTTATGTAAGGCATGAGCATTCTCCTCAACCAGAGCATAATAGGCTTTGAGATCTTTTTCATTTTGCGCGTAAGTATCCCCTAATAAACTAATAGAAGAAACACCCAAACCAAGTAGATCACATTCTTCTTGTGTGGTATAGCCTTGGAAATTACGATGCAATATGCCTTTTTCCTGTGCAATAGCCAATTCATCATAAGGCTTTGCAAAGTGATCCATACCAATAAATTGGTAACCGGCATCCCCTAAGGTTTCAATTGTTTTCTGTAAAATAGTCAGTTTAGTTTCCGGCTTCGGCAATTGTTCTTCTTTAATTTTTGCTTGCCCGGGTACACGGCTTGGTAAATGGGCATAATTAAAAATACTCAAACGATCAGGATTTAACTCAATCACCTTTTTCAGAGTAAACATAAAACTTTCTACATTTTGCAACGGTAAACCATAAATCAAGTCAAGGTTGGTTGATTGAAATCCTAGCTCTCGGGCTCGTTCTAATAAAGCGGCAATAAAGTTTTCATCTTGCTCACGATTGACGGCTTTTTGAACTTCTTTATTAAAATCCTGCACCCCCATGCTCATTCGGTTAAAGCCAATCGCACGTAAATGATCAAGCATTGAAAGTTCAATTCTACGGGGATCCATCTCAATAGAAATTTCTGCATTATCCGCAATTGTAAAATGCGTTTTTAACATTTCCATTAAACGTGCCGATTGCGCTTCACTTAAATAAGTTGGCGTACCACCGCCCCAGTGAATTTGGGTTACAACTCGATGCTTAAACAACTGAGCACGAGCAATTATCTCTTTCTCAAGATAATCAAGATAGATATCCGCTTTATGCTGATGACGGGTAATCACTTTGTTACAGGCACAGAAATAGCAAAGCTGATGACAAAACGGAATATGTACATATAAGGACAGGGGACGATCCGGATAACGCTCCGCCGCACGAATAAAATCCTGATTAGTATAATTTTCGTGAAACTCTAATGCGGTAGGATATGATGTATAACGCGGACCCGATTGATTGTATTTTTGTATAAGTTTGTCATCCCAAATAATCTCGGACATTAAAGCACTCCAAATTTTCTCACATCATCAAGTAATTGCTGTAATTCTTCCAGTATATCCTGCTCAAATTTAGCCTCAGCGCTTTCACGTTTAAGATCAAGACGCAGCCTTTCTTTCTTTTCAAGTGTTTTTCTCGCCTCATGCGTTGGCATATCCCGCACGATCTCATAAAGTTGCATCATGCTAGGATAAGGCTGCAGGTTTTTACCGAAAGGCATTAACAACATCGTAAGGCGAATCACGCCTTCAGAATGGTTACATTCCTTACTTTTCATTGCTTTTGCAATAATTTCGATACTTTCTTTTAATCGCGTTGCTCTCACCATTTTAGCTTGTAAGAGAACTTGTTTTTGCTGTTTCAACTGCTTCAATAAACGCAACGCATACCAAGACAGAGTTGCAATAACAAAAATTCCAAGTAAGCCTAGAATAATTATCCAAATCATCTTTTATCTAAATTGCTCGATATTTATTTTCTCAAAAGTGCGGTATAAATCAGCTTCGTTTTCTTCTTCGTCTTCAATACCGAGCTCTTCCATTAATTCTGCAATACGATCCAAACATTCATCAACGAACTGTTGATCCGCCTTACTAATAGTTTTACCTTCTTCCAATATATCCAATAATTCATTAAGAATTTCGTTATTTTCCAAACTCTCCAACTCTTGCATCGGATCTTGTTTTTTCACGGCGCCTAACACAGGAATAATTTGACCTTTTTCCGGTTTATTCACGAATTCCACAACTAAAGGTATTTTCTTTTTACTCCCAATTTTAGGATCTTTGATTTCTTGAAGAGGTTTCGTTGAGCGATTTTCTACCATACTATGGCGTGAGCCTGAATCTAAGCCTTTATGTTTACGTTTTTTCTTATCCTCACGGGCTTTTGCATCAAGCTCATAACGAGTAAGTTTTTTACCGGAACGTTTTGGCATTTCAGTTTTTTTATCAGCTTTACGTATTGGCATCACATCAGTTATTCGGCGAGTTTTCTTCTTTCGAGCCATTAAGATATTTATCCTTTCAATAAAATTTGGTGGATTGTATCATTTGGGCAACTTTTTCTCATTAATAAAATAGGTTAATTTAACGATAAGTCTAATAGCCATAAATAGAAATAATCATCCCAAAATTGTATTTTTACTAACTAAATAAAATTAAATCAAAATGCAAAAACCCCTGAACCTCTCGATTCAGGGGATGACATAATATAAAACCCGGCAGTGCCCTACTCTCACATGGGGATACCCCACACTACCATCGGCATTACAGCATTTCACTTCTGAGTTCGGGATGGATTCAGGTGGAACCACTGCACTCTCGCCGCCGGGATAATTCTTCGATAACTTCTTCTCTTCAAGTTTTATCTTGTTCTATCTTTTTATCTCGTTTTATCTCTTTTATCTTTTTCATCTGTTCTATCGGATACAAGCTGATGACTGATTACGGTATACTTTAATTCGTTGTACTTCACACTAGCCGCCCAAAAACACTTGAGCGTTGTATAGTTAAGCCCCTCGGGCAATTAGTATGGGTTAGCTCAATGTATCACTACACTTACACACCCCACCTATCTACGTCGTCGTCTCCAACAACCCTTACAGACTCTAAGTCTGGGAGAACTCATCTTGAGGCAAGTTTCGTGCTTAGATGCTTTCAGCACTTATCTCTTCCGCACTTAGCTACTCGGCAATGCGTCTGGCGACACAACCGAAACACCAGTGGTGCGTCCACTCCGGTCCTCTCGTACTAGGAGCAGCCCCCCTCAATTCTCCTACGCCCACGGCAGATAGGGACCGAACTGTCTCACGACGTTCTAAACCCAGCTCGCGTACCACTTTAAATGGCGAACAGCCATACCCTTGGGACCTACTTCAGCCCCAGGATGTGATGAGCCGACATCGAGGTGCCAAACACCGCCGTCGATATGAACTCTTGGGCGGTATCAGCCTGTTATCCCCGGAGTACCTTTTATCCGTTGAGCGATGGCCCTTCCATTCAGAACCACCGGATCACTATGACCTACTTTCGTACCTGCTCGACTTGTCCGTCTCGCAGTTAAGCTTGCTTATACCATTGCACTAACCTGACGATGTCCGACCGTCATTAGCAAACCTTCGTGCTCCTCCGTTACTCTTTGGGAGGAGACCGCCCCAGTCAAACTACCCACCAGACACTGTCCGAGACCGCGTTCCGCAATCTTCGTTAGAACACCAAACGTTAAAGGGTGGTATTTCAAGGACGCCTCCACAATCACTGGCGTGACCGCTTCAAAGGCTCCCACCTATCCTACACATCAAAATTCAATGTTCAGTGTCAAGCTATAGTAAAGGTTCACGGGGTCTTTCCGTCTAGCCGCGGGTACACCGCATCTTCACGGCGATTTCAATTTCACTGAGTCTCGGGTGGAGACAGCCTGGCCATCATTATGCCATTCGTGCAGGTCGGAACTTACCCGACAAGGAATTTCGCTACCTTAGGACCGTTATAGTTACGGCCGCCGTTTACTGGGGCTTCGATCAGGAGCTTCTCTTTCGATTACACCATCAATTAACCTTCCAGCACCGGGCAGGCATCACACCCTATACGTCCACTTTCGTGTTTGCAGAGTGCTGTGTTTTTAATAAACAGTTGCAGCCAGCTGGTATCTTCGACCGGTTCACCCTTCACCCGCTAGGGGCTACAAGCTACGCCGGCGCACCTTCTCCCGAAGTTACGGTGCTATTTTGCCTAGTTCCTTCACCCGAGTTCTCTCAAGCGCCTGAGTATTCTCTACCTGACCACCTGTGTCGGTTTTCAGTACGGTTTAATAAAGCCTGAAGCTTAGTGGCTTTTCCTGGAAGTGTGGTATCAGTTACTTCAGCCCCTTGAGGCCTCGTCATCATTTCTCGGTGTTAATAAGCGCCCGGATTTGCCTAAGCACCCCACCTACCAACTTAAACGTGCATATCCAACAGCACGCTAACCTAACCTGCTCCGTCCCCACATCGCAGCTTTACCAAGTACGGGAATATTAACCCGTTTCCCATCGACTACGCTTTTCAGCCTCGCCTTAGGGGCCGACTCACCCTGCCCCGATTAACGTTGGACAGGAAACCTTGGTCTTCCGGCGAACGGGTTTTTCACCCGTTTTATCGTTACTTATGTCAGCATTCGCACTTGTGATACGTCCAGCATACCTCCCGATACACCTTCATCCGCTTACACAACGCTCCCCTACCCAACAGGATTAATCCTGATGCCGCAGCTTCGGTGCTATGTTTGAGCCCCGTTACATCTTCCGCGCAGGCCGACTCGACTAGTGAGCTATTACGCTTTCTTTAAATGGTGGCTGCTTCTAAGCCAACATCCTAGCTGTCTAAGCCTTCCCACTTCGTTTCCCACTTAACATACACTTTGGGACCTTAGCTGGCGGTCTGGGTTGTTTCCCTCTCCACGACGGACGTTAGCACCCGCCGTGTGTCTCCTGAGTATCACTCTTCGGTATTCGCAGTTTGCATCGGGTTGGTAAGCCGGGATGGCCCCCTAGCCGAAACAGTGCTCTACCCCCGAAGGTGTCCGCTCAAGGCTCTACCTAAATAGATTTCGGGGAGAACCAGCTATCTCCCGGTTTGATTGGCCTTTCACCCCCAGCCACAAGTCATCCGCTAATTTTTCAACATTAGTCGGTTCGGTCCTCCAGTTAGTGTTACCCAACCTTCAACCTGCCCATGGCTAGATCACCGGGTTTCGGGTCTATACCTTGCAACTAATCGCCCAGTTAAGACTCGGTTTCCCTTCGGCTTCCCTATTCGGTTAACCTTGCTACAAAATATAAGTCGCTGACCCATTATACAAAAGGTACGCAGTCACCCTTTCAGGCTCCCACTGCTTGTACGTACAAGGTTTCAGGTTCTATTTCACTCCCCTCGCCGGGGTTCTTTTCGCCTTTCCTTCACAGTACTGGTTCACTATCGGTCAATCAGGAGTATTTAGCCTTGGAGGATGGTCCCCCCATCTTCAGACAGGATATCACGTGTCCCGCCCTACTTATCGTAAGCTTAGTACCATCAACATGTTTTAAGATACGGGACTATCACCCCCTACGGTTGAGCTTCCCAACTCATTCTCCTAACACGCTCACTATCACTTACCGGCTCTTCCGCCTTCGCTCGCCGCTACTCACGGAATCTCGGTTGATTTCTTTTCCTCGGGGTACTTAGATGTTTCAGTTCTCCCGGTTTGCTTTTCATTACTATGAATTCATAATGAAATGATGGATTCTTCATCCATCGGGTTTCCCCATTCGGATATCTTGGATTAAACGCTTCTTATCAACTCATCCAAGCTTTTCGCAGATTAGCACGTCCTTCATCGCCTCTGATTGCCAAGGCATCCACCTTGTACGCTTAGTCACTTAACTATACAACCTCAAATGTTTTCAGCCTGCCTACTCAGTCAGGCCTACATCTTGAAGCGAATCTTTAATTCAACTAAACACTTGACTGCCTTTCTCCAGTCAAGATTTTTCTACTCAGACTTCCTCTATTCCTTTTGGAACTTAAAAGTCTCTTCAGTTTTCAGCTTGTTTCCAATTTTTTAAAGAACAGAAGATAAAACTTTTCAGTTATCATCGTTAAGTAAACGCAATACCATTTTCTATCAATGCAACATTTACTTAACGATGATAAGTGGTGGAGATAAGCGGGATCGAACCGCTGACCTCCTGCGTGCAAGGCAGGCGCTCTCCCAGCTGAGCTATATCCCCAGTTATCATTAATTTGCAGATACTTGCCCTTACTTCACTCACTCTTAGAGTGGTGGGTCTGAGTGGACTTGAACCACCGACCTCACCCTTATCAGGGGTGCGCTCTAACCACCTGAGCTACAGACCCAAGGACAATGTTGATTTCCGCTCTCTATCTTGTCTACAACTCTCAGCCAATCTGTGTGGACACTTACTATAGCTCGTTCGGTAAGGAGGTGATCCAACCGCAGGTTCCCCTACGGTTACCTTGTTACGACTTCACCCCAGTCATGAATCATACCGTGGTAAACGCCCCCCTCGCGGTTAAGCTATCTACTTCTGGTACAACCCACTCCCATGGTGTGACGGGCGGTGTGTACAAGGCCCGGGAACGTATTCACCGCGACATTCTGATTCGCGATTACTAGCGATTCCGACTTCATGGAGTCGAGTTGCAGACTCCAATCCGGACTTAGACGTACTTTGTGAGATTCGCTCCACATCGCTGCTTCGCCTCCCTCTGTATACGCCATTGTAGCACGTGTGTAGCCCTACTCGTAAGGGCCATGATGACTTGACGTCATCCCCACCTTCCTCCGGTTTATCACCGGCAGTCTCCTTTGAGTTCCCGACCGTATCGCTGGCAACAAAGGATAAGGGTTGCGCTCGTTGCGGGACTTAACCCAACATTTCACAACACGAGCTGACGACAGCCATGCAGCACCTGTCTCAAAGCTCCCGAAGGCACTCCCGTATCTCTACAGGATTCTCTGGATGTCAAGAGTAGGTAAGGTTCTTCGCGTTGCATCGAATTAAACCACATGCTCCACCGCTTGTGCGGGCCCCCGTCAATTCATTTGAGTTTTAACCTTGCGGCCGTACTCCCCAGGCGGTCGATTTATCACGTTAGCTACGGGCGTCAGAGTTAAACCCCAACCCCCAAATCGACAGCGTTTACAGCGTGGACTACCAGGGTATCTAATCCTGTTTGCTCCCCACGCTTTCGCACATGAGCGTCAGTACATTCCCAAGGGGCTGCCTTCGCCTTCGGTATTCCTCCACATCTCTACGCATTTCACCGCTACACGTGGAATTCTACCCCTCCCTAAAGTACTCTAGATTCCCAGTCTGAAATGCAATTCCCAGGTTAAGCCCAGGGCTTTCACACCTCACTTAAAAATCCGCCTGCGTGCCCTTTACGCCCAGTTATTCCGATTAACGCTCGCACCCTCCGTATTACCGCGGCTGCTGGCACGGAGTTAGCCGGTGCTTCTTCTGTGACTAACGTCAATCAGCTTGGCTATTAACCAAACTGCCTTCCTCATCACCGAAAGAACTTTACAACCCGAAGGCCTTCTTCATTCACGCGGCATGGCTGCGTCAGGGTTCCCCCCATTGCGCAATATTCCCCACTGCTGCCTCCCGTAGGAGTCCGGGCCGTGTCTCAGTCCCGGTGTGGCTGGTCATCCTCTCAGACCAGCTAGAGATCGACGGCTTGGTGAGCCATTACCCCACCAACTACCTAATCCCACTTGGGCTCATCTTATGGCAAGAGCAAACGCCCCCTTTAGTCCAAAGACTTTACGCGGTATTAGCTGCAGTTTCCCGCAGTTATCCCCCTCCATAAGCCAGATTCCCAAGCATTACTCACCCGTCCGCCACTCGTCAGCAAAGAAAGCAAGCTTCCTTCCTGCTACCGTTCGACTTGCATGTGTTAAGCCTGCCGCCAGCGTTCAATCTGAGCCATGATCAAACTCTTCAATTCAAAGTTCAATCGCTCAATAAACTGCTTAGCTATTAATAAACACTACTATAAAAGTAATAATGAATTTCTAGTTTAAGCACCTATTAAGACTTCAAAATTAAAAATATTTTAACAAGTCTATTAACAAGTGCCCACACAGATTGTCTGATTCGTTGTTAAAGAGCAAAAAATAACGACGCACCGGCAAATCTTCTTACTTCACAACAGCGCGTCGTTGTGTGGTGCGCATTATAGGGAAATTCAAAATCAATGCAAGCACTTTTTTGCAAAAAATTTGAAAAAATGATCTTTCGCTTGAAGTTCATACAAAATGGTTAAAATTTCGTTCTTTTCTGTTATTTTATTGCGCGTTTTAAAATATTTGGTAAATCCGTCACCGAATCCAATACATAATCAGCCAGCTGTTCGCCTTCCTCTGTCACTGCTTTTCCAGTGCGAACCAGCACATTCATTCTCACATTTGCGCCAATTCCCGCTTTTAGATCATCGACTTTATCCCCAACCATTACCGATTTTGCCGGATCGATTTTTAACTCTTTTATTGCCTGCAATAACATTCCCGATTTTGGCTTACGACAATTGCAATCTGCTTTATATTCGCCTTTTCCTTCCGGGTGATGAGGGCAATAATAGATACCATCGAAATCTACACCCTGTTCTGCTAACGACCAATCAAACCATTCTGTCAGCTGCAAAAACTGCTCTTCAGAAAAATAACCGCGCGCAATTCCCGATTGATTTGTGACTAAAATTAATAGATAGCCCATCGCTTTTAATTCCCGTAATGCTCCGATTGCTCCATCTATAAATTTGAAATTATCAATTTCGTGCACGTAACCATAATCAATATTTAATGTGCCATCACGATCCAAAAAAATAGCTTTGTTCATCTTTTACTCTATGTTAGTTCAATATTTAAAATTATCCCTTTAATTCTATCAATTAGCAAATATAAGCTATAACCAATTCATCTAAAAAAGATTCCCCTATGTATTGACACGGCAATCTAGACGTCTAGAATACTGAAAATAGATTTGAAAATAGCAAAAGAACAAGGGCTTATATGATTAAGCTAAGTAATATTACGAAAATTTTTGAGTTATCGGGCAAAAAACTGACCGCACTTGATAATGTCTCGCTTAATGTTGAAAAAGGACAGATTTGTGGGGTAATTGGTGCATCCGGAGCAGGAAAAAGTACGCTAATTCGCTGTGTAAATTTATTGGAAAAACCAAGTAGCGGTTCCGTGATGGTAGATGGAGTGGAACTGACCCAACTTTCTGAGCGAGAATTGGTTCGTGCACGCCGTCATATTGGGATGATTTTCCAACACTTTAATTTGCTCAATTCACGCACAGTATTTGAAAATGTTGCTCTGCCATTAGAATTAGAAGGAACATCAAAAGCAAAAATTCAAGAAAAAATCACCGCACTTTTGGCTCTTGTGGGGTTGAGTGAAAAACGCGATGCTTATCCTAGCAATCTTTCCGGTGGTCAAAAACAACGTGTTGCCATCGCTCGTGCTTTAGCAAGTGATCCCAAAATACTATTATGTGATGAAGCTACGAGTGCCTTAGATCCGGCAACTACGCAATCTATTCTAAAATTACTTAAAGAAATCAACCGCACTTTAGGTATCACAATTTTACTCATCACACATGAGATGGAAGTCGTAAAGCAAATCTGTGATCAGGTAGCAGTCATTGATAAAGGACAGCTGGTAGAACAAGGCTCGGTGGGTGAAATTTTTTCTAACCCGAAAACCGAATTGGCACAAAACTTTATCCGTTCAACCTTTCATATCAGTTTACCTGATGAGTATTTGGAAAATCTCACCGATACTCCTAAACACAGTAAAGCCTATCCGATTATTAAATTTGAGTTTACCGGACGTTCCGTCGATGCACCGTTACTTTCACAAGCATCAAAAAAATTTGGTGTGGAGCTGAGTATTTTAACATCTCAAATTGATTATGCCGGCGGTGTGAAATTTGGTTATACCATTGCTGAAGTAGAAGGTGATGAAGATGCTATTACACAAACCAAAATTTATTTAATGGAAAACAACGTACGTGTGGAGGTTCTCGGTTATGTTCAATGATTTCTGGACAACATTTACCCAACAGCTCACACCACAAATGTGGGGTGTTGTCGCAACAGCAACTTATGAAACCGTCTATATTAGTTTTGTTTCTACTTTATTGGCAGTTATCATAGGTTTACCCATAGGTGTATGGACCTTCTTGACCGGTAAAAATGAAATTTTACAAAATAAACGTACCCACTTTATTTTGAATACCATCATTAACATTGGGCGCTCTATTCCATTTATCATTTTACTTTTGATTTTACTGCCTGTAACACGCTTTATTGTCGGCACTGTACTTGGCACCACCGCAGCAATTATTCCATTAAGTATCTGTGCAATGCCTTTTGTCGCACGTTTAACCGCCAATGCTCTAATGGAAATTCCGAATGGGTTAACTGAAGCTGCCCAAGCAATGGGTGCGACCAAATGGCAAATTGTCCGTAAATTTTACTTACCGGAAGCCTTACCGACTCTGATTAACGGTATCACACTTACGCTCGTTACCTTGGTAGGTTATTCAGCCATGGCGGGAACACAAGGTGGTGGCGGGCTTGGAAGTCTGGCTATCAACTATGGTGTATATCGCAATATGCCTTATATTACCTGGGTTGCTACTATTATTATCGTTCTTTTCGTCATGATTAGCCAAAAACTCGGTGATACGTTGGCGAAGAAAGTTGATCATCGCTAAAACACAACTTACTACTAACCAAAAGAGGAAACCTTATGAAATTAAAAAATTTATTCGCTATCACAGCCATCGCATCCGCCCTTGTTCTAACAGGATGTAAGGATGATAAAAAAACCGAAACGTCGGTAACTACTGCACCGCTTAAAATCAAAGTTGGGGTAATGTCAGGTCCGGAACATCAAGTAGCAGAAATTGCAGCAAAAGTAGCAAAAGAAAAATACGGATTAGATGTACAGTTTGTAGAATTTAATGACTATGCGTTACCGAATACTGCGGTTTCCACCGGTGATTTAGATGCAAATGCAATGCAACATAAACCTTATCTAGATCAAGATGCAAAAGCCAAAAACTTAAATAATCTGGTAATTGTAGGCAATACCTTTGTTTATCCGTTAGCGGGTTATTCTAAAAAGATTAAGAATCTAAATGATCTACAAGAAGGTGCGAAGGTAGTCGTACCAAACGATCCAAGTAACCGTGGACGTGCATTAATTTTGCTTGAAAAACAAGGCTTAATTAAACTTAAAGATGCCAATAATCTATTATCAACAGTATTGGATATCGTTGAAAATCCAAAAAACCTGAATATCACCGAAGTAGATACTTCTATTGCGGCTCGCGCATTAGATGATGTTGATTTAGCTGTCGTAAATAATACTTACGCCGGTCAGGTTGGCTTGAATGCACAAGATAATGGTGTGTTTGTGGAAGATAAAGATTCTCCTTATGTAAACATTATCGTTTCACGCACAGATAACAAAGACAGCAAAGCCGTACAAGATTTCGTGAAAGCTTATCAAACCGAAGAAGTCTATCAAGAAGCTAAAAAACACTTCAAAGATGGAGTCGTGAAAGGCTGGTAATTTTTAGCGCACGTTAAAGAAAGCCGCAGATAAAACCTGCGGTTTTTTTATTGAATAAAATGGGATTAGCTACTAAAAGACTGCCCCATTTTTCTTGGGTTAGAGGTTAGAATTAATCACTTTATAAAAAATAGATGAGAGAATATACGCTATCAAATTCCTTAAACTTTTATATAAAAAACCGCACTTTGCATAACAAAGTGCGGTTAAATTTATCTAAGTTTTTTAATTCAATTATAGCGATGCTTGATCTACTGCAACGCCTGCACCCATAGTGGTAGAAATGCTTACTTTCTTAATGAAAATACCTTTTGCAGTGGTTGGTTTTGCTTTTGTTAATGCAGCCAACAATGCTTGAAGATTTTCTTTTAATTGTTCTTCAGAGAAGTTTGCTTTACCAATAGTGGTGTGAATGATACCGTTTTTATCATTGCGATAACGGATCTGACCAGATTTCGCATTTTTTACGGCTTCAGCAACGTTTGGTGTCACAGTACCTACTTTAGGGTTTGGCATTAAACCACGCGGCCCTAATACTTGACCTAATTGACCCACAACACGCATAGCATCAGGAGAAGCAATAACTACATCAAAGTTCATTTCGCCTTTCTTGATTTGCTCTGCTAAATCCTCCATACCCACTAAATCAGCACCCGCAGCTTTTGCAGCATCAGCGTTCGCCCCTTGAGTGAATACAGCTACGCGAACTTCACGACCGGTACCGTGTGGTAATACGGTTGCACCACGTACATTTTGATCGGATTTACGAGGATCAATACCTAGGTTTACCGCAACATCAACGCTTTCAACAAATTTAGCGGTTGCAAATTGTTTTAACAATGCAATTGCTTCGTTAATTTCGTATGCTTTAGTAGAATCTACGCCAGCTTTGATTGCTTTCATTTTTTTAGTCAATTTAGCCATCGTATTATTCCTCCACCACTAAGCCCATAGAACGAGCGGTACCAGCGATTGATTTCATTTTGGTTTCAATAGTCGCACCAGTCATATCTGCTGCTTTAGTTTCAGCAATTTGACGGATTTGATCTAAAGTTACTTTACCCACTTTATCTTTATTCGGTTTACCAGAACCAGATTTGATACCTGCTGCTTTTTTCAATAATACAGCTGCCGGCGGAGTTTTAGTAATAAAGGTGAAAGAACGGTCTGCATATACAGTGATCACAACCGGAATAGGTAAACCTTTTTCTAAGCTCTCAGTACGAGCATTGAACGCTTTACAGAATTCCATAATGTTCACACCTTGTTGACCTAATGCAGGACCAACCGGTGGTGATGGGTTTGCCATACCAGCTGCAACTTGCAACTTAACATAGGCTTGGACTTTTTTTGCCATTTTTGTTTTCCTCTAATTGGGTAATAACGCTATAAATAGCTCCCCGATGACTTCGACACATATCTAAAAGAAAATATGCACACAAAAATATGAGCCAATAGATGGCTCATAATAGGCTGCGGATTATATAAAAGGTAAGCTTGTTTTTCAAGCATTTTACATAGAAAAAGATGCTAAAAAAATAACCGCGTTTTATATTCTAAATGCGGTTATTTATTCAGATAATTTCTATCACTAATAAGCTTTTTCCACTTGACTGAATTCAAGCTCAACCGGTGTCGCACGGCCAAAAATAGAAACGGATACTTTCAAGCGACCTTTTTCATAATCAACTTCTTCCACTGTACCGTTAAAGTCGGCAAACGGCCCTTCCGTTACACGGACTTCTTCACCAGGATGATATTCATTACGGTGGCGCGGTTTCTCCGAACTTTGCTCCAAACGATTTAAAATGGTATCTGCTTCACGTTTAGAAATCGGAGCTGGCTTATCCGGCGTTCCGCCAATAAAGCCCATTACTCGAGGTACACTCTTCACTAAGTGCCAAGTGTCATCATTCATTTCCATTTCTACAAGCACATAGCCGGGGAAAAATTTACGTTCACTTTTACGACGTTTACCCGCTACATTTTCGACGACTTCTTCCGTAGGCACCAAAACCTCACCAAACTGATCTTCCATTTGATGCTGTTTAATATATTCACGCAAAGTTAATGCGACACGGCTTTCAAACCCAGAAAACGCTTGTAAAACATACCAACGTTTTTTTGATACTGTTATTTCTTCGGTCATTTTAGAATCTCAAATCGGTTAAAAAGTTAATGATTGATACGATAATAGAATCTATCGCCCAGAAAAATAATGAAGCAATAATCGTCACCCCTATCACAATCAAGGTAGTCTGACGAGTTTCCGAACGAGTCGGCCATACAACTTTACGTGCTTCATTTCTTGATTCTTTAAAGAAATTACGTGCCTTTGTTCCTTGATTAGTAATTGCAGCAAAAACAAAAGCCAATACAAGGATAACCGCTACACCAATCACGCGAACAGGTGTCGAATAATCTTTTTGGAAATAAGCATTGCCAATGGCAGCGACAGAGAAGAAAACTACAACTAATATCCAAAGGAGTGTATTTAAGCCTTTTGATTTACCTTCTATCGGCTCTTCTGTTTTTTTCTTTTTATCAACAATTTCAGTTGCCATAATTGAATCCGTTTAAAAAGGGAGAAATAAGAATAAATTTAAGAACGTGCGATTGTAGCACTTTCTTTGCCTGTTTCCTATTGAAAAATGAGTAACCTAGAAAACAATCAAAAAATCAACCGCACTTTTATGTAAACAAACGCTAAGCGCGATAAATCAACTTAGGTGCTTCGTTATCAACAATCGTTGATTCATCCACAATCACTTTTTCCAGATTTTCAATGGATGGTAAATCATACATAGTATCAAGGAGTACCGCCTCAACAATTGAACGCAAACCACGAGCTCCGGTTTTACGCTCAAGGGCTTTCTTCGCCATAGCTTTCAACCCCTCCGGCGTAAACTCTAGCACTACGTTTTCTAACCCGAATAATGTTTGATATTGTTTTATTAAAGCATTTTTAGGTTGGGTAAGAATTTGCACCAGTGCTTCTTCATCCAATTCACTTAACGGTGCAATCATCGGTAAACGACCAATGAATTCCGGAATTAATCCAAATTTCATCAGATCATCCGGCTCTACCTGACGGAATAATTCGGATAAAGATTGATCTTCACCATCTTTTTCCACTTGAGCATCAAAACCGATGCCGGTATTCGTTTGGGTGCGTTTACCGATAATTTTATCCAAACCGGCAAATGCACCACCGCAAATAAACAATATTTTTGACGTATCTACTTTCAGCATTTCTTGTTGAGGATGCTTACGCCCCCCTTGTGGCGGTACTGAAGCAATTGTGCCTTCAATCAATTTCAATAATGCCTGTTGTACGCCTTCACCAGAAACATCACGAGTAATAGAGGCTCCCTCTGACTTGCGGCTAATCTTATCAATTTCATCAATGTAAATAATGCCTTGCTCTGCTTTGTCTGTATCGTAGTCACAATTTTGCAGAAGTTTTTGCAATACATTTTCAACATCCTCGCCCACATAGCCAGCCTCAGTCAATGTCGTTGCATCCGCTATCGCAAAAGGAACATTCAAACGGCGAGCCAAAGTTTGTGCAAGCAATGTTTTACCGCTTCCTGTCGGGCCAATCAGCAAAATATTACTTTTACCTAATTCAACTTCATTACTTTCATGATTGGTACGTAAGCGTTTATAGTGATTATACACAGCCACCGAAAGCACTTTTTTCGCATAGTCTTGACCAATTACATAATCATCTAAATTCGCTCGGATTTCATGGGGTGTCGGCAATTTAGCTTCATTTTCAACCGCACTTTCAGCCGTTTCTTCATTATTATCTTCGTGATTCTCTTCCAGCATTGAATGACAAAGTTCGATACATTCATTGCAAATATAGCCCTCTGCTCCGGCAATCAATTTATCGACTTCACTTTTTTCTTTACCACAAAAAGAACAATGCAGCTCTTTATTCTCAGTTGTCATCTTACATCCTTAACGCTTAATCAACACGCTATCCACTAACCCATAATTTTTTGCTTCTTCTGCAGACATAAAGTTATCGCGATCGGTATCTTGCTCAATACGCTCAATACTTTGCCCTGTATGAAAGGCTAAACGTTCATTTAAGGTGTGCTTGATTTTCAAAATTTCTTGCGCATGAATCTGAATATCCGACGCTTGACCACGGAATCCGCCCAACGGTTGGTGAATCATAATACGTGCATTCGGCAGTGCCGCACGTTTACCCGCCGTACCACCTGCCAATAAGAATGCTCCCATAGAGCATGCCTGTCCAATACAGAGCGTTCGTATATCCGGTTTGATAAATTGCATCGTATCGTAAATTGCCATACCTGCAGTGACTGAACCACCCGGAGAATTAATATAAATATTAATGTCTTTCGTCGGATCTTCTGATTCTAAAAAAAGTAGTTGTGCCACAATCAGGTTTGCCATACGGTCTTCGACTTCACCGCTTAGGAAAATCACACGTTCTTTTAATAGACGGGAATAAATATCGTAAGAACGTTCACCTCGTGAGGTTTGTTCTACGACCATAGGAATTACGCTCATTTTCGCTCCTACCTAAATCATATAAAAATCGGGCAGTATTTTACTCGATTTTCAGTTAAAACAAAAATGCGGTCGAAATTCACTATAAATAACGACCGCACTTTTTAATCAAAAATAATTATGCTTGTGGATTCATTACTTCATCAAATGAAGAAACTTTTTCCGTCACTTGTGCTTTGGCAAGAACCGCATCAACCGCTTGTTCTTCTAACACGACATTACGAATATTACTCATTAATTCTTCATTTTTGCTGTAATATTCAACGACTTCCGCCGGTTGCTCGTATGCTGAAGCAATATCTTCGATCATTGCTTTCGCACGTGCTTCATCCGCTTTCAATTCGTTTGATTTGATCACTTCTGAGAATAATAAACCGACTTGAACACGGCGTTTCGCCTCTGCTTCAAACAACTCACGCGGTAATTGTGCAGTTTGTTGGGCATTACCGCCAAAACGTTGTGCTGCTTGATTACGCAGTACATTGATTTCTTCTTCAACTGCAGAAGCCGGAACATCAATTGGGTTTTGTTCGATTAAACCGTTAATAACCTGTTGTTTAACACGAGAAACTAATGCATTTTTCAATTCACGAGCCATATTTTTACGGATTTCTGCACGCAAATCTTCAACGGTTTTGGTATTAGGACCGAATTTAGTCACAAATTCATCGGTTAATTCAGGTAATACCATGTTTTCAACTTTTTTCAAAGTAATTGCAAATTTTGCCGCTTTACCTTTCAAATTCTCTGCGTGGTACTCCGCAGGGAAAGTCACATCAATATCAAATTGCTCACCGGCTTTATGACCTACGATACCGTCTTCAAAACCCGGGATCATACGGCCTTGCCCCATAAATAAGACAAAATCAGAGGCTTTTCCGCCCTCAAATTCTTCGCCATCGATAGAGCCTACGAAGTCAATCGTGACACGATCGTCAGCTTTTGCGACATCTTGGCTCTCAGCCCAAGTCGCTTGTTGTTTACGCAACACATCAATCATTTTATCAATGTCTGCATCCGTAATTTCAACTGTTGGTTTTTCAACTTTGATATTTTCCAAACCTTGTAACTGCACTTCCGGATAGACTTCAAAAGTGGCGTTAAAGACTAAATCTTTGCCTTGTTCAAAGGTTTCGATTGCAAATGTCGGACGACCTGCAATGTTAATTTTTTCTGCGATCACCGCATCAAAAAAATGACGAGGTAATAAATCGTTTAATACATCTTGACGAATTGATGCGCCAAAACGTTGTTCAATAATGTGTGCAGGAACTTTACCTTTACGGAATCCGTCTACACGCACATTTTTTGCCGTACGTTTAAATTCTTCACGGGTTGCCTTTTCAACAGTTTCCGCAGGAACGGTGATAGCCACACGGCGCTCTAAACCTTGGGTTGTTTCAATATTTAATGACATTTGTAACCTCAATTAATGTTGCACTCGGTAAAACTCACACCGAACACGTTGTTAAAAATAATAATGAAAAAACTGCGGAATTATAACGAAATAAAATCAACCAGTCGATAGAAAGTCGATAAATCAAACAAAAAGTCACCCAATTTGATGAATTAATCAACAAAATCTAAATAAAAAAGTGCGGTTGAAAATGACCGCACTTTTAACTTCTTATAAACCTTTCGGTAAGCGAATTTTCTGTCCCGGGAAAATTTTATCCGCGTCTTTAATCACCTCTTTATTGGCTTCGACAATCGCGGTGTATTTTGCCCCGTTACCATAAGTTTTTTCTGCAATTTTCCAAAGCGTATCGCCTTTTTGAATCACATAGAAAGTATCGTCAGATGCTAAAGTTTCACCACTACTGATGGTAGCATCGCTGGTAACGGAAGTAATACCTTGAATGTTTCCCGCCATTAACACCGCTTTTTCCAAAGCCGCGGCAGTAGAAGCGACACCTTGAATATTTGCCACCCCATTTTCAACGGTCACAGAAAGATTTTCTACACCGGGATTATCTTCTGCGATGTGCTCAGTCACCGCTTTTGATGCTTCTTCCTCTTTAGAAAAAAGTTTTCTGCCGATATCGCCAACAAAATCAAATAAGCCCATTTTTACTCCTTTTCAGTTGTGAATTTCGCCCCCTACAATACTGAAAAATAATGAGGAAGTCCATAAAACACTGCGTAAATACTTGTAAATCTTTCAGTAAAAAGGCTTTAAAGCTGACCGCACTTTGGTAGAATGCACTCATTTTTAATCATAGATAAAGAGGCGACTATGCGTTGGCAAGGTAGAAGAGAGAGTTCAAATATTGAAGACAGACGGGGTTCCGGTGGTAATTTTGGCGGAGGAAAAGGCACCGGTATTTTAGGATTTATTATTTTATTGGTTGGAGCTTATTATGGCGTTGATTTATCCGGCTTGGTCGGTACGCCTGATTTTTCAGGTCAATCCTCTCAACGATTAGAAACCCACGAAGAACAACAACTTGCCGGGTTATCAAAAGTCGTGTTAGCAGATACCGAAACCGTGTGGGGAAATTACTTCAAACAAAGGGGGGCTCAATATCAAGAACCCGTAATGGTACTCTACAGCGGTGCAACCTCTACTGCCTGCGGCACAGGGCAATCGGCGATGGGGCCCTTCTACTGTCCGAATGATCACAAGGTTTACTTGGATTTATCCTTTTATAATGATATGAAAAATAAATTGGGCGCGGCCGGTGATTCAGCATTTGCCTATGTGATTGCTCACGAAGTGGGACATCATGTGCAAAACTTACTCGGCGTCTTAGGGCAAGTTCACCGCGCACAACAAAGTACCGATCGCAAAACGGCTAATCAACTTTCAGTAAAATTGGAACTACAAGCGGATTGTTTTGCCGGAGTTTGGGCAAGCCAAGCCGTGAAAAGCGGCTTATTTGAACGAGGAGATGAGGAAAAAGCCTTTAACGCGGCGGAAGCGGTTGGGGACGACCGCCTACAAAAACGCGGACAAGGCTATGTGGTACCGGATAGTTTCACCCATGGCACCTCTGCACAACGCCTAACGTGGTTTAGAAAAGGGCTACAAACGGGCAATCCGAGCCAGTGTGATACGTTCAATTAAAAAAAGAAAGGTCTAGCGTTTGCTAGACCTTTTTTTGCTTAAAAATGAATTAGAGAATAAAACGACTCAAATCTTCGTTTTCGACGACTTCACCTAGTGCATCCGCCACATAAGCCTCATCAATATTCACGGTTTGACCCGTCATATCACTCGCATTAAAGGATATTTTATCCATCAAACGTTCCATCACCGTATGTAAACGACGAGCGCCGATATTTTCAGTTTTCTCGTTCACACGAAACGCGGCTTCTGCAATTTTCTTCACTGCATCTGCCGTAAACGCAATATCCACCCCTTCCGTTGCCATTAAGGCTTTATATTGCTCGGTAAGAGACGCGTTAGGTTCCGTTAAAATACGCTCAAAATCAGCCGCACTTAATGCGGAAAGTTCAACACGAATCGGCAAACGACCCTGTAATTCCGGAATTAAATCGGAAGGACGAGCCACTTGGAAAGCACCGGAAGCGATAAATAAAATATGATCCGTTTTGACCATACCGTGTTTGGTACTTACCGTTGAACCTTCCACCAAAGGCAGTAAATCGCGTTGTACACCTTCACGTGAAACATCCGCCCCACTGTATTCGCCTTTTTTACAAATTTTATCAATCTCATCAATAAACACGATACCGTTTTGCTCTACCGCATCAATGGCTTTTTGTTTTAATTCTTCAGGATTAATCAATTTTGCCGCTTCATCATCAATCAACGTTTTTAACGCGTCTTTGATTTTCATTTTGCGTTTTTTGGTTTTTTCGCTACCAAGGTTTTGGAACATGGATTGCAACTGGTTAGTCATTTCTTCCATGCCCGGAGGTGCCATAATTTCCACGCCCATGGAAACACCGGCGGGCACATCAATTTCAATCTCTTTATCGTCTAACTGACCTTCACGTAATTTTTTACGGAATGCCTGACGCGTACTACCGTTACTATCGTGGTTTTCAACTTCACCCCACTGATTTTTTGCCGGTGGCAACAACGCATCAAGAATACGTTCTTCCGCTGCATCTTCCGCTTTAGCCCGATTTTTTGCAATTTCTTGTTGGCGAACCAATTTCATTGCGCTATCCGTTAAATCACGAATAATCGAATCGACTTCCTTTCCTACATAGCCTACTTCGGTAAATTTAGTAGCTTCTACTTTAATAAAAGGAGCATTGGCTAACTTTGCCAAACGACGAGCAATTTCGGTTTTACCCACACCGGTAGGCCCAATCATTAAAATATTTTTAGGGGTAACTTCATGGCGTAACGGTTCTTGCAGTTGCATACGACGCCAACGATTACGAAGTGCAATAGCGACCGCTCTTTTGGCATCTGCTTGTCCAATAATGTGTTGATCTAATTCAGAAACAATTTCTCGAGGAGTCATTTCAGACATAATATTTTCCTTAATTCGGTAATTCTTCAATAGTGAAATTGGTGTTGGTAAACACACAAATATCACCTGCAATTTTTAATGATTTTTCGACAATTTCACGAGCGGAAAGATCCGTATTTTCAACTAACGCACGAGCGGCAGATAAGGCATAATTACCGCCTGAACCAATCGCCAAAATTTGATCCTCTTCCGGTTGTACCACATCGCCGATTCCGGTGATAATCAGGCTTTCTTTTTCATCCGCCACAATCAACATTGCTTCTAATTTACGCAACGCCCGATCCGTTCGCCAATCTTTCGCCAATTCCACCGCACTTTTCAATAAATGCCCTTGGTGCATTTCCAACTTACGTTCAAATAATTCAAACAGCGTGAAAGCATCCGCCGTCCCGCCGGCAAAACCGGCTAACACCTTGCCGTTGTATAAACGGCGTACCTTGCGTGCATTGCCTTTCATCACGGTATTGCCTAAAGAAACTTGTCCGTCTCCTCCTACCACCACTTGCCCATTACGGCGCACACTGACGATTGTTGTCATTCTTTTGTCCTTTTTTGAAAAAACTTGCCCGTTATATGGCGACAGGATTTGGAAAATTCAAGGGTAGCGGGGCAATGAACAAAAAATACGATAAAAAAATGACCGCACTTTGCGCTTAACTGTGCCCCTCCCCCCAAATGTTTCCTTGTGGTAAAATTCGCAAAAATTTTGAGGCTCATTATGATAACTTGGATAACTCCCTCTTTCCTTACACTCCTTGGCATATCGCTTTTTATTTTAATTGTTCTCGGTTTTCTACTGGCTCGCCGTACGCGTGACGCTCAAGAGTTACAACAAGATTTAAATAAAACCAACCTTGATTTTAATCAACTTGCCGAACGCTTTGATTTGCTCAATCAACAAAAAAATCTTTTGCAACAGCAAACCGTTAAAGCCCAAACAGAAAGTGAAGGGCTACAAATTCGTTTGACCGAACGTGATGAAAAAATCGCCTATCTTTCTAAAGAATTAGATGAATCACAACTTCGTTATGAGCAAATCGCGACACAAATCACGGCATTAAAAGAACGTTTTGGCATAGCCTCCGCACAGGCTGAGAGTTTACAAAGCCAACTACAACAAAGTCAGAGCCACCTCTTGCGTAAAGAACAAGAGCAACAAAATTTAACAGAAAAATTGACCGCACTTTCACAAGAACTGACCGGTTTGAAAACCACCTTGGCGGAAAAAGAAAAGCATTTTGTCGAGCAACAACAAAATATTGAACAATCTAAACAACAACTTGGGATTGAATTTCAAAATCTTGCCAATCGTATTTTAGATGAAAAAAGCCGATCTTTTAATCAAACCAACCAAACCGCATTGGAAACGCTGCTTAAACCTTTTCGTGAACAAATTGAAGGTTTTCAAAAACGTGTCAATGAAATTCACTCGGAATCACTAAAAGGCAATGCCGGTTTAGAGGCAGAAATCAAGAAAGTGCTGGAAATCGGGCTAAGTATGTCGCAAGAAGCAAACAATCTGACTTCAGCTCTAAAAGGTGAAAAGAAAACCCTTGGCAATTGGGGCGAAGTGCAATTGGAACGGGCTTTACAACTCGCCGGCTTAGTTGAAAACGTCCATTACAGTGCGCAAGCCCATTTTAAAGATGAACAAGGCGGGCGTAATTATCCGGATTTTGTCCTAAATCTCCCTGATGACAAAAACATTATTATCGATAGCAAAATGTCCCTCATCGCCTATGAAAGTGCGGTCAATTCCGAGGATGATTTTGACCGTGAACGCCTGCTTCGAGAGCATATTAAAGCGCTGAAAAACCATATTGATGATCTGCACAAAAAAGATTACAGCAACTTAATTGGTATGCATAGCCCAAATTTTGTGTTGATGTTTATTGCGGTAGAACCGGCTTATATTGAAGCGTTAAAATTAGATCCAAGCCTGTTCAATTACGGTTATGAGAAAAATGTCATTATGGTATCGCACACAACCCTTATGCCTATTTTGCGTACTGTGGCAAACCTGTGGCGAATTGAACGCGGTAATGCCGAAGCAAAAGAAATCGCCGAAAAAGCCGGTGAGATTTATAACCAAATTTGTTTGGTTGCAGAGCGTCTCAATAAACTGGGGAACACGCTTTCTACCGTGAGTAATCAATATAACAGCACGGTAACGGCGTTGGTAGGACAGCAAGGCTTGGTTGGCAAAGTAGAACGCTTTAAAGATCTTTCCGCTAAAGCTAACAAAACTATGCCAAACGTAGAATTATTAAATAATGGCGTGGATTTGTCGCGCTTGGCGTTAATACCGCAAGAAAACAAAGAATAAACTTCTATTTGTTATTGATATTTTCTAAAAAACTGCTATTTTTCTGCGGTTTTTTATTCTGATATTTTAGGAAAGTTAAATGGAACAGCAAAAACCTCAAGATCCTTACGCCAAATACAATGCCCAATCCAGCACTATCAGCAAAATTATTTTTGCCAGCCGTTGGTTGCAACTACCGATTTATCTTGGTTTGGTCGCCGTACAAGGGATTTATGCCTACAAATTTATGAAATCACTTTGGCATTTACTCACTAACATCAATGAAATGGATTCCAACACCATTATGCTTGCCGTGTTGAATTTAATTGATGTAGTGATGATCGCCAACTTATTGGTTATGGTTACCATCGGGGGTTATGAAATTTTTGTCTCGAAATTAAGAACACGCAATCACCCTGATCAACCGGAATGGATGAGTCATGTGAATGCGACTGTATTGAAAGTCAAACTTTCGATGTCCATCATCACGATTTCTTCCATTCACATGTTGCAAACTTTCGTTAATGTCAGCAATTTGCCGGAAAAAACCATGATGTGGCAACTTTTCTTACATCTCGGATTCTTGGTTTCGGCCATTGCCTTAGCTTACACCGATAAAATTTTATACAGCACCAGTCACAAAAACCACTAGCAATAAACCGTATTTCTCCTGCAGAAACGCCAACCAAAAGTTGGCGTTTTTTTTAGTTTATATAAAATTATCTAAAATAATCTTGATACTGTATATTAATACAGTTATAATGCGCTAAATTTTGTTTAACGAGGAAAAATAAATGGCATCACAAGACGAAAAAAAGAAAGGAAAAACAACGGCTACAACACCTGCAACACAGGAAGAAAAACAAAAAGCCCTTGCAGCAGCATTGGGGCAAATTGAAAAACAATTCGGTAAAGGCTCCATTATGAAGTTAGGGGATAATCAAAAACTTGATGTGGAATCTATTTCTACCGGTTCTATCGGACTCGATGTTGCTTTAGGTATCGGTGGTTTACCTATGGGGCGTATCGTTGAAATCTTCGGCCCTGAATCTTCCGGTAAAACAACATTAACACTTTCAGTTATCGCTCAGGCACAAAAAGCGGGTAAAACCTGTGCATTTATTGATGCCGAGCATGCTTTAGATCCTATTTATGCCGCTAAATTAGGTGTTGATGTCAAAGAATTATTAGTTTCTCAGCCGGATAACGGCGAACAAGCTCTTGAAATTTGCGATGCTTTGGTACGTTCCGGAGCAGTTGATGTGATTATTGTTGACTCCGTAGCGGCATTAACGCCAAAAGCCGAAATTGAGGGCGATATGGGCGATTCCCATATGGGGTTACAAGCGCGTTTGATGTCGCAAGCCTTGCGTAAATTAACCGGACAAATTAAAAATGCAAATTGCTTGGTGATATTTATTAACCAAATTCGGATGAAAATCGGGGTATCTTTTGGGAATCCTGAAACCACAACCGGCGGTAATGCACTAAAATTTTATGCGTCGGTTCGCTTGGATATTCGCCGTATAGGGTCTGTGAAAGAGGGTGAAAATGTTATTGGTAATGACACTAGAGTTAAAGTGGTTAAAAATAAATTAGCGCCTCCGTTCCGCCAAGTCGAATTCCAAATTCTTTATGGAGAAGGTATTTCTAAAACCGGGGAATTAATAGAGCTTGGCGTTACACATAAATTAGTGAATAAATCCGGTGCTTGGTACTCTTACGACGGCGAGAAAATTGGTCAAGGTAAGATGAATGCAATGAAATGGTTACTGGATAATCCTGACAAAGCACAAGTATTAGAAAACAAATTACGTGCCGAATTGGTTGCAAATCCTGATCAGGGTTTAGTCGCCGATACTGAACAAACCGATGAAAAAGTCAGTTCGGAAGATGAATTTTAATTTATTTGCTATTTTAATGCTTAAAAGTGCGGTCAAAATTGACCGTACTTTTTTCTAAAGGAGTTGTTATGTCCTCTATTGCACTAGGTTATGTGGTTAATTTACTTGCCCGTCGTGAATATAGTGAGTTTGAACTACGCAATAAAATGCAAGAAAAAGCCTTTTCCGAATTAGAAATTGATGAAATTATTGCCCACTGCCAACAAAAAAATTGGCAAAATGACAAACGTTTTGCGGAAAATTATTTACACTACCGGAGCCAACGAGGCTATGGCGAAAATAGAATCAGACAGGAACTAAAACATTTAAAGGGGATATCATCATCAATTATTAATGAAGTATTAGCGGAATGTGATATAGATTGGTTTGAACTTGCTTTAACCGTTTTGCGTAAGAAATTCCCTAATTACAAAGAAAAGCATTCTCCAAAAGTAAAACAAAAAATTTGGAACTATATGCTTTCCCACGGTTTTTCCTCCGAACAATTTTCACACTTTGTTGGGAATGACTCGACATTTTTTGACTAATCGGCATTCATTTTGATATGAATCGTCCGTTTCTATACTTTTACTATAGGGAGTGCAACTTTAAAGCAACTTCCCTTGCCTAATTCACTTTTTATTTCTAATTCTGCATTGTATTTTGCCAACGCAAATTTGGTAATAGAAAGCCCAAGCCCCGTTCCACCGGTTTGACGTGAGCGGGCATTATCAACACGATAAAAACGTTCTGTTAATCGAGGAATATGTTCTGCCACAATACCTACACCGGTATCAGTCACAGAAAAAAACGCGTTATCCGCCTGTTTGCTAAGCTCAATTGTAATCGTGCCTTTTTCCGGCGTATATCGAACCGCATTGAAAGTCATATTACTTAATGCACTGTACAACTCAGGTTCCAATCCATAAAAATGAATATTCGGTTCAATTTTTACAATAAACTTATGCTTTTCTCGTGAAAAATTTTGTGTTGCCTCAACAACCTGATGAACCATTTTGGATAAATCAAAATGTTGAAATTCTCCGGCGGTGGACTGTCCGCGTTCTAAACGAGACAGCGTCAGTAAATCCGATAAAAGATTTAACATTCGCTGCCCTTCTTTTTGCATTAAACCTAAGAACTGTTGGCGTTGTTCAATCGCTAAATCGGGCATATCCGATAATGTTTCTATAAAACCGTTAATCACCGTAAGTGGTGTTCGTAACTCGTGCGAAACATTGGCAACAAAGGCAATTTGAGCATCATCTAATTGTTCTTCTTGAGTAATATCTTGTGTGATTAATAATTCGCTATTTTGATAGAAAGGTTGGCGGCTGATTCGCAAAATCCGCTTGAAATAATTTCCGTTAGGTAAACTAACTTTTAATGTAAGAGGCTCATTTTCCAGTTTCTTTTGTAGAAATTGTTGGAATTCAGGTAAACGGATGAGATTTTGCAGGATACCTTTGAGATCATTTTCATAGTTCAGATTAAGATGTTTGCAAGCAAGAGGGTTAAACCATTCAATACGACCTTCGGTTAAAATAACAATTCCACTGGGAATAGCCTCTATCACTTGATTAAAACGATCTAGAGAAGCGGAAAGTTCCTTTTTACGTTTTATACTGGCTTTCCGTAAAGATAAAATTTTCTCAAAAATATGTCCCCAGAGCCCAAAACCCTGTATCGGGTTTTCCTGATCGTTTAACCAACGAATTAAGCGGACTAAATAAAATAGCTGAATACTTATCCACCCCAGCAATACGACATTCAGCGAAATCCACATCATTTCCGTACCGGCAATTAAATAGCCCACTCCGGCAGTACAAAATAGAGTGAGGATTAATCTGAATAAGGTCGGAAAAAATAATTTCATTATTCTTCTTCCGCATTGAAACGATAACCGGAACCCCGTACGGTTTGTAATAAACAATCTAATCGACTTGGCTCAAGGGCTTGGCGTAAACGACGGATATGCACATCAATAGTTCTCTCTTCCATAAAAACGTGATCCCCCCAAACAAAATCGAGGAGCTGTGTGCGGCTGTATAGACGATTTGGGTGAGTCATAAAGAAGTGAAGTAATTTAAATTCGGTTGCCCCTAAATTTAACCTAATATTATTACCAATCACAATTTTATTAACCGGATCTAAACTTAATCCTTTAATATTGATCGGTTGCTCCGTTTTATGAGGATGGTGACGACGTAAAAATGCATTGACCCGCGCCACCAATTCTCTTGGAGAAAAAGGCTTGGTAACATAATCGTCGGCACCGATATTTAAACCTTTCTCCTTATCTAATTCATCACTACGCGCGGTTAATAAAATAATAGGTAAACTTTCCGTGCGCTTCATTGAACGCAATTCTTTGGTAAATTCAACACCAGAAACACCGGGCAGCATCCAGTCCAATAAAATAAGATGAGGGAGCTTATCATTAATGTGTTGCCTTGCTTGTAGTACAGTTTCCGCCGTTCGTACCTCAAAACCAGCTTGTTCTAAGATAAATTTAATTAATGTCATAATAGACTCTTCGTCTTCAACCACTAAAATATTTGCTTTTGGCATAGTCTACTCCCTGGATTTTTCTGAAAAGTGCGGTTAAATTTAGAGCCGTTTTAACCGAATTTACCTGTAATATAATCCTCGGTTTCTTTACGTTTCGGTTTCGTAAAGATCTGTTTGGTATCACCGATCTCGATAAGCTCGCCAAGATACATATAAGCCGTCATATCGGAGACCCGCGCTGCTTGCTGCATATTGTGGGTTACAATTGCAATAGTATAGTCATTCTTAAGTTCTGTAATCAACTCTTCAATATAAGCCGTTGATATAGGATCAAGAGCGGATGTCGGTTCGTCAAGTAATAACACTTCGGGCTGACAAGCTATGGCTCGAGCAATACATAAACGTTGTTGTTGTCCACCGGAAAGAGAATTACCGGATTGTTTCAATTTATCTTTCACCTCTGCCCACAATGCAGATTTTTTTAATGCCCATTCCACGCGATCATCCAAATCACTTTTGCTGAGTTTCTCGTATAGTTTTACACCAAAAGTCACATTGTCATAAATGGACATTGGGAAAGGGGTTGGTTTTTGGAAAACCATCCCGACTTTAGCCCGCAATAAGTTAACATCAACATCCGCATCAAGAATATTTTTGTTATCCAATAATAATTGACCTTCCGCTCGCATATTAGGATAAAGATCATACATCCGATTAAATATGCGCAACAAAGTGGACTTACCACAACCGGAAGGGCCGATAAAGGCGGTAACTTTTTTTTCTAAAATATCAACATTAATATTTTTTAGTGCGTGGAAATGACCATAGTAAAAATTTAAATTTTGGGTTGAGAGTTTTGTTTTCATCATTATTCCTTAGTGTTTCTTACGACCTAAAATTCTCGCCATTATATTAGTAATTAATACGGTAAACGCGATAAGTAGCGCCCCTGCCCAAGCAAGTGATTGCCAATCTTTGTAAGGGCTCATCGCAAATTGATAAATAACATTTGGCAAATTAGCAATAGGTTGATTCATATCCGAACTGAAAAACTGATTGTTTAATGCAGTAAATAACAATGGTGCGGTTTCACCGGAAATTCGGGCAAATGCAAGTAGAACACCGGTTAAAACGCCCGTTTTCGCTGCTTTCAGTGTCACCATTGAAACCATTTTCCATTTTGGCGTTCCTAACGCATAAGCTGCTTCCCGTAAGCCGTTCGGTACTAATTTCAACATATTTTCGGTGGTGCGAACGACAACCGGAATAACCAATAGCGATAGTGCTAAAGCGCCTGCCCAACCGGAAAAATGCCCTTGCTTGACAATAATAATGCCATAGATAAATAAACCGATAACAATTGATGGTGCTGACAATAAGATATCGTTCATAAATCGAGTCATACCGGCTATTTTGCTATGTCTGCCAAATTCCGCTAAATAAACACCGGTTAAAATGCCGATTGGTGTACCGATAAAAAGCCCGAATAAGGTGATGAGCAAACTCCCCCAAATAGCATTGCGTAAACCACCACCTGCATCAGGAGGCAGGGTATCAACCCGAAAAAGATGAAGACCTAACCCGTTTATACCGTTTGCCAAAAGTGTATAAAAAATCCAGCCAAGCCAAAATAAACCGAATCCCATCATTACCCAAGCTAGCATTAAATAGAAGCGGTTAAGCCACTGGCGGCGTACATATAACGAATGATTTATTGTGTTTTTCATCTAGCGTCCCTCTGATTTTACCGCTTTTAATAATAGTAATTTTGACAAGCACAGTACGGTAAATGTTATGACGAAAAGAATTAATCCGAGATAAAGTAAGGAGGACAAATGCATTGGATCAACGGCTTCCGCAAATTCATTTGCAAGTGCGGAAGTGATCGACACACCAGAGTTATTTAGACTCGCACTGATATTAAAGGTATTACCAATAACAAAGGTAACCGCCATCGTTTCACCTAAAGCACGCCCCAAGCCGAGAATCACGCCGCCTATTACCCCCACCTTAGTATAAGGCAGTACAATACGACGAATAACTTCCCAGCGGGTACAACCTAAACCATAGGCTGACTCTTTTAGCATTGTCGGCGTTACTTCAAATACATCGCGCATCACCGAGGCGATATAAGGAATTATCATAATCGCAAGGATTAAACCTGCCGCAAATAATCCTATTCCCATTGGAATACCATCAAATAACACACCGATTAACGGAATATCGCTAAAATGTTCAATCATAAACGGCTGAACCGTTTCGGAAAATATAGGGGCAAACACAAATAATCCCCACATCCCGTAGATGATTGAAGGAATACCGGCTAATAATTCTATTGCAATACTTAACGGACGGCGTAGTACCACAGGACAAAGTTCGGTAAGAAAAACCGCAATCCCGAAGCTAACCGGCACAGCAATAATCAGCGCAATAATAGAAGTCACTAATGTACCGTATATTGGCGCGAGTGCACCATATTTGCCTTGTACGGTATCCCATTCGTTTGAACTAAAAAATTCAAAACCAAATTGTTGCATTGCGGGATAAGCACCGATAATCAATGAGAGTAAAATGCCACTGAGTATCGCTAGTACAAACAAAGCAAAAAAACGGGTAGTATTAACAAATAAAGCATCAATAAGTGCTTGTTGTTTTAGTTTTTGGGAAAGTGTCATCATTTTTCCTTATCCCCTCCCGTTAAAGGGAGGGAATACATTTTTTATTTCAAATTAACTTTTTTCCATTCATCGCGCACAAGCTGTTTTACATTATCCGGTAAAGGAACATAATCCAATTTTTGCGCTTGCTCATTACCTTTTTTGTATGCCCAGTCAAAGAAATTCAAGACGGTTTCCGCTCTTTGCTTATCCGCTACATTTTTCGGTACTAAGATAAAGGTTGCCGCAGCGAGTGGCCAAGCTTGCGCAGCAGGCTGGTTAGTTAATACTAAACTGAATCCTTTCGATTTATTCCAATCAACATTTGCCGCCGCTGCAAAACTTTCTTGGGAAGGTAAAACAAAGTTACCCGCAGCATTCTTTAACTGAACGTGAGTCATTTTATTTTGTTTCGCATAAGCATACTCAACATAGCCGATGGAATTCTTAACACGCCCTACATAAATTGATACGCCCTCATTACCTTTTCCTGCCGCACCGCTTGCAGAAGTCGGCCATTTAACCGTATTCGCCGCACCGACCTTATCTTTCCAATCTGGTGAAACTTGGCTTAAATAGTGGGTAAAGATAAAACTCGTACCGGATCCGTCCGCACGAAACACAGTGGTGATTGCTTTATCAGGCAAATTTAACGAAGGATTTAATTGCTTAATTTTTTCATCATTCCAATGAGTCACTTTTCCTAAGTAAATATCGGCTAACAATTCACCGGTTAATTTTAACTCTCCGGGTTTTATTCCCTCTACGTTGATTACCGGTACAACACCGCCAATAACGGTTGGGAATTGGACAAGATTATTTTTTTCAAGATCATCTTCTTTCATTGGTGAATCCGACGCACCAAAATCAACAGTACCGGAGAGAATTTGTTTCACACCACCAGAAGAACCGATAGACTGATAATTTATTTGATTACCGGTTTCAGCCTTATAGTTCATTGCCCATTGCACATAAATCGGTTGAGGGAAAGAAGCCCCGGCTCCGGTTACCGTTGTTGCTTTTGCCGCTTGGCTGAAAGCAAAAACAGATAATAAAGCAAGAGTGACAGTACGTATTTTCATTATATTCTCCTTAAGTTTGGATGATTAAGTTAGTCACGCCGTTAATATAGTAAAGAAATATTTCATGAGTATGACAAACAAACATTTATTTACATCAAGTGGAATGCGCTTTGCCTGCATTTCAAAACAAAGAAAAAATCAACCGCACTTTTCACACTTATTTTAAGTTAGACTCAATTTCTGCCAGTCCTTTATGGCGAATATCAATACCACGCACCAAATACACAACATGTTCTGCGATATTTTTAGCATGATCGCCAATCCGCTCGACCGCTTTATTCATCATCATGACATCAATCCAAGTGCTGATATTTTGCGGTTGTTCAAAAATATTCGTGGTGAGTAAGCGCAATTGATTGCGATAATCCATATCTAATTTTTCATCTGATAAACGTAATTCGACCGCTGCATTCTCATCTAATCGGGCAAAAGCATCCAATGCACGACGAATCATTACAAATGACATTTCTAAAATGCGGTGGGTATCGTATAATCCGGAAGCCGAAATTTTGTTATTAATTAATAAATTATTTGTATAGAAGGCAATTTTTTTTAGCTCATCGCCAATACGTTCCAGATCAACAATAATTCTAGAAGTCGTTAAAACAAAACGTAAATCACCGGCAGCAGGTTGGCGTCGAGCAATAATTGTTTGGCAGTGATCATCAATTAATTCTTCCATTTCATTGATTTTCTTCTCACTTTCAATGACTTCCTGTAATCCTTGCGGATTAGCTTGGCTCAGAGTTTGCAGAATAATTTGAATTTGCTGCTCGACGATGCCGCCCATTTGCATAACTTCTGTGCGAACGCCTTCCAATTCTTGATTAAAATGTGACGATATATGCTGATTTTTCATGTTGATCCTTAAAAATAAATTAAATGTGTTCGAAGTATAAAAGAGAAATGTTTCAGGAATATGACAAACGGTAAGATGGTACTAAAAAGCAATCCCGAACGTTACAAAAAACGAAAATAGGGATTAATATTAAATATTTCTAAATGATATTGAATATCAATTAGATTTAAACTAGAATCGCACGCAATTTTATCGCCACAGGAGACAAATATGAATAATAGATCGAATTTATTATTAACAGGGCTAAAGATTAGTGCGGTTGCAGCAGCAATGAGTTCCGTTTCTGTCTATGCTTATGAACAAGGTAAAGGTGCAACGGCCGTTATTAATGCTGAAGAAAAAATTGAAAAAATTGATTCGATTACCAGCGATAGTACTGAAGAGCGAATTCAAGGGCGATTTAATCGTTCTGGTAATCCAGTACGGATCATTTGGTATGGAAATCCACAAGATGGAGATGGTCGTGTTGCTCAAACCGGGGCTCACAATCAAGGACACATTGTGGGCAAAGTGATAGCAAAAGGTAAAGATACGACAGAATCGGCAGATAGACGAAGCGCCATTTCAATTGATGGGGTAGCAAATGGTATTGATGCGCTTGGTTGGTCTGCACCAAGTAATGCGAACGATGTTGTATTTGTATTACAGAAAGTAGAAAACAATGGTGCTATTTCAGCAGAAGCCAACTTGAAAGGCGGGGCGGCAGAAACGAACGGTGATGTTCAATCTTATGGAAGTGGTAACGGTATTTCTGTAGTTGGACTCGCTGATTTTGGTAAGCATAATGTAGAAGTGGGTGCTGATGGCTTTGTAGATGGTTATAGTGGTGCAACCGGAGTATCCCGTCGTAACAGTGTCAGTCGCACCTCAACACGTTCAGTAAGTTCAACGACACAAAGCTCTCCGTTACTAGACAAAGTTGATTTTGAAGGGAAAACAGTTAATGTTAGCCTGCAAAATATTCTAAATAGCGGTCAAATAACGGGAAAAATTCATGCTGAAGGCGCTTCCGTTCCCCCTCATACTGCGAACTATAAACCTCAATTTTATTCTGTGACGGGGAGCTCATCCGGTAATGCTATTGCCATCTCTTCTTATGTCAATACCATTGATAGATACACTTACTCTGAAAACAAACAAAATTTTGCGAAATTGGGGGATATTACTAATAGTGGAAGTTTAGTTGGCGAAGCCAAACTATTAGGTGGACAAAATACGACCCATACTCGTACGACATCAAGTAATAGCGGAAACGGAATCTCTGCACTTGCTAAAACAGGGCGATTTGCGAAAAATCGAACTGAATCAGCAATAGGAAATATTCAGAATAGTGGGCAGATTAAAGGACAATTAACTCAGATTTCTGGTCATAACTCTCATTATCCGGGCGTTCATTTATATTCAAATGCGGATGCTCTCGGCAGTGGAAATGCGCTGTCTATTACAAGCGAAGCCATTAATGCACAAACTCGTTATCCTGCCAATTCAACTATCGGCAATATTACAAATAGTGGTAGTATGCGTGGCAACGCCTTAGTCAAGGCGGGTAATGGTACCGGTGAGATTATGGCGAATGCAATTGCTACGGGTAATGGTATTTCTGTTTTTGCCAGAGGAAATAGTGGAGAATTTGCAACGATTGGTCGTGTAGATAACCGAGGTATTATTTCCGGACAGATTGAAGTCAGTGGCGGCAAATCAAATGCAAGTAAAGAAGATAAAGCATTTATCCCTGATATTGTGTTGCAAACTTCATCAAATAAGCCCAGCACACCTCGGTTAAGCGAAGATCTTTGCCGTTGGTTAGCAAAAAATACGCCTGGTTGTGAGCCTGAAACCAATACATCAAATACTTCTACTGAAGTCACAAGATCTGATCTGTCTTCTAATTCAATTCAGAGTGTAGCCACCGCCCATTCAAGTGGTAACGGTATTACCGCTTGGACTTATAATGAGTCTAGCGAATATTCTCCACAAAAAGCACAACTAGGAGGGCTTATCAATGCAGGTTCGATCAGTGGTTATGCGAAAGTCTGGCACGGATTTTCTCAAGATGGCTATACTCGGGTGGATTATCGCAATAACGGCGCGGGTGTTGCATTAAATGCAAGTAGTAATGCAAATATTACCAATGCCGGAATAATTTCAGGTAATCATAGTGCTTTATTAGTTAGAGGCAAGGCGAATAGAGCTTATAGCTCAAGCAACCCAACCTATGAAACAGGTTTTAAAGGTAAAGTTGAGAACTATGGTATTTTAGCCGGGCGCTTAATTGCTGGTGGATACGAATTAGATCCGACATCTAACCAATCCTATCGCTATTTTGAGACATTAAATGCAAATAATGTGAAAAATACCGGTTTATACATTACGTTAGATAAAAATGAACAGGTTGAAAAAATCACTGTTGGTAATCATACTCTCAGTCCATTCACTTATAATGGCAAAACTTATCAAGTAGAAAATGCGCCATTGTCATCAAATAAAAAAGATAGCGAAAAGCTAACAACTTCGGAAAGCACTATCAATAATAAAATTATCAATGGTGTAGGGATGGAGAACGGCGCATTGTTTGCTAAACATACCACACACCTCACTGACTCTATTATTAATGGCTATAAAACAGCATTAAAAGTAGGAGAAAACGCCCAAGTCTATTTGAATAATACCATTTTAAATGCAAATGGTTTTAAGGTTAATCAATCAGAAAAACCGTTGGCGATTTTAGGGGATGCCGGTTCTAACCAAGTTGTATTAACCAATCAAACTCTTATTAATGGTGATATTGATCTTAAAGCAGGCAATGATGAGCTTACTATTGCGGATAACCAAGTGAAATTTAACGGACAGGCTATTGATTTAGGCAATGGCTTGGATAAATTGCATTTTGGTCAATCTAATAGGAAAAATTCTCAACCGATTAAAGTAGATTATGCTATCTACAATGCGGAAGATATGATTGTTAATCAGGATACGAATTTATTAGCGAATGCAAAAATTCGAGGCACAAATACTATTACTCTGAATAATGACTTACACTATCAAGTACTTGATGCTGAAACTCACGCATTGTTTGACCCTGAGCGTAATGAAAAAATAACCCTAAGTGGATTAGGCAAATTCATTGTAGATACCACCAAAGTGGCGAGTGAATATGAAATCAAATTTGGCGGTTTTCAGCTTGAACCTCAAAATATTCAGTTTGATACCAATAATGTGCTACAAAGTGCGGTCGTTAAAAATGGTAAATTACTGATTCAACCTAAAGTGGTAATGACTGCTGAAGAGGCTGAGAAACAAGCACAACAGCAGGCTCAGTTACAGGCTCAATTGCAGGAAGCAGAAAAGCAAAAAGATAAGCTTAAAAAATCACTTGAAAATGCGCAGGCACAACAGGATAAAACTAAGCAGGAATTATCTATAGCAGCAGCGAAAATCAATGAGGTAGAAACAAGCAAAGCAGCGTTAGAAAAGGATTTGCAAAACAACCCTAAGCTTGAGAAACCGGATACAACACTCAATACGCAGACTGAACAGCTAAGTAAACAACTGAGTGAGTTACAACAAAAAATTACTCAATTAAATCATAAAATAACCGGGTCGAAACAGGAAAATACCCCATTTAGTACGCCATTTGTCGAGGCCTATCAAAGTTATTTAATGAATTGGAAAAACGCAGGTGTTAATGCATTAGAAGCCTCATCACTCACAACTGATAAAACACCACAAGAAGCAGCAAAAGCGGTTAATCTCTATTTAGAGAACACAGTTAAGCATAATATTTATGGTGCTATGGCTTACCAGCTTGCTCAAATAAATCAAGATGAACGTAATGCACTTTTGTCGATGATGAAACCTTTAAAAGCACAGCAATGGTATGTTGCAGCCCAAGGGCTTTATTCTCGCCATCACTATCGAGATACAGCAGATGATGCAACAACAAAAGGGACAATGCTTGGCATACATTATGGAATGAATGATACTTTGACCTCAGGTATTTATCTTTCAACACATAAGCAAAAAATAATAGGTGGACAAAGCCTATTAAATGGTAAAGGGCTATCTTTTGGTGCCTATTTAACTCAAGCTATGGGTAATTTGCGCTTAACTGCAGGTATTAACCAGATCTCAACTAATATTAAAGGGACTCGTCATATTAGTAATGGATATAGTCACCATCAATTTGATGTCAATACCGACCTAAAAGCAACAAGCCTTTATACTCAAGCCAAATATATTTTCCCATTAAGTGAAAATTGGCAATTTGTACCAAGATTAGATGTCGCTTATCTCCGCTTAACACAAGATGTTATTAACGAAAGAGGTACAGCAGGGTTATATATTGATAAATACCAAACATCTCGTATTGAAAGCCGTATTGGGCAAGATATGATTGCCATTTTACCAATGGCAAGCGGTAAAGCCTCATTGAAAGCTTCAGCAGATTACACCCTTATTACGGGAGGAAAAGATTTACAAGGGGGATTCCAAAATGGAGGGAAATTTACTATTCGCTCAGAACCCAATAGTCATATTACCAGTGTTGGAGGGGGAATAGGCTATGAATGGAATAATGGTTTTTCAATTGATACAAATGCACGGAAAACGTTTAGCCGCTCAGGAAATGGTACTATTGCGGAACTAAAATTGGGCTACACCTTTTAAATAAACCTCATTTAATTTAAACTTCAATGAAAAATAAACCCACTATATAAAAAATAGTGGGTTTATTTATGCAATAAGTATAGAAAGAGCAAACCCAACCAGACAGCTCCCGTTTAAAATTGTGTGCCTATCAAATTAGGTTTGATCTTCTATAATTTTTAATTAAATCGTCGGTTGAGCATTTTCTACCTGAACAAAAAAGCCACTCCCATTCAGAATTACACTATAATCTGTTTGATATTTTTTACCAAAGGTTTCCACTAACGCATGACAACTCCGAATACCTTGCTGCGGATAATATTGCGTTTCATATGCTTGTTTAATTTGTTTTACCGTCATTTGTGTTCCCGTCACCTTACCTTGTTGCTTAAAAGCATCAGAAAGCACTTTAGCGACTTGGTTATCTTGGCATTTCGGTACGATAACGGCTTTCGTCGTTTGTTTAGGCGGTGTGTTTTTTAAGGTTTGCTCTTGGCTTTCCGCCTTCTCAATTTTCTTTATAGAAACGTTTTGTGAAGCTGTTTTTTTAACTTTCTTCACACCTTTCTGTTTATTCTTAGCCGCCCCTGATTTTATTGCTTTTTTACCGTTCGAAACTTGATTTTTAGTGGTCGTTTTACGCGCTTTGCTTGCCGATTTTTTCTGTATTGTTTTTTTCTTTATCTGTTTTTTCGTATGTATGTTTTTAGTTTGCTTAACCACCTGCTTCATCGTTGTATTTTTATTTTGTGATGCAACAACGGCATTACTACCAATAAAAAGCAACACGGTAAGTAAAATCTTAAATAATTTTTTCATCAATCTCTCCTTAAACAAAAAGTGCGGCTAAATTAACCGCACCTTGAATCAAATTAAAAAATTAAAGGTAGTAATGCTCTACATAGTTTAATTTATCGTCAAGTTTCAACACCAGCGGCTGACCGGTCGGAATTTCAAAATCCATAATTTCTTCATCGGAAATACCAATAATATGTTTTGCCAACGCACGAAGTGAGTTACCATGCGCCACCACTAAAACACGTTTGCCGGAAAGCATAGCCGGTGCAATTTGATCTTCCCAGAACGGAAGGGCGCGTTCTAAAGTCAATTTTAAGTTCTCTGCATTTGGCACAACATCCGATGGAAGATTCGCATAACGACGGTCATTATGTGCGGAGTTTGGATCTTGCGGATCTAAATCCGGCGGAGAAATATCGTAAGAACGACGCCAAATATGCACTTGTTCATCACCATATTGCTCTGCGGTTGCTTTTTTATCTAAGCCTTGTAACGCACCGTAGTGACGTTCGTTTAAACGCCAATTTTTCACTTGAGGAATCCACAATTGGTGTGATTCTTCCAACACAATATTACAAGTTTTAATGGCGCGGGTTAACACGGAAGTAAATGCGATATCAAATTCATAGCCTGCGTCTAACAATTTTTTACCCGCTGCTTTGGCTTCTTCCACACCTCGTTCAGTCAAATTAACATCACGCCAACCGGTGAATAAATTTTTTGCATTCCATTCACTAAAACCGTGACGAATGAATACTAATTCCATAGGGCTCTCCTAATATTTAAGTAAAAAAGAATGCGCACTTTATAGCAAAAAATCCCACTGTTTAAAAGCAAAAAGGCGGGATTTCCTGATCTGACGCAAAAAATTAAACCTAGCCATTTTAGCGCCATCAAAATAATGCTACTATCTGCGCTTTGTGGACAAAATAGCTTTCACTGATTTTTATTTCTAGAGTTTAATCTATGCAATATTGGCAACTGATGACAAAAACACTTTCAAAATCCACCGCACTTTTAGTTGCGTGTGGACTTATAGGATTTTCGTCAGCCAGTTATGGCAACAATCTCAACCAAATCCAACAACAAATTAAGCAACAAGAATCTAAACTTGCCAAACAAAAACGTGAGCAGGCAAAGCTTCAGTCCACCTTAAAAAGTCAAGAGAGCAAAATCAATGCGGTTGCCGGGGAATTACGTGAAACCGAATTAAGTTTAAAAGAAATCCGTAAGCAAATCTCAGAAGCCGATAAACAAATCAAACAACTAGAAAAACAAGAAAAAGAACAAAAAGCCAAACTCGCCAAGCAAATGGACGCCATTTACCGCTCGGGGTTAAATCCCTCCACTTTGGAAAGAATGCTGTCGGAAGATGCTAAGAAAGCGGCAAGAATGAAGGTTTATTACGAGCATTTAAACCAAGCCCGTATTGAGATGATTAGCAATCTTCAGGCGACACAGGCACAAATTGTTAAACAAAAAGAAGCGATCTTAGGGCAACAACAAACTCACCGGGATCAACTTGCCACGCAGAAAAAACAACAGCAAGAATTAGAAAAAATTCAGCGTGAACGGCAATCCACGTTGAATGAAATTAATCAAAATATTAATAAAGATCAGGATAGATTATCCAGTTTACGGGCGAACGAAACGGCGCTGAAACAAGAGATTCAACGTGCCGAACAAGCCGCTCGCCAGCAAGAACAGCGTGAGCGGGAAGCGCTGGCACAACGTAAACAAGCAGAGGAGAAACGAACCGCCAAACCTTATACTCCGACTGCGCAAGAACGTCAGTTGATTAACAGTACCAGTGGTTTAGGCGCAGCAAAGCGTCAGTATAATAAACCGGTAAACGGTTCGACACTTTATGCTTTTGGTTCCACTCAAGCCGGTGAGGTTCGTTGGAAAGGTATGGTCATTGCCGCCTCAAACGGTACGCCGGTTCGTGCCATTGCCAACGGTCGGGTCATTTTAGCCGGCCAGCTTACCGGTTATGGCTATATGGTTATCATCAAACACGGCGACAGCGATCTGAGTTTGTACGGTTTTAACCAAGCCGTTTTTGTCAAACCAAACCAACTTGTTTCAGCCGGTCAAACTATTGCACAGGTAGGCAATACCGGTGAAATTTCCCGCCCCGCATTATATTTCGGTATCAGTCGAAAAGGTGTACCGGTGAACCCCGCCGGATGGATTAAATAATGAATATAGCATTTAAAAGTGCGGTCAAAAATCTCGTCGTTTTTTCCACCGCACTTTTCTCCACATTTACAATCGCCCAAAGTAAACTTGCCATCGTCATTGACGACGTGGGCTACCACCCTAAAGAAGATGCGGCGATTTTTGCCATGCCGCGTGAAATTTCCGTGGCAATTATTCCTTCTGCGCCCTATGCCCAAGCCCGTAACCAAGAGGCAAAAAAACAAGGACGTGATATTCTCATTCATATGCCAATGCAACCTTTGAAGCAAACAAGAATTGAAGAAGGGGGATTGCATTTAGGTATGTCGGCAGAACAGGTAATAAAGCGCGTTCAACAGGCAAAAAATATTGTGACCCACGCAATCGGTATGAATAATCATATGGGCAGTGCCGCCACGGCTGACACGCCGCTAATGACACATTTAATGAATGCGCTTCGTACACAGCATTTATTCTTCTTGGATAGCCGCACGATTGGTCGCTCCGTTGCCGGCAAAATCGCCAGAGAGCAAGGGGTTCGTTCGTTAGACCGCCATATTTTCTTAGATGACAGCAATGAGTTTTCTGATGTGCAGCGCCAATTTCAAGCTGCCGTTCAATATGCAAGAAAGCATGGTACGGCAATCGCTATCGGACATCCACGTAAAAACACCGTTGCGGTATTGCAGCAAAATTTGCGTCATTTACCCTCAGATATTCAGCTTGTCGGTATGGGAAGTTTATGGCGAAACGAACGTATCGTACCGCCAAAACCGTTTATTTTACTGTTTAGCGATGTCCCCGCCCCGACTTCAATAGCGCCTTACGAGCCGATCCCACTATTGCGAGGTGTACCGAAATAAAAAAGTGCGGTCAGAAATAAAGTATTTTTCTGACCGCACTTTTTAATAATGTGTTGTTAGCGTCCGTTGTATTCAAAATATAATACGGTAGCCGCGACGCGGGAATGTACGTTTAATTTACGCAATAAATTACGAATATGTACTTTTACCGTTTCTTCGGAAATAAATAACTGCCCTGCAATTTGTTTGTTTGATAATCCGGTGGCAATTAAGCGTAAAACGCCCATTTCACGATCGGTGAGTAAATCCATTGGGTCACGACGATGCTCACGTTCAATCAATAAATCTTTGATTGAGTTACTTAAAATGACCTCGCCTTTTGCAATACGTTTGATTTCTTCAAGTAAGGTTTCCGGCTCTGTATCTTTTAATAAATAGCCGTCCGCGCCTGCATCAATTAAGGCAAAAATATCATTTTTAGCATCTGATACCGTCAAAATAACGATACGTGCATCCACCCCTTCAGCACGTAAACCTTTCAGTGTATCCAACCCTGAAAGTCCTTTCATATTAAGATCTAAAATAATTAAATCCGGCGATGTCTGTAAGGCAACAGAAATGCCTTCCGTACCACTCCCAACATCAGCGACGACTTCGAAATTTTCTTCTAATTCAATTAGTTGTTTGATACCTCGACGCATTAACGGATGATCGTCGATGAGTAAAACTTTTAACTTTTCTTGCATTTCCCCCCCATCGGTGAACAATAACATTTATTAACCTGTCACCTAAAAACGAGCCATTCTATCGGGATTTTTCCCCTCTTCCAATCAAGAAACTCAGGAAACTTGATCTAGTTCATTATTTTACAGCGTCTAATGCACTGCCGATACATGTTGTTGATATTTAAAAGATTGAATTTGCACATCACCTTGATCACTATATTGAATTTGATAAAACTGTGGATAATTAAAATTACGAGACTCAATGTGATACGGATTTTCATCACCCGACTCTAGAGCTTGATAAAGTTGGTTAATCTGTTGTACTTTTTCATCTTTTGAACCGTCGCAATGGCGATAAATCTCTAACTGATTGGTTTCATTCAGTAAATAGACATTAAAGGTATTATCTTTATTGTCCTCAAAGAAAAATTGCAGGAAACCTTCTCTCGCCAAAAGATCGATTTCAATCGGATATTTGCGATGTTTACTATAAATATCACTTTTTTCTTCCACCGGACTTTGTAAAACATCATCAAAATCTACCGCACTTTGACTGCTATTCTCAACTTCTTGCAAGCTAAGTCCGCTTTCTTCAAAGAAAAATTGCCAATTTTTTCCCGCTACGCGTAAACGTGGAATATTGAAGGTTTGGTTACCAAGCTGAATGTTTATGCAACGATTTACTAACGCGCTGACAAGATTGCGTAATGTTCGGCGATAATGCCGGCTGTAACAAAAAACCTGTACGGAAGGGGGATTATTCGCATCTCGATAAATTTTATTTGATAGCACTTTTAACGCAATCAAAATAGCATTTGGCCCTTCAAAGTGCAGCGTGCGAATTTCATTCCATATATTGCGATAAGTAAAATCAATGCTCCCCACAAGATTTTGTTCTAGCGAACCGAAACTAAATAAATCACAGGCTGAAAGACTATCTTTAAATTCCGTAATCCTTGCCGTAGGATCAGAGGTTAAATTCACGGCAATAACAATATTACGAATTTCACAAGCGGTTGCCAAAATATCACCGCCTGCTACTGAGTTTTCCCGTGAAAAAGACAACCGAAGATCAGCGACAAAATTACGCAAAGTTTCAATCTCAATAGTGCGACTAAATAAGTGAAGTTGCGTTTCCGCAGTAAGCAAGCGATTAAAATATGCCCACGCGACCAGCTTATTAAGGCTTTTGTTATACTCAATAATACGATGTTGAGAAAACATCATCGTATTTGGTGCTCGATTGATAAGATACCAACCATCTTGGAAATGCTTATTACCCCTCACTTCTAAAAATGAAATATGCGGCTCGGATAAATTACGGGAAATCTGCGAATTAAGTAAAATCACCTTGCCCGGTAGTTCCTCAAATGTCGTGTAGAGTTTACGGGTAAGAACATTAATATCTTGTGGTACAACGCTTGAGTTAATTTTATATTTACGGGCAAAACTCACCAAATTATGATAGCTCATCATCAAAAACTTCACTAAGTTATCATGGCTTTCTTTGGCACGCTTAATTTTCCAAAACGGGCGATAATTCAGTTCGTGAATTTGTTCGGCACTCCAGCCCCATTCCTGAGCTAAAATTTGTATGTAATCAGTCCGCCAGTTATGGGTTTGATATAAGGCTAAATCTTCTGTTACTTTGACATAAAAACAGCGACGAACAAAATCAAGGCGCTTAAATTCGGAAAGTGCGGTCAAATAATCCGTCACTTTAGAAAGAATTGCAATATAAGGATCAAAATGATGGGCAGGCGTGGTGTTGCCGGAAAAGAGATCTTCTTTAAACTGACGAGCAATAAGATGAGGGTTCGGATATTCTTTCGAATAAACTTCCAACAACAAAATTTTTAGTACGGATTTATACGGCGAATCAATTCCTTTGTAAAGTTGCCACAAGCCTGCACCAAAGTATTCCTTAGCGGAAAACTGCGCTAATCCGCCAAAATCAACCCAATCTTGTGAATCAAGCGAACCGTTCTGAATGCGTGTTTTGACTTCGTTTTCATAGTCCGCTTCATTTTCTACCCATAAATGTAGCCACAGTAACGGTTTCCCAGCCAAGCGAACGGCAGAGCGATAAAACTCGTCAAGCAATAACATATATTGTGCAGAGCCACTGTTTTCGCTCGTCAAAGGTTCGGAATAATATCCATGCCGGAAACGCTGTTGATCAACCAGATAGAAATTAATTTCAACCTCAAACCCCATTGCCCATTCTTTGATTTTTTGGGCTTTTTGTTCTAATAAATCCCGTTCATTTTCTGTTAAATCTTCACGGCAGCAAATCCATGTATCCATATCAGAGCTACTACTTTGGCTGATAGAGCCAAAACTGCCCATCACATAAATACCTAAAATCGGTGGATTATCACCATAGGCTTGATCTTTTATTTGCTCGTAAAGTTCAGGAGATTCGGAAGAAAGGAATTGTTGCTGATAAGCCGACAACTTAAAATTTGCCACGCCACAAGGGGATTGCGCCACATAACCGGATAAACTCGAATGGTTCAATTGAAACAGTAAAGGAAACAGAGATAAAACGTGTCGAAACCCATCACCGGATCCCGATAATGCACGTTCCAAACGACGCTTATCAAGAATTTCCACACATTTTTTTGCTCGATCGAGATCGTATTTCAAGCGGCATCCTACCGAATGGAAAAAGTTGCCAATACTCTACCACTTTAAGCAGGTTAAAGTAAAGAATTACTACCCAATCTCAAGCCTATTTGCTATATTTCCCACTCTGTTATTTTACTGTGGGATTGCGCTTATGGAACGACCGTCTATGCCAACAAAATTTAGTGGGTTCGCTTGGGGGCTTGCGGCTTTTTGCACGCCGGTTTTACTGTGGCCGCTCGCGTTGATTATTTCCCCCTATTTCGCTCAAAATCATGCATTAACGGAAGGGCAAAGCAATTTGTTCTCTACCGTATTTTGGATCTACCCTTTCATTCTCGCCATTATTTCGCGTTTACTGTATAAATTACATGCTAAACGCCCGAAACTTGCCGGACGATTACTCGGGATAAGCGCTGCCGGTTTCTATGGCATTTTAATTTATATTTGTTTGGCGAGCCGCTAAAAAAATCCGCCAAAACCAACCGCACTTTAGGAATCGCCGGCTTATTAAAACGCCAATAAAATCTTGCCAATATGCGTGCCTTTATCCATTTCTCTGTGTGCCTGTGTAACTTCTCTGAAGTCATAGCACTTGTGTAAAATAGGTTTAGTAATTTCCCCTTTAGCAAGTTTGTCCCATACATTTTCCAACAGAGATTGAGCAATTACCGCTTTTTCTTCCGCTGTTCTACCACGCATGGTCGAACCGGTGAGGGTGGCTCGTTTTACTGCAATATTGAGCAAATCAACCTGTTCCGCAATATGTCCCCCCATAAAACCGATCAGGAAAATCCGCCCGTCTTTATTGAGAATGTCAAGGTTTTGTGCAAAATAGCTTGCCCCTACTAAATCCAGTACACCATCAACCCCCGTTTGATATTGACGAATCCTTTCCACAAAATTTTCGGTTTTATAATTGATTGCAATTGCCCCAAGTTGTGCCACCACCTCACATTTTTCTGCATTTCCGACTGTTGCAAAAGTTATTATCCCAAGGCTTTTTGCGATTGCCAATGCCGTAATCCCAATGCCGCTGGTTCCGCCATGTACAAGTAAGCTTTCACCCGGTTTCATTTGCTGTTGCATAAAAAGATTCGCCCACACAGTGAAAAACGTTTCCGGTAGCATTGCAGCCTCTTGCAAGGTATAGCCTTTCGGAAGCAGCAAAACTTGCCCTACTTTCACCACACAATATTCCGCATAGGCACCACCGTCAGTTAAAGCACAAACAAGATCACCAATATTAAAATTTTTTACCTCTTTCCCTAATGCCACCACTTCGCCTGAAAGTTCTAATCCCATAATCGGTGTTACATCTTTTGGCATTGGATATAACCCTTGACGCTGCATAATATCCAGACGATTTACTCCCGCAAATGCCACTCTCACTAACAGTTCATCAGCTTTAGGTTGCGGAATGCGCGCATGTTCGATAAATAATACGCTGGGATCGCCCGTTTCACGCATATTGATTTGTTGCATATTCATCACATTTAACTAATTCTATTATCTAAAACAAAAATGCCGTTGAAATCAACGGCATTGGAAAAGGATTAAATTATTTCAAACCCACAGATTTTAATAATTCTTCGGCGGCTAAAATACCAAGTTTATTGCCTGCTAACGGGCTATCACCTGTTAATAGATTACGGTCTTTGTGAACCTGACCGCTAATGCCTTGATTCATCACTTTCATCCCTAATTGTTCCAAGCGAGCGGCTAATAACCAAGGTAATTTACCGGGCATATAACCGATATCAATGTTTGCGCCTTCATCCAACGCATCCGGGAAGACACATAGCTCATAGCCTTTGAATGGAAAATCCGCCTCGTGCTTATCAATTGCAGCTGCCGCTAATGCCGCCGGGCCGTGACAAAGGGTGATGATAAATTTATTGGTCGCCATCGCCCAATCCAATATTCGTTTTACTTCACGGCTTTCCGGAATTTTATTAAATGCGCCGTGACCGCCGGGAATTAATACCGCCACATAAGGTGAATTTTCAGCGGTAACTTCATCAATGATATCCGCTAATTTTGCCGGTTTATCTAATTTCGGCAAATACTCATTGTAGATTTCAGCGACGGCTTGATCTTCTGCCGGCATTGCCCACATTTCAAATTTTGCGTGATTGCCTGAGAGAGTCGCCACGTCAATTTCAAAACCGGCTTTATGAATATGAAGCATCGGTAATAAGGTTTCTACCGGATGATTCCCCGTTGAAAACCATTTACCGTTTTGCATTTGTAAATAGCGTTCATCGGTGGCAATCATCAGTACTTTTTTATCGCCTTGGTAACGTGTTTCGAACTTCACACCGTCAAAATCAGTTTTTGGGCTGGTGTATTGCGATAATGAATATTCTGATGGGAAATAAGCATTGTGTTCTGCAAAATCACGTACAGGTTGTTTGCTTAATTCAGTCATTGTAAAGCTCCTATTTTGCTATTGTTTATACGGTTGTATGAACCGCCGCGTATTATAACGAAAGCCAAATACAAAACACTTGCCTAAAATGATATTTTTATTGCCTTTTCTGATAAATTTCAAATTTAGAACTCTAATCTTACCTTGATTTCAATTAAAATTTTCAGAAAATTTCGTTCATGATTTATTGTAGAAAATGACAATTTCAAAAACACCTGAGAAATTGACCGCACTTTACCATCAACTGGTTACAAAAGTGTTGCCTTATATGCCGAAAGAAGGGCGTATTCATACCAAAATAGAAGGCTTGAGTTTTTATCGCCACGACAATCCGAATTATTCATTACCTTGCGTGCAACCGCTTGGTATTGTCGTTGCTCTTCAAGGACGGAAGGAAATTTCTTTGGAGAACGAGCATATTTGTTATGAAGTGGGGCAGATTTTGTTTATTGGTGCGAATATTTCAGGCTTTGCTTATATGCCGGAATGCTCGTTCAACAAGCCTTTTTTAGGTTTAGCGTTAGAATTTGATTTTAACCAACTTTCTCACTTGGCGTGTACATTGGCATTGAATAATAAAAATATGCAGCAACACAACACGCCCAATCGTATTTTCAACCTGTTTGATGCCAATGAAAAACTGCTTGAAAGCCTTTCCCGACTGGTAGATACCCTGCAAGAGGAAGCGCTTATCCGGCCTCTTGCAGAACTGATTAAGCAGGAAATTGCTTTACGGATTTTTCATGCTCATCCGGAATTGGTGACATTACTGAAAGATGGCACTGCAACGCATAAAATTATTGAAACGATGGTCTGGATGAAACAGCATCTGCAATCAAAAAATACGCTTTCAAGCCTTGCCGAAAGGGCATTGATGAGTGAGTCTGCATTTCGCCAACATTTCCGCGCTATTGTCGGCATTAGCCCGATGAAATTCCAAAAACAGTTACGCCTACAGCAAGCCCGCGTGTTGATTTTGCAAGAAAAACGCCCGATTGCTGAAGCAGCAAGCTTAGTCGGCTACGAAAGTCCCTCTCAATTTTCGCGTGAATATAAACGATTTTTTGGGGTGACAGCAAAAGAAGATCGGCTCGAATAAAAAATAAAAAGTGCGGTTAAAATTTGCCTTAAATTTCAACCGCACTTTAGCGCTGAGCCTAACTTTCCTCATACCAAATACGATTCACATAAAGGGTTATGCGTCCGGAAGGCGTTTCTACACTCACTTCATCATCAATGGTTTTACCAATCAAAGCTCGAGCCACAGGTGAATCAATGGAGATCCAGTTTTTCGCCGGGTCAAACTCATCGCAACCGACCAAACGATATTGTTTTACCTCCCCCTCGTCATCTTCTAATTCCACCCACGCGCCAAAAAAGACTTTGCCCTCTTGCTTAGGGTTGTAATCCACAATTTGTAAAACCTCTAAACGTTTGGTGAGAAAACGCACACGGCGATCAATTTCCCGTAATCGGCGCTTGCCGTAAATATACTCGGCATTTTCACTGCGATCCCCTAACGCTGCCGCATCAGAAACCGCCTGAGTGACTTTTGGGCGTTCTTCTTTCCACAAAAATTTAAGTTCTTTATCTAAGCTGTTCCAGCCTTGACGTGTGATGTAGTTTGATTTTGCCATTTATTTTATAAAGGTCGGAAAATTTATTGAATTATATTTGAGCCAAGTTATCAAAACCAGTATTCTATCCCCGATTTTCATTAACTTTATTTTCAACAAAGACGTATTCCGATGTTAAATCAACAAATCAGTCAAATTATCGCAACAGAGCTTAACGTTGCACCTAATCAAATTCTCGCCGCCATTCAACTTGTCGATGACGGCAACACCATTCCATTTATTGCACGTTATCGTAAAGAGGCCACCGGTGGTTTAGATGATACTCAACTACGCCATTTTGAAACCCGTTTAGGCTATTTACGCGAGCTTGAAGAACGCCGTCAAAGTATTTTGAAATCTATTGATGAGCAAGGCAAACTCAGCGATGAATTGCGCGCGCAAATCGAAGCAACCCAAAGCAAAACCGAGCTTGAGGATTTGTATTTGCCCTATAAGCCTAAACGCCGTACAAAGGGGCAAATCGCCATTGAAGCGGGGCTTGAACCTCTCGCCGAGTTACTTTGGAACGAGCCAAAAAATGATCCGGAAACGACCGCACTTTCTTTTGTGAATGCCGAAAATGGCGTGGCAGATGTCAAGGCCGCCTTGGATGGCGCACGCTATATTTTAATGGAGCGTTTTGCCGAAGATGCGCAATTATTGGCAAAAGTGCGACAATATTTGCAGCAAAATGCCCAACTTGAAGCGAAAGTGGTTGAAGGAAAAGAGCAGGAAGGCGCGAAATTCCAAGATTATTTTGACCATCAAGAATTGCTGAAAAATGTGCCCTCTCACCGTGCCTTGGCGATGTTCCGAGGGCGTAATGAAAGCATTTTACAACTAACTTTAAACGCAGATCCTGAGGCAGAGGAAGGGGTGCGCCACAGTTATTGTGAAGACATTATTCGAGAACATTTGGGCGTGCGTTTCAGCGGTCAGCCGGCGGATAAATGGCGTGAGCAAGTGATTGCATGGACATGGAAAATCAAAGTGTCCTTGCATTTAGAAACAGAATTGATGGGAGCATTGCGTGAAAAAGCGGAAGAAGAAGCCATTGATGTTTTCGCCCGAAATCTGACCGCACTTTTAATGGCAGCACCTGCCGGCTCAAAAAATACGATGGGGCTTGATCCGGGATTACGTACCGGTGTGAAAGTTGCCGTTGTGGATAACACGGGGAAATTATTGGATACCGCCACCATTTATCCCCATACCGGTAGTGAGAGCGAATCCACAATGACCTTATTTAATCTCATTCACAAGCATAATGTTGAACTTATTGCGATTGGTAATGGTACGGCCTCCCGTGAAACGGAACGTTTTGCGAAAGAAGTGATTAAAGAAATCAAAGACAATAAACCGCAAACCGTAGTAGTGAGTGAGGCGGGCGCCTCGGTTTATTCCGCCTCAGAATTTGCCGCGAATGAATTCCCGCATTTAGATGTTTCTTTGCGTGGCGCGGTATCCATTGCACGCCGATTACAGGATCCGTTGGCTGAACTGGTGAAAATCGAACCTAAGGCGATCGGTGTGGGGCAATATCAACACGATGTCAATCAATCTCAATTAGCGCGTAAATTGGATGCGGTCGTTGAGGATTGTGTGAATGCGGTAGGCGTTGATTTAAATACGGCTTCCGCCCCACTACTCGCTCGTGTCGCAGGAATGACAAAAACCTTGGCGCAAAATATTGTGGCTTATCGTGATGAAAACGGTCGTTTTGACAGCCGTGAGCAACTAAAAAAAGTGCCTCGTCTCGGACCAAAAGCCTTTGAACAATGTGCCGGTTTTATGCGCATTGCAGATGGGAAAAATCCGCTGGATGCCTCAGGCGTTCATCCGGAGGCTTATTCATTGGTAGAAAAAATCTTACAAGCGACCCAACAGTCCATTCAAGAATTAATGGGAAGCCATACTGTGCGCCAGCTGAATGCTGCACAGTTTACTGATGAGCGTTTTGGTTTACCGACGGTACAAGATATTTTCAAAGAATTGGAAAAACCGGGGCGTGACCCTCGTGGCGAATTTAAAACGGCTACTTTTATTGAGGGCGTGGAAGACATTTCGGATTTAAAAGCCGGCATGATTTTAGAAGGCACGATTACGAATGTCACCAATTTTGGCGCGTTCGTCGATATTGGCGTACATCAGGACGGGCTGGTACATATTTCATCACTTAGTGATAAGTTCGTGGAAGACCCACATCAAGTCGTGAAAACCGGCGATATTGTGAAAGTCAAAGTATTAGATGTGGATATACCGCGTAAACGCATTGCACTGACAATGCGATTGGATGAAAGTGCGGTAAAAAATACTGATAAATCCGACCGCACTTTATCGGCAAAACCTCGGGGCAATACTGCACGCCAAGAGCGTAATCCACGTGGCAATAGCTCAATGGGTAATGCTTTTGCGGATGCACTAAAAAATTGGAAAAAATAATCGATATTTATAGGGGAATGTACATATTCCCCTTATTTTTTTCATTTTGCCCGTCAAACCAACTCTAAATAGGTAGAAATTAATGTGAATTTTCAAAAATGAGATCAAGTTAACATTTTTTCTGATTTACTTTCTTTAAAATAGCGCGTAGCTAAATTTTAATCTTTTATACAGAGGTGACTTATGACAGACTTAAACAAAGTAATTAAAGCGCTTGAAACCCTTGGTATTTATGACGTAAAAGAAGTTGTCTATAACCCAAGCTACGAGCAATTATTTGAGGAAGAAACCAAACCCGGATTGGAGGGTTTTGAAAAAGGGACATTAACCAATACCGGCGCCGTAGCCGTTGATACCGGTATCTTTACCGGCCGTTCACCGAAAGATAAATATATTGTTTTGGATGAAAAAACCAAAGATACCGTTTGGTGGACATCCGAAGCCGCAAAAAATGATAATAAACCGATGAATCAAGCGACTTGGCAAAGCTTAAAAGACTTGGTGACTAAACAACTATCCCGTAAGCGTTTGTTTGTCGTTGATGGTTTCTGCGGCGCGAGCGAAAAAGATCGTATCGCCGTTCGTATCGTCACTGAAGTGGCATGGCAAGCGCATTTTGTGAAAAATATGTTCATCCGTCCAACAGAGGAACAACTGAAAGACTTTGAACCTGACTTTGTCGTAATGAACGGCTCAAAAGTGACCAATCCAAACTGGAAAGAACAGGGTTTAAATTCTGAAAATTTTGTTGCGTTCAATTTAACTGAGGGAATTCAATTAATCGGCGGTACTTGGTACGGCGGTGAAATGAAAAAAGGGATGTTCTCCATGATGAACTACTTCCTACCGTTAAAAGGCGTAGGTGCAATGCACTGCTCCGCGAACGTTGGTAAAGATGGTGATGTTGCTATTTTCTTCGGGTTATCCGGTACCGGTAAAACGACGCTTTCAACCGATCCGAAACGTGAATTAATCGGTGATGATGAACACGGCTGGGATGATGTCGGTGTCTTCAACTTTGAAGGCGGGTGCTATGCCAAAACCATTCATCTTTCTGAAGCAAACGAGCCGGATATTTATCGTGCAATCCGCCGTGATGCGTTGTTAGAAAATGTTGTTGTACGTGCTGACGGTTCTATTGATTTCGATGACGCATCAAAAACCGAAAATACACGTGTATCTTACCCGATTCACCATATTGATAATATCGTTAAACCGATTTCCCGTGCAGGCCATGCAACTAAAGTGATTTTCTTAACGGCTGATGCTTTTGGTGTTTTACCGCCGGTTTCTAAATTAACACCGGAACAAACCAAATACTATTTCTTATCTGGTTTCACTGCAAAATTGGCAGGTACGGAACGAGGCATTACCGAGCCAACGCCAACTTTCTCCGCCTGTTTTGGTGCGGCTTTCCTAACTCTGCACCCGACACAGTATGCTGAAGTGTTGGTAAAACGAATGGAAGCGGCAGGTGCAGAAGCCTATTTAGTCAATACCGGTTGGAACGGCACGGGCAAACGTATCTCGATTAAAGATACCCGAGGTATTATTGACGCTATCTTAGACGGCTCAATCGAAAAAGCGGAAATGGGTAAATTACCAATCTTTAACTTAACGATTCCAAAAGTGTTGCCGGGCGTCGATTCTGCGATTTTAGATCCGCGTGATACCTATGCCGACAAAGATCAATGGCAAGCAAAAGCGAAAGACTTGGCGGGTCGTTTTGTGAAAAACTTTGAGAAATATGCAACCAATGCTGAAGGTAAAGCATTAATCTCAGCAGGCCCTGAAGCATAATCGGAAAATATCTTACGTAATTCAACCGCACTTTTCAGTGCGGTTTTTTTCGTTAGATATTCGCACCGACAAGTCAGCCCTATATAATTTTTAATTCCGCTACACAAAACTTAGGCAATCTTGACTGTTTTTTAGCAATAAAAAAGTGTGGTCAATTTGACCACACTTGGTTCTCTTAACTTATAAAACTATTTATTTAATTTTGCCTTATAAGTCGGATTCATCAGGTTCTCAACAGAGAGGATATCATCTAACTGCTCTGCGGTGAGTAATCCTTTTTCTAACACGACTTCACGTACACCCTTACCGGTTTCGGCACAAATTTTACCGACTAAATCCCCATTATGGTGGCCAATAAATGGGTTTAAGTAAGTCACAATACCGATTGAGTTAAACACATAGTTTTCGCAAATTTCTTTGTTTACTGTGATGCCGTCAACACATTTATCACGTAAATTGACACAAGCGTTAGTTAAAATGTCGATAGATTCAAACATAGCTTGACCGATTACCGGTTCCATTACATTTAATTGTAATTGACCCGCCTCAGAGGCAAAAGTCACGGTAGTATCGTTACCAATCACTTTAAAGCAGACTTGATTTACTACTTCAGGCACAACCGGATTCACTTTTGCCGGCATAATGGAAGAACCGGCTTGCAACTCAGGAAGATTGATTTCTTTTAATCCTGCACGCGGACCGGAAGAAAGTAAACGTAAGTCATTACATACTTTAGAAAGTTTTACTGCGGTGCGTTTTAATGCGCCATGTACCATGACGTAGGCTCCGCAGTCAGAGGTTGCTTCAATTAAGTTTTCAGCCAACACGCACGGTAAACCGGTTACTTCCGCTAGGTGTTTCACAGCAAGTTGCGCATAGCCCTGCGGTGTGTTTAAACCGGTACCGATTGCCGTCGCACCAAGGTTAACCTCAAGTAATAATTCGGCGGTACGTTTTAAATTACGGACTTCTTCTTCAAGCAATATCGCGAAGGCTTTAAATTCTTGTCCTACGGTCATTGGCACCGCATCTTGCAACTGAGTACGCCCCATTTTCAGTATGTTATTGAATTCTTTTGCCTTGTTTTCAAACCCTTCTTGCAGGTATTGAATTTTATCAACCAGTTTTAAAATACTGTTATATACTGCAATACGGAAACCGGTAGGATAAGCATCGTTAGTCGATTGACTGGCGTTCACGTGATCCATTGGATCTAAGAATTGGTATTCCCCTTTTTGATGACCCAGTTTTTCCAACGCAAGATTCGCAACCACTTCATTGGTATTCATATTTACCGAAGTGCCCGCACCGCCCTGATATACATCTGACGGAAATTGATCAATACATTTACCGGTCGTCAAAATTTCATCGCAGGCTGAAACAATCGCTTTTGCGATATCTGCCGGAATAGCGCCTAACTCGCCGTTCGCTAAAGCGGTAGCTTTTTTTACCATCACCATACCGCGTACAAATTCCGGTACGTCAGAAATGGTCACATTAGAAATATTGAAATTTTCAACCGCTCTTAGCGTATGGATACCCCAGTAAGCATCCGCCGGTACTTCACGTTCACCCAATAAATCCACTTCTTTTCTAAATTGTGTCATTTTTCTCACCTATTTGAGTTAATTAACCTGCCAACATTATAGAAATTTTCATAAGAAAAAAATTGATTGAGATCACATTTTTGAATGAGGCTTCAAGACATATTTTCATCATTCAAATTAGTTTTTTTAGGGCTAAAAATTTTTAAATTTTTCTCTTGAAAGTAAAATTTTTATTCCCATATAAGGTGGGAATTTCACATTTTTTAAAGAAGGAAATTAATCATGAATATTCGTCCATTACACGATCGTTTGATTATCAAACGTGAAGAAGTTGAAACCTTATCGGCAGGCGGTATCGTATTAACCGGCTCTGCGGCGACAAAATCAACCCGTGCAAAAGTATTAGCGGTGGGAAAAGGTCGTATTTTGGAAAATGGCACAGTTCAACCTTTGGATGTTAAAGTAGGTGATACGGTGATTTTCAATGACGGTTATGGTGTGAAAAGCGAAAAAATCGACGGAGAAGAAGTATTAATCATCTCTGAAAGCGATGTTTTAGCGATTGTTGAATAAAACTTCACAAAAAATCACCGCACTTTGAAACAAATTAAATGAAAGGAAACAATAAAATGGCAGCAAAAGACGTAAAATTTGGTAATGATGCGCGCGTAAAAATGTTAAACGGCGTGAACGTATTAGCGGATGCAGTGAAAGTAACTCTTGGTCCGAAAGGTCGTAATGTTATTTTAGATAAATCATTCGGAGCGCCAACCATCACTAAAGATGGTGTATCTGTAGCGCGTGAAATTGAATTAGAAGATAAATTTGAAAACATGGGCGCACAAATGGTGAAAGAGGTTGCCTCTAAAGCCAATGATGCCGCAGGTGACGGTACAACCACCGCAACCGTTCTTGCACAGGCAATTGTCAGCGAAGGCTTAAAAGCCGTAGCGGCAGGCATGAACCCCATGGATTTAAAACGCGGTATTGATAAAGCAGTCAGTGCGGTTGTTTCTGAGCTTAAAAATCTTTCTAAACCTTGCGAAACGTCAAAAGAAATTGAACAAGTAGGGACAATTTCGGCAAATTCAGACAGCGTTGTCGGTCAATTGATCGCACAGGCGATGGAAAAAGTGGGTAAAGAAGGTGTAATCACCGTGGAAGACGGTACCGGTTTGGAAGATGAACTTGCCGTAGTAGAAGGGATGCAATTCGATCGCGGTTATCTCTCTCCGTACTTTATTAATAAACCGGAAGCCGCAATTGTTGAATTAGACAACCCATACATTTTATTGGTAGATAAAAAAATCTCCAATATCCGTGAATTACTACCGGTATTGGAAGCCGTAGCGAAAGCAGGTAAACCATTACTCATCATTGCTGAAGATGTGGAAGGTGAAGCACTTGCAACTTTAGTCGTGAATACCATGCGCGGTATTGTAAAAGTGGCAGCGGTAAAAGCGCCGGGCTTTGGTGATCGTCGTAAAGCAATGCTACAAGATATTGCTATCTTAACGGCAGGTACCGTAATTTCCGAAGAAATCGGTATGGAGCTTGAAAAAGCGACATTAGAAGATCTTGGTCAAGCAAAACGTGTTGTAATCAATAAAGATAATACAACCATTATTGACGGTATCGGCGACCAAACGCAAATCAATGGTCGTGTCGCACAAATTCGTCAGCAAATCGAAGAATCCACGTCTGATTATGATAAAGAAAAACTGCAAGAACGTGTGGCTAAATTAGCCGGCGGTGTTGCTGTTATCAAAGTTGGTGCGGCGACCGAAGTAGAAATGAAAGAGAAAAAAGACCGTGTTGACGACGCATTACACGCCACTCGTGCGGCAGTAGAAGAAGGTATCGTTGCCGGCGGCGGTGTTGCGCTGGTTCGAGCAGCGTCTAAAGTTGCGACAACATTAAACGGTGATAACGAAGAACAAAACGTGGGAATCAAACTTGCGTTACGCGCAATGGAAGCACCTTTACGTCAAATCGTGACTAACGCGGGCGAAGAAGCCTCTGTGGTTGCAAGCGCAGTAAAAGCCGGTGAAGGCAACTTTGGTTACAATGCCAGCACTGAACAATATGGCGATATGTTGGAAATGGGTATCTTAGATCCAACCAAAGTAACCCGTTCTGCATTACAATTTGCCGCATCTGTAGCAGGTTTGATGATTACTACGGAATGTATGGTAACCGAGCTACCAAAAGATGAAAAAGCAGACTTAGGTGCCGGTATGGGCGGCATGGGTGGTATGGGCGGAATGATGTAATCGCCACCTATCATCAAATAAAAAGTGCGGTCGTTTTCCAATGGAAAGCGATCGCTTTTTTATTTATAAAGGTTTACACTGAAAAGAATTTTTATCATGGAAATAAATAATGACAATTTCTCAAAACGAACTTAACAAACAACTCCAATCTTCCGGTATCGGTATTAACGCAACGGAACTTCACGGCTTTCTAAGCGGATTAATTTGTGGTGGCATCAAAGATCAAAGTTGGCAACCACTGCTCTACCAATTTACTCACGATAATCACGCTTATCCGACCGCACTTTTAGAACAAGTAAGTGAACTTTATCAAACAATTTCTGAAACATTGGCAGATGTCGAAAGTTTTTCTTTTGAATTGGGATTAATTGAGAGCGAAAATGTATTCACACGTGCAGATAGCCTATCCGAATGGTCAAATCATTTTTTACTCGGATTAGGATTAGCACAGCCTCATTTAGACAAAGAAAAAGGTGAAATCGGTGAGGCCGTAGCTGATTTACATGATATTTGCCAATTGGGCTATGATGAAAACGATGATGAAGAGGAAATGAACGAAGCGCTTGAAGAAATCATTGAATACGTAAGAACTATCGCAACATTGTTCTACACACAATTTAATCAAGCATCAAACACGGAAAAACCAGTATTACACTAACGAAAAAACACACATAAAAGGAGAGAAAAATGGATCTTGCGTATATGCTCGAATTGCCCCAAGAAGAATTTATTGAACGTCGGAAACGGGTTTTGGCAAACATGCAGCCTCATTCTGCGTTGTTACTGTTTTCCGAAATTGAAAAACGTCGCAACAATGATTGTACTTTTCCCTTTCGCCAAGATAGCTACTTTTGGTATTTAACCGGTTTTAATGAGCCTAATGCCGCTTTGCTATTAGTGAAAACCGCACAATCGGAAAAGGCGATTATCTTTCTTCGACCGCGAGATCCTTTACTTGAAACTTGGAATGGGCGTCGTTTAGGTGTTGAACGAGCCCCACAAAAACTCAAGCTAGACGAGGCCTACTCTATTGATGATTTTAATGCCGTTTTTCCTAAAATGACCAAAAATCTGACCGCACTTTATTATATGCCTGAATTTCATTTATGGGGAGATAAGCTGCTTTCAGAAAGTGCGGTTAATTTTACGGAGGTTTTGGATTGGAGTCCTATGATTAGCGAAATGCGTCTGATTAAATCCCCCAATGAAATCCGCTTAATGCAACAAGCAGGGCAAATTAGCGCATTAGCACATATTAGAGCAATGCAAAAAACACGCCCTAATCGTTTTGAATATGAAATTGAAAGTGAAATTTTGCACGAATTTAACCGCCATGGCGCACGTTTTGCATCTTACAATTCGATTATCGCCGGTGGAGATAATGCCTGTATTTTGCATTACACAGAAAATGATCAACCCTTGAAAGAAGGCGATTTAGTTTTAATTGATGCCGGTTGTGAATTTGCGATGTATGCAGGGGATATTACACGCACATTTCCAGTCAACGGTAAATTTAGCCAAGCTCAACGTGAAATCTACGAACTCGTTCTAAAAGCACAAAAACGCGCTATTGAATTATTAGTACCGGGTAATTCAATAAAGACTGTGAATGATGAGGTGATCCGCATAAAAGTGCAGGGCTTAGTTGAGTTAGGTATTTTACATGGAAATGTAGAGGAACTCATTGAGCAGAAAGCCTACCGTCAATTTTATATGCACGGATTAGGCCATTGGCTCGGCTTGGATGTACACGACGTAGGTGAATATGGCGAAGAACGCAGCCGCACTTTAGAAGTTGGCATGGTGATTACGGTGGAACCCGGTTTGTATATTTCCGAAGACGCCGATGTGCCGGAACAATATAAAGGAATTGGTGTACGTATCGAAGATAATTTATTAATGACGGAATACGGCAATAAAATCTTAACAGCAGCGGTACCAAAAGAAATCGAAGAGATTGAAAATCTAATGGAAAAAGACCGGTAATTTCTCAAAATGTGATCTAGAGCAAGTTTTTTTAAATGGTGAAATGCTACTATCCTAGCAGAGTAAATAAGTCCAACAGATAAGGAGTCGATTATGTATAAACATGTTTTAGTCGCCGTGGATCTTTCAGATGAAAGTGAATTCTTAGTAAAAAAAGCGGTAGGAATTGCAAAACGTCATGAGGCGAAACTTTCAATCATCCACGTAGATGTAAACTTTTCGGATCTTTATACCGGATTGATTGATGTCAATATGTATTCTATGCAAGATCGAATTTCAAGTGAGACTCAAAAAGCATTGTTGGAACTCGCAGAGCAAGCTGATTATCCTATTTTAGAGAAATTGAGCGGTAGTGGTGATCTCGGACAGGTGCTGACCGATGCGATAGAACAGTATGATGTTGATTTATTGGTTACAGGTCATCACCAAGATTTTTGGAGTAAGTTAATGTCTTCAACACGCCAAGTAATGAATACGATTAAAATTGATATGTTAGTCGTTCCACTTCTTGACGATTAAATAACAGTTGTTGCCTATTTTTAAACTGAAAAATAAACTTCAACCGTACTTCTTGCATTATGTAGTGAAGTGCGGTTTTTATTTTTAGATTTTAGCGGATATTTTATCTAATGACATTTTTCCACAAGGAAAATAACAAATCGCTCAAATAACAAACAACATTAGATAATCACACGTAAAAAGTTTTTATAAACTCAAAAAATATGCAACAATGGAGCGCTTTACTTTTTAACTTTAAATTATTTTTACAACGGGTTTATGATGAAAACGACAGCGGAAATTAGACAATCGTTCCTTAATTTCTTTCATAGTAAAGAACACCAAGTGGTCGCAAGTAGCTCGCTTGTACCTGAAAATGATCCAACGTTACTTTTTACCAATGCGGGAATGAACCAATTCAAAGATGTATTCTTAGGTTTGGACAAACGCCCTTATTCGCGTGCGACAACGGCTCAACGTTGTGTGCGTGCCGGTGGTAAACATAATGACTTAGAAAACGTAGGTTATACCGCTCGCCACCATACTTTTTTTGAAATGTTGGGTAACTTCAGCTTTGGTGATTACTTTAAACATGATGCGATTAATTTTGCTTGGGAATTTTTAACCTCACCGCAGTGGCTTGGCTTACCGAAAGAAAAATTGTGGGTAACCGTTTATGAAACGGATAATGAAGCCTACGATATTTGGAATAAAGAAGTTGGCGTGCCAGCAGAGCGCATTATCAGAATCGGAGATAACAAAGGTGCACCTTATGCCTCGGATAATTTCTGGGCAATGGGAGATACCGGCCCTTGCGGTCCTTGTACTGAAATTTTCTATGATCATGGCGAGCATATTTGGGGCGGACCTCCGGGCTCACCGGAAGAAGATGGCGATCGTTACATCGAAATTTGGAATGTTGTATTCATGCAATACAATCGTTTGGCTGATGGAACAATGGAAAAATTACCACGTCCATCGGTGGATACCGGTATGGGCTTAGAGCGTATTGCCGCAGTGCTACAACATGTCAATTCAAACTACGATATTGATATTTTTAAAACATTAATCGCAAAAACCGCAGAAATTGTTGGCACAACCGATCTAGCCAATAAATCACTTCGTGTAATTGCAGACCATATTCGTTCTTGTGCCTACTTAATTGCAGATGGCGTCATTCCATCGAATGAAGGACGTGGGTATGTATTACGTCGCATTATTCGCCGTGCAGTGCGTCATGGACACTTACTTGGTGCAAAAGACGCATTTTTCTACAAATTGGTACCTACTTTGATTGAAGTGATGGCGGAAGCCGGTCAAGATATCAAAGAAAAACAAGCAAATGTCGAAAAATTACTGCGTTTGGAAGAAGAGCAGTTTGCTCGCACATTGGAGCGTGGTTTAACCCTTTTAGATGAAGCACTTTCTGAAGTGAAAGATGGTGTGCTTTCCGGTGAAATCGCTTTCAAACTTTATGATACCTATGGTTTCCCATTGGATTTAACCGCTGATGTATGTCGTGAGCGTAATATTACTATTGATGAAGCGGGATTTGAACGTGAAATGGCAGCGCAGCGCACTCGTGCCCAAGCAGCAAGCCAGTTCGGTGTAGATTACAATAATGTCATTCGTGTTGAGGGCGAAACACAATTTGAAGGCTATACCGAATCGGAATCTTTAGCAAAAATCACCGCACTTTTCCATGACGGCAAATCGGTAGAACAGATCTCCTCCGGTCAAAGTGCTGTAGTTGTATTAGAAAATACACCATTTTATGCAGAATCAGGCGGCCAAATTGGCGACAGTGGTTACTTAACTATAGAAGGCGTTGCTTTTAATGTGAAAGACACCCAAAAATATGGTCAAATATTTGGACATATTGGTGAATTAGAGCAAGGATCATTGTCCGTTGGACAAACTGTGAAAGCGGTAGTAGATATTGAGCGCCGTAACCAAACCGCACTTAACCACTCTGCAACACACTTGCTACATGCTGCCTTACGCCAACTATTAGGAACTCATGTTGCACAAAAAGGTTCTCTTGTTTCAGAAGCAGCCTTACGTTTTGATTTTTCACATCCGGAAGCACTGAATAAAGAACAGATCTCGGAAATAGAACGCCTTGTAAACCAAAAAATACGCGCAAATTTCCCAATTCAAACAGAGATTATGGGAATTGAAGTCGCAAAAGAAAAAGGGGCTATGGCACTGTTTGGTGAAAAATATGGCGATCAGGTTCGAGTATTAACAATGGGAGATTTCTCTATTGAACTATGTGGAGGTATTCACGCAAAACGAACCGGAGATATAGGTTTATTTAAAATTACAACAGAAACGGCTGTTGCTGCAGGAATTCGCCGAATCGAAGCAGTAACCGCAGAAAATGCGATCAATTGGATATTAAAACAACAGGATATTTTGAACCAAAGTACAGAATTGCTAAAATCAGATACAAATACTCTTGTAGATAAAATCCAGCAACTTCAGGATAAAGCAAAGAAACTAGAGAAAGAACTTCAAAGTTTAAAAGAAAAAGCAGCAGTACAGGCTGGCTCTGATTTAGTCAAAAGTGCGGTCAAAATTAATAATGTTTCCGTTATCCTTCGTCAATTAGATGGTGTTGAGACAAAATCACTGCGGGTGCTGGTTGATGATTTAAAAAATCAGCTTGGTTCCGGTGTTATTGTGTTTGCATCTATTTTGGATGAAAAAGTTAATCTTATTGTTGGTGTAACAAAAGATTTAACCACTAAAATAAAAGCCGGTGAGCTTGTGAATTTAATGGCGCAGCAGGTTGGCGGTAAAGGTGGCGGTCGCCCGGATATGGCAATGGCAGGAGGCTCCCAACCGGAAAATGTGACAGAAGCCTTAATTGTTGCCCAGAGCTGGCTAAATGAAAATCTGTAGTACAATCCTTGGTTGGTCGGATGCCAACCATTTTTTGATTGATAGGGATATCTAATAAATGCGACCTAGGGAGATAAAAGATGTTAATCTTAACTCGTAAAGTTGGCGAAAGTGTACTTATTGGAGACGATATTTCTATCACAGTTTTAAGTGTTCGCGGAAACCAAGTAAAGCTTGGCGTACAAGCACCTAAAGAAGTATCTGTTCACCGAGAAGAGATTTACCAACAAATAAAAAAGAAACAAGATGAACCATCTTCTGATGATTTATCTTAATTATTATGGATTTTAATATATGAAAGTGATCATTCCTGTTGCCGGTTTAGGCACTCGTATGTTACCTGCCACGAAGGCAATTCCAAAAGAAATGCTTACATTAGTAGACAAACCATTAATCCAATATGTAGTAAGTGAATGTGTTGCTGCCGGTATTAAAGAGATTGTGCTCGTTACTCATTCATCAAAAAATGCTATAGAAAACCATTTCGATACATCTTTTGAACTTGAAACAATGTTGGAAAAGCGTGTAAAACGCCAACTTTTAGAGGAAGTTCGTTCTATCTGTCCTAAAGATGTAACCCTTATACATGTACGTCAAGGTAATGCAAAGGGTTTAGGGCATGCTGTATTATGTGGACGTCCAGTAGTAGGCAATGAACCTTTTGCTGTTGTGCTACCGGATGTACTACTTGCCGATTTTAGCGCAAATCAAAAAAAAGAAAATTTGTCCGCTATGATTAAACGTTTTAATGATACTCGATCCAGTCAAATCATGGTGGCTCCCGTCAATCAGGAAGAAGTGAGTAGTTATGGTATTGTTGATTGCGGCAATGTAGAAGTAAAAGATGGGGAAAGTGCTAAAATTGAAAACATTGTTGAAAAACCTTCAATTGAAGATGCCCCATCTAACCTTGCGGTAGTCGGTCGTTATGTATTTTCTTCTGCGATTTGGGATTTATTAGAAAAGACCCCAGTTGGAGTAGGCGATGAAATTCAATTAACCGATGCGATTGATATGCTTATTGAGAAAGAAAATGTCGAAGCATTCCATATGACCGGTACCTCTTTTGATTGCGGTGATAAAATCGGTTACATGCAGGCCTTTGTTGAATACGGTATTCGACATGAAAAATTAGGTAAAGATTTTAAAATATTTATTAAAAACCTTGCCAAGAGCTTATAAAAGTTATGAAAAGAGCGGTAAATTTTACCGCTTTTTTATTATCCTAGCCTCATAAGATACTACAAGGCAAATATAGAGCTTGATAAATTAAAGGTGAGTATTTTTGACTGGTTTCTCTGATAGATAGCATCAAAGCTCCACAAATTTCAAATCAAACATCCTATGAACATTCAGTAAAACCTATGCTATGAGTTTTACTCTAAATTTTCTATTTTTTCGATATAAATTATATTCTATAAAAATAGAATTGATCATATCTATCCTACCTATGAACTCCAAATAATAAAAAGCTCGCAGATTCGCGAGCTTTTTTACTTTATTATTCAACTAAATTATTCTGTCACTGTTTCTACAGCTTCTGGGCGCTCAACTAACTCAATGTAAGCCATTGGAGCATTATCACCTGCACGGAAACCACATTTTAAAATACGGGTGTAACCACCTGCACGCTGAGCAAAACGTGGGCCCAATTCATTGAATAATTTCGCAACAGTATCAATGTTACGAGTACGAGCGAATGCCAAACGACGGTTTGCAACGCTATCTTCTTTTGCTAATGTAATTAACGGTTCAACTACACGACGTAATTCTTTAGCTTTAGGCAAAGTTGTCTTGATAATTTCGTGACTAACTAACGCACTGGCTAAATTACGGAACATCGCTTGGCGATGGCTGCTATTACGGTTTAGTTGACGACCACTCTTACGATGGCGCATGATCTTATCCTTCTAAGAAAAACCTTAATCTATGACCAAATTAGTCTTCAGCAATACTTGCTGGCGGCCAATTCTCAAGGCGCATACCAAGTGACAAGCCACGTGAAGCAAGTACATCCTTAATTTCAGTAAGCGATTTCTTACCGAGATTAGGTGTTTTTAATAACTCAACTTCTGTACGTTGTACTAAGTCACCGATATAGTGAATTGTTTCTGCTTTCAAACAGTTAGCAGAACGAACTGTCAACTCTAAATCATCTACAGGACGTAATAAAATCGGATCAAACTCCGGTTTTTCTTCCTTAATTTCAGGCTGACGAACATCACGTAAATCAACGAATGCATCAAGTTGCTCTGCTAAGATTGTTGCTGCACGACGAATTGCTTCCTCAGGATCCAACGTACCATTTGTTTCTAAATTAATAACTAATTTATCCAAGTCCGTACGTTGTTCAACACGGGCTGCTTCAACATTATAAGAAATGCTTTCAACAGGGCTATAACAAGCATCAACAAGTAAACGACCAATTGGACGTTCATCTATTTGAATGCGAGTTGAAGCTGGAACATATCCTCTACCACGCTGAACGCGAATACGCATACTAATCGAAGCATTTTCGTCAGTTAAGTGACAAATCACATGGTCTTGATTTACAATTTCAACATCCCCATCATGGGAGATATCCGCTGCAACAACAGGGCCAATTCCAGATTTATTTAGTGTCAGAATAACATCATCTTTATTCTGTACTTTGACCGCTAGACCTTTAAGGTTTAAAAGCACTTCAAGAATATCTTCTTGAACACCTTCCTTACTACTATACTCATGCAGTACTCCCTCGATCTCTACTTCAGTTACAGCACAACCCGGCATTGAAGATAGAAGAATACGACGTAATGCATTACCTAGAGTATGACCAAAGCCACGCTCTAACGGTTCAAGGATCACCTTAGCATGTGTTGAGCTAATCTGCTCAATATCTACTAAACGTGGTTTTAAAAATTCTGTAACAGAACCCTGCATTTTATCCTCTCTTTACTTTTAAGCTTCACTACTATTTAGAGTAAAGCTCAACGATCAGATGTTCATTAATATCTGCTGATAAATCAGAACGTTCAGGAATACGTTTAAAAACACCTTCCATTTTAGCTACATCAACTTCTAACCAAGTTGGCTTCTCTCTTTGTTCTGCTAATTCTAATGACGCCTTAATACGTGCTTGTTTTTTAGATTTTTCTCTAACAGCAATAACATCATTAACTGCAACTTGGAAAGATGGGATATTCACAACACGACCATTTACCACGATCGCTTTATGACTTACTAACTGACGAGCTTCTGCTCGAGTTGCAGCAAATCCCATACGATAAACAACGTTATCTAATCTACCTTCCAATAACACTAATAAGTTTTCACCAGTGTTACCTTTTAAACGATTCGCTTCTTTATAGTAGTTACGGAACTGACGTTCTAAAATACCATAAATACGACGAACTTTTTGCTTTTCACGTAACTGACTACCATAGTCAGATAAACGCGGTTTACGAGCACCATGTTGACCTGGTGCTGTATCAATTTTACATTTTGAATCGATCGCACGCACACCTGATTTAAGAAATAAATCAGTGCCTTCACGACGGCTCAGCTTGAGTTTAGGGCCCAAATATCTTGCCATTTTCTTTCTCCAACTATCCTATTACGCCATTAAACACGACGTTTTTTCGGTGGACGACAACCGTTATGAGGAATCGGGGTTACATCTGTAATGTTCGTGATACGGAAACCCGCTGCATTTAATGCACGAATTGTTGACTCACGACCTGGCCCCGGACCTTTAACCATAACTTCCAAGTTCTTTAAGCCGAATTCTTTAACAATTTCAGCACAACGTTCAGCAGCAACTTGTGCAGCAAACGGAGTTGATTTACGAGAACCACGGAAACCTGAACCACCAGCAGTTGCCCATGCTAAAGCATTGCCTTGGCGGTCGGTAATAGTAACGATTGTGTTATTGAAAGATGCGTGAATATGAGCTACGCCATCTACAACTTGTTTTTTTACACGTTTACGTGCACGAACTGGTGTTTTAGCCATTATTTACCCCGACTATTTTTTGATCGGCTTACGAGGACCCTTACGGGTACGCGCGTTTGTTTTAGTACGTTGACCACGTACAGGTAAACTACGACGATGGCGTAAACCACGGTAACAACCTAAGTCAAGAAGACGTTTGATGTTTAGTGTTACTTCACGACGTAAGTCACCTTCAACGGTAAATTTACCAACTTCGTCACGCAGTTTGTCAATCTGCTCTTCAGACAACTCTCTGATCTTAACATCTTCGGCAATCCCCGCAGCAGCACAAATAGCTTTTGAACGAGTTTTACCGATACCATAAATTGCAGTTAAAGCAATTACAGTGTGTTTATGATCAGGAATGTTAATGCCTGCAATACGGGCCACTATGCACTCCTATATTCTAAATTAATTGATATTCTGATCTTGAAAAGCCCGTTTCAGGATACTCAAACAGAATATCAAGGATGTAAATGAGTTGGGCAGTATAGCTGCTCAACTGGTTCTTTGCAAGAAAAAGTTATCAATTAACCTTGACGTTGCTTATGTTTAGGGTCGCTACATAATACACGCACAACACCTTCACGTTTAACAATTTTACAGTTACGACACATTTTCTTTACGGAAGCACGAACTTTCATTGCTTATCCTTTTTTACGTTAATTGGACAATTATTGTCCTAACCCCTTGAGGTTTGCTTTTTTCAATGCAGATTCATATTGAGACGACATTAAGTGACTTTGAACCTGTACAATGAAATCCATAATTACAACGACAACGATCAATAATGATGTTCCACCGAAGTAGAATTTAACATCCCAAGCCGATGTCATAATATAAGGAACCAAACAGACAAACGTTACATAAAGACCACCAATTAAAGTTAGTCGGGTCATTACTTTATCAATGTAACGCGATGTTTGCTCACCCGGTCTAATTCCTGGGATAAATGCACCAGATTTTTTTAAGTTATCTGCCGTATCACGCGGGTTATATTGCATTCCAGTGTAGAAGAAACTGAAGAAAATAATTGCAATTGCATAAACAAGCAAATATAAAGGTTGACCAGGATTCAACAGCATTGATAAATTATTCAACCACTCAAATTTATCATTTTGACCAAACCATTGCGTCAATGTTGCAGGAAATAAGATAATGCTGGATGCAAAGATTGCCGGCATTACATTTGCCATATTAACTTTTAACGGTAAATGTGTTGAATGTCCACCTAAGATCTGACGACCTTGCTGACGTTTAGCATACTCAATCCGAATTCGACGTTGTCCTCTTTCTACAAAAACAACAAAATAAGTTACTGCAAACACAATTGCAGCTATTAGCAAAAGAACTAATGGATGCATTTGTCCTTGGCGAGCCTGCTCAATTGTTTCTAGAATAGCAGTAGGCAATCCTGCTACAATCCCTCCGAAAACAAGAATCGAAATACCATTACCAATTCCCCTCTCTGTAATTTGTTCACCTAACCACATTAAAAATATAGTACCAGTTACTAAACTTACTATCGAGGTAAAATAAAAACTGAATCCAACATTTGGAACCAGTCCAGGTAACATATTTGGTAAACCCGTAGAGATCGCAACAGCCTGAATAGTCGCAAAAACTACCGTGGCATAACGAGTATACTTGGTAATCTTTCTCTGACCAGCTGCTCCTTCTTTCTTCAATTCAGCTAGAGCAGGAGAAACCGTTGCTAACAATTGAATCACGATAGATGCCGAGATGTACGGCATAATCCCTAGCGCAAGAATTGATGCTCGACTTAATGCACCACCAGAGAACATGTTAAACATATCAATGATGGTACCTTTTTGTTGTTCAACTAATTGAGCGAGTACGGCTGCATCAATACCAGGAACCGGAATAAATGAACCAATACGATAAACAATAAGTGCACCTAAAACAAAAAGCAATCTACTTCTTAGCTCACTTTTACCACTATTGGTACTTCTAGCTTGATAACCTGGTTGTTTAGCCATTTGCTAATTATTCCTCAATTGAACCGCCAGCAGCCTCAATTGCTGCTTTCGCACCTTTAGTCACACGTAAACCGCGAACAACTACTGCAGATTTCAACTCGCCTGCCAAAATAACTTTAGCAAATTGAATATCCTTGGTTAAAATATTTGCAGTTTTTAGTGTTTCTAAAGTTACCACACCGTTTTCTACTTTATTCAAGTCATTCAAACGAACTTCTGCAGTAACGGCAGCTTTCATTGAAGTAAAACCAAATTTTGGTAAACGACGGTACAATGGCATTTGACCACCCTCAAAACCTCGACGAACTCCGCCACCGGTACGAGATTTTTGACCTTTATGACCACGTCCACCAGTTTTACCTAGACCAGAACCAATACCACGACCAAGGCGTTTAGAACTATGTTTTGCGCCTTCAGCCGGGGATAGAGTATTTAAACGCATCTCTTACTCCTCTACTTTAACCATGTATGAAACCTGGTTAATCATTCCACGTACTGCTGGTGTATCAATTAACTCAACTGTGTGGTGCATATGGCGAAGACCAAGACCACGCAAGGTAGCTTTATGCTTCGGTAAACGAGCAATCGAACTACGAACTTGTGTTACTTTAATAGTTTTAGCCATTATCAATTACCCCAAAATTTCATCAACGGTCTTACCACGTTTCGCAGCAACCATTTCTGGTGATTTCATGTTTGCTAATGCATCAATAGTTGCACGAACAACATTAATTGGGTTGGTAGAACCGTATGCTTTCGAAAGAACATTACGTATACCAGTAACTTCTAATACTGCACGCATCGCACCACCAGCAATGATACCTGTACCTTCGCTAGCCGGTTGCATAAATACACGAGAACCAGTATGAACACCTTTAACCGGGTGTTGCAATGTACCTTCATTTAAAGCTACATTAATCATATTGCGACGAGCTTTCTCCATCGCTTTTTGGATCGCTGCCGGAACCTCGCGCGCTTTACCATAACCAAAACCGACACGGCCGTTACCATCACCAACCACAGTCAATGCGGTAAAGCTCATAATACGACCACCTTTTACAGTTTTTGATACACGGTTTACTGCGATTAGCTTCTCTTGCAGTTCACCAGCTTGTTTTTCGATGTTTGACATCTAAATTTACCCCATTAGAACTGTAGACCAGCTTCACGAGCAGCGTCCGCTAAAGTTTGGACACGTCCATGATATTTAAAACCGGAACGATCAAAAGCAACTGCCTTTACGCCTTTTGCCAAGGCACGCTCTGCAACAGTTTTACCTACTACAGCAGCAGCATCTTTGTTACCAGTATATTTTACTTGCTCACGAATTGCTTTCTCAACAGTTGAAGCAGCGGCAAGCACTTCTGAACCGTTTGGTGCAATAACTTGTGCATAAATATGACGTGGAGTACGGTGAATAACTAAACGAGTTACACCTTGCTCTCTCATCATATAGCGTGCACGAGCTGCACGACGGATACGAGCTGATTTCTTATCCATAGTGTTACCTTAATTATTTCTTCTTAGCCTCTTTGATACGTACCACTTCATCAGAGTAACGTACCCCTTTACCTTTATAAGGTTCAGGACGGCGATAAGCGCGAATATCTGCTGCAACTTGACCGATTAACTGCTTATCAGCACCTTTCAATACAACCTCTGTTTGAGAAGGGCATTCAGCAGTAATACCTGCCGGCAAAGTGTGCTCTACCGGGTGGGAATAGCCTAAACTTAATGCAACTACGTTACCTTTAAGTTGTGCTCTGTAACCAACACCAACCAATACTAATTTTTTAGTGAAGCCTTCATTAACACCGATAACCATTGCATTAACTAATGCACGAGCTGTACCCGATTGAGCATTCGCCTCAACAAAACCTTCACGTGGAGTAAAAGTTAGTTGACCATTATCTTGTTTAACTTCAACTGAATTATGAATTGTGCGAGATAACTCGCCATTTTTACCTTTTACTGTTAATAACTGACCGTTAAGTTTAACCTCAACACCGGCAGGAATATTAACAGGTGCTTTTGCAACACGAGACATTTTCCTACCTCTCTATTAAGCTACATAACAGATGATCTCACCGCCTAAACCAGCTTGACGAGCTGCACGGTCAGTCATAACACCTTTAGATGTAGAAACAACAGCAACACCTAAACCGCCCATAACTTTTGGTAATTCGTCTTTACGTTTATAAATACGAAGACCAGGACGGCTTACACGTTGGATACTCTCTACAACCGGTTTTCCTTGGAAATATTTTAAAGTAATTTCCAACTCAGGTTTTACACCTTCTGAAACTTTAACGCTTTCGATATAACCTTCAGCAGCTAACACATTGGCAATTGCCACTTTTAGCTTGGATGAAGGCATACTGATCGCAACTTTGTTCGCAGCTTGACCGTTACGAATTCGGGTCAGCATATCTGCGATTGGATCTTGCATACTCATTGTACTTTTTCTCCGATTCCAAAATAAAGTGGTATATTACCAACTCGCTTTTTTAAGGCCTGGGATTTCACCACGCATCGCAGCTTCGCGGACCTTAATACGGCTCAAACCAAACTTACGAAGAACGCCATGTGGACGTCCTGTTTGGCGGCAACGGTTACGTTGACGGGACGGGCTAGAATCGCGTGGTAAAGTTTGTAACTTTAATACCGCATTCCAACGATCCTCGTCAGAGGCATTTACATCAGAAATGATTTTCTTTAACTCTACACGTTTAGCATAGAATTTTTCAGCCAATTTAACGCGTTTTACATCGCGTGCTTTCATTGATTGTTTAGCCATGATAACCTGCCTTATTTACGGAATGGGAAATTAAAGGCAGCAAGTAGTGCTTGACCTTCTTCATCATTCTTAGCAGTAGTTGTGATAGTGATATCTAAACCACGAACACGATCTACTTTATCGTAATCGATCTCAGGGAAGATGATTTGTTCACGCACACCCATGCTGTAATTGCCACGACCATCAAATGATTTCGCACTTAAACCGCGGAAGTCACGAATACGTGGAACAGCAATTGTAATTAAACGTTCAAAGAACTCCCACATACGCTCTCCGCGTAGTGTCACTTTACAACCGATTGGATATCCCTGACGGATCTTAAAGCCAGCAACAGATTTACGAGCTTTAGTTACTAAAGGTTTTTGACCGCTGATTGCTGTTAAGTCCGCTACTGCGTTGTCTAGCAATTTTTTGTCGGTCAATGCTTCACCCACACCCATATTCAGGGTAATCTTTTCGATTCGTGGGACTTGCATGACAGATTTGTAGCCGAATTTATTTTTTAATTCGTTTACTACTTGATCTCTGTAGTAATCATGCAGTTTCGCCATCGCATTACTCCAGTTTGTTAGATAATTTCATTGTTAGATTTAAAGAAACGTACCTTTTTACCTTCTTCAAATCTAAAACCTACACGATCAGCTTTATTCGTTTTCGGATTAAAAATCGCAACATTTGAAACATCAATTGCTGCTTCTTTTTTCACTAAACCGCCAGCCTTGCCTAATGCAGGAACCGGTTTTTCATGCTTAGTGACAATATTAATGCCTTCAACAAATACTTTACCGTTTGGTAACACTTTAGTTACCTTGCCACGCTTGCCTTTATCTTTACCGGCAAGCACGATTACTTCATCGTTTTGACGAATTTTTGCAGCCATTTGTCACTTCTCCTTACAGTACTTCTGGTGCCAAAGAAATGATCTTCATAAACTTCTCAGAACGAAGTTCACGAGTCACAGGTCCAAAAATACGAGTACCGATTGGTTGCTCAGTGTTATTATTTAAAATGACACAAGCATTGCCATCGAAGCGAATGACTGATCCATCTGGGCGACGAACACCCTTCTTGGTGCGCACAACAACTGCTTTTAATACATCACCTTTCTTTACTTTACCGCGAGGAATCGCTTCTTTTACAGTAATTTTGATGATGTCACCAATTGCAGCATAACGACGGTGCGATCCACCTAGAACCTTGATACACATTACGCTGCGAGCGCCTGAGTTATCAGCAACATCCAGCATAGTCTGTTCTTGGATCATATTAGTGCTCCGTTAAGTTAAAAAAACACCCTTTCGGGACGAACCTACTTACATAAGCATAAGACAGATGTAAGAGGTTGCGGAATATAGCATAAAGGACTAGGTGAATCAATAAGATTTATAGATAAAATGTGAAAAAAATCTGAGAAAAAACAGGTATTTTTATAATGCCATCTGAGGGAAATACTCTGCTGTAATATCGACTAAATCCAATAAAGAAATTAATTGCACCGTATTCTCTTTCGGTAAAAGTGCGGTCAAATTTCTTGCTAAAATATCTTGTTCGAATGCAAAACAATGCGCTTTACAATGCTTAAAATGATTGGGGTGTTTTACCATCAATAACACGGCGTCTTGCCAAAGCACAACGGCATCGCTCTCCGTCACCAAAGACAGATAACTCATTAATTCTTCTTTATCGTAATTGGCCTGAGAAAAACAATAGAGCATAACTATCCCTTAAAATGTTAGCAATTTCTCTGCTTGGTTCAGCTTAGCGAGTAATAAAGTGCGGTCAATTTTTTTTGCCGATATGATAAGGTTATCCTCTACGATCCCCAATTTATCAAGCGTTTTTCGACAAATAAAACGCTGTTTGATATTGTATAAATCCAATAACTTAAAGGTGCGGATAAAATCTTTTTGTAATAATCGCTCCGGTTGTTGCCCATTCAATAAATTAAGCACACCATCATCGATAAAAAACACACCAATGTCCTCTTCATCACAAAATGCCGTTGCGGCTAATAAGGCATCGAGCCCTTCTCGTGAAGAAGATATGCCATGGGGAGCAGAATGAAATAAAAAAGCCATTTTCATAAAGTGATGACTCTATCGGCGTTTAATGTTGCAGCCATAAATTCCCCTAAACCGGTAATTACAAACCCTTCTGCCAGATTATGATTATTCTTATTTTCTGTCGTCATTTTATTTACCACTCCGCGACGTTGCGAGGCCGCCACACATAAATATAAAGGCACACTATATTTAGTAGAGAAAACCTGCCAATATCGTTGTAAATTCACTTCATCAGCGGCAGGGTAAACAAAGCGATTACCATTGCTCACCCCATCTTGGAAAAAGAAAATTTGTTTAATGCTATGCCCTTTTTCAATTAAGGCCTCTGCAAATTGATAAGCAAGATAAGCCCCTTGCGTACCGTAAATAGGGCTTTTTACCGCGAGTACATAGTTCATTATTCTTGCTCTTGTTTAATTTGACGAATGTAAAGATAAACCGTATGACGAGAAATATCCAAACGTTCCGCCACTAAATTGATCGCATCTTTAATATCAAAAATCCCTTTTTCATATAATGAAATTACAATTTGACGATTTTTATTATTATTTGCTACCGAGCGATCCGCATTAACTTCCTCAATAGTTTTTTCAACGGTTTGCGAAACCAAATCCTCCATAGAGTTAGCAAAATTCACCGAAGAGGTTTCTTCTGCCTCAATAGTAGGCATAAAAGATTGAATAAATTTTGAAACCGGTACATCAAGATTAATATTAATACACAACAATCCTATTATTCTTTGGGTTTTATTACGAATTGCAATGGTCACGGATTTCATCAAAACATTACTTTTTACTCTTGTGAAATAAGGCTTTGAGCCCCCTTCACTTTGCATATTATGCAAAGATCGCAGTGCTAAATCCGTAATGGGAGAACCCACTTGGCGATTAGTATTATGCCCGTTAGCAATACAAATAGCGGAATGTTCTATATCGTCTAGGGAATGCAAAACAATCTCACAATGCTCACCAATAAGTGCGCTCACACCATTCACTACCGCTTTATAAGAATTCAAAATGGTATGATCTTCATCTGTGAAAATATATTCGTCATGTAACATGAATAAGTTCCGAATCTACGCTAAAAAATAACCGCTCTTTTGCGAGGGAGGGTAAGAATAAAACATAACCAAAGGCTATGTTTTATTCAATTTGATAAATTATTTATCTTTAGGATTTACATCCAATACTTCTACTTCAAAATACAGCGTTGAATTTGGTGGGATGGAAGCACCTGCACCCTGTTTGCCATAAGCTAAATCAGGAGGAAGCACCAACTCAATTTTGCCGCCTTTTTTCACTAATTGAAGCCCTTCAGTCCAACCTTTTACAACTTGATCTAAACGAAACTCCGCCGGTTGACCACGCACTACCGAACTATCGAAAACTTTACCGTCCGGTAATTTACCGGTGTAATGGACTTTCACCGTATCCGTTGGTTTAATCACCTCGCCTTTTCCAGCCTCAACAACACGATATAACAAACCGGATTTTGTGGTTTTTACGCCCTCTTTTTTAGCAAACTCAGTACGATATTTATCTCCCTCATCTTGTGCCTTCTGTGCAATTTCTTTCATTTTCGCTTGCTCACGAGCAACAATTTTCTGTTGAAACTGTTCTAAAGTTTGTGTCAATTCATCAATCTTTTCTTCGGTAAATTTACCTTTCAACACATCTTCTACCGCTTTATTCACTTGGGCTTCATTTAACTTAATCTCGCCTTGTTCTGCCATTAATTTTGCTTGCGTCATAGAATAGGCGGTTAAGGCATAGGATACGTCATCATTAAATTTCACATCCGCCTTTTCATCTGCAAAAACTGTTCCGGAAACAACCGCACTTATGATTAATGCAGTGAAGGAAAACTTTTGAATTTTTAACATTTTTATTAATCCTTTATAATAGAAAAGCAACGAATAGATTAAATCGGATTTAAGCTATTCTCAACTTTTTTTTAAATATTAGAGATAAATCATGCAAATTCAACAAATGTTAGAAAATCGCATTGCCGAACTTGAAATGAAAGTGGCATTTCAAGAACAATTGTTAGAGGAATTAAACCAAGCGTTAGTTCAACAACAATTTGATATGGATAAAATTCAACTACAGTTGCGTTATGTAGCGAATAAATTGAAAGATTTCCAACCCTCAAATATCGCAAGCCAAGCAGAAGAAACTCCGCCGCCGCATTACTGAAAAAAATGGATAATCAACAATATGATTATCCATTTTACTTGTGATTATTTTACTACGCTAAACGGTAAGTCTTTATAAACTTTCCCCATAATTTGTATTTGAAACTTATAGTTACCAAGTGGATCAGACTCGTCAAAATACCAACATTTTACTAAACGTTTACCGCTATCCAACGTCCCTAATCTACCACGAATAACATTCACTTTGCCGTCTTTTGAAGTTGATACTTGAGAACCCCTTGCCTCAATCACTTGTTTTTCCGGTGCTTTTAGAGTTTCTATCGTGCTAACCATTTCAGGAAATTGACCCTCAGCAACCCAACACAGCCAAAGGTTGGGTTGACTACGCGATAATACGGTCGTTTTTAGATCGGTAAAAGGCTTTGTTGAAGCGTCAAACACAGAAAGATAAATTTCCGGTGAAACCATTTTTTTCTCTTTTTGATTATCAGACGTTTTAGCCTCCACCACATTTATCGCACCAAATAGCAGAGCTACAGTAGAAATTAAACCGAGTGTTTTATTCATCTCTTTTCCTTCAATTAAAAATAAACTAAAAATTATTCACAAACTCGCTGACTCGTTTGTTCCCCCCTATCGGGGCAGCAGTTGGCAAAGCCAACGTTCAAAAAATGTTGTTTTTTATAACCGCACTTTATTGCACAACCATCATACCAATGCAGCCGATATCGGCAAGCATAAGATTTGATGCGCCAAAAATAAACGGATAGTTATTAGAGGAAAACTGATCAAAGCGTACCAAAATTTGTGTTTTACCTCTTACCCACACCGTATCTTTCCAAGCTAATTCATTGTCTTTCGATACACCGTTTGCATCGCGCTCTACAATGAATTTTGCTCCTTGGAGGGTAAATCCAACCGGTAAAGAACTAGTCAGAATCCACCGTTCAATCGAACCTTGTTTTGCCACCACGTCCACACGACGCGGATCAAAACGTTTTTGGTTAATTAAACCGCTTGTGACATCCAAAACAAATGTTCGTTCCCGTTCAATTTTCGTATTTAACACAGATACGGCATCGGTTTCAAATTTCACATCCATTTTCTGCGCAAAAGCGGAAAAATCACCTTGGGGCCGTAGTTCTAACACAGTATTCTCTACTAATTCGCCATCAGAGGAAAAAACCTGTTTTACCTTGTCAAAAATACCCCGTTTATGCCCTGAAATGAGCGAAACATTTCCTCCCTCACTTAAATTAATTAAGATCTCTGTCCGCTCACCCGGAGCCAAAATAAAAGATTTCACCACGTTACCTTGCGGAAGAAAACCTAAATCTTTTGCAATCACCGTGATATCTTGGTCATTATCCAAACGCAGATCATAAGCCCGAGCTAAAGAAGCATTGAGCAAACGCAATCTCACCCAACCACGCGGCACGTCTAAATAAGGGGCTTCCACCCCATTGACTAATAAACGGTTCCCCACAAAGTGCGGTTGATTTTGTCTGAATAGTTGTAACCCTTCACTATTAAATTCCATATCCTGTAAAATCAATGGAATATCATCCACGCCGTATTTACGTGGAAGTGCTGATTTAACGCTTTGTTCATCTTCAATCAACCACATTCCCACCAAGCCACGATAGGTTTGATACGCAGAGTTAGCCAATGTCGCAGAACGATACCAACAAGTCGCTGCCGGTTGCTCAATCGGCACAATCGGAGCCCAAGATTCACCTTTTTTAAGTACACGGGCCGCCCCGCCAAACAACTCACCGGAAGCCTGTAAACCTTGGATAGAAAGAGAAACATGTTGAGGTAAATTATTGTGATAATTAAGTTTTGCAAAACTGCCCGACTTAATTTTGATTGTCGGCCCTAAATAATTGCCATTAAAGCCCCATACGCTAACTTGATGTTTGCCGTCTAACTGATATCCCGTTTCTTCCATCGTCAAAATAATCGGGCGACCGCGACGAACCTCAATCAACGGCGGCACCGTCAATTTTGCACGGCTTGCCGCCATTAAAGGAGCGGGTACGCAGGCAAGTGCGGTTGAAATTGCCGTGCTTTTTAAAAAACGACGGCGTGAAAGTTTAGGCATTCATACTTTCCTTTTCGATTTGTGCGATTTCAGCATCTAATTCGGCAATGCGTTTTTCCATCACATCATGACAATATGCCGCTAAATCCCGAACCGTTTCTTTGCTATAATTGCGAGTATCAATAGGCTCCATCATTTCACAAATCACGTTGCCGTTATCCCAACGATTTAAATCAATTTTGTTATGTGTCGTGGAACAAACCACCGGAATAATCGGCACTCCCGCCGCTACCGCCGCATAAAACGCACCGGTTTTAAACGGTAACAAACCGCGTCCGCGACTACGTGTACCTTCCGGAAACATCCAAATAGAAAGGTTATCCTTATTAATCCGTTCTGCCAGCCGGGTCATTGTGCTATGGGCTCTCGAGCGATTTTCTCTATCAAGAAAAATATTGCCCGTCACCCAATACAAAATGCCAAAAAACGGTATCCAAATCAGGCTTTTTTTTCCGACACTCACGGTACGAGGCTGCACCATATAAGAAATCGTCACCATATCGTAATTATTTTGGTGATTACCAATATAAATCGCCCGTCCAAGGTTTTGTTTATTTTTCGGGAAACGGTGTTCCACCTGTAAACCGAAAAGCGGATACAAACGCCCGAACCAACGCGCCATCACACCCACATTACTTGGGTTTTTAAAGCGAATAAATGAATAAATTGTGCCAAGCACACAAATTAAAATACAACAAACCACCACAATGAGGATTCGAGCCAGTTTTAACATATCAATACCTATGAGAAAATTTCGCAAAAGTATAGCAAATTAGAAGGGATTTTGTGCTAATCTAGACAAAAATTTACGGAAATTTTATGAAAAAGACTTATTTCATTTCAGATCTTCACCTGAGCGAAATCCAGCCCAAATTGACCGCACTTTTCTTAGACTTTATGCACAATGTTGCCCCAACTGCCGAGGCAGTTTATATTCTCGGTGACTTATTTGATTTTTGGATTGGTGATGACGAACAATCGCCATTAATCGCTCAAGTAAAAAGAGCCATTAAAAATATCACGGAAAAAGGCATTGCCTGCTATTTTATCCACGGCAATCGGGATTTTCTTATCGGTCAGCGTTTTGCCAAAGAAACCGGTATGGTCTTATTACCTGATTATCAACTTATTGATCTTTACGGCACGCCGACACTGCTCTGCCACGGCGACACGCTTTGCATTGATGATGTGAAATACCAACAATTCCGCCAAAAAGTCCATCAAAAGTGGCGACAATGGCTGTTTCTCCATTTACCCTTAAAAGTGCGGTTAAAAATTGCGGAGAAAATTCGAGCAACAAGCCGCAAAGACAAAGCACAAAAACCTGATGACATTATGGATGTTAATCAGTCTTTCACTTTAGCCAAAATGCAGCAATTCAATGCTCCACTCCTGATTCACGGGCATACCCACCGTGAAGCGGTTCATCAATATGATGGCAAAAAGCGCATTGTATTAGGTGATTGGCGAACTGATTACGCCTCAATTTTAGTATCGGAAGAGAATGGCGAAATTTATTTCCTAAAATAACACCTCAAGTGTTGCAGATCATCTTTTCACACTTATAACTTTTTCATCTATCAAATAGCCTTTATTTCTTTCCAAAAGCCAAACTCCTCACGTACTATCAATCTGCAAGTGATTATTATGAGAGGAGTTTTTTTATGTCGCAATTTTCCATTCACACTATTGAAAGCGCACCAGAAGAAGCAAAAGATGCATTAACTGCGGTTAAAAATGCCAATGGATTTATTCCAAATTTAATTGGTGTATTAGCCAATGCTCCGACGGCTTTAGAAACCTACCGTACCGTGGGCGGGATAAACGGTAGAAACAGCCTTACCACAACAGAACGGGAAGTCGTACAAATTACGGCAGCAGTGGTGAACGGCTGTGGGTTCTGTGTTGCAGGCCACACTAAAATTGCCTTAAAAGTATTAAAGTTAGAGGAAGAATTAGTGAATCAAATTCGTGCCACCGCACGTATTGAGCAAGATCAGAAATTAGATACACTGGCACGCTTTACCCTTGCCGTCATACTACAAAAAGCCAAACTAACACCGGCACAACTGCAAACTTTCTTTGCTGCGGGATACACCCAACAAAATGCTATTGATGTGATCTTAGGTGTCAGCTTGGCTACATTGTGTAATTACGTTAATAACATTGCCGACACGCCGCTTAATCCTGAACTTCAACCTTTTGCATAGGGATTAATGTCTTAACGACGGCAGTAGATCTCGTTACCGTCTGTTATTCATTTTCGTTATAACCAAATATGACGAGATATAAAATAGGGACTGTGCACACTTTATTTTTTGCCTGCATTATCAAAACTACACAGTCCCCATACTTTCACCTTTTCATTTTTCACCCCGTTACCCGTTAATAAAAGGAATCACTATGACACAACGAGACCTTTATCCCCATGAAATTCTACAAGATGTCATTGACAAGAGTTATGCCAAATCACAAGGTCATCTAAAAACCTTAACCATATTAAGCTTTTTAGGCGGCGGTTATGTGGGTTTCGGTTATATGGCTTATCTGAAAGTTATCAGCGGTATCCCATCCGAATGGGGCGGACTTGCCACCCTGTTAGGAGCGGCGGTATTCCCGATTTGCTTAATTTGTATTCTCATCGGTGGCGGTGAGCTTGCGACGGGAAATATGATGATGATGGCATTAGGTCGTTTAAGTAAGCGGGTAAGCCTTAAAAAACTCACACGAAACTGGATTATCGTTAGCCTTGGAAATCTTGCCGGCGCACTCTTTATGGCATTTTTCTTAGGTCATTACGTGGGATTAACCGAAGGGGCTGCTGCCTCTAAAACAATAGCCATTGCCGAAGCGAAAGTGCAAATGGATTTTTCACGGGCATTTATTTCTGCCATTGCCTGTAACTGGATGGTTTGTATGGGTATTTGGTTTTATTTTGGTGCAAAACAAACATCGGGTCGAATTCTTGCTATGTGGTTTCCTGTGATGATCTTCGTCCTTATCGGCTTACAACATTTCGTCGCCAATATGTTTATTATTCCGGCGGGAATCTTTGCCGGCGCAAAGGTAACATGGGGTGAATTCTTCTTAAATATGATTCCGGTTTTTCTCGGCAATGTTACCGGTGGCGCGGCGTTTGTGGGAGCTTCTTATCTATACGCTTACCGTCATTTATTGAAAGAAGACTATCAGATCTAGATGTCATAAAGTGCGGTTAAAATCAACCGCACTTTTCATTTCATCGATTAGAAACTCGATCCCGGTTGGGTTAAAAATTCGATTTCTTCTGCGCTACTTTCCCGCCCTAATACGGCATTACGATGCGGATAACGACCGAAACGATCAATAATGACCTTATGTTTCAATTCAAAATCAACGCTTTCCTCAGGGCCAAATTGTTCAAATAAAGGCAGTGCTTGTGCATGAATCACTTTGCTTTCGCTATGCATTAAAGGCATTAGCATAAAATGGCGTTCACGCACGGTCATATTTTTAAATTCGGGTTGTTTAACCGCCTCTTGTGCCAATGCAATTGCCATATTGTCTTGAGCAAATGCTAAAGGACTACCACGATGTAAATTACGAGAAAACTGGTCTAACACAATAATTTCGGCTAACCGCCCCTGCACCGTTTCACGCCAATGGCTTAATTCCGATTGAGCCGCTTGCCGCCATAAATCATAAAACCGCTCACTGATCTGACGATCAAATTCCTCACTTTTAGCAAACCAAAACGGTTTTGTTTCCTCATTAAACCAAAAATCAAGTACCTGTTGATAAGCCATTTCTCTCTCCTGTTAATAATAAAACGAACGATATTTTACAAGAAAACCACTTGATAAAGAATGCTGTAAAACAACACGCAAACGTTTTCGTTTTCCTACCTTTTCCTTTATAATAGCGCGCAATTTTCATTTCTATTCAGACTCAAAGGGAATCCTTATGTTTCAAATTTTCCGTGGCTCACCTGCCCTTTCCGAATTCCGCATCAATGGCTTAATGCAAAAATTCCAACAAAACGGGCTGGCAGTGCAATCCGTCTATGCCGAATATGTCCATTTTGTCGAACTCAATACGCCCCTTTCCAGCGAACAGGAAACGAAGCTAAAAGCCTTGCTCCACTACGGCCCGACATTGGCAGAACACGAAGCAAACGGTGAAACCTTTATTGTTATTCCACGTGTCGGTACCATTTCTTCTTGGTCGTCCAAAGCGACAGATATTGCCCATAATTGTGGCTTGAAAGAAGTGGATCGGATTGAACGCGGTCTTGCCTATTACTTTGAATTTAACCAACCTTTAGATGAAAAAACACAAGAAAAATTAACCGCACTTTTGCACGACCGTATGATGGAAACAGTAATACGTGATGCCAAATATGCCGAAATTTTATTCCGCCACCAAGCGCCAAAGGCCTTCACCACAGTGGATATTTTAGGCGGGGGGCGCCAAGCCTTGGAAAACGCCAATATTGAATTGGGGCTCGCTTTAGCTGAAGATGAAATTGATTATTTGGTGGAAAATTTCACCGCACTCGGCCGCAACCCGAACGACATCGAACTTTATATGTTCGCCCAAGCAAATTCCGAACACTGCCGCCATAAAATCTTTAATGCGGACTGGGTAATTGATGGTGAAAAACAAGAAAAATCCTTGTTCAAAATGATCAAAAATACCTTCGAGAAAACTCCGGATTTCGTGCTTTCCGCTTATAAAGACAATGCCGCAGTGATGGAAGGTTCAAAAGTTGGTCGCTTCTTTGCCGATCAAGACGGGCAATATCGTTACCACAATGAAGATACGCACATTTTAATGAAAGTGGAAACCCACAATCACCCAACTGCGATCTCACCTTTCCCCGGTGCAGCAACCGGTTCCGGCGGCGAAATTCGTGATGAAGGCGCAACCGGTCGTGGTGCAAAACCGAAGGCGGGCTTAACCGGTTTCTCCGTATCAAATTTGGTGATTCCAAACTTTGAGCAACCTTGGGAAAACCCGCTTTCTAAACCTAATCGCATTGCCTCCGCCCTTGATATTATGATTGAAGGCCCGTTAGGCGGTGCGGCATTTAATAATGAATTTGGTCGCCCTGCATTACTCGGTTATTTCCGTACTTATGAAGAAAAAGTAAACAGTTTTAATGGCGAGGAAATCCGTGGCTATCATAAGCCCATTATGCTGGCAGGCGGTATCGGCAATATTCGTGCAGAACACGTCCAAAAAGGTGAAATTCCTGTTGGGGCGAAACTGATTGTATTAGGCGGCCCGGCGATGAATATCGGCTTAGGCGGCGGTGCGGCGTCTTCCATGGACAGCGGTAAATCAAAAGAAGATTTGGATTTTGCTTCCGTTCAACGGGAAAATCCTGAAATGGAACGCCGTTGCCAAGAGGTTATCGACCGTTGCTGGCAACTCGGTGAAGATAACCCAATTTTATTTATCCATGATGTGGGGGCAGGCGGTTTATCTAATGCTATGCCTGAATTGGTACACGATGGCGAGCGCGGCGGTAAATTTGACTTACGTTCCATCCTTTGTGATGAAAAAGGAATGTCTCCGCTCGAAATTTGGTGTAACGAATCACAGGAACGCTATGTTTTAGCCATCGCACCGGAAAAATTGGATTTATTTACCGCACTGTGCGAACGCGAACGTGCACCGTTTGCGGTGATTGGTGAAGCCACAGAAGAAAAACATTTAACCTTGCACGACAGCCATTTCAACAATGATCCGATTGATTTGCCAATGAATGTGCTGCTCGGTAAAACACCTAAAATGACCCGTAATGTACAATCAAGTGCGGTCAAAAATCCACCTGTTTCACAAGACAATATTGTGCTGAAAGAAGCACTCCACCGTGTATTACGTTTACCGGTGGTGGCAGAAAAAACCTTCCTCATTACCATTGGCGACCGCTCTGTCACCGGTATGGTGGCACGGGATCAAATGGTCGGGCCATGGCAAATTCCGGTTTCCGATGTGGCGGTCACCACCGCAAGTCTTGATAGCTATAATGGTGAAGCCATGTCAATGGGCGAACGTGCACCAGTGGCATTACTTGATTTTGGTGCCTCTGCTCGTTTGGCCGTAGCGGAATCCATCACTAATATCGCCGCGACCAATATTGGCGAGATTAAACGCATTAAACTTTCCGCAAACTGGATGTCGGCTGCCGGTCACGGTGGCGAAGATGCGGGACTTTATGAAGCCGTGAAAGCGGTGGGGGAAGAACTTTGCCCTGCGCTTGGTATCACCATTCCTGTGGGTAAAGATTCCATGTCAATGAAAACCACTTGGGAAGAGAATGGCGAGAAAAAAGCCGTCACCGCTCCACTTTCTTTAGTGATCAGTGCCTTTGCCCGCGTGGAGGATGTTCGCAAAACCGTCACACCGCAACTTCGTACCGATAAAGGTGCGTCCCGACTGTTGCTAATTGATTTGGGTGAAGGTAAAAATCGTCTTGGTGCGACCGCACTTGCCCAGGTTTACAAACAACTGGGCGATAAACCGGCAGATGTAGAAAATGCGGGTGCATTGAAACACTTCTTTGAAGCAATGCAAACCCTTGTGGCTGAACGTAAATTATTAGCTTACCACGACCGTTCCGACGGTGGATTAATCGTCACCTTGGCGGAAATGGCATTTGCCGGAAACTGTGGTATCGAGGTGGATATTTCCGCCTTAGGCGATAATGATCTCGCCGTGTTATTTAACGAAGAACTGGGAGCAGTCATTCAAGTAGCGGAAAGCGAATTAACCGCTGTACGTGAAATCTTGAATGCGCATAATTTATTACCGCTTACCCACGAACTCGGTGCAGTCACAACGGAAAATCACATTGAAATCGCTCGCGGCAATAAAAAATTACTCAGTGAAAAACGTTCTGAATTGCGTGGAATCTGGGCGGAATTAACCCATCAAATGCAACGTTTACGGGATAATCCGGAATGTGCCGATCAAGAATTTGAGGCGAAAAAAGATCCGAACAACAATGGATTATCTGCTTTCTTAACCTATGATCCGAATGAAGATATTGCCACGCCTTATATTGCGAAAGGGGCAAAACCGAAAGTTGCCGTGTTGCGCGAACAAGGCGTAAACAGCCATGTGGAAATGGCGGCGGCATTTGACCGTGCCGGATTTGCTGCGGTTGATGTGCATATGAGTGATTTAATGGCGGGTCGTTACCATTTAAATGATTTTAATGCGATGGTCGCGTGCGGCGGTTTCTCTTACGGTGACGTTCTCGGTGCCGGCGGTGGTTGGGCAAAATCTATTTTGTTTAACCCACAATTACGTGAACAATTTAGTCAATTCTTCGCCAATGAAAACACCCTTTCTTTAGGGGTGTGTAACGGTTGTCAGTTTATCTCCAATCTTGCGGAAATCATTCCGGGTGCGGAAAACTGGCCTCGCTTTGTGCGAAATAAATCGGAACGTTTCGAAGCCCGGGTCGGTTTAGTGAAAATCAATGACACACATTCCTTATGGTTCCAAGGTATGGCGGGTTCACATATGCCAATCGCCGTATCCCATGGTGAGGGACGTGTTGAATTCAAAACAGCGGAAAATTTAACCGCACTTCAAGCACAAAATTTAATTATTGCGCAATATATTGATAGCCACCTAAATGTAACGGAAAGCTATCCGGCAAACCCTAACGGTTCTGTATTAGGTATCACGGCGATTTCTAATGCGGATGGCCGAATCGCAGCAATGATGCCGCACCCTGAACGGGTATTCCGCGCCGTGAGCAACTCTTGGTATCCGGAAGATTGGAGCGAGGATGGCGCTTGGATGCGATTGTTTAGAAATGCACGGGTGCAGTTTAAATAATCAGGAACGGTTGGGCTTTAAATATATCGATGTAATTTATACTTAAAGCCCGATATCATCTGAATATACGACCGCAAATGCGGTCGTTTTTCTTTGTGTTTTACTCCACCATTTTCTTCAGTTGATATAAATACGCTAAAGCCTGTTTCGGGCTTAGTTCGTCCGGATCAAGCTTTTCAATGGCTTCGCGAAGTGCGTCTGTTTCCTGTTCAAAGGTAAGTTCCCCTTGATGTCGATTCGCCTCACGCAAGGCTTGAATTTGCTGTTCAGCAGCATGCCCCGATATTTTTTCTAATTGCGTTAGTTTTTGTTTTGCCAGTTTAATTACCGATTGCGGTACTCCGGCTAAAGCCGCAACCGCCAACCCGTAACTTTTACTTGCCGCGCCCTCCTGCACGGCGTGCATAAAGGCAATGGTGTTATTGTGTTCAAGGGCATCCAAATGAACATTAATAATGCCGGGAAATTGCTCCGGTAAAGCCGTGAGCTCAAAATAGTGGGTCGCAAATAAAGTCAGCGCATGAATTTTCGCCAGATATTCCGCACATGCCCAAGCAAGAGAAAGCCCGTCATAGGTGGACGTTCCACGTCCGATTTCATCAATTAGCACAAGACTTTGGGCACCGGCTTGATGCAAAATATTTGCCATTTCGGTCATTTCCACCATAAAAGTCGAACGACCTGAGGCAAGATCATCCGAAGCACCGATTCGGGTAAAAATACGATCAATAGGCCCGATTTTTGCCTTATCTGCCGGCACAAAGCTGCCGATATACGCCATTAACGTGATCAGCGCGGTTTGTCGCATATAGGTGCTTTTCCCCCCCATATTCGGGCCGGTGATGATAAGCAAATGGCGGTCTCTATGCAATTCAACGGGATTCGCGATAAAAGGTTCTTTCAGCACTTGTTCCACAACCGGATGACGGCCGTTTTCAATGCTGACACAAATATCATCACAAAATGTCGGCATCACATAATTTAAGGTATCGGCACGTTCCGCCAAGTTTACCAATACATCCAATTCCGATAACACAAGGCTTGCCAACTGCAATGCGCCCAAGTGTGGGAGTAATAAATCAAAGAGTTCATCATAAAGCTGTTTTTCCAATGCCAATGCCGCACCTTTGGATTTCAATACTTTGTCTTCGTACTCTTTCAGTTCGGGAATAATGTAACGCTCGGCATTTTTTAAAGTTTGACGACGAACATAATGAATCGGGGCTTTATGTGCTTGTCCTTGGCTGATTTGAATATAATAACCGTGAACCGCATTAAAACCGATTTTCAGGGTATCAATGCCGGTGCTTTCACGTTCGCGTTGTTCCAAATTTTCTAAATATTGGGTTGCCCCCTCAGAAAGAATACGCCATTCGTCCAATTCGCTATGATACCCTTCTGCAATTACGCCACCATCACGAATCAGCAACGGTGGCATTTCAACAATTGCCCGTTGTAGTAAGTCGCATTGCTCGGTGAAATCGGCAACTTTCTCAAAAAGTGCGGTCATAAACGGCGGTGTTTTTTGTCGGATAACTGAACGCAGGTTCGGAATTTGTTCCAAAGCGGTACGCAAACGGGTTAAATCACGCGGACGTGCCGAACGTAACGCCACCCGAGCCAAAATGCGTTCCATATCCCCCACCTGTTGTAAGTAAGGTTGTAATTCATCCACCAAATCAAAATTCAGAATTTCTGCGATGCTTTGTTGGCGTTGTTGGAGTTTTTCAATATGACGGATCGGCTGATGAATCCAACGTTTCAAAAGACGGCTACCCATTGGGGTTACACATTTATCCAATACGGCAACCAATGTATTATCACTCCCACCGGCAAGATTTTGCGTTAATTCTAAATTGCGTCGGGTTGCGGCATCCAACTGAACGTAATCTTGATTTTGCACGACACTAATGCTTTGAATATGAGGTAATGCCGTACGTTGGGTTTCCTTTGCATATTGCAACAAACAACCCGCCGCACTCAGTCCAAGCGGTGATTTTTCTACGCCAAAGGCGCGCAGATCTCTCGTGCCGAATTGACGGTTGAGCTGGCTAATCGCCGTACTAAGTTCAAATTCCCAAATAGGACGACGGCGTAAACCTTTGTAGTGCTCAATTAATGCCATCTCACCGAAATCTTCACAGTACAGTAATTCTACCGGTGCAATACGTTGCAGTTCCGCTTGCAAGGTTTCTTTGCCGTCGAGTTCGCATAGCTGAAAGCGACCGGATGTCATATCCAGCGTCGCCAGTCCAAATTTGTCTTTTTCTTGATACACAGCGGCAATCAAATTGTCTTGGCGTTCCGGTAACAGGGCTTCATCACTCACCGTACCGGGCGTCACAATACGCACGACTTGGCGTTCTACCGGCCCTTTGCTCGTTGCCGGATCGCCCACTTGTTCACAAATTGCCACCGGCTCGCCCAATGCAACTAACTTCGCTAAATAACCTTCAACGGCATGATAGGGTACACCTGCCATCGGGATCGGCTCGCCTGCCGATTGTCCTCTTTTGGTTAAGGAAATATCCAACAAGGCGGCGGCTTTTTTAGCATCGTCATAAAACAGCTCGTAGAAATCCCCCATACGATAAAACAGCAAAATATCCGGATTTTCTGCTTTGAGTTTGAGATATTGTTGCATCATGGGAGTGTGCTGAGAAAAATTATCTTCTGAAATCATTGAGTTACCTGTTTTTGATAAGAAAATAGACGGCAATATCGGCCGGCAAATATAGGTTTTCGAGTAGGCTATTTTAGAGGTTGAGAGAGGAAAAAGCCAATCACAATTACTGTGGCACTGAAATGATGAACCAAAACACAAGAAAAAGTGCGGTCGTTATAACATTGGTTTTTATTTAAAACTTACTACGCTGCTTGCTTTTACTACTTAATGAGAGGCTCAAATTAGGTTTGATTATCTACGAGGAATAAAACTAAAGAAAAATAAACCGCACTTTTGTGCGGTTTATGTTGCCATCGTCAATCTTATTGAGCGGCTTTTAATTTTTGATAATAGCCTTCATACAGCTCAATGGCATCATCAACATCAAGTTGCCATTGACTTCTATCGATCACATCTTGAGCGATAAATGTCGCACGATCATCCGTCAATTCTTTCGGCAAACGTTTCAATGCATTGAGATTGGAAGTGGGATAACCGATTTGTAAGGTCAGTTTCTCAGCTACATCGGCGCTTAACAGATAATTAATCAGCTTATGTGCCCCTTCCACATTTTTAGCGGTTTTCGGAATAGCTAAATTATCAATCCAGAGCATCGTGCCCTCTTTCGGGTAAACCATGTCAATTTTAACCCCTTCGTTTTTTGCAATACGCACGGAGCCATTCCACAATAAGCCCACTTCGGTTTCTCCCGAAATAAAGCTGTTGGACGGATTATCCGAATTAAATGCCAAGATATTCCCACGCAACTTGAGCAATTCTTGATAAGCCTCTTCCAATACTTTTGGATCTTGCGTATTCGGGTCTTTGTTCATTTTTAACAGGGCAATATTGAACAATTCTCTTGGATCATCCAACATTTGTAAGCGCCCCTTAAATTCAGCGTTCCATAGATCGCCCCAAGATTGAAATTGGGCGGGATTCTGTGTTTCTGCGTTATAGGCAATGCCGGTCGCCCCGAATAATTGCGGTAATGAATATTTGTTGCCCTTATCAAAAGGTTTATCCAGCATATTCGGATCTAATTCTTTGATAACGGGCAGTTTTTCGTGATTTAATTCTTTCAGCATATTTTCCCGTATCATTTTGGATACAAAATAGCTGGTTGGCGCAATCACATCATAACCGCCGTTTTCGCCTTGCGTTTTCAGTTTGGCATACATTGTTTCGTTTGATTCCAAACTGGACACAATGACTTTAATACCGGTTTCCTTGGTAAAGTTATCCAGTAACCCCTCCGGCACATATTCACTCCAAGTATAGAGATAAACCGTATTGTCATTTGCGGTTGCAATATTGTGAGTGCCTAATAAAAATACACTTGAAGTAAAAAGTGCGGTCCATTTTTTCATAATTTTTTATTCTCCTAGTAACAGAAAATAAAACCAGATCTCCGTAAAGTAAGATCGCCACACTCAAAGAGGGAAGAACCTTAGTATTTGAGGCTCAGTGATTGTAGGGCAAAAGGTCAAATTTGCAACATCTTTTTAACATTCACCCCATATCGGGATTGGAAATAATGCGATATATGATGAGTTTTTAAACGCAGAAAAAGCCAATGGCTATCAATTCGGCTTTTCAAAAAATTGCGTGATGTTTTTCATGACATTTTCCCTTAAACCGTCCCGTTCAAATAAAATCTCATGTTTTGCCTGATGAACCAATTCACAACTTGCATTGGGGAAAAGTGCGGTCAGTTTTTGCAGAGTTTTGTTGTCCACGATTTTTTCTTTTTCCGATTGCAAAATCAGCACGGGAATTTCAATCCGGGGGAGAATAGAAGGAAGGCGTTTTATCGCATTGAGGCATAAATGCACCCAGCGAAAAGTCGGGCCGCCAAGATGAAGAGCAGGATATTTTCGGTTGATTCGATTCATCCATTTCATTCGGGTTTTACAAAAGCTTAATTCATTACGTTCAAGATGTGCCGGTTTGTAAGCCCCTTTGCCAAACACATAACGCGTGCCCTGCCCCAGTAAATTCATGGTGGCAATAATCAATTCATCACGCAGCGGATGTTTTAACGGCACGCCGAAAAAAGGCGAAGATAACACAGCTTTTTCAATATGATGATCGCAATTCGCCAAATAGTAGGCAGCAATCAACGAACCAAGGGAATGCGACACCAAATGTTGGGTTTGATAGTCAAAAAGTGCGGTAGTTTTTTCGATCACTTTTTGCATATCCGCGACATAAAAACGAAATTCATCCAAATGCCCTTTTTCCGGGTCGTTTAAAAGCCGTTCGGAATAGCCCTGCCCGCGATGATCAAATAACAACACATCGTAGCCCTGATGATAAAAATCATAGCTCAGCTCCGACCATTTCATCATATTTTCCGTCCGCCCGTTCACCAAAATCATCAATTTTTTGGTTTTACTTGCAGGCTGCACGAAATGACGATAAGCAATACGAATATTTCCTTTTCCAAGAAGATATTGAGTCGGCGTGCTTTCAAAAAAAGGCAATAATTCCACTAAGGCAAATTGGCAAAAACGGGGTTCTCGAATCATAATCATTATTCCAACGGCTTTTGGATAAAAATAACGCAATTAATGGGCTTTTGTCATATTTCGATGTCATGCCATCATTCAGAAAATCAACCAAAAACGACTGCACTTAAAAGAATGGAATGGGCGCATTATATCATTAATTGTGCTAAGTTCAGCCTTCCTTTTCCTCCGACCTTTCCAATATCACCCAAGTTTCAATCAATTAATGAAGACTAAAGTATAAAATATTGCGCCCCCAAAAAAACAACTTATAATCATTTTTTAACCAATTCAACGATTTAACCAAAGAGGAAAACCCAATGAAATTCAATAAAACCACCCTATTTTTCACCGCACTTTTTGCATTTTCTACCGCAACGATTAGCTCTGTGGTTTATGCGGATAATGCAAGCCAATTTCAACAAGGCGTTGAAGCCGCAGAAAAAGGCGATTATCAAACCGCTTACAATCTTTGGAAACCGTTGGCAGAGCAAGGGGATTCATCGACTCAATATAATTTGGGGGTGATGTATCATCAAGGGCTAGGCATAAAACAAGATTATCACCAAGCGGTGAAATGGTACCGCTTGGCAGCAGAGCAAGGGTATGCAAATGCTCAATATAATTTGGGGGTGATGTATCATCAAGGGCTAGGCATAAAACAAGATTATCACCAAGCGGTGAAATGGTACACCTTAGCAGCGGAGCAAGGAGAGGCTATGGCTCAAACTAATTTGGGGATTATGTATAGGCTTGGGCAAGGCGTTAAACAAGATATTTCGAAAGCAAAATATTGGGCAAGCCAAGCCTGTAAGGGCGGAAATCAGGACGGGTGTGAAGTGTTGGCTATGTTAGAGGAAGGGATATAAATGAAAATCAAAAATTTATTACTTTGCGGCTTCGTTTTAGCCTTAGGTATTGGGGCTGGGGTTTATTTTACCCAGTATTATCCTGAGCAAGCTGAGGCTCGTCAGTTGGAAAAACAAATTCAACGTGATTATTATGGTGGCACATTTAAATTATCTGATTCCGAAGAAAAAGAAATCACCCCCGAGAGATTGAGAGTGCTGGCAGAAAAAGGCTATGCTGTCGCTCAATACGGATTGGCTGAGTTTTATCAGGAAAATGAGAATAATACATTAGCGAAAAAATGGTATGAAAAAGCCGCCGAGCAGAAAATGGCTCGTGCTTATGTGAAATTGGCGGATCTTGAGGAAAACCAATCTGATAAAAAAGCCTTGTTAGAAAAAGCCTCAGCCTTGGGGGATGCTGAAGCTGATTATGATTTAGCGATGATTTTTTATTTGGAAAATGATGAACTCACCGCAGCAATGTTGGCTGAAAAATCAGCTAAGGCAGGTTATTTTCAGGCAATGTCCTTATTACCCGGAATATATCGAGAAGGAATCGGGGTAAAACAAAACTGGGAGAAAGCCTTTGATTGGTCGTTACAAACTTATCGACAAGCAAAAGCGTTAAATGTGGCAGCAGTTGAACCGGCAGTTGTTCTGGAAATGAAAAATACCAATCTTTGGCTTGAAGACACCTATAAACAGTTGGCAATTTTCTATTTATTAGGGATTGGCACAGAAAAAAATGAAGCTAAAGCCCAACAGTTATTAGCGGAGAGAAATGCACTTTTACAAGATGCGGTATTGAAGATATTCCTAAAAACAGAATTAACCCTTGATGAATTAAAAGCTGAGATTTTAACCATGGATATTCCGAAAGCATACCAAGAACGAGTGGCAATTTTAGAGGCTGAAATGAATAGCAACCGTGATCCTGAGTTTTGGCTAAAATTAGGTGAGAAAACGGAAGATCAAACAAAAGCCAAAGGTTATTTTGGTTCTGCCTGTGATTTTGGTAGCCAGAAAGGTTGCGATAAATATCGTGAAATTAATGAAAAAGAAATGAAGAACGAGTAAATAACAAACGGTCGGCTGTTCTGTTAAACAACCGACCGTTTTTACGTTAGCGAGTAAAACCTACCCCACCAACTGTTTCAAAATACGGCGAACCGGTTCTGCCGCACCCCATAAGAGTTGGTCGCCCACGGTGAACGCAGCGAGGTATTCGCCCCCCATAGCGAGTTTGCGTAAACGTCCGACAGGCACACTTAATGTGCCGGTAACTTTCGCAGGGGTTAATTCGCGTAATGTGGTTTCTTTGTCGTTTGGAATCACTTTCACCCATTCATTGTGTGAGGCAATGATTTGTTCAATTTCCGCTAACGGTAAATCTTTTTTCAGTTTGATAGTAAAGGCTTGGCTGTGGCAACGTAATGCACCGATACGCACACACAAACCGTCAACCGGAATCGGGTTGTCGCTTAAACCAAGAATTTTGTTAGTTTCCGCATAGCCTTTCCATTCCTCTTTGGTTTGTCCGGTTTCAGGCAATAATTTGTCGATCCAAGGGATAAGGCTGCCACCCAATGCGGCACCAAAGTTTTCTGTTGGGAAATCATTTGAAAGCATTTCTACGGTGACTTTACGTTCAATGTCTAAAATAGAAGCCGCAGGGTTGGCCAATTCATCTTTCACGGCATCACGTAATAAGCCCATTTGCAAAAGCAATTCACGCATATTTTTCGCCCCTGCACCTGAGGCTGCTTGGTAGGTTGCCACAGAGACCCATTCCACCAAATCACGTTCAAATAAACCGCCGATCGCCATTAACATTAGGCTTACTGTGCAGTTTCCACCTACAAAGGTTTTAATGCCATTTTTTAAGCCTTCGTCAATCACATTTTGGTTTACCGGATCGAGTACGATGATGGCGTCTTGTTCCATACGTAATGCCGAGGCTGCATCAACCCAGTAACCGTTCCAACCCGTTGCTTTTAATTTTGGATACACTTCGTTGGTGTAGTCGCCACCTTGACAAGTGACGATAATGTCTAATTTTTTAAGTTCGTCAATATCGAAAGCATTTTTGAGTTCGCCCGCCTCTTTGCCGGCAAAGACAGGGGCTTTTTGCCCGGCTTGGGAAGTGGTAAAGAAAATAGGATTGATGTTGGCAAAATCATTTTCTTGCACCATACGATCCATTAATACGGAACCGACCATTCCGCGCCATCCGATAAAACCGACGTTTTTCATAGTTTTTTCCTTTGTTTATGTTGTGTTTGAATGGGTTTATTAATTACAAGATAGCGCAGTCAAAATCAAGTATTTTTATAATTAATCTCAAGAAATTCATTAATTCTTACCAACAAAAAATCCCCTTTCGGGGATTTTCATTTTTTTAAGCTGTCTTGCCGGTTGCTTTTTTCACTGCAACTTTTTTCGAAGTAGATTTAGTTTCAGATTTGACCGCACTTTTCCTAGCTGTAGTTTTTGAAGTTTTTGCTTGAGTGGTCGCTTTTTTTGTTGCCGGTCTTCTCGTTACCGTTTTTTTCTTGGTTTTTTCACCTAAATTAACCACTTTCCACTCATTAAATTTTTCTAACAAGACTTTCCCCATCGGGCTTGGATCACCGGTAAAGAGAGTTTGTAAGCCGTTATTTTCAATAATATGACGACGTAATGCCAAACGTTCTTCATGATTTTCAGCTAAACGAATCGCTCTTTCTACATATTCATCGACGGTATTGGCAATTAGCCATTCAGGTAAGCCCAAACGTTTGAATAAGCCTTCATCAATATGTTCATGTACTTCAGAACCGGTTTTACAGATACCGACTAAACCAAGAGTCACCATATCAATAATGCCGTTTGTATTCCCAAATGGGAATGGGTTTACCATCATATCGCAATTATGCAAAATTTGAAGATATTGGTGATAAGCCGAGTGTGGGTGTGCCGTGGCATCATCACCTAGATAAGATTTAATAAAACGTGTTACATAAGGATGGGTAATACCGCTAGATTGCCCCAATGCAAAATGGAAGTGTACTTTTACGTTAGCACGATCACGAATGGCTTTTAATGCTTCCAAGAAATAAGGATTTAATTTCATTGTTGTGGAGGCAATACCGATATTCACCACTTCCGGATGAGCGCGTAATCGGTATTCCACATTCTGTGGTGCGAGAGCGGATGGCACATAAGGAAGTGCATCTTTTGGTAAACGTAATAAGGTTTCACTAAAACAGGCTTCCGAACCCACGTAATCATCTTCAACAATCACATATTCAATAAAGTCTGAGTGAGTCGTGGCTGGGTGCCCTAATGCAATAGTCTGAATCGGCGCAAGGCGGGTATTGCTGGCAAAAATGGTTGTGAGATCCATTCCAATACTTGGCATATAAAATATAGCTGCGCCGTTTTCATCACAAATCCCTTTTAAGAACGTCAATTTATCAAGGATATTATTACCGTTGATTAAATGGAACTCGTCAAATACGCCTCTACCCGAATCATCCACAGCCTTACCACCGATACCAATTAAATAGAAATGTTCACGTGCGGCAATCATTGATGTTGAATGCGTGCGATAGATTGAGTGTGCGGAGTGGAAATGTTCTAAAAGTACAACCATCACCGGCTTACCATTACGCTCACCTAATTTTGTTACATCACGATCAGTCCAGCCTTGCTCAAGAAGAAAGCGACGTATAACCTGGTTTAGTCCCCGTTTTACATCATGTTTATTCTGTGCAACATCATAACTACAATGCATATATACATCATGAGAAATACCACTAGGAAGATTGTTTAGATTTTCAATCTGCGCTAATTTTTTAGGGAACCATTGCAAGAGGGCTGCACGTTTACCAAATGATTGTTCCGTACCAATAAAACGAGGTGACTGTAATGCAAAACACAGAGAGGCACAAAGTTCCGGATTAATATTCCATAACGCATCTAAATTAAGGTTAACATTTGATTCTGGCAAATATAAAATGCAGAACTTAATCAATGCAGATTCTGACGTATCCAAATGAATATCTAACGGGTTCTCAGGATTTGGCTTCCGATTATAGGTTTGTAAAATATGATCCGCATTAACAAAAGGCGATGCAGCAAAAATCAGATTTAGCCAGCGTTGTAACGTTAAGAAACGTCGTGCGCCGGAAACAGAAATGTCTAATTTCGGGTCGGTGAATAATTCTGTAATAGCTACCGCCATGCGAGTAGCAAAGTAGATATGTCTATCTTGGGTAAGATGTTCAAGCTGTTTGGGAACATCAATTTCAATATCCTTAATTTCACCGAAATTTGAATCGATCTGACCAAGAATATCAAGTAGCTCAACGCAAGCGTCTTCATAGTTTTTGGCTGCCACTTTTTCTTCAAAACGTACAACACTTGGCTTTTTCACTTCAGACATTTTATTTTCCTTTTTATTTTAATTTAACAAGTTCCCCACAGATCATATTCATCTGATTGGGTAATAGTAACTTTAATTACATCACCGACTTTCACATCCATGCCGCTGATATTCTCAACATAAACCAGACCATCCACTTCCGGTGCATCCGCTTTGGAACGTCCGATGATACCTTCTTCATCTATTTCATCGACCAATACATCTAAGGTTTTTCTCACTTTTTGTGTTAAACGCTCGGCTGAAATTTTCTGTTGTAATTGCATAAAGCGATGGAAACGTGCTTCTTTAACCTCTTCCGGCACTTGATCCGGCATATCCGTTGCAGGCGCACCGTCCACCGGACTAAATTTAAAACAGCCGACACGATCGAGTTGGGCTTCTTTCAAGAAATCAAGTAATAATTGAAAATCTTCTTCCGTTTCACCCGGGAAACCCACAATAAAGGTGGAACGCAAGGTTAAATCGGGGCAAATTTCACGCCATTTTTTAATCCGCTCTAAAGTGCGGTCAATACTTCCCGGCCTTTTCATTGCTTTGAGAATTTTCGGGCTGGCGTGCTGCAAAGGAATATCCAAATAAGGCAATAACGTACCGTCTGCCATAAGAGGGATTAAATCATCAACGTGTGGATACGGATAAACATAATGCAGACGGACCCAAATGCCGAGTTTCCCTAGCTGTTTACAAAGCGTCATTAAATCGTTTTTAATCGGCATTCCGTTCCAGAATGAGGTTTTTACCCCTCCCTCTTGGCGTTTTAAATCCAGAGAATAGGCGGAAGTATCTTGCGATACGACGAGCAACTCTTTCACCCCGGCTTCAGCTAAACGTTTGGCTTCCTCTAATACCTGAGTGATAGAGCGGCTTTCCAAATCACCACGCATGGAAGGTATAATGCAAAATGTGCAGCGATGATCACAGCCTTCAGAAATCTTCAAATAAGCATAATGTTTTGGGGTTAATTTCACCCCTTGTTTAGGCACAAGGCTAAAGTAAGGATTATGTGTCGGTTTCGGCACGTATTTATGTACTTGAGCCATTATAGCTTCATAGCTATGAGGACCGGAGACTTCCAATACTTTCGGGTGTACCTCACGAATACGATCTTCTTTTGCACCAAGACAACCGGTAACAATCACCCGACCATTTTCTTCTAACGCCTCTCCGATGGCTTCTAAAGATTCTTGCACTGCGCTATCAATAAAACCGCATGTATTGACGATCACCAAATCAACGTTTTCATAATTCGGTACGATATTGTAACCATCACTACGTAATTCTGTCAGAATACGTTCAGAATCCACTAAGTTTTTAGGACAACCCAAGCTCACAAAGCCAATATTCGGGGTTGAATTTTGCATAAGTTTATCTCTATTCCACATCCATAAAGCGCCTAATTTTACTGAATTTCCGAGTAAAATGCGACCAAAGAAAAGCAAAAGATTATAAAATTAACTATATTTTTATTTTTCAAGTGGGTAGAATCCTATACTTTATGAATAAAAAACAGCACTATGGAAAATTCATCCCTTATTTTGACCGCACTTTTAAGCCCCCATCATTTAACGATTCTCGGCAAAATGTTTCTGGCATTACTTTTAGGTAGTATTATCGGTTTAGAACGTGAGTTAAAACACAAACCCGTTGGCATTAAAACTTGCTCAATTATTGCGATTACAACCTGTGTATTAACCATGGTTTCTATTCAAGCGGCAGAACATTACGCACAAGTATCCGAAAACATTCGCACCGACCCGATGCGTCTTGCGGCACAAGTTATTAGCGGCATCGGTTTCTTAGGTGCCGGTGTGATTTTACATAAGAAAAATGATGCGATTTCAGGATTAACTACCGCTGCGATTATTTGGGCTGCCGCCGCAATCGGTATTGCAACCGGTGCCGGTTTTACTTTTGATGCCTTTATTGCGACGGCGATGATTTTAATCGCCATTCGTTTTAGCCCTATGATACAGCGTTTAGTCCGTCATAGAGGGAAAAAAAAGAAAACCAAAATTATCATTCATCTCAGTTCATCTACTTCGATTGCAATCATTACAAATCTATTGATTCAAAATGATTACCGCATTGAAAATCTTTTCGTAAAAGATTTACCCAATGGTGAGGTTAGAGTTCAGATCCGATGTTTTGCTATTGATAGTGCAATGATTAAAGATATTTACACATTATTAAAAACGGAAGAAGGTGTGCTGAGCGTTGAATTATTTGAAAATTAAAAAAAGGGGAATGGTTGTTCCCCTTCATTCTTTTAAATATTGTTTAAAACTATTTACCGCCTATCATCGTCCATTTCTCAGCTATTTGCCTTTCGCTAGTTTTATTCCCAAATAGTTTTCATCATTTTGTCTTTTTCTATTTTAAGCACAATAAAAATTCAAACGTTCGTTAATTGATAAAAATTCCTTTACATTAAAAATAAGATGAATATGATAACAATTCTTATTTTTAAGCCATAAGGAATACCATGTATAAAAACCAAATTACATTTTTTATTTGCTTAACATTATGCGCCTCTCGCGCTTTTTCTGAAGAAAAAACGACAAATCACGCTAATATGCTGCCAGAAATTGTGGTATATGGAGACAATAATAAATCCCTTTCCTCCACTCAAACGCTCACTTCCACAGAGATAGAAAAAACACCTACAAGCAATAATAACATTACCGATTATTTGCGTTCTAACCCGCATATTCGTTATGAAGACAGCGATCAAGACGGTTTTCAACGTGGCGAAATTAAGCCGCAAAATATCTCTATTAATGGTGCGGATACAAACCAAACCGCTTATTTTGTCGATAATGTAAATGTGAACAACGATTTAACGGTGGATAGTGAAATCTTTGACGGTGCAATGCAAGTCTTGCCGGGAATTAGCCATACACAGGCTTATTTCTTTGATGCTTCTATGCTTTCCAAAGTTGAAGTACATGACAGCAATATTTCCGCCAGTCTAGGTGGCTTTATGGGGGGAGCAGTGGTCGCCAAAACGAAACAATATAGTGGTAAAGATAGTGTTTCACTCAAATATCGCACGACAAATTCCGGCTGGGCAAAAATGAATGTCGATAATTCGGCACAAAATTTATTGGATAAAATCAAACCTGATGCCGCCGGTGTTGCCGAATTTCAGCCTAAATATCGCAAGCAAACATTCAACATCGTTTTGGAAAAAGGCCTAACGGATAATTTAGGTATGGTGCTGGGTTACAGTAAACGTTACTCCCAAATCCAACAAAATCGACTCATTGGATACGATACCGAAGTTAAATTAAATAAACAAAATCACCTACGCAATTCCGATAATTTATTGCTGAATTTTAACTTAGCGGCAAATGAAAAAGATCGCTTTGAGCTAGGATTCCGTTATTCCAATTATAAAGAACAAAAATATTACGCTACCAATATTGATAGCGATGTCAGCGATTATCATCAAGCCTTCGGCACGACATTGGCATGGGTTCACTCCTTTGATTCGGGAATTTGGACAAATACCTTAGCTTACGATCGCTTTAAAGATAAACGAAAATCCTCCTCTGTCAATGTAGAAACGGTTTCTGTTTTTGATGAAAATTTTGATCAGATTTATGATTATGAAAAAGGCGGTTACGGTAACAGTTCTCTGACACAAAATAATCTTCATTTCTCAACGGAATTTGCCGTTGATCCTTTTGATTTAGGCACAAGTCGCCACTCTATTTCCGTTGGTGGTATTTATCAGGCAACACACTATAAATTTAATCGCCCTCAAGATGTACATTCTAAAATTATTCAGCGCAATCCCCATATGGATCCGATTGAATTCACCAATATCACCTATAAAGGCAATGCAAAAACCCGTTATCAAAATTTCGTCTTTTATGCGGAAGATTTAATCACCTGGAACAACTTGGAATTTCGCCCCGGAGTACGTATCGAACGGGATGATTATTTGCAAAACAACAACATCGCCCCACGCTTTGTGGCACGCTATAAACCTTGGGAAGAAACCGGTTTAACATTAGGATTGAACCGTTATTACGGCCGCTCTTTCGCGTCATTAAAACTGACCAATGAAATTTTAAAAATCAACCGTGATACCAGCCGTGAATATCAAGCATTCAATTCACTAAAAACGCCTTATGCCGATGAACTCAGTTTGGGAATAGAACAAGAATTCGGCAATTTAGCATTTAAATTGAATTACATTCACCGCCAAAATAAAAATCGAATTGTGTTAAAACGTGATGCCAACCGAGTGAATTCCTATCATAACGGCGGTGATTTCAGCGTGGATGTTTACACATTCCAAATAAATAATGATCAGCCTTGGCAAGTGGCAAAAAGCTATTGGACAACCTCTTTGGGATTTGATTGGTTAAAAACCAAACGTGCAGATATCGGACGGGAACTTGATCCCAATGAAGCGGTATATCTTGACGGTAAATTAATGACCCGCCGTGCCATGCTCAATAAAGTCAATAGTTCTACCGAAGATTGGATTGCCCGATTGGGTGTAGATATGGCAATCCCTGACTACCATATTACTTGGTCAAATAAAGTTTATATGAAAGCCCCGATTCGCAGTTACGAATTACTGGATAGTGATTTTAATGATGGTATTTCCCGCTATCGTTCCTATCATTACGGTCGCCACACCCAATGGGATTCCAGTATTCGCTGGCAACCGACAATTACCGGCAATCACAGTGTTTATTTACAACTTGATATTCTAAACGTACTCAATCAGACCCGTAAATCCAAAACCGTTAGAGCTATTTCAACGAATGATGAATATGGTATCTACACACCCGGCCGAGAATTTTGGTTGGAAATAGGCTACAAATTCTAAGTTAATATTAATTTCTGCTACGCTAATACGAATTAGCGTAGCTTTTCTTTTTTTATATTTAAGCAAAAATGATGAAAAAACTAACCGCACTTTTTTTACTCTTTTGTACTTTTGGCATGCTTATCGCCTGCCAAAGCAACGTCGATTCCGACACATTACCTTTTGATCCCGATATTAAACAGGGCAAGCTGGCTAATGGACTGCAATATTATATTTTACACAACAGCGAGCCTAAAAATCGGGTGTATCTTCGTTTAGTGGTGAATGCCGGTTCAATGCACGAGGACGACGATCAAAAGGGGATCGCCCATTTAGTGGAACATATGGCATTTAACGGTTCAACAAAATACCCTGAAAATACCATTATTAACGCACTGGAAAAGTTAGGCATGAAATTTGCCCGAGATATCAATGCCTTTACCGATTTTGAAAATACCGTTTATACCCTAAATCTGGACGATAACAGCCCGCAAAAGCTCTCTCTTGCCTTTGATGTCATCAATCAATGGATGAATCATCTCACTATTTTGCCGAAAGACCTTGACGGTGAGCGTGGTGTGGTTGAAGAAGAATGGCGTCGCCGATTAAGCCCGATGTTGCGCCTCGGCGATAAAAAAAGTGCCATAGAAATGGTGGGATCCCGCTATGTATTACGTGATCCCATTGGGGATATGAAGATTATTCGCCGTATTTCCCGTGAGCGGGTGGCGGATTTTTATCATAAATGGTATCGACCGGATAATATGTCGGTGATCGTAGTGGGGGATATTGACCCCAATGAAGTCAAAACCTTGCTGAATAACGCCTTAGCGCAATCCGATCCACGCTTACAAACACCACTTGATAAAATCGACTTTTCTATTCCGCTTATTCAGCATTGGCGGGTAGCAAGTGTTGCCGAACAAGGCACAAACATTCCGGCATTGGAACTCAGTTTTTTTGAGGAGGATAAACAGCAGGAAACTGTTACGGACTACAAACAAGATCTCATTCAGCAAATTGTGACCCGTTTGGTCAATTTACGTTTGCAAAAATGGGAAGAACATCAAGGTGACTGGTTGGATTCAGCTAATTTTTACCGTTCTCATCTTGGTAAAGAAACCCTACAAACGGTTTTTTCATTGCAATTATTCAATACGCATTACTTAAAAAATATTACCGCACTATTTACCTTTCTGGCTGAAATTCGACAACACGGCTTTACTCAGGAAGAACTCAATGCGGAAATCACAAGGCTTCACCGCCTCAATGAAAAACAAAAAGAGATTCGTAGCGGCAGCTTAAAAATTGCCGATGAGCTAATTGTTGTTGCGGCAAATCATCAAATCACGTTAAATGCAAAAGATCGCTACAAGCTAAACCGCCGTTTTTTAGATGAAATCAAGCTCAGCGATATCAATGAAACCTTTAATAAGACGTTAGCATTAAAAGCCAAATTATTATTGGTAACCCAACCGCTACCAGAACAAAAACTCCCATTCAATGCCACAGATATTGAACAACGTTGGGAACAAATCATGCGTCAAACCCAAACCCCTTGGCAACATGAAAAACACCAAGCAAAACGACCGCACTTTACTTCTGAAGGCGGTGCATTGGTGCTGGAAAAACATTGGGATAAAGGTAATATTGATGAATATCGCCTGAGTAACGGGGCAAAATTGATTTACCATTACAGCGATAAAACACCAAATCAAGTTCATTTCCGCGCAGTAACCCACGGCGGATTACGCGCCGTGCCAAATCAGGATTATCATTTGTTGCGCACTGCGACCATTTTGGCGGATGATAGCGGTGTCGGTGAACTCGCTGCGGCGGATGTTAATCATCTCTTTGGGCAAAATCCTCTCGTGTTGGCTACGGTGATTGATGAGGATAAACAAGGCTTCACCGGTGTGGCAAAATCACAGGATCTGGCTAATTTACTCACGCTGTTTCGGTTAAAACTGCAATCCGCCCCGATTTCCGATAGTGCATTACAAAAATATCGCCGAGAAACACAGGATTATTTTAAACAAATTGATGCAGAAACACTGTTTATGCAAGCCATATCCCGCTTGCGCCAACCTAATATAGCCACGGCTTACACGCAAAAACAAAGCGAGTTATTAGGTTTTACGGCTGCGCAATTAAGCCGAATCTATCAAGAAAAAATTTTGGCTAACACGGATTTTACTTATTTCATTATCGGTGATATTTCACGACGTGATGTTGAAAAATTAGCAAAACAATATTTGGCAACGGTTGAAGTAAAAACGCAGCCGCGTAAACTTCAAATCCATACCATCCACACGCCGAAAAAATCATTTTTGATGAGCGGATTACGCGAGCCTCGCACCGATGTGGAAATTTATCTTACTACTGAAAACCAATGGCAAGCAGAGCAAAAATACGCGTTAGACATTCTTGGCGATATCGTGCAAGAAAAACTACGCCTTGTGTTGAGGGAAAAAGCATCGGGTATTTATTCCGTCAATAGTTGGTTTAATCAAGAATCTTATATGCCGCAAATTGAAGGAAAAATTGAATTTAGTTGCGCACCAGAGAGAGCCAATGAGCTGATAAAATTAACGCATCAAATTTTAGATGACATTATTGAACAAGGCATTGATGAAACTTTGCTTCGCAAAAAACAGGCTGAACAGTTGCAACAAATTAAACGTCAATTTGACTCATTGGTCTCGGTGGCAAGCCTGATTGAAGAAAGCTATTGGCAACAGGGCAATCCGCAATTGGTTTATCTCTATCAAAGTTTAGAACAACTTACCACTAAAACTAAGATTGGGGCATTAGCCAAAAAAGCGCTCGCTAAACCAGTTCGTTTTGAGGCAATTTTACGCCAATAATTGACCGCACTTTAGACCATTAGGTGAGCCATAAAACAATCAGCCCCTCAAAATAGCGATATTTTGAGGGGCTGATCACTGATGTAAATTAAGCTAATTTTGCTTTCAGGAAATCAAATAATTGATCTTTTGCAATCATTTCTTTCTCACCGGTACGGCGATTTTTATATTCAATTTCACCGTTTGCGAGATTTTTCTCGCCAATCACCACCATATGCGGAACACCGATCAGCTCCATATCCGCAAACATTACTCCCGGACGTTCTTTGCGATCATCCAAAATCACATCCACGCCCTGTGCTTGTAGCGTGCGGTAAAGTTCTTCGGCATATTGCTGGACGGTTTCGGATTTATGCATATTCATCGGCACAATCGCCATAGTGAATGGCGCAATTTCATCGGTCGGCCAAATAATGCCACGCTCATCATGATGTTGTTCAATCGCCGCGGCAACCACTCGGGTTACCCCGATACCATAACATCCCATCGTCACGACCATTGGGCGACCGTCTTCGCCTTGTACGGTAGCATTCATTGCTTCGGAATATTTTTTGCCAAGCTGGAAAATATGTCCTACTTCAATACCACGTTTAATCAGTAGTGTTCCCTTGCCGTCCGGACTCGGATCGCCTTCCACCACATTGCGAATATCGGCGATTTTCGGCAAGGCTACATCACGTTCCCAGTTAATGTTGAAATAATGTTTGCCGTCAATATTTGCCCCTGCGCTGAAATCCGACATCAGTGCTACGGTACGATCGATAATAACGGGAATATTCAGGTTCACCGGCCCTAAAGAACCCACGCCTGCCCCAATTTTAGCTTGGATTTCCGCTTCATCGGCAAATTCAAAAGGGGAAGCCACTTCCGCTAATTTTTCCGCTTTAATCTCATTCAGTTCGTGATCGCCACGGATAATTAATGCCACTAATGGCGCGTCTTCCACCGCACCTTTAACAATTAAGGTTTTCACGGTTTTTTCAATCGGCAGGTCAAATTGCGTCACTAATTCCGCAATGGTTTTCGCATTTGGCGTATCAACCAGTTCCATTGCTTTGGTCGGTGCGGCACGCTCACCTATCGCCACCGCTTCGGCTAATTCAATATTGGCGGCATAGTCGGATTCGGTGGAGAAAATCACATCGTCTTCCCCACTATTCGCCAACACTTGGAATTCATGGGAAGCGCTGCCGCCAATAGAGCCCGTATCCGCTTGCACCGCACGGAAATCCAACCCTAACCGAGTAAAAATATTACTATAGGTTTGATACATCACCTCGTAAGTTTGTTGCAAACTTTCTTTATCGGTGTGGAAAGAATAGGCATCTTTCATTATAAATTCACGGCTACGCATCACACCAAAACGTGGACGGACTTCATCGCGGAATTTGGTTTGAATATGATAAAGATTAATAGGTAACTGGCGATAAGAGGTAACTTCGCGACGCATTAAATCGGTAATGGCTTCTTCATTCGTCGGGCCAATCACAAAACCACGCTCTCCACGATCGGTAAAACGCAATAATTCCGGGCCATATTGCTCCCAACGACCGGACTCTTGCCAAAGTTCTGCCGGTTGTACCACCGGCATTTTAATTTCAAGCGCACCGCTTTTATCCATTTCTTCGCGAATCACCTTTTCCACTTTACGCAATACGCGCCAACCTGTTGGCATCCAGTTATAAAGTCCGGCGGCGAGAGGACGAATCATTCCCGCACGTAACATCAGTTGGTGGCTGACAATGGCGGCTTCCGCCGGGGTTTCTTTTAATGTCGAAAATAAATATTGACTTGTACGCATTGAATTAACCTTAAATTCGTTAAATGAAGAAAAAATTGGTGGGAGTATAACAAAAAGTGCGGTCATTTTTAACCGCACTTTTTTGAAAGAAAAAATTAATTGGTTTTTAATTTATTCCAGTATTTTTCGTAGATATCCACGGCATCGCCGACATCACCTTGCATGATACCTTTTTCCACTTCTTCTGAAGGCGGGAATAAGGTCGGATCATTCACCAGTTCAGGACTGAGTAACGCTTTTACGCCCTCATTCGGCATCGAAAAGCCCATGCGTTCCACTACCACTTTGGCATTTTCAGGACGAAGTAGGAAATCAATAAATTTGTGCGCCCCTTCCACATTTTTTGCCGTTTTAGGGATAGCATAGTTATCCATCCAGAAAATCGCCCCCTCTTGCGGATACACAAATTGCAGGCTTGGGTTTTCTTTACGAGCAAGATAAGCCGAACCGTTCCAAATCATCCCAATGGTGGCTTCACCCTGTACATAAGGCACTTCCGGTGAGTCAGAGTTGAACGTTACCACATTAGGCAATAATTTCAGCAAACGCTCGTAGGCAGCTTTTATCTCCTCTTCATTTGTGGTGTTAGGCGATTTTCCTTCCAATAATAAAGCGATGTGGAACACTTCACGGGCATCGCTGGTCATCAATACTTTGTGTTTAAATTCAGGTTTCCAAAGATCCGCCCAGCTTGTGATGGTTTTCGGATCAATCTCATCTGCGTTCACTTCAATTCCGGTTAAACCATACACATAAGGTAGAGAATATTTATTCTCAGGATCAAATTCTTTATTAAGCAAATGTGTCGGAATCTGTTTTAAATTACTTAATTTGCTGTGATCAAGGGGTTGCAACATATTTTCCTTGATCATCTTATTCACATAATAGCTTGACGGGAATACCAAATCATAGCCGGAGCCGGTATTCTCCGTTAATTTTAGTTTGGCATACATTTCTTCGTTGCTCTCAAAGGTGGAATAAATGACTTCCACACCGGTTTCTTTGGTAAATTGAGCGACGAGTTCGGGCGGCACATAGTCCGTCCAGTTATACACATAAAGTTTGTTGTTGGCAAAAGCAGAGGCCGCAAAAAGTGCGGTCGCAGAGAGGAAAAGGTTTTTGATGGAACAAACAACAGATTTTTTCAATTTATCAGTCTCCTAGGGGGATTATTACAAGTAAAGAAATATTAGCTCAGTAATAGCATTACCGAGCCGAATTTATTTGCTACCAAACATATTGTACACCGGCACCAATTTGGTAAGCGCGGCGTGTTTGTTTTTGCAAAGAATGTTCAATATGCGTGTGAGCGTAAAAAGAGAGATTATTCGTTGCATTCCATTGGAACTGTAATCCCGTATCCAACCAAGTTTTTGCATAATATTCGCGATAATCCCGATTACCAATTTTTACCGGCTTATTGTTCAAGAAATCATGCCAAACATTTGCCGTAAGCGCAAATAAATAGGCATTATCTCGGAAATTAAGGCTTGAACCCAGTCGTCCGCGTAATCCGGATTGGTTACGATATTGAATATTAAGGTGTTTATCATACAGATCTTTTAAGTATAAATGTTGATAAATTAACTGAGTTTGTGGCTCAAATGACCAATTTTCATTTAAATGGAATGTTAGCCCCATCTCTGTTGAGATTAAGGCTGTCATACCCTCTTGAGTCATTTTGTTTCCTTCTCTTGGGCGATATTCATTGCGTAAGTAACCTACTTGTCCGATAAGATCAAGATAAGATTCATTTTGCCAAAAAACCGAGTGATAAACTCCGAACAATCCTGCTTTGGTTTTTCCTGTTCCCGTATGTTTATCGCTGACAATCCGACCGTTTTCGGCACGGAATCTGTCGGAAAAATTAATGTGGTTATAACCAAAGGTTGCATAAATCCCAGTTTGTTTAGTTACTGAATCTTGTGTATGTCTATCCAAATCAACACCTACCTGAGCAAGATATTGATGTTGTTTATTATTCAAACGATGTTTTCCATCAGCTTTAAGGTATTTACTCACAACGCGTCCCCAAACACCATGCTGTGTAGTGGTTTGCGAATTAACCGTACTACCGCGTCGTTTAGCCAACGTATCAACAGCACTGTAAGCCAACTCCATATTGGTATAAGGCATTTGAATATAAGCCGATGATGCTGCTGTTCTAATTTTCTTATTTGGTTTTGGTTCAGGTTGTGGTCGAGACTCAAGTTGCGGTTGCAACTCAGGCTGTGGTTGAGACTCAGGCTGTGGTTGAGATTCTGGTTGTGGTTGAGACTCAGGCTGTGGTTGAGATTCTGGTTGTGGTTGAGATTCTCGTTGTGGTTGAGGCTCTGGTTGTGGTTGAGGCTCTGGTTGTGGTTGAGGCTCTGGTTGTGGTTGAGGCTCTAGTTGTGGTTGAGGCTCTAGTTGTGGTTGAGGCTCTAGTTGTGGTTGAGGCTCTAGTTGTGGTTGAGGCTCAGGCTGCGGTTGAGGCTCAGGCTGTGGCTGAGGCTCAGGCTGTGGTTGAGGCTCAGGTTTCGACTCAAGTGCTTCAAGTGTCCAATAATATTTGTTGCCCACTTTAACTAATTGCGCTTCTCCGGCATTCAATGTTGCCGATTTGCCTATAAATGCCAGACCATTGTGATCTTTTTCGGCAATAGCGACGAGGGAAGAAGTTTGTTTTTGATTTGTCTTTTCGATATCACCAAAAATTCCGTTTTTCGTTTTGACGGTAGTTGCACCGCGTGAGGAATCAATATTTCCTAAGATGTGCAAAATATCACTGCCGGATGTACTCGAATCTTTATTCCAAACCGTATCAACAAGTAATGTTCCGCCGGAAGTATAGTTATTTACAACAAGATGAGAGAAATTAGGTTGATTTGAACCGTCTGCCAAATCAAGTGTACCTTGATGAATAAAATTTTCTTGTACAAAAGGTGAATTGTTCAAATTATTTTCATCATAAGCCGATTTTTGCCCGATATTACTGAGGGAAAGAGTACCATCATTGAAAATTGTTAAATTTTTTACGCCAAAACGCTCAAACGTTGATTGGTCTGTCAATGCCAATGTACCTTGGTTAATAAGCATTTCATTAACTGAATTTTTACCTGCTCTTGATATATTGTTTATCTGCATTTTTTCAGGCGCGTCATATTCAATATTACAATTATAACAATGCACTAATGGAAAAATAATATCGTCTTCTTTGAGTTTTTTAAAAACTAACCGGGCATTTGGACTTGCAATAATTCCTCTAGGAAAGTTAAATTCGCCCGCTTGTGTATGATCATCGCTTCCTATTTTTAATGTTTTTCTAATCACAATACCGTGGGCAGTATTAAAATATCCTTGGTTCTCAACATCATAAAGATAAGTTGTCCCCTTGTTATAGTTTACGTTAAAAGTGCCGCCATTCAGAATACGGATTTTACTTACCAGATCTGCTTCAATACTATCATTATAAGTGAGCTCCGAATCCTTTCCATCAATAACGATAAGTGAAGTGGTACTTCCGCCGTGTCCCAAATAATTATCGTTAAATCTTTTGTTTGCTTGGGTCACTTTTGCACCATTAGTTATCCAGAGTTCAGCATTTGCGCCGGATTGCCCTACATTAAGCGCATCATTTGCTTTTAAAATAGTTCCTGCACCATCGACTCTTAATATTCCATAACCGCCACTATGGTTACCGATATGGGTAACATCATTAAATTTAACTTTTGAGCCATTATTAATGGTTAGCTCGCTTGGTGGAGATAATCTCTCCCCAAATTTAGCACCGATAATAACGCTACTATAGACACTATACCCTTCCTCATCGGTCGGTGGATTATCCGTAACATTGTGAATATTATCTATTGACCCGCTTTTTATCACGTCAGCATAACTCAAGCAGGGAAGAATAAGAAGAAAAGACAATTTTTTCATGATTATGATTCCATGGTTATAATTCTTTATTAAATAGTAAATTATTAGATGACAATCCTTATGTCTTACATATCAAACTACTACTGAATTTCAAGGCGAGATAAATAGCATATAAAGTGTACAAATACAAGCTAATAACATTTTTTTTACAAAGAATTTGACATATTTCCCCATCCGAGTAAGATTTTGCCAATTCTTATCAACGAGAGGTTTTATGCTAACTTTTGCTCATCAAGAACACGTTCCTTCCTATTATTTCGATTCACGCAATCAGGACTTATCACTTCCAGCTTTAACACAACTTGAACACGCCGATGTCTGTGTTGTCGGTGCCGGTTTTTTTGGCTTATCCGCGGCATTAGAACTGGCGGAAAAAGGGAAAAAAGTGGTGGTATTGGAAGGGGCTCGGGTTGGTTTCGGCGCTTCCGGTCGTAGTGGTGGGCAAGCCATAAACGGTTTTGAAGAAGGCATTGATGAGTACATAAAACAAGTAGGTTTTGATAAAGCACGCAAGCTTTGGGAAATGTCACTGGAAGCGATAGAGATTATAGATGAACGCATTACAAAATATAATATTCAATGCGACTGGAAAAAAGGCTATGCGACCCTTGCACTCAACCCCCGCCGTATGGATGATCTGATTGCGGTAGAAAAAGCCGGGCGTGAAAATTTTGGCTATCAACATATGCAGCTTTGGGATAAAGCGAAACTCAAACAGCATCTAGGTAGTGATATTTATGTAGGCGGTTTATATGATGACAATTCAGGTCACTTACATCCTTTCAATTATTGCTTAGGGCTGGCTAAAGCCTGCTTAGATCTTGGCGTGCGGATTTTTGAACAATCGCCGGTAGTGGATCTCATTGAAAAAAACGGTTGTATTGAAGTAAAAACCGACCAAAGTGCGGTCATTTCTCAAGATGTTGTTTTAGCCACCAATGCTTATATTGACGCGCTCCCTAAATCTATTCACCATGGCATTAACCGAAAAATTATGCCGGTGGAAAGTTTTATTATAGCCACAGAACCATTAAGCCAAGCCGTGGCAGATTCTGTGATTAATAATGGGATGTCCGTATGCGACAACAATTTATTGCTCGATTATTATCGGTTGAGTGCGGATAATCGCCTGCTTTTCGGTAGCGATTCCAGTTCGGAAAAAGATATGGTATCGGTGATGCGACAAAATATGTTGCATGTTTTCCCACAGTTAGAAGATGTGAAAATCGATTACGGTTGGGCAGGGCCAATTGATATGACCATGAACTCAACCCCGCATTTTGGGCGAATTACCCCTCATATTTATTTTGCCCATGGTTATTCGGGGCATGGCGTAGCTTTAACGGGATTGGCCGGGCGTATTGTTGCGGAAGCCATTTTAGGCAACGACGAACGTCTGCAAATTTTTGAAGGATTAAAAGTGCCTTCCGTTTATGGCGGGAAATGGGTGAAAAATTTAGCCACGAAAATTGGGGTAAAATACTATCAGTTTTTAGACAAATATCGTTAAAAACAGATTTAAAATTGACCGCACTTTAATAGTGCTGATTTAATGAGTTTGCCAATATGACAGTATCTGTACAGATACTGTCATATCAATTAAAAGCGGCAGCCTTATGCGTTTCTTTAAAAATGAATTCTCAGCCCTAAACTAACCACATAGTCCGAATTATTAACAAAATTCCATTTTACTGATTCACCTCCCGAATAGCGGTATTTCGCCCCTTCAAGAAAAGCGATAACCTGACGATGTAATTTGTAATCTGCACCTAAAATCACCCCTTTTAATTTTCTCGCCGTGAAATTTTCTTTTCCATTTTTAATGGGTGATCGGGCTTTACCCCATAAATAGCCGGCGAAGATTTTACTTTTCGGATTAAGTTGATATTTGGCAGCAATCAACCATTCTTCCACTTGACGGAATTGGGCATTACTTTGTTTGCCTTTTGATTCAACTTGTTGCCCCCGCCAGCCAAATCCGTATTGTTGATAATAATGGCGCTTGCCGTAATCTAACCCGACTGCGAAATCCTGATAGCGGAATGCCATACCGAAGCCTAAACTGCGATCAACATTCGTTTCTGATTTTCGCTGTCGGCTAAACCCCGCTTTGACATCTATTTTCCAATCTTGAAAAGCTTTATTGAAAAATAGTGCGAGAACATAGCCATTGGTATTGGGTAGGTTTTTGACTTTCCCGTTTTTGTCGGTGGTTTGTTTCCCACTTTCACCAAAAATATAATCAGCTCCCAGTTTAAAACCATAGAAATCCTTCGATGTAAGGTGAATCACTTGGTCAGCTCGTTTAATTACTTTTTTTACATCAGTTAAGTTATAACTATAATCGGCAGTGCTAAGTAAATCACCATTCGTGGTTTGTTTACCGAAAGTCAATGTGCCTAATGATTTATGCTGAAAGCCTGCATAAAGATAGCGGGTATAAACTGAATCTCCGAGACTTTTATCGGTAAAACGCATTTCTACGTTACCAAGTGCGGTCAAATTTTCATTAATTTTATGGGTAAGCCGTAAACTGATACGAGAACTGTTATCGACCAAGTCTGTGGGAACACCTTGTTTATGTTGTAATTGAAAGCGAAGTGAACCGCGTAAATCTATACGGGAATTTTCTTGTTGGTAGAGCGGGACGGCAAAAGAAGAAGGAATAATGCTCGAAACCAGTAAAAATAAACATAGTTTTTTCATCAGATTTACCTTATAAAAAGCGTGTTAAGCCCTTCCCCGTTTTGCTTTTAAACGGGGAGGGATGACTCGAAAAATTGTAGGTTTTTAATGATTATTGGAAACGTTGAAAATCACTGAGAGTAAATAATCCCATTGAACGAGCAACATTGACATAGGTATAAAGCGCTTCAATATGTTTTTTCTCGGCACTTGGTGGATTACCGCCACCTACACCATCAATCTTGAGTGGATAGCCCACATAATCAGCGTAACCTTTTAGAACAGCGGTGGCTCTTGGGATATGAAGTTGTGTCCCTATACCGAGAATAGTATGCAAGTTATGTTGCTTAAATAGTTTGACCATACCAATTGCATTTCCCGGCGTATCACGGGCAATCGGATCAAGTAAAAAACGGTTTGGATTTACCCCATTTTCTTTAAGCCATTTTGCCATCACATCGGATTCTGCATAAGGCGTTTTAACCGGCCCACCACTTAGCACCAATTTGGCATTGGGATATTTTTCCGCCATTTCCTTGGTTTTTTCTAAACGTTGTAATAAGCCTTTTGAGGGTGATCCATCCGGATTGGGGGATTGTCCGAATACAGCAATGGCATCAAATGATAATTGGCTTTGAGGTTGGTAGGAAAACGATTGTTGTAGAATACTTTCGGTGAAACGAAAAAAATCACGCATAGCCTGTGCGGCTTGTGGCGAACGTTTTTCCAAGGCATTTAAACGTTGTTTCACTTGTGTCTCATCTTCCAGCGTTTTCGCCGCCAAAATACTGACGGCAAGTGCATGTAAATCATCCGGTTTACGGCGCAAAATTTGATCTAATTGGGAAAGAGCGGGGCGGTAGTCTTTATTAATGAGATAGGCTTCGGCCTGAACACGGTAACTATTAAGATAATCGGGAGTTTGTTTCACTTTTTGATCTAAAGAATGATAAAGTTTCTGCCATTCCCAACGGCGAAAAGCTACCACATCTTCTCTCAAGTAAGGATCATTCACATAATCTTCTGCATATTTTACTACGAGATTCTCGATCGGTTGCCCACGCCCGCTTTCTTTACCTAGTGGTGCACTGATACTGTCCGATAAGGTCAATCCAAGAGGTGAAATCGGTTGAGCATTTTGCACGCATCCAGTCAGAGAGAATGCCCCCATTCCCAATAAAAGTGCGGTTAAAATTTGGCGGGTTTTAAACATTTTCATGGATCACTCCTTAACAATATTCAGTTTGGGAATAATGAAGATAATATCTTCATTTTCTATCGCTTTAAATGTTGTAATCATCCTTCATAAAAAAGAATTGATAATTCGGATTTTCGCTTAAACAAAGCTGGCGTAAATCAAGTTGATGCCTTGCTATTTGTTTAATAATATTCATCAACATTTTTAGCTTCTGAGTATTTTGATTAATATTAAGATTAATTACCATAAAAACAATTTCACTATGTAAAGTGAAATCTTCACTGTCGTGAAAATAGTGAATGTCAAGGGTTTCTTCTTTTGCAGATAAATTACAATAAATACCTATTTTTTGTTTTTTAGATAAAATATCTAAACATAGATAATATTTATCTTTCTCTAAGTATTCTTGAATAGGAAATATGTTGAGCTTGTATTCTTTAGGAATGGGGCTAGGTGTGATTTTGGGTAAGATTTTATCATATTGGTAGGTATGATAGAAAATAGTAGAAAGTGAACTAACATATTCATTCTCCTTCATATTATCATCAGCATAATAAATAGGAGAATAAGTAATATCCATATTTTTACCATAGCTATTACATAAGTAATAGTCATAATCGAGATTTTTATTTAAGTCTAATTCATAGAGCATCTTTGTATCAATTTTAAGTATCTCATCACTAAAATAATTTCTCAAATTGAATTTTATTTGTTGAGTACTTAATCTGCCATTGATTGAGATAATAGCCAGTTTAAGTTTTTTCTTATTCAATTTTATACGATTGAAAATACCGGAAATAACATCAAAAATAAAATAATTCTCACGCTGTGAGAATTGATAATAATATTTTTGTTTAAATACCTTGTTTAAACGTTCAACAACTTTCAGTAGTAAAGGGTTAGATTGAGTAATATTTGTATTGTAAAAACCAAGATCCACATCATCCGATATGCCAAGTGAAATTTTCATTGTAATCGGAATGAGTAATTTAAACAGATCCTTGAAGCCTGTGTGATCCGTTGAAATATCTACATATAAAATAGCGGTGATTTCATTAAAAATAAATTGATGAATTTCAGCGGTTTGTTTGATGAGGTTATTGTAGTTTTCCTTACTGCAATCAGCATAACGGTAAAGATCATTACTCATAATGAGAACATAAGTGAGAAAACGTATTACTTCCGGGGAGAAATAGCAAGCTATATCTTCTTTTTGTAGATTTTCCAACAGTTGGATTAAAAATAGATATTCTTTTGTTTTCTTATAATGGAAGGGTAGGACGGGTAAATCAATACGATAATCTTGTTGGCGATCATATTGGTGATAAAAATAGATTAAATATAATAAAAATCTTTCTGCATAAATATCGGAAAGTAAAATTTCAGATTGAATTAATGTTTTATTTAATATAAGTCGAATTTTTTCTTTGTTAGGGTGGATGAAAAGTTGATTAAATTGAGGTATGAAAAAATTTGGTTTCGTTTTATAGTTAAAATACTTATACATTCTTATTGTAAGCATAATTTTCTTAAAGGTTGCCCCTTCAATTTTTATACCATAATAAGGCTTGCTTACTAATTTTAAATCATACTTTTCAAGTGTTTTTCTCACTTGACATAACTCTTTACTTAACGAGCTATTAAAACTTAAGAATAGTGCTTCTTGCAATTGCTCAATTTTAATATAGTATTCACTGGAAAGTAATCTACGTAGAATATAATTCACCCGATGTTCAAATTTATTATTAATATTAGAGAGTTGCGAGATTTGAAAGTGAGAAAGTAAGGCATTGGCGAGTTCGTCTTGCTCGATATGTAATTTATAACCATAAGCCGCTTTAGACAAAATAACAACATGATATTTCTCTAGCATTTCTTTCAAATATTTAATGTCATTTTTTATTGTTCGGCTACTTACCTGTATTTCAGTTGATAATTTTTCACTATTGATATATTGATTACTTCTCAATAGTAGTAAAAAAATCGCTTTATACCGTTTGTTTTTATCTAATATCCTTAAAATTTGACTGATGTCCATTCAATTTCCTTTATTTTAAAGAATTAGGGCTGCCTGAAAGAACAGCCTCTATTTAACTTTAATCAAATGATTGATTTATAATTTTAGTCATTTTGGCTTCAATATCCGAATATGCACAAAATCCCAATTCGTTTTCATTACATTGTTCAAAATGGAGTTGTACCGCTTGCGGTGGGGTTGCTAAAGTTAATACTTTATCTTTTTGAATTTGCTCAATACTTTGATAAATGTACTGTGTATTCACCCATTTTGTATTATTCTTTTTATTCCGCCAAATTTCAAAAAAGACTTTTCCTCCGATAGGCGTAGATTCATACTGATTCGGCAAACGGTATGATTTTACCCCCAATGCTCCAAGTAGAGTAATAATATTGGTATCATGTCCGACCAATAGACTAATCGTTCTTTGGGAATTGTGCAATTCTTGCTGCATAAACACCGCTAAGGGCTGGGCTAGGTGACTTGCAATGAATTTTTCCCCTCTTAAAATGGCGAAGTATTCATTTTTAATCTGATTGATGGTTTCCCACTTTTCAGGTGTTAATTGGCTGAGCATTTTCGATGAAGTTGAATTTGCATAGAGCTCAATTAATAAATTATCTACGATAGTTTTCCCTAGACGTAATGTTCCTGATACTCCCAATTCTTTTCCTTTTTCTACCTTCAGTTTCCCCTCTTCAGAGAAAAACTTACAATCATCTCTCCCTTGACACTGTGAAGATTGAGCATAATTAATGACCTCACCGAGAACTTTATACGCTGTTTGTAATTTTTGATGAGCTTGTTTTAATGTAATGCGTGAAATAATTGCTTGTTTGAAGGTTTCGCTACCATTACGCACAATGGGATTAAATACCGAATCCATTGTACCAAGAGCTACATTATTTACCGGATGAATACCACAACCAGGGAAAAGTCCTAATGTTAATGCTTGCCCGGTTGCTAAGGTTCGCTGAAGGCTATTGGTATAAATCAACACTTGTTCCGGCGGTAAACATTGGTTGATTTTTGTTAAACCTTGTTGATTGAGGTAGTCTCGAATATAACGTCCAAATTTAACTTCCAAGTCTGCCCCTTTGGACATCAATTCTCCCGGCGCTTCTTGCCATGCAGTCCATTGATAAGGAGTGACTTGTGTAAGTTTACTATCAGATTTGATAATTGGCGTTCTGACTCCGTGTCGGCTGAAAATAAAGACCTTTTCCAACTGATAGTCAGTATTTGACGTAGTACGAACAGTGCTTGCCGCATAATTTGATAAAAAGCTCATAGCACAGAGTAGTAGAAGGCAGGATTTTGTCATGTTAGACCTCAATGAGTGAGTAGTGCGGCATAATGCAAAAATATCGGCAAAATTGACCGCACTTTGAGAAGATATTGCCCGATTATTCAAGATAATCCGCTTGTAATTGAAGGATTTCCGCACGACTGATACCAAGCTGTTGTTCGGCATAGTATTGAATTGAACCATATTGTCGCTCAATGGTATTGATCGACATTTCAATAAACTCAGGTTTGGTATCAATGAGCGAGTAAAGATAATTCAATACTTCTTGATCTTGAGTGATTTGACGATAAACCGCCATTTTCTGTCGATTGCGTTCTAAGCGATTGATATGGGTCAGCATATAATCATCAATTATTTGATTCTTATCGACTCCTAAAACCCCTAACAGTAACATTGCCCCAAAACCGGTGCGATCTTTCCCTCCACGACAATGCTGTATAAAAGCGCCACCTTTCAGATTAGCGGCAACTTTTAACATTGAAGCAAAAGCCTGTTGGCATTCCGGCTTTTCCACAAAATTTTTGTATTGCCTCATCACAATATCATCATAATGTACCAAACTACCGTTTTGTTTCTGCTCAATGATTTTATTCACTAAATTTTCATCTTCGTTTTCCTTTGATGAGGTGAATTGTGCTGCCAATTCTGCCGTATGGGCATTGGGATCAAATTGGTAAATTTGCTCCGTTCCAATAATCTTATTGGGGTATTTGGCAATTTCATTGGGGCTACGATAGTCAATTACCGCCTGAATGTTGAGTGGTTTTAACATTGCTATCCCATTTTCGCTCGTATTGTATAAATGATCGGAACGATAAAGCCGTTGCCATTTGACTTTTCGATGATCCCGTGTGAGATACCCACCCATATCACGAAAGTTATTCATTCCTTCTATGGAGAGGGTTCGTAATTGGGCTTGCTGTTGTAAATTTGCCGTCATTTTACTAATACTCCCAAATATACGAGGGCGATACAGAGTAGCATTGTGCCGATAATTAATGTGGCGGCATATTTACCATTGGTTTTCTTCAGTATTGAATAAATCCCCACCGTCACTAATAAACTGAACAAACCGGGCATCACTTTATCAAACATTTCTTGGAGTTTGATCGTATTTTCACCGACACTAAATTCGACACCGAATTTCACCCTCACAACCGAAGCGATTAAAGCGCCAATCACCATTAGCCCCACAACATTCGCCATATTGCTGACTCGTTGTAAAACATTGCTGTTACCGTTAATCATATCCATACCTTTATGGTAACCATAATGGATACCGTAATATTTAGACGCAACATTCACAATATTGTAAAGCAGGAACATTAAAATTGGGCCTAATACGCTACCATTTAGTGCTAGTGCTGCACCGATACTGCCACAGATAGGTAACCAAGTGAATTTCAAAATACTGTCGCCTAATCCTGCTAGCGGTCCCATTAAACCGGTTTTTATTGCAGTGACCGTTTCTTTTTCACTTTCTTGGGTGGACTCTTCCACCGCTGCGGCAATACCTAGAATCAGCGCATCTGAATTGACATGGCTATTAAGGAATTTTAGGTGACGCTTCATTGCCTCTACTTTCTGTTCTTTAGGCTTGTCTTGATAGAGCCGTTTTAAAACAGGGATGAAACTTGATAGAAAACCGATTGCCTGCATAGATTGATAATTGTTGGTGACATTGAGTAACTGCATTCGCCAGAAGACTTTGTTTAAATCTTGTTTCGTAATTTGGTGTGACGTTTGTTCGGTCATAGATCATAATCCTCATCATTAGTATTTTGATTAGAAACTATCGCTTGAGTATTTTTATGAATTGCTAAGTCATAAATTAATGCTAACGGTAAAGCGATCAGAGTAATCGGCAAGACGGATAATTTAAGGTAAACGGCTAACGTAAAACCCGCGACTAAGAAAAGCCAAAGTTCTGCTTTTTTCAACATCATTAACATGAGTAAACCAATGCCTATAGAGGGAATGATTTTGCCGGCAACATTCAAACCGGTAATGATTTTATCCGGTAATTGCGCCACGATTTGTGCAATTAAATCCGCACCGAAATAGACGGCTAAAAAGGTAGGTACAGCTCGAATCAAGAAAGCGATTATCATCGGAATATATTGAATCCGAAAAATCTTATCGAAATCCCCTTCTTCTGCCCAACGTTCTGCAATTGGATTTAGAGCCACAATGCCGGAACGGTATAAAATCAAAAGCTGCTGAGCAAGTAACGACGTTGGAACGGCAAGAGCGATAGCTGCTTCCGTACCTCCGGCGGCAATCCCTAATGCGGTGCCAATTGCGGTGCCTGAAATCATATCCGGTGCAGAATAAGCTCCAACATTGCCTACCCCCATCCACATCACTTCTAAAGTTGCACCAATTAAAAGTGCGGTTTGTAAGTCGCCCATAATCAAGCCGACAACTGTTGCGATCAATAGTGGTCGTCTAATCATTTGCGTACCAATATCGTCAATTGCACAAATGCCCGCCCATAATGCAACGAAAAGTGCAGCTATCATTTAATCACCTCCGTCAAGTTGATTTTTTCATCGTTCGGTACCATTTGAATAGTAACCGTAACCTCTTTATCCAACAGTTGTTGGAAAGCAGAACGCTCTTCGTTAGTCACCGATAAAGCTTTGGTTAATTGAGTTCTCCCCTCTTGAAAACGCATTCCGCCAACATTTAGTTCATTAATAGGAACGCCGGCATTGACAGTTGATAACACATCAATGCTGTTAGTGAACAACAACATTGTGCGTCTGCTGAGTCCTTTTGTTTGATAAATTTCTGCAAATTTTTCAATCGTAAGTACGACGACTTTGATACCTTGCGGTGCTGCCATGGTCAAAATATTTTTTTGGGTTTGATCTATCGCTAATTTATCGTTTAGCACCACAATTTGTTCCACTTTGAATAGATTGACCCAAGTTGTGACGACTTGGCCGTGAATCAAGCGATCATCAATACGACTAAAGCAAATCATCTTCATCCTCCTGTTTTTGTAGGTCATTGAAATCTCGAATGGTTAATCCGTTTTGATAGGCGTTTTTAATGAGTGATTTCATTTCATCAAATGGCAAATCACGATTCATGAGTACATCTAACAATAGTGGTAAATTTAAGCCACAACAGACCAAGATGTTTTCTTTCGTGAGTAAGTGAGAGGCCAAATTCATAGGGGTACCACCGAGAATATCGGTTAAAAAGATAATCCCCGATTGTGTATCTAATGCGTCAATTTTTTCTTGTAGCTCTTGTTTTAAATGAGCTACATTATCTACGGTAAATACTGATAAGGTATCGAAGTTAGTTTGTTTCCCTACAATTAACTCAGCACTTTCTATTGCAGCCTTAGCAAAATTTCCGTGGCTCATTAACATTAGGGCAATTTCTTTCGGCATTGTATTTTTCTCCATAAGTTTAAGTATTGATTACAATGTAGGAGAAAGTTGCTAGAGACTCAATTTTTAGCATTGCACGATATATCGTGCAAACTAAATCTTGGTGACAGGGAATGTAGAGTAAATTGAGAAATAGTTAATTGGCTTAAGTTGGTACAACTTTGCCAATAAAAAGAACTTGATGGAATCGTTGCCCAATATAATATTCTGTTCGCAATGCTGAATGAATGCTCTTAGCACTAAACAAATTTTCCTCATAAATAAAAGAAACCAAGTAGCCAGCATAGTCCATTAGAAATGGTAAACGTCCACCAAGTAAATAAAGTCAAGGCTTAATATCCCTCAAAATAGGGTTTTGCATTGAAATCAGTGTTTCGGTGGATTGGATCTCATCAATTAGCTGAATTTTCGTCGCTAAAACAGAATGCAATTCGGCAATGGTATGAGTCATCACTTTTATAAAAATTGAGTAATTTCCTGTGGTGTAATAGGCCTCAACCACTTCATCAAACGTTTCTAGCTTTTTAATCACTTTCTCGTAATCTTTTGCACTTTTTAGAATGATCCCGATAAAGCAACATACGTCGTAGCCGAGTTTACGTTCGTCAATAATCACTTTGGTGCCTTCAATAATGCCGGATTGTCGCATTTTTTCGACACGGACATGAATAGTGCCGGGGCTGACACCAAAATTTTTTGCCATTTCTGCATAGGGCGTGCGTGCATCTTTAGTCAGTACACGGAGAATTTGTTGATCGAGATTATCAATATTGTGCATAAAACAGCCTCCTTTAGAATTATTCTAATAAATCACAAATTAATTAGATATTATTCAAAGTTATTTGAAATGTAAATAAAATACTTGAAAAATAATTATGATTTATTGAATAATGCTCAAAACCTTACTTATTGTTAAATACAGGCGGAAAATATGAAGAAAACATTTATTTTACAACAGCAAGAAATTAGTTTTGTGAAAAATACCTTTACTCAAAACCTAATCGAACAACTCGGTATTATTGAGGTTCAAGGGCCAATTCTTAGTGAAGTGGGCAACGGAATGCAAGATAACTTGTCCGGTATTGAAAAAGCGGTTCAAGTCCACGTGAAATGTATTCCGAACGCAGTGTATGAGGTGGTTCACTCTCTGGCAAAATGGAAACGTCATACTCTTGCACGTTTTCACTTTAAAGAAGGAGAAGGGCTGTTTGTTCATATGAAAGCGTTACGCCCCGATGAAGATTCTTTAGATCCAACCCACTCTATTTATGTTGATCAATGGGACTGGGAAAAAGTGATTCCTGCCGGTCATCGTAATTTTGCCTATTTAAAAGAGACCGTCAATTCGATTTATCGTGCAATTCGTTTAACAGAACTTGCGGTGGAAGCCCGTTTTGACATTCCTTCAATTTTGCCAAGACAAATTACCTTTGTGCATAGTGAAGATTTAGTAAAACGTTATCCGAATCTCACCAGCAAAGAGCGGGAAAACGCAATCTGTAAAGAATATGGCGCGGTATTTTTAGTGGGTATCGGTGGTGAACTATCCGATGGCAAACCACACGATGGGCGCGCACCGGATTATGACGACTGGACAACAGAATCCGAAAACGGCTACAAAGGTTTAAATGGTGATATTCTTGTTTGGAACGAGCAACTTAATACGGCATTTGAACTGTCTTCTATGGGAATTCGTGTCGATGAATCCGCGCTTCGTTTGCAAGTCGCTTTAAGCGGCAAAGAAGATTGTCTAAAAATGGATTGGCATCAAGAGTTGCTGGACGGAAAATTACCTCTCTCAATTGGTGGCGGAATCGGTCAATCACGTTTAGCCATGTTCTTGTTGCGTAAGAAACATATCGGTGAAGTTCAATCAAGCGTATGGCCAAAAGAAATGTTAGCGCAATATCAACACATTCTTTAATTTGCTAAAAAAAGTGCGGTTAAAATTAACCGCACTTTTTTATTCTAATACAACACTCTAGCCCGTATTGTGCCGTCAATTTCACGCAATTTAACTAATAGCGGTTCTGCATTTTCCGTTTCCACATCCACTACGACATAACCAATTTTAGGATCGGTTTGTAAGTATTGTGCGGCGATATTAATATTGGCTTCTACAAAAATTTGGTTAAGCTTATTCAATACGCCCGGACGATTTTCGTGAATATGCAATAAACGTTTGGTGCCTGCGTGTTCCGGTAGGGAAACCTCTGGGAAATTCACTGAGGATAATGTTGAGCCGTTATCGGAATATTTAACGAATTTTCCCGCCACTTCAAAACCAATATTTTCCTGTGCTTCTGCCGTTGATCCGCCAATATGCGGCGTTAAAATCACATTATCAAACTCACGTAATGGCGAGACAAATTCTTCATTGATTGAAGCCGGTTCAACCGGGAACACATCAATAGCCGCCCCATGAATTTTGCCCTCTTTTAAGGCGTGGGCAAGGGCATCAATATCGACAACCGATCCGCGTGCCGCATTGATTAAAATAGCCCCTTGTTTCAGTTGTGCAATACGTTCCGCACTCATTAAATTACGGGTCGAAGGTAATTCCGGCACATGTAAAGAAATCACATCACAAGAACCCAGCAATTCTTCTAAACTACGTACTTGTTTCGCATTACCTAGCGGCAATTTATTTTCAATATCATAGAAATGCACATCCATCCCTAATGACTCTGCAATAATACTTAATTGCGAACCGATATGACCATAACCGACGATACCTAATTTTTTACCGCGTACTTCGTGCGAACCGGTGGCGGATTTATTCCATATACCGCGATGTACTTCCGCATTGGCTTGCGGAACATTACGCATCAAAAGCAAAATCTCGCCTAAAACCAATTCAGCGACCGAACGGGTATTTGAGAATGGCGCATTAAATACCGGAATACCCCGCGCTTTTGCCGCATTAAGATCAACCTGATTGGTACCAATACAAAAGCAGCCGATAGCAATAAGTTTTGGTGCGGCATCAATCATTGCCTCGGTTAAATGCGTACGCGAACGCAAACCGATAAAATGCGCGTCCTTAATCGCTGCTTTTAGTTCATCACCATCAAGGGCTTTTTTGTAATAATCAATATTGGTATAACCCGCCGCATGCAGCGTATCCAACGCACTTTGGTGTACCCCCTCCAGTAATACAAATTTGATTTTTGATTTGTCGAGTGAAACTTTATTTGTCATGTTTGCCTTCCTTATATTTATTTCTATAAATTATTCGATAATTTTTGCACCTTCAGGCGTACCGATAATCACGACATCTGCGCCACGTAGAGCAAAAATACCATTTGTTACCACACCGGCAATATTGTTTAATTCTTTTTCCATTTCGACCGGATTTAAAATAGCAAAATTATGTACATCTAAAATCACATTACCGTTATCCGTTACCACACCTTCACGGTATTCCGGCGCGCCACCAAGTACGACTAATTTTCTCCCCACTTGCGAACGTGCCATTGGAATGACTTCCACAGGCAATGGGAAAGTTGAACCTAACACATCGACTTGCTTACTTTCATCGACAATGCAAATAAATTTTTTCGCTAATGCCGCCACAATTTTTTCCCGAGTCAGTGCCGCACCACCGCCTTTAATCATCATTTTTTGCGGATTAATTTCATCTGCGCCGTCCACATAGATATCCAAGCCTGAAACTTCATTGGCGCTAAAGACTTCAATGCCTTGTTTGCGTAATAATTCCTCTGAGTTTTTTGAAGCAGCCACGGCACCTTTAATTTGATCTTTCATCGCGCCTAAGGCTTCAATAAAACAATTTACAGTAGAACCACTGCCCACGCCGACAATCGTATCCGCTTTCACATACTGCAACGCGGCTTTTGCCGCCAATTTTTTCATTTCTAATTGATTCATTATTCTGCTCTTTTTGTTTAAAAGTAAACGATTGCGTTACTTTAATATGCACGCATTAAATAAACAAGTGCAAATTTTGATAAGTCATTATGAAAAAAATAACACTTATTCATCTTCCGGTAAAAATAGTGTGAGTAATTCATTTAAAAACAATTTGCCATGTTCGGTAATCTGCCAAGATGTGTCGGTTTCTACGATGTAGTTCTGCTTAAGAGCAAAATCAATCCGGTTTTTGACCGCACTTTGCGGTAATCCGGTATAGTATTCAAACTCCCTTTTCGGCACTGCTTCCAATAAACGAAAACGGTTCATAAAAAATTCAAAAGGGCGGTCAATTTCAGAGACGTTTTTTTCTTCATAAAGATATTCGCCCCGCAAATATCCCCGCGGGTGCTTAGTTTTAGAAAAACGCCGAATTCCACCATTTGAAAAAGTTAATTTTCCGTGTGCCCCACAACCAATCGCCAAATAATCACCAAAACGCCAATAATTCAAATTATGTCGGCATTGAAAACCCGGTTTGGCATAAGCGGAAGTTTCATACTGTTGATAACCTGCCGCAGTAAGAAGTTGATGGCCTTGCTCAAAAATCGCCCACAGATTGTCTTCATCCGGTAATTGCGGCGGGCGGTAAGCAAACATCGTATTGGGTTCAATCGTAAGCTGATACCAAGAAATATGCGGCGGAGCAAGCTCAATGGCTTGGCGTAAATCGTCCAAGGCTTCGGCAAGGGTTTGATTCGGCAAACCGTGCATTAAATCCAAGTTGAAACTTTTAAGACCGGAAACTTTCGCTAAACCGACAGCACTTTTGGCTTCCTCCGCATTGTGAATACGCCCTAGACGCTTAAGTTTGTCATCATTAAAACTTTGAATTCCCATTGAAATACGGGTAACGCCAGCCGCTACATATCCATTAAACCGTTCGGCTTCTACCGTGCCGGGATTGGCTTCCAAGGTAATTTCGATATCATCTTGAAAAGGAATAGATTTTTTTATTTCACTTAACAAATAAGCAATACTATCCGCCGAAAACAAACTCGGCGTGCCGCCGCCGATAAAAATCGAATGTAATTTTCGCTCTTGAATACTTGCCTGAAAACGGACTAAATCCGCTTTCAAATCTTGTAGCAAATGGTGAATATAGTCTTGTTCGGGAATATCACCTTTTTGGGCATGGGAATTAAAATCGCAATAGGGGCATTTCTGCACACACCAAGGAATATGGATATAAAGAGAAAGCGGGGGAAGTCTAAGCATGATAATTAATAGATTAAAAAATATTTTTCGCTATTTTATGCGATTCTAAAATTCAACGGAAAAAATTTTAAAGGATTACTCTTTTAACTATCATTTTAACTTTAAATCAGTTAGATACAGGGCAACGTTTTATTAGGAAAAATAATAGGCTCTGTATTAAGAGCCTGATTATTGACAGTCATTTCAACATACTGCTTAGTTATGGCGTTGAGAAATAAGTAAATGAGCCCGGCCCGACCGGTAAACCAAGCACAAAAACCCAGAGGTAGAAAAGGGTTATCCAACCGATGATAAAAATAAATGAATAAGGAATCATCATCGCCATTAACGTACCTACCCCCGTATCTTTTTTGTAACGCACCGCCACCGCCATAATCAAGCCAAAATAACTCATCATCGGCGTAATAATATTCGTTGTTGAATCCCCAATACGATATGCCGCCTGAATCACTTCCGGTGCATAACCCACCAACATCAGCATCGGCACAAAAATAGGCGCAGTTAATGCCCACTGTGCCGACGCGGAGGAAATCATCAAATTGATAAATGCACAAACCAAGATGAAACCAACAAAAAGTATAGGCCCGGTTAAACCGAGATTGATCAGTAAATTAGCCCCTTTTACCGCAACAATTGAACCTAAGTTTGTCCATTTAAAAAATGCCACAAACTGTGCAGCAAAGAATACCAGTACAATGTACATCCCCATTGAAGCCATACCTTTCGACATCGCTTTTACGATGTCTTGAGAAAATCGCATTGAACCGGTCACTCGTCCATAAATATAACCGGGAATGGCAAAAAAGATAAAAATGAAGACCACGATACCGTGTAAGAAAGGGGAACCCGCTACAAGCCCTGTTTTGGTATTACGCAAAATGCCGTCTTCGGGAACAATGGTCCAGGCAAGTAGTAAGGAAAAAATTAACATTGCTATGCCGGCCCACATCAAGCCTTTTTTCTCATTAGGTGCTAATTTTTCCACTTTATGTTGAAGAATTGAAGGGTCATCTGCAGCTTGGGGATCGTAGCTTCCTAACTGAGGCTCAACGATTTTTTCTGTAACCAAATAGCCTAAAATGCTCACTAAAAAGGTACTAACAAACATAAAATACCAGTTTGCTTCAGGCCCGACGACATAATTTGGGTCAATTAAACGGGCAGCCTCTTGCGTAATGCCCGATAAAAGCGGATCGACCGTACCTAATAACAAATTCGCGCTATATCCGCCTGAAACACCGGCAAATGCGGCTGCAAGTCCTGCAAGCGGATGACGACCCAATGCGTGAAAAATCATTGCAGCAAGAGGAATTAATACCACATAACCAAGTTCTGCCGCCGTATTTGAAATCACACCAGCAAATACAATAGTGAACGTCACCAATTTTTTCGGTGTACCAACAACCAACCCTCTCAATGCGGCAGAAATCATACCTGAAGATTCAGCAATGGATACCCCGAGCATTGCTACTAAAACAGTACCGAGCGGCGCAAAACCCGTGAAGTTTTTTACCAGACTGCTGACCATATAAGCCAGCCCTTCTTGGCTAAATAAACTTTTCACGATAATGTCGCCGGCGTGATTCGGGCGAGGATCCAAAACGCTCACGCCAAAGTAGTGCAAAACGGCTGAAAGTACGATCAAAATGCCACACATCAACATAAATAAAATAATAGGGTGCGGCAGTAAATTTCCAAGCCATTCCACCCCTTTTAAAAAATGCTGAATCCGGCTGTTTTTTTGAGAAATTGTTGATGACATAGGCGTATCCTTTTGAATTGGTTAAAGAATGAACTCCATATTCGCATATTTTTTAGCAAACTCAAAAAAATAAAGTTTCACTTATCCAATAATAACATGACATTTTCGTCAAAAATCAGTATTTAACGATACAAAAAGGGCTTGTTTTCACAAGCCCTAAAAAATAGTTGATTAATTGACCGCTCTTGTTGTTTTCGTGACAGCTTTACGACGCGGTGTTTTGGGTTTGGCTGCTACCTTGACGAACTCCACGCCTTCCGGTGGATTTTCCAATGCTAAGCCAAGCACCTCATCAATCGCTTCTACCGCATGAATAGCAAGACTTTGTTTTACGTTATCCGGAATCTCTTCCAAATCTTTCATGTTATCTTTTGGAATCAATACGGTTTTAATACCGCCACGGTGCGCCGCTAAAAGTTTTTCTTTTAAACCGCCGATTGGCAACACTTTACCGCGTAAGCTGATTTCCCCCGTCATTGCCACATCCGCACGTACCGGATTGCCCGTCAAACAAGACACAAGGGCGGTACACATTGCGATACCCGCACTTGGACCGTCTTTCGGCGTTGCGCCGTCCGGCACATGAATATGAATATCACGTTTCTCGTGGAACTCAGGGTTAATACCCAGTTTATCGGCACGTGAACGCACCACCGTCATTGCCGCTTGAATGGATTCTTTCATCACATCACCCAGGGAACCGGTAAAGGTTAATTTACCTTTGCCCAGCACAGAGGCGGTTTCAATGGTCAGTAAATCGCCGCCGACTTCCGTCCATGCCAAACCGGTCACTTCACCGACTCGGTTTTGCGTATCGGCTTTGCCAAACTCAAAACGTTTCACGCCAAGATAATCTTTTAAATTATCGGCATTCACCGTAATGGATTTCAGTTTCCCATCCACCAATAAATTTTTCACCGCTTTACGGCAGATTTTGGAAATTTCACGTTCTAAACTACGAACGCCTGCCTCACGGGTGTAATAGCGAATAATGTCTAAAACGGCACTTTCTTCTACCACTAACTCGCCTTTTTTCAACCCGTTACGTTCAATTTGTTTTTGTAACAAATGACGCATAGCGATATTGAGTTTTTCATCTTCCGTGTAACCGGAAAGGCGAATCACTTCCATACGATCAAGTAACGGCCCCGGGATATTCATGGAGTTTGACGTTGCCACAAACATGACATCGGAAAGATCATAATCCACTTCTAAATAATGATCGTTAAAGCTCGTATTTTGTTCCGGATCAAGCACTTCTAATAAAGCGGAAGCCGGATCGCCACGCATATCCGATGCCATTTTATCAATCTCATCCAGTAGGAATAATGGGTTTTTCACCCCCACTTTTGCCATTTTTTGAATGAGTTTGCCCGGTAATGCACCGATATAGGTTTTACGGTGCCCCCGAATTTCCGCTTCATCACGCACACCGCCAAGCGCCATGCGCACATACTTACGCCCCGTTGCATTGGCAATGGATTGACCCAATGAAGTTTTACCTACCCCTGGTGGGCCAACCAAACAAAGAATCGGCCCTTTCACTTTATTGAGACGCGCTTGCACCGCAAGGTATTCTAAAATGCGTTCTTTCACCCGCTCTAAACCATAATGGTCAGCGTCTAACACTTGCTGTGCTTTACTAATATCTTTTTTCACTTTTGTGCGTTGATGCCATGGAACTTGAATCATCCATTCAATGTAACTACGAACAACGGTCGCTTCCGCTGACATTGCTGACATCATTTTGAGTTTTTGCAACTCGCTTTCCACTTTCTCACGCACTTCTGCCGGCATCCCTGCGGCATCTACTTTTTGACGAAGTTGTTCTACTTCATCAATAGTGTCTTCATTTTCGCCATCGTCCATTTCTTTGCGAATCGCTTTAATTTGCTCGCTCAAATAATAGTTACGCTGGCTTTTTTCCATTTGTTTTTTCACTCGACCACGAATGCGTTTTTCCACTTGTAGGATATCCGCTTCCGATTCCATCATACCCAGCAAATATTCTAAACGTGCTTGAACATCGGCAAGTTCCAATACGCTTTGTTTATGACGAACACTCACCGGCAAATGCGCCGCCATGGTATCAGCAAGACGATCTGCATTATCAATGCGTTGAAGTGCGTTTAATATATCGGCAGGCACTTTTTTGTTTAACGTCAGGTAATTTTCAAACTCAGAAAGTACCGCACTTTTTACGACATCCAATTCTTTTTCATTGCCATAAGTCGTTTCGATCGGTGCAACCTTCGCCGAAAAGAATTGTTCATTCTCTTCAAGTTGATTAATTTTCGCGCGTTGCTGCCCTTCCACCAACACTTTAACCGTTCCGTCCGGTAATTTTAAAAGCTGGATAATATTGGCAATCGTCCCGACATCATACACATCATCAATGGTCGGTTCTTCTAAATCCGCTTGTTTTTGTGAAACCAAAAGAAGCTGTTTATTTTCATTCATCGCTTCTTCAAGAGCATTAATGGATTTTGCACGCCCGACAAAAAGCGGCATCACCATATAAGGAAAAACCACAACATCACGTAATGGCAGTACGGGCATCGTATATTGTGTTCTTTTGGTAGTCATATCTTCTCTCTAACTATCTTAATGATTGGAAACTATATGGGGATAGGTTTGCTGAATTCAAGGGAATCGGGTTGTTCAGAGTAAAAGTGCGGTCATTTTTCACCGCACTTTTTGAGAAAAATTAAAGAATCTCTAATAGTTTATCAAAATCATCAAACACCCAATCCGGATTGGATTCACTAATCGGAATATTATAGTTATAACCGTAGGTTAAACCTACCACGGCACAACCGGCAGCGTGTGCAGCAAGAATATCATTTTTAGAATCCCCGACAAATAATACTTGTCGAGGCTCAACCCCAAATTTACCGCATAGATAATAAAGCGGTGCAGGATGAGGTTTGATAGCAGGTAACGATTGCCCGCCCAAGGTTTCACTAAATAAATGATCGATACCAAATGCCGCCAAAACGGGTTGAACATGTTTGGTCGGTTTATTGGTTACTACCGCCAATATGTAGCCTTTCGCCTTTAATGCTTCCAACGTTTCTTTTACATTCGGATATAATCGGCTCACATTGCAAAGATTTTCGCCGTAATAATAACTAAAACGTTCTTTTACTTTTTCTACATCCGCTTCAGTTAAGGTTTTGCCTGTTTGTTCTTTTGCCCAACCCAATGCACGCGCAATCAATACCGGTGCGCCATTGCCAATCCAAGTTAAAACCAGCGATTCCGGTGCTTGCGGTAAATCAAATTCAGCCAACGCTGAATTCACCGATAAGGCTAAATCCGGCAAACTATCGACTAACGTGCCGTCTAAATCAAAGCCAATTAATTTAAATTGTGTGTTCATTCAATATCTCTATCCTACATAAATGGGAAAAATTCAAAGGGTTATTTCTTGATTCCGGCAAGTTGGGTTCTCATTTGATCAATCACTTGCTTATAATCCGGCTGGTCAAAAATCGCGGATCCCGCCACAAACATATCCGCACCGGCGGCGGCGATTTCTGCGATGTTATTCACTTTCACTCCGCCATCAACTTCTAAGCGGATATCAAAACCGCTGTTATCAATGATTTGGCGTACTTGTTGTAATTTTTTTAATGTAGAAGGCAAGAAAGATTGCCCGCCAAATCCCGGATTTACCGACATTAACAAAACGATGTCGATTTTATCCAATACATAATCCAAATAACTCAACGGCGTTGCGGGATTAAATACTAAACCGGATTTACAACCGTGATCACGAATCAATTGCAAAGAGCGGTCAATATGCTCGGAACTTTCCGGATGGAAAGTAATATAATTCGCCCCGGCTTTGGCGAAATCAGGGATAATCCGATCCACCGGCTTAACCATCAAATGTACATCAATCGGTGCGGTAATCCCATAATCACGTAAAGCTTGGCAAACCGACGGACCGAAAGTCAAATTCGGTACATAATGATTATCCATCACATCAAAATGAATAACATCCGCACCGGCATTAAGCACATTTTGAACATCATCGCCAAGGCGTGCAAGATCGGCGGAAAGAATGGAAGGGGCAATAAGGTAAGGTTTCATTGTTATCTCCAAGAAGCTCGTTGTTGCCCTAGTTTACTACGTAAGTTTACGAATTGCCCTGATTATTTGCAGAAAACTTGAGAAAAAATAACCGCACTTTGAATGTTCTTTTAGTAAAGAAAACAAAGTGCGGTCGATATAATCTCGCTTTATTTGCCCACTTGGCTACCGATTAAACCGCCTAATGCCGCGCCGCCTAATGTCGTTGCGGTATTGCCTTTAATCATATAACCGGCTGCACCGCCAATTGCCGCACCGACAGCCGTATTTTTTTGCGTTCGGTTCATATGACTGCAAGCGGCTAATGAAATAAGTGTCATACCAATAACCAATGATTTTGTTATTAATTTCATAAAATCTCTCCGTATAAAACGTATAAAATTAAAAACTATCCATCGTGATAGCAATTGTAAGACTAATATCACTGAATAAAAGTTCATTTTTAGAAAAGAATCTTACTTTTGCACAATTATGCTTAACGGTTTCTTTGATCCAAAATTTCGGTTATCACTTTTAAATAGTCGATAGCAAGGCTTTGTTGCTCTGCACTGGCATTAAAAATAAGATCTTCTGAAAGCACGCCGCAAGGTTGCGAATTAGGAATCTCGCCTTTTTCATAGGCTTCAAAATCTTCCCGCCAATTACCTTCAAAATAATAATGCTCTAAACGTTGCATTTTAGGTAAAAAGGCTTGCCATTTTGCAAGAAAAGTCTCCGCCTCTGTCAAAAACTCATTGGCTTCATTCAGAATCTTTTCCATCTCGGCTAATTGTGCCAGGCGTGTTTGAGGTAACATTGTTCTCTCCAAAATAAGATAAAAAGAAACCGCACTTTGGCCTTGAAAGTGCGGTCAATTTATACTGTGTTTTTAATTACACATCATAGGTCGTGGAAGCCGTGTTACCGCCACGCCCTGTCCAGTTAGTATGGAAAAACTCACCACGTGGTTTATCTGTACGTTCGTAAGTATGTGCACCAAAGTAATCACGCTGAGCTTGTAATAAATTAGCCGGTAAACGGGCGGAAGTGTAACCATCTAAGAAGGTAATCGCTGACGCCATACACGGCATTGGAATCCCCACCTCAATAGATTTTGCCACCACTTTGCGCCAATCGCCCATTGCATTTTCTAAAATACCTTTGAAATACGCATCAGAGCCTAAGAAAATCAAATCCGGATTGGTTTCATACGCATCACGAATGTTGCCTAAGAAACGGCTGCGGATAATACAGCCTTCACGCCATAACAGTGCGGTATTGCCGTAGTTGATATTCCAATTAAAGTTTTCTGAGGCTTCGCGAATCAACATAAAACCTTGTGCGTAAGAAATGATTTTGGACGCCAATAATGCTTTACGCACCGCTTCGATCCAGACTTTTTTATCGCCTTCTACTTTGCCGATGGTTTTACTGAACAGTTTACTTGCCGCCACACGTTGATCTTTGAAAGCAGAGACACAACGGGCAAAAACAGATTCGGTAATTAAGGTTAATGGAATACCAAAATCAAGGGCATTAATCCCCGTCCATTTTCCCGTGCCTTTTTGCCCAGCGGTATCCAAAATTTTATCCACTAAACGTGTGTCATCAGTATCTTTATAGCCTAAAATATCCGCTGTAATATCAATTAAGTAACTATCTAATTCAGTCTTACGCCATTCGTTAAAAGTGGCTTCCAATTCATCATCGGATAATCCCACGCCCTCTTTTAAGAATTGGTAGGCTTCACAAATTAATTGCATATCGCCGTATTCAATGCCGTTATGCACCATTTTGACAAAATGGCCTGCACCGTCTTTGCCCACCCAATCACAGCAAGGCTCACCTTGTTCGGTTTTAGCTGCAATGCCTTGTAAAATCGGTTTCACGAATTGCCACGTTTCTTCGTTCCCCCCCGGCATAATAGAAGGTCCGTGTCTTGCCCCTTCTTCACCACCGGAAACCCCCGTACCAAGGAAACGAATCCCTTTTTCACGCAATGCGGCTACACGACGATTGGTATCCGGATAATTGGAATTACCCCCATCAATAATAATATCGCCTTCTTCTAAGTGCGGTAGTAATGCGTCAATAAATTGATCCACCACCTCGCCCGCACGCACCATTAACATCACTTTACGCGGTTTTTCCAATTTAGCGGCTAAATCTTCCAAGGAATATGCCCCAATAATGTTCGTTCCTTTCGCCGCACCTTGCAAAAACTCATCCACTTTAGAGGTGGTTCGGTTATACGCCACCACGTTAAACCCATGGTCATTCATATTTAAAATGAGGTTCTGCCCCATCACGGCTAAGCCGATAACACCGATGTCGCCTTTTACTGACATGTTTTTCTCCTGTTGGTTGTGGGGAAGAATATTCGCCCACTTTTATATTTAAATTCGTATTTATTCACTATCCGAAATGATGACGTACTTTTGTGCAATAATTTCTCGAAACCCTTCGGAAGTAGTAGCCCAATCAAGCAGATCAACTTTATAAGGCAGATCACTTTCGCTAAAAGCTTCCGAGACATCTGCAAAGCGCTGTAAAGAAAGTGGTTGCTCGCTCATCACTACCAAATCCAAATCAGAAAATTTGCGAGCCGTCCCTTTCACTCTTGAACCAAATGCGCGCACTTCATAGTCTGGTAAATATGTGCGTAAAATATCCTGCACAATTGCGAGATGTTTGGGTTCGATATCAAAAACTTTATCCATTTTGACCGCACTTTAATTTTGCGTGAAGATGTTTCACTTCACTTAAAAATTTAGGAATTCCTTGCACCACTAGAATTGCCGTATCTTCATCGTAAGTATGACTCGTTCGGCTACGCATTTCACGATACTGTTTCCAATCTAACCATTCTCCCTGCAATAATCCATATTCGTTACCGGTACGAATGAGATCTTGAAAACTGATACCTTCATAAAGTTCCGAATTAGGCGAAATTGCAACCAAATGACGTTTTAACATTTTATGACTAAGTTCATAGGTAAATTCAAAGCGTTGAATTAAACCATCACGGATTTGAATATCGTTAATATCTTGCAGATAACGATTTAGCCCTTCCTCTAAACGGAAAATCGCTTTTTCTAATGGTGTAAAATCAAGCATAATTTAGTCCCTTTAATTTTCTCCCACAGAATATTAATTTTGAGTTGCAATTTGTAAAACTAGTGCCAACACCGTCGGCAATCCCTGCTTCATCAAAATCCCTTTATTCTTCGCTGTCATCGCTCCAAAAACCGCAGCAATAATCACGCAAGTTAAAAAGAAATAAATCACTGAAATTTGCTGAATGGCATAGCCGAAAATAATCCCGGCAGCCAGAAAACCGTTGTACAACCCTTGATTGGCAAACATCACCTTCACTTTCTGTTGGGCGATAAATTCGTCCGTTAGACCAAAAATGCGTTTGGCTGCTTTTCCTTCAACAGCGAACATTTCTAAATAAAGAATATAAAAATGTTCGAGTGCCACAAGTGCGGTCAAAATATGGGCTACAATTTCCACTATAACAATTCTGCCGCTGCTTTATCCAAGTACCACTCCGTTATGCCGTTTTGGGCTTTAATTTTCGCTGCCGGATAAGGTGAATCTTCAGCCGGTACAGTTTGGATTTCTTTTAAAATTTCTGCCTTACTTTCCCCCGTGACAAGATAAGTAATGCGCTTTGCCCGCTCAATTAATTTTGCCGTTTTCGAAATACGGATTTGCCCGCTTTCAGGATGTGTCGCAATCACCGCAAGGTTTTCATCATCAAAATTAGTTTGATTTGGGAATAACGAAGCCGTATGTCCGTCAGTCCCCATACCCAAAATAATCCAATCAAAAACACCGTCAGAAATGACCGCACTTAGTTCTTCTTGGAAACGTTTTAGCTCAAAGAGCGGTTCATTTTCGCCACAAATTCGGTGAATGTTCTCAGCAGGAATTTGAATATGATCGAACAACAGTTTTTGCACTTCGCCATAATTACTTTCAGGATCTTGTGCCGCAACCATTCGCTCATCCCCCCACCAGAAATGGAGGTTTTTCCAATGAATTTCCGTATTGTACGGGCGGTGTGCTAAGGTTTTAAACAATAATTTTGGCGTACTGCCACCCGATAACGAAATATGAATCGGGCGTTGTTGTTCACTATATGTTTTTAATTCTTGCGCAATTTTTTCAACCGCTTGTTGGGCTGTATCAAAAATTATGGTGTTCATTTTTTATACCTTTTTCTTCATCAATCCGTTCGGTTTACGCCATACTCTGCCCTGTCTGGCAATGAGTTTATCCGCAGCCACCGGCCCCCAAGTACCGGCTTCGTATTCATGAATTCGCCCGCCATTGGCTTTGTAATCTAAAATCGGTTGAACGAATTTCCATGCTGCGTGGACGGCATCGGTACGGGCGAATAGCGTCGCATCTCCTTTCATCGCATCTAACAATAAACGCTCATAGGCAGTCAAGACTTGCGCTCCGGCAAGATCCGCATAGCGGAAATCCATTGATACTTCTTTGGCCTCAAAACCGGCGCCCGGTTTTTTCAAACCAAAACGCATTGAAATGCCTTCATCAGGTTGAATACGGATGATCAGTTTATTTTCCGGCGCATTTTGACTGAATACCGGATGAGGTGTGGTTTTAAAATGAATCACAATTTCTGTTACGCGAGCAGGTAAGCGTTTACCCGTACGCACATAGAAAGGAACCCCTGCCCAACGCCAGTTTTCGATCTCACAACGCAACGCAATATAGGTTTCAGTGTGTGAATCTGCCGGCACGCCTTTTTCTTCCAAATATCCCTTCACCATTTTGCCGTTCACTTCACCTGCGACATATTGACCAAGCACTAAATTATGCTCCACATCCTCTTGCGTGAGCGGGCGTAAACAGTGCATCACTTTTGCTACTTCGTCACGCATTGAGTCCGCGTTAATAATTGCAGGCGGTTCCATTGCCACCATGGCAAGCACTTGCAATAAGTGATTTTGGAACATATCCCGCATTGCACCGGAACCATCATAATAGCCGCCCCGCTCTTCAACGCCAATTGATTCAGCACCGGTGATTTCAACATAATCAATAAAATTACGATTCCAAAGCGGTTCAAACCAGCCGTTAGAAAAACGCAATACGAGCAAGTTTTGCACGGTTTCTTTACCGAGATAATGATCGATACGGTAGATTTGATGTTCTTCAAAGAAACGGTGAATTTGCACATCCAACACTTGTGCCGTTTTTTCATCGTAACCAAAAGGTTTTTCTACGATAATACGTTTCCAACCGTATTCTTCCGTATTTAGGCCATGTGCCGCCAAACATTCAGGAATAACGCCGTAAAGGCTTGGTGGAGTGGACATATAATAGAGAGTGTTGCCACAGGTTTGATATTTATCGTGTAATTCGTCCAAACGAGGCACTAATTTGCCATAGTCTGCGGCATCCGCCGTATTCACAGTTTGGTAATAAAGATGATGACAAAATTCATCAAGGGTTTCAGGTGTGGTATCTTCATTATTGATTAAGGCTTCACGCATTTTCATACGGAAAGTTTCATCGTTAAGTTCCGAACGTGCAACACCAAGCACAGAGAAGTGCCCACCCAATCTTCCAATTTTGAAGAGATTATAAAGTGCCGGAATGAGTTTTCGGTGGGTTAAATCACCGGATGCGCCAAAAATGACGATACAGCTGTTCTCAGTTTGCATAATTATCCTTATAAAAATACCGAGTGAAATGACAGGCTATTCTAACGAAAATTCCCCATCTAACCAATCAATTAAATCGAAAGATAGATTTCCAATTTATTGATTTATCCGACACCATCACAAAAGCGGGGTTAATCAATGTTTCGCGTTGATTGTATGTCAGCGGTGCAAATTGCGGATCAAAAATTTGCCCGTTCGTTTCCCCCAATAACACTTCCGCTCCTGCCGTATCCCATTCTCCGGTTTGCCCAAGACGAACATAGCAATCTACCATACCTTCCGCCACGAAACCGCTTTTTAAACTGCTCGACCCCATCACAACAAATTCACAAGGCAAATCTTTCGGTAAAATTGACCGCACTTTTTCCTGCGACGTTGTTGCTCCCACCGCAATGCGTAATATCGGGGAACAAGAAGTGCAGTTAAAATCTGTGGTGTTTTTAACCAATTTTTTGACTTGTTCGCCTTGTTTTTTAAATGCGCCAAAATTCTCCATCGCATAATAAGTGAGCGATAAAATCGGCGCATGAACAATGCTTAACACCGGTTTATTTTGACGTACGAGGGTAATTAAAACGGAAAATTGATCCGTACGATTAATAAATTGTTGTGTACCGTCAAGGGGATCGATTAACCAATATTCTTTCCAAGCTTTGCGTTCCTCAAAAGGAATATCACAATTTTCTTCGGAAAGTACCGGTGTTTGAGGGAAAAGTGCGGTCAGTTTTTCTGTTAAAAATTGGCTAACAAAAAGATCGGCTTCGGTCACCGGCGTATTATCTTGTTTAATTTGTACATCAATATGCTGTTGATAAAAATCTTGTAGATAATTTCCGGCTTGGTAAGCAATCGGTAGAATTTGATTGAGTAAATGTTCATTGAGTAGCAACATAAAATCTCCCTACAATATTTTTTCATAATGATTTTGTTTTCGGCAACAGCCATGGCAACACAAATAGGGTGTAAAAGACCATACAGCAAGCACTTAGTATCCCTAATGTTAAACCGCCTTCAGTAAGCCATTGCCAAAATGAAGCGTCCTGTTTACCCATAAACAATAAATAGAAATAGGACGCGACATTACAATAAAAAAAGCTAATCAATGATGAGCATAATACGATGGCTGCAATATTATGACGAATATAATGAAGCCTCGCGGCAACCAAGGCAATTAAAAAAGCAGGGATTGTGGTGAGAAAAAATGCCACCATAAGATAGCGAGTAAAAGGGGTCGGTTCAAAATCCCAATTCAAAAACCAAAATAGTGCGGTCACTAATCCTTGTAAAATGAGAGGAAATAAAATTAATGTTTTGAGATAAGGTTTCATAAAAAAATAGACTATCGGGAAAGATAGCCTATTTTAAAGGAATTTTAGGGATTAATCAGATTTTTTCGCACGTAATACACGGGAAGCAAAAATAATGATTCCGGCAATAAATACGGTTAAACCTAATATTTCACCAATGCCGTCCCAATTTTCAAGGTTAAGCGCCAGTGGTGCTTCAGAACCACCGGATGTGACAGAAGCTGCAATAATGAAGGCGAGAATCACCCCCATGAGGCTTTCACCGACAATCAAGCCTGCCGAAAAAAGCGTACCGAAACGTTCTGCTTTAGCCGAGGCTTGTTTATCGCCGGTTCGTGCCGCATAGTTTGCAATATGGCGGTTAATGAACCATGCTAAAAATGCCCCAACGACAACCGGTGTATTAATAGATGGTGGTAAATAAATACCAATTCCCACCGCTAATACCGGCAATGCGAAGGCTTTATTACTCACTTTTTTCAAAAATTCATCAATAATAATTAACACAGCCCCTAAGCCCACACCAGTTAAAATGTACGTCCATTCTAATTGGTTAGTAAAAATACCTTGTGAGATAGTCGTCATAATCGTGGCTTGCGGTGCGGAAAGTGCTTGAGTCGGATCCATATCCGGACGTGGCAACGCTCCGGTAAAGCCATAAGCGTGATACAAAATTTCCAATACCGGAGCAATCACCAGTGCGCCGACAAAGCAACCGATAATCAATGCCACTTGCTGACGCCACGGCGTGGCTTCAACTAACAGACCGGTTTTTAAATCTTGTAAGTTATCGTTGGAAATCGTCGCGGTAGTTAGCACGATAGAGGCTGTAAAGAGCGTAAGTGCGGTTAAAAATTTCTGACCATCTGTGGTTTCAAATAAACCCGTAGCATTACCGATAGAAACCAATACGAGAGAAATCACAATCACCGAAATAATCCCGATACCGGAAATTGGGCTTGATGATGCCCCTACTAATCCAGCCATATAACCGGAAGCCGCAGCCACAAAAAAGCCAATAAATACAGCCAAGAAGGTACAAACCACCACTAATAAAATAGAAAGTTCCGGTGAAATAGGTGCGACTGCAATAAAGTGATGTAATGAAATCACGATCAATGCAACGGTTGCAATGAGGATATAAATCATCGTTTTTGGTGAAAGATCGATATCAATGCGATCATCAGATTCTGATTGGCCCCTTTTCAACATACGGAATGAATGTATCATACCTTCTACCATCGGTTTCATTAAAACCAGTAATGTCCAAATTGCGGCAATACCGATCGTCCCCACTCCAATAAAGCGAACCTTGGTTTTCCATGTCCTCATGGCAAAGTCGATTAACCCCATATCTGTCGGCATATCACCGGACACAGTAAAGAACGGAACGGCGACACCCCAAGTCAGCACTAAGCCGACTAACATAGCAATACCTCCAACAATACCGATCACAAATAACCTGCACCTAATAATGCCAGAGAGAACCCCATTGGTAATTGGAAAGCGGCTTTACCGGTTTGAATCCAGGCGCTTGCCCCATCCGCCATTACACGTAAGCCATTGGTTAAAAATGCTACAACACCAGCTAACACGCCACCATAAGCAATGTCTTTTACACCGGTATCACCTTTGTCATGATTTCCCACCTTTAAAATTTCGGCAGCGGCGACGCCTTCCGGATAAGGTAAATCACTATTCACTACCATCACTCGGCGTAGCGGAATCGTAAACAATACACCTAATGTTCCGCCGGAAGCACAAATTAACATGGTTTGCCAAAATGGAAAATCGTTCCAGTAACCCATCATTAACAAACCCGGTAAAACGAAAATAACGGAAGATAAAGTGCCGGCAGCAGAAGCCTGAGTTTGCACCATATTATTTTCCAAAATACTGGAATCTTTAAAGAATTTTAACACTGCCATGGAAATAACAGCGGCAGGAATGGAAGAAGCAAAAGTCATTCCGACTTTTAATCCCAAATAGACGTTAGACGCGGTGAAAATCACCGTAATTAACGCCCCGAGAATAATCCCACGAAACGTGAGTTCTTTTAAATTTGAATGAGGCATAATTTTTCCCTAGGTTAAATAAAAAGCTCTTCACTTTCCCAAGAAACGGCAAAAAACTCAAGAATTATTTAAATATTTATGCAATTAAATTAAAAAATATTTAATAAATACTCTCTTTATTAGAAAAATTATTAATATCTCATTATCTTATCTTAGACCGTCCAAATAATCTCTTAAGGCATAAAGTGCGGTCAAATTTCTCGCCTCATTGAAATCGGGATCTGCAATTAATTCATCTAATTTTACCAATGGAAAACGAACCAATTCTAATGGTTCGGGCTCATCCCCTTCAAGTTTGCAAGGATAAAAATCCTGCACAATAAAAATATGCATTGGGTTACACATATAACTTGGGCTGGTAATGATCGTGCGTAAAAAACGGATGTGCTTTGCCCCAACGCCAATTTCTTCTTTCAATTCACGATTAGCCGCTTCCTCCGGCGTTTCCCCTACATCGATTCCCCCTTTAGGAAAACTCAGCTCATAACGTTCCGTACCCACAGCATATTCCCGAATCATTAAAAGTTCATCACCCTCAATAGGCACCATCATCACCGCCTGATGCACTCCCGGTTTAAAGCGTTCATAGGTGCGTTTTTCGCCATTACTAAATGCCAAATCAACCGCCTGAATTTCAAATAAGCGTGATTTTGCAACGGTACGTGTAGAAAGAATTTGAGGCAAGTGTTTTTGACTATTTGACGACATCGGTTTTCCTTTATTTTGTGATACCATTGGGCTCAAACTGTATCATAAATTGAGCAATAGAGAGATCCCAAATGGAAGAAAAAGACGTTCGCCTAGATAAATGGCTATGGGCTGCCCGTTTTTATAAAACCCGCAGTCTTGCTAAAGCTATGATTGAAGGGGGAAAAGTACATTACAACGGACAACGGGCAAAAGTCAGCAAAATAGTGGAAGTAGGCGCTATCTTAAAATTACGTCAAGGCAATGAAGAAAAAGAAGTAGAAATTTTGGCGTTAAGCGATCAACGCCGTGGTGCACCCGAAGCACAATTACTTTATCGAGAAACGAGCCAAAGTGTGAAAAAACGGGAAGAAATGGCATGGGCAAGAAAAAATAACGCCCTTTCAATGCCCCACCCCGACCGTCGCCCAAATAAAAAAGAGCGTCGGGATTTATTGAAGTTTAAACATCAAGAATTAAATTGAATCTATTTTTGAATTTGATATGACCATACCCATGCAAAAAGAATCTCAAAATATCCTCGTCATTTCCTATTCACAAACAGGGCAACTTTCCCGTCTTGTGGAACATTTTCTTACACCGTTACAAAGTAATAGTATTCACATGGAACATCACATCATTAAGCCATGCGAACCTTACCCTTTCCCTTGGAAATTTCTTTCCTTTTTTAACCAATTTCCTGAATCTGTACATTTACAACCAGCCCCTATTCATTCCCCCGAATTCCAACAAGAAAAATACGATCTCGTGATTATCGCCTACACGGTTTGGTTTCTTTCACCAAGTCAGCCAATAACGGCTTTTTTACAATCAAAACAAGCCAAAAGACATTTAAAAAATACGCCGGTCATTACTCTGATCGGCTGCCGTAATATGTGGTTACAAGCACAAGAAAAAATGAAAATCTTATTGGCAGATTGTGGTGCAAATTTGATTGCGAATGTGGTAAAAGTGGATCAGTCTAATGATTGGGCAAGTTTTATTACCACACCAATGTGGATGCTCACAGGCAAGAAAAAAGCACTCTCTTGGTTGCCAAGTGCGGGCATTGCCGAAAATGAAATAAAAGATATGCAACGCTTTGGCGAAAAACTTTTACAAATCTTGCAACAAAATCAACCACTTGACACCACAATTTTCCAAGAAATGGGCGCAGTAAAAATTGATGAAAAATTAATGATGAGTGAAAAAGTTGGTAGCCGAAGTTTTCATATTTGGGGAAAATTACTGATAAAGTGCGGTCAAATTTCGCCAAGTTTTCGCAAAATCGTGCTATGTTTCTACATTGTCTTTCTAGTAGCAATGATTTTAACGGTTGTCCCGATTTCAGCGATCATAAAACGTGTATTAAATCCATTGATACGGAAAAAATTAGATGAGCAAAAACGGTATTTTGCCAAACCAAGTGGAGAGTAAAATTTTTCTACAGGATAAATTATGTTATCAAATGTTTATATCAATAAAATTTCTGCGTTCTTACCTAATGAGCCGATTGCCAACGAGAAAATGGAGGCGGTGCTTGGAATGGTGGGGAAAACGCCATCTCGTGTAAGGAAAATGATTTTACGATCCAACGGTATTCAGCAACGTTACTATGCGATCGATCCTACCACTCGCCAAGCTACTCATACCAGCACAGAATTAGCCGTACAAGCGGTCAAAAATTTGGGGATTTCTGCAACGGATTTTACCAGTCTTGCGGTGGCAACCTCCTATCCCGATCAAATTATGCCGGGGCAAGGGGTGATGGTACACGGTTTGTTGGAAAACGCTCCGCCGATGGAGGTGATGTCAATGTCGGGTGTATGTGCGGCGGGAATGGCGGCGATGAAGCACGCTTTCAATGCTGTTCGCACAGGGGAGCATCAATGTGCCGTGGCGGTAGCATCGGAATGTGCTTCAGCAATTATGCGGAGTGAGAATTTTAAGGCAGAAGCAGACAGCAAATTGCTGGAAAACGCCAAGCCCGAAATTGGTTTTGAGAAAGATTTTTTACGTTGGATGTTATCAGACGGAGCTGGGGCGGTTGCACTTTCCAATCGACCGAATGAAACAGGTTTGAGCTTTAAAATCAATTGGATTGAATTGGTTTCCTTCGCCAATGAAATGCCCGTGTGTATGTACGCAGGCGGTGATGTAAAAAATGGACAATTTGTAAGTTGGAAATCGGTGTCGCAAACTGAGCGAGACAGCCAAAGTTTTATGGCGATCAAACAAGATGTGAAGTTGCTTAACGAAAATATTGTGCGTTGCACCGTAGAAAATGCACTCAAGCGGTTTATTGCTAAGCATAATTTGCAAGCAGACAATATCGACTATTTCCTACCGCATTATTCGTCGGGCTTCTTCCGTGATCGTCTGCTAGACGGCTTACGCAATATTGACTTTGAAATTCCACAGCAAAAATGGTTCACCAACCTCACCACCAAAGGCAATACGGGATCGGCCTCGCTCTACATTATGTTGGAAGAATTTGCCCGCACTTTCCCGCTTAAATCGGGACAAAAAGTACTGTGTTATGTGCCGGAGAGCGGTCGATTTTCAAGTTGTTTTATGTTGCTAGAGGTGGTTAATGGAAATTGAAGACATTCCCCAAGACAGCAGCAAAGTTTTCCACGGGCAGAAAAAAGTGATTTACGCCACCCGTAATGGAAAATTTGAAGCAGGCACTAGCACAGGTTGGCAAGCGGAAGAATTTGCCACCGAACAAGCGGTGGACGAACTTAACCAACTCACCGAAGCCGCTTTACAAGCGGTCAAAAACGGCGAAAAATCGGTCATTTACTACCTGATGTATAAAAACCGCTATGATCTCCAAAGCCTCGCCCAAGCCACAGGCTTCTGGCAATGGCAAATTAAACGGCATTTTAGACCGGAGGTTTTTGCGAAGTTGTCGGAGGGGAAGTTGGAAGTGTATGCAGGGGCGTTTGGGGGAAATTTGAGCATTTAAAATGTCAAATAACAATATTATTATCTACACTACCGAAGACGGTTTATCCCAATTTACCCTGCGTGAATTGGGATCGCAACTGTGGCTAAGCCAGTTGGAAATTGCTGAACTCTATCAAACCACTAAACAAAATATCAGCAAGCATATTAAAGCAATTTTGGCAGAAAATGAGTTGAGTGAACATTCAGTTGTCAACTTTCAGTTGACAACTGCCACTGACGGTAAGAATTACAATACACAGATTTATGCATTACCAATGATTTTAGCCATTGGCTACCGTGTGCGTTCTACTCGTGGCACACAGTTTCGTCAGTGGGCAACTCGTACATTGGGTGAATATATCCAAAAGGGCTTTGTGCTAGATGAGGAGCGGTTAAAAAATCCGCCGATTGGTACAAATCAGGCAGACGATTATTTCGATCTATTATTGGAAAAAATTCGGGATATTCGGGCGAGTGAACGGCGAATGTACTTGCGTGTGCGAGAAATTTTTACACTAGCGGCAGATTATCAGCCAAGCTTTAGGGAAACTAATCAATTTTTCCAAAAAATCCAAAATAAATTGCATTTTGCTTGTACTGATAAAACAGCGGCAGAGCTTATTTTTCAACGTTCAAATGCTGAATTGCCAAATATGGGACTAACAAATTTTCGTGGTTCAGAAGTGATAAGAAAAGATGTCACCATTGCGAAAAATTATTTGAATGAGCAAGAAATTACAGCATTAAATCGGATCGTTTCAATGTGGTTGGATTTTGCCGAAGATCAGGCTAGCCGTAAAAAGCAATTTTTCTTAAAAGATTGGGAAGACAAATTGGATAGTTTCCTTGTCTTTAATGAGAGAAATATGTTGAAAAATCAAGGCTCTATAACAAAAAAACAAGCAGATGAAAAAGCTTTGTTGGAATATGATAAATTTAATCAACAACGCCGTTTAGAAAAAGAAAAAGCGGGCGAAAATTATATTGAGCAGCTCCTAAAATTAAAGAAATAAGCAGTCATTTTTTATAGAAATTTTGCAAATGAAAAACTTCCCCCACCAACACACCGCTCATTGCGAGAGCGGGGTAATGTCCACCTTGCTAAAATCACAGGGGATAGATTTAAACGAAGCTATGGTTTTTGGTTTAGCCTCAGCTTTAACCTTTGTTTATCTGCCGATTATCAAAGTCAGCGGAATGCCTTTGATTTCTTACCGTATGCCGCCGAAGAGTATTATCAAAAATGTATCGAAAATGCTGAAAGTGCGGTTGAAAATGCAGAAATTTTCTAATGAAACGGCAGGGCAAATGGCGTTAGATCAGGCGTTGCAGAAGGGTAAATTAGTCGGCTTGCAGACGTCGGTTTTTTGGCTGCCTTATTTCCCGCCTGAAATGCGCTTTCATTTTAATGCGCATAATTTATTGGTATATGGTAAGGATCAAGATGATTATTTAATCAGCGACCCTGTGTTTGAAACGGTGCAACGTTGCCCAACAGGCGATTTGCAAAAAGCCCGTTTTGCTAAAGGGGCATTGGCGGCAAAAGGGTTGATGTATTATTTTGAGCAAACGCCTGATTTTTCACAAATTGATTTGCCAGAATTAGTTCGAAAGTCTATTCGTAAACAAGCGAAACAAATGCTTGCGCCGCTGTTTTTTGTCGGTGTGAAAGGGATTCGTACCGTGGCGAAATCCATTGAAAATCTCGCCGCTTGCAAAAAAGGCGAAAAGTATAACAAACTCTATTTGGGACATATTGTGCGTATGCAGGAAGAAATTGGCACGGGCGGGGCAGGTTTCCGCTATCTTTATGCCTATTTCCTTGAACAAGCTGCTGAAATCTGTAACGAACCTAAATTCAAACAGGCTTCTGAACAGATGACTGAAATTGGCGACCTCTGGCGAGAATTCGCCACCCTTTGCGTGAAACAATGTCGTAAACCGAGTATGGAAGGGTATAAAGAAGTGGCGGCGTTTTTGCGAGGAATTGCGGAGAGGGAAGAAACTTTGTGGAGAATACTAAAATAGCCATTGGAAGCGTGCAAATGTTTGGATGGATAAAATAGGATTATCAGGATATGGATTATAACATTGAAATTTATGAAACAGATGAATATAACCAGTGTAGATTTGCATTAGGAAACATTGCATTAGAAAATATTACGAACAGTACATTATTTGTATTTGGTATTAATCCTAGTACTGCAGATGATCAGAAACCTGACCATACAATTAAGAAGGTAATAGGATTTGCTGAACACAATAGCTATTCTAGCTTTGTAATGTTTAATGTATATCCCTTGAGAGAAACATATCCCTATAAACTGCCACCAGAAATGAATGATGATATTTTTAACCAGAATTTAAATGTTATTAAAGAGATATTGAGTGATATAAATAATCCTCATATTCTATTAGCGTATGGTAAATTAATAAATAGTAGAAATTATTTAAGACCGTGTTTAAATCAAATTTATAGAGAAATACAAAATCTTAATCAAGATATAAAATGGTTAAGAATTGGTCCAATGTTAGTATGTGGTCATCCAAGGCATCCTTTATACGCTCCTTATAGATATAAGTTAGAAGAAATTGATATGGATAGATATTTATCTAATGATACAAATAACTAATGTAAACCATCAATACCCCAACTCTCCAATTTCTGCTTTGCGAGATGTAAACCTACACATTCTCCAAGGTTCCTCCATCGGTTTACTCGGCCCTAACGGTGCAGGGAAAACCACGTTAATGTCATTAATGGCTGGATTACAAGAAGTACAATCCGGGCAGATTTTGTTTGATGATGTCCCCTTTGAACGTTTAACCAAAAAACAGCGCCATCAAATCTCTCTTGTGCCTCAGGATTTTGCGTTTTATCCGTTATTAACGGTGTGGGAAAATTTGATATTTTTTGCCGCTCTTTATGCTATTTCGGATAAAAATTGGTTGTTGGAATTGTTGGAAAAAACAGGATTAACCACACATAAATCCAAGCTAGCAAAACATTTATCCGGCGGATTAAAACGCCGTTTAAATTTTGCTATTGGGTTAATTAACCGCCCGAAAGTAATTTTCTTAGACGAAATCACAGTTGGAATCGATCCACAATCCCGTCAATTTATTTTAAATAGTGTAGCAGATCTAACCGATCAAGGCGTAACGGTAATTTATACCTCCCACTATCTACAAGAAATTGAACAACTTTGTTCACAATTAGTGCTATTAAACGAGGGAAAAGTCATTTATCAAGGTAATTTGCAAGAAATTATCGGTAATCAACCGCTTGAGAAGTTTTATTTGGATTTTTTGGATAAGCAGATATAAAGAATCCCACAGGTGTGGGATTATCTAATTTATTGCTTAGTTTTTGCCATTTTCAGTTTTTGAACCGCCGCTTTTCCTTTTTCTTCAGAAACTTGTTCTAAATTAGCGCCACCAACAAAAACACCCATTTTTATATACTGTCGGATAAAGTAATTTTTGCCTGAATCCGTCTTGATATTGAGATCATTGTTACTGAATTCCGATTCAGTTGAAATTTTATGATCACCCGCTTTTACTTGTTTGTAGAAAAAAACTTTTGGCGCCGATTCACCAATAAATTTATCATCGACATAAAGATTTTTCTTCAAGGCTGCACCAAAGACAGAATCACGATAGATATAAAGACCGGATAAACCTTTCTTTGGTGTATCAAATCTTTTCGCTTGAGCGTCTTGTTGTGGTGATGCCATTTCTGTTTTTGCACAAGCCGTTAAGAATAAAACGGCACTTAATCCTAAAAAATTAAAAAATTTTTTCATTATAAACCTCGTCAAAATAAATAAGCCTCTCGTAAAAGAGGCTTAAAAAATTAGAAACGATAAGAGACATTCAGAGCAATTTTATTCACTTTTGCTTTGATGTCTGATTCAATATTGCGCAATCTTGTTTGCGTATATTCTACGCCTGCTTCAAGTTTGTCGGTGAGTGCAAATTTAACACCTGCACCGTAGGCGACACCAAAGAGACTTGAACCTTCGACATATTGAGAAACTTCTTCGCCTAAATCAAAGGAGCTGACTTCAGCACCAATTTTTACATAAGGTAAAATGCTATCAGTCACACGATAGCCTTGTAAGTAAGCAATGCCAATATTGAATGTTTCTTTGGAAACAGAACTACCTGCATTACTGGTTTCAGAGCCGCCCGTTCTTAATTTGACTTCTCCAATGCCGACAAAATCTTTTGCAAAGTCAAAGCCATATTGGCCAAATACACCAATACTCGCTTTGTTTGAACTATTGGCACTCACCCCAAAACCCGGGATTTCAAAAGTATGCTTAGTTGAACTTAATTCTGTACCAACTGCAAATCCTGTAAAATTGCCTTCCGCTACGGCAAAACTGCTAACCGAAACTGCCAGAATACCCACTAATGTTGTTTTTTTCATAGAAAAGCCTCGCTAAATGTGTGAAAATTGATTCGTATGGTTGCGCTTAAAAGCGATGGTTATTGTAAAAGAGTCGTCTTTTTTCTCCATTGACAGATAAGACAGAAAACCGCCTTTTTAATCCAAAAACAGTACTGAAAAGACAAATAGGTAACCGAATGAGTGTACAAGATAAAATCAGAGGATTGCGTGAGCAAAATAGGCTTTCGCAGGAAGAAATGGCTGAACGATTGAATATGTCGCCAAGTGGTTATGCAAAAATTGAACGGGGCGAAACCAAATTATATTTAGAAAAACTTGAACAAATTGCACAGGTTTTTAATCTTGACATAACTGATCTAATTAATACAAAAAATATTTGTTTCTTAATTAGTGAGAATAGTCAATCAAGTTCAAATTATTATAATTCTGATGATGCCTTAATTATTGAAAATGAAAAATTAAAGCTTTCACTCTCTTTTCAAGAACAACTCATTGAGCAACAAAAAAGAGAAATTGCGTTATTAAAAGAGATGAACGCACTGCTTAAAGCCTAAATAAATCGACAATAATTATGTTAATAGCTTCAATCTGTAAAGAACTTCGCCTGTTAAGTCGCGATTTACACGGGGTTGCGGTGTTATTTATTATGCCGATCTTATTTATGTTTATTATGTCCGCCGCATTAAGTAATGAGAGTGAATTAAGCCAAGAAACACCGATTATGCTGTTATCGGAAAGGGAAAATCCATTAAATGAGGCTTTATTTCAGGCTTTAAAAGAGGAAGGGCTGAGTGTAGTGCAGGGTAATATTCGGTCAGAGCGGATAAAAGCAGAAAATGCATTAACAGAGGGCATATATTCTTTATTAATTATCAATTCTAACTCAAAATTGACCGCTCTTTCCGGCGAAAAACCGTTGGAATTACGTTTAAATCCAAGTATTGATCGAGGCTGGTTGTTAGGTGTGAAAGGCATTTTACAAAAGCACTACACAAGACTACGCTTGGAACAATATTTAGCGGACAATCACATCAAGTTGAAAAATCGTCAGCAGAAGCAAATCAAAGAGATAGAGAAAAAAGTCAATCAGAATCTAGATGAAAAATTTGCACAAATCAATGATTATTTAGCCAAAGCACAGTGGCAGGAAGTCTATCTTAATCGTCAAGGAGAGCAAGTCACAAAGCCTAACTCGGTACAGCATAGTGTACCTGCTTGGCTGATTTTTGGCATGTTTTTTATTATGATTCCGCTGTCAAATGTGATGGCAATGGAACGCCAAACCAATACCATTACTCGCTTACGAATGGCTAGGGCTTCGGCATTAAATTTAATCGTAGCGAAATTGCTCCCCTATTTTTTGATTAACCAATTACAATTTATCGGTATGATTTCACTGGGGTATTTTGTATTGCCATACTTTGATATGCCGGCATTTTCTTTGAATGGTGAATGGTGGCAATATGGGGTGTTATCAATGACGGTCAGCATTGCCGCACTCGGCTATGGTTTATTCGTGAGTGTTATCGCGCGTACAACCGAACACGCCGTTGTGTTAGGTGGTGGAGGAATTATCATTATGGCGGCTATCGGCGGTATTATGGTGCCGACCTATGTGATGCCCGATATGATGCAAACAGTTGCGGAATTTTCACCGATGGGATGGGCGTTAAGCGGTTTCCAAAATTTATTGCTCAACCGGTATGAACTAATCCAAATTGCCGATTATTTAATAAAATTGACTGCTTTCGGCATACTGATGATCGGGTTGGCGGCTGTTCTCTATCAACAACAATTGAAAAAACAAGTGAGATTTTAATGGCTTATCTTTTTACTCTTGAATCAAATTTGCTTGAATTAGAGTTAAAAAAACTCATTTTACAGGAATCGGAAAAAGAGGAACTTGAACCTGATGAAATTTCTGATGACGAACCTCTTTTTGGCGGGCAAAGCCGTATTCAGTTAGATTCCCTTGATGCGTTACAAATTGCGGTGGCATTACAGGCACATTTTAAAGTACGTTTACAGGGTGACCGAATGGTGCGTAAGCATATGATGAACGTGCGCGATCTTGCGGCTTTTATTCGTGAACAACACCAAAAATGACCGTCTATATTAACGCCGTTTCTGCCCAATTTGCGGAAAAACTCGGACAACGAACCAGCCAAATGTTAGGGCAAACAACAGTATTACCTTACTTCAATGCATTTAAAGAACCACTGCTTTCCCTTGAACGGCTTTATGCTTATTTTGATGAGCAAATCGACGGCACTTTAAAACAAGTAAATTGGAATAAAACTGAAGTTAAAAATATTCCCATTTTGCTTGGCTCCACAGCTTATGTCATGAGTGATTGCGAAGCCCGTATTGCCAATCAACAACCGCTACCAAAAGAATACAGCTTGGCGGTGATAGCTGATCATTTACGAGAACGGTATCAAACACAAGTATTTAGTTTTGCAACCTCCTGCACCTCTTCCGCCCAAGCCATTGGCTATGCCTATAAAATGCTGAAAAATAACATAGCAGAAAAAGCCTTAGTACTCGGTTTTGAAATGTTTAATCGCTTAACGTTTGAGCATTTTCAAGCAATGAATTTACTTTCCCAAGAGCCATCTTATTTACCGATGATCGCATCCAATGGCATGATTTTAGGTGAGGGTATGGGGTGTATAGCATTATCTATCCAACCAAATCGCTCCTTATATTGCGAAATCTTAGGTGTAACGAGCGTAACAGACAATGAAAATCTGACCAATAGCAACAAAAACTCATTGAAAACCTTGCTTAAGCAATGCCTTAAAAAAGCCCAAATATCAGCGGAACAAATCCAAGGAATCAAAATTCATGGTGTGGGCGGTAGTAGTGATGAAATGGAAAAACAAGTACTGAGAGAACTTTTCCCACAAACAGAGTGGATGTTAGTCAAACCTTATATGGGACACACACTCGGCGCAAGCGGTGTATTGGAAACAGTATTTTTTTATCAAAGTTTACAAGCCAAATACCTTGCAGAATTACCTTGGCAAATGCAAATAGAAAGTAAAAGTCAATCGCTGACCCATGGAAAAGCCTTAAAGTGCGGTTATTATTTACACTATTTTTTAGGTTTCGGCGGTAGTCATATCGCATGGGTAACCAAGGTGGGAGGGTGAATGAATGATTTATTTACAACAGAAAAATACGTTTATAGCAAACGGAAAGACGGATAAAGCCCTTCGCCAACAACTACAAATAGAGGGCATTGATCCCCGTCGTTTTAGCCGTTTCACCCAGCTCGCCTTGTTGGGTGCATTACCACTAAAAAATAGTATTCAGCCCACTTGTGGTATTTATCTTGGTTCCCCCTTTAACTCACCAAGTAAATTTGACAAGATGTTTCATCAACTTAATGAATACGATATGCCGAGTCCATTAGATTTTATGGCGAATATCAATAATGCAGCGACGTTTCAACTTGCTCAAATCTTTCAAATAATGGGAAATTCAATCTTTCTACCGATTAATCAAAAAACAATCTGGCAACCACTTCAATTAGCAAAACTAGATTTAATCAACGGTGATATAGAACAAGCTTTGATCGGATGGGTGCTGGAAGGAAACCTAGAAAAACAACCGGAAGGCGCGATATTTTGGCTAGTATCCAAAGAGTCAGAAAGTGCGGTCAAAAAATTAGCAGTTTTGCCAAAATGTGAAGATATGCAAAATTTGGATTTTTTGTCGATTGTGCAAAAGATTTAATTTGGTCGGGTTTCACCCGACCGATTAAATTATGCTTTCCACCGCTTAAAAATCAATGAGGTATTTACACCGCCAAAGGCAAAGTTATTATTCATCACATAATCTGTGTGAATTTCACGCCCCTCCCCTCGAATATAATCTAGCTTACCACAGCGTTCATCAATATTATCTAAGTTTAACGTTGGGGCAAACCAAGCATCCCGCATCATTTCAATAGAAAACCACGACTCCAAAGCACCACAAGCACCGAGTGTATGACCAAAATAGCTTTTTTGTGAACTGAGTGGAATTTTTCCGAAGATAGCTTCGGTTGCGAGGGTTTCAGCAATATCGCCTTGTTCTGTCGCCGTACCGTGCCCATTCACATAACCAATTTTTTCGGGTGATAGATTGGCATCTTTAAGTGCTAATTCCATACAGCGTTGCATAGTGTCTTTTTGTGGACGGGTAACATGTGCCCCATCACTGTTTGCTCCATAACCGACCAGCTCGGCAATGATGTTCGCACCGCGTGCAAGGGCGTGTTCTAATTCTTCTAATACAAACATTCCTGCTCCCTCACCAATGACGAGACCGTCCCGATCTTTATCGTACGGACGTGGGGTTTTGCTTGGATTGTCCACGTTTCGACTTGCTGCATAAAGGGAATCGAAAACATAGACTTCCGACGGACAAAATTCCTCACCACCACCAGCTAGCATCATTGGAATAAGCCCATACTTAATTGCTTCATAAGCATAACCGATTCCTTGGCTGCCTGAAGAACAAGCACTGGAGGTTGGGATAATTCGCCCTGTTAAACCAAAGAAAATACCAATGTTTGCCGCAGTGGTATGAGGCATCATTCGAACATAAGTATTGGCATTGAAACCGTCCGATTTACCTGTCATCAAAAGTTCGGCCGCATCTTTGATGTCGTTGGTAGAGCCGGTTGAAGAACCACAAGCCACGCCCATTCTGCCATCTTTGAGATAAGCTAAAATTTCACCGTTTCCATCAAGTAAATTAGCGTTAGCCAAAGCACGCTCGCTAGCCTCCACAACAAACTGTGAAACACGCCCAAGACTGCGTAATTGTTTCCGCGTCCAATGTTTTGGTGGTTGGTAATTGTGAATTTCTGCACCTAAACGTGCTTCTAATTCAGGGTAGCGTTCAACCCAATCTTTTTTAGCTTGCACGGCATTTTGTTTGCGTTGAAATGCAGACTTTATTTCTTGCCATTCTTTACCAAAGGCAGTAACAGCCCCAATACCGGTGACAACAACTCGTTTCATCTTTGCTCTCATTATTTATTATAAAACAGGCTGATATAGAATCAGCCCTTACACAGTTAGCACAAGCCACCATTTACGCCGATAACTTGTCGGGTAATATAGGCAGCTCTTTCATCCATCAAGAAATCAACAGTATGAGCCACTTCATCAGGATTACCCATTCTGCCGGTTGGGATCATTTTTAAAATTTCATCAATCGGTAGATTTTCATCTAAAATTTCCGTATCAATTAATCCCGGAGCGACACAGTTAACGGTAATTTTGCGTTTTGCCAATTCTACTGCAAGGGCTTTTGCCGCCCCAATAATACCAGCTTTCGATGCACTATAATTCACTTGCCCACGATTACCAATAATGCCAGAAACAGAGGTAATACAAACAATGCGTCCGGCTTTTCGACGACGGATCATTGGCATCATAATCGGATGAAGCACATTGTAAAAACCGTCCAAATTAGTACGTAGTACCACATCCCAATCCTCATTGGTCAGTGCAGGAAAGGCATTATCACGGGTTAAACCAGCATTAAGCACCACACCATAATACGCACCATACTCTTCTACGTCTGCCAATAATTTCTGGGCGGTTTGCTCACGATTGCTCACATCAAATTGTAGCACTCTTGCACTTTTCCCTAAATTTCTGATTGATTGAGCGACATCTTCCGCCTCTTCAATACGGTTGCGGCAATGTACGACAATATCAAAGCCTGATTGAGCGAGACGCAAGGCAATCGCTTTGCCAATGCCTCGGCTAGAGCCGGTAATTAAAATAGTTTGCTTCATTGTATTCTCTTTTTAAAAAAGTGCGGTTAATTTTCTGTGTGTTTTTTTATCGGTATTTACTTGAGGACGGTAAACATTCAACGCTCCTTCAATTAAAACTTGCTCGGTGTCTAAATCTGTCAGGGAGCAGTCAAACACACCAAACCCGGTTGCATCTTCAATAGAAAGTTGAATACGAATCTGCAACCGATGTCCCAGTGTGACCAAGGGGGTGTAAAATTTTAGCTTTCGAGAACCAATCCAATAACCTAAACTAATTGGCTGTCCGGCTTTCATACATTTACAACCCGCCCAAGCCGCAATACCTTGTGCCATAATCTCAGCCGCCATATAAGTAGGTAATTCCCCATTTTTGACCAATAAACAAGCTTCCGTTGGTGTGGCTTCAGCAATCAGAAAATTATCGCCAAAATCGGTAATTTTTTCCAACATCACCATTTTTCCACTATGCGGTATAAGGGAAGCAACATTGGTTATCGGACATGTCAAGTCAATCATCTGTTTCCCCCAAAATAAGTACCGTATTATTACCGCCAAAAGCGAAAGAGCTACTTGCCCCTATTCGTTTGTCATTTATCCAACGACTGTGAGAATCCGTTAATGCAATGTCTGGTAGCAGTGGATCCTTTTCGCCATCCCATAATTGAGCGGGTAATTGCCCGGTTGGATTTAATGTTCGGTCAATCATTCCCCATAAAATCGCCGCTTCAATTGCACCCGCAGCCCCTAGAGTATGCCCGGTATAAGGTTTGGTACTGGTACAAAAAGTTTGATTGCCAAATACAACGCTGACAGCAAGAGATTCCATTTGATCATTATGGATTGTGCCTGTACCGTGTAAATTAATCCAACCGATTTGATGTGGTTCTACTTGTGCTGAGGCTAATGCGGCATGAAAAGCGGTCATTGCGCCTTCCCCCTGTGGGTGTGGCGATGACATATGATATGCATCGCTACTTGCCCCGTAACCTAATAGTTGTACGGATGTGTCATCAAGTTTTTCACGACTCATGATAAACACGGCCGCGCCTTCACCAATATTAATACCTTGACGATTAACGGAAAACGGATTGGTTCTTTTATCCGATAATACAGAAAGTGAGTTAAAACCCTTTACTGTGAGCAAGGAGAGGGTATCCACGCCACCACAAATCACTGCATCGCATATATTGACTTTGAGCAAACGTGCCGCAGTGATCAGTGCCTTTGCCCCTGAGGTGCAAGCGGTAGAAATGCCATAAACCAAGCCTTTCAAGCCATATTGATGTGCAATGAAATCAGCCGGAGCAGAAAAATATTGCTGTTGTTGTTTGAATTTTTCCCCAGACCAATCATTTGGATGTGCGGCTTCATATTTAAACACGGGAATGTTTTCATCCACACCAGTGGTAGAAGAGCCGATAACGACTGCAATACGATGCTCACCAAATCTTGTGATCGCCACCTCAATTTGAGGTTCCAGTTGCTGCAAGCAATGCCATAGTACTTGGTTGTTTCGGCTACGATGTTCATCAGCCAAATTCACCGGGAAGGGACGTAAATCCGTTTTAATCGATCCAAGCATATAGGCAGAGCCATTAAGATTCTCTGCTCGGAATAGCTGATCGGATAATGCTAGTGGTGAATCGCCCCTTTCCAATAAGGCTCGGACATGATGGGCAATACCTTCCCCCAAGCAAGTCAAAATAGCCGGACGGCTTAAATAAAGTGCGGTCATTTTTAATTTAGTTCTTCAATGTGCCAATAACTCATATCAGCTAGTTCAATATCTACCCCCGACTGCCGGGAAATAATTCGCCAAACTTGTTTTTTATCTACAAAATAGGTAGTCGCCTGTTGGGTTCGCTCAATGTGGCTAAATGTAAACAACGACTCCGTATTAAGTGCCGTAGCAATCGCCGAAAATAGCTGTTTGGCTTGCTGATTTGGCATAACAAAACCGTCATTTTGCCACCCTTCATTATTCAAAATGACGCGGGCGATAGGTGCACCCAAAGGATCACTTTGCACCCATCGCCATACCTGTGGTTGAGCGGATAAACTCAGCAAGCTGGATTGTTTCAACCCACCATTTATATCCCGTTGTTCCACTTTAAATAACCGCTCCGTTTTTTGTTGTAGTGGCAAAGTTTGAACCCTGGGTAGATTTGAACAGGCAGTTAAAAACAAACCGAACAAGCCCAACAAAAGGTATTTTTTCATCATTAATCTTGTGTCGCAACTCCGCACACTTCAGCCAAAGCTTTTAAACGTGCTTCAGATTTCGCCACATAAGGATTATTGGTATCCCAAGCATAACCTGCCAAAATCGAAGAAATCATTTGGCAGATCTCCGGTTGAGGATTGCGAGCATATACCACATCTTGGAATGATCCCTCATACCAACCTGTGACATAAGTTCTGAACGCATTTACGCCAACCATCAACTCATCAGCGAATTCGGTTTTCCAATCCACATTTTCTCCATTTAATTGATGGATAATTAAACCGCTTGCCAAACGAGCCGAGTGCAATGCAATGGTTACCCCTGATGAGAAAACGGGATCTAAAAATTCTGCCGCATTGCCCAACAGAGCAAAGTGTTTACCGAATAAGGTTTTCACGTTTGCAGAATAACCTTGAATATTACGAAACGGAAACTCGTTTTCCCAATTTGCATTCGCTAAAATGCGTTTTAGCATTGGACATTCCAGTGCAAATTTTTTCAATACAGTCTCATTATCACCTTCAAGGGTTTCAGGCAAGCCCACTACACCAATAGAACAACGGTTATCGGCAAATGGAATGAGCCATAGCCACACATCACGGTGTATTGGGTGGGTAGTAATTAAAATTTTGTTACGGTCAAAATCAGGATCGGTGATATTGTCATCAATATGCGTAAAACGTGCCACACGTGCAGGCAAACAAGAGGGCGTTTCTAAATCAAGTAAACGGGGCAATACTCGTCCGTAACCACTGGCATCTAATACAAAACGGGCTGACAAGCGGTATTCTTCGCCGTTTTCTTTGCGAATGGAAAGCTCTGCATTTTCTTGCGAATTATCGAACGCCAACACTTCTTCACCAAAACGAACATCTACACCTTTTTTCGCCACTTCATCAATTAAAATTTTATCAAAAATGCCTCGGCGAACTTGGTAAGTCGTACCGGGGCCGGGGGTGAATTTATCCGTAAAATCAAAATAGGTATAACGATTACCCCAAGTGAACGCTGCACCGTTTTTAAATTGGAAACTTGGCTCTGCGTGAACAGCATCGACTAAGCCTGCTTCTTCCAACATATCCATACAATAAGGCAGTAAACTTTCGCCAATCACAAAACGTGGGAAATGCTGTTTTTCAATCACACAAACCTTTAGGCCTTGTTTGTGCAATAAGGCGGCAGCAACCGAACCGGACGGACCGGCGCCAATAATTGCGACATCAAATAACGCCATAGATAATTCTCCAAATTTAACGAAATAATTTAAATGTGATTGCTACGCTAAACAATACGCCGATACTGACGGTTAACCCAAACATCGCCACCGCAGGGGTAGAACTAATACCCAATAACATAAAGGAAATCAAGGTAGTAAATGCGGTTAATAATACAGCAATCCGCTTATTAGATAAAGGTTCTTGAGCAGTTTGCATATAGGCGGTGTAATCCACGCCAATAGCGGAAACGAGCAACAGACCGAATAGTGAAAACAGTCCTATCGACAAACCGAGCCAACCGAAAACAGCAATCGTCATTACAATGGCAAGTAGTGCGGGTAACAACATCATCACGCCACGTTTTACCCCCCAAAACCGCCACAATAAAATGCCCGCCAAAACAAAAGAAAGCAGTTTCAGCCATGCCGCCTGATTGCGGGTATGTTCAAAGGATACATTTAAGTGAGCGCGTTTGTCTTGCCAAAAAATATCTTTGCCATTGGCAAATTGTTCGGCTGATTGACCCGCTTTTAAATTCACCCTCACTAGGCTTGCAACCTGATTACCTTCCAACTTGCCTAAATAAAACCCTTGCCAACCTTGCCCTATCTGTGTTTGTAACGCTTCCTTTAAAGATACCGTTTTAGCAGTTTTTAACTGCCGAACAGCTTGCCCAATCTCACTGTTCGACACACCAATTTGCGCCATAACGGCATAACTTTCTGGTGGTAATTCGGTTAGTTTTTCTGCCCATACCTGTTGTTGTTCTTTTGACATTACCCATTGTGAAAGAGCTTGGAATGCAATGCCTTGTTGAGATAATTGTTCTGTCAGTTTGTTCTCTTTTCGCAACAGTTTTTCATCATCGGGGGCGATCACTAACAAGTATTGACTACTTAAGTTCCCCCCCGTTAATTGAGCAATTTGTTGAGCTTCCTTCAACATCTTGTCCGGTAAGACAACCCATTGACGAATATCGTCTTTCCATTGAGTTTGGTAAATGCCCGCAACGGAAAAAAGCACCAAAAACAATATCATTATTTTATGGAAAGGTTGGCTAAAAAATCGATCTAAAACTGACCGCACTTTGATCCAACACATAGAAGGGGGCTTGACTTGCCAATGTTGAAATAAGTTCGGCAAAATAAACATTGTCGTTAACATCGCCCCAACTAATGCCACCATCGAAAATAATGCCGTTTGTTTTAAAATCGGTAAATGGGTAAAACCAAGCAATGCATAACCTACAAAGGTAATCAGTAAACTCATCAAAAAAGTAAAACGTAGCGAACGCATTGCCTGCATACCTTGCCAATTTGACGCAAACAAGGAAGAGGCAAGCCAGTGCAATGGGAAATCAATTAGTACGCCCACAAGGCTCGTACCAATTACAATGGTGAGAATATGCACCTGACCAAAACCTAAAATCACCCCACATAACCCACTTAGCATACCGACTAAGATCGGTAAAAATAACCATACAATTCGCCATGTTCGGAATACAAATAGCAATAACATCAGTGTTAAAGAAATACCTAATACACTCATCACACTGCTTTCGGTTTCTGCTTTTTGTTGGGCATCTGCGGTAAATAGGGCAGCACCGGTTACTAAAAATGTGGCTTGTTTTGCTTCTGCCAAGAGGCGATTTTCGCCCACCATATTTAATAAGGTGTGGACAGGTTTTATTGTTTCAGCTTGAGCCAATTCGCCACGCAATAGCACCCAAGTCATGCCATCTTGCTCGGTGTAAAGCATACCGTTATCCATATTCCACTGCATCGCAATGGCTGACGAGTTAAACACAAAACGTCCAAAGCCCAGCCAATCTTGTTCTAATGGCAATAAATTTGCTTTCTCGAATGGGTTTAAGATCTGCTCGGCGTAATGCTGAAAATAAGTTTCAGGTTGTTCAACCAACTGCTTACGCACTGAGGCAGGCAATGTGGCAAACTTCAATAAATTAAGTTCTTGTTGTAAAGCGGGTAAATCAGGTTGGATGTTGTCATTAATTTGCGAAAATAGATCACTTGCTTGCCATTGTCGGACAATCTCTGTCGCTAACTGAAAGGCTTGCTCTGCATCCTGATGACCAACCATTGCAATTAGCTGTTGGTTAAAACGGGTTTCTTGTTTTTGATCGGCTTGGATTTGAATAGACTGCCAACTTTGCTCTTCAGGTAACAAAGTACGCAGATCCGTTTGCAGCCAGTTTCCTTGACAAATGAGAAAGGTAAACAAGCCACAAACAGTAAGTAAGAAAAAAGTTGAAAGAACAGAAAGAGCGGTTGATTTTTTCATTAAATTTGCAAATTATTCCAATGCCTGACGGACAAAATCTGCCAAAGGCTGATTAATTCGATTATTTTTAAACGTGATGTCAGTTCTATCGCCCTGAGTTTCATCAAGCTGAATTCTTTTCACTACCTCATTACCTTGAATTGTGATCTGATTAAAGATCTGTTTCATCAATAGGGAGTCCGGCGTTAGCGTGACTTTCCATTGTTCTGTCGTACCGCTTAATGCCAGTTTAAACTGCGTCTTCAACCCATTCACATCCCCCGAAAGCAAGCCTAAAAAAAGTCGGATTTGCTCTGCTTGCCCTAATTTGCCATTATTGATCCATTGCTTGCCGTTCCACTGCATAATGCCCTTTTCGGTCACTCGAAGTTGGATGGGGAAGGGTTTTTCCATTTGCCATAACAACCCTTTATTTGCCACAAGCGTAAATTCCCCTTCAGTTATAATCGGGCGACTGAGAGCTTTAAGATGGCGTTCTTGCACAAAATCGCCTTGTACACTTTGTGGTTTTTGCAGCTGACTGATTAAATCTTGCTCTGAAAAACCATACGACCAAGTGCTTATCAATAAGCCCAAGAGAAAAATAATTTTCTTCATCATCTTTGCTCCGCTTTAAAACTCGGGTGACTTTCAACCGCACTTCGCCAACAGTTCGGCGTTTGGAATTGCATTTCTCCGCTTGCGATTTCCACCGCTACTTGAGTGGTACTCGCCGTGGTGAGTTTTTTTCCTGAAAGGGCATCGCGGATGACATAATCAATGCGAAGACTGCTCTCATATTCAACTAGGTTCAGCTCAATACGGATTTTTTGGCGAAATAAGGCAGGACGAACATATTTCACGTTCAACTGCACAATCGGCCAAGCGTAACCTTGGTTTTTCATCACATCGTAGGTGTAATGAATTTCTTCCAATAAAGCACAACGAGCCATTTCTAAATATTTGACGTAATGTCCGTGCCACATAATATCCATCGAATCCACATCAAAAAATTGAATATCGTATTCGGAAACGTGGTAGCAGAAAATGTGTTTTTTCATTCGGATTTTTTCCAGAAATCGTAAAAATTAAACCAAAGAAGCGGGTTGGCTTCACATTCTTTGGCAAGGCAATCGGCATATTGTTGCATAGCTTGTCGAATGTTTTCTTCCCGTTCTTTTCCACGCCCCGTAATTTGCGGGCAAAAACGGCGTAATTTCAAGCGGTAACGCCCTTGTTCTTTTAAACAAAAAACGGTATTGATCGGGGCTTTTAACAGTGAGGCTAAAAACCATACCCCTTGCGGAAAATCGGCTTCTTGCCCGAGAAAATTAATTTTCGCCATTTTATCGCCCCGCACCGGAATACGATCCGCCGCAATAGCAATCCACTCGCCACGTTCCAAGCGTTCGTGCAGCTCTAGCATTTTTTGTGCATCTAAATCTTCCACTTGAATCAGTGATAATTCGCTTGCTCCCGCTTTCACTAAAGCTCGATTAAAGGCTTCTGCGTGACGGCTATGTACTAATACATTCAAGCGAAAATTTGGGTGATGTCCATCGCCCACTAAAGAACGACATACTTCAATGTTACCGAAATGGGAACAAACGAGTAATTGTCCGCGATGCTGGTGGCTTGCACGAATATCTTGATAAAGGTTATCCGCATCATCAACGGTTAAATCTTTATAAGTCATTTTATGTTGCCATACTGCAAAGCGATCGGTAATTGATTCGCCAAAAGCTAAAAATTGTCGAAAAACCGAGAACGTAGGGAGTTTTACCTTTGGATAATTCCGGCTAAGATTATATTGATAAGTGCGGATATTCTTACGGGTGTTTTTTGATGTGGCAAAAAAATAACACACCACAAAAAAGGTCACGACACGAATAGCAAATAACGGTAAATACTGCACAATTAAGCGGGTAAGATTTAAGAAAAAATGATTACCACGCTCCTGCTGCTTCGCCCAATGCTGCGAGTGTTGCTCACTCATAGTGGTTTTCCTGTCAACCAACGGGCTAACATACCGAAGAAAAGTTTGGTATGCATTTTGCTAATCAGCCAGTTATCTGCCCACGCCCGAAAATGTGATACGCCTCCCTGCTCATAATGCACCGACGTATCTACCCAAATAAGTGGAATTTGATACCAATGAGCTTTAATCAGAATTTCAATATCGAAATCCATTCTATCTCCAAGCGGTTCATTTTTGAGTAAATTTTGCAAAGTCTTGAGCGGGTAAAGGCGAAAACCGCACATTCCGTCTTTAATATCAAAAGAATGGGTATGAATGACATTCCAAAAATCCGTAATTTTACGTCCATAAAGGCGGGATTTGGGGACATCATCGCTGTAAATCGGGCGACCACAAATAAGTGCGGTGGGATTTTTTTGCATTTTTTCCAGCATTATTTTTACATCGGCAAGATCATGTTGCCCGTCTGCATCAGCTTGTACGACATAATCAAATCCCATTTCTACGGCATATTTAAAACCACTTTTCATTGCCGCCCCTTTGCCGCCATTTTGTGAACGAAAATAAACAGAAACATCTTGTCTATTTTGTAGGGTTTGTAAGGTTGCTTGCTGTTCGACAGTCGAACCATCATCCACGACCAATACAGGTAAGCCAAGATCTAAAAACTGTTTCACCACATTGCAAATAGTGCCTGAGTGATTGTAGTGAGGGATTACCGCCAGTACCTTATGCATTACAAGTTATCGTCCTGTTGAGTGAGAAAAATTTGGTTAAAATCCAAACGACTGATTTTAGATTGGCTATTACGTGGTAGCTGTTGAGTGAAACGCCAAAACCGAGGAATACCGGCCATTTCTTGCGATTGCATTAGAAAATGACGGTGTTGTTCAATCAAGGCAACTCGTCCTTGTTGATGATAAACACGAATGCCTTCTTCCGTTAAGGCTACCCAAGCAGCAGGGCGTGCTTTCTTCGGGTGTGGGGCAATGTAGCAATCTGCGACCAAAGGTTGTTGGAGTAAATGCTGCTCAATACTGACGAGCGAAATTCGCTTATCACCAAACTTGATAATGCGATCAATCCGCCCCAGTAGTTTAAATTGTTCACCGTAAAATTCTGCCGCATCGGCGGTTTGTTCCCGCTGATTAAGCCATTGGGAATCCACCCACAATGCGCCCTGTTCATTCAATCCCACTTGAGTAAATGGGGTTGGGCGCCAAAGTCCATCGTCAGCCCGAAAAGCAATCGCGCCGGTTTCCGTACTACCATAGCACTCCACCACGGTTGTGTTGAGTTTTTCCCGTAAAGCATTGCCCACGTGAATAGGCAATACGCCACCTGCTGAAATGATGCCGGCAAGATTAAAATCAGCAAAACGTGAGTCAGCCGTATTTAAGTGGTTTAATAACGCAGGACTGCTGATCCAAAGACATTTTTTGGCATATAGACTCTCCGCGATCATATATTCAGGATAAGGCAACTGTTGACGACCAATTGTCCAGCCCATCGCTAACGGCAGCATAATGCGATAAGACAATCCATAATGATGTTGTGCGGAAACGCTTGAAACGATGTGAAAATCCGGCGTGTTAAAAGGGATAGAAGAGACGATCGCTTGTGATTCAATCCACATTTGTTGTGCCGTTTTACATAGAATTTTGGGTTCGCCACTGCTACCTGAAGTCTTCAACCAAATTTCCGTTTGATTTTCTTTATCAAAGAGCGGTCGGTTTTCGCTAACTTTTTGCAAAATTCCGTAAGTTTCAAACCGCTTGTCATCAAATAAAAAATCACTATGCTCGGCGATCCACTGTTGGTTTTCCGGCAATAAGTTAGGCGGAAGTAAAATTCGAACATTGGCATTAAAACAAGCCAATATAGCACAAGCAAAACTGGCAGCATCATCAAACCAAAATGCCACCGAATGTACATTATCTTGTTTAAGTTGTGCGGTAATTTGTTGTGAGCGTTCGGCAAAATCCTGCCATTTCCACTCAGGGTTTAATGCAATTAAGGTGTTAGGCGTAAAATTATTTTTCATAATGCTTCTTCATATATTGGCGGACAATCCATTCTCCCGCCATTAATATGCCCATTAAAAGATACGAAATGAAACCGTTATATAATGCCCAATAATCAAGTAAATTGGAATAAATCGTAATACTTGAAATCGCAATGTTGAAGATAAAAAAGCCGCACCAAATCAGGGTAACATTACGGGTATAACGTACACCTTTTTCACTCAGGTTCGGGGTTTGCATACGGGCAAAACGTTCAATGATGGTTTGTTTTTGCCATAAACTTGTGCCGAAAATAACCAACATCAAGCCGTTTATCATAATCGGATAACCATACATCATCTCATCGGTGCGGGTGATACCGACAATCATCAGTAATATGGCAATACCCCACGAGAAATACCGCATAGCAGTTTGTTCGTAAATCCCTTTTAATCCCCAAAAAAAGCCGATAATAAAAGGCAGTAAAACCAAAACCTGTGAACTTTCTCCCCATAACCAATAAATCGGATAAGCAAGACTAGCAAAAAATAAAACTAAATTGATAATGGCTTTCATCAAAACCGCCTAATTTACCAACACCGCCACGCCACTACAGCATACCTCATTTTCAGTGGTGAGTTGGAAAACTACCTTGCCTTTGGCTTCATCCCATTTGAGGTTTAATGTAAATTGATCCGCCGGACGAAGAAATTTTTGGAACTTTAATTTATCAAGGTGTGAACACGTGTAGTGTTGTGGCACAAGTTTTGCTATTTGCTCAAAGATCCATTGTAATTCCACCACACCCGGTACAAGTGGAAATTCAGAGAAATGATCTTTCAAGTAAACCAAGTCTAACGGTACTTTACCCATAGCCTGAAATATATTGCCCTCACATTTTTCTTCTAGCCAAATAGGCTCTTTGCAATCTTCTAAGAAAGTGCGGTTAAATGCCAGTTTATTTATTTTTGATTGGGTATTACGAGGTAAAGTATCGGTAAAACGCCAAAAACGTGGAATAGCCGCCTCTTCCTGAGAATATTTAAGACTGGTTTTTAAGATCCGAACCAATGCCCGATGACCTTTTTCACGCAGAAATGCGATGCCCTCCCAGTTCAATTCAACCCAAGATGCTAAGCGTTTTTTTTCTGGATGCTCTGCAATATAACAATCACTTACCCAGTTGTGCTGAATTAATGTATTTTCTACGTTAATCAAAGAAATGCGTTTATCTCCAATTTTCACAATCCGATCGGAACGCCCCAGTAAGAGAAAACCACTATTTTCAAACTTCACGACATCAGCGGTTTGTTCTCGTTGGGAAAGCCAACTTCCCTCAATCCATAATTCCCCTTGCTCATTGGTGCCAAGCCGACTTTCAGGTAAAGATTGCCATAAACCGATATCTTCACGGATAGCGATTGGCCCGGTCTCTGTACTGCCGTAAATTTCAACAAGCGGTACATAACGACGGATAGTTTGCGATAAATCTTCCGCCAACATACCGCCCGATGAAATAAGACCAATTACACTTTGTGGCAATTTAGCTTGCTTCCATTCCATACTTGCTAACATTGACGGGCTACTCACCACCACAGCTGATTTGCATTGCTTCGCTTGCACAAAAATACATTCCGGATAAAACTGTTGAATGCGCCCAATTCGCCAACCTTTTACCAATGCCATCAGAATATGTACGGTTAAACCGTAAATATGCTGAATACTCACAGTGCTAATCACCGTAGTGGCATTGCCATTTGCAAAAGGTAAGGTTTGCGCAAGCACATTAGCCCCGAGCCACATTTGCTGTGCAGTTTTAACAATAGTTTTTGCCTCCCCCGTACTCCCCGAGGTTTTTAACCAAATTTCGGTTTGATTGTTGAAATCAAAGAGCGGTCGATTTTGTGTAGTTTTTTGAAAAGGGGGCGATGCAAATTCATCAAATTGAAAGGCGTTCTCTAATTCTCCTTCGCGATCGGTAATCCAACATTGAGCATGCTGATTGACCCATTGAATACTTTCTTCGGTAAAATTAGATGGAAATAATATACGAACATTAGCATGCCATGCACCGAGTAATAGGCAAGCCAACTTAGCACCATCTTCCATCCAAACGGCAATAGAATGAAATTGGCGGATGCTGAGCTCCGCAGAAATCTGCAAGGCTCGTTGCTCAAAATCCGCATAAGTCCAAGCCGGTTGATTGGCAACGAGATCTGAAGGGAGATAGGCTAACATTACACAGAGTTTTGTTGTTTTAACACTGCTTGCACCACATCGTCTACGGTACGCACATTGCGAAAATCTTCTGCCTGTAATTTATGCCCCGTTTTTCGTTTGATATGATCAATCAAGTCAATCGCATCAATGCTGTCAATCTCTAACTCTTCATAAAGATTGGTTTCCGGTTTAATTCGCTCCGGTTCAATTTCAAACAGCGATTGAAGTGCTTCGCTGAGTAAATCTCTGATTTCTTGTTCAGTCACAATCAAACTTCCCCTTTTTTACTACGAATAAATTGTGCCAGTGTTGCAACACTTTCAAAATGTTCACGTAATTGATTTTGTTCGCTATCCAACTGCAAACCAAATGTTTTTTGTACCGCCAAACCTAATTCAAGTGCATCCACCGAATCAAGTCCTAAACCCTCATCAGAAAATAATACCGTATTGTCTTCGATATCATTTATAGAAACATCTTCTAGTGCGAGACTATCAATAATTAGTTGTTTAAGTTGCTGTTCGAGTGTCATTTTCATTATCCTTAGTTTGAGAGTTAAAATAATGTTGTAAATATTCGGTTAATCGGCGAGAAGCAATCGGTAATGGTTTTTCTGCCAGCCAATCCTTCGGATTGATGTCTTCTCCTACAATAAGTTCATATTGAATACGTTTTTTCGGCAACTGATACCAAGGTTGCCCTTTTTTAAAATTCAGCGGATTCATTCTAATGACGATTGGAGTAATAATATTTGCACTACGCAAGCCAATAGATACGGCACCACGATTGAGTTTAATGTCACCATCCCAACCGGTTCTTGTGCCTTCAGGGAAAAGCAAAAGCGCTTGTTCTTTTAGTACCTCATCGCATTCTTCCAGAAGTTCCAATGATTCGGTATTGGGTAAAAAACCGCAGGCTAAAATTTGGTTTCTCATTGTAGGATTATTCAGTAATTCTTTCTTTACAATACAATTCAGTTCGGGGGCTTTAGAGAGAATCAATACTACATCGAGTAGCGACGGGTGGTTTACCAACACTAATTGTCCTTGGCGTCCCAAACGTTCAAAACCTTGATATTTCACCTCGAGAACACCCGAAATAGTTAAATATCGGATAAAATATGCCCAAATTTTACTAACTAGACGACGAATCTTAAATTGGGTAGCCAAACTATTTTTTTTATGATTTTTAGCATAAGGATAAAGATAGAGCTGAAATAAGCTACCTGCCACGCCCCAAAAAAGGAAACCTAATGCAGTGGCAATAAAACGTCCGATCCAATCTAGTTTTTTCTCCATTGCCAAGTTCCTTTTGCGCTACTTTTCGTTTTCCATTCTTTAATGCTCAAGTACTGATGTTTTACCCAAGTTAATGCATTATCGGAGCCTGAAGGATCCCCCTCGCTCTCGCCTAACTCCAATGTGTAATCACCACCTTTTTCGACTAACAAACTTAACGCATAAGAAAAAGGCTGGCGATCAACGGGTGAAACATTGTATGAATCTCCTAAAGGCGATTCTGCCACAACAACCAACACTTGCTTTATTCCTTCGTTCAATAATAAATAGGCTTCTAACAAGGCGATCTCTAAATTATCTTGTTGAGCGGTTAATGCGGTGGTTTCCGCCTTTACACCATTAAGTTCTGACCATTGCCCTACCAAAGCATTATGCACGGAAAGGCTAAAGGAAGTGGGGGAAACATCTCCCTCTGTCAATAAACTATGCCAAAGATCAAAATTACGATTAATTTCCCCATTTGAAGAGGCATACACTACCGGAATATTTTTATTTTCGCCTAATAAATCCCACGCTGATTCAAAAAACAAACGAGCGGATGGGCTTAATCGGCGACGTTTTAACGGAGGTAAAAAAGCTAACTTAGGAGAAACATCTTCAAAATTAACCGCATTTTCTTGCCAAAAGGTTTCTCCTTTTTTCCAATCGTCTGACTCTAGTTTTTTAGAACAAACCATTGCCCAGTTTTTAATATTGAATGAAAAGCGGCAGATTGACATAATTAATAATCTTTGAATAATTGACCAATCATAGTATCAGTTTGACCTTGCAAACCTACTTCGGCAACACGATCTTTTTCATCACCTTTGCGAGCATAAAGAACAAAGCCAACTTCACTTTGATTTTTAACTTCCATTAAACGTAGTTTTGCTTTTGCCACAATGTTACGGTTACCTTTTACGCCAAAGGCTAAAATATAATCACACTTCGCATCACTGGAGCTAGCGATTGATTCAGAGGTAATATTTTTCTTTTTCAGGCTTGTTTTTAAACTGGCTACAAATTGATCCGGTGCACCACGCGTACTACCTTTTACACAAACATGCTTTACATTCAAAGCACGATTCACAGGTTTTAAGCTGCCTTCATCAACCCCACCCGCAGAACATGCGGCTAAACCAAATGCCATTAACCCTAAAATAATGTTTTTCATCCCCTCTCCTGTTCAAATTAAAATCTTTAAAACTAGCTAATTCTACCTAGCTAATTCATTGAAAGCAATGTAGATAATTTTAAATCAGAATAAAAATGTTATACTTAATTTCGATCTGAAATAAAGATCCCGTTTCAACTCATTTACCTTGGAGAATTCCCCTATGAAACTAAGTGCAAAACTCGGCATTATTGTATCAACTTTAGCAATCGCAGCCTGCGCTCCACGTGATACAACCCATCATTTATCTATTAGTCAAGCATTAAAATCACCGGAAGCTGCAGAGGTACTTAATCCAAATATCAAACTTTATTTTGGTACACCAGCACCGGGAAAAGTACTTATCGCAAACGCAGTAACAAATAAGAAAACTAATGCGGCAAATAAAAGTGATGAGAAAGCATGCCAGTGGGTATTTTTATCTGCTGTAAAACAGTTGCAAGATAAAGCCGCATCAAAAGGTGCGACAAAGGTTGGAAATATTGTGAGTTACTATAAAAAGAATACCTTTAAAAGTCGTACGGAATACGAATGCCATGCAGGAAATATTATTAGCGGCGTAGCACTTAAAGGAGATATTGTTAAATAAGGTGAGATAAACGAGTCTCTTTCCTATCAAAAAGTGCGGTTAAAAATCTATTTATTTTTCAACCGCACTTTCTTTTTTAAGAGAATATTAAATGACGGATTCCAACGCCCAAAGTTCTTGAAAACTTTCACGTCGGCGGATTAAATGCGCTTTGTCGCCATCCACTAACACTTCGGCAGTACGCGGGCGGGAATTGTAGTTGGAAGACATACTCGCCCCATAAGCGCCGGCAGAACATTGTGCGATATAATCCCCCTCGGCAATGGCAAGTTCTCGCTGTTTGCCTAAAAAATCCGAGGTTTCGCACACCGGCCCGACCACATCGTAAACCGCTTTCTCACGTACTAAAGTGCGGTCAATTTCCACAATATTCATATAAGCCTCATACAATGCAGGACGAATCATATCGTTCATACCGGTATCTGTGATGGCAAAATTGCGGCTTTCGTTACTTTTCAAATACTGGACTTTTGCCACCAAAATGCCTGCATTGGCGGTGATTGCCCGTCCCGGTTCAAGAATAATTTCAAGATCCTGATAATCTTTTAATTTTTCCAATAAGGCTTTGGCATACTCGCTGGGATGAGGTGGGGTTTCATTGGTATAAGTCACCCCTAAACCGCCGCCTAAGTCTAAATGTTTCAAAGCAATGCCATCTTGTTTGAGTTGTTCCATTAACACAATTAGACGATCTGTCGCGTCCAAAAACGGTTGCAATTCGGTAAGTTGAGAACCGATATGACAATCCATTCCGCTAATTTTGACATTCGGCAAACTTGCCGCCAATCGATACACTTCGCGTGCTTCATCGACGCCTATCCCAAATTTGTTTTCTTTTAATCCGGTGGAAATATAAGGGTGAGTATGGGCATCCACATCCGGATTCACACGCAAGGAAATAGGGGCAATTTTACCCATTTCTCCGGCAATGAGGTTGATGTGGTTAAGTTCGGAAACCGACTCAACATTAAAGCAACGGATGCCGACTTCTAATGCACGCATAATTTCTTCACGGGATTTTGCCACACCGGAAAAGACGACTTTCGATGCCTCACCACCGACAGCCAGCACACGTTCCAATTCGCCTTGCGAGACAATATCAAAACCTGAACCTAATTTCGCCATTACACTTAGTACACCAATATTGGAACAGGATTTCACCGCAAAACAAATTAAATGGGGATGTGAACCTAACGCCTCATTAAACGCATGCCAATGACGTTCCAATGTCGCACGGGAATAGATATAAAGCGGCGTACCAAACTGTTCGGCAAGTTGTTGTACCGGCACTTGCTCGGCGTAGAGTCGATTATTTTGATATTGGAAAAAATTCATATTATATCTCACCAATTATTGATGTTGTTGGGTTTGCTCTTTTTCCGGAAAATACAATGGGCCTTTCACGCCACAACCGGTTGCTAACACACAAACTGCACTTAATACTAAAATTGACAGTAATTTTTTCATTTTTTCTCTCTCACTAATCGTTAAATCCGCCTTTTATAAGGGGGAAAAAGGCTTTATAATCTGCCGCATTCTATCAGATTTGCAGAGAAAAACTTTATGAATGTTGCAGAATTTCATCAAAACATTGAACAAATTTGGCAAAAGATTGAGGAAAAATTAGAACAACAAGATGCGGATATCGATTGCGAAACGCAAGGTGCCGTATTCACCATGACATTTGATAATCGCACACAAATTGTCATCAATAAACAAGAACCATTGCTTGAACTTTGGCTTGCCAGTAAATTAGGCGGCTTTCATTTTGCCTTCAAAAATGGCGAGTGGATTTCCAATGACGGACAACGATTCTGGGATAGTTTAACGGAAGCCTGTGCGGCTCATGGTGAAACGATTCAATTCTAAAATGAGCACGCCGTCTCTTTCACCGAAAACCGTTGAAAAACCAACCGCACTTTCCGTGCTGAACTCGGTATTCGGCTACCAATCTTTTCGTAAAGGGCAGGAAGAAGTAATTAATGCCGCACTAAATGGGCAAGATACGCTGGTCGTGATGGCAACGGGAAACGGTAAATCACTTTGTTATCAAATTCCTGCTCTCTGTTTCGATGGGCTTACGCTGGTGATCTCCCCTCTCATTTCCTTGATGAAGGATCAGGTGGATCAATTACAGGCTAACGGTATTGAAGCGGCGTTCCTTAACTCCAGTCAAACACTTGAACAGCAACAGCTGGTACAAAATAAGTTAATTTCCGGAAACCTCAAACTCCTTTATATTTCACCGGAAAAGGTGATGACGAACAGCTTTTTTCAGCTGATTTCCTATTGCCAAGTCAGTTTTATCGCCATTGATGAGGCACATTGTATTTCTCAATGGGGGCATGATTTTCGCCCTGAATATACTCAACTCGGCGGGTTAAAATCCAGCTTTCCGAATGCCCCTATTATGGCGCTAACCGCAACGGCAGATTACACAACACGGCAAGATATCCTCACCCACCTTAAACTGCACAATCCATATAAATATGTGGGTAGTTTTGATCGCCCAAATATTCGCTATACACTGGAAGAAAAATTCAAACCGACAGAACAATTGACCCGTTTTGTATTGGCTCAGAAAGGCAAAAGCGGCATTGTTTATTGTAACAGCCGCAATAAGGTCGAACGGATAGCGGAAAGTTTACGTAATAAAGGGATATCCGCTGCGGCTTACCACGCAGGAATGGAAACGGCACAACGTGAACGTGTACAGCAGGATTTTCAACGCGACAATGTGCAAGTGGTAGTCGCAACCATAGCTTTTGGTATGGGGATTAATAAATCCAATGTCCGTTTCGTCGCACATTTTGATTTACCGCGCAGCATCGAATCTTACTATCAAGAAACCGGCCGTGCGGGGCGGGATGACTTACCCGCTGAAGCCGTATTATTTTATGAAGCGGCAGATTATGCGTGGTTACAAAAAATTTTGCTTGAAAAACCGGAAACGCCCCAACGGCAAATTGAACAACATAAATTAGAAGCCATCGGCGAATTTGCCGAAAGTCAAACTTGCCGTCGTTTGGTGTTACTCAATTATTTCGGCGAACATCGTCAAACACCTTGCAATAACTGCGATATTTGTTTGGATCCGCCGAAAAAATATGACGGTTTAGTGGATGCACAAAAAGTGATGTCGGCTATTTACCGTGTGGGACAATGTTTCGGGGCACAATATGTGATTGGGGTATTACGAGGAATGCAAAATCAGAAAATCCTCGAACGTCAACACGATAAACTTAGCGTTTATGGTATTGGGAAAGATAAAAGTAAGGAACATTGGCAATCGGTGATTCGCCAATTGATTCACTTAGGCTTTATACAGCAGGTGATCGGAGAGTTTAACACCACCTTACAACTCACAGAAAATGCCAAACCCGTGCTAAAAGGAGAAGTGCCTTTGGAGCTTGCAATGCCGCGTATTTCCGCGATTAGCAAAATGGCTCATAACCCACAACGAAATGCGGTGCTCAATTATGATAAAGATCTGTTTGCCCGCCTGCGCTTTTTACGTAAACAAATTGCCGATAAAGAAAATATCCCGCCCTATATCGTGTTCAATGACGCAACATTGCAGGAAATGGCACAGTACATGCCAACATCTAATATTGAAATGTTACAAATTAACGGCGTGGGCACAATAAAATTAGAACGATTTGCCCAACCCTTTATCATGTTGATTAAAGAACATAAAGCAATTTTGGCGAAAGCTTAAGATCAAAGTAAAAAGTGCGGTCAAAATTGACCGCACTTTTTTGTATCCTACGCCTCCATCGACATACAGAGTAAAGTCAAGGGGTGAATACAGGTAATATTGGAAGACATATCAATTTGCCATTTACAGGTTTGACATTCGGAAATGACATAATCAAATCCACCCTCATTGATATTGTCAAACAAGGTTTTGCCGATAGATTGGGCGGTGTCGTAATTTTCCGCTTTAAAGCCGTAAGTACCGGCAATGCCACAACATTGTGATGGTAACATTATGATTTCCAAACCCGGAATTTGTTTCAACACGTCCAAGGTGTAAGGCGCCCAACCGGCTTTCTCCACATGGCAAGCCGTATGGTACGCCACCCGCAATTTAAGCGGCTTAAGAGGTAAAGTGTTACCCTCTTTAAAAAGCCGATATAGGAAAGGGGTTACCATGTGGATATGCGGGCGTACTTTGGCATTGTCGATGCCTAAAATATGATGATATTCATCCCGTAAATTTAACGCACAACTTGAGGCTTCGCTAATCACCTCTAACCCCTTTTCATCCACCATTTTGCCAATGTGGTCGGTATTGAATCGGGCAATGCTACGGGCTCGTTCAGGAAATCCGTTCACAGTTAAAGGCAAACCGCAGCATTTTTCTTTTTCCAACAACATCACGCCGATCCCCATTGCATTGAACACTTTAAGAAATTCCTTGCCCAGTTGGGGATTGTTATAGTTCACATAACAGCCGTGAAAATACGCCACTTTGCGTTCAAACTTTTTCTGTTCTTCCAAGGCATTTTTCATATACCAACTGCGGAACGTGCCAAAAGCATATTTTGGTAAGGTTCTTTTTTTGCTGATATTAAGGGTTTTCTCAAGGACAAATTTTGTGGCGCTTAATCCGGTGATCGTATTCACAATAGGCGCAAGAGGCGTATTGAGCTTGCCCATGATGTCGGTATTACTCAAAATGGCGTCACGCAACTTGTTCGTTAACGTTTTTTTCTGTTGTGCCAGATGATTATTGCGCGCCCGAACAATAAGATCACCAATTTTTACATCGGACGGACAAGCCACCTCGCAACGTTTACAGTTGGTGCAATATTTGAGGGCTTCATCATAAAGTTCGGCAGATTTTAAACGTAAACGCTCACCGTCAGGCCCCGACTGTTTCGGGCCGGGATAAAGCGGGTTATTACGCGAAACCGGACAAACGGCAGTACAGGCGGTACATTTAATACAGCTTTCAAAACTTTCATCAATATATTGATGGCTTGCCGGCGAATTAAGGGACTGTTTCGCACTATCAATTAATCGTTGAATATTCATACTCATATCGCCTCCTTATTTCGCCAGAATTTCTTCCGCCACCGCCAAGGCAGTTACCACCGCCACACCGGAACCACAACCAAGCGCTAAAGCATTAAAGCCGCCAATCACATTCCCTACGGCATATAAATTCGTTAAAAATTGACCGCTCTTTTGCACTTGGCAATGTTCGTTAATCACCACGCCGGCAGATTGATAAGGTTGGGGGTTAGCAAAGCGACGATCCGTCCAGCTAAAGCGGTCATTAGCCTCAAATCCTTTTACTCCCGTAATATCCGAATAAAATACCGGTTCAAAAATTTTATCGAATTCCGCCACTAACCCCTTACTGAAGAAACTACCTGACGCAAGTACGAAATTATCGGCAATCATTTCTTCGTCATTGTGTAAACGGGTCATCACACAACGCACTCGGTTACCGTCAAAATGTGCTTTTACAGCACTATCGCCATTCATCATCAAGCCCCCGAGGGATTCAAATTTACGACGTAATTGAATACGTTGCCGCATACCCAGGAGTGAAGGCGGAAGGGTCGGTAATTCAAATAAGGCAAGCTTTGTTGCCTTGCGAAGTGCGGTCATAAACTCTTGATTTTCTAGACCAAAACAAGCCGGTAAAAATACGGCGTCCGCGCCTTGTGCAGATTCCACAATTTCTGTTACTAAATCATCAAAAGCCAATTTGTGTTCTAAAAGTTGTGCGATATTCACACTGCGGAACTCCCGTGAATTTTCACGCAGTTCGTCTAATTGCGGGATATTCAAGAAACCACTACTCACCTCGCAATGGGCAAACTGTGGGTTAAGCACTAAATTCGCCGACAAAAGCTGGGGTTGAAAATCGTGATAGCCTTCAATACCAAGCACCGCAATACGTTTATGTGGAAAAGGTTCATGACCCTCGACGGTTGGAACACTATTCGGGGAAAGCCATGTGCCACGCAAACTGCCAAGCCCGGTTACCCGCCGGTGATTTTTTTCGCCAAAGCCAATTAAATCAAGATTGAGGGATTGTGCCAAAGCTTCAAATTCCCGTGCCTTGCTCATCACTTTTTCTGTACCCAATAAGCTATATGGGTGCGATGGTAAGGTTGAGCAAAGTGCGGTTAAATTTTCTTGCAAATTTTCCACCTCACTGCCTGATGGCATACGGCTTAATAGATCAAAGGAACCGGAGGCGAAATCCATCGCCGCTTGACCGTTATTGATAATCACACATTGCTTACCGTTTTGTTGAAGGGCGATACCACAGGTTAAGCCCGCCAAACCACCGCCAATAATCACTACGTCAAAATTCATTGCTATCCGTCCCTTGTTGTGCTTGTTCCTCAAGCGGTTTCACATCATTCAAACCCAATACGCTACCATACATCCAAGAGGTAAATTCGGCTTCCCGAATGGCTTCCCCCCAAGCGATGGGTTCAATACCACGCCAACGCTCTTCCATAAAGGCATTGAGTTGGGTGGTCGATTGGCGCGGAGTGGCGACCTCAAAACGGCTCATTAGTCCCGCGGCACGACAGGCGCAAAGTTCCGCTTGACATGTCCCCATCCCCACTCGGGTACGACGGCGCAAATCCACCAGATTGTGAACGTCTAGTTCATCTACCGCATAACGTACTTCACCGGCAGTGACCGCTTCACATTCACATACCATAGAACGGTCTAAACGGGCTTTGTCTAGCAAACGGGTGGCGCGGGAACCGTGGCGGTACACGGCGGAATAACGAATAGTACTCGGCAATGAAATGACTTTTTGATTGGTTTCTTGACGGCTTTCCGTTGAACCCGGCAGCGGTTGTTCTGCCGTCACACAACGGGCGGTTTTATTAAGTTTTTTGCAAACTAAATCCGTTGTCCATTCCGCCATTAAACGATAAGTCATTAATTTACCGCCGGTGATAGTAATAAAACCGTCTAAACCGTCACGTTCTGCATGATCTAGCAAAACAATACCACGGCTGACGTTTCGACCGGAAGGATCATCATCCGTTGCCACCAATGGGCGCACCCCGGCATAGGCACGCAGCACACGGGTATGCCGTAAACTTGGTGCGAGTTTTTCCCCTTCACGGAAAAGAATATCCACTTCTTCGGGGGTCACTTGCATATTATCGATTTGATCATAAGGAATTCGGCTAGAAGTCGTGCCAATCACACAAATGGTATCACCCGGCACGAGAATATCGGCGTCAGCAGGTTTACGACAGCGGTTAATCACCATTTTATTGATACGATGCCCCATAACGAGTAACGCTCCCTTTGCCGGAAACATTTTAATGTTGAGATCAGCATATTCTGCTATCCCTTGCCCCCAGATCCCACTGGCATTGACAACGAGCGGCGCAAAAAATTGGCGTTTAATTTTGTTTTTATGATCATAAACGTCCACACCAATGACTCTCCCGCCTTCCCGAATAAGATTTTTCACTTCGCAGTAGGTGAATATTTTGGCGCCGTTTTCTGCTGCGTCCATCATGTTAGAGGCGGTTAAACGAAAAGGATCAATAGAACCGTCCGGCACCACAACTGCCCCCACTAAATCAGGATTAACGGAAGGTTCCATAATTCTTGCAAGTTTAGGATCAATAGCAACCGCCTCAATACCGGATTTTGTACAACTTTCAATGAAGTTTTTTTGATAGTCGAGAGAATCTTCAGGTAACGTAATAAATAACCCTTCCGTTTCATCCACACAATGACGTGCGATGTTGCGTAAGATACGATTTTCTTTAATACATTCTTCCGCCGATTCCCGATCGTTCACCGCATAGCGCGCACCGCTATGTAAAAGACCATGATTACGACCCGTTGCGCCGGTCGCAATATCACGACGCTCCAGCAAAATACAATTAATACCGCGCAACGCACAATCACGTGCAATACCCGCACCGGTCGCCCCACCACCGATTATAATTACATCCGTGGATAAGGAAGAAAAGCTTCCGACATCTTGATATAAATTAGGTGATAATCCCATGTTTACCTCCAGATCCCACAATAAATAATAAAAAATAAACCCACTTCGTTTGATTGTAGAGAATAATGCCTAAATTAACAACATATTGAGCGAAAAAGAAAATATATTTGTGAGCAAGATCACTATATTTTCGTACTCGCTCATGCAGACATGATTTTTTGTGAACAACTTCACATTTTTTAACTCGAAAACTTTCTTATTTTTTATTTTTCATTATTATGCACGCTGTCCCTTTCTTTTTTGTTCAGAAGGGAAAATCATAATTATAAATGTTGGAGAAAAATTATGTTTGGACCATTTAAACCCGCACCGCATATTGCGGAACTTCCTGCGGAAAAAATTGATTCTACCTATAAACGCTTACGTTGGCAGGTATTCGCAGGGATATTCTTTGGTTATGCCGCTTATTATTTTGTGCGTGCAAACTTTGACTTGGCTCAAAAAGGTTTAATTGAAGCCGGTATGTATAACAAGGCGGAATTGGGTCTTGTCGGTACGGCTGCCGGTTTAGCTTACGGTTTGTCAAAATTCTTTATGGCAATGCTTTCGGATCGTTCTAACCCGAAAGTATTTTTACCATTCGGTTTATTATTATCCGGTTTATGTATGACCATGATGGGTTTATTCCCGTGGGCAACATCCGGTATCGTGATCATGTGGATTATGATCTTTTTAAACGGTTGGTTTCAAGGAATGGGCTGGCCTCCATGCGGACGAACGATGGTTCACTGGTGGTCTAAATCCGAACGTGGAACCATTGTTTCTATTTGGAATACCGCACACAACCTCGGAGGTATGGTGCCGGGGGCGATGGTACTTCTAGCCGGAGCAATTTATTTCAGCACACACGGCGTTGAAGCAACCGCAAAAGATGTATGGCAACAAGCGCTTTACTATCCAGGTATCGCTGCGATGATCATCGCTATTCCAATTTATCTTGTAATGAAAGATACCCCACAATCTTGTGGCTTACCGCCGGTTGAAAAATGGCGTAATGACTATCCGGACGACTATAACGAAAAAACTTACGAGCATGAGCTTTCTACCAAAGAAATCTTTATGACTTATGTCTTGAAAAACAAATTATTATGGTACATCGCCATTGCTAACGTGTTCGTTTACTTAATCCGCTACGGTGTGTTGAAATGGTCTCCGGTTTACTTAGGTGAAGTAAAACACTTCAACATTAAAGGTACGGCATGGGCATACACCATTTATGAATTGGCCGCTATTCCGGGTACATTATTATGCGGTTGGGTATCTGACCACGTATTCAAGGGTAAACGGGGATTAACCGGTTTTATCTTCATGATCTTAACTACCATTGCTGTTGTGGCATTATGGAAAAACCCGGCTACGCCTGAAGCAGAGATTGCCAGCTACAGTGCATGGTATGAAAACCCATATCAATTAACCGACTTCATTTTAATGACGACTATCGGCTTCTTAATTTATGGCCCGGTGATGTTAATCGGCTTACATGCCCTTGAACTTGCGCCGAAAAAAGCTGCGGGTACGGCAGCCGGTTTCACCGGATTATTCGGTTATTTAGGCGGTACCGTATCAGCCTCTGCCGTTGTCGGCTGGGCGGCAGAATACTACGGCTGGGATGGCGGTTTCTACGTCATGATCGCCGGCGGTATCTTAGCAGTGTTATTACTTCTCAATGTAATGATTGAAGAAGGCAAACACAAAGCAAAATTAGGTGATACCTACGGTACGAAATAATCCGTGTCAAAAAGGCGACAAGCAAGTGCTGAAGTCGCCTTTTTCATTTAATAAATCCTTAATATTAATGGATTATATTGATTCAACATTATTCATTCACGAAAACAGTCTTAAAATTAACCGCACTTCTTCAAGGAGAAATATTAATGAAACTTAAAACATTAGCCTTTTCTTTACTGGCCACTAGCGTATTAGTCGGCTGTAGCAGTCAATCTTCAATGATGGCAAGTAATATGAAATCAGAAAAACTTATTATCGCTCACCGTGGTGCAAGCGGCTACTTACCGGAGCATACACTGGAATCCAAAGCGCTTGCCTTTGGTCAACAAGCGGATTATTTAGAACAAGATTTAGCCATGACAAAAGATGGTCGTCTCATTGTCATTCATGATCACTTTTTAGACGGTTTAACCGATGTGGCAAAAAAATTCCCAAACCGTCATCGTAAAGACGGTCGTTATTATGTGATTGACTTCACCTTAAAAGAAATTCAAAGTTTGAATATGACGGAAAACTTTGAAACCAAAGACGGTAAGCAAGTTGCCGTTTATCCGAAACGTTTCCCACTTTGGAAATCCCATTTCAAAATCCATACCTTTGAAGATGAAATTGAATTTATTCAAGGTTTAGAAAAATCCACCGGTAAAAAAGTGGGCATTTACCCTGAAATTAAAGCACCTTGGTTCCATCATCAAAATGGTAAAGATATTGCCGCCGAAACACTCAAAGTATTGAAAAAATACGGTTATGACAAAAAAACCGATAGAGTTTATTTGCAAACCTTTGATTTCAACGAGTTAAAACGTATCAAAACCGAATTACTACCGAAAATGGGAATGGATTTGAAATTAGTGCAATTAGTGGCATACACCGATTGGCACGAAACCGAGGAAAAAAATGCGCAAGGCAAATGGGTGAACTATGATTATGATTGGATGTTCAAACCGGGTGCAATGGCTGAAGTAGTGAAATATGCGGATGGCGTAGGGCCGGGTTGGTATATGTTAGTTGATAAAGAAAAATCAAAAGTCGGTAATATTCAATACACCCCATTAGTGAAAGAGTTAGCACAATATAATGTGGAGTTACATCCTTATACCGTTCGTAAAGATGCTTTACCGGAATTTTTTACCAATGTAAATCAAATGTATGATACCTTGCTAAATAAAGCCGGGGCAACAGGGGTGTTTACGGATTTCCCTGATACCGGAGTTGAATTTTTGAAAGGTAAAAAATAATTTTTCTGTGTACAACAAAAGAACCCAATCTATAAAAGACTGGGTTCTTTTTTGTATGTTTGAAAAAGTGCGGTTGATTTTCAACCTGTTTTCCACTTTAGTTACATCACCACCGCATAAGCTGCCGCTGCCAATAATGATCCGATGATTGGCCCCACAATCGGCACCCAGCTATATCCCCAATCCGGTTTAGTATTTAATTGACGACTGAGGAAAAGTCCTAAGGTTAAACGCGGCCCAAAATCCCGAGCCGGATTGATGGCATAGCCGGTTGTTCCCCCCAAACTTAAACCGATTGCCCAAACAAGAATAGCCACCGGTAACGCACCGATAGAACCTAAACCGATAGGCGTTACTTCCGTTGTTCCCGGCAAGGTAATATCCGCACCGACCAGATAAAAAATCACAAATACCAAGACAAACGTACCGATCATTTCACTAATAAGGTTGCTTGGATAATGACGAATTGCAGGTTCCGTGCAGAAACAAGCACGTTTTAAACCTTCATTTTCTGTGGCTAAGAAATGGTTGCGGTACATTATATAAACCAACAACGCTCCCACCATACCGCCAAAAACTTGAGCGATAACATACCCTGCGACTAATCCCCAGTCGAATGCACCTTTTGCGGCAAGCCCTAAGGTAACGGCTGGATTCAAATGTGCACCGCTGTAAGGTCCGACAACAACAACTGCCACATACACGGCAAACGCCCATGCGGTGGTAATCACAATCCAGCCGGAACTTTGCCCTTTTGTTTTATCCAAACAAACATTGGCAACCACGCCATTCCCTAACAAAATCATAAGCGCGGTGCCGAAAAACTCTGCAAAATAAGCATTCATAAGAGAATCTCCATCGAATAGTTGAAGAAAGCATTTCTAAATAGGGTCTCTAGCCACTTTTGCCGACAACGCTAAAAAAACCCGCTAAGAAGTACAAGTAAGCAATTATGTTCGTATTTTTTCAAACTTGAGAAACTCAATGTGAGCGCACTTATTATCTTCTAAAAACCCTACTCTTCAAGTAGGTATTCCAAGTAAATTTTAGAAATGCGAACTTGATCACATAATCTATCGAAAAAGAACATTTTTTTGTGATCATTGTCATAAAATTGCAAAATGGGTATTTAAATTCAGTGATAATTCAATTAGCTTACGAGCGCAATTTGTTCGTTTTTAGTTCAAAACATTCGTTTACAATAAAAAACGTACTATCAAGGAGTTTTTATCATGACTGACAAAAAATACATTATTGCTCTAGATCAGGGGACTACCAGCTCTCGAGCCGTACTATTGGATCATAACGCTAACATTGTTGAAATTGCGCAACGCGAATTTACTCAAATTTACCCGCGTGCAGGTTGGGTAGAACACAACCCAATGGAAATTTGGGCAACGCAAAGCTCCACCCTCAATGAAGTCGTTGCCAAAGCTGGTATCACTTCTGATGAAATCGCCGCAATTGGTATCACCAACCAACGTGAAACCACGATTGTGTGGGAAAAATCAACAGGTGTACCTGTTTATAACGCCATTGTTTGGCAATGTCGCCGTACCGCTGACATTACCGATAAACTGAAAGCAGACGGTTACGAGGATTATATTCGCCATACCACAGGATTAGTAGTCGATCCTTATTTCTCCGGTACTAAAGTAAAATGGATTTTGGACAATGTAGAAGGTGCGCGTGAAAAAGCAGAACGTGGTGAATTATTATTCGGTACTGTGGATACGTGGCTTGTGTGGAAACTAACTCAAGGCCGTGTACACGTAACCGATTACACGAATGCCTCACGCACTATGTTATTTAATATTCACACCAAACAGTGGGATGACAAGATGCTTGAAATCTTGAATATCCCACGCTCCATGTTGCCTGAAGTGCGTAATTCTTCTGAAATTTACGGTCAAACCAACATTGGCGGTAAGGGCGGTGTACGTATTCCGGTTGCGGGTATTGCCGGAGACCAACAGGCTGCGCTTTACGGTCATTTATGTGTGCATGCCGGACAAGCCAAAAACACTTACGGCACAGGTTGTTTTATGTTGCTCCACACCGGTGATAAAGCGATCACCTCAAAAAACGGCTTGCTTACCACCATCGCCTGTAATGCGAAAGGCGAACCGGAATACGCATTAGAAGGCTCGGTATTTATTGCCGGTGCCTCTATTCAATGGTTACGGGATGAACTCAAAATTGTTCACGATAGTTTCGATTCCGAATACTTTGCCCAAAAAGTACAGGACAGCAACGGTGTTTATGTCGTACCCGCGTTCACCGGTTTAGGCGCACCTTATTGGGATCCTTATGCTCGCGGCGCTATTTTCGGGCTTTCCCGTGGCGCAAATCGTAACCACATTGTTCGCGCTACTCTTGAGTCTATCGCCTATCAAACCCGTGACGTATTAGAAGCCATGCAATCCGATTCGGGTGAACGCTTACAATACCTCCGTGTCGATGGCGGTGCTACAAATAACAATTTCTTAATGCAATTCCAAGCGGATATTCTAGATGTGAATGTGGAACGCCCCGTAGTGAAAGAAGTGACCGCATTAGGTGCAGCCTATCTGGCAGGTCTTGCCACCGGTTTTTGGAAAGACTTAGACGAACTTCGCGATAAAGCACGGGTAGAGCGTACTTTCACACCGGATAACGACAATGAAAAACGCGAACGCCGCTATAAAGGCTGGAAAAAAGCGGTAAAACGTTCACTGGAATGGGCGAAGGAAGATGCGGAATAAGAGGAAATAATCCTTAAAGAAGGTAAAAGCAAAAGTGCGGTCAAATTTCACCGCACTTTTTCATTCTTAAAGTCCTAATTTTTCCGTCATGGATTTTGCCAAGTCATTCAACATAGCATAACGTTTCCGATACATAGAACGTTTTTTACTTGGCACATCATCAAGATTTCTATTCTCTTCCAAAGGCAAAACCCAATAATCTTTTCGTTGTCCGCCTGATTCCGAAAAAATGGCATCATAATCCACGGTATAGCTTTTCGATTGAATAAAGCGAGATTTATTTTGATATTTTTGAGGAATGCCAAGTAATGTTTTAAAACCTAAAATCTTAGTGAGGGCCTTCATCGTTTCTACCATCAAGTAAGCCGGACGTAAACCATGGCAAGATTTAGTCAGGTGTTTCACCATTTCTTTTGAGCCTTCAAAATTCGGCCCTTGCACAACGGCAATAAGCAAGGCATTTTCAAGTTTGGCGAAGGTGAGCAAATACACCAATTCATTTTTAGGTTTGTGCCACAGCTCGAGCACCCAATAGCCCTCCATCGGTTGATGCGTCGTCATACTTAATGTGATTTCAAAATCGGGGATAACCTCACCAAAACTTAATGATTGTTCCCATAATGGTTTGGAAAGTGCAGTTAATTTTTCAGGTAAAAACAGAAGGTTATCACACATATATTGAAAGCGTTTAGATGCGCTAAAGCGTTTATCTAAAAAACGCGACACCAATGGATAGGCATAATTTACACGCTCATTAAATATCGGAATAAGGGCAGGGTGTCGGTTAATAAAGCCCTCAAACCGTTTGATCCAATGCCAATGCAAAAGGCTGCGCAAATTGTAACGAAAACGTTTTAAATAATCATAACGACCGGGGCGGTCGGGATGAATAACATTCGCTTTTACCCAAGTATATTGCTGTTTTGTTGTCATTTTTCTTGTTATATGAATAGATTCTTAAGCGAAACTATTTTACACAATTTCAGCAAAATTACGATCTATGATATGCTTAGCGCCGCAATATCAGAGGAAAAATTATGTCTGAAATTAAACTGAATTATCACAAAACCCACTTTCTTACGAGCGCGCCCAATATTCGTGCTATTCCGGAAGATAGCGGTATTGAAATTGCCTTTGCCGGTCGATCAAATGCGGGAAAATCTACCGCACTCAACGCATTAACAAATCAAAAAAATCTGGCTCGCACCTCTAAAACCCCGGGGCGAACTCAGCTTATCAACTTATTTGAAGTCGAACCGAATTGTAAACTTGTGGATTTACCGGGCTACGGTTACGCCGCAGTACCGGAACAAATGAAAATCCAGTGGCAAAAATCCTTAGGGGAATATTTGCAAAAACGGGAATGTCTGGCAGGTTTAGTCGTATTGATGGATATTCGTCACCCCTTAAAAGATCTCGATCAACAAATGATTGAATGGGCAGTGTCAGCAAATTTGCCGGTTTTACTCCTGCTAACCAAAGCGGATAAATTAAGCCAAAGTGCACGTAGCAAACAAGTAAAAATGGTGCGGGAAGCCATTCTTCCCTTCCAAGGTGATATACAAGTGGAAGCCTTTTCAGCACAACATAAAATTGGTATTGATAAACTTGCGACAAAATTAGACTACTGGTTTTCTCCGGTTTTTGCGGAATAAAATGTAAATATTGCGATCTTGCTCGCAAAAAAAGCGTGTAATGAATGATTTCATCACACGCTTTTTTTATAGTGTGAAAACTTCTTCAATTTTAACCGCACTTTTAGGATCTCCATGTCCCTTGCCATCGTTTATAGTCGAGCCTCCATGGGCGTACAAGCCCCGCTTGTTACGATTGAAGTCCATTTAAGTAACGGGAAACCCGGATTTACACTCGTGGGATTACCTGAAAAAACAGTCAAGGAAGCGCAAGACCGCGTGCGTAGCGCGTTAATCAACGCACAATTTAAATATCCGGCAAAACGTATCACTGTAAATCTCGCCCCGGCGGATTTACCCAAGGAAGGCGGGCGATTTGATTTACCCATTGCTATTGGAATTCTTGTGGCATCCGATCAATTAGACGGTAGCCGTTTAAAACAACTTGAGTTTGTCGGAGAATTGGCTCTAACAGGCCATCTGAGAGGGATTCACGGCGTCATTCCTGCTATTCTCGCCGCACAAAAATCCAAACGTGAACTGGTTATTGCTCAGCAAAATGCGAACGAAGCCTCATTAGTTTCGGAGCAAAATACCTATTTTGCTCAAACTTTACTTGATGTTGTGCAATTTCTTAATAATCAGAAAACACTGCCTCTTGCAACTGAATTAAGTCATGCAAGTGCGGTTAATTTCCATCATAATCACGTCGATTTAACCGATATTATCGGACAACAACATGCTAAACGGGCTCTTACTATTGCCGCTGCCGGACAACACAATTTGCTTTTTCTTGGCCCTCCGGGAACCGGTAAAACGATGCTGGCAAGCCGTTTAACAACACTGTTGCCGGAAATGAGTACTCAGGAAGCCATTGAAACCGCCTCTGTAACAAGCCTCGTACACAATGAATTAAATCTCCATAATTGGAAACAACGCCCATTTCGGGCACCACATCATAGTGCCTCTCTGCCGGCATTAGTCGGTGGAGGCTGTGAAAACTAGAAATAAATGTCAAAAACAAGAAATAAATGTCGCAAATCTCTCTCTAGTTTCGCTATAATCCGATCATCAAAGCTTCAAGGGGAAATCAGTTATGTTCCATCTCAATGACACTAATTTCAAACGAGAACCCTATCGTGGATATTGCCCTAAGCACCTTAAAGATCTCTTTACCAAACCACGTCTTGATATTAAAGGTAACGGCCACTATTTTTCCCAAAATGAATATGTTGTTGCTTGGTATGAATCCGATTTCATTTTTGAGAATAGAAAAGCCCAAGTTCGCGCCAAAGTGAAACTCGTCAATTTAACAAATCCAATATACATTGGTAAAGATAATGCCGAATATTTGAGTGTTTTGTACATTTCAGTTCCCCTCAATTATTTGCATTATTTCACTATTGGTAGTATTTGGAAAAATGGTGTAGCCAAAGAGCAGTTTGCTTTCGAAGAATTTTACATTATGGTTAAGCCAGAAAATCAAGACAGTGAACGTGAAAATCTCTCAATGGTTTCATTCAATGAGAGTAGTAATAGTTCAGATAAACCATTTGATTATACGACATATACCATTCCTACAGAACATTACAAGTACCGTGATGACCAAAATAAATTACTTTCCATTTCTTACCAAAATCAAAAATTCATTATCCATCCGCTACATATTTTTATGATGCACTATGGGTACTCTACGGACATCAAGCGTATTTTGGCAACATACTCGTTTGACGAGGTAAAAGAACGCCTATTTATAGATAAGGTCGTTAACAATTTTGATGTAGAGCGCTATGTCGTTTTACCGAAATACTTTGTGAAAAAAGATGCGATTTTCCTCTACCATTTCAAGTATGACGAAGATACTACGGGACTAAGAGTAAAAAATCTTGTAAGTCAGTTTAGGTTAAATGTTCGTAATCAAAAACATCCAATAGAAATAGGGTTTTGGCACACACAAAAGGTTGAATTAAAAATCCGTGGTATTCGACTTGGAAATGCCGTGTTATGCGCAGAAATTATCGGTCTTAATCAGCCTGAGGGTGAAGATATTACGCTAGTGCAATATCAATCGAAAGGACAGAAATCGGATAGTAAAACAGAGGAACAGAATAGAGATATAAATAACGTTCCGATTACCAGAATTTATACTCGAGAACCTGAATTGGATGAGTTACCACTAACCGATAACTCTCCAGATAATCGAACAGTCGAATACAACAAGCGACAATTTGAACTCTTAGGTCGCCAACGCCAAATCAGAGCGCTCAAGAAAGCACGAGAAGAGCATAATCAGAGAATGAAAATTCTGACTCCAGATGAGATTGGCTCATTGGGTGTAGGTGAATCAGACGGCCGAAATGGTTCGGTTGGACTAGCTTTCTGTTTCCTTGATGATACACCTGTTGGTAAAAGCTCTAAACTATACAAATTATGGCAACATGCGAAAGCTGTTGCAGAATGGAATTATGGCGAAGCTCACTGGTACACACCAAATCTCGGTTTTAGAAATGATGATGAACTCGTTCCTGTTTCCTTAGAAACCAACCGAAGTTTCGATTACCCTGAAATCGCGATAATTATCCGCCTAGAAATACATGGTGAAACATTTTTCCTGATTGATTTCTCAATGAAACACAGAGATATAAGCATGCGTGGTTTAGGCTACAAACCCGATCCAGACGAAGATTTTCTGTACGAAACCGACATGAAAAAGAGTGGGCTATCTGAATTATTGTCTGCGGTTCATTGCTATGAGCATTTACCAAAAGAATACTTAGAAGACAAGAATAAAGGGAAAACCAAACTCACCACATTTAACCATAGTGAAGCTGACAGCAGTAACTGGGCTTATAACGCAGTACAGAAATTAACTTCAAAGGCAATTACTAAGCCAATATATTTTAATATTTTATGAATAAAAAACAACGTGTGATTGTTACCCCGACATTTTGGGGTAAACTTTTTGGAAGAATAAAAAGTGTTGAATTTCAGCAAAACAAAGTTATTGTTACTGGCAAAAAGAATAATATTGCTGAATACAATCTAGGGAAAACTCTCGAATTTCCGATTTTAGAAAATGCTTTCTTTGGTAATAAATTATCTTTTAAAGATGATAATAAAGAGGTTGTGTTATCAAAACTTGCTAAAAAACAAACTAATAGCCTATTACTTGAAATCGAAAAAGCAGTAGCCTCCAATATTCAAGTAAAAGTAAAAGAGGCTTTTCAACAATTTACTAATTTAGCCGAAAACCAATATCTCAGAGATTCCGATATACCTACTTTGAATGATCATGTAAGGTGGTCTGTTGTTTCCTATGGGAATAACAAAGAACATTTCCAAAAATACTTTGATGAGAGTTTCGTTAAGAAAATCAAATATATATCTTCACTATTTCCTATAGATATTAAAAATGCTCAAACAATCAGAAAAAAATATGAGCAATATATTTTAAATCATCGTAAACATTTCTTTGATGTAATTGAATCTAATCCGCTTACCGAACAACAAAGATTGTCAGTCATTCGAAGCAATGACATCAATATGGTTCTTGCAGCCGCAGGAACAGGTAAAACATCTGTGATGGTAGCGAAAGCATTAGATCTAATTGATTCTGGGGCTTGTAGAAGTGAAGATATTCTTATCCTCGCATATAACCGAGATGCAGCAACCGAGTTATCCGAACGCTTACAAGAACGTGCGCGAGAAGCAAATTTAGATCTAGAAAATAGCCCTAGTATCTCTACATTCCATGCTCTTGGTCGAAGAATTATTAAAGAATGTGGTAAATCAGTCCACTTGTCAAAATTTGCCGAAGATCCAATGAAGTTAGATAGATAGTTCAACAAATGGTTAGAGAACTACATCAAAGAAGATCCTGATAATCTAGCAAAATTCATTCAGCTCGCATACCAACCTATCGATCCATTCCAATTCAAAACAAAAAAGGAATACGATAGATATGTAAATGACAATGACTATCGAACCTTACAAGGAGAACGCGTTCGTGGTTATCAAGAGTTATTGATTGCGAACTGGCTTTTTAGTCATAGCGTAAAATATGAGTATGAGCCAAGGTATGTATCAAAACGCCGTATCGAGGTTGGTTTTGACTACAAACCTGATTTCTCTTTGGGTGATGGTGTTTACCTTGAACATTTCGGCATTGACCGACAAGGTAGAACTCGCGCAGATATTAACGCGCAGGAATATAATGCCAATATCCAAAGAAAACGTGAGTTACACGCCGAACATAATACAACATTACTGGAGACATACCACTATAACTGGGTGGAAAATACGTTATATAAACGACTAGAGCAATTGATGAATGAACAGTTCATTCCTCTGAAGCCAAAATCACAACAAGAGATTTTAGATGCACTCAATGAATCAGGAATCTTCAAAGAAAACAAAAATCGCTATTTGAAGTGCCTTCAAGCTATTCGTACAGAGCGATTAGACTATCAACAAATCTTAAAACGTCTAACTGATGCGAAAATTGTCTATGCTAAAGAATATGCGACATTGCTCATGCGTATTCATGATGCCTACGTTAAAGAACTACGTAGCGTAAATGAAATCGACTTTGACGATATGATTTTGTTGGCTACTCAACTGGTGAAAACAGCTGAGTTTAAACCTAAATGGAAACACATTTTAGTAGATGAATTTCAAGATATTTCTATGGCTCGATTGGAGTTATTGAAAGAGATTTATACTAAAGGGCCTCGACCAATTTGGACTGTTGTTGGAGATGACTGGCAATCAATCTATCGTTTCTCTGGCGGTAAACTAGAAGTTACTACGCGATTTAATGATATGGTCGGCTCACATACGCTAAGTAAACTAGAAAAAACCTACCGCTATAACAATAGTATTGCTGACACCGCAGGTCAATTCATTATGCAAAACCCTGAGCAGTATCAGAAAAATGTTGTAACGCATACAAAAGTTGCTGATTCGTGTGTTCATCTGTACGACTCTCATGTCGTAAAGGATGAAAAATCAGAACCCAATATCAGTTTAAAAGCCTCTGCAATATTAAAGCTGATACGTCAAAAAGCACCTGAAGCTACTGTCGCGATTTTGGCTAGATACCGTTACCTTTTAGAAGATGCGAAAAGTGTAATCAAAGATAAGAATGTTAAATTTTGGACATTCCACGGCTCAAAAGGGTTGGAAGCAGATTACTGCATTTTACTTGGTTTCTTCCAAGGAAAAGTCGGATTTCCCAACCAAAATAAAGAAGAAGCCGTTGTAGAAGCATTGCTTCCTATGCTAGATAGTTTTCCACACTCAGAAGAACGTAGGTTATTTTATGTGGCATTAACGCGTGCGAAAAAAGAAAGTTATTTGATCGCAGATGCGAACGCGCCATCAGAATTTATCAATGAATTATTATCACCGAAATACAAGATAGATATTGTGTCAAAACGATTCCAAGAACGTTATCGGACAATCTTTAAATGTAATGAATGTAGCACTGGCTATTTCGTGATGAAACAAGGTAAATTTGGTCAGTTTTGGGGATGCTCAGGATATGGAATCAAAGGCGATCAATGTACGAATACTCGTAAGTATTTTATGTAATATGCTATTTAGGGTTATTCAGGAAAGAACATATTTTTAATTTCAGATTCCCTGAAAGAAATAAAAATGTCAACTAATATTGCAGGATTTTTTCCTTTGATACAACACAATTTTATTAAACTACTTATTAACGTTATTTCATTACAGAGTAACGGATAACTTTGACATCGATCTAAATTCCTTACTTATCTTTTATTGAGATTTTCGGGATTATTTACTAGTAAAAAATTTATCTTCAGAACGAGCCACCAATACAAGATTACCGCCTTTCTGTGCATGGATTTTTGCCAGTTATAAACCGATACCGTTTGATGCGCCTGTAATTAATGCTGTTTGTGTCATATGCAATCCCTATAAATAAATGATTAGTCAATCAATTAAATTTGTAAAAAATAAGCGGAATCTAACCGCTTGTTTGTCTGTTAGTGATGAGAAATCGCTTTCCACATCATCGTAAAACCGAGCATTTTATAAATATCACGCTTGGTCGGTTCTTGTAAAATCTGTTGAATCGTCGCTTCAACCATCGCTTCCATCATTTTGATCGCAAACTCCAGTGGCGGAAAAAAGAGCTTATCCGCTTCCGCTGCGCTGAACATCCGTTGCATCGGTAAAAAGATCTGCTTCGCTTCTTGTCGGGTTTCTTCCGTAAGAATGGTTGAAACCTCTAACTGTTGCAAGGTTTGGCGCGCTTCTCGATGTTCAATACCCCAATCGATATAGTGATTCCATAAATGCAACAACTGCGATGCAAATTCCGCTTGCGGAAAATTCGGCATTACCGCTTGCGCAATGTGGCGTTTAATCTCCAAATAAGTGGCATTGAGCAACGTTTCTTTACTCTCAAAATAGGTAAATAATGATCCTGTTGCCACGCCGGCATTTTTTGCAATCAACGCCGTGGTTGCCGATAACCCTTGCGTTGCAATCGTCTGAATGGTTGCTTGAATTAAGGTGTTACGTTTATCCGAACTTAACGGACGAGCCATATCGATCCTTATTAAATGATTAATTAGTCATTTATTATAAAGAGGAAAAAAGAAAAATCAACCTATTTTGTAAAAATTGCAACATCGCCCTTGACCTTAACCCTAGGTCAAGCTTTAACATTGCGCCATTCAATCTCAATCAAAATAAGGACATCGTATGAAATTACATAAACTCACCCGCTCATTGTTGCTGTTAAGTTTAGGTCTCACGGCATTTGCCCAAGCGCAAACACTTTCAATGGAAGTGTGGAAAAGTCCAACTTGTGGCTGTTGTAATGAATGGATCAGCTATATGCAAAAAAACGGTTTTGAGGTTAAAGTCAACGAAACAGGCAATTATGATGCCCATAAGCGCTTTAACATTAAAGATGAACACGCTTCTTGCCACACGGCAGTGATTGATGGCTATGTGATTGAAGGACATGTACCTGTAGAGGATATCAAACGTTTACTCGCAGAAAAACCTGATGCCGTTGGTTTGTCCGCTCCTGGCATGCCGATTGGCTCACCCGGCATGGACGGTGAAGCCTACGGCGGACGTAAAGATCCTTATGATGTTGTTTTAATTAAGAAAAACGGTGAAAGTGAAGTGTTCAAATCCTATAACCAATAAGAGGCGAAAAAATGAAACGTCGAGATTTTTTACGTTATGGCATTGGGCTTAGCTTAGCCAGTAGCTCGCTTTATAGCCTTGCGAATATGATGAACCACGCACAACACGGCAATATGGCGATGATGCATTCAGCCCCTACTAGCTTAATGCCTGTCGAAGCGATGCCCTCAGGCTTATCACTCAATGGTATATTACCAAAGCTTGCTAACCAATCCACTCAAGCTGGACTATTCAAAGCCACTTTAAAAGCAGAGCCCATTAAAATTCGCCTCGCAGACAATAAAGAAACGGAATTTTGGGCTTATAACGGACAGCTACCTGGGCCACAAATTGAAGTATTTGAAGGCGATACCGTAGAAATTGAATTTATCAATCACCTACCACAACCCACAACGGTGCATTGGCACGGTTTAGATGTGCCAAATGAAGCGGATGGTAACCCTATGGATATGATTGAACCACAAGGGAAAAAAATCTATCGCTTTACTCTACCCGAAGGCAGTGCAGGTACATATTGGTACCATCCTCATCCACATCATTATGTTTCCGAGCAAGTCTATAAAGGCTTAGCAGGTACTTTCGTTGTGAAAGCAAAAAATGATCCGCTTGCACACCTTCCTGAACAACATTGGGTTATTTCTGATCTGCGTTTAAATGCCGATGGTACCATTCCACCAAACACGATGTTAGATTGGATGAACGGACGTGAAGGGGAATTTGTGTTAATCAACGGCCAATATCAGCCCCAAATTCAAGTGACAACGAATGAACGCCTCCGTATTTGGAATGCAACGAGCGCCCGTTATTTTCGTTTAAACATTCCAGGGGTGAAATGGATTGTGGTGGGGACAGAGGGCGGTTTACTTGAAAAACCACGCACGCCTGTTGATGAACTGCTACTCACACCTGCAGAACGCGTTGAAGTGATTATGGTGGGTGAAACGCAAGGCAAGGCCAATTTACAAAGTAGCTATTATGATCGCCGTAAAATGATGGTGCAGGAACAGCCTAAAGATCTCACTTTAGCGACAATTCAGGTGAAACCAGAACCTGTTCAGTTACCTGAAAGCTTAAGAAGTTTGCCTAATTGGGACGAACCAAAACAGATTCGCCAAATTCACTTTAGTGAAAAAATGATGAACCACACCAATATGCCAATGATGGATCATACCAAACATAGCTCCGCTATGATTACGACAGACAATCCTCTTCCGCCCATGATGGACGGTATGTTCCTAATCAATGGACAAACTTTTGATATGAACCGCATTGATTTTGTTACGAAAGTCAATGACGTAGAACAATGGGAAATTTTCAATGAAAGCCATATGGATCATCCGTTCCATTTACACGGCACTCAATTTGAAGTGATTCAACATACATTAAACGGCAAAACCTTTAAACCAGAAGGCAGAGCGTTAAAAGATGTGGTCAATTTACGCCCTTATGAAAAAGTGATTATTCGCTTTAAGCAAGGACACTCGGGGTTGAAAATGTACCATTGCCATATTTTAGAACATGAAAATCTCGGCATGATGGGAATGTTTAAAGTGGAATAATCCACTAATGTGCAAGCGGTCAGATACTTGTGAAAATTTGCAAATTGCAAAATTCAGGCAAGATCTGACCGCTTGTTACATTAAATATCGCGCGGTGACCATGCCTGCCCGATAACTGGCGGAAGCCATGCGCCACCTTTCACACAGAAACTCCACAATAAATCTGGAATGCCGTAATGATCAGCTTTTTCAGGATCTAATTCAGCCACAATTTCGCTCTCCTTGCCTGTCGCAATGAGTGTCGCAATAGTCGGATTGATCATCACCGTTTTGCCTAGCGCAATAAATTCCGCCCAGCCGGTTTGATAAGCCTTTAAAATTTGCTCTGCAGTAAAGAGATTGCCGACACCAATCAGCGGTAATTTTCCACCAATTCGCTCGTGTACCAATTGCATACGAGTGAGAGACGTATCTGCGCCACGGCGCGCTTGCTTGTAAAAATCCCATAGCGAGATATGTAAATATTGCAACGGTTTTTCCACCAAGGCATCAATCAGCGCGAAAGTATCCGCCATGGTTAAACCGTTGTCGCCTGGTTCTTCCGGTGAAAAACGGTAGCCGATAATAAAATCAGGGCGTTGATGTTTTGCGCGCACGCCGACAACCGCCTCCACCACTGCCAGTGGAAACGCTAGACGTTTTTCAAGGCTACCACCCCACGCATCCGTGCGGCGATTGGTCTGTGCTGAATAAAACTGTTGGATCAAATAATTATTGGCACCATGAATTTCCACACCGTCAAAGTCTGCTCGAATCGCTAAATCTGTCGCATTACCAAAGGCTTGAATCAGAGAATGAATTTCCGCCTCGGTTAAAGCGCGTGCGCCTACTTCTGCGTTATCGCTTGGTGCTACTACATCTTTCCCGTGTAACAAATCCGGAATTGACTTATCGCCACCGTGGTGAATTTGCAAAATCGCTTTCGCGCCTTGCGCTTTAATCAGCGCAGCAGTACGCGTTAAGCTGTCTAAATGTTGTTCGGAAATCGCCTCAGGCTGTCCGTGAAAGGCTTTTCCGTTTTCAGCGACCAACGTTGCGGCAGTAATAAATAAGCCGATATTTTCTGCTCGGTTACTTAAAAAACGCTGTTCTTGCTCGCCTAAAGTACCATCTGCATTAGAGGCGAAATGCGTCATCGGCGCAACGGCTAAGCGGTTACGGATTTCAATGCCGTTATTTAAGATATAAGGTTGAAAAAGTGGGGTAAATGCTGGGTTCATATTGCTTTCCTTTATTCAATAAAACACGAAATTATTTACTCATTATAACGCACTATGCATTGAGCTATGGTAACTATTCTCTCTTATATTGATAGCTATAAACATACAAGCCAGCCTGTAGCCTAACCATATCTTTTTTTCAAAATTTCTGTTAAACAATCGAATACAAATAATACTCGAGGTGATGTAATAGTTTGATAGGGACGATACAAATACAGTTGCCATTTATCAATGGGGATTTCGGGGAACAGTTTAACCAACTCACCGCAGTCAAAATGCGGTTTGCAGAACAGTTCGCTGATAAAGCCGACCATGTTGCCCCGTAGCACCGCTTTTAGCTCACATTCAGGGTCGGAGCTGTAAAAAAGCACTTCTCTCGGTAGCAATTTTTGCTCGTCATTCATCGCTAAATCCCACGGACGACCTGTTTCCACGTTAATCGGCAAGGAAAATGGGAAATTGCGCTGCAAATCGTCTAAATCTTTTGGCATTCCCAATCGTTCCAGCAATTTCGGCGAAGCGACAATCCAATCTTGCAAATCGGCAATTTTGCGGATAATAAAATTCGGGTTCGGTTCAGGTCCGATACGTAAGCCGATATCAATGCGATGTGCCACCGCATCAAATTTGGTCATATCTTCACGCCAATCAATGACCAGTTGCGGATACGGTTCAAGTGCTTGCAATAATTCATCTAAAATCAAATCATTGTCTCGCCAGCGGGGAAAAGTAATCCGCACCACGCCTGCCATGTCGTCCGTTTGCTGTTTGCCCAATTTAAACAGATTGTCGGTGTCCGCCAGCAGTTGTTTCGCCTTAATCAAAAACTGCTCACCAAAACTAGTGAGCCGAATTTGGCGCGTATTCCGCTTAAACAGTTGCTCGCCTAACTCCTGTTCCAATTCCGCAATCACACGGGTCACCACCGACGGCGAAACCGCTAGCTGCATTGCCGTTTCCCGAAAACTCAACGTTTCGCTGGCAAGGCAAAAATATTTAATCGCATCGAGTTTGTTCATTGGATTGCTCCTTCTTCAAAAAGAGCGGTCAGATTTTTGATCACTTTGGCTATTGCAAAATCTTGTCAAAATCCGACCGCTCTTTCGTTATAGTTTCTGTTCCATCAAGGTCTTAAGTGGCTCAAGCCCTAAACGTTCATAGAAACGAAATGCCCCTTGATTGTCGTTCCAAACGTGCAACGTTACGCTATCGCAACCGTTCTCTTTGGCGTATGCCACCACGTGTTGATACAATTTCTCGCCAATTTTTTTACCCCGTTGCGAAGCGTCCACACAAAGGTCGTCAATGTACAACACTTTGCGATCAAATAACGCCGGAACGCCTTGTGTAATTTGATAAATGCAGAACGCATAGCCTTGCACCGTGCCGTTTTCATCTTCATACACAAAGATCGGTTTTTGTTCGTCTGCCATTAAAGCTAAAATTTCTTCATCATTGTATTTGCGTTTACCCGCTTGGAAAATATCAGGGCGAGCTTCAACGTGAACAGCGTGAACTTGGTATAACAACTCGGCAATACGAGCGACATCATCGGCTTTTGCAAGTCTAATCATGCTTTCTCCTAAATCGTGTTTAGCTGTGTAGCAAGTTGATTTAATACCAGTTCGGTATCATCAAGCAACTGCTCAAATTTCTCCATACCGAACTGCTGGCTTACTTGCAATTCTGCTTCGGTTAGCCGAGCAATAATCGGGTCGATAAAAATTTTACCGCTTGCACTTAAAGCAATCAACTTACTGCGTTTGTCGTTCTCATCAGGCAGAAAAACCAAAAAACCTTTTTGGTCTAGTTGTTTACAAACAGAGGTTACCGTTTGTTTCGGCAAACTCCATTTATCGCCAATAGCAGTAGGCGAAGTCGCACCATAGCGACCGATGGAATACAAAAAATGCAATTCATTTAAGGTGAGCTGGTGTTGCTTCGCTACACTAGCATAAATGCTCGACAGCTGCGCTGCCAGCTCCACCAATTTATCAAAGGGGTTCATTTTTACGCTCCAAAAATTTGACACGAGTAATGTCATAAAGCCAGTTAAACACCAAGGCATACAGCATAATCAGCAAACTCAAACCAATATCCGCTAAAAAGGCGTGCCACAGGCTTAAATCTAATAAATATGCAACTACGGGAATGGTAAACAGCAATAAGGTACACTCAAAGCAGACGGTATGCAAAATGCGTAATTTTAGGCTACGTTCTTCCCGTTTGCTGGTAAAAATTTTATCAAACACATAGTTAAAGAAGAAGTTAAGTATCATTGCTATTACAGACATGGCAATACCTGTTCCTGTGGCGGCTTCAAGGCTGAAATCTCCCACCAATAATACTGCAACCGCACCGATTGCCATTGCCCCAATTTCAAATAATACCGAGTGAAAAATACGTTCGTAAAAAGTCACAAAATAATCCTATATCGTACTAAATAAATGCATTATAGTACGATATAGGAGTAAATGCAACGCTATTTGCAAATTTCTAAGTAGATTTCACCGCTTTCTAATCTAACGCTTTAATCCCTTGAATAATTTGGCAATGGTCAATGTCTTCCGCCTGACAGTCAATTAATGGCTCAAGCAATGCTTTAATTTGATTGAGCTGATCGATTTGATGCTCAATTTGGATTAAATGCTGTTTCGTTAATTTATCCACCAGTTCGCAACGATTATGTGGATTAGTTTGCAACATGATTAGTTGCTTAATTTCCTCTAAGCGAAAGCCGATCATTCGACAGCTTTTAATAAAATGGAGCTGGTTGAGCTGTTTTTCACTAAACAAGCGATAGCCGTTTGGTTGCCTTGTTGCCGTATCAATTAGCCCCAGTTTTTCATAGTAACGAATGGTTTCCAAATTCACGCCACTTTCTCGGCTTAATTCACGGATTTTAAAAAATTTTGTCATGGATGCTTGACCCTGTAATTGCTACGGAGTTTATAGTTTACGCCAAGTTAAACTAAAACACACGGAGAGACTATGGCTTGTACGACTTCTTGCTGTACTTCATACAGTACACACCTTTCCCCTAAATATCGCAAAGCATTATGGATTGCTCTTGGACTAAATATCACTCTGTTTTTCATTGAAATCGTGATGGGCGTAAAATCGGGTTCTGTTTCTTTACTTTCGGATAGCTTAGATTTTTTTGGCGATAGCGCCAATTATGTGATTAGCTTGATCGTGTTGCCCATGGCGTTAAGTTATCGTGCCAAAGCCTCTTTATTAAAAGGAGCAACCATGGGTGGATTTGGCTTATTTATTTTAATCACAACCCTCTATCGTTGGGCTTATGGCGAACTGCCAAACCATAGTGAAATGAGTGTAGTCGGTGTGCTTGCCTTATTCGCCAACTTAACAGCCTTGTGGGTGCTTTATCATTTTCGTGATGGCGATAGCAATATGAAGAGTGTTTGGATCTGCTCCCGCAATGATGCGATAGGGAATATAGCTGTCATTTTGGCGGGGATTGCGGTCTATTTTACCCAGTCGAAATATCCCGATTTGATCGTTGCTTTCGTTTTGGCTTTATTAGCTCTGCAAGGTGCGAAAGAGATTATTACTAAGGCATTAATGGAATTGAAAGGATAAGAAAATAGCGGTGAGTTCCAGTAAAAAATTTACAAATTTTTAAGTGGATCTCACCGCTTGTATAGTTATTTCTGATATTTTTGATAATTCAACTGCAACCACTGTAAGCCCACAACAGCAATCACATTATCAATTTTCCCTTCAACAACCCATTGATACGCTTGCTCACGGCTCACAACGTGGACGAGAATATCCTCGCCTTCTTCTTCCAAGCCATAAACGCCGCCAACTTGGGTGCTATCGACTAAGCCTAAAAAGAGATGTAAACGCTCAACCGCACCACCTGGGCTGTCCCAAATGCTTAAGGCGCGTTCCACATTGCTGACGGTTAAACCTGCTTCTTCGTAGCTTTCACGGATAGCGACATTTTCTGGTGTTTCCCCTTCATCTACCATGCCTGCAATCAGTTCCACTAGCCAAGGGGATTGGTTGCTGGTTGGATCGTAAGCACCAATGCGAACTTGTTCGACTAACACTACGGCGTCTTTGACAGGATCATAGGCGATTAATGCAGCTGCGGCACCTTTAATCATTAATTCACGCACAATTTCACCGCTTACTCCACCATTAAATAACTTGTGGCGGAAATACATTTTTTTCATGGTGAAATGACCTTGATAAACCACTTCTTCTTTTAAAATCTCTAAATCTTTTTGTTGAAATTGATGAATTTTAGTCATGACTCTCTCCTTAGCTTTTACGTAAACGGTCGGTATGAACGACATAGAGTGCAACAACCATCACTAAAATGGCAAGAGCAAAAAGTAGCGTATAACGTGGACGTTTTTTGTAGATCTGATGACGAACTTTGTGCTTGTGGTAAGTTTCACTATTAAGTTGCAATACAGCATCATCCTGCGATTGCATAATTTCAAGTGCAGAGTGTAAGGTACTAAGACGTTCGTCTAAAAGTGTAAGATGTTCTACAACACGCTTACGTTCTCGTTGTAATTCTTCAATCTTAGTTGAAATCTGAGAAAAATAAATTGGTACTCGGCAAGTATTGTGAAACTTCATTCAAAATCACGGTTATAATATCAAACTTGAAATTGAATAAAATTGTCGCAAATTCACAATGGTTTGTAATTGTTCATTTGCGACATAATGGCGTCGATTACGTTCAGGTAAATTAAGAGCAGCCTCTTCAGAAGAAATAGAAAATATTAGAAAATATATTAAATGAGGGAAATTTATATGACTGAAGACTTAGATAATACAGGGTTAAAGGAAGTTTTATTTTATTCCATAGTGGATGAGTTTTTGATTTATAAGCATTCTAAAAAGTTTATTTCTACCTTATTTAGTCATCCTCCAGGAGAGTGGAGTGATGTTAATAAGATATTTAGAGATAATGGTTTTATATTTGGTTCTGAAGATTTAAATGTTAATGTAAGCTGGTTAAAGGATATTGATGGCTCTGATTCTCCTTATAGAATGCTCGTGTTTTTTGAGTCAGAAAATATGTTTTCTCAGGTCGTTGTTTTTAATGTAAATACTCTAGATTAATGTGGAGGATGTTTATTTTTGTGAGAATATAAATATTAATTTATTTTATGATCTTGTATTAAGTGGTAAGTTAGAAAGTAAAAATAATTTTGCTTTAGAAGAAACTTTTGATGATTTTATGAAAAGATGTATTAGAGGTAGAGAAAATCTATATTTCTATTTTAGATTATATAAAGATCATTATTTTAATTATGAAAATATACCTATTATAAAAACTATAAGCATAGAAAGATTTAATTCATTTTTGAGAGATCTTAAACTCTATTTAACTTAAATGGCGTTATTCCACAAAGTATGCTATTTATAATTTAATATTGTTAGAAGCCTTGAAAATAAATGTTTCTTTATCATAAAAATTATTTACAGCATACAATGTAGAACACAGGGGTAATACAAGCGGTTATTTATGATTAAATCTTTGCAAATTCTAGCGATAAATTTACCACTTATATTTGATACAAGTGGCTTTTCGATTACCCGAAAATATCCCTATCTATACGAAATAGCTTACGCCATTCACTAAGGTAATATTTTTCGAATCGATTTCCTTTAATGATAGCTAATCGCTTATCAAAGCGTCTTAATATATGTGGAATAGTGCCGATAACAATCATTTCATCGTTTTTCTGTTCCTCTTCAAGCCATTGTTTAAATTGAGCTTTTAAGGTTAAATTTTTTGTACTGTTCATGCTTCTCTCCAACTAGTTGATAGGTTAATAACTGGACGGCACTTTAACAGTTAAGCGATTTCTGTCGAGAAATGCGTTTCATTTTTTCGAGCAAGATCGCAAAAATAACATTTTTTCTCGTCAAAACTGCGGTTTTATGCGCAGATAGATGTCTTGTGGAAGGAAATAATCCTTCGTCTTATCACGGTAATAAGCCACACCATCTAGCAATACAATGGCATCAAGTTTTGGCTTTTTGATTTCGATACCGTGCAAGCTGTATAGTACCACTGATACCAATTCCATTTGTTCCGCTGCTGTTAATTCAGATTGTTTGTAGAGTTCGACTAAACGTTGAGAATAACGTTTTTTGAGCAGTTTAGCTTTCATCTGCTGAATTAGGTTACGGTCAATCACTAAATCACATTGATATTCGGATTTGAGGTGATTGATAAAGCCTGTAATGGCTGCCGTTTGCCCTGCTTTCTCAACGAGATAGCCGTTTAATTGTTCTTGCGTTGGGTAGTCCTTGATTGCTTGAGAACTGATTAAGTCAATCGCCGGTTGCAAAGCTAAACGCACCGATTTAAGTGATGTTTTTCCGCTATCAAATCGTTGCTGTAACATTTGGTAGTAGGTGGCGATACAAGGCACGGATTCTTTTAACTTTTTGAATAAGGCTTGTATGCGCTCCAGTTCAGCTAAATCATCTTTCAACGTTTCATCTACAACTACTTGATTGGTATCAAGTAACCAACGTAATACGGTTAAATTTGCACGCAAACCATTTGGCTTGAAGTGCATAACTAATGCCGCATAATCAGGGATTTTCTGCCACTTATCATCGCAGTCAATAAAAAACTGCATAAAGTCTGTTCCCTTATGCAAGGCGACGCTAATACTACATTTTCGCATATACCAAAAAATGAATTTTTTGTAGGCGGTTTTAATCGCCTTACTGCGAAAGAGATGCACGTTCAATCGAATGAGATTAAAGAGCAAGGTTCGTCTTGCACAATCAGGGCAAACATTGCCATAGCCTGACGGCATTTCACTTTTGCATTTAGGGCAAGTCGAGATAAGCTGTTCATCGCATTTCTTGCATAATTGCTTTTCTTGGTTGTGTACTTTGCGATAGCGATTACAATTTTTGCACGTTGCGAAAGTGTATCGCCGATAGCAAGATAAGCAAACAGATTGATTCGTAACAGGCGAACGGTATCTATCACGGGTCATTTTACCACATTCTGAACATTCTTTTTCTTCTCGGAAGTAACGAACGCACGAACTGCATACAGTACCGTAGCGGCTTATCATACCAATTTCAAATGTACCGGCGGTTTTACCACAACGCACACAATCGCTATACTTTTCACATTCAAGACAAAATTCGCCTTTACGGTGAATACGTTTAAGCTGACCGCACCCTTTGCACGTTTTCTTTCTAAACCATTGGGCGTAACAGTTCGCACAATAATATTCCTCTTTGAATTTGCGTGTTACTTGGTTTTTGCCACAAATAGAGCAACTGTTTTTAGCGTAAATTCGGGTAATATTCATATTGCAATTTGTAATTGGCGTTTTAATCGTTCCCATTGACGGTTGAGCGTTAAAATAGAATCGGTTTTAGGCTTAGATTTAGCGATTTTGCATGTAACGGTTTTGCCCTCTAAAGCGTATTTAAAGAGAGGGGTAAGCTGTGTAGGATAAACCTCAAAGGAGAATGCGTTTTGTGTAATGCCACTTTGTTTGATGGCTTGAATAAGCACCTCACGGGATAATTGAAGTATTTTAACCACATTCACAACAAAATTCTTACGTTCTTCAACGGGAAGTTGCTCAAAGGCAAGGGCGGTTTTCGTTTGGCATAATTCTGCTTGGGGAATCCCTAACTGTTCAATAAATCTTGCGAGTGCGTGAGAGGGTTTCATCACGGCGGCACGTCTGATTAAATTGATAAAGTAACGCAATATCGCAAAATAAGTTTGAGCATTTACCGGTTGCTGAAAACAATATCCGGAATTAGTCTTTAACACATCATCAAGCAAAGCAAGCATATCAATTTCAAGTTGAGTGAGCTTACTTTCTGATACCGTTAATGTTTCACCGCAACAGTGGCAATGATTCAATTGTCGTTTGTCGGCGGAAAGCAAGTGGGGCTGATAAGGCTCACCGCAATCAGGGCATTTCTTTTCAAGTAGTGTTTGATGTTCCAAACACCCAAAATTCCACGCTAAACGCCATTCATTGCGCAAGTAAGGCGATTGCCCTAGACAGCAAGCACAATAGGGCTGACCGTTGCGATAAGTGCGATTGCGAGAGCTTCTTGAAATCACCCACTTAGCTTGACCTTTTATCAACGTCTTTTCACCGTTTATCGGCTGTAAAATTGAAGAAAGCGAATGGGGAGTTAAATCGACCTGACGATTTAACGATAACTCCGCAATATCTTCGTAAATATGTGGTGCGATAAGCTCAAACCCTCTATCTAAATCGAACGTCCATAAACGCCATTTTTCCCAATAAAAGCCAGTGAAAACGATTGGCTCCGTACCGCAATCTAATGCAGCACGAATAAGCCACGAACTGATGCTTTCGTTCGGGTAAAGTGGTGTGCGAATTACGCCTGATTTTATCCGATAATTTTTCGGAAACCCTGTGTCGGTTGTACCCACGAATTTTTCTCAATAATCTCTAATGTGACTTGCTCTGTTCCTGATGTAATCGCTTCTATTGTGCACGCAGTCAGTAAGCGATGTACATTCCCTAAATTACCGCCTGAAATGGTGTGTATTTTGGTTGCCAATTCCGGCGATTGTAGGTTTGAACATTTCTTTAAAGGCAAAATACCTTGAAACTGGAATAACAGCTTTTGAAATTCCTTATCCAACTTCCACGTTGGCAATTCCGCAACATCAAAACGGCTTGCATGTTGTGGATCCGTATGTAATACACGAATCGCATCGCGCGTACCGACTCCAACAATTGGGATTTGCAACTCGTTACAAAGCATCTTGATCGCGTTCATCACTTGGCGTTGTAAGCGAGGTGTTCCAACAAGCAAAGAGTGAAATTCATCAATAATTAACATTTTTACCCTGAACTCTCGGAATAGATGGATAGTTTGATAGCGAAGTTTCACCACACTATCTGTCGATTTATATGGCACATAGAACCGCTCCAATAATGAGATGTATAATTCTTTTTCATTGGCGCTTGGTGGAGCTTCCGCAAGAAGAATCGGGTAAATCGCATTAGAATCGCTATCAATATAAGATTGACCGTACAAATCAACAAATCGGCGAATCAATGTTGTCTTCCCATTATTCGAATCCCCTACAATTAACAAATTCAACATCCGCGGTCTTTTAGGTTTATTCATTAAAGAAACCAAAGTATCCATAATATCTTTGGCAACACCATAACCTAACCATCGTGGTTCATCTAAGAATGCAATCCTATCTTCATTGCTTGCCTGCACGAGATGACGGAATTTTTCATGAATGTGTTCGTACTGCATTAGTCCACCTCCCCAAAAGATAAGCTCTCATCATCTAAAGCAAGCAAATTCGATGTCACAACAATTGGTGCTACAACCTTAGTTTCCACTTTCGTTTCAATAATCGGCTTACTTGCTTTGTGCGTTTTTTGTCGTTCAGCCTGACGGCGTGCTTTTTTCGTCCGTTGAGCCGATTCAGCAACCATTTCACGCATCTCGGTTAAACCGTCTAAAACTTGTTGCTCGTTGATATATTTATCACCTTTATTCGCAATTCGGCTACGAACCTCTCTATATTCCCAAATGCTCATTTCGGGCATTGCCTGATTTGCAAATGGAATTGGGAAGTAACGTTTTAATTTCGGATCATAAAACCAAATTTTGCTGATATTTCGCGGGTCTCGGCGGAACAGAAATTCCTTAGATTTACCGCTTTCATCTGAATCACTGATATACATATTTAGTGCAACATCGTAATAACGAAGTCCGTCAATTGTTACACCATTATGCTGAATGGTACGAGTGATACTTGGCAAGAAATCAAGTAGTAGTGTTTGTTCATCAACAGGAAGTTGCGGATAACCACATCCCACCTCATTTTCATCTCCAAAAATACCAATCTTCCATTTTTGTTCAGGAGAAATGCCTAAAGCAGAATGCACGCGTTTGTGGTAAACATTCACAATGTAATGCACCAACCATTTTTCAAACTCATCGAGAGTCATAATGGCTTCTTTTTCCGAATCGTAAGAGTCGCGCTCTTTGATGTTGGAGAATGTTGTTCCAGCTAAACTGTGAACTTCTTTCATAAATGTACCGATGACACGCTCAATATGTCCGCCATATTCAGGTCTCCCCATCGGTCTAAATTCAAGATGGATCCCGTGTGCAGAACAAGATTTGGATAAATCCAAGGCCTGAAAATCGGGGCCATTATCCACATGCACTTTCACTGGGTAGCCAAAAGCATTCCATTCTGAACCCTGCAAACCTAAATCAAGCAGTAGGCGTTCTTTCGGCAAAATGCCACGTGCAATACACATTGCCACCGAAGTTACAGATGGCGCATCAAGTGAAAGGTAATAACCAACAATCATTCTGCTGTATATATCTATCGCAACCGTCAAAAACGGTCGGCCAATCGGTTTGCGATACTTACTATCCACAATAATTAGGTCAACTGGTGTATGGTCAATTTGTACCACACTCAATGGATAATCCGCATCAGGAAAGCTATTTGGCTTCGGCTTAAATTTGTTGCGTGCCTTTTCTCGTTGCCCGCGTTTCCGTAATCGCTCTTCCTCTGAAATATGCAAAATACGCATACGGATGGTTTCTTTGCTTGGGCTTTCCACTTTTTCAATTTTGCATCGGCGGCGAATTTCTCTAATGGTTTGCTCAGTAGTTGGGCGTTGTTTATGTAGGTAAAATTCATTGATTACCTGCACGATCAGCTTGTCTTGCTCTGGCGTTAAACGGGAATTTCCTTGTTGCCATCCACGTTTTTGATCGACTAAACCTGCGATAGATCCTATGGAATTATAGGCTTGTAACCAACGGTATAATGTACGAGGGTTCACCCCAACATCTTCTGCACGAGCCTTAACTGCGTAAGGCCGATGTTGATCCATCCCTAATAACGGTTTAATTGCCTCATATTTTTGTTGGGCTTTCTCCCAATATTCATTGCTAATAGCAGTTAAATCCACAGACAGATCCGTTCGCTCGTTCATTTTGAAATTTTCAAGCTGATGAATACTGACGACTTTGGTTGTCCGAGTGTTGAGATTACGAACAAGCATTTGAGATGGCTCATCCATATAATCAACTAATTCATACTGTTCCCCATCTTCTCTATTTAGATACACGTTTCCTTTTTGCAAAATAATACGACCGCGATCTAATCGGTGATGATAGCGCTTTTCCGTAAATCCAGAGTTACTCATCGTTATTCCCCCATACCTCTGTAAATTCATTAAGTGGTAAAAACCAGTTACAATGCAGTTGCTTCGTTGCCAATAAATGATAGATGATTTGTAATCCTCTCATGCGATATAGAGAGCCAGCAAAAAATCGAGAGAGCAAATAATCAATAGTGGTATTTCCCATCAATTTTACTTGAGCTAAAATTGCATCTATATCTTCTTGTTCACAAAGTGTCCTCTTATAACGTTGAACATGATTGATATTAAATAGTGCAAGATGCCTAATTCGATCTTCATCGTACACATGGAATACATAGCCATTTTCTTGACAAAAACGTATTGCAGCTTTCCATTTTTGTTTCCATTCTTTCCAGTGTTTTTGCCATTTTGTTTTTGGTTTAACCTCGATTAACAGTGGTTTTCGCCCATCTGTAAATGACAAGAAAAAGTCTGGTGTATAGTTATAAGTGATCCCATTCTTTACGAAAGGTAGAGTAATAGGCTGTGGGATGATTTCATCTACTGATGGCAGATAAGTGAAATACATCAAAAAATCACGTTCCAAAGTCGATTCATAAGGGATACTCGTTCCGTTTTTAAAAGGAATATGACCCGATACACTCATCCAAGTGGGCTTAATTTTTCTAACCTGTTGAAAATTATGTGTTTTTCCCATAATAATTTGACACCTATTTCATGTTTTTTAAAAAATTTGACAGCTATTTCTAGTTTTTGCGACATTTATTTCTAGTTTTTATACCGTAAAAAATAGGATAAAACCTTATCCTTTCGTTGAATGTATAGCTAATTATGACATTTATTTCTAGTTTTGACAGCTAGACTGTTGCCGAAGCTGATCCGCTGTTTTTGCTGCTCGTCCACCACACGCCACGGGGTAAAACGTTCCAAATTAGCGGTCAGCGAACCCATTTTCGTTTCCGTGCCATCGCTAATCACAAGAATTTGGTTATAAATAAACAGATCGGCGATCTCATCTTTGTAGGTTTGTAACTGGTTAAAGGCTTGGGTAAGGTTGGCGCTCTCTTTCAGCGGATTTTTCAGCTCGATCACCACCAACGGTAAACCATTGATATAACCGATCACATCGGGGCGGCGATTGCCCCTCGTGCTTTTAATGGTAAGTTGATTGACGACATCAAAGCGGTTGGCATTCGGCTGCTGAAAATCCACCAAGCGGGCATAGTCCACTTTGGTTTCGTCCGCCTGCCGATATTCCACCCGCACACCCGAACGCAAATAACGGTAAAACGCCTGATTACGCTCGGCTAAATTTGCCCCCGAAATACTGCATACCTGTTGAACGACTTCCAATACCGCCGAGTCGGGCAGTTGCGGATTGAGACGCTGAACCGCTTCGGACAGCAATGGACGGAAAACCACCTCGTTCGAGCGCTCCCGCCACGGATTTTCCCCGTCTGCCAAAATGGTTCGCCCGTCCGTATAATCCCAACCTTGCGCCTGAAAATCCGCCAAACAGGCTTGTTCTATGGTGTTTTCATTGATGTGCATTGTGTGTCCTTATTTTTGTGATCCTGATCGAAGCATGAAAATAAATGCCTATCATATTTGATATGAATGTTTTATTTTATTCGGACGCCAGCGTGGCGTCCCTACGCTCGAGCATTAGTTTATATTTTGATAAATAAAACGTTTTGAATATTTAGAACATACTTTATTTATTTCCATTGTATTATTTTCCTTTGTATGTAGGGACGCCATGCTGGCGTCCGTTATCCCAAATTTTATTATCTGTTTTGTTTAATGGAACACATTATGAATTTATATCCTCAGCGTAAAACCATTCGTGCAGGGTGGAATAATTATCAAAACGGTGCATATTTCATTACCATTTGTACTAAACATAAACAGCATTTTTTCGGTGAAATTCGTAACGAAAAAATGTACTTATCACTAATTGGCAAAAAATTAAATAACTTAATGCAACAAACGATTGAACTACGCAAACCCCAATTTATTGATATTCCGATTTATACGATAATGCCTAATCATTTACATTTTATTATTGTTATTCATACCGATTTTGATATTTCACAACATTATTTTCGCAATCAATCGCAAAATGTTTCTTCCATTGTTCGTGGGATAAAATCTGCCTTAACCAGTTATACAATTAAAATAATATGCCATTTGAATGGCAATCCCGATTTCACGATAGAATTATCCGTAATGAACGGGAATTTATGCGTATTTATCAATATATCGAAAATAATGTGATAAATTGGGATAAAGATTGTTTTTATTAAATATTTGTCTAAATATTTTATTTTTACGAATTATTTTTTGCGGACGCCAGCGTGGCGTCCCTACATATCAGCGTTATTTTCTATTTTCACAAATAAAACATTCAATAAAATATTTAAAATAATTTCATTCCCCACCATTATATCTTTTCCCTTCGTGTAGGGACGCCATGCTGGCGTCCGCTATACAAATATATGTTTTTTTGTAAGTCAATATTTCAATGACAATTTTATTATAACTATATTTTGGGGCAGAGTCTCATACCTGATATTACTTAATCATTTTTCTGCATCAAATATTTCATCCTTTGTATACTTTCATAGTCTATTTCACATCCTGTATCAGGATCTATTATTAATTCTCTTGTATAGGAACAATCTAAACAAACTCCATAAAGATAATCTCCTCCGCATTCTTCACATTCACTAATAGTTGGACTACCACCTCTCTTAATATCATTATGAGATAGATATAGTACATCATCAAAGTTTTGATGAGTTTTACAAATATCACATACCAGTGTCAAATCTGGGTATTCTCCTGAGTAATATTCTATTAATGAAGAATGACAGTTTCTGCATTCAGCCATTTCTAACATCATATCTAAGATTTCTATTCCAGGGAAAGTTTTTAAAACTAAATTATAACTTTCCCTACATAGCTTTTTTCTTTCTTCTAACACTTTCTTATTTTGGACTAAAATAGTGTAATTACTTTCACCGATAAAATTAGATAAATTGTTTTGTTCTGGTAAATTATTTCTAATAAAATCTTCTAAAAGAATAAAGCAATCATTTATGCTTTCTATTATATCTTCATTGGAATAAAGGTGTTCTATTTCATTTCTACGTTTATTTATCTTATCTAATTTTTTATTTGATTCTCCACTCATAGAAATACCTTGCGATTTAAATATTTCTTTTATTTCAGAAAGTGTAATGGTTTTTTTAGGTATAAGTGAAACTTCTTTATATCTAGGGCTAACATCAATTAATTTAAATGGATCATCCTTAGAGCCAATTGTTACTAGCTTATATTTATATAGTAATAATAGCCCTGCATAGATATTTCTAATTGATGATATTTTTCTTTTATTATCTGATTCTGACAATTTGAAATCTTCTATACCTAGTTGTATTGATAATTTTGCGTTTTCTAATAAGTTGTTTTTTGCTTTTTCAAGGTTTTCGCACATTTTAAAAGTTTCCATTTAATAATTTAGGTAACAAATAATCTCTTAATTCAATAAGGGCATTATTCTCTTTTTTGACTTCTAAATGCTTATCTATATAAAAACTTATCATATTTTCAAAGCAAATTAAGATGTCTTCGCTTGGTAGTATTACCTCCATTCCTGTAAATGTAGTTGAGTTTAAAGAATTTCTTGTTGATGCCATTGATGATGAAGCTAAATATTCTTTAATTTTATGCTGTGAGAAATATTGTCTTAAAAACTCCCGCATATTATTAAATATGGGTTGAATTTTTGCTAAAGCAACATTATATGCTCCATTAAGACCAAAATATATATTTCCTGTTCCTACTCCATATTTACAAATTAAAATATCTTTTGCATTGCATAATTTGTTCCGTTTGGATATGGGAATATAGGTTTTATGGTTATCATTGGCATAGTCTCTATTTTGGATAAATCGTTCGTAGCCCTCTTTTAATTCATAAATATGTTCAGATTTGGGTGGTTGAGATCCGCCGATAAAATCAAATAATGTATCTACATTTATTGCTCCCCACCCCCTCGGCACTTCACCAAATCCTTCAACTTCCTCAAATTCACTTGGAAATGCTTGGGCGAGTTGTTGAAGTTGTTGGTATTGGTCGGGGTTTTCGGTTTGCAAGCGGTCGAGTTCGGCAGGATTTTTGCCGGAAATCACGCTCATAGCGGCACGTTCTGCTTGTGCGGCTGTTAAGCCGTCCGCAAGGGCGGTAGCTTTCGCTCGTACAGGGTCGAAATCAATAAACCAACTTTTAAATATCGCTTGGGCGATATTTTCTAGGGTTTGGTTGGTTTGGGTATTGAGTTCGATTTTTTCATCTAAAGAAGATAAAATATCAACAATTTGATGACGTATATCCTTATTTTCAAAATAACTAATTTCTATAGAATTTAATGCCTTTTGTGAAATTTTCTTTTGAACAGCCCCTGTAATAAATGGTGCAACTTTAATAATCTGCAAAGCATAATATAAATATTTAGTTTCATAATCATCTTTTCCTTTTAAAACGTGCGTATGATTATTAACCCAATATTTTCCATTAGCTAATTGAACAATAGGAAAACCTTTTTCATTTTCTACAGAGCCATCTTCAGCGATTAAAACACTCAATCCTTGATGAGTAAAATCATTAACATAATCAATAACTTTTGCTGCTCCATAGTAAGGTATATTACCTTTTCTTTTTTCTCTCTCATTTGATGCTAGTGGCACTCGAAATCTGTCTAGATTTTCTGCAAAATCAGAAATAGATATTTTATTTAAATTACTCATAGCATCCCTCATAGAAATCATTTAAAAACGATATTTTATAGTTACTAACTATAATTCTATTTCCGTTACTATCTATAGATGAAAAGTAATATTTAGATAAGTTTTCATTAAAAATAAAATCATAAATTTTATGTAAATAATCTGATGGAAAATCATTTCTCTCCATAAAATTTAATATATTATTATGATAATCACGTATCCTATTTAATAAATTCCCGTCTAAGATCCCATCTGATAACGATAAAAGTTCACCATTTGAGTTGTTAGCCATACTAACAGATTTCATATTTGGCTCTGAAAATTGATTATGTTGGTTAACTTTATAAATATAAAACATAAAGAAACTCCTATTTAAAATCCTAGTGTTGATAAATTCGCCTTAATCTTCACTTCCAATTCTGCACTTTGCTTAAATTGTTCATTTAAAAGAGCGGTCAGTTGTTGCATTTTTTCTGCAAAAGGAATTCCGTCATCTTCTTGTTCGGCGGTGCCGACATAGCGTCCGGGAGTGAGGACGTAATCGTTTTTGGCGATGTCGTCCAAAGTTGCCGAGTAGCAGTATGCTGCTTGATCTTGGTAGCCGTCCGCTTTTTGCCAACTGTGGTAGGTTTGGGCGATTTTGGCAATATCGTCAGGAGTGAAATCCCGCAATACACGGTCTTTCATATAGCCGATTTGGCGAGCATCAATAAACAGTACCTCGCCTTTGCGGGCTTTGGCTTTGTTTAAAATCCAGATACACGCGGGGATTTGGGTGTTGGTAAACAATTGAGAGGGTAGGGCAACCATTGCTTCGACCAAATCCGCCCGCAGAATATTTTTGCGGATTTCGCCCTCGTTATTGGTGTTACTCGACATTGAGCCGTTAGCAAGCAATAGTGCCATTCTGCCTTTCGGCGAGAGGTGGTAGATCATATGTTGCAGCCACGCAAAGTTAGCATTGCCCGCCGGTGGTGTGCCGTATTGCCAACGGGGATCTTGGGCGAGGCTTTCGCTCCACCATTCTTTCATATTAAACGGTGGGTTTGCCATTATAAAATCCATTTTTTTGTCGAGATGTTGCGGGTTGGTGAAGGTGTCGGCGTTTTGGTTGCCGAAGTCAAACTCAATTCCACGGATCGCCATATTCATTGCCGCAAGCTGCCAAGTGGTCGGATTGTATTCTTGCCCGTAGATAGCAATATTTTTATTACGGCTAGCGTGCGGGGTTTTGCCTTGGTGGCTTTCGATAAAACGTTCCGTTTGCACAAAGAAGCCGCCCGACCCCATTGCAGGGTCGTAAATTCTGCCCTCGTAAGGTTCAAGCATTTCGACAATCAGGGTAACGATGGATTTTGGGGTGAAGTATTGCCCGCCTTTCTTGCCTTCGGCGAGAGCAAATTGCCCAAGAAAATATTCGTAAACGTGGCCAAGAATATCTTTGGCAGCGAGATGCACGGGTTTGCCGTCAAAGGTCGGTTGGCTAAAGTGAGTATCGGAAAAGAGATCGACCAAGCCGATTAGGGTGTCTGCTTGGACTTTATAGCCGGCGATACGTTGAATTTTGCCTTTGAGTTTTGGGTTATCTTGCTCAATCGCTTCAAAGGCAGCATCAATCAAATTGGCGACACCGCCAAATTTTGCACCCCACGGCAGTTCATCGCCGATATTGTATTGTGCAACGGCTTTGATGTTATCCCAGCGTGCTGCTTCGGGTACCCAGAAGATGTTATCTTGGGCGTAGTAATCCCGTTCTTCCAGTTCATTTTTGAGATCGTCCTCGCTATAAATGGCTGGGTCGAGATAGAGTTCTGATTGCGGATCGGCAAATAGGGAGGCGAGTTTTTGGCGTTGTTCGAGGAAACTGTCGGAAACGTATTTAAGGAAGATAAAGCCTAAAACGATATGTTTGTAGTTGGCTGCGTCCAGTTGCTGACGGAGGCGGTCTGCAGCAGACCAAAGTTTTTGATCTAAATTATTAAGAAAGGCTTGCTGTGTTAGCGCATTATTGTCACAATCTTGGTGACTTCTGACTTCTGACTTCTGACTTCTGCATAAAATTTGTCCTTTGTAAAGTGGATATATGAATATTTTTGAAAAAAGTGCGGTTATTTTATATAAAAGTTGAAGCGCGAACAATTTGATTTTAAAGGTTTCAATGGGCTTTTTTTGATTTTACATTTCATTGCACATCAGTCCTTTTCCTCGTAGAATACACGGGTTTTTTCAATATTATGTCGTAAATACACAAACATTGATTTATGAGTGTAGGGGCTTGTAGAGTGTCCTACGGAATAAATGAAGTTAAGATTGTGCAGTAGCGACATAATACCGCTTATATCTTCAAAGTGCGGTTGATTTTGACCGCACTTTTTTACAGTCAACTATCCTGAGAGATAAACGAGTATGTATAAATTATTCCGTCAGTGCATTTTCCAAATGGATGCGGAGAATGCCCATAATTTCACCCTTCAATGTTTAAAACTTGCCGGTCATCCGTTGTTGCAACCGATATTGAAATCTATCATTAGTACGCCGAAAGGCACGGAGAAAACCGTCATGGGCGTGCGTTTTCCAAATCCCATCGGCTTGGCAGCCGGAGCGGATAAAAATGGCGAGGCGATGGATGGTTTTGGCGCATTAGGATTCGGCTTTGTGGAAGTGGGAACGGTTACCCCCCTTGCGCAAGATGGCAATGCTAAGCCACGTCAGTTTCGTTTGGTTGAAGCGGAAGGCATTATTAATCGCAATGGTTTTAACAATAACGGCATTGATTATTTGATCGAAAATGTTAAGCAGACGCGTTATCGCGGTGTGATTGGCATTAATATTGGTAAAAATAAACAAACTCCATTGGAACACGGTAAAGATGATTATATTTTTTGTTTGAACAAAGCCTATAACTATGCCGGTTATATTACGGTGAATATTTCATCACCGAATACGCCAGATTTGCGCCAATTGCAATATGGCGATTATTTTGATGATTTGTTGCAAAGCATTAAGGCGCGTCAGGCGGTTTTGGCGGAGCAATATAATAAATATGTGCCGATAGCAGTAAAAATTGCACCGGATTTATCGGAGGCGGAGTTGGTTCAAATAGCCGATACTTTGCTTCGTCATAAAATGGATGGTGTGATTGCCACTAATACCACTATTTCCCGTGATAATGTCGTTGGCTTGAAAAATGCCGATCAGCAGGGGGGATTAAGTGGAAAGCCGTTGCAACAAAAAAGTACGGCGATGATTAAGCGATTACACCAAGAATTGAAAGGGCAGATCCCTATTATTGGCAGCGGCGGCATTGACGGCGTGCCAAATGCGCAAGAAAAAATGGAGGCGGGCGCAGAATTGTTGCAAGTGTATTCGGGGCTGATTTATCACGGTCCGAAATTGGTAAAAGCATTGGTTGAAGCAATAAAATAATGGCAAAGATATATGATTTACACTGTCACAGCACGGCATCAGACGGTGTATTAAGTCCGACCGAAGTGGTGCAACGGGCGGCGGAACAAGGTGTGAATGTTCTTGCATTGTGTGATCATGATACAGTTGATGGTATTGATGAGGCCAAAATCGCAGCAGAGACGGTGGACATTGAATTAATTAACGGGGTGGAGATTTCGACAAATTGGCAAGGGCGAGGTATTCATATTGTTGGGCTTAATTTTGATAAAACTCATCCCAAAATGACCGCACTTTTAGCAGAGCAAAAAAATTTACGTGAAAAAAGAGCGGTCAGTATTGGCGAGAAATTGGGAAAAGCAGGAATTCCTAATGCCTATGAGGGTGCAAAAGCCTTAGCAAATGGGGAAGTAACCCGCGCCCATTATGCCCGTTATTTGGTACAAATCGGCAAAGTATCAAACGATGGGCAAGCTTTCAAACGCTATCTGGGGCAAGGCAAATCCGCTTTTGTTAAAGCAGAATGGGTTGATATTCCTACCGCCATTGAAACGATTCATGCCGCTGGTGGTGTTGCGGTGATTGCTCACCCTTTACGTTATAACTTGACGGGCAAATGGATTCGAAAATTAATGGCAGATTTCAAAGTGTGGAGTGGTGATGCAATGGAAATTTCCGGCTACGGACAAACCAAAGATCAACGCCAAATGCTTGCATGTTGGGCGAATGAGTTTGGCTTGCTCGGTTCGGTGGGATCGGATTTCCATTTTCCTTGTGGCTGGGTGGAACTAGGGAGAAATTTGGATTTGCCGGATGGCGTGAGTACGGTTTGGGAACGGTTTTAGTTTTTAGACATTATGCCGAAAACTTGGAGGGACGCCACGCTGGCGTCCTTTTTTAATATATTGAATAGAGAAAATAAGGTGAAAATTGACCGCTCTTTTATCCCAAATGCTCCGTATCATTCACTTTTTCAACGGTAAAGCCTTTTTCGCTATCATAATGCACGATACTGATCGCTGTGTTGAGTAAAGAAACGGATTGTCCTGCTTGACGGTGATTTTGCCAAGTCGCACCGCCAAGTAGAGCGATGAGTAAGCGTAGTGTATGGCCGTGAGAAACGACTAAAATATTGCCTTTATCATGGATTTGAATGATGTCTTGTATCGCTTTCATTGCCCGCTCCGCGAGTTGTTGGTAGGTTTCGCCGCCGTTTGTTTCGGCTTTGTAATTTGCCGGATCGCTGATCATTTGTTTAAATTCGGTCTGCTCACGCAAAGGTTCAACCGATTGCCCTTCCCATTTTCCAAAATATTGCTCGTTTAAACCTTTATGTTGGAAAAGCGGAATATTGCGTTTGCCAATAATCTGTTCTGCCGTGTCAATCGTGCGTTTTAGCATGCTGGAATAAGCCGCTGCAAAAGGAATCTGTTGTAATGCGGCGCCGGCTTGTTGTGCGCCTAAAATGCCTTGTTCTGTGAGGGGGGAATCGCCATGTCCTTGCATTAAACCCTGTTCGTTCCAAACAGTTCTGCCGTGGCGGATGAAGTAAAAAGTCAGTTGTTTTTTCATATTCATTAAACCGAGTTAAAAAATAAGGAAGCCGAAACTTCCTTATGGAGAATAATTAACGGGAGTAATAACCCGCCATTGAGCTATATACGGCATTTTCTGCCTGAATTACGTTATATTTCGCTTGTAAAATGGAAAGTTGTGATGCTTTTTCAGTGTTTGCTGCGTTCAACCATTCACGTAATTCCGATACGCCGGCATTATAACGATTGCGATAGTATTGGGTGATACGTTTATTGTAATTGAATGTTTTTTGTTGGTTCGCAAAAGCACTTTGTGCTTGTGTAAAGGCAAAGTAGTTGGTATCTACATCGTTTAACGCGGTTGTAATGCTTTGCTCGTAATTTAAACGCGCGGTTTCATAATCGGCTTCAGAGATTTTCACATTCCATTTTACGGTATTCCAGCTTAGGAAAGGTAAACTGATGCCGATAGTACCTCCGGCAATCGGGCTGTGAAGAGCATTGCCTACTTTGTTACCGGTTGAGGTTAAACTTCCTCCCAAAGTAATTTCAGGAAACCACCCTTTTTCTGTCGCTTTGGCATTTTTAAATGCGCTGCTTAAGCGATATTGATTGCCCTTGATATCAGGACGATTAGCGATCACAGAAACCGACACATTCAAATTCACCCCCACATTTTTCACATTAAGAATATGTGGGAAATTGATATTTAAAGCCTCTTCCGGTTTTAAATTAAGCAAATTGCGTAAAGTTCGCTCTGCCGTTTTACGTTGGGTTTGGTAAGTAATCAAATTATTACGTGCGGTTAAAACCGATTGTTGGGCTTGATCGACACTTGCGGCATCGGCAACACCTTGGTTTAGACGACGCTGCATAATGTTGCTAATGTCATTGTAATATTTGATGCTTTCTTCTGTGGTCGTGATGGCATCGTTTAAATAGGCAATTTGATAATAGGTTGTTACAACAGAGTTGATTAAAGACAATTTTGTTGCTTCTAGATCTTGTGCCGTGGCTTTATGCGTCCATTCTGCGGCGTCGGCGGAATCTGCTAAACGACGCCATAAATCGAGGGTATAAGCCACGTTTAATGATCCGCGGTGTGAAATGGTTGAGCTTGCGGAGGTATCAATTCGGCGTTGCGCGCCTGATGAGGTCGAGCCGCTAAATGTTGGCACTAAATTCGCACCAACCAAATTCGCATTATAAAGCGCACGATTAACCGCAACGGCTGCTTTGGCAAGATCTTTATTATTTAATAGCGCTTGTTCTACTACTCGGTTAAGTTGGGCATCATTGTAAAGTGCCCACCAATTTTCTTTGACATTAAACTGTTTGGTAATTTCTTCGTATTTTTGATAGTCAGCTTGGCTGGCTTGATAAGAATCGCCAATATTGGCACAACCGCTAAGCGTTGCTGCCATCACGATGGCAAGTGTGAGTTTTTTCATTTTTAACATTGTTTTTCCTTGATTAAAATCGTTAAAAAAGTGCGGTTGATTTTAACCGCATTTTAGAGTTTTACAAAATCTATTCGCGGGCGAGGGCAGTAATAGGATTTAGCTGTGCCGCCCGTTTTGCCGGCATATAACCAAACACTACGCCAATCAGAGATGAAAACAAGACGGCTGTAATGATTGAAGCGCTTGAAAATGCCATAGTAAAGTCATTCATAAATAAATTGAATAGCAAACCAATTAAACCGGAGAGCAAAATACCAGTTAGTCCGCCTATTAAACAAATGAGTACGGCTTCAATTAAGAATTGTTGCAAAATATTGTGCTGACGGGCGCCAATTGCCATACGCACACCGATTTCTTTGGTGCGTTCAGTAACTGAAACCAACATGATATTCATCACCCCTATGCCACCTACAATGAGGGAAATAAAAGCAATGGAGGAGATCAATAATTTCATTGTGCCGGTTGTGCTTTCAATAGTTTGTTTAATGGTATCGCTATTCATCACAAAAAAATCTTTTTTACCGTGGCGTATGGTCAGTAGCTCGGTGATACTTTTTTCTGCTACCGTGGAATTGATATCATCGGCAATTTTCACGGTGATAGAACCGATTTTTTTACTGCCAGAAATTTTATTCATCACTGTGCTGTAAGGTGCGTAAATAGTCAGAGAACTACTTGCGCCACCCATTTGTCTGTCGGAAACCACTCCAATGATGCACAGTGGGCGTTTATTAAACATCACCACTTTGCCTAGTGGCGATTCATTCGGAAAAATGGATTTTTTTGCACTTTCGTCAATTAAGGCGACCTGATTATTTTCCTTCACATCTTCAATGGAAAATAAACTACCTTGCTTCAGGGTTAATCCCTCCACATCAAAATATTGTTCTCCGACACCTCTTAGACTAGTAGAGGAGAAGGTTTGATTGCCATATACCAATATCCCGCTAGATGAACTATTGGGGGTGACGCTTTGCACATAGCTTTGTTTACTCAGGGCATCGGCATCGTTAATGGTGAGGTTTTGCATTTGTTCCGCACGGCGATCGCCAAAGCCTGTTCCATTGAAAATCGTCATGGTGCTAGTGCCGATACCTTTAATGTTTTCAAGAATTTTTTGTTGTGAACCGTTTCCCAGTGCCACTACGGAAACCACGGAGGTAATGCCGATGATGATCCCTAGCATGGTGAGTAAAGAACGCATTTTATGTGCCACAATCGCACTGACGGACATCCTAAAAGCCTCAATGAGCTGATCTTTGCTAAAGCCAAAGTGCGGTTTCATTTTGCTTTGATTTTTAACCGCACTTTTAATCGGTTCTTTTTGTGAATCGGCAATAATTTCGCCGTCTTTCAGTTCAATGATTCGGTTTGCACTGGCGGCGATATCTCGGTCGTGAGTGACCATAATAATGGTATGCCCTTCGTGATGAAGCTGACGCAGGATTTCCATCACATTCTGTCCACTGTGGGAATCCAGTGCTCCGGTGGGTTCATCGGCAAGAATAATTTCACCACCATTCATCAAGGCACGGGCAATACTCACGCGTTGTTGCTGACCGCCGGAAAGTTGGTTGGGGTTATTTTGCCATTTATCGCCTAAACCGAGTTTTTCCAATAATTGTTTGGCTCGTTCAAGCCGCTGTTCTTGCGGCATTCCGGCATAAATTGCGGGCAAGGCGACATTTTCCGCCGCTGTGAGTGTGGAAAGTAAATTGTAACGTTGGAAAATGAAACCAAATTTTTGACTGCGTAAATCGGAGAGCTGATCCGCTGAAAGCTGATTGGTTTCTTTACCGTCAATTTTATAAGAACCGCCAGTTGCCGTATCCAAGCAACCAATGATATTCATTAGTGTGGATTTTCCCGAACCGGATTGCCCGATAATCGCAACAAAATCACCTTTTTCGATGTTAAGTGAAATATTTTTTAAAATATGAACGCGATTTTCAGCTTCACCGAAATAGCGGTTAAGTTGATTAATTTCAATAATATTCATCAAATTTCTACCGCACTTTAGAACATTTTTGGCCCGCGACTACTATTGCCAACCTGTTCGCCGGCTGCCACTTGTGACACGATCACATTTTCACCTTCCGCCAAACCGGATTTAATTTCCGTTTGGAAATCATTTTGTACGCCTATTTCCACTTCTCGCATTTCAGGCTGATTTTTTTCATTCAAAATATTGACGAAGGTTTTTCCTTCTTTCCTTTGAATCGCCATATTAGAGACCAATAACACATTTTGTGCATCGGCAATTTTAATATTGTTTTCCGTGGTCATGCCAATGCGTAAAGTGCGGTCAGGATTATCTACGATTAAATTAGCGTAATAATAAACTGCGGTTGTCGTACTTGATGAAGTCGAACTGCTTGACGAAGTTGAGGCATTATCACTTTTTGTTGTGGTTGCCGGATCAACAGAGGAAATCACGCCATGGTAATAGGTGTTGGGAGCAGACAAAATCGTAAAACTTACTTTTTGTCCGGCTTTGACTTTGGTAATGTCGCCTTCTGAAATTTCAGGTTTCACCAACATTCTGCTGAGATCGGCGACCGTGACGATGGTTGGGGTGGTTTGTGCGGAATTGACGGTTTGTCCTTCGGAAATTGGCGTAGAAATGATCGTCCCATCAATAGGTGAAGTGATCTGTGTATAGCCCACATTGGTTTCCGCTGTATCCACTTCAATTTCTGCTTGTTTAATGGACTCTTTTAATGCTTCCACTTCGGATTTTGCCGCATCAAACGTATTTTTAGCATTATTGACATCATCAAGGGAAGCCGCTTTTTGTCCGTATAGTTTTGAATAACGGGAATAAGCGGATTGTGCAACGGTAAGTGCGGTTTCTTTTGCTTTTAATTGTGCCTGATAGCTGGCAAGTGCAGCTTTTTTGGTATTAAGATTATTAATTTGTGTAGTGGAATCAATATCTGCAATCAAGTCGCCTTTTTTCACTTCTTGTCCGAGAGTGACGTAAAGTTTAGTGATTTTACCGGAAACTTGGGCACCCACATCTACTTCATTGATACTACTGATAGATCCTGATGCAACAACAGTTTTTTCAACGTTACCACGAATGACTTTTTCGGTGAGGTAGGCGGCTTGTTGATGATGGCTATACGAAAAAAAGTAATAGGCAAATCCGCCTAAAATTAATAAACCGAGTACAACTAAAATTTTCTTCATTGATCGTAAATTCCAAATAATGAACGTTTGTTCAGCTTACGCATTTTAATGATAAATCTCGTGTTTTGCACGAAAAATTTGGGTGATGAGACAAAGTCTCTTTCAAAAAGTTTGTCTTGGTGGTGAATTTTTACATGACAAAATTAGCTGAAAATTAGGAAGCAAACGCTTAATTTCTCATATCTCGCTTTTTTCTTATAAAACATATAGAATAGCCGATTATTTTTTCTATTACGAGAAAGCTATGAGTAATACAGAACATACCTTAGAAAATTCGGAAGATACACGTCCGCATAACTTCATTACCCAAATTATTGATGAAGATTTGGCAAGCGGTAAACATAACGAGGTTTACACTCGTTTTCCACCGGAACCAAACGGTTATTTACATATCGGGCATGCGAAATCGATTTGCTTAAATTTTGGCATTGCGAAAGATTATAACGGTTTATGCAATTTACGCTTTGATGATACCAACCCTTTGAAGGAAGATGTTGAATATGTGGACTCCATCAAAGAAGACGTAGAATGGCTAGGTTTCAAATGGGCGGGAGAAGTGCATTATGCCTCGGATTATTTTGATGCGCTCTATGGCTATGCGATTGAATTAATCAAAAAAGGCTTGGCTTATGTCGATGAGCTATCACCGGAAGAAATGCGTGAATATCGCGGCACATTAACGGAGCCGGGGAAAAACAGCCCTTATCGTGATCGCAGTGTAGAAGAAAATTTAGCCTTATTTGAAAAAATGAAAAACGGCGAATTTGCCGAAGGTAAAGCCTGTTTACGGGCGAAAATAGATATGGCTTCACCGTTTATGGTGATGCGTGATCCGGTGCTTTACCGTATTAAATTTGCCAAACATCACCAAACCGGCGATAAATGGTGTATTTATCCAATGTATGATTTTACCCATTGTATTTCCGATGCGATTGAGCGTATTACACATTCATTATGTACATTAGAGTTCCAAGATAACCGCCGTTTGTACGACTGGGTGTTGGATAATATTTCTATTGAGCGTCCATTACCGCACCAATACGAATTTTCACGTTTAAATTTAGAAGGCACATTAACTTCTAAGCGTAAATTGTTGAAATTGGTAACGGACGGCATTGTTGACGGTTGGAATGATCCGCGTATGCCAACTATTTCAGGTTTACGTCGCCGTGGTTATACGCCGGCATCAATTCGTGAATTTTGTCGCCGTATTGGGGTCACCAAACAAGATAATGTGGTGGAATATAGTGCATTAGAAGCCTGCATTCGTGATGATCTCAACCAAAATGCTTGCCGTGCAATGGCAGTGATTGATCCGGTGAAAATAGTCATTGAAAATTTTGAAGGTGAAGAAATGTTGACGGCACCAAATCACCCAAATCGTCCGGAACTAGGCGAACGTCAATTACCTTTCACCAAAGAAATCTATATTGATCGTGCGGATTTTCGTGAAGAAGCCAATAAGCAATACAAACGTCTCGTACTTGGCAAAGAAGTGCGTTTGCGTAATGCTTATGTGATTAAAGCTGAACGTGTGGAAAAAGACGCAAATGGTGAAATTACCACAATTTTTTGTAGCTATGATCCGAATACATTAGGCAAAAATCCGGCAGATGGTCGTAAGGTGAAAGGGGTGATTCATTGGGTCTCGGCAGTGCATAACCATCCGGCAGAATTCCGTCTTTATGACAAACTCTTTACGGTTTCAAATCCGGGAGCCGAGGAAGATATTTGTTCAGTCGTCAATCCAAATTCCCTTGTGGTAAAACATGGCGTGGTAGAACAAAGTCTTGGTAATGCACAAGCGGAAAAAGGGTATCAATTTGAACGTGAAGGCTATTTCTGTGCAGACAGCAAAGACAATCGCCCTGAACATTTGGTGTTTAACCTCACGGTTAGCTTAAAAGAAAGTTTTTAGTTTTCATCAACAAAAGTGCGGTCAAAATTAACGGTATTATGTAGCAGTTGCAAAAATCTATTTTTTTGTGAACTTGTAGGGACACACTGCGTGTGTCCGTTATAAAATCAAATCATTTCAATATATTAAAATTCGGACACACGCAGTGTGTCCCTACGTATCGTTGAAATTTCTATTTTTGTGCATTTGCAACATAATACCAAAAGTTAAGATGGTTTTGACCGCATTTTTTCTTTAATTCCCCCCTGAGAGATCATGTTTAATGAGCTTCTAAGCCAATAAATTACCGATATATTTCACAAGCGTTATCATGCTTAATATTGCCATGGAAATAACAACGATAGCACCTGAAATCGTCATCCAAATAGGGTGTTTATAATCACCAATAATTTTACTGTTGTAGGCGGCGAGCAAAATGAGACCGAGAGAAATCGGTAAAATTAAACCGTTTAATGTGCCGACAAAGACTAATACTTGGGCAGGACGACCAATAGTTGCAAGCACCGCAGTCGAGATAACAATAAAAGCCACTATCCAACAATTCTTATGTTTTTCTATTTTAGGTGAAAAACTGGTAATGAAAGAAACGGAAGTGTAAGCTGCACCGATAACGGAGGTAATTGAAGCCGCCCAGATGACAATACCGAAAATCATTAATCCGATATTACCGGCTGCGTATGAAAATGGGCTCGCGGCAGGGTTTTTAGGATCGAGAGTAATGCCTTGTGAGACGACGCCTAAAACGGCTAAAAACAATACAATTCTCATTATTGAAGAAATGAGAATTGCTGATACTGAGCTTTTGCTGACCTCTTTTAGAGAGCTTTTGCCTTTAATACCGGCATCTAATAAACGGTGAGCCCCCGCAAAAGTGATATAACCGCCCACAGTTCCGCCTACAAGGGTAACAATAGCGATGACATCTAATTTCTCCGGTACGAAAGTTCTGAATACGGCTTCTCCAAGAGGAGGGTTGGTTTGGGCGGCGACATAAATAGTTAAGGCAATCATTACGAATCCCATTATTTGAGCAAAACGATCCATTGCTTTACCGGCTTCTTTTACAAGAAATATGCATACGGCAATTGATCCGCTGATTATCGCCCCTATTTCAGGTGACACACCTGTGAGAATATTTAAGCCCAATCCTGCGCCTCCAACATTTCCGATGTTGAAAGCCAATCCTCCCATAACAATAAGTAATGAAAGAAAATATCCTGTGCCGGGTAAAATAGCATTCGCAATATCTTGGGCTTTTTTTTCTGAAACGGTGATAATTCTCCAAATGTTTAATTGAGCTCCAATATCAAGCAAGATAGAGAGTAAAATCACAAAGCCAAAGCTGGCGAGTAAAGATTGGGTAAAGGTTGCGGTTTGGGTGAGAAAACCCGGGCCGATAGCTGATGTTGCCATTAAAAATGCCGCTCCGAGTAGGGCGCTACGGTTATTATTTGCCATATTGATCTCCGATAGGTTGTTATGCAACTTGAGGCTATTAATATTTTGCCGAAATGATGATTTGTTCTGCTTGTAATGCTGCACGAATTTTTTTCGCAAATTCAATCGCATGGTTACCGTCGCCGTGTAAGCAAATGCTGTCGGCTTGAATAGGTATATTGAAACCTTCGACAGTAGGAACGGTTCCCTTAATCACCATTTGTAGAACCTGTGCAACCGCTTCTTGATCATTTTCTAGCAAGGCATTATTACAACTGCGCGGTACTAATGAACCATCGGCTTGATAGTGTCGATCGGCAAATACTTCCGAAATGGTTCTGAGTCCGATTTCTTGTGCGGCAGAGAGCATCGCACTTCCGGATAATCCCACTAGGGCTAAATCGGGATCAAATTTTTTAATGGTTTGTACGATTAAACGGGCGAGAGCCGGATCTTTTGCTGCTTGGTTATATAGTGCGCCATGCGGTTTGACGTAATTTAATACAACACCTTCAGCCTCACATAAGGCTTTAATTGCACCAAGCTGATAAAGTAAACTGGCTTGAAGTTCTGCATCGGTTAAATCCATATTAAGGCGACCAAAATTTTCTCGGTCGGGATAGCCCGGATGTGCCCCGATTGTCACATTATTTTCTTTCGCCCATAAAATAGCTTTACGCATTTCATTATAACTACCGGCGTGCAAGCCACAGGCAATATTTGCAGAGCTGACTAACTGCAACAATTTTTCATCATTCGCATAGCCTTCGGCTAGATCAACATTTAAATCAACGCGTTTCATTTACTTTTCTCCTTATGTAGGTCAAATAATCTTGATCTTGTCGGTACAATTCTCGCGCTTGTTGATGGGTAACCTGTTTAAAATAAACGGTTTCTCCAAAAGGTATTTGTGCTAATTTGCCAATATCCGCTTGAATAATACAGGCAATTTTTGGGTAACCGCCCGTTGTTTGAGCATCTGCTATTAATACAATCGGCTGACCGTCCGGAGGAACTTGAACTGTGCCGATTGGTACGGCATAAGAAAGCATTTCAAGATGGGAATTAAGCATTAATTTTTGAGAACCGGAAAAGCGATAGCCTATACGGTTGCTATTTCGTTGTAATATCCAACCCTGTTGCCAAAATAATGTTTGGGTTTCTTGGTTGAATGCCTCGTATTCTGATGAAACGGTTGCATGAATAGTTTTTGTATAAGAAATGGGTTCAATCCCTAATGGGCTAAGCACCGTATCTCTTAACCCTGTCGCAATATGATCGCCGGATTTGAGTAAACGTCCTTGAAACCCACCAAAACCTGCTTGTAAATTGGTGCTATAAGATCCTAATACTTTAGGTACTTTAAAGCCTCCGGCAACACAAAGATAGGTGTAGTTGCCTTGGGTAATTCGTTTGATTTTGAGGGTTTGGCGCGCTTTTGCCGTGTAACGGCAGTAAGGTGAAATCGGGCTATCATCAAGTTCCGCCTCACATAATGCGCCGGTTAAACAAAATGGTGTGTCACAGTCAAAGGTTATTGTCAGGCTTCCTAAAGCTATTTCAAGTGCGGGTAAATTATTGGCATTTTTCAATAATAAATTTCCCGCTTGCAATGCAAGGCAATCCATAGCACCGGAATGTCCGATACCAAATCCGCGTAAGCCAAAGCGGCCTAAATCCTGTAGATGAGCAAAGCCTTGAAGATGTTGAATATAAATCATAGGGTCATATCCTCCACAACAAAACGTACTTGATCGCCTGCTTTTAATAAAATGGGCTGGCTTTGATTCACATCAAAAAGTTGAATTTCAGTTCTACCTAATAGTTGCCACCCGCCGGGGGAAGTAAACGGATAAATTCCAGTTTGGCTTCCTCCGATTCCGACAGAACCCGCAGGAACTCTTGTTCTTGGTGCATCGCGGCGTGGGGTATGAAGTGATTCTGGCAATCCGCCTAAATAAGGGAAACCGGGTTGGAAGCCCATCATAAAAACCGTGTAAGTAGGGGCGGTGTGACGATGAATAATTTCTTGTGCGGTGGTGTGGTGGAATTTCGCTACATCATATAAATCTTCGCCAAATTCCCCACCGTAATGAACGGGAATCTCAACTAATTTTCCTTGAAAATGCGTTTTCTGTGTTTGAACATTTTCCCAAAGTTGATGTACTTCATTGATAAGTGCTAGGGGATCGGTATGAAGATGATAAAAGAGCGTGAGATTATTCATTCCGACGACCGTTTCAACTACGCCGGGGAGATCTTGTGCCAATTCTGATAATTGCCAAATAGACTGCTGTTTTGACAGCTCGGCAGGGGGAGGAAGTGAGCAAATCAAGGAATATTCACTAGTGTGATGAATGGTTAGCATATGTTGTCCTTACGTTGCTTTTTTGTTAAAAATTTTTACTCCTATTTTTTTGTCTAGTCAATAAAAAGGCTTATAAAAATTATGAATATTTTCAAAATTGTGAGCGATATCAAGATTTTAATTAGGCTATGTGGGAATAATCTTGCATTGTTTGGTTTTTTTGAGGGATATAATGGTAAGATTATTCGATTTGAGATCGTTGAATATAATTGAGCAGTTCTCGGTGGATGGCGCCTAGTTTACGTCATCTGAAGTTATGTGTTTTTATACTTAAAATTTCCAAAATGATGAATTTATCCCCTAATTTTTGGCAAACCAAATCTCTACTTGAAATGACCGACTCCGAATGGGAAGCGTTGTGTGATGGTTGCGGAAAATGCTGTTATCGCAAATATATTCAAGGTCGCGGAAAACGACAAAAACTCTATTACACCCGTATTGCCTGTAATTTATTGGATATAGAAAGTGGAAAGTGCGGTAATTATTCGGAACGTTTTAGCATCGAAAAAGATTGTACAAAACTCACCAAAAAGAATTTACCTGATTTTCATTGGTTACCGGATACCTGTGCTTATCGGCTGCTTTACGAAGGTAAACCTTTGCCTGATTGGCATCCATTGATTTCTGGTGATGAACGGAGTGTAAAAAATGCCGGCATTTTAATTATAAACGGCGTGCATGAAAATGAAGTGATAGATTGGTTTGAATTTGTTCTTGATGAGGAATAAAACTTATACAAAAATGACCGCACTTAGTTTTGGCACAGACAAGATAAATGCTGATAGGCGGTAATTTTTATGCTAGAATCTGCCACCAATTTATTAGGACGAATAACATAGGAAAAAGTATGAAAGTTTTAGAAGGCGTAGTCGCGGCACCTAACGCAAAAGTGGCAGTAGTTATTGCCCGTTTTAACAGTTTTATCAATGAAAGCTTATTAGAAGGTGCGGTAGATACATTAAAGCGTATCGGCCAAGTAAAAGACGAAAATATTACTCTTGTGCGTGCACCGGGTGCCTATGAACTTCCACTTGTTGCCCGTCGTTTGGCGGAAAGCAAAAAGTTTGATGCGATTGTTGCCTTGGGGACGGTGATCCGTGGTGGTACGGCGCATTTTGAATATGTTGCGGGCGAAGCAAGCAGTGGTTTAGGCAAAGTAGCGATGGAAGCCGAAATTCCTGTAGCATTTGGTGTCTTAACCACGGAGAATATTGATCAGGCTATTGAACGTGCCGGTACAAAAGCGGGCAACAAAGGATCGGAAGCGGCATTAACCGCACTTGAAATGATTAATCTTCTTCAACAAATTGATGTGGCATAAACAATGGCGGAACAAAAACAAGTGAAAAAACCGTCGGCTCGTCGTCGGGCTCGTGAATGTAGCGTGCAAGCATTGTATTCTTGGGCAGTTTCCGGCAATACGGCAGAACAGGTGGAGTTGGCATTCTTTCTTGATCAAGATATGGAGGGGGTGGACAAACCTTATTTCCGCAAATTATTTCGTCAAGCCGTAGATAATATTGAAGAGGTGGATTTTTCTATTGCTCCTTATATTGACCGTGCGTTTGAAGAACTTGATCCTATTGAAAAAGCCATTTTACGTTTAGCGGTGTATGAATTGCGTTTTGAGCTTGATGTTCCATACAAAGTCGTGATTAACGAAGCGATTGAGGTGGCAAAAGTGTTTGGTTCGGACGACAGTCATAAATATATTAATGGCGTATTGGATAAAATCGCACCGGCATTAGGGCGTAAATAAATTTAGATGATCTATAAATGGCGCGCGTGTTTACGCGTGCTTTTTATTTTGGAGGGTAACAATGGCAATGGGTGAATTTGATTTAATTAAACATTATTTTGAGCAGCCACAGGGACAAGCGGATGACTTTGTTGCCTTATCTATTGGCGATGATTGTGCCTTAGTTTCTGTGCCAGAAAATAGCCGGCTTGCGATCACCACCGACACGATGGTAGAAAATACCCACTTTTTGCCCTCCATTTCAGCGGAAGATCTAGCCTATAAAGCGGTTGCCACTAATTTAAGTGATTTAGCCTCAATGGGGGCACAACCTAAATGGGTTTCTCTTGCATTAACTTTACCAAACGTTGATGAAAATTGGCTTACCCGCTTTAGTCAAAGTTTGTTACGCACGTTAAAACACCACAATGTCACATTAATTGGCGGCGATACGACAAAAGGCCCGTTATCCATTACGATTACTGCACAAGGTTTTGTTGAAAAAGGAAGAGCATTGTGCCGACATCAAGCCAAAGTAGGGGATTTAATTTATGTCTCAGGTACATTGGGCGATAGTGCCGCCGGTTTGCAACAAATTTTATCGGACAAAAGAGCGGTCGGTTTTGACGAAGAATTTTTACAGCAACGCCATCTTCGCCCAACGCCACGGATTACACTTGGACGGGCATTAGCCGATATTGCCCATGCAGCTATTGATCTTTCCGATGGGTTAAATTCCGATCTCAGACATATTCTTAAACGTAGTCAATGTGCGGCGGAAATTAATCTTTCCGACTTGCCACTTTCATCATCATTATTAAATCGTTATGATCGCACTCAAGCAGAGCAATTTGCCTTAAGTGGTGGAGAAGACTATGAATTGTGTTTTACCGTTCCACCCGAAAATCAAGCCTTACTTGAGTCTCGCCTAAAAAATCTTGATGTGCCTTGTACCTGTATTGGGCATGTTGTGTCGGCATTTGAGCAGAAAAAGTGCGGTCCGTTTTCCATCCGTTTTTTGCGTGATGGGCAGCCGATTGACTATTCACCAAATGTTGGCTTCGATCATTTCAAGGAATAAAAATATGAGAGAAGAGAATCCGTTAAAACGAATTTCTTTAAAAAATCCTATCCATTTGCTTGCAGTGGGGTTGGGTTCCGGTTTGCTTCATCCCGCACCGGGAAGCTGGGGCAGCGCGCTTGGTACTTTGTTAGGCGTGATTTTACTCATTCTTTTAGGAACAAAAACCTTCTTAATTTTGACCGCACTTTGTTTTGTTTTAGGCTGTTATTTATGTCAAAAAACCGCTGATGATATGGGTGTACACGATCATGGTTCTATTGTGTGGGATGAGTTTGTCGGCATGTTTATCGTCCTTGCTGCCGTGCCGAGCTTGTCTTGGCAATGGATTTTTACAGCCTTTGTGTTGTTTCGGTTGTTTGATATTCTCAAGCCTTTTCCGATTCGTTATTTTGATGAAAAACTGGAAAGTGGTTTCGGTATTATGGTGGATGATGTCATTGCCGCTATTTATGCAGTAATGGTGATTTTTTTGTTAAATATAGAGTGGTAAAAGATGCTAAATTTACTGATCGTTCATTTGTTTGGTTTGATGACGCCGGGACCTGATTTTTTCTATGTTACCCGAATGGCGGCTAGTAATTCTCGTCGAAATACCTTTTATGGGGTTATCGGCATCACGTTAGGGGTGTCATTTTGGGCTGCACTTTCAATGCTGGGATTAACGGTGTTATTCGCTATGATGCCGGCTTTACATGGGCTTATTATGGTTTTGGGCGGTAGTTATTTGAGTTATCTCGGTTTTTTATTGATTCGTAGCAGACAAAATGCAGAATTTGTACCGATTTCAGCGAAAGAATTAAATGAACAAACCAATGCAAAAAAAGAAATTTTGAAAGGTTTGCTTGTGAATTTATCCAATGCCAAAGCCGTCGTTTATTTTTCCAGCGTAATGTCTTTGGTTTTAGCGAAAATGACGGAAATATGGGAAATGGGGTTGGCGTTCGGTTTAATTGTCATTGTAACATTCTTGTATTTTTACCTGATTTCATTTATTTTTTCACGGAATGTGGCAAAACAGTTTTATCGCCAATATAGCCGTTATATTGATAATGTAGCAGGCGTGGTATTTTTATTTTTTGGTTGTGTACTGATCTATAGTGGTATCACTGAGATGATTAATTAAAAGAAGGGTATAAATATGACATTAAGAATTGCGGTTGCCGGTGCGGGCGGCAGAATGGGACGTCAATTGATTCAAGCGATTCATGGTGCGGATGGCGTAACTTTGGGTGCTGCTTTTGAGCGTCAAGGATCATCATTATTAGGAGCGGACGCCGGTGAGTTGGCTGGTATTGGGCATTTAGGTATTAAGGTGTCTGATGATTTTCATGAACAAAAAGACAATTTTGATTTGCTGATTGATTTTACCCGTCCGGAAGGCACGCTTAAACATATTGCATTTTGTGTGGCGAATAATAAAAAAATGGTGATTGGTACGACAGGATTTGATGAGGCGGGTAAAGATGTAATTCAATCTGCCGCTAAAAAAATTGCCATTGTATTTGCTTCTAATTTCAGTGTCGGCGTGAATTTAGTATTCAAATTATTGGAAAAAGCCGCCAAGGTGATGGGCGATTATTGCGATATTGAAATTATTGAAGCACACCATCGTCATAAGGTCGATGCTCCCTCAGGTACGGCTCTTTCAATGGGGGAACATATCGCAAAAACTTTAGGACGTGATTTGAAAACACATGGCGTATTTTGTCGTGAGGGCATTACAGGTGAACGGAAACCTGATGAAATCGGTTTTTCAACCATCCGTGCTGCTGATGTCGTGGGTGAGCACACCGTATGGTTTGCCGATATTGGGGAACGAGTGGAAATTTCCCATAAAGCCTCAAGCCGAATGACTTTTGCAAACGGTGCGGTACGGGCGGGGAAATGGTTGGAAAATAAATCCCATGGTTTATTTGATATGACGGATGTGTTGGATTTGAATAATCTATAATTCCAATTCAAGATCCGTTTCTACACGACAACAACATAATAAAATTTCATCGGGTTGGATAAAGGCAAGGGGAGTTTCCGAATAGGATACCTTGCCTTTTTTGATCTTCACCCGACAAGAACCGCAATAACCGCTACGGCATTGGTATTCGTGGTGTATATTGTTGCGTTTGAGGTGATCGAGTAGGCTTCTTTCATTATTAAAATCAAGGGTTATCTGACTACGAATTAAGTGGATTTTCATATGCTGCATAATGTTCGGTTTGTTGCCCAATTATATAGGAAAAAGTGAAAACTCTGTTAAAATTCACCAAAATTTTGATGAGATATAAGTTCATTTCAAGGATTATTTCCTGTTGGAGGCATTGTGAAATTAGCCGTAAAAATTCCTGTAATTTTGACCGCACTTGGTTTAACCGCTTGTAGCTCGATCAGCAAAGAGCCGGTGAAATCTATTGATATTTATGTGAAACCTTATTATTCCTCGGAAAAGGGCAATGCAGGAAACGTATTTGTACATAAGCAACTTGATCCGATGTTGCGGGAAAATACCTTAAACGGGTATCAAAGTGCGGTCAAATTTGTGCAAGAAAATCCGGCACGGATTTCGCCAATCACCTTGTTTACTCTAGCAGCCCGTGCTTATGATTTCGGCTTACGTGATGAGGCGGTGAAATGGTTTTATCGTGGACAAAACCGTTTAATTACAGCATTTTATGTGTTGGATTTACCAAAGGCAACTGTGGCGGAAAATACGGGATTTAGCCAAGTGGTAGAGCAATTTGTGAATCCCTACGCTTTTTGTGATTTAAACAAACAACGTAAAACTGCGGAAGAGGCAGTAAATTGGGTGATTTCCCATCCTTATGAAACGGTTTTTATAAAAGCATTACCCTCCAAATTTCAAGATCGCAAAGTTGCATTAAAAGCAGCCGAAAAAAAATTGAAGCTTCGTTTAAAGGCACAGGATGAGTTTTTTGCTGATCCACAAAATAAAGCGAAGTGGCAAAAAGAGCGATCGGAAAATCATGTAAATGAAAGGTTTTGCTGGTAAAAAACAAAAATCCCTTAGCTTTTTAACTAAGGGATTTTTTATTGATGGCGGGAAGTGAGGTTTGAACTCACTGAGGAGAGGGGAAACTCTAGCCACTTTTTAAGACTTAACCAATGTTCAAACATCTATATATAAACATTATTCCTATCAAATTTTCACACACAACCGCCATGCCAAATTACCAATTCATTTTACTCTGTAACAGTTTAACGTTCTGCAACTTGTGAAAGACACATTGATAAACTTGTTTAACGCAAAAATAGTATGAAATTTTAGGGCGAATTGATTTCAACTCATTTCTTTTTGGAAAAATTTGAGAAGATTTGATTATTATTTGCTCGCTTGGGAAGGTTTATTACATTTTTTTGTCATTTTTGAAGAAAAGCTCCGTCTAATATGGGTGTGATTTTGCTTATTGAAAAATACAAATCTACAAACGGTGAAAAATCATCTCCGCTAAGTTTAGCTCATAATGCTATGTCCGGTAGAGTAATAAAGTTTCGACCTTCGCCGGATATACAGGTTCGTTGACATATTGTAGTAGCAGAATCAGGGCTACTTCATAGAAAGTAGCTTATCGTCTTAATTTTTATTACTAATTGAATAACTTAGGCATATTACATATTAAGGAGACCAATTAATGAAATCTTCAATAGCGAGAAAATCTATCGGCTATTTATTTTACTTATCTTTATTCTCGGGAACGGCTTTTGCAACAGACGTTCTTACCCAAGAACAGCAGCAGTTAAAGCATCAAAGAATAATTCAAGAAACTGACGAAGCTTTAAAAAAGGCGGAGAAATTCCTGCGCAAAGAGGCTGATCCGAAAACGGATAATACATTGACCGATGATACACAAACAGATCGAACCATTAAGCGCATTACCGTCGATCAAGCAGGACAAAGCGTTCGCTTGGATTTTGATTCTGTCATTAAACAGTATGAAGGAAAGCCACTGACGACTAAGCAAGTTTTTGCATTAGTTAAAGATTTAACCGATGTACTGTACCGTGCAGGCTATGTAACAAGTGCCGTTGGCTTAAAGAGTAATGTTACCGATAAAAACGAATTGGATTTTATTATTCATTGGGGCTATGTTAGCGATTATTTTGTCAATGGTGCTCTTCCGGAAACATTTAAAGATAAAGCAATGCTGTTTGTATTGCCTAATTTAAAAAATAAATTACTTAATGTCTATGATGTTGATCAGTTAGTTGAAATTTTAAATACAACAAATAAATCCACAGAAATAAAAGTTATTGCGGCAGAGAAAGATGGTGAGTCTAACTTTAATTTAATCACTCAGCGTACCTATTTGCCCCGTATTACATTAGGTTTTAATAACTCCGGTGCAGAAAACAACGAAAACGGACGGAATCAACTTACGGCAAGTATTAGCTGGAGCGATTTACTGGGAATTAATGATAGTTGGTATTTTTCAACGGGATATCGATTATACAAAAAACATAAACGAAATAATCAACAAAACTATCTATTAAGTTATAGCCAACCATTCTCTTCTTATACATTAGATTTAAGAGTTTCACAATCGGATAGTAAGAAAGAAATAAAAGGTATTCACAGTTATAGCTCCGAGGGGAAAATTAAAACTGCAAATATTAAACTTGCTAAAGTTCTTGCTCGTAATAAAGATATGATTTTTTCAGGTTACGGCGAATTAGAATTTAAAACAAAGAAAAACTATATTGGGGATCGTTTAGTCAGCCATTACAATAATAATAAACTCACAGTCGGATTATCCTATATTACAAATGTTTTAGGAGGAAAACTGTATAACGATATTTCTTATTCAAACGGTTTAGGTTGGTTTGGCGCCGATAGCCTTGCATATAATTCAAAAGGAGATAAAACACTCTCTTTATTATCAGGCACAATGAGCTGGTATAAAGCTTTTTTGGTTAAAGAAAGAGCGCTTAATTATCAACTTCGTTTAGGATTCCAATACTCTCCTTATAGTTTGTATTCTGATAATCAATTCTCTATCGGAGATGAATATACCGTAAGAGGATTTAAAGGTGGAATTACTTCTGGAGACAGTGGCTATTATATTTCGCAAACATTTGATATCCCATTTTATCCTCAAAAAATGTCTATTTCCCAAATCAAACCTTTCTTAGGCGTTGATTTCGGTCGCATATTTAAACATCTCAATCAAGGTAACGAAACTATTGCAGGGATGGCTATTGGAACAAAAGTTCAAATCAGTCGCCTTAACTTATCTTTCACTTATTCCAAGCCAATTAAGAATGTAAAAGTAAATAAAGGTGATGCCCACATTTACTATGTAAACGGCTCAATTTCATTTTAATTCATATTTTTAATATAGGAGAAACTTAGTATGAATAAAAATAGATATAAACTGATTTTTAGTAAATCAAAATCATGTTTGGTTCCTGTCGCTGAATATATTAATTATGAATCAGGTGACACAGGTAGTGTAGAAAATAAAGAAGAATGCGAATCTAGCAGTGAAGGACGACATATCTTCCGTCTATCTACATTTTCTTGTCTTATTAAATCACGCTTGTTGCACCTGGGAAATGCAGCATTAGCCTTCTTATTTGTTGTACCAAATACCGTATTTGCTAATGTAAATAGTAAGGATATCGTTTTAGATAAAGGTAATCATGAAACAAAAATATCTGAAACAACCAATGGCGTACATATTATTGAGATTGCCAAACCTCAATATGATGGTATTTCTGATAATAAATTCCAAAAATTCAATGTAGGCAATGGTGCGGTATTTAATAACAGCAATAAGGAAGGAAGTTCTTATTTAGTCGGTCATTTAGACAAAAACCAAAACTTTGATAAAGATACAGCCAAAGCTATTTTAACTCAGGTAACAGGCAACCAAATGAGTAAAATTAAAGGTGGATTAGAAGTTTTTGGTGATAAAGCAGATCTATTAATTATTAACCCGAACGGAATTAATATTAACGGTGTACAAACATTCAATACGGATCGTTTTGTAGCTTCAACCAGTAATGTGATTGATCCGAAAAACGGCTTAAAACTGTCTGTTGAGAAAGGAACCGTAACCATTGATAAAGACGGGATTGCCACTGACGGATTGAAATATTTAGATATTGTTGCGAAAAAAATTGAGCAAAAAGGAGCAGTTCGTAACATTAATGATAAAGCGCCTGTTGAAACCAATATAACCTTTGTAGCAGGTTCATCAGAATACGATGTGAAAGCAAGAAAGGTGAAATCTAAGCAGGCTAAATCCACGGAAATCGCAATTACCGGTACAGAAGCCGGCGCTATGTATGGTAATCATATCCAATTTATCACAACAGATACGGGTGCAGGGGTAAATCACAAAGGTATCATTCTTTCCGAGAAAGATATCCAAATTGAGAATGAACAAGGTAAGGTTGAAGTTGCTACATTACAAGCTAAACAGAACTTATCCTCAAAGGGCAGTAAAAAGCTTGATATTAATGGCCAAATCTCGGCTGGGAAAGCAATCAATCTAAACTCAACAGAAGTTAATCTAAAACAAAATACAAAGGTAAGCAGTCAAAAAGTTGATATTTCTGCGGATAAAACTGCAACGGACAAAAATGCCAAAATTAGAGGTACAAACGTTAATATCAATAGTCAATCAACTCAAATTGGTAAGGACTCAACTGTAATTGCAACAAATCTGGATATTAAGGGTAAGAATCTAGAAAATAGCGGTACGATTGCAGCTCGTTTTAATAAAATTTATGTAGAAAAGCTAAATAATAAGAAAGATATTCTAGCTGAAAAGACGCTTGATATATCTACCTTTGGTAATATTTTATCCCAAAATAATATTACTCCGGATGATGGTTATCACAATAATGGGACTATTCAAAGTAAAGGAACTGCGAACCTTACGTTTAGAGTCACCCATTTCCACTCAGCTTCTCATAAACTACCGGAGGCTAGAGAAAAATTAACGCTTTCTGCTAAAGAAATCTTTTTTGATAAAGGTTCGGAAAACCAATTATCATCTTCACTGGATATCAACTCAAACGATGATGTTTTTATCAATAAAGGGGTATTAACTAGCGCTAATCAATTATCTGTAAAGGGTCAAAAAATTATAAACGAAGGTTTATTAGGGGCAAAAAACAGCTTAAATCTAACTTCCTTCTCAAATATTACCAATAATGCTACTGGCGTTTTACATTCAGATGGTGTAATGAATTTAAATGCCGATGATATTATTCATAATCGGGGAGAAATTCTTTCAAAAGGAAAAATCACTGTATCAGCAGAAAAGTTATTGAATGATATTGAGTTTCAGGGCAGTGTATACCATTATGATCAAAATATTGAGTTGACAATTATCGATCCAGGGTCAAGCAGAACGGATTATTATAGCATTTCCGGCTCTATTCCAAGATTAGGGAATAATTTAAAAATTTCTCATATAGGTAATATTCGTGGTGAAAGTGACTTTGAATTTATTCAAAAAGATTCCAAGCTAAGTGATGCAGGAATAACTAATCACGGCATTATTAACATTCAAGGAAATCTAATTTCTAATGGAGCAAAAAGCATCATTAATGATATGAGAAGTGCCAAATTTAATATATTTGATTATTATTTAAATTCACCAGCAAATATTACTATAAAATTCCAACCTATTGTCAATGGCATCGAAATTCCATTACAGGGCAATATGATATATAAATTTAACTCTGTAGCTCAATTAATAAAATTCTTTTTTGAAACGAAAGGTACTGAGCGTTACATAAAAAAAACTCGTGCTTTCCCTGTCTCACTAGATAAAGTACAAGTTTTAAAACTATTAAGATCAGTCAGATCTCCATTATTACAATCCACATTAACAACTATATTAGGTGCTAATTGGGAAAGTAAATCTTTGATGGAATTAAAAGCAGCATATGAGGCTTCAGAAAGAGCAAGTAAACTTGGTTCTAAAAATATAGAGCTTTATCCTAATAAAAAATCAAAAATACTAGCCGGCTCTTTTATTGGAGATACTAATATTTTAGTAAATGGTAAAAGAGGCGAGGAAGGAGCTTTTGATGATAAAGTGTCTATTGGGAAGCATACAATCCAAGCACCGCCGATTCAATTAAAACCATTTGTTGTACAGCCGGAAAATAATGGCAATAGCGAAATTGATTTATCCACATTATTAGAATTATTGTCTAATCCGAATTTATTCATTGATCGCTCGTTTAATAAGAAAAAAGAGGACAACACCAATATCTTAGTTCCGAAAGAAGATACAGATCTATTAGGTGAAACTGAAGAAGAGAAAAAACAGCGTCTAGAAAAAGAACGTCTTTTTGAAAAAGAGCGTTTAGAAGAAGCAGAACGTAGAAAAAAACAAGTAGAAGAGGAACAGAAAAAACTAGAATCGCTTTCTGAACAGGAAAAACAACGCCTCGAAGAGTATGAGAAAAAATTAGCCGAAGAGAAAAGAAAAGCTGATGAATTGGCAAAACAAAAAGAAATTCCGCTAGATAAGGATCGAGCTCGAGTAGAGGTTGATCCGCTTTATCACACCAGAATGAAGTATATTAATCAAAATGATTATGTCGGTTCTGATTATTTCTTTAATAATATTGCTCCAAGAGGAACGGAAGACAAAGTAAGTGTCATTGGCGATAGCTATTTTGAACACCAATTGATTACTCGTAGTATTGAGAAAAAGGTCGATAATCATTTGGCACTAAAATACGATTTGACTAATGTCGAGTTGGTTAAACGTTTAATGGATAATGCGTACCATACGTCTGGAGATCTAAATCTAACCTTAGGTAAAGCATTAACTAAAGAACAGCAAGATAACTTAAAAGAGGATATTATTTGGTATGTCAAATCAACCATTAATGGAAAAGAGACGTATATTCCTCAAGTTTATTTTGCAAAACAAACTTTAGAAGATGCGGAAAAATATAAAGGATTAGGAAGTGCGGTCATAAAGGCCAGAGAATTGAAATTGAAGGCGAAAGACGTACAAAATTCCGGCACGATTGCAGGCAGCCGAGTTGATATTGAGGCTGAGAATAAAATTAAAAATACAGGGGATATTTTAGGCAAAGAATTGGTTCGTCTAAAAGGTCATAAAGGAATTGAATCAAGCGCGACTTCCTATGCTGACGAGAAAGGAAATACGGTTATTCAGAAATCAAGGATAGCTTCAGAACAACACCTACATTTAGAAACTGATTTAGATAGCGATATCAATATTACAGCCTCTGATGTAAAAGCAAAAACTGGTTTTGTAAAAACTAAAGATCTCAAAGCTAAAGATTCTCATAAATTTAGCAGTAGTCATAAACAGAAAGAGATATTAGCTACTGGATTGTTTGGAATACAAAAGAAAGTTGGGGGAGAAACGGAAGATACTTATAGTGCGGAATCCGTTGGTTCAGAATTAGAATTTGATCATCTTCATTTGGCTGTAAAAGGTGATGTAGAACAGACCGGTAGCAAGATAAAAGCAGATCGTGTAACCGGTGTTATACAAGGTGATTATAAAACTAAAACAGGGCAAAATATCCAACATACGGATAAATCAAAAGGCGTCTTTGGTATATTTGCAAGCGCATTAGCTGCCGGTGGCGGTAAGTCTGTTTCGGCTTCTGCTGATAGTGTCGATGGTGTCTTGACTCAAATATCAGAAAGTGATTACACCGGGGCTAATGCTGAATTAGGCATAAAGTTTGAGCAAGAAAAATCATCGAGAACTGACTTGAAAAACGTCAATAGCGAACTTGACGCGAAAAGCGGTGATTTACAGGTTTTAGGGACTTTAGATATCGGTGGACTTGATATTAATAAATCAATGTCTGAATCCGCATCTGAATTAACGCAGTCAACAACCAACGAAGAAGCGAATAAAACAGAAGATGACAATTCTACAGATAAAGCTTCAGAAGTAGAGAAGCCTGTAGAAAATAATCAAACAAAAGGTACTAATCCAAATTTACGCAAGCTATCTAAAGAAGAAATTGAAGAACTGATGGCGGAAAAAGATCAAGCCTTTTTTGACGCTCAGAAAAACCTGCGTAATGATAAGTTGAAATTAACCGCCAAAGAAATTATTTCAACCAAATACCAAGATGAAACTGATTTTAAATCGTCTAAATCTTCTTTTAAATTAGGTTTAGTCGGCGAAGCCCACTCTGCAGTTGCTGATATTGTCAGCCATTCAATTAAACAAGCAGAAGATGCTAAAAAAGGCATTAAACAAGACGGTACGGCTGCATTACAAGTGACGAGTGACATCGCTAATTTAGTGACAGGTGATTTAGTTGGTGGCTCAGTTAAAGCCCAAGCTGGCTATAGCCAATCTAATACGGGTTTTAACGAAAAATCGGATAATCGTAATACTTTAAACGGTAATCTGGTCTTGAGTGCAACAGAAGGGGGAATTGAGTTAAATAACGTTGAACGCAGTAAGAGCGGCAAACTTTCTCTAAATGCAAAAGATAAAGTTACCATAAATGCGGGTAAAACAGAAAGAACAGAGTCGGATGAATCTTGGCATGCAAAAGTGTCCGCTGGAGGTACAGTGTCTTGTGGGGTGATGTCTCAAGGCTGTGCAGTTGGTGTAACTAATGGTGTTGAAGCAGGATATTCTACAACAAATACCAACGCGACTACCTATCAAAATAGCCAATTGTTGGGTGATGAAATTGAGATCAATACAGAAAGCGATCTCACCCTATCGGGGGCTAATATTAAAGCGGATGTTTATCGTACAAAAGTGGAAGGGAAAACCTCAATTGAATCTAAACAAGATACCTATGAAAGACATAATAAACGCTTGGATGTGGGTGTCTCTGTAGGGGCTTCGGTAACCACGGCTTTAACCGTAAAACCAACAGGTAGCGTAACAGTGGGTTATGGTCAGGAAGATGAAACGAGTCGGATGGTTAATCAGCAATCAGGCATTGAAGCTGGAAAAATGATTGGTCAAATTAAAGACTTGGATTTAACCGCTGGTTATTTTGTTGATAAAAGTGGGAATAACGACCTTACCACTACGGGCAGTGTTACTCATCGCTCTTTAGAAGACTATCATCATAAAGATGGTGGTGAGTTCGGTGCATCTATAGGGTTAAATGAACGGGGAACGTCTCAAGCCAATATAAGAGGAGGTCGTTCGGCACAAAAACATTATGACGCGACCCAGCACTCAACTCTGTCAGGTATTGATTCTCAGCCTGTTGAAAAACCAATTAATCAGGATTTGAATAAATCTAAAACCGTTCATCGAGATGAACAATTAGCAAGTACCAGTTTTGGGTTTGAACTAGGTGATTTGGCTGAATTGGGGCAAAAAGGCCTAAATAAGGCAAAACAAGCATTAAATAAAAAATCAAATCAAAATAGTGCAAGAGGATTGAACGATATTGCTTCAAATAATGATCAATTGCCAAAACCGAAACAATCGGAAGCGCCTATCTACGAAGAAATTCCGGATAGCCCTTACGCTAAGCTAGGTGATGCAAACGCCAATGCTCAGCGTAAATCAACTGAGTCCGAGCCGATTTACAGCGAAGTGACAAAACCGAAACAATCGCAAGAGCCTATCTACGAAGAGATTCCGGATAGCCCTTATGCGAAGCTAGGTGATGCAAACGCCAATGCTCAGCGTAAATCAACTGAGTCAGATCCGATTTACAGCGAAGTGACAAAACCGAAACAATCGCAAGAGCCTATCTACGAAGAGATTCCGGATAGCCCTTATGCGAAGCTAGGTGATGCAAACGCCAATGCTCAGCGTAAATCAACTGAGTCCGATCCGATTTACAGCGAAGTGACAAAACCGAAACAATCGCAAGAGCCTATCTACGAAGAAATTCCGGATAGCCCGTATGCGAAATTAGGTGATGCAAATGCCAATGCTCAGCGTAAATCAACTGAGTCCGATCCGATTTACAGTGAAGTGACGAAACCGAAACAATCGCAAGAGCCTATCTACGAAGAAATTCCGGATAGCCCTTATGCGAAGCTAGGTGATGCAAACGCCAATGCACAGCGTAAATCAACTGAGTCCTATCCGATTTACAGTGAAGTGACGAAACCGAAACAATCGCAAGAGCCTATCTACGAAGAAATTCCGGATAGCCCTTATGCGAAGCTAGGTGATGCAAATGCCAATGCTCAGCGTAAATCAACTGAGTCCGATCCGATTTACAGCGAAGTGACAAAACCGAAACAATCGCAAGAGCCTATCTACGAAGAAATTCCGGATAGCCCGTATGCGAAATTAGGTGATGCAAACGCCAATGCCCAGCGTAAATCAACTGAGTCCGAGCCGATTTACAGTGAAGTGACGAAACCGAAACAATCGCAAGAGCCTATCTACGAAGAAATTCCGGATAGCCCTTATGCGAAGCTAGGTGATGCAAACGCCAATGCACAGCGTAAATCAACTGAGTCCGATCCGATTTACAGCGAAGTGACAAAACCGAAACAATCGCAAGAGCCTATCTACGAAGAAATTCCGGATAGCCCGTATGCGAAATTAGGTGATGCAAATGCCAATGCTCAGCGTAAATCAACTGAGTCCGATCCGATTTACAGCGAAGTGACAAAACCGAAACAATCGCAAGAGCCTATCTACGAAGAAATTCCGGATAGCCCGTATGCGAAATTAGGTGATGCAAATGCCAATGCTCAGCGTAAATCAACTGAGTCCGATCCGATTTACAGCGAAGTGACAAAACCGAAACAATCGCAAGAGCCTATCTACGAAGAGATTCCGGATAGCCCGTATGCAAAATTAGGCGATAGCAATGCTCAAGCTAAATCTGGCAAATCTGAGCCGATTTATGAAGAGATTCCTGCTTTAACTCAGGAAAATAAAGCTAAACGTCCTTTACCTGAGTTACCACAGAGTGGTAATACAAAAGCGAATAGTGGCGAAAGCGATTACGCAGAAATCCCTGCGGTGGTTAGCAATAAAGCTAAAGCGGAGAACGCTGAAAGTGACTATGCAGAAATCCCTGCATTAGCCAAAACCGGCAATAAATCCGATAATGTCGAGTCTTCCCTTGCACAGGCAAATAGCAATAACAACAATAGCCGTGTATTGCCTACAATGCCTGAAACAGCAAACGTGGAACAAACCGGTGCGCAAAGTGCCCCGTCATTTTTCCAAAAGATTAAAAACTTTTTCAAAACTGACCGCACTTCGTCCAAAAAGGCAGAGGAAAATGCGAATAAAGGCAATCAAACATTAGACACCGAAGCTCAAGCGAACGGGAAACCTAACTACGAGAAGCTTGAGGACAATTTGAATTTGAAAGAGTTACTCAGTCTTGAGGCAAAACGTTATGATGAATTTGAACAAAAAATTCTCAATAACAGTGAGTTTTTAGCCGAAGCCCGTGAAGCAGCGAAGAAAAGCGTCCCTGAAGCGGTATTAAAACAAATGGCAGGCTCACCTGAGCTGGATGATATTCTCACAGACGGTGCGAAAAGAACCGAACGTAAGATCAACGAAGCCTTACACTTTAAACCAAGCGAACAGGAATTTAACGCTATCCAGCAATTAGTGAAAAAATTGCCGAAAAGCGATGAAATTATGAGCGTGCCGGAGCAAACTCAACGTATCGTCGATGCGTTAGCGGAAACGTCAAAAACGATTCAACGTTCACCAGAGTTAAAAGATAAGCTTAAAGGTGCCGTAGAAGAGTTTTTAAACGATACCAAAAATGGTCTAACCGTAGAAAGTATTGAAAAACTCAATCATGGTTTACGTCCGGACGAGGGTGAAAACAGAACGTTGTATAAAAAAGAATCCTTAACCAAAGAAGATGCAATTTTCTCTGGACCGCAGGCATCTAAATTACAACTTGCACAGATGGTTGAGTTTATTAATGACGCTAAAGCCAGAGGGGTTGAACCAAGTGTGTTATCCGGTATGGTTTACCAACGTGTGATTGCTTATCATCCGTTTGCTGAAGGTAATGGACGTGTTGCTCGTGTTATTGTCAATAAATTATTGCTGGATGCGGGATACCCGCCGTTTACGAAGTTTAGCAGTAAATTTGAGGAAACCATTATTCCGCAATCGGATAATACCAAAGACAGCGCAAGTAGCCCGGAAGTGATTAGCGAATTCTTACGTCTCTTAGGTGAGAAATCGGTCGATGAGGCTAAACCTAAATTTGCGCCAACTGAAGCTGCCTCAAATTCAGCAGGTCAGGCGGAAGATATCTATGCTCAAATCGATCCGAGTAAGAAAAGGGTAAAAACCGAATCAGAAGCGGAAAAAGCGGCTAGAATTTCGAAAGAGAAAGATGAAACGTTAGGGAAGAAGCAATCTGTACAGCGTGAAGATAACAGTGATTATATGACGATCAAACGCTTAAAAGAGGATATGGCTGACGTTGATCAACCAACTAAAGCAAACGCTTCTACAGAAAGCCCAGTTGTAATTGAAAATAAAGCCAAAGCAGAGAACGCTGAAAGTGATTACGCAGAAATCCCTGCAGTGGTTGGCAATAAAGCCAAAGCGGAGAATGCTGAAAGTGATTACGCAGAAATCCCTGCAGTGGTTGGCAATAAAGCCAAAGCAGAGAACACTGAAAGTGATTACGCAGAAATTCCGGCAGTGGTTGGCAATAAAGCCAAAGCGGAGAATGCTGAAAGTGATTACGCAGAAATTCCTGCTGCGGTTGGCAATAAAGCCAAAGCAGAGAACGCTGAAAGTGATTACGCAGAAATTCCTGCTGCGGTTGGCAATAAAGCCAAAGCAGAAAACGCTGAAAGTGATTACGCAGAAATCCCTGCAGTGGTTGGCAATAAAGCCAAAGCAGAGAATGCTGAAAGTGATTATGCAGAAATTCCGGCAGTGGTTGGAAATAAGGCCAAAGCCGAGAATGCTGAAAGTGATTACGCAGAAATCCCTGCAGTGGTTGGCAATAAAGTCAATAGCAATAACAGCAATAATAATCAAAGACTTGCTGAGGAAAATCAAATCGGTAACGACGTAAATAAACCGAAAATTGATTCCAAAAAGCTATTTGAACAAGCGAAACAAAAAGCGCGTGAGCGTGATAGTGCGAAAGAGGCTGAAAAGAAATTAAAGATTTTGGCTGAAAATGCTGAAAGCTTGCCGAAAGAGCATTTATTAAAAGCATTACAAGATTTAGCATATGGCTCAAGTGTTGAAGAAGCGACGGCTTTAACAAATAAAGCAAAAGAAACGCGTAATAAGATTCACCGTCCGGATACTATTGAGGGATTTGAAGGACAGAATGTGAAAAATATGGGCAAAGTGATGAGTAAAATTGAGCTTGATGCTGCCTATTTACAATCTCGTGGCGAAATTAACCAAAAGATTGTAGATAAACTGGACTCAAACCAAGAGTTCCATCAGTTAATGAAACAAAAACTCTCTGGCAATGAAGAAGGCATTAAACGCTTATTCGGTTTGGTTGAACAAGCGAAGTTCGAAGCTCTAAAAGAAGTCACTGGCGTTGAAGGTAGCCGTGCTAAAGTGGAGTTTACGGGGAATAACCCGCTTTCAATGAAACAAGGTTCTTACGGTAATGATCTTGTTCAAATGAATGCGACACCTATTTTGAGCTTCTTACGCACGAGAAAACAAAATAACAAAGAAATTTTGGATACTATCGTTCACGAATTAACGCATCACGATCAGGCACAAATTATCCGTCATAAGGATAAGTTACCAGAGCATATGAAACCGGATGCGAATTTAATGGCGCTAAATGGTCTTTATTATATCAATTCGGGGCTGACTAATATGCAGCAGTATAAAAAGCAGCCGCAAGAGCGAGAGGCGTTCTTCTCGGGTCATAAATTAGGTGAGCAACTGAGTAAATTGGTGGATAAAGGCTATACTGGTGCCAAACGGGAGATTCAATCGATTGAGCATTTACCAAGCCCAAATAGCAACCTGGAAACCCTTAAACCACAAAGCACAGATTTAGGCAATAATACCTTGATTTATGGCTTAAAAGATGGGCGTAAGGAACTGATTAACCGTGCTAACCAAGCCGATAAAGGGAAACGAAACCCAATTCTTGCGGATAGTTACATTGGTGAGTTAAATTTAGGCTACGAATTTGGTAATTTGTCTAAATTGGCAGATAAGGTTAAACAAGGGAAAGTGACGCAACAAGACATTGATCATATTGCAAACTTCCAAGATTTGGGGGCGGATAATGCCTTAGCAACATCTTCTCGCAGCCGTATCAATCAAGCCAATGTCGAGGATAATAAAAAAATTATCACGGAATTGCTCAACAATCCGGTTGCAGTAGATTCTCTCAAACGGATCGCTGAATTTAATGAAAAGGAGCAACAGTTATTTCAAAAACTGAAACAAAATGAGAATTTGGATTTAGATAATCCGAAAACCTCACCTTCTTTCACTAAAGAGCAAAATGAAGCGATTGAACAATATCTGTCAGCAGTAGGTGAACTGAACAGAAGTCGCGAAGATTTCTTTTCAGAAAAAACCAAACTGATTGCTAAAGAAACCCTTGAAAGAGGCGGAAAAGTCTATTTTGCGTTAGATGGTTTAGCAACGGATACAACGACGTTCAATAAAGATAAAACTCAAATAGATATGGGTAATCTGAAGAAATTATTTGATCCGAACTATGAATTCTATAATTCGGTGACATCAAGGGAGTTACGTTACCTGTATGAAAACTACAGAGATAACCCGAACTTGAAGTTTACCATTAAGGATCAGGTTATTGAAAACCCGCTTAAGTCATTAGATCTTAATTAAACATCATGTCTAAAATAGCAATCTGCCCATCAAATGGGCAGATTGTTATATCAAAATATTCAAATACAAAATTCCTCCGTTTAAAATCAAAGTGCGATAAATTATTTTTACTCATTTTTTTAAATTCATTTGTTACGCCTTGTTATTGTTTTATCAATAATCTCCCAAAATTTAACTACAAAGCTACTCACAAAAGTAATCTGCCTATAATATTAAGTTAGCAAGAGCATTATCATTAGGTGCAGAAGCAATGGTATTCCTAAAAAAGCGATTTTCGGTTCCATGATCTACGCTATACTTAAGCAAGTTAGTACATTCAAAATGGAATACCATTTATGGCATTGAAAGAGAAGAGCGGATGGGAAATTATCGAACCGGTTCGGAAATGCGCTGATTTAACAAAGGGCGCTAGACTCAAGTCAAATTTGAGTCAAACTCATTTTTGCAACTTAATAATTTAATAGTTGAAAATGATGAACGAGAAGAAATTATAGAAAATAACGAAATGTAAGTTATTGAATTTGAAGACTCTTCATTTATGGAGTTATTAAGAAATGGCGGAGGAAGTGAGATTCGAACTCACGGAGGGCGTAAACCCTCGCCGGTTTTCAAGACCGGTGCCTTCAACCACTCGACCATTCCTCCGTACTTGACGGTGCGTAGTATAATTCAAAATTTTTTGATGTAAATAAAAAACGAGTGAAATCTATTTAGTCGGCGTTTATTTATTCATTTTGCTTTCTTTTTAGCCAAAGCAGGAAATAATTTTTGCTCAGCCATTGACTTTTTATACACTCGCCCTTACTTTAGGGTTTGATGCTAACTAACGTTATTAAGGAGCTTTTATGCAATCACGCATTATTGTTGACTCAAGAAACGAATCCTTATTAAGCACCCATAAAGTGCTTCGTAATACTTATTTCTTACTTGGTCTAACAATGGCATTTTCGGCAGTTGTCGCTTATATTTCTATGGCGATGAATTTGCCGTATCCAAACATTATTGTTTTACTTGTTGGCTTTTACGGCTTACTTTTCATTACACATCGTTTAGCTGACCGTCCTGCGGGTATTTTAGCGGCATTTGCCTTTACCGGTTTTATGGGCTATACCATTGGGCCAATTCTCAATATGTATGTGGCAAACGGCATGGAAGATTTAATTATGTTGTCATTTGCCGGCACAGCGATTGTTTTCTTTGCCTGCTCAGCCTATGTATTGACGACAAAAAAAGACATGTCATTCCTTGCAACCGCAATGTTTGCCCTTTTCATTGTGCTTTTACTTGGTATGGTGGCTAGTTTCTTCTTCCAAATACCGGCGTTAGCCATTGCAATTAGTGCATTATTTGTTGTTTTCTCAACGATGACAATTTTGTATGAAACCAGCAATATCATTCACGGTGGTGAAACAAATTATATTCGTGCCACAGTAAGTATTTATGTAGCGATTTATAACTTATTCTTAAGTTTGTTAAGATTGCTCTCAATTTTTTCAAGCAATAATGACTAAATTTGCTTAAAAAAACAAAATGCGCCTTGATTAGGATTAAGGCGCATTTTTTTATATTATTTTTTGGAAAAAAGTGCGGTCAAATATTGGGTTAAATTTTCATATTGAAACGTGAATCCCGCTTCAATAAGCCGTTTCGGCAAAACATATTGGCTTTCTAGTAACATATTGGCACGCTCACCTAAGACGAGTTTTAAGGCAAATTTCGGCGCAGGGAAAGGCGCACAACGTTTTAACGATTGAGCCAATTGTTGGTTAAACGCTCTATTGGTAATTGGTTGGGGTGAAACAAAATTATAAATGCCCTGACACTCGCCATGAGAAAGTAAAAATAAAATGCCGTTTACCATATCTTCTAATGCAATCCATGCCCAGTACTGTTTTCCCGTACCTAATGGACCGGCTAAATTCCAATAATAGAGCGGAAGCATTTTTTTTAATGCCCCGCCATTCGGAGAAAGCACCATACCGGTGCGAAGAATACAGACTTTCGTTTTGGCTTGTAATGTTGTGTTTTCCCAAGCATGGCAAAGTGCTGCCGTGAATGTATGATGAACAGTCGGGCTTGTTTCAGTAAGAACTTTATTGGCTTGATCACCATAAATACCGGCTGCCGAGCCGGAAATCAAGCGTGGGGGATTCACACCGGCATTAATCAACGAAACTAATTGCTGTGTCAGTTTTACTCTGCTATTAAATAATTTTGCTTTTTGTGATGTTGTCCAATGTTTAGTAAAAATAGGTTCACCAGCTAAGTTTATCACTACATCAAACTCATCTAAATTTTTAAGCTGGGAAAGTGCGGTTAAAAATTTCAACGTTTTTTTAGGAAAAAGAGAACGGGCTTTTTTCTCATTGCGAGTGAGAATAGTGAGTTGATGTTGTTCTTCTAGGGCAGAGGTTAATTTTTTTCCGATTAATCCTGTGCCGCCGGTAATAAAAATTTTCATTAAAGTGAGCTTTCAAACAAATTTTTAATATGCTCAATTAGAGTGGAAATTGCAGTTGTACGTGTCGGCGACACGAAAATCGTATCATCGCCGGCAATTGTGCCAAGAATCCCTTCTGCTTTACCAATAGAATCCAATAGGCGTGCAATTAATTGCGCAGCACCCGGAGTGGTCTTAATCACGATTAAAAACTCATTATGATCGATATCCAATACGAGATTTCTTAGTGGGCTACTGGTTGCAGGTACGCTTAATTCATTTGGTAAGCAATAGACCATTTCCATCTTGGTATTACGCACACGCACTGCGCCAAATTTACTCAGCATACGCGAAACTTTAGATTGATTTATAGTTGGAAAACCCTGGCTTTTTAAGGCTTCAACTATTTCACTTTGAGAGGAAAAACGTTCCTGGCTCAGCAATTCTTTAAATGTTTTTGTTAAATCATCCATTTATTCGTTTTAAGATGGGACTAATCCGCATAAGCGTTGCATAAAAATGCAAAATATGCAACTAAAATACAAATTTGAGTAAAAAAAGAGACAAGTTTTATCTAGAAATTTGAGCTAGATCTCATTATTGAATTTCTATGTTTGTAATTTATCGGTTTACCTTTTAAAATTTACAAAGTTAATTAATCTACTTAATAAGGAGTATACATGAAAGTTGCAGTATTAGGTGCAGCCGGCGGTATCGGTCAAGCGTTGGCATTATTGCTAAAACTACAATTACCAGCAGGAACAGAATTATCACTTTATGACATTGCGCCGATAACACCGGGCGTGGCGGCTGATGTCAGCCATATTCCTACAGCCGTGAAAGTGAAAGGTTTTTCAGGTGAAGATCCAAGTCCTGCACTTGAAGGCGCAGATGTGGTATTGATTTCTGCAGGTGTAGCACGTAAGCCAGGTATGGATCGTTCCGATTTATTTAATATCAATGCCGGGATTGTTCGTAATCTTGTTGAAAAAATCGCGGTTGTTTGCCCGAAGGCCTGCATAGGTATTATTACTAATCCGGTTAATACAACGGTTGCTATTGCAGCAGAAGTACTGAAAAAAGCCGGTGTTTATGATAAACGTAAATTATTCGGTGTGACAACGTTAGATGTGCTTCGCTCAGAAACCTTTGTTGCCGAATTGAAAAATCTCAATGTTTCCCGTACGACCGTACCGGTTATCGGGGGGCATTCCGGTGTTACCATCCTTCCATTACTTTCTCAAGTTCCTTATGCGGAGTTTACCGCTGAAGAAATCGTACCATTAACAAAACGTATCCAAAATGCAGGTACTGAAGTTGTAGAAGCCAAAGCCGGTGGCGGATCGGCAACGCTTTCTATGGCTCAAGCCGCCGCTCGTTTTGCCCGCTCTTTAATAAAGGGTTTGAGAGGAGAGACTGTTGTTGAATGCACTTATGTGGAAGGTGATGGAAAATATGCCCGTTTCTTTGCTCAACCGGTTCGTTTAGGTAAAGATGGTGTGGAAGAGATTCTACCAATCGGTTTATTAAGCGAATTTGAACAACATGCATTGGAATCAATGTTGCCGACATTACGTGCAGATATTGAATTAGGTGAGAAATTTATCAACGGTTAATTATAAATTTTATAGAAGAAGCGTCTACATAATAGACGCTTTTTTTTGTAAAAAGAAAATTTTTAAGAAAAACCGTGACTTACTTCACAAATTTGGAAATAGATATTTGCATAAGTATCTTGATGGGAGTAACCTAGCCTCACTAAAAATAAGTGCTATCCCAAATAGCCGACATCTATTTTGCTTTCCGAGTAGTGCCTCTTTTGAGGCACTTTTTTTTATTCTAAAAATAGAGCAGAGTTGAACTAATTCCCTAAATTAGAATCTTAAGGTATGTTCTTCTGACAAAATCACTATTTATAGGAGTTTTTTATGAAATCTTTAAAATCTTTATTAACGTTTACCGCACTTAGCATAGCCGTTGCCGGTTCTGCATTTTCAAATGAAAATACGGTTACCACTCTTAAAAAAGAATCAGTAACGAATGTAAATTCAATGATTCAGAAACAAAAAGAAAATGCTATCGCAGATAAAAATAGTCTAAAAGAGAAAGTCGTTGCGACAAAAGAAAAAGCTAAAGAGGCGGTGAAATCTACAAAAGAAGCGACAAAAGAAAAAATAGATGTAGTGAAAGAAAAAGCTAACTCAATGAAATCATCAGATACTTCATCAATGAAAAACCAAGTTTCTGAGAAATTCAATTCAGCGAAAGAGCAGATTAAAACAGAAAAACAAAAAATTGCCTCAAGTGCTAAAGTAAATATTAATAAAGCGGACGCTGAAACCTTACAAAAACTTTCCGGCATTGGTGAAAAGAAAGCGCAAGCAATTGTGGATTATCGTAATAAAATGGGCAAAATCAAAAATGTGGCGGAATTATCAAAAATTGATGGTTTAGGTGAGACAACCATTGAAAAAATTGCGCCTTACCTGACTTTTTAAAAACAAGGTCAATATCAAGCGTACTTTCTAAAGCTCGACAAATTTGGTCGGGCTTTTTTGTTATAAGTTAAAAATATTGTTGAGCTAGATCACAAATTTGCAACAAACTTATAAATGAGGCATTTTTCCAATTCAATCCTATGTATAATGGAAGAGAAATTAATCGATCATATTATTTGAGGTAAACATGCAACCAAATAAAGATTTTGATGAATGGTTGGCAACAACCGCATTCGGTGGCGCAAACCAAGCCTATATCGAAGAATTATATGAGCGTTATTTAGACGATCCGAATTCTATTGATAAAAGCTGGAAAACAACCTTTGATTCTTTACCCAAATCAACTACGGTTGAACAACCGCATTCGCCGGTGCGTGATTATTTCCGACGTTTAGCCCGTGAAAATAGCACTGAAGCCGTGACAGTGATTGATCCGGAAGCAAGTGCAAAATTAGTAAAAGTATTACAATTTATCAATGCCTACCGTTTCCGTGGTCATTTGGAAGCAAAACTTGATCCCCTCAATTATTATCGTTGGAAAGTATCAAATGTGCCTGAATTGGATTATCGTTATCACGGTTTTACCGAACAAGATCTCAACGAAACTTTCAATATTAACCACTACGTTTATCAACGAGACACCATTAAACTAGCCGATTTAAATACAATGCTGAAAGAGACCTACTGTGGTCCTATCGGTTTAGAATTTATGCATGTACAGGATATGGAACAAAAAATGTGGCTTCAAAATAAATTAGAAAGCCGCTTAAATCAACCGCTCTTTAGCCATGAAGAAAAAGTGAATTTTCTTAATGAATTGACGGCTGCAGATGGGTTGGAACGTTATCTTGGTGCAAAATTCCCAGGGGCAAAACGTTTCTCTTTGGAGGGAAGTGATGCTTTTATCCCATTAATGAAAGAAATTATTCGTCACGCAGGTAAACAAGGTGTTAAAGATGTGATGATGGGAATGGCACACCGTGGGCGTTTAAATATGCTGGTGAATGTGCTGGGTAAAAAACCAAAAGATTTATTTGATGAGTTTGCCGGTAAACACTCGGGCGATCGTACCGGAGATGTAAAATATCACCAAGGTTTTTCGTCTGATTTTGCAGTTGGTGAAAGCCATGTTCACTTAACCCTTGCATTTAACCCGTCGCATTTAGAAATTGTTAGCCCGGTTGTTATTGGTGCAGTCCGCTCACGCCAAACTAAGAAAAATGATATAGAACGTTCACAAGTATTGGCGGTAACCGTTCATGGTGATTCGGCCGTCGCTGGTCAAGGTGTTGTACAAGAAACCTTAAATATGTCGAATGCTCGTGGTTATACGGTTGGTGGGACGATTCGTATTGTGATCAATAACCAAATCGGTTTTACCACGTCTAACCCAAATGACACTCGCTCCACAGAATACTGCACGGACATTGCGAAAATGATTCAAGCACCGATCATCCACGTAAATGGTGATGATCCGGAGGCTGTTGCTTTTGCCGCCCGTATGGCAGTGGAATATCGCAGTTTGTTTAAACGGGATATTTTCATTGATTTGATTTCTTATCGTCGCCACGGACACAATGAAGCCGATGAGCCTTTAGCGACACAACCAATGATGTACAGCATTATTAAAAAACATCCGACACCACGTCAGGTTTATGCAGATCGTTTGGTAAAAGAAGGTGTGATTAGCGAAGAGCAAGCCATAGAAATGATGAACGTATATCGTGACGGCTTAGATAATGGCGAACGCGTTGTAGCTGAATGGCGTGAAATGGATACGGCAAAAATGGATTGGTTGCAATATCTCAATTATGATTGGACAGCGCCTTATGAAAGTAAATTCCCGCAAGATCGTTTTATCACGTTAGCAAAACGGATATGCGAATATCCGGAAAGTTTACGTCCTCACCCACGTGTTGAAAAAATTTACCATGATCGTAAAGCCATGTATCAAGGTGAAAAATTGCTTGACTGGGGTATGGCGGAAACCATGGCATATGCAACCTTGCTTGATGAAGGGGTAAACGTTCGTTTATCAGGTGAAGATGCGGGACGGGGTACTTTCTTCCATCGTCACGCCGTAGTACATAACCAAAATGATGGTACCGGCTATGTTCCGCTCACGCATTTGCATGCCAACCAAGGACGTTTCGAAGTATGGGATTCGGTACTTTCGGAAGAATCGGTGCTTGCTTTTGAATATGGTTATGCCACGGCTGATCCGAAAACTCTAACGATTTGGGAAGCACAATTTGGTGATTTTGCAAACGGAGCACAAATTGTGATCGATCAATTTATCAGTTCTGGAGAACAAAAATGGAACAGAATGTGCGGTTTAGTCATGTTGTTACCTCATGGTTATGAAGGTCAGGGACCGGAGCATTCTTCCGCACGTTTGGAGCGTTATCTGCAACTTTGCGCAGAGCAAAATATACAGGTTTGTATCCCTTCTACGCCTGCACAGGTTTATCATATGTTACGCCGTCAGGCTTTACGTAAAATGCGCCGTCCGTTAATTGCGATTTCTCCAAAATCCTTATTGCGCCACCCGTTAGCCGTATCAAGTTTGGACGAACTGGTTAATGGTTCATTCCTGACGGTAATTGGTGAAACGGACGAACTGGATCCAAAAGGTATTAAACGCATTGTGATGTGTTCAGGAAAAGTCTATTACGATTTACTGGAACAGCGCCGAGCCAATAATCAAACCGATGTGGCAATTATCCGAATTGAACAACTTTATCCTTATCCGCATGAAGATGTGAAGAAAGCGCTTGAGCCTTATGCTCATGTAAAAGATTATGTATGGTGTCAAGAAGAACCGCTTAATCAAGGCGCTTGGTATAACTGTAAACATAATTTTGAAAGTTCTATCCCTGAGGATCTCAAACTCAAATATGCGGGGCGTCCAGCTTCAGCTTCACCGGCGGTTGGTTATATGTCATTACACATCAAACAGCAAAAACAATTGGTGGAAGATGCATTGACATTGTAAAGTGCGGTGAAAAATTTGCATGTTTTCATGAGTGGAATGATCCACTAATAAGAGTAACCAAAATGGTGGGCTAAAACCCACATGAGAAAAAATAGTAAAGGAAAAACGACCATGACAATCGAAGTTCTCGTTCCAGATTTACCCGAATCCGTTGCGGATGCCACTGTGGCAACATGGCATAAAAAAGTAGGGGATACAGTAAAACGTGACGAAGTATTAGTTGAAATTGAAACGGATAAAGTCGTGTTAGAAGTACCGGCTCAGTCCGATGGTGTGATTACGGAAATTTTAGAAGCCGAAGGCGCAACGGTAGTTAGCAAACAACTACTCGGTAAACTTTCCAAAGCTCAAGCAGGTGATGTTAGTACGACAAAGATCAATGAATCAAATGAACCGACACCGGCAGATCGCCATCATTCAGCCATTGAAAATAGTCAACACAATGCTGATGATCACGGGCCTGCAATCAGACGTTTGCTGGCGGAACATGATCTTGATGCCTCTCAAATTCAGGGCTCCGGTGTAGGAGGTCGATTAACCCGTGAAGATATTGAACGTGAAATTGCGAAACGGGATGCGCAAAAAGCAAAACAAGAGGTGGCAACAGAACAGAATACCATCAGTACCGTGGCTTACCAGTCTCGTTCTGAAAAACGCGTTCCAATGACGCGTTTACGCAAACGCATTGCAGAGCGTTTACTTGAAGCCAAAAACAGCACTGCAATGCTCACGACATTTAATGAAGTGGATATGCAACCGATAATGAAATTGCGTAAAACCTACGGTGAAAAATTTGAAAAACAGCATGATGTACGTTTAGGTTTTATGTCGTTCTATATTAAAGCTGTGGTCGAAGCGTTAAAACGTTATCCGGAAGTAAATGCTTCTATTGATGACGATGATATTGTTTACCATAATTACTTTGATATTAGTATCGCTGTTTCTACCCCTCGCGGTTTGGTTACACCGGTGTTACGTAACTGCGATAAACTAAGTATGGCGGAAATCGAAAAACAAATTAAAGCACTGGCAGAAAAAGGTCGTGATGGCAAGTTAACGGTGGAAGATTTAACCGGTGGAAATTTCACTATTACTAATGGTGGGGTGTTTGGTTCATTAATGTCCACCCCGATTATTAATCCACCGCAGAGTGCGATTCTAGGCATGCATGCGATTAAAGAGAGACCGATCGCATTGAATGGGGAAGTTGTCATTCGTCCAATGATGTATCTGGCGTTGTCTTATGATCACCGTTTAATTGACGGTAAAGAATCCGTTGGTTTCCTTGTCGCCGTTAAAGAATTATTGGAAGATCCGACAAGATTATTATTGGAAATTTAGAGTAAAAGTGCGGTCAATTTTGATCGCATTTTTATTTTTCGACGAAAAGATGACTATTTTCACATATCCTAAATAACCAGAAAAAAGCAGGTAAACCTTATGAATTTACACGAATATCAAGCAAAACAGCTTTTTAAAGAATATGATCTACCGGTGAGTGAAGGGATTATTTGTCATTCGGCGGATGATGCCGCCATGGCGCTTTTCCAACTTAACGGTGATCGTTGGATCGCAAAATGCCAAGTTCATGCCGGAGGTCGAGGAAAAGCCGGTGGTGTAAAACTGGTACATAATGCGGAAGAAGCCCGATCTTTTGCCCATCAATGGCTGGGAAATCGTTTGGTAACTTTCCAAACCGATAAACAAGGCCAACCGGTAAATAGTATCTATATTGAGGAAACCTGTGATATTGCTCAAGAACTTTATCTTGGTGCAGTGATTGATCGTTCTTCACAACAAATTATCTTTATGGCATCTTCCGCTGGTGGAATGAATATTGAAGATGTCGCTCGCGAAACGCCTCATTTGATTCATAAAGTCGCCATTGATCCGTTATTTGGCGGTATGCCGTATCAAGGCAGAGAATTAGCATTTAAATTAGGTTTAAGCGGAGAACAAAATAAACAGTTTGCTCATGCATTTGTACAATTAGCGAAGTTATTTATAGAAAAAGATCTTTCGCTTTTAGAAGTTAATCCGCTAGTGGTGACAAAGCAAGGTCAGTTACTGTGTTTGGATGCCAAAATGACGATTGACGATAATGCGTTGTTTCGCCATAAGGATTTACTGGCTTTCCAAGATTTAAGCCAAAGCGATTTACGAGAGGCCGAAGCGGAAAAACATCAACTCAATTATGTCGCCTTAGAAGGGGATATCGGTTGTATGGTAAACGGTGCGGGGCTTGCCATGGGAACGATGGATATGGTGAAACTTTATGGCGGAAATCCAGCAAATTTCCTCGATGTCGGGGGCGGTGCGACAAAAGAACGGGTTACTGAGGCCTTCAAAATTATTTTGACAGATAAGGGGGTAAAAGCCATTTTAGTCAATATTTTCGGAGGAATTGTTCGTTGTGATTTAATTGCCGAAGGGGTTATTGCCGCTATCAAAGAAGTTGGGATAAATGTTCCTGTTGTAGTGCGTTTAGAAGGAACAAATGTTGAGTTAGGGCGTAGAATCCTGTCAGACAGTGGGGTAAATCTTATTGTTGAAAATAGTTTAAAAGATGCTGCACAAGCTGTAGTAAAAGCGGCAAAAGGAGCGTAATTATGTCGATCTTAATTAATAAAGATACTAAAGTTATTTGCCAAGGTTTCACCGGTACACAGGGTACGTTCCATTCCGAGCAAGCATTGGCTTATGGCACAAAAATGGTAGGCGGTGTATCCCCTAATAAAGGAGGAAGTACGCATTTGGGATTACCGGTTTTTAACACGGTAAGAGAGGCGGTGGAGACTACCGGTGCGACAGCGACAATGATTTATGTGCCGGCGGCATTTTGTAAAGATGCCATCCTAGAAGCCATTGATGCTGGCATTCAATTAATTATTTGTATCACAGAAGGTATCCCAACTTTGGATATGCTTACGGTGAAACAAAAATTAAATGAAACCGGTGTGATTATGATTGGGCCTAATTGTCCGGGCATTATTACGCCGGATGAATGCAAAATCGGTATTATGCCGGGGCATATTCATAAAAAAGGCAAAGTCGGTATTGTTTCCCGTTCCGGAACATTAACTTATGAAGCAGTAAAACAAACCACTGATGAAGGCTTTGGGCAATCCACTTGTGTGGGAATAGGTGGCGATCCGATTCCGGGCTCAAGTTTCATTGATATTTTAAAACGTTTCCAAGATGATCCCGAAACCGAAGCCATTGTAATGATTGGTGAGATCGGTGGTTCCGCAGAGGAAGAAGCAGCGGCTTATATTAAAGCCCATGTCACCAAACCGATGGTTGGCTATATTGCCGGCGTTACCGCTCCGAAAGGCAAACGAATGGGGCATGCTGGGGCAATTATTAGTGGTGGTAAAGGCTCTGCTGAGGATAAAATCGCCGCCCTTGAAGCAGCAGGGGTTAAAACAGTAAGAAGTTTAGCGGAGATTGGTTCGGCATTAAGAACATTATTAAAATAAAAACACATTTAAGAAATGACCGCACTTTGCCAATGTATTCAAAGTGCGGTTTTTTTATAACAAGTTGTTATAACGTCATGATTAAAAGGTGTATAATCTCAAGCTTATTTTAAGGAAAAAATTATGAGCCAATTTTTTTATATTCATCCTGACAATCCACAAGCACGTTTAATCAACCAAGCGGTAGATATTTTGCGTAAAGGCGGCGTGATTGTGTACCCTACAGATTCCGGTTATGCATTAGGTTGTATGCTTGGAGATAAACATGCGATGGATCGTATTATTGCGATTCGCAAATTGCCGGAAGGGCATAATTTCACCTTGGTGTGTCGTGATTTATCCGAGCTTTCTAATTATGCAACCGTGAGTAATGTTGCTTATCGTTTAATTAAAAATAATACGCCGGGACGTTATACTTTTATCCTGACGGCAACTAAAGAACTGCCGCGTCGTTTGATGACATCAAAACGTAAAACCATTGGTTTACGGGTGCCGGATAATCAGATCGCCTTAGATTTATTAGCGGCATTAGGTGAGCCGATTCTTTCCTGCTCACTTATGTTACCGGGGGAAGAGCATATAACACAATCCGATCCGGAAGAAATTCGGGAACGTCTGGAACATCAAGTGGAGTTAATTATTCATGGAGGGTATTTAGGGCAAGCGCCGACAACGGTGGTGGATTTAACAGAAGATACACCGGTTATTTTACGTGAAGGAAGCGGTTCTAGCGAACCATTTATTTAATTTAAATTTATACAAGACGCTTGTGAAAGCGACAAAGGAAATAAGATGAAAATCAATCAATCCAACAAAAATATCAAAAAACAGAGTGAAAACCGACCGCACTTTGAGCACAAAAAGAAGCAAAGTACAGTACATTCTGAGCATAAAGCCCTAACGAAACGCCAAACATCCTCATCATCTAACACGAAAATTGAGGGGGAAAAATTACAGAAAGTTCTCGCGCGTGCAGGGCAAGGATCTCGTCGTGAAATTGAGGCAATGATTGCTGAAAATCGGGTGAGTGTGGATGGAAAAATAGCGACACTTGGTGATCGAATTGATGTCCATTCCGGTGTGAAAGTACGTATTGACGGTCGTATTATTAATCTTCAACAGGCGCAAAAAGAAATGTGTCGTGTATTGATGTATTACAAACCGGAAGGTGAACTTTGTACCCGTAGCGATCCGGAAGGACGTGCAACGGTATTCGATCGTTTGCCACGCTTGAATGGCGCGCGTTGGATTGCTGTGGGGCGTTTAGATATTAACACTTCCGGTCTATTGTTATTTACCACTGACGGTGAACTGGCAAATCGGCTTATGCATCCTAGCCGAGAGGTAGAACGTGAGTATTCCGTCCGTGTATTCGGACAAGTGGATGATGTTATGTTAGCCCGTTTACGCAAAGGTGTTCAGCTTGAAGATGGTCCGGCAAATTTCAAAGAAATTAAATTTATCGGTGGCGTGGGAATGAACCAGTGGTATGAAGTCACATTGATGGAAGGACGCAATCGTGAAGTGCGCCGTTTATGGGAGTCTCAAGGTATTCAAGTCAGTCGCTTGATTCGTATTCGTTATGGAAATATCAAATTAATGAAAGGCTTACCGCGGGGCGGATGGGAAGAAATGGATCTTGAGAAGGTGAACTATCTGCGTGAATTAGTGGGATTACCGCCGGAGACGGAAAGCAAACTTGATGTGACAAAGTCTCGCCGCCGACCAAAATCCGGACAAATTCGTAAAGCAGTGAAACGTTACACTGAATTAGGAAAACGCTATAAAAATAAAAAATAGGTATCTGCGATGAAAATGCAACAACTTCGCTATATTCTGGAAATAGTGAATCAAAATTTAAATGTGACGGATGCGGCAAATGCACTTTATACGTCACAACCGGGCATCAGCAAACAAGTGCGCTTGTTGGAAGATGAATTAGGTTTAGAAATTTTTGAACGAAATGGAAAACATATAAAATCCGTTACTCCGGCTGGGAAAAAAATTATTTCCATAGCTAGGGAATTGTTGGTAAAAGCGGAAAGTATTAAATCTGTCGCCAATGAATATACCCGTCCGGATCATGGTGTGTTGCGTATTGCGACCACAAACACGCAAGCACGCTATATGTTACCTTCGGTCGTTGAACGCTTTTCTAAACAATATCCCGATGTAAGTTTACATATTCATCAAGGCTCACCGACACAAATTCATGATGCCCTAATGTCCGGTGAAGTGGATTTGGCGATTACCACTGAGGCTCCCTATTTGTTTGACGATCTCATTCAATTACCTTGTTATTTATGGAATCGCTCGGCTATCGTGAAATTGGATCATCCTTTGGCAAAAGTAAAAAATTTAACGATTGAAGAACTCGGGAAATACCCACTTGTCACCTATACTTTTGGTTTTACAGGGGTATCGGATTTGGATTACGCCTTTAATGCTGCCGGAATTTTGCCTAATATTGTTTTTACCGCTACCGATGCAGATGTGATAAAAACCTATGTACGTTTAGGGTTGGGAGTAGGGATTATGGCAAGTATGGCACATACCGAGCTTGATAATGATCTTGTTGCTATTGATGCCAGTCATTTATTCCGTTCCAGTATGACACAAATCGCTTTTAAACAAAGCACGTTTCTACGTAACTATATGTATGATTTTATCGAATATTTCTCACCACATCTGACTCGCCCAATGGTGGAAAAAGCCGAACAGTTACGTGATAATAATGCCGTGAAAAAATTGTTTGATAATGTGGAATTGGAAGTAAAGTAGCAACTTTCGGAAAGAAAGAGCGGTTGAAATTCAAAGAGAATTTTGACCGCTCTTTAAGTTAAAACAAATCTTGGTATTTCACCAATTCTTCCCGAGTGATGGCAAATACTCCTAAACCACCATTTTTAAGCTCAACCCATTTGAATGGCACATCAGGATATTGTTCAATTAGGCTTACCATGCTATTTCCCACCTCACAAATCAATACACCGTTTTCCGTTAAATAATCAGGCGCTTGTTTTAGAATTTGTTTGGTAATGTCCAAACCGTCTTTACCTGAGCCCAAGGCTAGCTCAGGTTCAAAATGAAATTCTTCCGGCATATCGGCAAGATCTTCTTCATCTACATAAGGCGGATTTGTCACAATAAGATCGTATTTTTGACCAAGAATATTCTCAAATAAATTTGATTGAATCGGGAAAACACGGTGTTCCATTTGATGACGGCCAATATTGATTTCTGCAACATTGAGGGCATCAAAGGATAAATCCACTGCATCCACTTCCGCTTCTGGGAAAGCATAAGCACAGGCAATCGCAATACAGGCACTGCCGGTACAAAGATCAAGAATGTGTTGTGGTGTTTGTTCCACCAATCCGTCAAAGCAATCCTGAATGAGTGAGCTAATTGGCGAACGTGGAATAATTGTGCGTTCATCCACATAAAATTCATGACCGCAAAACCACGCACTATTTGTTAGATAAGCAACGGGGACACGTTGTTCGATACGGGTTAAAACCAATTGAATGAGGCTTTCTTTTTCTGACGGGGTTAAGCGGCTATGGAATAATTCAGTGGGGAGATCAATGGGCAATTGCAAACCGGCAAGCACCAGTTGAAGGCTTTCATCCCAAGCATTATCATAGCCCTGCCCATAGTAAATATCGGAACGGTTAAAAATGCTATACGTCCAACGGAGAAAATCTTGAATGGTATGAAGTTCATGGGCAACGTTATCTTCTAAAATTGTTGCCACTAATTCTTGGTTATATGTGGTTTCCATCATATTTTCCTTGTGAAAAAATTTGCGTAGTTATACCACATAAGGCGGTTTATAACTATGATATGATACGTAAAATTTGAAATGAGTGAGAAAAAATGCAAGACGAATTTGAGTTATTTCGTGCTGAAACGAAAGGTATTAAGCCAATTAAACAAGATACTTTTGTAGCCCCACGTCAAAAGAGTGGTCAAAAAAAGTCTAATTTGCGTGATATTCGTGAAAAAGAGGATACCTTATTTTATTTTTCCGATGAATATGAACCGTTACTCAATGAAAATGACGGGATCGTAAAATACCTTCGTGAGGGTGAGGATTCTCATTTGTTGAAACAATTACGCCGAGGGGATTTTTCTCCTGAACTCTTTTTGGATTTGCACGGTTTAACGCGTGAACAGGCAAAAATGGAACTCGCCGCTTTACTGCTTGCTTGCGAAAATGAGCGTGTGAATTGTGCCAGTATTATGACCGGTTATGGGACTTTCACCTTGAAAAAGCAAATTCCACGCTGGCTTGTTCAACATCCAAAAGTACGCGCGTTACATCAGGCTCCGAGAGAATGGGGTGGCGAAGCGGCAATTTTGATTTTAGTCGATGTGTAGCTTCTTTTTTATGGTAGAAAATCCTAAAAGTGCGGTTAATTTTGAGGTGATTTTTCGGTGAAAGTAGGAAATTATATAGCCGTTACACAAAAAGAGAAAATGTAGCAACCGAATCTTCTTGACCCGCAAATGTTGTTTCAGGGCAATGGTTAGTGGGTTGGCTGGAACAAAATGGATTAGCTAAACGTGGAAGTGGCTTATCTAGAAAAAATCCTGCTATTGCTATTAACAATGATCCATTACATAAATCCATAAATAATTTGCGAAAATATGGACTACATGATTCTGCTACACTTAGAAAGCAATCTGCATTGTCAAATATTAATAAAAATGCTGCTCTTACTAGACGAGCAATAGCTGAAGATTTAGTAGGAAGAGGAATTGATAAACGAGCAGCTAAATCTTTAGCAACTAAATATGTAAATGACCTAAGATCTCAAACCATAGATTTCGTAAAAGCTAATAACATTATTTCTTGTAGAGGGTAAAATTATGAATAACGAATATTACAGCGATGTTGTTGAATATGATCCAAACTATTTAGGGCGTATAGGCGGAAATATTCCAGAGTCACTAATTTCAATGGTAAGTACAGAGTATTATTTTTATGCAACCCTACCATATCCAAACAAAGAAAGAATAATGTTTTCTATTTTTACACCTAAAAATTTTGAAGTAATGAATGATAAAAATATCTACCCTAACTGTTCGATTAAAGTTATAACACATGTATTCAGCCCAGAAAGTCTAGAACCATTATTTAACAATCCAGACCTAACTCGAATGTCTATCACCAATTATAGTACATTAGAAAGTAACTATTATTCTGTACGAGAAGAGAACCAAAAAAATTTTGATTTTGGCGATGACTTTGAAGAGTTAGATGAACCATATCATTCTATTGTTATCGGAAGAAAACCGATACTGATTCAAGAAGATGATATATATACGGATGCCCTCAATAAAGATAATTATGAATTTTTTATGCAAATTGATGAATCAGGAATGCCTAGTGATTTGTTTAGGAAAAATTATATTTTTGGGTATGGTGCATTGTATTTGTATATGAATCCTAAGAAGGAAATTATTGCGGGATTTTGGCAAAACTAATACATGTTCACAAAAAAACAGCTATGCTGTTTGCAGGTTTTAAAACTTTAGTAAAGTAGGCTTAATAAAAAATAATAGTTTTCTAAATATTTTAGAAATGCTACGGTCTCATCCTAACCTACCACTACTGTTTTAGGATGGAATTTTATTTTCAAAATGCTTGTTTTTTTGTTCTTTAAAAATCAACTTGATAACATGTCGTTCAAGCGGTCGAGTTTTTCTAAAATTTAGAAATCTGACCGTTTGCCTTTGCGGAGCTGAACAAAAGCGACAACAAAAATGGACACTCGCCGTGTATTCCTACAAATAAACCCCAAATTAAATTTCAGAACAAAGCCCTAAACTCGCCAAAAAATCAATAAAGGCCCGTACTTTTGCCGGTAAGTGTCGGCGGTTTGGGTACACTATGTGAATTTCCAATTCTTGCTGTTTGTATTCCGGTAAAATTTCCACTAATTCGCCGCTTTCAAAGGCATCAGCTAGAATAAAACGGGGTAAATTCACAATTCCAAGTCCTGCCTTTGCCATATCCAATAGTGCTAGTCCGTTATTGCTCACAACTTTCGATTTAATTTTAAAACGTTGTGTTTGATTTGGTCGTGCACCTTGCCAATTCACTTGATTTAATGTGCTTTTATAAAGTAATCCTTCATGGTGTTCTAAGTCATTAGGGGTTGTAGGCATTCCATATCGCTCAAGATAGCGGGGAGAGGCGGCAAAGTGAATACTGGATGTACTGATTTTACGAGCAACTAAAGAACTATCTTGCATGTAGCCAATGCGTAAAGCAAGGTCGTAGCCCTCAGCAAGGAGATCGATTTTTTTATCATTAAATTCTACTTCAATATGTAAATTAGGATGTGCCGCAATAAACATAGGTAAGTTAGGGGAGATAAATAATAAGCCAAAATCACGCGGTACCGAAATAAGAAGATTGCCTTGCAGACTTGTTGTCATATTGCTGATACTGGCATCAGCTTCATCTAAATCAAGTAAAATACCTTGGCAACGTTGGTAATACATCATACCGGCTTCAGTTGGCATAATTTTTCTTGTGGTACGTTGTAACAAACGGGTTTTTAGATGTTCTTCCAGTTGAGAAACCAATTTACTCGCCATCGCGACAGAAATATTTTGTTGTAATGCTGCTTGAGTAAAACTCTGGGTTTCAACCACCTTACAAAAAATGGAAATCGCATTGAGTTTGTCCATTTATGTTCCTTTTTTCAAAAAATACTTGATTTTGATTACGTAACTTTGCACTATACCGCCAATTTTACAAAATTCCAGTCAATTAGGTAATCAAATGAGTAAATCTTTGGTGATTGTTGAGTCACCGGCAAAAGCAAAAACTATTAATAAATATTTAGGCAGCCAATATGTGGTGAAATCTAGTGTGGGACACATTCGGGATTTACCGACAGTGGGAACAAGTACGGGCGAGAAAGCTAAGCCAATTTCGACCAAAGGAATGAGTGCGGAAGAAAAAGCGAAAATTAAAGCAGAAAAAGAACGTAGCGCTTTAGTTAAACGCATGGGGATTGATCCTTATCACGATTGGAAAGCCAATTATCAAATCCTTCCGGGAAAAGAAAAAGTAGTAGCGGAATTAAAATCGCTGGCAAAGAAAACAGATCATGTCTATCTTGCCACCGATTTGGATAGAGAAGGAGAGGCTATTGCATGGCATTTACGAGAAGTGATTGGCGGTGATGATGACCGTTTTAGCCGTGTAGTATTTAATGAAATCACTAAAAATGCGATTAAACAAGCCTTTGAAAAACCTGAACAATTGAATATGGATCGGGTGAACGCTCAACAAACACGCCGTTTCTTAGACCGTGTGGTGGGTTTTATGGTATCGCCGCTACTCTGGAAAAAGGTTGCACGAGGTTTATCCGCAGGACGTGTGCAATCTGTTGCAGTCAAATTATTAGTGGAACGTGAGCGTGAAATTAAGGCATTTCAACCGGAAGAATATTGGGAAGTAGGCGTTCTCACCCAAACTTTAGGTAAAGAAAATATTAGGTTGGATGTTACCGATTATAAAGGAAAGAAATTTGATCCCAAGAATCAGAAGGATGCTCAAAGTGCGGTTGATTTTCTGAACGTTTCTGATTACGTTGTCACAAATCTAGAAACCAAACCAACCAGTTCACGTCCGCGCGCACCTTTTATTACCTCTACTTTACAGCAAACTGCAAGCACTCGCTTGAGTTTTGGTGTGAAGAAAACCATGATGTTAGCACAGCGTCTTTATGAGGCAGGCTATATTACCTATATGCGTACGGACTCTACAAATTTGAGCCAAGATGCACTCAATATGGCACGTAACCACATTGAAAAACACTTTGGTTTACAATATTTGCCGACAAAACCTAATTTCTATTCGAGCAAAGAAAATGCACAGGAAGCCCATGAGGCAATTCGCCCTTCCGACATAGCCATTTTGCCGGAACATTTGGAAGGAATGGAAAAAGATGCGGTTCGTCTTTACGATTTAATTTGGCGTCAATTTTTAGCCTGTCAAATGCCGCCTGCACAATATGATAGTAGTACGCTTACCGTTACTGCAGGTGACTATACTTTGAAAGCCAAGGGAAGAATTTTACGTTTTGATGGTTGGACAAAAGTACTGCCACAACTGGGGAAAAATCCTGAAGATCAAGAATTGCCTTCAGTTGCTGTTTCAGAGAAATTAACTCTAAAAGAAGTACAACCAAGCCAACATTTTACTAAACCTCCGGCGCGTTTTACCGAAGCTGCGTTGGTAAAAGAGTTGGAAAAACGTGGGATAGGTCGCCCTTCTACCTATGCTACAATTATTTCGACTATTCAAGAGCGTGGCTATGTGAGAACGGAAAATCGTCGTTTTTATGCTGAGAAAATGGGGGAAATAGTTACGGATCGCTTAAATGAATCTTTTGGTGATTTAATGAACTATGATTTTACGGCAAATATGGAAAATGTGCTTGATCAAATCGCCTCCGGTTCTACGAATTGGAAAACAGAATTAAATCAATTTTTTAAAGATTTCTCTAATCAATTATCAAAAGCGGAGTTAGATGAATTAGAAGGCGGTATGCGCCCAAATAGCTTGGTTGAAACAGAGATTAAATGCCCGACATGTGGCAGAAATATGGCAATTCGTACGGCAAGTACCGGTGTATTTTTGGGTTGTACAGGTTATGCTTTACCGATTAAAGAACGCTGCAAAACAACGATTAACTTAATTCCAGAGGCCGAATTGTTGAATGTATTAGATGAATCTTCCGAAACAAAAGCCTTAATGGAACGCAAACGTTGTCCGAAATGTGATACTGCGATGGACAGCTATATTATTGATGCAGAAAGAAAAATTCATATTTGTGGCAATAATCCAAATTGCGACGGCTATTTGATTGAAGAAGGCTCTTTTAAAATAAAAGGGTATGAAGGGCCTGTTGTTGAGTGTGACAAATGTGGTGCGGATATGCACTTGAAATTAGGCCGTTTCGGTAAATATATGGCTTGTACAAAATGCGATAACACTCGCAAAATTTTGAAAAATGGAGAGGTTGCCCCACCAAAAGAAGAGCCGGTACATTTCCCTGAATTGAAATGTGGAAAATCTGATGCTTATTTTGTACTACGTGATGGCGCAAGTGGGGTATTTATGTCTGCCCATAATTTCCCTAAATCACGTGAAACACGTCCGGCAAAAGTAGCTGAATTGGCATTATATCGTGAGCGTTTACCGGAAAAATTGGCTTATCTTGCAGATGCACCACAAAAAGATCCTGAGGGTAATGAAGCCATTATTCGTTTTAGCCGTAAAGAGAAAAAGCAATATGTAACTTCTGAAAAAGAGGGTAAAGCAACAAAATGGATTGTTGATTTTGTTGATGGAAAATGGCTTGAACGGAAAAAATAGAAGAGAAAAAGTGCGGTTAATTTTAACCGCACTTTTTGTTTTTAATGATGATGTTCCGGTTTTGTAGGGAGCTTATCCAAACCTTTTCCTACAGGAAGAATTAAGGTTGAATAATTTGCCGATTGTTGGCAAATATTTTGATCGGCAAATGGCGTTTTATGAACGACTTTAATTTTCCAAATACCGTCAATTAACGGGAGGATATTTATTCGCCCTTGATTATCGGTTTTTCCAGAAAAGCCTTGAGGTTCACGATGGCTTGTTGCTGCCTCTAAATCTTTGACTATAACCGTATCTGCCGTTGCAATCACTGTTTCTCCTGCTAATGGCATATCATTATAGAAAATTTGAACAGGGAAAGCCTCGCCCGATTTTACTTTGCTTGGATCTTTCAACGGGACAATTTCAAGAGGTAATCCTACTCGGGTTAATGCCATTTCTGCATTTAAAGGTTGATTTCCTACAGTAACAAGACTTTTACCAAACATCTGGGTTTGTTCACAGTAAGTTGCATTTGGTGTCCCTTGAATATTATCCATTCTCCAACCTTCAGCGTTTTGTGACCAAAAAGTCGGTTTGTAGGTTGCGGTAACCCAATAAGAACCGGTTTTTAAAGGTTTTTCAGATTGATATTGATAATTTTCACCTTTTTGTATCAAGGTTTGATGCTCACCATCTTGGTTAATAATTTCCATTGGGGCAAAAATATGTAAACGGGCTTCGGGGATTTTTTCAACGTAAGGGTAGTCCCCATAAGCAAGTTCAGCTTTTAAAATATCCTCTGCTTTTAACTGCTGAGGTGCGGATACCCAAACTTCGTGAGCTTGTACACTACCGACAAAAAGGGCTAATCCTAAGATCAGATTTTTTTTCATTATTCTCTCCTTTAAATGAAAATCATTCTCTAAAACTGGGTAGGGGAATATAGAAGAAAAGTAAAGGATGATCGAGTTGTTTTTTTTAAATTTGTGACAAAGATCACAAAAAGTGCGGTCATTTAAAAAATTATTTTTATAGCCACACTTTTTTGTAATTAAGCTTCTTTTTATTTGGAGGGTTTGATAGCAAGTAAATTGCAATTTAATTTGCTGATAACATGCTCTGCAGTATTACCAAGTAATGCGGCGGACAAACCGGTGCGACCGACTGTTCCGAGAATTACAAGTTCAGCTTCAATTTTTTGTGCCACTTCTGGGATGACGTCCTCAGGAAAACCCTCATGTACATGAGTATGATCTTCATCAATACCGAATTTTTGGCGCAATGCTTTCATATTAATTAAATGCTGTCCACGAACGCCATTTTCATAGCCCTGAGTATTAAATTCAGGTAAATCAATTGCCATATTAATTGGCGTGATAGGATAGGCGGCAACAAGATGAACGTTACCACGGTTTAGTCTTTCAGCGAGAGAAATCCCGGTTGATACCAGTTCTTGATTAAATTCATCTTGATAGTCCTGCTCACCGGATACGTTTACAGCAATAAGAATTCGGCGCTGATGTTTCCAATTACCATCACGAACCATAAGAACGGGAACGGGACATTTGCGTAATAGTTGCCAATCCACCGGAGTAAAGATAAGAGAGGTTAAACTTTCCTCATCTTTAGTATATTTAACAACCAAATCATATTGGTTTTTTTCAACTTCTTCACGAATACCTTCTGCTTCATTGCTATTCCAAACAATGTGAGAGTCAAATTCAATTTGCGGATCAGCATATTTATCCAGATAAAATTGAACGGCTTGACGATGTTGCTCTATGGCTGTCTTGTGCATTTCTTCACGTTCTTCAGAAGATAACAAGGCAGTCATTTCATAGGATAAATCATAAACGGTTAATAATGTTGTAATCTTGATTTTTTCAATACTTTCTTGTTCTTTTACAAGACGAACAGCACGAGCAAGGGCATATTGTTTTTCATTATCCGGATTAAGAACAACTAAGATATTTTTAAATTTCATTACTACCTCCTTGGATTACTTCTCATAGCATAAAAAAGAATTTGTAATATGACAAGAAAAGAACCCTAAAAAACTGATCTGGTGCAAATAAATTAAGTAACGTGAAAATCACGCCCAACTTTTATTCAGCCATTGTGATTTTTGTTTTATTTATCCCGGAAAGCTCAATTAATTCATTGATATTATTTATAATAATGTATTTTCCTTGTACAGAAAGTACATCTAATTTTTGGAATCGACCTAAGAGACGGCTGATTGTTTCAACAGTTAAACCAAGATAGTTACCAATATCACCACGAGTCATCGTTAAACGAAATTCTTTTGCCGAAAAACCACGGGCAGAGTAGCGCTTAGAAAGGTTATGGATAAATGCGGCAAGGCGTTCTTCCGCATTCATTTTAGAAAGTAATAAAATCATTTCTTGGTCTCTTTTGATTTCACTACTCATTAAACGGATTATCTGATGACGAAGTTTAGGCATTTTTCCTGAAAGTTCGTCTAAAATATCAAAAGGTATCTCACATACCATAGAGGTTTCTAAGGCTTGTGCAAAACTAGGATGCTTCATATTTGTAATCGCATCAAAGCCTACTACATCGCCGGGCAAATGAAAAGAGGTTATTTGTTCTTCACCTGTTTCACTAACTGTATAACTTTTAATCGTTCCGGAACGGATTGCATAAATGGAATTCAGCTTATCACCAGCTTTAAATAATATTTGCGATTTTTGAATGGGCTTTTTTCGTTCAATGATATTGTCTAATTGATTAAGTTCGTGTTCATTTAATGTGAAAGGAATACAAAGTTGGCTAATACTGCAGTCCTGGCAATGAATAGCTCCACTTATTGATTGAGCACGGCATCCAGCCTTAGTTTCTGAAACGAAATTTCTCATTTAACCCTCAGATTTTTTTTAATAATAGTGTAAAATTGATCTAGCTCAAAGATTTTAACACTAAATAGGGATTTTCAGAAGATGGCAGCAGAAAAATTAACGAAGAAAAGGTTGGTTCAAATTTTAGTGGCATTATGTATTCTGGGAAGCGCATTTGTTTGGCGATATTTTTTATCCTAAACATATAGTAATAACGCTAAAAGAAGTTTGCTTAATTTTAAATCAAATAAATTAAAAAATTGAGTTTTTACTTGCGAGCGGATTTTATATGCGTATAATCTCCCTCGTACCTAAGCCTGGGTGGCGAAATTGGTAGACGCAGCGGATTCAAAATCCGCCGGTGAATAACCGTGTCGGTTCGAGTCCGACCCTAGGCACCAAATTTAAAAAAAAGTCGTAAGTTATTGATAAATCAATGGTTTACGGCTTTTTTATTTGTGCTTTTTTCGTTTATTTCGTCATTTTCTGCGGTGATTTTTGAAGTGTCGATCGCAGAGTTTGACGTAAATTTGACGTGGTTTGCGTATCTCAACAAATGGTCAGCGTTGAGATGTGCATAACGTTTTACCATTTCCAAGGTTTCCCAACCCCCCAAATCTTTTAGCACCATCAATGGGGTGCCATTTTGAACATGCCAGCTCGCCCAGGTGTGACGCAAATCATGGAAACGGAAATTCTCAATTTTGCACCGTTTGAGTGCGCGTTTGAAATCGTAGGCATCAATTTCGCTGATTCGTTTTCCTTTTCCACGGTGAAAGACATAAGGTGAAATACGCTCAAATGTTCGCCTTTTCAAAATAGCCATTGCTTCGCCGCCTAATAACAAAGATCTTGCTTTGCCTGATTTGGCAATATCGCTTGTTACAATGGCTACTTGTCTTTCTATGTCAATTTTATCCCATGTTAATGTGAGGATCTCACTCGCTCTTGCGCCGGTGGCGAGAGCAAATGCGCAGACATCTTTCATCCATTCCAGTTGTAATGCATTGATTAAGCTTTGCGCTTTTGTTTGGCTTATCCATCGTACTCTTATTTTAGGTTCTCTGTTGCGTGGAATGTGCGGTATGCTATCAATCCAACCTGCTTTTTGTGCAAGGGATAGTACACGCATAATAGAGGAGCGGTAACGATTTTGGGTGGAAGGAGAAATTGGCTCTTTTGTGCCTGTTTTGTGAGTGGGGAGGGCGTTTAGAATATCATCGGTTGTTAAAGAGCTAAGTAGCCGTCCTGATAATGCCTCACGCCAATATTCCACATGGCGGATTTTAGTGGTGAAATCCTTTTGCCCTTGTGAAATCTCGAGGAAACGAATTAACGCCTCTTCGATTGTTCTTTCCGGCTTTTTGTTGAGTTTTTCAACTTGCCAAAGTTCGTGTTTTAACTTGTCGTGATATTCTTGCGCGAGCCTTTTTTCAGTTGTTTTAGCAGAGCATCTAATTCTTTCTCCGCTCGGTGTGGCAATATCGATTTGCCATATCCCGTTTTTTGATTTTCTGATCGACATTTTCTTTTCTCCGAATCGCCGACCTGTATATCTCGGCATAAATTATTCTTCTTTTTCTTACTTTGTTCAAGAACTGATTTTTCTACAAGCCAAATCTTTGAAGATTTCATTTGAAAAAATCCCCATTCTTTTTTACGGGCAAAAACAGTAGAGTAGCTTAAATTCAGTAGTTTTGCCGCTTGCTTGACTGTTAATGTCTGCTCCATATTTTCTCCACTACTTCAAAATATCCGGCACCTCAACAACTTTTAGCTGTTCAGGTGTCTTGTCTTTGTACTTAAGATAATAGTTGACGATCTCGGTCGCTTGCTCTTCCGTTACAGTTCTATGAGTTTCTTGGACCACCGTCCAAATATGTCTATATTGGCATTCAAGCACGACGTATCGTGTTAATTATTTGGGCTGTTCCGGCAAAGGTTGCCAGTATGTTACGTTTGCATAAGAGTTACTTGGAAAGGTGAACCACTTATCATTAACTCTTTCTGCAACAAAAATACATAAATGATTGCAGCATAAAACTTGTTGAAAATTATCCGGCAATCTATCCTCAACACTGATCCAGCCGTTATTGTTTTCACTCATTTTTTAAGTCCTCTTTGTTTGTTAATTTCATTATTTGTTTTCCTAAAAAGCCTGTTCAATTCTATGTATAGGTGCCATTTTTCCGTCATAATCATTACCAAGTTCTAAGTGCCACGCCAAGCTGATAAATACCAACGCTATCAGTGTAATTTTTACCTTTCTAATGCTCATTTTCTGTTCCTTTTGCTGAATCTAAGGTGCAAGAAACCGCCACACGATTTTCACGGGGAAAAGTGCGGTCGGTTTTGGTTGGGTTTTATTGTTTAATCAGGTTGATTGCCCGTGTCCAATTCAGACGGTCCGATTGCTTAAACGGGGCAATCAAGCGTTGAATGGTTGGGAGTGTGGCTTTGTATTGCCGTTGATATTCGTGATGATGACTAATGACTATGCCGGTAAAGCGTGAACCAATGGCATCTAACGGATCAATCATATCGCCCAAAAGTGTGTTCATTTGGCGATGTCCGCACCATAGCCAAACAAGTTGCTCAAGCTCATACTCGGTAAATTCAAAAGTGAATTTCTTTTCCGGCTCGGGTAGGGCGAGTTGTTTTGGTTGGTTTTTATTTATCAAGATCTTTTCAATTTGTTCATCGCACCAAATGGCAAATTCGACATTTAACCAACGAGCAAATGGAACAGCGAGACGGCGGTGTAGCCAAGTGCCACCATTTACGCCACGAGTGGTTTTTAAAATGCGGGATTTTTCCGTATTTAAATTTTTGCAAAGTAAATCAATATATTCTTGAGTGCTATCTAGACGTAGCCATTCGTTAGGAAGTTTATTGAAATGTTTTGCAATAGCAGTTGCATTGAGATATGCGTCATCTTGGAAGAAAACTTGAGTGCCGTTGTAATCGGCGGTGATGATATTTGTCATTTTGACTCTCCACTTGATATTTTCGATAATTCACCATTTTTCGACAAATGGTGCCGAGAGGTTCGAAAGCCTTCAAGTGGTTAGGCTGGACGTATTTCCCTTGCGGGTATTGTATTAGTCGCCCTCTCGACTTAACGAGATTTCGGCATAAAAAAAGACCGCACTTTGGCGATCCGTTTACTACCGCCACTTGAAAAAGGTTTCGACACCTTAGGCGGATAGTAAAACAAAACCCCGTGGATTGCAACGGGGTTTTTGAAAATTTATTCATCTTCGTTTCGTCTTTGTTGTTGTTCCAGCACAACCGATTTACCTTTTCCAAAACCAGCAAAGTATCCAGCCGTTAATGCACCACCTATTTTCAACACTTCAAGAGCAAACTCCGTATTTCCTGTGTTCATTGCATAGAGAATAATGATCATTACTAATACAGCAATGAGTGCAATGATATACAATTTTCCTTTTTGCAAGGCAGAAAAAATATTTCCGTGATTTAAATCGGTTTGTTGTTTGGCTTCAATCGATCTTTCTGCCAGTCGTTCGTTTGCCTGAATTTCTTCGCGACGCAAAGCTAATTCTTCACGTTTCAGCATAATTTCCTGCTGTTGAAGATGTACAAACTCTTTCATAAAATGCTCTTCTTCAAGCATTTCACTAGGCAAATTTTCTTGTTCTTGCTCGTTTTTCATCGTGCTACCAATACAGGCGTTTTATAAGTAATCTGAAATTTACCGTAACCGGAAGAACCGATAGTTGGCGGGATAAATCTTACTGACTCAATGTTGTTATTCACTGAGTTTCTTTTCGCTTCATTTAAGTACTGGCGGGCTGAAACGTTGCGAACCTTTGTTGGCATAAGCAATTTCGTTTTAGTCATAATAAATACCTTTGGTTGTGCGAAAATCCCTTGTGAAATAGGGTTTCTATGAAAAGAGCCACTTAATGCGACTTGCTGACATTCTGTTGAAAGTGGGTTTAGTTTAGTCTGAATTGGGGGCAGTGTCAAATTTTTCAAAAGCAAAACCACTTATTAAAATGTGAGATATGCCTCAAAATTAAAATGATTTTGTTGAAGATGAAAATCGCTGTGCTATTCTTTTGATCGCCTTTGCTAACCACGAGGTATCTTTTACTGGAATGTGAATTGATTGCGTAATTTCGCCTTCGTAGGTTGCTTGGGAAACTGCCTTTATTTTTTCTTTGGCTTGCTTTGGCGTATCGGCAAAGATATTGATAACCCAAGTTTGACCCTCAAAATGATAAGTAAAGGTATATTCTTTCATTTGGTGCATAAGGAGCTCCTATGTATTTTGAAATTTATAAAGATGCGAAAGGTGAATTTCGCTGGAGATTGAAAGCAGGTAATCACCAATCTATAGCGACAAGTGGTGAAGGCTATACAACAAAGCAAAGTTGCCAACACGCCATTGGCGTTATTAAAACTGTAAATGAACAAACAGAAGTTAAAGACTTGACTGTTGCTTAAAATTTAGCCCTGTAATAACAGGGCTTTTATAAAATGAAACTGTGCATAAGAGCGGTTCGGTTAATTGCGGTTTGTATCAACAACCGGCAACTCAACAAACGCATTGAGCGGTTGCGGTGATAACGATTCTTCCGGTATATCTAATCGTCCGCCTAGCGTTGCATAACCTGCAATATCACGCCAGTGATCGACTTCGTGCGGATTACCGTTTAATATTCTCGCCAACTTTGTCGCTATCATCGTGATTGCGTATTTGTGTGTGCTATCCAGCTTTGTTGATTTTTCAACGTGCTTTAAGATGTCATTAAAAATCACCGCACCTTCGTGAAAATTTCCGTGTGTTTCAGCGCGCTCTTGTAGCGTTTCATTTATGTTCATTTTTCTTATCCTTATCCTTGTCCTAAAATTCTGCTCTTCGCCACTTCGATCAATAGTTGATACTCGCGTTTGGTTTTCTCGTCATGTACTTTCGCCGATTTTGCTAAAAACTCATCGACTGTGCCGGTAAAACAACCTCTTGTAACGATTAAGTCATCCTTGCCATTAAACACTGTGAGTGTACCGTTCTCGGTACCGACATTACTCGCCCAGAAAATCATTTTTCGCTCGGAAACAATGGCGCAAGAACTAACCCAAGCGTTGCCATATACCCAAGCGTTGCCATATACCTCAGCGTTGCCATATACCTGAGCGTCGCCATATACCCGAGCGTTGCCATATACCTGAGCGTTGCCAAATACCCGAGCGTTGCCACATACCCAAGCGTTGCCATATACCCAAGCGTTGCCATATACCTCAGCGTTGCCATATACCTCAGCGTCGCCATATACCCGAGCGTTGCCATATACCTCAGCGTTGCCATATACCTCAGCGTCGCCATATACCCGAGCGTTGCCATATACCTGAGCGTTGCCAAATACCCGAGCGTTGCCACATACCCAAGCGTTGCCAGATTGATCTAAATTTTTCTCTGCTTCGATATAGCCGCCAAGTTCGCCGGCAACTACTGCACCAAAAGAGATTAGGGCTTTAATGCGATATAGCGTTCTGCCCAAATATTCTTTGGTGTCATCTTTCAACAGTTCGTATTTCTTTTGCATTTTGTTTGTCCTATAAAAAAGCCCACGGTTAAGTGGGCGGTGTGGTTCAGAATGGGATTAGCTCATTTCCTGAATGAGCTGTTGATAATATTCTTGGGCAGCACTAACACGTTCTTTGATTTTGTCGATGAGGGTGTTATCACGTTTTACCGTAACCGTTGTAATCCGTTTCTCTTGTGGGATTTGCTCGACTAAATCAATGTAGCGTTCTGGGCTATCATAGCTATTCAACATTTCGTAGGGTGTAGGGAAGAGGACAAAATCAATTTGTGCTTCTTCACAATCCCATAGCCACATATAGCCCTGCATTTGAATGTCATAACCGGCTTTTTTCGCTTTGTCTGCCGCTTCATCAGTAAAAAATGGGTGTGAGCCAATATCCCACGAGCATTTTGTATCAATAATGAGCTTGCGAGAGGGAACGTAAATATCACACTCTCCCGTGATCCATTCATTCTCTCGGCGTTCAGTGTTTTTCTTGAGGGGTAAGCCTCGTTTTCTGCCACTTAATTTAATGGCTTGTTCTTCCAGAAGATTCCCTTTTTCGGTGTATTTGTTGCCTTCAAAATCTTGATAACCAAACAAGTCGAATTTAGCGATTTTTCTGACCGCACTTTTGGCGGTGTCGGAAAGTCCCTCTCCGCCTCTCTTCTGTGGCATTAAGTCAGCAAGTCCCGAACATCGGGCTTTGAATTGGTACATGGTTATTCCTCATTATTGAATGTTACAAATTTTCCCATCGTAGTCGTGGGTGAGATCCAGTTGATATGCGCTGATAATCACAAACACTGCAAGCACAATTTTTAAACCTTTCTTGAACATTTTTTCGTCCTTTTGCTGAAATTTGGGTGCAAGAAACCGCCACACGATTTTCACGGGGGAAAGTGCGGTCGGTTTTAATTAAGTTTTAGAATAAGTGGACTAATCCGCCACTTCGGATGATGGCGTTAGGGTGTCGCACATTGTAGATAATGCGGTTCCAGCCGTTGCCGTGCGTAATGTCTTGATTAAATTCGGTCGTTATCCGTTGCAATGTCGGCAACATCTCTTGTGGAAGATTGCCGTAGCGTTCGTTAAGTTGGCGAATGGCTCGGGCATAATCACCACCGAAACCACCGAATTGTTTTTGCAATTTATCGGTTAGTTCAATGTAGTTGCGTAAGCCATACCATGCCCAGCAGAAATCTTGCATTTCTTTTTCGGTGAGTTCACGCTGATACATTTTCGGAGGTTCTGGCAAAGCAATCTGTTTCGGTTCGTTTCGGTGCATTGCCAAAAAAGCTCGTAGAACAACTAAATGGAATTTAGGGCTGATCCAAGTTGCATAGGCTAAAACAAGTTCTTCGCAGGCGTATGTACTTGGATTTTTACCACCTCGAACAGTTTTTACTGGCAAAGTACAGATCTGTACTTTGTCATTCTCAATTTCTGAAATAAGATCTTTGGTTTGATCTAAACGTAAAAATAAAACTGGTTTATGTTTTTCGTCTCCACCACTTGCTTTGTGAAGATCAGTTAAAGAGTAAAGTCCATCAAGACTACGAATTGAGGTTTTAAGAATTGATAAGTTTGTCATAATGACATCTCCGCTTAGATTTTCTGAAATAATCCACTTCTGACAGTGGAGTCGAGAGGTTCAGAACCCTCCTAAGCGGTTAAGGGTGGACGTATTCCCCGAAGGTATTGTATTAGTCGCCCTCTCGACATAGTCGAGATTTCGGCATAAAAAAAGACCGCACTTTGGCGATCTGCTTACTACCGCCGCTTAAGAAAAGGTTCTGACACCTTAGGGCGGATAGTAGTATAAAGTTTTGGGGTTGTCAAATGGCAAGTTGCTGTAAATGCCGAGACAGTGCAATAAAATCTAATTTACCGCTCGCCACATCTACCATCGTATCATCTAGTCCGTGATCCGGTGGAATTTCTACACCTTGTAGATCGAGATAGGTGAGCATTGTAACCATTGCTGTGCGTTTGTTGCCGTCTGGAAATGCGTGCGCTTTGGCGATGGCTACGGCATAGAGTGCGGCAATGTCAAAGATGTTGTCGGTATTTTCATACAACATCCAGTTATCAATACGTGCTAATGCACTGTCTAGTTTGCCTAAATCCGCTTGTCCTTTTAGCCCCGGTTCGGTTTCTAAAATGGTTTCGTGAATGGCAAGAACGAGTTCAAGAGTAATCATTTGTAGGCTAACGCTTTGATTTCTTTGTTATGCGTTTTGATAATTCTTTTTGCTGCGGAAAGTGCGACCCGTTTTCCGGCTTCACCGTTGAGTTCTATTTTTACCGGTTGGGTATTTTGTTTTTTCATTGTGTTATTCCTATAAAAAAAGCCGTTGGGTAACGGCTTGTAGTGCGGTTATCTTAATCCGAAAGGGCGGTGGGTGTCAAATGTTTAGATTAGTGATTGTCGAATAATTAGCTCTTGGTGTGCTGAAATATCGTCTGATTGCAATGCACATTGTTGAATATATTTTAGATGTTCATTAACTAATATTCCACAATGAAATAATTCAGAATTACCTATTCGATTGCCCAATTCATTTTTATCAAGTTCATAAAATTCATCAAAACAAATCCAAGTATTTTTACTCAGTATAGGGTTACTATTTTGTGGCAAAAAGAATGCTTGATGCGTATTTAACTGACAACCATATTCAAGGGTATATCTCCACCCCTTTGAAGTGGTTTTAGCTACAATCAATTTTTGTGATGTCATACCCAAAATAATTAGGTATTTATCACGCTCTCCGCCATCATTAAACTTGAATTTAGGATGAAATAAGATTGAACCCAACTGAAGCATTACTTTAACACCTCAAGCAGTGCTAGACGTTCAATACTGTCCTTGTGCATTGACTCCCTATTTTGGCTTGGTAATGCTAACTCATAAGGAATTATTTCTTTCTTTTTGCCTTCAACTTCATAGATTTGATGCCACGGTAAACGTTCAAGGTGGGTTGCTTCGACCATATCATCAGCAAATGCATTTTTATATTGCTGTGCTAATGTATTAAGTATTTTTAATTCTCGTTTAGAAAAATGGGTTTGATCAAATTCAGACAAGGCATTAAATTTCAGCATTTCTTGTCTTCCTTTACGGATGGGAATTTGTTCAATTTTGATTTTAGCTAGAAAATCGGCTTCTGGCTGTTTAATTTCTTCATGTAAATCGACAGGTACAGGTCCCATTTTCCAAGCAGAATAATCAAGCCCTGTTACGGAACGCCCTACTTGTTTGTAATGCTCAAAATCAAGGAAATAAAGCAACTTAAAGAGCTTTATTTTCCCTAACTTTTCAACATTTTGAGAAAAAAAAGTAATTACTTGTAACAATTTTTCTCTATTGTGAGTGATGAGCATTGATTTTCCTCTTTTGACTAGTGTGGTTATAGTACTTAATTTTTAATTTTAAATAAAGAATAAGAATTTCTGACGTTATAGTTTCTCCAACTTCTCCAATTCGTCATACTGTTCTTTGCTGAACTCATACATCCCACTATCACACAATTCTTGTAGTGTGGTTTCACCGTTGATGATGTTTTGTTTACACTTCTCAAAGGCTTCATCACTGACGGTCAATTCTGTAAAGTCTGCGTCTTGGATATTGTTATCGACATAAGAAAATTCGCCCTTTTCGGCATCTTTCACTACGGCTTGGTCGGCTAATACTGCACTTTGCATTTCGACAGATAGCGGGGCTTGCTTGGAAAGCAAAAGTTTCATGACGGTTTTCAGGGCCATTGAATCGAAGTTATCCACCCAAACACTGGTGGCTTTTTCCCCTCTTGATTTTTTGTCAAGGTAGGTGCGGTAAGTTTGTGAATAGCGTTGTGCGTGTTGATTGACTTCTTCCTCAGTCATGTATAATTCAGCGGTAAAGCTATTCACCAGTTGGAAATAAGCATAGTAGCCGATAGGTTTTTCGTTTTGCTCCGGCTTTTGTTTCCAGTCGAACACATAGCCGTTAATCGGGTCCTCTTCGATCAGTTGTTTTTCATAAACCGGAACAGCGACTAATCGTTTAAATTGTCCGCTGCGTTGCGCCAGTTGGATTAATCCCTTATAACTGATTTGAAATTGAGCTTCGGTTACTTTCTGCCATTTACCATCTTTATCTTTGTAACTGCGTTGATATGGCACCATGTAAGCAAAACCAAGCCCGTTTTGTAATGGCAAATTCAGCGTTGCTGCCATACAGGCTGCATTGAAAACACTCATTGGAACGGCATTTTTTAACATGGTATTGCTGTTTACAATCTGCATAATACTTGTGGTAAAAGTTGCCGCATTTTTATTGACCAATGCTTTCACTTTTTCAAGAATAATCGGGTGGCTCAAAAAATCCTTGAGCGTTTTACATTCGGATAATTTCACCGGTGCGTTTGGTTTAGTTGGCGTATTTTGTGTCGTTGTCATTTTTTACCTCCATTAATAGGGCGGATGATATTCATTCATTCGTTTTTCGATACGTTTTTCAGCTACATGAGCAATCGCGCGATCACGTAATTCAATGAGCTTGTCAAATGCACCAGAACCGAATGCTAAGTCGTGTAATGCCAGTTCGTCATCATGGTAACTAACGTATTCGTTGATGGCGTAAAGGACGTGTTCATCTTTATTTTCAGCCTCGGATTTAACCACTTTTATTTCTTCCTCAAGGGCGCAATCCCAAGCGGCGAGGCTGTCTAGGTGTTCTTGATGAGCTGAGGCAAGTAAAGGGTTCATTGTTTAATCTCCAAAGTTCGGTCAATTTCTACGTCTATTTTTTGTTTGATTAAGCAAATTTAGCTCTGCTAATCGCTGCTTTCTTTTTTCAATTTCGGTTTCACATAATGACTTGTCGCAGTGGTTTTGGCTTATCCATACTTTCTTTCCGTTGATATATTCCACGGCGATATAGCCCAATCCTTGTGGGTGCGATTGAATGTCATAGTTGCGTGTTTTATTGATTTTCATGATTTAACTCCGCTTGTTTTATTGCTGTGTAGTGGAGTAGTTCCCATTCCGCTTGTGGTGTTAAATTTGGCTGCCAATCCCCGTTTTCTTCACGCCAAAGTTTTCGCATTTCAGCTCGGGTTTCACGGCTGATTTGCTCGCTGAGGTCGTGGTTGTGCCAGTCTGTCGGATTTCCCCAAGCTTGCGAGACACTAAAAATGGCAATCACTACGATTGCGGTGGCGAGTAAAACAAGTGCGCCTTTGCCAAGAAAGGCGAGAAATTCAAAGATTGATTTGTGCATAGTGGCTTCCTGTTTTGGTGGTTCGTTAATAAATACGGTGCGGGAACGCATAGCGATTTGGTTTCGTTGAGATCGCTTTCTTTTCTTTTGGCGTTTGTTCATTTTTGTTTCCTCTAAAAAGTGCGGTTTATTTAGCCACGACCGCAAACGTGGTATCCTTGTGTTTTGTTCAACAACACAGAGGAGAGTATTATGGAAAAAGAATGTATCAGTTATGAAAAGGCGGTAGATTTAGCGGTTCAGCTTGTACCGAAAGAAGAAATCTATCGAGCCAATGGAAATTGGGAAAACGGACTAACTGATATTGTTTCCGCGCTTTTTCAAATTGCTGATGATATTTACAACCGCATTAATCAAGATGATGACGATGTTCAACCTTAATTAACGGAATCGGTTTAATCATTGGCTTTTGTTCAAGCCTGTGTAGTTCAAGCAGTCGGATAATTTCGGCTGCTTTTTCGTTTGCACCGTCAATCGTCCACGGTTTAGTGGCTTCATACTCAAGCACATATTCGCCTTGACAGTTGCTATCTGCTTCTAATTTGAAGGTGAATTTAATGTTCATTTTTGTTTCCTTTTTAGTCAATTTACTGAATTTTGGGTGTAGAAAACCGCCACACGATTTTCACGGGGAAAAGTGCGGTCGGTTTTAGTTAGGTTTTAGATTACTTGGTAGTTATTAGATTTCGGGTTGTAATTCTCGAGGTGTTTTAGCACTCGCCAGTTACTCTCATAGTCGTATTTGAAATCGGCTGTAAGGCGTTTCAGTAGCTTATGAACTTCCCGAATAGTGTGCTTATATTCGTAGGCTTGTCCGTAGATTGCACCGGAATATTTTGAACCGATAGTTTCCATTGCCGGATAAATCATTCGGCAAGTTTCTGTGCCTCGTAAGGCGATAAACCATATCCATGGTAATAACTGAAGTTCGTGTTCGGTAAATTCAAAAGTGAATTTCTTTTCGGGCTCGGGTAAGGCGAGCTGTTTGGGCTCTAACTGATATTTTCCAGTTTTACGAATTTGCGGTAGCACTTCTTCAAATACCCACGCTTCAAAAGGTTCGGCTTCGGGTTTTCTGCTTTTGATGATTAAGCGGTATAAATTCGGTTCGTTGATGAAGATCATTGATTGATTGCCGCCAATCGTAAGGGTGTCTCTAATAGATACACCCTTTGGATTACAATTTTTATGAACCGCTTGTCTAGGGTTGGTGTAATCTAAAATTGAGCAAACATCATTGGCACAGAACCAAAACTCGTTATTTTGATCGGTAATAATACGAACAGGAAGATCTTTAAAATTGAAAGATTGGAATTGAATTTGATTTGACATTTTTTATACCTGAAGTTTAGTTAGTAAACCGAACATTAGTGGTGTTCGGGCTTCAACTACCGCTTCAGACGGCGGAACTTATTTCCTTTCGGTATTGTATTAGGTTCTCTCGACCCGAACATAGATTTACTATGCTAAATTTTAGGCATAAAAAAACCGCTATGCTGTCGGGTGCGGATAACCGCTGAAGTTGTAGTGCGGTTATCTTAATCCGAAAGGGGAGCGGTGTCAATGTTATTTCCATAATGAAATCCTCTCTGCTCAGTGGTAAGATTATCAGCGACCAAACTTTTAATTTATCACTTCAACAAAGAGGATTTTATTATGAATGAGTTGTATCCTATCGTTAGTGGTGCTTTAAGTGGACTAGCAGCCGCAGGTGCTTTGAAAGGACCTATTGAAAGCCTCACACAAATTTGGACTTTAACTATTGGTAGATTTCCAGATAATGCTTATCAGAAATATAAAATAAAACAAGCAGCTAATCTTGAAAAATATGCAAATGAGGTAAAAGAGGAAATAGAAAAAATCCCTGAAGAAAATATTCAAGAACCCAAATTGAGTGTCGTTGGTCCAGCTCTTGAAGCTTCTAAATTCTATATGGAAGAAGATGAAATTAGAGGAATGTTTGCGAAACTAATAGCTTCATCAATGGATAAGACACAATCTAGTAATATTCACCCTTCGTTTGTTGAAATGATTAAAATGCTCAGTCCGTTAGATGCTAAGAACTTATATTATCTTTCTCAAATAGGGGAAGATGCTACGATTTCTGCGGTTCACTTAAAATTCCCTAATGGTACTTTTACTGAGCTATATTCTCATGTTTTCCTAGATAATCCTGAAGTACAGGATATCACTATCATTTCCCCCTCAATTGACAATCTTATCAGATTAAAATTAGTAAATGTCTTCTATGATAGAAAAAGACCCAAAGATGAATTATATGATAAACATAAAAACCATGGGAACTTTATGGCATTGAAAGATGAATATGAAAAAATGAATAGTAATGCCAAGAATATGTTAGCTGACTTAGATAGTGGTAAAATTTATTTTGATAAAAATATGTCTCCCGAAGAAAAAAAAGAAGCTAGAGAATCTCTTGAAATTGAAAAAGAGATTAAATTAGAAATGGGTAAAGGAATTATTGAATTAACAGCTCTTGGCAAAAACTTCTGTAAGGTTTGCCTATGAGTTTTTTTTAACTATTTCTTTAATATCTTTCGCATATTGTTCAAAGGCTTTAGTTTCTTCATTGAAGAACTTATCAAACCACTTCGTTACTTGTGTCATTGTGAACCAGTGGACTAACAGCGATACAAGTAATGAAACTAATGCTGAGGTAAGTATTGTTGAAAGCATATATAGAACCTTTATGTATAAAAAAACCACCTGTTACAGTGGGCAAGTGGAGTGAGACTGGGTCTCTATGTCATTAAAAACCGCTCTCGGTTTAGAGGTTTCAAGAAGATTGGGCGAATTGCTTCGCACAGGGTTTTGAGAGCGGTTTTTGATGATTGCCTTTTTTACAGAAAGGCTAACTGGGTTTATATGCTTTTCCTTGCGAGGATCGGCTTAAAGCACGCAGTATCTCCGATTAAAGTAGTGCAAGTACCTGAATCTGCTTTAGTTTATAGCTTACCTTAGCTCTTTATCTATAAACCATAGAGTTAGGCTTGTAAGGCTCAAGCAAAAGTTAGTTATATGCGGTTAATATTAATTCAGGGAACACGACAATTTCATTTATTAATTTGCTAATCGTTGTTAGCTTTTTAATACCTGTTTCACTATCAGTTACAGTCATTTTAAGACTTAAATCAACTGGGCCATACCACCCTTCCCTTAAGACTTCCTCTCGTTCTTTTTCATCAAAGAGCTCAATAAGAATTTCTTCAACAGTGCGACCGGCATAGATTTCGCTTTCTTCTCCAATCCAGAAGGCTTTTTGCATTTTTTGAATATCTTCAATTGCTTTATCAATGCATTCAATCCCTTTTCCATACCGTAATGTGTCAATAATTCCATTTTCGTGTACAGTAACTGAATATTCTCCGGTATCTATATCTTGAGCAAGTGTAGGGCGGTAATGTTCAATGAATTTCATTCGCTTAGATTGTCGGATTAGCTCGTCATATTCCGACTTTGAAATTGTGATTGTTTCCATTTGTAGTTTCCTCTTTTAAACTCTCACTAACTCCCGACAACCCATTTGTCGGCGTTCTTTGGCTCTGACTTGACCGGATTTGATTTTGCCTTTTACATAGTTATAGTTGGCAATATCAATTAGCTTTTTGTCTCTGCCGGCAAGATTTATCGCTTTTTCAACCTTGTTGCCGATTGGTTTAGCAATTAAAGCTTTTTGCTTTTGAGCGATACGTTTAGCCCGCTTAAAGTTTTTTGCCGGATTAACCGATTTTGTGATGTTCATACTCTTTCTCCTCTCTTATTTCAAACCGCACTTACAATGTGATAAATCCGATACTCTGTCATTTCAGTGTAACCTTGTTACCGTCAAATTCATTTCTCGTTATTTAAGAGAGTAATCGCGGTTTGAAATAAGCCTTGTTTTACTGCCGTTCAGCGTGGGGGTCATTAAACAAGTTAACCCGATTCCACTTAACTAAATTGTGTCGCAACCGTAGATAACAGATTAAGTACAACAATCTCTTAACCTCTTACGGTATATAGATTTTTAAAGAACATTCAAACCACCGTCTCTGCTTATCTCTCGGCTTTCGCCTGCTCGGGTGGAAAGGTTAAGAACCTTTATTCAAGCCCTCCTCAAAGAGCTTGGTAAAAATTCTTAAGCGAGGGCTTGAGCGGTGATTTCAGCACAGGCTTTGATATTTTTCGTTAGCTCGTCCATAAATCCACTCTCTTGTTTTTGATATAGACGATATAACTCTTGAGTGCTTTTACCGCTTTTCTGTGCCATTAGCTTGATACTTTCTACCAATGCCATTGAAAAGAAATTTTGGTTTTCAAGAAGTTGTTTAGCTGTCATGTTATTTCCTTAGTGGGTGTTTTGTTTTGATGTGGTTATTATCACGGTTTGAAATTTAAAAGTCAATAACAAAAAGTGATTTATTTTGTAAAACATATTTCAATTTGTTATTGTTTGATTGATTTTTAAGAGAATAATTTTTTGATGAAGTAGTTTGATTGCTTGTTTTTTGAACAATAAATAAGGCTTAAGCGTGGATTTGGGGATAAAAAGGGAAGTGCGGTCAGTTTTTCGGTTATTTTCGTGGTGGTATGAGGATGTTAACGAAATAGATTTCGTCGAGATAAAAGAAAACCGCCATGAGGGCGGTTACAATGAGAAACCGATAACTATCTATGAGAAATGGTTTAAGAATAGATGTTAGTTCCGACAAATTTGTAATTGCCTGCAACGTCGATCATCAAACTTTTTCTTCAAAGCCTGTAATTTTTCTTTGCTAGCTAATTTGGGGAGATTATTTCGAACATTACTTCTTTTTTGTGCGCTCGCTATTTTATCACCGAAGTAGCGGACAAACAATTCGTACTCAGGTTTTGCCTGTGGCTCAATTTGATAGTACGAAATTTTACCATAGATTGCACACAGCCAATCGGCACACTGAATTGTTTGATATAATTTGCTATCTACTTGCATTGGTGCTTCAATGAGCTGAAACCTGCCGTTTTGGTGCATTTCGTAGATTGATTTTTTTACTAAATCTGCGCTACCTTCGCTATCATCCATAAAAATAAGGAACTGGGCATCTTCAGATTTAAATTCATCATCTAGCCGTTTGATTATCTCTGTTAGACTTGATTTATAGACTTCCTGTGGGTTATGCTGTTTAGGATCTCTAAATTTTGCTTCTCCAACATAAAAGAGAAATCCGCCTTTTGACGTGATTCTATTAATGATTCTTGAGGTAGATCGAATTAAGAAATCTTTGTATTTTTTTAGGTTAACTACTGAATACTGCTGAGAACCTTTCTTTTCCCAAGTAGAAAGCTGAAACCTTTCTCCATTACTTTTGGCTTTTTCTTTGGCTTGCTTAATGTCAAAATTTTGAAAAAGTTTAAGTTTTAAATCAAAGAAGAATGAGGAGAATGGACGAACTGCATTAATTGGTAGAACAAATCCCCCTAGCCCAAATGCGGGGTGAGTGTTGTGCTGTGAATGTTCTGATGATATGTATGGGCCTATATGACCGAATTCATCAAGATAAACGATATAAGTTTTAGCCATATTTTCCTTAGCCTAAAAGCACGGAAGCTCAACCACATAGATTGAGCCCCGGAATCAGCAGCAAACATTGCATTTCAGCAATGCCTGCTTCTGCATGTGGATATTACCCTATATTTTAGAATTGTCAAGTAAAATTTAACCATGTTGGTTAATAAACAAAGAAAACCGCACTTAATGTGCGGCTTGGGTGATTTTTTCAGCTTGTTCTATTAAGTTGGTGAAGGGGACTGCGCTAGCTAAGGCTGAAATGATTTGGATTTCTTCCTCGGCTTTTTGTTTGAATAAATCTTGGCTATTGCGATCATCAACAACAACAATGATGGTTCTATTATCAAGATCGCTGCTACTTACTACATCGCCAATTTTTCTCATTGCTGCACCTACCGCTTGCGGTGTTGGTTGGATAGCTAAGAAAAGCTGATTATCTACGGCTAAATCAAATTTATATTTGTGACCGGATATACCTTGGACTTTTGGTTCACGGCTAAAAATAGATTGCGGTTTAAGCAGCCTTAGATAATTTTCTACGTCTTGAGCAAGATTATTAATTTCATCACTTATACCAAGCTGTTGATATTCGTAATTCTTGATAATACTGAACACACTTAAATAATCTGAAATGGCATAGGGTAAGTCACTTTCTTGTGTCAGCATGTAAAGCTCGCCATCTTCTTCAACACAAACATTAGAGTGGGTGAAGTTAACTCTATCACGCAATGCGTTGACGGTAGATTTGGTAACAGGAAGCCCTTGGGTGTGAAGATGAAAAATACTATCTGCATCATCCGTAATCATAATTTGGTTCCCACAAGGCACAAGATAAAAACAAAAGGCACTCCCATCTATCCATCGGAAAGATGTGTGAATTGCAAGCCCCTTTTGACCGTCCACTGTATCGACTTCTCGACAAGTGAAAAGTGGGTGATTTGCTAGCCAATTACAGTTCATCATTATGTTCTACCAAAGAGTATTGTGGAAGGTTTCCAGTAAAATCAAGCTTTATTTTATTACAAAATAGTTTAAACCAATTTACAACATCATCAATAGGGTACTCTTGTTCCACCAGTTGAAGTTTTTCACCGATATGTTCATGACAACCGTAAATATCTTCATTATTGTCACGTGATGATTTGTTATCTTCATGAGCAGCTTCAAGTTGATATGCTCGATATTTTACTCCATTTTTTTGTTGAAACAATGTCAATACTGTTTTTTCTCGTTTTATTCTTTTGGGTCTTTTATAATCGAGTTGTACGTTTACGCTGGTTAATGTGCCTTTAATTATCGGATCTCGCTCGTCGTAAGGAATGAATTGACAAGTGACATAATTACGATTGTTAGCTGGTTTCCACTGTAAATCCTTATTGTAACTTTTAGGAATATCCATTAATGCTTTTGCCTCTGTGTAAGGCAAACAGTTTAAATGATTTGGTTTTATCATTAGATTTTTCTCTTTATTATTTTGAATTTAGTGAAATTTTATCTAAGTTACAACAGATTCATTTTATTCACAGTTACATTACCCCACAAAATTCAACTTCCGGCTTTCTATCACAACGCTCTATTCGTTCTTTTGGCTATTCTCAAAATTCAACTTCTGGCTTTGTATTACAGTTATAGCCTAGGCTTCGTCTTTAATTCTGTCTAATATTGGCTTAATAATTTCTACAAGTTTTTCTTCCAGATTCTGTTGCTCCCATAAGGCATTCCAAATGGCATCTTCTGATAGCACACTATAATTTCCTTTTGTATCTAAAGTATATTTTTTGGAACTATAGTGTAGGTCTAGCCACGTTGGTTGGTGATAAAATTCTTCAAGTTCCTGAACTAACTTAGTTGCTTCCTCCCAGTATTTTAGGCTCTGAGCTAATTCTTTTTGTAATTCAAGCAACCGCCCGTAGCTATCTTGGGCTTTTTGAATTTTCTGTTGCATTTTTACTCCTAATTTATATTGATTCTTGCCTGTAATAAAATCAACTTCTGGCTTTGGTGGGCTCTCATTACAAGCCTTGTCGATGCTCAACGGCTACACCTATAATGCGTATCTCTTGGTTGAGAGAGCTTAATGTTGGGAATACATCGTTAAGCGGCACTAATTCAAAGTGTGGAGAACCCCATTCATCAAAAGTACCAAGTTCTTTATATTTCTTAAATGTTGCTTCACCATCACCATTAACAGCCGCAACAAATTTGCCCGGTGTCGGAGCAAGGTCCGGATCGATTAACACTAAATCCCCTTCGTGAAAGCGTGTTTCCATTGACTGTCCGGATATTTGCAAAAAGAAAGCATTTTCGGAAGCCAGTGTGTTGGTTGATAAAAATTCAAAGCCCTCATCAATGTTTTGGAGATAATCAATTCCGGTCCATAAGCCGGCTTGTACTTTGCTAAGCAGTGGATATTCGCGAGATCTTACAATTTTTATTGGTTCAACATTGGTATCAAAAGCCAAAACTTGTGGATCTACATTTAGGACTTTTCCTAAGATTTTTATATCATCAAGATTCGGTGTTCGATTACCTTTCTCATAGTTAGCTATTCTTGGTTGCCCCCAATTTGAATTTGTTTTATCTAGCTGATTGCTACGTTCAGCTAATTCTTTTTGACTTATACCAAGTTGCTCCCTGTAAGCCTTGATTCTTTCACCTAACGTTGTTGACATTTTTCCCCCTTGTTTTACCTGCAATCTATTTTAATACGTTCCGTTATATTTTCATAATTTCAAATTGCAATTGCCAAACATTTCTTTTTGTGATTTTATTTGTATGGGATTTATTACAAATGGAAATATATATGAACAATATTGCAAAAATCCGCAATCAAATTGGTGTAACTCAAACTCAATTGGCGAGCAGTATTGGCTGGAGTCAACCAAGAATTGCAAATTACGAAACCGGAACCCGTAAGCCATCATTGGCTGTAGCGAGACAAATCATCGTAGCACTAAACACTTTGGGTGCGAATGTCTCTCTTGACGATGTTTTCCCTGTTAAAAACTAATTTACCCGATTCCCCCCAAATGAAAACCATAAAAAACCACAGGAAATTATGGCGATGAAGAAAATGATTATTGAGATGATCGAGAAAGTACCGGGCGGTAAAAGTGCGGTCGCGGGCTTTCTTGGTTTTTCTGAAAGTGAGCTGAACAATCGGCTCTATCAGACGAAAGGGCAGCGATTTAAGACGGAAGAGTTAATCGCTATTCAGCAAGAGTACGGCTTAATGGATTTTACCGATGAGATTTGCAGATTATCTGGTGGTCGTTTTGTACCGAATGTAGCAACAGATGAATTAGACAATGCGGAGTTATCCCTATTGCAGATTCAAGAATTATCTGCACGCGGATTACTTTACAAAATCTTAGAGCAGGCATTGCAAGACGGTGAAATTACCTCACACGAGGAAGACAAAATCCGTCAAGCCTTGAGCAAACATCTATCGGCAACGCAGCTTTCGATTGAGAGTGTGATTGTATTAAACAAACGGCAATAAAAAACCACGGCTGCAACCGTGGTTAATTCTATAAGGAGATTTCCTATGTGTAGAAATAAATCCAAATTCAGGAATGATTATACGCATTATTCTCCTTTTTGGCAAGCCTTGGAATATCGAAAACGATTAAAACAGTTAATTGAGCAGGGGATTTCAATTGATGAACTTGATAAACAATCCAAAAGGCTTTTTAAGGAGTTGAATGATGAGTAACGTTGTGAGAATTGAAGAGCTACGTTTACAACAAGTAGCAAAACAAAAAACAGAACAGCAAGGTGCAAAGAAAGTGAGTGTTGATGATGGATTCACGGCAATTCCGAATGAGCTTTTAAAAGCTATCTTACGCTCAAAAGTGTTGGGTTGGAAAGGCTCTTACTTATTAGCCACTATTCTTAAAACACTCTCTTGGCACAAAGAAAGTGATTGGTTTACACATTCACAAGTCTGCGAAATGATGAATATTGAACCGACAAAATACCATATCAATCAACTTTCGGCAGCAAGAAAAGAATTGATTAAAGAGCGGGTTTTATTTGAGTCTGGCAAGAAAACTGGTGTAAATCTAGATGTTTTTAAGTGGGAAATGGTTAATCCCGAAAAAGTAGGGAGTTCCCGAAATAATAGGGATTTAATTCCCGAAAAAGTAGGGAATGGGTATCCCGAAAAAGTAGGGAACACAAAAGAAACTATTACAAAAGAAAAAATAAATACCCCCATTATCCCCCAAGGGGAGAATTTGCCTGACGGCAAATCCTTGGCGAAAAGCCCACGTCGTGTTGGAGAAAAAATTAATTTTGACCAAATCGCAGAATGTTGGAACAGCGAAAACGAAAATCGTGGTGGACAATTGCCATTCGTGGAAAAAATCAACGACAAGCGAAAGCGGGCAATCAAAAAATTTCTTGGTGAATTGAAAGCGCCAACGGCGGAATGTGCGGCGAATTATTTCCGTGCGTTTTTCGAGGCAATGAAACCGCATCATTGGGGCGAAAACGATCGGGGTTGGCGGGCAAATTTTGATTTTGCCATCCGTGCCGATATTGTGCTACGGGTTCGGGAGGAGGCGCTGTAATGACGACAGGAACCGTGAAAATCATCCCACACGATGTAACAGCCGAGCAGATGGTTCTCGGGGCATTAATGCTTGCGGGTGTGAATGAACGAACCAATCCGATTTTTGGCATGCTCAAGCCGGAGAGTTTTTACACTTACGCCCATCAGCGAATTTTTGCAGAGATGAGAGCCTTGGCGCAAGCGAACAAGCCGATTGATTTACTCACACTTGAGCATAGTTTGAAATCGAAAGGTATCAGTGAAGACGTGGGCGGCTTCGCTTATCTTGCCGAAATATCCAACAATACGGCAAGCGCCGGAAATGTGAAAGCGTACGCTGAAATCGTACGTTCTGAGGCGGTGAAACGTTTTACCTTGTCGAAACTGCAAGATTGTGAGGCATTAATTTTTGAACAAAACGGTGCGCCGGTTGAAGCACGTTTGGAGACGATTAGCCGTTTAATGTCTGAAATTGCGGATTATTCAAGAGAGGGCAAAGTTCAAGGGCTACGTCGTGGTCGTGATGTCGGAAATGACTGGTTGAACGACTATCAAACACGCTTGCTTAATCCTGAATCGGTGCGTGGATTAAGTTCCGGGCTTTCGGATTTAGATCGCTTACTTGGCTCAAAAGGGTTAGTTAGACAATCCCTTGCTGTTGTGGGCGCACGCCCTAAGTGCGGTAAAACGGCGTTTTATTCGTTGATGGCGGAAAACTGCATTTTGAATGAGAAGAAACCCGTTTTGTTATTCAGCCTTGAAATGTCCGGTAAAGCCATTTTTGAACGGATGATCAGTAAACGTGCGGACGTGAATAGTCATGCGTTTTATGAATCACAGCAGAATGAGGAGGCGTTTAACGAGAAATATCATCTTTACCCTGAAACGTTTAACAATAAGGTGGCAAGTGCTGTAGGCGATTTAGTCAATGGTGATTTACTTTATATCGATGACACACCGGGAGTATCAATGGCGCACATCCGCAATGAATGTCGCCGCATTAAGCGTGAACGGGGAGAAATTGGTTTGATTGGCGTCGATTACCTCACCTTGATGAAAGCAGAGAAAGCCGAGCGAAACGATTTAGCCTATGGGCAAATTACCAAAGAATTAAAAAATCTTGCACGCGAAATGGATTGTGTGGTTTTACTCCTTACACAATTAAACCGCAACCTTGAGAGTCGTGCGGATAAGCGCCCTCTGCCGAGTGATAGTCGTGATACAGGGCAAATTGAGCAAGAGTGTGATTATTGGTTCGGTTTATATAAAGAATCGGTTTACAACGAAAATGCCGATCCGTATTTGACGGAGGTGATGGTGAGATTAAATCGCCACGGTGGAACGGGTAAGGTTTATGTCGATCAGAAATTTGGTGCGATGTTTGAATGTGATCAATTAGAGGCTGAACGACGAGCAGAAATGGGTAAGCCGGATAAAAAACAACCACGTTATAAAAAAACGGAAAAGGATGAATTTTGATGAGTAAATACCTATGTCCTAAATGCGGTGGTGAGATTGAGGATTGCAGTGTCGGTGATGAATTGGGGTGGTTTGAAGATGAACCCTTTCGCTGTGCCGGCCATTACACGGGACGATTCCCGAATGTCAGTCGGGATTGTAGTTTAAACCGCACGAAGTCTTGCGGTTGGTTTAAGTTGGAAGAATTGAAAAAGTGCGGTGGGTATTGTGGCTAAATTTCAGATGACGAAGTTACCGGGGGGAACTTTTGTGCCGGCAAATGAAACGGAAGCCGAAGCCTTGCAGAAGTTCCGCAACGGCGAGCAATACGAAATTGAAATTAAGCAAGTTCGTAATCCGGCATTTCATCGTAAGGTTTTCGCCTTTTTTAATTTCTGTTTTGAGCATTGGTCGGTTGATAAAACCGAGTGGCAGTATTTTGACGAACGCAAGCAATTTGACACGTTCCGTAAGCATTTAACTGTGTTAGCCGGATTTTATGAAACCACTTACAACATCAAAGGTGATGTACGGATTGAGGCACAATCTTTGAGCTACGGCAACATGGAACAAGACGAATTTGAAAAGTGTTACTCCGCATTAATCAATGCAGCACTCAAAAATATTTTCGGTAATACAACCGATGAAAATGTGATTAATCAGTTATATGCATTTTTTTAGCGAGGAAAAATGAGAATTAAACTACTCAAACCGAAGAAATGCAAAGTGTGCAGTAAAGAATTTACTCCGTTTAACTCAATGCAAAAGGCTTGTTCTCCAAAATGCGCAATAGAGCTCGTTCGAAATAACTCACAGAAAGCCCGAGAGAAAGCGGAGATGCAAAGGCTAAGGGAACGTAAGGTTAAATTAAAAAGTCGCTCAGAATGGCTGAAAGAGGCGCAATCGGTATTTAATAAATTCATTCGTCTGAGGGATAAAGACGAGCCTTGTATCAGTTGTGGTCGCTATCATCAAGGGCAATGGCACGCAGGGCATTATCGGAGTGTAGGGGCTTGTCCTGAATTACGGTTTTGTGAACTCAATGTACATAAGCAGTGTGCGCCTTGTAATGACCATAAAAGCGGAAATGTAATTGAATATCGAATCAACCTTGTGAAGAAAATCGGTGCAGATAAAGTGGAATGGCTAGAACGCCAAGACCACGATCCGAAAAAGTACACGATCGAAGATTGCAAAGAAATTATTCAGTATTACAAAGAACAAATTAAAGGGATGACTGATGCGTAAATTTAGCGATTTAACTTTAACAAGTGAGCAAGAACGATTTGTTGATGAATGGATGTACAAATGGGGAGCTTGGGTGCGTTCCGGTAGGCTTAATAAGGCTCAAGTGAATATTATCGCTAGATTAATGCAATCGGTAATTCCGGCTGAGCCCAGTGAGCCAATTTGTAATGATGATGAAGGAGTTATGATTAGTCAGGTTGTGGAACAATTCTTTGTAAAAAATGACCGAATTTTACATTTTATTTTGTTTGCTTACTACGTAAATAAACGTACTGTAAATTTTATTGCCAATAAACTACGTGAAAATTGCGGAGAGATTCAAATGCAGCCTTGTGCAGGTAAACCAAATATTCGAGTGCCTAGCGCGCTTACTATGCGTAGAAAAATTGAAAAAGAATTGATGTTTGCAAAATCAATAATTCACGAATTGCTTGTAACTGGTTTTGTATTGTTGCGAACTGGTCGAGAAAATGCAAAAAATATTAAAATCACTTATTGACTATCTTGATAACTTGATATACTATTTCAGTATATGGTGGTCGTTGTGTAACTGATGTTCACCGAATGAATTTAGTAGCCCTGATTGGTTTAACCCGTCAGGGCTTTTTATTTGAGATGAATTAATCTATAACCGTTTATTATTCGTCCATTTAGATAAGGACAAATTATGTCATTTGAGAAACGAAAAAAGCTCGCTGATTTAAAAGCGGATAGCAATGCATTATTTGAACATCGTTTAGCTGTTTTGCTTGAGAAGAAAAAGCAAGTTGTTTCTTCAATACGTGACGAAGCGATTTACTTTCTTAATGAGCAAGGATTTTCTATCAATAAATCTGTCTTAGTGAATTCTCCACTACAAGTAGAGGCTGATTACAAAGGCTCAATGAAAATTAAGATTGTGCTTTCAGATCCTGCTGATAGCTTTATGGGAGCTGATATTATTCTTGATGTTGATTATTTAAAGCAAAAATTTGAGTTTACTGTCGATTTATTTAGACAATCATTTGATACCATTTGGGAAGATGATTTAGACAAAGCAATTTTAGACTATATCAGCCAAAATGAGAAAATTTCTGAACTCAATGCGGCAGATATTAACGGGAATTATAAAATCACTTTAATTAAATCACAAAATCAAAAAACGGAATTTGAAAATATTTCCGATGTATTGAAATTCGTTTTAGAAATGTAAAGAAGGAAAGACGGGGCTAGTGCTAGACGCTATCGGTGGAGAGGGTTAGAAAGTGTACATATCTAATTTTTCAGTGCTTCCGTGAGCTTAAGGCTCGACCGAATTAAAAATTAATTGATGAGATAACTTACAAGCTCAGTTTGATAACTGGGCTTTTTTATATAACAGGTTTTATTATGCCGACTAAAGATCCAAATAGCTGGGAATCTTTTTTACGCTGGCTCCCTTTGGTGATTATTGGGTTATTTGCCGGCGTAGCGAAATATGCAAGTGATATTCAAGCCGGAAAGCTCCACTTTAGCGTGGGGCTTTTTTTATGCCAAGTGGTTGTATCTATGTTTGCCGGTTGGATTGGTGGATTGTTATGTTTATATTCCGGTTTAGGGCTTGAGCTTACCTGTGTTGGTGCTGGACTTGCTGGTTACGGTGGGGGCGCAGTGCTTAATGCAATTTGGCGCGGTTTCTTCGTGTCTAAACTGGGGATTAAAGATGAAAATTAGTGAAAAAGGAATTGAATTTATTCGTCAGGCAGAGGGTGAGAAATTAACTGCATATCCTGACATTGTTGGGGTTTGGACGATTGGTGTCGGGCATACCGGATTTGTGGATGGAAAATCGGTCTCACGTGGAATGACAATTACGAAAGAAAAATCCAAAGAGATTTTGATTGCGGATTTAAAGCGTTTTGAACGTGCGGTCATTTCTGCCGTTAAAGTTTCCCTCACTCAAAATCAGTTTGATGCACTTGTTAGCCTTGCATTTAATATTGGCGAAGGTGCTTTTACCCGTTCAACGCTGGTGAAAAAACTCAATGCCGGCGATTATAAAGGCGCAGCGGAACAATTCCTTGTTTGGAAAAATGCCGGTGGGCGAGTGTCACAAGGTTTACTCAATCGGCGTAAACGCGAGAAAGCGATGTTTGAGGTGTCTTGATGTGGTGGATGTTTATTATTAAAAAACTCAGTGCAAATCTATTGGCTTACGGTTTCAAGCACCTGAATAAGATTGCGGTATTTTTTGTCGCCATCTTTGTTATGGCGTTACTTTATATACAACACGCAAATAAATTAAATATCGAGCGTCAATCTGCGGTGATTAATTCGTTGCACGAGAAAGTGATTCAGCGGGACAAGATTATTGACGAATTACATGAAGATGTTGGCGAGCAACGCAAAATAGCTGAAAAGCGTTTAGAGCAAGAACAAACGATTCGGGAACAAAGTTATGCGCAAATTCAATCTATTAAAAAAATGCTGGAAAGTAATCAATGTAGCGATGTTACTTTGCCTGCCGGTGTTGTTAACGAATTGCGCAAGTAAGCCTGAAATTGAGTATCGTACGATTGCTTTTTCACCACCGGTGAGTTTGCTCGCACCTTGTATGCAGCCAACATTTCACGGTTCAACTTTTGGGGAAACGGTGGAGTATGCCTTGTTGCTTAAACAAGAGTTAAAGTTATGCGGCAATAAGGTTGAAGGGATTCGGGAATATGTAGAGGCAAGAAAAAGTGCGGTGGAAAATGGGAAAGAAAAATAACTACCCAAATTTTTTAGGGGGATTTGTTTTAAGGATTTTCTATGCTGGACGTGAAAGGAAAATCCACGTCTAAAGGGCGTGGGCAGCCTACAAAATATAAACCGGAGTATGTAATCCAAGTTGAAAAACTGTGTTTACTTGGGGCAACAGATAGAGATATAGCAGATTTTTTTGAAGTTGCTGAATCTACCATCAATAACTGGAAAATTGAATATCCTGAATTCTTGGAGTCCATAAAAAAAGGGAAGTTATTAGCAGATGCAAATGTAGCAAATAGTCTCTATAAAAGAGCATTAGGCTATGAAGCTCCTGATATTGATATTCGGGTGATTGAAAATAAAATTGTCGAAACGCCGTTAATTAAGCATTATCCACCCGATCCAACATCAGCTATTTTTTGGCTCAAAAACAGACAGCCTGATAAATGGCGGGATAAGCAAATACAAGAAGTCTCTGGTGTAGATGGCAGTGCGGTACAAATCGAAGTAAAAAAGGAAATCGATCTTTCGGTATATTCTGATGATGAACTTAGACTTCTTAGAAAGCTTAAACATAAACAATCTGAATTTGGAGTTAGCGAGGCGTAATCTATTTGATTTTACCCTTGAGACGAAACCCGACTTTGTGACGGGGTGGTTTAATGAAATCGTAGCCAAAGAGTTACAGCAATTCTATGAAGATGTAAAAGCGGGTAAGCAGCCTCGATTAATGATATTTGCTCCGCCCCGTAGCGGAAAAAGTGAATTATTTAGTCGCCGTTTCCCTGCATGGGTATTTGGTAAAGATCCTGATTTACAGATTATTGCTTGTTCCTATTCTGCCGATCTTGCAAGCCGAATGAATCGTGATGTGCAGCGAATAATGGATGATGAAAGTTATCACGGTATTTTTCCTAATTCATCATTAAATGAAAAGCGTATTGCAACTGTATCCGGTCAGCCTTTACGCAATAGCGAGATTTTTGAAATAGCAGGACACCGTGGTGCATATCGTTCTGCCGGTGTGGGTGGAGGTATCACAGGTATGGGGGCTGATATAGCAATTATTGACGACCCTGTAAAAGATGCCAAAGAAGCCAATTCTCAAACCGTGCGTGATAGCGTGTGGGATTGGTACACTACGACACTTTATACCCGTTTGTCGCCCAATAGTGGCGTTCTGCTGGGAATGACAAGATGGCACGAAGACGATCTAGCCGGACGGCTTATTGAAGAAATGAAAAAAGACGGCGATCAGTGGCGAATTGTTTCTTTTCCCGCAATTGCCGAACAAGATGAAGAATTTCGCAAAGAGGGGGAGCCGTTACATCCTGAACGATTTAATTTAGAACGTTTGATCAAGATAAAAAAAGCGGTGGGTTCTCATACTTGGAACGCCTTGTATCAACAACGCCCTACAAGTAAAGGTGGAGGCATAATCAAAGGGGCTTGGTTCCCTCGTTATCAAGTACCGCCGATTATTAAAATTAAAGGTATTTACGCTGATACGGCTCAAAAAGCAAAAGAACACAACGACTACTCCGTATTTCTCGTTGCCGGCAAGGGGGCTGATGGAAAAGTTTATATTCTTGATCTGATTCGAGGTAAGTGGGAGGCCCCCGAACTTGAGCAAAAACTCAAGGATGTTTGGAATCATCAAAAATCAATTCGAAATACTGGTTATCTCTCTCGTGTAAACATTGAGGATAAAGCAAGCGGTACATCGTTGATTCAACGTATTCAGCGTGAAGCAAGAATACCAATTAAGGCTATTCAGGTTGATGCCGATAAATATACTCGAGTGCTTGGTGTTCAAGGGTATATCGAAAGCGGTTATGTGTGTTTACCTGAAAATGCTTACTGGGTAAAAGACTTCGTTGCAGAATGTGAAGCATTTACCGCAACAGATAGTCACGCCCACGACGATCAGGTTGATAGCCTAGTAATGGCTATTGCTGATTTGCTTGGAAAACCAAAATCCCTACTGGATTGCTAATTATGAAAATTAATGACAATTTACAATCTTTTGCTTTAAAACTCGGTGTAAAACAGGAAAAAACCACCTATGTTAGAAGCTCTACACTTACCGAAGATAGAGAACAGCTTAATGCACTATGGGCTGAAAATTGGGTTGCCCGTAAAATTTGCATAAAACGCCCACAAGACATGGTTCGCCGTTGGCGTGATGTGTACTCAAACGATTTAGAGGCAGAGCAACTTGAAGCCTTCGAAAAGTTAGAACGGAAACTAAAATTGCGTGAAATCCTCGGTGAAGCGTTATCGTGGTCAAGCTTATATGGCTCTGTGGCAATTTTAATCGTTACCGATACGCTAAATTTGAATGTTCCACTACAACCAACAGAGCAAATTAAGCGGTTAGTTATTCTGCCCAAATGGAAAATATCGCCTTACGGGGAGAAAGATGAAGATGTACTCTCGCCTAATTTTTCAGGTTATTCTTACTATCAAATTAATGGTGCATTAAGTGTACATTACTCAAGATTAGTTATTTTAAATGCGGCCAAATCCCCCTTATCTGATGAAGATATTTGGGGGATTTCTGATTTAGAAGCCGTAATTGAAGTGTTAAAACGATTTGATGGTGCAAGTAAAAATATCGGCGATTTAATATACGAGAGCAAAATTGATATTTTCAAGATAGCGGGGCTTTCCGACAAAATTAGTGCTGGTATGGAAGCTGATGTAGCGAAAGCAATTAGTGCTGTTCAAGATATTAAATCTGCGACAAATAGCCTACTTCTTGACCCTGAAAATGAATACGAACAAAAAGAGCTTAGCTTTGGCGGATTGAAAGATCTGTTGGTTGAATTTCGTAATGCCGTAGCCGGTGCTGCGGATATGCCGGTTACGATTTTATTCGGGCAAAGTGCGGCTGGATTCGCAAGTGGTCAAGAAGACATTGATAACTATCACGAAAGTGTACACCGATTGCAAGAAGAGCGATTACGACCCGTGTTAGAACGTATAGATCCTTTGTTGTGCAATATGGCATTCGGAAACTATCCGCAAGATTGGTGGTTTGAATTTGTACCGCTGAAAGAACTCACTCAAGAACAACAAATCAATATGTTGAATACCTTTGCAAGTGCGAGCAATGTCTTTATTCAAAATGGGATATTAACCGAAAATCAGATAGCAAACGAACTTAAGGAAAGTGGCTTGTTTGCTAATATTTCTGCCGAAGATATTGAGGATATGAATAATGTTGATGAATTTGCCGGAGATTTTGAAAAATCAGAAGAGATGGAAGGCACGGAAATTCAAGCCGGTTAAGAGCAGTAAGCGGACAGAAATTTGGTATCATCAACAGCTTAAGGTATTCGTCAAAAATATGACGAGCAACATTGAAAGGGCTTTGCAACGACCGCAAAGTCCTTTTTTTATGGATAGTGCTGATGGGTTCCAGGCGATCAGTAAACAGGCTTTATTGGATTACCTGAAAAAATACCAAGAAAAAGACCGCACTTCTGAGGCTGAATACATCGCTCAAGGGTTTGTAAGCCGTGGAAATATCCAAAACCAAAGGGAAGTATCAACAAATCTTAAAAATCAAACAGGCGTTGATTTAGCAGCGTATTTAAACAATAGCCCGAATATCAAAGAGAAGTTGGAGATGACGCAATTATGGAACGTTTCTCTTATTTCTAATTTGCAGGCAGATTCAGATTATTTAAACAAAATCAACAATGCGGTGACCCAGTCTGTTTTATCCGGTGGGGATATTAAGGATTTAGCCGCTCAAATTAAGGAAATCGCAAAAGTATCTGAAAAGCGTGCTGCATTAATTGCACGAGATCAGACATCAAAATTTAATGCTGCATTGACACAGGCTCGCCACGAAGATTTGGGTGTTAAAAAGTATATGTGGAGCACTGCGGGTGATGAGCGTGTGCGAGATAATCATGCTGAAAAAGATGGGCAGATTTTTGAATATGCTAATCCACCTGAAGATACCGGACATCCAGGGCATGATATAAACTGCCGATGTGTTCAGATTGCCGTGTTTGATGAGGTGCACGAAAAGCAAATCAATGAGCAGTTGGAGAAGCAAGATGCCGGTAAGGCGATTGCAATAGAGGCGTTTGATTTTCAGGCTAAGGAAATTGCTAAAGACGATGTTGCATTATCATTTGTAAAGAACCGTAACTTATCTAAACCTGAAGCGGTGATATTGCGAGAATATACAGGACATTCCGCACAACAAATTAACGCTGACTTGCGCAGTAACAAACCTAGCTTAAAAACATTATCATTTGCCAGGATCTTAAACCGTGCATTAAATAAATTACCGTCTTATAAAGGTAAGGTATGGCGTGATGTTGATTTGCCAGAGAAAGTGTTGGCACTATACTCTGTTGGTGAAATTGTTACTGAAAAAGGATTTGTAAGCTCAAGTCGTGATGAATTTGAGCGGTTTGATTCTGCACGTCCTCATAGACTTCTTATTCATAGTAAGAACGGTAAGATTATTGAGAAAATAAGTATTCTCCCGTTAGAGTATGAGGTATTATTTAGATCAGGAACAAAATTTAAAGTGCTTAAACGAACCCAAAAAAAAGAGTATCTGCTCATTGAGTTACAGGAGCTTTAAATGCGCAAAGAATATACTGACCCTGATATTTATAAAAGAAACCTCGATCGCCACATGAATAGTGAAAATATTAAGCGATCTGAATACTTAATGATGTGGATGTATCAATTGCTTACTGCAGAAACAAAATTTGGTACACGAGAGGCCGTGCTTTATCGGGTTCAAAAGCGTTTTACTGGCGATGTAAGCTTTGATGAAGCTGTGGAAAAAATGGATAAATTAATCTCAGAGGCAGAAACAGAAGAATTAATGCAGTAAATTTATCCAATACGGTCGAATTGTCACAATACAGTTCGGTCTTTTTGTTGAATTTTTATAACCCGCTTGAATTGGCGGGTTTTTTATTGGAGAAAATAATGAAATTCACAGATAAAACAGAACAAGCCAAAACACAGCGAACCATCACAAAAGATGGTTTTTTAGTCGTGCCGGCAATAATTTCCAAGGTGGGAGTATTTGATTATTTGGCAACGGAGCTTGGCTTGAAAGAAGATGGCATTAAGAAAGTCGCTCGAACAGAAAAATCCTTGTTTAGCGATGAAACAATCAAAAGTTTCGAGAATGCCACTTTGACCATTGGTCACCCGAAAGAAGATGTGAATGCGAAAAACTGGAAACAGCTTTCTGTGGGCGTGGTTCGTAACGTAAAACGTGTTGGCGATGAGTTAACAGCGGAAGCATGGATTTATGATGAAAATGCCATTAAAACCGTGCAGGAGCAGGGGGTTGAACAATTATCTTGCGGGTACGATTGCGACATTAAACCGTCAACTGTGCAAGATGCAGATTTTGAGATGTCGCCGATGATCGGCAACCATGTAGCGATTGTGGCAAAGGGTCGCTGCGGTGGAGAAGTCAAACTTGCCGATGAGGATAAAACATTTATGAGTAAAACAGAAAAATTCATTGATGCATTTTTAGGTGCGTTCGGTATTAAGTTATCAGACGAACAGAAAAAGCAGATTGAAGAAGATGAAGAGCAAGGGAAAGAGGGTAAACCGGAAGAAGGTAAAAAGCCTGAAGATCCTAAAGCGAAACCGGAAGAAAAAAACGAAGAAGAGAAGGAGAAAAAAATGGCAGATGCCGACTTACAAAAACGCATTGATGAGCTGGAAGCGGAAAACAAGCAGCTAAAAGATGCCAAAGCAAACACGGAAAGCGAACAAAAACGTATTGAGCTTTTAACCGATGCGAAAGCAAGCTTTGCTGAAGTGAAATTTGCCGATTCCGCAACCGTGCGTGAAATTCAAGAAAGTGCTGTCATTTCTACAGGTATTTTTGCCAAAGATGAAGCAGCGAAATTATCCGATGCTGAAATGGCTGGAGCTTATCAAGCCGCCAAAGCAACGGCAAAAAAATTAGCCGAACGATCATTAGGCAGCGTGCTATTAAAAGATGGCAATGCGGTGGCAAAATCGTTTGATTTCAACACTTACAATGAAGGAGCAAAATAATGGCATTTGCACTTAATACGGCGGTTGCTACCGCAGGAAATATCGGAAAAGGCGGGTTAGCCAATTCTAAATCTATTGCTTATATGAATGACGGAGAAACACCGTTGCTTGCCGGGCGTTTTGTTGCGTTATCTGCAAATGGTGTCAAAGTATTAACAGCCAAAACAGATACTCTTGCTGGCGTTGTTGTTCGCAATGTGATTAAAGATGAAACACCAAAAGGTGAGCTTTGTGATGTCATGCATATTGGCACGGCGGACAGCATTTGGGTTGAAATTGCCAAAGGCGCAACTGTTGAGCGAGGGAATAAAGTCGTTGTGGTTGCGACAAAAAACGGAGAAAAAGAACCCGGTACGATTCAGGCGGAAGCCGATGAAGCAAACGGCATTACAACCGATTATACCGTGATTACGGTTGCCGACGGCATTGCTGAGATCACTCGTCTATAACATTATTAACAAGAGGTAAAAAATTTATGCCACATATTAACGTGCTACGCTCGGCATTAACCGAAGTGCAAAGCGGAATTAACCGTACTAAATATCCTGATATTGTGTTTCCAAAATTTGTTTTTATTAACTCAAGTGGTAGTGAACTTGCCGATGAAATTTTGAGTTTTAGCTCAGATGTTACTGGTGATTTAGATAGCGGCTTGATTTCTCTGAATACCAGCGTATTCGATCAAGTTGGCGTTACCTTCAATCATACCAAAGTGCCGTTGGTCACTTGGATGAAATTGGTTGAATGGCACCAATTTGAGTTGAAAAAAGCGGCAGCATTAGGGGTTTCCGTGAATACAGAAAAACTCTATGCCCTTAACCAAAACGCACATCAAACCTTGCAAAAAGTGGCGTTTTTAGGCCACGCAAGAGATACCCGATTACAAGGCTTACTAAATTCAGACAAGATTGAAGTTTACAAGCCGACAACCAAGGGCAAAGTAGGTGATTTAGATTATAAAAAAGCAGTCGATTTCTTTGAAGAAATTTTCTTGCGCTCGGTAGAGAAGACTTATCGTATTGCTGTGCCGGATACCTTTGCTATTGACAGCGCGGATAAAGCTCACCTTGCTTTATTAGAACGTCCAAATTCGGATAAATCGGCCCTTGAATGGTTGGAAGAAAAGTTACAAGGTGCGGCAGGTAAGCCAATCAAAATTGAAGCTTTACCGTCTAACTTTGGCAAAATTGCAAGTGAAGGCAAAACGCGTGCGATTGTTTATACCAATGATAAAAACTATGTCGAAATGAACGTACCGAAATCCCCGACAGTAATCGGTGCAGAAAAAAAAGATTTAGTGACTTATCAATCCGGTCTAACAATGGTATTTGGTGGAGTTAACTTTAAAGAACCTGATGCTGCTCTTTATATTGATTATTAGGAGTAAACAATGCCAACAGTAGAAGCTTATAATTTAACCCTGCGCTATCCCGAATTTGAAGAGATCGATCATAACCGAATCGATCTTTTTTTATTAGATGCAAAAATGGAAGTAAGTCAAGTGCGATGGGGGAAGCTCTATCAACGTGGCGTGTTGGCATTGGCAGCCCACTTATTACGTCTTTCTCTCTGGACTACAGAAATGGACGGCGGTGCGAACCGTAATATCGCAAGTGAAAACGCAGGTGAATTATCGGTGAGTTATGTCGCACCGGCACTAACAGGTACAGATGCGGATTATCAGCTCACGGCGTACGGGCAAGAATACTTGCGATTGCGCCGTTTGGTTGGTATTGGTGTGATGGTGGCTTAAATGGCAGTACAGATTATTGGTGGATTAAATCAAGCATTGCAGTTGATTGATCAACTAAAATCAGTGAAAGATAAAGCGATATATGTGGGAGTACCCGCGGAGAAAAATAGTCAAGTGGAAGGCGGTATTAACCTAGCTACATTGGCGATGATTTTACAACGTGGTGGCACTATTGTTCCAAAGCAAGCAAAAGCATTAGCTTTTGGAAAAGGTAAGAAAAGATTTTTTGCAAAATCGGTTTTTATTCCTGCGCGTCCCTTTATTGAGCAAACCATTAATGAAAACCGAGAAAAATACGTGGCGAAATTAGCGAAGTTCATTCAGCAGGGAAAAACACCGTTGCAAGCGATGAATTTGGTGGCATTAATGGCGGAAGGCGATATTAAAGAAGCAATGCGAGATAAAAAACTTTGGGCTCCAAATAGTGCTCTAACTGTAGCGATAAAAGGCTCAAGTACGCCGCTAATTGATAGTGGGAATTTACGTAAATCTATTACAGGACTTGTCAAATGAGCTTAATTAATCAATCAACACGATTTCAAAACAGCAAATTTCGTCAATCTGTTATTGTTAAACGCTTGCAAGGCGAACATTCGGCGGATGGATTTGGTGCGGAATATCACAATGAGAAAATGACAGCAATTGTCGTTCCTGCATCGCCCAATGATGTGTTGCTTTTGCAGGAAGGTGAGCGGTATATCCCATCAATCAAAATCTACACGATGAGCCAGCTACATATTGGCGATTTGGTGGAGTATCGCGGCGAGACTTACAAAATCAAAACCGCAGCTAACTGGGGAGATTATGGATACTACAACAATATCGGCGTTCGACACAGCGAAACTGCGAAAGTGGATTCAACAGGCTTTGAAGTTACCTAATGGCGCAGTCATTGGTGGGTGGCTGCCTGAAAATCATCTGCCAGCTTTCATTACGGTGGATTTATTGACGGTAAATGAAATAGGGCAGGCAACAAGAGATTTTGACGGAAAACGCGAACGTATTACACAATCAATGCAAAGTACGGTGAACATTTCTTGTTTTGGTAAAAATTCTGTTGCGCAATGTCACAAGGTCAAAGCCATCTTTCAGAGTTCTGCGTTTCTCTCGTTTCTTAAATCGCAACACTGGGGCGTGATTCGCTTTTCTGATGTGCGAAATCTTACCTCTACAGTGGGGGCGGATTATGAAGAGCGAGGGCAATTTGATGTCATTTTCAGCCATCATCACATTGTTGATACACCGCTCGATCCTATTCTACGCGTGGAACAACGCACAAACAACTTAACCCAACAAATAGGAGAATAAGCCTTATGGCATTATCAATTTCTCAAATTGTGAACGTGCAGCTTAATACTGTGCCGAAATCGGCTGCGCGTAAATCATTTGGCATTGTGGCGCTGTTTACACCAGAAAGTGGTCAGGTGTTTACAGATGCTACTACTCGATATGTCTATGTAAATAATCAAAAAGATGTAGAGCAATTATTCGGTACAAACTCAGAAACGGCAAAAGCTGCTCAGCCGTTTTTTGCTCAAAGCCCACGTGCGAAACAATTAATCATTGCGCGTTGGCAGAAAAATTCTGTGACTATTCCATCAACCTCTAATGCATTACGCGGCGCAACGCTCTCCGATGATTTGGAAACGTTCAGAGCTGTTGTAAATGGTCGTTTTTCGGTAACGGTTGGCTCTGAAATTAAAAAAGTGGGAGGCTTAAATTTCTCTCGTTTAGCTGATTTCAATGCGATCGCTGAGCAAATTCAGCAAAAATTGACTGAGCTTTCTGTTAATGTGAGCGTAACTTATGATTCAGTCGGGAATCGCTTTATCATTGAATCTACTGCTGATGGTGAAAGCAAAGACACGGAAATTTTTTACGCAATCAATGAGCCGGGCGAGGGTGAATATATTGGTGGATTATTGAAGTTGGAAGACGGTCAAGCTGAGTGTGTAATTGGTAAAAACCAAGTTTCGATCATAGCTGAAAAACTCGAAGAAGCCTTGTTTAATGTGGCTGAAGTTGAGAATGGCTGGTATGGCTTTACTTTTGCGGCGCAGTTAACCGATGCACAGGTGGAAGCAGCAGCCAAATATGCTCAAACGAACACTAAAATGTTTGGCGCGAATGTCATTCGCGAAAGCCAGTTAGAGTGGTCATCGGATAACGTTTACAAGAAATTGTATGATGCAGGTTTAGATCATACGTTGGCAATGTTTGATAAAAACGACTTTTACCCGGCATCCTCCGCGTTGGCTCGATTGTTATCAACCAACTTCGCAGCAAATAATTCAACGATAACGCTTAAATTTAAGCAACAACCGACTATTACAGCAGATGAAATCACTGCAACCGAATTTGCGAAAGCAAAACGCCTTGGCATAAACGTTTACACTTATTTTGATGACGTGGCGATGATTGCTGAAGGTTCTGTGATTGGTGGTAAATTTGCTGATGAGATTGTGATTCTAGATTGGTTCACTGATGCTGTTCAAAAAGAAGTGTTCGCACGTTTATATAAGTCGCCAACTAAAATCCCACTCACTGATAAAGGGCAGGCAATTTTAATTTCAGCGGTGGAAAAAGTCTGTCTGGAAGGTATCAACAATGGCGCATTTGCTCCAGGTGTGTGGAATGGTGACGGTTTTGGCAATTTAAGCACAGGCGACTATCTTGAAAAAGGCTATTATGTTTGGGCTGCACCGATGGATACGCTATCCGATAGTGACCGTGAACAGCGTCGAGCAACACCAATTCAAACTGCGGTGAAATTAGCCGGAGCAATCCATTCAAGTGATGTAATCGTGAATTACAATCGATAACTAACCAAAAGCCAAGTATAACCTTGGCTTATTTTTTAAGGGAAAACTATGGCAATTTTCGATCCAAAACAAGTGGTCGTTTTATTGGACGGCAAAGAGATTGATGACTGGGCGGATGGTTCAGATGTAATCAGTGCATTGAATCAAGTTGATGCGGGCCAGTTGATTATTGGTGCTGATGGTTCAGGCGTTTTTATCGCAAACCCTGATAAATCCGGCAAGTTGACATTAAAAATCAAGCAGCACTCACCGGATAACGCCTATCTGAATAAGCTGTTTAATCAACAAAAGAACAGTATTAAAACCTTTATGCCGTTTACTTTAGCGATTCGCGATCTTATCAATGATGATGTAGTGACTGCAACAAAAGGTTACTTCACTACGCCAACGCCATACACGCGTGGTAATGGTTACAATGCACAAACATGGACGATTGTGTTTGAGCAAATGACAATTAACCTTGAACAAGGGGTGCAATAATGGATCAATCAAAACAAATCACTATTGAGAACGTTACCTACACAATGACACCGGCTAATGCGATGGCTGCGTGGACTGCCTTGAAAAATGCGATGAAGCTGTTGCAGTCGGTTGATTTATCTTCTTTAGGGGATGGTAAAAAACTCGGTGCAAATGTGCTAACTACCGTACTGGCTAATCTTGGTGATCCAAGTGTGAAAGCGTTAGAAGATATTGTGTTAAAACACACATCTTGTGAACAAGACGGCAAACAATATCGCCTATCCGAACGATTTGATAGTCACTTTAATCAATATCGTGGCCATTTAATTCCGGTATTGAAAGAGGGGTTAATGTATCAATTCGCTGATTTTTTTATCGGTGGGGGGGGATTGCTGAACGGTATGGCGAACAATCTCAAGATGTAGAAGTAAATCAATCTGAAAGTAAGGTTGACTGGTTCGTATTTACGCCAATTGTTAAAAATTTCTGTTCACTTAATGAGTTAAGGTCGGTTTATTCAATAGCCGACCTTTTATCTTTCCATGAAGTAATCGTTGAAATGAATCAAATGGAGCAACGCAATGCTACTCGATGAATTATTGATTAAGATCGGAATTGATGCCGACAGCCAAGCGATACAACAGTTTGAGAAATTTCTTAAATCGATTGGTGACGGAACAGAAGAAGCGGCAGAAAGTTTGGGTGAGTTCGCACGAGCCATTGAAGATGCGGTAAATGAAGCAACTGAACAGGTTAAAGATATGCCGGAGTTTTCCGGATATATTGAATCGCTCGAAAAGTTGCTGGTCGAAACCGAAAATCTCTCACAAGATGAAGCATTAGACGCTTGGATAAATAAACTCATTGAAGGTGACGAATTGCTGTCTGCTTTTGGTGAAGGGTTTATTGAAAATAGCGAAGAGCTTGAGCAAGAGTTAAAAAAAACCGGTATTGGCGCAGAACACGTTGGCGTTGTTATCGGTAAGCTCAAATCTGCAATTGAGCAGAAGAAAAAAGCAGTCGAGCAAGACACAAAAGCAGTCGGTGAAAATACAGAAGCTGAAAAGGAAAATGCTGAAAGTGCGGACGATTTAGCCAATAAAATGATTAGCCTATGGGCGACAAAATACGGTGCTGATGGACTAATCGAAAAGTTTGAATTGCTTGGATTTAGCATTAGTAAAACTACGCTCAAAGTTGCGGCCTTTGGTGCGGCTTTTTATGCTGCGACTATAGGTGTAAAAAACTTTGTTGATGCGAATCTTAATGCGCTTGATGAAATCAAACAACTTACCGCCGTAACAAATGAATCTGCCAATCAGATTTATCTTCTTGGAAAAGTAGCAGAGGTAAACGGCTCATCCGCTCAAGCTGCACAATCGTCAATTGAGGGATTATCCCGGGTGATTGGTGAAGCGGCTGCTGGTATTGGTCGAGGGGCTAAATCCTTTGAGCAATACGGATTAAGTGCGAAAAAAGCCAACGGCGATGTGAAAACCTCAAGCGAAATGCTGGGTGAAATTTCTGACAAAATGCAGAAGATGAGTGAGCAAGAGCAAATTGCGATGCTTGCCAAGCTCGGCATTGATGGCTCAATGATCCAAACCTTGCGTCTTGGTAATGATGAATTACGGGAGCAAATCGAACTCGCAAATGCGCTGACACTTGGTGTAGGTAATGCTGAAAATGCGGAAACTGCTGCAGCATTTAAAGATGCATTAACTCAAGTTTCGCAAGTCCTAACCGCTATCGGTGAATATCTTGCGCTCAGAATCGCCCCTTCTATTCAACGGCTCGCTGAGCGGTTTACAAAATGGTTTACCGAAAATAACGAGTTTGTAAAAACGGTATTAAATGGTTTTGGCAAAGTACTTTCATTTTTGTTTGAGCTTGCCGCCGCTATTGACAACGTAGTTGAGCATACTATCGGCTGGAAAACAACGATTTATATTGTAGGGGTGGCGTTGTTATGGCTTAGTCGCAAAATGTTGCTTGCGTTTGCAACTAACCCAATCGGTTTAGTGATTGCAGCAATTGCTGCTTTATTCCTACTTGTTGATGACTTCATCACTTATCTTGAGGGTGGGGAGACCGCACTTGGAGACTTTTGGAAACCATTTAAGACTGCGCTTTTATGGGTCAAAACCACATGGCAAAACTTTGTTGATAATTTCAGTGTAGATCCGATTGGTGCAACATTATCGCTTGTTACTGATTTAATCAAACTACCGTTTGAGCTTGGTTTTGCACTTGTTATTGGGCTGTGGAATCTTTTTACCGGAGAACAACTTGATTTAGATGTTATTGAAAAAGGTTTTAATAAAGTCACAGACTGGATTAAAGATCCGTTCAGGAAGGCGTTTGATTGGGTGAAAGGTTACTATGACCAATATATTGCCCCGATTGTTGATACAGTGAAAGGTTGGTTTGGTAGTGATGAATCTGCGCCAACGGGAACGGTGAGTCAAAACACGCAAGCTTATGATGCAATGATGTTTGATCCATCTTATGCAGCAGCGCCACAAGTTGCGGCCGCGGGTGTGAGCAGACAAACATCGAATGCTGATAACAGTGTGAAGAACAGTAATAACAAAATCACCATTACGCAAAACATTCAAGGTGCTGAAAATCCTAAGATGATTGCCGATCAAGTGGTGAGAGCGGTTAATAATCAATTGTCACCTATTGTGGGGTAGTATGCTTAATTTTGCTCAAGTATCCAATCGTCGAATTGGCAAGATTACGTTTGATGTTGTTTCGAGTGAAGATCATCAGTCGAATTTATCCATTACTGAAAATCCTATTGAATCTGGTGCGGCAATCGCAGATCACGCAGTTATTCAACCTAAACAGGTGACGATTAACGGCATTATGGTTGATCACGATCATAACGGATTTGGTGCGGATATTCCATATCTTGGCAATATTCGTGGAGGTGTTGATTTTTTAAATCGTTTGCCGCTACCGATTAATGTTGTAACAAAAACCGCTCAAACCTTAGCTAAAGCGGGGCGTGTACTTAGTCAAAGTGCAAGCATTATTAAAACTGCTAGCGATGCAATTAATGGGGTGCGAAAAATCGCCCCATTTTTACCGGATTTCTCACTGGGGGGATTGCTGGATAGTTCGCTTGGTGGCGATGGTAGGGTGCAACAGTGTTATGCGGACTTGCTCGCTAGTCAAAAGTCCGGAGAAACAATTGATATTCAGACCGGCATACATCTTTACAAAGACATGCTCATACAGTCTATTGCGGTCAATCAATCACAAGACGGCAGTGCCACTTTCACGATTACCGCGCGAGAGATTTTTATTGTCGAAACCCAAACCACAAGCAGCGGTACATCCGCCGCAGGCAAAGATAAAAGTGGACGCGCGGCGACACAATCGGCAACCAAAACCCAACAAGGCACGACACAACCCGTGGAAAAATCACCGAAAAAAACATCCGCACTTTTTAACATTTTCAAAGGATAGTTAAGATGAAACAAATCCCTCTCACATCATCACCCTATCAAGAACAAACGATAGAATTTAATGGCGTGAAAATTAGAATTACCTTGCGTTTTAATAGCGTAGGAAATTTCTGGGCAATGGATGTTTATGAACCGGTGAATCAACGTCAAATTTGCCAAGGGCAAGCACTTGCTTGTGGTGTGCCGATTTTATCGCGATCAATCCAACCCTATTATTTTTACCTTGAAGATGAGAGTGGTGCTCAATTAGATCCTGAAAGCGTAAGTGATTTAGGAACACGCTGTTTTCTCTACATAGGAGAGAAATAATGATACAGTTCGGTAGGCAGTGGAAACTTGATATTAGCAATGACCAAGAAACGCTAAGCATTGAGCAACTCCGCGTAGCGTTTGAAATCGACAAAACCATTAATGAAAAACCCAACCCAGCAAGAATCCAAGTGTGGAATCTTAACCGAAATCATATCAACCAACTTTTAAGCCAAGACTATAAAAAAGTCTCGCTGTCTGTTGGGTATAGTGAGATGAGGCAGATTTATACTGGAGATATTACTAAAACACGCATTCAGCGTGAAGGATTGGATTTTATTTTAACGCTGGAATGCGCCGATGGTTATCAAGCTTATACACGTTCCCGCGCCAAAACTACACTTAAAGCGGGCGCGACAGACAAGCAAATTGTGGAAGAAATCCAAAAAACAATGCTAAATGTTAATACTGGCGCAGTGGATATCCCTAACCAACGGAAGCTCCCACGCGGACGCGTGTTAAATGGTAATAGCCGAGATATTCTCACTAAAATTGCCCGTAACAATGGCGCAGACTGGTCTATTCAAGATGGTTCGTTGGTGTTTTTACCAAAGGACAAAGTGCTGAATGATGATGCTGTCTTAATCTCACAAGAAACAGGGATGATTAACGCGCCGGAGCAAACGGATGAAGGGCTAGAAGTAACTTGTTTACTTAATCCGGCATTACAAATTGGCGGATTAGTGCGAGTGGAATCCATCATTGAGTATTTTAACGGTGATTACAAAGTTGTGAAGCTGATACACAGTGGTGATGGTATAGGCGGAAACTGGCAAAGTAAAATGATCGTAGTCGGTGGCAAGTTCAAAAAAGTCGAAAAAGAAAAGAGTAAATCAGACAAAAGCAAGGGAAAGGATAAAAAGAAATGAATTATTCAATAGATTTAGCAACACCTGAAACGGCGACTGATTTACAAATCCAACAAGATCGCTTAAATCTGCACACCGCATTACCCGCAAAGGTCGTGAGTTTTGATCCGTCAAAACAAACCGTTACCCTTGCAGTACAAATTAAAATGCAGTTGGACGATGGAAGTGGTGCGGATATTCCGCCTTTGGTTGATGTGCCGGTGAGCTTTCCGCGCGGTGGAGGGTTTGCGGTAACTTTTCCATTAAAAGCAGGTGATGAAGGAGTAGCCATTTTCTCCGAACGTTGCATTGATGGCTGGTGGCAAAGCTCGGAAGCATCTTTACCACTTGATTTTAGATTGCACGATCTATCAGATGCAATGTTTATCCCCGGTATTTGTTCAACCCCTAGATCCATTAAAAGCTTTTTTACCGGTGGTTTATCAATGCAAACGCTTGATGGCAGCACTTATATTCGCATCGAAAATGGCTCAATTAAAATCAAAGGCAATATTGAGCATAATGGCGATACAGAACAAAAAGGCAAGTACAGCTCAACAGGTATTATATCAAGTGATGTTGATGTAATGGCTGCGGGTAAATCGGGCAAATCGCACAAACACTCAGGCGATAGCGGAGGCAAAACAGGAGAGCCGGAATGAGAGTAAGACGGTTAGATAAAAATCATGATTGGACATTCGGGCAAGGCTTTGTGAATTATGCATCAGAATCTGAAGCGATTGCGCAGAACGTACAAACACGCCTTTTGTCATTTGCTAATGACTGGTTTCTAGATTTAAATCATGGCTTACCGTGGCTTGAACAAATGGGGCACAATGTCAATCTGAGCGATTGGGAAATCCGCATTAAGCGACACGTATTGCAAACAGAAGGTGTGATTAAGATCACAGAATATGAATCTATCTTTGATCCTGATACGCGACAATTAAAAATCACTATCAGCTATCAAGATATCTACGGACAACAACAAACTGCACGATATGATGTTTAAAACACAGTCTAATTTTATGGTAAAAATTTGCGATCTATATCTCAAAATTGAAATAAATTTGGCTTAAAACTTACAAAAACATTTTGGGTTTCGTAGAATGGGTGTTTCTATTTTTTACTAAGGAACATACTTATGAACGCAACCAATATTATTGCGATAATCATTGTTATTTTGGCTTTCTGTAGTCCTTTTGCGTTGATTTACTGGATCGTAAGAAAAATAAAGAAATATATAGGGCAAAAAAATAAACCTTTATCTAATAAGTCAGAAGTTTATATAAAAAATAAGAGCAATATCAATACCTCAGTAATTCATAATCAAAATTTTAATAAAAAAATAAATCGTAAGTTACATATTGTTAGTGATATGAATTTAAAAAATTATACTAATGAAGAGATTATTGAGTTAGTATTTGATCCTTTTTTGAGGATAAAAACATTTTCAGATGAATTAAAAACAAATGTAACTTATCGAGATTATAATGGGAATATTATTTTTGATAGAACATTTACTGCGCTTGAGATGAGGAGTGAACGAATAGATAATTATCTGTTAATTCAATTTGCAAGATCAGATGGAGATGATGCATTTAAGCTGTATTTTATTGACTTATTAAATAATAAAGTGATATTTTCTGTATATCCGGAATTCTACTGGGATGAGGTGAATTCTTATGATGGAAACATATTGGTGATAAAAAATAAATATGGTAGTTTTGAAGTAAATAATTTTGGACAGTTGGTTGATAATGTTACCTACTTAAAGGCTGTTGCAGTTTCTTACTCTATAGAATCTTTAGACGCTGTTTCACAATTGTTTAGTAAGTTAGACAAAAACAAAGATAATATTCAATTTTATCACTCTGTTTTAGATGAATGTTTCGTCAAAATTCAATCTGAATTCCATGCTTTAGGTTATCTTGCTAATTTATTAAAAATAAAAGGTGAAATTTTTGAGTATCAAAATGATTTTTATAATGCATATAGAGTGTATGCTTTGGGATTGAAGTTAAATGCTAAACTAAGCGTAAGGAATGCTATAAAAAGAGTATCAAAACAATTAAGACAAAACACTATAGATTCTATCAACAAGTCAATTACATTTCTTGCTGACTCTTTGATTGCTAAAAATAAAGAGTTACGAGAAAAAAGTTTAGAGAAAAGCAGATTGGGTTTTGAAGAGGGTGTTAGAACAGGAAGAATAGTGATAAAAGAATCTGAAAAGTGATGTCTTAGCCCTATTATAATAAGTAGGGCTTTTTGTTATTGACAAGAACAAAACAAAGCAATAGACTTACCTGCAAGGTCTCAAAAGCCTTTATCGAAACTAGGATATTCACCCCGAAAGCGTGATTTTTTTGTATCTGAAATTTGTGATCTCTTTCTCTTTACCACAAGATTTAATGATACAAAAACAACAATGTAATCAATGATCGACAGTGCGACTAATACAACACCCGAAAGGGGAATACGTCCGCTGGAGTTTCGACCAGTTTTGAGCTGTCGATCACCCTAACTCAAAATTAGGGCTTCTATCAGAAGGAAATCGAAACTATGACAAATTTAACTATTCTTAATACTCAAATTCGCACCTTAGACGGTCTTTTCTCTTTAAATGATTTTCACAAAGCTAGCGGAGAAAACCCTAACCAAAGACCAAGCCTTTTTATTAGAAATAATCAGACCAAAGATCTTATTTCTGAAATTGAAAAAGACCAAAGCACAAATTTGTGCTTAGCTCAAAAATCAATCAGAGGTGGATTAAATGCAGGGGTATGGGCTTGCGAAGAACTCGTATTAAGTTACGCAATGTGGATAAGCCCTAAATTTCATTTAATCGTATTGCGAGCATTTTTAGCAATGCACCGGAATGAGCCTAAACAGCTTGCTTTGCCAACGCCCGAACGCACTTTCACCCTCAAACTCACTGAACAGGAATTATGCGATCTTTGTTGGCTATGGAAAGCGGCAGAAGCCATGCGTAACTTGCTTAAACTCATTGAACCTGCGTTAGATATACTTGGTTCTCGCTATGCGGGAGCGGCTCATTCCTGTTCCGTTGAATATCGCCGAACGATTGAAAGCGCAAGAGATATACTCCTTCGCCCCACAGGCGAAATCAAAGAGCAAGGCACTTACCTTGAAGAAAATTGGCACAGAGTGCTACACGAACTCCGCAAAGGCGAGCTAAATAAAATCTATTAAAACCCAACCAAAACCGACCGCACTTTTTTAAGCCTGCGGCGGTTTTCTGCACCCTAAATAACCCTGAGAAATGACTTTCTCGGGGTTTTTTATTATCCAAAATTTAATAGGAGTAATAATGAAGACATTAAAAGCAAAATTCTTAGGCTTGGATATTTTAGTAATTAATCACGAAAATAAGCCTTACGTGCCGATGAAACAAATTGCCGAAAATATCGGTTTAGATTGGAAAGCCCAACATTCCAGAATTAAGCGTAACGAGGTTCTTTCCGAAGGTATGGTCATTATGACCATACCTTCAAATGGCGGCGGGCAAGAAGCCGTTTGTTTACCGCTTCATTATTTAAACGGCTGGCTTTTCGGGGTTAAACCCTCAAAAGTAAAGCCGGAAATCAAAGCTAAACTGATCGAATATCAAAAAGAATGCTACGAAGTGTTATGGGATTACTGGACGCTTGGTGTCGCAAAATGGGAAAATATTCGCCAACAACGTGAAGTATTGGAAGAAAATGAAGCTGAATCTAAAAAACGTGGTAGTGAAGCGGGACGGGCCTTGCAAAAGCGAAAAAAGGAAAAGTGCGCTTATGAAGAAGTTAGGCAACGATTAGCCCAAATGGAACAACTTGACTTTGCATTTTAAATTGACCGCATTTTATATGCGGTTTTTTATTTATAGAGGTATTTATGGCAAAACTCACAGAAACCGGCATCCAGATTGAGCGATTAAATAACATTGTGGCAAAGTTAGAAAGTGGTTTTCGCGAAATATACGGACAAAATATTGACCTTTCACCAAATACGCCAGACGGTCAGATGGTGGGGTTGCTCGCTCAAATTAGAATGGATATTGAGGAGTTATCTGAAAATATTTATCGACAGCTCGATCCTGATGTGGCCACTGGAACGTGGCTTGAGCAGCGAGTGTCTTATGCTGGATTAATGCGTAGGAGTGCAAGCTATAGCTATTTGCGGTCAGTGATTTTGACAGGTGAACCAAACACACCACTGTATGCCGGTATTATCGTTTCAGATCCTCATAAAGTGCGCTGGGTTTTGACTGCCGACGTACAACTTGATAGCAACGGTTCTGCGCGTGCTGATTTTCGCAGTGAACAACTAGGCGCATTTAATCTTGCGAAAAACACTGAGCTAACGATTGAAACGGTAACTCTTGGATTTAATAGCGCAACTACTTTTGAAAATGCGGAAATCGGTGCAGAAGAAGAAACTGATCAGCAGTTGCGAGAGCGTTTCTGGGTAAGCCGAACCAAGAATGCGACGAATTCGGCTGAGGCTATTACAGCTAAAATCCGAGCGTTGCCAGATGTTGAGCAAGTCCGCACGCTTGAAAATAATAGTAATCAACGTGACAAATTAGGAGTCGAACCACACTCTCTCAATATCATTGTAGAGGGGGGCGAAGACAGCCAAATTGCAGAAGTTATTTATTATAACAAAGGTGCGGGTGTGGGATTGCAAGGCTCAACTGAAGTGACTTTTCGGCGTGATAATGAGCCTCGTTTAATTCGTTTCGATCGCGCAGTAGCTGTTGATATTCAAATTTCAATGCGCTGTGTTCGATATGAAGATTTTACTGAAATTGATAAAGATGAGATTAAGAGATTACTGACGGCTCAAAAATTCAGCATTGGTCAAACCGTCTCGCTCTCACGTCTTTATTCACCGATAAATCAAGTTGGTGGTTTCTGGATTAAAGAGCTCAAAATTGCGCGCAAAGGACAAGCGTTGAAAGCAGAAAATGTGGTGTTGCAACCGCGTGAATTAGCTCGCATTTTGAGTGCAGATATTAGTATTGAGGTGGAATAATGGCTTATTCCGATTTGCTAATTTGGCAATACCAAGGAAAACCAAAAGCTCTTGCTACAATCCAACTATTAGAAAATGTGATTGCACAAGGGTTTATTGATTTATATCAATTACAAAATGTCCTCAATATCGAAACCGCAACAGGCGATCAGCTTGATTTAGTAGGTAAGCATGTAGGGCAAACTCGAGTTATCAACGGTTATCAGTTACGCAAGTTCTTCGGTTTTCAAAATGCGCAAAATGCAATGGGTTTTAGTAGAACAAGACAAGGAGGCGGACAGTGGTACCGAAAACGAGATCCTCTCGCCGATTCTGTGCGGTTATCCGATGCAGACTATCGTTTCTTGATAAAATGTCGAATTATTAAAAATTATCAAATAGGCACGCTATCGAACATCATCGAAGCGTGCCGTTTTATTTTCGGCGTCGATTGTCGAGTGGTAGATAATTTAAATATGACCGTGACTGTGACCGTGAATAATGGTTTATCCACAGACTTTGTCAAGTACGCAATTAATCATCTTGATATTCTTCCGCGACAAGCCGGAACGGAAATTATTTTTGAACTCCAATAGAGGTGCTTTATGGCATTACACAATAAACCAGATGAATACATTTTTGCTTCCGAGGCGAAACAGGGTGAAGTAGATAATTTTCCCGATCTACCAAGAGGGTGGGGAATTTCTTTTGAGCAAACAGGCGGCATTCCGCCAATGGAATGGTTTAACTACTTATTTAAACGAATAGATGAAAAATATGGTTACTTAATGCAGCGTGGTTTGTCGGAATGGTCAGCAACACAGGATTATCCTAAAGGCGCTTTTGTGCAACATAAAAACTTAAGTTATAAAGCATTAACAGCGAATAAAAGTAAGGAACCGGGAGCAGTGAATGCTGCTGATTGGCAACGATGGGGATTCACGCTAACGGAGATAGCCAAAGCTACGCTTCAGCAAGCGGGCATAGTCCAATTAAATTCTGCAACCAACAGCACCAGCGAAACGCAAGCGGCAACGCCAAAAGCGGTAAAAACCGTCAAAGACCAACTCGACAGTGTACAACGCAATCAGGCTAACTACATCCCAAACAGCAAAAAATCCAATGCGGTTAATAGTGCGTCATCTGATACGGTGGCAACTTCGGTTGCGGTTAAAACAGCTTATGACAAAGGAGTGGAAGCAAAAAACGCTGCTGATAATGCTAACAACAATGTAAACAGACGTGCGTTTGGACTTGCATTATCAAACGAGGATTTAAACAGCATTGCTGTTACCGGCATTTACGGACAATCTTTAAATTCCAACTCAACATCAGCTCGACATTATCCAATAGAACAAGCCGGGAAGCTGATAGTGACTGGAAGCTCCGGCTTTGGCGCACAGCAGCTTTATATCAGTTATCACGATAATCACATTTATGCGCGAGGGAAAAATCAAAATGGTTGGAGTGACTGGAAACGCATTGACGGCTTAAACGGAGTGTCAAAATCGGGCGATACGATGACCGGAAATCTGGTCATTGATACGGATGATTCGTTGCTTAAAGGTAAAAGAAGCGGGGTGAATAAATATGCTGTCGGGCTACGAAATAGTACAAGTAACGATGTTGTCGTGCTCAATTATACTGATAATACCTCGATCGAATTGCTTGCGAATTCGGTTTACTCAAATAAAACGCTTGTCGCGCCGGGAATGATTCTGGAGGATTCTGATTGGACGGGATTAAATATAAAAAATTTATCGGGTCGCTACGTCAGATTTGAAGGCAATCCTCATTCCGCAACTAACATGCTGACTATTATGTATAGGGAAGCAAACGGAACAAATATTAATACGGTTTCTTTGCGGAAGAAAGGCGGTACGCTGGCATTACTTGAAGATTTTACCTATCAAAAAATTGGTAATTTCGAAGTTAGACGCTATCCAGACGGAACGATGATTCAGACTTATTTCGCTGAATTCAATGATATTTTCGGCGCTAACTCCGGACTGGGCGGTTCTGGGCAAAAACAATTAACTTGGGCTGCGGCTTTTGTTGGTAAACCCATAGTGTTTGGCAACATCACCACATCTCTAGAGGAGAATCATAATGCAGGAGTAAATATACTTACTAAATCAACAAACACTACATTATATTGGTATAACTATGAGAGTGGTAGCGCTAATCAGAGGTTGTGCCGCTTGCAATTTTTGGCAATCGGGAGATGGAGATAATGGCAATTTATTTTAAAGACGGATTTTTTAATGATGATTTTGGCGGGTTTGTGCCGGAAGGCGCGATAGAAATCAGCGAAGAAAAATATATTGAGTTGCTTGAGGGGCAAGAGCAAGGAAAACAAATCATCAGTGATAAACAAGGAACCCCAGTACTGCTTGAGCCACAACCCAGTCCGGCTCACGAATTAAAAGATGGTGAGTGGATTATTTCAAAAACCAAAATAACCGCACTTACCACCCAACGCAAAACAACCCTTTTACAACGCATTGCGGACAAAACCGATCAATTTAAAATGCAATATCTGCAAGGGTATTCTCAAGCCGAGATTGACAGTTTTTACCGTCAAGAACGTGAAGCGAGAAATGAATTGCCGGAAATGATTTTAACTGAAATCTTCAAGGGTCGTGACGACTTAAAAAACATTGAAGAGTTGAAACAAAAAGTCATCGAAAAAGCGGATTTGTTCGCCATTGTGATGGGTAAACTTTTTGCAATTAAGCAAAATTTTGAAACCCATATCGAACAAGCGCAAACGTTAGAAGAACTAGACCAAATTGAACAGGAGATTGAGCAATGGCAAAAACTGTAAAACACAAGTTAAAAAATTGGGGTTATAACGTCATTATCGCGATTGACCAATTATTTAACGCACTCACGGGCGGTGGTGCAGATGAAACATTATCCAGCCGCACCTACCGCCGTGCGGTTTTAACGCAAGGTAAGCCGAAAAAACGTTGGCAAGTGTTATATCGCCTGATTAACGGGCTGTTTTTTGACAAAAATCACTGTAAAACCGCTTATGAAAGTGAGCTTTCCCGCAAACAATATCCACAGGATTTTGCATAACAAAAAGTGCGGTCAAAATCGACCGCACTTTGTTAATTTACTGCTCACACTTTCCCCCAATTTGCTGATATTGATTTTGCAATTAAACGATCTGAATTTGAATTTAATTCACCTAAGCAAATCGGTAACAAATTTGTTATTCCTGTTTCCGAGTATTCGTAGTGGAGACGGCAATATTACACCTTCATTCATTATGCGTAAAGTGGAATATCGTTTAAATAGTAAAGTTCAAAAAGGTATTCTTGAAGATATGAGTGAGCCTTACATTTTTAGTGCTGATACAGCGGAAGAATTACAAGGTTCAGTTGAGGTGTGGTACAAGGGAGAACAAATTCAGTAGGAGTTGATAAAAGCGCGGTAGGTTTACCGTGCTTTTTCATAATTTGGGAAGGGTAAAATGAATTGATTGTTTGACGTAAATTTGACGCAATAGGTGTTAAAAGGTACAAAAAGCTATAAATGTAATTTAGTTTGAGATAATACAAGTCATTGATTTTGTTTGTTATTTATTTTGATTTATTTATAATTTACAGGATTCAAAATCCGCCGGTGAATAACCGTGTCGGTTCGAGTCCGACCCTAGCGCCAAACAAAATTTCAAACACAAAAAGCCGCTTTAATAACGGCTTTTTGTTTGCTTTTTCTGTCTTATTTTCAGCAGTAATTTCTAAGCAGTTACGAAAGTTAAAAAGGGCTTCCTGCATTTTTTGGAGAAAAAACCGGATACTTTTACAATCCGGTTTTCTTTATTAAGGTTAATTTAATTTTTCACGCAGTTTTTTCGTAACATCGACCATCACTTTCAATTGTTCTAGCGTTTCTTTCCAGCCTCGGGTTTTAAGACCACAGTCCGGATTGACCCATAAACGTTCTTTCGGTACAACGGCAAGGGCTTTGTGTAACAATTGCTCGATTTCTTCAGCGGTCGGTACTCGTGGGCTATGAATGTCATACACGCCCGGGCCGATGTCGTTCGGATATTTAAAATCACTGAAAGCCGTAAGTAGTTCCATATCGGAACGTGAGGTTTCAATCGTGATAACATCGGCATCTAAAGCAGCAATTGCCGGTAAAATGTCGTTAAACTCGGAATAACACATATGGGTATGTATTTGAGTATCATCTTGGCAGCCCATCGAGCTTAAACGGAAGGCTTCACCGGCCCATTGTAAATAGTTGTCCCAATCGGCACGTTTGAGCGGTAAACCTTCGCGAATTGCTGGTTCGTCTATTTGAATGACTTTAATGCCGGCTTTTTCTAAATCCAATACTTCATCGGAAAGCGCCACCGCAATTTGCTTACATACCGTTGAACGTGGAATATCATTACGTACAAACGACCATTGTAAAATAGTAACAGGACCGGTAAGCATACCTTTCATCACTTTTTGGGTGAGACTTTGGGCATATTGAGACCAACGCACGGTCATTGGTTCAGGGCGAACCACATCACCATAAATCACCGGTGGTTTCACACAGCGAGAGCCATAACTTTGTACCCAACCGAATTTGGTGAAAGCAAAGCCATCTAACAATTCGCCAAAATATTCCACCATGTCATTACGTTCAGCTTCCCCGTGAACCAACACATCAAGATCCAATTTTTCTTGTTCACGCACGACTAATTCAATTTCTTTTTTCATAGCTGCTTCGTAATCCGCCAAACTTAACTCACCTTTTTTAAAGGCGGCACGGGCTAAGCGGATTTCCTTAGTTTGTGGAAAAGATCCTATCGTGGTTGTCGGGAGTAATGGCAGGTTTAACCAGACATTTTGTAATTTAATTCGTTCGGCAAAAGGTGATTGACGTTGATCCGCACCTTTCGGCAGACTTGCCAAACGCTCAGCCACTTCTGGGCGATGAATATCTTTTGAGGCAGCTCGGCTATCAGCCGCTGCTTGGTTTTCATCAAGTTCTGCTTGTACAGCGCTTCTGCCTTGCTCAAGTGCGGTCTTAATAACGCGTAATTCTTGAATTTTTTGCAACGTGAAAGCAAGCCAGTTGTAAAGCTCGGGTTTATTTGCCTGTAATTGGGTTTCCTCCGTTAGATTGTAAGGCGTATGGAGTAGGGAGCAGCTAGGTGCAATCCATAAACGTTCGTCCAATTTGGCTTTTAATGGTTCTACAATATCTAATACTTGATTTAAATTTGCACGCCAAATGTTGCGACCGTCAATAATACCTACGGATAATATTTTATCGTAATCACCAAAAGCGGAAAGTTGCTCGGGTGCACGCACTAAATCAATGTGTAATCCGGCAATCGGCAGAGATTTTAATAAATTGGCGTGTTCTGCCGCAGAGCCAAAATAGGTTGCAAGCAACAGTTTGGTATTCACTTGTGTGCTTAATGTCGCATATACCTCCTTGTAGGCGGCAACCCATTCCGAAGGTAAATCTAAAACCAGCGCCGGTTCATCAATTTGAATATATTCCACACCTTCTGCCGCGAGTGCATTGAGGATTTCCACATAAACCGGAAGAAGTTTCGGAAGTAAATCAAAGCGATTAAATGCCGCACCTTTTTCTTTGCCCAGCCATAAGAAGGTTAATGGCCCGACAATAGTTGGTTTCGCATTTAATCCAAGCGCTTTGGCTTCACGAATTTGTTCTACATAATGGGAAGAATTGGCTTTAAATTCAGTATCCGCATGGAATTCCGGCACAAGATAGTGATAGTTGGTATCAAACCATTTTGTCATTTCAATGGCAAATTGGTTTTTGTTACCGCGAGCTAGTTGGAAATACTGATCGAGGGTTAAATTTTGGCTATCAAATCTGAAACGAGCAGGAATCGCGCCCGTTGCAACTTGTAAATCCAGAATGTGATCATAGAAAGTAAAATCTGCCACCGCTACATAGTCCGCATTTGCCTCAGCTTGGTGTTTCCAGTTAATTTCTCTGAGTTTCTTGGCGATATCCAATAAATCTTGTTCGGAAATTTCACCGCGCCAATAACGCTCTTGGGCAAATTTTAATTCACGTTTTGCTCCCACACGCGGAAAGCCGGATAAATGAAATGTTGTCATAATAACTCCCTGATAAAATGATATTGTGTTGCTCACTGTTTAGGAGTATAGAATGAGTTTTTTTTGATTATTATGCAAATTTATTATTTTCAATAAATTTATGAATTATTTTAATGATTATGCGTGGTGAAAAATGAAAAACGTTTAAAGTGGATCAATGCTTAAAAAAGTCGAATATAAAAAACCATTGATTGAGGTTATACTGTAATGGTACAAGTTCAATGAAAATGTAAGGGCAAGCGGTAGTGTCAGTATTGCGGATATCAGCCATTTTGAAGTATTAAAATTTGATTTTCTGGTGTCGCTGATTGCCGACAAACTCTATACCCGAACGGCAAAATATACTAAATCACGCCAACAAAACGAAGTGGTGCGGGCGGTCAAAAATATTCACCGCATTTATGAAATTAACCCCTTTACCAAACAGGCGGAAATCAAACAAAACAAAGTCATAAACCGCGACATTCGCATTAAAGCCCGTTATCCTTCGCCCCCTAAACCCCATCCCAAATCGCACCCGCTCTACCAATTGGACGGTGCGCCGACACTAAAAATCCACGAAGAGGGTTATCGGGTACTCAATCCGAGAGGGCAACTTGCCGGCTTACAAAAAATGTTGGGTTACTCGGTGATATTCGGTTATATCTGGCAAAGTAACAGCGCCACCACCGCATCGGTTACGGATACGAAGCCTATTACAAAGGGAATACCGTGGGCATGTATGCCGCAATCATGCGGGGTTCGGGTACTTTACTGTCCAGTACCTCAATTGGTTTAATCGGTGTCGCCAAAGCCACTACCAATATGCAATGGCTGGTCAGGTTTGGTTATGTGGGGCTGGCTGCTGGTTCAGTGATTTTAGTGGCGGGTATCATCACAGACTTTTTCAAACAACCGGATATTGTCACTTGGGTGGATAATGGATTTTGGGGCGGAAGTGAGCAGTATTGGGGGAGAGAGGTAAGAGCTTATGAGTGGGAAGGAAAAGAGAGATTAAGTAATTTTGATAAGCAGCTTGAAGACTCTCTTTTTACTACGAGTAAATCTGTAAGCAAATATTATCAAATTGAAATACAGCGTTACTTTAGTTTTTCCAGAGAAATTGAAGTACATGATGAAAGTCAATTTCTCTTTTTTGTGAACTATAAAGGCATTTATAGTCAAGCGGATGCGGATAAAATCAGGATTGAAAGCCCGATAACGGTGCGTTGTCCGGCAACCCCAAAAACTATTTATGATCCCCCTTATAATGAATATCGGGTTGAGGGAAATACATTGCGCTACCAGGTACTGTTTGAAACGGAAGGCGTCGCCAAAATTATCATTTCGCCACAACACCTCACCGGTTATTTACGGGCAAAACAATATTATTTTCCGACACCGGTACAATTTAATTACGGTGACATTAATTATTTATCAATGAGTGTGTCAATCCCCACTTATCAGGGCAGTGAATATCGAAAACATTCAAATCAAACTGCATTTAACTTTTAAAGGATAACCGATGAAATTTCTCGAAAAATGGCTTCATTTTTACCGCACTTATACTTTGAGCTATTCCATTCGTCGGGTGAATCCCGATGAATTGGAAATTCGCCATTTAATTTTAGATGCCTTTCCCAGAGGGATGATTCGTCTGATCTTTTTAGCGATTTTAGGTGTCATTGCCTTTATTGATCTTCAATATGGCGTTAGCCCCTTTGATAATCAAATTAAAGCAATTAAATATGATTTTGAATGGGCTTTTGAACCAGATAAGTTTATTTTACCTTTATATCAAGATCATGTAGAACTACATAATGATCCTGTATTTACAGGTCGATATCCAAATTCTAAAGTGATGAAATATGAAGATTATAGACTTCTTTATGTTGAAGATGATAATTGGCGTTTAATTCGCCCTATTTTTCATGTGATCTGGCCGTTATTGCTTCTTTGCATTTTATTCCCGCCACGCCCTCGTGGCATTCGGATTAACCGGAAGAAAAAAGTGATTTATCAACAACACTTAGGTAAAGAATATTGGTTGGCATTTATACCGGAAGAGGGCGATCCGTTAAGTGGTATTGTTTATAGCCTTGACGGGCTTTATCCTTTTAGTCTAACAGGGCGTTATTCTTTACAAATCGGCATACCGGATAAAGCAGGAAAACTGCCTTTTTTAATGTACGGTTGTTACCCCAACCCAAGCCTTGAACACAACCGCTACCTGTTACGTGCCATTCGGGATTTTGTACGTGAAAACAATCCCGAAAGCCTGAAATATATCGGGCGTTGCTATAAATTGCCGTGGCTAAACCCGTTAATTTTCCTGTTCAACGTAGGCAGTATTTTCCGTATGCCGTTTAACCAAAAACTGGCGGATAAACAGATTGAGACGGAACTAAAAGCATGGAAAAAGCGCAATGAAAACAGTAAAAAGCATTGGTTCGACGCGGTGCAATGCCAACAACAAAGTGTCAATCAACAACTGGCGGAATTAAAAATGGATAATAAAATCTAGCCAAAATTGACCGCACTTTGTGCTGTTTTAAAAATAAAACAGCACAATCGGCTATAAGCGAATCAAAGAGTTATAAGCATTTTGCCGGTTTTGGCAAGCCGGCTAATTTTGTTGCTTGTTTTGCCGGACCTTCAGGGAATAAACGTTGTAAATAGCGACTGTTGCCTTTATCTTCGCCCAATTTTTCAGCCATCGCTTTTACTAACATACGAATAGCGGGAGAGGTGTTGTATTCTTGATAAAAATCCCGCACAAAATAAATCACTTCCCAATGAGCGGGAGAAAGTTCAATGTTTTCCTGCTGTGCGATGGCTTTGGCAACTTCTTCATTCCAATCGGCAAGATTGGTGAGATAGCCCGATGAATCGGTTTTAATTGGCTTTCCTTGTACTTCAATCATTTTATTTTACTTCTTTAAAACTAATCATGTCCTGATCAGAAAAATCAATCGATTCTTCATTATCAAATTGCATCGGTTCGATTCGTTCTTCATCAAATGCCGTGTCGCCTTCAACGCCTTCTAATAATTGCCCGTGCCGAATATTTTTAAAATCAAAGAGTTTTGGGTCGCACAAATGTGACAACGTGATATTTTGCATTGCACTAAACATGGTTTCTAAACGTCCCGGATATTGGCGATCCCAAGTATTCAGCATTTCTTTCACCACTTGACGTTGCAAATTGGGCTGAGAGCCGCACAAATTACACGGAATAATTGGAAATTTTTTCGCAACGGCGTATTTCTCAATATCTTTTTCTTTACAGTAGGCTAAAGGGCGAATCACAATGTGTTTGCCGTCGTCTGAAATTAATTTAGGCGGCATTGATTTTAATTTTCCGCCGTAAAACATATTCAAGAAAAGGGTCGCCAGCATATCGTCACGATGATGCCCAAGGGCGATTTTTGTCGCACCTAATTCTGTCGCCGTGCGATAGAGAATACCACGGCGTAGGCGGGAGCAGAGTGAGCAAGTGGTTTTCCCTTCAGGAATTTTTTCTTTTACAATGCCGTAGGTATTTTCTTGCACGATTTTGTGATCTACGCCAATACTTTCTAAATAAGTCGGCAGAACATGTTCCGGAAAACCCGGTTGTTTTTGGTCAAGATTCACCGCCACAATATCAAACTTAACCGGGGCGCTTTGTTGTAAATTTAACAGAATATCCAAAAGCGTATAACTGTCTTTTCCGCCAGATAAGCAGACCATCACCTTGTCGCCATTTTCGATCATAGCAAAATCCGCAATCGCATTTCCCACATTACGGCGCAAGCGTTTTTGTAATTTATTGAAGTTGTAAGTTTGTTTTTTTTCTTGTTGGGTTAATTCGGTCATTCTGTTTTGGACTTATTGATGAAAAGCGCACATTATACGTGAAAAATGCTAAAAGTGCGGTCAATTCAAAAGAAGATTTTTAAGATTTACAAAAATTCCTGTATAATTGCCTCAATTTTTTGTTCAATTTTAACGCGCTATCATTTCAATGATCGAGACATCACAAACTATCCCGGAACTCGTTTCTTGGGCAAAAGAACGCGAGTTTTCACTGAATTTACCCACCGAGCGTTTGGTATTTCTGTTGGCGATTGCAATTTATAACAATGAACGATTAGACGGTGAAATGTTAGAAGCCGATCTTGTAGATATCTTTCGTCATACCATAAATGCCTTTGATCAATCTACCGATGCAATTGCCACTCGCGCCAATAACGCTATCAATGAGCTAGTCAAACAACGTTTATTAAATCGTTTTAGTAGCGAGTTTACCGAAGGTTTGGCTATTTATCGTCTTACGCCGCTCGGCGTAGGCGTGTCCGATTATTATATTCGCCAGCGTGAATTTTCTACGTTACGCCTTTCCGTGCAACTTTCCATTGTTGCCGATGAAATACAACGGGCATCAAATTCTGCAGAGGAAGGGGCTCAAAATAATGAAAACGAGCATTATTGGCGTAAAAATGTCTTTGCGCCGTTGAAATATTCCGTCGCAGAAATCTTTGACAGCATTGATCTTTCACAACGTATCATGGATGAAAATCAGCAAAGTATTAAAGAAGAAATTGCCGAGCTGTTAAGCAAAGATTGGCAAGCGGCAATTTCAAGCTGTGAACGTTTGCTGGATGAAACATCAGGCAATTTACGTGAATTGCAAGATACCCTAAATGCCGCTGGCGATAAATTGCAGGCGCAATTACTTCGGATTCAGGATTCTGTCATCGGGCGTGAGGAGCTGTATTTTATCGATCAACTCATTACGGATCTTCAATCCAAACTTGACCGTATTATCAGCTGGGGACAGCAAGCGATTGATTTATGGATTGGCTATGATCGTCATGTACATAAATTTATCCGTACTGCCATCGATATGGATAAAAACCGAGTATTTTCACAACGCTTGCGTCATTCTATTCATCATTATTTTGATCATCCGTGGTTTTTATGGACGGCACAAGCGGATCGACTCGTTGATTTACGTGATGAAGAAATGGTATTGCGTGAGGATGATGCGCTCGGCGAATTGCCTGAGGCATTGCAATATGAGTCCTTATCTGATTTACATGATCAGATTGTTGATCATATGCAAAATCTGCTGATTCAATACCGTGAAAATAATCGTCCGATAGATTTGAGCGAGGTACTCAAAGAACAACTTGATAGTTATCCGCTTTCCCGTCATTTTGATGTGGCGCGTATTATTGTCGATCAGGCGGTGCGTTTAGGAATAGCGAACGACGATTTGTCAGGCGTTTATCCGAGTTGGAAAGAAATTAACGATCAGGGTGCAGAGGTACAGGCTCACGTGATTGATAAGTATTAAAGTGCGGTCAATTTTACAAGAGATTTAATCATCCTTGGGACAGGATATAAAGAGTAAGAGAAATAAACCATGACAGATAATCTTCAAGATGTAATATCCCCAAAACTTGCAACGGCAATTGCGAATCCGTTATTTCCTATGGTGGATAGCCTTTTGCGTTCAGGTCGCCATATCAGCACGGAACAACTTGATAATCACGCCTTTTTAATGGATTTCCAAAATGAGCTAGACGGTTTTTATCGTCGCTATAATGTGGAGCTTATTCGTGCGCCTGAAGGCTTTTTCTATTTACGTCCTAAGGCTACGACCTTAATTGCTCGTTCAGTACTTTCCGAATTGGAAATGTTAGTGGGAAAAGTGCTTTGTTACCTCTATTTAAGTCCGGAGCGTTTGGCACAGCAGGGGATTTTTAGCACACAAGAAGTTTATGATGAATTACTCAATTTGGTTGACGGAGACAAATTGTTAAAAGCGGTGAATCAGCGCTCCAGCGGTTCTGACTTGGATAAACAAAAATTAGCTGAAAAAGTGCGTGCGGCAATTGGTCGTTTGCGCCGTTTGGGAATGATTCATACGGTAGGCGAACAAAATAGCGGCAAATTTACTATTTCCGAATCTGTTTTCCGTTTTGGAGCGGAAGTGCGTTCCGGAGATGATCCGCTAGAAGCCCAAGCCCGCTTAATTCGTGATGGGGAAGCCGCCACTCCGCAGTCTTTACAACTGGAAAAACAAGCATTGGCAAATACGGAACATAATGTTGAGGAAATCGACGAGGAAAGTGCGGTTGAAATTGAAGCAGAATTTGATGATGTAGGAGAGCAAGAATAATGTCTGATGTATTAGAATTAAAAAATGATATTGTGCAGGACGAATCACACGCGCAAGACATTGAACATACGGCAGAAAGCCTGCTTGTTGCACCTGCCATCAATCATGCTGTCGAACGGGGCAAATTTCGCTCTCTAACATTAATCAACTGGAACGGCTTTTTTGCCCGTACATTTGATTTGGATGAATTGGTTACTACGCTTTCCGGTGGTAATGGCGCGGGGAAATCAACCACGATGGCAGGGTTTGTTACTGCGCTCATTCCGGATTTAACATTACTTCATTTCCGTAACACAACAGAAGCCGGCTCAACGGGCGGATCACGTGATAAAGGTTTACATGGGAAATTACGCCCGGGCGTTTGTTACGCCGTATTGGATACCATTAATTCCCGTCATCAGCGTGTTCTTGTCGGGGTTCGTTTGCAGCAGGTCGCCGGACGTGATAAAAAAGTCGATTTAAAAACCTTCTCCCTTCAAGGTGTTGAATTATCACAAAATCCGACCGCACTTTTCACGGAAAGCGTGGGGGAGCGTCAAGCACGCGTGCTGAATTTAAACGAACTCAAAGATAAAATTGAAAATTTAGGCGCTCAGTTTAAACAATACCATTCCATCACCGATTATCACGGAATGATGTTTGATTTGGGCATTATTCCAAAACGTTTACGCTCCGCCTCAGATCGCAGCAAATTTTATAAACTTATCGAAGCCTCCTTGTACGGTGGTATTTCAAGTGCGATCACTCGTTCTTTGCGTGATTATTTATTGCCGGAGAATTTAGGGGTACGCAAGGCCTTCCAAGATATGGAAAGTGCGTTGCGTGAAAACCGTATGACCTTGGAAGCCATAAAAGTTACCCAATCCGATCGTGATTTATTCAAGCATTTAATTACCGAAACCACCAATTATGTGGCATCGGATTATATGCGTAATGCCAACGAACGCCGTGGCAATATTGAAGCGGCACTCGCGTTTCGCCGCGAATGGTATAAAGCCAAGACGGAGCAGGATTTATCACAACACCGTTTAATTGATTTAAGCCGAGAGGTTGCCGAACTGGCGGAAAATGAACGTACGTTGGAAGTGGATCACCAAAGCGCGCAGGATCACTTAAATCTGGTGTTAAATGCACTTCGTCATCAAGAAAAAATATCTCGTTATCAAGAAGATGTTGCAGAGCTTTCCGAACGTTTGGAAGAACAAAAAATAGTAGTGGAAACTGCCAATGAGCAACTTGAAGAAAGCCAAGCATTGTTTGAACAAAGTGAGATCGAAATCGATGAAGTACGTTCTCAACTTGCCGACTATCAACAGGCATTGGACGCCCAACAAACACGGGCTTTACAATATCAACAGGCTATTGCGGCTTTAGAAAAGGCAAAAAACCTATGCGGTTTAGCCGATCTGAATGTGAAAAATGTCTCTGATTACCACGCTGAATTTGAAGCACATGCGGAAAGCTTAACGGAAACAGTATTGGAATTAGAACATAAAATGTCTATTTCTGAGGCGGCAAAATCCCAATTTGATAAGGCTTACCAATTAGTCCGTAAAATTGCCGGCGATATACCGCGTTCTACTGCTTGGGAAAGCGCTAAAGAATTATTGCGTGAATACCCAAGTCAAAAATTACAAGCACAACAAACACCGCAACTTCGTGCCAAATTGCATGAGCTGGAACAACGTTACGCCCAACAACAAAGTGCGGTCAGATTATTGAATGATTTTAATCAGCGGGCGGATTTAAATTTAGCCACTGCCGATGAATTAGAAGCCTATCATGCGGAGCAGGAAGCTTTGGTAGATGAGCTTACTGCGGATCTTTCCGAACAAGTGGAAACTCGTTCAATACTTCGTCAAAAACGTGAAAACTTAACCGCACTTTATGATGAAAATGCACGTAAAGCGCCGGCTTGGCTGACAGCTCAGGCAGCATTGGAACGCTTGGAAGAGCAGAGCGGAGAGACTTTCCGGCACAGTCAGGATGTGATGAATTTTATGCAGGCGCAACTCGTGAAAGAACGCGAATTGACGATGCAACGTGATCAACTTGAACAAAAACGCCAACAATTAGAGGAGCAAATTTCCCGTTTAAGTCAGCCTGATGGTTCTGAAGATATGCGTTTGAATGCGCTTGCAGAACGTTTTGGCGGTGTATTGCTTTCCGAACTTTATGATGACGTACAGATTGAAGACGCCCCGTATTTTTCCGCACTTTACGGCCCGGCACGACATGCTATTGTGGTTCGTGATTTAAATACGGTAAGGGAACAATTAGATAAACTTGATGACTGTCCGGATGATCTTTATTTAATTGAAGGTGATCCAACCGCTTTCGATGACAGTGTACTATCCGCGCAAGAGCTTGAACTTGGCGTGGTGGTTCAAGTGTCCGAACGTGAATTGCGTTATTCTAAATTCCCGGAAATCCCATTATTTGGTCGTGCAGCCCGTGAAAAACGTTTGGAAGAATTGCAAGTTCAACGTGATGAAATTGCGGAAGATCACGCACAAATTGCCTTTGATGTGCAAAAATGCCAACGTTTACACGAACATTTCAGCCAATTTGTCGGTTTACATTTAGCCCTTGCATTCCAACCAAATCCGGAAGCATTAATGGCGGAAATTAACCGTGAACGTAATGAAATTGATCGTGAATTAAATCAATTTAGTAGCGGTGAGCAGCAATTGCGTATTCAATTAGACAACGCAAAAGAAAAAATGCAATTGCTTAATAAATTAATTCCACAATTAAGCATATTGGCAGACGAAGATTTAGTTGATCGTATCGAGGAATGTCGGGAACAATTAGATATAGCGGAGCAAGACGAATTATTTATTCGTCAATATGGTGCGACGTTGTCACAACTAGAGCCGATAGCTAACACGCTGCAAAGCGATCCGGAACACTATGAAACGTTAAAAAACGAATTAGCACAAGCCATTGAACGCCAAAAACAAGTGCAACAACGTGTTTTTGCATTAGCTGATGTCGTACAGCGTAAACATCATTTTGCTTATGAAGATCGGGTTCAGACAGAAACTTCGGAATTGAACGATCAACTTCGCCAACGTTTAGAACAAATGCAAACCCAACGTGATGCACAACGGGAACAGCTTCGTCAAAAACAAACGCAATTTGCGCAATATAATCAGGTTTTCATTGGATTACAAAGTTCTTATGATAGTAAAAATCAGCTATTAAAAGAACTCATTAGTGAAATTGATGAGTTGGGTGTGCGTGCCGATGAAGGAGCGGAAGAGCGGGCGCGTATTCGCCGTGATGAGTTGCATCAGCAACTTTCAACCAATCGTCAAAGACGTTCTTATGTGGAAAAACAACTCACGTTAATTGAAAGTGAAGCGGAAAATCTTAACCGCCGTATTCGCAAGGCTGAACGTGATTACAAAACCCAGCGAGAATTGATTGTTGCAGCCAAGGTAAGTTGGTGTGTCGTATTACGTTTATCCCGGCATTCCGATGTGGAAAAACGCTTAAACCGCCGTGAGCTGGCTTATTTATCTGCTGATGAACTCCGCTCAATGTCGGATAAAGCATTGGGGGCATTACGTACCGCCGTGGCAGACAACGAATATTTACGTGATAGTTTACGTGCCTCGGAAGATAGCCGTAAACCGGAAAACAAAGTGCGCTTCTTTATCGCGGTATATCAACATTTGCGTGAACGTATCCGCCAAGACATCATTAAAACCGATGATCCTATTGATGCCATTGAACAAATGGAAATTGAACTTTCCCGCTTAACCGCTGAACTCACTAGCCGTGAGAAAAAACTGGCAATTAGTTCTGAAAGTGTGGCCAACATTATGCGGAAAACAATTCAACGTGAGCAGAACCGAATTCGTATGTTGAATCAGGGATTACAAAATATTGCTTTCGGTCAGGTAAAATCCGTACGCTTAGTGGTAAATATTCGTGATACCCATGCAATGTTGCTTGACGCCCTTTCCGGTCAGCAAGATGAGTATCAAGATTTATTTAATGACAACCGCATTACTTTCTCAGAAGCCATGGCGAAGCTCTATCAACGCATTAATCCGCACATTGATATGGGGCAACGTACGGCGCAAACCATCGGCGAAGAATTATTGGATTATCGCAATTATCTTGAATTGGAAGTAGAAGTTTTCCGTGGTGCGGACGGTTGGTTACGCGCGGAAAGCGGCGCATTATCAACCGGTGAAGCTATCGGAACGGGGATGTCAATTTTGCTGATGGTAGTCCAAAGCTGGGAAGAAGAAAGCCGCCGGATTCGAGGTAAAGACATTGTACCTTGTCGCTTATTATTCCTTGATGAAGCGGCACGTCTTGACGGTAAGTCCATTTCCACCTTATTTGAATTGTGTGAACGATTGGATATGCAACTCCTCATCGCCGCACCGGAAAATATTAGCCCGGAAAAAGGCACAACCTATAAATTGGTACGTAAAATTGCCGGTAACCAAGAACACGTTCACGTGGTTGGGTTACGAGGATTTGGTGCAACAGAGTAGAGGATAAGTGCGGTTAAAAATGAAAGTATTTTTGACCGCACTTTTTTATAGGAAATTATCCGCAATTTTAAGAATTATTCATTAAGGAACAAAAATGCACAATCTTATTCTCGCTATTTTCTGTAGCGTTGCCGTTTCTATTTTGCTCAAAGTCGCACGCAAGAAAAATATTATTATCGAGCAGGCGATTGCTTTTAACTATATTGTCGCCTTGTTATTGAGCTATTTTTTGCTAAAGCCGAACTTTAAAGAATTAGGATTCACGGATTATATCGTACAAAGCGATAGCATGCCGATTTTCTTGGCATTAGGACTATTATTACCGAGCGTATTTATTATTATGTCAAAAGCGGTTGAATTTGCCGGTATAGTTCGTTCTGATGCGGCTCAGCGCTTATCTTTATTTTTGCCGATTTTAGCGGCGTTTTTTATTTTTAACGAAGCCTTAAGCCACTCAAAATTAATTGGCGTTATATTGGCATTTATTGGTTTGCTTTGCTTGTTAAGTAAACCGAACGAGCAAAGTGCGGTCAATTTTAAAGGTATTTTTGCGTTAATTGGCGTCTGGTTTGGTTACGGCATTATTGATATTTTGTTTAAGCAAGTGTCAAAGAGCGGTGGCGCATTCCCGACAACCTTGTTTATTGCCTTTTCACTCGCCGCTTGTGTGATGTTTATTTATTTGCTTCTTAAAAGAACACAATGGCGTGTGGCAAGTTTTGTCTGTGGGATTATTTTAGGGGTATTAAATTTTTTTAATATTCTGTTTTACATTAAGGCTCACCAAAGTTTTGGTGCAAACCCGACATTAGTATTTGCCGGAATGAATATTGGGGTGATTTGTTTGGGTACCATCACCGGTGCATTAATTTTTAAAGAAAAAATCAGCAAAATTAATGGGGTAGGAATTGTGTTCAGCCTTACGGCTATTTGCTGTTTGTATTATTTAGATAAAATTTTGGTTTAGATTTGAGAAAGACTATGCAAAAAAACGATTTCAGTTTTTTTATTTATGATTATGAAAGTTTCGGTGTAAACCCGGCGACGGATCGTCCGGCACAATTTGCCGGTATCCGGACGGATGAGAATTTTAATATCATTGGTGATCCGATAATGCTTTATTGTAAGCAAACCAACGATTATTTGCCTTCCCCGGAAGCAGTGATGGTTACGGGGATCACGCCTCAAGAATGTAATGAAAAGGGGATTCCCGAACCGGAATTTGCTGAAAAAATTTTAACCGAATTTTCTCAGCCCAATACTTGCGTAATGGGTTATAACAACATTCGTTTTGATGATGAAATGACGCGCTATACTTTTTATCGTAATTTTATTGATCCTTATGAATATAGTTGGAAGAATGGCAATTCTCGTTGGGATTTATTAGATCTGGTACGAGCTTGCTATGCATTACGCCCTGAAGGGATAAATTGGGCGTACGATGAGGAGGCAATGTCAAGTTTTAAATTAGAAAAGCTAACCAAAGTTAATGGAATTGCCCACGAGAATGCCCATGATGCTATGGCGGATGTGTATGCAACTATTGCTATGGCAAAATTAATTAAACAAAAACAGCCTAAATTATTCCAATATTTCTTTGAAAATCGCGGCAAAAGGGACGTGGAAAAACTCATTGATACAGCAGAAATGACACCGTTAGTTCATGTTTCCGGTATGCTTGGAAATTATCGTGGTAATTGCACGTGGATCGCTCCCTTAGCTTGGCATCCAATGAATCAAAATGCCATAATTGTATGTGATTTAAGCGGTGATATTGATAATTTATTGGCAAAAAGTGTGGATGAATTAAGAACGGATTTATATACTAAAAAATCGTCGTTAAACGAAAGGGAAGTACCACCCGTTCCATTAAAACTTGTACATATTAATAAATGTCCGATTCTTGCACCAGCCAAAACCTTATTACCAGAAAATGCTGAGCGTTTAGGTATAGATCGTCAATTATGTTTAGAAAATCTGGCTAAGCTACGTTCATCTTTTAATATTCGTCAGAAAGTCATTGATATTTTTAGCGAAGAACGCGTGTTCGAGCCTAGTGACAATGTGGAAATTGAACTTTATAGCGGTTTTTTCAGTAATGCCGATAAAAACAATATGATGATATTACGTCAATTACCTTCGGAAAAATTAGCCGAACATGGATTAGCTTTTGAAGATAAACGCATAACTGATTTATTATTTCATTATCGTGCACGGCATTTCTATAAAACCTTGACACGTGCGGAGCAAATAAAATGGCAGAAATATCGTCAACGTAAATTAGAGCAAAGTTTGATTGATTTTGAGAACAGCTTAAAGCAACTTGCTGATGAAAATGTTGATAATCCAGAAAAACTATTTTTGCTACAACAGGTTTATGAATATGGTGCAAAATTACTAGATTAATTTAGTGACAGTATCACAATAATACCTACTAAAAAATGAAAGCATATTCAGAAAATGAATATGCTTTTTTAGTTTTTAAGTACTATAGATTTTTGTATTTGACGAGGGCGACGGAAAGGGAAAAGTGACTTATCCAGAATTGGAACAGTTTAACATTGAAAAAGCCTTACGTGACTTAAAACTGGAGCGTAGCGAAAGGCGTTAGTAAAAACACAAGAAAAGATCTCAAAAGTAAAACCAATCCCGATACATCCACACCTAATTTTAAATCCCGTCATCATTACACGTAAAACATCACAACGTCACAAATAACATTTTATAGGATAAAAAAATAGGGTTGATTGTTCGTCAAAACGAACTGGATTTTGCACAGCCGTATCTTGACAAAATACTGACAATCAATCTTAGCCATTCGATAAATTACACTGACAAGGTGTTACAACGTTTAAAAATCGCTTTATTTGTCCTGTTTTAGTAGTATTCGTGACGTGTGCATAAGTCTGTGATTTCCTTAACCCGTAGTTTTTACTTACCCGATAACTAATTTCGCATAATGATTTTCGGATTATGTTACAATTCGCAGCGCGGTATAATCGCCATTGGCACCGCGCAAGAATTTACACATAATCCGCCATTATGCGAAATTTTAAGTTATTGAATTTATGTCAAATATTACCATTCAACATATCACGCCAAGACATTTTTATGAGGCAGTGAAACTTCTCAAACAAACTGAGCATAATATAAGATTTAGCTATGATACGGTTGAAATTCGTTTTGTTTTTGATAGATTGGAAACTGCAGAACAGACTCAAGCAAGATTTGAGAGAATGGAACACTTGGGGGAGTTTTTAAAGGAACTGACAAATTCATCAGTTCCTATTGATTTAGAAGAATTTATAAAACAATATAGATATCAATCAGGGAAGAAATTTTTCAGATAGCTAATATTTATCTCTATCTATATAAAAATATCCTATAAAAATAAGAAATATCGCTATTCCAAAAATCCATTGCCATAGGTTTTCTCCATACCATGCATACATTCCTTCACGACAAAAATCCAATCCGCCACGGGTTGTCTTTTCTCCTTGTGCAATACATTTATAAGCTCCAGATTCCCAATTTAAAATAGGAACTATCACTCCTATATAAAAGCTAATGGTAGCAGTCAGCCAGGATAATCTTGTCCAATTTTTATCATATGATTTTAACAATACATAGACTGAACCTATGAGTAATATCCAAAATGGAAATTTGCTAGAAATTGATTGGAGTATAAAGCTTAGTATGTTGTTGGTATTTTGTAGAATATCCATATGAATTTCCTTATATTTCAATGTTTATTTTTTGTTCAAAAAAGTTCGGGAGTTCTGTTACACCCGAACTTTGGTGTGGAATCCCGCACTAAAGTCCGCTTTTATTTTCTTTGAGCGAAATTTATGTAATCTTGCTCGTTTATGTGTTCTAAGCCTTTTTTAATTAAAATCTTTAATACTTCAGTATCTTTTAAGCTTGTTTTTGTTGCGATAACTGCTTTTACTGTTTCATCTTGTACTTTTTTCCAAGTATTTTCATCTATGTGTTTTGATGGCATTTCTTTTTCCCCGCTTTTTCTTCATTTTTGAAATGTTTTTGTGAGCTGTATCGCAAAATTTTATCATTTCTAAGAAAAATAGAAATTAGATTATTGACATCTTAGAAACTAAGAAGTTGGAATTCATCCATTTTCTAATTTCTAATAATCTAAGATTATTTTCTGTATGTTCTACGACTGGCTTAAAATTAAACAAAATTTTGGCTACCAACTTCCCCTAATTGGTGATTTTGGTTTTGTTGGCGTACATATTGAAACAGGGGAACAGCAAGAGGGGATTAGAATCCCAACATTTAAACATGAAGGCAGTTTTTGCGATTCGGTCATGATAAAAATCAATGGTTCAACATTAACGATGAGTGGCAATCCAAGCCGATGGGGAAGAATAGAAAATTTATTTGGTATTTCTTCAGTAGAAACCTGCGTTAATGTATTTAACGACATTTTGAATAAATTGGGACTGCCTTGTTTTACAAAATGTACAAGAACTTGGATTGGTCAATCAGATGAAAATTCTAAACCGGTTAAATATTCAGATGGGGCAATTATTAAAGAATTGCATATTACTGAAAATAGAGCTGTCGGGGCTGGCAATGTCGAACATTATTTAAGTGGTCTTGCAACCTTAAACTATCGAAATTCACAAGCAAGGTTACACACTAACGGTCAAACGGTTGATTGGTTAAGTAAACAAGGAAATGCAAGTTTAATTTATCCATCAGTTTACAACAAAGCTTATGAATTAGAACTCCATTCATTAAATAAAATTAAAAGTAAATTCGGTGAGAGTTCAAAGGAATATATAAATTTAATAAAGGTTATTGAATATTGTAAAAATCAAGGTGTAGCAAGGTTTGAACAAAAATTAAAATCAAGATATTTACAAAGAGAAAACTTACATTTTTATGGTTTAAGTGATTACACAAGATTAAATGAATTGAACAAAGAATTTTTAAATATTGATAAAAGATTAAAGGTTACAGCAATGGATTTTGAAACTATATCAGAAACTCTTATGAATAGCGGAGTAGTCGATACAGTAAAAGCGGCAAATACTACAGCTATGTATGCCCTTCAATGGTCTCATGGTCAAGTTTTTGATTTGTCTAAAAGACAAGTGAAAGTACACCGTGCAAGACTACGTAAAATTGGCATTGATATAGCGAACAAATGCGATATTTCTAAATTCTCACCGGTTAAAGTGGTATCAACCAGAGAAATTGAAGTTAAACCTTTGACTATTCCTAATTGGTATCAAAGATCTAATCATCACTTAAAACTAGCAGCCTAAGGAGGCAAAAATGGAACATGGCATTATCATTAGAGGTACTTTACTTGGTTATAAATCCAGTGAATACACAAATAGAGAAACAGGTGAAGTCCGTTATCGTCATGTAATGGGTATTGGTGTATCTACGATTAATGAGTTTGGCTCAAAAAATGAAGAAGTCCAAAAGATATCTATTTCTCAAAATGATTTCAATAATGGATTAATCACCAAAATCGATGAATTGAAGTTAAAAGATGTAGAAATTCACGTTAATTTATCTGCTTGGGAAGTGGGAGGAAGATATGGTTATTCTATCTCGTATGCTTCTCAATATGGAATACAACCGGTTAAATAAGTGAGGCTGTAACAATGCAAGAATTCTTAGTAATGAGTTTAGCCTCAACAGTAGGGTTTCTTAGTGGTTCGGCAATTCTATATTTTATTTTTGGATAAAAATTATGGCAAACGATGAAATTATTGTAATGACGGCGATTTGTGATGCAGATTCATCTGTTTGCCAAGATGTATTTTTGAAAATTCCACAGATAGAAATCACAAAATTTCAATCTTCGGAGTTATCAAAAATAGGTGAGTGGAGTTCATATTCAACTCAATATGAACCTGCTCAAATTTGGGGATTTGCTTTTAGTGCCATAGTGTTTTTTTATTTTACCGGTTTAGGTATAGGCTCTGTTCTTGGTGCGATAAAGCAATTTTCTCATTAAAAAAATTATGAGGTCTATGATGAAATTATTAAAAAAAATTGCCATTTCAACAGGGGTTTTATTTATCGGTTCAAGTGCATTTGCAGCTGGGCCTGATTTTTCCCAGTTAGCTAATGTTGATTTTGGAACGGCGATAGCAGCAGTCATTGCGATTGCTGCAGCTATCGCCGGTATTCGTATCGCAGTTGCCGGCTCTCGTGCAGTTTTACGAATGATTAGTGGTTAGTCCTTTATAGAAGAAGGGGCGAAAGCCCCTTTTTTTGATCTTGAGAGGAAATATGTGGGATTTAGTCTTTTTTATTTTTGGTATTGCTTGTGGTTGGGCAGTGGTAATGGGGTTAAATAATTAAAGGTGAGACTATTAATAAAGTTAAAAAAGTGTTACCAATGCTAGACATAAAACCGGCTCAAGTGGTTGTTACCGCAAGAATCTTAGAAGTTAAAAAAGGGGATAATCATCAATCAGGTCTAAGCATTATAGCCAACATTTTAAAATCGAAACTATCACTTAATTTTTCAATCGGCAATACTTCGGATAACCTGATTTCATTAAAGACATCTGATGCGAACGCATTATTTAGTATTTTTGATACTGAATCACGTTTTAACGTCATATCGTCTCCGGTGATTCGAGTGCTTGATAGTGAAACCGGTTCATTTGTCGTAGGTTCAGATGTACCTGTTCTCGGTGCTGAAAGTTATCAAGATGGCGTAAGAACAAGAAGCGTTGATTACCGTTCTTCCGGTGTTATCTTCAACATAAAACCTACTATTACCGATAATGGTGTAAAAGTGAATGTACGTTCTGAATTATCTAATTTTGCTCGAACAGAAACAGGCGTAAACGATACACCGACATTATTAAAAAGGTTGGTTGATTCAACTGTCTATGTTAATGATGGTTCTTTGGTCATTCTCGGCGGATTGAGTGAACAAAAAACAGATAAAAGCGACCAATCTGTTTTTGGTTTACCGTCTTGGATTTTTGGTAAATCTAAGAAGTTTGAAAAATCTGATATTCTATTGCTTATGCATACAAGACTAGTTGATGACAACAAAAAAGAAGTAAATTTAGATCACTTAATGCAAAAATTTGACAAAGATAGCATTTTTTAGGCTTGAAATCGGTACGCCCGCAGCGGTGCGAGGACGTATCGATTTCAAGGCGAAGATAGATAACTTTTTTAAGTTTGAAATCGGTGCGTTTGTAGCGGTGCTAAGCAACGTTGCAAATGCAGCGATTGTAAGAATAATGTCACCTTGTCACAAATCTAATTATTTTTTCGCTTGCGAAAATTTGATAATAATGAGGACTTATAAAATGATTGGATATCAACCCCAAACTATTGAATTATTAAATTTAGGTGTAAAGCTACTTCCTTCTTCAAAAGGTATCAAATGCTTTATCAATGAAGATAAAACGAAAATTTTTCTAGAAATCAAAACTGAATCGGACGTAAAAGTGATATCTGTTGATACAGATAACAAAGAGAGCAACGATCTACTAAGCCTTGAAAAAGTGTTAGTAGAAAAAGTTTTAGCCACCTTATAGGGGGTGTCGGGGGAAAATGCTGTGCATTTTCTCCTGACGGTAGGCGCAACGGCTGTAGCGCCGGAAAACAGCGATATTTATTTGAAAAAATGAACATCTTGCGTGTACTATTCTTCAAAAAATCACTGTGCTTTATTCGCTCCTGCAAAACCTTTAAAGCCACTTTCTTTACGCTGATTAGATAATACGAAACGTGCAGAGTATCTTTACATTTCCTTTAAGTTCTCATCTAACCATTCAACAACAACCTAGATTTATACATAACAACGTGGGATTTTCTTAGATTTTGTCCTGTTTTAGTAGTATTCGTGACGTGTGCATAAGTCTGTGATTTCCTTAACCCGTAGTTTTTACTTACCCGATAACTAATTTCGCATAAGGTTTTTCGGATTATGTTACAATTCGCCGCGCGGTATAATGGCGCAAGCACCGCGCAAGAATTTACACATAATCCGCTGTTATGCGAAATTATAAGTTATTGAATTTATGTCAAATATTACCATTCAACATATCACCCCACGGCATTTTTATGAGGCTGTAAGACTCTTGAAACAAACAGATCATCACATCAGATTTAGTTATGATACGGTTGAGATCCGTTTTGTTTTTGACAGATTAGAAACAGCAGAGCAGACACAGGCGAGATTTGAGCAAATGGAGCATTTAGGGGAATTTTTAAAGGAACTGACAAATTCATCAGTTCCTGTTGATTTAGAGGAATTTATTAAACTATACCGTTATCAACCAAAGAATAAGTTTTTTAGGCGTTAATTTAATAAATTTATTTACCCCAAGATAGAGTTTTATCAAATACATCAGTGCTATAAGTGCCACATTTTAGAGTTACACCTTCAGCTTTTATAATACTGCCATTAGAGTAGGGCTTGCCATCATAGATACAAAATTTTGTGTTATCTGATTTTGTTTCTGGGAGTGATTTATAGACTTTTCTTTCGAAAGAGGGCTGTTGGCAAGCTGCTAAAAGAAAAGCTGTAATAGAAATTGTCAATAGTTTTTTCATTTTAGCTCTCCTTTTTGTCAAATTTTTTCAAATTCTTTTGAATTATCTTATCAATAGATAGAGTTTTATCAAATACATCAGTGCTATAAGTGCCACATTTTAGAGTTACACCTTCAGCTTTTATAATACTGCCATTAGAGTAGGGCTTGCCATCATAGATACAAAATTTTGTGTTATCTGATTTTGTTTCTGGGAGTGATTTATAGACTTTTCTTTCGAAAGAGGGCTGTTGGCAAGCTGCTAAAAGAAAAGCTGTAATAGAAATTGTCAATAGTTTTTTCATTTTAGCTCTCCTTTTTGTCAAATTTTTTCAAATTCTTTTGAATTATCTTATCAATATCAACATTTGTTGTATGTGGAGGCGTTACTTTATCTAATAAATCTCTGTTTTCTTTGGTTTGTCTTAGACCATGTTTTCTAAGTTGATAATTTTGTTCATATTCTTGGCTTTGGTTATGAAATTTACGATCTGATTTTGGCATGACGTGTCTCCTATCTCGTTTAGCTAAATCTATGCAAAAATTTTGCATAATCAATTTGTCGAGTTGTCCGAGTACACTCTCTTTAATAGTGTACTCTTGTTCCATTTTGGAACAAATTTGCTTGATAAATGTTCAATTCTGTTTTATTGCTCTCCTAAATTTTGAATAAACAATCACGCTTTTTGAATTATTATTCATTTATGCGGTTTGTTTCTCTTTTTCTGTATGCTCAATATAAGCAATAGCGTCTTTTGCAAATTGGTCTACTAAAACATTCATTACTTCTGTCCATTTGACTGGACGACCTATTTTCATTCCGACTTCCATTGCTAGACGTTCAACCTTAAGCTTCTTTTCTAGCTTGATATTGAAACTTGCTGTTGTTTTCATAATTTATACCTATCATAAAACTGGTATTCAAACTTTGGGGAGTAATTATATAGTTTTTTACCTAAAATGCATTTTACCTATTTACACATTTAGGTAATTATTCTATTATCTGCATAAATACTTTTTTAGGTAAAAAGGTAAATTCTAAATGATAGACTTCCTTAAGCTCTCAATCCCATTCAAAAAAGAGTGTTTAATCATCTGCAAGGATGGTGAAACCTCCTTTTTGCGTGAGACATTGATTGAGATTGCAAGAAGAGCAGGTATAAAACTACAAGCAGGTAATGTAACTTTTGAAATTGACGGTGATCTTGATGTTTCTGAACTTTCCCATCCTTATGAAACAATTCCTAGCCATTACGGTTCGTTAGCAATGAAGATTTTTAACGGTAGTGAAATATTGAAAACACCGCCGAGAATTGAATTAAAAGCCAGTCCAGCAAAACTTATACAGGGGCATAATGTATTTGGTTCAACTCAATTAAAAGTTTGTGCGTTTGCAATGTGGCATACGTTTATTAAAGGAATGCCTGAACTTGCTGATATGGTTGATTTTGAAAATACCGAAGTTGATTGGATAGATGTTACTTATTCAGCCCACATCAATTCAGAAACTGTACAAAAGCAAGTCATCAATTTTCTCCAAAATGTTTCATTAGGGCAAACAAAAAAGACCCGACATAGTAAAGAATACGAGACAACAGCAGAATGGAATACAGGTTCAAAACACCGAGTATTAAAAGTCTATTTAAAAGGTTATGAACTGCAAAAACGCCTATCAGAAGCCCAATCAGAATTTAAAAAGTCACCAAGTAAAAAGCATTTAAAAAACGTTATTAGTGTCTTGAGCAATCCTAATTTAATTGAATTTTCTAAGAAATGCGTGCGTTTTGAAGCACGTTTAAAACAGCGTTATCTTGATGAAAACAAGTTACCAAGAAATTTACTCAAATTAATAGCCTATCAACAGAAATACGAAGCAGAACAGGGTAAAGACCTGATAAAAGAATTATGGCAACAAGCCTTTAAAGACATTATTCAAGCAGTTGGAGAAAGTAAAATGAACGTATATAACCGAGACGGTATTCAAAAACTATTAAGAAAGCATTATTACAACGTAACGCCTAAAGGCAATATTAGTTATGCCAAAGCAGATAGATTATTTGGGTTTTATAAAAATCTACTTAATGACGGTTATCACGAAACATTAAATTCAATGGCAAGAAATACATTTTGGCGACACGAAAAAGATTTAATCGCAATCGGATTGACAAAAGCCCAATTACAAAATCTGAAAGTGAATGAACGTCATAACATCATGCCAATAATGAAATTAGTTGAAATTGATTTTATACATCAACGACCAATTTGGTACAAAGAGCCAACTATCAATGACCCAATTTTTGCTTTAGTTGCTTAATTTTTAACAATAGGAGAAATCAAAATGAGTAATCAAAATCTGGCTAATTATGTATTAAAAGTACAAATTTTTCCAACGTCAAAAGTAGAAGAACGTTCAGGAGTAAGTGAGAAAACCGGAAAAAATTGGTATATCCGAACTCAAGAGGCTTATATCCATTTAGGTGGTCAATTCCCAGTACAAGTAAAAGTACCATTAGCAAAAGACCAAGTGCCGTATGGTTCTGGGGATTATTATGTTCATCCACAATCATTTAAAACGAGTGCTTATTTTGATTTAAAAGTAGGTGATATTGTTCTTGTTCCAGCTGATGAGAAATAAGATATGGATTTATTATATTTGGTCTTTTCTGTTATTTTTCTATCTTTTTTTTATTGGTTTTTTGGGATTTGGTTAATAGGAAGTAGTTTTAAAGAACATATATATTTCTTTATTAGAGGCGTTAAAAGATTAAGGCGTGGAAAATTTGGTCAAAATGAAATGGTAGTGCATTTTATCTTAACTATTTTTTTCTTTATTTTTTCTATATTTATAGTTGTATTTATTAGAAGTTCGGGATTTTGAATAATGCGAGAATTTATTCAAATGATTGGTGCAAGTTTTATTGGCTGTAGCCTTGCCCTAACAATTTTTTATTTATTGGTATTTCATTTATGACCAATGAAATAGAGATTACAACCAAATTCTGTCATCCCTATATGAATTTCGGGGGAGAAGATGGCTGTAGTGATGTAGTTTTGAAAGTTCCACAATCCGAGGCGGTCAAACTTCAAATTGTGGAGCATTCAAAGGGCGAAACAGTAGGAATTGAGTATTATCCTGAATTCTTTGCTGTTTCATTTTCAATCACTTTGCTTTTTTGGCTTGTTGCTAAATTCGGTTGGATGATTATAGAAACAATCAAAAGAGCATAGTTAAAGAAGGAAAACATTATGTTGAAATTTTTGAAAAAGACAAGTGGAAAAGTTGCTGTTGCAACAGCTGGTTTATTAGCCTCTACAATGTCATTGGCTGAAACACAAGCAGTTGATTACACGGCTTTAACCTCCAAAATTGACTTCAGCGGAGCAATTACGGCGGTATTAGGTGTAATTGCCTTAGTTGTTGGAGCATTAGTCGCTTGGAAAGGTGGGCAATGGATTGTAAAAGCGGTGCGTTCTGCTTAATCAATAGAGGGGGACATGAATCCCCTTTTTCTTAGGAGGTATTATGACGTGGCAAATTGTCTTTTTTGTATGGGGGTTATTATGCGCTTGGGCGGTCATTCGTGGTATAGACGGTTAATAATTTGTTTCATTATCTCGCAATTTTTACATGTACAAGTTGCACACTCATTTGCACCTATTCTAGGAAGAGCGGTTTTAACAAGGGTTTTAGGGAATGTTGTTGCTCGGAGAGCTGCTGTTAGTGTTGCAGCTAATGATGCTTCAATCGTTGCATTACGCACAATGCAAACATATAGAGCATTAGGTACGGTAGCCGCAAATGATGCCCGATTCGCTTTAACTGCTAAGTCAACCTTACGGCATGTGAAAGATATTTCGTGGGTTTCACTCGCATTGAATAGTGGGGTAATTACTTTATCCGATTTAAATGTTGAGGGAAATGATAAAGTGTCTGTTACTTTTGAACCTAGTGCAGTTAAGTTAGCTGATGGGCGTTATGCAATTCAAGTTAATGGGGAAACAAAAATTGTTAATGCGAACCCAAGTAAAAATGATCCTGTGATTTATCAATATTCTAAAGAGAAAAAACAAATTCCAGATGAATTAAGTGAAGTTTATAAATCAGATACATTAGATAATCGCTATAAATATTTTGATGAGTTAAGAACAGGGGAGTATGCCCAATCAAATTCACTTGAAAAATTATCTGAATATATATCTCAAGAAGAATGGGGAGGAAAAGGGGAAGAAAGTTATCTTAGCGTTAATATTGATGGAAAAGAACACCAATATTTGTATTCTAAAACAACTGTAGAAAATCGTTATTTAAGACATCAACAAATCGGCGATAGAATTCATCCCACAGTGCGGCAAACTTTTACCGAGAAGCAATTAAGATATGATTTTAATCCCATGCTTTCCGGATATACCGGAGAGAATACAGTTTATTCTTTTAACCCACCTAAAGAAAGTGATTATCAGATTTCTACACGCACAACAACCGTGAGCTATATCAATTTTGAAATCAATCCAAATTGGGTTGGGGATAATATTCAAACAACACCACAAGAACAACAATTAGGCTCAATCGCTGATTTGGATTTGGGATTATATACTCAGCCATTGACAGCGACGCAACTCGCTCAATTATTTAATGCTTTGATGATGTCGGCTGCTTCTCAAGCTGATTATGAAGGCATTCCATTTACTTCTACAAACCCAGTTACAGCAAGTGAAGTCAATGCGGTTTTAACAGAGCTAGGCATTAGCCCGACTTATGCTGATTTATTTGCTAAAGCTGGAACAGGCGATAAATTAGAATTTGATTACAATGTATCACCATCACCTAATCCAGCTCCAAATCCTCGCCCTAATGACGGCAAATTTGATGAAGATATTGATATGTCAGAATTAGAGTATCCCGAATTAGAATCACCGACAGCACGACAAATTCTAGAACCATTAAAACAATTTTTCCCTGAATTCCAAAAATTACATATTCAAGAAAAAGGGGCTAGTTGTCCGACATGGTCATTTGATGCATTAAATCGGACCTATACGATAGATGGACATTGTATATTGTTGGAGAAATACCGTAATTTGTTTTCATCAGTATTTATGCTGATTTGGTCAATTATTGCGGTTAGACGGTTATTAAGTGCATAGGAGAAGAATATGGGAAGTCTTATTTTACGTTTGTTAAGTGGGTTATTAGGCTTTGTATTTAAAGGTGTTGTTGGTAAGTTTTTTGTATTTTTTGCGTTATTTTATGTAACGACAGAATTTGTACCGGAAATTATTAATTTATTTGTTCCACAGGAATTAAACGTTAATTTTCAAACACTATTTAATTATTTGCCTAATGATGTTTGGTATTTCTTAGAATTATTCAAAGTGCCTTTTGGCATATCGTTATATCTATCCGCTATGGTTGCTCGTTTCATTATTAGACGTATCCCAATAATAGGCTAGGGGGATATATGGCAATTTTAGCATATGTCGGTATTCCGGGGAGTGGCAAGTCTTATGAAGTGGTAAGTTCGGTTATTCTGGAGCATTTTAGAAAAGGTCGCCGTATTGTCAGTAATATTGAAGGGGTAACACAGGAAAAACTGACGCATTACTGTATTAAAAAAGGTGATAAAGAGAGTAATTTGGGTGAATTTATCAGTGTAACGGACGAAATTTGTCAACAACCTGACTTTTTCCCTTACAAAGGGGCAACTGAAACGGTTTGTAGGGCTGGTGATTTAATTTGCCTTGATGAAGTTTGGCGTATTTTTCCTAGCGATAAAATTCACGAAAATCACCGCTCTTTTTTGGCTGAACATCGACATTTTACTCATGAAAAAACAGGTGAGTGCTGTGATTTGGTTGTCATCAACCAATCTATTTCTCAATTACCTCGATTTATTAAAGATCGTATTGAAATGACTTATCAAATGTCAAAACTGACTGCATTAGGTATGTCAAATCGCTATCGGGTTGATATTTTTACAGGTGCGAAGACCACAAAAACGAATAAAACGCTTCAACTACAACGTAAATATGATAAAGAGATTTTTCACTTGTACAAAAGTTATGATGGTGAAAATGGGAAAGAAAATGTCGTTGATGGTCGAGGCAATATTCTAAAATCCTTTCAGTTCAAAGCAATGATTGCCCTTGTTCTTATATTATTTATTGTTGGTATTTATGCGTTTAAATCTTTTTTCCCAAGTGAACAAGAATCTTCATCTAAAGTATTAATACCACCGAGACAGGAAGAAAAATTGGTGACTTCACTTCAGGAAAGAAAACCCTTTTCATCGCCTACTCAACTCAAATTATCAGATAAATGGCGAATAACAGGAGAATTAACCAAGAATGGCAATGCTTTTGTTATTCTTGTCGATAATCAAGGAAATCTACGGTTAGAACCTCGAAGTCAATTTCAGTTTAGCGGTCGAATGTTGCAAGGAGAAATTGATAATCAAATAGTTAATTATTATTCGGGAGTAGAAAAATGAAAAAATATTTATGGGCAATGTTGCTATTATCCTTTGGTATTTCTGCAAAAAATGTAGATTTTAAATTGGAAGCTGTCCCATTACCTAAGGCAATATCAATGATTTATGATGAAGTATTGGAAAAGCCTTATATGCTTGACCCTAAATTAGCTGGGGATACAAGATTAATTAGCTTTCATACTACTGAAAAACAGGATTTTAATCAGTTCATTGAACGCTATTTTGACAATATAAATATCAAGGTGTACGAGAAAAAAGGCGTGGTTTATATTGCTCACGTTGAACCAAAGCCAGCCAAAGTTATTAAAAAGAGCTTTGTCTATAATCCCATTCACCGTGATACTGAATACCTTGCTCAATTTGTTCAAGGAGATGGGGCAGTTTCAGCCAGTGGCGATAAACTTGTCTTTTACGGCACAAATGAAGAGATAGCGAGAGCAAAAAGTGTATTAAAATCGGTTGATACAAAGTCTAAAGAGGTTGTTGTAACAGGTTATGTCTTTGAAGTACAAGATATTGAAAAAGAGGGAAGCGGCATTAACTTATTGGCGAAATTGTTATCGGGTAAACTTGGTATTAACATTGGCTATAAACAAAACTATGAAAATTTTATCACTGTCAATGCCGGTAATTTAGATGCAATGATAGAGTTATTTCGTACAGATAGCCGTTTTCAAGTAGTGAGTAGTCCAACTTTAAGAGTTAAATCAGGTTCAAAAGGAAATTTCTCTGTGGGGTCTGATGTACCCGTTTTATCTAATCTTACTTATCAAGATGGAAGACCTATTCAAGCCATAGAATACCGTTCTTCTGGTGTTATCTTTGATATTCAACCAACCATCAAGAATCAAGCCATTGATTTGAAAATTCAGCAACAACTATCAAATTTTGTTAAAACTGATACAGGCGTCAATCAATCTCCGACCTTGATAAAACGAGATATTATTACCGATGTTACAGTAAAAAATGGTGATGTTATTGTTCTCGGCGGACTTGCTGAAAATAAACTAACAGAGGGGGAGACAGGATTTTCATTTCTGCCAAAAGGTTGGCTAACAGGGAAGTCGAAATCAAATACAAAGACAGATATTATTGTTCTTTTGCAGGTGAAAGAGTTATAAACTATAATTTTAGCCGCTAAAATTCATAAAGGAGAAATATAATGAATAAAGTTTTACCTACTTTCGCTTTAGTTTTTGGTGTTGTTGCTTGTTCAGAACCAGTAAAAACAAAAGCCTATTATTCAAAAAACTTAGATGAAGCCCGTAAAGTTGTAGAAGTCTGTAAAAATAAGGATACAATGACTGCTACTGAAAAGGAAAATTGCCAAAATGCAGCTAGCGCAATGTTGTGGGCTCCTAGTAATTCAGGGCTAAGACCGTAGAAAGATACAACGTAACTTTTATGGAAAGTTAAAAAATAATCTAAACTTGCTTTAGATTATTTTTTGACTTCAGCAACTGGAGCGAAGCGAAAGGCGGTAGTAAAAATGAAAGCATATAACAGCGAGTATTTCTATGATCCAATGAGGGCTTTTTATGACAGCGGAGCCGATTATCTTACGGTAACGAAGCATAGGTTAGTCGTTATTGCTAAAAATGCCTATGCAACATTATTCAAAATATCTTGCGGTGATTATGGAAATTGTCCAATAGCAACCGAGCAAATAGAGCAAGATATGACGGATTTAAATGTATTTTGTAGATTATTTGAAAATGCAAAAGAATTTCCATTAGACAAAAACCATGTCAAATATAGCTATGAATTAGACTATGATGAGCAGATTAAAGAATTGGATAAAATTTTACTAAAATATGTAGAATTTTTGAGTTCTAAGTAGAATTTTAAAAAGTCATAAAAAAAGCTACGCCCGCAGCTATGGCGAGGACGTGGCTTTTTTTATGGCTTGTTACTTACTGTTTTTTCTCAAAACGCTTTACAACGCCCTGACATTTCATTTCAACTGTTCAATAAAACACCTCAAAAATCCGTCACAACGCTTAAAAATCACTTTATTTGTCCTGTTTAACTAGTATTTGTGACTTGTGTATAACTCTGTGATTTATTTAATCCGTAGTTTTCGCTCACCTTATCACTAATTTCGCATAAGGTTTTTCGGATTATGTTACAATTCGCCGCGCGGTATAATGGCGCAAGCACCGCGCAAGAATTTACACATAATCCGCTGTTATGCGAAATTATAAGTTATTGAATTTATGTCAAATATTACCATTCAACATATCACCCCACGGCATTTTTATGAGGCTGTAAGACTCTTGAAACAAACAGATCATCACATCAGATTTAGTTATGATACGGTTGAGATCCGTTTTGTTTTTGACAGATTAGAAACAGCAGAGCAGACACAGGCGAGATTTGAGCAAATGGAGCATTTAGGGGAATTTTTAAAGGAACTGACAAATTCATCAGTTCCTGTTGATTTAGAGGAATTTATTAAACTATACCGTTATCAACCAAAGAATAAGTTTTTTAGGCGTTAATTTAATAAATTTATTTACCCCAAGATAGAGTTTTATCAAATACATCAGTGCTATAAGTGCCACATTTTAGAGTTACACCTTCAGCTTTTATAATACTGCCATTAGAGTAGGGCTTGCCATCATAGATACAAAATTTTGTGTTATCTGATTTTGTTTCTGGGAGTGATTTATAGACTTTTCTTTCGAAAGAGGGCTGTTGGCAAGCTGCTAAAAGAAAAGCTGTAATAGAAATTGTCAATAGTTTTTTCATTTTAGCTCTCCTTTTTGTCAAATTTTTTCAAATTCTTTTGAATTATCTTATCAATATCAACATTTGTTGTATGTGGAGGCGTTACTTTATCTAATAAATCTCTGTTTTCTTTGGTTTGTCTTAGACCATGTTTTCTAAGTTGATAATTTTGTTCATATTCTTGGCTTTGGTTATGAAATTTACGATCTGATTTTGGCATGACGTGTCTCCTATCTCGTTTAGCTAAATCTATGCAAAAATTTTGCATAATCAATTTGTCGAGTTGTCCGAGTACACTCTCTTTAATAGTGTACTCTTGTTCCATTTTGGAACAAATTTGCTTGATAAATGTTCAATTCTGTTTTATTGCTCTCCTAAATTTTGAATAAACAATCACGCTTTTTGAATTATTATTCATTTATGCGGTTTGTTTCTCTTTTTCTGTATGCTCAATATAAGCAATAGCGTCTTTTGCAAATTGGTCTACTAAAACATTCATTACTTCTGTCCATTTGACTGGACGACCTATTTTCATTCCGACTTCCATTGCTAGACGTTCAACCTTAAGCTTCTTTTCTAGCTTGATATTGAAACTTGCTGTTGTTTTCATAATTTATACCTATCATAAAACTGGTATTCAAACTTTGGGGAGTAATTATATAGTTTTTTACCTAAAATGCATTTTACCTATTTACACATTTAGGTAATTATTCTATTATCTGCATAAATACTTTTTTAGGTAAAAAGGTAAATTCTAAATGATAGACTTCCTTAAGCTCTCAATCCCATTCAAAAAAGAGTGTTTAATCATCTGCAAGGATGGTGAAACCTCCTTTTTGCGTGAGACATTGATTGAGATTGCAAGAAGAGCAGGTATAAAACTACAAGCAGGTAATGTAACTTTTGAAATTGACGGTGATCTTGATGTTTCTGAACTTTCCCATCCTTATGAAACAATTCCTAGCCATTACGGTTCGTTAGCAATGAAGATTTTTAACGGTAGTGAAATATTGAAAACACCGCCGAGAATTGAATTAAAAGCCAGTCCAGCAAAACTTATACAGGGGCATAATGTATTTGGTTCAACTCAATTAAAAGTTTGTGCGTTTGCAATGTGGCATACGTTTATTAAAGGAATGCCTGAACTTGCTGATATGGTTGATTTTGAAAATACCGAAGTTGATTGGATAGATGTTACTTATTCAGCCCACATCAATTCAGAAACTGTACAAAAGCAAGTCATCAATTTTCTCCAAAATGTTTCATTAGGGCAAACAAAAAAGACCCGACATAGTAAAGAATACGAGACAACAGCAGAATGGAATACAGGTTCAAAACACCGAGTATTAAAAGTCTATTTAAAAGGTTATGAACTGCAAAAACGCCTATCAGAAGCCCAATCAGAATTTAAAAAGTCACCAAGTAAAAAGCATTTAAAAAACGTTATTAGTGTCTTGAGCAATCCTAATTTAATTGAATTTTCTAAGAAATGCGTGCGTTTTGAAGCACGTTTAAAACAGCGTTATCTTGATGAAAACAAGTTACCAAGAAATTTACTCAAATTAATAGCCTATCAACAGAAATACGAAGCAGAACAGGGTAAAGACCTGATAAAAGAATTATGGCAACAAGCCTTTAAAGACATTATTCAAGCAGTTGGAGAAAGTAAAATGAACGTATATAACCGAGACGGTATTCAAAAACTATTAAGAAAGCATTATTACAACGTAACGCCTAAAGGCAATATTAGTTATGCCAAAGCAGATAGATTATTTGGGTTTTATAAAAATCTACTTAATGACGGTTATCACGAAACATTAAATTCAATGGCAAGAAATACATTTTGGCGACACGAAAAAGATTTAATCGCAATCGGATTGACAAAAGCCCAATTACAAAATCTGAAAGTGAATGAACGTCATAACATCATGCCAATAATGAAATTAGTTGAAATTGATTTTATACATCAACGACCAATTTGGTACAAAGAGCCAACTATCAATGACCCAATTTTTGCTTTAGTTGCTTAATTTTTAACAATAGGAGAAATCAAAATGAGTAATCAAAATCTGGCTAATTATGTATTAAAAGTACAAATTTTTCCAACGTCAAAAGTAGAAGAACGTTCAGGAGTAAGTGAGAAAACCGGAAAAAATTGGTATATCCGAACTCAAGAGGCTTATATCCATTTAGGTGGTCAATTCCCAGTACAAGTAAAAGTACCATTAGCAAAAGACCAAGTGCCGTATGGTTCTGGGGATTATTATGTTCATCCACAATCATTTAAAACGAGTGCTTATTTTGATTTAAAAGTAGGTGATATTGTTCTTGTTCCAGCTGATGAGAAATAAGATATGGATTTATTATATTTGGTCTTTTCTGTTATTTTTCTATCTTTTTTTTATTGGTTTTTTGGGATTTGGTTAATAGGAAGTAGTTTTAAAGAACATATATATTTCTTTATTAGAGGCGTTAAAAGATTAAGGCGTGGAAAATTTGGTCAAAATGAAATGGTAGTGCATTTTATCTTAACTATTTTTTTCTTTATTTTTTCTATATTTATAGTTGTATTTATTAGAAGTTCGGGATTTTGAATAATGCGAGAATTTATTCAAATGATTGGTGCAAGTTTTATTGGCTGTAGCCTTGCCCTAACAATTTTTTATTTATTGGTATTTCATTTATGACCAATGAAATAGAGATTACAACCAAATTCTGTCATCCCTATATGAATTTCGGGGGAGAAGATGGCTGTAGTGATGTAGTTTTGAAAGTTCCACAATCCGAGGCGGTCAAACTTCAAATTGTGGAGCATTCAAAGGGCGAAACAGTAGGAATTGAGTATTATCCTGAATTCTTTGCTGTTTCATTTTCAATCACTTTGCTTTTTTGGCTTGTTGCTAAATTCGGTTGGATGATTATAGAAACAATCAAAAGAGCATAGTTAAAGAAGGAAAACATTATGTTGAAATTTTTGAAAAAGACAAGTGGAAAAGTTGCTGTTGCAACAGCTGGTTTATTAGCCTCTACAATGTCATTGGCTGAAACACAAGCAGTTGATTACACGGCTTTAACCTCCAAAATTGACTTCAGCGGAGCAATTACGGCGGTATTAGGTGTAATTGCCTTAGTTGTTGGAGCATTAGTCGCTTGGAAAGGTGGGCAATGGATTGTAAAAGCGGTGCGTTCTGCTTAATCAATAGAGGGGGACATGAATCCCCTTTTTCTTAGGAGGTATTATGACGTGGCAAATTGTCTTTTTTGTATGGGGGTTATTATGCGCTTGGGCGGTCATTCGTGGTATAGACGGTTAATAATTTGTTTCATTATCTCGCAATTTTTACATGTACAAGTTGCACACTCATTTGCACCTATTCTAGGAAGAGCGGTTTTAACAAGGGTTTTAGGGAATGTTGTTGCTCGGAGAGCTGCTGTTAGTGTTGCAGCTAATGATGCTTCAATCGTTGCATTACGCACAATGCAAACATATAGAGCATTAGGTACGGTAGCCGCAAATGATGCCCGATTCGCTTTAACTGCTAAGTCAACCTTACGGCATGTGAAAGATATTTCGTGGGTTTCACTCGCATTGAATAGTGGGGTAATTACTTTATCCGATTTAAATGTTGAGGGAAATGATAAAGTGTCTGTTACTTTTGAACCTAGTGCAGTTAAGTTAGCTGATGGGCGTTATGCAATTCAAGTTAATGGGGAAACAAAAATTGTTAATGCGAACCCAAGTAAAAATGATCCTGTGATTTATCAATATTCTAAAGAGAAAAAACAAATTCCAGATGAATTAAGTGAAGTTTATAAATCAGATACATTAGATAATCGCTATAAATATTTTGATGAGTTAAGAACAGGGGAGTATGCCCAATCAAATTCACTTGAAAAATTATCTGAATATATATCTCAAGAAGAATGGGGAGGAAAAGGGGAAGAAAGTTATCTTAGCGTTAATATTGATGGAAAAGAACACCAATATTTGTATTCTAAAACAACTGTAGAAAATCGTTATTTAAGACATCAACAAATCGGCGATAGAATTCATCCCACAGTGCGGCAAACTTTTACCGAGAAGCAATTAAGATATGATTTTAATCCCATGCTTTCCGGATATACCGGAGAGAATACAGTTTATTCTTTTAACCCACCTAAAGAAAGTGATTATCAGATTTCTACACGCACAACAACCGTGAGCTATATCAATTTTGAAATCAATCCAAATTGGGTTGGGGATAATATTCAAACAACACCACAAGAACAACAATTAGGCTCAATCGCTGATTTGGATTTGGGATTATATACTCAGCCATTGACAGCGACGCAACTCGCTCAATTATTTAATGCTTTGATGATGTCGGCTGCTTCTCAAGCTGATTATGAAGGCATTCCATTTACTTCTACAAACCCAGTTACAGCAAGTGAAGTCAATGCGGTTTTAACAGAGCTAGGCATTAGCCCGACTTATGCTGATTTATTTGCTAAAGCTGGAACAGGCGATAAATTAGAATTTGATTACAATGTATCACCATCACCTAATCCAGCTCCAAATCCTCGCCCTAATGACGGCAAATTTGATGAAGATATTGATATGTCAGAATTAGAGTATCCCGAATTAGAATCACCGACAGCACGACAAATTCTAGAACCATTAAAACAATTTTTCCCTGAATTCCAAAAATTACATATTCAAGAAAAAGGGGCTAGTTGTCCGACATGGTCATTTGATGCATTAAATCGGACCTATACGATAGATGGACATTGTATATTGTTGGAGAAATACCGTAATTTGTTTTCATCAGTATTTATGCTGATTTGGTCAATTATTGCGGTTAGACGGTTATTAAGTGCATAGGAGAAGAATATGGGAAGTCTTATTTTACGTTTGTTAAGTGGGTTATTAGGCTTTGTATTTAAAGGTGTTGTTGGTAAGTTTTTTGTATTTTTTGCGTTATTTTATGTAACGACAGAATTTGTACCGGAAATTATTAATTTATTTGTTCCACAGGAATTAAACGTTAATTTTCAAACACTATTTAATTATTTGCCTAATGATGTTTGGTATTTCTTAGAATTATTCAAAGTGCCTTTTGGCATATCGTTATATCTATCCGCTATGGTTGCTCGTTTCATTATTAGACGTATCCCAATAATAGGCTAGGGGGATATATGGCAATTTTAGCATATGTCGGTATTCCGGGGAGTGGCAAGTCTTATGAAGTGGTAAGTTCGGTTATTCTGGAGCATTTTAGAAAAGGTCGCCGTATTGTCAGTAATATTGAAGGGGTAACACAGGAAAAACTGACGCATTACTGTATTAAAAAAGGTGATAAAGAGAGTAATTTGGGTGAATTTATCAGTGTAACGGACGAAATTTGTCAACAACCTGACTTTTTCCCTTACAAAGGGGCAACTGAAACGGTTTGTAGGGCTGGTGATTTAATTTGCCTTGATGAAGTTTGGCGTATTTTTCCTAGCGATAAAATTCACGAAAATCACCGCTCTTTTTTGGCTGAACATCGACATTTTACTCATGAAAAAACAGGTGAGTGCTGTGATTTGGTTGTCATCAACCAATCTATTTCTCAATTACCTCGATTTATTAAAGATCGTATTGAAATGACTTATCAAATGTCAAAACTGACTGCATTAGGTATGTCAAATCGCTATCGGGTTGATATTTTTACAGGTGCGAAGACCACAAAAACGAATAAAACGCTTCAACTACAACGTAAATATGATAAAGAGATTTTTCACTTGTACAAAAGTTATGATGGTGAAAATGGGAAAGAAAATGTCGTTGATGGTCGAGGCAATATTCTAAAATCCTTTCAGTTCAAAGCAATGATTGCCCTTGTTCTTATATTATTTATTGTTGGTATTTATGCGTTTAAATCTTTTTTCCCAAGTGAACAAGAATCTTCATCTAAAGTATTAATACCACCGAGACAGGAAGAAAAATTGGTGACTTCACTTCAGGAAAGAAAACCCTTTTCATCGCCTACTCAACTCAAATTATCAGATAAATGGCGAATAACAGGAGAATTAACCAAGAATGGCAATGCTTTTGTTATTCTTGTCGATAATCAAGGAAATCTACGGTTAGAACCTCGAAGTCAATTTCAGTTTAGCGGTCGAATGTTGCAAGGAGAAATTGATAATCAAATAGTTAATTATTATTCGGGAGTAGAAAAATGAAAAAATATTTATGGGCAATGTTGCTATTATCCTTTGGTATTTCTGCAAAAAATGTAGATTTTAAATTGGAAGCTGTCCCATTACCTAAGGCAATATCAATGATTTATGATGAAGTATTGGAAAAGCCTTATATGCTTGACCCTAAATTAGCTGGGGATACAAGATTAATTAGCTTTCATACTACTGAAAAACAGGATTTTAATCAGTTCATTGAACGCTATTTTGACAATATAAATATCAAGGTGTACGAGAAAAAAGGCGTGGTTTATATTGCTCACGTTGAACCAAAGCCAGCCAAAGTTATTAAAAAGAGCTTTGTCTATAATCCCATTCACCGTGATACTGAATACCTTGCTCAATTTGTTCAAGGAGATGGGGCAGTTTCAGCCAGTGGCGATAAACTTGTCTTTTACGGCACAAATGAAGAGATAGCGAGAGCAAAAAGTGTATTAAAATCGGTTGATACAAAGTCTAAAGAGGTTGTTGTAACAGGTTATGTCTTTGAAGTACAAGATATTGAAAAAGAGGGAAGCGGCATTAACTTATTGGCGAAATTGTTATCGGGTAAACTTGGTATTAACATTGGCTATAAACAAAACTATGAAAATTTTATCACTGTCAATGCCGGTAATTTAGATGCAATGATAGAGTTATTTCGTACAGATAGCCGTTTTCAAGTAGTGAGTAGTCCAACTTTAAGAGTTAAATCAGGTTCAAAAGGAAATTTCTCTGTGGGGTCTGATGTACCCGTTTTATCTAATCTTACTTATCAAGATGGAAGACCTATTCAAGCCATAGAATACCGTTCTTCTGGTGTTATCTTTGATATTCAACCAACCATCAAGAATCAAGCCATTGATTTGAAAATTCAGCAACAACTATCAAATTTTGTTAAAACTGATACAGGCGTCAATCAATCTCCGACCTTGATAAAACGAGATATTATTACCGATGTTACAGTAAAAAATGGTGATGTTATTGTTCTCGGCGGACTTGCTGAAAATAAACTAACAGAGGGGGAGACAGGATTTTCATTTCTGCCAAAAGGTTGGCTAACAGGGAAGTCGAAATCAAATACAAAGACAGATATTATTGTTCTTTTGCAGGTGAAAGAGTTATAAACTATAATTTTAGCCGCTAAAATTCATAAAGGAGAAATATAATGAATAAAGTTTTACCTACTTTCGCTTTAGTTTTTGGTGTTGTTGCTTGTTCAGAACCAGTAAAAACAAAAGCCTATTATTCAAAAAACTTAGATGAAGCCCGTAAAGTTGTAGAAGTCTGTAAAAATAAGGATACAATGACTGCTACTGAAAAGGAAAATTGCCAAAATGCAGCTAGCGCAATGTTGTGGGCTCCTAGTAATTCAGGGCTAAGACCGTAGAAAGATACAACGTAACTTTTATGGAAAGTTAAAAAATAATCTAAACTTGCTTTAGATTATTTTTTGACTTCAGCAACTGGAGCGAAGCGAAAGGCGGTAGTAAAAATGAAAGCATATAACAGCGAGTATTTCTATGATCCAATGAGGGCTTTTTATGACAGCGGAGCCGATTATCTTACGGTAACGAAGCATAGGTTAGTCGTTATTGCTAAAAATGCCTATGCAACATTATTCAAAATATCTTGCGGTGATTATGGAAATTGTCCAATAGCAACCGAGCAAATAGAGCAAGATATGACGGATTTAAATGTATTTTGTAGATTATTTGAAAATGCAAAAGAATTTCCATTAGACAAAAACCATGTCAAATATAGCTATGAATTAGACTATGATGAGCAGATTAAAGAATTGGATAAAATTTTACTAAAATATGTAGAATTTTTGAGTTCTAAGTAGAATTTTAAAAAGTCATAAAAAAAGCTACGCCCGCAGCTATGGCGAGGACGTGGCTTTTTTTATGGCTTGTTACTTACTGTTTTTTCTCAAAACGCTTTACAACGCCCTGACATTTCATTTCAACTGTTCAATAAAACACCTCAAAAATCCGTCACAACGCTTAAAAATCACTTTATTTGTCCTGTTTAACTAGTATTTGTGACTTGTGTATAACTCTGTGATTTATTTAATCCGTAGTTTTCGCTCACCTTATCACTAATTTCGCATAATGTATATTATGTTAAATTTAATGTGGAATGAAGTAACTTTTTAAACGCTATCTTTATCTATGCTCTTTAATTCTGCCGACAGAATTGAAAAATTTAATTTCAAGCTATTTAGGGGTATTAAAGTTGACATAGTTTTTATTGCTGCAAAATCAATAATTAAATGAGAATAATTTACTTTGTTTTTAACCTTTAAAATTAATAAGTTACAATCATATGGTAAAAAAATATCTTGAAAATTCTCATTTATCTATCTAGAATGTCCTAGTTCATTATTTATTGATCAAAACGGAAAGGAGTTAGTTATGCTGAATCAAGCAATTACAGATAGATTAAACGAACAAATTAACTTAGAGTTTTACTCTTCCAATGTTTATCTACAAATGAGTGCATGGTGTTCAAAACATGGTTATGAAGGTGCTGCAGCCTTTTTACTTCGTCATGCAGACGAAGAGCTAGAACATATGCACAAATTATTCCAGTATGTAAGTGAGACCAGCGGTATGCCGCTTTTGGGTAAAATTGAAGCGCCGAAAAATGATTATTCCTCATTAAAGGAAGTATTCGAAATTACGTTGGAGCACGAAAAACTTGTCACTTCAAAAATTAATGAATTAGTTGAGGTAACTTTTGCAAATAAAGACTACTCTACATTTAATTTCTTGCAATGGTATGTGGCTGAACAACATGAAGAAGAAAAATTATTCAATAGTATTATTGATAAATTTAATTTAGTCGGGGAAGATGGCCGTGGTTTATATTTCGTCGATCGTGATTTGGCAACTTTATAATAGATAGGAGATATAAAATGTTATCAACAAATGTCGTAAAATTATTAAATGATCAAATGAATTTGGAATTTTATTCTTCTAATTTGTATCTTCAAATGAGTGCATGGTGTGAGCAACAAGGTTTTGAAGGTACAGCAAAATTCTTATCTGCGCATGCAGCAGAAGAAATGCAGCATATGCGCAAATTATTCACTTATTTAAATGAGACCGGTGCATTAGCTATTATTTCTGCGATTGAAGCACCACAGCACGAATATAAATCACTAAAAGAAGTAATTGAGATTACTTATCAACATGAAAAATTAATTACCGATAAAATTAATGAATTAGTCGGTCTTACTTTTGAAGAAAAAGACTACTCAGCATTTAATTTCTTACAATGGTATGTAGCTGAACAACACGAAGAAGAAAAACTCTTTAGCAGTATTTTAGATAAACTGAACCTTCTTGGTGAGGATGGTAAAGGCTTGTTCTTAATTGATAAAGATTTAGGTAATCTTGCCGGTTCGGAAGGCTAGAATGATTTAATCGAAAGCTCGGTTTCCCGAGCTTTTTAGTTTTACCACTTTTCTAATGCTGTTTTATCTGAATCTCTCGCTTCAATCCAGCGCTCTCCTCTGTTGGTCTGCTCTTTCTTCCAAAACGGCGCTTTTGATTTAAGATAATCCATAATAAATTCATTGGCCCTATAAGCGTCGCCACGATGTGCCGAGGCCACACCAACTAATACGATCTCATCGCCGGTATGTAATAATCCAACACGATGAACAACCGCGATCCGCTGAATATCCCAACGTTGTTTGGCTTCCGATACAATTTCCTGTAATGCTTTTTCTGTCATAGCAGGATAATGTTCCAAATAAAGACTTGATACATCATCGCCTAAATTGAGATCACGGACTTTTCCCACAAAAATAACGACTGCACCAACGGAGTATTGTGCTGAAAGCCATTGGTAAACCGAATTTTGATCAAATTCCTCTTCTTGCACAGAAATCTGGATATTATTCATACTATTAACCCCCAGTTACCGGAGGGAAAAAAGCAATCTCATCGCCGGATTTAACCACACTTTCAAGTGGACTTAAAGTGTGATTAATCGCGACAAGCAGTTTTTCTTTTTCCAATGCTAATGCCCACTTGTCACCTTGTAGAGATAGGTGCCGACGTATGGCTTCTGCACTCGCAAACTCCCCTTCCAACTCAATTCCATCCAGTCCGATAGTTTCACGTGTCTGACCAAAAAATAATATATGTAACATCAACTATTTCTCCGCTAAAAAATGACCTGATTTTCCACCACTCTTTTCAAGTAAGCGAACTTGCGAAATCACAATATCTTTTTGTATTGCTTTGCACATATCATAAATGGTCAGTGCTGCAACACTTGCTGCTGTTAGAGCTTCCATTTCTACCCCAGTTTTTCCTGTCAGTTTACAAAAGGACTCAATACGAATTTGATTCGTTTCCGCCAAAGGTTCTAGGTTTATTTCTACTTTTGAAAGTAGCAAGGGATGACATAATGGAATAAGTTCCCAAGTGCGTTTTGCTGCTTGAATACCTGCAATACGTGCGGTAGCAAATACATCACCCTTATGATGTTGTCCGTTTAGAATCATACTTAATGTTTCTTGTGACATGGTCACTAAGGCTTCGGCACGCGCCTCGCGTACGCTTTCGGTTTTGCAGGATACGTCTACCATATTGGCTTCACCCTGGCTATTGATATGAGTAAATGTTGTCATAATTAAAAGTGCGGTTAATTTTGAAAAAGTTTTTGAATTTTATCCGCCTATTGAGGCAAGGTGGTTACGCACACCACTATCTCCTTGATGTAAATAATGGTGTTCACGTTTACTTTGTAAGGCGGCAAAAATTCGAGCTTGTAAAAGCGATTGATGTTCATCAGATTGTAATAGATCGCGCAATTCAACACCTTCTTCACCAAATAAACAAAGATGTAATTTTCCTTTTGAGGATACCCGTAAACGATTGCAGCTCGCACAAAAGTTCTTTTCATAGGGCATAATTAAGCCGATTTCCCCCTGATAATCAGGATGTTTAAATACTTTTGCCGGCCCGTCCGTTAGAGATTTTTGCTGTTGTTGCCAACCTTGAGCGATTAACTTATCAGCAAGAACTTTCCCGGAAAGGTGATAGTGATGGAAAAAATTATCCATTTCTCCCGTTTGCATCAGCTCAATAAAACGCATTTGAATCGGACGGGCTTTCACCCAAGCGAGAAATTGATTAAATTCAATATCATTTAAATTTTTCATTAATACCGAATTAACCTTGATTTTCTCATAGCCCACTTCAAAAGCACGTTCAATGCCACGCATGATTTCTTCAAATTTATTAATACCGGTAATTTGGTGAAACATTTTCGGGTCGAGGCTATCTACGCTCACATTAATGGAAGTAATGCCAGCACGTTTCCAAGCATCGACATCTTTCGCCATACGATAACCGTTTGTGGTCAACGCAATTTGATTGATACCTTCGATTTGAGCAATATTTTCAGCAATCGTAAGAAAATCTTTACGTAAAGTCGGTTCGCCACCGGTTAAACGGATCTTTTTCGTCCCCATATCGGCAAAAGCCCTTGCGATACGGATAATTTCACTTAACGTGAGGAAACTGGGTTTATTGGCTTCCGGTTGATAGCCGTTTGGTAAGCAATAGTTGCAACGGAAATTACACTGATCGGTAATCGACAGTCGTAAATAATAGTAGGCACGCTGGAATGCATCGACTAAACACGAGCCGCCTACGTTTTTTATAGGAATGGATTGCATGAGACACCTTTCTAAAATGGAGAGGACAAGCCGTTTCCAACTTATCCCTGAATAACAAACATCGTTATTGGCATTGCCGTCATATTCTGCTTGAGAACTTAGACTAAACAAGCTCGGAGTTATGCGATAAAATGATTTCAGCATTTTAAAAGATTCCGGTCGAACAACGCAATGAGTTCATTTGAACTTCATTGTAAATTCAGTAAATTCTTTTAAATTTATTATATAAAAAAATATATAATGATTGGCGTATTAATTAATTTTAGGTAGAAAAATTCCATGTCAGATTTCACCCCACAGAGTCAATACCAATATTTAAATAATCTACGCATTGTCGCTATTGGCGGCGGGCACGGTTTAGGGCGGGTAATGTCTGCGTTAAGTTTTATGAAAGAACGCCTAACCGGTATTGTTACTACTACGGATAATGGCGGCTCAACCGGTCGTATTCGTTTACAACAAGGCGGGATTGCTTGGGGTGATCTCCGAAATTGTTTAAACCAAATTATTACCGAACCGAGTACTGCTTCTGCTTTATTTGAGTATCGTTTTAGTGGCAAAGGAGAATTGGCAGGCCATAATTTGGGCAATTTAATGCTAAAAGCACTCGAAAATATGCACGTTCGTCCGCTTGATGGGGTGAATCTCATTCGAGACTTATTACGGGTTAAATCCTATTTGATTCCTATGTCCGAAAGCCCTGTTCATCTTGCTGCAAGCCTTGGTACCGGCTCCAGTATTGTGGGTGAAGTCAGTATTGATAATTTAACCGAAACGCCACAATCATTATTTCTTATTCCGTTGGTTCGGGCTACGCCGGAAGCTATTCAAGCAATTGAGCAGGCAGATGTTATTTTATTCGGGCCGGGAAGTTTCTTAACCAGTATAATGCCGCCTCTGCTTTTATCTGATATAGGCACCGCAATTCGTACAAGTATGGCGAGAAAAATTTTTATTGATAATTTAGGCATAGAATTAGGTACCGCCGCTACCCTTTCTTTAGCTGAACGTATTCACTGGATTCACCATACTATCGGTGCAACTATTCTTGACGGGGTGATTACGCCTATACAAGAAAAAAGTGCGGTCAATATTTCAGATATTTCCTCAGTAAAAATACTCGAAAAACGTTTGAATGCGGATGACATCAGTTACCGCCACGATCGAACATTATTGGCAAAAGCTATTGATGAAATGCTGGAAGAATTAAATTAAGCTTGACCGCACAATTTAAACGTAAAAAGTACGGTCAATATAGCGGTTATTTTGTCACAAACACATAAACATTGGTGAAACCGCTTTCTTTCAAATATAAGGCTTGCAGTTTGCTCATCACGCCACGCTCGCAATACAACATATAATTTTTACTTTGGTCAAGCGAGCTAAATTGTGACGAAAGTTTATAAAACGGCATTTGGATGACTTGGTAACGATCTGATTTTAACGGTTTTTCATCAGTTTCTTCGGGGCTACGAATATCTAAAATAATGTCGTTTTCACCTAATTCTGAAGCAGTATCAACCGCCATTACTTTTTTTTCCGTTTCTTCAGCAATCTGACGAATGTCTAAATATTGCGCATTTTGCACCGCACTTTCCAAAATATCGAAATTAAAATTGCCTTCCTCTGCTAGGATTTTCTCACGCACGGCTTTAATGGTTGGATTTTTTGAGATAACGCCACAAAATTCCGGCATGGATTTTGCAATATCCTCAGTGCCGATTTGTTTCGCCATAGCAATAATCTGTTCTTTATCATGAGTAATAAGCGGGCGTAATACCAAAGCATCGGCAGCCTCATCAATCAAGCGTAGATTGGTTAAAGTTTGACTGGATACTTGTCCCAGTGCTTCACCGGTTACAATGGCTTCAATGTTAAATCGTGCAGCCACTTTACTTGCCACCCGCACCATCATACGTTTTAAGATAACACCCATTTGGCCGTTATCGATTTTCTCTAGAATTTCACCGACAACCCCTTCAAAATTGATAGCGATAAAACGCACTTTATGAGAGGCACTGTAGCGTTGCCAAATATGATAAGCCATTTGTTTTACGCCAATTTCATGTGCCGCACCACCAAGATTGAAGAAACAATAATGCACGCGTGAACCTCGGCGAACCAACATATAACTCGATACGCCGGAATCAAACCCACCGGAAATCAAAGACAGTACATCTTCCTGCGTACCAATCGGATAGCCGCCTATACCGAGATGACGAGCCTTAACCAACATCATTTTGTCATCTTCAATATCAATACGCACGGTAACATCCGGATTTTTTAACCGCACTTTCGCACTTTCAATATGTTGATTCAAACCGCCGCCAATATAACGTTCCGCTTCAATAGAGCTGAACTTATGCTTACCTTTCCGTTTTACCCTAACACAGAAAGTCTTGTTTTGAAGTTGCTCTTTAACATCGGCAAGCGTAAGCTCAAAAATATGGTGTAAATCAGTGAACGGTTTTTCTTCCACTTCCAAAAAATGATGAATACCGGGAATACGTTGCAATAATGCAATTAATTCTTCACGATTCGTTTCATTTTTTGACCGCACTTCAATGTAATCCCAGTGACGAACAACCGCAGTATCTTCATCATATTTTTGAAGAATATTGCGAATATTACTGGTGAGAATTTTAGCGAAACGTTTACGCACGGTTTCGCTTTTAATCATAATTTCAGGGAAAAGTTTAACAATAAATTTCATAAGAATAGTATTTGATAAAAAATGGCGAATATTTTACGCAAAGCGAAAGAAAAGTCCACAAAGCAAAACCGAGTGTGATTTTTCCCATGTGTATTTTTTGAAATAAAACTTTAACATCCGATAAAATAAAGTAAAATGGCGTATATTTTCCATAAAAAGGACCACTAAAATGGCTCGCAAAGCGGTAGCTTCACAAGATTTTGAAACCACGTTAATGCAATTGGAAACCATTGTTTCTCGTTTAGAAAGTGGCGAATTGCCTTTAGAAGAAGCATTAAAAGAATTTGAACAGGGAATAAAATTGGCGCAGTTGGGGCAAGAACGTTTACAGCAGGCAGAACAACGTATTCAAATTCTTTTGCAAAAAAGTGAAAACGCACCTTTGAGTGATTACCAAGGAAGCGAGTAAAATGAACCAATTTATACAACAATCTAAAGATGTTCAGCAGCGGATTAATTTGTTCTTAGCAACGCAATTCGATGAGATTGAAAGCCAAGGTGCGCCACTACGTGACGCAATGAAATACGGTTTATTACTAGGGGGAAAACGGGTTCGCCCTTTTTTAGTCTATGCAACGGGAAAAATGCTCGGCGCCAATGAACAATCTTTAGATTATGCGGCGGCGGCGATTGAAGCTATTCACGCCTATTCATTAATTCATGATGATTTACCGGCAATGGATAATGATGATTTACGCCGAGGACATCCAACCTGTCATATTGCTTTTGATGAAGCCACGGCAATTCTAGCCGGTGACGCATTGCAAAGTTTTGCCTTTGATATTCTGAGCCAAACTCCTCATATTTCGACGGAACAAAAATTAGCGTTAATTCGGCTTTTAGCTCGCGCATCCGGTGTACAAGGTATGTGTTTGGGGCAAAGTTTGGATTTGATTTCCGAACATCAACAAATCAGCCTTGAGGAACTCGAAATTATCCATCGTAATAAAACCGGTGCATTACTCACCGCAGCCTTAAAACTGGGTTTTATTTGCTCCCCCCATTTTGCCGATAGCTCATTAGAACAATCGCTAACGGGTTATGCCGAAGCGATTGGGCTGGCCTTTCAAGTACAAGATGATATTTTAGACATTGAAGGCAATTGTGAAGAAATAGGTAAACCTGTCGGTTCGGATTTAACTTTGGGTAAAAATACTTACCCAAAACTACTCGGATTAGAGGGGGCAAAGAAAAAGGCACAGGATTTATACCAAACCGCATTATCCGAATTGGATAAAATCCCTTTTGATACCACCGCACTTCGTGCTTTGGCTAAATTTATTATTACAAGAAAAAATTAATTGATACCGTGTCACAAATTGAATGAAAAAATGCGGTTAATAATCATAAATTTTTGGGAATGACTAACATGAACAACTACCCTCTTTTATCCCTTATTAATTCACCGGAAGATTTGCGTTTTTTAAAGAAAAATCAATTACCACAACTTTGCCATGAATTACGCAGTTATCTTTTGGAATCGGTTAGTCAAAGCAGTGGTCATTTGGCTTCGGGGTTAGGCACGGTAGAACTTACCGTTGCATTACACTATGTGTATAAAACACCATTCGACCAACTCATTTGGGATGTTGGACATCAAGCCTATCCGCATAAAATTCTTACCGGTCGCCGTAATCAAATGTCCACAATTCGTCAAAAAGACGGTATTCACCCCTTCCCTTGGCGTGAAGAAAGTGAATTTGATGTATTGAGTGTAGGGCATTCTTCTACTTCTATCAGTGCCGGGTTGGGAATCGCCTTAGCCGCGGAACGCGAAAATGCGGGGCGTAAAACCGTATGTGTTATCGGAGACGGAGCAATCACCGCAGGTATGGCGTTTGAGGCATTAAACCATGCGGGCGCATTACACACGGATATGTTGGTTATTTTAAATGACAATGAAATGTCAATTTCAGAAAACGTAGGCGCATTAAATAATCACTTAGCGCGGATTTTTTCAGGATCGTTCTACTCTACGGTACGGGACGGCAGTAAAAGAATTCTGAATAAAGTACCAACGGTGAAGAATTTTATGAAAAAAACCGAAGAACATATGAAAGGAGTGATGTTCTCACCAGAAAGTACATTATTTGAAGAGCTTGGTTTTAATTATATTGGTCCTGTGGATGGACACAATATTGATGAATTAATCGCGACCTTAAGCAATATGCGCAATTTAAAAGGGCCGCAATTGTTGCATATTAAAACCAAAAAAGGCAAAGGCTATGCCCCTGCTGAAAAAGACCCGATTGGTTTTCACGGCGTACCCAAATTTGATCCGGCTTGTGGCGAATTGCCAAAATCCAATGCAAAACCGACTTATTCTAAAATTTTTGGCGATTGGCTTTGTGAAATGGCAGAAAATGATCCAAAAATTATCGGTATTACTCCGGCAATGCGGGAAGGTTCCGGAATGGTTAAATTTTCCCAACGCTTTCCGGAACAATATTTTGATGTCGCCATTGCGGAACAACATGCGGTAACTTTTGCTGCCGGTTTAGCTATTGGGGGGTATAAACCCGTTGTTGCCATTTATTCGACCTTTTTACAGCGTGCTTACGATCAATTAATTCATGATGTGGCGATTCAAAATCTTCCGGTTTTATTTGCTATTGACCGTGCCGGTATCGTGGGGGCAGACGGACAAACCCACCAAGGAGCCTTTGATTTAAGTTTTATGCGCTGTATTCCCAATATGATTATTATGACACCAAGTGATGAAAACGAATGCCGCCAAATGCTTTATACCGGCTATAAATGCGGCAAACCGGCTGCAGTGCGTTATCCGCGTGGCAATGCATTAGGCGTGGAATTAACACCGCTAGAAATACAGCCTATCGGTAAATCCCGTTTGATTCGGGAAGGCGAAAAAATTGCCATCCTAAATTTTGGTACATTGCTACCTTCTGCTTTAGAAGTCGCTGAAAAATTAAATGCGACTGTGGTAGATATGCGTTTTGTGAAACCGATTGATGTAGAAATGATTAACGTCCTTGTACAAACCCACGATTATCTCGTGACATTGGAAGAAAATGCGATTCAAGGCGGAGCGGGATCAGCGGTAGCAGAAGTATTAAATTCATCGGCAAAACCGACCGCACTTTTACAACTCGGCTTGCCTGACTACTTTATTCCACAAGGTTCACAACAAGAAATGTTGCACGAGTTGAAGTTAGATGCCGAAGGAATTGAAACTCAAATTCTTGCCTTTATAAAAAACTAGGTATTGATGAAATATTTTCGTCATTTTTTTGAAATTTTTTTGAAAAAATGTGAACTAACTCACAAAACAATAGTCTGATAAACTGCTAGTGCACTGCATATTTGCAGTTTTTTAAATTGTTATTTTATTTTTAAGACCTCCACCGCTATTCGAATGAATAGCGTTTTTTTTATCTAGGATTTTAAATAATAAAAGGATGCATCAAGCATCCTCTTTCTTACTACTTACAGTTGTTGATATACCCTCATTGCGTGAGCATCAGACATCCCCGCAATATGATCACAAATCACACGCTTTTTCTGCTCATCCGGGGCATTTTGCCATTCTTCTGCGGTATGACGCGGTAAAAGGCGGATGGGATCGGATTCAAAAATTTGGAACATATCTGTTAACATCCTCTGCCCTTTGTATTCAATACGTTGCGTTTCAACATTACGAATGACATATTTCCAAACAAATTTTTTAAATACATCCAAGATCATCACAACCTGCTCGGGCAATTCCGCGTTATAACGTAACAAAGGTTCGTCAAAATTATCTGTTACCGTCCAACGTACATGGGTAATAAAAAAGTTCACCAATGCACCAATGGCATTTTTTCGTTCAAAATGTTTTTCGGAAAAAAGCTCTCGGCTAATACGCTGAATATTTTTTTGTATCCACGGCAAAGGGATTTGCATTAATGCACTATGTGCTTCTTGCCATTGATGTTGATCGACTACTTTTGTCACGATAGCATCTTCCAAATCATGCACAGCATAAGCAATGTCATCAGCCAGTTCCATAATACTGCAATCAAGGGATTTAAAGCGTGGTTTCAAAAAAACGCTGGAATCCGACTGATCTTTTTGTACGGAAGTAAATAAAGTGCGGTCATTTTCAGATAAATTTTTTAATAGCCAATTAAACATCGGTAAATCATCGCGAAACAGCCCTTTCCCCGGTTTCCAGTCGCTGATTTTGATAAAACGGGCATCACTCCGAGTTAAATTAGGCAAATTGGTATGTCGCGGTGAGGTCATCTCTAAAATCGTCGGGTATTTAACCACGCCTAGAAGTGTACGACGCGTTAAATTCATTCCTGCTTTTTCCGTGTAAGGCTCAAGTTTTGTCAAAATCCGAAAGGTCTGTGCATTGCCCTCAAAACCGCCGTTTTGGTACATCATAAAATTGAGAGCCACTTCCCCGCCATGCCCAAAAGGCGGATGCCCAATATCATGTGCAAAACAAAGACTTTCAATTAAATCATTGCTCGGTAGGAGTGGTTTGAGCTGTTTTTGTAATTCGGTTTGTGGCCAATTTACTTGATTTGCTAAATGCGTGAATGTTTCCGCAAATTTGAGTTGAGCAACAAGGCTGCTACCAATTTGTGCTACTTCAAGAGAATGGGTTAAACGAGTGCGATAAAAATCATTTTCGCCAATGGCGTGAATTTGCGTTTTTGCCTGTAAACAACGGAAAGCGGCAGAATGTAAAATTCTCCCTCGATCTCGACGAAATGGCGGGCGGTGATCTTTTTCTCGTGGCGGATCGGGAATAAATCGCTCAATCCAATCGGTAGATAAGGTATTTTTCATAGGCTTATACAAGTAAATAAATCATTTTAAATACTAACGGAGCAAGGATAGAGCTGATAATGCCACAAAGTACTAAAGAAATCGAACTATAACTCCCTGCTTTGGGATTAATTTCCATACAGCTTACGGTTCCCAAAGCGTGAGAGATCGAACCGACGGATAAACCTATTGCCTCTTGGTGGCGTAACCCTATTTTTTTCAAAATTAAATAACCAAAAATTGAACCTTGTAAACCCGCAACAACTACCCCCACTGCGGTGACTGCAGGAATGCCGCCTAAATGGGCTGAAATTTCCATCGCAATCGGCGTTGTAATAGATTTAGGCAATACTGTAGCAACCATATCCGGTGTTGCCCCTAAAATTAGTGCAAGGATTGCGCCACTAAACATCGAAAGAAGCGAAGCAAGGACAACAACAGAGAGAATAATGCGCCACTGTTTTGCAATTTGTCTTAATTGTTCATATAACGGCAAGGCGAGTGCCACAATACTCAGGCTTAATAAATGGTTAATGGGGGCATTCCCTTGCATATAATCATCGTAAGGAATTTTTCCCATAATCAAAATCACTACTAAAATCAGCACGGTGAGAATAAACGAGTTGAAAATAATTGATTTCCAACGTTTATTAATTTGCAGGGCAAGCCAAAATCCGAAAATGGTTAAAAAACTATAAAGGTAAATGATGTAATTCATACTTTGACTCTATTGTTGATGTGTTTATTTTTCTTCTTGCGTCATGCGTTTGGCTAATACTTTTTTACGTTTATGGCGAAACGATTGGCGCTCAAACATCATATTCGCCACAATACCGATAAAAACCAGCGTAACACAGGTGCTGACAACATTTGGGATAATCAAAATATTCATTTGCGCCCATAATAAATCGGAATACTTAATAATTCCCACACTCACAGGAACAAATAAAACCGCCATAAAATGAATTAACAAACTTGCACCAAAATAAATCCATTCCAACGGAGTAATTCTGGTCGTCAAGCCAATGAAAAGTAATAGTAATCCCCAAATACTCCCGGGTACGCCGGCTGGGATAAAAGACGCAATTTGATTGCCAAGATAAAGCATGATGTAAAGAATTAATAAGGAACGAACCAAAAGAAACAGCTTGTATAACATCTTTGTCCTTTTAAACTTTTTCAATAAAACTTCAAAATTATTTTACGCCGATTTCCCGAACTCTTGCTACCCTTTTTCTTTAAAAACACCGGAATTTATGCGTTTGATCAAAAACAACAATTATGCTTCATTCAGTTTGGAATTTGATACAATAGTCGCTTAGCTTTACTAGGCATAATAATTGTTAGCCACTCGCCGATTTATCTTTCAATAACGCTATGATTAAAAATACTGTCATCTTAATTTCATTATTTTTTTTAACCGCACTTTCTGCCTATGCTCATCCTCCCAATACCTGCGTTGTGGTAGGAATTAGTGATGGAGATACGATCACTTGCCTTATGCGAGGAAACAAGCCGATCAAAGTGCGTTTGGAAGAAATTGATGCGCCGGAAAGCAATCAACCTTTTGGGAAAAAATCAAAACAACGGCTTTCAAATTTAATTTACAAACGTATAGTCACCTTAAAAATAACAGGTCAAGATCGCTATAAACGCACACTGGCAACAGTTTATTCCAACGGAAAAAACATTAATCTTGAAATGGTGAAATCCGGTATGGCTTGGGCATATCGTCAATATCTTCGCCACCCCGTTTATTTATACGCCCAACAAAAAGCACAAATACAACGATTAGGATTATGGGCTGCGCGTTCCCCCATTCCACCGTATGAATGGCGTAAACAGGAGAAAAAATATGGCTTTTGATTATCAATCATTTAAAGAAAATTTTCCTTATTTTGGAAAAACAAATGCTACCGTGTATTTGGATAATGCCGCGACAACATTAAAACCGAATGTATTAATTGAGCGCACGACTGAATTTTATGCCTCCGCCGGTTCGGTTCATCGTAGTCAATATGATGCAAAGCAAACCGCTCAATATGAACAAGCCCGCACGCAAGTGAGACAATTGATTAATGCGGAAGATGAAAAGGCAGTAATTTGGACATCGGGTACTACACATGCGATTAATTTAGTGGCAAACGGATTATTGCCACATCTAAAAGCCGGTGATGAAATTCTGATTAGCCAAGCGGATCATCACGCTAATTTTGTTACTTGGCATGAAACCGCCAAAAAGTGCGGTGCAAAAATTCGAATTTTACCTATTTCAGATAATTGGCTCATTGATGAAACCGCATTAAAAAATGCCCTCAATGAACGTACAAAGTTGGTGGCGTTAAATTTTGTTTCAAACGTCACCGGCACGGAACAGCCCGTCAAACGCTTGATCCAATATATCCGCCAATCCGGTAGCGCACTTGTTTTAGTCGATGCTGCACAAGCGATTAGCCATATTCAGATTGATCTACAAGATCTTGATGCGGATTTTCTCGCTTTTTCCGCACATAAAATTTATGGGCCAAACGGGATTGGCGTATTAAGCGGAAAACTGACCGCACTTTCACAACTACAACCGCTCTTTTTTGGTGGCAAAATGGTAGATCGCGTGTCGGCGGAAAACATTACTTTTGCGGATTTGCCCTATCGTCTTGAAGCCGGCACCCCCAATATCGCAGGTGTGATTGGCTTTAATGCGGTATTGGATTGGTTACAACAATGGGATTTTGTCTCTGCCGAACAGCATGCTGTGGCATTAGCGGAATCTGTCAAAGTGCGGTTAAAAAATTATGTAAATTGCCGATTATTCAATTCTCCACAACCGAGCACCATTGTGTGTTTTATCTTTGAGGGGGTTGATAGTTCGGATCTTTCCACATTACTCAGTGAACAAAATATTGCATTGCGAGTGGGAGAACATTGCGCACAGCCCTATTTAACAAGACTTGGAAAACGAACGACCTTACGCCTCTCCTTTGCCCCTTACAATACGCCTGAGGATGTGGCACAATTCTTTGTCGCACTGGATAAAGCCTTGGAACTTTTACAATGATCGAACAATTAAAACTGGCAACAAACTGGGAAGAACGTTACCGCCTGATTATTCAAGCGGGCAAAAATTTGCCCCGTCCAAGTGATAATGAACTTGCCAATATGCAATCAATTAGCGGCTGTGAAGCACAAATGTGGTTTCAAATTATCCCTAAAAATGACCGCACTTTTCAATTCAACGCCTTTAGCGAAGCCCGCATTATGAATGGTTTGCTGTGGATTTTACTTGAAAAAATTAATGGTAAAACGGCAAATGCGCTACGAGAATTTGACCTTACCGCCTTTTTTACTGAACTCGGTATTGCACAACGATTAAGCGAAACCCGCTTAAACGGCTTAAATCAAATCGGACAACAGCTAAAACAACTATGTACTTAATTGAAACTTTCTTCAAATTGACCGCACTTGAGAATGACATTACGGAGCAAAGCCGTTTGCTTAATAATGTTATCGATCAATGGCGTTATAACGGTCAAATTATCGGGCGTGAAATTCCTCTCTATCTAGCGGAGGAAAATGATCAACAAGGTTTTGCAATGCGTGTCATTTGCCCTGAACAAAACAGCCTTTTTCCGCAAAATAACAATGTAGAAGTCAATCAAGCATTAGCAAATGCAGAAAAGCTCGGACTAATTTTTGATGGTTTTCAACTTATTGGAGATGACTTCAATAGCGATCAAACCACAGCAAATTCTCATCCTACGTGGCAAATACTTTATACGACTCATTTACAAAGCTGTTCTCCCATTCACAGTGGCGAAAATTTTGCACCAATCCCGCTTTATAAACAGCTTCAGTATCAACCGCACTTGAGTCAAGATTTAATTAAATGGCAAGAAAACTGGCAAGCCTGCGATCAATTACAAATGAACGGTTCGACCTTGGAACAAGCGGCTTTACAAGAAATAGCCGATCATCAAAGCACGCTCGCTAAACATGGTCGTTATTTAGCGCAAGAAATCGAAAAAATAAATAATATTCCGACCTACTATTATCTCTATCGTGTAGGCGGCCAATCTCTTGAAAATGAGCAACACCGTCACTGCCCTGAATGTGGTGGTAACTGGGTGTTAAGCGAACCCATTTTTGAGGTGTTTCATTTTAAATGTGATCAATGTCGATTGATATCGAACATTTCGTGGAATTTTTTATAACTAGGAAAAGAAATAATGAACAAGCTAACATCACTTAAACTTGGGCAAAAAACCGAATATGCCAGCGAATATGACCGCACTTTATTACAATCCGTGCCGCGGGCTTTGAATCGTGATGATTTAGGTATAACCGAAACACAACCTTTCACAATAGGTGCGGATATTTGGACAGCCTATGAAATATCATGGCTTAATGAAAAAGGTGTGCCACAAGTGGCGATTGCGGATATCTATTTGGATCAACAAAGCCAAAATTTAATTGAATCCAAAAGTTTTAAACTTTATTTAAACAGTTTTAACCAAAGCAAATTCACCGACTTCCAGCAAGTGGCGCAAGTGATGCAAAAAGATTTAACGGAATGTGCGCAAGGTGAGGTGAAAGTGCGGTTAAATCCCCTTTCATTTTATCAAGCGCAAAAAATTGATCATTTACAAGGCGATTGTATTGATGGGCAGGATATTGATATCACCAATTATGAATTTAACCCGGATTGGTTGAAGGATTGTGTTTCAAATGAAAAGGTTGAGGAATATCTCGTCAGCCATTTACTCAAATCAAATTGTTTAATCACCAATCAACCGGATTGGGGAACGTTGCAAATTCATTACATAGGCAAGAAAATCAATCGGGAAAAATTATTGCGTTACGTTGTCTCTTTCCGCCAACATAACGAATTCCACGAACAATGTGTGGAACGCATTTTCTGCGATTTAATGCGCTATGCCAAACCGGAAAAACTCACGGTTTACGCCCGCTATACCCGCCGTGGCGGTTTGGATATTAACCCTTTCCGCTCTAACTTTGAAACCTTACCGGAAAACTTACGTTTAGCCAGACAATAAGGATTATGATGTCAAATGACACACGATAATATGGCAAATTTAGCCTTACACTTATAAAGTGCGGTTGGTTTCAGAAAAACGTTTGGGGCAACAGATTGACTAGAAAATAAGCATGGTTTTCCTCTGTTGCCCTCTCTTCATAAAACTGAGAGTTAATCTATTTTGTTTTAACGTTGAGACTGTTCTATAAAATCTCCTTAGTTAAAATAAGACATTTTAATATTTTTTAGATTTTTCATAACAATTCCCCTCTTTTATTCGATTTTCTTCAAACAAATACGTGTTATGAGATATTGTCTATTACCTTGATTAATTTGATTGAGATTAAAATAAAAATATATATAATAATTGTTATCATTTAGTTTAATATTACTAGTGATTTTGTAACTTACTAAGGTAAGAAATTATTTTTTCATTTATAAATCAAGGGAAATGTATGAAAGGAAAACAATTTGGCCTTACACACATCAGTTTCGTTGTGATGAGTGTATTAACTGCAAGTACTGCTTTAGCAAATAGCGGTTCAAGTACTATGCTAGATGAAATTACTGTGACGGATCGTCAAGGTACAAAAGTGCAGACAAATATTGTCACAATGCAGGAACGTAATGAGAGTACTTCTACCGATTTACGCGACTTTTTAGCTAAAGAGCCCTCCATTTCCTTTGGTGGCGGAAACGGAACATCTCAATTCCTCACTATCCGCGGCATGGGACAAAACTCTGTTGATATTAAAGTGGATAATGCTTATTCCGATAGCCAAATTTTATATCACCAAGGTCGTTTTATTATTGATCCTGCCTTATTAAAAACTGTTTCCGTACAAAAAGGGGCGGGTTCTGCGAGTGCAGGAATAGGTGCAACAAATGGTGCAATTATTGTGAAAACAGTCGATGCGCTTGATTTGCTAAAAGGGAGCAATAAAGATTACGGCTTTCGTTTAAATTCCGGATTCTCATCCAATGACAGTTATAGCTACGGCGCAACAGCTTTTGGTAAATCAGGTAATTTTGATGCCTTAGTATCTTACGCAAGAACCGATAATGATCACTACAAACCGGGTAAAAACTACCGTAATATCAATGGCGGAGATACTGTACCTTACAGCGCTTTAGATAAGCGTAATTATTTAATTAAATTAGGTGGCACTTTTGGTGATGGGAATCATCGCGTAGTATTAAGTCATCTTAAAGATGAACATCGTGGTGTGCGTACTGTGCGTGAGGAATTTACGGTGACAGAAGGGAGACTGTCTTTAGAACGTCAAAAGCCAACTTATCGTGAAACAAGTAAGAGTAATACCAATCTTGAATATACAGGTAAAAAACTAGGTTTTATCAAAGAACTGACGGCTAATGCTTATATTATGCAGGATAAACGTTATTCAGCAGATGATTCCGGTTGCGGTTACTGTGGCAACGTTGCCGGTCCAACCACCACAAGAATCACGACTAAAGGGGCGAATATCAATTTTGACTCTGATATTGGCGATTCGGTTTTACTCAAATATGGATTAAATTATCGTCACCAAAAAATTACACCTCATACATTCTTCCGTCCTAATTTAGTTGAACCAAGCAAAGAAGATACAGGTGCTTACGTTGAAGCGATCACTGCGCTAGGCGACTTCATCTTTACGACAGGTTTACGCTATGACTACTTTAATTTTAAAGCAACGGATAACAAATCTGTTTCTGATGGTAAATTCAATCCTAGCTTTGGTGTAATTTGGCAAGCAACCGAAGGATTAAGTTTGAGTGCAAATCATAACTATGCAACCCGTAGCCCACGTCTTTATGATGCATTAATGACTCATGGAAAACGAGGTATTGTATCTATTGCTGACGGTACGGTCGCTGAACGTGCACGTAATACGGAAATTGGTTTTAACTATAATTATGCGGGCTTCACATTAGAAGGAAGCTATTTCTGGCAACGTATCAATGATGCACTGGCAAACCCACAAGATAGACATATCGGTGGTATAAGAGAATCAGTGAATGCCGGCTTTATTAAAAACCGTGGTTACGAGCTCAATGCGGGCTACACCATTGGTGGCTTTACCGCACGTGTTGGTGTAGCTGAAAGTAACCCACGTATTTATGATACCCACCCTAAAAAATTACTCAGCTCAAACCCTGAGTTTGCTGTAAAAGTAGGTCGTACATGGACGGCTGCGCTATCCTATCGCTTTGAAGATCCTAACCTAGAACTCGGTTGGCGTAATCGTACCGTTCAGAAAGCGAAAGGCTCTGTTTTGGTGCGTGATAATGAAACAGGTTCGGATATTGTACGTTCAGGTTATAGCGTGCATGATTTCTATGTAAACTGGAAACCATTGAATAACGATCAATTAAATATCAATGTTTCACTGAATAATGCCTTTAATAAATTCTATTATCCACACAGCCAACGTCCAAATGTGCTACCCGGTGTAGGGCGTGAATTACGTGTAGGCTTAAATTATCAGTTCTAATGGAAGCTAATTTAGCTGGATAATATTTTAAAATTGCTCCACCGTTTAAAACAAACGGTGGATTTTTTTATCATGATAAGCATTGAAAATAAGGAATAAAAAAATAATCGTAAATCGAATTACAAAGGCCACAACCAAGCGGCACCTCGGACACCGCTGGAATCACCATGTAAAGCTTTACGAATAGGAGTATGAAACTCTTTGCCAAAGATATAATTTGGCATTAATTTAGGGACATTATGATAAAGACGATCAATATTACATACTCCGCCGGCAAATACGATTACATCAGGATCAAGCACATTGACATAAGCAGAAAGTGCTTTTGCTAAACGGCGTTCATAAGCCTGCAAAGTTTGTTCTGCCAGTTCATCCCCCTGCTCTGCGAGAGCCACAATTTCATGCCCTTTTAACTGTTTCCCTGAGCGACGTGTATAATCATCGCAAAGCCCTGTACCGGAAACAAATTGTTCAATACAACCGGAGCGACCGCAATAACAAGGTGACGTTTGAGCAATTTGTTGCTCTTCTTCATCCATCCAAGGTAAAGGATTATGCCCCCACTCCCCACCAATACCGTTACCACCATTATGGGGTTTACCATTGATCACAATGCCGGAACCACAACCTGTCCCCAAAATTAACGCTAAAACGACCGCACTTCCTGCGCCGGCACCGTCAGTTGCTTCAGAAACGGTCATACAGTTAGCATCATTGGCGATACGCACTTCTCTATTCAATACTTGAGATAAATCTTTATCCAGCAGTTGACCGTTTAACCAAACAGAATTGGCATTTTTGACTCTTAAACTAAAAGGTGAAATCGTGCCGGGAATCCCCACACCAACCGTTCCCGTTTGCCCCGTTTCTTGTTCAGCCTCATCAACCAAACTTTTAATGGCAGTAAGCGTGGCGTCGTAAGAACCTCTTGGTGTCGGAATACGTTTTCTAAATAATGTTTTCCCATGATGAGATAAAGCAATGGCTTCTATTTTAGTGCCACCTAAATCAATCCCAATACGCATATTCCCCTCCTGTTTACTGGACTTAAAATTTAAAATATGTTTTTTCTAAAAACTTGTATATACTTTTAGGGCTTATGAACATGTTGTTTTTACTATGTTTCTGCAAAAGTTGTCACGCCCCTTTTCTACTAATTAAATTCGTGAGATAAGCAATGCCATCAAATTTATCTATTCTTATTATTGATGACGATATCCAAATCTGTGAACTACTCACCGATATTTTTGAAGAACACGGCTATGCTGTTTCAGCGGTCAATACAGGCAAACAAGCCTTAGCATTACTCCAAACCACCCCAACATTCTCACTTATTTTTCTCGATCTTATTTTACCTGATGTCAATGGACTTACTTTACTACAGCATTTAAAGTCACTCACTTCAATCCCAATTATTATGTTAAGCGGTTTGGATTCAGAATCAGATATTGTTGTGGGATTAGAAATGGGTGCAGATGACTATATCTCGAAACCTTTTTATCCCAGAGTCGTTGTTGCAAGAGCAAAAGTTGCCTTACGTCACCATCAACTTCAGCCTTTTTCCAATATACCGATTCGTCACGGTTTTCAGTTTGATCATTGGTTATTTGATACGGAAAATCACAAATTATATTCACCACAAAAACAAGAAATTATACTCACTCAAGGTGAATACACTCTACTGTATGCGCTAATCAGCCATGCTCAAAAAGTGCTTTCCCGTCAAAAATTACTTGAATTAACACACTCTGAAAGTTTGGATATTTTCGACCGAACTATTGATGTACTCATTATGCGTCTGCGTAAAAAAATTGAACCGAATCCTAAAAATCCTCGTTATATCCAAACAATAAGGGGAATCGGTTATTTGTTTAATGCAATCGTAGAACCCTGTTAAAACACAGTGAAAAATTATTCACAAACTCGTTCACTCGTTTGTTCATCTCTAACGAGATCGTTGGCAAAGCCAACGTTAAAAAAACATTGTTTTTTGTGACCGCACTTTTTTATCTTTAAGGCAGATCTTAGATCTGCCCTCTATTTTTCGTCGCTTTATTTTACTGTCCAACCTTTATAATCCGTGATATTTTCACGAGTGATTAAATTCACCGGAATTAACACCGCCTCTTTAGGTGCCGGTTTACCCTGTAAAATATCATAACCGATTTTTACCGCCTCTGCCGCCATCACTTGAGGATCTTGTGCAGGAGTACCACGAAATAGGCTATCGGATAATTTTAATGCTTCTTCACCATCAGGTGAACCATCCACGCCCATAATAAAGAATTCATTGCGTTGCGCCTGTTTAGCCGCTAAATCCGCACCAATTGCGGTCGGATCATTAATTGCAAATACGGCATCAATTTTTGGATGAGCGATTAATAATGATGTCATCACTTCCAATCCGCCTTCTCGGCTTCCCTTCGCATTTTGGTTATGGGATAGCACTTTGATCTCACTGTGTTTCGCAAACACATCTTGGCAGCCCTGAACACGATCTTGTACTGCTGAAACCGGTGGCCCGTTAATAATGACAACATTTCCCTTACCATTTAATTTATCTACGATGGTTTGGCAGGCAATTTCTCCGGCTTGATAGTTATTTGAGGTTACGGTGGCATTTGCCCCATCTGCCGCCACATCAACGGCAACAACGACAATTCCGGCATCACGTGCACGTTGTACTGCGGGGCCGATCCCTTTGGAGTCTGCCGCATTTAAAATGATCATATCCATTTTTGCGGCAATAAAATTGTCGATTTGCGCCACTTGCTGCCCTAAATCATAACCACTGGATACAGAGACAACATTAACTTTATCACCCGCCAATTCTTTCGCTTTTAATTCCGCCCCTTTTGCAATTTGTACGAAAAACGGATTAGCAAGATCTCCGACCGTCACACCGATAGAATTTAATTCTTTCCCTTGAGCAAAAGGTGCGATGGCTAACATTAACGATACAGCTAAAGTTTTTAATTTCATGACGATTTTCTCCTATGTTGAAGTAAATATTATGCTGAGCGAGTACGGTATTTGTCGATTAATACCGCCACGATAATAACCCCACCTTTGATGACGAGTTGCCAAAAATATGACACGCCCATTAATGTCATACCATTATTTAAGGTCGCAATAATTAATGCACCAATCAATGTTCCGGTGATCGTACCAATCCCCCCGACAAAACTGGTTCCCCCTAAAATAACGGCTGCGATTGCATCAAGTTCATAGCCGACACCAAGATTACCATTGGCGCTGTATAAACGTGATGCACTCATTACGCCTCCAAGACCTGACAACAGGCCACTGGTGGCATAAACAAAAATTAATACTAAAGAAACTTTAATACCGGTTAAACGGGCCGCTTGTAAATTTCCTCCAACTGCATAAATATGAGTGCCCAAAGTCGTACGACGTAAAATAAACCAACAGATTGCAATCACGGCAAAAGCAATTATCACCAACCAAGGAACAGAACCAAGGTAGCCGTTACCAATCCAGCTAAATGAGATTTTTGAATTGATTACCGTAGTACCATCTGCGACTAAATAAGCTGCGCCACGCAATGCCGTGTAAGTGCCTAAGGTAACAATGAACGGTGGTAAGCCTGCATAAGCAACAAGTAAACCATTGAATACACCCATTCCCAATCCTGCAAGTAAAGCGATTGGGACAGCAAAATCTGCTAATGCCGGATTTAATGATGCCACTAACCCCATCACCGCCGTTACACCAAGAATAGAACCGACTGAAAGATCGATCCCACCGGTTAAAATCACAAAAGTCATTCCGGCGGCAAGGACAATATTGATGGAGGCTTGACGGGTTATATTCATAACATTAGCTTCCGTCATAAAATTAGGAGCAACAAAAGAAAAAACGATGACAATTAAAATTAAAATTGGCAAGATCCCCATCGCTTGCATCGCATCAGCTAATGCTATTTTCTTAAACCCCACGTTGGTTGATTGTGCTGTTCCCATTTTTTACCTCTCTTTTAAGATTTAATCCTTCATTTGATTTTTATTTATTGCGCACCGCAAGCAAATGCCATAATTTGTTCTTGATTAATATCATTTCCCGTCAATTCACCGACCATATAACCCTCGCGCATTACATAAACACGATCACTCATTCCCACAATTTCTGGAAGTTCACTGGAAATCATCAAAATGGCCACACCTTGTTTTGCCATTTCGATCATCATTCGGTAAATTTCACTTTTTGCCCCCACATCAACACCGCGTGTCGGTTCATCCATAATAAACAATTTAGGATGAATAGCCGCCCAGCGGGACAGCAATACTTTTTGCTGATTTCCGCCGGATAATCCACTCACATTCACGTTGGCACTGGGTACTCGCATTTTTAGCCCTTCAATGGCTTCCTGAGTCGCTCGTTTTCCCTTTGTTCGGTTTATCACCAACATTGTGGCATCACGCTCAATGGTTGCCATAGTTACATTCTTAAGAATATTTAAATCAAGAAATAGCCCTTCCTCTTTACGATTTTCCGGCAATAATGCGACATGATGAGCAATAGCGTCCCGTGGCGAATTAAAACTAATTTCGCCCCCACTAAGATAAATTTTACCTTGCGTTGCCCGTTTAACGCCGAATAATAGATGTGCCAATTCAGAACGCCCGGCACCAACTAAACCGGATAGACCAATGATTTCCCCCGCACGAACAACAAGGGAAGCATCTCTCACTTTATTACCGTCCGCAAGATTTTCCACTCGTAATACTTCTTCCCTAATCGGAACAGATTTTTTGTTAAACAAATCGGTTAGCGGGCGACCTACCATCATTTGAACCAAAGTCGCAGAATCCACATTTTCACGAATCAATGAACCCACATATTTTCCATCACGTAGCACACTCACCCGATCCGCTAATTCATAAATTTCAGCCATTCGGTGACTAATGTAGATAATTGCCATTCCCTCATCACGCAGTTTTTTTACTAATTCAAATAATCGTTCTGTTTCACGAGATGATAATGCGGCGGTCGGTTCATCCATCACTAATACACGACTGTTACGATGCAAAGCCCGTGCAATTTCAACCTGCTGTTGTTCAGCAATGGTGAGTGATGACACTTTTTGAGTGGCAGAGAATTGTGCGCCTAATCGCTCCAATACTTTTTGTGATATATCTGCCATTGCTTTGCGATCAAGACCGTACCAATGTTTAATTTCACAACCTAAAAAAATATTTTCTGCCACCGTTAAATTTGGCGATAAATGAATTTCTTGATAAATCAAAGTAATGCCTGCTTTAATGGCATCTTTTGGAGAGGAAATTACAAAGCGTTCTCCATCAATAAAAATATCGCCTTCAGAGGCAGTGTAAGCACCGGCAAGAATTTTCATTAAGGTGCTTTTCCCTGCCCCATTTTCGCCCATCAAAGCATGAATTTCTCCTCGATAAATGGGTAAATCCACGCCTTGTAATGCATAAAACGAACCAAAACGCTTAGCAATACCTTTCATTTCTAATAATGGGTGGGTAACTTGATTAGAATTATGTTCTCGCATTTCATCACTTCCCCTTTGAACTATTTTTCAACATTTAATCATAGGAATATGAATAGAAAATGTTGAAACTTATTCATAATTGTCATAATTCCTACTTTTTATCAAATTTGAGAGTTAGATCACAAAATGATCATAAGGATGATATTCTTTATTTGTTTTTATTAATTTCTGCTTACAATAATCAAAAGCAGTATAGGTATAAAAGTGCGGTCAAAAAATGAAGAATTGGATAACATCAACAAAAATTTATAGCGTACGTTTTCGTTTAATGCTGTTTTTAATTACAGTAATTTCACTTATTATTGCCATTAGTACGACGGCAATTATAGGATTAAATAATACCTATAATTCTTTATCCAATCTGCGTAATCGTTCCCTTAACCAAATGTTTTCATCAATGACATTAGGTGTTAAAACTGCACAAATTTCTACCTATGCAAAACGTTTAACACAAACCACCAGTGCCTTAGAATATCAGGGGGAATCAAAGTCACTCACGCGTCATGCCGAAGAATTACAAAACCTATTCAAGCAAGCCAAACAATCCACTGTGGAACCCAATGAAATTTTCACTCAAGTTATTCATCATATTGATTTACTTGAAAAAAATGTACAAGATTTATTATTGCAAACCCATGAACGCCATGTATTGCATACGACAATGATTAGCCAATTAAACCAGGGGTTACTTTATATTCGACATATTAAGAGATTAGAAAAACGTGTTGTGTCCGCCGATACAGAACATCAATTTCCACAAAATTTCCTTATGCAGCTTGATCGGGTAGAAAAACTCATTGAAGATGCAACGAAAAGCCGTTTTTCCGTGAGTGTATTTACGGGAATACAAGCTAATTTTTTATTCTTTCCTCCTGTTCATCGGTTTCCTGATATCAATGAAGAATTAATGAAACTTCAACAACAATTTCCCACCATGATTGACAATGCAAAAATATTGGAGAAAGTTAATTTACGTATCCAATTTCTGACATTCAAAATTGATGCTTTAGTACAACAAATAAACCAACACTATACACAATTAGTCAAAGACAAAGTTGAAAATGCCAATACTAATTCAGAACAAGTTCAACAACATTTATTCACATTAACATTATTTATTTTATTATTTTCACTTTTTACGATTTTTCTAATTATTATCTGGGCAAAATATATTTACTCTCTTATTGGAAAACGACTTTATTCCATTACAAACGCATTAAAGTGTTTGTCGCAAGGCAATAAAAATGTGACAGTGCCACAACAACATAGTCACGATGAGATTGGTGATTTAGCGAGAACCTTTGATGTGTTTTACCAAAATGTAATAGAACTGGAACGAACGGATTCCTTATTGAAAGAAAAAAATGAATTAGTCGAACAGACTTTTTTAGCCATGAGGGACGGATTAGTCATTTTTGATAAAGAGTTAAATCTCATTTCTCATAATGCTCAATTTAAAATATTACTTCAACCGTTTTTTACAGAATACAAACAACACAGCCTTTATTCATTAGCCGGTTACTTTGATTCTCGACAAACCAAAGTCATGGGGAGCAATCAATCCATTAATTTAACCTTACTCACAGAAGTTCGCCAAGCACAAGATTTTCTTGAAATACAGTATGAAAAATATATCTTAGAATGGCGTGTTAGCCCCTTAAAAGACGGATTTGTTATTTTTTTAATTGACCGTACACAACGGAAAAAATGGGAAAATGAGATTATTCATAACCAAAAAATGCGGGCAATTGGTCATTTAACAGGAGGAATTGCCCATGACTTTAATAATTTTCTTGCAGTGATTATTGGTAATTTAGATTTAATTAACCCTGCTCATCTTGATGAACGGCAAGCAAAACGTTTACAGCGAGCCTTAAAAGCCGCCGAAAATAGCGCAACTTTAACCCAACGTTTGCTGGCTTATGCAAGAAAACAACCACTCCACCCGATTTCGCTAGATATTAATCGACTTGTTTTAGAGTTTAATGATTTAATCAAGCACAGTATTCCGACAAATATCAAAGTGCGGTTAGATTTAGGTGAGAATTTACCCCCTGTTTACATTGATAAAAATCAACTTGAAACGGCACTTCTCAACTTAATTGTAAATGCGAAAGATGCATTGAATAATCAAGGAACCATTACAATCAAAACAACGGCCCTTAATGTCCCCCGAACGTATCGACAAGAACACATGGTTCAACTTTCTGTTATAGATGATGGATGCGGTATGGATGAAGAGACAATAAATCACGTATTTGAACCATTTTTTACAACAAAACAAAATGGTCGAGGGAGCGGATTGGGGTTATCAATGGTATATGGATTTATTCGCCAATCGAAAGGTCGGGTGAAAATTGATTCTTGTCCGGCACAAGGTACGGCAATTCACTTGCAATTACCTATTACAACGAACATGAATACCGCTATACCAATGCCAAAAAACTTTAGTAAAAACGAGATTCGCTATAAGATTTTGATTGTCGAAGATAAAACAAGTTTACGTGAAACCCTTGGGGAGCAACTCCATGTTCTGGGCTATATACCTATCTTATGTGAATCTGCTGAACAGTCCATTGAACAATTAGAACAAGGAGAAAAAATTGACTATTTATTATCTGATATTATGTTATCAGATAAACTCACCGGCATAGATCTTGCCAAATGGGTACAGAAAAACTTCCCTACAATAAAAATCTTACTTATCACAGGTCACACGGCGCAATTAGAAAATGCCGAACAATTTCCTGTGCTAATCAAACCTTTTACACTACAATCGTTACAACAAAAACTCCTTTGTCTTTAATGAAAAAGTGCGGTCATTTTCACCGCACTTTTTATTTATTGCGCAGCTACGTAATACCGCGTTATCCTTGTTTTAAATCATTCGCCTGTTGTAATAATTGATGGCTTTCTTTTAAAAATTGTTCGGAATATTCACCGAACCATTCCCGCACTTGATGAAACGCCTCAATGAAACCTTGGCGATCATGATTTTCAAAAAACGCTAATGCTTCTTCATAGGTTTGTTTTAGACTTTCAATCACTTCTAAGTTTTCCGCTTTATCCATAATAATATCCGCATAAAGTTCCGCATCTTGCGCAAACAAGCGACCAATCATTGCCAATTCCAAACGATAAATTGGGGAAGAAAGCGCAAGTAAATTACTGAGATTCACAGGTTGCTTAGAAAGGTGTAAACCATTAGCAAAGGTCGAAAAATGACGTAAAGCCTGTACATAAGTCATATGGTGATCGTGTTCTACGGCATTGGTTTGATGAATTTTCACGCCCCAAATTTGAATTTGTTCCAGCAACCATTCATATCGATCAGGAAAACGTCCGTCGCAACGTACTACTACTTGTTTTGCCATACTGGTAATATCCGGCCCGAACATAGGGTGTAATCCCACCACTGCCCCTTGATGTATTTCCAACATTTTCGCCAAGGGCTCACGTTTTACCGAGGTGAGATCCGCAAGTAACATATTTTCCGTTAAATAAGGTTTTAAGCGTTCAATCGTTTCTAGGGTATTCGCAATAGGCACGGAAATAATCACCACATCCGCATTGGCAAGGATTCGATCCGCCACATCCCAATCATCACGTTCTAAAACGGAAATCGGATAACCGGAAGCACGCAAATAGCGGGCAAATAATCCGCCCAGTTTCCCATAACCACCCACAATCACAATTTTCCGAATATCCGGATTCACGGTTTTAAAACCAAATTGATTTTCATTGGTATAGGATTCCCGCATAAAACGGCGTAGCACATCTTCGATTAGATCCGGTGAAATACCTGCTTTCTCCGCTTCTAAACGACGTGCTTGCAACATAGCAATTTCGCGATCGGGCGCATAGATAGGGAGACCATGTTGATGTTTGACTTTGCCCACCTGTGAAACCAGTTTGAGGCGTTTAGAAAAAAGTTGAATGAGTTCGCGATCGAGCGAATCAATTTCGGAACGTAAATCGTTAAGTGCTTCCATAACCCACCTGTAATATTTTATTTACACTCTTTGTAAGAAATTAATTACAGGTGAGATTACTGGAATTTATAAGGAAAGGCAAATAAAATTATGCGGATTGTGTAATTAATCGTTGTGGACGGATAATATCGCCATCGATCAACGCCACGCCTAAAAATAAATTCTGTGCCGAAAACAACCGCACTTGTCCTTGTAAATTCTGGTCGTTAGTAAATTTCACTCGCTGACCAAAACCAATGGCACGACTTTGTGCCTCATTCAAATGCAATGCCGGTAATTTACTTACTGCCGTGTCTGTTGGTAATAAATGTTGATCAAGTAACGCCAACTCTTGCTTTTCCGCAAGATATTGTAATTCTTGCCAACTCATCATCGCTTCAATCGGATAATCCGCCACGGCAAGTCGGCGTAACATGGTAACATGCGCTCCACAACCTAATACTTCCCCTAAATCATCCACCAATGTGCGAATATATGTACCTTTGGAACAATGCACTTCCAACGTTAAATAAGGCGCATGGTATTCAATAAACTTAAGTTCAAAGATCGTGATCGGGCGTGCCTCACGTTCTACGGTGATACCTTGACGGGCGTATTCATACAAAGGTTTGCCTTGATGTTTTAAGGCTGAAAACATCGTCGGCACTTGCAAAATATCGCCCCGAAATTGCTCAAGTGCGGTCAAAATTTGCGGTGTTTCCACATTCACTGCACGGGTTTCCACTACCTGCCCGTCAGCATCGGAAGTATCAGTGCGCTCGCCTAATTTTGCAGTAACTAAATAACGCTTATCCGCATCCAATAAAAATTGAGAAAACTTAGTGGCTTCTCCCAAACAAATCGGCAACATTCCTGTTGCCAGCGGATCTAACGCCCCCGTATGCCCTGCTTTATTGGCTTGGAAGAGACGTTTTACTTTTTGCATAATTTCGTTAGAGGACATTCCCTGGGGTTTATCCAACAAAAAAACGCCGTCAATATCACGTCCCCGCTTGCGTGGTCTCGACATTATGCTTCGTCCTCAACGTGTTTGCGCTCATCTTCACGTACCACGTTCGTCACCAAATTGGACATTCTCATTCCTTCTACCAAAGATTGATCGTAGATAAAACGGATTTCCGGCACAATGCGTAAACGCATCGCTTTGCCAAGCAAGGTGCGAATATAAGGTGCGGCTTTTTCTAAGCCTTTCATCCCCTGTTCAATGGCACTTTCATCATGATCAAACAAGAAGGTGACAAAAATTTTGGCATAAGCCAAATCACTCGACACCTCAACATCGGATACCGTCACCATACCAATACGCGGATCTTTCACCTCACGTTGTAAAATCACCGCAATTTCTTTTTGGATTTCTTGCGCAACACGGTCGCTACGTTTAAATTCTCGAGCCATTTTCTTTTCCTATTTTCAATAATTCTTTTTAAGGCGGGGATTATAGCAAAATTTATCCCTCAAAAGCGAAAAGTGCGGTTGGTTTATAAAATTATCTGTATAAATGACCGCGACGTTTTATATCAAAAGTAGCGACATAACACCAAAACACAATAAAATCCGACCGCTCTTTTCTCTAAATAGAGATAATTTTTCTAACTAGAACCTGCAAGTAAATTTTGTCTAATTTGATCAAAATCGGTTCGGCGTAACAGTTTGCCGTCTTCAAAGAGTATTTCTAATAAATCATCACTAAAATCATCTTTTGCAGTTAGCCCATCAATATAAGTATCATAAGAAAGGACTTTAACGCGACCTTTTTGGGATTTTTTTAAGCCGTTGTCGGTTTTAGGATTTTTAAAGATTGCTTTTTCTTCACCATTAATCGTGATAGATGTGGCTTTGATGGCAAATCCCAAAGTATCACGCGTATTACGCTGATAGGTTTGCGCACCGACACCAAACACAATATTGCTTGAAGCAAAGCCTTTGGCTTTCAGCCCCTCTAAAATCTTCACCATTTTTTCATAGGTTACGCCATCGCCATAAATAGCGCCGATATGGGGATCAAGAACTTTGTAACCTTTCTGATTAACCGTGCCGCCAAAAATATCCCATAAACAGGCGATCAAACCTTTACTTTCATGCTCGGTATCAGCCGTAGGATCGCCACAAATAATGGCAAAAAAATCACCGCTATCAGGGCGAAGAACCAAGCGGGCATTTTCCGGTCTTGCCATAATTTCCGCCTTTAATAAAGGTAAATTAACCGTAATGTTATGCCAAAAATCTGTGGTGTCAGACACAATGGATAACATACTATTCGGAAATTTTGCCATTAAATAACGAAATGTGGGCAATTCATCAATGCCATGTGAGCTCATCACTGAGTGTTCTGAAGCCGGTATTGAAGTGCCAATTAACTCTTTTGAACCATAATAGGCTTCGATGAAAGAAATCGCAGGAATTGTATCCGTACCTAAAAAAGAGGTTAAATGACCGGCACCTGAAGTTTCCGCCGATTCTAAAGAACTCATACCACGCATTGAAAAATCGTGAGATTGAAATGGAACATGATCTGGGTTATCGCAAGTTTCATTCGCAAACTTTACTAATGCCGTTCGATAAGCTAAAGCCATAGAAGCCGATGTCATCGGCTGCCAAAGTGAGACATTAATGAGCGTTTCTAAATAGTTTGTCAGCCAAAAGAAATCGGGATGGGTATTCTCAATGGTCATTACAGGAACTTTAATTGCAACGGTTTTTCCCTCAGGAATGGCTTTAATTTTGATAGGTAAATAACCTAGCTCGTGTAATTGTTTAATATGCTCACCTGTATCATCCAACCGCAACGTCTTTTTTATGAAGGCTGAATATTCAGAAACAATTTCATCCTTATCTCGAGAAAAGAAGTTGTCATTAAAATAATGAATTAAATATTTAGTAATAAATGCTTGAAAACCAAAGGACACAACCCTTGTTAAATAAGGTGCTTGTTTATTGCTACGAGGCGTAAATGTACTATAAAGAATTTGTGAACCTTCAGGATACATCATTCGATGAGATGTTTTGTAAAAATCACATAATAATGATGGTATAGCGCTAGCACGACTATAATGATTTAATAGATTATCCATAAAATTTATTACCTTATTACAATCTAAGTTAGATTTGTTGTTAGTTACAAAATATAAGCCAGATAACTTGTTGAAAGCTAACTGCTGGTTATAATATGAAGGATATTAAAACTATCGGCTTTATTTATCATAATAATTTATTATTTTTTTAGATAAAAACTCAAATAATAATATCCAAACCAACAAACAATCCCTCTCCTAAAACTACCGTTGGAACCAACCATTTTTTAAAGGCATTTTCTCGTCTTTAGTTTTTGATGTAAAAAGCTAATTCCATTTCTAATTTTAGGTTTTGTTTTTCTCGTTAATGTAGCTAAAACTAAACCTAATGAAAATTTAGTTATCCCCATTTGACAAAGTGCGGTGAGATTTTCCTATTTTTTATATTCGGATAATCTCACCGCAACGTCTAAAAGTTTTTACAGGCTACTAAACCACAAAGATTAAATCGAGCGTTTAACTTCAACCACTTCGAATACCTCAATTTGGTCGCCGACTTTCACATCATTATAGTTTTTCACGCCAATACCACATTCCATATTGCTACGCACTTCTGCTACATCATCTTTGAAACGACGGAGCGATTCCAGTTCGCCTTCAAAAATAACCACATTGTCGCGCAACACGCGGATTGGATTATTACGTTTAACAATACCTTCTGTCACCATACAACCGGCAATTGCACCAAATTTTGGATGACGGAACACATCCCGCACTTCTGCCAAGCCGATGATTTCTTGTTTGAATTCAGGCTGTAGCATACCGCTCATTGCCGCTTTGATTTCGTTAAGCAATTCATAAATAATAGAATAATAACGTAAATCAATATTTTCACTTTCGATCACACGACGGGCTGAGGCATCTGCACGAACGTTGAACCCAACCATAATAGCGTTGGATGCCGCAGCTAATGTGGCATCGGTTTCAGTAATACCGCCTACGCCTGAACCTACAACTTTCACTTTCACTTCGTCCGTTGAAAGTTCGTGTAAGGCTTGAACAATCGCTTCCACAGAACCCTGTACGTCTGCTTTGACAATAACATTCAATTCTGCCACATCGCCTTCTGCCATATTGCTAAACATATTTTCAAGTTTTGCTTTTTGCTGACGGGCAAGTTTGACTTCACGGAATTTACCTTGACGGTACAATGCCACTTCGCGAGCTTTTTTCTCATCACGCACGACAGTCGCTTCATCACCGGCTGCCGGCACACCGGAAAGCCCAAGTACTTCGACCGGTATAGACGGCCCGGCTTCATCAATTTCTTTACCATTTTCGTCACGCATTGCACGTACACGACCATACTCAAAGCCGCAGAGCACAATATCGCCCTTACGTAAGGTACCGGATTGAACCAAAATTGTCGCCACAGGGCCACGGCCTTTATCAAGGTAAGATTCAATCACAACACCACTTGCCATACCGTCTTTCACAGCGGTTAATTCAAGCACTTCAGATTGAAGAAGAATCGCATCTAACAAGTCATCAATACCGAGACCTTGTTTCGCTGAAACCGGTACAAATTGAACGTCACCCCCGAATTTTTCTGAAATGACTTCATATTGTAATAACTCTTGTTCTACACGATCCGGGTTGGCTTCCGGTTTATCAATTTTGTTTACGGCGACAACTAACGGCGCTCCCGCTGCTTTTGCGTGTTGAATAGCTTCAATAGTTTGAGGCATCACCCCATCATCTGCAGCCACCACCAGTACTACAATATCCGTTGCTTTTGCACCTCGTGCACGCATTGAAGTAAATGCGGCGTGTCCCGGGGTATCAAGGAAAGTGATCATTTTGCCATCATCCATTTCCACATGATACGCACCGATATGTTGCGTAATTCCGCCCGCTTCACCGGCAGCCACTTTAGCTTTACGAATATAGTCAAGTAAGGATGTTTTACCATGGTCAACGTGACCCATAATAGTCACTACCGGTGCACGGGTTACTTTTTCCGCATTGACATCACGATCGCCAAGTACCGCTTCTTCAAGTTCATTTTCATTGCGAAGAATCACTTTATGACCTAATTCTTCCGCTACTAATTGCGCGGTCTCTTGATCAAGTACTTGGTTAATTGTCACCATCTCGCCCATTTTCATCATCATTTTGATGATTTCAGTGGCTTTAATTGCCATTTTGTTGGAAAGTTCTGCAACGGTAATGGTTTCCCCAATCACAACATCCGCTTTAGCAACTTGAACCGGTTTCGTGAAAGCTTGCTGTAATGAGGCTCCTTTCTTAGCATTTTTACCTTTACCTAACTTACCTTCTTTTTGATTTTTACGGTTGGACTCGCGTTCATTTCGATTATTCTTGCTATTATCGTCATCGCGACCTTTTTTCGCTTTTGCTACTTTATTTTTTCCACGACCACGATTTTCATTACGGCGTTCTTCTTCATCTTCCGCCTCAAGCGCATATTTTGAACTGAGATTATAGTCGGAATAATCTTCTGACGAAGATTCGTTATCTTCATCATCCATTTCAGCATAGCGTCTAGCTTCTTCCGCGGCTTTACGGGCTTGCTCCTCAGCTTTTTGACGAGCAAGTTCCTCTGCTTTGCGACGAAGTTCGGCTTCTTCCGCTTTGCGTTTTTCTTTTTCGTCATCAACAGATTTAGCTTTAGAATTGACCGCACTTTGTGCGTTTTTAGCTTGAGCTTCTTTCTCTGCTTTTAATTTCTCTGCGGCGGCTTTTTCTGCCTCCAAACGGGCTTTTTCCTCTTCGGCTTTCTTTTCCGCTGCTTTTTTCGCTTCCAATTCTTCTTGTTGCGCTTTTAATTTTTCAGCTTCTTCCGCTTTTTGAACCGCATCGGTTTTTACAGTACGTTTTTTACGAACTTCCACTTGAACGGATTTACTTTTACCTGCCGTTGTTGTTGCATTTACTACCGTTTTAGTTCTGCGTTGAATACTTAATTTTTTCGGTGCTTCGCTATCTGCTTGTTTTACTTCATCAGTCATAATTAATTCTCCTTATTCTTCGCTGAACCAACAGATGTTACGTGCAGCCATAATTAAATCAGCGGCTTGTTCTTCTGTTAACTCTTCAATATCCGCTAAATCATCAACACCTTGTTCGGCAAGCTCTTCAAGAGTGGTAATTTGTTTTTCGGCGAATTTGAACGCAATATGACGGTTCATGCCATTCAAGTTTAATAAACGTTCTTCAATATTTGCTTTTTTCAATGCTTCTTCTTCCGCCACCGCTACTGCCGTGATCGCATTTTTTGCCCGGGTTTGAAGTTCTTCAACAAGATCTTCATCTTCCAAACCATCAATTGCCGTTAATTCACTTACCGGCACATAAGCAATTTCCTCTAAACTTGTAAAGCCTTCTTCTACAAGGATTTGTGCAAACTCTTCATCAAGTTCTAATGTATTCATAAATAAATGCAATGCTTTATTATCTTCTGCTTGATGTTTCTCATTAAGTTCTTCCGTAGTCATCACATTTAATACCCAGCCGGTTAGTTGGGTGGCTAAACGCACATTTTGACCGTTACGTCCGATTGCTTGCGCAAGATTTGCCGCATCAACGGCAATATCCATTGAATGGTTATCTTCATCGACAATGATGGAATTGACATCCGCAGGTGCCATCGCGTTAATGACAAATTGTGCCGGATTATCATCCCAAAGTACGATATCGACACGTTCTCCCCCCAATTCATTGGTAATGGCTTGAACCCGAGCACCACGCATACCTACACATGCCCCAACAGGATCGATACGTTTGTCATTTGATTTCACTGCAATTTTTGCACGAGAACCCGGATCACGGGCAGCACCACGAATTTCAATCATTTCTTCGCCAATTTCCGGTACTTCAATACGGAATAATTCAATGAGCATTTCCGGTTTCGCACGGGTAACAAATAATTGTGCGGTTTTACTTTCCGGAACAACTTTATAAAGCACACCACGAACTCGATCTCCCGGTCGGAAATTCTCGCGTGGTAACATATCTTCACGAGCAATAACCGCTTCAGCTTTATTGCCTAAATCCAAAATAATACTCTCGCGATTCACTTTTTTTACTGTACCGGTGACAATTTTGCCCTCTTCGGAACAGAATTGTTCCACTACTTTTGCTCGCTCCGCTTCGCGAATTTTTGTGCTGATAACTTGACGTGCGGTTTGCATTGCAATACGGTCAAAAGCGATAGATTCAATTTGATCTTCGACATAGTCCCCAAGCTGGATTTCAGGATCATCAAATTGAGCAGCTTCTAAAGTAATTTCTTTTGTCGGCACTTTTACTTCATCAACGACTAACCAGCGACGAAAAGTTTCAAACTCACCATTTTTTGGGTTAATTGAAACGCGAATATCGGTTTCGTATTCATATTTTTTCTTAGTTGAAAGAGCAATCGCACTTTCTAATGCTTCAAAGATTTTTTCACGCGGTAGTAATTTTTCATTAGACACCGCTTCTGCTGCTAATAAAATTTCTTTACTCATTTTTCCTTTTTCTCCTTTTAAAATTTTGCAATAACATTTGCTTTTTGAATATTACCAAAAACAAAGGTGTGTTCTTGATCATCAACTTTTAATATCAGCATATCATTTTCAATACGCGCTAATTTTCCTTGCCATTTACGACGTTCCATCATTGGAATACGTAAATGAATGAGAATTTCTTCACCGAGATAACGTTTGTATTGTGCTAGTGTAAATAATGGGCGATCCAAGCCGGGGGATGACACTTCAAGGTTGTATTTATCTGCTATCGGATCTTCTACATCCAAAATAGCGCTGACTTGACGACTTACATCCGCACAATCATCTATGGTTACGCCCCCATTTTTATCAATAAATATACGCACAGTCATAAAACGACCGGCCCGCTGACATTCAATCCCCCAAAGCTCGCAACCTAAATCTTCTATCGAACTTTGCAGTATTTCTTGTAAATTCTGTTCTAACGTAGCCAATTTCTACTCCTATTTCCCTAACCCCTTATTCTTATATAGATAAAACCACTCTATATTGAATTTTAGGCGTAAAAAAAGGGTTAGGTTCTCAGAACCTAAGCCCAGTTTCTAAAATTTCTTGTACAAAAAAACCCCAAACTTGGGGTTCTTTTACTGAACTTGTATTGGTTGCGGGGGCCGGATTTGAACCGACGGCCTTCGGGTTATGAGCCCGACGAGCTACCAAGCTGCTCCACCCCGCGTCCGAAATATGCGCGTATTATAGTGCTCTCTATCAAAAGATCAAGACTTTTCTCAAAAATCTAAAAAACACGACAATTTTCAACCACACTTAAGCGCTAGAAACCGAATCCGGTACTTAATCCCACTCCTGCGCCGATGCCGCTACTGCCACCACCGACACCGATACCTCCCCCAACAGAGCAAGCACCGAGTAAAGCAGACAAAGTTAAAATTAAGAAGATTTTTTTCATTATTTTTCCTTATATAATAATGCAAACAAGCGATAAATCGAAATGAGATCTTTCTTTGCAATTGGTTTAAAAGGCAAGAGTAAGTAATATACCCATCTAAATCGCGATAAATAGTTTTGCATTATTTCCCAATTTCGGGAGTCACAATGTGTTTGATAATAAACCGCTACTTCCGCTATTAATTCATCAGAAATAGTTTCTTTATGGCATAAACTGTCGAAGAAAAATAGCATATCGCGCACGATTAACCAATCTTTATTTTGGCTTTTTGAACGCGATTCAAAATCTAAAAAAATAGTTTTACCATCGTTCCATACAATGTCTCGTACTGCAGGACGTCCATGCACCAATCCTTTTTTGTGTAACCCGATTAAACTTTGGCTTGCATCGGAGAGAATTGAAAATTTTTGTTTCTCTGACGTGTTCGGATTATCCATCCATTGAGAAATACTCATCCCCACATCTTCTAAAACAAAAAAATCTTTTTCATGGTAAACAACTTTGGGAACAGGCACACCCTGTTTAAATAAATCTAAAAGCGTCATTAATTCGTTTGCAAAAGACTTTTTAGGATAAGGCTTTAATAGTAGCCAAACACCTGATAGTTTTTCCGGTTGTTTCAACCAATATCCTTTTCCTTGGTAGTTAAATTGATAAACCCGTCTTCCTTGTTGTTTCTCAAAAACATGCTTAACATATTCCTGAAATTCGCTATTAATACAAGATTCCACTACAATACTACTCCAAATCCGCCTATTTCATGTTATATTTTATGCCTGTCATAAAACCTTGAATATTCTAAGGGTTTATTTCAATCTTTCAACTAGATTAGGTATTTTATGAAAAAACTCAATATTTCTATCTTTACCCTGTTACTCGGGTTTTCCATTTTTACCTCGGCACAATCTTCACCTTTCAGCTTAACTGAAAGTCAAATCAATCAATATCTATCGGAAAAAGGGGCAATTAAAGATAAATTTAACTTCCCAGGGTTGTTTTCATTAGATTATCAGTTAAAGGATCTCACGACTAAAATCGGACGAGGCACAGAAAAACGTGTTGAAATAAACGGCACTGCCGAAGGATTATTCAAACTGGGAAATAAACAATTTCCGGCTAAATTAACATTAACGTTTGATACCGTTCCTTATTATAGCCCTGAAAAAGGCGAGATCTATTTACGTAATTTACGTATATTAAAGTGGTCCGGCGAACCTAATGAATATATGGAACAATTACAAATTGCCATGCCATTTTTAAGTGAAAGTATTGCATTGTTACTTTCCTCAATGCCGATTTATACCCTTGATGAAACAAACATCCGAGATGTTTTAATCAAAAAGTTTGCTAAAGGTATTAAAATCGAACCGGGAATTTTAGAACTTGAAACTAATGTTCTATAAAACGGTTTAAAATAAATCCCATTGCTGATGAGGTATGTCATCTATGTGTGTTTTCATTTCAAAACCAAAAGGTGACAGCAAATTTTTGAGCGTCGCAATATTATAAAATGAATGACTTTGAGTGGTATTTTGAAAATAAATAAACAGTCGTTCAAACCGATCTTTTTGTTGAACAATCAAATTTGCTATTTCGCTCAGCTCATCTTCAGAGTAGCGATAATTATGCCTTGCTTGAGCAGAATTTTCATTCCACCAGTTTGCATTGCGACCATGTAGGCGTAAATAACCCGTATTTTGATTAATTTTTAGTTGAAACATCGGTAATCCGATATTGGGCGGATAATCTACATTTCCCCAAATTAAATTTGGTTGTCGGCAGAATGTCTCAAATACGGTCTCACAATGCCAACTGGGATGACGAAATTCTACCGTCATCGGATACTCTATAAACCATTGGGTCAATTCCGCTAAGTAGCGACGATTGTTGAGAGTACGTTCAAAGCGATGGGGAAATTGTAAAAATAACGCCGCAAGCACTTGTTGTTCAACTAATGGTTGTAATGCATTTAGAAATTGTTTGGCATTGTCCCGTGTTGCTGTGCGGGTATGACTAAAATCTTGATGTAATTTAATCGAGAATTGCAGTTTGCCGTCGGATTTTTCCAACATTCCTTGTATTGCTTTCTGTCCAATAGGCGCATGAAAACTACTATTGATTTCTACCGTGTCATAATGGCGGCAATAATGAGTCAGAAAATCCGCTTTTGCCGTCCCTAAAGGATAAACGGTGCCGAGCAAATCACAATCTGCATAACCGCCCGTACCAATGTAAATGTGAGACATTTAATATTTTTAATAAGAATTGGGGGCGCTATTGTAAGAGAGAAAATAACATTTTAAAACTGGAAAAGAAGGTGAACGGCATTTTCCTACACCGAATCACCTAGGACATATTTTACTGTAAGCCAATAATTACTCTAAATCCAATGATGTTTTCGCAATCCATCACGTTTTCCAACCGCACTTTGTAGTGATGCAATTCTGCAATGCGAAATACAATGGATAACCCTAACCCGCTTCCCTTTTCATTTTGCCCTGCCGGACGGTAAAAAGGTTGTCCTAATCGGGCTAAATCGGTTTCACTCACCCCACCGCCATTATCTTCTACAATAATTTTTTCTCTGAATAAAACAATTTTCACCGACGCCCCTGATTGTGCATATTTAACCGCGTTATCCAGTAAATTTCTCAACATTTGTGTGACTAAAACAGGTTGACCGTTCCTCATTTGAGGCAACGACTTTTCTTCAAAAGATAATTCAATGTTACGTTTTTGTGCATTAAAATAAAATTCACTCATTAAAGAAGGAATTATTTCCTGCCATTTTATAGGTTCTAATCCATCAAGTTCCTTTAAATTATCTAAACGGGATAAGATTAAAAGCTGCTCGATTAATTGGCTGGCACGATCAATACCCAGTGTTAAATTGCTTAATGCTTGTTCCCTAATTTCCTTATCCTCACCGGCAAGTTGGGCAACTTCGGTTTGAATACGTAAAGCGGCTAACGGACTACGTAATTCATGGGCGGCATCGGAAGTAAAACGGCGCTCTCTTTTTAACATAGTCGAAGTGCGGTCAAAAAATTGGTTTAAATTTTTCACCAACGGCAAAATTTCTGTCGGTACATTTGACGTATCAAGCAGAGAAACATCTCCCGGTTTTCTTCGCAAAACCTCACGGCTAAGCTGACTAATCGGTTTTAATGCTTTATGAATCAAGTAGAAAACTACTGCCAATAAAAAAGGTAAACTTGCAAACCAAATCGCCGTTTGCCCAAATACCATTTTATTCACCAATTCTTCTCGATATTCTATTTCTTGACCAACCGCAATTCGCAACTCCCCTTGTGCCACAGGTAACCAATAAATCCGCCATTTATCATCATAGTTTTCAATATAGGCGGAACTAAATCCCACTTTATTGCTAAAGATAAAATTATCACCGTTATCGCCATCACTTAACAATCGCTCCCCCGTTTTGGAAAAAATCGCAAACGCAAGGGCATCATCATCGAACTTACGTTTTAACGGTTTAAATCCGCCACGATTAAAGTTTGTCTTACCCAATAAAATATTTTGTAAATCGGAGGTGGCGAGGCGTTCTGCAAATAAAATCTGCTGCGCATCAAAAACATCATAGGCCTCTTTTTTTGCTACTTTCCACGCGACAAAAGTTGAAACAAGCCACACGAAAAGTGCAATCAAAAATAACCCGCTCATTAAGCGAAATTTTAAACTTTTATTTGTCATCACCTTGTCCTAATACGTAGCCAACCCCGTGAACGGTACGAATAAATTGTTTTCCCAATTTTTGGCGCAAATTGTAGATATGAACATCTAATGCGGCGCTACTAATTTCTTCCTCCCATGTGGATAATTTTTCTTCAATGGCTGAACGGGAAAGGACACGATCTTGATTCAACATAAAAAGTTCTAATAACTTATATTCTCTGCTCGTGAGAGAAAGTAGATCATTATTTAATCGGACACTTCGTTGATTAGGATCAAGCGTAACATTCAGATGGGTTAGAACCGGTGTGGTATGTCCATAGCTACGGCGAATCAATGCTTGCAAACGGGCAACCACTTCAGCCAATGCAAAAGGTTTACAAAGATAATCATCCGCCCCTTTTTGTAATCCTTTCACGCGCTCATCTAAGGTATCGCGCGCTGTCAAAATAAGCACGGGAGTAGATTGATTATTCATTCGCCATTGTTGCAAAATGTCCAATCCGTCCATTTTCGGTAAAGTCAAATCCAACACAACGGCATCATAAGGAGCAGAATCCAGCGCATTTAAGCCGGTTTTGCCGTCCGTGAACCAATCCACAATAAATCCGGATTTTGACAGCCCGATTTGTAACCCATTGCCGATTAACACATCATCTTCAATTAACAAAATTCGCATAAATTTGACCGCTCTTTCAACGCAAAATGGTGAGCCCAAATACTCACCATTTTTAATTCTCAATTTACTTTTTCAATACTATATACTTCAACTTCGGCTTTTTCAAAAGCGTCGTTATCAAGTTTTCCACTGATACGAATGTTATCTTGCGGACCAACATTTAAACCGTTCCATACTCGATCTTTAATTTCCACTTTGATTTGTGCAGAACCGTCAGTGAAAAGATAGTCATCTTTGCCAATTTGTTGGGTAATGCTACCGACCAATGTCACCATGCTATTATCTTTTTCCGATAATGCTTGTTTTACACTAATCGCCTGCATTGCACTTTGTTTAAACCCGCCTTGAACGGTATTTCCATTACCATTGAAACCTGCAAATGCAGTTGAAGTAGCGATTGCCAGAAGTGTTGCTAGAGTTAATTTTTTCATCAAGTTTTCCTCTTAAAATTGTAGGTTAAAAATCATTATTTAAAGCATTACTGCTTTGTTGAGATCTATTAAATAACACAAATCTTAAGAAAACCTTAAGAAGGGGAGATTTTTCTTCGGGTTTATAAAAAAGGCTAGTATATAACCTAGCCTTTCATGAGTTATCGCCGCAAAGTGCGGTCAGTTTTGAATGCTTTTTTATTCTTCATTCAATAATTTTAATTCACGGTTTCTCACTTGTTTTTTCAAGATTTCCGCAAATTCTTCTACGGTGAATGTGCCAAGATCCGCACCTTTACGGGTACGCACCGCAATTTTGCCTTCTGCGATTTCTTTATCGCCGCAAACCAGCATATAAGGTACACGACGTAAGGTGTGTTCACGGATTTTAAAGCCTACTTTTTCATTTCGTAAATCCGTTTTCACGCGTAAACCGGCATCGGATAGCTGTTTTGCCACTTGTTTTACATAATCGGCTTGGCTATCGGTAATATTCATCACTACCGCTTGAGTCGGCGCTAACCACGCAGGGAAAAAGCCGGCATATTCTTCAGTAATGATACCGATAAAACGTTCAATAGAACCTAAAATCGCACGGTGAATCATCACAGGGGTTTTACGCCCGTTATCTTCCGCAACATAGGTAGCTTCTAGGCGACCCGGTAAGGCAAAGTCTAACTGAACCGTACCGCACTGCCATTCACGACCTAAACTATCACGCAATGCAAACTCAATTTTCGGCCCATAGAACGCCCCTTCACCTTCTTGAACTTCATATTCTAGATTATTATGTGCCAACGCTGCGGCTAAGCCCGCTTCCGCACGATCCCACATGTCATTCGAACCGATACGGTTTTCAGGACGGGTTGAAAGTTTCACATAAATATCGGTAAAACCGAAAGTACTATAAATGTCGTAAACCATTTTAATACAGCTGGTTACTTCACTTTCGATTTGATCTTCCGTACAGAAAATATGCGCGTCATCTTGGGTAAAGCCACGCACACGCATTAAACCATGCAAAGAACCGGACGGTTCATTACGGTGGCAAGAACCAAACTCTGCCATACGGATTGGTAAATCACGGTAAGATTTTAAACCTTGATTGAAAATTTGCACATGACCCGGACAGTTCATCGGCTTAATCGCATATTCACGATTTTCCGATTGTGTAGTGAACATTAAATCACCGTAGTTTTGCCAATGTCCCGTTTTTTCCCATAACACACGATCCATCATAAACGGACCTTTGACTTCTTGATAATCGTACTCTTTTAATTTAGTCCGAACGAAAGTTTCAAGCTCGCGGAAAATCGTCCAACCGTCATTATGCCAAAACACCATTCCCGGTGCTTCCTCTTGCATATGGTATAAATCTAAGGCTTTACCGATTTTACGGTGATCGCGTTTTGCGGCCTCTTCCAAACGTTGTAAATAGTCGGCTAATTGTTTTTTGTCAGCCCAAGCCGTACCGTAGATACGTTGTAACATTTTATTCTTGCTGTCGCCACGCCAGTAAGCCCCTGCTACTTTTTGTAATTTGAAATGATGGCAGAAACGCATATTGGGTACGTGAGGCCCACGACACATATCAATATATTCTTGGTGATGATACAACGCCGGTGTTGCCGTACGTTCAATATTTTCATCTAAAATTGCCATTTTGTACGGCTCGCCACGTTGCTCGAAAGTATCTCGTGCTTCTTGCCAAGTTACGCGTTTTTTTACGACATCGTAATTGGTTTTCGCTAATTCAAGCATCCGTTTTTCAATCGCCTCTAAATCTTCTTGAGTTAAAGAACGATCTAAATCCACATCATAATAGAAACCATTTTCGATAGTTGGACCGATTGCCATTTTTACATCAGGAAATAATTGTTTGATAGCATGACCTAATAAATGAGCACAAGAATGACGGATAATTTCTAAACCGTCTTCATCTTTAGCAGTAATGATTTCTAATTTTGCGTCTTGCTCAACAATATCACAGGCATCACGGCGTTCACCGTTTACACAGCCAGCAATAGTAGCTTTGGCAAGGCCTGCACCGATATCTTGAGCCACTTCAAGCACAGAAACAGGGCGATCAAATTGACGTTGGGAACCGTCAGGTAAAGTAATAATTGGCATAATTTTTCCTTATACAGTGGTCACCCATACGAAAGGTGACATGCTCGTTTAAAAATTCAATAAAAATTAACCGCACTTAGCTTCATTCCTACCATTGAATGAGAAAAGTGCGGTCGCAAATTCTACCACTTTCTTATAATCTTGTTAAATAGAAAACCGCCTGGATATTTTCATAAAAAGAAATAATGTTTTTCCCAACAACAACTTTATCTATCAAAAAATAAACTCTAGAATCGTCCCACTTATTTCACCTGAATTAAAGGAAACAAAATGAGCAACATATTAGTGCTAAAATCAAGCATTCTTGCTGATAATTCTCAAAGTAATAAATTAGTTGATTATTCGATTGAAAAACTACAAGGTAACAATATTGTGGTGCGGGATTTAGCAAATGATCCCCTTCCCCACTTCGATGCAACAGCAGCTATTGCAGTGCGTGGCGAACCTAACACGGATGAAGAAAAACAACTTCTAGCACTTTCAGACAAACTCGTTGCTGAATTAAAAAATGCGGATACACTCGTAATCGGCGCACCGATGTATAACTTAACGATTCCGACTCAATTAAAATCTTATTTTGATTTTATCGCCCGTCCTCGTGTTACATTTCAATACACGGCAAATGGCCCGGAAGGTTTATTGAAAGGTAAAAAAGCCATCGTATTATGTGCATTTGGCGGGTTATACGATGACGCAAATTCCGTCACACAATATATGAAAGCAATTTTAGACTTTGTAGGAATTACTGATGTGCAGTTCGTCTATGCGCAAGGGATTGGATTTGGTCCGGAAGCTGTTGAAAAAGCGTTGCACTCTGCCAAAGTAAAAATTAATGATATTGTGACCGCACTTTAATCCTTTTTTAGGCCATCTTTCGAGATGGCTTTCTTTTTTCTTTACCACTATGTACTTTTATAAAATTAAATCGAATTTTTTTAAATCTTTGCTTGACTTATTTTTACTGCACTAGTTTAATAGTGCAAAAGTTTTCTTAGAAGGATTTAAAAATGCGAGACCATGCTTTTATTGCGGTAACGACACAGCCGGTACCTTACTACGAGGATACTACCGCCATTTTCAATACCTTATGTGATCAGCCCAACACGCTTCTACTCGATTCTGCTGAAATTGGTAGTAAAAATAGTTTGCAAAGCCTTCTGTTAATCAATACCGCAGTAAAAATCACCTGTTCTAGTCACAACGTCACATTTAAAGCAATCAATGCAAACGGTTTAGCCGTGTTGAGAGAAATTCACCCAATCTTGACCGCACTTGGAAACATAAGTGCGGTCAATTTTAACAATGAATTTTCTATTGAGTTTGCCCCTCTTGATAACCAATTAGATGAGGATAGTAAACTGCAATCTGCCACGGTTTTTGATGGTCTTCGCGTGATAGCCAATCTCTATCGTCACAGTGCTACACCAATTTTTTTAGGCGGTTTGTTCGCTTATGACTTAGTCGCCAATTTCATCCCGATGAATGACATCACGTTAAAAGATGATGATATTTCTTGCCCTGACTACAGTTTTTATCTTGCCGAGCATCTCATTACTATCGATCACCAAAGCCAGCAGGCAACACTTAAAAGTTACTGTTTCTCACAAGAAGAGCAAGTCAATGTCGCAAAAACCGCACTCGCGATCGCACAAAAATTAAAAAATATTGATCACATCTTATCTATTAAATCTGCGGGTGATGAAGTAAAAACGAATTTTGATGATCCCGAATTTATCAATATCGTGAAAGCGTTAAAACACCACATTAATATTGGTGATGTATTCCAAATCGTTCCTTCCCGTCGCTTTTCTCTTGCTTGTCCAAATCCGCTTGCCAGTTATGCTCAACTCAAACAAAATAACCCAAGTCCTTATATGTTTTATATGAACGATGAAGATTTCATTTTGTTTGGCGCCTCACCGGAAAGTGCGCTCAAATATACGCCGAACAATCGTCAATTAGAGATTTACCCTATTGCCGGATCGCGTCCGCGCGGCTTTGATGCTCACGGTAATATTGATCCTGAGCTGGACGGGCGTTTAGAGCTCGAACTTCGCCTTGATCACAAAGAACAGGCGGAACATTTAATGTTGGTAGATTTGGCACGCAATGATATTGCCCGTGTTTGTCAAAGTGGCACTCGCAAGGTTGCAGAATTAATGCAAGTGGATCGTTATTCACATATTATGCATTTAGTTTCTCGTGTGGTAGGCAAACTTCGCCCTGAATTAGATGCGCTTCACGCTTATCAAGCCTGCATGAATATGGGAACGCTCACCGGAGCCCCCAAAATTAAAGCCATGCAACTTATTTATCAGTTTGAACAGCAAAAACGTCATAGTTATGGCGGTGCGGTAGGCTATCTTACATCAGACGGGCATTTTGACACCTGTATTGTGATTCGTTCCGCTTTTGTGCAAAACGGTATCGCCCATGTACAAGCGGGTTGTGGTGAAGTATTGGATTCCGATCCACAAATGGAAGCGGATGAAACACGCCATAAAGCGGCGGCTGTGTTAAAAGCCATTCGTCAAATCAACGCACAGGCAAAATAGGAAACATTATGGCAAATATTCTTTTTTTGGATAACTTTGATTCCTTCACCTATAACCTAGTCGATCAATTTCGTGTGTTAGGACATCAAGTTAAAATTTACCGCAATGATTGTGATTTAGAACAACTTGTTATCACCGCACTGAGTACGCCGGATACCATTCTTGCCCTTTCGCCCGGCCCCGGTACACCGGAAGAAGCAGGGATTTTGTTAGCGTTAATCGACCGTTTAAAATCACAAATCCCAATAATTGGAATTTGTCTGGGACATCAAGCTTTAATCCAATCATTTGGTGGTAAAGTCGTCCATGCCGGCGAAGTCTTGCATGGCAAAATCTCAAAAATTTCCCATGATGGTGAAGCGATGTTTAAAAATTTGGCTAATCCAATGCCGGTAGCACGCTATCATTCACTCATGGGGCAAGATTTACCGTCGGAATTTGTCATCAATGCGGAATATAACGGTATTATTATGGCTATCCGTCATCGTTATTTGCCGATTTGTGGATTTCAATTCCATCCGGAAAGTATTTTAACCGTGCAAGGATCGCAGCTATTACAGCAATCCGTTGAATGGTTATTAAATCGCTAAATATACTGATAAACTAAAACCTCTTCTACAACCTAAGGAAAACAATATGATTACTGTATTCGGATTAAAATCCAAACTTGTAGCACGCCGAGAAATGCTGGCGGATGTCATTTACAATAGCCTTTACTTGGGGTTAGATATTCCCAAAGGAAAACACGCTATTCGCTTTTTGGGCTTAGAAAAAGAAGATTTTTACTACCCTTTCGATCGTAGTGATGATTATACCGTCATTGAAATTAATCTAATGGCAGGTCGAATGGAAGGCACCAAAAAACGCTTAATAAAAATGCTATTCAGCGAGCTTGAATACAAACTCGGTATCCGCGCTCATGATGTCGAGATTACCATTAAAGAACAACCGGCACACTGCTGGGGCTTCCGTGGTATGACAGGCGATGAAGCAAGGGATTTGGATTATGACATTTACGTTTAGTAAAGGCCCAAAAAACCAATAACAAACTGAGGAAAAACCATGCAACACAACCAATTATTAGAACAAATTTATAACGGAAATCCTCTTTCAAATTCAGAAAGTAGCATGCTTTTTAATGGCATTATGCAAGGTGAACTCGGCAATGAACAAATTGCCGCCATGATGATTGCCTTAAAAGTTCGTGGTGTAACTGTTGAGGAAATTAGCGGTGCAGTAGCGGCTTTATTGCAAAATGCAAAATCTTTCCCACGCCCCGACTACCCTTTTGCCGATATTGTCGGCACCGGGGGGGATGGGAAAAATACTATCAATATTTCCACCGCAAGTTGTATTGTTGCCGCAGCAATGGGGGTAAAAGTTGCTAAACACGGCAATCGTAGCGTTTCCAGCCAATCCGGTGCAAGTGATGTATTAACTGCATTGAACGTCAATATCAATATTTCACCGGAAAGCGCCCGCCAAGCCCTCGATGAAATCGGTGTCTGTTTTTTATTTGCACAACAATATCATTCAGGATTTCGTCATGTTGCCCCCGTTCGTGCCGCACTAAAAACCCGCACAATTTTCAATATTCTCGGCCCTCTTATTAACCCTGCCCGACCGAATTACAACCTGCTTGGCGTCTATACGCCGGAATTAGTCAAAACCTATGCAGAAACGGCGGTGGCGCTTGGTCATCAGCATAGCTTTGTCGTACATGGTTCAGGCTTGGATGAAGTCGCATTACACGGTGAAACACAAGTAGCGGAAATTAAAGACGGTAAGATTGAATATTTCACGCTAACACCGGAAGATTTTGGCTTAAAAATGCAATCATTAGAAAGCTTACGCGGTGGCGAACCACAAGAAAATGCCAAAATATTGACCGCTCTTTTACAAGGTAGCGGTAAACTGGAACAAGCCAATGCTATCGCTGCAAATACGGCGTTATTGCTCAAATTATTTGGCTATAACGACCTTAAACAAAATACTCAAAACGTGTTGGAAACCTTGGCAAGCGGCAAAGCCTTTGAAACATTGCAAAAACTAACAAAATATTCACTCTGAAATTAACCACCATTTTTAGTCATAAAAGAAAAATAAGATGATTACACAAGACTTCTCAAAACCAATTAATTCCGCTACGGTGCTCCAAAAAATCGTGCTAGACAAAGCCGCATGGGTGAAAGTGAAAGAAAAGGAATTTCCGCTTAGTGAATTTCAACAAAACATCACAAAATCTGACCGCTCTTTTTATGACTCGCTAGCAAAAGGCACACAGCAAAATCCTGCTTATATTTTGGAATGTAAAAAAGCCTCACCCTCGAAAGGATTGATTAGGGCTGAATTTAATTTAGATGAGATCGCCAATGTATATAAATATTATGCGTCAGCCATTTCTGTGCTGACGGATGAAAAATACTTCCAAGGCGATTTTGAGTTTTTGCCTCAAGTGCGAAATATCGTGAGCCAACCGGTGCTTTGCAAAGATTTTATAATCAGCGAATATCAAGTGTATCTTGCCCGTTATTATCAAGCCGATGCTATTTTATTAATGCTTTCAGTGGTGAATGATGAAACCTATCGCGTGTTGGCAGATCTTGCTCATTCTTTGGGAATGGGGGTATTAACCGAAACCAGTAATGAAGCGGAATTTGAGCGTGCCTTATTGTTAGGTGCGAAGATTATCGGTGTGAATAATCGTAATTTGCATGATTTAACCGTGGATTTAAATCGTGTAGTCGAATTAACGGAAAAATATGCAAATCGCATACCGGAAGATGTACGCATTATCAGCGAATCCGGTATTTATACTCATCAGCAAATCCGTCAATTACAAAAAGTTGCACAGGGATTTTTGATCGGTAGTAGTTTAATGGAAAGCACTGATTTAAATAATGCCGTTCGTTCGGTGATTTTCGGTGAAAACAAAGTATGTGGCTTAACACGCACCCAAGATGTTAAAACCGTTTATGCAAACGGAGCACTTTATGGCGGGTTAATTTTTGCTGAACATTCAAAACGTACAGTGAGTTTGCGTCAGGCTCAAGAATTAGTAACAGCCGCTCCACTTCGTTTTGTAGGCGTGTTTCAAAATCAAGAGGCGGATTTTATCGTTAGAATAGCTCAACAATTGCAACTTTATGCGGTGCAATTACACGGCTCGGAAACGCCGGCGTTTATCACCGAGCTGCGCGGTAAATTACCCGAAACCTGCCAAATTTGGAAAGCCGTCTCAATCAACATTGATGAAAAAAGTGCGGTTAATTTTACAGACGATTTAAATGTTGCCCGCTATATTTTTGATAGCCAAACCACAAATCAACAAGGCGGTACAGGTAAAACCTTTGATTGGTCATTCATTCCTGAAAACCTTAAGCACAAAATCATCCTTGCCGGCGGCATTTCTCCAGAAAATATTGTTCTTTCACGACAACAAGGTTGTTTAGGTGTCGATCTTAACTCCGGTGTAGAAAATTCACCCGGCGTAAAAGATGAAAACAAAGTGCGGTCGGTTTTTGAAAAAATTTTCGATACAATATAACTACTTTTAGTTAAGCACTATAAAGTGTGTAATATAAATTTCTGATACCCTACTAGGAGGTAATTATGTCTAAAATAGCATTCGTTACCGGTGCGACAGCCGGCTTTGGCACAGCAATTTGCCGTACTTTAGTGGGCGCAGGTTACCTTGTTATTGGTAGCGGTCGCCGTACTGAACGTTTAACTCTTCTTCATGCCGAGCTTGGCGAACAATTTTTCCCTCTTGCTTTTGATATTTCTGATCGTACAAAAACGCAACAAGCTATCCAATCTCTCCCTATCGAATGGCGTAATATTGATTTGCTTGTTAATAATGCCGGTCTTGCCCTCGGTTTAGAAACAGCCGATAACGCAAATCTTGATGATTGGGAAAAAATGATCGATACCAATATTAAAGGTCTTGTAACGATCACCCGCCTTTTGCTACCTCAAATGGTCGAACGCAATACGGGGCATATTATCAATTTAGGCTCGATTGCCGGGAATTATCCTTATCCCGGCGGAAATATATACGGTGGAACAAAAGCTTTCGTAAAACAGTTTAGTTTAAATTTGCGTGCCGATCTTGCCGGTAAAAATATTCGTGTGACCAATGTCGAACCGGGGCTATGCGGCGGGACTGAGTTTTCGAATGTTCGCTTTAAAGGTGATGACGAGCGTGCTGAAAAAGTTTATGAAAATGTTCAGTATGTTACCGCGCAAGATATTGCAAATATTGTACTGTGGCTTAATCAACAACCTGAACATGTCAATATTAATCGTATTGAAGTCATGCCTACGGCGCAAACTTTTGCTCCGCTCAATGTCGCAAGAAATTCAAACTAATCATAATAAGGGAACACAAACACAATGTCAGAGATGTTATTAAATCCGTATTTCGGTGAGTTTGGCGGTATGTATGTACCGGAAATTCTCGTACCTGTACTTAAGCAATTAGAAAAAGCGTTTGTTGAAGCGAAAAATGACCCTGCATTTCAACATGAATTTCAAGATTTACTCAAAAATTATGCCGGCAGACCGACCGCACTTACCCTTTGTCGCAATCTGACAAAGGGGACAAAAGCTAAAATTTATCTTAAACGCGAAGATCTTTTGCATGGCGGCGCACATAAAACCAATCAAGTTCTCGGGCAAATTTTGCTCGCCAAACGGATGGGAAAAACCCGTATTATTGCAGAAACCGGAGCCGGTCAGCACGGTGTGGCAACGGCTCTCGCTTGTGCAATGCTTGATATGCCCTGCCGTGTTTATATGGGCGCAAAAGATGTGGAACGACAATCCCCTAATGTATTCCGTATGCGTTTAATGGGAGCTGAAGTTGTGCCTGTGCAGAAAGGTTCTTGTTCATTAAAAGATGCTTGTTGCGAGGCGATGCGTGATTGGTCGGCAAATTATGAAAATACCCACTACTTGCTTGGTACGGCAGCCGGCCCTCACCCTTTTCCAACCATTGTACGCGAATTCCAAAAAATGATTGGTGAAGAAACCAAACGCCAAATTCTGGAAAAAGAAGGCCGTTTGCCCGATGCGGTTATCGCCGCGGTTGGGGGCGGTTCCAATGCGATAGGTATGTTTACCGATTTTATTGATGAACCCAACGTACGTTTAATCGGTGTAGAACCGGCAGGCAAAGGCATTGCAACGGGCGAACACGGTGCACCGCTAGGGCATGCTAAAGTCGGCATTTATTTCGGAATGAAATCGCCATTAATGCAAACGGATGACGGGCAGGTTGAAGAATCTTATTCGATTTCTGCGGGATTGGACTTCCCTTCTGTCGGGCCTCAACACGCTTATTTACAACGCATTGGACGAGCGGAATATCCCTCTATCACCGATGATGAGGCCTTAAATGCGTTCCAAGAACTCGCTAAACACGAAGGTATTATTCCTGCGTTAGAAAGTTCACATGCTCTTGCGTATGCACTTAAGATGATTCATCAAGAACCGAATAAAGCACAAATTCTTGTGGTGAATTTATCGGGACGGGGTGATAAAGATATTTTCACTGTGGACAAAATTTTAACAGAAAAAGGAATCAAATCATGAGTCGTTTTGACGCTAAATTTGCCGAACTCAAAGCAAAAAATGAAGGTGCATTTGTTCCCTTCGTAACCCTATGTGATCCTACTTTTGACCATTCTTTTGAGATTATTAGTACGCTTATTGATAATGGTGCCGATGCCCTTGAATTAGGCTTTCCTTTTTCTGATCCGCTATTAGACGGGCCTGTTATTCAAGCAGCCAATAATCGTGCATTAAATGCCGGACATAGCTCGGAGGACAGCTTTAAATTACTTAAAAAAGTGCGGTCAAAATATCCTGAGATTCCAATTAGTTTACTACTTTGTGCCAATCTTATTTTTGCCAAAGGGCTTGATAGGTTTTATCAACACTGTGCCGATGTCGGAGTGGATGCTGTGTTAGTCGCTGATATTCCTCTATTAGCCAAGAATGAGTATATTCAAGCCGCGAAAAAATACGGTATTCAACCTGTCTTTATTTGCCCGCCAAATGCTGATGAAAAAACCGTACAAGGTGTGGCGGAGAATAGCGAGGGTTACACCTATCTGGTTTCCCGTGCCGGTGTTACCAGTGCTGAAAATCAAGCTCACGCAACAAATTTAGACAGACTTGTGGAACAATTGAAACATTATAATGCGCCCCCTATTCTACAAGGTTTCGGCATTGCACAACCCAATCAAGTGAAAGAAGCCTTGCAATTAGGCGCTGCCGGTGCGATTTCAGGTTCTGCAACCGTAAAAATCATCGAATCTAATTTGGGCAATCATACAAAATGTTTAGTTGAACTCGCTGAGTTTGTTCAGCTGATGAAAGCGGCAACAAAATAATAAAAAATCACCCGCACTTTCTAAAATACGGGTGATTTTCTGTTTTTATCTTAATCTACAATTCTTAGATGAGAAGCCGATTTTGCCGGAACTTTTTTATTGGTTTTTGGTTTATCAACCGCTTCGGTAAAGTTACTCGGCTGATCAGACTGTGGTTGACGGTTTAATTCATCATAAACTGTTTCAGGTTCAAACATTACACCATCACCATTTTCCCGAGCATAAATCGCAAGTGCGGCTCCCATAGGGATATAAAGCTCTCTAGCCACGCCATTAAAACGCGCATTAAATTGAATAAAATCATTCGTAAGTTGCAAGTTTCCCGTGGCACTTGCCGAGAGATTCAGCACAATTTGCCCGTCTTTGACATATTCGGCAGGTACATTTACGCCCCAATATGTGGCATCCACAACCAAATAGGGCGTAAAATCATTATCGCTCAACCAGTCATAATAAGCCCTTAATAAATAAGGTCGTTTTGGAGAGGATTTATATTCCATTATTTATCGTCCATCAGGTTCTTAGGCGCAGCCTCACCTACGGATTGTAAAAAGGAATCTCGACTAAATACACGATCCATATAGCCTTTTAAAGCTTTGCTGCCGGCACCGGTAAATTCTACACCCAATTGTTTTAATTTCCATAGTAATGGGGCGATGTAGCAATCAACCAAACTGAATTCTTCACTCATAAAATAAGGCATTTGTTGGAAAATAGGCGAAACAGCCAATAATTCTTCTTTTAACTGTCTTAATGCTTCCGCACGTTCCGATTCATTGCCTTTTTCCGCTTTCATTAAAGTTGGATACCAATCTTGCTCTATACGCAACATTAAAAGACGAGTTTTCCCCCTTGCAATAGGATAAACCGGCATAAGCGGCGGATGAGGGAAACGTTCATCAAGATATTCCATAATAATACGTGAATTAAATAATACTAAATCACGATCAACCAATGTTGGCAAAGAGCCATAAGGATTTAATTCCATTAAATCTTCCGATAATGCTTGCGGGTTAACTTCTTCATTTTCATAAGCCACCCCTTTTTCCGCCAATACAATTTTCACTTGATGACAGTAAATATCATCTTTATTTGAGAAAAGAGTCATAACAGAACGTTTACTTGATGCATTGGACATTGATTCCTCCGAAGATTCAAAATGCTATATTATTTTTCTTAAAAAAGGTTGGACATTCTAACATAAATCCGCTTTATATTGCCAAATAAATCTGACTTTTTCTTTAGTTTCATAAAGTTACATGATTTTATAAATATAAAAAAAGCAGGGATATTTCCCTGCTTCTGAAACGAAAATAAGAAATTAACGTTTTGAGTATTGTGGACGACGACGTGCTTTGTGCAAGCCCACTTTTTTACGTTCAACACGACGTGCATCACGAGTAACGAAACCGGCTGCACGAAGAGCAGGACGTAAAGTTTCATCGTATTCAATTAATGCACGAGTAATACCGTGACGGATTGCACCGGCTTGACCGGAAATACCACCACCTTTTACAGTGATGTATAGATCTAATTTGTCGGTTAATTCAACCAATTCTAAAGGTTGACGTACAATCATACGTGCAGTTTCGCGACCGAAATACACGTCTAACTCACGTTGGTTGATAGTGATTTTACCACTGCCCGGTTTAATAAATACACGAGCTGAAGAGCTTTTGCGGCGACCTGTGCCGTAGTTTTGATTCTCTGCCATATCCTAAACCTCGTGATTAAATGTCTAATACTTGTGGTTGTTGTGCCGCGTGTTGATGTTCATTACCCGCATACACTTTTAATTTACGGAACATTGCGCGACCTAATGGTCCTTTTGGCAACATACCTTTAACCGCAATTTCAATCACCGCTTCAGGACGGCGAGCGATCATTTCTTTGAAAGTCGCTTGTTTAATACCACCTACATAACCGGTGTGCCAGTAGTAAAGTTTATCTGTTTCTTTACGACCTGTTACCGCCACTTTATCTGCATTGATAACGATGATGTAATCACCGGTATCTACATGCGGAGTGTACTCTGCCTTGTGTTTACCACGAAGACGACGTGCTAATTCAGTAGCTAAACGACCTAAAGTTTTACCTGTCGCATCTACTACATACCAGTCGCGTTTTACCGTTTCTGGTTTTGCTACAAAAGTTTTCATTAATTAATTACCAAAAATTAAGTTTGATACCCAGTGTTTCTATGAAACACAACCATTGATCTTAATCATCACCCCTTCAAGTGTGATACAGATAAAATAATGCACGGTGGGAATCCGTGCACTTACAGGGTCGGCATATTATACATATTTTTCCGTCAAATGCTAATTCTTTGTGTAAAAAATCTTCATAGTTATGTTTATCTTACGAATATTAATATAATTAATGTTTTTAATGAATTTATTAAAATTGACTCATGAATAAAGTTAATTTATTGTCATATCACACAATTAATTCGTAGGAAGAATCACCATGAGCTATGCAAAAGAAATTAATAATCTAAATCAAAACATTGCTGATTTTAATAAAAAAATCAACGTATCCTTTGAGTTTTTTCCTCCTAAAAATGAAAAAATGGAAAATCTGCTATGGGAATCAATTCATCGTTTAAAAGTGTTAAAACCGAAATTTGTCTCTGTAACCTATGGCGCAAATTCCGGTGAACGGGATCGTACACACGGTATTGTAAAAGCAATTAAACAGGAAACCGGGTTAGAAGCTGCGCCTCATTTAACCGGCATTGATGCCACCTCTGAAGAATTGAAAAAGATCGCTCAAGATTATTGGGATAGCGGTATCCGCCGTATTGTTGCATTACGTGGAGATGAACCGAAAGGTTATGATAAAAAACCGTTCTACGCGTCCGATTTAGTGGCACTACTCCGATCGGTTGCTGATTTTGATATTTCCGTTGCCGCGTACCCGGAAGTCCATCCGGAAGCAAAATCGGCGCAAGCGGATTTAATTAACTTAAAACGTAAAATTGATGCAGGTGCAAACCATATTATTACTCAATTTTTCTTTGATATTGATAGTTATCTACGCTTCCGTGATCGTTGTGCGTCTATTGGCATTGATACGGAAATAGTGCCGGGTATTCTACCTGTAACGAACTTTAAGCAGCTTCAGAAAATGGCGTCATTTACCAATGTGAAAATACCAAGTTGGCTAACAAAAGCCTATGATGGATTAGATGATGATCCGACTACCCGCAATCTTGTTGCCGCAAGTGTTGCTATGGATATGGTGAAGATTTTATCCAGTGAAGGGGTGAGTGATTTCCATTTTTACACGCTTAATCGTAGTGAATTAACCTATGCGATTTGCCATATGTTGGGAGTTCGCCCGTCAGTCTAGAAAACAAAAGTGCGGTTAAAATTAACCGCACTTTTTACTTTAAATTCGCCTTGCTTGCCAAAACGTTTTTGTCCAGTAAGGTGTATTCATCGAAGAATAAATAACGCCACCTTTCGTAGAGGCGTGAAGAAATTTACCATCTTTAACATAGATCCCAACATGATAACCGTTCGGCCCACGTCCTGTTTTAAAGAAAATTAGGTCACCGGTTTGAATGTCTTCCTTACGAATAAGTTTTCCATGTCTAGCCTGTTCTTTTGTCGTTCTAGGTAAAGCAATATTAAAACGATCAAAAAAAGTTTTTTGAACAAATCCGGAACAATCTACCCCATGTCTGGATTTTCCGCCTAATACATAAGGCGTTCCCGCCCATTCATACTGTTGTTCGCTCAATAACGTAATTGCCATAATAGGATCATCAATTTTTCCTTTATAATTAATGGCATAATTTTCCTTTTCGGAATACCCTGAAGAACAAGCAAATAACAGCATTGTAGTAAAAACAAGAAGTAACCTTTCAATCGATCTCATTTTATATCTCAAAGAACAAAAGTGCGGCTAAAAATAACCGCACTTTTCATTTATCGACTTATTTTCGCTTTTTCAACTCTCGTACGTAATTTCTGCCCCGGTTTAAATGCCACCACACGGCGTGCTGAAACCGGTACGCTTTCCCCTGTTTTAGGATTACGTCCCGGACGAGAAGCTTTATCACGTAATTCAAAATTACCGAATCCCGATAATTTCACATCACAGCCAGATTCAAGAGATAAGCGAATTTCTTCAAAAAAATCATCCACTAAGTTCTTAGCCTCTAATTTTTGCAACCGATATTTTTCAATTAAAAATTCGGTAATATCAATTTTTGTAAGCGTCATAGGTTTAGTCTCTTAATTCAGCGTTAAAACGTTGTTTAACTTCATCTAACACAGCGGAAATTACAGCGTTGATTTCATCGTCTTCCAAGGTTTTTTCATTGTCTTGAATCGTCAAACTGATAGCAAGGCTCTTTGTACCTGACGGTACGCCAATACCTTTATACACATCAAATAAATTCACTTGAGTGAGTTTTTCCCCACCAGCTTGCTTACATGCATCAATGACATCACCAGCAGCAATTTCATCCGCTACCACAAGTGCCAAGTCTCGGCGATTCGCCGGGAATTTGGAAATTTTCCTTGCTTGTATGACATTCCGATTTGCAATTGCGTTCCATAAAATTTCAAATACAACTATTTTTCCATTTAACCCCAATTTTTGAGAAACTGATGGATGAAGCGTACCAATAAAGCCAATTTCTTTACCGTCCAGTTCGATTGATGCAGATTGTCCCGGATGTAATGCCGCAAAAGTTTTTGCGACAAAACGTACTTTATTTCCCACTCCGGTTAAAGACAACAGGCTTTCTAAATCGCCTTTTAAATCAAAGAAATCTACTGATTCCGCTTTATTATTCCAACTTTCGTTACTTGTCGTACCACTCATTACCGCACTTAATACAAATTCTTGACGTACGCCGAATTCAGCATCGGCATCAGGAATAAATCGTAATCCCGTTTCAAACAAGCGAACACGGTTTTGTTGACGGTTTTGGTTATATAGCACTGCTCCGAGTAAGCCGCTTAACAATGAAACTCGCATTACCGACATTTCGGTGGAAATAGGGTTTGGTAGCGCTAGCGCCTCCTGATGAGGATGCAATAGACTTTGTACTTTTGGATCAACGAAACTATAAGTGATCGCTTCTTGGTAATCTGAATCTACAAGTGCGGTCTTAATTCGGGCTAAATCCAATACGGCTTCTTTATGATCACGCATACGCAAATGTGCCAGCGGTGCATTGTTTGGAATGCTGTTATAACCATAAATACGCGCAACTTCTTCAATTAAATCTTCTTCAATATCAATATCGAAACGCCAGCTTACTGAGGTTACCGTCCATACATTATTTTCGTATTGAACATCAAAACCGAGGCGTTCAAAAATATCGGTAACAATCTCGGTTTCAATATGATGCCCCAGTAAAGCATCTAATTTCTCACGATGAAGTTGAATTTTTTTGACTTTCGGTAAAAATTCTTCATTTACCGCCTCATTAATTGCTCCACTCTCACCGCCACAAATTTCAAGTAATAATGCCGTTGCACGCTCCATTGCATGATGTGCTAATTCAAAATCAACCCCACGCTCAAAACGGTGTGACGCATCCGTATGTAAACCATATTGTCTTGCTCGACCGGCAATCGCTAGCGGAGTAAAGAAGGCCGCTTCCAAAATAACATCTTTAGTTTCAGAGGTAACACTACTTGCTTGTCCCCCAAAGATCCCTGCCATCGCAAGCGGGCCATTTGCATCCGCAATCAGTAAAGTATTTGATTGTAATTTTGCCGTGTTGCCATCTAGTAAAATCAGTTCTTCACTATCTTTTGCCAAACGCACTTGTACCGGTTGTACAACTTTTGACGCATCAAAGGCATGCATCGGTTGGCCTAATTCAAGTAAAATATAATTTGTAATATCAACGACAGGATCAATAGAACGTATACCGCAACGACGCAATTTCTCTTTCATCCACATCGGTGAATCGGCTTTTACATTCACATTTTTTACCAATCGAAGTAAATAACGCGGGCAGGCTTCCGGCGCGACAAGTTCAATATCAATTTTATCTGAAATTGTTGCCGGCACTACGTCAAAGTGCGGTCGATTTACCGACTGTTTATTAACAACAGCAATTTCACGGGCAATCCCTGCTATACTTAAGCAGTCCGCACGGTTCGGGGTTAAACTGATCTCAATAGCTTTATCGTTTAAATTCAAATATTGACGAAAATCTGTGCCGATTGGTGCATCTTGCGGCAACTCTATAATTCCCTCAGCATCAATATCAATACCAAGTTCAGAAAATGAGCAAAGCATACCCTCTGACAGTTGACCGCGTAATTTGGTTTTCTTAATTTTGAAATTACCCGGCAATACCGCTCCTTCCGTAGCACAAGCAACCTTTAATCCTTGACGGCAATTCGGTGCACCACACACGATATCTAATAATCTGTCACTACCGATATTAACCTTCGTCACACGTAATTTATCCGCATCAGGATGTTGGGCGCACTCAACCACTTCTCCGATAACAACGCCGGTAAAATCACCCGCAACATTTTCTACGCCGTCCACTTCCAGCCCTAGCATGGTGATTTGATCACATAATTGTTCCGTAGAAACAGCCGGATTAACCCATTCTCTTGCCCACTGCTCGCTAAATTTCATTATTCTTTATCCTTTAAAATTTGTTATATATAACCTCGTTTTGAGGGTATATCTGAAAAATAATTTATTTGAATTGTTTCAAAAAACGTAAATCGTTTTCAAAGAATGAACGCAAATCTGTGACGTTGTAGCGTAACATAGTTAATCGCTCAACGCCCATTCCCACTGCGAAACCGGAATATTCATTCGGATCGATTCCTGCATTACGTAATACATTCGGGTGAACCATACCACAGCCTAATACTTCAAGCCATTTGCCGTTTTTGCCCATGACATCCACTTCTGCCGAAGGCTCGGTAAAGGGAAAATAAGAAGGTCGGAAACGTACTTTTAAATCTTCTTCAAAAAAAGCACGTAAGAAATCATGTAATAAACCTTTTAACTCTGTAAAGTTTACTTTTCTATCCACATAAAGTAATTCAACTTGATGGAACATTGGCGTGTGTGTTTGATCATAGTCGTTACGATAAACACGCCCCGGTGCCATAATACGAATTGGAGGTTGCATTTTCTCCATAGTACGGATTTGTACCCCTGAAGTTTGAGTACGCAATAATAATTCGGGATTAAACCAAAATGTATCATGGTCAGCACGTGCCGGATGATGTTTTGAAATATTTAACGCATCAAAATTATAATAATCACTTTCAATTTCAGGGCCATTTTCTACTGAAAAACCAAGTTCCGAAAAAAATTGAGTAATGCGATTAATTGTTATAGAAACAGGGTGTAACCCACCTTTTTCCACTTTTTTACCCGGTAAAGTTACATCTATGCGTTCTTTTTCGAGTTTAGCATTCAGTTCCTCTTGTTCCCACTCAGCTTTTTTCGTGTTCAAAAACTCAAGCACAACTTGTTTGACTTCATTTATTTTTGCCCCTACTGCCGGGCGTTCTTCTACTGCAATATTTCTCAGTTCTTGCATTAATTGCGTGAAATGACCTTTCTTACCAAAATATTCAACACGAATCTCATCCAGTGCTACTAAACTCTTATTCTCGATCGAATTAATCGCCGATTTTGCTTTATCGGCAAGATCTTTCAGATGCTGCATAGTTTCCTCTGATTTACTTTTATCTAAAAAATTCTTGTAATAATAATACCAATGCATTAAAAAATCACGTTTTTATTTATGTTTGAGGGATATCAGTCCACTAGAGTTAAATGCAATTTCGAAAAGACTCTCTGTTTTTAAACGCAGAGTTAAATTTGCCACTATGAGAGCCATAACCACCTGAATTCTTTTGTACAAATTCTACGTAAATTCTGACCTCACTTTTATAGTGTTATAGAAAAGAGGATAAGGTATAAGCTTGATAATTAACTATCAATATTAATTAGGAAAGTTAGAGGATGAGTTAAGATAAAAAATAGCATAACCAAAGTTATGCTATCTGTTTAATCAAAATTATTTTTGATAAAGTGGTGTAGGACCTTGTGTACCACCATTCATTTGGCTTGCGTCTTGATGTAATTTCATCAAAGAACCTGAAGAAGTGATTTCTACACGACGGTTAGGACGTAAACAATCTTTTTCTTCTTTACTTGCGTGACGGAAACCTTCACAAGCTTTAACCTGTGGGTTTTTACCATAGCCGACAGCCGTGATCTGAGCTTTTACACCATCTTCAATTAGACGTGCTTTTACACGATTTGCACGACGTTGAGAAAGATTCAAATTGTAAGCATCAGAACCTAAACGGTCAGTATAACCCGCTACTTTAACCTCTTGCGCATTTGCTGATTTTAGTTGAGCAGCAACATTATCAACCACTTCTTTACCACGTGGAGTCAATACATCTTTATTGAAATCAAACAAGAAATCACCGCTTAGAGTATATGCAGACTGACCGTTACATCCGTTTGGATACCAGAAGAAACTTTGTGCGTTATGGTTTTTATCAAATAAGATTTTATATTGACAGATTTTATGCACACCGTTTTCACGATAGTTAAATGCATAATCCCATTCTTCTACACCATATAAACCTTCAGAGAAATGTGGACGACCAATCAAATTGTAGAGTTGATCTTTATTCATACCACGTTCAATCATACGTACATTATCCCAGTTTGGCCATGAACCAAATTGGCTACCGTCATGATTAAAACCTGAACTGTCAATTTTTGGCCATACCAGTTGTGGTACTTGAACGCCATCAACGTCTTTATACTCAGGCATACCTTCAGAAGTAACTTTGCTTAAGTTACCGCAAGCTGCAACTGTCGCGATGGCAGCTGCAGATAATAAAATACGAGATAATTTCATGTTTTTACCTTTTAACCATTAAAAAGTGCCATCCTTGTAATCAAGAAACACACAACTAAACTTTACTAATTCTAAATGAGAAAACTATAAAAGTTTCGAGGGGCTATACTAATAGTAAAAGACAAATTTGTAAATATTAAACTATGACTGAAGTATTCTATTTACAATGATTTTTGTAAAGTAATGTAAAAGCTTAATGAATAAAATCTCGATAAGTTTTATTCATATAACCTTGAATAAGTGCGTTAGCACTCTCTTCTGCCTGCTGCCCTAACTTTTTCAATAATGTTTTTTTAACCTTATAAGTCACGCCAATAACCAATTTATCTTTCATCATATTAAGTAAAAGATCATCACTGGTAGAAATCCCGTCTATTAATTGTAATTCTAACGCTTGCGTGCCGAACCAATGTTCACCGGTAGAAACTTTATTCACATCTAACTGAGGTCGATTTTGACGGACGAATTGTTTAAATAATTCATGGGTTTCTTCTAATTCTTGTTGGAATTTTTGTTTTCCTTTTTCAGTATTTTCCCCTAGCATCGTTACCGTGCGCTTAAATTCTCCTGCAGTCATCACATCGACATCAACATCATGTTTTTTTAATAGCCGATGAATATTCGGTATTTGAGCAACCACACCAATCGATCCAATAATAGCAAAAGGTGCAGCAATAATGTGATCCGCCACACAAGCCATCATATAACCGCCACTTGCCGCCACTTTATCAATCGCAATAGTTAATTTGATTCCTTTTTGTTTTAAACGCGCTAACTGCGAGGCTGCCAAGCCGTATCCATGCACAACGCCACCGGGACTTTCTAAACGTAGTAATACTTCGTCATCAGCTTTGGCTACATTCAGAATTGCTGAAATTTCCTCACGAAGTGCGGTTGTCTGTGAGGCAGAAATATCACCTTTAAAATCTAAAACATAAACACATGATTTAGGTTTATCAAGTGGTTCACCTTTTTTCAATTTTGCTTTTAACTCTTTTGATTTTTGTTTTTCAGCTTTCTTTTCTGCTTTTTTTTGCTGTTTTAACTCTTCATCTGATAAATAAAAATCACGCAAATATTTAACTCTGTTCTCAAAATCCTCGGATAAATTGCTAATTACCAGCTCACCTTGCTCTGCCTCCTTATTTCGGCGGGCAGAAATAATAAATGCCGCAATCGCTGCAATGACAAGTAAAATTGTTAAGATTTCTAAAATAAAAATACCGTAGCCGGTTAAAATATCTGACCACATAAAATACTCTCCTCTAATTTTATGGTTCGAACATTCTACTTGAGTCTAACGCCAAGCTCTAACTTTTTATGGAAAATTTCGGGATTTAAGGTAAACTAGCCAGACTTTTTACTATTCTTATTACACCTAGGGGTTCGTATGTCTAAAATTTCATCTGTTGCAGATGTATTACAAGGAAAAGTCGCGATTGGTGAAAATGTTACTGTGCGTGGCTGGGTTCGTACTCGTCGCGATTCTAAAGCGGGACTCTCATTCTTAACCGTCTATGACGGTTCTTGTTTTGATCCTATCCAAACGATTATTAACAATGATATTGAAAATTATGAAAACGAAGTTTTACGTCTCACAACCGGCTGTTCGGTTGTTGTGACCGGTAAAATCGTTGAATCACCGGCAGAAGGTCAAGCTGTTGAGTTACAAGCTGAAAAAGTCGAAGTGGCCGGTTTCGTAGAAGATCCCGATTCCTACCCAATGGCAGCCAAACGCCATTCTATCGAATACTTACGCGAAGTCGCACACTTACGTCCACGCACCAATATTATCGGAGCCGTAGCGCGTGTACGTCACTGTTTAGCCCAAGCCATTCATCGTTTCTTCCATGAGCAAGGCTTTTATTGGGTTGCAACTCCGCTTATTACAGCTTCAGATACGGAAGGTGCAGGCGAAATGTTCCGAGTTTCGACTTTAGATCTTGAAAATCTTCCGCGTAATGAAGAAGGTGCGGTCGATTTTAGCCAAGATTTCTTTGGTAAAGAATCTTTTTTAACGGTTTCCGGTCAATTAAACGGTGAAACCTATGCCTGTGCATTAAGCAAAATTTATACTTTCGGCCCAACTTTCCGTGCAGAAAACTCTAACACCACCCGCCATCTTGCAGAATTCTGGATGGTTGAACCGGAAGTTGCCTTTGCCACATTAGAGGATAATGCAAAATTGGCTGAAGACATGTTGAAATATGTTTTCCGTGCTGTATTGGCTGAACGTAAAGATGACTTAAAATTCTTTGAAAAACACATCGATAAAGATGTGATTAGCCGTTTGGAAAACTTCGTTGCATCCGATTTCGCGCAAATAGATTACACCGATGCCATTGAAGTGTTATTAAAATCCGGTAAGAAATTTGAATTCCCGGTTTCTTGGGGAATCGATCTTTCTTCTGAACACGAACGCTATCTAGCGGAAGAATATTTCAAATCTCCGGTTGTGGTAAAAAACTATCCGAAAGATATTAAAGCTTTCTATATGCGTTTAAATGATGACGGAAAAACGGTTGCCGCAATGGACGTATTAGCACCGGGAATTGGTGAAATTATTGGCGGTTCACAACGTGAAGAACGTTTAGAAGTGCTTGATAAACGTATGGAAGAAATGGGGTTAGATCCGAAAGATTACTATTGGTATCGTGATCTTCGTAAATATGGCACAGTGCCTCATTCCGGTTTTGGACTCGGGTTTGAACGCTTAATTGTGTATGTCACCGGAGTACAAAATATTCGTGATGTTATTCCATTCCCTCGTACACCGCGTAATGCGAATTTTTAATCAAAAATAGAGCTAACTTGACCGCACTTTCTTGTGCGGTCAAATTTTTATTGTTTTAAGGAAAGTAAAATGAAAAAAATTGAACAGCTTTTCGCTAATAATTTAAGCTGGGCACAACGAATGAAAGAGGAAAATTCCACTTATTTTAAAGAGCTTGCTGATCACCAAACACCTCATTATCTTTGGATTGGCTGTTCCGATAGTCGTGTTCCTGCAGAAAAACTGACAAATTTAGAGCCGGGTGAATTATTTGTTCATCGTAATGTGGCAAATCAAGTTATTCATACGGATCTCAACTGTCTTTCCGTTGTGCAATATGCCGTTGATGTGCTAAAGATTGAACATATTATCATTTGTGGACATACTAATTGCGGTGGCATTAAAGCCGCTATGGCAGATCAAGATCTAGGTTTAATTAATAATTGGTTGCTCCATATTCGAGATATTTGGTTTAAACATAGCCATTTACTTGGAAAACTTTCACCAGAAAAACGTGCCGATATGCTGACTAAAATTAATGTCAATGAGCAGGTGTATAATCTCGGTCGCTCTTCCATTATAAAAAGTGCTTGGGAACGTGGGCAGAAACTTTCTTTACACGGCTGGGTATATGATGTGAATGATGGTTTTCTAATTGATCAAGGAGTGATAGCAACAAGCCGTGAAAGCCTTGAAATTTCTTATCGTAACGCCATCGCTCGTTTACTCACTTTAGGTGAAGAAGATATCCTTAAAAAAGAACATACAGAATAGAAAAATGCGGTTAAAATTGACCGCACTTTTTGCATTTTACGAGATTATGTCGCAATGGCACAAAACCGATATTTTAATGCCACTCCGCCTCTATCTAATCAAGAATTTCAATCGTTTATCTTGTGTGTTTGCTACATAATACCGGTATTCTCCTTTTGGAGAATCAAAGATTATTTTATTTCACTCAAGCTATTAAATAATCCATCATCCTGAGTTGGTATTTGCAAATAAAAACCCTGTGATTTAATTTTTTCCTCTACTTCATTTTTATCGGCATGATGAAGCGGTTTATTACCGGATAAATTAAACATCATCACAAGTTCGGGTTTACCAAAATGTTCCAATAAATTTCCGGGAACGGTAGAGAAATCATCACGTTTTTGAATATAAAGGTAACTACCCGCTTTTTTCTTACTTTTATAAATCGCACATAACATTTTTACCTTGCCCCTATAAAGAAAATCCCCACTGGAAACGCCAGCAGGGATTTATTCTATTTTATAAAATTATTTTGCTGCGTCTTTCACTGCATCTACAGCTTCAGCCGCTTTTTCAGTTGCAGATTCTTTCATTGAAGACATTGCTTCTTTTGCCGAATCCATTTTTTCTGCTGCTGAGTCTTTCATTTTAGAAGCCTTGTCGCTCATTGCCTCTTTCATTTCCGCCATTTTTTCCATAGTGGAATCTTTAACTTCCGCTACTTTAGCTTTTGCAGCCTCTCCGGCTTCTTCAACTTTCGCTACTGCCGCGTCTTTCATTTCAGTTGCTTTTTCCACAGCTTTATCTTTTGCATCTGCTGCTACAGACTTTGCTGAATCTACGGCATTCATTGTTGCCTCTTTCGCATCAGACACTGCCTGTTTTGCTGCGTCTTTTACATCTGAGGCGGCTTGTTTCGCTGAATCTTTAACATCTGATGCCACACTTACCGCAGCCTCTTTTACATCTGCAGCCGCATTGGCTGTCGCCTCTTTTGCCGCTTCAACTTTTTGTGCTGTTTCTTGTTTATCAAAACAACCTGTTACTGCTAAACTTGCGCCTAATACTAATGTCGCTAATACTGTCTTTTTCATTTTTATCTCCTAATAATAAGTACATAGACTAGCAAAGCATACTTGCTTTGTGCAAGGTATAGTTTACGTAAAAATCAAATAGTCGAAAACAAAATTTACACTTTAGAAAAAGAAAACTACTGTCTTTAATCTTAACTTTTAATCATAACCAATTGAAAAACAATAGTTTTATAAAAAGTTCCCCGTTTAAAATTTATTTTTTGTAAAGAAAATTAAAAATGTAAAATGTTTATATTTTAGACAAATTAAAGCATTTCAGGTGAATAACTGTAGCTCATGATCTGCCCTTTTCCATTTTTCCAATCAACTTGAGCAATGGTTGCCGGATAAAAACTAATCGGGTTTCGTTTACCATAAAGCTCTGCAACAATTTCTCCAACTAACGGCAAATGGGAAATAATAAGGATATTTTCTATGCCTTTCGTTTCCAATACTGATAAATAATCTACCACCAATTCTGCCGATCCGTAAGGTGTAATGCCTTCCCAAATTTCTAAATTAGCCTGTAGTTCCGAATCAAATGCCAAATTCACTTGCTCAAAAGTCTCTAAAGCACGTTGATAGGGGCTGACTAATATACTATTAAATGAAAGTGCGGTTGATTTTGTCGTATTTTTTAACCATTCTCCCTGCACAAAAGCTTGTTTTCTTCCATATTCGGTTAAACGACGATCTTTGTCGGCTTTAGCCATCACTTCGGCTTCGCCATGACGCATGATAAAAATTTTCATATTTGCTTTCCTAAATTAAAGAAAAAACCGACCGCTCTTTTTAGAGCGGTCGTATCAATTAGTTTGTCTTCACTGCTTCAGCAATTTCTTCTGCATATTGTTGGGCCATTTCACCATCTTGGCATTCTACCATGACACGGATTAGCGGTTCTGTGCCGGATTTACGCAATAGAATTCGCCCCTTACCTTCTAAACGTCTTTCTACATCTGCTGCAATGGCTTTTACCTTATCACTTTCCAATGGATTTTCCCCACCGGTGAAATGTACATTAATTAATACTTGAGGGAATAACTTCACTGCACTAGCCAATTCATTGAGTGAAAGTTTATGTTGAACCATTGCAGCCAAGACAGCTAATGAAGCAACAATCCCATCTCCCGTAGAATTTTTATCGGAAATAATAATATGACCGGAGTTTTCTCCCCCTAGCGTCCAATTATTTTCTAACATTTTTTCAAGTACATAACGATCCCCTACATTTGCGCGCAAAAACGGTACGCCTAGCATTTTGAGTGCGATTTCAAGGCTCATATTACTCATTAACGTTCCTACTACACCACCTTTTAATTGACCGGAACGCAGTGCTTCACGAGCAATAATAAAGAGGATTTGATCGCCGTCTATTTTATTTCCGAGGTGATCAACCATCATAATACGGTCGCCATCGCCATCATAGGCTAAACCGATGTCCGCTTTCACTTCCAACACTTTTTCTTGTAATGTCCGAATATCCGTTGCGCCACATTTTTCATTGATATTAACACCATTCGGATCCGTGCCAATCTCAATCACTTCCGCACCGAGTTCACGTAATACATTCGGTGCAATGTGATAGGTTGCGCCGTTTGCACAATCTACCACGATTCGATAGCCTTCTAAGCCTAAATGAGCCGGGAACGTGCCTTTACAGAATTCAATATAACGTCCGGCCGCATCATTAATGCGACGAGCTCTACCTAATTCTGCCGATTCAACACAATCCATTGGCTGTTCAAGCATTGCTTCAATCGCTTCCTCAATTTCATCCGGCAATTTTGTCCCTTGTGCAGAGAAAAATTTAATGCCGTTATCATAATAAGGATTATGAGAGGCTGAAATAACGATACCGGCTTCCGCACGGAAAGTACGGGTTAAATAAGCAATTGCCGGTGTTGGCATTGGTCCGGTAAAGGCTGCGGATAGTCCGGCAGCAGCTAATCCCGCCTCTAACGCCGATTCCAACATATAGCCGGAAATACGCGTATCTTTACCGATTAAGACGGTTTTTGATCCCTGTGAAGCAAGCACTTTACCTGCCGCCCAGCCTAATTTTAATGCAAAATCAGGCGTAATCGGATAAGTTCCCACTTTACCACGCACGCCATCCGTACCGAAATATTTACGATTTGCCATAATAAATTCCCTTATTTCTCAATTTTTTCTAAAAAATTAGGCGTGCTCTGTTGCCAACCAAACTTTGAGTGCATCTGATGTCGCTGCTACATCATGTACACGCAAAATCTTCGCCCCATGTTGAGCAGCAATTAATGCCCCAGCAACACTGCCCGTCATTCTTTCATCAACAGGTTTATCCAACACCGCACCAATCATTGATTTGCGCGATAACCCCGCAAGCACAGGGTATCCCTCTTCACAAAACCTATTTAACTGCTGCAATAACTTATAATTGTGTTGAACGGTTTTACCAAAGCCAAACCCCATATCCCAAATTAAATTTTCTTTTCTTATTCCTGCTGTAATACATTGTTCCGAACGTTCCCGTAAAAAAGTGAGGACATCTTGCACGACATCTTGATATTGAGGATTGGTTTGCATCGTGCTTGGTTGTCCTTGCATATGCATAATACAAACGGGTAAATCCAGTTCTGCGGCAACTTGTAAGGCATTTGGTTCCTGTAAGGATCGAATATCATTGATTAAATCCATTCCAATTTTTGCCGCCTCTTGCATCACTATCGCCTTAGAAGAATCTACTGAAATCCAGCAATCGAATCGTTTCCGCACAGCTTCGACTAAGGGGATTACCCGTAATAATTCTTCTTGTTCCGACACCTCATTCGCCATGGGGCGTGTAGATTCCCCACCAATATCAATAATATTTGCCCCTTCATTTAGCATTTTTTCTACCTGGAACAATGCCTTATCAAGGGTAAAAAACTTTCCGCTATCTGAAAAAGAGTCCGGTGTAAAATTTAAAATTCCCATAATCTGAGGAAATGATAGATCAAGAGATTTTTGATTGGCGTAAAGTTTCATAAAGTGCGGTCAATTCCTAGGGTAAGTTTAAGGCTGAGATTATAACCAAATATGCTAAGGAAAAAAATCATTCAGTAAAAATAAAGCCTCCCATTAGGAGGCTATATTTGATTATTCTGAATCTTGTGTTTTTTCGACCGCACTTTCCGATTTGCTTTCAGGAGATACGTTCGAATAAGCCGCTTGTGAGGCTTTCGGCTCTTCCCAGCCTGATGGCGGAGTGATCGGTTCACGATTCATCAGCTGTTTAATTTGCACTTCTTCAATCGTTTCATATTTCACAAGCGCATCTTTCATCGCATGCAAAATATCCATATTATCAATAAGAATTTGTCTTGCACGCTCATAGTTACGGCCTATGATTGCACGAACTTCCTCATCGATAAGATGTGCGGTTTCATCAGACATATGTTTCGCTTTTGCCATTGAGCGACCTAAGAATACTTCACCTTCATCTTCGGAATAAAGAATTGGCCCCAGTTTCTCAGAGAAACCCCATTGCGTTACCATATTACGGGCAATATTGGTTGCCACTTTAATATCATTAGAAGCACCGGTCGAAATATTTTCTTCACCGTAAATCAAATCTTCAGCCAAACGCCCTGCATAAAGGGTAGAAAGTTTACTTTCTAATTGTTTTTGGCTAATGCTGACCTGATCGCCTTCAGGTAAGAAAAATGTAACCCCTAATGCACGGCCACGAGGAATAATCGTTACTTTATGAACAGGATCATGTTCAGGCACTAAATATCCCACAATGGCATGACCTGCCTCATGATAAGCCGTCGATTCTTTTTGTTTCTCCGTCATAATCATAGTGCGGCGTTCCGGTCCCATATTAATTTTGTCTTTTGCTTTTTCAAACTCAAGCATGGAAACTTTACGTTTATTATTACGGGCGGCAAATAGCGCAGCTTCATTGACAAGGTTAGCCAGATCCGCACCGGAATAACCTGGTGTACCACGAGCTAATGTCATGGCATCGACATCGTCAGCCAACGGTACTTTACGCATATGTACTTTTAAAATTTGCTCACGGCCTTTTACATCCGGTAATCCCACCACGACTTGACGGTCAAAACGACCCGGACGGGTTAATGCCGGATCCAATACATCCGGACGGTTAGTTGCGGCAATAACAATCACCCCGTCGTGACCACCAAAACCATCCATTTCAACAAGCATTTGGTTAAGGGTTTGCTCACGCTCATCATGACCGCCGCCTAAACCGGCACCACGTTGGCGACCCACCGCATCAATTTCATCAATAAAGATCAAACAAGGCGCATTTTTCTTCGCTTGTTCAAACATATCTCGTACACGGGAAGCCCCCACACCAACGAACATTTCAACGAAATCAGAACCTGAAATAGTAAAAAACGGCACTTTGGCTTCACCGGCAATGGCTTTTGCCAATAGGGTTTTACCGGTACCCGGAGGGCCTACCATCAAAATCCCTTTTGGAATTTTTCCGCCTAAATTTTGGAATTTGGTCGGATCACGTAAGAAATCGACAATCTCGCCTACTTCTTCTTTTGCTTCATCACAACCCGCCACATCGGCAAAAGTAACTTTGATTTGATCTTGGCTTAACATTTTTGCGCGGCTTTTACCAAAGCTCATTGCCTTACCGCCACCGCCTTGCATTTGACGCATAAAGAAAATCCACACGCCCACAAGAAATAGCATTGGAAACCAAGAAATTAAAATTTGTGAAATTAAGCTACGTCTTTCAAACGGCGTCCCCTCTACTTTCACTTTCTTACTTAATAAATCATCAAGTAATTTCTTATCTTCCAATGGTGGCATAACAGTCATATATTTTGAGCCATCGTTTTTTGTTACCGTAATTTCATTGGTATCAAAACGCGCTTCTCTTACTTGACCATTGCTCACATCGTAAACAAATGTCGTATAATCGGTGGAATTTTCTACCGAATTAGAATTGAAACTCTGGTAAGCCGTCATCATAACAACTGCTACCACAATCCAGAGCACCAAATTTTTGACCATATCGTTCAAAGTTTAACCTGCCTTTCCTAAGTTAATAAATTCGTCACAAGATACTATATATCATAGCCCTTGAAAAGCTATCAAAGTGATTCACCTTTATAGCCCGTAGCCACAATATAAACCTCACGGGAACGTCCGCGTGAAGCCTCCGGTTTTCGGACTTTCACCACATTAAAAAGAGAGCGGATCTCTTTCAAATATTCATCAAATCCCTCTCCTTGGAATACTTTCACCACAAAACTGCCTTTTATTGCCAACACTTGCTTGCACATATCTAATGCCAGTTCCACCAAATACATCGCACGGGGAATATCAACCGATGGCATACCGCTGAAGTTGGGTGCCATATCCGACATCACCACATCTACCTTGGCTTCACCTACCTGTTCCAGCAAGGCATTGAGGACATTTTCATCACGAAAATCGCCTTGTAAAAAATCGACTCCCACGATCGGATCCATTTCCAAAATATCACAAGCAATCACTTTGCCATTGCTACCGATTTGGCTTACCACGTATTGCGACCATCCACCCGGTGCCGCCCCAAGATCGACAACAGTCATTCCCGATTTAAATAATTTGTCCGTTTGCTGAATTTCATCAAGTTTAAAATAAGCACGGGAACGCAGTTTTTGCTTATGTGCTTTTTGTACAAACGGATCTTTAAAATGTTCGTTTAGCCAACGAGAAGAACTCGCCGAACGTTTTTTCTTTCCCATAATTTCTGTCTTTCGTACTATTTTTTGTAGTAGTTTCGCCTATATTTGGGTACAATCTGCCAAATTCAAGACTTGATGAGCTTAAAAACAGAGAAAATCGCTGTTTTTTCTGACCGCTCTTTTTGTTATTCGTATTCATTTATAGGATTCCTTATGACAACCTTATCAACCAAACAAAAACAATTTTTAAAGGGCCTTGCCCACCATCTAAACCCAGTTGTTATGCTCGGTGGCAATGGTTTAACCGAGGGCGTACTTGCCGAGATTGAAAACGCATTGGATCACCATGAGCTTATTAAAGTAAAAATTGCAGGTGCCGATCGTGAAACCAAACAATTAATTATTGACGCTATTGTTCGAGAAACCCAAGCCTCAAACGTTCAAACTATCGGGCATATTCTCGTGCTTTACAAAGCCAGCGAAGAGAAGAAAATACAACTTCCACGGAAATAATCATTACTAAAGTGCGGTGAAAAATGACCGCACTTTTTTTATTTCCTAGATATACTCGACTGCAATAATTTCAAATTCAACTGCACCGCCCGGTGTCACAATATTTACAGTATCATCCAGTTCTTTACCGATTAAACCGCGTGCAATCGGTGAATTCACAGAAATCAAACCTGATTTAATATCCGCTTCATCATCGCCGACAATTTTATAAGTAATTTCTTCCTCAGTATCGGTATTCACCAATACGACTGTTGCACCAAAAATCACTTTGCCGTTATTCGGTAACTTAGTGACATCAATTAGCTGACTATTTGCCAATTTGCCTTCAATCTCTTGAATTCGTCCTTCACAAAAGCCTTGTTGTTCACGTGCGGCGTGATATTCTGCATTTTCTTTTAAATCGCCGTGTTCACGGGCTTCTGCAATGGCCTTAATAATTTCGGGGCGACGAACATTTTTCAAGAAATCCAATTCTTCTCTCAACAGCTCTGCACCACGCATAGTCATTGGGATTTGTTTCATAACTTTATTCCTTAAAATTTAACAAAAAGAAAACTACGGCAAAATTGAAAAAACATTGCCGTAGCGACTTAAAATTAACTATCCACAAGAAAATGATTTACTCTCGTGAGTTCGGGGACTATTATTGTCCGTCTTGAAAGAAATAGCAACCAGAACCGTTAATAATGGAAAAAATATCTTCAATTTCAACCGCACTTAAAGCAATATTTTTTACACTCGGCTTTTCCCTTCCCAGCTATGCAAAAATTGACTTTCCCTTGATTACTGAATATTTGCCCGAAGGGGCAAGTATAGGCGTTATTGCTAAAAATCTAAATCAAGATCAAATCATTGCGGATTATCACAGCACGACCTTTATGCTACCGGCAAGTACACAAAAAGTGTTTACCGCCGTTGCGGCAAAATTAGTGCTTGGTGATGATTTCAAATTTGATACCACTCTTTTAACCAATGGCAAAATTCAAAATGGGCTGTTAGAAGGCAATTTAATCGTGCATTTTACCGGCGATCCGGATCTCACCAGCGGACAACTTTATAGCTTACTTGTCGAATTAAAAAAACAAGGCATCAATAAAATTAATGGTGATCTCATCCTGGATACTTCCGTGTTCTCCAGCCATGATCGGGGGCTAGGTTGGATTTGGAATGATTTGACCATGTGTTTCAACTCCCCACCTTCCGCCGCCAATATTGATAATAACTGTTTTTATGCGGAATTAGATGCGAATCAAGCGCCGGGGGAAACCGTTAAAATTAATGTGCCGGCGCAATTTCCCATCCAAGTTTTCGGACAAGTTTATGTAGCAGACAGTCGTGAATCCCCCTATTGTCAATTAGATGTGGTAGTACATGATAATAATCGTTATCAAGTTAAAGGTTGCCTTGCCCGTCAAACAAAACCCTTCGGTTTAAGTTTTGCCGTACAAGATCCCGATGCTTATGCAGCAGCGATTATTCAACGTCAATTAAAACGATTAGGCATTGAATTTAACGGAAAAGTATTACAACCGCAAAAACCACAACAAGGGCAATTATTGGCACAACATTTCTCTAAACCTTTACCGGATTTATTGAAAAAAATGATGAAAAAATCCGATAATCAAATTGCAGATTCTCTATTTCGATCCATAGCCTACCATTACTATAAGCGTCCGGCATCCTTTCAACTCGGTACATTAGCGGTTAAATCCGTTTTACAAAAGCAAGGAATCAAATTCGGTAATAGTATCTTGGCTGACGGTTCGGGTCTTTCACGGCATAACTTAGTTGCGCCTAAAACCATGCTTTCCATACTGGAATACATTGCGAAAAATGAAGATAAACTGCATTTAATGGAAACGTTCCCTGTTGCAGGCGTTGACGGCACTATCAGCGGACGTGGCGGATTGATTAATCCACCGTTAGTCAAAAATGTCATCGCCAAAACCGGCTCATTAAAAGGGGTTTACAACCTGGTGGGCTTTATGACAAATGCCCGTGGCGAGAAGATCGCCTTTGTCCAATTTATTAACGGTTATTCTACCGGCGAACTTGAAAATAAAACGAAACGCGCCCCTTTGGTGCAATTTGAAAGCGGATTGTATAATCAATTATATAAAGAATAATAAAACAACAGGATAAAACATAAAGAAATTTAACCGCACTTTGAGTAACAGCGTTCTAAACCCAACTCAAAGTGCGGTTAATTTTAACTGAGTTTTCGATAATCTATGATTATTGAGCGCCGAGTAAAGCCGGGACTTTCAATAAAATTAATTCATTATCGTCTTGGCGATTAGGTTCTCGGCTTGATGAAAAAGGGAAGTTGTTATCATTGCCGACAATAATGTGTTCATTATCAACAACATCAAGATTCTCAATAGTAAAGAACGGGAATTTCAATACTCCGTCATTCAAAGGTTTAAGACTCACTTTATTTGGATCGGAAATATTCAACAAATCAATATATGCTATTTTTTTCACGGCTTTACCGACATTATCAGAGGAAAATGCCACTTTATAAACCCGCTTAAATTTTGCCGGATCAGAAAAACAATGTGTCGTATCCGTAAGATTTTTACAGCCTTTATCCTCTGTTCCTTCACCGTTATCCCGTTCTATAATCAAGCCGTTTTTTGCATCAAGCAGATTAAAATCCCCAATCGCATTGTTTTCGTTTTCTAGAGGATAAAACCAATAACGCCCAGTCCATTCTTGTTTATCAACAGCAAATTCCAAAATACGTAATGCAACCTTGCCGTCCACTGTTTCCCAACTTTGTTTTTTCTCATCCCACAAAGGTCCTTCCAATAATGGGTAAAGATATTTACCGTCAGGTGAGGCAGCCATGCCTTCATAACCTTTCGAACGTTTTAAATTGACATTTTTGTGGCGACCGTTTGGTATGCCCGGTGAGACGATTTGATAATGATCAGGCGACTGAACTTTTATTCCGTCTATTTCCGTTTCAAACACAGATAATACTTTTCCGTCTAAATCCGTTTTGATTAAATACGGGCCGAATTCATCGCCAATCCAAATATTATTGCCGATAATTTGAAAGCTTTCCGTGTCAAAATCCGCCCCGGTTAAATATCTTTCCTTTGTATCTTCATGCACAATACGGAACGGTACTTTCTTATCAGGATCCGTTAAAAAGACCGTCTTAAGCGATTCAAATTCGCCCTTCGACCAATTAATTTGATATTGATTCAAGTAAAGCATCGAATCTGGTGAATTAGCTTTACTGCCAAAGCCATTATCGGTAAGGATCCACACGGTATCTTTTCCAACCACTTTTATGCCGGAATGACCTTGTCTCGGCTGATTTTGAATCGGTAAAAAAGAACCCGTTTCACGATCTTTTGATTTTCCCGGTACGGATTGCAATTTTTCTACCCGCTTTAACGTCGTATATTTTCCTGCTGTTTTTAAGTCATTCGGTGCGTCATTCGGTACGCTAACTACTGCATTTGCCGGTAACACGGCATGGCCTGCCAATTCAGCCGGAGTTTCAAAAGCGACAGGTGTTTCTGCAACACTAGCCATACTTAAAGCTAAGCCCAACATAGCAAAGTAATGTTTATTTTTCATATCGTTTCCTCGTTAGTTTATTGCGATTAAAGAGAATACTTTGTAAAAGTGACGAGAATATGACGATAAATAAAAAAGAAATCTGCACATAATCACAACATACTATCTTGTGCAGATTTATATTGACGACATAACAGCTAAAAAACCGCCCTTTAAGTCAAAAACCAAAGTGCGGTTAAATTTTGGGGAAAATTACCAAGGCTGAGTTGTTGGCCCTAAGGTAAATTCACTGATATTTGTATCTTTCGGTTGAGAGAGCGCAAATGCCACTACGTTCGCGACACGTTCTGCTGGGATTTCAAAAGTATCATAAAGCTCACGGTAGCCTTTGGATGTTGCTTCATTAGTGATGTGATCGACTAATTCGGATTGCACCGCCGCAGGATAAATCGTTGCCGTACGAATGTTTGTGCCGGCTTGAGCGGATTCCATACGCAATCCTTCCATAATGGCTTTTACCGCCCATTTTGTCCCACAGTAAACACTCGCACCAGGATACACTTTTAACCCGGCGACGGAAGAAACCGCTAGAATATGACCGGATTTTTGCGCTTCAAAAGTGGGTAATACCGCCGCAATACCGTTTAACACGCCTTTGATATTCACATCCACCATGGCATTCCAATTGTTTGTTTCCAAGGCAGAAAGTGGTGAATTTGGCATTAGACCGGCATTTAAGAAAATCGCATCAACTTTGCCAAACGTCTTTTTAGCCAGTTCAACCAACGCCGTATTATCTTCCGATTTCACGACATCCGTTACACGATAAACGGCTTCCCCGCCTTTGGCTTTAATGTTTTCTACAATCGCTTGTAATTTAGCTTCACGACGCGCACCTAACACTAATTTTGCACCGTTTTCGGCTAATTTATACGCCGTAGCTTCACCAATACCTGATGATGCTCCCGTAATAATGACGACTTTATCTTGAATATTATTCATGTTATTTCTCCTGTTGTTTGAATGGCTATCATTCTAGCTTGTTTAAGCTTACCTGATTAGCCTAAAAATCATAAAGACGCAATAAGGTAAAACTTATAATTGGCTTATAGAGCACGCCAAAGAACGACCGCTCTTACTTCACCAAAATTTCTATCGTTGCAGCTCGACAGTTGTCACCAATCATATACGACACATAACGGCTTGAGGCATATTTTTTACGATAGGCTTGATCAATTTTCTCGTTCAATTGGGAATCCTTAATTGAATTAAAGACCACATCAAAAACACGGTTTATGGCGTAAATTTTGCCCGCTTGTTGGCGGATTGCCGCCTGATACCAACTAGAATGTACACCATTATAAGCACGCACAAATAATCGACCTTCCACAATCACCGCCCAAATCCAAGTGGGCGTACCCGTTGTTTGACCATCAGGGCGGAATGGCGCGATTTTTAAATCATCTGCAATATCAATTTGGCTTAAAACTTCTTTATCCCACATCACTTTCTCCTTCATCAAAACTGATTGGTGGTGTTATTGTATTTATCCTCATAACTCCATACAATGAATAAAATCAGAAAACACAATTCCAAAAAATGAGATTATGAATCGACTAGATGCCCCTAAATACTTTGTTGCCGCAGCAGAAAATTTAAGTTTTAAATTGACCGCACTTCGTTTCTCCGTTTCACCACAAGTAATCAGCCGAGTGATTGCCGAATTAGAAAAAGAACTCGGTGAACCTTTATTCAAGCGCAATACGCGCGCTATTCATTTAACGGATTTTGGTGAGAAGTTTCGCCCAAATGCGATTGCTTTTCTACAACAAGAAGAGTGGTTATTTGGATTAAAGCAAGAAAATAATGATTTAGCCGGTATGGTTCGAATAACACTACCGCCCTCTGATTATGCCGACTATATTTTGCAACAACTATTAACCGCACTAAAACCTTACCCACATATTGCCATTGATTGGCGAACAGATTTCGACACACTCAATGCCGTAGAGGATCAAATTGATATTGGTATCCGAATCAGCCGCACCCCTAAAGAATATTGGGTTGCAAAGAAAATAATGATGTTACATGAACCTATCGTTGCCACTCCGGAATTAATTGCAAATGTAGGATTACCAAAAGATATTCACGACTTAACAGAAAATTTTCCCGTCGGAAATCTTTTGAACCCTAAAACAGGTAAAGTGTGGGATTGGTTTATTGATAATGAGCCTGTTCCCTTACCAAAACCTTGCGTCGTAACCAGTGATATTCGCAGCTTATTACAAGCTGTGCTGGCAGGTAGAATTTTTGCCCCGATTATGTACCACGACTGTAAGAAATACATTGAAAACGGCACACTTCAAGTCGTGCTAAACGACAAAGAATCCTCCCTTTGGGGGCTATATCTTTACCGTCCCTATCAGCCCATCACACCAAAACGAGTTCAGGTAGTATTTGAGATATTGGAAAAGATTTTAGTGAGGAATAAAGGTTTAATCTAACACGACAAGTTTGAGGAAATAGCTAGATCATACCAAAACGATGAAAAAAATAACCGCACTTTAATCTATTCATAATGAACAAACTAAAGTGCGGTTGTTTTTCGAGTTGGTCGATAAGCCGAGTTCTGTCGTGGACAATCATTCATCTAGGCGACGAATTACTCCGCCGCTCAAGCAACCTACCCGAACTCTAGACGGGCCATCCATTGAGTTCCTATTTGGTCTTGCTACGAGTGGAGTTTACCCTGCTGCCAACCGTTACCGGCGACACGGTGCGCTCTTACCGCACCCTTTCACCCTTACCGTTTGCACGGCGGTCTGCTCTCTGTTGCACTGGTCGTAGGCTCACGCCTCCCGGACGTTATCCGGCACTCTGCCCTGTGTAGCTCGGACTTTCCTCTCGTTTACTTGTCCCACTAGGTCGTGTGAACACGGTCAAAGGCTTCAATAAACCAGCGATTGTCTAACCAACTCGGCGCGTAGTATAGAGATTAATAAAAGTGCGGTCAATAAAATCCAATGGATTTTGAACATTGTCATTGCCAACGGCGGTGAAGCCGTAAGTAATCGCATCAGCGATCAGGCATAATTTTTCATTCGTATTTTTATCGCATTCAGCTAAAATACCCACAATTTTAACCGCACTTTAGGACTGTTCATGAACTATCTACAAATTGCACGCGATACGCTTTCCGTAGAAAGTCTCGCACTCACCCAATTAAGCCAACGTCTAGATGAAAACTTCAACCAAATCGTTGAGCTTATTTTGCATTGCCAAGGCCGTCTCGTCATTGGCGGGATTGGCAAATCAGGTTTAATTGGAAAAAAAATGGTCGCGACTTTTGCTTCCACCGGCACACCAAGTTTCTTTCTACATCCCACAGAGGCGTTTCACGGTGATCTCGGTATGCTCAAACCGGTTGATATTGTTATGCTCATTTCCTATAGCGGTGAAACGGATGATGTTAATAAACTGATTCCAAGTTTGAAAAACTTTGGCAATAAAATTATTGCTCTCACTAGCAATAAACACTCTACCCTTGCCCGTCATGCGGATTATGTATTGGATATTACGGTTGAGCGTGAAGTGTGCCCAAATAATCTTGCTCCAACCACATCAGCCCTTGTAACGCTTGCATTAGGTGATGCCCTTGCCGTATCGCTCATCACCGCAAGAAATTTCCAACCTGCCGATTTTGCCAAATTCCATCCGGGTGGCAGTCTTGGTCGCCGATTGCTTTGTCGGGTAAAAGATCAAATGCAAACACGTTTACCGACTATTTCCCCCACTACAAATTTCACCGACTGTTTAACCGTGATGAATGAAGGACGAATGGGCGTTGCACTTGTTATGGAAAACGATCAATTAAAAGGCATTATCACTGATGGAGATATTCGCCGAGCCCTTACCGCTAATGGTGAACAAACACTTAAGAAAACGGCACAAGATTTTATGACAAGTTCACCAAAAACTATTAACCAAAATGAATTCTTATCAAAAGCGGAAGATTTCATGAAAGAGAAAAAAATTCACTCTCTGGTGGCAGTAGATGATGAAAATAACGTGGTGGGTTTAATCGAATTTTCAAGCTAAGGAAAACAAATGCAACAAAAACTTGAAAAAATTAAATTGGTTATCACCGATGTGGATGGCGTGCTGACTGACGGTCAACTTTATTATGACGCAAATGGTGAGGCCATTAAAAGTTTCCATGTGCGTGATGGTTTAGGCATTAAAATGTTGATGGAGTCCGGCATTCAAGTTGCGGTACTTTCAGGTAGAGATTCTGCTATTTTGCGTCGTCGTATTGCCGATCTCGGCATAACATTATTCTTCCTTGGCAAATTAGAGAAAGAAAGTGCCTGTTTTGAATTGATGAAACAAGCCGGCGTCAATCCGGAAGAAACCGCTTATATTGGCGATGATAGTGTGGATCTCCCCGCGTTTGCCGTCAGCGGGCTTTCCTTTGCGGTCGCAGATTCGCCTTCTTATGTAAAAAATGCCGCAAATTATGTGCTGTCTCTTGCTGGTGGCAAAGGCGCATTTCGTGAAATGTCTGATATGATTTTAACCGCCCAAGGTAAATCCGCCGTCTTTAACAGTGCACAGGGATTTTTAAAATCTGTTAAAAATATGGCGCAATAACTAAATTTAGAAAAAGAAAGGGAATTCACTTTCATAATTTAATTTTTGGTATTATTAACCGCTCTTTTATAACAGTAACAATGGAGAAGACAGATATGATAGGCGTTTATGCTACTTGCCAAGTAAAACAGGGTTTTGAAACCGAATTTGAAGATTTAGTCAAACAATTCATCACTGAAAGCCGAACTCATCAAGGTTGTCAAAACTATGACTGTGGTGCAGTGACAGAAAAAGCTCGAACTTACTGTTTTATTGAACGTTGGACAGCGCAAACCGACTTAGATGCTCACCTAGCCTCTCCATTCTTTCAACAAAATGCACCTAAATTAATCGAAATGTTGGAAAATGGTCTAGATATTAATGTCGTGAATTTTATCTAAATTATCGGAGGTTATTCCCTCTATCTAAAAATTAAATTAGTTCAGGACTAATAAAACAGAAAAAGGCTGTAAACACAGCCTTTTTATTATTTATCGGATTTTTTGACCGCACTTAGTTGCTAGAACCGGCAGCTTTATTGAGCAATACTTCCACAATTTTCGGCACGCCTTCGCCAGCTTTTTCTTTCAGCACAATGACATGCTTACGAATAAAGCCGGTATTAGGATTTGGGTCAACAAGGTAAATCGTTGCGCCATAAGGTGCTTCATTGACTAAACCATTGGCGGGATAAACTTGTAACGATGTACCAATCACGATCACAATATCTGCTTTTTTCACTAACTTGACCGCTTGATCCAGCATTGGCACATTTTCCCCAAAGAAGACAATATGTGGACGCATTGGATGCCCGTGATTATCTTTATCGTCAATATGCTGATCGCCCAAGCAAGGAACGATGTAATCCGTATTAAAACTACTTCTAGCTTTGTTCAGCTCACCATGCAAATGCAATACATTCTGGCTGCCTGCACGTTCGTGTAAATCATCAACATTTTGAGTGATAATCTGTACATCATAAGCCTTTTCAAGCTCTACTAAAGCGAGATGTGCCGCATTCGGTTGCGCCGCTTGAGCATTACGACGACGTTCATTATAAAATTCCAACACTTTAGCCCGATTCTTTTTCAACGCCTCAGGTGTACAAACTTCCTCAATCTTATACCCTGCCCACAAACCATCTTCCGCACGAAAAGTTGGAATGCCACTCTCAGCACTAATACCTGCACCGGTTAAAACAACACAAATTGGTTTATTCATAATATCTTTCTCTATTTTATTACAACGATGAATTTTATCTGTTCAAGCCTGTTTACGAAGTTCATAGGCTTTTAGTTAAGATAAGAAGTAAAATCCGATCCTTGTCTGAGCAATAGAGGCATATTCAACTGCTCGGCACTATCCAAGCTAGCCTGATTTAGACATGATTCCCTCATTTAGGAACAATTCATCCGTTTTTCAATATCGCTTTTCAACTCACGCTTTTCTTCATCGCTGAGAAAAGCGGCACGGATAGCGTTTTCAAGCAACTGTTGTACTTCGTTTTCATTTAATTGGTATTCTCGTGCCAATAAATTAAATTCTTGCTGAATATTAGTTTGAGAAACAGTCATATTGTCGGTATTTAATGTGGCAATAATTCCCTTCACAAGGAATATTCTAAGTGGATAATGCTTTAAGTGATCAATAGCTTTGGTTTGTAAATTACTGCAAGGGCACATTTCCACAGCAATATGACGATCGATTAAAGATTGCATAACCGATTCTGATTCTGCCGCACGAATACCGTGTCCGATACGGATTGCACCAATGTCAATCGCTTGTTGAACATTCTCCGCTCCTGCTGCTTCACCGGCATGAATGGTAAAAGGTACACCAAGTGATTTGGCAAGTTCGAATTCTTTTGCAAAATTTATGGTAGGATAATCGGCTTCAGGGCCGGCTAAATCCACGGCAACTACCCCCGCTTTACCTGTTGAAAGGTATTTTTTTGCCATTCGTACGGTTTCTAAATTCCCTTCTTGCGAACCTATACCACGCAAACAGCATAATATTAAATTTGCTTTAAATAATCGGCTTTCCGTTAATCCCTCTTGTAAACCTGCTAAGGCTGCTTCCACCACCTGTGATTGGGTTAAACCTTTTTGCGTGTGAAGTTGTGGAGCAAAACGAATTTCAACATAGGCTAACCCTTGTTGATCTAAGCGTTTTAATAAATCAGCAACCGCAGAAGTAATCGCCTGCGAGCTTTGCAGTAAAGAAACGGGAATCGCAAAACAGTTAAGATATTGATTAAGTTCTGTACAATCTTGGGGAGCGGAAACTAGTGAAAGAAGCTGTTCAATATTTTGGGCTGATAAGGCAATATTCTGCTTTTCTGCCCATTCAAACATCCATTCAGGAGAAAGTGAGCCGTCTAGGTGAAGGTGTAAATCAATCAGGCTATATTTAGTAAAATTTTTCATTATTATACTCAATTAGTTAGAAAAGTGAAAAAAATTGCACGGTATTTAATCCTAAAAGAAAAAGGGAACAAGAAAGGGCTGTCAATTACAGCCCTTATCTTCATTTCACTTCCCTAAACAAAATCTCGCTTGGAATCACCGAACCTTGCCAGTAAAGTTCGGTAGATACTTTCTCTGCCAGTTGTAGGAAAGCTTGTGTGATTTCACTTTCCGGTGCGGCAACCACTGTTGGATTACCAACATCCAAATCTTCACGGATACGAATATGTAAAGGCAACTGAGCTAACACTTTCACATTGTATTTTTCAGCCATTTTTTCTGCCCCGCCCGTACCAAAAATAGCCTCATGATGACCGCACTTGCCACAAATGTGCATTGACATATTTTCTACAATACCTAATACAGGCACAGATACTTTTTCAAACATTGAAACCCCTTTTACTGCATCAAGTAATGCAATATCTTGCGGTGTTGTTACCACTACAGCGCCGGTTACCGGAATTTGTTGTGACAGGGTCAGTTGGATATCGCCGGTACCCGGTGGCATATCTATCACCAAATAATCCAAGCTGTCCCATAATGTTTCGTTCAATAATTGGCTCAATGCACTACTTGCCATCGGACCGCGCCAAATGGTCGCACTATCTTCATCCATTAAAAAACCAATGGAATTAGCCGACAATCCGTGTGCTTTAATCGGTGTAATATGCTGATTGTCCGGCGATGTTGGGCGTTGATGTGGTGCACCGAGCATATGCGGTACAGAAGGGCCATAAATATCCGCATCCAAAATACCTACGCGCGCCCCTTGAGCTTGTAACGCAAGGGCTAAATTCACGGAAACGCTAGATTTCCCCACCCCACCTTTGCCTGATGTCACCGCAATGATATTTTTCACACCTTTTACGGCAGGTTGGTTATTGGCACGCTTTAATGTCGCGATTTGATAACTCACCGACCATTTGATTTCCTTACAATCCGCTACTTGCAACAAGGCATCGGATAACGCTTGTTTAAGTTGCTCGACACCGGTGTTCCAAGCAAAAGGGAACTGCAATTCAATACGTAATGTTTCACCGCCCTTTTCTATTTTTTTTAACACATTAAGAGCAATGAGATCTTTTTGCAGACTGGGATGAGTAAAATGCTGAAAAAGTTGGAGAAGATCGGCTTGTTGCTCCGCGCTGATATTTTCAGAAAAAAAGATTGCCATAAAAAATCCTACTAAAACAATAGAGTAAATTCATCAGGCGTATTTAACCATTTTAATGCTATTCTGTTAAGACAAAATGTGACCGAACTAGAAAAAATACCGTTTATCGGGTAAGATAGCGCACAATTTTTTGTGTAAATAAAAGAGAATAAAAATGACAACTCAACCCCGTAAAATTTTAGTGACTTGCGCCTTGCCTTATGCCAATGGTGCGATCCATTTAGGTCATATGTTAGAACATATTCAAGCGGATATTTGGGTGCGTTTTCAGCGTATGCGTGGCAATAAAATCCATTTTGTCTGTGCGGATGATGCACACGGCACACCAATTATGTTGAATGCCGATAAATTAGGCATCACACCTGAAGAATTAATCGCGAAGGCGAAAGCGGATCATATTCGTGATTTTGCCGGTTTTAATATTAGTTTCGATAATTACCACTCCACACACAGTGAAGAAAACAAACAAATCACAGCAGAAATTTATAACAAGTTAAAATCAAACGGTTTCATAAAAAGCAAAGTGATTGCTCAACTTTATGATCCCGAAAAAAATATGTTTTTGCCGGATCGTTTTGTAAAAGGGACTTGTCCAAAATGCAAAGCGGAAGATCAATATGGCGATAACTGTGAGGTTTGCGCTTCCACTTATAGCCCGATGGATTTAATTAATCCGCGTTCTGCCGTATCCGGTGCAACCCCCATTGTAAAAGAATCCGAGCACTTTTTCTTTGATTTGCCGGCATTTGAAAATATGTTGCAAGACTGGACGCGTTCCGGTTCGCTTCAACCTGAAATCGCCAATAAAATGCAAGAATGGTTTGAAAGCGGTTTGCAACAATGGGATATTTCCCGCGATGCGCCTTATTTTGGTTTTGAAATCCCAGGAGAAAAGGATAAATTCTTCTATGTATGGTTGGATGCCCCTATTGGCTATATGGCGTCATTCAAAAATCTTTGTGATCGTGAAGGCATTAATTTCAATGAGTTTTGGGCTGAAAACAGCGAGGCGGAACTTTACCATTTCATCGGAAAAGATATCGTCTATTTCCATAGTCTATTTTGGCCTGCGATGTTGGAAGGCTGCAACTATCGCAAACCGACCAATGTATTTGCCCATGGTTATGTCACCGTAGATGGTGCGAAAATGTCAAAATCTCGCGGCACCTTTATTCAAGCAAGCACCTATTTGAATCACATCGATCCTGAATGCCTACGTTATTACTATGCGGCAAAACTCAATAATCGTATTGAAGATCTTGATTTCAATCTTGATGATTTTGTGCAGCGTGTAAATACCGATATTGTTAATAAATTAGTCAATTTAGCCTCTCGAAATGCCGGTTTTATCACCAAACGTTTTGACGGAAAACTTGCTTCCAAATTAGAAGATGAGGCTCTTTTTGCTGAATTTACCGCACAAGCAGAACAAATCGCGACTTATTATGAAACCCGTGAATACAATAAAGCGATTCGTGAAATTATGGCTCTCACCGATAAAGCTAATAAATATATCGATGAAAAAGCGCCTTGGCTAATCGCAAAAGCGGAAGGCAAAGAAGCTGAACTGCAAACCGTCTGCTCGATGGGCATTGAACTATTCCGAGTGTTGATGACTTACTTAAAACCGGTATTACCGAAATTAGCAGAACGTGCAGAAGCCTTTTTACAAAGCGAATTGCGTTGGAATAACATTACCCGACCTTTATTTGATCACCAAATCGCTCCGTTTAAATCTTTATTCTCCCGTTTAGAGAAAAAACAAATTGACGCGGTGGTAGAAGAAACCAAGAGATTATTTGCCGAATCAAACAAAGTTACAGAAAAAACAGCGGCAAAATCAACCGCACTTTCTAACGTAGAACCCATTTCCGACACCATCACTATTGATGATTTTGCCAAACTAGATCTACGTGTGGCAAAAGTGTTGAAATGCGAAGCCGTGCCGGAATCCAATAAACTTTTACGTTTTGAATTGGATCTTGGTGATCATACCCGTCAAGTGTTCTCCGGAATCAAAGCAGCCTATAGTAAACCGGAAGAATTAGAAGGTCGGTTCGTGATTATGGTAGCAAATCTTGCACCACGTAAAATGAAGTTTGGCGTATCGGAGGGGATGATTCTTTCCGCCGGCAGTGGTGGCAGTGATTTATTCTTACTTTCTGCAGATAGTGGCGTAACAGCCGGTATGCAGGTGAAATAATTCATTCAATACGAATTAGGCGGCATTAGTCGCCTTTTTCTTTATCAAAAATTTCTTCAAGATCATACAATTCCCACTTGATCTTTACCTAAGGTCAAGCTTTATCCTTGCGACTCTACTCAACAACTTAAAGAGAAAATTATTATGCAATGGAGAAATTTCTTAAAACACAGTGCGCTTTTCATTGCAATGGCAGGGATACCGATGAAATGGGTTTGGCGATACAATGCTAACAAATGGCGCGCAATATCCTAAACATATCACTCCAAAAGACTGGGTAAGATTACGTTTACTCAACGGCTGTAATGCCCGCTCACTCAGACTTGCAACCAGCGATGAACGGCCAATGTATGTTATCGCAAGTGATGGCGGATTTTTGAATGAACCGATAAAAGTCAATGAATTAGAAATGATTATAGGAGAACGTTTTGAGGTTCTGATTGATTTGAGTGATGGTAAAGCGGTGGATTTAGTCAGATCAAATGGACATGGGATTACCTCCGTTCAATCAAAAACTACCGGTATTAAGTCTAGAAACTACGTTACAAAAAGGACAAGGCAATTTACCGACAAAATTGGCAAACTTATCTAAAGTAAAACACCGAATGATATTATAGTCCGCCATTTTCAGCTCAGCATGGATCCGGAATTAGATCACCAAGGAATGCAATTATTCATGCAAAAATACGGTCATCAAGGTATGAACATGACGCATCATATGCATATGCCGCAACACACTATGCCGATGTCGCACGATACCCATATGTCACATATGCCACACGATGGAGATATGAATGCGCCTAAAAAAGCAGCATTAGATATTTGGACGGCAAATCGAATTAACGGTCAAAGTTTCCATCATCCCCCTGTATTTAGTGCCAAACAGGGACAATATGAAAAATGGGTAATTTCCGGAGAAAGTGATATGATGTTACACCCATTTCATGTGCATGGCACACAATTCCGAATCCTAAGCGAAAACGGAAAACCACCTGCCGCACACTGTCAAGGCTGGAAAGATACGGTAAGCGTGAATGGTGCGATCAGCGAAATACTCGTTAAATTTAATTATTTAGCCAGTAACCAAGCCCCTTATATGGCTCATTGTCATTTATTGGAACATGAAGACACCGGTATGATGTTGGCATTTACCGTTGAAAAATAATGGTAAATAACTGAACGAGTTATTGGAGAACAACAATGAAAAACGAATTAGTCTGTTATAAACAAATGCCCGTTTGGACAAAGGATAAGCTTCCTCAAATGTTTCAAGAAAAACATAATACCAAAGTGGGCACTTGGGGAAAGATAACCGTATTAAAAGGTAAACTCAAATTTTATGAATTAACAGAGAAAGGTGAGGTACTTGCTGAGCATATTTTTACACCTGAAACGGACACCCCATTTGTTGAACCGCAAGCTTGGCATCGGGTGGAAGCCGTAACAGATGATTTGGAATGTACTCTTGGCTTTTATTGTAAAAAAGAAGATTACTTCAGCAAAAAATACAATATGACGGCAACCCATTCCGAAGTGAAAAGTGCGGTTAAAATAATTAGCCCTTGTAAAACCCTCGATCTTGGTTGCGGGCAAGGCAGAAATTCGCTCTTTCTCAGTTTACTTGGTTATGATGTCACTTCTTGGGATCATAATGAAAACAGCCTGACTTTCTTAAATGAAACGAAAGAAAAAGAAAATCTGACAATTTCGACCGCACTTTACGATATCAATACGGCGAATATTCAAGAACACTACGATTTTATTCTTTCTACGGTCGTATTTATGTTCTTAAACCGCGAACGTGTCCCGGACATTATCAAAAATATGCAGGAACATACCAATATCGGCGGGTACAACTTAATTGTTGCCGCCATGTCCACTCATGACGTGCCTTGCCCAATGCCTTTCTCTTTCACTTTTAAAGAGAATGAATTGAAAGATTATTACCAAGGCTGGGAATTCATTAAATATAATGAAGAAATGGGTGAATTGCACAAAACCGATGAAAACGGCAATCGCATTAAAATGAAATTTGTGACAATGTTAGCCAAAAAGAAATAATAGTTTGATTTATAAAATAAAAAACCGCATTTTGTGATAACAAAGTGCGGTTTATTTTTCATAAGAATTTTTAATTATTCTTCAATTGAGCGCAATAATTCGTTGATTCCGACTTTCCCTAAGGTTTTCGCATCCACTTTTTTCACGATAACTGCACAATAAAGGCTATATTTACCGCATTTTGACGGAAGACAACCTGAAACCACCACTGAGCCGGCAGGCACACGACCATAGTGGATTTCACCGGTTTCACGATCATAAATTTTGGTAGATTGACCAATGAATACTCCCATTGAAATCACACAGCCATCTTCAACAATAACGCCTTCAACTACTTCGGAACGGGCGCCGATAAAGCAGTTGTCACCAATAATGGTCGGATTAGCTTGTAATGGCTCTAATACTCCACCGATACCTACACCGCCCGATAGATGAACGTTTTTACCAATTTGAGCGCAGGATCCCACTGTTGCCCAAGTATCTACCATAGTACCTTCGCCAACATAGGCACCGATATTCACATAAGACGGCATTAGGACACAATTTTTAGAAATATACGCCCCTTTACGAACCGTAGCAGATGGTACAACCCGAAAACCTTCTTGTTGGAAACGTTCTTCAGTATAATCTGCAAATTTTAATGCGACTTTGTCATAGTATTTTGTTTCCGCACCATCAATAATTTGGTTATCGTTGATACGGAATGAAAGCAATACTGCCTTTTTTAACCACTGGTGTGTGACCCACTCACCATCAATTTTTTCTGCAACACGATATTTTCCACTGTCTAACCCTTCAATCACTTCTTCAATCGCGCGACGGGTTTCCGCATCCACGGTTTTTGGCGTAATATCTGCGCGTTTTTCAAATGCTGATTCAATAATTGTTTGTAAATTTGACATGGTACTTCCTAATGTTAGTTAACTGAATAAAACGGTGTTAGTTTTACCATATTTCTAACTATCAAGCAAAAAACACCGAAAAAAATCACCGCACTTTGTGAGACCCAAAGTGCGGTGATGATAAAAACCTATCTTAATTACAAGATAGCAAGTGTTAAGCCAACAATAAAAGACATACTTAACACAACTGCAATCATCGCATAACCAAAATCACTCATGTTTTCTCCTTAAATTGATGTTGATGCGCTGTTATTCTAACAAGAAAAAGAAAAAAAACGACCTTTTTTAAAAAAATTTTGTTACCTACTTAACTATTCCTAAACAATCCTTATAATGGGAAAAATTTTTTTTAGAGAAAATCCAATTATGGCAACAATTAAAGATGTGGCAAAAATGGCGGGGGTATCCACCACTACCGTTTCCCATGTAATAAATAAAACCCGATTTGTTGCAAAAGAAACGAAAGAAGCCGTTCAGCATGCGATTAAAACCCTAAAATATTCTCCTAGTGCAGTGGCAAGAAGTTTGAAAGTCAATACCACAAAATCTATCGGTATGATCGTTACGACCAGTGAAGCCCCCTACTTCGCCGAAATTATTCATGCCGTGGAGGAACATTGTTATCGCCAAAGCTATTCCCTGTTTTTATGCAACACGCAAAATGATCCTGAAAAAATTAAAAATCATTTAGAAATGTTAGTTAAAAAACGGGTGGACGGTTTGCTTGTGATGTGTTCCGAATATACCCAAACTTCCCTTGATTTACTTTCCAATGTTTCCAGCTTACCGATAGTGGTAATGGATTGGGGACCTAACAGTGACACCGATGTGATCGAAGATAACAGCTTTATGGGCGGCTATCTTGCAACCAAACATTTGATTGATTGCGGTCATAAAAAAATCGGTATTATCGCAGGGGAACAGAGTAAAACTACGGCAAGAACCCGTTACGAAGGTTTTGAGAAAGCGATGACCGAGGCAAATCTGGCGGTTAATCAAGATTGGGTAATGGAGGGGTATTTTGAACCGGAAGACGGCTATGAATGTATGAATAAAATTCTTGCCCGAACCGAGCTACCAACGGCAGTCTTTTGTTGTAATGATGTCATGGCACTCGGTGCTATTTCAGCCATCACAGAAAAAGGATTACGTGTACCGGATGATATTTCGGTCATTGGTTATGACAATATTCATTCATCACGTTTTTATGCTCCGCCACTTACAACGATTCACCAATCAAAATCCCGATTAGGTGCACAAGCGGTTAATTTGCTCTTTGAACGCATTTCACAGAAAGATAAAGATAATTTATTACATAAGCAAAGTCGCATTGATATTCATCCTGAATTGGTTATCAGAAAATCTGTTAAAACCATGTTATAAAACATACTAAAAAATAACCGCACTTTTTATGTTTTAGTTAAAAAGTGCGGTTATTTTTTTAGAAAAATTTATTTTTCCTGTTTTTCATCAATCTTTTATCTTGTTGAGTTTGACCCTACACCTATTTTTAGTTATATCTATATCCAGTTTTATTTTACTTTTTAGGAGTTTATATGACACAAGAGTATGTTACTCTGCGCAATAACATCAATATGTTAGGGCGCTTTCTCGGAGAAACCATTAACGATGCACAAGGTGCCGATATTCTTGAACTCATCGAAAATATCCGCAAATTATCCCGTGATTCTCGAGCTGGGGACGATAACGCACGTCAAGCATTACTCGAAACCCTCGCGAATATTTCAACGGATAACATCATTCCTGTAGCTCGTGCATTCAGTCAATTTCTGAACCTGACAAATATTGCAGAACAATATCAAACCATCTCCCGAGAACATTCACAAAAAGCCCCTTCAGAACGCTCTTTACACACACTATTCACGCGTTTGAAAGCTGAAAATGCCTCAAAAGACGAGGTGTATAACACCATTGAAAAACTATTAATCGAACTTGTATTAACAGCACATCCAACAGAAACCACGCGCCGTTCACTGATCCATAAGCATGTTGAAATTAACAAATGTTTAAGTAAATTAGAACACGGCGATCTCACCTCAAAAGAACGATGCATTATTGAACGTTTACTCCTTCGTTTAATTGCCGAAGCTTGGCACACCAATGAAATTCGCACCGTTCGCCCAACCCCTTTTGATGAAGCGAAATGGGGATTTGCAATGTTAGAAAACAGCCTTTGGCAAGCTGTGCCGGAATTTCTTCGTCAATTAAATGAAAATGCACGTGAATTCTTAGGTTATGATTTGCCGGTAGGTTTAAAGCCGGTACGCATTTCTTCTTGGATGGGCGGCGACCGTGACGGAAACCCGTTTGTGACCGCCCCAATTACCCAAAAAGTTCTGAATTTTGCCCGTTGGAAAGCGGCAGATTTATTCCTACAAGACATCTGCAAACTGGTTGATGAACTTTCCATGGTGAAATGTACCGATGAATTCCGAACAAAATATGGCGATCATTTAGAACCATATCGCACCGTCGTAAAAGGCTTACGCACAAAACTCACCACAACCCTCTCCTACTTTGATGATCTCCTTGCCGATCGTCTGCCTCGTGTAACAGAAAGTGAGATTATTTTAGAGGATAACCAACTTTGGGAACCGCTTTATGATTGTTATCAATCACTTATGGCGTGTGGTATGCGTATTATTGCAAACGGCTCGTTACTTGATATTTTACATCGTATCCGCTGCTTTGGCGTCACCTTGTCACAAATGGATATTCGACAAGAGAGTACACGTCATACCAATGCCATTGCGGAAATCACACGTTATATCGGTTTAGGTGATTATTCACAGTGGACAGAAGAAGATAAACAAGCCTTTTTAATTCGTGAATTAAGTTCACGCCGCCCATTAATTCCGCAAAATTGGACACCATCTGCAGAAACACAAGAAATTCTTGATACCTGCAAAGTTGTTGCGGCACAAAAACAAGGGGTCATTGCTTGTTACGTTATTTCTATGGCACGTAGTGCATCCGATGTACTTGCCGCCCATTTATTACTAAAAGAAACCGGGGTTTCTTACCATATACCGGTAGTTCCTCTCTTTGAGACCTTAGATGATTTGGATGCCGCAGAAAATGTCATGAGCCAACTTTTCGATATCGGTTGGTATCGAGGCGTAATTAATAACCGCCAAATGGTGATGATTGGCTATTCGGATTCAGCCAAAGATGCGGGAATGATGGCTGCTTCATGGGCACAATATCGTGCACAAGAGGCGCTTGTGAATTTAACTGAAAAACTCGGTATTGAACTGACATTATTCCACGGACGTGGCGGAACAATCGGTCGGGGCGGTGCACCGGCACATGCGGCGCTACTTTCTCAACCGCCACGTTCATTGAAAAATGGCTTACGCGTAACAGAACAAGGCGAAATGATCCGCTTCAAACTCGGTTTACCGGCTGTCGCGGTAGAAACCTTCGATCTTTATGCAAGCGCTATTTTAGAAGCAAATCTCTTACCGCCACCGGAACCTAAAGCGGAATGGCGCAAAATAATGGATGAACTTTCTACTATTTCTTGCAAAATCTACCGTGATGTCGTACGGGGTGATAAAGACTTTGTACCGTCCTTCCGCAGTGCCACACCGGAACAAGAACTCTCTAAATTACCCCTAGGTTCACGCCCTGCCAAACGTAATCCAAACGGTGGTGTAGAAAGTCTTCGAGCCATTCCTTGGATTTTCGCTTGGATGCAAAATCGACTCATGTTACCGGCATGGTTGGGAGCTGGTGCAGCGGTGCGTCAAGTAATTGAAAACGGCAAGAGCGATATTATTCAAGAAATGTGCCAAACATGGCCGTTTTTCTCCACTCGAATCGGTATGTTAGAGATGGTATTCAGCAAATCGGATAGCTGGCTTTCACAACAATACGATCAACGTTTGGTGAAAAAAGAACTTTGGTATTTGGGCGAAAATTTACGCCAACAATTACAGGCTGATATTCAAACGGTACTCTCACTTTCCCATAACAGTGAGTTAATGTCCGATTTGCCATGGATCGCCGAATCTATCGCATTACGCAATATTTACACCGATCCGCTCAATCTTCTCCAAGCGGAACTCCTCCACCGTTTCCGCGAAAATCCGGATCACCCAAATCCTGATGTAGAACAAGCATTGATGATCACCATCACCGGTATCGCTGCAGGAATGCGTAATACCGGTTAGTCGATAAAAATAAAAGTGCGGTCAAATTTATCGGTATTATGTAGCAGTTGCACAAAGACCTAACCGCTTGAAAATACTAAAATCTCCATTGAAAGTTTAACTCAATGGAGATTTTTATTATGGCAGAATCCCACCTTATTTCTCAACTTACCAAATTAATCGAAAGTAGCTATAAAGAAAAAGCAATTCTTGAACATCAACTTGATCAGTTAAAACAACAGAAATCAGATTTAGAGGATAAAATACTTTGTTTTGAGAATACCTTGATATACATTGAACCTAATTTCGATTTAAGGCAAATCAACACACAATTTAATGTTTCAAGGCTAATAAAACCTCGATTGTTTAAGCAAAATCTTCAATTGTTGGTTGCAAGAGTATTCAAACAAAGTGATAGTTGGAAAACATTATACTTTATTACAGATGCGGCGTTGGAATTAGACACTGGCAAAAATTATCCTCCACCCCAAAGAGAACATGAATTAGCTGTTGCTCGCGTATTAAAAGAACTGTATAAGAAAGGAATTATTGAACGGAAAGAAGTTGAATTACATAAACGGACAATAAAGCGAAGATTTTTCAGGCGTTCTGAATGGCGATTAAAACCTTTAGCGCAGGAATAAGAAATAGCGGTAGAGATACCGCTATTTAGATTTATAGCGATTGATAGGTATAACCTTTTTCCTGTTGTAGCCCTAAAAGAAATACTTCCTGTGGTGTTGCAATATCATAACTAGAGTCAGTAAAAGAAAATTTAGAGTTTAATTCATTACTCATATTATCCTGTTCTAAATCAATCGTTAGAAAGTAAATATTCTAAGTCTTGTTGTGTATAGCTCATTCTCCCCCCTTTTCCTCAATGGATTTAGGTCTTCTGTAACCAAAAACTATAAGAATTTCTTGGGAAAACATTCTCATAAATTCTCTTAAACTATTTCTTAATTGCTCACAATCGTTGCACATTTCTATGTTATCACTAAAGTCATCAATTTTTATATTTAACTCTTCTGTAAGAGTCTTTATACCAATATAACGACCATGAGAATGCCATCGCTTGTTATCACCAAGTTTTTCTGCTATCTCACTAGCTCGAACCTCTTTATCTTTTTTCGTTACATCCTTCCCAGATGTTTCTTTTTTGAGCCAATCTTTAAATTTATACTTAACTAACCAAGTTTTTAATAGTGCTTTAGATAGCTCAGCAGCTTGTTCGTATGATCTAATAGTACCTAAGTTTTGATTTTTTAACAACATTAACTCTGCTTGTGTTAGAGTGCCTTCTTTAGATTTACGAACAAGTTCATCTATTTTATCTAAAAAACCCAAAGCTGGAACCCATCTTCCTTCAGGAGTTTCTACTTGTGGATCTATAGAACCTAGAGATGAAGCATAGTTCATGTAAATCTTATCACCAGACATTGCCCAAATAGTTCCAGCAGACATTGCTTGATCTAAAATAACGAAATAAACTTCGTTATAGAAATGTCTAGTAATTTCAACCATTTTTTCGACAGCACTTGCACTACCACCATTTGTAGATAAAAATACTACTAGAGTTGATATTCCATTACTTCTAGCTGTTCTACCATTTTCCTGAATTCTTGTTTTCCAATAATCTATACTAGATTCGTTAATGTTTCCCATGTAAGAGATTATATCGCACTCTTTAAAGTATTTTTCGACGAAACTACCTAGTTGCTAAGCTATAAAGTTAACAGATTGATTACTTAGTGCACTCATTGTAAACATATCTTTATAAAAATTGATTGAATAATAATAGAGAAAACAAAGATAATCAATTTAAATAACAATATTTACTAAATAAAGATATGAGTACATCTGCTATTTTTGTTTTCCATTGCCAGTGAACCTCATTTCGGCTGATTTGAGTCCTATTAATCCATTCTCTTTTATAAAACTCATTCAGTTGTTTACGAACGGAATCAAGATGTTTTTCGGACGGTGTATCAGGATTTTGTTCAATATCGAAAATACGCTGCGTGAGTTCTGCAATAGTAAAGCCCTTATGGGGAGATTCTCGCATTATCTGTACGATGTATTTACGGATTTTCCCTTTAAAGAGTTTGAATTTGCGACGGTACACAAAATTTTCCGTATTATAAAGTGTAACATCACTTTCTTGTTGAGTAAGCTCAATGGCGCGTTTTAATGTGGCAATGTTCGTATCAAGCAACGCAAGGTGATGCAACACCTGTTTACGTTCAAATTCAAACTCTTTGAGCTTTTTATCTAGGTTATATGCCATATATCTACTGCCAAATCACTTCTTGATGAATAATCTTACGCTGCCAATAACCGCACCATTCATTGCGGTATTATGTAGCAGTTGCACAAAGACCGTATTATTAGAAATTGTTAAAGTCCTTACTTATTAGATTAGGTAAGGACTTTTTTTATTATGACACAAAAACTATCGAAACGAGAGCTAGGTGCACGTTTATTGCTGCTGAAAGAAAAACAAGCGTTATTAGCAAAACAAATTAATGTATTAACACAAGAAATTAATGAACTGGCACAGCCCTTTGCATCTGAGCCTAAAGCTCCACCACTCATCACAACTTCTTTGATAGCAAAAGTATTACGAGAATCTAGTGGTTTGATGCAATGTGGAGAAATTGCTGAAGCGGTATTGAGTTTACAAGGTCAGCCACAATTTGTTGATGTGGGCGATAACCATTATAAGGCGGTTAAGAGAATATTACTGCGGTTGGAGAAACAAGGATTGATTGAGCGTACAGGGTTTCATTGGCGATTGAAGCCATTAAAGTTATTCCATTCGTGAAAACAACAGTAATCTACTACTATACTTGGTATATAGGACAGAAATAAATAAAACAGCTCCTATTAACATATAGGAGCTATTTAGCTAATATATTACTCTTCATATTCATAATTTTTATTTTTTGAATATAATGGAAATTTTTCATTATCTGAAAGATGTTTTTCTTCAAATCTCAAATAATTTTCTTCAAATTCCTTGCTTTTCAAAATAAAATAATCTTTGTTATTCACAAGGATTTGATCTATTTCGTAAATAATACTCATAAATACCCTCCTAATGTTAAACTCACCATATTTAATCTTCAGATTTACTCATGAATCTAGTATATAGATCGGAATCAATATTTACACTATTATTGTGCTTTACAGCAATTTGCTTAGGCTGCTCTTCATCTGTATTATAAATGACCCATTCAGAACAATGCTTGTTTAATGCTCGAAATGAAACTGGAATCATTTTGTGGCTCTGTCTTACTATATCTTCAGGAACACTTCTGTTTTCCTGAATTTCTCGACCTTTAATTCGCTTAATTGCAAGCTCTATATCACAATCTACAATAACCAATGATATGTTATAATCCAATTGTTTTAATTCTTTAAAAATCAATTCAAACTTATGAACATTTTTTAATGTAGCATCATACATAAAACTATAAAGCTCTTTCTGAGCAAGCTGAATCAACTTTCGAGCTATTTCGCTACTTTGCGCGTGAACTATAGCTGAGGCTTCATAGCCATGTTCAGCTTGTAATTTTTCATAACTAGGAATTAATGTTTTTATTTCATCGGGATCAATAATTAAAAAACCAGCATATTGCTGTTGAATCAGTTTTCGGATTGTTGATTTCCCTGCACCACTTCCACCACCGATAAAAATTGCTACATTCCTAGACTGTAATGGCTACGTAGTTTCTTTTATGTATTTATCAATAATAGATGCTATAATTTGAGCTTGTTCTTCGCTACAATCATCTAAGGTGGAAATAATATCTTGCATTTTTGATTTTATTATGGTATGTGATTTTCAACTTGGATGCTTGGATTATAGTGCCGTTAGTGGGAAAAAGCAAGAAAAAGCCTTAAAATTCTGCATAAAAGAAAGGTATCTGAACGCGATATTTAGACTTTCAATTTCCATCTTATATCCATAACACCTAATTCTATTCTCTCTAGTACGCCTTTATTAAACCAATGCTTCAATGCACCACGCACGGAAACAGTATGCTGCGGTTGAATGATGGGGTTTTGTCCATCTCGAATAAGGACGAGCTTAATCAATTCATTAACGGTAAATTCGTGGTTTGGTTTTGCCTTCATCTCGGCTAGTACCATTTGGCGTAGTTTTCCCTTGAAACGATGTTGATAAGTGCGGTAGGTATAAAGTTCTGTATTGTATTTATCAGTTAGGGCTTCTTCTTGCATAATCTCAATGGCAGCTTGTAGCTTATCGAGTTTGTCTTCCACTAATGTAAGGTGTTCTAACACTTGTTTACGCTCACGTTGCAAGCGGTCAATTTTTGCCTGAATTTGACTGAGATAGATTTTCTTTGCCATCACATTACCAATCTTTCTGTTTGTCTATGATTACCTTGCCAGTAGCCTTTCCAAGCATTATCTGATGAAGTGCTGAGGCATTTACTGGTCACATCATTGAAAATAGTTAAATTATCCAGTTTACGAGTATCTTCACGATAGGCGACTTCGTTCGCATAGTTATCAAGATAGACGTTACTCATCTTGTGGACTTGCCCATAATACATACGTTTGAATCGTGCAAAGTAACTCTCCGCAAGGTTGTTCGTAATCCCTTCATCGCTACAATATTCATGTTGGTGATTTACTCGTTGCAAATCGTAATTGACCATCAGTTCATCATAGGCTGCGTTTTCGTCCGCATGGATACGGCTGTTTGGCTCAATATACGCCGTAGCTAATTTCTTTACGGTGTCGGTATTCTCTGAGAGAATAGGAAACGTGATGGTTTTCTTTGCTCCCACTAATTGTGGATTAGCAGTCGTTTCTTGTTCTGAATAACGTTCACGCATGACCAATACTGCACGCTTGTTTGGATTGGTATTGGCTTTTAAACGTCTATCCACACGCTCTGCTTTCTTATTCTTTGGACGTGGAGCGGAATGTATGTAAGTGCCATCAATATGGATTTCGCCTGACAGCGGAAAGAGTTCACGTTGTACAATTAAGCTCTCACGAATTTTATGCGCAAGCGTAAAAGCCGTTTTGTACTGTACATTCAAGTCACGAGATAGCTGGCAAGCGGAAATGCCTTTTACTGCATTCACAAATAAAGCGATAGCGAATAAGTAAGTTTTAATCGGCAGCTTATGGTTAGCAAAAATTGTACCTGAAGTAATGCTAAAGGTATGCTTACAATGTTTACATCGCCATTGATGACGAGCAGGAATACGGTAAGCAATATGTTGTACGCCACATTTTGGACACACCACATTTTCTTCACTTCCCCACCGAATTTGGCAGAGCAATGCCCGCACTTCGGTATTAGATAGCTGTGCTATCTTGAGTGGCGAAAGCGTGCGGGCTTTGCTAGAGAGAAGAAAATGTTGGGTCATAGTATTGAGATTACACCTTGATTAAACTAAAATATGAAACATTATTCATATTGATTATGCATAATATATCATAATCATTCAATTTTTTCAACAGGAATGTGAAATAATGTGCATATCAGAACGTTTAAAGCAGGTCTTAGAAGCTAAAAATATGACCGTCACTGAATTTTCTAACGTAACAGGGATCTCGTATCGTTCAGCGATGAATTACTTAAATGAAGGACGAGATCCGAATGTAGATGCCTTAGTAAAAATTCATAAAGGGTTAGAAATTAGTATAACTTGGCTACTTACAGGAAACGGAGCAATGTTTCAAGCAGCAACACAGGAAAGTACGATTTCAGCACAAGAAGAAAAGCTAATTGCAGACTACCGCTCTATGCCTGAAAACTTAAAAGATGCTTTCTCAATTTCTTTTAAAGAAATTTCCAATAAGCAGTAAATATTACTTGACATTAACTTAATAAGGAACAAAAAATGAACAACGCAACGCAACGCAACGCAACGCAACGCAACGTTAGCCCAACTTTAACTTTTGTCAATATATTCTCATCTTTTTTATCCAAAAAATTCAAGGAGGCTGTATGCCGCAGTTAACTTGGATTGGAAAAGATAAAGTCAAAAATCATCATCACGATATTCCTTTTCATCTTCTAAAAAAAGAATACGATTTTAAAGCCGATAATGGAAAACCTGAAAATAGTCAAAATAATATGTTGATTCAGGGGGATAACTTATTAGCTTTAAAAAGTCTTTTGCCTAAATACGAAGGTAAAATTAATTGTATTTATATTGATCCTCCATATAACACAGGTAATGAAAAATGGGTATATAACGATAATGTAAATGATCCTCGTATCAAAAAATGGTTAGGTGAAATAGTAGGTAAAGAAGGTGAAGATCTATCTCGTCACGATAAATGGCTTTGTATGATGTATCCTAGATTGAAATTATTACATCGTTTGTTAGCTGATGATGGGGTTATTTTTATTAGCATTGACGATATAGAAATTGCTCATTTAAGATTAATTTGCGATGAAATTTTTGGATATGGAAATTTTGTAGGAAATATAACTAGAGCAACAGGAACAACAGTTCAAGATACCAATAAATTAGGAAATGCTTTTGATTCAATTTTGGTTTATGCAAAAACAAACAGTTTTCTGATAAATGGTATTGAATTATCCGAAGATGATGAGAAAAGATATAACTTAGAAGATGAGAATGGTAAATTTTCCATTCTACAATTAAGACGGACTGGGGCAGAGGATCGAAGAGAAGATAGACCTTCAATGTATTATCCTATTATGTCTCCTGATAACACGCCAATTTATCCAATAGGACCAACTGGATATGAAAGTCGTTGGAGAGTTGGTGAAGATACTTACCAGAAAATGTTAGAAAACAATGAAATTTACTTTAAAAATGATAATAGTGAATGGAAAGTTTATTACAAATACTATTTGGAAGGTCGAAAAAAGAGACCCTCTAATCTATGGACCGAATTGGATGGTGAAAAGATTGATGGGAATAAGAAAGCATCTAGAGAATTAAAAGAGATTTTTAATAAAAAAGTTTTTGATACACCAAAGCCTGTTTCAGTTCTTGAACATATTTTAACTATTGCAACATCAAAAAAATCTTTAATCTTGGATAGCTTTATTGGTAGTGCCACAACTGCCCACGCTGTTTTAAATCTTAACACCAGAGATGGAGGTAGCCGCCAGTTTATTGGCATTGAAATGATGGATTATGCTGAAAGTATTACTGCTGAACGAATCCGCCGCGTTATCAATGGCTACGGTTCAAAAGCTGAAACTCAAAAAGGTACAGGAGGTGGGTTTAGTTTTTATACCATTGGTGAAACCTTATTTGATTCAGATGGTAATTTAAACAATCAAGCTGATTTACACAGTATTCGTGAGTATATTGCACATAGTGAGAAACTAGAGACTGTATTTAATCAAGAAATAAGCGGTTATTTTTTAGGGAAAAATTACTATACCGCTTATGTTTTTTATTATGAGTCTGATCAAATCACCACGTTAAGTTTAGAATTTTTACGCTATTTAAACGCTGATTTCCTTTCTGAAAAACCACAAGATTATATTATTTATGCTGATAAATGTACATTAAGTGATGAACAGTTAGCACAATTTAAGATTAGATTCAAACGCATACCAAGAGATATTAGCAAGTTATAAGGAAAGAAGAATGGAATTAAATAGTTATCAAGAAAAAGTAATCCTCGATCTTAATGATTATCTGGAAGAATTAAATAAATATGGCAGTAAGAAGTTAAATCAATCCTTTGCTAGTTATTGGGTAAAAAAAGGTGTGTCTAACCAAAATTATATAGAAAAAATTTCAAATACACCGCACGTTTGCGTGAAAGTGCCTACGGCTGGAGGAAAAACCTTCATTGCGGTCAATGCTTTACGTTCTATTTATGATGCAGTGGAATATCACGGAGAAAGAAAACCTCGTTTTACTGTTTGGCTTGTACCTTCCACTGCAATTTTAGAACAAACATTAACAAATTTACAAAATCCCGAACATCCTTATCGCCAAAAATTGAATGTATTATTCAATGGACGAGTCAATGTGTATGAAAAAGATGATGTCCTGCTTGGGCGAGGATTTGACGCTGACACGGTAAAAAGCGGTATTTCTATTGTGATAATGACTTTTGACGCATTTAGAACAAGAAATAAAGAAGGGCGTTTGATTTATCGTGAAAATGGTTATTTAGCTTCTTTTGATACTAAAACAACAGCGCTACCAGAGAGTGATGCTACTTCGCTAATTAACGTGATTCGTAGTCTTGAGCCTGTAGTGATTGTTGATGAAAGCCATAATGCAACATCTGATTTATCATTAGAAATGCTGAGTAATCTGAATGCGAAATTTATTTTAGATTTGACTGCAACACCAAGAAAGAATAGTAATATTATTTCTTATGTAAGTTCACTTTCTTTAAAGAAAGAAAATATGGTTAAGTTGCCTGTTAATGCTTCTAATCAGGCAAACAAAGAAGATGTGTTGATTTCCGCAGTTACTTTCCAACATTATTTGGAGAAAGTAGCCAAACAAGCCTTTGAAAATGGCGAACCTTATGTTCGACCTATTGTATTATTTCAAGCTGAAGCTAAAACTAAAGGAGATAATACGACTTTTGAAAAAGTAAAACAAACCTTAGTAGAAGAATTACAAATTCCAGCAGAACAAATTAAGATTAAAACAGCAGAAATAGATGAATTAAAAAATATGAATCTATTTTCTTCTGATTGTCCTGTTCGTTTTATAATTACGGTAAATGCTTTAAAAGAAGGTTGGGATTGCTCGTTTGCATATATTCTAGCTAACCTAGCAAATAAACACTCTGAAATTGATGTGACTCAAATTGTAGGGCGTATTTTACGCCAGCCAAATGCGAAACTATTTAGTAATCCATTGCTTAATATGAGCTATATATTCACTGCTTCAGCTCAATTTAGAACAGTATTAGGTAATATTGTAGAAGGTTTAACTTTGGCAGGTTTTAGTCCAAAGGACTATCGTGCAATTAATTCCACTATAATCAAGAATGAAGAATCTATAAAGCCAGTTTCAGATAATAAGCCTCTTGAATTGCAGCTAGATTCAGATTTTAAAGAAGATATAACAGAAAAGGAAGAGTTTGATTTTAATAAAAATAGATTAAAAAATCAAAATATTAACAAAATTAATCTTGGTACTACATCTAGTGATTTTACAAAAGAAGTCATAACACAAAGTACGAACTTTAATTTGGAGATAGAAAATAGTCGCTCCTCCATTCCTAAAGAATTAAGTGAAAATATGAACATTGCGAAGATTAATCAAGAATTTATTGAAACAGTTAGAAAAATATATATACCACAGTTTTTTGAAATAATTTCAGGACTTTTTCAGGATGAAGTCGTATTTGATAAAAATAACCTACTAACACATTTTGAGTTAAATAAGTGTGATACAAATATTTCTTTTTCAGATTTAGATCCAGAATTATATAGTATTGATGTTGAAAATGAACAGAATGCTAAATTCTCACCGTTAAACAAAGAAAAATCCGAACAGTTGTTAAAATTATTTAGAAATTATTCGTTAGAACAAAAAAAAGAAAATCTTGTAACTAGTTTACTAACTTTTGCTGGAAAGAATGCCTTTTTTTCCTATTGCAGATTCTGAAATTCGAGTTTACTTTAGAAAAATCATTGAACAAATGAGCCTTACTGATATGGAAAGCTGTTTAATTAAACCTTCACCATTTTTTGATAAGATCAAAAAGAAAATTAGACAATTACAAGAAGATTTCTCTAAAGAAGAATTTTTAAAATGGGTTGATCAGGAACGTTTTCAAATTAAAGCCGAATATCAACTCCCAATAGAAATTACACCACAAAACTTTGCTGATTCATTAAGTCGTAGCTTATATGAGAGAGAGTCGGGTATGAATAATTATGAATTCAATGTAATTTCTCGTGTTATTAGTTTAGATAATATCGTTTGGTGGCATCGGATTGATGATAAAAGAAAAGCATATAGTTTTAAAATAAATGGATTTATTAATCATTATCCTGATTTCCTGATTTTAACTAAGAAAAACACCTTGATCTTAGTTGAAGTAAAAGGAGAGCAATTAGCCAATCATGAATCTAAAAATAAATTAGAGTTAGGAAAAAAGTGGGAGTCTCTTGCAAACCAACTTGGTTTACCTCATAAATTTAGATACTTTATGGTGTTTATCACTAAACCTATGGAAGGAGCTAGATCACTAGATGAACTAATTGAAACAATATCTTATTTTTAGAAGCCTTAGCGAGTGCCAGCTCGCTATTTTTTCTTACAAATTGTTCAAAATTTATTCTACAATGTTTCTATTTTTGAGCAAATCTTCTCGTTTGTTTTTTTATATTTAATTTGTTCAACTAATTTAACAAGAGAAACTGGACTTATTCGGCGTAAAGCAATAATCCAGAGGTTAATTATATATAGAACGAATAAATGAAAAAGAAGCAAAAAACATCTCCACTTTTACTCTTTGCATATCGCAATTTCCCTTTTTCTGAGATCCGTGATTTATCTATGCTGAAACTCCCATCTTTTTGAAAAATATTTGTTGAGGAAATTCTCATTGTTTCTATACCGTTGAATGTCTGATTTGTAAAATTACTTACAAAGCTTACTTTTACCCTTCTCGTTTTCAGTTAAAAGCGACACAATATCTCTAAAAAAGTGACTAGAACCAAACTACTGCTGTTGTAATTAACACCCAAATTAAACGATAATGATCAATATATTAACTTTTTTGATTTCAAAGCAATGTCAGACTTTCTCCTTTTAACCTTATCTGTTTTAGCCTCAAGCTATTTGGTAGAAAAAACTATCCATTTCAGGATGTCTTACTTCTTCATGTCAAATGTTATCTTTGTCACAAGCTCTCTTTATCTACCATTAGGTTGGCAACTATTGTCTGGTCTATTTTCTACTCGTTTGGCATTTTGTGGGGCTTTTCTGATATTATCGGAAGAATTGAAAGCTTAAGAAACGAAAAAGAAAAACAGTATTTGCTCAATATGAAAGCAACTGTTTATCAAACCTCACTCTTATCAAAACAAAAAAGAAAGGCATTTGAAAAACGAAAGGATTTTATCCTAACTGAATTAGAAAATAGAACCTATCGCTCAATGTAAGTTTTACTTGACAAAAGCCTAAAAAACGTACAATACATCCATCTGGGCATAGTTCCCTTTAAACGCCTTTCACGGTTTATCGCCCGTGAAAGGATTTTTTATGCCCCAGCATTATTTACTCTCGTCTGCCTCTCGCACTCTCTCCTTGAAACACATTTTCCGTTTGTCTGACACAGAGGCTTTTCGTTTGTTAAAAGGCTACCGCTGGGGTAATCCCGATAGCCTTAATGATGTCTGTTGTCCCCATTGCCATACTCGCCACCACGCTTATTTTCTACCTTCTCGCCAACGTTGGTTATGCAAATATTGCCAACGATATTTCTATCTTACCACTAATACAGTATTTGCCTTTCATAAATTGCCTTTAGTAGATTTATTGGCTGCTATTGCCCTTTTTATCAACAGTGTGAAAGGGATTTCAGCGATAACACTGAGTCGCCATTTGAATATCAACTACAAAACTGCTTTTGTCCTTTGCCATAAGCTCCGTGAAGCGTTGTTTAAAACGCGTGATTTCACACCGCTACAAGGCGAAATTCACGAAGATGGCGCTTGGATTAATTACACCTTGAGAAAAACAAATTTTCGTAAAAACACCTATACACAGCAACAAAAAGCCGATAAACGAAAGCGAAAATTCCCCAAATTCCGCCTTACCAAACGTTGCATTATTAGCTTAAATCAACGAGCTTCTTATAATGAAACTCTGTGGGGTTCCAACCGAACCATTGTGGCAATGGATTACAACGAAAGTGCAGACACGGTATTGGCACTCAACCACCGATTTGTGAAACAAGGGAGTGATATTTTCTGTGATGAAAATCCCGCCTATCACGGATTAGATTTTCATTACACAAGATGGGCGGTCAATCATCAAGAATGTTACAGTAAATATGGTATCAATAATAATCTCGCTGAATCCTTTAACGCCCGATTCCGTGATTTACATCGAGGCATACATCACAAGTGCAATAATAAATACGCCTTACACTATGCCAATCAAGCCGCTTATCTGTCTGATAATCGCCGTAAATCGAACGGCGAGTTATTCCACGATATGCTAAAACGTTGTTTATATGTACTGCCGTTAAAAGAATGGGTAGGCTATTGGCAAGGCAATCATCGCACACAAGAGCTAATTGGTATGGCGGCATTTAGTTCTCAAGAGGTTTCTCAAACCTATTTTAAACATCTCAAGGAGATGATGGCACTCACAACGTATTAAATGATATAAAATGCCAAAAACCAGCTTAACTTCTATAAGGTTAGGTTGATTTGACTCGCCTTATTCACAGAAAAAGACAAAAATGGCATGATAATTTAAGGGATTTTCGGTAGAATTTGCACCAAAAGCAATGCCTTTCATTTCCGAAAGGCATTCACATAGTTTGCGATTTAGTCAATATTAGGACTTTGTGCAACTGCTACATAATACCGATTCATTGTTATCGTTGGTCGTTTTCAAACACCGACTCAAGACATCAATAAACTGTGCTTTGTTTGAGGCACGTCTATTATCCTCACGATATGCAATTTCATTCGCATAGTTTAGTAAGTATTCATTGCTGATTTTATGGATTTGTCCGTAATACATACGTTTAAAGCGACTGAATAAACTTTCCGCCTGATTATTTGTCACACCGAAATCACTGCGATATTCTTCCTTATGATTTACTGTTCTCAAGTCATAGTAAGGTAATAGAACATCGTAAGCCGTGCTTTCATCGGTATTGATTCGTGTATTAGGCTTAATGAATTTGTCAGCAAAACTTTTTACGACCGATTGCGATTCAGTATGAGCCACGAAAACGTGCGAACGTTTTGCACCACAATGCAACACATTTGATGTTTTTTCTTCTCGTGAGTAATGTTCACGAGCAACCATCACACAACGTTTATTAGGATTTTGATTTTCCTTTAAACGATAGTCAATGCGGTCAGATTTCTTATTCGCTTTGCGTGGCGCAGAATGCACATAAGTACCGTCCATATCGACTATGCCTGAAAGTGGTTTCATATCACGGCTTTCCAATAGCGCTTTACGGAATTTATGAGAAAGTACAAATGCCGTTCTCGGATTAATTCCCGTATTTCTTGCAAGTTGAAGTGAAGAAATACCTTTTACGGCATTTATCCATTCGACAATGGCATAGAGATAGATTTGAAATGACAATTTGCGATTTGCAAAGATAGTTCCAGATGTCACACTAAAAGTATGATGACAATGTTTACATCTCCATTGTTTACGCGTTCCAATCCAATAAGCCTTGTGCTGTACACCACATTTCGGACAAACAACCACTTCTTTACTTCCCCAACGCAATTCGCAAAGCAAGCTAAAGGCTTCTTCATCGGAAAGTTGAGCCACTTCACGAGAAGAAATTGTACGAGCCTTGCTGGAGAGGAGAAAATGTTGTGCCATAGTATTGAGATCACACCTTGATTAAACTAAAATATGAAACATTATTCATATTGATTGTGTATAATGTATCATAATCGTTCACTTTTTTCAATAGGAATGTGAAACAATGTGCATATCAGAACGTTTAAAACAGGTTTTAGATGCTAAAAATATGAGCGTTACAGAGTTTTCTAATGTTACTGGTATTTCGTATCGTTCTGCTATGAATTACTTAAATGAAGGGCGTGATCCGAATGTAGATGCCTTAGTGAAAATTCATAATGGGCTTGAAATCAGTATAACTTGGTTGCTTACAGGAAATGGAGCAATGTTTCAAGCAGCAACACAAGAAAGTAAAATTTCGGCACAAGAAGAAAAATTGATTGCTGACTATCGCACTATGCCTGAAAACTTAAAAGATGCTTTCTCAATTTCTTTCAAAGAAATTTCCAATAAACAATAAATATTTAACTTGACATTAACTCAATAAGGAACAAAAAATGTCCCTACAAGCCTACAAGCCTACAAGCCTACAAGCCTACAAGCCTACAAGCCTACAAGCCTACAAGCCTACAAGCCTACAAGCCTACAAGCCTACAAGCCTACAAGCCTACAAGCCTACAAGCCTACAAGCCTACAAGCCTACAAGCCTACAAGCCTACAAGCCTACAAGCCTACAAGCCTACAAGCCTACAAGCCTAGTATTGCATTTTATTTTAAATCTTCAAGACAATTTGGAGGTTTAAAATGAATTTTTCTGAATTTAAAGCTAAATTTGATCAAGAAAACATTAATACAATTGAGTATGATTGCTTTCTTCCTGTCCATTTGACATATAATAAAAAGACTATTTTTAAGAAGAAAGATGGATCAACTAATGAAGAATTTTACAAATGGCAATTTTTATATTCATTAGTAAATTCTGGGCTTGTTCCAAAAGACTATATTGGAACAGAAGTTCATTTCCCAAAAGGAAATAAATCATCTGCACCAATAAAAATTGATGGAGCAATTTTTGATGATAAGAAGTGGTTTGAACATTATAAAAACTACCACCAGAATGGTGATATAGACAGTTTAGAATGGTTAAGAGAACACTTAATTGTTGTCATAGAATTTAAGAAAGAAGATAAGAAAAATATTCCTGAAGTGTGGGATAAGCAATTAAAAGCCTATTTACGAGAAAGTGATCGAAAATTCTGTTTAGGTATTTTATATGACACTGGTAGATTGTACTTATTTAAAAAACAAAATAATAAATTATTACGTTTTAGTGATGAATATAATACAAAAGGTGAAGATAGCAAAACTAAAGAACTTTGCTTGCATTTAACTGATCCTTATTTAAACATTCCTAGCTTTCAATATTTGTTAGATATTGAAAACTTAAAAGAAAAAGACTTATCGAGCCGTACTATTTTTGATTTGGATATTATTTCGGGCGTTCATTCAACGCAAATCAATGATGTAATGAGTAACATCTTGCGTACAATGGATAAAGTAGGTTTAACTAATCAGCGCGGATTTGAAATTTTAATTCAAATTTTATCATTAAAGATCTTTGATGAAAAACGAAATGAAAAGAATAACAACCGTTATCTTGATTTTTATATTACCCCTAGTGAAAAGAAATATGAGTCACTAGCCGATGAAAATGTACAAAAACTTATTGAACGGATAAATCAGTTAAGAGGTGATGCATCTGGTGCATATACTCGAATTTTAAAAAACAATGTTTTTAATAGTAAAAATGAAAATCACGTTAAAGTTTTGATTGAAGTTATTAGTCAATTTCAAAATTATTCATTTGTACGTTCACATAAAACAGACCTTTATCAACTTGTTTTTTATAAGTTTGCCACACCATTTTCTAAAGAAAATAATGCTCAATTTGTTACCCCTTTACCACTAATTGATTTCTTGGTTAAGGTTGTCAACCCTAGAAATGGTGAAACCGTCATTGACCCAACAGTTGGTATCGCAGATTTTTTATCTGTGTCTTATGTCAATTCAAATAGTAAGCTAGATGACGGCAATATTTTTGGTATGGATATTGATGAACAAATGGTGATGCTTGCTACTTTAAATATGCTACTAAATGGTGATGGAAATGCCAAAATAGAAGCGAAATCAGGGTATGGCTCATTATTATCCAAATTTGATAATGAGGGAGGTATCTTAGAGTTAATACCATCTATGAACAAAAATGGAAATTGGGATAACCGCCCAGATGAAAAAAAATTAAAAAAATTTGATGTAGTATTAACTAATCCGCCTTTTGGAGAAGATCGTGCTTTTACCCCCAAAAAGGATAATGATACAGATAAAGCTGTAATTGAATGTTATGAATTATGGAATTTGTATTCTAATAAAGGTGACAACAATAGTGATACTGGTGGTAAAAAGAAATCATCTAAAAAGCAAGCTACAAAAATTGACTTAGGAGTCATTTTTCTTGAGAACGCCTATCGTATTTTAAAAGAAGGTGGCAGAATGGGAATTGTACTATCTAATTCTATTGCCAGTATTGATAGCCATAAAATCGCTCGTCAATGGTTAATGGATAAGATGCGGATTGTGGCAATTTTTGATTTGCCCGCTAATGTATTTGCTGAAACAGGGGTAAATACATCTATTATTGTTGCATATAAACCAACAGCTGATGAATTAGACAAACTAAAAGAGCAAAATTATCAAGTATTTGCTAAAGATATTCAAAAAGTGGGTTATGAAGTTAAAACTAATAAACGTGTCAAACAGTTTGTACCAACTTACAAGATTGATTATAAAACTTTTGAAGTACAGATTGATAATGGCGGTAATCCAATGTTAGATGAAGATTTTACCCAAACAATTACTGATTTTAAACAGTGGTGTGTATCGCAAGAACAGGTATTGCAAGATATGTTTATTAAGGAGAAATAATTATGAGCAATTATATTCATACTCCTAAAATAATTAGCTACAATGATATTGTAGAAAATAGCTTTAGCTTATCATCATCACAACATAAAAGATTTGAAATTACCAATCAAAACTGTAAATTAGTGAGAGATTTTTTAGCTCGTGATTTAACTCGCGGAGATTTGGGCGAGGAAGTTGGCTCTGCGAATTATATAAGTCAATCTAGCCATTATTTTTTACGCACCAAAGCCTTGCAGGAGCATTCTTACTTGCCGGAAATCAGTTCCGAAACTGCATTACCTATTATGCCAAGTAGTTTTGTGGAAATGAATTTAAAGGCTGGGGATCTAATTATTTCCAAAGATAGCAATATTGGTGAAATTGTCATTTTGGATAAAGATTACCCCAATTATATGCTATCAGGAGCATTATATAAACTACCTGTCAATAAGCATAAATATTATTTGCTTGCAATGATGAAACATTCTATTTTTCGTGAACAGCTGGATTTTATTGTACCCAAAGGTGCAACAATTCGCCACGCTAAAACATTATTTTTGGATTGTAAAATTCCTATACCTAATGATAATGTGGATAATGTAATTAAATTTGTAGAAAATTTAACTCAAGCAATTGTGAATAAACAACGTTTGATTAAAGAACGTCATCAAACTATTTTATCGTTAATTGAAAAAGAGTTATTAGATAATCAAGGTGATGCTGTATTTTCTTATAATCTGCCAACGATAAAAGAAGTTGAAAATATATGTAGATTAGATACTAACATTTATCGTAAAAAGTTTAAGAATATAGTTTTTACAATAGAAAATTATATAAATGGTTATAAAACCATTCACGAATTTGGATTCTCGCTTTCTCGCGGACAGAATTTGCAAGTGTCAAATATAGGAAATAGTATTTATAGCAAAAATAGATATGACAATTTCTATACTTTGATATTACCTAAATTTATCTCAAAATATGGAACCGTTGATAGTATAGAATATTTGGGCAATCCAAATTCTTTGAAAACCCTCAAAAAAGGAGATCTAATTTTTGGGGCTGAAGGATTTGAAAAAGGACGATCCATAGTAATTATTGAAGAACAGGATAAGGTTATTACAAATATTCATGGCATTACAATACAACAAGAAGAGCATAATGCTAATAAAGCAATATTCGTAAAATGTATCTTAGATTACTTTAGAAGCAAAGGAATAATTGATCTTTATGCCGTTGGTGGTAATGGTGGAAGTTTAGCTCAAAAATACTGGAGTATGATTCCTTTCCCAAATTTCCCAACAGAAAAACAAGAAGAAATAGCTAAACTATATCATAACCCCATCAATTATGATGTAGAAAGAACCACTCTGGATAATTTTCTTAAATTAGATGATGAATTTAATAATCAAGCAGGTATCTATGAATTAGATAAAACAGCTAAAATATTACAAAGCATATTAGATCAAACTATCGAAAATATTATAAACGATAATCCTATCAAAATTAGATTTAATATAAGATGATTGGGCTACTTATTAAAAAGGAAATATAACTTATCTTTATTACCTTCCCATTAAGCTAATAAACTTATTATTTTGTCTTTAGCTTTCCTTCAAATGGGGAAGATAGATAAACCGCAAAAATTGAGCATCTCGCACATTATGTGGCGAATGTCGCAATGAGTTTATCTAGGAGTTTAGCTCACAAGTTTTCTTGTGACAGTACGGTATTCGAGGCATAAACGCTTTGAGCCGACTTGAATTTTCAAGTGGGCAATTTTTTATGTCTAGCGTTTAGCAAACTCTCGAATGCCTTGTACTACACAAGGAAATTCACAATGGCTCAACATCATTTATTGGCAAGTAAATCAAAAAATATCGCTCTAAAAGACATTTTCCGTTTAACCGAAAGCGAAGCCTTTCATCTGCTCAAATCAAAACGCTGGGGCAATCCTGATAACATTCGCGATGTTTGTTGCCCGCATTGCGGCATTCGCCACCACGCCTATTTTCTTGAATCTCGCAAACGTTGGTGCTGCAAGCATTGCCAACGTCATTTCTATGTTACCACCAACACGATTTTCGCTTTTCACAAGCTCCCGTTGGTCGATATTATTGCCGCTACTTTGCTGATGGTAAATAGCTCAAAAGGCATTAGTGCTATTGATATTAGCCGCCACCTCAACACTAATTACAAAACGGCTTTCGTGCTATGTCATAAGCTGCGTGAAACCCTGTTTAAAACCCGTGATTTACGCCAGATGCAAGGCGAAATTCACGAAGATGGTGCGTGGATTAACTTCACGCTACGCAAGCCTAACTACCGTAAAAACAACTATAAACAACGCCAACAAGCGGACGAAAAAGGACGGAAATTTCCCAAATTTAGACCGACTAAACGCTGTATTATCAGCTTGAATCAACGTTCCGCCAATGATGAACAAATGTGGGGTTCAAACCGCACCATTGTTGCAATAGATTACACCGAAAACGCTGATACGGTGTTTGCCTTGAATCAACGCTTTGTCACCGCTGGCAGCGATATTATGTGCGATGAAAACCCAGCCTATAACAACCTTGACTTTCATTACACACGCTGGTCGGTCAATCATCAAGAAGCCTTTAGTGCCAAAGGCATAAATAACAATCTTGCGGAATCCTTTAACGCTCGTTTTCGTGATTTACATCGTGGCGTACATCACAAAACCGATAATAAATACGCCCTGCATTACGCCAATCAAGCGGCATTTATGTCAGATAATCGTAGAAAATCGAACGGAGACTTATTTTCTGATGTACTTCAACGCTGTCTATGGGTATTACCCCTCAAAGAATGGGTCGGTTACTGGCAAGGGAATCACCGACAAGGCGAGTTAATTGGAATGAAAGCCTTTGCGCCTGAAGAAATTTCACAAAACTACTTCAAGCGACTAGAAGAGCAAATGAAGTACGATGAAATACTGTTGGCTGCGTAACTTGCAACTGACTTAGATATATTTCATCAGATTTAAATAGAACGGTATAACTAGCTTACCTAAATCACGGTCGAGCGGACTTGTTACGCCTAAATCAGCGGAAAATGGAAAATTTGCGTGAAAAATGATGATGTTGTTAGTAAAATTTCAGGAAAAATAAATGCCTTTCGCAAGATCATCTCGGAAAGGCATTTAATTTGAAGTGTGGTTTTAGTCAATTTTCGGACTTTGTGCAACTGCTACATAATGCCGAAATTTATTTATATTTTTGACCGCACTTTTTCTTATAGCGAATATAGCTAACCTATAATTTCTGATAATGCGACTTTGCGATGTTCATAACGTGAACGCGTACACGCATCTGCGGTAGCAATAGCCGCTCGTGCCGCTTCGCCGGTCAAGAGCTTTTCAAATTCCGCCGTAGGCTTCATACCGTGCATAATATCATTCAAGTATTGCATTTCTTTTTTCATAATTGAACTTAACCACATCGGTGTACGTTTACCCGGTTTACCATATTGAATCGCCCCATCCATTTCGGTACTGTTGTAAATACGGGTACGATCATCATCTTCTTCTTGGCTTTCATGAACAAGGAAATAACTTTCTTTGCCATCTACACGCAATGTGCCTTTGGTATTATACATATCAATTTTAATCGCCCCTTTTTCACCTTGAATTAGCACATAGTGCTCTCCCCAACGAAAAGCCGAGCCCCATTCCAATACAGCGAAACGGTTGTCTTCATATTCCATAGTGACGAAAATCATATCGTCTTCATCGCCAAATTTTTCCCCTTTGTGTGCGACATTTGCCGCAGCCATGGTAACGGTTTTTGGCATTCCCCCCATAAGAAATTGAACACAATCAAGCTCATGAATATGGTGATATAAATGCCCGCCGGATTTTTCACGGATTTTTTTCCAAGAAATCGTAGGTTGCTCTTCTTCCCAACCATTGCGTGCCGTATGACAATAAAGCACCTTACCAATGACACCTTGGTTAATGAGTTCTTTGGCATGACGAACGCCATTAAAGAAATTCATAACATGACCCGCCATAAATTTCACCCCGTTTTCTTCACACGCACGCACCATTTCATCACAATCTTGGTAACTTAACGCAATCGGTTTTTCACAAAAAACATGCTTTTTATTTTTTGCCGCTAACAAAACCGGTTCTTTATGTAAATAGTTCGGGGTGGCGACAATCACGCAATCGACTTTAGGTGAAGTAACCAATGCTTCGAGTGAATCGGCAGCGTCACATTGTAGCTCTTCTGCAATAGTTTTTCCGTTTTCAGGATCATACACAACCGTAATTTGCGCATCCTCTAAATCATTCATAAAACGGGCAAGCTCCGCACCAAAATAACCGACACCGACTACACCATAATTAATCATATTTATCTCCTTAATTTGAGTTAATGTTTGAGGGCGATTCGTTTTTCAACGATCATTGAATATTTTGCCGCTTCTGCGATTTTAATCGCATCAGAAAGACATTGGCTTAATGGGGTAACGGTCTCATATCGTAAATGTTTCACCACATCAAGCGCTTCAATTTCTGCTGCACGGGTTAACCAAAATGGGCAAAGGGTATGAGTTTGATTGTACTGTTGCGTGCCTTTTGCACTATCCCGTAATGATAAATCCGCTTCAAATTCTTCATACAAATCATAGTGTTCTATTTTTTCCTCTGCATAGGTGAATGTCACACTTGAGGTAAAAAAGTTAATATCTATCATCCCTTTTTCGCCGTGAATTTGTATTCCCCATTGATGTTGGCGATAAGCCGTGCCCATTTCTAGCGAACCCAAAGCACCATTTTCAAAATGAAAGAGCAATTGGATAATATCTTTTGTGTCCGGTATATCTTGATGAGCGATATTGGTTGATTGGGCATAAACCGATTCAATGTTCCCTACAAGCCAACAGAGTAAATCCAATTCGTGAATTAAATGGAAAAGTTCGCCACCGGTTAAATTTGTATCAAGTTTCCACCACTCTTTATTCGTTAAATTTTCGATCCAACGTTGCCTTACGGCACGAATAACGGTGAGCTGCCCAAGTTGTTGATTGTCTAATACTTGTTTCACTCTCCGTAAACCAGGTAGAGTGCGTTCTAAATGACCAACAAAAATTTGGCGTTTTTTCTCTTTTGCCAATGTGATTAAATGCCGGCAATGTGCCGAACTTAAAACGAAAGGGGGCTCAATAAAAATATCGCAACCGGCATTAAGTGCAAGAATTGCCGGTGCATAGTGGGCGTAATTTGGCGTTGCGATAATCACAAGATCAGGGGTGGTTTCATTGAGCAAATCTTCAATATGTTGAAAAACATGACTGTGATATTGTTTGGCCAGATTCTCGGCAAGCAGAGGATTGATGTCGGTCACCGCGATTAAATTTGCGTCGGCTTTATGGAAGGCGGAGGCAAGTTGAGTACCGAAAAATCCACACCCCACTAAGGCAATATTGAGAGGCTTAGTCATTTTTTTCTCCTTGTGATAAACGTTGTCTAATGCTTTGGAAATAATGCAAAATGGCGCGCTGCATTCGCACGAGATCACGGGCTTCTACGGCATCAATGAGCTCCTTATGGTACATCGCCATTTGAGTGGTCGAGCATTGCATTTCCGCTAAATCTTTCTCCACTTTGTGATAAATTTGCCAAAATGCATCTAAATATTGCAATAACAGGGGATTATTCAATGGCTCATACAATTCAACGTGTAAACGATATTCATCCTTCGGTGAGAATTTCCCATTTTTTGCACACTTTTCCATGTTTGCGACGTATTTTTGAAGTGCGGTGATTTTTTCATCGGTTATTTTACTCAGCACCATTGGCGCAAACCCATATTCAAGAATTTCACGAATATCCAGCATATTTCCTAATTGATTGCTCTCGGAATGTAGATTCAACTGGGTATGAAAGCTCAATCCTCGGATCATCGGAATCAAAGAAGATTCACTCACAAATGTACCGACACCATGTTTAATATCTAAAATATGTAACGCTTCAAGAGATTTTATGGCTTCACGTAAGCTAGACCGACTTACCCCAAGCAATTCAATCAACTCGTTTTCTGTTGGCATTAAATCACCGGATTTTAAATTACGCTTAATAATTAACGCTTTGATTTTGTCTTGCAATTCAAGACTGGCTTCTTTCTTGTTTATTTTCATTTTCTGCATTTTTAGTATTTTCTTTCAGATTTGTGATCTACGTCTCACTCTTCTTAATTCCACCTAATTGACATAAGACATCATACGTCTTATCTTTGTTTATGCAAGCAGAAATTTGTAGCAATTTAAAATACTGTGATCTCTTTCACAAATTTTTATCAACATATAAAGGAGGTTACTATGGCAACCACATTACCATGGTACAAAGAAGTCAGCCCTATTCAGAAAAAAGCATTATTTGCCGCTTGGTTAGGATACGTTTTCGATGGTTTTGATTATATGCTCATCACCTATGTACTTTTGGATATTCAAAAAGAATTTGCCATGAGTACAACGGAAACTTCAACACTATTATTAGCCGCTTTCGTCGCCCGTCCTTTAGGCGGTGCTATTTTTGGTAGCTTTGCCGATAAATATGGGCGCCGATTAGCAATGATCGTTTCAATTTTAGTCTATTCTATCGGCACTTTCCTATGTGGGTTATCGACTAGCTACATTTGGCTTTTTATATTCCGAATGATTGTTGGTATGGGAATGGCGGGGGAATATGCTTGTTCTTCTTCCTATGCAATCGAAAGTTGGCCGCAACATCTACGTACAAAAGCCAGTGCATTTTTAGTCAGCGGTTTTTCTGTCGGGAATATTTTAGCCTCGCAAATTATCCCTTGGGTAGCACAAGAATACGGTTGGCGAATTGCATTCTTTATCGGTTTAGCGCCAGTGATTCTCGTGCTTTATATTCGTCGTCATGCACCGGAAAGTGAAGAATGGGCAGCGGCAAAATCAGAAGGAAAAGTGCAAAAAGTTCCGCTGACACAGCTTTTCTCAAAACAACAACTACCAATAACACTCATCATTTTTCTTGTTTGTTATTCTATTTTCTCCGTTAACTGGCCGGTAGTAGGATTACTCCCCCTTTATCTCAAAGAAAACGGTTATGCTGAAAATGTCAAATCGTTAATGTTTTGGGCCGGATTCGGCATTCTCATAGGAACATTAATCACAGGTTTTGTCGGAGATACATTGGGTGAAAAGAAAACCTTCGTCTATAGTTTGTTACTTTCACTCTGTTTCCTTTTCCCTGTATTCTACTTACCTGAAAATAACCAGTTTGCACTTGGTATATTACTATTCTTTTTACTCGCAACAAATTTGGGGATTGCCGGTTTAGTCCCTAAATATATGGCGAAATTCTTCCCCACAGAAATGCGTAGCACAGGTATCGGTTTTATTTATAACTTTGCCGCTATCGGAGGTGGAGTTGCCCCGGTCATAGCGGCCGCCTTAAGTGAGCGCGTTGGTTTGGGTTCATCATTGGTTTATGTCACATTATTCTGGACATTACTATTGGTAGGATTAGTCGGATTAAGAATCCCGGAACGAATCCAAGAATATGTAAAACGTAACTAGATACCAAATACAGTTGTCTGACTAACTTTTTGAAAGTTACTCAAAGTGCGGTCAAATTCAACCGCACTTTTTTATTATTTCGGTATTATGTAGCAGTTTCATAAACTTAGATTTTATCTCATAGGTAGGGACGCCCACGCTGGTGTCCATAAAAAATCAAATGATTTCAAAGAGCGGTAATATCACGTTATCACTTAGCTATTCTTTCGTTGTGTTAATTATTTGGGGAATTGGTGCGGCACGGCATGCGGTAGATACACGAGCTTTTGCCCGCATTTATGCCGAACTTGCCGTACCGGTGATATTAAACCAACGAAATAAAGGATTAGATAAATCAGCAATCACCGCGCGTGTAGCACTATCACGCCAATTTGTGGACTTCTTTGAGCGACATTTACCAACCTTGATTATGTCCGGTTTTTCCATTATTGGTGTGGCAATTATGTTATTGTGGTTGGAATTTTGGTCCGGCGTTACAGCTTGTTTCGTTTTGATATTTTTTGGATTGATGCTCCCTAAATATGCAAAACCAACGATTTACTCTACTTGAAATTCAATGACCATTTGGAAAAAGAAGTCAATGTGATTGAACAAAAAAGCCATTATCACTTAAATAAGCACTATGATTGGCTAGCAACATTACGCATTCGATTATCAAACCGTGAAGCCGATGGCTATTTATGGATCGGTATTGTTTCTGCGATTTTATTTGGCGTTACTGTCGTTCGCTTGGCAATGACAGAAAATGTACAAGCGGGGCACATTTATGCGGTGATTACCTATCTTTGGACTTTTGCCACAAGTCTTGATGACGCACCAAGACTACTTGAGCAATTTTCCAATTTGAGAGATATTGGCAAACGGGTTGAAGTGTAGGCTCTTAATGATAAAAAACACAAATGAATTTGACCGCACTTTTTATTTCAGTATCATACCGCCCATAATTGAAAAAGAGGCAAAATTATGACAACTGAACTTCAAAAACTTGATCCTGATGCCGCAATTGACATTGCTTATGATATCTTCTTGGAAATGGCGGGAGAAAATTTAGATCCGGCGGATATTATGCTATTTAATCTCCAATTTGAAGATCGTGGCGCCGTGGAATTTGTCGAAACGGCAGAAGATTGGGAACAGGAAATCGGGGTATTAATCGATCCGGAGGCTTTTGCCGAAGTCTGGATCGGTTTAGTCAATGATAAAGATGAAATGGACGATGTCTTTGCCAAATTCCTTATTTCTCACAGTGAAGAAAATCGTGAATTCCACGTTGTTTGGAAAAAATAACATTAAATCCAGATTCTAAAAGGCTTTATAGCCGTTTTACGTTCCAAAATTATTGCGATTTTGCTATAAATTTTTCTTTATAAATCAATATTCGTCAATTTCATTTCGGAACGTTTTTTCAGGTTAATTTGCTATTTTTAATCAAAGTGACAGGGTTGAGTTATCAAAGAAAAGCACGGTAAACCTACCGCGCTTTTATCAAAAATTTATTTTAACGATCAGACTCATTCCCGCCATCTTCTATTATGCCTGAATAAACCTCCACGCCGAGGTAATAGAGTTTAAAAGATTCACCGGCAGAAGTAAGATTAAACAATCCTGTTGTTTTATATTTATTGTTGAGATTTTCAAAAACAAATATTCCCGCTTCAATCGAGATTTTTTTAAATTCTTCAAAATCCATATTCAGCACGTGACTGTCATCTGAGAGCGGATAACCCATTAGCTCACCCCATTGGCTAACGCGGTAACTAATATTCAATCTGCGCACAAGCTCCGGACTTGGCAATTCCACTTCACTGTCTTGATTGTCACGTCTTAAATAGACCCGCTGGGTAAAAGGGTCTAACCAATAGCCATCATTTGGTCTGTCACCATACCAAAAAATACCGTCTCTATACCCTGTCTGAACGAGCTTGATATTAGCCAAGTTCTTTACCTGTCTGTACACAGCATTGTCTGTTGCAACCAATCTGTTTTCTACTTCCATTACCCGTGGGACAGGCTGATTTTTTAATACTTCAATCTCGTTTTCAAGATTAACTATATCTTTTGCCACGTTGTAAGCAAACATTGCATCGACGGGTTCGTTTTTATTTATTCTCGCCATTTCTAAGCTCCTGTTTTGTTTGTTGGTAAATTTTGTTGAGAGATTCGTCATATTCTCTGTGGTTTAAGACGATATATTGAGATTTGATTAACCGCACTTTGTACAATTTCTTATATGTAAAAGGACTACTCATCATTAACCATCGTAATATCGTGAACTAACGTTAATTCTCCACCGGCAATCGTGCGCACTTTTTGATACTGGTCGATACACTGTAAATCCCATTTGGCAGATTCCCATTTCACACCTTCCGTTTTATCGTGTGAGATTGAGATGTAGATAAGGTGATTTTCTACTGCAATTTCACCCGTTTCGGATGACAATTTAATGATTTCTCCTCGTTTCGGTTTAATGTGTAAATCAAACCGGCAACCATCAAAATTGACCGCACTTTCTTGCTCGTCATCTTCTACAATCTCAAATGTAAAACCTTCATCGTCGCCTCAAACCATCTCTAAGTCGATTTGTTCCATTTTCGCTCCAATAAAAAAGCCCTCATTTGAGGGCTATGATTAAACGTAAATTTGCTGCGTTTCTTTCAAATGATTGTAGATTCGCGCAAGCATAATTTGTGTTGGGGTTTTACCAATGTCTTCCTTAGTGAAAGGTGCATCATTAATCGCTTTCGCTGCTTCGGCATCAATCCATTTATACTCGCTGATAATAGGCGTGAAATCAGTTACCACACCGTCATTATCCGTGCCGGTACCAATGACATATTTGGCATTAATTGAACCGTCTTCTTGCGTGCTGTAACTTGCAATGGCGGAATACATTGGATTTTGTTAAATGTTGTCATAATAAAAACTCCTTGTTTTAGATAAAAGAAAACCCCGATAGTTTTCACTATCGAGGCTATGTTTAAAAAAACGCCTAAATTTAACCGACCTTTTATGCAGTTAAAATTCGGCAATCAGTACTAACGGGTTTATAATACTGTAATTTGTATAATAATCACTAGCTTGTGATGGAAATGTTCTTTTTTTTCTGGATTCTACATAAAATTCAGATACTAAAGTAATTGATACCATTCCTTTTTCTGATATTGTGGGTAAAATTTCTCCAGCGTCAAAGTAACCTCTGTTGCCGGGTGTAGGATAACACATATCATAATATCCAACCGGGGAAATTAACATAAATTCATTATTCCCAAGTGTTATAGTTTGTGTTTTATTTCTAAACTCTTGAGCATAATGATTGCTATCGTTTCTAGAGAAAGAGCTTAATCCTAAGTTATGAACCCTAAGACGTTTCGCATAACCCTTCGTAGCATTACAATATTTGCAGTTTCCATTTTCGTCATAAACAGCTATTCCGTATTGAGGAATATCGTTTATTTTCTTTAATGGGACAACTATTTTTAGTCTAAGTCTTGCCTTTTGAAGATTAGCACGATCATTTAACCCATAAAAATATGGATCTTTTAATTTTACACCTTCCCAATCATGATTATTAGCAAATGGAAAATTAGATCTAATTCGTATTTGAAAATGCCCATCTTTTTTGCGGATAATTGGTCTATAATAACCAAATACACCTGTATGTTTTGAACCGCCCCACGAGGCTTGTCTAACGCCTTCAAAATACGTAATGAAATGTCTATTTGCAAAAACAAGCACCTCATCTTCGGAATAATCATTAGTGTTTAAAATATCAGTGTTAGGTAAATCCCACCACCCTTGAGTTAATTGACCCGAAACATCAATATCATGTACACAAACAAGTAATTTTTCATCTGTCATTGAAAAATTTTTTCCAAAAAGATGTATTCCATATTTATCCATAATTCACCCCAAAACTAAAACTGTAATATTGTTTCCATATGGTTTGTTTCGACAACGTACCCATTCCCAATGAATAGTTTTACCTTCAATCCGGAACTTCGGTAATAAACTGTCATTTCCAAATATATAGCCACCAGACACGGTATATACTGCAGTCAAAACATTATCATCATAAGATTTACTCCCATTTTGTCCGTAGGGAATTGTAAATCTATCAACAAGCAATACTGTTTTGTTTGCAATATCAAATGTCTGACCATTTTCATAGACCTCGACACCGTACATATCATTACCTCCTGTTCTTTTTGATTTTTTTCTTTTTTTCAAAAAGAAAACCGTGGTAAAAACCACGGCAATAAGAACAATAACTAAAAAATAAATCATCTTAATTTTCCTATTTTCAATCGTGGGTTCCCTTGCTGATCATAAACAACAATGTATTCATTATTCATAACAAGCCCTACATTTCCTTGATTAGCTCTCATCTCAACTTGCCCTTGGTTGCTCACTTTAAACCGATTGTTGATATTCAATGAGCCACCAGTAATGCTGCCCAAATTCGCACTAATCGCAGATAAGCTTGATATATTGAGTTTATCCGCAGTTAATGTCTTAGAGACAACATGCGAGGCATTGATACTGCCTGCTGCCATATTTCGAGCGGCGATAGTACCGGCTGCAATCTGATTAGATGTAATCGTGTTTGCTGCGATTTGTTGAGCAGTGATGGTGTTTGTGACAATCGATCCGCCGTGAATAGACGTTACGCCGGCATTTTGCCATACATTCGGTTCTTTGGTGGTCGGTAAGCACTCTTCAAGCATCGGTCTGCGAATCATTAAAGCCGGGTTATTTTGCGCACCCTCCGCCCACATATTGATAATCATACGATAGGTAGCATTATCACCTGTCGCTTTGAATATCACATAGATACGCCTGTTTTCTTCAATACCGGTTTCAGTATTGTTGTTACCGTAACCGCCATTTTTACCTCGTCCACTCCACGATTTTTTAATAATTTGTACTGAACCTTGTTCAATGTTCAAATCAATAAAAGCTCTATGCGCACCAATATAGGCAGAGAAACAATAGTATTTATCTTTTACCAATCTTAAATCTTGATAAAGTCCACCTAATCTAACATTACCTGTGTTTGTATTTTTGCGGTTTCTTTGCCACCTAAATTTAAGTTCGGTAGGTAGATACGCTCCGCCTTGATATGCGCCGATTAGATTATTAAAAGTCCAATCCGCATTATCCATATTGGCGGAATCAACATACATCGTCCAACCATTACCATTATTCGCAAAAATCGGGTTATACAAGAGATTCCCACCCAACCCAATCGCCAATTTATCCGCCGTTAGCTCACCTGCTGCAACGTGATTCGCCCGCACTGCACCGGCTTGTAATGCAGCGGCACTAATTGAGTCTGCTGCTATTTTGTCAGCCGTTACCACATTTGCACCTAAGTGCTGAGTGCCGATAACATTTGCAGCGATTTGTTGTGCGCCAATCGTTCCTGTGAGCTGTTTAGTGGGAATTTGTAGTTTTCCAACATCCACACTATTATCAACGTATTTTGTGCCGTTCCACGTGTATAACTTGCCGTCAGTGGTGTTATGGACTTGGTTATAGCCTGCAAACTCATTAACGTTTAATCCCGTCACCGTTTTGATTAGCTCAAGATTGCGTGCCGGCAATGCGGTATCAATCACGTCATTGATGATATTTTGTGACAACTTTTCATTAAGCAGCGCTAATTCTTCGTCAATATCGACCGCACTTTCCGCCCTTAAGCCGGATTGTTGATAAAACGGGCCGACATTAATGCCACGGGTATGACGTAACCAATAGTAACGCACTTGTTTTGCGCCCACTTCGTGGGTGTACATTCGAGCGGTGACTTTTGCAATACGTTTTGCAGTTTGAATATCGTCCGTTTCTGCTGCAAAAATCTCTGTAGCTGTCGCGTCATTTATCCAATCCCACTCAAGCGTGATATTGCCTAAACCGCCTGTTGTCCGCACACCGGTTGGTGCAGGAGGGCGATCAACAATAAACTCTTGTGTACGTTCGTTAAGTAGCTGCCCCTTGTCATTTCTTGCACGAATCACGACAAGATACTCGCCATTGGTAAGGTTGCTTAAATCAAGCTCCGGTGATTTTAATCCAAGACGTACCTCAAAGAGGTTGTCGCCTTTATAGATAAGCACATCGTATTTCACCAAGCCGTTTCCGCCGCTAACATCAGCATTAATGCCAATACTGCCGTCCGGATTGGTGAGGATTTGAATATCATTGACTTTCGGCACGACAAGGATACTGGTCGCTTTCGGTTCAAAAACCGCCCCGTTATCAACGATGGCTTCTTTCTGTGGCTCGTGTTGTAAAGCAACAATGGTATATTTGCCTTTGTCTTGCTCTTTCACACTTAAGGCACGGAATAATTGCGTATTGATTCGTTGCGTGGTGAGCGACCAAACCCCATATTCCGTCAAGCCTGTCGGTTCAGTATCGAGGGTGATTTCCGCCCCATTTGCTGACAAAATTTTAATATCTTGATGTTTTGCCTGTGCATTGATGTAGGTAAAGTAACTATTTGCCGTGATGTCGATTTCACGATCTAACGTGACGTTCCTACCGTCAATGTTTAATACCCGCCCACCGATATTGGTGCCGGCATAATCAATATCTGCCACCTTGATAATATCGCCCGGTATGTGCATTAACCCTTCCGTTCCGACAGTAAACGTCACGGTTTTGGTTTCCAGTTTTTCAGTCTGTAATAACCACAAGCCGGTACGGTGTGCTTGGCCACGGGAAGTACAACCAAATGCAGTGATTTTCTTCACGTTTAAACCATTTTTTCGGATTGCCTCATCATCTGATACATATTCAATGGTTTTTTCATAAGCATTGTCTTTATCTGCATATTCCACTTGGATCGCATTATGACGGGCTTTTTTGGCTGAAAAGGTGTAAGTAAACTCACCGTTTTCAACATTCGCATTGGTGTAAGTCCACACCGGATCGGACGGACGATCCATTACGACCATGAGTTCTCGCCCATTCCATACCGGCATTGCACGGAAAATCGAACAAATATCATTGATCACATCATAAGCCGCCTGTTGCTCAGTCAACCACACATTACAGGTAAAACGAGGTTCTTCACCGCCAAAGCCATCCGGCACCAATTGATCGCAATATTGCGCCGCTTGGTACAACGCCCATTTATCTGCGCCAAACTCCCCTAGACGTTGTCCCAAGCCATAGCGTTTGTTGGTCACAATGTCATAAAGCACCCAAGCCGGATTATCCGACCACGCCAGTTTAAAGGTGCCGTCCCACATACCGCGATATTGTCGGGTTTTCGGATCGTAATTTGACGGTACTTTGACCTTAATCCCTTTGACATCATAAGTGCGATTCGGGATATTCGAGAAATATTCCGAATCAAATTTCACCCCGATTAACGCCGTGTTCGGATAAGTAAATTCCGTATCGATAATTTCCGTGTAACTCGCCCATACCGTGTTATTTTGCAATCGCTGTGATTTGCTATCCTCTGAGTTTCGTTCAACACGAATCGTAAACGGCATCGCAGGCAAATCGGAAAAGGTATGTTGCTGTAAATACTGTGAACTGTATTTGCCACTAATCGTTATTGGATAGTGCTGATTGCCGATATACACCGTTAAGTTTACACTTGCACCGTTCGTATCCCCCTGATCGTTTTGTTGGAACAGTGATTGAACACCAAGGGTTAAACGTAAACGGGAGACTTTGCTATCTGTTATCGTGCGGGTAATCGGTGTTGTCTTCCGCACTTGTGTGCCAACCGAGATTTCTTTTTCTGACGTATTGAAACCGGAGATAATATCCTGAACCTGTGAACCTACCCGCCCTTCAAGTTGAACATTGCTGAAATTGTAAGAGCCGTCCTGATTTTGAATAGGGGTATTATCAAGATAGACGGATTTCATCCCGTCTGCTAAGCCTGCAATTTCCCCTTCTGAAATAATTTCAACGATTTTGACAAGCTGCTTACTGCGTCCGCTTTCTTTTGCTTCAACCGGTGTACGTCCGCCACCGCCGCCTTTACCCATAATTCACTCCTATTTTTTCCAATCTTTAATCACGGCAAGAATATTCGGCAAACGCCAAATAAAAATAAGAAAAGCAACACCTAGAATTGTTTGTAAGAAACCATATTCCATTATAAACTCCTTGATAAAAGGAATGATTGTTGTAAAATTATCCAAAGTTTATGTCCTCTTAGGGTAAGTAAGTGGATATGAAAAACCCCGAAAGCGGCAAACTTTCGGGGTTTGTTTTATATTAAGTTAAGTTTTTTCGTCTACCTTACGCCAAATCTGCGTCTGCCTTGATTTTGCTCCGGCGGTGCGACATCAACATCCATCGTTTCAATACCTTGTGAAATAATCAATGCTCCCGTTCTGATTCGCCCATAAGCCAACGGCATTGGTTTTCCTTGTGCTACCATATTAGATAGATTAGAAAATGATGTTGAATTTTTCTTTTCTTGTTCGTTTCCCATGCCCGGCATTGAAGGCATTTTAGTGAGCATTTGAGATACCCCTCCAAGCAAAAGCCCAACACCAAGATTACCTACTACTGCCCCGACACCCGTCCAAGACATTGCGTAACCTACAACAACCATTACCGCACCAACGATGGTTTGAAATAATCCCGCTTTTTTCGATCCTTTTAGCACTGGTGTAAAACAAACTGACATTCCCTCTTTTAACTGATAGAACATCCCCTTTTCTAAATAGCGGCTATCAAGATAATCTTTACCAATACGCACTTTAAATAAGCCTTGTTGTAAAAATTGGCGTAAATTTGGAATTTGACTTGTTAATGCTCGGACAATTTCTGCCGTGTTGTTTACCTCTAAATTAAATTCAGTGCCAAACTGTTTAAGGGCACCGTAAAATCTAACTTTGACCATTTTTTCTCTCCATAAAAAAACCGCACATGAAAGTGCGGTCGGTTTTGAATAAGTTTTAGAATCCGCCTAGTCGGTGCTTTGGTCTGAGAATATCGTTATCCCGAATGGTTGGAAGAACTCGGTTCCAGTTTTCATCGCCCCACATTTCGACTTTAAAGTCGGCAGTGAGCTTTTGAATTAGCGGTTGATGTCGGCGTAACATTGAGCCATACTCGCTCACGATACTGTGGGCTTAAAAGATGAATTTTTAACTTTGTTTTGATATACTTCATTGTAATTTATTACTCATTCCTACTAATGGGTAAATAAAAAGCCCCAAGTAATTAACGGTTACTCGGGGCTTGTTTTTTGTGGCTGAATTAGCGGGCAAAGATACCGCCGGCACGCATATTTTGTTGAATCACATCATTTGATTCGGCACGGGCAATTTGACGCATTAATTCGACGGTGATTTCCATCTGTCCGTTGCGCTGTTTCTGCGTTACGTTTGCATCCATCGGCTCACCGTTATTAATCACTTTCACCGAGATATTGCCGGAAGCACGCCCCGCCTCGTAATTGACCTGAGGCAAACGAGGTACGCCTACTCCCCCGCCATTTGCAAATCCACGTCCACGAAATGCATTCCCATAATTAAGATAATTTAAATAATCTAAACCAATGCGAGAAGTTGCCTCTTTCGTTAAAACATATTCACCTTTGTGAACGATACCCGCAGGTGTATATTTTCCACCTAATCCAGTGAATCCGCCTCCATCAAATCCAACTAACCCACCGACATAGCGCATATCCGGCGAACCTACAACTCCACCACCAGAGAAACCAAATCCTACTGCGTTAGCAGCTGATTTAATAGCATTAAATAACATCATTTTTACAATCATGTTGGATATATCCCTCATGATTGATACTGCCATTCCTCTAAAATCAGCTTTTCCGGTCATTACAAAATCAGTAAGCGCATCCGACATATTATTGAAAGCAGTTACTGTGAGGTTGCTGATATTACCCGCGACATTGGAAACTTGATCTTCAATGGTTTGCATACCTTGTTGAAATCCTATCATTGCACTTCCTCGAGATTCTTCATTCTGTTTTTGAATCTCCGCACGGCGTGCTTTTAATTTCGCAATTTCCTCATCAAGTTTTGCAATGTTTTCTTCACTCATACCAATTTTCAATCTTGCCGCTTCAAGATCGAGTTGATGGTTATATTGCATTAATTCTTGCTCTTGACGGGTTTTACCAAGCAAAGTTAATTCAAACTCCATCGCCTCTAATTTTTCGGTGTTGTCATAAGTAAATTGATTAATTGCCACTTTTTGTTGGGTTGAATCAATCTTTGCCGCCATTTCTTTTAGTTTGGCTAACCCCTCTGTGCCAAAGTGCGCATATTTTTCACCGTTGGCAGCAATATCTTGCGTGAGCTTATTCACCTCTTGATATTGGCTTGGCTGACCGAATAGCGCAATATCTTGAGCATTGGCTTTTAATTCCGCCAAACGTTGTTGCATTTGGGTGAGCTGCTCGGTGTATTGTTTTACATAATCGGTTTTAGCGCCTTTCTTCTTTGCTTTGTCACGCTCTTTTTTATCCTCTTGAGACTTAAACAACTCATAAGAGTTGTTATATACCGCATCATAATCAGCCGTTCCTTTTTTAAAGCCGGCATTGATTGCAGCATCTTCAGCTTTTAATCGTCTTGCTTCTTCCGGTGTTTTGGCATTATTAATCGCAATCTGACGATTTTGGCGATCAATGATATTCTGTGCTTTATCACTTAATGCAGTTTGGATTGATAACCCTAAGGCATCAAACTGCCCTGCAACCAGTAATGCCATTGCGCCCATTTTTTCAACCGCACTTGTAATAGACACCGTTCCGCTTTCAGCAGAGGGGAAAATACGGTTTAAATCTTCCAGAGAAAAACCTACGTTATCAATATTTACTTTTGATAAATCTAGGCTTGGCAATAACTCTTTGAGTTTTGAATTAAGTTCGGCTACCGGCACTTGCTCCGTAATTGTTGCAAGGTTCCGTTCCGATTTTTCCAACTTTTGATTTGCTGCGGATACTTCACCTTTTTTAATGGCAACTTCTTGTAGCAGCTTATTGTAAGCTTCAAGGATAGTCTTATTGTCTGATAGACCATGTTCAGACATTAACCGAGCGGAATTTTTAGCCTGCTGTTCGAGTTTTGCCAATTCATCACGTAGCTTAGCTAATTCCTCACGCTGCACTCCGATTGATTGTTCTAACTTGGCTTTCATTCCGCCTAGTACCTCACCCGTCATTGCTTTGAGTGATTCAGCCGTTACATCAAGCGAATCGGCAAAAGCGAGGGAATCTTGTCGTGCTTGTTCGGTTTTTTGTGAATATTCATAAAAGGCGCCGGCAAGAGCCGTAATACCAATAATTGTAGCGCCCACAGGTCCACCAACAAATCCCAATGCTGCGCCTAATGCCCGATTACCGATATTTGCTGATTTTTGGGCAATAGCAAGATTTCGCTGTGCTGCCGCTTCCATATTAATGGCATTCGTCAATTTTCTACTCTGAACTTCAGCAAGTTGTTTTGCAGAAACTAATTCTGCTTCTGTACGAGCGTGAGCGATCTTAATTTGGATCAAGCTCATTTCAGCTTGCGCTTCTTGTCTCAACGCTGCTGTTCTTGCAACTTCTGCCTGTGCAGCCTTAAGCGCAACATTGGCTTGCGCATTGCTTTCAGAAATAAATGAACGAATTTTATTAATACTATATGCCGCACCAACACTTGTCGCAGCTGCCGCAAGAGTGGTTAAATGACCTGCTAAACCATTAATTACATCTGCAACGCGACGGCTTATACCAAACATTTGATCCGTTTCGCCTATCCATTTTGTAACAGATGTATTCAGATTCTCAAATGCCGCAGAAATCGTTAAAACACGTGTGCTAAATTGAGCATCTACTGTAGATTTTGCTTTCTCAAGTGCGGGAATAAGCACATCCATTGTAAGCTTTCCGTCATTAGCCATTTCACGAAGTTCACCGGTTGTCACCCCAAGCCCACGGGCAAGTGCTTGCGCTAATCCGGGTGCCTGCTCCATCACGGAATTAAATTCATCACCACGTAAAACACCACTACCTAATGCTTGACCAAATTGAGTGATTGCGGCTTCTGCCGATGCGGCACTTGAACCGGAAATCGCCACCGCTTTTGAAACGGTTTCAGTGAGAGAGGCAACTTGTTCTTGACTGATTTTTAAAGATGAGGCGTTTTGTGCAAATTTTTGATAAACCGTTGAAGTTGCACTAATACTTTGGTTTGTACGTAATGCAATATCAAAAACCGATTCCATACCACGGCTTGCATTTATGCCGGCACTTTCAACAAGATTCAGACGATTTTTAATTTCCGTATAACTATCAGCGTAATTTTTCAATTCAACTAAGCGACCGCCGGCAAGACCACTCCAAAAATTCAATCGACTTAAGTTATTTAAGTTTTTGGCAGCTTTTTCAATATTATTTAAATATTGCACTGTTCGTGAGGAAAATTGCCGAGCCTTATTTTGCGCTCTTTCTAAATTTTGCTGAAAACGGACTTGATCAAGTGTTAATTGAATGCCTAATTTTCCTAATTGATCGGACATATTTACTCCAATAAAAAAGCCCGCATATTGCGAGCTTTCAAATATTTATAATTAATTAACGGTTACGCCAAAAATACCAATCCAGTATAGCCTGTTGCTTATCCTTTGGAGCAAATTTTCGAATAAGGAAAGGAACACCGAAAGTAAGTATTAACAGTTCGGCAATAATCGCCCCAATGAAGTAGCGTACATTGGTGCCAACATCTAGTAGCTCTAATAATGCTCCGTACATATGCTCCTCCTTAGTTCACGCCCTACCCTTAAAGATTGAAAGTCACCGTTTTCCCTGTAGGTAACTCAACGGATAAACTTAATGCACCGCCCATCGCTTCTACATAACGTTTAACCGATGATAACTTAATATCATTTCCTCTTTTTTCTAAAGCTACAACCGACGGTTGTTTAATATTTAACGCTTCTGCCATTTGCTGTTGTGAAATTTCAAATTCTTCACGAATGCGATGTAATTGTAACTCCATACGCATTTCTTCAGCCATAGCTTTGACTTCAGCGCGCTTTTCAGCCGGAAGCCCATTCATCAATTCTTTAAATTTTACGCTCATTTTCTTGCTCCTGTGAAAATGTAGAAAGGTAATTATCGTAAGTTTGTTCTGCTAAAGCGATCATCTCTTTATAAAAAAGCTTTTCTTTTTTGCCTTTTTTGCCTTTTTTATATCCACCACACAACACAATAGCTTGTCTAATAGGGTCGAAAATAAAAAACAAACGAAATACCGATAACTTAGACTGTACACGCAATTCTTTTAAATTGGGATATTTTGAGCCTTGAATAGTATCAGCATAAGGTCTTCCTAGCTGTGGACCTTCTGTTGATAATAATTCAAGTGCAGCGTAGATTTTTAATAAATCCTCTTCTATTAAAGATTCAAACCAATTCAAAAGTGGGTCTTGTAAAATGATTTCCCATTCTTGCTTCATACAGTAACTACCTTTCCTTATTACTTATATAAATTGCAATCTATAAACAATCAAAAAGCAATGAATAATTTATCGATTCGCTAAATATTCCGCCGTACCGTCATCTTCATTTTCACCCTCACTTTTATCCCGATAAAACGGCATAAAATCTGACAATTCGGGTGGTTTTGATTTTGAATCACGGTTTATTATGGCTAATAAATGGGATATTTGAGCAGTGCGATAATCTTCGCGCCAAAGCCCGAAAGGCTGCTCTTGATAAAAAAGCTCATATTCTGCCAAATGGCGTTCTGGCATTTGCTCAATTTCCTCTAGGGTTTTACCGAGAGAAAGCGAGAGGTTTATTTGGAACTTTCTTCGGTTGGTGAGTTTTTTGGTTCAAGCTCCGCAATTGCATTATTCAGCTCTTCATACACTGACTTATCCAATTCAGATAACGCTTTCAAATCTTCCTCATTTTGAGGACTGAATAAGTTATTGCCGTTTTCATCACATAGGCGTTGAGCCAAAGCACGTGGTAAACGATAAGGATCGTAAACTTGTGCAAGCTGTTTTGTAAGTTCCGTTTCATCGTCAAAATTGAGTTCAATCCCTTGTGTACGTGCGATTTTGATTAATTCTTGTTGCGCACCGTAAATTGCTTGATTTGCCTCACCAACAGTAAACTCACGGATATAATAATCATCACCATTAATTTTGATTTTGTTTACTTTGGGTTTATTGGCTAAAAGTTTTTCACGTAAATTCATTGTTTTTCACCTTTGTTTTTAATTGAATTAATAATGTTTGGAAGTCGCCAAGCGATAATGAAACATACACCTAACACTAAATAGGCTAAGGTCGTTTCCCATAATCCATATTGCATAGCTTGCTCCTTGAATAAAGGAAGAAGGTTGGTTATAATTTCCACTGTAAATTATTCCTTTTAAATTGTTCTTAATCGGAATGAATAAACCCGAAGAGTGGCTGCTCCTCGGGTTTTATTTTTCGTAAAAGGCGGTCAAATTTAACCGCACTTTGGGTTATGCACTGACCGGCAATAAATAATCACGTTTCGATTTTTTAATCGTCACACCTGATTCAAATTTGCCTTTTACTTCACCACTGAAATTTGGCGAGGTTTGAATAAACCCGGTGCCATAAAGCGATCCTTGCTCATTTTTCAACACCATCATCCACGGGAACGTTTCTTTAGCGTAGAATTTTTGACGCAAATCTTGTTGCATGGTGGTTGCCGGCGCATAGAAGAAAGTCAATTTAATTGAACCATATTCAATTTCGCCCGCTTCGGTTTCCGTGCCTTCCGAACACATTGTGGTAATGTCTTCTTCCGTTAAGGTGTCGCCGTCACCTTCAATCTGTTTAATCGCACAGAAATTAGATGACCATCTCACAATTGACACTTTGGCAGAGGTAAAATCAGTCGGTTGATCGCTTCCGCTCCAATTCACCTCATCGGCTAAGGTGATTTTATCAGCCGTTGTGGATTTAACCGGATAGTAACCGTCAAGCGAACCAAGATTACTTACTTTGATAAAATCCCCTGTTTTAGCACCATGTCCGGCAGCGGTAATGGTTGCATTGGGTTTGACGGTACAAGCGGTAATCGCTTTTTCTTCGGTGTGTCCGACACCAAGATAAAATTTTGTGCCTTGGAAAGGCGTGGTTTTTGTTGCCATAATTTAATCCTCATATTTAATTTGATAACGCACATTGGCGACGAACCAAGTGCGGTTGGTTTGGTCTTGCTCGTAGGTATAACCTGACAAGGTGATTTCATTTAATTGACTTGGCAATTCGTCATTTTCGATCGCCGTCATTAAACGATTTTTGATTTGTTCGGCAATATTATCTAATTCATCCTCGCCTACCGATGTTTAAGATAAATGGCGATATTTAAAGACGCTTCCCACTCGTGCGAACAAAGGGTCAATTCATCACATTGAATATCATCAATAAATACGGCAATCGCCGATTTATCCTGATCAATGTCAATAAAGAGCGGGCGACCGGAATAAAAATGTTGAACACCGGTGATTTGAGGTTTCAGTAATTCAACAATTTGATGTCTTATTTTTTGATGAACAAGCATTTTTTCTCCTATTTATGAAAAACACGGCTTAATTCTTTTACCAGTTCCACTTTCACTTGTTCTTGATAATCTTTCAGTTCATCATGAAAAGCTTGCGTCAAAGGCCCTGAGAGGGGAATTTTTACGACATCAATCGGATAACGGGCTTTGCCTTGTCGTTGCATGACATGGATTCGTCCGTTTTTTAACGTTTGAATAAATCCACGTTGAATGCGATGTTTGCCGATTTTGATTTGCCCCTGCCGTGCGATCACCTTTCGCCTTGGATCTTCCAATAAGCGTATCAGCGGTAAATTCGACCGATTAACACTAATTTTAGCGACAGGGATTCTTGAGGTGGCTTTCTGTTTAAGTTGCACGCGTTTACGGATTAATTTCACCGGGGCATTAACCTGCTTGGAAACCGTTTTAGTGCCATTTTTCATCGCCTTTCTTGCCACTTTATTAATACTTTTGGCGACACTTTTTGGCACAGTTTGTTTCGATAAGCGTTGAATATTGGCAGTAAGCTGTTCAAGTCCAGTAACTTTCGCACCCATTTATTACTCCAATTGCAATACGATTAGATCGTCCACAAAACTAAAACTACGCACAATGTAGCTTTGCCCTCGCTGTGTCACCACATCACCCAATCTCGGCTTATAACCCGATCTTTTAAAAAGCGTCAGTGTGCGGGTTGTACCATTTATCAGGTGATCATCACGATAACTATCGCCCATTAGGTTAGGTGATTCATCCAATACCGCTCTATAGCGTTTGCCATTAATCAAAAAAACGGACAGCATAACCTCCGTTATCACGCTATCCGCCTTTGTTAGGGCATTATCAAACGGGCTAGGCATTGATTTTCACATCCACTTCCGCCGAAGCCGTGTCAGAATCCGTCCACGCAATGCCTAGGCGTTTGTTACCGCCTGCAGTAAGCGTTGCACCGTCGGCATCCGACCAGTACAACACTGCACCTTGTTTGATGTCATCCGCTTGTTTGGCTTTAACACGCCATACCCCGCCGACAATGCCTGTACCGGTTGCTTTGTTGTCAATATCCGTTACCGCAATAGCGATTAAATCGTTCAGTACGACGACATGGGTTAAGCGTTGGTTACACGTACAATGCCGCGGTGGTCTAATACATTTACACCGGCATCAATACGTACTTTGGTAGTAACGCCATCGACAGTAAAGCCGGTTTGTTGGTCGATAAACGGGGTTTCCACACCGTTTAAGTAGCTGACCTCAATCGCCTCTTTATTGATGAGATACCATTGTTTGGCATTGTGTGCCTGTAAACGTTGGGATTTAGTGACCGGCACAATATTTTGTAACGGGTTGATAATGCCCGCATTAATATCCGCCCCCTCTACTGAGCTTGAACCTAACACTTGTTTGGTTTTGGTGTAAAGTGCGGTCGGTGTCAACAATAAATCCGGTTCAATCGCAAGCTGTTTGCCGTCAAAGGATTTTTGCGCATTCATTAACTGAATGGCGCTATCAATGGTGGCAATATCAATTTTCCCACCGGTTAGCGTGTTTTTGTGCGCTGCGTCATACAATTTTTTGTTGTCGTAGCTCATTACCGGATCACCGGTTAATTGGGCAAAGACCAAATCGGCAATAGTCGCGCGTGCCGCTTGTCCGAGTTTATACGGAATAGCGGTCAGCATATTCATATCGTCATTGATGATGGTCTGACGGGTAATGCTGAACAATCCACCGTAAGTGGCAAGGGAAACGTGCATACCGGTATCACCCAAGGTCACGTAAGTATATTCTGCCCCTTCACGCACCATTGGCAAGCTATCAAAGCCCCCTAAGCCCACACGATAAGCCGGACGGAAGTCGGTTAAGGTGCCTTTGTGTGTCCATTGCTCAAAGTTTTCAGTGCTTTCAGCCCAACCTTTCAACACGGATTTATGCGCTACATCAATTAAGATTTGTCCGAAATCAGAAGTGGAATGGGTAAACGCCATGCCGACGATTTGCATTGGGTTGTAATTGAGTACGCTCACACCACGATCGACCAATGACGCACGGGCAAGCTCACGCAAGGTCATTGCATTGTAAGCGTTGTCTTTTTGGTTTTCTTCAAGACCGGCTCGGGCAAGTAATGAGGCTTTTACACTATCACTGATAAGATTTCCGTTGCCCGCGTGGATATGGCTTTGTGGGACGCTTGGCGTGGTGCCTTCACCGAGTTTTGCCAGTAATTTATCTTTGGCTTGTTCAGCGGTGATATTGACATCGCCCAAACATTCCACTAATAAATCGTTAAATTGTCCGTTAAACGGCGCAAACACCGCTTGAATAGTTTGGTTGCGTTGTGCCATTGCCGCTTGTACTTGTGCCGTATTATCGACAGCAGCAGCCGGTTTTTCGACTTGTGCTTGCACTTGTTTTGGTTCATCGCTTTTTGCCACTGTTTGGGTATTGGCGTTGCCTTGTGGCTTAAACAACATGTCTTTCATTGCTTTTGGCATATTTGAGTAATCCTCTAGTTTTTTTGATTGAATAGAAGCCATTGTCACAAGTGGCTCGGCGAGTTTGTCGGCGAAACCCTGTTCAACACATTCTTTTGCGTTTAGCCAAGTTTCCGCTGAAAGCATTTCTGCAAGTTCTTCAGGTGTTTTACCTGTTTTTTCGGCATACGCAGGAATCAACGTATTTTCGACTTTATCGAGTAAATCTGCATATTTACGCATATCTTCGGCATCACCGCCCTGAATCCCCCACGGTTTATGAATCATCATCATGGCATTTTCAGGCATAATGACTTCATTCCCGACCATGGCAATAACAGACGCCATAGAGGCAGCAAGACCGTCGATATAGACGGTCTTATTAGCCGGGTGATTTTTCAGTAAGTTGTAAATAGCAATACCGTCAAATACATCGCCACCGGGCGAGTGGATATGCAAATTAATTTGTTTCAGGTTATTAGGCTTTTAATTCCTTAGAAAATTGTTGTGCTGTTACGCCCCAGAAACCGATTTCATCATAGATTGAGATGTCGGCCGTATCCTTGGCAGCGGCTTTAATGGAAAACCAAGATTTCATTTATTTTCTCCTGATAATAAAAAACCACACATAAAAGTGCGGTCAGTTTTGGTTGAATTTTAATCTAGTAACTGCTGAAAGGCTTTGACTAATGCCAATCGTTCAGTATTGGATTGAATAAACTGTTTGGCTTTCGCCATTGTTTGTTCAAGCGGATATTTGAAATTGTAAAGATATTGCCCGCCAATCTCATTTTCCATTTGTTTTGGAATGTTCGTGCCACGTAATTTTTCTTGCATTTCGTGCGCTTGGAAACAAAAGCTATACATTCTGATAAATAGGGCTAATGCTTCTTCGCTTTGAGAAATATGATCAATGCGGTAATCCGGTTCCGGCAAGGCAAGCTGTTTCGGCTCGTTCCGGTGCATTGCTAAAAATGCTCTCAAGACGATTAGGTGGAATTTAGGGCTTATCCAAGTTGCATAGGCTAGGACTAATGCCTCACACACCCACGTTCCTTGAAGTTCAGGGTTGCGACCGCCACGGACAATTTTGACCGATGCGCAGATCTGCGCATCGCTATTTTTAGAGTTTTGAGAATTTGCGGAACGATCAATTTCAGCAATTAAACCCTGTGTTGTATCAAGGCGCATAAACTGATTAGGACGATGTTTAGGATCGTTACCACATACAACGTGAAGATCATTTAAAGAAAAAAGACCATCTAAGGAACGAATTTTAGTATTAAGGATAGTTAAATTTGACATACTGATTTCCTTCTGAATAGAAGCCCTAATTTTGAGTTAGGGTGATCGACAGCTCAAAACTGGTCAGTATTCCAGCGGACGTATTCCCCTTTCGGGTGTTGTATTAGTCGCACTGTCGATCATTGATTACATTGTTGTTTTTGTATCGTTAAATATTGTGGTAAAGAGAAAGAGATCACAAGCTTTAGATACAAAAAAATCACGCTAACGGGGTGAATACCGATACTGATAAAGGCTTTTGAGACCTAGCTCTTTAAGAGCTTGAGAAGAATACTCTTTAATTTTTGTTCTGTCAAATTCTCTCAAAATAAATTCGGCTTGCCTTTCTGTATCCAAAACTATACAATACACCTAAATAAAAGAGGCGATTATGTATATCATTGAAGAAACCGATATATTTTCCAACTGGTTAGAAAATCTAACCGATGAACTGGCGATAGTTAATATTGTTGCCCGTATCGAACGTGCCAAGCTAGGCAATTTCGGCGATCATAAATCCGTAGGCAATGGAGTATTTGAAATGCGCATCACAAAAGGAAAAGGCTATCGGCTGTATTATGCACGCAAAGGAGAAATTACTTATCTTTTACTTTGTGGCGGTGATAAATCAACGCAAGATAAAGATATTTTACAAGCCAAAGCGATATGGACAGAACTCAAACAGGAGCTTAAAAATGACCATTAAAATTCAAGAATTTGATGCCGCGCGTTATTTAAAAAATGAAAAAATGATGGCGGCTTATTTAGCAACAGTTCTTGAAGACGGTTCAACCGAAGAATTTATTCAAGCACTCAATACTGTTGCCCGTGCAAAAGGGATGACAGAATTAGCCGAAAAAACAGGGATTGGGCGAGAAAGCCTTTATAAAACTTTATCAAGCGAGAAACCACGCTTTGATACCATTATGAAAATCATCAATGCACTAGGCTTAAATGTGTCTGTCACGCCTAAAACGATGAGTGCATAAATAAAAAGCCTGTTTTGGTAACAGGCTTGTAATTGTTCCCTAAAATAATAATGAATAAAATACTCAATCCTTATTCAATCCTAACGAACCTAAGTGTCATATTTGAGTCTATTTAGCTTCTATATTTTAAAGTCTGATTTTCTTTTGCTGTGAATGAATCAGTATCTTCAATATTAGGACATAATCCAGCTCCTGATTTTAACCTTAAAACATGTTCACCATAAGATACATACAAATTAGCATATTCCCCTTGTTTTAAGGAAACAGCCTTAGTTTTATCTACAAAAATATCGTGACTACATCCTGACCCAGTAAACCCAGAGTCACGAAGAATAACAACTTTAGCTGTGTTTTTTGCCGGGGTAGTTAATGTCAAATCATAAACTCTTTCTTTAGGAACCTGCTTACCAGTGTTTTCAGTAATTGGTGTAGTTGAACACCCGGTCAATAAAATTCCTACTAAAATACTTAAAATTAATTTTTTCATTTCAAGATCTCTATACAAGTAAAAATAAACTGCATTTTATAAAGTTGATTTCACTTTTTCCGCGATCTAGATCACAACATAGGAAAAAAGAGCCAAGCGGTTGATTGCTTGAGTGATTTTTAAGCAAGAAAAATACATTTATTTTCGGATAGCATTAGTAACAATGACTGTTTAGCTGCAAAAAGATGCTTTTTATAAAAATCTTCTTTAATATCTAACTCAAATAATATCCTCTTTACCTCTTGTTTTGATACATACTTCCGCATAAATACTTCAAATAGTAATGGTGAAACTTTACACATAACAAGTAATTTATCGTGTATGAGCATTCCCATTTCATCGCTTAATGGTATAACAGGATAACGATCTTCAGGAGTTGCCTCACGCAAAAAAGGTTGCATAGAGGGATATGAGATATTCGGGTTGGCTCGACACCATCTTCCATAGCTTATAGATAAAGCTTCAATGTTAGTAAAAGTATAACCTCTCATTCCAATCCCCTTATGGTAACTACAATTTTTCCGCTTTTTATCGGATTGTGCTTTTCCGCAGTCAGTTTATCAATCAAACTATCATCAGCGATAACGCCGGCATAAGTCAGCGAATCAAATAATGCTTTAAAAATATTATCAATATCCCGTTTGTGTTTATCCGGCAGGTAAATCGCAACATTTAACGACACTTTTCCGGTAAATTTTTTGGTATTTTTAGGTAAAAAACCGACCGCACTTTGATAAGCCTTTCCCTGCTTTGTCACGTAATGAATGCCATTGCGGGTATGCTTCCAGTAGTGATTTACTGTCGGCAGGTATGGGAGCTCTAAGACGACTTCATCTACCATTTACTTTCCCTTCATTGACTAAGTTTGCAATCGTCCGAAATACTCCATCTGCATGAGCCTGTTTTACTTCGTCTAAATCACAGCAGCGGGTACGGCGATCAATTTCATCGTGACAAGAACTACAAGCCCAAGCACCCAATATATCGGTTGCTTTCTGCCCTACACCAGTAATCCCCGCCATTCTGATATGCGCCAATACCGTCGTTTTCGGATTAAAATTGCAAATGCCTGCAAGTCTCACTTGGCACTCACGCTCTTTCGCTTCTTTTCATAGATTTGCCATTATTTCCCCTAAAAAACGCATATAACTGGTTAATCACATTCTCATCTGTGGTATTACCAAAAATCTCTTTGAGCGCGGCATTGATTCATTGATTAATGCTGAGTAACATTTTTCAAATTCATCTTGCTCCATATTGCCATAACTCAAACTTTGAGCTTCTACCCGTAGGCTGCCGTCCAATTTGTAAGTCACATCTTTATAGCCGGCAATCACTGTCAGATTCTTGCGGAAAGTGTCAAACTGCTTGCGTTCGTCAAAGTATTTCCATTCGGTTTTATCTGCGGCCCAATGCTCAAAACAGAAATTAAAAAAGGCGAAAACCTTACGATGAAATGCCGGATTGCGAACTTGCTTAATTTCGATTTCGTATTGCTCGCCGTTGCGGAACTTCTGCAAGGCTTCCGTTTCCGTTGCCGGCACAAAAGTTCCCCCCGGTAACTTCGTCATCTGAAATCTAGCCATTAAACTTCCCAACCCTCATTAAAAAATCTCTCTGAAAAAATAAATAGAACCACAAATTCATTTTTACGTCTTCTTGGATAAATTTTGGGGCTGAAGTAGATTAGCCCTAAATTTCACACCATTTTCGCAAGGTTTTAAGCTGCATTTTAGGTGTCCCAACGTTAAACCGAAATTCACATTCCTTCAAGAATAAGGGAAAGTTTTTTCGGTTTATTCCATTATATTTTCGAAGTACTCGCTTGGCTTGACTCCAAAAATTTTCAATCCCATTAATGGGATTTTCTCGCTCGGCAAATATCTCTGAATGATTAATTCGCTCGTGGTGAAATTCACTCACATCAAGAGCATCATCGCTACGATAAGTATCCGTATAAACCCAGCTATCGGGCTTAATTTTCCTTTTAATAACAGTGAAGTAACGTTTCGCTCTTGGTATTTTCAACAACGACAGTGAAGACCTTTCCCTGTCGTTTTAAAATGCCAAATACAGCGACCTTTCCTGCTGGCGCCTCGTCCTCTTTTTCCTTTACGATGACCACCAAAATAGCTCTCATCCAGCTCAATTTTTCCCTCAAAAATCTCATCGACTTCAAGGGATAAATGGTAGTCGATGACTTGGCGAATTTTATGGTAAAACAGAATTGCCGAATTAGGCTGAATACCGAGGAGATCTGCTGCTGAACGAGCGGTCACTTCTAGCACAAAAAATTCAAGTAACCTTTTTTGTATAGATTTCTTTAATTTACAATGGGTTATCTTCATTTTTATAGACTAACATAACTGTTAATCTACGTCAGCCCCTTAATTTTTGCAATCCCTTTAATTCGTCTGGCTTTAGTTAATTTTCTATAATCTAAGCCTTTCAAAATAAAAGGGAGATTTATCTGAATCTTAATTCTTCCAGTCGCACAAACTTGATTAAAATCAAGTGTTGGAAATTGACTTTTTACAAATTGACGTAATAGTTTTTTATTCATACCCACCGACCTTTTTCAACTCTTCCAACTTAAACCAACCGCAAGACTTCGTGCGGTTTAAACTGCAATCCCGACTGACATTCGGGAATCGTCCCGTGTAATGCCCGGCACAGCGAAAAGGTTCGTCTCAAACCAACCCCATTCATCACCGGCACTGCAATCCTCAATTTCCCCACCGCATTTAGGACATTGGTATTTAGTGTCGGTCATTGCATTGCTCCTCGAATTATGGCCATTGCTCTTTCTCTCGCTTGGTCTGCGCGGGCTTTGTCGTAAAAACTCGGTTTCTCTGGAATCATTTTCGGAATGTCCTCAAAAACAAAATTCGACCGCACTTTTTTCGCTGCATTGTCAAGTAACTTAGGGATGTATTTCAGCGTGTCCTCTTCCGATTTTTTCCGGCATTTCTCGTAGATATTTTTCAATAGCCAAAACTCAACGTTTGAGCGGTAGTCAAATTCTGCTTGATTGAATCGGGCATAACCCAAGAGTGATTTATAACGTTGATATAATTCCGTTTCGTTCGGCAAACCCAGTGCGTGATAGTCTTCACTACACCAAGCAATAAATTGTCCAACACTAGGGAAAAACGGACTTTCAGAACCCGCTGCTCGATCTAATCCACGTTTTAATGCCAATGGGGTCATCACATCCGCTTTGAGCAATTCTTCAAGCCATACTTGCTTGGTTTCGTTGTAAGTTTCCATGCTGTCAAATGCCTGTTTCCCAGCTGGGAAAAGCGATTTCAATCAGGCAAACATCCGGTCAATTAATTTCGTTGCATTACCGGAAACATCGGATTTTTCGACCGCACTTTTCTGAGTTGGTATAATTGCGTTCATCGTAAATACTCCGGAATTAAACTTGGAGCGATGTTTAATTTTCTTCCCACGCTCCATGTGCCGCTATCGGCAAAAGGATCATTGCTTGCACTTGAGTTTACCGTTCGATTAGGCGAGGACTTCAGCGCAAATAACCCGGTGTAGGTGTTGGCGATAGATTGATCTAAAATTGCCCTCGCCAAATCAGGATCACCCCCACTGAGTTTTTCCAAGTCTCGTAAATATCGATTAATCGTATCTTGGGTTTTAATTTCCGCCCGCTTGGCTTTACGCATTCGGCAATAAGCGATCCATGTCTCACGATCGACATAACCCGGCAAAGGAATATTTTCTGCGTTGATTTTTCCAATCGCAGGCGTAGCCGATTCCCCTTGGGGGGGATATTTTGTATATTGTTTTTTGTAGAGTGCCAATTTTTGGTACTGGTTTAAAATCGTTATTTTCATCAATGAAAAAGTTGAGTGAAAACTCGTTAATTTCACCTTGTTTACGCTCAATATTAACCAGATTCACCGATTCTAATTCTTCTATTGCTGCATAAGCCGTTTTTCGATCTTTAATACCGCATTGAGCCATAAATTGAGAGGTAGAAATACGATCGGAATCTTTTCTCCAACCAGTCGTTTTCCGTGCAATGAGCAAATAACACTTAATAGCCTTGCCGGAGAGTGAATCTAAGTATTCATCAACAAAAGAATTTGGAATTTGAAAAGAATTGGGAATAAATCGACTCATAACATCAACTTCGAAGCGTAACGTGACGCAATGAATTCAATACCTTTGCTTGTCACTCGTGTTTGTGTGAAATTGTGACCGTGTTCTGCCGTGCCGGTTTTGACGGTGAACAATTCTTTTGAATGAGCAGATTGATACGGCAACAAATTACCGGATTGACGATAAAGCAATCTGTCATCAATCAAGCGATTGATTAATGCTCTTTCCGGCATCTTCAAAATCTTAGCGGTTTCGCGTAAGGATTTACTTGTTCCCACTTCGACATAATGATCTACAAAAGCCACTTTAGGTGCATTACGTTCTTTCTCAGCTTGTAATTCAGCCGCTAAAAGTAATGCCTCAGAAAATGATTGTGGGATATTTATAGCCGGTTTTTGTTGATTTTCGAGTTCTTGCCAGCGATCAATAATACGTTTGCGTAATTTGACGTTATAACCGGCAATGAGCGTAAGGGTTAAATCGTAAGGTAAAAGAAATTCTCGGTAAGTTTGCCCATTTTGGGAGTATGTCCAAAAATGGGCATACCCCTCAGAGTTAATTTCAAGTTGCTCAAACATCATTTCAATATCACGAGTAACATGTCGATGTTCTTTTTCACACAATTCCGCAATCTCTCGACTGCTCATTGTCAAAGTGCTTGCATTTTCGTTAATTATTGGTAATAATTTACCCACTAAATACATCTCCATAGATAGAAAATTGCCACGGTTGCAGCCGTGGTTTTTTATTGCCGTTTGTTTAATACAATCACACTCTCAATCGAAAGCTGTGTCGCCGATAAATGCTTGCTCAAGGCTTGACGAATTTTGTCTTCCTCATGTGACGTTATTTCACCGTCTTGCAATGCCTGCTCTAAGATTTTGTAAAGTAACCCGCGTGCAGATAATTCTTGAATCTGCAAGAAAGATAATTCCGCATTGTCTAACTCATCTGCGCTCACATTCGGTACAAAACGACCACCGGACAGTCTGCAAATCTAATCGGTAAAATCCGTTAAGCCGTACTCTTGCTGAATAGCGATTAACTCTTCCGTCTTAAATCGCTGCCCTTTCGTCTGATAGAGCCGATTGTTTAGCTCGCTTTCTGAAAAACCAAGAAAGCCTGCGACCGCACTTTTACCGCCCGGTACTTTCTCGATCATCTCAATAATCATTTTCTTCATCGCCATAATTTCCTGTGGTTTTTTATGGTTTTCATTTGGGGGAAATCGGGTAGATTAGTTTTTGACAGGGAAAACATCGTCAAGAGAGACATTCGCACCCAAAATGTTTAGTGCAACAATGATTTGTCTCGCTACAGCCAATGATGGCTTACGGGTTCCGGTTTCGTAATTTGCAATTCTTGGTTGACTCCAGCCAATACTGCTCGCCAATTGAGTTTGAGTTACACCAATTTGATTGCGGATTTTTGCAATATTGTTCATATATATTTCCATTTGTAATAAATTCCATACAAATAAAATCACAAAAAGAATGTTTGGTAATTGCAATTTGAAATTATGAAAATATAACGGAACGTATTAAAATAGATTAAAGATAAAATTAGGGGGAAAATGGCAACAACATTAGGCGAAAGAATCAAGGCTTACAGGGAGCAACTTGGTATAAGTCAAAAGGAATTAGCTGAACGTAGCAATCAGCTAGATAAAACAAATTCAAATTGGGGGCAGCCAAGAATAGCTAACTATGAGAAAGGTAATCGAACACCGAATCTTGATGATATAAAAATCTTAGGAAAAGTCCTAAATGTAGATCCACAAGTTTTGGCTTTTGATACCAATGTTGAACCAATAAAAATTGTAAGATCTCGCGAATATCCACTGCTTAGCAAAGTACAAGCCGGCTTATGGACCGGAATTGATTATCTCCAAAACATTGATGAGGGCTTTGAATTTTTATCAACCAACACACTTGCTTCCGAAAATGCTTTCTTTTTGCAAATATCCGGACAGTCAATGGAAACTCGCTTTCACGAAGGGGATTTAGTGTTAATCGATCCGGACCTTGCTCCGACACTGGGCAAATTTGTTGCGGCTGTTAATGGTGATGGTGAAGCAACATTTAAGAAATATAAAGAACTTGGTATTTTTGATGAATAGGGTTCTCCACACTTTGAATTAGTGCCGCTTAACGATGTATTCCCAACATTAAGCTCTCTCAACCAAGAGATACGCATTATAGGTGTAGCCGTTGAGCATCGACAAGGCTTGTAATGAGAGTAAACCAAAGCCAGAAGTTGATTTTATTACAGGCAAGAATCAATATAAATTAGGAGTAAAAATGCAACAGAAAATTCAACAAGCCCAAGATAATTACGGGCTACTACTCGAATTACAGAAAAAACTGGCAGAGAGCCTAAAAGATTGGCAGGAAGCCACTAAATTAGCCAAAGAGCTTGAAACTTTTTACCAACAGCCAGAATGGATAGAGTTACACGATAACTCCGAAAAATATACCTTCGACACCAAAGGCAATTACAGCGTCCTATCGGAAGATGCAATTTGGAATACATTGTGGGAGCAGAAGGAGCTGGCAGGTGAAGTAGCCAACATCGCAATCAATATCTTACGAAATAAATAGAGAAAAATATTGATTATGCATAGCACAGAAGCTGGATTTTGAACTGAGACAGGACAAACTGTTGGAGAAAGTGGTTTGGAATGTGTTGTTTGTGCTTTAGTCTTAATTTAGAAACAAGTGTACCATTTTAATAACAAAATCAAGTTTTTATAGATGGAAACACCTGTTGTAACTGCAACCTTTTCTCAAGGTATTTTTGACATTTCAATTAATAAAAAAATTCCGATGGGTATTTTTGACTTATAGGCGTAGCAATAGAGCATAGGCAGGGGTTGTAATGCAAGACACGAGTACTGTCTGAATAGAATAAAGAGTTAATTATTAACCTAGCCTTCCTCAAACAGAGATTTATCTAAAATAGGATGGGAAACGATGAAAATTGAACCAAACGAACAAGAGTTATCTATTACTTTTCCACAAAATTTATATTACTCAACAACAAAGCCTCTACATGTTAATGATGTTATAAAGTCATTACGAGGTTTAAATGTGGTTGTCAAAAGTACAAAGCCAACGTTAAATGTAGTATTTGATACAGAAATTTCCAATATAGAACTTTATGTAAAGTCAATAGAAGAAGGTAGCTTATTAGAAGAAACTTTTATAAAATTATTCTTCAATTCACAAGCTGAATATGATGCCTTTTTAAGAAAAATTCACGATAAATTTGGAGATAAAGCGATGAAAACGACAGGAGCAATCATATTAGCTGTTGTTTCTTGCTTTACACTCTATGGAATGTATAAAGCAGCAACAGCCGGTTCAGCTAGTGGAACAATTGCTGTTGAAAGTTATAATACAATAAATAATTATTACATTGCTCCTGAAATCTGGAAGAAAGGTGCTGACTTAGCAAAAACATCTTGCCGGCAGAGACAAAAAACTAATTGATATTGCCAACTACAACTGCGTAAAAGGCAAAATCAAATTCGGTCAAGTCAGAGCCAAAGAACGCCGACAAATGGGTTGTCGGGAGTTAGTGAGGTAAATATTTTTTGGTGAAATAATCAGGCAAGCTTTAATAGAAATCTATTGATTAAAGTAACCTCGGTGATTGAGCCAATCCGAGTAGGTCACGTTAAGACTGGGGGTAATTAGCTCAGTTGGGAGAGCGCCGGACGCAATCCGGGTGTCAATGGTTCGATTCTATTTATTACCCGCTAACTTGCACCACAAGATAAAAAATGGGGATCGGTTGAGCCTTACAACCTAAAAGAAAGGCAATCATCAAAAACAGCTCTTAAAACCCTGTGCAAAGCAATTCGCCCAATCTTCTTGAATCTGCACCGAGAGCGGTTTTTAATGACATATAGACCCAGTCTCACTCCATTTGCCCTCGTGCGAGGGCTTTCTTATACCCCAAAACTACTCTAAAATGACCAAAAAACAGTAACTCAAGGAGAAAAAATGAATTTACCCGATGATTATTTTTTAGATACTGATGATGAAATGCTTGAGTATTTGGAAAATCAAGCCAAACAAAGCATTGCAGAAATACAGAAATCAAATGAACAAAACCGAGAAAAAGCCTATCGTTTACTAAACTATCTCGTAGCAGGCATAGGCGGGGTAGCCTACCCCGAATTTGCTGATGACATTCTAGCCGTCCAATTTCGCGATCTACGGGCCAAAGCCGGAACAGATACTTTCCTTTCTTCCAATACCGAATCGGCCCAAAAGCAACTCGGTCATGCCTCCCCTCAAATGACCAAACGTTACATCCGAAAAGATAAAATCGTTCAACCTACTAAGTCATAGTTTCGGAACACCCTCCAAAATTTCGGAACGTTTCTAAAAAAATATCAATACAACTATTTGATAGTTAAAAATTTTTCTGAGCGTTTAAATTACGGTGATTATTTGGAAAAAATAATTCCTGTAAAAAAAGAGGGGGAAATTCATCATTTCCCCCTTATCTTTTCTATTTTTTTGTCAATTTTCGCACCACGGTGGTTAAGCCAAAGGTGAAAGCAATAACAGGAAAAGTTACTCCTAATTCGGTTTCCCATTCTTGCCACATTAAAACACGATAAATAACAAAGCCGATAAACCAAATAGCCAAGCCTATAACATCAATATTTTTCTGAGGTTCGCGTTGTTTAAACACAAAGAAATCAGCAATCAATACCCCTATCATAGGAGCGAACACCGAGCCGATAAAAAAGAGAAAATGCTCATATTGTGTGACCGGCAACATTGTTGCAAGAATAATACCGATAACCACCGTGAGAATTGAAACCCATTTCACACTCAATTTCGCGTAAATATTATTCAAGCTCATTCCCGTGGAATGGGCCGGTAATGCTGTATTAATCATGGTTGATGTGACAACAATCAGCACACCAACGATACTGACACCGGATAATGCCAAAATTTGAGCGATTTCTGATTTTCCGCTTACAAGCGCAGCCCCTAATCCAATAGAATACATCCAACAGCTTGTAACGGTATAGGCGAGAGTAGAAAGTGCGGTTGTTTTTAACGGTGTTTTTGTGTGTTTTGTATGATCGGAAACAACCGGAATCCAAGATAACGGCATAATCGCGGCAATCTCTACCGCAGTACCAAACTTAATATGATGTTGCTCTTCCAAGAGCGGGATAAAATCACGGCTAATGATTTGTAATGTTAACCAAAGCATTAATAAAAACATCGTCACCAAAGAAAGACTTTTTATCACTCCAAGATTAGTAAATCCCATTAATAACCAGACTATGATGAGTACACCTAATCCAACGGTAAATAAGGGGAAAAGTGCATTTTGAGCTTCCTGTTGATTCAAAATAGAAATCACTTCTGCCCCCATATAAATCATTACGGCAGTCCAACCGATAAGCTGCATCGCATTGAGCACGGAGAAAAGTATCGAACCTTTTTGACCGAAAGAAATCTGTACGGTTTGCATTGCACTTTTTTGTGTTTTGGCACCGATTAAGCCAGCACAAAAGAACATTGCACCGCCAATAATATGCCCGAGTAGAATAGCAAGAAGCCCTTGTTTCCAACCAAGGGGCGCAAACCAAGTTCCGGTTAAAATTTCAGCCATAGAAATAGCTGCAGTAAACCACACAAGACTTGCAGTAAGGTTTGAATGTTTGTGTTGCATTTTTTTCTTCCTTTTAGGTTAAGTATTGTTGATTAAAATTTATAATATAAAAAATTCAAAAAGATTAGATTAAATAGGAATGCTTGAGAAGAATACCAACAAAAGCGGGGGGAGGATATTGGTTACAAATCCAAAAGAAATAGCAATGGGTGTGACTTCTATTCCGCCCGATTTTTGGATAATGGGCAAAGTACAATCTAATGCGGTCGCACCGGTGATACCAATAGCGGTTGAGCGAAAATGTTGCATAAAAAGCGGTACGATAAACAAACTAATAATTTCCCGAGATAAATCATTGAAAAATGCAATACTCCCCTGCATCGGCCCCCACGCATTTGTCAGAACCACGCTTGATAAAGAATACCATCCCATTCCTGAAGCAAATGCTAAACCCTGAGTAATAGGTATCGTTAAAACCAACGCCGCGATGATCCCACCTAATAAAGAAGTAATGGTAAACACAATACCGGTTTGAAAACCACGTTTATTAAACAATACTTCTTTTAACGTGATGCCATTATTGCGCAGCTGAATACCGACAAAAAAGATTAATGCGATCAGAACATAAAGATTAATGCCCGTTGGTAAAACAAGATAAGTGTTAAATAACCAACCACATAAGATACCTAAAACGACCGAGCCGGAGAGTTTAAAAGAATCAACTAACGAATGCCAACGAGAGATGATCTTTCCTTGGGATTTGAGTACAGGTGCCGGATTAAAACGATCATAAATCATTAACCCAATCATATTTGAAGTTAAAATACTCATTGAAAGTATCGCTGCTGTTTTACCAATGATGGGTAATTTTGTTTCAAGATCATCAAGCTGACCAAGTAAATATCCCATTAAAAATAAGATAATGTACAACAGAAATATTACTATTTGATTAATTCCGGCGATATACTTTTTATTTTTTACTTTCAATAAATAGCCTAATAGCATAGGCACTAAAACGATTAACAATCCATTGATCATGTCCTGCATGATTATTTTCCTTTGCAATAAACTTCGCCTAGCATACCTTTTTTATTAATAGGGTCAAGCCAAGCAATCAATTTTTGAAACTCATTGACAATACACGTATTCCTTGTGTGAAAAGTGCGGTGGATTTTTGGGTATTTGACAGGCAGAAAGAGAGCTTTCCGAATTACACCGCTTTTATGAAAAAGTGCCGATGTATAAAAATGTGCTGTTTAAAAGCTGTTTAACAATAATCAATGAGCGAAGTTCTGTAATATTAGCGAGGATTTTTATCTGGAAAAATAAATTTGGCGACAAAATTCTCAACACAGAAACCAGTAAGAAAGAGAATGACAAAAACAGCGGAATCGTCAATAACGCAAGCGACTGAGCAATAGGAATAAGGAAAAACTCACGCTATCCAATGGAGTTGCTACTACGGGTCATCACCGTGAGCCTTGAAACCAATCGGATTGTGAACAGTTTGCCTAAGTTGGAAATTTAGAAGAATGAAAAATGGGGCGTAATTTATACGCCCCAATATTTTAGAAAACCAACCGTACTTTATCTCAACGCTTTCTCAATCTTCTCAAATAAATCTTTGGAAAGATTTTCGACAGTGCTTAAGCGTTCCAACGCGCGTTTCATTAGCATTTGACGCTGAGTATCATAACGGGCAAAACGAATCAACGGTTCGATTAGCCGAGCGGCAACTTGTGGGTTGCTATCATTGAGTTTAATTAACACATCCGTTAAGAAACGATAACCGGAACCGCTAATTTCGTGGAAAGCCTTGAGATTTTGGTTGACAAAACTCCCCACTAAAGCACGAAGACGATTTGGATTGTTGAAATTAAAACTTGGGTGATCCATAAGATGATTCACAATTTCTAACACATTTTCATCCGGTCTTGTGGCTTGCAAAGCAAACCATTTATCCATCACCAAGCCGTCGTGTTGCCATTTTTGCTCAAAATCAGCGAGCAATGTATCACGGCACGGAAGGCAGGCTTTGGTTGCCGCTGTAAGTGCCGCGAGGGTGTCAGTCATATTATTCGCCGCATTGTAATGCTTATGGACGAGACTATTGCCAAGCGATGTATAAGCCAAATAATTTAAACAAAGGTTACGCATTGCACGTAAGGCAATATCTTGTTGGGTAATATGATACCCCGCCAAGCGAATATGATTGTAGCGTTTAAGTAATTGTTCTTTTAGATGTTCGGCAATGGTACGCAACATAAATTCACGGGCTGCCACAATGCCATCGGGATCAATAGTTTTAAAACTTTCGGCAAATTCAATATCCCGTGGTAAGGTGAGGATTAAGGTTGCCAATTCAATATCGTCTGCATAATTTTCCAACACTTGTAAAAGTGCGGTCAAAATTTGAGGCGAAATCTCAAAATCTTCTCCTTGTTGGAAGTGAGTCACGTTACGTCGTAACTCGTTCGTAAATAACATTTGTGCCGCATCCCAACGCACAAAGGCATTTTCGGCAAATTTTAATAAAGTAAGAAGTTGTTCCGTGGTGTAATCGTAATCTAACTTCACCGGTGCAGAAAAATCTTCCAACAATGCCGGAACAGGGCGACCATAAATGCCGTGAAATTCAAACACTTGATCTTTTTCAGTAATATTTAATACCCTGCTTAGTGGTGTGCCATCATACTGGAGCATTTGTTTTGTACCGTCTTGGGCATACAGTGCCATTTTAAGTGGAATATGCAGATTCACTTTTTCCATTTGATCTGCTGTTGGAGGAGTAGATTGAGAGACGGTTAAACGATAAGTATGGGTTTGTTCGTCATAAGCATCGCTAACTAACAATTCCGGAGTGCCTGATTGACTATACCAACGGCGGAATTGAGTTAAATCAAGCCCGTTCGCACGCTCCATTGCAGAGACAAAATCTTCACAGGTCGCGGCTTTGCCGTCATTTTTCGCAATATATAATGTCATACCTTTTTGGAATCCCTCCTCGCCCAATAAGGTATGCAACATACGGATCACTTCTGCGCCTTTTTCATACACAGTAACCGTATAAAAGTTATTCATTTCAATGACTTTTTCCGGACGAATCGGATGTGCCATAGGGCTGGCATCTTCAGCAAATTGCGTGGTACGTAAAAATTTCACATTATTGATACGATTTACCGCGCGAGAGCCGGTATCGGAAGAAAACTCTTGATCACGGAATACGGTTAATCCTTCTTTTAAGCTTAATTGGAACCAATCACGACAGGTCACACGATTCCCCGTCCAGTTATGGAAATACTCGTGGGCAATCACGCTTTCAATGGCTAGATAATCTTCATCCGTTGCAGTTTGCGGATTTGCTAACACAAATTTAGAATTGAAAATATTCAATCCTTTATTTTCCATCGCCCCCATATTGAAGAAATCCACCGCAACAATCATATAAATATCCAAATCGTACTCAAGATTAAAGCGATCTTCATCCCATTTCATCGATTTTTTCAGACTTTCCATCGCCCAACCGGCACGATCAAGATTACCGCGATCCACATAAAGTTCTAATGCCACTTCCCGTCCGCTTTTTGTGGTAAATTTATCTTCCAACAGATCAAAATCACCAGCCACTAAGGCAAATAAATAGCTTGGTTTCGGGAAAGGATCATGCCATTCAACCCAGTGACAACCATTATCTAACTCGCCTTCAGCAATACGATTGCCATTGGAAAGTAAGTAAGGATATTTCGTTTTATCTGCCGTAATTTTTGTGGTGTAACGCGCTAGCACATCAGGACGATCCAACATATAAGTAATTTGGCGGAAACCTTCCGCTTCACATTGTGTGCAAATCCCCTCGCCCGATTGATACAAACCTTGTAGCGAGGTATTTTCTGCCGGTACAAGAATGGTGACAATTTCCAGCTCAAATTCAGCCGAACTTTTATTGCTCAAATTCAAGGTTAACCCTTCGCCATCCTGCTGATAATCGGTGAAAGATGTACCGTTAAATTTAATAGAGGAAAATTGGAAACTATGACCGTCTAAACGCAAACTTCTTGCGTCGTCGTTTAGTCGTTGGAATTTTGTGGTTGCAGTAACTACAGTGTGATTCGGATCTAATTGAAAATCCAAATAAATGTCCGTAATAGTAAAATCCGGTTTTTTATAATCTTTTCGATATTTTGCTTTGGCTAACATAATCGGCTCTTTTTTAAGAAAAAATCGCCCACTAGGATATGATTTTACGGCAAAAGTTGCAATGGAATTTTCTCTCACCACAACCGAGCAAACGTTTGCTTAGCCTTGTTAAATTATGCTATTCTACGCACCGTTTTTAGTTTTAATTGAGAGCAAAAAATGTCCGCAACACAAGCACAAATTGCGATTGTAATGGGTTCCAAAAGCGATTGGACAACCATGCAAGAAAGCACGCAAATTCTAGATGAACTCAATGTACCTTACCACGTTGAAATCGTTTCAGCCCACCGTACCCCTGATAAACTTTTTAGTTTTGCCGAAAATGCACAGCAAAACGGCTATAAAGTGATTATTGCCGGCGCAGGCGGGGCAGCACATTTACCCGGTATGATTGCGGCGAAAACCTTGGTTCCCGTACTTGGCGTGCCGGTGAAAAGTTCCATGTTAAGTGGTGTGGATAGCCTTCATTCTATCGTGCAAATGCCAAAGGGAATTCCGGTCGGCACTTTAGCCATCGGGCCGGCAGGCGCAGCAAATGCTGCTTTGCTTGCAGCACAAATTCTGGCGGCTTGGGATCATGACTTACTTTCCCGTTTACAGGCTTTCCGTGAAAAACAAACAAACGCGGTATTGGATAATCCTGATCCACGCGTATAAAACACAAAAAATTTGACCGCACTTAAAAAAGTGCGGTTGTTTTTTCGATTATTTTTAACGAGAAATAAAATGCAAAAGTCTTCACTCTACCCCACGGTTTATGTACTTGGTAACGGTCAATTAGGCAGAATGCTCCGCTATGCCGGCGCCCCTTTAGATATTCAAGTCGAACCTTTAGCTTTCAACGCCCCTATTTTTGACTTACCGAAAAATGCGGTTATCACAGCTGAAATCGAGCGTTGGGAAAAAACACCTCTCACAGAATTGCTTGGCAACCACCCCCATTTTGTTAATCAACGCATCTTTGGCTTGTTGGCGGATCGCTTTACCCAAAAATCACTACTAGATGAACTTGGGCTTTCCACTTCACCTTGGTGTCTATTGGAAAATAAAGCCCAATGGCAAAGTGTGTTCCAAAGCGTAGGTGAAAAAGTTGTGGTAAAACGCCGTACCGGCGGTTATGACGGACGCGGACAATGGATTATCACCAATGAAAACAACACTGAAATTACCGATGATTTATTCGGTGAAGTGATTGCGGAAAAATTTATTCCTTTTGATTATGAGGTGTCCCTTGTCGGCGCACGTTTCAAAAATGGTGAAAAACACTTTTACCCTGTGACACACAATCTTCAACAAAATGGCATTTTACGTTATAGCGTGATGGACACCACCTTCCCTCAACACGCCCGCCAGCAAACTCAAGCTGAAATGATGTTAGGTAAAATTATGGACAAGCTCAATTATGTGGGCGTAATGGCGATGGAATGTTTTGTCGTTGGCGATAAACTTCTGATTAATGAACTTGCCCCACGCGTACACAATAGCGGTCATTGGACACAGCTTGGCTGCACGATTAGCCAGTTTGAATTACATTTGCGTGCTTTACTGGATTTACCCACACCAAACTTAGAAACCTTTGCGCCTAGTGTCATGGTGAATTTAATTGGCACAGATCATAACCCACAATGGCTGGAGACAGAATTTGCCCAACTCCACTGGTATGGCAAAGAAGTGCGTGCAGGGCGGAAAGTCGGGCATATTAATCTTTCTCACCCGAATAAATCCATTATTATTCAACAACTGGAAAAACTTCGACATACTTTACCGGAAGATTACCAATCCGGTTTGGACTGGACAGTCGCACAATTAAAATAAATTCATTTTTGACCGCACTTTTTGATGCAATTAACAAAACAAAAAAGTGCGGTTAATTTTTATTGTGTTTTTACTTGCTAAACACAAAAGCTTGCAGTATAAAGCAACAGACCTAAATCCATTAAAAAAGGAAAACGCTATGTTTGAAAATATCAAAGCCGCCCCTGCCGATCCAATCCTTGGCTTAGGTGAAGCATTCAAATCCGAAACCCGTGCAAATAAAATCAATCTTGGCATTGGGGTATATAAAGATGCACAAGGCGCAACACCAATTATGCGTGCCGTAAAAGAAGCCGAAAAACGCTTACTTGATAAAGAAGATACCAAAAATTACCTCACCATTGACGGTATAGCGGAATACAACCGATTAACCCAAGAACTTTTATTTGGTGCAGACAGCAATATTATTAAACAACAACGTGCCAGAACCGTACAAAGTCTTGGCGGAACCGGGGCGTTACGTATTGCAGCGGAATTTATTAAACGCCAAACCAAAGCGCAAAATGTTTGGATCAGCACACCTACTTGGCCGAACCACAATGCGATTTTCAATGCGGTAGGAATGACAATTCGTGAATATCGCTATTATGATGCGGAAAACAAAACGCTAGATTGGGATAATTTAATCGCCGATTTAAGCAATGCAAACGAAGGCGATGTAGTGCTTCTGCACGGTTGCTGCCATAACCCGACCGGTATCGATCCGACACCGGAACAATGGAAACAACTTGCCGATCTTTCTGCAAAAAACGGTTGGTTACCATTATTTGATTTTGCTTATCAAGGCTTAGCAAACGGCTTAGATGAAGATGCCCTTGGTTTACGCACCTTTGCTGCAAATCACAAAGAATTGCTCGTAGCCAGCTCTTTCTCAAAAAATTTCGGTTTATATAATGAACGTGTCGGGGCATTTACGTTAGTGGCTGAAAATTCAGACATTGCTTCAACCGCCTTGACTCAAGTAAAATCCATTATCCGCACCCTCTACTCTAACCCGGCCTCTCATGGCGCGGCAACGGTAGTACAAGTGCTAAGCAATCCGATACTTCGCCAATCTTGGGATGATGAACTCACCGAAATGCGCAAACGAATCAAAAAAATGCGCCATTTATTCGTGCAATTATTAAAAGAATTTGGTGCCCAACAAGATTTTAGTTTTATTATTGAACAAAACGGCATGTTCTCTTTCAGCGGTTTAACCGCAGAACAAGTCGATCGTTTGAAAGACGAATTTGCCATTTATGCGGTGCGTTCAGGTCGCATTAACGTGGCAGGTATTACAGAAGATAATATCCGTTATTTATGTGAAAGTATTGTGAAGGTGCTTTAATCCTTCTCCCATCACAAAAGGCGTATCTTAATATGCGCCTTTATATCTATCATCTTAGGCACGTAACAATCAAATAACATTTAAAATATAATCAAATACTTTAAATGTTATTCAATTTAACATTCAAATTATTGAAAAGAACAGAGATTAATACTTTAAATCTTAAACAATCCCTTTAAAATACAAGGATTTTATTTTATCGGGGAGGGTATTTTTTATGCAATTTATAAAAATTGTCCTTGTTGGAATTGGACAAATTTTTTTACAAAAAAACGGCTTATCAGGTCTTATCATCTGCATTGCCATGTTTTTCAGCCATTGGGCTCTCGGCATCGGTTGTTTACTCGGTGCAATCATCGGCACATTAACCGCGATTAAACTCAATTATCCTAAAGAAGAAATCCAACAAGGTTTATATGGTTTCAATGCCAGCCTTGCCTTTATGTGTACTATGTTCACTTTTGGGTTAAAAGGTGTTTCACTCCCAGTTTTTCTGTTAGGGGTGATCAGTGCCGTTGTCGCAACCTTGGTTATGCGAGAATTTACCAAAAGAAATTGGGTAGCCTACACTTTTCCTTTCGTATTCACCTGTTGGATTTTTTGCTGGGGTATCTCACAAATCGGCTTATTCGGTTTATGGCAAACCACGCCGGAACTGGTGGATCACACCGCAACATTAGAATCCATCAAACAACCCTTTTATGCTTGGGCGGAAGTCAATTTTGGCGGAAGCCTCATCACCGGTATTCTGTTATTTATCGCTATCGCCATCAGCTCGCCTAATGTGGCGATATGGGGAATGAGCGCAACGATCATCAGCCCAACCTTGGCAGGTTTTCTGTTTGACATCGAACCAAATCAACTGGCAAACGGCATTTATAGTTTCTCTGCAATTCTGCTTGCCTGTGCCTTTTCTGGCAATCGATTCCGAGATCTGGTTTACGTGATTTTCGGCATTACGCTTGCAATTTGTATCCAATTTGGCGTGGAAAAAACCGGTTTAGCCCCTTATACTATCGGCTTTATTGTTACGGCTTGGCTTATTCTATGGATTAAGGGCAAAGTCGATCACAGCAAGGTGAGTTCGGAAAAACTCAGTAATTTATTTAATCCATAATAAAGAGAGAAGATAACTATGCATTTAACATCAAGAGAACAAGAAAAATTAATGCTTTTTCTTGCAGGTGAGCTTGCGGCAAAACGCAAAGCCCGTGGCGTAAAATTAAACTATCCTGAATCTATCGCTTATATTGCCAGCCATCTACAAGAAGCGGCACGTGACGGCATGACGGTGGCGGAAGTAATGCAGTACGGTGCAACACTTTTAACTGTCGATGATGTGATGGAAGGCATCCCCGAAATGGTACATGAAGTGCAAATTGAAGCAACCTTTCCCGATGGTACAAAACTCGTTACCGTGCACAATCCGATCAGATAAAGGTTATACGACTGAAGGAAGAATTGTAGTGAAGTGGCAAAAATCAATGAAAAATAACCGCTCTTTTCTCCCTTTGTAAACGAAACAAAATAAAGGAATAACACAATGATCCCAGGCGAATATAAATTAGCAAACGGTGATATTCACGCGAATATTGGGCGGAAAACCGTAAAAATCGATGTCGTTAATAAAGGCGACCGTCCAATTCAAGTTGGATCGCATTACCACTTTTTTGAAACCAATAATGCCCTTGAATTTGACCGCACTTTAACCCGTGGTATGCGTTTAAACGTCCCCTCAGGCAATGCTGTGCGTTTTGAGCCGGGTGAGGTCAAAACCGTGGAGTTAGTAGAATTTGGCGGAAACAAAGTGATTTACGGTTTCCATAATAAAATCGACGGCAAATTGTAGGGGGGAAATAATGACATTAACAATTCCAAGAGCCCAATATGTCGCAACTTATGGCCCGACGGTGGGCGATAGCGTGCGTTTAGGCGATACGGATTTATGGGCAACCATTGAACAAGATTTACTCACTCAAGGTGATGAATGTAAGTTTGGCGGTGGAAAAAGTGTCCGCGACGGTATGGCACAATCCGGTACGGCAACGCGTGATAATCCCAATGTCCTTGATCTTGTCATCACTAATGTGATGATTATTGATGCGAAACTTGGCATTATCAAAGCAGATATTGGTATTCGTGACGGGCGAATCGTTGGCATAGGTCAAGCCGGTAATCCCGATACAATGGACGGCGTTACCCCAAATATGATTATCGGTGTCAGTACAGAAGTCCATAATGGCGCTAATTTAATTGCGACAGCAGGGGGAATTGATACCCACATTCACTTTATCTGCCCGCAACAAGCCCAACACGCCCTCGAAAACGGTACAACAACATTAATTGGCGGTGGTACAGGCCCGGCAGACGGTACGCACGCCACCACCTGTACACCGGGAGCGTGGAATCTGCAAAGAATGTTTCAAGCAGCGGAAGCATTGCCTGTCAATGTCGGCTTTTTCGGTAAAGGCAACTGTTCAACCCTTGAACCGTTAAGAGAGCAAATTCGTGCCGGCGCATTAGGTTTGAAAATTCATGAAGACTGGGGGGCAACACCGGCAGTCATCAATGCGGCACTGAAAGTCGCAGACGAAATGGACGTACAAGTAGCGATCCACACCGATACCCTCAATGAGAGCGGCTTCTTAGAAGATACGATGAAAGCCATTGACGGACGAGTGATCCACACTTTCCACACTGAAGGTGCTGGCGGCGGACACGCTCCCGACATCATTAAAGCGGCAATGTATCCGAATGTACTCCCCGCTTCCACCAACCCGACCCGTCCGTTCACGGTAAACACCATTGACGAGCATTTGGATATGTTGATGGTTTGTCATCATTTAGATAAGTGCGTACCGGAAGATGTCGCGTTCGCAGACAGTCGTATCCGTCCTGAAACCATTGCCGCAGAAGATATTCTGCACGATATCGGCGTATTCTCAATTATGAGTTCCGACTCGCAAGCAATGGGACGTGTCGGTGAAGTGGTCACCCGTACTTGGCAAACCGCAGACAAAATGAAAGCACAACGTGGCGAACTTGGTTCGGAAGGCAACGATAACTTCCGCATTAAACGCTACATCGCCAAATACACTATCAACCCGGCTATTGCTCACGGTATTGCGGATCACGTTGGCTCATTAGAAGTCGGCAAAATTGCCGATATTGTGTTATGGAAACCGATGTTTTTCGGTGTAAAACCTGAAACCGTTATCAAAAAAGGCTTGATTAGCTATGCCAAAATGGGCGATCCGAATGCCTCAATCCCTACACCACAACCGGTATTCTACCGCCCGATGTATGGCAGCCAAGGCAAAGCTACCGCCCAAACCGCTGTGTACTTCGTGTCACAAGCCGGTGTTGATGCGAATATTAAAGAAAATTTCGGTATCGAAAAAGAGCTCATTGCGGTAAAAGGCTGCCGTAATATTGGCAAAAAAGACTTGGTTCATAATGATGCCACACCTGAAATTACTGTCGATCCGGAACGTTACGAAGTTCGAGTGAACGGCGAACTTATCACTTGTGAACCCGCCGAGAAAGTGCCATTGGCTCAGCGGTATTTTATGTTCTAGTTATTCTCTCTCTTCTACCGATTTGTAGAAAAGAGAATGTTGAGTTTTATCGAAAAAATATGAAAATTATCAACTCCATTCTCCCCATTATGGAAAACATCTTGGGCAATTTATCCGACCTTCAACAAGAAGGTAAAATCACCACTCAAGCCATTGAGCGTGTGCCGTTACAATGGTATGAAAGCGAACGCAATATTTTACGAAAAACCACTGACACAGGACGTGAAGTGGCGTTTCGTTTGCTCAAAGAAGGGCAACGGTTGAAACATAATGATGTGGTGTTTATTAGCGATGAACTGGCAATCGTGATCGATATTTTGCCAAGTGAAGTCATCGTACTTTCACCAAAAACCTTACCTGAAATGGCGCGAGCCTGCTATGAAATCGGTAACAAACATTCACCGCTGTTTTTAGACGGTGATGAAGTCACCTTATCTTATGACAAACCGATGTTTGATTGGCTACAAGCTGCGGGATTTAATCCGCAAAAAGCAGAACGCCGTTTAAGCCAAGCGTTGCGCGCCAATTCCGCACAAGGACACGGTCATTCGCACAGCCATGCTCACGCTCATTCACAGGGTACTTACCATCACCACGGAGACGGAAATTGGCATCAACATTAAACCGTAATTTAGCTAAAAACCGTAGTTTGGCTGATCTAGGCGCATTGCTACACTTGGTTGATCCAACCCTACCTATTGGCGGATTTAACCATTCCAACGGTTTGGAAACTTTCGTCCAACAACGTATTGTGGAAAGCAAAGCTACGCTTGAAGACTATGTTCAAACCCAGCTGTTACAAAACTGGATTTACAATGACGGGGCGTATCTTTCTCTTTCCTTCAATGCAATGGAAAGCCACGATTTCGACCGCTTATGCGAACTGGATTGGGAACTTTCCGCCACCAAGGTGGCTCGTGAAAGCCGTGAAGGCAGCTTTAAACTCGGTGTGCGGTTGCTCAAAATTTTCATTCGCTATGAAAATCATCCAGTTCTCATGGCATATCAGCAAGCGATCAGCGAAAAATGCGTACAAGGCTACTTCCCTATCGTATTCGCTATGATCGCCCAAACAATGGGTCTCACCAAAGCCGATACGCTCTATGCCTTTTATTACAACGCAGCAGTCGGTGTGATCACCAACGGTGTAAAACTGATTCCGTTAAGTCAAATGGACGGACAAGATATTTTGTTCGGCTTGCGTCAACCGCTGCAACAAGCGGTAGAACTAAGTTTAAATCCTAATCTTGACTGGCTTGGTTCTGCCACTCTCGCCAATGATATTCGGGCAATGCAACATGAACAGCTTTATACTCGATTATATATGTCATAAATAAATTTATTCATTTCTCCGTAAACGACGGAAGTCAAAAGTGCGGTCATTTCTAAACTATTTTTGCTAAGGAAAACCAATGCGTAATTACATTAAAATCGGCGTAGCCGGCCCAGTCGGGGCAGGTAAAACGGCGCTAATTGAAAAACTCACTCGTGAAATTGCCGGCAAATACAGTGTTGCGGTAATCACCAATGATATTTACACTCAAGAAGATGCGGAGTTTTTAACCAAAAACAGTCTGCTTCCCCCTGAACGTATTATGGGCGTGGAAACCGGTGGCTGCCCTCATACGGCAATCCGAGAAGACGCCTCAATGAACTTAGAGGCGGTTGATGAAATGGTAGCCCGTTTCCCTGATGTGGAAATCGTGTTCATTGAATCAGGTGGGGATAATCTTTCTGCAACCTTTAGCCCAGACTTGGCAGATGTCACCATTTTCGTGATCGACGTGGCACAAGGTGAAAAAATTCCACGTAAAGGCGGGCCGGGTATTACCCGCTCGGATTTACTGGTTATCAACAAAACCGATCTTGCGCCGTTCGTCGGGGCGGATTTAAGCGTGATGGAACGAGACGCCCGCCGTATGCGTAACGGTCAGCCATTTATTTTCACCAATCTGATGAAAAAAGAAAATCTCGATGGGGTGATCGGCTGGATCGAAAAATATGCATTATTGAAAAATGTAGAAGAACCTACGGGATTGATAAGATAAAAACGATCCCTCTTTTTAGCAAAGAGGGAATGATCGGTTTGAAAAATAATGAACAGTAAACTCAAACTTTCCACCAAACTTTCTCCAAACGGGAAAACCCAACTTGCCGAATATTTTGCCACACCACCCTTTAAGGTGATGGTTTTACCCCACTATTCGGGTAGTTGGCGGCAGGGGTTGAATGCCATGCAAATGTCGTCTTCCCCCGGTGTGTTGGCGGGTGATAGGCTGAATATTCAAATTTCTTTGGCAAAATCAACCGCACTTTCGCTCAATACTCAGGCGTTTACCCGTGTTCAATCAATGAATGCAGGCGACTGTGCCGAGCAACTCACACAAATTCATTTGGCAGAGGGAAGCCGCTTATTCTATTTGCCTCATCCCTTAGTGTTGCATAAAGATTCTGCTTTTAAACAGAAAACCTTAATTGAAATGTGTGAAAAGGCGGAGCTTATTTATGGTGAGATTATCGCTGTTGGGCGTGTGTTGAATGATGAACGTTTTGCTTTTAGACGGTTTTCATCCCATTTGAAAATTTATACATTGCAAAATGACGGAAAAAAACGACCGTTGGTATCAGATTGTATTCAATGGCAGCCCTCCGCAATGAATCTCACCGCATTAAGCCAAATGGAAAATTATTCTCATCAAGGCTCATTAATCTATCTAAACCTAGGCAAAAGTGCGGTTGAATTGAAAGCGGTTTTACAATCTATCCACACTCAAATTGCTGAAGTAAAAAATATGTTAGTTGGCGCCTCACTCTTGAACGAGGGAGGAATGATGCTTCGTGTTCTCGGACACCGTGCCGAACAAATACAAACGCTTTTTCAAGAAATCGCTCAACGTTTTCAAACGAAAAGCCAATAAAACGGGTAGATTGTTCTACCCTATTTTGTTATACGCCCACATATTCCAATTCAGGTAAATTTAACGTCCGTAAAAGCTGTTCAGCCATGTTTTTATGGCTAAAATTTACCACCCGTTCAGCCATTACGATACGCTGAATATCCCCGAGCTTTTTATTATTGAGATAAGCAAAATTCAAGGCGGTTTGTAATGCAGGCAAACTTGGATTAAACGCCGCATTTTCTGCATATTGCCCGTGAATTGTCTCACCATTTTTAAATAAAATCGCAATGCCATGGGGGCTTTCGGAATAAGGGCAATGGGATTGATTCGCGGCTAAAATCGCTTGATTAATCAATTCATCGGAAGAATTAGCAGCCAAATGATGATCTTCTTTTGCTAATAGATGTGTCGCAATATTTAAATCTTTTGGCCCAAAAGAATCCGGCAAATAATTCTGTAAAGGATTATGTAAACTATGGGGTAGGTGAATATTTAAACGTTCTGCACCGTGCAGCTCATTCATAAATTGTCGGCAATGACCGCAGGGCGTGTAATTAACAACCACATCGGTAATCCTTGTTTCACCACGCAACCACGCATGGCTAATGGCACTTTGTTCCGCATGAATAGTTTGCTGAATCGCCGTATCGGCAAACTCCTGATTCGCACCAAAGTAAAAATCGCCCTGTTCGCCTATTGCCACTGCACCAACATTAAAACGGGAAATGTCCGCATGACTATAACAAGCCACGACGGGAAGTAAATATATTGCCAATTCCAAAGGGTTATAATCAAAATCCCGACAAAGCCGTGCGACTTGTTGATGATTTAAAAAACCTACCCACTGCCCTTCTTCAAGTTTTTTGATAATTGCTTGATTGAGAGCAATATCTAATGGCAATACATTTTTAATTAATTCCTGCACATTCTCTCCTTAAAAACATTTTAAAATTTAACCGCACTTATTGTAGATCAAAATCAGACTAATCAATCGCTTATTTACAAGATTTGTTAAAAAGATCAGAAGCTAAGCACGGCGGACATTTGTTAATTAATCGTTAAACCTTTCAAAATATTGGTTTTGATACAAATAATCTATTAATTCTATCTAATAAAAGTGGCTTTATTCCCTACTTTTATTATGTATAATGACGACACTTGAAACGAAACAGTTTCGGCTTCTAAAAAATTCATTAACAACATAAGGGGAAATCATTATGTCAAAAACATCAATCGGACTAGATACAGCAAAATCGGCAGAATTAGCAAGTAAATTAAATGACCTACTGGCAACCTATCAAGTTTTCTATACCAACATTCGTGGTTATCACTGGAATATTAAAGGCGTAAACTTCTTTGAGTTACATGCAAAATTTGAAGAAATTTACACAGATTTAGTCACTAAAGTAGATGAAGTGGCAGAACGTATCTTAACCCTAGGCTACACCCCAAATAATGCTTATAGCCAATACTTAAAAGTATCCCGCATTCAAGAAGACATTGCCGTAAGCGGTGCACAAGAATGTTTATCCGGAACCTTATCCGGCTTAAAAGTATTACTTGAGCAACAACGCGAAATTTTAGCCCTTGCAGGCGATGCGGATGATGAAGGTACTGCCTCTCAAATGAGCGACTACATCAAAGAACAAGAAAAACTTGTCTGGATGTTCCAAGCGGCTTGCCAAACTTGCCACGCATAATTGAGAAATGATGAAAAAACCTGCCGCTTGGCAGGTTTTTTAGTTTATTAAATTGCTTTATCAAAATACAAGTCTACGCCACTTAGTTCGGACATTTTCTCCAAATATGCCGTCACTTCCGCCGGAAATTGAATACCACGGACACAAGTTAAATTACGCAACATTGGGAAAACGATAATATCTTCCAAGGAAAGCGCCCCATTCAATGCAGAAGCGGATTTCATCAGTGGCACAAGATTGTCGAGATCCTGATGTAAGCGAACAAGATAGTTTGCCGTTTCATCTAAATTCTGTTGAAAATCCCCGATTGATTCGGTTTTCTTTTTAGTAAAATAATCCACCGCACTTTGAGTTTTAAATTCCGGTAAGCCCATTTTCACAAAGCGTGGGCTTAGCAAATGGTTGTAATAACTACCGACGGTTTTCGTCCAAGCATCAATTTCAGGACGAAGTGGTTCGGAAAGCATTTTTTCACCGATATTCTCATCCACATAACGGACAATATCCAAACTTTCCGGCATTGCCGTTCCGTCCTCTTTAATTAAAATCGGTACTACTTTTTTACCCACTAACCCGATCGGCGTCGTTTCATCATCATTGGCTAAAATAACCAATTCAAAAGGGATATTTTTCAAGCCGAAAATCATTCTTGCACGCACACAAAACGGGCAATGATCATAAGCATATAATTTCATATTAGTCTCCTGTTTGAATGAAATTTTCTAATAGTTTACCTAATCCACTCTGCCGTTTTACCGTTTGGCGCACGGCCATTTTCCAAATTTTTTCATCGGCAAAAACCCTGAGTGATTTCTTGGCTCGGGTTACAGCAGTAAACACCAATTCGCGGGAAAGTACAGGATTAGGCTCTATCGGTAATACCATCAGCGTGTGATCAAATTCCGAACCTTGCGATTTATGGATCGTCATCATAAATGCCGGTTCATGGGCAGGAATACGGCTGGTTAATACTTCACGATCACCAAACCATACCTTACCCTTTGCCAAACACAATCCAATATCGCCGTTATACAAGCGTATATTGTGATCGTTTTCGGTAATCATAATTGGCTTGCCAATATACCAATCTTGCTCATTGTGAAACCAAATAAGATTTGCACGACGGAGGGCTAACGCGATTTCTTTATTTAGATTTTCTACCCCCAATGCACTGCTACGAAGTGCGGTCAAAAATCGGCTTGAATTAAAAAGGGATTGAATGATCTCCGCATAGGTTTTGCCGTTTTCGTCCTGACTATTAAAATCTTTATTCTGTCTCTGTAACTCACGTAATGCAGTTAAATAAATACCATAATTTTCTACCGCACTTTGCACCACTTGATGCACAAAGACAGGATCATCTTGTTCGACATCAAAACCATTAAAATGCAATTCCTGCGGATATTCCGAGAATAATGCCAGACTTTCTTCCCCTTTCCCCTGCTTAATCTGTTCGGCAAGTTTGCCAATGCCGGAATGTTTATCAAAACGACGACTAAAAGTAAGATGACATAAACAATCACGCATAGGATTGATTATTGCGGCACTCGGCACATTATAACCCGTCGTTTGGTGCAAATAATCGGCTTGTTCATCGCTATAAGGTTGGTTTGCCCACTGTGCCAATTCCCCCAATACGGCACCCGCTTCCACAGAAGCAAGTTGCGCTTGATCCCCTAATAAAATCAAACGGGTTTCCGGTTTTAACGCATTAACTAATTTTGCCATTAATGGCAAATCAATCATTGACGTTTCATCCACCACCAATACATCCAATTGTAACGGATTATGTTCATTATGACGGGTATTCTCGTTAAAAGCATTGATTCCAAGCAGACTATGTAAGGTGCCGGCTTTTTGTGGAATAGACTGCAATAAGCGCTCGGATAACGCCATAGACTCTTGCAAACGCTGTAAAGCATGATGAATGGATTCTTCTAAACGGGAAGCGGCTTTTCCTGTCGGTGCGACTAATTTAATGTGTAATTGATACTGATATAACTCTTGCAATACCAGTAATAAACGGGCAACCGTTGTTGTTTTTCCCGTGCCGGGGCCCCCGGTAATCACACTAAAGGTGCTTTTAATTGCAGTCGCGACCGCAACTTTTTGCCAATCAACCGCGCCAATTTTTTCGCTTTCCTCTACTTTAGATGGGAAATAAACCGCCAATTTTTGGCGGATGTCATCATAGGAAAACGCTAAAGTGCGGTTATTTTTCAATGTATTTTTAATATATCGAGCCACACGATATTCATCGTGCCAAATACGATAAAAATATAAAGCGTTAAATTGAAACACCATAGGGGCAGCCTGACTGTGTGGAGTTTGGCTAAAAGCAATGTGCCCCTGTAGTGCTGCCTGCCACTGTTCTACGGGCAAATAATTAATTTTTTGCTGAATTTCCGCCAAATAATTTTTTTCGGTCACACGATATGCCAAGCCGAACAAATTTCGTTCCAATGTTTTATCTAATTCAATGCAGGTATTTCCTTGCGCATAGTGCCAACTACAAAGTGCGGCAAGTAACACCGCCAAATTCTTAACGGTTTCAGGCTGATTAGCCGGCTGTTTATCCCCGATCAATTTGGCAAAATAGTAATCGGCTAAACTGATAATCCCCTGCTCATTCAGCATTCGTAATAGGCTCAACATCAAAAGATCTCCTCTAATTCAGAAATGAGTTGCATCTCGGGACGATCGAAAAATATGCCGGATTGGGTTTCTCCGTTCATACCTCGTAGGAAAAGATAAAATACACCGCCAAAATGACGCGCATAATCATAGTTGCGATCCGCTGTTTTTAAATAACGGTGCAATGCCAATGTATAGAGTAAATATTGCCAATCATAATGGTGATGTAACATCGTTTTTTCTAAGTTGTCCGAGGCATAATCACGTGGTTTATCGCCAAGAAAATTGGATTTATAATCCAGCAAATAATACTTATCCTGATAGCGAAACACTAAATCAATTGTGCCCCGTACCATGCCTTGAATATCCTCAAACTGTAGCGCCTCACTCGATAAATGATGGTGTCTTTTTAATGCCCGATTAAAGGCGGCGACATCAAAACGATCACGAATAGCCAAATAAAACGCCATTTCTTTAATGTAATCGCTCTTGTCTAACGCATTTAGTGTCAAATTAACGGATTCGGACAACGGCGTTTGCACGATGTCTTCAAACCATTGCTGTAAAGAAGGAGTATAGGATTCGTCTAATTGTAATTCTTGGCAGAGTTTTTCTATTGTAGCCACATTACTCAGCGCATTAAATTCATTTTTTTCTAAATACCGATGGAGCAATGTACCAACGTGCGTACCACGTGGAAGCTCAGAAACAATTTGTCTTTTTTCATCAGAAAGTGCGGTTGATATTTCAGCAGAATTTTCCGATATGAGTTGTGTATCGTAATCTTTTGTTTCATCAAAAACAGAGGAATTTTTCACCGCACTTTCATTAAGATAATCTTTCCAACGATGTGCCTGTTCAATTCCGGTAAAACTCGTTACCCGCCAATTTTGTTCGATTTCACCGTAAAATTCCGCAACCGAAAGCCCGTCTTCGTGATGAGATAAAACCAAAGGCGGCAATTTATTTAATTTTTCTGCCGATTCAATCAATACGCCACCAGACATTTGACTGACGAATGTTTCGAGCAACGGTGCGGTGAGATAGCTTTGCGACAACACCGGATTCTCGCCGATTTCCCCTTGGGTTAGCACATAAAGTAACGGATTCCATTTTTTCTCAAATTGTGTCGGTAAAGCGAACGCCATTTGATATTTTGCCCGAGTTAATGCCACGTAGAGCAAACGCAGTTCTTCCGCAAAGGTTTCTTGATTAATCAAGGTCGAATGCTGATTTTCCATATCCCACAACATCCCCTCCCGCTCTTTTGAGTAATAGAGATTGATCTCTTTTTTCGCGGATTTTGTCGGATCACGGCTCGGCACGGCTAAAAACGGTAACCATACCAAATCATATTCCAACCCTTTGGATTTATGAATCGTTACAATTTTCACCAGCTGACGCTCGCTTTCCAAACGAATTTGCGCTTCTTGCCGGATTGCTTCTTGAATTTGTTTTTCAAACCAACTCAATAAAGCCGCCTCACTATCATTTAACGTCGAAGCCTGCTGTAAAATTTCGCTAAGATGTAAAAAATCCGTTAAATCACGCTCGCCGCTCGCCAGCCCGAGCAAACGCTCGGCAATTTTTTGTTCAAGTAAAAGTCTATGCAGCATTGGCAATACCCCTTGCTGCTGCCAAGTTTGTCGGTACTGCGCAAAACCGTCCGCCCAACGTTGCCAATCTTGTTCGTTATGATGAATTTGATGAATTTCTGTGGCACTTAAACCAAAAAGCGTGGTAGCGATAGCATTTAAAATAGAACGTTCCGTTACATTCAAACAGGCTTTCAAAACAAGCACCAATTCTTTGGCGACCCTGCTGTCAAAAACGCTGTTTTGATCGGATAAATAAACGGAAGCAATACCCAACTGCTGCAATTCTGTTTTAACCAGTGCGGCTTCATTTTTATCACGCACCAATACGGCGATATCCGCTGCTTGTAAAATTTTGCTATCCTGTAGGTCGCCTTGCCCTTTAAAAACAGCCTGATTTTCAACCGCACTTTTTATCCAATGTTGAATAGAAACGGCACAGGTGCGGGCAAGTGCCGTTTTATCCGTTTTTTCACCCTCATTTAAATAAAAGCGATAAGCCGGCTCTTGTTCGCCATTTAAATAAAATTGACGATGATCCGTTCTTGCATTAACCGGGGTAAATTCAATATTGTGATAAATAAACGGCGAGTTAGGAAAATCGAATAATCTGTTTACGCCTTCCACCACCCGTTGTTCAGAGCGGTAATTTTTCATTAAGCTGAAACGTTCATCTGCCTGAGCGGCGGCTTTCAGATAAGTAAAAATATCCGCACCACGGAAACGATATATCGCCTGTTTAGGATCACCAATCATAATGAAACCGCTATTTTTAGTCGGTTTTTCACGATAAATCGTTGAGAAAATCGCGTATTGTTGTGCATCCGTATCCTGAAATTCATCAATCATGGCAAAAGGATATTGAAAACGGATCATTTCCGCCAATTGATCGCCTTGTGCTTGTTGTAGGGCTTCACAAAGCAATCGCAATAAATCATCAAAGGATTTTTCTTGATGGTTAAGTTGATATGCAAGCAGTTTCTGCTGAATACCTTGACGATAATGGTAAAGAATAAGTTTGTACAATAATTCGGGGGAAATAGTTTGTTGAAATTCTTCAGCCAAACGATCCAATTTTTCTAAAATGGGGAAACTATTAGGCTGTTTTTCCTTTGCCGCGTTGGCATTCAGCGCAGATTGCGTAAAATATTTTATAATATCTTCGCTTAATGAATGATCCGTTCTATTCTTTGCCCAAGCCGCTACCCGTGCATAATAACCGGGTAAATTGTTAGACCTATATTTATTGCCGTTTAATCGCTTATTTTGAAGTTCTTGTGCAATGAAATCCTTAATTTCCGGCTCATTTTCTTGCCATGTTTGTTTTAATTTATCAAGGATATGACGTTGCTCCGCCACTTTCTTAAAAAGCCTTTCAAGAGACAAGGTTAGCAGATCGGCATTTTCCAATTCCGCATCGAAATCTTTTCCGATATCATTTTTAAGCACCGCTAATACGCTATCCGGTGATATGAATTCTTGCGCAATAAAATTGGCAATTTCAAAGGGCTGCGGGTAAAAATGTTCACGCCAAAATTCATTGGCAAATTGTTTCAATAAATCCGACTGATCTTTCACCAATTCCAAATTAAAATGAACGCCGGAATGAAAAGCGTATTGCATCAGCATTCGGCGACAGAAGCCATGAATGGTGAAAATAGCGGCAAGATCCATATTTTGTTCCGCTAATTTTAAACGCTGAATGGCAAGTGTAAGGTCATTGATATGTCGAGAAAGTGCGGTCAGAAATTCGTCATTTTTAAACGCACTTTCCGTTTTTGTTTCTGCATAAGCAGACAATTTTTGAATGGCATCCGTAATGCGTTCACGGATTTTTTGCTTCAGCTCTTCTGTCGCCATTTCCGTAAAAGTTACCACCAAAATTTCTTCCACATTCAACGGGCGTGAGAAATTCTGTTCTCCCGCTTGCAGCAAAAGTCTGAGGTATAAAGAACCGATGGTATAGGTTTTTCCCGTACCGGCTGAGGCTTCGATTAAATTGATTTGGTTTAAGGGTAAAGTGACGGGGTCAAGAGGCGTTGATTTTGTCATTGGGTCGAAAATATGGAACTAAATGGCATTATTTTAGGGAGTAATTATTAGTTTGGCTATGTATAAATTGATTTTTTAATCGTGATTATTTCGTTACAATACGTCGCGATAAAAAAGAGGATAATTGAAAAAATATGCGTAAGGGTCGTTGTTGTGCCTTATTGGTATTGATATTTTTAATCGGGATAATTTCTTTGCCGTGGTGGATCTCTTCAAAACAACTTGAACGGACGATAAATTATTTCCTTGCGCCTGACTATTCCGTGCAATTATCCGATGATTGGGCGCTAAATAGTGGAGGTTTGAAACTCCCTGCTTTGCGAATCAAGGTCGGAACATGTACGCTGGCTAATCTTCACAAGATTCAACTTAATAATTGGTTTTCACCACATTTAATCGTTGAAAAGGCATCTGTCGATAACGCTTGCATTCAAAATATGCCAAGTCGCAACAACAAAACACCGGTAAAATTGACCGCACTTTTTGCGACCATGCCAATCTTTGAGATCAATGTTAAACAGTTTCAACTCTTAAATGCCGATGAGCTTGTTCCGCCTCTTTTTCATGATCTTCTCAATGCCGATATTTCAGCAACGGTCAAGCGTCGCCACGATCAATTTCAACTCAATTTTTCCGCCCGAAATCAGAAAGGATTAATATTACAACATCAATCAACCCTTTCCCCACAGGATAACCATTTCATTTGGCAAGGTAAAACCGATTATCAACCGGAAGAGAAACAACATTATCAATCTCATTTTAACCTTCAATTAAATGATGAAATTCTGCAAATGCAGCCAAAAGGTGAAATCACCTTTACATGGCAAAATCCCAATTTTTCTGTTAATCACGGGGAAGCAAACCTTGCTTGGCAGGGAGAAAAGGGCGTGATTAAAGCACAAGATCTCACGCGTAAATCACCATTGTTGGATGTGCCGTTTATTTTTACACAGAACGGACTAGACATTTCGTGGGGAACTTTTTATTGGACATTTGACGGTTATCAGCCGATCAAAGGCTTTTTAGGCTTGTCTCTACGTACGCCGTCAAAAGGTTGGCTTCCCTTTGGTATTGATACCAATATTATCGTACAAACTTTTGGTGAGTATGGAAAAGGCGAGATTGTGATTTCCGGCGAAAATGGCGAAATTGGCGGTGGCGAAAACCAAGATCAGATTCATTTTAATTTAAAAACGCGAGGCGATTTACGCTATAACAATACGGTGGCACAAACAAATTTAACTTATCATCTGGGCGGTTCATTTGCTGATCCATTACTGCGTTTTAACGAAGGTTCTATTTTTAAAATGGATAATCAACAACAAGATACCAATATTCATGTTCGCTTGCCATTAGATCAAATACAAATTGGTAAATACGGCTTAAACGGTCAATTACAAGCAAGCTTAAAAGGTTTCACACCGCAATTTTCCGCTATCGATTTAAAATTGGACGGCGAAGCGGACGAATTTATTGCAGGGATCAAAACCATCTTTGAATTACGCGATCCACAACAAAAATTACACGATGCCGAACAGGATGCGAATAACCGCTGGGATTGGATAATTAACGGTAGCGCTTATTGGAATACCTTAAACACACCGATAAAACTACAAGGTATCGGCTTTTGGAACGGCGATCATATTGAATTAAATCAGCTTACCGCCTATTCCGATAAAATTCGGACAAATGGCATAACAATGGCGCCGCTCTCGCTAGAACTAAAAGATCGTTTGTATTGGGATTACGAGAAATCCCATATTCGTGGTTTATTACAAGTCAAAAGCGACCGGATTCACTTTGATTACGGCGGCGGTTTCACTCAACCTGTTTTTGGCGTCGGTATTGATGGGGAAAGTATCGAACGTTTCAATATTGCCGGCGATCTAAAGGCGGGTACGCTAGGCCCTATTGATCTGTTCGCCCGTTATGAAAATCAAAGGCTAACAGGCAATATCAGTTGGAAAAAACAATCAGCAAATATATTCCAATCGCTTTTTCCGCAACAATGGGGCTGGTTAATTCATAATGGGCATATTAAAGGCGCGAGCAATTTCAATATCGATCATCAAGGAATTACGATGAAAGGGGACGTACGACTTTATCACGTCGGTCTTTCCTTTCCTGATGGTGAAATTAAAGATCTGGACATTCGTTTTCCGGTTAATTATCAGAATAATGTTTTACAAAATTCAGCAAATAATCCGATTAAAGTTTCTGTTCGCAATATGCGCAAAGGGGCATTATGGCTGAATGACGCAACATTTAATTTATTCGGTACTTATCCGAATTCTCACGCCAAACCACTTACATTGAGTGATGTAAAAATCGGTTTATTTGACGGTGAATTAACCATAGACAAACTCAATTTTCCGCAACATCAAATTGCAACGTTAACCTTCCGTAATATTGATCTCAATCAGGTCATGACAATGGCACAGTATAATCAAATTCATTTGGAAGGACGTGTGAATGCGACCTTGCCTTTTTGGCTCAATCATTCAGCCTGTTTAATTTGTGACGGCACATTACAACAAGCCGACAAAATGCGAATTAAACTGAATGATGAGGTAGCTAACGGATTGAAAAAAGGCGGCTTGACCGAAAGTATTCTGGTTAATTTATTAAAAGAAATGGAGCTTCAAAACGCCTATGCAAATATTCATCTTACCCCGAACGGGCAAATGAATTTACGTGCCAGCATTAAAGGTTTCAACCTCAATAATCCAAACCATGCACCGATTACATTAAACTATCATCACCAAGAAAATATGTTCGAATTATGGAATATGATAGACTACGGTGCGCAATTTGAACAAAATTTACAATATCGGCTTTATCAAGATTTAGAACATGAAAAAACACGTTAAAAATCGACTGCACTTTTTATTTATCTGTGTAGCTTTTAGCTTACTGACGGGTTGCACCCCGACTATTCAGCTTGATACCCCAAAAGAAGGCATCACAATTAATATGAATGTGGTGGTGGATCATAATATTAATGTCACAATGGATGAAAAAACCAAAGCTGTAATGGCGGAAAGCGATAAAAAATAATGGCTTACCTCTGTAAGCCATCTTATTTCTTAAAAATTTAATACTTTATCCGCTTCCATCGTCCAATCGGCAAGCTCTGCCAATGTACCGATTTCTATGCCCTCCGCCAAGGGTAAATCGGTGATCCCCCTCGCATTGGTACAGGTTTTACAAAGTTTTACGACTGCCCCTTGTGCGGTTAAAATTTCCAACATTTGCTGTAAATGATACCCTTCCGCCGGGTTTTGTTTTGCAAGCCCGCCACTCACCGCATCCGACATTAAAAACAGTTTCAAATTGACCGCACTTTTATGCTGTTCTTGTAACTGTAAAGCAAGGCGTAATGCACTAAAAAAATGTTCATCGCCATAAGGCGAAGAATGAATAATAAAAAGGATATTCTGCATAATCACTCTCGTAGTTCTCCTTCAAATATAAAAAGGGCGAACTTTCGCTCGCCCATAAAATTATCCCACCCAAACAAATTTCGCAACAAATAAAAGTGAAACCACCCAAACCGGTGCATTAATCTCCTTGATACGACCTGTGCAGGTTTTCATAATACAGTAGCTGATGAAACCAAATGCAATACCCTCCGTAATAGAGTAAGTAAAAGGCATCATGGCTGCGGTAACAAATGCCGGAGCGGCTTCGGTTAAATCATCCCATTGCACACGAATTAGGCTGGATGCCATCAAGATACCGACATAAACCAACGCCCCTGCGGTTGCATAGGCAGGCACAACACCAGCAAGCGGTGAAAAGAAAATGGTGAGTAAGAATAATACGCCGACGGTCACAGCGGTTAATCCCGTGCGCCCCCCAACCGACACACCCGCACCGCTTTCAATATAGGTACTAATTGCAGAAGTGCCGATATAAGAACCACCTACCGCACTGACACTATCAACTAATAGGGCTTGTTTCATTTTTGGGAAACGTCCTTTTTCATCGCTAATGCCTGCTTTGTCAGTTACCCCTAATAATGTACCAGAAGAATCAAATAGGTTTACCAATAAAAATGAGAAAATAATACCTAGCAATGCAGTATCTAACGCACCGGTAATATCTACTTTACCTACGACGGTATCTAATGCCGGCGGCATTGAAATCACACCGTGAAACATTACCGATTCATCTAACCAAAGTGCAAGCCCCGTGACGACCGCAATAGAAATCAATACGCCGGAAAAAATATTACGGGCAGCCAATACAACGATAATGAAAAAACCAAGTACGCCGAGTAACACTTTAGGATCATGCAAATCACCAAGAGCCACTAAGGTAGCCGGATTAGCCACCACAAGCCCCATATTTTTAAAACCAATTAATGCAATGAAAAAACCAATCCCTGCTCCAATTCCTACGCGAATACTTAACGGAATGGATGCCATTAACCAATAACGAATTTGTAAAAGCGTTAGGACGAATAAACCGACAGAACCCCAAAAAATGGTTCCCATTCCGATTTCCCAAGAATAGCCCAACTTCCCAACAACCACATAAGCGAAAAAGGCATTCAACCCCATTGCCGGTGCAAGTGCGATCGGCAAATTGCTAAATAACCCCATTGCCATTGTCCCAATACCGGCAATTAAACAAGTGGTAACAAAGACAACTTGTTTATCCATTCCTGCATCACCCAGTATTGAGGGGTTAACAAATACAATATAAACCATAGTAAAAAAGGTGGTGATACCCGCAATAATTTCAGTTTTTGTGGTTGAACCTTTTTCACGCAACTTAAAAACTCGTTCTAACATAATTGTTCCTTAAAATTAATAACCTTGATGATAAATAGCTTCGAGTAATTTGACGGCAAGATAAGCAAGATTAAAACGTTGATCATCGGCTACCGTCCAAAATTCAATGCCGTTTTCAACCGCACTTAACGGATGAATATGTAATTTTACCTGTGTTTCCCCGCTTTCTATTTCCCCATTTATTACCGGACTAATACTTGTGTCATGGTATTGTAAAAGTTCATTATCTTGCGGTTGGAAATCCGCCGCATAATCCCAAAGTGCGGTTACTTTTTGTGCCATGCCATAAAATACCGGTACTTGCACAGCATGAAATAGCACAGAATGGCATTGAGGAAAAATCTTTTGAAATTGCTCTGACAACGTCATTGTTTTTTGTGGATAGACATCAAATGCTAACCGCTTTTCATCGTCATCTAACGGGATACCATTCAACAAACGTGCTGTTTGTCCTGCTAATTTACTGACGGTTTCACCGTTCTGATAAGAAGCAGGAAGCAAAGAAGTCGCAAAAATTTGAGTAATATTGGTTGTCTGCAATACCGGAGACATCGCTAAAGCAAGTTGGCTAACTTGAGGATCCGGCAAACTCACAATATTACGTTGTCTTAATTCAACTAAATCACCCTCATTAATTGTCGGTACGACAACAGGTACATTGGAAAGTGCGGCACACACGCCTTTCATATCTATGATTACGCAACCGCTTTCAGCAGCAATCGCAATAGCGGCTAATTGTTCAACATCACCGGAAAAAAAGAGGTAATCAACCTCAGACCAATCCATTTCTTGCACAGAACGCTGTACAACGCTTTTATTATTAAAACGCACACTTTGTTCTTCATCAAAAGGGGAAATTTCTACAATTGATATGCGACCTATCGTTAGTTTACTTTCTTCAAGAGCTTCAGCAATTTTCTCACATAATTCAAATTCTGCCGCAATGGCAATATTTAGGCTTGCATCCATTTTTTTCTCCGCTATAAAATAAGCGCCCCATTCTACAAAAAAAGGGCTAAAAATAAAATGACACCGGCAATCGATTTACTTAAAAAACAAAAAATTCCTTTTATTCTTCATACTTACGAGCACGATCCCAATAATACCCATTTCGGCGAAGAAGCGGCGGAAAAATTAGGTATAGATCCCCATCGTTCTTTCAAAACCTTACTTGTAGCCGAGAACGGCGATCAAAAAAAGCTAGCCTGTTTTGTGTTACCTACATCCGATATGCTGAATTTAAAAAAAGCCGCCAAAGCAATTGACGTCAAAAAACTCGAAATGGCAGACAAAGACGCTGCGCAAAAAAGCAGTGGATATTTGTTAGGGGGAATTAGCCCCATCGCACAAAAGAAACGTTTAAAAACAGTTATAAATTCAACCGCACTTAAATTTGAGACCATTTATGTTTCCGGAGGAAAACGAGGATTAAGTGTGGAACTTGCCCCTAGAGATTTAGCCAATTTATTGAATGCTAAGTTTGTGGATATTATTGATGAAGAATAAGAATTGGGAATAATGAAAAAGGACAAGCTATTAGCTTGTCCCCCAAAATCAATTAAGCGTATTCTATCGCTTTAAATTGCTATAACCGATATTTTTATCGATTTCTGACTATTAAAAAGTAGAGGTATCTTGAAACAACCCGACTTTCAGATCCGTAGCGGTATAAATAATGCGTCCATCGACTTCGACTTCCCCATCAGCCATTCCCATGACTAATTTACGGTTAATCACCCGCTTTATATTAATACGATAAATCACTTTTTTTGCTGTGGGTAAAATCTGACCGGTGAATTTGACTTCTCCAACACCGAGCGCACGCCCTTTTCCCTTACCGCCGATCCAACCTAGAAAAAAACCGACTAATTGCCACATAGCATCTAAGCCTAAGCACCCCGGCATTACCGGATCGCCAATAAAATGGCAGCTAAAAAAAGGTAAATCCGGATGAATATCTAATTCAGCCTCAATATAGCCTTTTCCAAAAGAACCGCCCTCTTGTTCCATTTTCACAATACGATCCATCATTAACATCGTTGGGGCGGGAAGTTGCGGCCCTTCATCACCAAATAATTCACCACGACCGGATGCAAGTAAATCTTCGTAGCTATAACTTTCTTTTTTATTTAGTGTACAACTGTTTTGCATTTTTCTTCCTTCAATTTATTTTGTTTCAACAAACCTTGATACTAAGCATTCTAAAAGGAATAAGAAAGACTGTAAACAGATAACACTTGTTAGCTGAACTTGTCCGATCAGTTTTGTAATGAAGGAATCATAGACATGATATAAAAAATAAGAGCGAACATTTGTTCGCTCTCAATTTATAATCACCGAAAAAAATTAAATAAACCTTTTTTCGGCGGTTCCGTACGAAAATCAATTCGCTGCCGGATAAGGCGGGAAATCGGGGTTTTACGATCTTCGTAAATTTTATTTTCCTCTTCCAATAAATCACGTTGGAAGATCAATTCACAGGTTTGATAAATATCTTCGACCGGAAAAATAAAAAACTCGCCATTTTTGACCGCACTTACTACTTCATCGGAAAGACTCAGTTGCTGAATGGTTGTAGCCGGAATAATAACCCCTTGCTTTCCGCAGAGTCCTCGGCGTTGACAAATCGTGAAAAATCCCTCAATTTTGTCGTTTACCCCACCTACCGCATGAACCAGTCCAAACTGATCAATCGAACCGGTTATCGCAATATGTTGCGGCAAAGGCAATTCAGCCAAGGCACTGACAAGCACACAAAAAATTGCCAACGATGCGCTGTCGCCATCAATTTCACCATAGGATTGTTCAAAAACAAGAGAGGCGGAAAACGGTAGCTGAGAAGGCAATTCTAAAATATTCGACAGACAGGCCTGTGCAATCATCATTCCTTTACCGTGTAAATTTCCGGCAAGTTCATTTTTACGTTCGACATCGACCACTTCCCCTTCGCCAAATTGCACGACACAACTAATCCGTGACGGCTCGCCAAATACCACCGGTGTACCGGGATATTCAATCACAGATAAACCATTAATCTGCCCGACAATCTCCCCCTCTGTTTCGACATAAACCTGTTCATTGAGAATATCGGCATAGGTTTGCTCTTTTAAAAAGCTGTGTTGTACCCTTTGCTGTTGAAAAAATGCTTCAAAATCAACCGCACTTAGTGAGTTTTTTTGTGCTAGTGTCGCTGTATTAAGTAATACATTCTTCAAGATAGCAGGCGAAGCATTAATTAAAAACCGATTCTCACTTTCCCTTACAAGGAATTGATACAATTTATTTAATGCTGAAAAATCCAAAGCTAGCTGATTTTCCTCAGCGACACCATGAGCATAGCCGACCCAATTTTTTTGTTCATCAACATCAGTTACCGAAAGATAACTTTCAATTTCGGCATAATCCGCAAAATTGTATAAATTTTCTTCCAACTCCCCTAATGTGGCGAGTTCCGTACGATTGCCTAACACAATTACTTTGGTCTCAAGCGGATAACTTGGAATTTCACAAGGTAGTGTTTTAAAAGGATGCGCAGAATACCAATCGAAACGCTTGGTTTGTAAAATATGTTTTAAACGTTGCCATAAATCAAATTGTGCCAATAATGTTGACGCACTCAAAATCAGTACGCCTCCATTTGCACGGTGAATTAAGCCCGGATGAAGTTGAATATCTTGCGAGCTAGAATGCAGTCTGACACTACCAAAGAGCCGGAACGGATCACAATGCAATGCACTTAGCACTTCACCTGAAGCGGCAAAATTATCTTCCAACGATTGAGCAGGCTCAACTTCAATACGAGGAAATGAGAAGGAATCCCCTTGCTCCACTATATAATTTACCCCAAAAATCGACCGCTCTTTAGGTAACATTTGTCGTATTAATGGAATAAGCAAAGAGGCATAATCTACCTGATCATCAGCTTTTAATACCATAAGGGAGCGATTTGGATTACGCAAAAACAAAGAAAGGGCGTTTTTGGTATTTGGTTGTAAAGCCCAAAAATCAAGGGGTTGAGAGGGGTGTTCGGTATAGGCTAACAGGGGTTGTAGAGATTCCCAATTAAGGGATTGTTCTTGAAAGAAAGATGAACTCACTGGCAATTTCTCATTAGTAAAATTGGTCGCATTATCGCACATTTGCGTATATTGTAAAAATCAGCTGGAAAAATTAATTTAAAACACGTATATTAAGTGAGTTACCACGTCACTAAATATTACATATTATGAAATATCAAAAATTAGAAAATCAAGAAGCCAACTGGAAATGGATTTACTTGATTAGAAAATATCGTGAAGGTGAAAATATCACGCGCTACGAAGAAAAAAGCCGACAAGAATCGGTTGTGGCAGAATTAGTAGAAAGCCAGAATTATCCTGAAAAGATTGAAAATTGGATCAAACAACATCTTTCTACGGCACTACCGATTAAATTGGATCAGGCAATTCGGGCAAGACGAAAACGTTTTTTCAATGCGGAAAAACAATCTACAAAAAAGAAATCCATTGATTTGGAATATGCGGTTTGGTTACGTCTTTCAAAATATTCACGCAAAATGAATATGACCCTTTCGGAAACAATCACTTATATGATTGATGAACGTGAAAGTAAAGCCCTATATGAAAGCCAAATGTCAGCAATGAAAAGCAGCCTTAAAAATTTATTAAACCAATAAAAAAGACAGGGCGGTAAACCTTGTCTTTTGAATTAAACTAAATAGAGAAGTTTAAGAGCGCAGTTTAATTCGCGCTCCTGTTTTTATTCCACAATTGGAATAATCTTTGTGGCATGAGATCCTTTATCGCCGTGAATCACTTCAAATTGCACTTTTTGCCCTGCTTTTAATGAACGGTATCCGTCCATTTCAATCACAGAATAATGTGCAAAAATATCAGCTTCCACGCCTTCTGCGGAAATAAAACCAAATCCTTTTGCGTTATTAAACCACTTAACAATACCAATTTCCATTATTGACCTCTTAGGCTTCGCCTATACAATCATAAAACAAATAAGACGTGTGCCTTATCACCCGAATTGGCCGCTATCTTTAAATATTTTGATTTTTTATGCAACAAGCAATATTAAAAAATGTTATGGAGATCACAAAATATTTTTATTTTTCAGTATGTTTCGCTGATTTTTCATGTAATTCACGCAATTCTCTCGCTACAATTTGAATCGCTTCACCACTATTTATTCCTTTTGCCATTAATTCTTGAATTTTTTCAACTGCGCTTTGTTGTTCTTCGTGTGTTAATTGAATATCTAACATAAACCTACCAACCAAATTTTGTTATTAAATTTTGCCATTGCTCATCCAATGGTGCATGAATTGTGACTTTAACCTGCGAAATAGGATGAATAAAATATAATGTTTCCGAATGTAACAACAAACGTTTACACCCCGTATTTTCCGTCAACGCCCGATTTTGATGTAAATCGCCATATTGAGTATCGCCTAAGATAGGATGAAAAATATGCTTACAGTGTCGACGTAACTGATGCTTCCTTCCAGTATGCGGAATTAAGCGAACCAAGGAATAGCGTGAAGTCTTATAACGCCCTGCCGGATAAGGCATTTCTATAGTTTTTAGGCATTCATAATCCGTTACCGCCTCTTGTGCAACTTTGTCTTCTTTTGCAAACTTATCGGCGATTTTATCAAGTTGAATTTTCAACGGATAATCAATTCTATTCGCCCCCTCTAAATAACCACGCAACACCGCTAAATAGGATTTTTTCACCTTTTTTTGCTCAAATTGCTGACACATCAAATTTGCAATTTCACTATTTAAGGCAAACAGCAACACACCGGATGTCGGACGATCCAAACGATGAATAGGAAATACGTGACGTCCGATTTGATCGCGTAATGTTTGCATAACAAATTGCGTTTCATGGGGATCTAACCAGCTACGGTGTACCAACATCCCGGCCGGTTTATTTACCGCAACCAGCCATTCATCTTGATATAAAATCTCTAGGATCATTGATTCTGCAATAATTTTTCCAATTCCAATAAAGGGGCAAGTAATAACGCAAGCCCATCGAATTCTTTTAATGCTTCCTCAATGTAAGGTGAAATAGCAATTTGACTCGGTAGTGGTGCTACACTTTCCAACAACGCATACATACGTGGAATAAACACCCATTGTAGCCATTCTTCGGGCGCCATCGTATCAAGTGAAAAAGGCTCTTCGCTCAAAAAAGCTTCCTGTGCCGGTGGCACGGATTGCCACAAATTCAAGCTTTGCATGATTTGTTGTAGCTGTTCAAGATGAAGTTTGGTTTGATTACGCATATCGTCCTTATAATGAATAATGGAATCTGTCGCTTAAAAAGTGGTGTATTCTACGTAAAATCACGTTGTTAGGCAAAAAAGTGCGGTCATTTTTAATCGCGAATCACTGAAAAATCTTCATCTGAGATTTCTTTATGTGCATTCACTATCACTCGCTCAACGTTTGCCGTCACAGGCCCTAACCTTAACCATTGTTCGAAACTTTCCAACTGTTCTTCACTCCCCTGTGCAATGGCTTCCACCGAACCATCATCACGATTTCGTACAAAACCTTTAATTCCTAATTTTTTTGCTTCTTTCCAAGTAAAATAACGAAATCCGACACCTTGTACACGTCCATAAATAAAAAATTGTTTTGTCATATTATCACTTCTCCCAATCTAACTCTTATTAAGTATCTTTCTTGATTTTGGTCATCATTTTATCAAGAAATGAAATTCTAAGCTTTCCAATTCTTTAAAAATACCATACTATTTTTATCGGATTTATTTAGCTTAAATGGAGTGCTTATTATGTCTTTTGCTCAACAAACCCTTAGTGAATTAGCCGTTTCAATTCCGGGTGCAACAAAAATTTTCCGTGAATATGATCTTGATTTCTGTTGTGGCGGTTCTGCCCTTTTAGACGTTGCCGTACAACAAAAAAATCTTAATCTCGCTGAGATAGAAATGCGTTTAGCAAAGTTACAACAGCAAGAAAATACGGAAAAAGATTGGTCAAATACCTCTTACAATGAATTAATCGAACATATTATTGAACGCTTTCATAATCACCATCGCGAACAACTGCCCGAGTTAATTACATTGGCGAAAAAAGTAGAAAGTGTACATAGTGATCGCGAAGATTGCCCGCTTGGTACGGCTGCACAATTAGAAAAAATCCATGCAGAATTAAGCCAGCATATTATGAAAGAAGAAAACATTCTTTTCCCAATGATTAAACTTGGCAACTACGCCATGGCTGCCATGCCAATTCCTGTAATGGAAATGGAACATGACGAAGCCGGGCAGGACCTAGAGATTTTGAAACTGCTCACAAATCACCTTACAGCACCGGAAGACGCCTGCTTTAGTTGGCATGCGCTTTATAACGGCATTAATGCCTTTATTGACGATTTAATGCACCACATTCATTTAGAGAATAATATTTTGTTCCCGCGAGTACTAAATGAAAAATAAAATACGATCAAAACTATCGGTATTATGTGGCTGTTGTACAAAGATTTAGCCGATTAAAAACGATAAAATTCCTATTGAAATTTTAATTTAATAGGAATTTTCTTATGGCAAAAAGTCATTTGATTCCATAACCGGCTAAATGTATCGTTTCCCCAAAATCGGTAAGATACAAATAAAACGATTTGCTCAATCATATTATTCTGATGATGAATGTTTTGTATTCCGTTTCGCTGTGCTGGCAAAAATAATTTTATCAGGACGATAGCTAATACTCCCATATTGAAACGGGCGACCATCCGCCAAATAAGTCGTACTGGTGACATTAACAACCATCTCATATTCACCAAGATCCAAGGTCGTTTTTTCTTCTTCATTAGCATAACGAAAAGCAATTTTCCGTTGCGAGTGGCTAATTTTCAAACCTAATTCGCTTTCTAAATAGTGATAGATAGATTGTTCCACAATGTCACGGTTAATAAAAGGCACGATACGGCGATCAAAATAAGAAAGTTCATATTCCACATTTTCCCCATCAATTTCACGTATGCGACCTATACGGTAAAAATCAATTTGATCATTTACGTTAAAGATACGCATTAGTTTCTCTTCTCCTTGCACAATATACAAGCTCGTTAACGTTGTTTTCACTTGATGGGTTGAAGAGTAATTCAATTCTCTCAGCGTTTTAATTTCAGAAAGCATCTGAGGTTTTAATGGATCCTGTTCCAAAACGATAGAATTCCTTCCCTGTTGCTTTTGAATATAGCCGTCAATTTCCAGTAATGAAAGGGCTTTGCGAATAGTATCTTTAGAAAAACCATAGCTTTGCATTAACTCATTTTCACTGGGTAGTTCTTGGTTTTTCGTTAAATCCCCTTTGTTAATTTTACTTTTTATATCATCATAGACTTTTTTATATTTGCTCATTCTTTATTCCACGTTTCCTGTTTAGCGGATAGGATAGCATAAATCACTTAAATTTATGCGTATAAATCATGATCCATGTCACACTTTTACGTTAATGATTTTACTTTTACGTAAAAGATGTTGCGTAACACAAAATTTTAGCTAAAATTGGCAGCACTCTAGCTTCCATAAGGAAAAACTATGCTTACTCGTTCAAGTGGCATTTTAATGCACATCACCTCCTTACCTAATTCATTTGGTATCGGCAGTTTCGGGCAATCCGCCTATGATTTTGTCGATTTTTTGCTTGAAACCAAACAGACTTACTGGCAAATCCTGCCATTAACCACAACAAGTTACGGCGATTCCCCCTATCAATCTTTTTCCGCCATTGCCGGCAATCCTCATTTAATTGACCTTGATTTATTAACACAAATGGGGCTTTTAACAGAAAAAGACTACCATTCCGTTAATTTTGGCGATGATCCGACGCAAATTGATTATGAGCGTATAGCTTGTGCAAGACGCCCTATTTTAGAAACTGCGGTAAAAAACTTCGTTGCAAATGATAAGTTACAGCCTGAATTTAAAAACTTTGAAAAAAACAACCGCACTTGGTTATCGGATTACGCGGAATTTATGGCAATTAAAGAGTATTTTGGCAATCGTGCGTTGCAAGAATGGGATGACAAACAAGTTATTGCTCGAAAACCTGAGGCGTTAAAAAAATACCGCACAATGCTTGCTCCACAGATTCAATATTTTAAAGTGACACAATATTTTTTCTTCCAACAGTGGCAAGCATTGAAAGATTACGCCAACCAAAAAGGTATTAAAATTATCGGTGATATGCCGATTTATGTCTCTGCCGATAGTGTGGAAGTATGGACAAAACCGGAACTTTTTCAATTAGATGCTGAACGTCATCCACTTTTTGTGGCGGGGGTTCCTGCAGATCAGTTCAGTGCAACAGGACAACTCTGGGGTAATCCGCTTTATGATTGGGACGAACATAAAAAACAAGGCTATGCTTGGTGGATTTATCGCATTGAAGAAAGTTTTAAAATCTATGATGTGTTGCGTATCGACCATTTCAAAGGCTTTTCAGATTATTGGCAAGTTGACGGTAAGGCAGAAATTGCGAAGTACGGTAGCTGGCAACCGGGGCCGGGTTATGAACTATTCGAAGCCGTAAAACAACAATTGGGCGACTTACCGATTATCGCTGAAGATCTTGGTAATATTGATGATAAAGCGAAAAAATTATTAGCCGATTGCGGTTATCCCGGTATGAAAATTTTACAATTCGGTTTTGAAGATATTACGGGAGAAAGTTTTGACAGCCCGCATTACTGCATACCTCATTGTATTGCCTACACAGGTACGCACGATAACGACGTGCTAAACGGCTGGTATGACAGTTTAACCTCGGATCAACAACAATATGTGAATGATTATACTCATCGCAGTGCAGATGAATCTATTTGTCAGGCGGTTGTCCGTCAATTATTTGCAACAGTAAGTAATACGGCGATTGCCACTATGCAAGATATTTTAGATTTGCCAACCTGCTCAAGAATGAATATTCCCTCTACCATTGGCGGAAACTGGCAATGGCGGATGCAAAAAAGCGATTTAACTCAAGATAAAAAAGATTTCTTAACGAAAATAACCACGTTATATCAAAGAGCGAATAAGGAAAAAAACAATGATTAAATTTAGTGATTTTGTGCAAGCCAATGAAAAGAAGCCTCTTGAAAAATTAAACGATCAGGCTATTTATGTACAATTATTAAACTATGTAAAAACGCTTTCGGCGGATAAACCAAAAAATGTAGGAAAGCGGAAAGTTTATTATATTTCTGCTGAATTTTTGATTGGCAAATTATTATCTAACAACCTCATCAACCTTGGGGTGTATCAAGACGTTAAAGATGAATTGGCTCGTGCCGGAAAATCATTAAGCCATATTGAAGATATTGAACCCGAACCCTCTTTAGGAAATGGCGGCTTAGGTCGTTTAGCCTCTTGTTTTATTGACTCCATGGCAACACTTGGTTTAAATGCAGAAGGTGTGGGGTTAAATTATCACTGCGGGTTATTTAAACAAGTTTTTAAACAAAATGAACAAAAAACCGAACCAAATTATTGGATCGAAAAAAATTCTTGGTTGCGCCCAACCAACGTTAGCTATGAAGTGCCGTTTAAATCTTTTACGTTGACCTCAAAATTAGATCGTATTGATATTCTGGGTTATAAAAAATCAACTAAAAATTATCTCAATTTATTTGATATAAAATCAGTGAATTATCACTTAATCAAAGATGGGATTGAGTTCGATAAAACGAACATTAAAGAAAATTTAACCTTATTTCTTTATCCGGATGATTCTGATAAAAATGGAGAATTGCTACGCATTTATCAACAATATTTTATGGTATCCAATGCGGCACAATTATTAATTGATGAAGCAATTGAGCGTGGAAGTAACATACGGGATCTTGCGAACTATGCTTATGTGCAAATTAATGATACCCACCCTTCAATGGTGATTCCGGAGCTCATTCGCCTACTCACCGAAAAACATCGTCTTGAATTTTTAGACGCGGTAAAAATCGTCCGTAGTATGGTGGGTTATACCAACCACACGATCCTTGCTGAAGCCTTAGAAAAATGGCCTCTTGATTATTTAGAAGAAGTCGTTCCACATTTAGTCGTCATTATCAAAAAATTAGACAAATTGGTGCGTGCTGAACATAAGGATCCGGCGGTACAAATTATTGATAAACAGCATCGTGTACATATGGCTAATATGGATATCCATTTTTCAAACTCGGTCAATGGTGTTGCGGCATTACATACTGACATTTTGAAAAATGCGGAACTCAAAGCCTTTTATACGATCTATCCTGAAAAATTTAATAATAAAACAAACGGTATCACTTTCCGTCGTTGGTTAGAATTTTCCAACCAAGAGCTGGCAGCTTATCTAAAACAGCTTATTGGGGATAGCTATCTACAAGATGCAACACAGTTAGAAAAATTACTTACTTTTACCGATGATAAGCAAGTTCATCAAAAACTCGCCGAAATTAAATTTAAAAATAAGTTAGCGTTAAAAACCTATCTTAAAGAAAATAAAAACATTGAATTAGACGAAAATTCAATTATTGATACGCAAATTAAACGTTTCCATGAATACAAACGCCAACAGATGAATGCACTTTATGTGATTCATAAATATCTTGAGATCAAAGCAGGGAAATTACCCCAACGCAAAATTACCGTTATTTTTGGCGGTAAAGCAGCTCCTGCTTATATCATTGCACAAGATATTATTCACTTAATTCTTTGTTTATCCGAACTCATCAATCATGATCCGGAAGTAAACAAATATTTAAATGTTTATTTAGTAGAAAACTATAATGTGAGTGTGGCTGAAAAATTAATTCCGGCGACGGATATTTCAGAGCAAATCTCCCTTGCCTCAAAAGAAGCCTCTGGCACCGGTAATATGAAATTTATGCTTAACGGCGCATTAACACTGGGTACTATGGACGGCGCGAATGTTGAGATCGCAGAACTTGCGGGAGCAGAAAACATTTATACCTTTGGTAAAGATTCACAAAGTATCATTAAACTTTATGAAACCGCAGGCTATGTTTCAAAAGATTACTATACCAATGATAAGTATATTAAACGCGCGGTAGATTTTATTATCAATCCGACCTTGGTGAAACTCGGTAATCCGGTGCGTTTAAAACGCCTCTATAACGAATTATTGAATAAAGACTGGTTTATGACCTTAATTGACTTCAACGCTTACGTAAAAGCTAAAGAGCAAATTTTGGCGGATTATGAAGATCAAGATAGTTGGAATAAAAAAGTCGTTCAAAATATCGCAAAAGCGGGCTTCTTCTCGTCAGATCGAACTATTGCACAATACAACGCCGATATCTGGCACTGTGAGGATTAAAGGGGGGGGGCAATGAAACTACTTACCCTAAATGTACACGCTTGGTTAGAAGATAACCAAGCGGAGAAAATAGCCATTCTTGCTCAAACTATCGTAGAAAAAGGCTATGACATCATTGCGTTACAAGAAGTCAATCAACTGATGACAGCGCCACCGATTAGCCAAGCCTTAAAACGGGATAATTATGGCGTAATACTATTACGCCAAATTAACCAACAAGCCGAGCAAAAATATTCGCTGTTTTGGAGTAATTCACACATTGGCTATGATAAATATGATGAAGGTGTCGCATTCTTAACCCGACTACCCGTTTATGACGTTGATCCTTTTTATTGCAGCCGCCATCAACGCCTTGATTCCATTCTCTCACGCAAAATTCTGGGTTTAACCGTGGAGTATCAAGAGCAGCTCATAGACTGCTACTCCTGCCACATCAATTTGCCGGATTCAAAAGACGAAGATCAGCTCGACAATATTCGCACCATCATGACGCGCAGTCAGAGTAATAATCTAAAAATCCTAATGGGTGACTTCAATACCGATGCCATCACCAACCCTCAAGCCTATCAACAAATCAAAGCATTAGGTTTGCTTGATAGCTATGAAATAGCGGAACAAAAAGATTCGGGGATCACTGTGGCAAAAGCCATTGATGGTTGGCATAGCCATAGCGAAGAAAAACGTTTGGATTATATTTTTTTAAATCAAGCAAAAAGGGTTTTATCTAGTCAGGTTATTTTTAATGGTAAAAATAAACCTGTGATTTCCGATCATTTTGGCTTGGAAGTGGATGTCATTCTTTAGGAGAAAACAAATGAAAAAATTGCTAAGTTTTGAATTTTGGCAAAAATTCGGCAAATGCCTTATGGTGGTAATTGCCGTTATGCCGGCTGCCGGATTAATGGTGAGTATTGGTAACTCATTGCCTTTGTTGAGTGATGCCGAATGGGTCTCCCGCATTGGTAATATCATTGCCCAAATTGGTTGGGGGATCATCGGTAATCTACATCTCTTATTTGCCCTAGCCATTGGCGGCAGTTGGGCAAATGAGCGTGCAGGCGGAGCGTTTGCAGCAGGATTAGCCTTTATCTTAATCAACCTTGTTACCGGACATATTTTCGGTGTAAAAATTGAAATGCTGACAGATCCCAACGCGCATGTCGGCACCCTACTTGCCGGTGAAATTCCCGTCGCAAACTACTTCGTCAATATACTCGGACAACCGGCATTGAATATGGGAGTCTTTGTGGGTATCATCGCCGGCTTTGTAGGGGCAACAACATTCAATCGCTACTACAACTTCCGCAAACTACCTGAAGTGCTCACCTTCTTTAACGGCAAACGCTTCGTGCCTTTTGTTGTGATTTATCGTTCCGTATTAGTTGCATTACTCCTTGCTTTATTTTGGCCTTTAGTACAATCGGGAATCAATCATTTCGGTCAATGGATAGCCAGTTCACAAAATAGCGCCCCAATCCTTGCCCCCTTTATCTACGGTACATTAGAACGTCTTTTATTGCCTTTCGGTTTGCACCATATGCTCACTATCCCAATGAACTATACATCATTAGGCGGCACTTATGAGTTCTTAACAGGAGCGCAAAAAGGTGTGCAAGTCTTTGGACAAGATCCATTGTGGCTGGCGTGGATCTCCGACTTAATCAATTTAAAAGATACGGGTAATTTGGCTCAATATAACGAACTACTCTCAAGCGTCACACCGGCTCGTTTTAAAGTCGGGCAAATGATTGGTTCAAGCGGTATCTTGATGGGAATTACCCTAGCAATGTATGTCAATGTCGATGCAGATAAGAAAAAAATTTATAAAGGGATTTTCCTCTCTTCTGCCCTTGCCGTTTTCCTTACCGGTGTAACAGAACCGATTGAATATATGTTTATGTTCGCCGCTGTGCCGCTTTATATCGTGTATGCTTTGGTTCAAGGTGCGGCATTTGCCATGGCGGATATTGTGAATTTACGGATGCATTCATTCGGTAATATTGAGTTTTTAACCCGTACACCAATGGCAATTAAAGCCGGCATTGGCATGGATGTCATCAACTTTATTTGGGTTTCTATTCTCTTTGCATTAGCTATGTTCCTGATTGCGAATTTTATGATTAAAAAATTCAACCTAGCAACGGCGGGACGCAATGGTAACTATGATGCGAAAAATGCCGATGAAAATACGTCCAACGAACCCAAAGTCGCCAACGCAAGCGCACAAGTCGTGCAAATTGTGAACTTACTTGGCGGACGCAATAATATTGCCGATGTTGATGCCTGTATGACACGCTTACGTATTACCGTGCATAATGCCGATTTAGTTGGCAATGAGGCGGGTTGGAAACAAGCCGGCGCGATGGGGATTATTATCAAAGGAACCGGTATTCAAGCCATCTACGGGCCAAAAGCCGATGTGCTGAAATCCGATATTCAAGATCTGCTTGCCTCCGGTGCTGAAATTCCGAAAGTTTAAGCCATATTCAAGCGACCAAAAAGTGCGGTTAAAATTAACCGCACTTTTTTATCATTCCGATGTGATATAAGTTAGCTTTATACAAAATGTGAAGATGTACTTTATGCGCCTTGGAGCATTACCCTTATAATCCGCTAAAACGTCGGTTTTATGCAACTGCGACATAATACCGAAAAACTTTTTCATTTTTAACCGCACTTTTTTATTTCCATTTCATAGAAATTAGCATAGCATAGGCGGCGAAACTTATTTTCACCATAATAAAAGGAGTAATCATGAAATTACGCACGTTTGCCTTTAGTATCGCAACACTATTAGCCAGTACGGCAAGTTTTGCCGGTGTGGTTTCCAGTTCATCAAATATCGATTTTCTAGCTATTGATGGTCAAAAAGCAAGTAAATCCCTTCTAAACAAAAATAACTCATTCAACATCAATGATAGCAACACCCATCAAGTCGTCGTGCGTGTGGGCGAAATTGTTGGTAGCGGTTCAAGCCAATCTCTATTTGAATCCAACCCAATTATTGTTACCTTTCAAGGTTCAACCGAAGATATTGTGATTTCCACTCCTAGCATTCGCACTAAAGCTGAAGCAGAAAAATTCAACGGAGCGCCTGTTATCAGCGTGAAAACAGCCTCAGGTCAGAATATTCCGGCAAAAATAGATACGTTAAAACAAGAAGGTCTGTTTCCATCGGCGAATATTGTGAGTGATCTAGCAAACTATAACGCTTCGGGTGCAATCGCAGCGGTTCCGGCACTGGCTACGGCAAGTATGCAACCAATGATGGGGGCGATGCCTGCTACAAACGATAAAGCAACTAAGGGTAAAGTCGTTGTTCAAGGTGAAAATGTCGCGGAACAACAATTACAATATTGGTTCCAACAAGCGGATAAAGAAACCCAAACCCGTTTCTTAAATTGGGCAAAATCCCATAAATAATGACCGCACTTTATAACGGAGAGTGAGCTATCAAGCTCACTTTTCTATTTTGATAAGGATTCAAAATGAATAACTGGTTAAACGCAAAAGTCATCGCTTCCATTCCAATATTTATTAGCGTGAATCTCGCCGCTTTCGGTGTTTGGTTCTTTGATATTTCCAGTCAATCCATGCCATTAATTTTGGGAATTATTTCAGGTGGATTAGTGGACTTGGATAACCGTTTAACCGGTCGTTTAAAAAATATTTTTTACACATTAGTTGCCTTTGCCATTTCTTCTTTTGTAGTGCAGCTCAATATCGGCAAACCGATTCAATACATTGCATTAATTACTTCGCTTACCTTCATTTTTACTATGATAGGGGCTGTTGGACAACGTTACAGTACCATTGCTTTCGGTGCACTTGTTGTCGCGCTCTATACAACGCTCACTCATGATCCCAATGACACAGAAAGTTGGTTTATTAAAACAACACTGATTTTGCTCGGTACGCTACTTTATAGTGTGATAACCCTAATCGTTCATCTTTTTTTCCCAAATCGCCCCGTACAAGAAAGTGTTGCTAAAGCCTTTTGCTCCTTAGGGGAATATTTAGATGCCAAATCAATGTTTTTCGATCCCGATGAAATTGATGAAATCGAGAAAAAACACCTCAATTTCGCCCTCAAAAATGCCAACGTCATAAATGCGTTTAACCTTGCCCGAACCGCACTTTTTTATCGTATTCGAGGGCAACACCGACATATCCGCACACAAAAAATGATTCGCTATTATTTTGCCGCACAAGAAATCCATGAGCGAGCCAATTCCACCCATTTTGATTATCAACAAATTGCCGAAAAACTTAAAAATACGGATCTGATTTTCCGTATTCAACGATTATTGGAATTACAAGCCCAATCCTGTCAAGAAATTAAGCAAAGTTTACGTCATAACCGCCCTTATCATTATAACCAACGGGTAGAAAAAGCCCTCCTCGGCACCTTACAATCTTTTGAGCTGTATCGTCAAAAATACCCCGATGACAAAGATCTGATTATTCATATTCAAGGGTTATTGGATAATTTGCAAAATATTAATTGGCAAATGAATCAATTAGAACAAGAGTCCAACATCAATGAGCCGCTTGCGCAAATTCATACCGTGCAAGTAACGGGGCTAAAGAATATTCTTTCCACTATTGCCGGACACTTTACCTTTGAATCGCAATTATTCCGTCATGCCGTGCGCTTATCTATTGTCGTTTTCCTTTGCTGTGTCATTGTGGATTTTTTCCAATTCAATCTCGGTTATTGGATCTTACTCACGGCAATTTTTGTTTGCCAGCCCAATTACTCCGCAACTAAAGCACGACTACGCCAACGCATTATCGGCACAATCTTAGGTGTAATTGTGGGGCTACTACTACCTTATTTAAATCCGACCCTTGAATTAAAACTCGGCCTAATTGTGCTAACCAGTACACTATTTTTCTTCTTTCGCAGTAATAATTACAGTTTTTCAACTTTTTTCATTACTCTACAAGTATTATTAGGCTTTGATATCATGGGTTTCAGCACGGAAACCGCGCTGATTCCCCGTGTACTTGATACCTTACTTGGCTCGGCTATTGCTTGGTTTGGCGTCTCTTATTTATGGCCGGATTGGAAATACTTACAACTTGATAAAGTCAGCCGACTTGCTATCAAAAGTGATGCACAATATTTGTTACATATCACCAGTCAGTTACAATTTAGCAAAAGCGATGATCTTAAATATCGCATTGCCCGCCGTAATGCACACGAATACAACGCCGCACTGAGTACAACCATTTCCAATATGAACAGTGAACCGATGAAATATCAAGCACATTTGCAAGAAGGCTTTGATTTACTCAAAATCAATTATTCTTTATTAAGCTATATCTCTGCACTTGGCTCATACCGCTATAAAATGCGCGAATTACAACAAACCACCGGTTTTCTATCGGGCTTTTATCCAGCAGCCAAAAAAATTATTTACGCCCTTGAAAACATCGAAAAACTCACGCCTGAGGTTTTTGCTAAATTATTTGAAAATATTGAATCCAGTTTGAAAGAGATTCACGTATCTGAAAATACGGCATTTGTACTCCCATATCAGCAGTTAAATCTAATCGCACAACTATTGCCGCAAATTTATAGCTACTTTCATAAAACATCCAATCATGACTCAAACCATGAAGATAAATAAAAAATCGGATTTTTTAACCGCACTTTGCGGTAAAAACCGAGTATTACAATAAAACGAGGCGAATTGTCACCTTATGTCATCATTTAAAGGCATTGAAATCATACCTTTTTAAAATTAACCACACTTATTTTTGGGTAGGATTCTACCCTAAATTTCCTATTGTTCTTCCGCCCATAAATAGGGATAATAACGCCCTATTTAAAAGGCAGGCAGTGATGACACATTATATTTTATTAATTATTGGTACCGCATTGATTAACAACTTCGTCCTAGTGAAGTTTCTTGGGCTTTGTCCCTTTATGGGCGTATCAAAAAAAATTGAAACCGCAATCGGCATGGGCTTAGCAACCATGTTCGTTTTAACCGTTGCCTCACTCTCTGCTTATTTGGTCGATCACTATATTTTATTACCTTTAAATGCAACTTTTTTACGAACCCTTGTGTTTATTCTGGTGATTGCCGTTGTGGTTCAATTTACCGAAATGGCTATTAATAAAACCAGCCCGACACTTTATCGGCTGCTTGGTATTTTTTTACCGCTGATCACAACAAACTGTGCCGTTCTAGGTGTGGCATTACTCAATGTCAATCTTGCCCATAACTTAACCGGATCAGTCCTCTATGGCTTTGGCGCATCACTAGGCTTTTCCTTAGTATTAGTTTTATTTGCCGCATTACGTGAACGCTTAGTGGCGGCAGATGTACCCAATACATTTCAGGGTGCATCCATTGCATTAATCACGGCGGGTTTAATGTCACTTGCCTTTATGGGATTCACAGGGCTCGTTAAGTAACACTCATCGTTAATTATGATCTACTTTTTAATGGCTGTTACCGTGTTAATTTTACTTATCGGGCTCTATCAAAAATTTTCAGGGAAAATGAAGAAATAATGACTATTCTACTTATTGTCATCAGTCTGCTTGCGCTCATTTTCGGTGCTATTTTGGGATTTGCTTCCTTAAAACTAAAAGTGGAAGCCGATCCTATTGTAGAAAAAATTGATGCCATATTACCACAAAGCCAATGCGGTCAATGCGGTTATCCCGGCTGCAAACCCTATGCGGAAGCAGTTTGCAATGGTGATTCAATTACCAAATGTGTTCCGGGCGGGCGGGACACCATAGTAAAAATTGCAGAGATTCTAGGTGTTGACGTGCCGGCAGTTGATGGCATGGAAGAACCGGTCGAAACCGTGGCGTTTATTGATGAAAATATGTGTATTGGCTGCACCAAATGTATTCAAGCCTGTCCGGTCGATGCCATTATTGGGACAAATAAAATGATGCACACTATTATTCCCGATCTTTGCACCGGCTGTGAACTTTGTGTCGCACCTTGCCCGACAGATTGCATCTCAATGATTCCGGTAAAAAAAGGTATTGATAGTTGGGATTGGAAATTTGACGCAAAGCTGGTTATTCCGGTAGTGAATGTGAACGGTAGCGAAAAAAAACGGGTTGTGGGGGAATAAATGGCGGACGTTTTATCTCGTTTTAATTCCGGTAAACTATGGGATTTCAAAGGGGGAATTCATCCTCCGGAAATGAAAGATCAATCTAACCATCAACCGATCAGAATACTTCCTTTAAGCAAGGATTTTTATATTCCGCTCAAACAACACTCAGGTCAGGCGGGTAATGTTTTAGTGAACGTCGGTGATTATGTTTTAAAAGGACAAGCCTTAACGCAAGGTGACGGTTTACGCGTACTCCCCGTTCATGCACCGACATCCGGCACAATTAAAAATATTGCCCCCTATGTCGCCGCACATCCTTCCGGGCTTGATGAAATGACTATTCATTTACAGGCTGACGGTTTGGATCAACATATTGAACAACACCCGATTGAAGATTTTCTTCACCTAACTGCGGAACAACTTATCGAAAAAATTTATCTTGCCGGCATTGCGGGCTTGGGAGGCGCCGTATTCCCTACCGCCGCCAAGATCCAATCAGCGGATAAAAAAGTCAAATTATTGATTATTAACGGTGCGGAATGTGAACCTTACATCACCTGTGATGATCGCCTAATGCGTGAACATGCCGATGAAATTATTGAAGGCGTGCGTATTTTACGCTATATCCTACGCCCTGAAAAAGTAGTTATCGCCATTGAAGATAACAAACCTAACGCCATTGAAGCAATTAATGCGGCGCTACACGGCGCAAATGATATTGATGTACGCGTAATCCCAACGAAATACCCGTCCGGCGCAGCAAAACAACTCATTTATTTACTCACCGGTATGGAAGTGCCAAGCGGCTCACGCTCCTCCAATATTGGCGTTTTAATGCACAACGTGGGGACTGCTTTTGCGATAAAAAGAGCTGTCATCAATGACGAACCTTTAATTGAACGCGTAGTTACATTAACCGGCGATAAAATTCAAGAAAAAGGGAATTATTGGGTACGTCTCGGCACGCCAATTTATCACGCATTAACTCATACGGGTTATCAATTTGATGAACGTTTCCCTGTGTTCGTCGGCGGCCCAATGATGGGCTTGGAGCTACCGAATTTAAATGCACCGGTCACCAAAATCGTCAATTGCTTGCTTGCGCCGGATCATTTTGAATATACCGAACCGGAGCCGGAAAAAGCCTGTATTCGCTGCTCAAGCTGCTCGGACGCTTGTCCGGTAAATTTAATGCCACAGCAACTTTACTGGTTCGCACGCAGTGAAGATCACACAAAATCGGAAGAATATGCTTTAAAAGATTGTATTGAATGTGGCGTATGTGCTTATGTTTGCCCGAGCCATATCCCGCTTATTCAATATTTCCGCCAAGAAAAAGCAAAAATTTGGCAAATAAAAGAAAAACAGAAAAAAGCGGAAGAAGCAAAAATTCGCTTTGAAGCGAAACAAGCACGTATGGAACGTGAAGAACAGGAACGTAAAGCCCGTTCTCAACGCGCAGCTGAAGCCCGTCGCGAAGAATTAGCCAAAACCAAAGGCGAAGATCCGGTAAAAGCAGCATTAGCACGTCTCAAAGCGAAAAAAGCCGGTTCGGAAGAAATAACTCAGCAGAAAACATTAACAACAGAAAAAGGCGAAATTTTACCGGATAATAGCGATATAACGGCATTGCGTAAAGCACGTCGTCTAGCCCGCCAACAAACGGAAATAAAAACAGAACATCTTAATAATAGCGAAGAAACAGCCTCAGAAAATCCGAAAAAAGTCGCCGTGGCTGCCGCTATTGCCCGTGCGAAAGCTAAAAAATTGGCTCAGGCTAACCATAATGGTGATATAACAACGGAAAATGTGGAACAAGAAACAGGCGAAAAACCAACCGCACTTGATCCAAAAAAAGCGACTGTGGCTGCCGCTATTGCCCGCGCAAAAGCCAAAAAATTGGCTCAAACTAACCATGATAGCGATATAACAACGGAAAATGCGGAGCAAAAAACAGACGAAAAACCAACCGCACTTGATCCGAAAAAAGCCGCTGTGGCTGCCGCTATCGCCCGTGCGAAAGCCAAGAAATTGGCTCAGACTAACCATGATAGCGATATAGCAACGGAAAATGCGGAGCAAAAAACGGACGAAAAACCAACCGCACTTGATCCGAAAAAAGCCGCTGTGGCTGCCGCTATTGCCCGTGCGAAAGCCAAGAAATTGGCTCAAACTAACCATGATGGTGATATAACAACGGAAAGTGTGGAACAAAAAACAGACGAAAAACCAACCGCACTTGCTCCAAAAAAAGCGGCTGTGGCTGCCGCTATTGCCCGTGCGAAAGCCAAAAAATTGGCTCAGACTAACCATGATAGCGATATAACAACGGAAAATGCGGAACAAGAAACAGGCGAAAAACCAACCGCACTTGATCCGAAAAAAGCCGCTGTGGCTGCTGCAATTGCCCGTGCGAAAGCCAAGAAATTGGCTCAAGCCCAACAGAAATCAGATAATGCACAGGAATAAACAATGTTTAAAATGGTCAGTTCTCCTCACTCACATTCAGGGAAGTTAACAGCTCGTATTATGCTTTGGGTCATCTTAGCCATGATGCCGGCTCTATTTACACAAATTTATTATTTTGGTTTCGGTGTACTCATTCAATCGGTATTAGCGATCATTGTGGCGTTACTTGCTGAATTGTTAGCAATGAAATTACGCGGTAAAAAGCCGTTATCCTATCTTTCCGATTTCAGCGTAGTTCTAACCGCCTTGATTTTAGCCGTGGCAATTCCTCCCTATGCCCCTTATTGGATTATTATTATCGGTACACTTTGTGCGGTACTACTGGGTAAACATGTGTATGGCGGATTAGGGCAAAACCCCTTTAATCCGGCAATGATTGGCTATGTCGTATTATTAATTTCGTTCCCATTACAAATGACTACTTGGATACCGCCAATTCATTTATTGCAGGAACCGCCTACACTCTCCGATGCTGTCGCATTAATTTTTTCTGGCTTAACCACCGATGGATTTTCCTTGCCACAACTTACCCATAGTATTGACGGCATCACGCAGGCTACACCGTTAGACAGTGCAAAAATCTTTTATTCTAATCACAAAGAATTAACGGATTTCTATGAACTGATTAAAATGCCAATTTTTATGGGGAACGGTACGGACTTTGCACAGGGGTGGTGGCAAGTCAATCTTGCTTTTTTACTCGGCGGCGTATTTTTAATCTTAAAACGCACCATTCATTGGCAAATCCCCGTAGCAATGCTCACCACATTTTTTTGCTTGGCAACCATTACCGCCATAACGGGGGGGACACATTTAAGTGCGGTGAGCCAAATGTTCAGCGGTGCAATGATGTTTGGCGCATTTTTTATTGCGACCGATCCGGTTACAGCCTCCATTACACCGCGTGGAAAAATCGTATTTGGCGCATTAGTAGGACTTCTCACCTATCTTATCCGCTATCACGGCAATTACCCTGACGGCGTTGCATTTGCGATTTTATTAAGTAATATCTGCGTTCCTCTCATCGACCATTACACCCGCCCTCGTGTTGCGGGCTACGGCATAAAAGGGAGAAAAAACTAATGGGCATTATTAAAACTACTTCTCAATATGGCGTGATTTTAGGCTTTATTGCGCTACTTTGTAGTGCTATTTCATCCGGCATTTTTTTTCTGACAAAAGGTAAAATTGATGAAGCCATGGCGGCACAACAACGGGAACTCCTGCTCCAAGTAATCCCACAAAGCTATTTTGATAATAATTTGCTAGAAAGTGCAGTGACGCCAAAGTCAGAAGATTTAGCCGGTATTCAAAAAGTTTATTTCGCAAAGAAAGACCATCATCTTTCAGCCTATGTCTATGAAACAACCGCACCGGACGGCTATTCCGGCGATATTCGCTTACTTGTCGGTTTAACGCCTGAGGGCAACGTGTTAGGCGTACGGGTGATCGAGCATCATGAAACACCGGGGTTAGGCGATAAAATCGAACTCCGTATTTCCAAGTGGATTTTATCTTTCGATCATCAGTCTATTAATGAAACTAATTTAACCGATTGGGCGGTCAAAAAAGACGGCGGAAAATTTGATCAATTCTCCGGAGCAACCATTACTCCCCGCGCCATTGTAAATCAAGTAAAACGTTCGGCCCTAACCATGCTTAACAATCAGGCAACATTGCAACAGATTGCGATTCAAGAAAGGGAATAATATGACAAATTTAACGGAAAAAACCACCGCACTTGAAGAAGCGCTACCTCAAAACAACGTTAAGGATCAGACGGAAAAATCCGTATGGCGGGAAATTTTTATACAAGGCATTTGGAAAAATAATCCAGCAATCGTGCAGCTATTAGGGCTTTGTCCTTTATTGGCAGTTTCCAGTACTGCGACCAATGCTCTCGGTTTAGGGCTTGCAACCATGCTGGTTTTAATTTGCACCAATACGGTAATTTCGCTCTTTCGCAAGCAAATTCCTCACGAAATTCGCATTCCTATTTATGTGATGATCATTGCAACGACTGTCACCGTGGTGCAATTATTAATGAATGCTTACACCTACAGATTGTATCAATCTCTTGGTATTTTTATTCCACTGATTGTGACAAACTGTATTGTCATTGGTCGAGCTGAAGCCTTTGCGTCCAAAAATAATCTTTTACAGTCTATTTGGGACGGTTTCTCGATGGGGTTCGGTATGGCTTTAAGCCTTACTATGCTTGGCGCACTCCGTGAAATTTTCGGGCAAGGGACGATTTTTGAAGGTATCGAAAATCTTTTTGGCGAACAAGCAAAATTTCTCACTTTCCATATTTACCAAACGGATAGCAGCTTTTTACTCTTCATCCTGCCGCCGGGTGCATTTATTGGATTGGGATTACTCCTTGCCCTAAAAAATAGAATTGATAACCGAAGAAAAATATAGATTGAACACACACTTAATCTTCCCCGTGTAAATAGCCCGACCGACTTGGCATTTTTAGGAAAATTTGTATTGTTTGAGCCAACGGCGAGTTTACAAATTTTCCGTAAAGAAATGACAACAAAGGTCGGAAAAGCGATTTAATCGGGGTGTGTTCTTTGCTACTTTCTTGCACAGCAAGAAAGTAGAAGGAAATAAAATTATGAATCAGAAAAAAAGAATTGAAATATTAACCCGACTACGGGATCAAAATCCCCACCCGACTACCGAATTGCAGTATAATTCGCCCTTCGAATTATTAATCGCGGTGATTTTATCGGCGCAAGCCACTGATAAAGGGGTAAATAAAGCGACAGAAAAACTTTTTCCCGTTGCCAATACTCCACAAGCGATTTTAGATCTGGGCTTGGATGGCTTAAAAAGCTACATTAAAACGATCGGACTTTATAATAGTAAAGCAGAAAACATCATTAAAACCTGCCGCGATCTCATTGAAAAACACAACGGTGAAATACCGGAAAATCGTGAAGCCTTAGAAGCTCTTGCCGGCGTTGGACGAAAAACTGCGAATGTGGTATTAAATACCGCCTTTGGTCACCCCACCATTGCAGTCGATACCCATATATTTCGCGTATGCAATCGCACTAATTTTGCACTGGGTAAAGATGTTGTCAAAGTGGAAGAAAAACTCTTAAAAGTGGTGCCCGATGAATTTAAAGTAGATGTGCATCACTGGCTGATCTTACACGGTCGTTACACTTGTGTTGCCAGAAAGCCCCGTTGCGGTTCCTGTATTATTGAGGATCTCTGCGAATATAAAGAAAAAACCGAATATTAAAAACAACTCATTTTTTGACCGCACTTTTATTAATAGGAAAGACAATGACAACAAATAAACAACAACGTCAAACTTGGTCTAGCCGACTGACTTATGTAATGACCGTTGCCGGCGCAACCGTTGGTTTCGGTGCAACTTGGCGATTCCCTTATCTTGTCGGAGAAAATGGCGGCGGCGCTTACGTACTGCTTTTTTGTCTTGCCATGATTGTAATCGGAATTCCAATGATTTTAGTGGAAAATGTAATAGGTCGCCGTTTACGAGTAAACTCCATTGATGCTTTTGGCGATAAAATTCTAGATAAAGGCAAACATATTTCAAAACATTGGAAGATCATCGGTTATATGGGGTTGCTCGGGGCATTTGGTATTATGGCTTATTATATGGTACTGGGTGGCTGGGTTATTTCTTATATCCTAAACTTAATCAACGGTACTCTTGATATTTCAACCCCCATTACAAAAGATGTCGCCAAAAACTTCTATGATCTTCATATTGGCAACAGCCCTTATGAAATTATGTTTTACACCTTCCTTTTTGTCATCGTCAATTACATTATTTTGGCAAAAGGTATCATTGGCGGTATTGAACGTTCGGTCAAATATTTAATGCCGTTACTGTTTATTTTCTTGATCGGTATGGTGATCCGCAATATTACCTTGCCGGGTGCAATGGAAGGGATTACTTTCTATTTAAAACCGGATTTCAGTAAGATTACTCCTCAACTTTTCATTTTTGTATTAGGACAAGTCTTCTTTGCTTTGAGCCTTGGCTTTGGTGTTTTAATTACCCTTTCAAGCTATCTTAATAAGGAAGAAAACCTCATTCACACAGCTGTCATTACCGGTTTTACCAATACCATAATTGCGGTACTTGCCGGTTTTATGATCTTTCCTTCATTATTCACTTTTGGTATCGAACCCAATGCCGGCCCAACTTTAGTCTTCCAAAGTTTACCGATTGTTTTCTCCCATTTATGGGCGGGAAAATTCTTTGCCATCATTTTCTTTAGCTTATTATTAATTGCAGCCCTCACGACTTCTATTACTATTTACGAAGTCATTATTACCGCATTACAAGAAAAACTTCGTATGCGCCGTAGCAAAGCAATCATTTTAACCCTAGGAGGGATTTTTCTTGCGGGCAACATTCCGGCCATTCTAGGCGATAATCTTTGGAAAGACGTTACTATTTTCGGTAAAAGTATTTTTGATTTCTATGATTATGCGAGTGGCAATATTTTATTTATGCTCACCGCATTAGGCTGCGCAATTTTCGTTGGTTTTGTATTAAAAGATGAAGCCAAAAAAGAGCTCTCTCAAACACCTGATTCGACCTTCACCAAAATTTGGTTTAACTATGTAAAATTTGTTGTACCTGTGATTATTATCGTGATTTTCATCAGTAACTTATTTTAATCCATAAAAAAACCGAGCCAATGCTCGGTTTTTCTTTGTTACTTACTTTCTGCAATCGTTTTTTTCTCTTCCAATTCTTCCCAACGCAAAAATGTTTGTTCAAGCAGGGATTCAATATCAGCCAACTCCTTTAGCTTCGCCTCTGTAATTTCATGTGATTGTTGGAAAAACGTAGGCTCACCAACTTCCGCTTGAAGTGCGGTCAATTTTTCCTCTAATTCTTCCAATTGCTGCGGGAGTTGTTCTAATTCCCGTTGCTCCTTATAGGATAATTTAACGGACTTTGACTTATTAGAAGTGCGGTCGGTTTTGACAGTATTTTCTTGTGGCTTAGCTGACAATTTCTTCGTCATCTCTTGTTCGGCTTTAGCTGCCCAAAAATTGGCTTGCTGCTGTTTTGCATCAAAGAAACCGCCTACATATTTATTGACTACGCCTTCTCCTTCAAATAAATAGCATTCAGTGGCGGTATTATCAATAAACTGACGATCATGACTCACGATCAATAATGTGCCCTGATAATCCGTCAAAATTTCTTCTAACAATTCTAAGGTTTCCACATCTAAATCATTGGTGGGTTCATCAAGAATCAGTAAATTATTCGGTTTAAGTAATAATTTTGCCAACAACAAACGGTTACGTTCCCCACCGGATAAGGCTTTCACCGGTGTCATTGCCCGTTTAGGCGGAAATAAGAAATCTTGTAAATACCCCAGTACATGGCGTTTTATACCGTTCACTTCAATATCTTGCTTACCGTCGGCAACGTTATCCATAACTGTTTTTTCCGGATCAAGCTCCGAGCGGTATTGGTCAAAATAGGCGATCTCTAATTTTGTCCCCGTACGAATTTTTCCACTTGTCGGTTGAATTTCACCGAGTAGTAATTTAATAAAAGTGGTTTTACCACAGCCATTTGCTCCTACTAGTGCAATTTTATCGCCTCTCAAAATAGTTGTGCTGAAATCCTTTAACAAGGTCTTACCCGCCACCTCATAACTCACGTTTTCCATTTCAAACACGATTTTTCCGGAACGGCTTGAGCTATCAAGTTGTAATTTTGCCGTTCCCATCACATCACGGCGTTGGCTACGTTCTTCACGCATTGCTTTTAATGCTCTCACCCGTCCTTCATTACGAGTACGGCGTGCTTTTATTCCCTGGCGAATCCACACTTCTTCTTGCGCTAATCTTTTATCAAATAATTCATTTTGAAGTGCTTCTACACGTAAATTTTCTTCTTTTGTCGTGAGATACAAATCATAATTCCCCGGATAAGAAACCAGCTGTCCGCGATCCAAATCAACAATACGGGTCGCCATTTTGCGAATAAAAGAACGATCATGGGAAATAAAAACAATACTACCGTTAAATTCTAAGAGGAAATTTTCCAGCCATTCAATTGCTTCCACATCTAAGTGGTTAGTCGGCTCATCAAGTAACAACACATCCGGATCGCACACTAAGGCACGGGCTAAAGCCGCTTTACGTAACCAACCGCCGGAAAGTGCGGTCAATTTTGTGTTCGGATTTAATCCCAATTTGAGCAAAACTTCTTTGATTTTATTTTCAAACCGCCAACCATCAGCATGTTCTAACTTTGCCTGAATTTGTTCAAATTGATTCAAGATTTGATCACTATAATTTTCTTCCAATTGAATGGAAATACGGTGATATTCTTTTAATAAATCCGTTATATGATCGATACCTTCCGCCACATAATCAAATACATTACCTTCCGCATTACGAGGCGGATCCTGTTCAAGACGGGATATCACTAAATCTTTTTCATATTGAATATTGCCATCATCCAACAAGACGTCGCCGGCAATAATTTTGAGTAATGTTGATTTGCCCGCACCATTTCGCCCGACCAAACAAACGCGCTCATTAGGCTCAATATGGAGCTCGGTATGATCCAACAATGGAGCATCACTAAAAGAAAGATAGCCATTCGTTAAGCTAATTAATGCCACAATAACCTCGTAAAAATTTAACTAAAACTGACCGCACTATTTTATACGGTTTGCAGGGAAAAGCGAAAAGATGAAAGTAAATATAAGAAAAAAGGACGCTTTTCAGCGTCCTCATTCTCTAAACTTTAAAAAATTAAAGTGCAGATTTTGCTTTTTCAACTAATGCAGCGAAAGCTACTTTGTCGAATACTGCAATATCGGCAAGGATCTTACGGTCGATTTCAACAGACGCTTTTTTCAAGCCATTGATAAATTTGCTGTAAGATAAACCATTTTGACGAGCCGCTGCGTTGATACGTGCAATCCATAATTGACGGAATTGACGTTTACGTTGACGACGGTCACGATATGCGTATTGACCTGCTTTGATCACCGCTTGGAAAGCAACGCGATACACGCGTGAACGTGCACCATAATAACCTTTAGCAGCCTTAAGAACTTTCTTATGGCGTGCTCTTGCAATAACACCACGTTTTACACGAGCCATTATTTAATCTCCTATGTATATTTTTCTAAAATGAACTAAATCGTACGTTTTGCTTAAATAACGGCTTATGCATATGGTAAGCAAGCCACGACTAAAACTTGGTCTGCTTTCGCAACCATGGATTTATGACGTAAATGACGTTTACGTTTAGTTGATTTTTTAGTCAAAATATGACGTAAGTGAGATTGTTTACGCTTGAAACCGCCGGAAGCAGTTTTTTTGAAGCGCTTAGCTGCGCCGCGTACTGTTTTGATTTTAGGCATTGTTAAAATAACTCCGCATTTTTTGTTTAAAACAACATAATCAGGCGAACTAAAAAGTTACTTGGAGGCACTGATTATTTCCACTATTAAGGCAAATTGCCTTTTCTCAAAGTAGTTAGGCTGCGTAGTGTGCCCAACATACAATGACTTTTCACCTAAGTGAAAAGATTTTTATTGAAATGAATATCTCAATAAAAAATTCTTATTTTTTCTTCGGTGCCAACACCATCACGGCTTGACGACCTTCTAACTTACCCGGTGCCGATTCCACAACGGAAATCTCAGCCAAATCATTTTTTACACGTTCCAACACATCTAAACCGATCTCTTGGTGCGCCATTTCACGCCCACGGAATCGTACGGTAATTTTGGCTTTATCGCCATCTTCTAAAAAACGAATAAGGCTACGTAATTTAACTTGGTAATCACCTTCGTCAGTGCCCGGACGGAATTTAATTTCCTTAACTTGAACAACTTTTTGTTTTTTCTTTTGCTCTTTTGCAGTTTTACTCTTTTCGTAAAGGAATTTACCGTAATTCATAATACGGCAAACCGGCGGCTCTGCATTTGGACTGATTTCAACGAGATCAAGCTCTGCTTGCTCCGCCATTTCTAAGGCTTGTTGAATAGGAACAATCCCTAATTGTTCACCATCTTGGTCAATTAAACGAACTTCTTTTACGCGAATTTCATCATTAATGCGATTTGGGCGATTTACTGCCGGCGCTTTTTTCACGGTTTTAATAATCGTATTCCTTCTATTGGTTTATGCAAAAATCCTCTGTAACACACAAAAGATTCCAAATTTTATTACCCGAGTAAAACGAGCAAAAACGCACGAATTCTATAGTATCCGCATATTTTATGCAACAAAATTTAGCCATTTATACGAATTTCTACACCAATACGTTACAAAAAGATTTGATAAGCGACTAATCCTTGCAGTTTCTAAACAAAGCCTATATTGATAACTGTTTGCCGTTGTCTAATTTCGTCATTTATGTCAAGAATTCCAAAGCACAACTTGATTATGCATTATGATGATCTCATTGAATACCTTTCAATAGTCTGTTTTTTGTTTTCTCTGCCGAATAGACGAAATCTCGTTAATTGTCGATTAAACGCATTTCATTTTTAGATCAATCTCTCTCCCTCTTCATAAGATTATTTTCAAAATATATAAACCTTGCAAATCCGGTATTACCAAAATAAAAATAAATACCTTTTATAAATATAGTTTTAGTTATCAATAAAAACTCATATAAAATTAACCGCACTTTATTATATCTGCTACATTAATAATAAAAAAATATACAAAGAATTGCCTTTCTCTTAAAAACAATTTATAATATCCGAACTTAATTTCTAATATTAGTTAAATTTATGCGTACTTCATTACAACAAACAAAATGGGGACTATTTAATCTCATTGAAGGTGATTTTATTAGTCAATTTGTCAAAGCTTATGGTGAATGGTCGGAAGTTGAAGTGCAGTTTTTCCGGAGCATTTTGTCTAGCCACAGTAATATTATTGAAGTGGGAGCAAATATCGGGATACACTCCGTCCCACTTGCAAAATTTGCGCCACAAGGTAAATTATTTTGCTTTGAGCCCCAACGTATTATTTTCCAAACTCTCTGTGCCAATATTTCATTAAATCATCTCACTAATGTTTACACTTATCACCAAGGCGTAAGTAATCAAAAAGAAGAGATTGAAATCCCCTCATCAAATTATGATACGGTTTGGAATTATGGCAGCTTTTCTTTGGATAAAGGATTTGATACGGAAGGGAATTTTCAAGGATCTACGCATAACGAATGGGTTCAAGTTGTTACTTTGGATAAACATCCCGAGATTCAAAAATTAACGGAGCTATCCTTACTGAAAATTGATGCGGAAGGATTTGATCTCAATGTATTAAAAGGAGCGACCAATATTATTAACCAATACAAACCTGTTATTTTTATTGAAGCCCATCCCCACAAATCCGAGGCAATATTGAATTATTTAAATCAACTTGATTATCAATGTTTCTGGTTTATTTCTGATCGCTATCAGCCTAATAATTATTTCAATCAGGAAAAAACCATTTCCGGTTTAGACTATAACCTAGCCTGTTTTCATCGCACAAAAACCTCAACTTTACCGATAGAAACATTAGCCAAACCTGAAATGGATTTATCTCAAGTACCACGACTAACGTATCAAAATTAAATAAAGAATATTTAAAAAGCATTTTGAATTCAAAATGCTTTTTCTGTTTATCTAAGAAGATATATGTGAAATGAATAAGAGGATATTTCCCCTTATTGAACTATAAATGCCCGTACTTTTCCCATAAAGCATTTTGTAAGCTAAAAGGTACTTCATTTTCTGCAGGAACAATTTTTTTATAGCTGCCATCAGGCAGCATTTCCCATGCTTTCGTATTATCTTTTAATGCCATTGTGAGACATTCTTCAATCACACGGGCTTTGAGCTCCGGGGATTCAATCGGTGTGGCAGTTTCAATTCGGCGGAAAAAATTACGCCCCATCCAATCTGCACTAGAAATATAGGTATTTTCTGCACCATTATTATAGAAATAATAAACTCTAGCGTGTTCAAGTTGACGCCCAACAATAGAACGCACACGGATATTCTCGGAAAGCCCTTCTACACCGGGACGTAATGTACACATTCCTCGCACAATTAAATCAATTTGCACACCTGCCTGACTGGCTTCGTATAAAGCTTCGATCACACCGGTATCGACCAATGAATTCATTTTTGCAATAATTCGCCCCGTTCTGCCCTCTTGTGCATTTCGAGTTTCTTGCTTGATGTGAGACAAAACCGATTGATGTAAAGTGAAAGGGCTTTGATAGAGTTTGTTTAATTTTACCGGACGACCTAATCCTGTAATTTCCATAAATAAGGTATTAACATCATCGGTAATTTGTTCATCGGTGGTGATTAAACCAAAGTCCGTATAAATACGGGATGTTCCTTGATGGTAATTCCCTGTGCCTAAATGAGCATAACGTTTAAGTAAACCTTTTTCACGCCGGATAATCAGTACCATTTTGGCATGTACTTTATAACCAAAGACACCATAAACAACATGAGCACCTGCATTTTCAAGCTGTTGTGCCCAGTTAACATTATTAGCCTCATCAAAACGCGCCATTAATTCAACAACAACGGTAACCTGTTTGCCTGAAAGCGCGGCTTTCATCAAGGCATTAACCAGTTCTGAACGGCTACCTGTGCGATAAATCGTCATCTTAATTGCCAATACATCCGGATCGTTTGCGGCTTCGCTAATCATTTCAACCACAGGATCAAACGATTGATAAGGGTGATGCAATAAGATAGGGGCTTGCCTGACATGATTCAAAATCGAATCAATTTTTGTTTTCTTGGATAGCGGGCTAGGAGTAACCGGAGGAAATTTTAAATCAGGTCGGTCAACTAAATCGGGAATAGCATTCAAACGAATAAGATTAACCGGGCCTTTCACCCGATAAAGTTCATTGCTGCCGAGCTTAAACTGTGCCAGTAAAAAATCATAAATATGTGCCGGACAAAGATCCGCCACTTCTAAACGCACACCGTCACCGTATTCGCGATAATGTAACTCACTTTGTATTGCAGTGCGTAGGTTGTCTAATCTATCTCTATCCGATTCCACACTCAGATCACTGTCTCGGGTAAGGCGAAATTGATGACAGCCTTTAACCGTCATACCTAAAAATAATTTATGTACGTTAGAATGCAAAATAGAAGAAAGAAAAACAAACCCGTTTTCGCCTTGGCAAATATCCGACGGCATTTTTACCACTCGAGGTAAAATTCGTGGAGCTTGTACGATTGCCATACTGGAAGGTCTGCCAAAAGCATCATTGCCGTCAAGTTCCACCGCAAAATTAAGCGATTTATTCAATAAACGCGGAAAAGGATGGGAAGGATCAAGCCCTATGGGCGTTAATATAGGTAATAATTCACGATCAAAATATTGACTTACCCATTCACGTTGCGCCTCAGTCCAACTTGAACGGCGATAAAAATGAATGCCTTCTTTTGCCAACTCCGGCTCAAGCACATCATTAAATAGAGCATATTGCTCATTAATTAAATCACGGGCTTCTTTTGAAGCAAAAGCAATCGCTTCTTCTGCTGTTCTGCCACTATCTAATAATGTATAAGGACTTAATTTACTTTCACGTTTTAAACTGGCAATCCGAACTTCAAAAAATTCATCTAAATTTGATGAAACAATACAAAGAAAACGTAACCGTTCCAATAATGGCGTATTCGGATCTTGCGCCTGTGCTAAAACCCGACGGTTAAAAGCCAGTAAACTCATTTCTCGACAAAGAAAACGATTGTTATCAGTCATTGTAATATCCCTATTTTTATCGTTACATTTCGAATGGAAAAAATAACCGATAAAAATGACAAAAACGTGACAAAAATATTAATTCCCTTTGTTTCCCCCATATTTTTGTTTATACTCTAACCGCTTTAACAGCATATTCATTCATATATCGCAAGTTTGTGTATAGGAAATGAACAAATCTGATTGTATTCTCAATTCTATTTTTCATCATATACCTTTGCTTGCAAATCATTAACTTTCTTAAGGATTTAAGAACTTATGTTAGAGATTTGGCAACAATTCAAACAAAACTATCTCATTAAATATTGGAATCCTGTCGCAGCCGTGATCGCAGCCGGTTTGCTTTCCGCTTATTATTTCGGTGTAACCGGTACTTACTGGGCTGTAACGGGAGAATTCACCCGTTGGGGAGGGCATGCGTTACAAATGCTTGGTGTCGATCTGAGCGAATGGAGCTATTACAAAATCATTGGAATGGAAGGAAGTATTTTTACCCGTATTGACGGTGTGATGATTCTAGGGATGTTCGCCGGCTGTATGTCCGCAGCACTTTGGGCAAATAACGTTAAATGGCGTAATCAACCGTATAAACGCCGTATTGCCCAAGCCTTAATCGGCGGAGCATTAGCCGGTTTCGGCGCTCGCCTTGCCATGGGGTGTAACCTTGCCTCACTTTTCACCGGTATTCCGCAATTCTCTGTCCACGCTTGGTTTTTTACTATTGCTACCGCACTTGGGACTTATATCGGAGTAAAAGTGACCTTACTCCCAATGTTCCGCGTGAAATTAGCATTAAAAAAAGGCGCGGCAAAATTAAACGAAACCGATCCCAAACAAGCCTCTCGTCGTTTTTGGCTGGGTATGGTGATTTTCTTTGCCTATCTCATGACATCACTTTATGTGATGACACATTCCATTAAACTTGGGTTCGCTATGTTTTGCGGCTTAGCATTCGGTTTATTAATCGAACGCGCACAAATTTGCTTTACCTCTGCGTTCCGTGATCTCTGGGTAACCGGTCGTGCTTATATGGCAAAAGCCATTATTTATGGAATTATCGTAGGAACGATCGGTGTTTTCTCCTATATTCAATTGGGCGTTTCACCAAAAATTATGTGGGCGGGGCCAAATACAATTATCGGCGGATTACTATTCGGTTTTGGTATCGTGTTAGCCGGCGGCTGTGAAACCGGTTGGATGTATCGTGCCATGGAGGGACAAGTTCATTTTATGTGGGTGGGATTAGGTAATATTATCGGTTCTACTTATCTTGCCTACGTTTGGGATGACATCGCCCCTGCCCTCGCCTTGGATTACGAAAAATTGAACCTACTTAAATCTTTCGGCCCGGTAGGCGGTTTACTAGTAAATTACGCTTTATTAATTCTCTGTTTAGTTGCGGTGGTTTGGTGGGAACGCCGATTCCTTGCAAAAGCCAAAGCAAAAATTACAGCGACACAACCATCTTGCGGTTGTTAATTCTTATTGATTAAAAAGGAAATGATTATGGCATTTATCGTTGTTCAAAAATTAGATAAAGATCCGAAAGACATCACCCCGGATTATACATTAGATACCTTAGGCGAACCTTGTCCTTATCCAGCGATTGCAATGCTTGAAACCATGCCACAATTACAAAAAGGTGAAATTTTGGAATTATTAAGTGATTGTGCCCAATCCATCAATAATATTCCTGTGGATACCAAAAACCACGGTTATACGCTCCTGAGTGTTGAACAAGATGGAACAAAGTTGAGATATTTGATTCAACGCTAAAACTCCTTCAGCAGCAAAAAGTGCGGTCAAAATTGACCGCACTTTTCATTATCTCCGGTATTATGTAGCAGTTGCACAAACTTAAATTTTATCTCATAGGTAGGGGCGCCACACTGACATCCGCCATACAACCTTTTAAAATCATTTAATTTTTACAGACACTGGTGTGACGTCCTTACATTTTCTTTAAATTGTGCATTGGCTACATAATGCGATTATCTATAATTTTTTAAATTCCAATAACATTGCACTTTGCGGATCTAACACAGGAATAGTTAAACCAGCATTAGCAAGCCATTCGCCACGGATAGAGACGATTTTTCCGTCAAAGCAATCACGCAACCATTGTGGGAAAATTTTCATTAAATGCCCCGCTTTCCCCTCGCGGATATAATTCGGAACAGAAAGCACACTGACTTGATAATTCCCATTGGCTTGCAAGTAAGGCAATCGGAGTTTCCCCATTTGCTTGTAATCCGGCATATCAAGTTGGCTTACAAGCACTACGGCTTGCGATTTATCTTTTGCCACTACGCCATGAAGAAGCGTTTTATCATCATGATAATCAAGACGGAATACCTCTCCGCCGTGTAATAACGGACGAAGTTGTTTGTGCAAGGCAATATATTTTGCAAAACCGATACATTCCTCTTCACTTTCTTTCACCGGATCAAGCTCTACTCCCATATGTCCAAATAAGGCGGTTAATCCCCGATAATCTATGGAAAAGCAACGATGCGTCGTTTGGCAAGGCGAACCGCCAATGTGCGCGCCCATTACTTCAGGCGGATAAAAATAACTCATCCCGCGGTGAATTTGTTGGCGGGTGTAGGCATCAATATTATCCGATGCCCAAAAACGCTGTGAACGTTTTAAAATTTCATAGTCGATACGCGCCCCACCCGATGAACAACTTTCGATTTCAACGTGCGGATAACGTTTTTGCAATTCATCAAATAAACGATAAGCGGCTTGAGTTTGTTCCACCACCGCTGCACGCCCTCGACTACCCGGTTGAACAAGACGGCGGTTGTGATCCCATTTAATATAATCAATGGCGTGACTGCCCAGTAACCAATCCATACGCGCTAACAAATAATCAAATACTTCCTGTTTAGTGAGATCCAATACATATTGATGGCGTTCTTCCGGTTGGTCATACCCCTCTAATTGTAATAACCAATCGGGGTGGGTTTGGTACAATTTGGTGGGTTTGTTGATCATTTCCAGTTCGACCCAAATACCAAATTGCATACCTAGTTTTTTCACAGCATTAATGACTTCGTTTAAACCGTTCGGGTATTTTTCTTCATCTAAATACCAATCGCCTAAACCGCCAAAATCATCATTACGCCCAATAAACCAACCGTCATCAATAATAAAACGCTCTACCCCCATTTCTGCGGCTTTCTCCGCCATTGCAATGATGTGTTTAGGGTGGTGATTAAACATAACGCCTTCCCAAATATTCAAATGTACCGGACGCACAGGATGAGCAAAATGTAAAATATGTTGGCGGACATGATTGTGAAATTGGCGTGACATACCGTTTAGTCCCTCTTCCGAATACACCGAATACACCCAAGGCGTGCTATGGCTTTCACCTTGTTGAAGTTGAATTTCTCCCGGTAAATAAAGATTTTCTAATTGGGCGAAACGGCGACCATCAATCAATACATCTGCACGAATACGGTGATTTCCCGACCATGCTAAGTGAAATCCCCAGACTTTACCCTGTTGCTGACTAAAATGAGGTGTTCCCAAAATCAGATTAGGGGCATATTCGTGAGAGGTGCGTCCATGGCGATTTTCTTGGACAAACGCACCGTGTTTAAGTGATACTCGATTTTCGTGTAATTCACGACACCAACGCCCGTAGAAACTTAATACTTCATCGGCATATTCAGGCACCGGCAAGGTAACGGTGAGACGATTTACGGTAAATTCGCCCTCGCCTAAGTTAGTTAAAGTATGACGGAATTTAAACACCCCATTTTCATCGCATTCAATTTCTGCCTTGAAAGCCAGTTTTGCGATATTGTCTTCCATTTCTAACACTAAAGTGCGGTCGGTTTTCGCAATGTTTTTGGTAATGAATACCGGCGCCCAATCATAACCGTTGCGATGTCCTTCCACACTTGAAACGCCAAAATAGCCTCTGCCGTTTTCTGCGGCGAGGGTAATTGGCGTATCTACATCAAGACTACCGTTTGCTACACCACGTTCAATGCTCATCACATCCGCTTCGGTAATTTCATCCAATTCAAGGTGTTTACCAAAATAGAGAATCTCTGCCGGTTCTGTGCGTAAAATTAAATCCGTCTCTTTGCTTTGTAAGCGAACTAATTGTGAACTCATAACACTTTCCTCTTAGTATTTTGTTTCAACTTTGCGATATTTATCTAATAAGGTGATATTGACTTTGGCGAGTAAATCACCGTGCAGTTTGTAATAACGAAAATAGACAAACAATTTCACCACATAGAAGAAAATCGGTAAGCCTATCATGATCACTTTCATATAAAATAAGGTGCTTTCACTTTGCGCTACATTAGGTACATAATCAATGGCTGTTAATAATACCCCGATTAAAAACGCGGAAACGGCGGAACCGGCTTTTACTACCATAGTTTGTACTGCATAGGCGATACTTTCGGAACGAATACCGAGCTTGTATTCGCCGTAATCTACGGTATCTGCCACCATAATCACTTGGAGTGTCCAGAACAATGCACTACCAATCTGCATAAAAATACCGGCAAGAATAATCAGGAAAATACTGTGATGTTCGGTAATACCGGTATAAGCTAAGATTGCACAACTAATAATGGAGCTAACAGAAATGCCAATCCATAACATACGGCGTGAGAAAAGTTTTGCCAAACGGGCGAATAAAATTATCACGGCGAGATTAGCAACACCGGCATAAGACATATAATATGGGAACATTTCTTTATCGCCCACTACATAGGTGAAATAATAAATGGCGAAACCTGAAATGATATTGCCTGCAATGTTGTAACAAAGCGCCATTACAAGCAAACTTGAAAGCTGATCGTTGCGTGGAATAAGCGATATGAGAGTTTTTAACGGTACTTTTTTCTGCGGTTCACCGCTTTCAATTGCATCGAAAGAATATTTTTCTTTGACATTCATTAAAGTGATAATCGTCGAAGCCACAAAAAAGCCGATAATCACAAGTGTAAACATTCTAAACCCAAAACCTTTATCATCGCCGCCCACTGCATCGACAAACGGCATACAGATACCGGCAGTCACAAAACCGGCAAGACTGGCAAAGAAACGCGGATAAGGCACGATTTCTTCACGTTCCCGTTGGTCAAGGGTTAAAGTCGGTGTAAGCGACCAAAACGGTATATCCATTAAGGTATAGGTCATTCCCCAGAGAATATAGGTAATTGCAATGTAAACGACAAGTGCCGTACCGGAGAAATAATCTGCGCAAAAAAGAGAAAAAAGTGAAATTGAATTAAGAATCGTGCCAATCAAAATCCAAGGTTTAAATTTTCCCCAGCGAGATCGTGTATTATTGACAATCCAACCCATAATAGGATCATTTAGCGCATCCCACACACGGGCAACCATAAAAATAGTGCCCACAACCGCACCGGATACCCCCAACACGTCCGTGTAATAATACATTAAATACATATACACAATGCCGATGGCAAAATCCTTACCGTAAGCTCCCAATCCAAAACTGATCTTGGTTTTCATTGATAAACTCATAATGAGCTCCTCCTTTTAGTGAGTTTCATAGCCTCATCATGACAAAAGGAAAAGTGCTTTCCTATACCATTTCTTTATACAAGATTCCTAAAAACTCACTTTATGAGATCTCAATATTAAAAAATGAATTTTCGGGAAAAATTTCTAGGAAAATAGGAATTTATCAAAAAATTCGCTATAATTTGACCGCTCTTTTGCTTGGTAATATTTCGTAGGTAATGAATGCAATCTGAAGATATTGTGTTGGATTATTTTGATCCGGAAAACGCCCTGGGTAGTAAAACAACCAGTCCCCTTTCCTTACCTTTAGAAAAACAATCGCTACGGGTAAAACTATGGCAGCCCCCTTTGAATATGCCTGCCCATCATTGGCACGGACATATTGAAATCAATATCCCCTTTAACGATGACGTAACATATTTCTACAACGGTTCACAAATTACAGTCAAAAAAAATCATATTGCTGTTTTCTGGGCGGCGATTCCGCATAGTTTGGTGGATCGTAAAAACTGTACTGAAATGGCGGTAATTGATATTCCTGTTCATCAGTTTCTTTCTTGGCAATTAACCGATAAGCTGGTGACTCACATCACTCATGGGGTCGTCATTCAATCCCAAAACCCTGCGCTCGCCGGCACGTTTGAAATTATGCGCTGGGAAAACGAGCTGACAAAAGAGGATAAAAATCGCAACCAATTAGTCTATAGTGAAGTGCAATTACTGTTAAAACGCCTAGAACTTGACGGGTGGGAGCTTTTATTAAAGACAAATTATGAAAATCACATGAACGGTAAATCCTCACGCCATACTCAATATTATGTGATTCAAATGCTTAACTATATCGCTAGTCACTTTAATCAAGCCCTCACCGTGTCTCAAGTCGCCGCTGCGGTCGGCTTGAATACCAACTATGCCATGGGACTATTTCAACGTGTAATGCAACTAACGATCAAACAATATATTACGATGATGAGGATTAACCACGCCAAGGCATTACTCACCGATACCGATAAAACCATGCTCGATATTTCACTCACAGCAGGTTTTAATTCTTTAAGCCGCTTTTACGAAAATTTTCAAAAATATACCGGACTTTCCCCAGTGAACTATCGTAAGCAAATGCGTGGAAATCTTCCAATTCATCATCTCATTAGATAAAAAACCATTAAATTTCAACCGCACTTTATAAGGAATATTATGAAACTTCCCGCTCTTCAATCAGCAAAACTGATTCGCCGCTACAAACGTTTTCTCGCCGATATTGAATTACCTGACGGTGAAATAATGACTATTCACTGTGCTAACACCGGTGCGATGACAGGCTGCGGAGAAAAAGGCGATACCGTCTGGTATTCCCATTCCGATAGTCAAACAAGGAAGTACCCCCACTCATGGGAACTAACCCAACTTGCTAACGGACAACTTTGCTGTATTAACACCCATCGCTCCAACCAGCTTGTATTTGAAGCATTAAAAAACAAGCAAATTAAAGAATTGGCGATGTATGATGACATCTATCCTGAAGTCAAGTACGGTGAAGAAAATAGCCGTATTGATTTTTTACTAAAAAGTGAAGGACTTCCCGATTGCTATGTGGAAGTGAAATCGATCACCTTGGTAAAAGGTAATCTCGGTATGTTCCCTGATGCCGTCACAACACGAGGACAAAAACACGTGCGAGAATTATTGACCATGAAAAAACAAGGACATCGTGCCGTAATATTGTTTGCTGGTCTGCACAATGGGTTTGATCGTTTTAAAATTGCCGAATATATCGATCCCGACTACGATCGATTATTAAAAGAGGCAATAGAACAAGGTGTAGAGGCTTATGCTTACGCCGGTAAATTTGAAATTTTAGAGGGAATTCCTACCGCACTTTCATTGGCTGAATCCGTGCCTTATATGAAATAATAAAATTTTGAGAATTATTTGCATTTATTTATTGACAGACTTATTGAGAACAATTATCATGTAATCATTCTAACAACAAATGGTTGTATCTCCAGTTAGATACAGCGTCATGATAATCACTCCACATTCCCGCCTATTTCCCCACAAATAGGCTTTTTTTTTATTCACCATAACTAACATTTAATCTCAATATCAAGAATTCATTTATTCCATTCCATTATAACTAATTCATTTCAATTCTTTCCCGATGAGAAAAATCTTCTCTACTATAATGCCTACGAAAACGCTTATGTCATAAAAGAAACAATGAATTGGGATTACATTATCAGCGTGTTACCACGCTTTGTTGATGCAACATTGATAACGCTTGCCCTCTCGTTTTGGGGGATTTTATGCTCATTTATTATTGGCACGATTTGTGCAGTCATCAATAGTTATCACTTTAAGGCATTAAATTGGTTGGTGAAAAGTTATATTGAACTTTCACGTAATACCCCATTATTGATTCAAGTTTTCTTCCTTTACTTCGGGCTTTCAAAAGTCGGCATCAAATTAGACGGTTTTACTTGCGGGGTAATCGGCTTAGCTTTTTTGGGCGGAAGCTACATGGCGGAAGCGATTCGTGGAGGCTTAGAAGCGGTTTCCAAAGGTCAAATTGAATCTGCGCTCAGTATTGGTTTAACACCATTTCAGGCCTTTCGTTACGTGATTTTTCCACAAGCATTGGCTATTTCCATACCGGCGATTGGGGCGAACTGTCTGTTTTTAATGAAAGAAACCTCCGTTATTAGTGCCGTTGCGGTGGCAGAACTGATGTTTATAGCAAAAGAAATTATCGGAATGGATTATAAAACCAACGAAGCGTTATTTTTATTAGTGGTGTTTTATTTAATTATTTTACTGCCTATCTCAATTTCTATTCGTTATTTAGAACAACGCACACGGAGAGCAAAATATGGGATTTGAATTATTATTCCAAGGCAATAATTTCACCAGATTGCTAAACGGTCTTTGGGTGACCGCTGAAATAGCCTTCGTTTCCGTCTTTTTTGCCTGTCTTTTTGGGGTAATTTTAGGGGTGGTAATGACAAGCAAAAATGCCGTAATTAAAGTGATTTGCCAAGTTTATTTAGAATTTGTCCGCATCATCCCTTTGCTCGTTCTACTGTTTATCACCTATTTTGGCTTGGCAAAATGGTTTGACATACATTTAGACGCTATCACCGTCTGCATTTGGGTATTTATTTTTTGGGGAACCGCAGAAATGGGCGATCTTGTGCGCGGCGCGTTAACCTCCATCGAAAAACATCAGGTTGAATCCGCTTATGCTTTAGGACTAACGCCTTTTCAAACCTTTATTTATATTTTGATCCCCCAAAGTTTAAAACGTGTTACCCCAAGTGCCATTAATCTTTTCACCCGCATGGTGAAAACCAGCTCCCTTGCGATGTTAATCGGCGTAATAGAAGTGATTAAAGTCGGTCAGCAAATTATTGAACATTCACTTTTTAGCAATCAATCGGCGGCACTTTGGATCTATGGCGTCATTTTCTTGCTCTATTTTATGATTTGTTATCCGCTCTCATTATTTTCCCGTTATTTAGAAACCCGTTGGGAAAGCTAAGGAATACCTATGACATTATTAGAAATAAAAAATCTTGTTAAAAACTATGGTGAGGTTGAAGCATTAAAAGGCATTAATCTTTCCATAGAAAAAGGCGAAGTCGTTGTAATTTTAGGCCCGTCCGGCTGTGGAAAAAGCACATTACTTCGCACATTAAATGGCTTAGAGCCCATAAAGAGCGGTCAATTATTGCTCCAAAATGCCGGTGAGCTGGGTAAAGACATCAGTTGGGTCAATGCACGTCAACGAATTGGCATGGTATTTCAAAGCTATGAATTATTTGCCCATTTATCGGTGATCGACAATATTTTGCTCGGACCTTTAAGGGTTCAAAAACGTGATCGATCAGAAGCTGAAAAACAAGCGGACGAATTATTAAAGCGAGTGGGATTATTTGATCGAAAAAATGCCTATCCCCGTGAACTTTCCGGCGGGCAAAAACAGCGGATCGCCATTGTTCGTGCGCTTTGTATGAATCCTGAGATTATGTTGTTTGACGAAGTCACTGCTGCGCTTGATCCCGAAATGGTACGCGAGGTACTGGATGTGATTTTAGGGCTTGCCAAAGAAGGCATGACGATGTTGATCGTAACCCATGAAATGGGCTTCGCCCGCCAAGTGGCAAATCGCATTGTTTTTATGGATAAAGGGCAAATTATCGAACAAGCTAAACCGGAAGATTTTTTCACCAACCCCACCACGGATCGGGCGAAAACATTTTTAAACATCTTAAACTATGAACCGAGAGGAACAAACTATGAAGAAAACATTTAAAAATTTAACCGCACTTTTTGCCACTGCGACTCTTGCCCTAGGGCTTACCGCTTGCGGTGACAATACGCTAAGCAAAGAGGCTTCACAAACTGCCTCAACCATTGAGCAGTTGAAACAAGCCGGCAAAATTCGTATTGGCGTATTCAGCGACAAACCGCCTTTCGGCTATGTAGATGCCCAAGGCAAAAGCCAAGGTTTCGATGTGGAAATCGGTAAAGCCATCACCAAAGATCTCTTAGGTGATGAAAATAAAGCGGAATTTGTATTAGTGGATGCCGCCAATCGTGCGGAATATTTACTTTCCCAAAAAGTGGATATTATCCTCGCCAATTTCACCGTAACCGCAGCGCGAAAAGAGGTCGTGGATTTTGCTAATCCTTATATGAAAGTGGCGCTTGGCGTGGTTTCAAAAAATGGTGAAGTCATTACGGAGCTTGAGCAATTAAAAGACAAAACACTTATCGTTGATAAAGGCACCACAGCGGATATTTTCTTCACCAAGAATTATCCGAATATCAAATTATTGAAATTTGAACAAAACACGGAAACCTTTGAAGCGCTACGAGACGACAGAGGGGATGCCCTATCCAATGACAACACCTTCTTATTTGCTTGGGTAAAACAAAATCCGGGCTATACCGTAGGCGTGAAAAGTTTTGGTGATCAAGATGTGATTGCGCCTGCCGTCCGTAAAGATGCACCGGATTTATTAAATTGGCTCAACGCTGAAATTGAAAAACTTTCAAAAGAAGGCGTACTCAAACAAGCCTACGAAAAAACCTTATTGCCGGTTTATGGTGATAGTGTGACTGAAAGCGATATCTTAGTAGAATATAAATAAATTCACAAAATAAAAGGGCAATAATACATTGCCCCTTTAATTATAATCACGAATATCACATAAAGCGCCCAACTAAGGTCTGAGTTGTTGTCCGAACAATGATATAAATTGTGATCTCATTCACACTTTTAACATTTCATTAACAAAACCATTGACATTTTTCTTGATCTATACCATCGTTCTTGAAAACGGTTTTTTTAGTATAGAACAAACGAGATACATCTAATGAAATTATTTTCAAATAAATCATTTAATGCGGGTCTAAAAGATTCAATATCTTTTGGGCTTGCATTTATTTTTCTGTATGTCCCTATTGGGGCTTTAGGTGCTAGCCAAGGTTTAGGTTTATCCGAAGTGATGGCTACCAGTATTTTTATCTTTTCGACACCATTACAATTCATGCTAATTCAGAGTTACGGCGCCGGAATATCTCTAATACCAATCATTTTGGCATTAAATTCTCGATTTATTTTAATGTCATCTGCGTTATCTGGGTATTTTAAAAATATTTCATATAGAAAGATATTCTTATCAAGTGTCCTAATTGTTCCTTCTGTTTTTTCAGCCTGTATTTCTAGATTTAAAAATAAGGAAGAAAATTATTTTTTATATTTCTTAGGTGTAGGGCTACCCATTTATATTGTTTCTGTTTTATCAACATTTATAGGTTATTATACGGGTTCTGAAATTAGCTCACCTCTATTTTATGAAATCGTTAAAATCGTTTTACCATTACAATTTACTGCTCTAGCAGCAAAACATTGGCCGGATTATCTTGATATTAGCGCATATTGGCTAGGCTTATTATTAGCACCTTTATTCGTTTTCTTATTTAAAGAATATACGATGATTATTGCACCCTTTTTAATTGGTATTTCTTTAGCACTCATTGAATATATAGGTAAGAAAAAATGACAAATATTATCCTTTTGATTCTTTTCTCAGCAATAACTATTTTTATCTTTAGAATATCGCCTTTCTTTTTGAAAGAGAATAAACATTTAAATAACAAAGAGGGATTTATATATAAATCCATAAGTTATAGCGCTCAGGCTATGATTGGAATCATCGTTTTTAACAGTGCGTTTTCTGGGAAAGACATCGTAAATATGATAAATGATTTTAGCCCAAAAACTATCATCATATCATTTCTATTGTTAGGGACATTTATCATGACCATCGTAACAAAGAAAATAATACCTAGTTTTATAATCACACTAACATTATACAGTTTAATACTCTATTACTTCCCTATGTAAAACACAGTGTTTTCCGGTTTGCCCTATTCGCTCATCACAAATTGTTCTCTTAATTGATGAAGTTGATCTCGAATAGCCGCAGCTTTTTCAAACTCCAGATCTTGAGCAAATTTATACATTTGTTGTTCCAGTTTTTTGACTTGTTGCTGATATTCCTTGGCATTTTTCGGGGCATTATAAAGTGCGGTCGGTTCTGCCACAATTTTGGCTCGTGATTTGCCTTTCCCTTTATTTGTAACACCCTGACCAATATCCAATAACTCACCCACTTTTTTGTTTAAGGCTTGTGGAATAATGCCGTGTTCTTCATTGTATTTCATTTGTTTTTCACGGCGACGGTTGGTTTCCGTGATGGCTTTTTCCATAGATTTGGTAATGCTATCGGCATATAAAATCGCTTTTCCTTTCAGATTACGTGCAGCACGACCAATGGTTTGAATAAGCGAACGTCCAGAACGCAAGAAACCTTCTTTATCCGAGTCTAAAATTGCCACAAGTGAAACTTCCGGAATATCCAAACCCTCACGTAATAAGTTAATGCCAACCAGTACATCAAATTCACCTAAACGTAAATCACGGATGATTTCCACCCGTTCAACAGTGTCAATATCCGAATGGAGATAACGCACCCGAATACCGTGCTCATCCAGATAATCCGTGAGATCTTCCGCCATTTTTTTGGTAAGGGTCGTCACTAAAACACGCTCATTTCTATCCGCTCTTTGGCGTGCTTCGGAAAGCAAGTCGTCCACCTGAATAGCAACGGGGCGAATTTCAATTTCCGGATCAAGCAAGCCTGTCGGACGCACCACTTGGTCGATAATTTCATCGCCGGATTTTTCTAATTCATAAGGCCCCGGTGTAGCGGAAACATAAATAGTTTGCGGCGCAAGGCGTTCAAATTCTTCAAAACGCAACGGGCGGTTATCTAAGGCTGAAGGCAAACGGAAACCATACTCTACCAACGTTTCTTTGCGTGAACGGTCGCCACGATACATTCCACCGATTTGCGGGACGGTCACGTGGGATTCATCAATAATCAAAATAGCATCAGAGGGCATATAATCGAACAATGTCGGTGGCGGTTCACCCTCATTCCGACCGGAAAGATAGCGCGAGTAATTTTCAATGCCGGAGCAATAGCCCAATTCATTCATCATTTCAATATCGAACATTGTTCGCTGACTAATGCGCTGTTCTTCCAGCAATTTATTTTCTTTGATGAAATATTCACGGCGTTGTATCAACTCTGCTTTGATTTTTTCGATGGCATCTAAAATGCGTTCACGCGGCGTAACATAGTGGGTTTTCGGATACACCGTATAGCGTGGCACCGCACCTAAATGATGCCCGGTCAGCGGATCAAACAAACTTAATCGTTCAATTTCATCATCAAATAATTCAATACGGACGGCAATATCGTCAGATTCTGCAGGAAAAATATCAATAATTTCACCACGCACACGAAATGTTCCCCGCTGAAAGGCTTGATCATTACGCGTGTATTGCAATTCTGCCAATTTGGCAAGAATTTGGCGTTGATCAATAATCGCACCTTGTTGCAAATGCAACATCATTTTTAAATAACTATTCGGATCACCCAAACCGTAAATAGCAGAAACCGAAGCCACTACAATCGTATCACGGCGCTCCAAAAAAGATTTGGTTGCGGAAAGACGCATTTGTTCGATTTGATCATTAATGGAGGCATCTTTTTCAATAAAAGTGTCACTACTTGGCACATAGGCTTCAGGTTGATAATAATCATAGTAAGAAACGAAATATTCCACCGCATTTTCAGGGAAAAAAGCCTTCATTTCTGCATAAAGCTGGGCGGCAAGGGTTTTATTTGGTGCAAGTAACATCGCCGGACGATTAAGTTTTGCGATCACATTGGCGATAGTAAAAGTTTTACCCGATCCCGTTACCCCAAGAAGGGTTTGGTGGGCAAGCCCGTCATCTAAATTTTCAGCGAGTTTTTCAATGGCTTGAGGCTGATCACCGGAAGGGTTGAAATCAGAATGAAGAATAAAAGGTTTACTGTTAATTTTTTCTGCCATAGAAGTGCGGTTAAAATTGAGTGAGTTTTTATTGGCGCTATTCTAGCATATTTCTTACTCCAAATAGAGTGAAAAAGGTAAGTTTTACACAGTGTTAGCAATGTCAAGAGAAAAACCTCACAAAATTAGAAACTTTTTTTAGATTTTTTACTGGACTTTACTTAGCTAATTGATAAATAAGGAAACGTCATTTTGCAATCAATTACTGTCCCGCATTGTACAATCCCAGTATTTATCAGCATTACCGGATCTTATTTTATTTTAATCCACAAAGTTATCCACAGTCTTTGTGGATAGAAAAATACGTTAAAATTTTTTTGAATTTTTTTATTTTACCCGTTGACAAACTATTACTCGATCATTAAAATGCGCCTCCGATTCACTGTGATACAGAATTTATTCCTCCTTAGTTCAGTCGGTAGAACGGTGGACTGTTAATCCATATGTCGCTGGTTCAAGTCCAGCAGGAGGAGCCAATTTCTCTTTTGGTTTAGGATTTGTTTGTCTCCTTTTACGAATTCTAAATTAGCAACCAAAAGATGTTAAACCCATCATTTTGATGGGTTTTATTTTTATCTTTTACCTTCCAAACAATACTACGCCACCAATCGATTCAAGGGTTGTGCCGTAAAGTAACGTTAACGCAAAGAAAATCATTATGCTACCCGCAACGATTTTTACTATTTGTCCGCTATATTGATTTAATGCTTTCGCCCCGTACCATTTCCCTAGTTGTATTGCTATATTCTTAGCATAACGCACTAAAATAGCAAAAAGGGAAAGCGTCAGCCCTGTGCCGATTGACATCGCTAACGTAGCAAAAATCCCCCAAATGAAAAGATTCGTCATATAAGCAAGGAAAAGCACAAAAATTGCCCCTGTACAAGGGCGTAAACCAATACTCATAATCACAAGAAATTGGCTTTTCCAACTATTGGCTTGTTTTAATTGAGCCGCATTCGGTAAATGTTGATGTCCACAGCCACAATCCGCTTTAAAAGTGCGGTTAATTTTGACCGCACTTTGTAACGGCAAATGAGTCAGCCGAACGGATTTAATACGAAAGGCTTTTGCTGATTTTCTCGTTCCTTGATAAATCCAATAAACCCCAAGCCCGAGTAATAAAATTAACGCACTACGTTCCAACCATAATTGGCTTAATTTGAAATAGCGAGAGGAGAGATTTAGAATCACCACAATAATAGAGGTTGCAGTAATTGCCACGATCCCCTGCATAAGTGAGGAAAGTAAGCTTAATTTCACACTTTGTTTTAGTTCACTTTCATGCGTAGATAAATAGCTTGCAATAATAAATTTGCCATGGCCCGGCCCAAGCGCATGCAATACACCATATAGAAAACTTACTGTAATTAATAACACGCCTGCCGAAGTAGAATGTTGCTGAATAGCGTGAAGATTTTCAGATATCAATCGGTTAAACATCTGCTGCCACCCTATGGTTTTCATAAAAAGCCAAGGTAACAACCAAAAAATACCAATAAATACGGCAAGTAATGCAATCAACCATTTAAATGGAAAAACAGACTTCATAGCTACACCTACTCACACCAAATTTTTATTTTCTGTGCAAAAAGCATACCGAGAGAATCATCCTCATCCTTCCGAGTTTTATCGAGCGATGAGGCATAGAATCGTATTTTCTCATCCACATTTGGCTCAATGATTTCCCCTTTGCAGTTTTCCGGAAGTGCAGAAAAATCGACCGCACTTTTTTCCTCCGGATAATACATAGAAACATAATAAGTCCGATCGTAAGTCATCAGCGTAAATTCGTTATTCTTTAATCGCTGAGGTTGTGCCAATAAAAAATCAAAATAGTATTGAACTTTTGCCTCTTTCTTATTTACACCATAATTTTGTATTTGTTTTTTATATTTAATTTTGTTGTTATTTTTATCAAAAAAATAACTAAAATAATGTTCGTTCACCACATTATTCATCACATCATCGATCAATTTTTGTTGCTCAACCTCACTCCGCACCTGCTTCATATCATACAGAATCGCTGAAGAACTTGGCTCATCCAATGTCCATTTCATCGAAAAGCCAATTAATTGATTTTGTTCAATCAACGGTTTACTTTGCATTTCAATAAAAGCATGAGGATGAGCAAATACCGTATCGGTATAAAATAAAGAAAGTAGTAATAGTCTTTTCATATTAGCCCTCATCTAAAAAATTCGTTTATTCTAGCATAGACAAAAAAATTCTAAAAAACGTTTACTTTATAATCAAAAATTAATAAGTCATCGAAATTTATTGACTTACATCAATAAACAAGAAGATTGAATTTTATTTTTCAAGAGGTTTTATGTACTATGCACCTCGTCAAGTGATTGCTTGATATTCATAAAGTTCCTAAATAAAATAATCATAAATATATAGCTAAACTACTTTCCTACCACCCGAATCGGGTGGTTTTTTTTGCCTTCTCATTAGCTTATTTGCTAAACATCAAGTAAAATGACCGCACTTTTTTAACCAGTGAGAAAGAACGAGTATGTCATCACAATTTGTTTATACCATGCATCGTGTCGGGAAGGTTGTTCCACCTAAACGGCATATTTTAAAAGATATTTCCCTAAGTTTTTTTCCCGGTGCGAAAATTGGGGTTCTTGGCTTAAACGGGGCGGGTAAATCCACTCTACTCCGCATTATGGCCGGGATTGATAAGGAGATCGAAGGAGAAGCACGTCCACAACCGGGCATTAAAATTGGCTATCTTCCACAAGAGCCAAAGTTAGAACCGCAACAAAGCGTGCGTGAAGCCGTGGAAGAGGCCGTCTCTGAAGTTAAAAATGCGCTTACTCGTCTTGATGAAGTTTATGCCCTTTATGCCGATCCTGATGCGGATTTTGATAAACTCGCAGCAGAACAAGCCGAGTTGGAAGCAATCATTCAAGCACAAGACGGACATAATTTAGATAACCAGCTAGAGCGTGCCGCCGATGCATTACGCTTACCTGATTGGGACGCAAAAATTGAGCATTTGTCGGGTGGTGAACGCCGCCGTGTCGCACTTTGCCGTCTGTTGCTTGAAAAGCCGGATATGCTATTGCTCGACGAGCCGACCAACCACCTAGATGCAGAATCAGTGGCGTGGTTGGAGCGTTTCTTACACGACTATGAAGGTACGGTAGTAGCAATTACCCACGACCGCTATTTCCTAGACAATGTGGCCGGTTGGATTTTAGAGCTTGACCGTGGTGAGGGAATTCCGTGGGAAGGTAACTACTCTTCTTGGTTGGAGCAAAAAGAAAAACGCCTAGCCCAAGAGCAAGCGGCGGAATCGGCTCGTCAAAAATCTATTGAGAAAGAATTGGAATGGGTTCGCCAAAATCCGAAAGGTCGCCAGGCGAAAAGCAAAGCACGTATGGCACGTTTTGAGGAACTCAATTCAGGTGAATATCAAAAACGTAATGAGACCAATGAACTCTTTATTCCACCGGGTCCACGTTTAGGTGATAAAGTGATCGAAGTACAAAATCTCACTAAATCTTACGGAGATCGTACCCTAATTGATGACCTTTCTTTCTCCATTCCGAAAGGTGCGATTGTAGGGATCATCGGGGCTAACGGGGCGGGTAAATCTACTCTATTCCGTATGCTTTCAGGTCAGGAAAAACCTGATAGCGGCTCTATTGCAATGGGAGAAACCGTTGTTCTCGCCTCCGTAGATCAATTCCGTGATGCCATGGATGATAAAAAAACCGTGTGGGAAGAAGTATCAAACGGACAAGATATTCTCACCATCGGTAATTTTGAAATTCCAAGCCGTGCTTATGTCGGACGCTTCAATTTCAAAGGTGTTGATCAACAAAAACGGGTTGGCGAACTCTCCGGTGGTGAGCGTGGGCGTTTACATTTAGCTAAATTATTACAAGCAGGCGGCAACGTGCTCTTACTGGATGAACCGACTAATGATCTTGATGTAGAAACCTTGCGTGCATTAGAAAATGCAATCTTGGAATTCCCGGGTTGTGCAATGGTGATCTCCCATGACCGTTGGTTCCTAGACCGTATTGCAACCCATATTTTAGACTATGGCGATGAAGGCAAAGTCACCTTCTACGAAGGCAACTTCTCCGACTACGAAGAGTGGAAAAAGAAAACCTTTGGCACAGAGGCATTGCAGCCACACAGAATGAAATATAAACGTATTGCAAAATAAAAGGCAAGAAAAGTGCGGTTAATTTTAACCGCACTTTATAATTTCAGGAGTCAAAATGAAAAAATTATTACTCATTTCAATCATAGCATTGGGAGCGACAGCCTGTGTTTCAACCGAGCTCTCTAATCAAAATACCCCTTATGATGTCACAAAAGATGCCAGAATTCGTTTATACGGACAAAACGGACGACCATCTTTTCTAACAGTCAATATCGATGGTAAAAAAGAAAAAGTGACTATTGGAGGCGGTTTAGCACAAGCATTTAGTTCAATGGTTGGCGCTAAAGGAAACGAGAGTATTGGAATGCCGGAAACACTATTAAGTAAAAATCCATCTGCACATTCAAAATTCTTATCTGGCATCTTTTTTAAAGAATTTGTTATTCCGGCTAACACCGAAGTGCAAGTAACCAATGAAATTATTCCACTGGACAGCACTCATACGCATTACACAACAACGGAAAAAATTACTACTATTATCAAAGGAAAGGGCTGTAAAGGAAATACTATCACCTTTATTCCTGAAGCCGGTAAAGACTATGAAGTTGCACCAATAAGCACCAATCGTGAGTGTGGTGTTACTCTTTATGAAATCAAATAGAAATAGAGTGTTTATTTAGGAGTGATTATGTTAATTTCTTTGCACGTTTTCTGTGCATTTTTAAGTTTAGGGCTTTTAATTGTTCGCGGCATAATGCAATTAAGTGGGAAAGATTGGCGAGCCATAAAACTGTTAAAAATTTTACCGCACTTAGCAGATACGCTTTTAATTGTAAGCGGAGCAATCATATTTTTCCTATTGCCTTTTGAATTGGAAACTTGGCTTATTGCTAAACTCTGTCTGCTCATTTTGTACGTTATCTTTTCAGCAAAATTCTTTGGCAGAAAAGTAGTAAAAGCCAATCCAATATTTCTACTGCTTTCTCTCATAAGCTTTATTGGTGCGATTCTCATTGCTTATCTCCATTAAGTTGAGATTGAGATATAAAAAATCCATCTTTAAAGATGGATTTTTATTTTTCTAACCGCCTACTATCTTCACGGTGAAACCTTTTTCTTCCAGTAATCGTTTGAGCAACTCTCTTTTTTCACCTTGGATTTCAATATCACCGCCCTTTACAGAACCGCCTGTGCCACAGCGTTTCTTGAGTTCCGTAGCAAGTTTTTTCAATTCTTCATCCAATAAATCTAATCCGGTAATGACAGAAACAGCGGCACCTTTTCGACCGCTGGTTTGTCGTTGAATACGCACAATACCATCCCCCTTAGGTCTTGATGGTTGAGCTTTTTCTTCTTTAATTCGCCCACTTTCAGTGGAATAAACTAAAACAGATTCGGACATAATTATGGTGCAATAGAAGCGTTAATAGAATGAAGCACTTCCGCCGGATTTTCAGCTTGTGTAATCGGGCGACCAATCACTAAATAATCAGAACCGGATTTAATTGCCGCGGCCGGCGTCATTACACGACGTTGATCGCCAAAATCAGCACCAATCGGACGAATTCCGGGGGTAATTAATTTGAAATCGGCACCACAGCTATTACGTAAAATTTCCACTTCTTGCGGTGAGCAAACTACGCCGTCTAATCCTGCACGCTGCGTTAAATGTGCAAGGCGTAATACCTGTTCCATCGGTGAAGCATTAATACCAATTTGAAGTAAATCCAAATCTTCCATACTGGTTAAAACAGTTACGGCAATCAAAAGTGGCGCATCTTTACCATAAGGCTCAAGAATTTTTTTCGCTTCTTCCATCATTTTTAAACCGCCACTAGCGTGAACATCCACCATCCATACGCCTAAATCGGCGGCAGAACGCACTGCTCTAGCCACAGTATTCGGAATATCGTGGAATTTTAAATCAAGGAAAACGTCAAAATTACGTTGATGTAGTTGTTTTACAAAATTCGTTCCCAACGTGGTAAACATTTCTTTGCCGACTTTTAAACGGCATAAACTTGGATCAATTTGATCAACTAACGCAAGCGCTTCTGCTTCTGTTTCGTAATCAAGTGCAACAATAACTTTGCTAGTCATAAATTTTCCTCTTTAATGATGTTCTTGTGCGGATAATGGTTTAATCGTTTCCCAATGACGGCAAGACGGGCAATTCCAAAGTAGTTTATGAAGTTGATAACCACAATTTGAGCAGCGATAAACTGCGCTCTGTTTGATACGTTCCCCTACCATTTTGTGAAGCAAAACCAGGCTTTCTTTTCCTCGGCCTTCTTCTGCATCATCAATTTGATATTGGATAAAACGATGGAAAATAAGTGTGCTTGGATTTTTCGTTAATCGTTGGTAAAGATTAGTTTGTGCCGACGATTTTCCATCTTTTTCTTCAATTAATTTTGCAAGTGCTAAATCAACCTCATCATTCTTAGTTACTTGCCCTGCCCGGATTAAAAATAATTCAAAATTATCAAGCTGATTTAATTCTTTATGACAATATTCTAAAGTGGGTAAAACTTCTCCAATATAATCAGCGTTTTGATAAAGTACATTTTCTAATGTCTTAATTGCTTGTTGATAAGCTCTTTCTTCAATATCTAAATCTGCTAACAATATTGAAGCTCTAACACAGCTTGAAGAAATTTGTAGCGCTTTTTGTAAAATTCGACGTTTTTCGACCGCACTTTCAGTACTCAAACTTTGAGTATATTCACAATAACATTGAGCTAATTCAACATTATTAGCTTTAGGATGAATTTTTGCTAATTTTTCGGCAATATTCACCGCTTTTTTCCACTCTTTTGTTTTTTGATAAATTAACAAAAGTTGTTGTAATGCGTTTTCAGCAAATTCCGGTTCATCGACCAATAAAATATAAAGATTTTCTGCACGATCAAGAAAACCGATAGTCATAAAATCACGTGCCAGCTGTTGTTTAGCAAGAAGTTTTTGCTCAAAAGAATAATTAGGACTACGATCAAGAGCCTGATGAATACGTAACGCCCGATCAACTTCTCCTCGAGAACGGAATAAGTTACCAAGAGTTAATTCGGCTTCAAATTGTGAACGACTTTCTATATCATTTTCAGCCTCTTGCTTTTGTAATATATCCAAAAACAAATCTACTGCTTTATCAGTTTGATTAGAAAGCAAAAAATTGACTCCCGTAACATAATCACGGGAGAGTTTATTACTAATACCTTCCTGATCTTTCTTAGCACTACGCTGCCCCATATACCAACCATAAGCAGCAGCGATAGGCAAAAGCAGAAAGAGCAACTCAAGCATTATTCTGCCTTAGCCTTATCACGAATGCTTGTTAATTCATTAATTTGTAAAGTTTGACGTTTAATTTGACGGCTAAGAGACATATTTTTTAGTTTCAATTTTAAGTAGAAGAAACCAGTAATAAGCCATCCTAAAATTAATCCTAAACCAAACAAAATAGCAACAAGTGTTGAAAGTTGAAACTGACTTTCTGCAAAAATATAATTGAACGTAATTATTTGATCATTATTCGCACCAATTGTAACTGCTACAAGCACGATGGCTAAAGTAATTATAAATCCTAAAATGTATTTAATCATACAAGATCCTTTAGAAAACGTTTTCTTTATTATGCCAAAGTTTCTAATGAAAAACGACACCTAAGTGTCGCTATTTCATCTATTTCTAAGAGAATATATCTACACGTTCTCTCAGTTCTTTACCCGCCTTAAAATGAGGTACACATTTAGCATCTAATTTCACAGAATCGCCTGTCTTCGGGTTTCTACCGAGGCGGGGCTGACGATAATGAAGAGAAAAACTTCCAAATCCCCGAATTTCTATGCGGTTCGCTTCTTCCAACGATTGTGCAATAAGTTCTAAAATATCTTTTACAATAGCTTCAATTTCTTTTACAGGTAAAGAAGGATGTTTAGCAGATAAATTTTCAATAAGTTCTGATTTGGTCATCATATTTCTCCTTTATTTCTAATTTAGTATGCTTATGACAACAAGTTTTATTGATAATTCATTTACCATATGAATTATCAATAAAACTTGAAGAAAAAGAAGGCTGGGACAAACCCAGCCTGACAGAATAAATTAATTATTCACCTTTAGCTGCTTTAAACGCTTCAGCCATTGCATTCGGAATAGCAACTTCTTCTTGTTTGTTATTCACGCTTGCAACTGCCGCAGCTTCTTCAGCTTGAGCTTTTGCTTTTACAGATAAATGAACAATACGGGCTTTACGATCTATACCGGTGTATTTCGCTTCAACGACATCACCTGCCACCACTTCATCAGTAAGATCTGCCGCACGAATATAACCTTCAGCTCCGCCTACTAACTCTACTTTAGCGCCTTTTGCATCAGCTTCAACCACAGTTGCAGAAACTACCGCACCCTTCTTATTGATTGCGATGAAGTTATTAAACGGATCTTCTTCAAGTTGTTTGATACCTAAAGAAATACGCTCTTTAACTGCATCTACTGCTAATACTACTGCAGAAACTTCGTCACCTTTTTTGTAGTTACGAACCGCTTCTTCACCTGATACATTCCAAGAAATATCAGATAAATGAACTAAACCATCGATTCCACCTTCAAGACCGATAAAGATACCGAAATCAGTGATAGATTTAATTTTACCGGTTACTTTGTCGCCCTTATTGTGAGTTTCAGCAAATTGAGTCCACGGGTTAGGTTTACATTGTTTTAAGCCTAAAGAAATACGACGACGTTCTTCGTCAATTTCTAATACCATGACTTCAACAACATCGCCTAAGCTAACCACTTTAGACGGATGAATGTTTTTGTTAGTCCAATCCATTTCAGAAACGTGAACTAAGCCTTCAACACCATCTAAGATCTCAACAAAACAGCCATAGTCAGTTAGGTTAGTTACTTTACCGGTTAATTTGCTGTTTACCGGATGATTTTCAGCGATAGCAACCCATGGATCTTGACCTAATTGTTTTAAGCCTAAAGACACACGAGTACGATCCTTATCAAACTTCAATACTTTAACGGTTACTTCATCACCGACATTCACGATTTCGCTTGGATGTTTAACACGTTTCCAAGCCATATCTGTGATATGAAGTAAACCGTCAACACCGCCTAAATCAACGAATGCACCGTAATCAGTTAAGTTTTTAACAATACCTTTAACTTCCGAACCTTCAACAAGGTTTTCTAACACTTGTTCACGTTCTTGGCTATTTTCTGACTCAATCACTGCGCGACGAGAAACCACAACGTTATTACGTTTTTGATCTAATTTGATCACTTTGAATTCTAATTCTTTACCTAATAAGTGATCCGCATCACGAGCAGGGCGAGTATCAACTAAAGAACCAGGTAAGAATGCACGAACACCGTTTAGCTCAACTGTGAAACCGCCTTTTACTTTACCGTTGATTAAACCGATAACAGTCGCTTTTTCTTCATAAGCTTTTTCTAATTCAATCCAAGATTCGTGACGAACCGCTTTCTCACGAGAAAGCTTAGTTTCACCGAAACCATCTTCAACTGCATCTAATGCAACATTCACCGTATCGCCGACTTGAACTTCAAGTTCACCTTGTGCATTTAGGAACTCAGCAACGGGAATTGCAGATTCGGATTTTAAACCGGCATCAACAAGGACGAAACCTTTTTGAATAGCTACTACAGTACCGCTAACGATTGAACCTTGACGGGTTTCAAGGCCTTTTAATGATTCTTCAAAGAGTTGAGCAAAAGATTCTGACATATAAATAATCTTCTTTAAAAGTTAATAACATCCACATTTTATCCATAAGATGTGGGGTTGAGAATAAACGTCTATTCATCCTTGAATAAACAAAGTTAAGTATTTTTACGTTGTTGAATATAAGCCATCGCTTGAGCAATCACGTCATCAATACTCAATGTTGTACTATCAAGTAACAACGCATCTTCAGCCGGCTTAAGCGGAGCGACCTCACGATTTCTATCACGAAAATCCCGTTCCTTTATCTCGGCCAAAATCTGTGCAAAGTTACCACTAATTCCCTTGCTTTGCAACTGTTTGTAGCGCCTTTTTGCACGTTCTTCGGCACTTGCATCTAAAAAGAGTTTTATCTGAGCATTGGGAAATACCACGGTTCCCATATCACGTCCGTCAGCAATGAGGTTATTATTTTTGGCAAAATCCCGTTGAAGTTGCAGTAGTGCCGCTCTAACTTGTGGAAAAACAGCGATTTTTGATGCGGCATCCGCTGTTTCTTGAGTGCGAATTAAACGGCTTACATTCTCTCCGTTTAATAAAATCTTCACTTCCCCATCTTGCGGAACAAATTGAATATCCAAATTACCTGCCAATTCCGCCAACGCAAATTCATCGGATAAATCGACCGCACTTTTTAGCGCAGCCAATGCTGTAACACGATAAATCGCCCCACTATCTAACAAGGCATAACCTAATTTTTCCGCTAACGCATAGCACAATGTGCCTTTTCCCGCCCCACTTGGGCCATCAACGGTAATAATTATTCCCATAAGAAATCCTATAATTTGTCTAACATACCTAAAACCAATGCTGAAGATTGCTTCGCCGCAAGCGGTAAAAATTCCTCAAAAGACAGACTCGCTTCCCCATCACCACTATCAGAAATCGCACGTACGACCACAAAGGGCACATTAAATGCATAGCACACTTGAGCAATTGCCGTTGCCTCCATCTCGACCGCTGTCACATGAGGGAAATCCGATTTGATTTCCGCAATTTTATCTTCGCTATGAATAAAGCTATCACCGGAACAAATTAACCCACGTTTTACCGATTGCCCCTGTGCTTCAGCCGTTTTTTGTGCAAGATCCGCTAATTTCTCATCAGACAAAAATGCAGCAGGGTTAGCCGGAAGTTGACCTTTTTCATAGCCGAATGCCGTAACATCCACATCGTGATAACGGGTTTCATCGGAAATGACAATATCACCGACTTTTAATCCTTTCGCTACGCCACCGGCTGATCCCGTATTGATCACAATATCTGGTTTTGTCAGTTGTAGTAAGGCGGTAGTTCCGATTGCAGCGGCGACTTTACCGATCCCTGATTGCAACAAAGCAACGGATTTTCCATTAATTTTTCCCTCAAAAATGACCGCACTTGCTACTCTTGTTTCGATCTTATCCGTCATTAAGCCTTTCAGTATTTCGACTTCTTGCGCCATTGCACCAACAATACCTATTTTCATTTTTCTCTCTCCTTTTCCAATTTATTCACTAAATAATCTAATACAGCCACACTGTAATCATCGTTATAAAGCGTGCTTGCCGTGAGTACATATTTCCCACCAATCACCACATAAGGATAGGTAAAAACACCATATTCTTCCGTTAATTCAATGGAATCTTTTACTTTTTCCTTTATCTCCGAAGAATGTTCGGTTTTTGCAAAGATTTGTTTATCAAGTCCCTGCTTCTCTGCCCATTTTAGCATTTTTGCCGGTGATGCCAGTTCGACATAACGTGATTTTTCTGCCGTTTCAAATAATAATACATCCGATAATTCCCCTGCTTTTAATGCTTTCAATGTGTAGAACACCTTTGCACTAAATTGATTTTCGATGGTTGCCACCGGATATTGTTCCAACACAATTTTGTCAGGGCGCATTTGGCTATAGAATTCCAAAATATCTTGCGCGGACGAACACACTCGACAATCATAATCAAAAAAGAATTGAATACGGATTTTCTTATCTGCACGCAAAGGATGAACCACCGGTTCTTTATAGGAAAAATAATCACGCCCGTCTTCAAATCCTAATGTATTTGCAGACGGCAAGTGCGGTTGATTTTGTACAGAAAAATCTTTTGGATTCGTTTCTGCGAAAGCAAATTGCGTTGCAATACCAAATAACGCAAGATTGCCCCATCGCCACTTTCTTACTTTACTCATCTATGGGTTCAATATGCTCGACTAATAATTGGATGTTACGATTACCACGAAATTCATTTATATCCAGTTTATAGGCTAAACGGGCCCGTTTAATGGATAAATCGGGATACAGTCGGGTATCAACATTAAAGGCAATGGCATCTAAAAGTGGGCCGCCCTGTTTCGGTTCAACCAACATTTTTAAGTGATTTTGCCCTTGCCCAATTGCACGTTGATCCAAAATTTTAAATTCACCGTCAAAGCAAGGCTCGGCAAATGCCTGCCCCCAAGGGCCACCATTTTTTAACAATTCCGCCATTTCAAGGGTGAATTCATTCGTTCCTAATTCGCCATCTGTCCAAATTATGCCTTGTAAATGCGTTTCATCCAACCAATCTAGCACTGTTTGATTAAAAATTTGTTGAAATTGGCTAAAACATTCTTCACGAATACTTAAACCGGCCGCCATTGCATGTCCACCAAATTTTAAGATCATATCGGGATATTGAGAATGAATTCGTTCTAATAGATCACGGATATGTACCCCTTCAATAGAGCGGGCAGAACCTCTCAATACTCCTTTTTCATCTTGCGCAAAAGCAATAACCGGACGATGATACTGATCTTTAATGCGAGACGAAACGATGCCTAACACACCTTGATGCCAATCCGCTTGATAAAGCACGATACCTGTTGGCAAGGCATTAAAAAGTGCGGTGAGATTTCGGCAAATTTCCAGTGCCTCAAGTTTCATTCCCGCTTCAATTTCTTTGCGTGTTTGATTAAGTTGATCAAGTTCCAAAGCAAGTTCACGCGCAGTTTGCATATCTTCCGCAAGTAATAATTCCACGCCAATAGACATATTATCCAATCGCCCCGCCGCATTTAGACGAGGGCCAATAGAAAAGCCAAGATCGCTTGCTGAAAACTGCTCAACATTACGATTCGCTACTTCCGCTAAAGCAATAATCCCCAGTCGACAATATTTAGCCCGAATACGCATTAAACCTTGATAAGCTAAAATACGATTATTCTGATCAAGCGGCACGACATCAGCAATCGTACCAAGCGCTACGAGGTCTAACAGTTCTGTAAAATTAGGTTGGTTTTCCGCCGTAAAAATACCCAACTCACGAAATTTCGCCCGTAGCGCCAGCATCAAATAAAATGCGACCCCTACGCCAGCCAAGGATTTTGAAGGAAAATCACATTGATTTAAGTTAGGGTTCACAATAGCATCAGCCGGTGGCAGTCTATCTGGAGGCAGATGATGATCTGTCACTAAAACCCGAATTCCTTTTTCTTTCAAAAAAGTAATTCCGTCAAAAGAAGATACACCATTATCCACTGTCATGAGTAATTGCACGCCTTTTTCAATCGCCATCTCAGCTACGGGAATACTCAATCCATAGCTTTGTTCAAAGCGATTTGGCACCAAATAATCAATATTCGTAAAACCAAGCTGACGAAGTGCTAATATCGCTAATGCCGTACTTGTTGCCCCGTCAGCATCAAAATCCCCCACAATGACAATTTTTTGTTGGGTTTGATAAGCCGACACCAACAATGCAACCGCCTGAGTAATGCCATAAAGCTGATTCGGATTTAACATAGATTTTAAAGTGCGGTCTAATTCTTGCCTGTTTTTAATATGACGGGCACGATAAAGGCGATCCAATAAAGGATGTTCGGAAACAGAACCTCCGATTGGGATTTCACGGCGTTTAATGAGTTTATTCACTGGGGATTAATTCATAAGTAAAGAGCTGTTAAACCAACAGCTCTTTTATAAAATACAACGTTGTTTTTATTCAACAAAAATCAATTATTACTTGCTTTCTTTCAGCGCAGCCAATAAATCTGACGGTTTTAAATATCCGCCGATTATCTCACCGCTTGAAGTAATAACTCTCGGTGTGCCGCTTACACCGAATTGAATACCTAACTTATAGTGTTTTTTCACAATATTAGGTATTTTAACTTCTTTCGGCAATCTACCACTTTCAGCTTCGTTTAAAGCAAAAGCAGGATCTTTGGCAGTCCAAATAGCTTCCATTTGTTTTGCAGTTTCACTTCTCATGCCACCACGAGGGAAAGCTAAATAACGCACGGTAATACCAAGATCATTATATTCTTTTAATTGTTGATGTAATAAATGACAGTAGTGGCAAGTAATATCCATAAAGACAGTAACAACGTATTTTTCATTTTTTGCCGGATAAACAATCATTTCATTTTTATAAGAATTGAGTTTATCCACCAATAACTTACCGCTCACATCCACAGGACCTTTGTTTGTTAATTCGTACAGTTTCCCCTGAAAAGCATATTTACCGTCTTCCGTTACATAAATAATTCCTTCATCGGTTACGGCTGTTTTAACACCGCGAACAGGCGAATTTTTGATGTCAATATTTTTCGCGTCAAGTGCTTGTAATTGGCTTTTGATTGCTGAATCATCAGCCATTGCACTTGCTGCCGTAACACATAAAAGTGCGGTTAACATTTTCTTCATTTTTCATTCCTAAATTTGCTAAATTAAGCGAATCTGGGATTATAGATAAATTACCAATTTCTGCAACCCTAGCTACCCAAAAATAAGAAAATAGCATATAATCCACCAGTTTAGAGTTAAAGCAAATTTATTATGTTTGAAATAAACCCCGTGAAAAATAAAATCGCCGATCTTTCCGACCGCACTTCCGTGCTTCGGGGGTATCTTTGACTTCGATACTAAAGTCGAACGTTTAGAAGAGGTCAATGCTGAATTAGAACAGCCTGAAGTATGGAACGACCCGGATAAAGCCCAAGCCTTAGGAAAAGAGCGAGTAGCGCTTGAACAGGTGGTGAATACCATCAATAATTTAGAACAAGGCTTGGAAGATGTGGACGGATTACTTGAGCTTGCAATAGAAGCTGAGGATGAAGAAACCTTCAAAGAAGCCATCGCAGAATTAGAAACGCTTGAAATACAACTAGCTCAATTAGAATTTCGTCGTATGTTCAGTGGAGAACATGACGCCTCTGATTGTTATGTCGATTTACAAGCCGGCTCAGGAGGTACAGAAGCGCAAGATTGGACGGAAATGTTATTGCGCATGTATTTACGTTGGGCGGAAAGCAAAGGTTTTAAAACGGAATTGATGGAAGTTTCCGATGGTGATGTCGCAGGTTTAAAATCTGCCACCATCAAAATCAGCGGTGAATATGCCTTTGGTTGGCTACGTACTGAAACCGGCATTCACCGTTTAGTACGAAAAAGCCCTTTTGACTCCAATAACCGCCGTCATACCTCTTTTAGCGCCGTGTTTGTTTATCCTGAAGTCAATGATGATATTGATATTGAAATTAATCTAGCAGATTTACGGATTGATGTTTATCGTGCTTCCGGTGCCGGAGGTCAGCATGTCAATAAAACCGAAAGTGCGGTGCGAATTACCCATATTCCGAGCGGTATTGTCGTGCAATGTCAAAATGATCGTTCCCAACACAAAAATAAAGATCAGGCAATGAAGCAATTAAAAGCAAAATTGTATGAACTGGAGCTACAAAAGAAAAATGCAGATAAACAAGCTATGGAAGACAATAAATCGGACATTGGTTGGGGCAGTCAAATTCGTTCTTATGTGTTGGACGATTCACGCATAAAAGATCTACGTACCGGTATCGAAAATCGTAACACGCAAGCCGTACTTGACGGCGATTTGGATCGCTTTATTGAAGCCAGTTTGAAGGCGGGTTTATAATTAGATCAATAGTAAAAAACTAGGCAAATAGATGAGAAATAAATGAGAAATATTGATTATAAGTCTTTGAAGTTACTTGATCTTATCATTAAAGAGCAGGGATTTGAAAAAGCCTCAAATAAATTAGGCATTACTCAGTCCGCTGTGTCACAGCGGATTAAGCAACTAGAAAATGAATTTGGTGAATTATTAGTCACTCGTACAGCGTCTCCAAAGCCAACCGCTCTTGGGCAAAAGTTATTAAAATTACTTAACCATGTCCGTTTAATTGAGCACGATATTTTTGATAATGGTGGCATAGACATCGAAATAATCCCAATTTCCATTAATGCAGATTCCCTTGCCACCTGGTTTTTACCCGCTGTTAATGAAATACTTACGGATCCATCTTTACGTCTTGATATTAATGTAAAAGATGAAACTTATACGTTAAATAGCCTATTATCAGGCAATGTTGTCGGAGCAGTAAGCACTCATTCAAAACCGATCATTAACGGCAAATGTGATTATATTGGTTCTTTAGACTACGTTTTTGTATCTTCACCAAAATTTGCAGACAGATTCTTCCCTCATGGCGTTAATCAAGAGAGCCTACTAAAAGCACCTGTTCTGGCATTTTCTACTGAATTTGATCAACACAATTTATTCCTGCAAGAATATTATGGTATGAGTCCCGGCAATTTAATTAGCCATATAATTCCTTCCTCTGAAGCCTATATACCACTCATTCTACAGGACGTGGCCTGCACTATGATTTCTCGCCAACAAATTGAAAAAGAACTTGCAGCTGGCACAATTGTAAATTTAGAACCCCAATTAGTACAGCACAAAAAACTGTATTGGCATCGTTACAATTTAGAATCGGAATCTATCCAACGTTTAACTAGATGTATAATTGAAAACGGTCAAAAATTATTGCAATATAAATGCTCTTAAAATAAACCGCACTTTTGAAATATTTATCGATAAAAATACCCCACCAAAGTGGGGTATTCGTTCGGAGTGATTTATTACCTATACAAATAAAGTGACAACCATGAATATGATTATTCAACGATAATTTTCACCTTATACCGCCCATCGTCTTGTTTATATGCACCGTGAATATCAGTGGCAAACCCAGGATAATGAGTACCTATTTCACATAGCATTAGTAAGAATTCCAAAATCGGGCGACTTTCTTCGGTGATCATTTCACCCGGCATAACCAGTGGTACTCCCGGAGGATAAGGCAAGATCATATTAGCATTAATTTTTCCAATCATATCTTCAATATAACAATCTTGCACAGAACCGCTCAATTCTAGCTGGAAAGCTTTATTTGGAGTCATTACCATCTTCGGTAAAATATCAAAGGCTTTGTACATTAGTTCCGGTAAATTATGTTTACAAATCAATTGATGAATCCCATGGGCTAGGGTTTGAATCCCCATTTTTTCATAAAACTCCGGCGACTCCGCATACACTTCAGGTAGAATATCCTTCACAAGTACATTTTGATCATAGAGAGCTTTAAACTCATTTAATCCTTGTACCAAACTTACTGCTTTAGTGTCATCAACACCGATACTGATGAGTACTAATAAATTATAAGGTCCTGTTTTTTCAATAATGATACCTTTACTATCAAGGAATTTGGACACTAATACGGCGGGAATACCTGTTTCTTGTAATTGCCCTTCTTTGCTCAAACCAGGGGTTAATAGCGTGACTTTGATTGGGTCTAAATACATATGTTCACTATCAATATGTTTGAAACCATGCCAAGATTGATTTGGCTCAAGCTCCCAACATTCGATGCAATCAATATTCTCAGGCTGCCAAACATTAAAATACCAATCATCACTAGCTAAATACGACTGACGAATAAGTTTTCTTAATTTAACCGCTCTTTCAATAGAATCTTGGATCAAGCGTTTTCCCATATTGTCATTCATCATTGCCGCAGCAACCTCAGTAGATGCCACAATCCCATAATTTGGTGAGGTAGAGGTATGCATCATATAAGCTTCATTAAAAACATCTTCGTCAATCTTACCTTTAATATGAATCATGGAAGCTTGTGAAAATGCAGCTAGCAGTTTATGAGTAGATTGGGTTTCATAAATCACTTTATTCGGTAGTTGAACACCTCCCATTCCCGTTTTACCTCGGTAAATTGGGCTGAAATTGGTATATGGGACCCAAGCAGAATCAAAATGAATGGACTTTACATTTAAATTTTTTTTGATTTTATCGGTGTTGTAAAACAAACCATCATAGGTAGAATTAGTGATTACTGCATGTACCGGCCAACTGGCGTTTTGTGTCGTAGCAATTTTTTGTTTGATAATATCATCGGTAAATTCACTTTGAGGAATTCCCCCCAACAAACCATAAGCATTACGGGTAGGTTTGAAATAAATAGGTACAATATCACTCATCATCAATAAATGAGTAAGCGATTTATGGCAATTGCGGTCAATCAACACTGTTTTGCCGGCTGGTACAGAATACATTCCTACTACTTTATTGGCGGTAGATGTGCCGTTGGTGATGATATAACTGCGATCTGCATTAAAGGTTTTGGCAATATATTTCTCTGCTTCAGCATGAGGTCCAGAATGATCCAATAATGAACCTAGTTCTCCTACCGAAATAGAAATATCAGATTTCAAGGTATTTTCACCGAAGAAATCATAGAAAATCGTGCCTATTGGTGATTTTTGAAATGCGGTGCCGCCCATATGTCCTGGTGTACAGAAGGTATATTTTCCCTCATCAACATATTTAAACAGGGCTTTAGTTAAGGGAGGAGTAATTTTGTCTAAGTAATTTGTTACCGCTTTTTCAATTTTGTACAAAATATCCTGCTCCGAATAAAGATTACTCTCAATGTATTGCACGTTATTTTCTAAACTTTCAAAATCCAACTCCTCATCATTTTCCGAGTCTTTTAACAAGAAAATAGGTAAGTTTTCATTAATCATATTCATTTTCTTCACTAGTTCTTGGCTAAAAAAATCATCGTTGAAGAAATCCATATTAAGTAGCACAGCCACAATTCGGGTATTATTCTTAATCAAATTTAATAACTCCGATCTCAAACATACTTCAAGCACTTGATAGTTCTGCCGCTGTAAATAATGTGTTAGAGATTTGGTATAATACGTCGTTTTATTGTAACCCATAACGATAGTTTTCATATTAAACTCCTTTACTTACTGTATTGACTGATTTGTTACCAAGCTTTTTGGCATAGAAGGCAAAAATGGTGAGGGAAACCAATACTGTGGCTGTAATTTGATATTTCTCTGCTCCCGCTAAGGCGATAAAACAAAATAAAATCGCTAATACGGAAGCAACAAGACTGATAGTGCTTTTGGTAGTCATCCCCTCAAAGCGGAGCAAGTTAATTGCCGAATAGAAATAAGGGAACATAGTGAGCATTACTGCAATGCTAGTTAATTGAGTGAATAAATCTGCTGCATTCGATCCACTAGCACTGACAATAGTGATGAGAACCATTAAAATAGTCATCATTGTTGACGCAATGATTAAGCCTTTTCTTGGAACATTATTGTTATCTGTTTGTGCAAAAACAGTCGGAAAATTACCATCTTTGGCTGCTCGCAAGCCAGCCTGTCCGACTAACATCATCCAAGACCCCAAAGAAGTTAAACAAGCAATAGCAGTAAAAGCAGATACAAAAGGTTTTACCCAATCCCCCACCATTTTTGCCGAACTGATAGCAAAAGGCGCACCAGATTGTGCAATTTCTCCATTTGGAAACATGCCTGAAATTGCCTGTGATGCGGAAATGTAAATAAGACCTGCAACAGTCGTTCCTAGTAAGGTAGCCAGTGGTACGGTACGTTGTGGATTTTTCACTAATCCGCTACTTACGGCAGCGGATTCCACACCAACAAATGCCCACAAGCAGAGCAACACAGAATTGATAATAGATTTGGACGAATCAATCGTTGGATCACCAAGCCAGTTAGCTTGGTAAATATTTATATCAAACCAAGCCCAGCCAAAAATTGCTGTGCCAACTACAGGAATCAAAACAAGGATTAGCCCGATAGATGTTAATTTACTTACCCAAGCTCCACCTAATAAATTTACAAAAGTGAATAACCAGACTACAGCGATAACTGCAATTGCCGCTGGAATTGGCTGATTAAGAATGGGAAAAAAGACTGAAGAATAAGCAATCGCCGTAATAGCGATGGCAAGATTGCCAATCCAATTAGCGTGATAATACATAATTGAGGTTTGATAACCCAACAGCGGGGAAATTTCGCCTGCATAGGCAACAGGTCCTCCCTCTTGTGGGTTTTTCGTACTCAGCCTCGCAAATACATAGGCAAGTGCTAATGCACCAATGGTAGCAATAATCCAGCCAATAATAGAAATCGATCCTATCTTGGCAAGCCCTGCCGGAAGTAAAGCGATTCCGCTTCCCATCATGTTACCTGCAACCACCGCAATACAGGTAAAAAGCCCTATTTTTTTAGATGATGTCATTCATCTCCTCCTTACAATTTCATGAGTATCGTTTTTGTCAGCCAATACAACGAAATCAGATTGGCTAATCAAATATTATATTGATTAGATAAACTTAACATTGATCATGATCATAATTTTTACTGATAATTTAATATTAAAAATTAATTTAACTTATAATAAAGTAGTAGGGAGCTTAATTAGACTGAAGAGAAAAATGATTAACATTTAACTGGAACTAAACTGAATTATAAGAAGATGAAAGAAGTGATTGTTTTGTTCACTTGATAAATCAGATATAATCAACCCAACAATTGTACAGGAGATTCAATATGTCAGAACCACAAACCCCAGAAATTGATCTTCAAGGCGAAATGCTCGTTCGCCGTGAAAAATTAGCTGCGTTACGCGCTAAAGGTAACGCGTTCCCGAACCAATTCCGCCGCGATTCGCTTGCACAAGATTTGCATAATCAATACGAATCAGAAGAAGGCGAAGCATTAAAAGAAAAAAATGTTGAAGTGACTGTTGCCGGCCGTATTATGACCCGTCGTGCAATGGGTAAAGCAACCTTTATCACATTACAGGATATGAGCGGTAAAATTCAGCTTTATGTAGCTCGCGATAACCTACCGGAAGGAGTGTATAAAGATGATGTCGGTCAATGGGATTTGGGAGATATTGTCGGAATTAAAGGAACATTATTTAAAACCAAAACTGGCGAGCTTACGGTTAAAGCAAGTGAAGTTCAACTATTAACTAAAGCACTTCGCCCATTGCCGGATAAATTCCACGGCTTAACAGACCAAGAAATGCGTTATCGCCAACGTTATTTAGACTTAATTTCTAATGAAGAATCCCGCCGTACTTTTATCATTAGATCAAAAGTCGTCGCAGGCATTCGTGAATATTTCATTTCAAAAGGTTTCATGGAAGTAGAAACGCCAATGTTGCAAGCGATTCCGGGAGGAGCATCCGCCCGTCCGTTCGTGACACATCATAATGCTCTTGATGTGGATATGTATTTGCGTATTGCGCCGGAACTTTATTTAAAACGTTTGGTAGTCGGCGGTTTTGAACGGGTATTCGAATTAAATCGTAACTTCCGCAATGAAGGGGTTTCCGTTCGCCATAATCCGGAATTTACTATGCTTGAATACTATCAAGCCTATGCGGATTACCATGACTTAATGGATAACACCGAAGAATTATTACGTAAACTCGCTATTGATATCCTTGGCACAACTATCGTGAAATACGGTGAATACGAATTTGACTTTGGCAAACCATTTGAGCGTATTACATTACATGACGCAACCATCAAATATGGTGCAGAGAAAGGCATTGTAAAAGAAGATTTATACGATTTCGACCGAGCCAAAGCTACCGCTGAACGTTTAGGCATTGAGGTGCAAAAATCTTGGGGATTAGGCAGTATTGTCAATGCAATTTTTGAGGAAGTGGCGGAACACCATTTAATTCAACCGACTTTCTTAATGGCACATCCCGCAGAAATTTCACCGCTTGCCCGTCGTAATGATGAAAATCCGGAAGTCACCGACCGCTTTGAATTATTTATCGGCGGACGTGAAATCGGCAATGGTTTTTCAGAATTAAACGATGCAGAAGACCAGAATGAACGCTTTGATGCTCAAGTTGCAGCAAAAGAAGCAGGGGATGATGAAGCCATGTTTAAAGACGAAGACTTTGTTGTTGCATTAGAACATGGTTTACCGCCAACCGCAGGAGAAGGATTAGGAATCGACCGTCTAGCCATGCTTTATGCAAATGCGCCGTCTATTCGCGATGTAATCCTCTTCCCGGCAATGCGACAAAGATAAACGAATTAATCTACACTTAAAAAGGAAGCCGTTTGGCTTCCTTTTTCGTATCAACCATCTAAAAACACCTTTATTTGGCTGTATTTTTCATTTAAAACATCCACTTTACTACCGAATAAGCAGCTTAAAGGTACTCAATGCAACAAAATATAAAAAAATCTACTCTCATTATGAGTATAGATTTTTTCATCAATCAAAAGGATAAATTAAAGAATATTTTTCTCACCGCGGGAAAGACTGATCAACCCTGAACGAACAATTTCAAGTAGTGTTGTTTCTTCCTTCACTGCCGCCACAAAAGCATCTAATTTATCTTTTGTACCGGTTAATTGAACCGTATAAGATTTAGGCGTAACATCCACGATCTGACCACGGAAAATATCGGTAAGACGTTTAATTTCATCACGTGATGCCCCCGTTGCACGGATTTTTACCAGTAGAACTTCACGTTCAACATGTTCATGCTCACTTAAATTGATCACTTTAAATACATCAACCAACTTATGTAGTTGCTTTTCAATTTGCTCCAGCACTTGTTCATCACCCACCGCTTCAATGGTCATCCGTGATAACGTAGGATCATCCGTTGGTGCAACGGTAAGACTTTCAATATTGAATGCACGTTGAGAGAATAAACCCACTACTCGTGATAGCGCACCGGACTCATTTTCTAATAAAACAGACAAAATTCTACGCATTATTCATTCTCCCCTTTTGTTTTACCTAAAATCATTTCATTCATTGCTCCACCACGCACTTGCATAGGATAAACGTGTTCACTTTCATCGACATTGATATCGACAAATACCAGTTTATTTTTAAGTTTGAATGCTTCTTCTAATTTACTCTTCAACTCATCCGGTGTCGTAATTTTAATCCCCACATGTCCGTAAGACTCTGCCAATTTCACAAAATCCGGTAAGGAATTCATATAAGTTTGCGAATGACGCCCCGAATAAATCAAATCTTGCCATTGTTTCACCATACCTAAGAAATGATTATTCAAACAAATAATGACAATAGGAATACCATATTGGGTTGCAGTAGAAAGTTCCTGAATATTCATTTGGATACTGCCGTCACCGGTAACACAAACAACCTTGGCGTTAGGTTGGGCAAGTTTTGCTCCTAACGCGGCAGGTAAACCAAACCCCATTGTGCCTAACCCGCCCGAGTTAATCCAGTGACGAGGCTTATTGAACGGGTAATGTAACGCTGCAAACATTTGATGCTGTCCTACATCTGAAGCGACATAAGCCTCTCCGTTGGTAATCCGATAAACAGCTTCCATCACTTGTTGAGGTTTAATCACACCCGAAGTGCGGTCGAAATCCAAGCAGTTTTTTGCTTTCCATTCATTAATCTGTTTCCACCAATTCTCAAGATGATTTTGCGGGTGGTTTCCCCCTTCTTCTCCCAATAAACTTAAAAACTCCGTCAGCACATTCTTCGCACTGCCTACAATCGGAATCGCCACTTTCACATTTTTAGAAATCGAGGCCGGATCGATGTCAATTTGAATCACTTTTGCATACGGGCAATATTTATCGAGGTTATTTGTCGTGCGATCGTCAAAACGTACGCCAATTCCTAAGATCAAATCACTTTCATGCATGGCATTATTAGCTTCATAGGTTCCATGCATCCCCAACATGCCTAAAAATTGCTTATCGCTTCCCGAATAAACACCTAACCCCATTAAAGAAGAGGTAACCGGTAAATTCAAGCGCTGTGCCAATTGGGTTAATTCCTCGCTACATTCGGCGGCAACCGCCCCGCCACCCACGAATAAAATGGGTTTCTTTGCCACTAATAAGGCTTTTAATGCTTTTTTAATCTGTCCTTTATGCCCGTTTACCGTTGGATTGTAAGAACGCATTTCAACAGATTTTGGATATTCATAAGGGAATTTATGATTTGGATTTACCGTATCTTTCGGAATATCAACAACAACAGGGCCGGGACGACCGGTTGATGCAATATAAAATGCTTTTTTGATTATTTCAGGAATATCTTCCGCTTTTTTTACAATAAAACTGTGTTTTACGACAGGGCGAGAAATCCCAACCATATCACATTCTTGGAAAGCATCACTACCAATTAAATGGCTCATTACTTGTCCTGAAATCACAACCATTGGTATAGAATCAGCATAAGCCGTGGCGATACCGGTTATGGCATTGGTCGCACCGGGACCTGACGTGACTAATACGCAGCCCACTTTACCTGTTGCACGTGCATAACCATCCGCCATATGAACCGCGGCTTGTTCATGACGTACAAGAATGTGTTCAATTCCGCCAAGGGTATGAATCGCATCATAAATATCAAGTACTGCTCCCCCCGGATAGCCAAACAAATACTCTACCCCTTCATCACGTAGTGATTGCACTACCATTTCAGCACCGGATAATTTTTTCATAATTCACTCCTAAAATTGACCGCTCTTTAATTGATTATTAACTGATATTTTCTGGATTTGTATTCATCATACTGGCAAAAAAATCTTTGTCTAGATACCCTACCAACATAGGAACCCAAAAATAACAAAATAAAAAACTAAAAAATACTAAAAATAAAACATAAAATAAAATAAATTTAGTTAAAATATAAAAAAATGCGACTTTATGTCGCATTTTATAAAAATAGTAAAATTTTATTTTTTATTTGCTTTTTTGAGCCGGATCACATTTTTAACGTTTTTTCACGATAAAAACGAGTATAACGAGGGATACTGCCGTTGTAATAAACCCGGCCACTCCGGATTCTGTAAAACCAACCGTGATATAACCGATACAACTTGCCATCGCAACCGTTAAAGCATAAGGTAATTGGGTTGTGACGTGATCCATATGATTACATTTTGCTCCGGTAGAAGAAAGAATCGTTGTATCTGAAACCGGCGAGCAGTGATCACCACATACAGCTCCAGCCATTACAGCAGAAAGACAAGGCAACATTAATTCCGGTGCTGCATTCATTGCCATTGAGGCTGCAATCGGTAACATAATACCAAAGGTTCCCCAACTTGTACCTGTAGAAAATGCCATTGCCGAAGCAAGAATGAATAAGAGAACAGGTAAAAATTGAACGGGTATATTATCAGAAACCAAAGAAGACAAATATTTGCCCGTTTGCACATCACCGACAATTTTATTGATTGTCCAAGCAAAAAATAAAATTGCAATTGCCCCTAACATAGATTTAATACCTAGTTTCCATGCACGAGCATACTCAAAAAAACTGATCTGACCATCCAAGATAATCAAAATCGTTGAGATAACGACCGCACTTGAGCCTCCAATAACAAGAGAGACACCCACATTAGTATTTTCAAAAGCGCCTAATATGGAAAACCGCACACCGGATTTGGCAAGCGTATCGGCACCACTATAGATCATCATTGAAACGGTTATGACGATCAAAATCACTATCGGCAGGATCAGACTCCGCACACGACCTTTCGTTCCCAAATCTTCTTCCAACTCATGATTTTCACGCGCCATTGCTGCTTTTTCATGACGAGCCATGGAAGCGATATCAAATGAAAAATAAGCAACAAAAAATACCATAAGTAAAGCAAAGATCGCATAGTAATTCATTGCACTCATTGCCACAAATGCCCCAATTGGCGTGTATTCAGTAATGGAATAGGTGGTTAATAAACCTGCCACTAAGGTAATAATATAAGCTCCCCAACTTGAAACCGGCGTCATTACACACATCGGTGCAGCAGTAGAATCAAGGATATAAGCTAATTTTGCACGAGAGACCTTGAAACGATCGGTAACAGGACGGGCAATAGCCCCTACAGCAAGGCTATGAAAATAATCATCAATAAAGGTAACAAAAACCAAAGAAGCGGCTAATAATTTTGCTCCACGGCGATCCTTAATCCGCTTTTGAGCCCATTCCACAAATGCACGGTTACTACCGGATACCGTTAAAAGTGCGGTTAAAATACCAAGCAAAAGTAAAAAAAGAACAATATTCATATTTGAATTAATTGCGCCATCATTGTACACCAAGGAAATAATGTTATCTTTCAGATAAATAAGGGTAGGTAAAATTGAGGCATGATTGAGCATCAACGCACCAACTAAAATCCCTGCGCTCAGGGAAATTAATACACGACGTGTTGCAATCGCTAGTATAATCGCCAGCAATGCGGGAAAAATAGACCAAATTGAAGAAGAATAATCGATAAGTTCCATTAAGTTACACCTAAAATTAATGGAGACAACGGTAAGAAAACGGGATAATAATGACCCCCACCTAACCGTAGCGCTCCATAGCTATTCACTATGACAGTAACGTTCCTTTCAGATACGCCACCAACCAGTTAAAACGACTTTTAACTGATTTCGGCAACTACTCCTTTCCTTTTTCGTCATCGCTATCCACTCGGAAAAAATACTTATAGTAATCGCACCTCTACTTTGTAAGGAGTCGGAAGATTACAGGAAAACAGAAGAAAAATCTAATAAATTCTATAAATCACTTTAATTTGTCAAGATCCATAATGAGATAATAACCATAATAAATATTTAAAAATAACGTTCATCACATCATTTAGCTTAATTTTATTTAAATTTAAGATTTACCTTATGAATTAATTTCGTTATCATGAGCAACTAAGGTTTATATTTTTACACATCATAAAATAGAGGTTTATTATGGCTGATTTAATCAAAATATTTACTAACCGTCACAGCATTCGTGCAGTAGTACGTGATTTAACATTAGAACAAGCTGAAAATACATTAAAAAAACTTGAAGAAGCGATTGCTGAAAAACGTGTACAAATGGAAGAAATTCAACAAGCAGAAATTGAACGTAAGGCACGTATCGCAAAATATAAAGAATTAATTAAGCAGGAAGGAATTACTGCTGAAGAATTGCAAGCCATTATCGGTACTTTCTCGTCGAATTCCCGTAAAAAACGTAAACCGCTCCCTGCGAAATATAAATACACGACTGAAAATGGGGAACAAAAAACGTGGACCGGTCAAGGGCGTACTCCAAGCGTAATTCAAAAGGCATTGGATGCCGGTAAGTCTTTATCAGACTTTGAAATTTAATTATTTCCTCTCTCTAAAGAACCCATATATCTTATGGGTTCTCTTTTATCTATAATAAAAGCATTGTATTAAGACTATGATCGAAAAGAAAATACTTCTTACCGATTGTCCTGATGATAAAGGGTTGATCGCTAAGATTACCAATATTTGTTATAAGCACCAATTAAATATTTTACATAATAATGAATTTGTTGATTTTGAAACAAAACATTTCTTTATGCGTACGGAACTTGAAGGGATTTTTAATGAGACAACATTACTTGAAGATCTCAAATATAGTTTACCGAAAGGAACAAATTGTCGATTAATTAGCTCAAAACGCAAACGTATTGTCATTTTAGTCACAAAAGAAGCACATTGTCTTGGTGATATTTTAATGAAAAATTATTACGGCGCGCTGGATGTAGAAATCGTCGCAGTTATTGGCAACCATGATAATTTACGGGAGTTGGTCGAACGTTTTAATATTCCATTTCATTACATTAGCCATGAAGGTTTAACCCGTGTTGAACATGATAAATTACTTGCGACAAAAATTGACGAGTATGCCCCTGATTATATTGTATTAGCCAAATATATGCGTGTTCTCAATCCTGAGTTCGTAGAGCGCTATCCAAACAGAGTAATTAATATTCATCACTCTTTCTTGCCTGCATTTATTGGCGCAAAACCCTATCATCAAGCCTACGAACGCGGCGTAAAAATTATTGGTGCTACCGCACATTTCATCAATAATGAGTTGGATCAAGGCCCAATCATTATGCAAAATGTAATTAATGTAGATCATACTTATAGCGCAGATGCGATGATGCATGCCGGTCGGGATGTAGAAAAAACAGTTCTCAGCCGTGCACTCGATCTAGCACTGCACGATAGAATTTTCGTTTATAAAAACAAAACAGTGGTGTTGTAATGGAATCAATTACTCTCATGCCAATTAAAGCGGTTGAAGGCACAATTAACCTTCCCGGCTCAAAAAGTTTATCTAACCGAGCTCTGCTTCTAGCTGCATTAGCTAAAGGCACAACAAAAGTGACTAATTTGCTCGATAGTGATGACATTCGTCATATGTTGAATGCGCTCAAAGCACTCGGAGTCAATTACCAACTTTCTGAGGATAAAACGTCCTGCGAAATTAAAGGTTTGGATGGTGCGTTTAATATTCAAGGTGGGATTTCTCTTTTTCTTGGTAATGCCGGTACAGCAATGCGCCCGTTAAGTGCAGCACTTTGTTTGAAAGGCGAAACAGAGGGTGAAGTGATTCTTACCGGAGAACCCCGAATGAAAGAACGTCCTATTCGACATTTAGTTGATGCGCTTCGCCAAGCAGGTGCAGACATACATTATTTGGAAAACGAGGGTTATCCTCCTCTTGCTATTCGAAATCGTGGTATCAAAGGTGGAAAAATAAAAATTGACGGTTCAATTTCATCTCAATTTCTGACCGCACTTTTAATGGCAGCACCCCTTGCAGAGAATGATACGGAAATCGAACTAATTGGAGAGTTAGTTTCCAAGCCTTATATTGACATCACGCTGGCAATGATGAAGGATTTCGGTGTAGATGTAAAAAACCACGACTACAAAACTTTCCGTATTCAAGGTAACCAATCTTATCTTTCACCCGGTACATATTTAGTAGAAGGTGATGCCTCTTCCGCCTCTTACTTTTTAGCGGCCGCAGCGATCAAAGGCAAAGTAAAAATCACAGGTATTGGAAAAAATTCCATACAAGGCGACCGTTTATTTGCTGAAATGTTAAAAAAAATGGGCGCTAAAGTAACTTGGGGAGCGGATTTTATTCAGGTGGAAAAATCCAAACTTCACGGAATTGATATGGATATGAACCATATCCCTGATGCCGCAATGACTATAGCAACAACCGCACTTTTTGCTGAAGGTGAAACAACTATTCGCAATATTTATAACTGGCGTGTGAAGGAAACCGATCGTCTCAGCGCAATGGCAACTGAATTAAGAAAAATCGGAGCAGAAGTTGAAGAAGGAGAAGATTTTATTCACATTCAACCGCTTCCATTAAACAAATTTCAACATGCAAATATTGAGACCTATAATGATCATCGTATGGCAATGTGTTTTGCTCTTGTTGCTCTGTCAGATACCGCCGTCACTATTCTTGATCCTCAATGTACGGCAAAAACTTTTCCAACATTCTTTGAAGAATTTGAAAAAATTTGTATAAGGGATTAAATAAATACGGGAAATATTAGACTGTGTTTAAACAACTAAAAAAGCGAACATAATGTTCGCTTTTTTCATGGAATAAAATCCATTCATTAGTTAATTACAGAAACATTGAGTGATGAACCGCCAACAATTTGCACTCTTTTCCCAGCGACAAATTTAGGATCTGCTTTTTGCACGACAACAATGCTTTTTCCGTCATCTTTCTTAATTACAAGTTCCACAGCATTTACTTGGCTCGCTTTTTCTTCAACTTTGCTACCAACTATAGCACCGGCAATCGCACCTACAGCCGTAGCGATTGCTTGACCGCGACCACCACCGATTGCACTACCCGCAACACCGCCAAGTACACCACCGCCGACACTACCGATTACGCCCTGATTATCCGCTTGAATTTTTACCGGACGAACAGAAACTAATGTACCATAACTAATTGAACGAGCTTCCTTTGCCTGATCGGCAGAATAAACATCACCGCTAAAAATATCAGTATTCGCACAACCTGTTACACCGAGAGTAACAGCAAGCACTAATGCTACTGCCATTTTTTTCATAATTAACCAACCTTATAACTTATAAATTAAATCGGATTTCTTGGAGACCAAGTAGAAATATTTTTTAAACCGTTTCCATTATCAGACACTTTTACACAAGCTCCCACCACTAAAGTTGAATCATACGCGTGGGTAACTGTTTCTGATTCGCCCTCAACCTTGTAAGAACAATTATTTTTACGAATAGTCAATTGAAGGTTTTCACCTTTCATTTCACTAAAAATTACTTGACCTTTATACGCACTTTCATCTTTTTGGTTATTTGATGAACAAGCTGCCAAACCTAAGCTTAATAAAACGGTCAATGCTAAAGTCATTTTTTTCATTGTGCTAAACCTCGAGTATTTTTTTAATAGAATAAGGGTGAACTTTAATACAAGTATCATTTTCGCTTTTATCGACGAAACTCACTGCAATAGAAGGATTTGCTAAACGTTCCCCTTCAGCTTTAGGTTCACTCACTTTTATTGTTAATTCGGATAATCGTTGCCATAAAAATTGCTTATTGATTCGTTCAACCCAATCTTCAGTCTGCTCATCTGGAAGGAAAGGAACAACAATCTCAATATGCTCCCAAGTTTCTTGAGGATATTGTTTATTTTTAGGAAACGGTAATTCAATAACATCAACAAATTGCCTGGCAAAGGCAAAAGGCTTGTCTAATTGAATTAAATAGATAGACCGACCGTTAATGATGTTACCGGACAAAATTCTACCGCACTTTAATAAATGTGTCAGCCAATTTTTGGCTTTTTGTTCACTATTTACCCGCAAAGCAAGATGATCGATTTCATAATCAGATAAATTAATCTCCATCATATTCGCAAGCTCTTGAATTTTTCGCTCAAACTCCTCTAATTCTTCTTCAAGTTCGATTAGATTTTCGTTTAATTTCATATTCTCCCTTTGAGAAATCAATAAAGAACGCTATCATAATCCATTATTTTTAATATTCAATTTAAACACAGGAAAAAGCGTGAATATCCAATCTATTTTATCCGATAAAATTAAACAAGCGATGATAGCAGCCGGTGCTGACGAATCTTGTGACGCACTCGTACGTCAATCAGGAAAACCTCAATTTGGTGACTACCAAGCAAACGGTATTATGGCTGCCGCAAAAAAAATGAATTTAGCCCCACGTGAATTTGCACAAAGTGTATTAATGAAGGCAAATCTTGCGGATATTGCAGAAAAATTAGAAATTGCCGGTCCCGGTTTTATTAATATTTTCTTAAATCCAAACTGGATTGCAGAACAAATTTCCCACACACTTAACCAATCTAATTTAGGTATTCAAACTCTAGATAAACAAACTGTTGTGATTGACTACTCTTCACCTAACGTAGCTAAAGAAATGCATGTCGGCCACTTGCGCTCAACAATTATTGGCGATGCCGTCGCGCGTACGCTTGAATTTCTAGGACACAAGGTGATTCGTGCCAATCATGTGGGAGACTGGGGAACCCAGTTTGGGATGTTGATTGCTTATCTTGAAAAAATGCAAAACGAAAACGCAAGTGAAATGGAATTGCAGGATTTAGAAGCCTTCTATCGAGAAGCTAAAAAACACTATGATGAAGATGAGCAATTTGCTGAGAAAGCCCGTAATTATGTGGTGAAACTGCAAAGTGGAGACGAATACTGCCGTTCTATGTGGAAACAATTAGTGGACATCACTATGCAGCAGAATCAGCATAATTATGATCGTTTAAACGTGACCTTAACGGAAAAAGATGTAATGGGCGAAAGCCTTTATAATCCAATGTTACCTGGCATTGTCGAGAATTTAAAAAAGCAAGGATTGGCGGTTGAAGACGATGGTGCGCTTGTCGTGTATTTAGATGAATTCAAAAATAAAGAAGGCGAACCGATGGGGGTCATCGTACAGAAAAAAGACGGCGGTTTCCTTTACACGACTACCGACATCGCTGCGGCAAAATATCGTTATGAAACATTGAAAGCCGATCGGGCTTTAGTATTTTCCGATACTCGCCAAAGCCAGCATATGCAACAGGCATGGCTGATTACCCGTAAAGCGGGTTACGTACCTGATAGCTTTTCATTAGAGCACAAAAATTTCGGAATGATGCTCGGTAAAGATGGCAAGCCATTCAAAACCCGTACCGGTGGAACAGTAAAATTGGCAGATTTATTAGATGAAGCCATTGAGCGGGCGACAATATTAATTAACGAAAAAAGCAATAATTTGTCTAATGACGAAAAAGCAGCCGTTGCCGAGGCGGTGGGAATTGGTTCGGTGAAATATGCGGATCTTTCCAAAAACCGTACCACAGATTATGTATTCGATTGGGATAATATGCTCAGTTTTGAAGGCAATACTGCGCCTTATATGCAATATGCCTACACGCGTATTCGTTCAATCTTCAACAAAACTCAGGTGGAATTGACCGCACTTTACAACACTCCGTTAATGCTAATTGATGAAAAAGAGCGTTCCCTTGCTATCAAGCTTTTACAATTTGAAGAAGCGGTGCAAACCGTTGGCAGAGAAGGTACACCTCATGTCCTTTGTGGTTATTTATATGAATTAGCCGGTGCATTTTCTTCGTTCTACGAACACTGCCCAATTCTAAATTCGGAAGATGAAACGGTTAAGTTAAGCCGTTTAAAACTGGCTTTATTAACGGAAAAAACCTTAAAACAAGGGTTAGATTTGCTAGGTATTAAAACCGTTGAAAAAATGTAGTTATTTCAAATAAAGGCACGAAAATGTGCCTTTATTTTTTACTTTAAGAAAGGATTAGTGGCTTTTTCACGTTGAATAGTGGTATAAGGGCCATGACCGGCAATAATGATCATATCATTATGAAGCTTAAATAATTTCTCACGGATAGAAGAAATAAGCTGTTCATGACTCCCTTGAGGAAAATCCGTTCTTCCTACACTGCCCTGAAACAATACATCACCGGTAAAAGCAACTTTTTTCTCTTGCTCAATGAACCCAATATGGCCGGGAGTATGACCGGGTAAGTGCAAAATATCAAATCGAAAATCCCCAATATTAACCACCTCTCCCTCATTCAACCAACGATCCGGTAAAAACGGTTTAATATTTGGTAAACCAAAACGTTCAGCCTGCTCCGGCAGACTATCGAATAGAAACCGATCACTTTCTTGTGAGCCCCAAATTTCGACATTAAAGTGCTGTTTAATCTGCTCGACCGCACCAACATGATCGAGATGGGCATGAGTCAGTAAAATGGCTTTTAAATTTACTCCGAATTTTTCAATTTGCTGAATTAGTTTTTCCGCTTCTCCTCCCGGATCAACAATAGCGGCATTTTTTTCATTATCCCAAATCAAACTACAATTTTGTTGGAAGGGAGTAACGGGAATAATCTCAATATTCATTTTTTTCCTCATAACAAAAACCGCACCAAAGTGCGGTCAATTTTTCAATACTTTTACACGCCCCGCCAAGTTCTTACCGAGCCGGTATCCACATGGATAAAATTGCTACGCGGATAAAATCCTACCCCACCGTTATTCAGTTTTTCTGCCGTCTGTTTGATTTTCACTAATGATGTACCATCAATACGAAAATCCACCGCTTGACCTTTTACATGATAGCTATTGCTTGCAACTCCACGGCTTTGGCGATGACGCATTGCATTGGTAGCCGGAGATCTATAACCACAAATGATCTGAATTTCAGCGGTTTGTAGCCCTAAATTACTTTGAATACGATAAAGTTTCAGAAATAAGTTCGGATCCATTCTGTGAATTTGGTTTGTTCGTTTATCCCGCATAAAATAATCAAGCTTTTTCAGCATTGATGTTGAAAATCCACCCTTTGATGAAAACACGCCACTTAGACGTTCACCAGTATTAACATTGCGAAGTGCCAAAATACGGGGTTTAGCAGTAGAAACCATCGCTAAAACCGTATTAGGCACAATACTTGCACCCAATACGATACCGCCTAGAGATAGCCATTTACGTCGGCTTTGATTAATTTTATTCATTATTTTCTCTCATTTCATTCTTTCGTTTTTCGACTTATAAAGATAAGTCTTAGTTCACTAAAGTGCGGTCAATATTACAAATATTTTTTTACGATATTCCAGTTAATTTCACTGTCGCCAATGACACTATCATATTTGTAAATATCCGGTAGCACTTTAGTTTGACCGTTTTCAACCCATGCCGTGACATAATATAGGAAAACAGGATTATCCGACCGAATACTAGCTGAAGTCGTTTTCTTACTTGCCAAAACACTTTGTTTACGATTATCCGACCAACCGGCTTCTTTTAATAAAATATCGGCAAGTTGGGAGGATTTTTCCACACGAACACATCCTGAACTTAGTGCCCGATCTTTACGCGAGAAAAGACCACGATTCGGTGTATCATGTAAATAAATAGCATCCGAGCTCGGCATATTAAACTTATAATTACCTAATGCGCTATCCCCCGGCGCTTGGCGAATACGGTATGGAAAATTTTTACCGATTTTATTCCAATCAATGGAATAGGGATCAACGCTATTTCCTTTACTATCAAGAATACTATAGCCGTGTGCAGCCGCATAACCCGGATCCCGTCTTAATTTCGGAACAATATCTTCATTAACCAAACGTGTCGGCGCATTCCATGGCGGATTCACAACCACATTACTTAATTTACTGTACATAACCGGTGTACGGCGCTGATCTTTCCCTACAATGACGCGAGATTCTAATACTAGTCGTCCATCGCGATAATATTGCAACTGATAGCTTGGGATATTCACAAAAATACCATTATGAAAATCAGGGATTACCCGCAAACGTTGTGCATTAATCGCTAACTTTTTACCGGTCGGTGTTAAACCCGAACCGGATATCATTGACGACAAAGCTTGAATAGTTTGTCGATAATGTGAATTATCAGTAGATAAACCTTCCACATAAGTTAAAACGTCATTATTTTTAACCGCACTTAACCATTGTTGAATTTGCTCATCACTTGGTGTCTGTGGCTTGTATGAATTAGAAGCATACAGCCAACGTTGCGCCTGCTGGCTCACGTTTTTACTGTAATACATATAGTCTAAAAACGCGTCAGTCAAAAGTACATCATACGTTAGACCACCGTTCTGCTCTGCTTGACTTAAACTCTCCAAAGACTTAGCCGAACGTTTGGAAATACTACTCGCAACCATAGCGGCATATTCCCGCAAAAATTGTTTTTCCGCAGATTTATCTTGCCACAATAAATCATATTTATTATCCGCATAAAGTTTTGCAAGAATAGGTTTAAACTGTAAATTTTGCTCACCGATCTCGTGAGTAAGAGACATCTCAAGCATAGCTTGCTTTTCAGCCGCCAAACGGACTTGATCTTCTTTGATTTCAGCCTCTAATTTAGCCCGTTCTTCAGGGGAAAGTTTCGACATATCAAGCGTCGATAGACGAGGAGGTGAAACCGTCTCTTTAGCCCAATCCGCCAACGCACAACCTGACACCATCATTGATAATGATAAGGCCAGTGCGCTCAACTTAACCATACCTTTTGACATAAGCGTTCCTTTAAAGATTTATAAAACAGACCGCACTTTATTCAAAGAGCGGTCAAAATTTATTATTTTTTTATCACTGATTTATTTGATTCTTGTTGAATATGTGCATTTGGTTTTTCTTGTTTTAAACTCAATTTCACCAAATCCGCCGCCATTTTTTCAGCTTCTTTTAAGAAGAAATCCGGTGCTTCATAATCCTTCGGCAAAGCATCAATATTTTTTAATAATTTCTTCCCTTCGCGTTTAAAACGATCATTGATATTTTTCAAACGTCTCACATCATCACTATCATTTTCGGCTTTACGTTCTTGATAGTTTAAAGACATAAATTTGCGATCACGGCGTTCATCACGAATTTTTAATTCTTCATTCAACGCAATAAACTCAGGTTCTTTCTCAACACGAGCTTGGTGTTTTTTCTCTAATTCTGAAATATATTGGCGAACATTGCCCGTTTCCGAATAAGAGGATGCCGGAATTTTATCCCAAGGCAGTGCATTATCCTCTTTTTCTTCACCATATTCTTTCGCATCAATAATTTCAGGGAACTGAATATCCGCAGAAACGCCTTTCAACTGCGTGGATCCACCATTAATACGGTAAAATTTTTGAATAGTATATTGCAAAATACCTAAAGGAGTTTGATCTAAGTCATAAACAAAATTCAATGAACGGCTTTGCTGTACGGTTCCTTTACCAAAAGTATTTTGTCCAATAACAATACCACGATTGTAATCTTGCATCGCCGCAGCAAAAATTTCTGAAGCAGAAGCACTAAAGCGGTTAATCATAACCAATAATGGCCCTTTATATTGCTCTGCACGATCATCATCTTCGTGCACACGGATACGTTGGTAAGCATCACGAACTTGCACCACAGGACCGTCGGTGATAAATAAACCGCTCAATGCCACCGCTTCAGTCAAGGCTCCGCCTCCGTTCTCACGCAAATCCACAATCAAGCCTTTGACCTGTTTTTTCTCAGCCTGAAGCAATAATTTTTTTACATCTTTCGTTAAACCGATGTAGAAGCTTGGAATTTTAATTATCCCGATATTTTCACCCTCGACTTTCTCAACAGTTAATTTAGCAGCTTGATCTTCAATACGTACTTTATCACGCACGAGGGTAATAATACGTGATTTTCCACCTTTAGCAGGTTCAACCTCAAGACGAACCTTCGTACCTTTTTTGCCTTTAATTTTGTCAACAATATCTTCTAGACGCCAACCAATTATATCCTCGATTTCACCTTTTTCCTGTCCGACACCAATAATTTTATCGCCGGCTTTTAATTTTTTGCTACGCTCCGCCGGTGCACCGGGAACAAGCGACTTAATGCTGGTTTCATCATCCTCTGATTGCAGTGTTGCACCGATCCCCTCTAATGAAAGATTCATACTTTCGTTAAAGCTTTTTGCGGTACGTGGTGAAAGATAACTGGTATGCGGATCAATTTCGCGTGCAAAAGCATTTAGATACACCTGAACAATATCATCCGCTTTCGTTTGCGTTAAACGGCGAATTGCTAAATTATAGCGTTTTGCCAGTTTGTTTTTAATTTCCGACCATTTTTTATCTTTTAGTTTTAAATTAATTACATCATTTTTTACACGTTCTTCCCAAAGACGGTTTGCTTCTTCTTCCGTTTTAGGAAAATCCGCTTTTTCACGATCAATTTCAATTTGATCTTTACCGTTTAAATTCGGTTCTTTATCTAACAATGAAAGTGCATAGACATAACGTTCGTAACGACGTTTCATCATTAAATCATAAATTGCAAAGGCGGCTGAAAGATCACCTTGGTTTAACTGATCATCCAACCGCGTACCGTATTTCTGACGTAATTCATCGATATCCGATTGTAGAAAAGTATTCCGACTATAATCCAAACTTTTGATATAACGATCAAATATCTTCTCTGAAAAAGCATCATCAAGTTGAAATTTTCGATAATGAGACTGTGTTAAGCGCGTTGTCGCACGTTTTGTCGCCAACAGATTTTCTTCCGTTGCTGAAGGAATCTGAATATCGCTTAACTTCAACTTAGATTCGACAGCAAACCCCAAATTGGAGTGAAGGAACAATGCACTTAATATAGCAGTAGCTAAAATACTTTTGGTCATTATCAATTTCATTTAATCTTTTCCCGATAAAATATCAATATTGCGATTAGGCGAATAAACGATCAGACGTGATATTCATTACTAAGCCATTTTCAAGTTCTACACGTGCCGAATCTTTTAATACTTCAACAACAATGCCTTTCTTAGCACGATCGCCTACTTTTACTTTAACAGCCGCACCTTTAGAAAGTGTGGATAAATCAACCGCACTTAATTCAACTTTTGGTTTACGCACTGACTTCAAATTATTTTGGCGACGCGGTTGGCGTTTTTGTTGCGCTTTTTTTGCCACCAATTCCGCTTTGCGTTTCTCAGCAAATTTTGCTTTTGCTTCAGCAAGTTGCTCTGCCGCATGTGCAACATGTTCAGCGTCCAGTACACCCGCCGGATTACCATACAAATCCACACGTTCTGCCCCTTCACGACAGCCGTGTAAATAACGCCAGTTGGATGTATATTGGCGAAGCGCATGGCGTAATTGCGTTTTACTTACCCGCTCATCTTCCTTTAAGGCTTCGACTAAATCTTGGAACAAACCGATTTTTAACGGTTTTGCCTCACCTTCTAAAATAAAGCAAAGTGGAAATTTTTCCGCTAAATAAGCAATAATTTCCTTATTGTTTGTCAGTTTTTGTGGGTTTGATGATGTTTTTTCAGTTTGTTGAACATCAAGTTGGGCATCTGTCATTTTTTGTCCTAGGATTGAAATAAAAAACTTGCGTAGTTTATCGCACTTTTATAAGGATTGACAATGTTCCAAACAAGTTTAGAGAACAAGTTATTTGTTACGCTATCAATTTAAATAAACGTTTGTTCATTTAAACTTCACAAATACAGAGGAATAAGGATAGAATAGTCAATCTTTTTTGACCGCACTTTGTACAGCAAAAATATTATTATGGCGACTACACCGAATCTTGCAAACATTCACAATAAAATCACTCGTTGCAGTGAATGCGATAAAGTCGTCTCGGTACCTTATCCGTTGCCCGAAAATGAACATGCAGAGTGCCCTCGTTGTCATCATGTATTAAATACAACAAATCGTTGGTCGTTACATCGCTGTGCGATGATTGCACTCTCAATTCTTATTTTAATGCCCTTTGCCTTAAAATTCCCTCTATTAAGCATTGATTTACTCGGTGTAAAAGTGAGTGCCTCTGTATGGGAAGGAATTTGGAAAATGGCGACTGCGGGCTACCAGTACACCGCTTTTTTGGTATTTATTTGTGCCGTCTTAATGCCGATTTCTTTCGCTCTCTTGGTTTTAATGTTATGGTTCGCTAAGTTACTTAATATGCGTCCACGTAATGTGTTACTTTTTTTAAGCTATATTAAGCCCTGGGTGATGTTTGATGTTTATCTCGTAGCACTCGGTGTATCAATGTTTAAAGTGCGCGAATATGCTGCATTGGAAATTGATGTCTATTTACTAGCGTTTATATTTACCGCTCTTTTAACCACATTATTATTTATCAAAATTAATCTGAACGAACTATGGGACGAATTTTACCCCGAACACAAGAAAATGCTTTCATCAACAGAAGATAAAACTGAATTATGCACCGCTTGCAATTATTCGTTTCCTCATTCAGACATAAAACAGATAAATAACCGGCATATTTGCCCTCGTTGTGACTCACATTTAGATCTCCCCGAGTCAATAAAATTACAGCGTACTTGGGCAACCTTGATTGCCGGTATTATTATGCTTTTTCCAGCAAACCTATTGCCAATATCCGGTGTTTATCTGACCGGTGTTTTAAGCGAGGATACATTGATGTCCGGTGTAATTTCATTTATTGAAATGAAAAGCTATTTTGTTGCCTTTGTTGTATTTTTTGCCAGTATTTTTGTGCCAATTAGTAAAATTTTAATTATGCTCTATCTACTTGCCTGCGTTCACTTTAACTGGCAACACTCTATTAAATGGCAAATACGTTTATTACATATCGTACACTTTATCGGACGTTGGTCCATGCTTGATTTATTCGTTCTTGCGTTAATGATGTCACTTGTCACGCGGGGGCAGATTATTAATTTTACAGTGGGGCCGGCAGCTTTTTACTTTGGTGCAGCTGTATTTCTCACAATGATTTCAACCTCACAATTCGATAGCCGACTTATTTGGAAAATTTATGACCGAAAAACAACAACCGAATAATGAACATTCAACGAATCACACTATAAACGTTGATTCGCAATATAAAACGATTCAAGCCGTTTTACGTAAAAACCGAAAAGTTTCTCCCTTTTGGTTGTTACCTTTTATTGCCCTTTGTATCGGTGCAATTCTTTTCTTCCAAATTATTGAAGAACAAGGTAAAACAATCAAGATTACGTTTACAAACGGATCCGGTTTAGTCGCTGATAAGACACCGATTCGCTATCAAGGACTACAAATCGGTGTCGTCAAGAAAGTCAACTTTACCGATAATATGCAAAAAGTCGAAGTCATTGCCAATATCTACCCTGAAGCGACCGGAGTACTGCGTGAAAATACAAAATTCTGGGTAGTACAACCAAGCGTCTCGCTTGCCGGTATTTCAGGCTTGGATTCTCTCGTTTCGGGAAACTATATTACGCTACAACCAGGAGACGGCGATACTGAAGATCAATTTATTGCCCAAGAAAAAGGCCCTATCGCCCAAGTTTCTCCCGGTGATTTGTTAATTCATTTGGTTGCCGATGATTTAGGATCAATTTCTATCGGCTCTTCCGTCTATTTCAAAAAATTACCTGTTGGTAAAATTTATGATTATCGCTTTAATGAAAATAATAAAGTTGAAATTGATGTCGTCATTGGCAAAGAATATACGCATTTTGTGAAAAAGGACTCACGCTTTTGGAATATCAGTGGCGTGACCGCAAATATTAGTCCGTCCGGTTTAAACTTCAGTATGGAGAGTCTCAATGCCGTTGTACAAGGTGCCGTTTCTTTTGATTCACCGGTAAACAGTGCAAATGCAACCGAAAATACAATCTATACACTCTACTCAAGCTTACAAGAGGCTAAACGTGGCATTGAAGTCCGTATCACGCTACCAAATGTTGCCGGTTTAGAAGCTGGCCGTACAGATGTCTATTTTCAAGAACACAAAGTTGGCGTACTTTCAGCACTCACTGTTGATGAAAATAATGAAGGTATGCTAAAAGGTACGTTACTTGTTGATCCGAACCAAATAAATTTATTAAAAACCCATACCCATATTATTTTTCGTAACAAAAAACCGAGTTTGGCTGATTTAGCCGATCCACAACGTTTTTTCCGAGGCGATTACTTTGAAATCATTCCGGGTGATGGAACAGAAAAATTGCAATTTGATGTGGTTAAAGAAAACGAATTACTGTTAAAAGCACCAAACACGCTGGTAATTAAACTCACCGCGCCGGAAAGCTACGGTGTATCGGAAGGGCAATCCGTTTATTACAACAATATTGCAATTGGTGAAATTGTTAAACAACAAATTAACGTAGAAGGTGTCGAATACCAAGTGGCTATTGGTTCCGCATATCGGAATTTAATTAACCCAAATACGCTTTTTGTCGCGGCCTCAAACTTCGATGTCAATTTAGGCATAGACGGGGTTCGTTTTGAATCCGCCCATCCGGAAAAATGGCTACAAGGGGGCATTCGTATTATTGCGAAAAAAGGCTTAGGCAATGCACTCAAAACTTACCCGCTTTACAAAAATACACAAAATGCGGAATCCGGCATTACCGGCAATTTAGTCGAACCTGATATTACGTTAAAAACTTCAACGTTACCAAGTATCAGTAAAGGCTCTCTCATACTGTATCATCAATATGAAGTAGGTAAAATTACCAATATTCAACCTCAAACAAACCATTTTAATGTGGATGTTTATATTTATCCGCCTTATAAACATTTATTAACGGATAAAAGTATCTTCTGGGTAGAAAGTGCCGCCCAAGTGGATATTACTCCGAAAGGTATTAGTATTCAGGCAACACCGATTGCCCGCTCGTTAAAAGGAGCAATTAGTTTTGATAACAGCGGTTCAGGAAAAAATAACACATTGTATCCAAATGAGCTGCGGGCAAAATCTGCCGGGCAAGTAATCACTCTGACCGCAGATGATGCAACAAATTTGAGCAAAGGTATGAGCTTACGCTATCTAGGATTGTCTATTGGTGAAGTTGAAAGTATTACGTTAGATCCGAAATCACACAAAATTACCGCAAAAGCCCTTATCAACCCTAATTATATGGGCATGATTGCTAAAGAAGGGGCAACCTTTAAGATTATTTCACCGCAGATTTCAGCTGGAGCAATTGAAAACTTAGATAGTTTATTACAGCCCTATATCGATGTGGAAGTCGGAAAAGGAAAAGCTAAAACACAATTTAATCTTGCACAAACTTCGCCGAGCCGTAATAAATATAGCAACGGCGTACCGTTTATTCTCGAAACCAATGATGCGATGAATTTAACGGAAGGTTCACCTGTGCTTTATCGTGGTGTCGAAGTTGGATCGATACGTAAATTTGATCTCAATGATTTAGGTGATCGCGTGCTTATTCATATTGCGATCACACCGAAATACCAACATTTAGTACGTAAAAATTCTGAATTTTGGGTATCGTCCGGCTATGACTTCAGTTTAGGCTGGAAAGGAGCGGAATTTAACACCGGTAGCGTTCAACAACTACTGAAAGGCGGCATTTCATTTTCTACCCCGTCAGGTACAGTTGTTCAACCACAAGCCTCGGTAAATCAGCGTTTTTTATTACAAATTAAACGCCCTGTAAAAGCACCTGATTGGAGCTCGGGAGCACTCCCTAATCAATAAAAACGACGAAAAATTTAACCGCACTTTTGATGGGGTAATCAAAGTGCGGTTATTTTTTCTGCTCTTTTCAAAATGCATAAAAAAATCCCCTGCTGAAACAGGGGATAAAAAAGGAATTTATGAATAAAATCTCTAAAGTTTAGCTTTATCAAAAGGAATCTCGATAAAACGCTAGCGATTATATTTACATATCTTTACAAAAGCAAGGCAAAAATTTACATTTCTCTTGATATTAGTTATTCAGACATATTTCTGCTATAAATTTCAGCAAAACGCCCATCAATTAGTGAAAAAATCAACTCATAAAACAGAAAGTGCGATAGATTTTTCACCTTCTTTTGAACGCGGTAATTTTTTTTATGTTCAAGTGTATGAAATCCTTTTCATTATTAACAATTCGCTATATCATAGGCGCTTGTTTTTATGTCGCCCCTGCAACTTTGCAGGTCTTTATTTCTACTCAGTACCAACTTATTGGTGAAATTAGGGAGAAAACCAAAGCTAGTGGAAAATCCGGTTCAAAACAAGCCTATCATTGAGCTTCGTTCAGTCAAAAAATCTTACGGTTCTAACACCATCATTAACGATTTTAACTTAACCATTAATAACGGTGAATTTGTCACTATTCTTGGCCCTTCCGGTTGTGGTAAAACAACAGTTTTGCGCTTATTGGCAGGCCTAGAGGAACTAGATTCCGGTCATATTATTCTGGACGGTGAAGACATTACCAATGTCCCTGCAGAAAAACGCCACATTAATACGGTTTTTCAAAGTTATGCGCTGTTCCCACATATGACCATTTTTGAAAACGTGGCTTTCGGCTTACGTATGCAAAAAGTACCCGAGGCTGAAATCAAACCGCGTGTGTTGGAAGCCTTGCGTATGGTTCAGTTGGAAGAGATGGCAGATCGTAAACCGACCCAATTATCAGGCGGTCAACAGCAACGTATCGCTATTGCCCGTGCAGTGGTTAATAAACCGAAAGTATTATTATTGGATGAATCATTATCTGCTTTGGATTATAAATTACGTAAACAAATGCAATACGAACTTAAGGTATTGCAACGCCAATTGGGAATTACCTTTATTTTCGTCACCCACGATCAAGAAGAAGCGATCACTATGTCCGATCGCATCGTGTTGTTACGTAAAGGGAAAATCGCCCAAGACGGTTCGCCACGAGAGATTTATGAAGAACCGGCAAACTTATTTGTCGCACGTTTCATTGGTGAAATTAACGTCTTTAATGCAACCGTAATTGAACGTAAATCCGAGAACGTGGTACTGGCAAATGTAGAAGGTCGTGTCTGTGATATCTATACCGATATGCCGGTAGAAAAAGATCAAAAACTTCAAGTTCTCCTTCGTCCTGAAGATATTGTGATTGAAGAACTTGATGAAAACGAACAATCTAAGGCAATTATCGGCCATATTATTGACCGCACTTATAAAGGTATGACATTAGAATCTACCGTAGAATTTGACCATAACGGTATGCGTGTACTTGTGAGCGAATTCTTTAACGAAGATGATCCTCATATGGATCACAGCGTCGGACAACGTGTGGGCGTTACATGGCACGAAGGTTGGGAGGTTGTACTCAACGATGAAGATAATTAATAACAAATTTCAGAAAATTACTGTTGCAATTATCTTCGCTTGGCTAATCTTCTTTGTGCTGATTCCAAACCTATTGGTATTAGCGGTAAGTTTTTTAACCCGAGATGGTAGCAACTTCTACACTTTGCCGTTTAACTTTGATAACTACATCAACCTGTTCAACCCGCTTTATGCGCAGGTGGTGTGGAATTCCTTGTATATGTCCGGCATTGCAACGATTATTTGCTTACTGATTGGCTATCCGTTCGCCTTTATGGTCAGCAAAATTCACCCGAAATACCGACCGCTCTTATTGTTTCTTGTGGTATTACCATTTTGGACAAACTCGTTGATCCGTATTTATGGAATGAAAATCTTCCTCGGTGTGAAAGGCGTACTGAATACTATGCTAATGGAAATGGGGATTTTGAGCGAGCCGATTCGTATTTTGAATACGGAAGTTGCGGTTATTATCGGTTTAGTTTATCTACTTCTACCGTTTATGATTCTTCCGCTCTACTCTGCCATTGAAAAATTAGACGGACGTTTACTTGAAGCCGCAAAAGACTTAGGCGCAAATGCATTCCAACGTTTCTTCCGTGTTATTTTGCCATTAACCATGCCGGGTATTGTTGCCGGTTGTTTATTAGTACTATTACCGGCAATGGGAATGTTCTATGTAGCGGATTTATTAGGCGGAGCGAAAGTCTTGTTAGTAGGGAACGTCATTAAGAGCGAATTCTTGATTTCCCGTAACTGGCCGTTCGGTTCTGCAATTAGTATCGGTTTAACGATTTTGATGGCATTGCTTATCTTCGTTTACTATCGTGCAAATAAACTACTAAATAAAAAAGTGGAGTTGGAATAATGAGCCGTTTACTACGTAATATCTTTATATTTGTGGTATACGCTTATTTGTATATCCCAATCATCATTTTGGTAACCAATTCTTTCAATGCCGACCGCTACGGTTTGAGTTGGAAAGGATTTAGTTGGAACTGGTACGAGCGTTTATTCAATAACGATACCTTAATTCAAGCGGCGATCCATTCGGTAACCATCGCATTTTTTGCCGCCACCTTAGCAACCATTGTGGGTGGCTTAACCGCAATCGCATTGTATCGTTATCGTTTCCGCGGTAAACAAGCGGTAAGCGGTATGTTATTTATTGTGATGATGTCGCCGGATATCGTTATGGCCGTGTCTTTGTTGGCATTGTTTATGGTTGTAGGGATTTCATTAGGTTTTTGGTCATTACTCTTGGCACACGTTACCTTCTGTTTACCTTATGTTACCGTAACAATTTTCTCCCGCTTAAACGGATTTGATTCCAAAATGCTGGAGGCAGCAAAAGACTTGGGAGCGAGCGAAGTAACGATTTTACGCAAAATCATTATTCCGCTTGCCTTACCTGCAATCGTTTCAGGTTGGCTATTAAGTTTCACCATCTCACTGGATGATGTTGTGGTTTCCTCATTTGTGAGTGGTGTCAGCTATGAAATTTTACCGTTACGTATCTTCTCATTGGTAAAAACCGGCGTAACACCTGAAGTCAATGCACTGGCAACCATCATGATTGTGCTTTCATTAGCACTGGTAATTTTAAGCCAACTCATTACTCGTAAAAATAATTACTAAGACATAATAAAAGGTTTCACAAACCTTTTAATATCAAATAGAATACGCCTTGACGCACAATCAAGGCGTTTTTTTATACCTACAATTCCTGTAGGTGGTTTTTTTACCCCTCTTTTACGGAGAACAAACAAAAATGAAAAAATTTGCAGGTTTAATCACCGCCGGTTTGGTGGCTGCAACCTTAACAGCTTGTAATGATAAAGAAAGCAAGTCTGAAAATGCAAACGCACCGGCTACTGCTAATGATACTGTGTACTTATATACTTGGACTGAATATGTTCCGGATGGTCTATTGGATGATTTTACCAAAGAAACCGGCATTAAAGTTATCGTTTCAAGTCTTGAATCAAACGAAACCATGTATGCAAAACTCAAAACCCAAGGCGCAGCCGGCGGTTATGACGTTATCGCACCTTCTAACTACTTTGTGTCAAAAATGGCACGTGAAGGGATGTTAAAAGAACTTGATCACAGTAAATTACCTGTAATTAAAGAATTAGATCCTGATTGGCTCGACAAACCTTATGACAAAGGAAACAAATACTCGCTTCCTCAATTATTGGGTGCACCGGGTATTGCGTTTAACACCAATACTTACAAAGGGGCGGATTTCACCTCTTGGGGCGATTTATGGAAACCTGAGTTTGCCAATAAAGTACAATTACTAGATGATGCCCGTGAAGTATTTAACATTGCACTGTTAAAAATTGGTCAAGACCCGAACACTCAAGATCCGGCTATCATCAAACAAGCCTATGAAGAATTATTGAAATTACGTCCAAATGTTCTTTCTTTCAATTCTGACAACCCGGCTAACTCTTTCATCTCCGGTGAAGTAGAAGTCGGTCAGTTATGGAATGGTTCCGTGCGTATCGCTAAAAAAGAGCAAGCACCATTAGACATGGTATTTCCAAAAGAAGGCCCTGTACTTTGGGTTGATACCTTAGCGATTCCGGCAACTTCAAAAAACCCTGATGGCGCACATAAACTTATCAACTATATGTTAGGTGCAAAAGCAGCTGAAAAATTAACCCTCGCGATTGGTTACCCAACTGCCAACGTTGAAGCGAAAAAAGTATTACCAAAAGAAATTACCGAAGATCCGTCAATCTATCCAACAGCTGAAATATTAAAAAATAGCCATTGGCAGGATGATGTAGGTGATGCAATTCAATACTACGAACAATATTACCAAGAATTAAAAGCGGCGAAATAATCCCGACTAATTCAAACACTTTTAAAGTGCGGTCAAAATTTCTTGTATTTTTGACCGCACTTTTCCCCCCCCCAATCATTATAAAAATCACTATATAATGATTTAAGATAAAAACGCTTAAAAATCCTCTTATATCCCACTTCCTTGACTTAGATCATCACTCATTAACTCAATTTCTTTAAAATACTGTTAACTATTAATAGTTATTTATCTTTTTATTATTTTTTATCAATTTGGAGTACATCTATGTCAAAAACAACCAAAATTCTGACCGCACTCTGCTTTATCGGCATAGGGGCAGTGGCGTTGTGGGGAACACAAACAATTATGCATAAAACCAGCTCACCGGAATTTTGTGTTAGTTGCCATTCCATGACTCACCCGCAACAAGAATGGGAAGGTTCAACCCATTTTGCGAATGCAAAAGGTATTCGTGCAGAATGTGCCGATTGTCATGTTCCGCAAGAAGGCTGGCATTATCTGAAAGCGAAATTCATCGCACTGAAAGATGTGTGGTATGAATTGCAAGGCAAACTGGATTCTAAACAGAAATACGAAGCACACCGAGCAGAAATGGCACAACGCGTATGGGATGAAATGAAATCAACGGATTCCGAAACCTGTCGTAGCTGCCACAGTTTTGATGCAATGGAACTTTCCGCACAAGCAAAATTAGCCAAACAAACCCATATTAGCGCAAAAGCCAATGGACAGACCTGTATTGATTGCCACAAAGGTATCGTACATTTCTTACCTGAATCTCACGGTGATGAAGGGGCACAATCAGTAACCTCTTTAGGTGGGAATATCACTCAAGATTCATCTATTTATGCAGCAGAAATGACTTCGGCACAAGGTGAACAAGGCGGTGATATCCGACTAATGCCTTATGCGGAAATAACGAATTGGCAAGCAAAAGGCGAGCAATTACAGGGTACCCTACACGGCTGGCAACAAGTTGGCGCAGATTCTGTGATTTATCTAGAATTAGGTAAACGCATTACCGTCGCATTAGTCGATGAAGAAGCGCGTAAAGGTATGAAAATCCTACAAACCAAACATGATGAAGTAACCAATTCCAATTGGAAAGAAGTGAGCTTTATTGTTTCTGTACCAAAAGAAAAAATGTCGTCAGATTTAACCGCACTTAATCAATACGGTAGCCAGTTAAATCAAGCAAATTGTAGTAGTTGCCACGCAGCAATTAGTGCCGATCACTATACGGCAAACCAATGGATTGGTGTAGTGAATTCCATGAAAGATCGAACTTCTATGAATAAAGATGAAGTGCGTGCTTTAACTATTTATTTACAACGTAGCGCCAAAGATATGGCTGCCAAATAATTCACTTCTCATGTTAAAAACGAGGTTGAAATGAAAAAGAATAATATTAATCAAAAACGCCGTGACTTCTTAAAAAATACATCCCTTGGCGTAGCAAGTGCGTCGCTTTCTAGTGGTATGGTCGGTGCGGTGCTGTCTAAAAGTACGGTTGCAGCAGAGCCTGAATTAAAAACTGTTGTCACCGCCGCACACTGGGGGCCAATTGGCGTGGTAGTGCAGGACGGTAAAGCGGTAAAATCCGGCGCAGCCATTGAACCCGCTGTTCCTAATGAATTACAAACCGTGGTCGCCGATCAACTTTATAGCGAAACCCGTGTGAAATACCCAATGGTACGCAAAGGCTATTTAGAAAATCCGGGGAATAGTGATACAACCATGCGCGGGCGTGATGAGTGGGTTCGGGTTTCTTGGGAACAAGCACTTGATCTTGTGCATAATCAACTCCATAAAGTGCGCCAACAACATGGCTCAAGTGCGATTTATGCCGGTTCTTACGGTTGGTTCAGTAGCGGCGCACTTCATGCCTCCCGTACACTATTACAACGTTATATGAATATTACCGGTGGCTTTGTAGGTTATAAAGGCGACTACTCTACCGGTGCGGCACAAGTGATTATGCCGCATGTACTTGGCACGATTGAGGTCTATGAACAACAAACCAGTTGGGAAGTATTACTTGAAAGCAGTGATATTATTGTGCTTTGGGGGGCAAATCCACTCACCACATTACGTATTGCTTGGATGTCTTCGGATCAGAAAGGAATCGAATATTTCAAAAAATTCCAAGCCACAGGTAAACGCATTATCTGTATCGATCCGATAAAAAGTGAAACCTGCCAAATGCTCGGCGCGGAATGGATTCCTGTGAATACTGCAACGGATGTGCCACTAATGCTAGGAATCGCTCATACCTTAGTAAGCGAAAATAAACACGATAAAGCATTCTTAAAAAAATACACAACAGGTTACAGTAAATTTGAAGATTACCTACTCGGTAAAACGGATGGTCAACCTAAAACTGCGGAATGGGCAAGCAAAATCTGTGGTGTACCGGTGGAAATCATTAAACAATTAGCAAATGATTTTGTTACCAAACGCACCATGCTAATGGGCGGATGGGGAATACAGCGTCAACGTCACGGTGAACAATCCCACTGGATGTTGGTTACCCTTGCCTCGATGCTTGGTCAAATTGGTTTACCGGGTGGCGGTTTTGGTTTTAGCTATCACTATGCAAATGGTGGTGTACCAACAGCTACGGGCGGTACTATTGGTTCAATCAGTGCAACTCCGTCTGTCGGAACGGGTGAAAAAACCTGGCTGGATGACGCGGCAAAATTTTCTTTCCCTGTGGCTCGTATTGCAGATGCCCTACTCAATCCGGGAAAAACCATTGACTACAATGGGACAAAAATCACCTATCCAGAGATTAAAGTCGTATATTGGGCGGGCGGCAATCCATTCACACAGCATCAAAATACAAATTTATTAGTAAAAGCGTTCCAAAAACCGGAAACCTTCATCGTTAATGAGGTAAATTGGACACCAACAGCCCGTATGGCGGATATTGTTTTGCCGGCAACAACAAGTTACGAACGTAATGATTTAACCATGGGTGGGGACTATTCTATGTTCTCAATTTACCCGATGAAACAAGTTGTAGCGCCACAATTTGAGGCAAAAAATGACTTCGATATTTTTGCCGAACTCGCCAAACGCGCAGGGAAAGAAGAGGAATTTACCGAAGGCAAAACGGAAATGGAATGGCTGGAAGATTTCTATAAAACCGCCTTCACTGCCGCACGTCACAATCGTGTTGCATTGCCTCGTTTTGAACGATTCTGGGAAGAAAACAAACCGTTAATGTTTGAAGCAAACGAGACAGCAAAAAAATGGGTACGATATGCGGAATTTCGTGAAGATCCGCTACTCAACCCACTTGGAACACCATCAGGCAAAATTGAGATTTACTCTGATGTCGTCGCAAAGATGAATTATGACGATTGTAAAGGTCATCCGAGTTGGATGGAACCGGAAGAATTTGCCGGTAATACCACTGAAGACTATCCGCTTGCGTTAGTCACACCTCATGCCTACTATCGTTTACACAGCCAATTGGCTCATACTTCATTACGCCAAAAATATGCGGTGAATGATCGTGAACCGGTATTAATTCATCCTGAGGATGCCAAACCACGCGGTATTGTTGATGGGGATATAGTTCGTATCCACAATGTTCGCGGTCAGGTATTAGCCGGTGCAGTGGTTACCGAAGGGATTATTAAAGGCACGCTCGGATTACATGAGGGAGCATGGTATGATCCGCTCGGCCTAGGTGAAAGCGAAAAACCGCTATGTAAAAATGGTAGTCCAAACGTGCTCACCCGTGATGAGGGGACGTCTAAATTAGCGCAGGGCAACTCGCCGAATACTTGTATTGTTCAAGTGGAAAAATATACGGGTGTCGTGCCGGAAGTGACGGTGTTTAAACAACCTAAATACTCGGTATAAAACAACAGAAAAACTAACCGCACTTTTCGAGCAACTCAAAGTGCGGTTATTTTTTAGTTACAGTCATTAGAATGACAATTCGTCTTTATAAAAGAATGTAAAACTGAAAATTATAGTGATAAAGCCTCTTTTAATACTTCTGCAATACCGCCCTCATTATTTGAGGTCGTGATCTGTTTTGCCTGTGCTTTCACTTCATCTTCCGCATTGCCCATCGCAACCCCTAAGCCGACCGCACTTAGCATACTGATGTCATTATGATTGTCGCCAAAAGCAATAACTTCCTGCGGATCAATATTCCACTCTTTTAATAACGCAAGTAGTCTGCCACCTTTTGTATTGCCTGCATTGGCAATATCCACACGATCCACCCAAGACCATTCGCAACTAAATTGAGAAATCGGCAGCTCATTAACCACATTATTCATAACATCTTTATTCTCGGCGCTAATGACACACTTCCAAATTGGGTGATGGCAGTCAATCACATCTTGAATACTGTCCGCTTTACGTACATCAGGGCGCACATCCGCAGGGCAAGTTTCTACCCATTTCAGAAATTTTTCCATGTGAGGATTAAGTTGGGCATAATTCATTGAATCTCGGGAATACATCAATAAATGACAATGATGTTTTTCCGCTACATCATAAATTAATTGCGCCTGTTGCTTAGAAAGCGGATTAGCAAAAGGTGTCGAATCCGTCGCCACATCATAAACATAGGTTCCGTTACAACAAATAATCGGTGTATCTAAATCCAATTCACAATAATAAGGTTTTACGGCAGTATGGTGTCTGCCCGTTACCAACAAAACTTTAATTCCTTTATTTACAGCGGCTTGAATTGCTAATTGATTTTCCGGCAAAATATGCCCTTCTGAATTTAACAATGTACCGTCAAGATCAAAAGCAACGACTTTATAATTCATTTTTATTCCTCTTAGATAAAAAACGGCGGTTAAAAAACCGCCTTATTGATTGGAAAATTACTGTCCGTAATAGGCATTTTTACCGTGTTTACGGAGATAATGTTTATCCAATAATTCTTGTTGCATAGAGCCTAAACTTGGTCTTAATACTTTACTAAACAGATTCATATAAGCCAATTCTTCTAACACAACCGCATTATGCACGGCATTATCCGCATCTGTTCCCCACACAAAAGGCCCGTGAGAATTAACTAATACTGCCGGAACTTGGTTTGGATCGATATTGCGTTTTTGGAACGTTTCGACAATCACTTTCCCCGTTTCTAATTCATATTCGCCTTGAATTTCAGCCGGTGTCATTTTACGAGTGCAAGGAATGGTGCCGTAAAAATAATCGGCGTGGGTTGTACCTAATGCCAATAAATCCTCTCCTGCTTGCGCCCAAGTTGTGGCATGGCGGGAATGGGTATGCACGATGCCGCCAATGTCTTTAAAGCGGCGATATAATTCAAGATGTGTCGGCGTATCGGAAGACGGTTTTTTACTACCTTCAACCACTTTTCCAGTAAATAAATCAACGACAACCATATCTTCTGCCGTCATTACCTCATAATCAACCCCCGACGGTTTGATCACGACGAGGTTAGAAGTGCGATCAATTTCACTCACGTTTCCCCAAGTAAAAGTAACAAGATTGTGCTTTGGTAGCGCTAAATTGGCTTTTAATACTTTCTCTTTTAATGCTTCTAACATTGGAAGCCTCCTTCTTTCATTTTTTGTTCGATCCAACGGCGGGCATTAATAATTTCCGCAATCGGTTCATCGGCTTTTTCCGTCCACATTTCAATTAAAAATGCGCCGCGGTAGTTCAGTTCGGCAAGGGTTTTAAAGCAAGCGACAAAATCAACGCAACCGTCGCCAAACGGCACATCACGGAATTGACCTGCACAGGTTTCAGTAACCTTATAAGTATCTTTTAAATGAATAGCGGAAATTTTATCCATACCGAGTTTTAATTCTTCGGCAACATTATCATTCCACGCGGAAAGATTGCCTAAATCGGGATAGACGGTAAACCAAGGCGATTTAATAATCTCATCCCATTTTTTCCAACGGGAAATGGAACTCATAAATTGGGTATCCATAATTTCTACCGCAAGGGTCACTTGATTGCTGGCGGCTAATTCCACCGCCCATTCTAAACCTTGTTGAAAACGTGCGATAGTGTCTTCGTCTTGTTCTTCATAATAGACATCATAGCCCGCCAGTTGAATGGTACGAATGCCGGTATCGACAGCGAATTGAATCGCTTTTTGCATAATTTCATAGGCTTTTTGACGGATGGCTTCATCACGGCTGCCAAAAGGGAAACGGCGATGTCCGGAAAGACACATTGAGGGAATAGTAACGCCCGTATTCACGATAGCTTTAACTAATTGCAACCGCTCTTTTTTACTCCAGTCTAAACGAGCCAAACGTTCGTCCGTTTCATCAATAGAGATTTCAACAAAATCAAATCCACAGGCTTTTGCGATAGACAGGCGATCTTGCCAACTGATGTTTTTGGGTAGAGCTTTTTCATAGATACCGAGTTTATGTTTTCGCATTTCTGTTCCTTATTTAATGTTGTGGTGGAAAGTCATCAAGTCAAGATGATTTCCAACCCTTTATTTCTTAATTTTTCAATGATTTCGGCATCTGCATCTTTGCCGGTAATCAATAAATCAATATGGGCTAATTCGGTAAATAACATCCCCACTTGTTGCCCCAATTTAGTACAGTCAAGCAATACCACATACTTAGCGGCTTTGGCGAACAACCGTTGTTCCGAATTAGCAATAATCATATCTGTTTTATACAATCCCTCAGTGGTAAAACCTTTTCCGCTGGTAAACATAATATTGGCGGCATAAGGGCTTTCATTTTGATTAAGAGAAAGGGTTATTGCTTTATTTCGGTTATATTGCCCCCCCATAATCACAATATCTTCGTGATTGTTTTCAATCAATTTATTGGCAAGCGGAATGAAGTTTGTGATGATCTGCAATTTTCTTCCGCATAAATGATCGCCCAACATTTGCATTGTTGAGCCACAAGTTAAAATAACCGAATCGCCCTCTTGGCATAATTGACTCGCTGCCTGAGCAATACGTTGTTTTTCATCAATATTATTGATTGCCGCACTGTATTGATAATCTAGTGAAGAGGACTGTATCGACTCTGCGCCATTACGCACTTTCTTTAATCGGCCTTGCTGAGCTAATTTATTGATGTCCCGCCTTGCTGTTGCAGGTGAAATATCAAGTTGTTCAACAATTTCCATAGTAGAAAGTGCTTGTTTCTCAAGTAACAATTGTAAAAGCCGTCTATGGCGATAATTTTCGTTCATTATATTTTCCTTGCTATTTCTCTGATGCGAATAATGAACAAAAAACTAGCCACCTTCAAGTAAAAAGGTGGCTTTTTTTTGCTATAACATTGATTTGAATTGGATATTAGGCTCGTGTTCAAAACAGTCATCAAAACCACGAGGATGATGATATTCAATTAAATCTTTATCACGCGGATAAACATATTTACCGCCCACTTCCCAAATAAACGGATGGAATTTGTATTGCAAGCGTTCTTTACGCATTTTCCACAATTGAATAATTTCATCAGTACTTGCCATAAAGTTTGTCCAAATATCGTGATGAACCGGAATAATCACTTTACAACGCAAACTTTCTGCCATACGCAATAAATCCACAGAGGTCATTTTATCTGCGATACCGACCGGATTTTCGCCATAATTATTTAACGCGACATCAATATCAAATTGTTTACCGTGTTTGGCAAATTGAATAGAGAAGTGAGAATCCGCACCATGATAAATATTACCGCCCGGCGTTTTAAACACATAGTTCACCGCTTTGCGCCCCATTTCTTCGTCAGACGGGCAAAGACCGGCTAACTCACCGCCTCGCTCTTCCGCACCTTCAACCGGTAAAGTCACCAAACAAGTGCGGTCAAAAGAATCAAGGGCGTGGATTTCCACATCTTTTAATTTCACTACATCACCCGGTTTTACAATAATAATGCGCTCTTCCGGTACACCCCATTTTTTCCATAGTTCCGCACAATGCCAAGGGCCGACAAATTTCACGTGATCCAATTTCGGATTATTGACAATCGCCGCCGCCACATTCACATCAATATGATCGCTATGGTAGTGAGAAGCAAGAATAAAATCCACTTCATTAATCGCAAACGGGTCTAACACCATTGGTGCAGCACGCAAGTTTGGTTGCAATTTACGCACACCCGCCATATTTGCCATTTGGTGACCGCGTACCATATCTTTTACTTTTTTGGTGCTTTTCCCACGTCCGCACCACAAATCCATACAAAGATTTGCTCCACCCGGGGTTTTGATCCAAACGCCGACACAACCCAGCCACCACATCGCAAAATTACCTTCCGGAACAACCTCTTGCTCAATTTCTTCGTTTAACCAAGTGCCCCATTCAGGAAAAGTAGAAAGAATCCAACTTTCACGCGTGATTTCTTGAATTTTGCTCATTTTAACTCCTTCCGTTTACTTAAAAAATCAAATAACAATCAAAACAAATCATATCAAATCATTTTATTTTGTAAAATATTTTTTCTAGATTTTATGATCTAGATCTAAATCTATTCTTTTCACTCATTTAATAAACTTTAAAGGTAAGCCATTACCTAAATAACATTAAATTTATTTTACTTAACATAACAAGAACCTATTAGAAAAATAAAATGTGATTTTGCTCACAAAAAATCAAATTCAATCTTTTTTATTCATAGATAATTGCTATTATTTAGCGGATTTCTTTTTCGACACTCTTCGAAACAGACTCAAACGTTAAGTTTTTCCCATTTTAAACAATGTCAACAGAGGTTCTGTTATGGAAACATTATTAGATTTATTTATCGTCTTTAGAGATCAGGTGCTAAATAAAGCGCCACTACTCTTAGGTATCGTGGCCTGTATCGGTTACATTCTTTTACGCAAAGACACCACGACCGTGATTAAAGGGACGATAAAAACAATTGTCGGCTTTATGTTAGTCCAAGTGGGCGCCGGCGAATTAGTCAAAGGTTTCAAACCGATTATTACCAAATTATCCGAATATCACGGCTTAACCGGCGCGGTAATCGATCCTTACACCAGTATGCAAGCAACCATTGAAACCATGGCGGATAACTACGCATGGGTCGGTTATGCGGTGTTATTAGCCTTAGCGCTAAACATTTTACTTGTAGTATTCAGACGCTTTACCGGTATTCGCACCATTATGCTGACCGGACATATTATGTTCCAACAGGCGGGATTGGTTGCCGTATTCTATATGCTGATCGGCGCGTCGATGATGGAAACCATCATTTATACCGCCATCATTATGGCATTATACTGGGGGATTTCATCCAACATTATGTATAAACCGACTCAAGCCGTCACAGGCGGAGCCGGTTTTTCTATCGGACATCAACAGCAAATTGCTTCTTGGATCGCCGTAAAGCTCGCACCAAAACTCGGTAATAAAGACGACAGTGTTGACAATATGAAATTACCGAAATGGTTACATATTTTCCACGACAGTATCTCTGCCACCGTATTAGTGATGACCGTCTTCTTCGGCATTATTCTGCTCTCTTTCGGGTTGGATAACCTACAAACCATGGCGGGCAAAACCCACTGGTCAATCTATATTTTTGAAACCGGCTTAAAATTTGCTGTTGCGATTCAAGTGATTGTTATCGGGGTGCGGATGTTCGTTGCAGAATTGTCCGAAGCCTTTAAAGGTATCTCCGAACGCGTGATTCCTAATGCGGTATTGGCGATTGACTGTGCGGCAATTTACGCTTTCTCACCAAATGCTATGGTATTCGGCTTTATGTGGGGGGCAATCGGTCAATTCGTTGCAGTCGGTCTATTACTTGGCTTTGATGCTTCCGTATTAATCATTCCGGGCTTTATTCCAATGTTCTTCTCCAATGCAACCATCGGCGTATTTGCCAACCATTTCGGCGGCTGGCGTGCGGTGATGAAAATCTGTTTTGTCATGGGGATCATCGAAGTATTAGGTTCGGCGTGGGTGATTCACCTGTTAGCAACCCAAGGCGCAACCTTTAACGGTTGGATGGGCATGGCAGACTGGGCATTATTCTTCCCACCGGTATTACAGGGTATCGTCAGCGTGCCATTCTTCTTCTTTGTTATCTTAGCGGCTGCCTTTGTTTATATGGCATTTGCTGCGAAAAAATTACGCGCAGCGGAAGCTGCTGCAGCGGCTGCGGGTAAAACCCTTGAACAAATGGACGGCTATGGTGCGGAAGAAAGCGAACAAGAATCAGTTGTTGCTCAAGAACATTCACCTCAAAGTGCGGTCAAAAATGACGATGTTTCTGATGATGCGACAAAACCGGTGCGTATTCTCGCTGTCTGCGGTTCGGGTCAAGGTTCTTCAATGATGATGAAAATGAAGATCAAAGGTTATTTGGATAAACGCGGTATTCCTAACATTATGGATTCCTGTGCGGTAACCGACTATAAAGGCAAACTGGATAGCACGGATATTATTGTTTCGTCAAAACATTTAGCCGGTGAAATTCAAGTCGGTGAAGGGAAATATGTGTTGGGCGTACAAAATATGCTAAACCCAAATTCCTTTGGTGACGAATTAATCGAACTCATCAACAAATTTCAAAACAGCAAATAAGGCTTAATTAAAGTGCGGTCGGTTTTCGACGAGAATTGATCGCACAACTTCACACTACATAGTTTAAGGATCTCAGTATGTTAAAAGAATCTCTTATCGCCAACAATTCAATCAAACTCAACCAAACCGCAGCAGATTGGAAAGCCGCAATTAAAATCGGTACGGATTTATTAGAGGCGTCAGGCGCAATCGAACCGCGTTATTACGATACCATTATCAGCAATATCGAAAAAATGGGGCCTTATATCATTTTAGCGCCGGGGCTTGCGATGCCGCACGCCCGTCCGGAAGAAGGCGTAATTAAAACGGCGTTTGCTTTAGTCACCTTAAAAGAACCGATTTATTTTGACGGAGAAGAGGATCCGGTATATGTGTTAATTACCCTTGCCGGCAGTGATTCCGATCAACATATGCAAGGTTTAATGGAAATTACCCAAGTCCTTGATGATCCTGACAGCGATGACGGCGTGGATTTAAACCGTTTCCGCCATTGTAATAATGCCGATGAAGTTTATGCGGCGATTGATAAAGCGCTAAACAGTTAATCTAACCCAATTCAAAAAGTGCGGTCAAAATTAACCGCACTTTTCCCCTTTTCAAATTAACAGAAGGAATAAGTATGTCTAAACCATTACTACAAATCGCCCTCGACTCTCTCTCTTTAGAAAAAGCCGTCGCCGATGCCAAACAAGCGGAAAATTTAGTGGAAATTATTGAGGTTGGCACTATTTTAGCCTGTGCGGAAGGTATGAAAGCCGTCAGCACCTTGCGCGCCTTACACCCAAACCACATTATTGTGTGTGATTTAAAAACCACCGACGGCGGTGCAATCTTGGCAAAAATGGCATTTGAAGCAGGCGCTGACTGGCTGACTGTCTCCGCAGCCGCTCACCCTGCAACCAAAGCGGCTTGTAAAAAAGTGGCGGATGAATTTAATGCCGCTCACCCTGAGCTAAAAGTCAAAAAAGAAATTCAAATTGAAATCTACGGTAACTGGACAGTCGAAAAAGACGCCAAAGAATGGGTTGAATTAGGCGTAAAACAGGCGATTTATCATCGTTCGCGCGATGCGGAATTAGCCGGCAAAGGCTGGACAGCGGAAGATGTGGAATTAATGAAAAAATTATCCGCTCTCGGGCTTGAATTATCCATTACCGGCGGTATTGTGCCGGAAGATATTCAGCTGTTCAAAGAAATTAAAAATGCCAAAGCCTTTATCGCAGGTCGGGCATTAGTCGGCGAAAAAGGTAAAGCCACTGCCGAAGCAATCCGTGCCGAAATTGAAAAACACTGGGCATAATTAACCTATCAAACAAAAATCGGATAAACCTTAGGGTGTTATCCGATTTTTTATCCATTTAAACGGAAAATTAACCGCACTTTTGATTAAACCCAAAGTGCGGTTAATTTTGGGATTAATTTGTTCCGCCTACTGTGATTTCATCAATCTTCAATGCCGGCTGCCCTACCCCAACAGGTACGCTTTGCCCGTCTTTACCACATACGCCAACGCCTAAATCCAATTCGCTTTTATCGGCAACCATGGAAATTTTCTGCATCACCTCAATACCGCTACCAATTAAAGTTGCCCCTTTTACCGGCTTGGTGATTTTACCCTTTTCGATAAGATAGGCTTCCGAGGTGGAAAACACAAATTTGCCTGAGGTAATATCCACTTGCCCACCACCAAAGTGCGGTGCATAAATACCGTGATCAACGGAAGTAATTAAATCCTCAAAGTGACTCTGTCCCGCCAACATATAAGTGTTTGTCATACGTGGCATCGGTAAGTGGGCATAAGACTCGCGACGCCCATTCCCTGTCGGTTTGACACCCATCAATCGTGCATTCATTTTATCTTGCATATACCCCTGCAAAATGCCCTCTTTAATGAGTACATTACATTGACTCGGCACCCCTTCATCATCAATCGTCAGCGAACCACGACGGTTGGCAATCGTGCCGTCATCCACAATCGTACACAATGGTGAAGTAACCAATTCGCCGATCTTACCGGTAAAGAGCGAACTTTCCTTGCGGTTAAAATCGCCCTCCAACCCATGCCCTACCGCTTCATGTAATAATACGCCAGGCCAGCCAGCGCCCAACACAACCGGCATTAATCCGGCCGGTGCGGCAACCGCAGTTAAATTAACCAATGCCTGACGAACCGCTTCTTTCGCAAAATTCACCGCTCGAATATCGCCGTCAACCGTCTCAAAGAACCAATCTAGTCCAAAACGCCCGCCTGAACCGCAGCTTCCACGTTCACGCTTGCCGTTTTCTTCCACTAAAACGGAAATCGACAAACGTACAAGCGGTCGAATATCTGCCGCTAATGTACCGTCCGTTGCCATCACCAACACTTCTTCATAAACGGCACTTAAACCGGCAGAAACTCGGGTGACACGCGGATCTTCCGCCCGAGCAGCACGATCAACCAAATGTAATAACTCAACTTTCTTCTCTTTAGAAAGGCTTTCCAGCGGATTAATCGCGGCATAGCGTATAATGGGATTAACCGTATTGAGTGTAGTTGGCACAATAATATTGCCTTGTTTGTGTTGCGCAATCCCTTTCACCGCATTAGCACATTGTTGCAGTGAGGCAAGGCTGATGTGATCCGAGTAAGCAAAACCGGTTTTCTCACCGGATACCGCACGAACGCCAACCCCGCGATCAATGTGAAATCCCCCTTCTTTGATAATGCCGTCCTCCAAAACCCAGTTCTCGTCTTGACTAAGCTGAAAATATAAATCGGCATAATCAATATTTCGATGTGACATCATGTCAAAAATATTCATTAATTCTTTGGTGGATAAATCGCTTGGGGTAAGTAATGTGTTTGAAACTTGGTTTAGCATTTGTTCTCCGAAATTTATAAAATTCGTTGTCGTCTCTCAATCAATTTTCACTATAAAAACGAAAATATTTGAGGTAAATATTAGTTAAAATTATTCAATCCAAATTGGTATAGGGCGTTTTTCTTGTAACCATACAATTCAGCAACAATGGACGCCGCTTTTTTAAGCGGTAATTCTTGCGTAATCAAGCTTAAGGCCTTAATCGCTTGAGGAGAGAATTCCCCTTTATTTTCTTGCTTAGGTTTACCTTCTACGATCAAGACCATTTCACCTTTAGTCCGGTTTGGCGATTCGGCTAACCATTTTCGTAAATTCCCAACCTTATCACCCATAATGGTTTCCCAAGTTTTGGTTATTTCACGGGCTAGTACCACATAACGATCTTTGCCCAATACATCTTGCATATCCGCAAGGGTATCCAAAATACGGTGAGTGGATTCATAAAAGATTAAAGTGCGGTCTTCTTCTGACAAGTTTTCTAACTTATCCTTGCGTGCTTTCGTTTTCGCCGGTAAAAAGCCTTCAAAACAAAAACGATCCGAAGCAATACCGGAAGCACAAAGTGCGGTAATCGCCGCGCAGGCGCCCGGCACAGGCACTACTTTGATCCCCGCCTCACGGCATTGACGCACTAAATGAAAACCGGGATCACTAATTAAAGGCGTACCGGCATCGGATATTAACGCAATATGGCTCCCCTGTTTTAATTTTTCCACCAACACAACCGCTTTTTCCTGTTCGTTATGATCGTGCAATGCAAAAAACGGCTTTTTAATCCCATAGTGACTAAGTAGCAAACCGCTATGGCGTGTGTCTTCCGCCGCGATTAAATCCACTTGTGAAAAAATATCCAAAGCACGTTGGGTAATATCTTGCAGATTACCTATCGGTGTTGCCACGATATATAAAATTCCGGTTACATTATTCATTTTGTTTGCTTTTAAGGTTTGAGATAAGTAAGATCACTTCATTATTGATTCGTTCATAATGGAGCAAAAGCGAATATGTCTATTCTATTACAAGGCACAGGTTTTAAAAAACGTTTAATGCCAATTTTATTATCCGTGGCGTTAGCCGGCTGTTCCAATTTATTCGGCAGCAGCTTCACCGAAACACTTCAACGTGATGCCAACGCCAGTTCTGAATTTTATATGAACAAATTGGAACAAACCCAAAGTGTTGAAGATAAAGAAACCTATAAATTACTCGCTGCGCGCGCATTCATCACAGAGAATAAAATCGCCCAATCCGAGGCAATATTATCTGAATTAGGCGAATTAAATGAGGCACAAAAACTTGACCGCTCATTAATTGAAGCCCGTCTCTCTGCTGCGAAAGGCGCAAATGAAGTAGCGGAAAGCCAATTGCATTTAATTGACTTAAATAAGCTGAGCGCCTCGCAAAAATCCCGTTATTATGAAACGCAGGCTGCCATTTTTGAAAACCGTAAAGATGTGATTGAGGCAGTAAAAGCACGGATCAAAATGGATAGCAATCTCACCGATGTACAACGCCGCCAAAGCAACGTAGATAAAACTTGGGCGTTACTGCGTTCGGCAAATACGGGGGTGATCAACAATGCACCGGATGACGGCAGTGTGGCATTAGGCGGTTGGCTTACTTTAATTAAAGCCTATAACGACAATATTCGTCAGCCTGTGCAGTTAAGCCAAGCCCTACAACAGTGGAAAAGCGCTTATCCAAACCATGCCGCCGCCACTCTCTTTCCAAAAGAATTACAAAGCCTGTTGAACTTTCAACAAACCAATCTTGCGCAAATCGGTTTAATCTTGCCGATTAGCGGAGACGGGCAAATTTTAGGTAATACTATTCTATCTGGTTTTAATGATGCCAAAGGAAATTCCACCATTCCGGTGCAAATTTTTGATTCATCGACTTATTCCATTGACGAGATTATCGCACAAGCCAAACAAGCCGGTGTGAAAGCCTTAGTAGGGCCGCTTTTAAAACAAAATGTGGATGCGGTCATTAATAACCCTGTATCAGTGCAAGGAATTGATGTATTAGCCTTAAACTCAACACAGAATACCCGTGCCATTAACCAAATGTGCTACTACGGTTTATCGCCGGAAGATGAAGCCGAATCGGCCGCAACCAAAATGTGGAATGACGGAATACGCCACCCCGTTGTTGCGATGCCGCAAAATGAGCTAGGTCAGCGTGTCGGTAATGCCTTTAATGTTCGTTGGCAGCAATTAGCCTCAACGGATGCCAATATTCGCTATTATAATTTACCGGCTGACGTACCTTATTTCCTGCAAGAAAACGGTACAAATTCAACCGCACTTTATACTATTGCAGCCCCTGATGAATTGGCGGAGATCAAAGGTTATCTTGCAAATAGCGCACCAAATTTAAAAATCTACGCAAGTTCACGTTCTAATGCGGCAAGCAATTCTGCCGAATATGTAGCGCAAATGAACGGCGTACAATTTAGCGATATTCCGTTTTTCAAAGAATCTACATCGGCACAATATCAAAAAGTGGCGGGCTCAACCGGTGGTGAATATCAGCTAATGCGTTTGTATGCCATGGGTTCGGATGCGTGGTTGTTAATCAATCATTTCAATGAATTACGCCAAGTACCGGGCTATCAATTAAGCGGTTTAACCGGCATCTTAAGTGCAGGGCCAAACTGTAATGTAGAGCGCGATATGACTTGGTTCCAATATCAAGACGGTCAAGTGATACCGGTAGCCAACTAATATGTTTTCGTTAAAACGTCAACAAGGAGCGGGCTTTGAGCATCAAGCCCGCCTTTTTTTGGAATCAAAAGGGCTGAATTTTATTGCAGCAAATCAGTATTTCAAATGTGGCGAATTAGATCTTATTATGCAAGACGGACAAACGATTGTGTTTGTAGAAGTACGACAACGTTCAAATGCGCACTTTGGCTCGGCTATCGAGAGTGTTGATTGGAACAAACAACAAAAATGGCTTGATGCCGCCAATCTGTGGCTTGCCAATCATAATCTTAGCTTAGAAGATGCCGATTGCCGTTTTGATCTCGTCGCTTTCGGCAAAACTACACAAGATATTCAATGGATTCCTAATTTTCTCGACTAATTTTATTTTCAATTATGTTACAACAAGTTAAAGACATTTATAGCGAAAGTATTCAAATTCAAATTTCCGCCTCCAGTTTACTCACAGAAAATATTGCCAATGCAAGCCAAAAGGTCATTCAATGCTTACTTGGCGGCAATAAAGTCATTGCTTGCGGCATTGCACGCTCTTATGCCAACGCACAATTTTTAGTGTCCAACCTGCTTAACCGCTATGACATTGAAAGACCAAGCTTTCCCTCCGTACTGCTGAGTCTGGAAAGTGCGGTCGGATCTTCATTAGTTTTCGATCATTCACCGGAAAATCTCTATCAACATCAATTTAACGCCATGGCAAAACCCGGCGATTTACTTATTGCGTTTGCTCCGCTTGGCGTGGAAAAAGCCGTACTAAACACCATAGCCAATGCGGTGAGTAAAGAAATTAATGTCATTGCTTTAACTGGTTCAAATAATGATGCTATTCAAGGTCTATTAGCAGAACAAGATTTGGAAATTTCCATTCCCACCAATAAAGAAAGCCGTATTTTAGAAAATCATTTATTTGTGATTAATGCGCTTTGCGAATTGATTGATCAAACACTATTTCCAAGAGTTTGATAGAATGCCGATTATCATTAGGGGCCGGCTCCTAAACTATTTCACCATTTATTTGACTAACTAACTGATTCATTTAAATAAAGGAGAGAGAAAATGAAACTAACCTCATTTAAAAAACTGGCATTTATTATAAGCGCCTCCGTTCTGTTACAAGGCTGTGTCGCCGCAGTACTGGGCGGTGCCGCAGCAGGCACAAAAGTGGCAACGGATCCGCGTACAATGGGTACACAGGTAGATGATGAAACCCTTGAATTTAAGGTAGAAAATGCCCTAGACAAAGATGAACAAATCAAATCTGAAGCACGTGTAAATGCCATCTCTTACAGTGCGCGCGTATTGTTAATCGGTCAAGTACCGAGTGAGAGTACAAAGGAAACCGCCACTAGTCTGGCAAAAGGTGTAGATGGCGTCACCGATGTCTATAATGAATTACGAGTCGGCGCTAAAATCACTATCGGGCAAATTAGCAAAGACAGTTGGATCACCACGCAAGTTAAATCCAAAATGTTGATTGATGATCGTGTGAAATCGACGGATGTCAAAGTGATCACCGAAAACGGCGAAGTATTCTTACTCGGCAATGTCACCCAATCACAAGCGGATGCCGCCGCCGAGATCGCCAGCAAAATCAGCGGCGTGCAAAAAGTCGTTAAAGTATTCAAATATTTAAACTAATCTTCCTAAAATAAATCATTTTATTCATCAAAGTGCGGTCAAAAACAAGGCAATTTTCGACCGCACTTTTTGTATTTTTTCAAGAAAAAATTCATATCTTTACAATTATCAAAAAAGTATTTGTTTTTTAATAACAAATTTTTTGTCAATCGTTTTAACAAAAAATTTATTGCTTGATCTGACCTAAAAAACACATTATCTTGTGCATCATTATTTTTATAACACTATATATTGTGTTCAAAAACATATCATAGCAATTGCAGGGGTCGTATTCATGAACAAGAGTTTAAAGGTTACCAAGCGTGATGGTTCGCAAGAACAAATCAATCTTGATAAAATTCACCGAGTGATTACTTGGGCGGCAGAAGGATTAGAAAATGTTTCCGTCTCTCAAGTGGAGTTACGTTCACATATTCAGTTTTACGAAGGCATTCGTACTTCCGATATTCACGAAACCATCATCAAAGCTGCGGCAGATTTAATTAGTAAAGATACTCCGGATTATCAATATCTTGCTGCTCGTTTAGCGATTTTCCATTTGCGCAAAAAAGCTTACGGTCATTTCGATCCGCCCCGTTTATATGATCACGTCAAAAAACTCGTGCGCATGGGCAAATATGATCATGCTCTTTTAGACGATTACACCCGTGAAGAATGGGATGAAATGGACGGTTTTATCGATCACTGGCGTGATATGACCTTTTCTTATGCGGCAGTAAAACAACTGGAAGGGAAATATTTAGTACAAAACCGTGTAACTGGTGAGATTTACGAATCTGCACAATTCCTGTATTTATTGGTCGCGGCGAGTTTGTTTTCAAAATATCCGCAAGAGACCCGCTTGGACTATATCAAGCGTTTCTACGATGCGACTTCTACATTTAAAATTTCCTTGCCGACCCCAATTATGGCGGGGGTAAGAACGCCAACTCGTCAGTTCAGTTCTTGCGTATTAATTGAATGTGGCGACAGCTTGGATTCCATCAATGCCACCGCTTCTGCCATTGTGAAATATGTTTCCCAACGGGCGGGAATCGGGATTAATGCCGGTGCAATTCGTGCCCTGGGCAGTGAAATTCGTGGCGGTGAGGCTTTCCATACCGGTTGTATTCCGTTCTATAAGTATTTCCAAACGGCGGTAAAATCTTGTTCACAAGGCGGTGTGCGTGGCGGTGCGGCAACGGTTTACTACCCGTTATGGCATTTAGAGGCTGAAAGCCTATTGGTATTGAAAAATAACCGTGGTGTGGAAGATAACCGTGTGCGCCACATGGACTACGGTGTGCAATTAAATAAATTAATGTATCAACGCTTAATTAAGGGCGGTGATATTACCTTATTCAGTCCTTCCGATGTACCGGGACTTTACGAAGCCTTCTTTGCCGATCAAGAGAAATTTGAAGAACTTTACCTCAAATACGAGCAAGATCCGAGCATTCGTAAGCGTTCCGTTAAAGCGGTTGAAATTTTCTCTTTGTTAATGCAAGAACGCGCCTCAACCGGTCGTATCTACATTCAAAATGTGGATCACTGTAATACGCATTCACCATTTGATCCGCAAGTGGCACCGGTACGCCAATCTAACTTATGCTTAGAAATTGCCTTACCAACCAAACCATTGAATCATATTCATGATGAAAACGGTGAGATTGCCCTTTGTACTCTTTCCGCATTTAACTTAGGCAAAATTGAAAATCTTGATGAATTGGAAGAATTAGCAAATCTTGCCGTTCGTGCATTAGACGCCTTATTAGATTATCAAGACTACCCTGTTGCCGCAGCAAAACGCAGTTCCCTTGCCCGTCGTTCTCTCGGTATTGGTGTAATTAACTATGCCTATTACTTAGCGAAAAATGGCGTACGTTACTCTGATGGCAGTGCGAATGACTTAACCCACCGCACTTTTGAAGCGATTCAATATTATTTATTGAAAGCTTCAATGAATTTAGCCAAAGAACAAGGTGCCTGCGAATATTTCAATCAAACCACCTACTCACAAGGTATTTTACCGATTGATACCTATAAAAAAGATTTGGACTCGCTCACACAAGAGCCGTTGCACTACGATTGGGAAAGTTTGCGTAAAGATATTCAAGAATTCGGCTTACGTAACTCGACCCTCACCGCACTAATGCCGTCAGAAACGTCATCACAGATTTCTAACGCCACCAATGGTATTGAGCCGCCGCGCGGTCATGTCAGCGTGAAAGCCTCAAAAGACGGGATCTTAAAACAAGTGGTGCCGGATTACGAAAACTTAAGCGACAATTACGAATTGCTGTGGGATATCCCAAACAATGACGGCTATCTCCACTTAGTCGGTATTATGCAAAAATTCGTGGATCAAGCGATTTCCGCAAACACTAACTACGATCCAAAACGTTTTGAAGACAGTAAAGTCCCAATGAAAGTACTATTAAAAGACTTATTAACCGCTTACAAGTACGGCTTAAAAACCCTTTACTACCAAAACACCCGCGACGGCGCTGAAGATGCCCAAGAAGATCTTGATGATGGTTGCGCAGGTGGGGCGTGTAAAATCTAATTAATCAAACCTTTAAAAGTGCGGTTAAAATCGACCGCATTTTTTTAAAAAACAGAGGAAACCCAAATGGCATATACCACTTTCTCACAAACCAAAAACGACCAACTCAAAGAGCCTATGTTCTTTGGTCAAAATGTAAACGTGGCACGTTACGATCAACAAAAATATGAGACTTTTGAAAAGCTCATTGAAAAACAACTGTCTTTCTTCTGGCGTCCGGAAGAAGTGGATGTGTCGCAAGATCGTATCGATTACGCTGCGTTGCCGGAACATGAAAAACATATTTTCATCAGTAACTTAAAATATCAAACCTTGCTGGATTCTATCCAAGGTCGTAGCCCGAATGTGGCATTATTGCCATTGGTATCCATTCCGGAATTGGAAACTTGGATTGAAACATGGACGTTCTCTGAAACCATTCACAGCCGTTCTTACACCCATATTATTCGTAATATTGTGAATGATCCGTCTATCGTCTTTGATGATATCGTCACCAACGAAGAAATTATCAAACGTGCACGAGATATTTCTTCTTACTATGATGATTTAATCCGTGATAGCCAACTTTATAGTTTATACGGAGAAGGCACTTACACGGTAGATGGCAAAGAATGTGTCGTTACCTTACGTAACCTCAAAAGACAGCTTTATCTTTGCTTAATGAGCGTAAATGCCCTTGAAGCGATCCGTTTCTATGTGTCTTTTGCCTGCTCTTTTGCTTTTGCGGAACGCCAATTAATGGAAGGTAACGCAAAAATTATTAAATTTATCGCCCGTGACGAAGCGCTACACCTAACTGGGACACAGCATATTTTAAACATTATGGCGGCGGGTCAGGATGATCCTGAAATGGCGGAAATTGCTGAAGAATGCAAACAGGAAGCCTATGATTTATTCCTTGCTGCGGCGGAACAGGAAAAAGAATGGGCGGATTATTTGTTTAAAGACGGTTCAATGATCGGCTTAAACAAAGATATTTTGGTTCAATATGTAGAATATATCACCAACATCCGTATGCAGGCGGTTGGCTTACCATTGCCGTTCCAAGCACGTTCCAACCCAATCCCTTGGATCAATGCTTGGTTGGTTTCCGATAACGTACAAGTGGCACCACAAGAAGTCGAAGTGAGCTCTTATCTTGTGGGTCAGATTGATTCTAAAGTGGATACCAAAGATTTTGGCGATTTCGATCTTTAATTAAGATGATAGCTAAAAGAGCCGGTTTTGCCGGCTCTTTTTATATTCTAAATGATCGTAATCATTAAAATACTAACCCTTTCAATTATTCACTCTTAGTAAATAATCTTTTAACAAAGATCGTCTTTTTCTTTTTTAAGAAAGCGTAGCATACGCCACATCAAGAACGCACAGCAATGTGTAGCTTATTTTAAAAAGTTAAGGAGTATCTATGAAAACTGTATTTCATTCAGCAAATTCTCATGGTAACGCAGATCACAGCTGGTTAAAAAGCCGTCATACGTTTAGTTTCGCCAATTATTACGATCCTGATCGTATTCACTTCGGTGCATTACGTGTAATCAATGATGACTTTGTCTAGGGCGGACGCGGTTTTGGTACACACCCACACGATAATATGGGTAACGGCAGTGTCATTCATCACGGCGATATTCAAGTGATGTCTGCCGGTACAGGTATTACCCATAGCGAAATGAATCCAAATGCGGATATACCGGTGAAATTTTTACAAATTTGGGTGTTCCCAAATAAACGTAATGTGACACCGCGTTATCAACAAATAAGTATTGCGGAGGGCGCAAAACCAAACGATTTCCAACAAATTTTATCGCCAAATGCAGACGATGAAGGGGTATGGATTCACCAAAATGCATGGTTCAACTTGGCAAAATTTGACAAAGGTACAAAGAAAGAATACCGCTTAAACGACACGAAAAATGGTGTCTATGTCTTCGTCATTAAAGGTACCGCAAAAGTAGCTGGTTTCGATCTTTCCGAACGTGATGGCTTAGGCGTTTGGGATGTTGAGAACTTCAACGTGGAAGCAACAGACGATGCTGAAATTTTGTTGATGGAAGTACCAATGGAACTTAGCATGGCGTAAGACGGCAAAGCCTCAATGAGCGGTGATTACCGCTCATTTATAGCCCTTCTTGCCAAGCCCTTTAAAATCACTAAAATGACATTTTTCATTTTAGTCGGTCGGTAAATTCAATATCCCAAATTCGTTGGATTTTCCGAACGCACTTTTACTCGACGATTTTATCAACCATAATCTTATTAGGAGATTTAATAAAAAAAAACAACACTTGCTTACATATTATCGGTTACTAGTAGCAATCTTTATACGAAAGCCGACAATAAAGTGGATATTGCCGAATCGTTTAACGCAACAGTGTTAGTCGATGGCTTGGAAAGCTCTTGAGAAATACTTTGGGAAGGATAACCGACTTTGGATTACCGATCGTCAAGGCAAAAATATTGTTAAAATCGATCCAAAAAGCGGAAAACGTACCGTTTTATATTATTCTTATGCTGGCCGACCATTGCGCCGTCAAGCATTATTTACTACCCGAAAGACGGGGCGATCAAAGAGTGGCAAAATTCCTTGTTAATCACCACCTTAAAGAGCGGTGCGATTTATCGTGTTAAATTAGACGGCAAATCGGAACAAGTGCAAGGCGATTTCAGCAAACACTTCAAAACCGATAACCGTTACCGTAATGCGGTAATCAGTCCGGATACACGCAAAATCTATGTGGCGACCGATGCGGTTGGTTATGGTTTAGGTAAAAACGGCAAGCCGAACACCGAAATGCAAAATAAAGGCGCTATTGTCGTGTTTGAATACACCGGTAAATAATCCTAACTCTTATAAACGGTCTGTTCTCGACCAAAATTTGTAAATATTTCAAGGCATCGTTAAAGATGCCTTTCTTTTAAATGAAGAAAACGGTTATCGCAACATTGATTGCCTCTAGCGCAGTCAATAGTTTTGCCAACAATGAAACAACATTAGATGAAATTACCGTAACCGCTGTTCGAGCAGAAATGAACCCTTTTAGTACCCCTGCTTCCATTGATGTAATCGAAGGAGAGGATGTGCGCCAAAAAAGCGGAATGAATGTCAGCTTAAGCGAAGCTTTGCAAGGCATTGCCGGTTTGGTTGCCGTGGATCGGCATAATTATGCACAAGATATTAATCTTTCCACGCGCGGTTCTCGTATGGGGGGGGGCGGCGTACAGTTATATGTGGACGGCATTCCCGCCACCATGCCGGACGGTCAAGGGGTAACCAGTCATATCGATCTTAATTCCCTCGGACGCATTGAAATACTTAAAGGCCCTTTTTCATCGCTTTACGGCAATTCTTCGGCAGGCACAATTTTAGTACACAGCCAAAAAGGACAAAACCCACCGAGCATTGAAACCAGTGTGGACGGCGAGAGTAACGGTACATGGCATTATAGTTTCAAAGCACAAGGTGGTGGCGACAATAAATATGTACCGGCGTATGTATTGAGCGTTAATCGTTTCACAACGGAAGGTGAGCGGGATCACAGCGCCGCACGCAAAAATCAGGTGAATTTCAAAGCGGATTGGACAACGGAAAACCAAGCGGAAGTGGACATTACTTTCAACCATAGCGATATTAAAGCATAAGATCCAGGAGCATTAAGCTACGAACAATGGAAAGCAAACCGTAATCAAGTTGCGACCAATCTTGAAATGTTTAATGCACGCAAAAACGTGCGTCAAACTCAACTTGGCTTGAGTTATCGCCAAAAATTAGATGAAAAAATCGTTTGAATTTAACCGCCTACCTTGGTGAACGCAGTCTTGAACAGTATTTGCCCATTCCCCGCATTACCCAAATCCGTAACGCCGGGCACGCTGGCGGCGTGATTGACTTCACCCGCTATTATGCCGGTACGGATGTGTATTTACAGCACGATTTTACCGACAACTTTAATGTGATCACAGGTCTTGCATTCGACTATATGCAAGATAAACGTAAAGGCTATGAAAATTTTAACGGCACGATCAATGAGGTAAAAGGTGCGTTACGCCGTGATGAAACCAATAAAATTTACAACATCGAGCCCTATGTGCAAACACAATGGGCATTCTTGCCGAATTGGGTTTTCACAGTGGCTTGCGATACAGCACGACTACATTTAAATCGAAGGATCACTATCTACGCAACGGCGATGACAGCGGGCGCAAAAAAGATGAAAAATGGCTGCCAAGTATCGGGCTAAGTTGGCAGGGGCTGGCAGATACCAATCTCTATGCCTCTTACAGCCGTGGCTTTGAAACAGGCACATTCTTATCGTCCGGACGGGCAATCCGGCTTGAATTTCGACCTCAAACCGCTTACTACAGATAATTATGAAATCGGGCTGAAAAAAGGCTTGGGCGATGGAATACTGACAATGGCACTTTACCGTACCGACAGTAAAGATGACATTGTTTCGGCAGGTACCATGGGCGGTCGGGCAACCTTCCGTAATGCCGGCAAAACCCGTCGTCAAGGTGCGGAATTGGCTTGGAGTGGTACGCTTTGGCAAGATTTAAAAATGCAATTAAGCTATACTTTTGTGGACGCTCGTTTCCGCCAAACTGTCGGAGCGAATATTCGCCAAGGAAATCGTATTGCCGGCGTAGCGAAGCATAATGTCTACGCAAGCCTTGGCTGGCACGACCAACAAGGCTGGCGCATAGGTGCAGATGCCCGTTATCACGGCAGAGTAGCGGTCAATAACGCGAATAGCGAATACGCCCCAAGCTACACCGTAGTGGGAACTTATGCGGGCTACTTGTGGGAAAAAGGCAACTGGCAGATTGATCACCACTTACGTGTCAATAATCTATTTGATAAAGATTATGCCAATGTGGTTATCAATGACGCCAACGGCCGCTATTACGAACCGGCACTAAAACGCAATTTTAATGTTGGAATGAATGTAAAATATGCATTCTAACGACTAAAAGTGCGGTTAGTTTTAGCGAAATTTTGGCACAATGTCGGCGATATCTAAAATTGGATATATTGGGCATTGTGCCAACGCCAAACAATCGAAAAATCTAACCACTTAAGCTATTATTAAACCTATCAGGAGAGCAAAATGAACATTTTATTATTAGACGGTGGAAAAACCTTTGGTCATTCTAACGGGCAATTAAACCATACCCTGCACGCCACGGCACGCGAAGTATTGGCAAACTTGGGGCATCAAGTGCAAGAAACTGTCATTGAGCAGGGCTATGAGATTACGACGGAAATCGAAAAATTTTTATGGATGGACGCGGTAATTTGGCAAATGCCCGGCTGGTGGATGGGCGAACCTTGGACAGTAAAAAAATACATTGACGAAGTATTTACCGCAGGACACGGCAAATTATATCAAAGCGACGGTCGTCACCGTGTTAATCCGACAGAGGGATACGGCACAGGCGGTTTATTGGGCGGTAAAAAACATATGTTGTAGCTCACTTGGAATGCGCCGATTGAAGCCTTTAGCCGTGAAGGGGATTTCTTTGAAGCACAAGGTGTGGACGGGGTTTATTTACATTTCCACAAAGCCAATGAGTTTATTGGCATGACCGAGCGCTTACCGACATTTATATGTAATGATGTGATTAAATCACCTGATGTGCCGAAATACATCGCTGATTACAAAGCGCATTTAAATCGCGTGTTTGGTTAATATTGGTGCTCATCACTATCATATTGAAAACAAAAAGGCTCGGGATTTCCCCAGCTTTTTTACTCAATAAAAATTAACCGCCTAAACGTGCTTTGATACGAGCGGATTTATCCAGACGTTACCCTAAGGAATAAAATTTTGCTTTGTAAACGTATTGTTACGTTTAACGGCAATACTGCCGACTATCGGGCAGTGAATTTAGAATACGTATTCAACGCCTCTATTTTGTATAGATTTTTTTATTTTGTGCGTTTTAACATAACGTTGGACAATTTTACAAATTCACATAAAAAATTGACCGCTCTTTTTTTGTTAAATATTTCCTTATCGAAGAGACTTTCACATCATCTTAACTATTTTTTCTCTCACCATTTCGCCTAACTGACTTTCTTGATTAAGAAATTACATTTTTATCCGTTAAACTTTTTATAAGATTATTTACAACATCAAAATTTTTTATTTTTTACCCAACCTTTTAACCTGCCGTTATTTGTTAAAATCATTTGATCTAAATTATAAACTCTGTTAAAAGCCTAATTGGGAAATATACAATTTAATAACAAAAAACTTCATAATGGAGGTTATACAATGCAAAAAACAACATATTTTTCCAAATATAAAGGTTTAATTATACTCGCCTTAGATTTTATGCTAATACTTGTTTTAATTAAGATTCTACCCTTCTCCCCACAAGAAAATCGTGGTCTTGCTTTGCTGGTTTTTGTCGGGATTTTATGGCTGACCGAGGCATTTAATATTACTGTAACCTCCCTTATGGTGCCGATCGTAGCCATTGGTTTGGGGTTGATTAATACACAAAAAGCCTTAGCACCGTTTTCCACACCGATTATTTATATGTTTTTTGGCGGATTTGTTGTTGCTGCGGTTCTACAAATCCAAAATCTCGACAAAATTATCGCTAACTACATTATCCGCTTGGCGAAAGGTAATTTAAAGTTATCCGTCGCCTATCTGTTCGGTGTAACAATTTTTCTTTCTATGTGGATAAATAATACCGCCGTTGCCGCAATGATGTTACCTCTGACGATGGGTATGCTAAAAGGCATTAATGCTCAGAAAAATTATCGCCTCTATTGTTTCGTATTACTCGGAATGGCATTTAGTGCAAATATTGGTGGTATCGGAACGCTTGTCGGCAGTGCCCCTAATGCCATTTTAGCCTCTCAAATTCAGGTTACGTTTACCGAATGGTTAGCCTATGGATTTCCGGTGATGCTGCTCTTAATTCCATCTATGATTTTTGCATTATGGGTTGTGTTACGTCCTGATTTTTCGGTCGATTTTTCACCGTCAATCGAAAAAGTGGAACTCAATCAGAAAAATATACTTACCCTTGGCATTTTTATTTTTATGACCATTTTATTATTGTTTGGATCGGTGATTAACCCCTTGATCAGTCAATTCTTAGCACTCCCGAAAAACATTGAAAATTTCGATACGGTCATTGCCCTACTCGTCGTTATTTTAATTTGCATTTCTGGGGTTGCCCGCTGGAAAGAAATTCAAGAGCGTGTAGAATGGGGCGTGCTTTTACTCTTTGGCGGCGGCTTAACCCTCAGCATTGTGATGAAAGATTCAGGGGCGAGTAAAATTATGGCGGATACTATCGTACAATTTGTACAGGAGAAACCGCTTTGGGTACTATGCTTTGCGATTGCCGGTTTCATTATCTTTTTAACGGAATTTACCTCTAATACGGCAAGTGCCGCATTAATTATTCCTATTGTTATTTCCGTTGCACAATCTATGGCTCTACCGCCGATTGCACTTGCGGCAATTATTGCCTGCGGTGCCAGCTGTGCCTTTATGCTTCCTATCGCAACGCCACCTAATGCCATTGTTTTCTCGACAGGGCACGTTAAACAAATTGATATGGCAAAAGTCGGCTTAATTCTGAACTTATTCTGTATTGCAGTGATTGGCGGATTCGCCTATTTTATGTGGCTCTAAAATAAAACCACAAAAAACGACCGCACTTTAATTGCTTAAAGTGCGGTCATTTCTAATAACGTTTTTTATTTTTGGATTGAGGCTAGAAACTCTTTGCGGGTTTCACGATCTTCCAAAAAGACACCGCCATAAGCGGACGTCACCGTATAACTATTGGTATCTTTTACCCCACGGGCTTTTACACAAAAATGGGTCGCTTTCACATAAACGGCAACATCGTCAGTTTCCAAAATAGTTTGAAAAGCCGTTAAAAGTTGCTCGGTTAAACGTTCCTGTACCTGCGGGCGCTGTGCAAAAAAAGCAACGATTCGATTAATTTTAGAAAGCCCGATTACCCAATCTTTCGGGTAGTAAGCAACAGCAACATTGCCATCAATGGTGACAAAATGATGTTCGCAAGTACTGGTGAGGGTAATATCATTGACTTGCACCATTTCACTGACTTTCATTTGATTTTTAATTTTTGTCATTTTAGGGAAATTGGCATAATCCATTCCGCTAAAAATTTCATCAACGAACATTTTTGCCAAACGATTCGGCGTTTCTTCTAAACTATCATCGCCTAAATCCAGCCCAATCAGTTTCATCACCTCTCGCATATGGCTGGCGATACCGGAACGGCGTTCGTCTTTATTTGGGTTAAGGGTTATCATTGGAGTTTCTATGCCCTTGGCAACCAGGGCATCACGCACATTTAGCGCATCTTGTGAAATATTGCTCATTTACTTTCCGTTCCTAAAAAATAATGCGGCATTCTAGCAAAATATAAGTACATCGTAAAATGAGAAAAATCACCAATATTTATTGATCTCATTCATCATTTCAGAATTTAATCCTTAAATTAGAAACGATTTCACGATAAAATACCCGACAAATTTTCTCAACGTTTACACAGGATTTTTATGCTTTCGTTAGATCAAGCTTTGAACCAGATGCTTAGCCGGCTTCCTTTCCCGACACAATGCGAAACGCTTTCTTTAAGCGAGGCGACAAACCAGGTATGTGCCGAAGATGTGGTATCCCCAATCAATGTTCCTTCCTTTGATAATTCGGCGATGGATGGCTATGCGGTACGTTTAGCGGATTTGGCGCAATCATTAACCCTCTCCGTTGCCGGCAAGTCTTTTGCGGGCAATCCTTTCAACGGTGAATGGATAGCGCAAAGTGCGGTGCGTATTATGACCGGTGCAATGATTCCTCCAGGTACGGATGCAGTAGTTATGCAGGAACAAGTTGTCGTCAATGAGGACGGTACGATCACACTAAACGAATACCCGAAAGCCAACCAAAACATTCGCCGTATTGGTGAAGATATAAAAAAAGGTGATATTGTCTTACAACAAGGTGATGCGCTGAATGCCGTGTCCTTACCATTGCTTGCCTCACTCGGTATTGCTGAAGTAAAAGTTTATCCTCGTTTAAAAGTTGCAGTACTTTCTACCGGAGATGAATTAGTCCAGGTCGGTCAACCATTAAAAGAGGGGCAAATCTACGACACAAACCGTTTCACTATAAAACTTATGCTGCAACAATTAAATTGTGAGGTATTGGATTTGGGTTTATTAGCCGATAACGAAGTTGAATTTGAAAAGGCATTTGTTGAAGCCCAACGCCAAGCCGATCTAGTCATTACCAGCGGCGGGGTTTCCGTAGGCGAAGCGGATTTCACCAAAGCCGTGTTAGAAAAAGTCGGTACGGTTAATTTCTGGAAAATCGCCATGAAACCGGGCAAACCTTTTGCCTTTGGAAAATTGCAAAATGCTTGGTTCTGCGGATTACCGGGCAATCCGGTTTCAGCCTTGGTCACGTTCTATCAGCTCGTACAACCGGCAATTTTGCAATTAAGCGGTCAAAAACATCCGAAAAAACAACCGCACTTTACCGCCATCGCAACAACCAATTTGAAAAAAGCGCCGGGTCGTTTAGATTTCCAACGGGGTTACTATCAAATGAATGAGAACGGACAAATCGAAGTTCAACCGGTCGGATTCCAAGGTTCGCATTTATTCAGTTCTTTTGTGAAAAGTAATTGTTTCATCGTATTAGAAAAAGATCGCGGTAATGTTGCTGCCGGTGAAACCGTTACTATTGAACCGTTTAATCATCTATTGGGGCAATAATGTCAACACTAAGCCATGAAGAAGAATTGCGTTATAACCGCCAAATTATTATGAAATCGATTGATTTTGACGGGCAAGAAAAACTAAAAGGCAGCAAAATGTTGATTGTCGGCTTAGGCGGTTTAGGGTGTGCCGCAGCACAATATCTTGCGGCTGCCGGTGTGGGGCATTTAACCCTGCTGGATTTTGATCAGGTTTCGCTTTCTAACCTCCAGCGTCAAATACTACATTGTGATGCAAGACTTAATATGCCAAAGGTTGATTCTGCCAAAATTGCCTTGCAGCAAATCAATCCGCATATTGAGATTGAGACAATTAACGATAAATTGGACGAAGAAAAACTCGGTGAAATTATACCGCACTTTCAGGTTATTCTTGATTGTACCGATAATGTCGATATCCGTAATCGGCTTGATCGCCAATGTAAGAAAAATCATGTTCCGCTAATTTCCGGTGCAGCAATTCGTATGGAAGGACAAGTATCTGTCTTTACTTATGAACCTAACACCCCGACTTACCATGATCTCAGCCAACTTTTCGGGCAAAACGTGTTAAGTTGCGTGGAAGCAGGCGTGCTCGCACCAATCGTAGGGATTGTAGGTTCGATTCAAGCATTAGAGGCGATTAAGGTTAGATTAAACATTGGTGAGAATTTATCCGGTCGCTTGTTAATGATCGATGGGATGACAATGAAAATAAGAGAAATGAGATTACCGATAAAAACGGCTTAATATTTTTTTATTTCGGCTCGCTATTGTAACGAAAATACTCAAAATCACGGGTCATAACTATCAACTTATAGCATTAATATTTTAATTACCCTTATCATATCAATAAACAATGGGGCGTTTATATGTCTCCCTATTGTCAAACTAGAATCGGCTTTCTCTTTGATTTATTCAATGAACGTCTAAGAGAAAATTCACCATAATTGATATGATTCGTCGGTTAATTTCGGAAAGTATCTAAAAATGAATATTCAAAATGTAATTTTATGGCGGCGTTTTTTCTCCGGTATCGCTTATACCGCCATGCAAAGTGTCTTTTTCATCTACTTACAAGGCAATAAAGGTTTCGATACCGCTCAAATTACTACTGCATTTTCCCTATTGGTGTTTGCCAGCCAAGTTTTCTCTTTATTCGCTGGATATTGGGGCGATCGTTTCGGCCGTTCAAAAATGATGTTGATCGGCTGTTTAATGGATGCAATTGCCTATATTTTACTTATCACCACGGATTACTACCCGCTTTTACTCTTAACCACCTTCTTTTTTGGTTTGGGTAGTACACTGTTTGGTACAAATGCTCGTGCCCTACTCCTTTCTACCGCAGCAAATAATTACCAAGATAAAGCGAAAGCCCAAGGTAAATTTTTACGTATTCAAAGCCTAGCTTCAATGTTTGCACCGTTACTTGCTTTACCCTTTTTACAGTTTCAACTGCCTGAAATGTTGATTTGGGTCAGTTGTGGTATTGAAGTGGCAATGCTAATTTTTATGTTGCTAACCGTGCAAGAAACCTCATGCACAGTACGGGCAACCCGATTTCGGCTAAGCCATATCCGCCAAGTATTAAGCAAACGCTTTGTTTTTGCTCATTTGTTATTATTTATTCCATTGGCTATGGGAACTTCGTTTTATATTATTTTCCCCTATATTTTCAGCAATCTATTAGATAATCCGGAATCGATCCCTATTGCTTTTTTTATTAATAACCTAATTGCCGTGCTATTTCAGAGCCATTTCTCTCGAAAATTAAGTTTTGGCGTTGTAAAACTAACTTATATTGCCCCGCTCTTAGTCATTACACTCATTGTGCCATGGTTCTACGTGATTGATTTTCTGTCATTTATAACAGCCTATATTTATTTGATTATCTTTGCCTTTGTAGGATTATTCGCCAATACCGCCCTAGCAAATATGTTAGTGAAATTGGATAAAGGCGTTAATCAAGGCTTGATGTTCGGCACCTCAAAACTTATCTTGGCCGGTACAACAGCCCTTGTGATGAATATTATTCCTGTCGTTTTTTTAATTTGGTAGATAAAATGAAGTTACGTCATATTTTCTTTTCGCTATTGCTATCACTTACCATCAGTATAATCGCAATTGCCCCCGCCCTTTATGATCTGCAAAATCGGGAAACCGAACAGGCTGAATTAGCTGATTTATACTCACAACTTGTCACCTCTCTTGAAAAGGGAAATTACATTGAGCTGGATAAATTACTCTCTGACGATTTTGTACTCACCGTGATTCGCGACTCGAAACGGAAACGTTTTGCGAAAACCGACTGGATAAACAATTTAAAAGACGGCACGCTATACTACGATATGCTAACCGCAATTAAAGTGTTACCGATTGGTAAAAACCGATTAACCGCAACCTATGATTTAAAAGCGTCTTTCTTGGGTGAAAAAATTGAGGCAATGAAAATAAAAATGTATTTTCGTACGAAAATGCAAGACGGGGAACATAAAATCCAGAGAATGTGGATTGATTGGGATAAAAATGCCGAACATTCACTCAGCCGGTAAAAACAATGTGCGGTCAAAAACAAAGTATCATAACTTCATTAAAATTGACCGCACTTTCTATGTTGAAAACTTACTCTTCCAATACAACCTTGCCAATATAGCCTAAGTTGCGATATCGTTGGGCATAATCAATACCGCAGCCCACAACAAATTCATCAGGAATTTCAAAGCCGACCCATTCCACCGGCACACTAACTTCTCTTCTCGACGGTTTGTCTAATAATGTGCAAATCGCCAAACTCGCCGGATCACGTAAATTCAAAATTTCACGAACTTTCTCAAGCGTATAACCGGTATCAATAATGTCTTCGACAATAAGTACATGTTCGCCTCGAATATCGCCTTCTAAATCTTTGCTGATTTTTACATCATGGTTGGTTGTCATCCCACTACCGTAACTTGATGTTGTCATAAACTCAATTTCTATCGGCAATGCCAATTCACGTACTAAATCAGCCATAAAAATAAATGAACCGCGTAATAAGCCAACAACAATCAGTTTATTGACCTGTTTTTGCTGATAAAAAGCCGTAATTTCCTCTCCCAATGAGGCAATACGCGCTTTCACATCGGCTTCAGAAATTAATACATCAACATGATGTTTTTTCATTTTTTGTCCTTAAATTAAATAATGAGATCAATTAGTCCGCCCATTATACAAAGAAAAACAAAAAAAAGCTGAAGTTTAAATCTTCAGCTTTTCAACACGGATGAATTTACTTTTACTCTCTACCTGTTGGAGCAATCTGCAATCGCATCTAAACAGGTATTTGCATAGTAGCAGAATCAATTATTTTGTCAATAAGAATTATTCTCAAAAATTAATTACCTGAGACTTTCATTTTATCTAACAAAATTGAGCCGGTTTGGATATTAGAACGATGCTCCACATCATCACTAATCGCTACGATATTTCTCAGCATATCCGGCAATTGTCCTGCAATGGTAATCTCAGATACCGGATATTGAATTTCTCCGTTTTCCACCCAAAAACCTGACGCACCACGGGAATAATCACCGGTCACAATATTCACGCCTTGTCCCATCACATCCGTGACTAATAATCCGGTTCCCATTTCACCTAAAAGTGCGGTCAATCCGCCGGTTAAATTGGGCTGAACCAACCAGTTATGAATCCCACCGGCATGACCGGTGCTTTTCATGCCCATTTTTTTACCGCTGTAATGAGTCAATAAATACGTCTGTAAAATACCGTCTTGTACGATTTCCAAATCTTGTGTGCGTACGCCTTCGCTGTCAAAAGGAGTTGAGGCCAAACGGCTCAACAAATGCGGACGTTCACTAATATTAAACCATGTCGGTAACACTTGTTTCCCTAAATGATCTAACAAGAAACTTGATTTACAGTATAAACTTCCCCCACTAATAGCGGCGGCAAAATGTGAAATAATACCTGTCGCCACATCATTTAAAAAGATCACCGGTACTTCTCGGGTGGTGAGTTTTTGTGGATTCAAACGGGCAACGACTTTTTTCGCACTATTTTTCCCGACCCATTCTGCCGATTCCAATTTGTTAAAATTGCGTGAAACTGTATATTCATAGTCATTTTCCAGCCCATCTTCCACCCCACCGATGACCGAACAAGATAAAGAATAACGGCTTGATAAATAACTTTGCAACATTCCGTGCGTATTGCCATATACACGTACACCCGTATGGGAGTTAAAACTCGCTCCGTTACTATTAACAATTCGTTTATCTGCCTCCAATGCGGCCTTTTCTGCTTGCAACGCAAGTGCCGTAGCCTTCTCTACATCAATATCAGCAGCGTGATAAAGGGCTAAATCGGCAGCCTCAAATGCCATTAATTCTTTTTCGGCTAAACCGGTACAATCATCCGGCGAAGTACATTTAGCAATCGCCAAAGCCGCTTCAACGGTATTTTTAATCGCCTGTTCGCTTAAATCGGAAGTTGAAGCATTGCCTTTTTGTTGTCCTAAATAGACTGAGATCCCAAGTGCGCCGTCATTGGTAAATTCCACGTTTTCAATTTCCTGCAAACGGGTTGAAACGGATAACCCGCTCACTTTCGTAACGCCAACCTCGGCGGTCGCTCCGGCTTTTTGGGCGACTGCAAGGGCGACCCCCACCGCTTGACGCAATTCTTGCTCCTGTTGTTTCAAAAGTGCGGTCTGATTTTCTGCTGTTTTCATTCTGTTTTCCCGTTAAAAATTTTTCGCATTTTATCTTATTTTCAAAGTTTATGCTAAAATGCGCACTAAATTTCTAAGAAGGAATAACATGGCAAAGCGTAAGAAAAAAGAAGTATTTGATTGGGAAGAGGAACAACAAGAAGAAATCATTTGGGTAAGTAAAAGTGAAATCAAACGTGATGCTGAGGAGCTAAAACAACTCGGTGAAAAGTTGGTGAACTTAACCAAAACCAATCTGACTAAAGTGCCACTTGATGATTCATTATTAGAAGCCATTGAGTTGGCGCAACGTTTGCAAAAAGAAGCGCGCCGCCGCCAATTGCAGTATATCGGCAAATTATTACGTGGCACTGATGTTGAACCGATTCGCGAATCCTTAGATAAAATTGAGAATAAACATAATCTACAACAGGCAATGCTGCAAAAATTGGAAATATTGCGTGATGAGTTGGTCGAACAAGGGGATACAGCACTCAGCGATTTACTCAATGAATATCCAACAGCTGATCGCCAGCAATTACGCAATTTAATTCGAGCGGCGCAAAAAGAAAAAGCACAAAATAAACCCTTGAAAGCTTATCGTGAAATTTATCAGGTATTGAAAGAGATTATTTTACCGGATTAAAAAATTATTTTTGACCGCACTTGGTTTTAGAGCGGTCTCAAAATTATGGTATGATTCGCCCCCATTTTAAACAGGACAAACTATTTTTATGAATATTCGTTGGAATATTATTCTCGGTATTATGGCACTTTGCCTGCTTGGTTGGTATTATTCACTAAATCAAGATCATGGTGATTTACAAAGTTTGGTCAAAGCACCGGATAGCCCTGATTATGTCGGACAAAAAATGGAAACAACCATCTTTTCACCGGACGGCAAAAAACAATATTTAGCGATTTCAGACGAAGTTGAACATTTTAGTCATGACGGGAAAACAAATTTTACCGCTCCGCTCGTTTATCTTTTTGATACCACCGACGATAATCAAAAACAGAAAAACGAAACGGCAAAATTACTGGAATCGCAAAGTTGGAAGTTAAGTGCGCAAAAAGCTGTTTTAACAAAAGATGAAATCCTTTATTTAGAGGGAAACGTCGTAGCAGAAAGCCTAGAACCGACTTCCCGACTTCAACGCGTAGAAACACAATCGGCTGTCGTTAATTTAAAAACACAAGATATTACATCCGACACAATGGTAAAAATTAACGGACAAAATTTTAATTCCACCGGCTTAAAAATGGTGGGTAACTTGCGCCAACAAGTGGCAACTCTAAAGGAACAGGTAAAAACATATTATGAAATCAGTAACCCGTAAGATTCTTCTCACTACAACATTGGCGATGGTCTCCCTTTCAGCTTTCGCCCTAAAAGATGATACAAATCAACCGATTAACATCGTCTCCGATAACCAATCTTTGGATATGGAAAACAGTGTGGTTACTTTCACTGATAATGTGGTAATTACGCAAGGTTCCATTCTGATTAAAGCGAATAAAGTGGTCATCACCCGACCGCCTGAAAACTCCGGTAAAAAAGAAACCGTAGAAGCTTTCAGCACGCCGGTGACTTTCCACCAATTATTAGACGATGGCAAACCGGTGGACGGCAAAGCAAACCAAGTACATTATGATCTCGGTACGGAATTTTTAACGCTAACAGGCAATGCGGAGCTCAGACAACTTGATAGTAAAATAAATGGCGAACGCATTACTTATGATGTGAAAAAACAGCAGCTAAAAGCAAATGGCGGTAAATCGCGTGTTAAAACCGTATTAATTCCGACCCAATTACAACAAAAAGGTAAAAAATAACTGATGTCCGTATTACATGCTGAATTTTTGGCTAAAAGTTATAAAAATCGTAAAGTTGTTTCTGATGTCAGCCTTACGGTTAATTCTAATGAAATCGTCGGGCTATTAGGTCCGAATGGTGCCGGCAAAACCACCACATTCTATATGGTCGTAGGGCTTGTGCGCCAAGATCAGGGTAAAATTACTATTGACGGTGAAGACATTAGTCTCTTACCAATGCATAACCGTGCACAACGCGGCATAGGCTATCTTCCGCAAGAAGCGTCAATTTTTCGCCGTTTAAGCGTTTACGATAACTTAATGGCGGTGCTGGAAATTCGCAAAGATCTCACACCTGAACAACGCAGGGAAAGAGCGGATGAATTAATTGAAGAATTTAATATCGGACATATTCGTAATAGCCTTGGTCAATCCCTTTCCGGTGGTGAGCGTCGCCGTGTAGAAATTGCACGTGCTCTTGCCGCCAATCCCAAATTTATTTTATTGGACGAACCTTTTGCAGGGGTTGATCCGATTTCCGTTACGGACATTAAAAAGATTATTACCGATCTGCGTAACCGCGGTTTGGGTGTGTTAATCACCGATCATAATGTGCGCGAGACTCTAGATGTCTGTGAACGGGCTTATATTGTAGGGAAAGGTCAAATCATCGCCACCGGCACTCCAGAAGAAGTGATGAATGATGAACATGTAAAACGCGTGTACCTTGGCGAAGAATTTAAGTTATAAAGATGAAATTAACAGAACTCTTTCACCCTGAAAATATACGTCAGGGTGTTTGCTTTTCAAGTAAAAAGCGATTATTTGAATCCATTGCTCATTTTATCGTAGAACAATTACACGGTGAAAAAGGCGAACAAGCTTGCTTTGAATGCTTATTTGAACGTGAAAAATTGGGGAACTCAGGATTAGGCAACGGTGTGGCAATGCCAAAAGCAAAATTACCTGCGAAAGCAACCGATAAAGCCCTTGCCGTATTTCTTCAATTAGAAACACCGATTGATTACGATGCACAAGATGGTAAACCCATAGATCTCGTTTTCGCCGTGCTTGTACCGGAAAATCAGTGCCAAACCTATATTCCCGTACTTTCTCATTTAACGGAAAAAATCACAGACAAAAATTTTCTTAAACAATTGCGTTCAGCGAAAAGTGCGGGTGAAATCTGGCAAGTTTTTGAGATGGCGGATCAAACAACAGAAGAAACGCATTCTTTAACCGAGAGTGAAACATAATCTTACAGGGGGAACTGTATGGAAATTATCATTATCAGCGGTCGCTCCGGAGCGGGAAAGTCAGTGGCATTACGTGCGCTGGAAGATATGGGCTACTATTGTGTTGATAACCTTCCACTGGATCTATTACCCCAGCTCACGGAGATTTTAGCCAAAAATCAAACTGCTGTCGCCATCAGCCTTGATATTCGTAATTTACCCGAATCGGCACAATCTCTTGAGCAAATTCTAACGGACATTCAACGTCATTACGCAACTAAAATCATTTTTTTAGATTCTGATCGTAGCACACTGATTCGCCGATACAGCGACTCTCGCCGACTTCATCCTCTTTCAGCCAACGATCTCTCCCTTGAGGCTGCCATTGATGCCGAACACCAACAATTAGAACCATTGCTCCAACACGCAAATTTCGTTATTGATACGACACATATTTCTACGCATACTTTAGCAGAAAAATTGCGTGAATGCTTACGGGGGAATACGGAAAAAGAGCTCAAAATTGTTGTAGAGTCCTTCGGTTTTAAATACGGTATTCCTCTTGATGCGGACTATGTATTTGACGTTCGTTTTTTGCCGAATCCGCACTGGGATCCCGAGCTTCGCCCAATGACGGGATTAGACGAACCGGTCGCCCGTTTTTTGAACAGCCATGATGATGTCAATAATTTCATCTACCTCACCCGTAACTACATTGAAACATGGTTGCCAATGTTAGAACAAAACAACCGCAGCTACTTAACCATTGCGATCGGTTGTACCGGAGGAAAACATCGCTCGGTTTACATTGCCCAGCAACTTGGCGAATATTTCCAAGCTAAAGGAAAAAATGTCAAAATTCAGCATAAATCCTTAGAAAAGAATAAAAATAAATAAGCAAAAGTGCGGTCAAATTTCGGCATTATGTAGTAAATGTACAATTTAAAGAAAAATGTAGGGACGCCACGCTGGCGTCCGTAAAGAATTAAATGATTTTAAAAAGTTGTATGGCGGACGCCAACGTGGCGTCCCTACCTATGAGATAAAATTTAAGTTTATACAACTGCTACATAATACCGTCAAATTTGACCGCACTTTTGCTATACCATAAATTGTTCAAAAATTTGCTCTATATATTTCCGCAAAATATCCTTTCCGCCAATTTCTTCATTTTGCCAAGCATGTAATAAAACCTCAGATGAAAATTGTGCCCTCGCCTGCTCCGCTAAGGGTAAATAGCTAATATGCCAAGGTTCACGCCCCATTTTTTTGCCTATGGATTGCTGCATAAACGGAAGCGCAAAATCGAAGTGCGGTAAATTTTTAACAAGAAATTCACTTAACTCGCAAAAATAGCCGCCTTTTTCATATTCCCAAGGTTCAAGCTGTAAGGATTGCCCTTGTGGTAACAGATCCGGATCGAAAATATCAATTTCCGTTCCCCAATGATGCCGACTCCCGCCCGGCAACGCCGACCAACGTAAAATAGCTTGGCATTTTTGCCAATCATCCCATAATGTGAGATCCAAGCTATGACCGTCATCATCATGTACTTTACGCTCACCGCTAAATTTACCGTTCCAAATCAACTGTTGGCGTTGAAAATCTCGAAAACTACTTGCCGGTTGTAAATTAAAGCCATTTTTGACCGCACGTTGCTGCAAACTTTGAAATGCTTTTACGGCTTGTGCCTGCAAAAAATGGTTTATTGAATGCGGAGTGGGTAAATTCACTAAATGTTCGCGCGATTTTCCCGTGAGCATTTCCGAAGTTAATTTCATGTTTACTTATCCAATAAATTCACTAACATTTGATGATAAATTTGACCGCACTTGCCGAGCTCTTCTACGCTCACACATTCATTCACTTTATGAATAGTGGCATTAAGCGGTCCAAACTCCACCACTTCCGCCCCCATTAAAGCGATAAAACGCCCGTCGGATGTGCCTCCACCGGTTTCGAGTTTCGGTGTGATACCGGTTATTCCTTGAATACTATCCACCAACGCATTCACCAATTTACCCGGTTTGGTTAAAAACGGTTTACCGGAAAGATTCCATTCTATACGGTAGGTCAAACCGTGTCTTTCCAACATTTCCGTCACCTTTTGCTTAATCAGCCCGTCAGTGATTTCCGTACAGTAGCGTAAATTAAACTGTACATAGAGTTCACCCGGAATCACATTATTACTACCGGTGCCTGCCTGAATATTAGCAATTTGCAACCCTGTCGGCGGAAAAAACGCATTACCGTTATCCCATTGATAGGTGGTGAGTTCTTGTAAGAATGGCAACGCTTTATGAACAGGATTATCCGCTAAATGAGGGTAAGCTACATGTCCCTGAATCCCCTGAATATACAGATTACCGGTGATAGAACCACGACGGCCGTTTTTTACCACATCACCTAAGATTTGCGAACTTGATGGCTCCCCCACCATACAATACGTAATTTTTTCGCCACGTTCCATCAAGGTTTCTACCACACGAACCGTGCCGTCTTTTGCCGAAGCCTCTTCATCAGAAGTGATTAATAAGGCAATGGTGCCTGCGTGATGAGGACTGACTTTCACATATTCTTCCACCGCCACAATCATTGCAGCCAACGAGCCTTTCATATCCGCCGCTCCCCGCCCATAAAGCCTATCTCCGACAACTTCTGCAGCAAAAGGAGGATAATTCCATTGATATTCGTCACCAACCGGCACCACATCCGTATGGCCGGCAAAGGCAACCACCGGCTCGCCTGTACCGTGCTTTGCCCAAAGATTTAAGGTTTCATTAAAAGGAAGCCATTCAATTTCAAATCCGAGTTTTTCCAAACGCTCCGCAATCAATGTCTGACAGCCCTCATCATTCGGGCTGATGGAAGGACGGCGGATTAAGTCCTGCGCTAATTGCACGATCTTTTCTTTCATAAAAACACCTCAAATTTTAACCGCACTTTAGGCAAACGCTTTTTCGTATTCTTTCTCATTAAACCCAATTAATGCCTGATTGTCCTGCATAATAATCGGGCGTTTAATTAATGTCGGGTTATCCATAAGCACGGAAAGTGCGGTCGTTTTTGACAAGTTTTTTTTAATTTCCCCATCGAGGTTTCGCCACGTTGTACTCCGTTTATTCACCAGATTTTCCCAACCGAATTGTGCTTCCGCCTGTTGTAAAAATGCCGTATCCAAACCGTCAATACGATAATCATGCAGTTTGTGCTCAATATTGTGATCCGCAAGCCATTTCAATGCTTTTTTCACAGTATCGCAATTTTTAATGCCGTAAACGGTAATCATAAATCACCTATTTTCCTATATTTTGTTTTAGTAAATTAATTAACTCTTTGAGATTTTCTAATTCATGATCTTTTTGGGCTAATAATTCATCTTTATGTCTAAGTTCTAATTCTAGTTTCTCAATTTTAAATTCTGCCTCTTGATGACCATAATAATTATTACGGAAGTGATTCTGGTTATTTTCTCCTCCAATCAATATCACACCATTATCATTAGGAGATAAAAGATCAATTAAATCAATTTGAAAAACAGAAGCAATTTGTTTAAGTTTATGTAGGCTAAGATTAGTTTCACCACGTTCAATTTTTGCATAGCCCGTCACTGACATATTCATTCTTTCCGCCATTTCTTCATGCGACCATTGATTTAATTCTCGAAAAAATCGCACTTTTTCATTTATTCCCATTTTCTCTCTCCTCACATTGTCAAGTAACAAACAGTATAGAATATTGTAACTATTGCAATCTTCTTCATAATAAACACCTATTTATAATATTAAAAGAGGCTCGCCCCCTGCGATTTTAACCTAAAGTCATCAAGGTGTCGTGCATAATTCGTAGTAAGTTTAATTCACATTGGAGTATATATGAAAAAGATCATTATGATTTTATTAGCTACATTTACATTATCTACATTTTCATCCTTTGCTAATGCAGGAAGCTGCGATCATAGTTGGCAACAGGCGAAAGATGGTTCTCGTTGTGGCGATCGAGCAGCTGATCGTCGTCCTGGAGGAAGATAAATGAAAAAAATCTTACTAGGTGTATCACTTTTTACTCTTTCTTATGATTCTTTAGCTGCTAGAGTTAGATGTTCTGACTTTGCAACTCAAGATGAAGCTCAACAATATATGAGAGAAAATGGTGCAAATTATTTGGATAGAGATAAAGACGGTGAAGCTTGTGAATGTTTACCCGGTGGTAGCAAATACGGATCGTCTGTTTGTCGTCGATAATTTGATATTACATATAAAAAAGAGCGGTCAAATTTGACCGCTCTTTCTTTAACTTAGTAGAGAATTAACCCGTTTAATAAATGCCACCGGATTTTCCAACGATCCGCGTTCGGCAAGCATTGCCTGTTCAAGTAACAATTCGATCCAATCAGCAAATTGTGTTTCGTCAGCAATATCGGCGACTTTTTTCACTAAATGATGTTCCGGATTAAGCTCAAAGGTATATTTCACTTCCGGTACAGGCTGACCGGCAGCGGCAAAGAGTTTTGCCATTTGGGTAGTCATTTGATCGTTACCGGTCGAAACTACCGCAGGGGTGTCCGTTAAGCGATGGGTTAAACGAACCTCCTTCACACGATCGCCTAGCAAGGTTTTCACTCGTTCAACAAAACTTTCAAAGGCTTTATCCTGCTCTTTTTGTTCCTCTTCGTCTTTATCCGCTAAATCGCCTAAATCCAAATCCGCTTTGCTGATAGTTTGTAACGGTTTGCCGTCGAACTCTGTTAAGTAGCTTAACATCCATTCATCAATACGATCGGACAATAGTAAGACTTCAATACCTTTTTTGTTGAATAATTCTAAATGCGGGCTGTTTTTCGCCGCCACATAACTATCTGCCGTAATGTAATAAATAGTTTTTTGTCCCTCTTTCATCCGAGAAACATAGTCCTCTAAAGAAACGGCTTGTTCGCTGCTGTCATTATGAGTAGAAGCAAAACGTAACAATTTCGCAATGCTTTCTTTATTGCTGAAATCTTCCGCCGGCCCTTCTTTCAAGACTAAGCCAAATTCTTTCCAGAATTGTTGATATTTTTCCGCATCGTCTTTTGCCAATTTTTCCAACATTTGTAGAGAACGTTTGGTTAAGGCTTTGCGTAATGCTGCGGTAACCTTATTGTCTTGTAAAATTTCACGGGAAACGTTTAACGGTAAATCGTTACTATCAATTAAACCACGCATAAAACGGAGATAATTCGGCATAAATTGTTCCGCATCATCCATAATGAATACACGTTGAACATAGAGTTTCAATCCATGTTTATGCTCACGATTAAATAAATCCCAAGGGGCTTTGGACGGCACATAAAGCAAGCTGGTGTATTCCTGATTACCTTCCACTTTATTATGCGCCCACAAAAGCGGATCGGCAAAATCGTGGCTTAGGTGTTTGTAAAATTCTTTATATTCTTCATCGGAAATGTCATTTTTGCTACGTGTCCAAAGGGCATCTGATTTATTGATTTTTTCCCATTTTTCACCGGTTTCTTTTCCTTCATCATCGTATTCTTTGGTTAGCATTTCCACCGGAAGACCGATATGATCAGAATATTTGCCAATCACATCACGCAAGCGCCATTCATTTAAAAATTCTTTTTCATCCTCACGTAAATGCAAAATCACATCCGTACCACGGGATTTTTTCTCAATATCGGCAACCGAGTATTCCCCTTCTCCGGCAGATTCCCAGAGTACGCCTTTACCCGCTTCCTCGCCCGCTGCACGGGTTTTCACCGTCACTTTATCCGCAACAATAAAGGCAGAATAGAATCCCACACCAAATTGACCGATAAGTTGGCTATCTTTGGCTTGATCACTACCGAGGGCATTCAAAAACTCTTTTGTTCCGGATTTCGCAATAGTGCCTAAATGATCGATAACCTGATCACGGGTCATACCGATACCGTTATCACTGATAGTTAATGTGCCTTTCTCACTATCAAAGCTAATACGTACACGTAACTCCCCGTCATTTTCATAAAGAGCCGGATTCGAAAGCGCTTTAAAACGGAGTTTATCCGCCGCATCGGAAGCGTTAGAAATTAATTCGCGTAAAAAAATCTCTTTATTGGAATAAAGAGAATGAATCATTAATTGTAATAATTGTTTGACTTCCGATTGGAAACCACGAGTTTCTTTGTTTTGAGACATAGATTTTCCTCATAAAATGAAATAAGTAAAAATTGAATGTCACAGATATAAGAATGAAAACGGAATTTTCAAGGGGGAAAAGAAAAAAGAGCGGTTGATTTTACCGCTCTTTTAAGGAAGACAAATTAGAATTCGTAACCCACGCCTAATTTTGCGCCATAATTATTGACTTTGGTATCCTCATAAGAACCTAAACGATTATATTCTACTCCACCATTTACATACCAATTTCCACTTAATTGATATTTTGCTCCAGCGACTAAACCATAACCAAATTTAGTTTCGGATTTATCTTCAAAAATATCCACAGCACGGTTCGTGACTTTAAATTGGTTAGCTGAAAGACGAGCACCAACATAAGGCGTTATTGTAGAATTGAGATCAATATCATAGATTGCTGAAAAGCCTAAGCCTTGAATTTTAGCCGTAGTATCAATCCCTGCCGTTCCTGAAAACTTTCCATGATGGGTATAATCCACTGCTAAACGAACATTCCCTAATTTATAGCCTACAGAAATACGAGGTTCTACTTTAGTCTTATTAAGATCAGAATAAGATGTAAATTTTGTTTTTGATACACCTAAATCACCCTGTACATACCAGTTTGCACTTGCGCTGGAAGCTACAACTAATGTACCGATAGCTAATGCTAATAATGATTTTTTCATTGGATAACTCCTATATTATTGAGGGTAAAAACCGATTGGAGTGTAACATAATCTAAATTAGTTATCATCCATCAAAACCAATTTCCCTTTGCATTTTCGACACAAATATTCTACCCCCTCTTGTAAAATTCGATTATGGCGGCGAATACTCAAAAAATGTGTTTGGCAAACACAACGATATTCAAAAGTTTTCCCTTGAACATTTTGCACATCAAATTGATGACAAGTCTCTGCGGGCAAATGAAAAATCCCGTTCATCACCCCTTGCCATTCTTTGCCATGGGGCTTAACACGTCCGAATACTTGATACACAATTAAATGCGCCAATTCATGGGGAACCACTTGATGAATAAACTCATACGTATTTTCAAGCAATAAAGTGCGGTTAAATTTAATTTCGTTTTTTTGCAAATGCGCCACGCCGGCTTTCACACCCCGTAAATCATAATTTATCGTCGGCATTGGAAATTCACGTTTAAAATAAGTTTCTGCAAGGCGTAAGGATTCCGCAAGTTTGCGCTGAACCTGCATTTTCAAATGACGAAACCGAGTTTGTGATGATTGCATAGAATTCAGAAAAATAAAAACCGCCAAAATAGCGGTTTTAATCATTTATGAGGGCGTTATTTTAAACCTGCCGCCGCGCGTAATTCTTCCGCACGATCCACTTTTTCCCATGGGAATTGTTCACGACCAAAGTGACCATAAGCAGCGGTTTCACGATAAATCGGTTGAATTAAATCAAGCATTTTGATTAATCCGTAAGGGCGCAAATCAAAAAATTCACGTACTAATGCCACCAATAATTCATTTGCCACTTTGCCCGTACCGAAAGTTTCCACCATAATTGAGGTCGGTTCTGCCACACCAATAGCATAAGAAAGTTGAATTTCACAACGATCCGCCAAACCGGCAGCCACAATATTTTTCGCCACATAACGCGCCGCATAAGCCGCCGAACGATCCACTTTTGACGGATCTTTACCAGAGAATGCACCGCCGCCATGGCGTGCCGCACCACCGTAGGTATCCACAATAATTTTACGGCCGGTTAAACCGCAATCCCCCATCGGGCCGCCGATAACAAAACGACCTGTCGGATTAATAAAGAATTTAGTGTCTTTTGAAAGCCATTCGCTTGGTAATATCGGTTTGATGATTTCTTCCATCACCCCTTCGTGAAGATCTTTTTGGTTAATATCTTCCGCATGTTGGGTTGATAGAACAACCGCATCCACCCCGACAATTTTGTTATCTTCGTATTTTAAGGTTACTTGGCTTTTGGCATCCGGGCGTAACCAAGCTAACTTACCGTTTTTACGTACTTCCGCCTGTTTTTGCATTAAACGGTGAGCATAAGTAATGGCTGCAGGCATTAATACATCGGTTTCATTTGTGGCGTAACCAAACATAATACCTTGGTCGCCGGCGCCTTGATCCAATGGATTTTCACGGTCAACACCTTGGTTAATATCCGCAGACTGTTTACCAATAGCATTTAATACGGCACAAGAATGACCGTCAAATCCCATCTCGGAATGTTCATAACCAATATCACAAATCACTTTTCGGGTGAGGTTTTCGATATCTACCCATGCTGAAGTGGTGATTTCCCCGCCCACTAACGCCATACCGGTTTTTACATAGGTTTCGCAAGCGACACGGGCTTTTGGATCTTGTTTTAGAATTTCATCAAGTACTGCATCAGAAATCTGGTCGGCAATTTTATCTGGGTGCCCTTCAGACACGGATTCCGAGGTAAATAAATAACTAGACATAGTTTCTCTCTTTTTAATTTGGATGTATTGACGTATAGACGGCTATAATACGAATTTTAGATGAAGAATCAAGCACTATTATGGGGTAATATTTAACCAATTTCGTAAAATTTGCTCTCCGTATTCGGACATATAAGATTCCGGATGGAATTGCACGCCATAAATCGGTAAAGATTGATGAGCCATCGCCATCACCACATTTTCATCACACATGGCGGTAATCTCTAATTCGTGAGGAAAATTGTCAGCCTTCACCGCCCAAGAATGGTATAAGCCGATATCAAATTCCAGCGGCAAACCTAAAAACAACGGCGAATTTGACCGCACTTTTAACCTCCGTTTTTGCCCGTGGCGAACTTGATCGAGGTTATAAAGCGTTCCGCCAAAAAACTCACATAATGTTTGATGCCCTAAGCATACTCCAAGAATTGATTTTTGCCGATGATACCGTTCCAACATTACAAAAAGTTGCGGATAAGCCCGCGGCACATCAGGTCCGGGAGAAATTAAGATATGGCTATAGGATTCGGGTGTATTTTCTTGTAAATCTTCTACATTGAGTACATCAAAAAGCACACCAAGGCGACGAATCAGTTCGACTAAATTGAAAGTAAAAGAATCGTGATTATTAATGATGAGTAATTTCATAACTGTTCGGCTTTCGTTATAATCGGGCAATTTTACTCGAAATTAGAAATAGCACAATGCAACATTTTATCCGACAAGCCAATCATTACGGGGCAAAATCCGCCCCTTTCTTTTTTTTGATTGATTTTGAACAACAAAAACCGTTAATTTTTCCTTTAGAAGAAGCAATTCAACAAGGTATTCTTTTTGATATTTTAGGGAAAACCAATATCAACGAGCAAAAAGATTTCTCCACAAATATTCATTTTGAAAAGCACCCGATTCCCCTTTCCCATTATCAACAAGGTTTTGAAGTTGTGCAGAAAGAGATTCAAAAGGGCAATTCTTATTTGTTAAATCTCACTTCGCCCACTGAAATTTCGGGTAATTTTTCCCTTGAACAGATTTTTTATCAATCCTCTGCACCTTATAAATTATGGTTAAAAAATCAATTTGTTTGCTTCTCACCGGAATGTTTTATCAATATTCAAGATAACAAAATTTTCACTTATCCGATGAAAGGAACAATTAATTCCGCCCTCCCCAATGCAGAACAGCAACTGCTAAATGATGAAAAAGAACTGCGTGAGCATTACACCATTGTAGATTTAATGCGAAACGATTTAGCCATGGTGGCGACCAATATTCAGGTCACAAAATTTCGCTATGTCGATCGTATTGCGACACAAAAAGGCGAAATTTTGCAGACAAGTTCGGAGATTTGCGGCGAACTAGATGAACATTGGCAACAAAATATTGGCAATATACTTGCCACGTTATTGCCTGCAGGCTCGATTAGTGGCGCCCCCAAAGAAAAAACCGTGCAAATTATTCAACAAGCGGAACGCCAACCCCGAGGTTATTACACGGGCATTTTTGGTCTTTTTGATGGTAAAAACCTACAAAGTGCAGTAGCTATTCGCTTCATCTCTCAAGTGAGTGAGAAATATTATTTTCACAGCGGTGGTGGTATTACCATTCAAAGCCGTTTGGAAGATGAATATCAAGAATTACTCGAAAAAGTCTATTTTCCGATTGAGGAGACAAAATGATGTTTCCCTTATTTGAAACCCTTGCCATTGAACAGGGTAAAATTCAAAATATTGAATATCATCAAGCCCGTTATGAACAGAGCTTACGACAATTTTACGGCAAAAGTGCGGTCAATATTTTTAATCTTTTTGAATTAATCCAAGTGCCGCCCCACTTACAAAATCATCTTGTACGTTGTCGTGTTGATTACAATGCCGAAAGCACCCAAATTCAGTACGTTGAATACACACGGAAAATCTACCGCACTTTTCAACCAATTGTCTGTGACGAAATTGATTACAGTCTGAAATATGCCAATCGGGATTTACTCAATTCCCTTTTAGCTCAGCGGGGAAAGTGCGATGAGATTATAATTATTAAAAACGGAAAAGTGACGGATTGCTCCATCGGTAATCTTATTTTTCGTCAAGGCGATCAATGGCTCACATCGGATACGCCATTATTAGCCGGTACACAACGGGGAAAATTATTGCAGCAAGGCAAAATTAGAGAAACCACAATTTATGCACAAGATATTGAAAAATATGATGAAATTAGGCTGATTAATGCGATGAATGGGTTGTGAGCTATTTTATATCCATAGAGTGTATCATTCACCCATGTAAGAAATATTTTTTATTCATGAAACAATATTTCACAACCCTCGATTGCTATTTTAATTCCCCCAAAGCTTGTAAGATAATCGCTTTAGACGCTTGAATCGCAAGAAATGAGAGGATAAAAGCAACAACTAAATCAGGGTATTTGGATTGTGTAAAATAAACCACTACACCTGCCAAAATAACCACCAGATTCCCCATTGCATCATTTCTTGTACAAAGCCAAACACCACGCATATTACTATCTCCTTCTCGGAAACGGTAGAGAACCCACATCGCAACAAGGTTAGTCAATAATGCAAGGGAGCCAACAATACTCATTTGACTATAGTGAGGAATTTCGCCATAGAACCAACGGTATATAGTAGTAAAAAGAATGAACATACCGAATCCCCCCATTGTTACCCCTTTTACTAGAGAGGCTTTGGCACGATGAACCAACGCCATCGGTAGAACATATAGACTGATTAAATAATTGGCACTATCTCCAAAAAAATCTAAGCTATCAGATAATAATGACGTTGATCTTGATGTTATACCTACGAGAATTTCCACAAAAAACATTGCGAAATTTAGCCCAAAGGCAATCCATAGAGCTTTACGGTATTCTGAAGAGATGTGAACAGGTGTTGAATGACAACAGTTTGAGCATGACATTGTAATCTCCGTGAATTTAGAATTAGCTAGCGTAGTTTTTCTCAGTAACCAACCAACAATTATGAATTTGTTTATTGCGTTCAAAATCCAGTGGTAAGGTTTTGTGGGAAATTTCCACTGCACTTAACCCCAATGCCTCCAGCCCGGCAAAATCCATTTTGAAGCCCCGTTTATTATTAGAAAAAACAATGGTGCCGCCCTGACGTAAAATACGTTTTAAATTTCCCATTAATTTGATGTGATCTCGCTGAACATCCCAGTTTGTTTCCATTCGTTTTGAATTGGAAAAAGTAGGCGGATCCACAAAAATTAAATCAAATTGACGATCACATTTTTCCAACCATTGCAAACAATCCGCTTGAATGAGTTGATGTTGCTTGCCTTCAAGATCGTTGAGAATCAGGTTTTGTTCCGCCCAGTTGAGATAAGTGTTCGACATATCCACCGTCGTAGTGGATTTTGCCCCGCCCAATGCGGCATGAACGGTAGCTGAGCCCGTATAGGCAAACAAATTCAAGAAATCTTTCCCTTTTGCCAACTCCCCCACCATTTTTCGGGTAAGGCGATGATCCAAAAATAGCCCGGTGTCCAAATAATCCGTTAAATTTACCCAAAGTTGTGCGCCGTATTCGTTCACATAAAAATACTCGCCTTTATTGGCTAATTTTTCATATTGATTCGTGCCTTTTTGTTTTTGGCGGACTTTTAAAATCAGCTTGTTGGTTTCTACGCCGGTCACGTTTAACGTTGCCGTCACCGCATCCAATAAACGTTGGCGTGCTTTATTTTCATCAATATTCTTCGGTGCGGCATATTCTTGCACCACAATATGATCGGCATAACGATCCACCGCTAAATTATATTCCGGTAGATCGGCATCATAGAGACGGTAGGCATCCAAACCTTGTTGCTTTGCCCATTTTTCAATTTTCTTGATATTTTTTTGTAGCCGGTTGGCAAAATCTACTGCCACAGTGGGAGAAGAGCGGTTAAATTCAAGGGAATTTTCGACCGAGTTTTCATCCGCCTTGTGGAGTGAAATTTGATAATTTTTTTGCACGCAATCTAACGGCCCGTTTTTTGCTTTGAATTGTCGGTTTGCACGCATTTTCAAACAATCCAACAAGGTGGATTCACTACTAAAAATTGAAGCATTCCAGCCGCCAAATTCTTTTTTCAAACGTTGTCCAAACACAGAATAAAGGGCAATCAACGCCGGTGTCGTGCCTAAACGTTCACCGTAAGGCGGATTACAAATCACCGTGCCCACCTCATTTGAAGTCGGATTGGTGAGTGCCGCCACATCACCTTGCTGCCATGTTATCAAGTGGGCAACACCGGCATTTTTCGCATTGTGTTGGGCTTTTTTTAACACACGGTGATCGAGATCAAAACCATAAAAGTGCGGTTGAATTTCAACTTGTTTTTCTTGTGCCAAAATAATGGCTTCATTCTTCACTTTTTCCCATGCCTGTTGGTTGTGCCCTTTCCAAAAATCAAAGCCCCAATGTAAACGATATAATTGAGGTGCAATATTGGCTTCCATTTGTGCCGCTTCAATCAAAAGTGTGCCCGAACCACACATCGGATCCAGCAACGGAGTACCTGCTTTCCAACCGGAACGCAACACAATGGCTGCCGCTAAAGTTTCACGTAAGGGGGCTTGTCCCGTTTCTTCACGGTAACCACGCAGATGCAAGGCTTCTCCGCTCAAATCCAAAGAAATGACTAATTCTTCTCGGTTTAAATAGGAATGGATACGCACATCCGGTTGGGCTTTATCTACATTCGGACGTATTTTGCCCTTGCGTTCAAAGTGATCCACGATACCATCTTTCACCCGCATTGCACCAAACTGAGTATGGCGAATTTCTTGATTGGTTCCGTTGAAATCCACAAAAAAAGTGATACGTTCATCAAAATAATCCAACCAATTAAAGCCGGAAATCGCCGCATATAAATCTAAATCGCTATAAATTTTGGTTTCGATCAAGGGCAATAAAATGCGTGAGGCAAGACGCGACCAAAGCAACGTTCGGTAAAGTGTTTCATCATCGGCATGGAAATGCACACCGCCTTGTACAACTTTTGTCTCAAGCGCGCCCAGCTCGGTTAGTTCAACTTTTAACAGTTCTTCAAAGCCACGGGATGTGGTGGCGAATAGGTGTTTCATTAAGGATCTCTATAAAAAAATTTGGCGAATTATAGCATAATCTGAAGTATTGAATTCAAATCACCTCTTTCCTTTCATAAAAAATGGTGGGATTTCCCACCATTTTCTTTCAGTTGATGCCATTTATTTACTCAAACACTGTGTATAACTATCTGCTGTTGCTTGCAGAAAATCGGCATAGGAATTCGCCCCTAACCGTACGCTATCACCAATCGGATCTAAACGCCCTATATTCACTGCCGTACCTTTTGCTAAAGATTCAATCACTTTCGGGGTAAATTGCGGCTCGGCAAACAAACAATTAACGCGATGTTCTGCGATCTCCTGTTTGATATGTGCAAGGGTTTTCGCACCGGGCGCGACCAATGGGTTAATAGTGAAATAACCGCTTTGTTTTAAGCCGTAAGCATCATTGAAATAACCGTAAGCATCATGGAAAACAAAGAAACCTTTTTCTTTAAAAGGGGCAAGCTGAGCCTTGATTTTATCGCTTTGTTCCGCCAAAGTGCGGTTAAAATCGGCAAGGTTTTTTGCAATCAGCTCTTTCTTATCGGGAAATTGCACGGTCAGTTTATCCGCCACTTTTTGTGCCACAATTTGGCTAATTGCCGGCGAATACCAAATATGCCAGTTGGTGCTTAATCCTTCGTGATTTTCATGAGCGTGATGATGTTCGTGTCCACCTTTATGCTCGTGCTTATGTTCGTGTTTATGCTCATGTTTGTGCTCGTGATCGCCATCTTCATGTAAATGCTCGTGATGTGCTTGGCTTAGCAAAGGTTCAATCTCAGCGAGATCGGCAATAGTAATCACCTTTTTACGCTCAATTTGGCTCACCGGTTTTGCTAAAAATGAATCGATGTCCTCACCTACCCATAGCACTAAGTCGGCCGATTTCACTTTTTGAATATCCGACAATTTTAAACTGTAATCATGCGGTGATGCCCCTGTGGGAACAAGAATCTGCGTATTAGTTACGCCGTTCGCAATAGACGAAGCAATAAACCCAAGCGGTTTAACCGAAGCTAATACATCCGCATTTGCCACCATTGGCAAGGTTAAAAGTGCGGTTGAAATTACACTTATTTTTAATGTAGTTTTCATTTTGTCTCCTCAATTGTTAATAATGATTCTCAAATAGTCGTAAAAGGCTACACGTTTTAAAACAAATTGCAATGGTTTTACACAAAAATTTGGTGAGATTTTTGCGTGAAAGAAAAATTGAATGTCATAAAAAACAAAAGGCAACTTTTGTTGCCTTCCATGAGATATTGAGTTTTTATTTTTTCAGCAATTTATCAATCACCCGTGAAACGGCAAAAAAGCCAAATGTGGCGGTAATCATGGTTGCCGCACCAAAACCGTTTGCACAATTCATCGTCGCGGATACCGTGCAGCCCTCCCCCGTTTGAGGAAAAATAAGCGGTTGTGTGGAAAATACCGCATCTATACCAAATTTACGCTGTGGATTTTGGCTAAAGTTAAAATCCTTGCGTAAAACCGACCGCACTTTTGCCAATAGGGGATCTTGAATAGTTTTGCTTAAATCGGCAATTTGAATTTGCGTAGGATCCGTTTGTCCCCCTGCGCCACCCACGGTGATAATTTTAATTTTATTACGTTTGCAATAGGCAATCATCGCTGCCTTGGTTTTAACATTATCAATGGCGTCAATCACATAATCATAGCCTCGATTGAGATAATCAGCCTGATTATCGGGTGAAATAAAATCATCAATAATATTGACAAGACATTCGGGATTAATCAGTTTTACCCGTTCTGCCATCACTTCCGTTTTAAGTTTACCGATATTACCGCTTAATGCCGGAAGTTGGCGATTGATGTTGGTGACACAAATATCGTCCATATCAATTAGAGTCAGCCGACCAATTCCAGAACGGGCTAACGCTTCTACCACCCACGAACCGACACCGCCAATCCCAATAACACAAATATGAGCTTGCCGAAGGCGTGCCAATCCCTCAGGGGTATAAAGTCGCCCAATCCCGCCAAAACGCTGTTCGTAATTATCTATACGCGCCATTATTGCAATACCCAAACACGACCATAATGTTTTGAAAGTCCGGCAATATGCCCTGCTTGCTCGCCGATTCCACGGTATAAATCAAAATGGTGTCCGTTTACCGCGCCACCCACATCTAATGCCACCATTAAATGTAATTTATGCGAACCTCTCCAATTACCGTCATTATCAATATCCGGCACTTCGACCAATAAAACGGAACCCGATGGGATCACATTACGATCGGAAGCCACCGCCGCCATTGGTACAAGAGGTACTCCTGCGGAACCTTTTACTTTTCCACTTGGATCATTTTTAAAGAATACATAGGATGGGTTGCGCTCTAATAAGCCTTGCACTCGTGAAGGATTCGCTTTTCCCCAATCACGAATGGCTTGAATTGACATTTTCTCTTTTGGAATTTCCCCATCTTCCACCAACAAACGCCCTACTGCTTGATATTTAAAACCATTTTGTCCGGCATAGGCAAAATAATTCAAATTGCCGTTGCCAAAATCAACATAACCACTTCCCTGTACACCTAACAAGAAGTTATCAATCATAGAATCACTATAAGCCAATTCTAAACCTTTCCCTTCCAATGCCCCTGCATAGATTTGCGCACGAGACAAACGCTTATAGGTTGGCATGGCATAAATTGGGTGTTGAAATTTCCCTTGTGGTGTTCGGCGGGCCTGAATCACCGGAGAGTAATAGCCCGTCATCAATACATTTTGATAACCATCAAAGCCTTTCATAATTTGTGAAGAAATACCGTATTGCGACAATTCACGCACATCCGCACCGGCAAGCACCCAATTCGTAATTTTTTGATAGTGGCCATAAAAACGCTCGGATAGTCTGTCGGAGTAAGCTTTAATATTAGAAAGTTGAGTTAAAAAATCACCTTGATTAATGACCGCACTTTGATTTTCCACACGAGCAACCGGCGATAAAATACTTTGTTGATAGGGACGTCCATTGTATTTTGCACCAAATTTTTTAGGATCATCGCCTGTTGGTGTGAGAATAGGCGAACCGTTATTTGATGATTTGTGTGATGAACCACCACAGGCTACCAAAATTGATGTGATTGCGAAAAGAGAAAAAACTTTTATACCGAGATTTTTACAAAATTTCATATCTTATTCCTAAACAAAAAATGAATTTTATGAGGCTGCATACGCTATCAAAAATTGTCTGAAACCACTAGCACTATTTCCTCAATAGCGTTTAATTTATATTCGTTTTGGTTATTTTATTAACAAACGCGACATAAACTTTTGTTTAATACTTGCAAAATTTCTTGAATGCAGTATAGTACGCCCATCAGACGCGGGGTGGAGCAGCTTGGTAGCTCGTCGGGCTCATAACCCGAAGGCCGTCGGTTCAAATCCGGCCCCCGCAACCAGTTTTTAAAGCATCGATTTTATCGGTGCTTTTTTCATATGTCTTATCGGTAAAAAGCATTTTTCCTCAATGGGGGAAAAATGCTTTTTCTCATTTAATAACAATATGAACTGTAATTTCCTCTCTATCGTGGAAAAGATGTTTTGCCTGAATCTCAAAGGTCAAATTTTGTTTATTCAACATATCAGTGAGATTTTCCAAGCACTGCATCACTTCTTGATAACGTTTTTTCATTGGTAACTTTAAATTAAAAATCGTTTCACGACACCAACCGTTCACCAACCATTTGCCAATCAGATTGGTAATGCGGCTTGGCTGTTCTACCATATCGCACACCAACCAATCGATTTTTTTACGTTTTGGCGGCTGAAATTTAAAACCGTCTTCCGCACAATGCTCAATTCGACCGGTCTCGTGTAGGCTTTCCGCCATTTTCCCATGATCTACCGCATAGACAAATAAACCCCGTTTAACCAACTGATATGTCCAGCCGCCCGGACAAGCCCCCAAATCCACACCGACCATACTGTCATTTAAACGTTTTTCTTCTTCCTTACGGGGAATAAATGTCAAAATCGCCTCTTCTAATTTCAACGTAGAACGGCTCGGTGCATCAAACGGAAATTTCAAACGAGGAATCCCCATAAAATACTCGGAATGGTTATTGGTATAGGAATAGCCCACATAACAGCAATTTGGCTTAACAAAAAAACAATGCAAAAAATGACCGCTCTTTGGATTCGGTCTATCCGCTAGCCAACCCTGCTTTTTTAATGCCTGACGTAGTGGCACCGTAAATTTACGGCAGAAAGTGGAAAGTTCTTTTGATTCATTCGTATCTGCGGTTTCTACAAAAAGCTCTGCGGATAGCCTGATATTTGCTTGCGCTGAAATCGTCTCAAAGTCCTTAATAATGGGGCTAATACGATCGGTCGGATCGAGATTCTCCAATAAGTCGGACACCACTAACATTTGACGGGCAAAAATAAGCCCGTTAAATGGAATTTCACGTGCCAGACGATCGGCATCATTTGGTTGATAACATTCAAATATTACATAGCCTGAATGTTCTTGCACTCGGGCAAAGCCAAATATGCCTAAAGCTGCGGCGCGATCGGTTATTTCCGCTGCCATTTCTTTTTCAAAGCCGGGGCGGCAATATAATGCGAGTTTATTCATATTCTTCTTTTTTTATTGCATTAATAATCCATTGACGAAAAGCCTGAATTTGTTCGTCATCAAGACGATCGAGATGATTCACGACATAAAAAGATTTAGGATCAGGTAAATTTGTCGGTAATACTACCTGAAGTGTACCCTGTTCAATTTCCTGCAACGCGATCAAACGATTAGCTAACGCAATTCCCTGTCCGTGGCTTGCTGCCTGCAATGCCATAAACGTATGGCTAAATAAGGGGCCTTGCTGGATATTCAAATCTTCAAGTTTTAAATAATCCGCCATAATCCGCCAGTTATCACGCGTATGCGTATGGAGCAGCGTATGTTGCTTTAAATCCCGCTTGTCGCGAACCGGTTTTTTGGCAAGCAATTCCGGTGAAGCTAAAATCAGTAAGTTTTCTTTACCTAAACGATCAACCTGTAAATTCTGCCAATTTCCCTTTCCATAATAAATGGCAAGATCGATTTCTTTATTTAATAAGCCCTCATCTTGATCCACTCCTTTTAAGCGAACTTCAATTTCGGGATGAATCCGGTTAAATTCACTTAAATGCGGGACAAGCCATTGCAGACCAAAGGTTTGAGGGACACTAATACTTAAATGGGGATCATCTTTTAGTGCTAATAATCGCTCTGTCGCTTCATTCAACTTACGTAAAATTTTATTAATATCGACAAAATAGGCTTTACCAAACTCTGTTAATTCTAAGGCTCTATTTTTACGTTTAAACAATTCGACGCCTAAAAAATCTTCTAATAGTTTAATTTGATGACTAACAGCTGCCTGAGTAACAAAAAGCTCATCGGCCGCTTTTGTAAAACTTAAATGTCGTGATGCGGATTCAAAAGACTTCAATGAATTCAAGGGTGGCAAACGTTTATACATAGTTCTTCCAAAATATAATTTTTTCGTCTATACTTAGACAGATTTAGTTCAGATTAATTTTTCTAATCCTTCAAATAAAAAAACGTCATTTGTTCTTCTCATTTTCAATTCTTACAATACACCCCATACTTAACTGTTGGTAATTCTTTACGAGTTAATGAGTTTCGGACTTAAGTATGATGTTGTGTTTGCATATAGTTCAGGTAACTGAACTTGAGTAACAATAAGTTACTCGTTTACTTCCTATAATTTGAACCTTTTGGTTAGACGCCACCCATTTTGAGTGGCGTTTTTTTCATGCCGGAATTCTAACACAGCTCTCTTTCCTTTTCTCGTTTTACTTGATGACGTTTAAAATAACTTGAGTAAATTTTAAGAAATCACAAAAAAATTTAAGCTTTAAGGTTCAAATGCTCAAAATAATGATGTAGATTAAACGACAGTTCACTAACAACATCATATTGAGGAAAGCAAAATGAAAGATTTAGACTGGGATAACCTTGGTTTCAATTACATTAAAACCGACTATCGTTTTATCGCCCATTGGAAAAACGGTAAATGGGACGAAGGAAAGCTCACCACAGATAATACTTTACATATTCACGAAGGTTCGACCGCACTTCACTATGGTCAGCAATGTTTTGAAGGTTTAAAAGCCTATCGTTGCAAGGATAATTCTATTAACTTATTCCGTCCTCAAGAAAATGCCAAGCGTATGCAACGCACAGCTGATCGTCTATTAATGCCGCAGGTACCAACGGAATTATTTGTTCGGGCTTGTAAAGAGGTCGTTAAAGCAAATGCAGATTGGGTTGGCCCTTACGGTTCGGGCGCAACCTTATATTTACGTCCATTCCTCATCGGTGTTGGTGAAAATATTGGCGTAAAGGCTGCTCCTGAATTTATTTTCTCCGTATTCTGCTGTCCGGTAGGCGCATATTTTAAAGGCGGGCTAACTCCCTCTAATTTCATCACGACTGAATACGACCGAGCAGCACCGATGGGAACAGGCGGCGTGAAAGTGGGCGGTAACTATGCGGCAAGCCTACTCCCCCATGAGTTAGCGGTTGAGCAGGGTTCGCAAGAACGAAAATTTGCCGATGCCATTTATCTTGATCCGAAAACCCATACAAAAATTGAAGAAGTCGGTGCGGCAAATTTCTTTGGTATCACCAAAGATAATAAATTTATTACTCCAACATCAGAATCCATTTTACCGAGTATTACCAAATATTCCCTACTCTATATTGCTAAAGAACGTTTAGGCATGGAGGTCATTGAGGGAGATGTGTATATTGATCAACTTGATCAATTTGCTGAAGCCGGCGCTTGCGGTACGGCAGCGGTCATTTCTCCGGTAGGCGGTATTCAGCATAAAGATAAATTCCACGTATTTTATTCCGAAACGGAAGTAGGGCCGATTACACGCAGACTTTACGAAGAGCTCACCGGAATTCAGTTTAGTGATATTGAAGCCCCAGAAGGTTGGATTGTGAAAGTTGAATAATTTAAGGGATATATTCCAACAAAAAGTGCGGTTAAAATTAACCGCACTTTTTTTATCGCTCATTATGAATTTCTAAATTTGTCGCATCTTTTTCCCTTTTCTTCTTTGCTGCATCATTGCGTTGCGAGGCAATACCATCTAAATATTCATCGGTAATATCACCTGTGATATATTCACCGGTAAAAACCGAACAATCAAATGCTTGAATCGTCGGGTTTTCTTGCTGAACAGATTCCGTTAATGCGCTAAGATCTTGGAAAATTAATTTATCCACCCCAATCAATTTCGCAATTTCCTCCACACTGCGACCATAAGCAATCAGCTCATTTTTGGTTGGCATATCAATACCATACACATTTGGATAACGAATTTCCGGTGCAGCAGAGGCAAAATAGATTTTCTTCGCTCCGGCGGCACGCGCCATTTCTACAATTTGCTCGGATGTAGTGCCACGCACGATGGAGTCATCCACTAATAAGACATTTTTATCTTTAAATTCCGATTTAATCGTATTGAGTTTACGACGAACGGAATTAATACGCTGTGCTTGACCCGGCATAATGAAGGTACGCCCAACATAGCGGTTTTTCACAAAACCTTGGCGGTAAGGTTTATTTAGCACGTTAGATATTTGTAATGCGATATCCGTTGATGTTTCCGGTACAGGAATAACCACGTCAATATTGTCTAATTCATCTTTCCATTCATGGGCTATTTTTTGTCCTAAGCGCTCCCCCATATGAACGCGAGCCGCATATACCGACACGCCATCCATAATGGAATCAGGACGGGCAAAATAAACATACTCAAAAATACACGGATTTAAGACCGCACTTTCAGCACATTGTTGTGCGTAAAGTTCCCCCACAAAGGTAACATAAATCGCTTCACCCGGTGCAACATCACGAACAAAATCATAGCCTGCGACATCCAACGCAACAGTTTCTGAAGCAAACATATATTCCGTTTTACCATTCTCTTCACGCTGCCCCAGCACTAAAGGACGGATACCAAAAGGGTCACGAAATGCTACCATGCCATGCCCGATAATCATCGCCAAACACGCATAAGCGCCACGCACATCTTTGTGGGTTTTCCCTACCGCATAGAAAATATCCTGCGGATCAAGATGATCTTGCGGAATATTGTCAAGGTGATTAGCAAAAATATTTAGAAGCAGTTCGGAATCGGAATTGGTATTCACGTGGCGACGTGCCGTTTTAAACACTTTTTGTTTTAACTCGGTCGAATTGGTTAAATTACCATTATGTACCAACGTTACCCCATAAGGTGAATTCACATAAAACGGTTGGGCTTCCGACACGCTAGAACTGCCGGCAGTAGGATAACGTACATGCCCCATTCCGGCATGACCTTGTAAACGCAACATATGCTCATGTCTAAAAACATCGCTGACTAATCCATTCGCTTTACGTAGGCGGAAACGATTTTCATCGTCGATGGTAACAATCCCCGCTGCATCTTGCCCTCTGTGCTGTAACAGCGTCAATGCTGCATAAATAGATTCATTAACAGGACTTTGGCTAACAATACCGACAATACCACACATTTCATGATCCTTATTGATTAAGTGTTGAATTTAAGAAACTGGAACTCGCTTGAAGTTGTTGGAAAAACCATTCAATAATGAAGCCAAAATGCGGAATAAGTTTTGCTTCTTTCCACCAATCGGTTTGTTCAAAGTTTGTGAAGGTATCCAAGAAAAATAAGATCGCCGCAACAATTAGCGCACCGCGTAATAAACCAAAGACCGCCCCTAATACACGATCAGTACCGCTTAATCCTGTTTTATCAACCAACTGTGCAATCACAAAATTGATGATCCCGCCAACAATTAATGTTAGAACAAACAAAATGCCAATTGCCGTGCCATTCCGCACATACATGGATTCAATTTGAGTTAGATAAGTTGCAAGGTAAGGATAAAACTGGCTTGCCACGATAAATGCAACGACCCAGCTGGCAAGTGATAGCACTTCGCGTACAAAACCACGTAGTAAACTGACAAGAATAGAAAAAGCGATAATGCCAATAATAATGTAATCGATCATTAAAAAGTCTCTCAATAAAAAGAGCTGCCTAAAGCAGCCTGTGTATTCTACAAAAAATAAAGTAAAAAGGAAAACGTTTGCGTCATATAAATTTTGCTAAATTTCTTTCCAAAAAGCCCTGTCTAACCGCAGCTCCGCTTTCCTTAAAACTTCGGCTAAATGTTGATAAGTGGGTTTACCTTGTAAGGGAGGAACAGATTCTTGGATATTTCTCAAACGTTCACAAATATCGTAAAACCATGTTGCACTTTGCGCTTCCAAAGGTGAAATTGCACGTTTACCTAACCAATACAGTCCTTGTAGTGGGATTAATAAAGCAAAAAGTGCGGTTAAAATCGCTGCAGAAAAAGCCATAACATCATGTTTGGCATAAAGCTGTTGCCAAACAATAGCGAATACGGCAATTAACGGCATCGCATTTTGTGCAAAACGCGTACTTTTTATGACACGGTGCTCAGGAAAAATGATCCCTAATTTAGCCTCTTTCGGCCAAGTGTTAAGATAAATTTGTCCTTGCTTGAAAATAGAAAAAAATGACATAAAACAATAAAAACACCCTTAAAAATAACCGCACTTATGATACTCCAGTTCGCCTGGAATTTCTATCTTACCAAATTAATGCCAATGACATTTTTCTTTGACAGAAGTTAGATTTTTCTTTCTTGATTAATTTATTTTATTGCGTAAAAGGTGTATCCTATGCACGACTTTGCAGTCCAATCTCTCTGATTGGATTTTTATTAACTTTAATCAACTATAGGGTTCCTATGTCAAAACTTGTTCTTATCCTTAACTGTGGTAGTTCTTCGTTAAAATTTGCAATTCTTGATCCTGCTACAGGAGAAGAAAAATTATCCGGTTTGGCTGAAGCTTTTTTCCTTCCTGAATCTCGCATTAAATGGAAACTTAACGGTGAAAAGGGTAATGCTGATTTAGGTGCTGGCGCAGCACACTGTGAAGCGTTGAATTTTATCGTAGCAAATATTCTAACTGACGAATTGAAAAATTCTATTGCGGCGATCGGTCATCGTGTCGTTCACGGCGGCGAAAAATATACGCAATCCGTTGTGATTACCGATGAAGTTATTCAAGGTATCAAAGATGCCGCAGAATTTGCCCCACTCCATAATCCGGCGCATTTAATCGGTATTGAAGAAGCATTTAAAGCATTCCCTCATTTAAAAGATAAAAACGTTGCCGTATTTGACACTGCATTCCATCAAACGATGCCGGAAGAAGCCTACCTTTATGCGCTTCCTTACTCACTCTATAAAGAGCATGGCGTACGTCGCTACGGAATGCACGGTACCAGCCATTATTTTATCAGCCGTGAAGCGGCAAAACGCTTGGGCGTTACTGAAGATAAAGTGAATGTTATCACTTGTCACTTGGGTAATGGAGCGTCTGTTGCCGCGGTGCGTAACGGTAAATGTATTGATACATCAATGGGTTTTACCCCGTTAGAAGGTTTAGTAATGGGAACCCGTTCTGGTGATTTGGATCCGGCTATCATTTTCTATATGCATAAAACATTAGGAATGTCTGTTGAGCAAATCGAAGAAACCTTAGTGAAAAAATCCGGCTTACTCGGTTTAACCGAAGTTACCAGCGACTGTCGCTATGCCGAAGATAACTATGATAAAGAAGAGCCGGCAAAACGTGCATTAGATGTATTCTGCTACCGTTTGGCAAAATATATCGGTGCTTATATGGCGGTTATTGGTGATCGTTTAGATGCCATCGTATTTACCGGCGGTATCGGGGAAAACTCGGCAAAAGTGCGTGAAGAAACACTCAAACACTTAAAATTATTCGGTTACCAATTAGACAATGAGAAAAACTTAGCTGCTCGCTTTGGTAATGAAGGTGTCATCACTGCGGATAACACACCGCTTGCGCTTGTTATTCCAACTAATGAAGAATTAGTGATTGCACAAGATACTGCAAAACTCAGTTTCTAATCATCTCGACAAACTGCCGAAAAATTCGGCAGTTTTCATTTTAATCAAAAATAAATAAGGGTTATTATGTCTCGTACTATTATTTTAATTCCGGTCAGCGCCGGAGTTGGGCTTACCAGTATTAGTCTCGGTCTGATTCAATCTTTAGAACAAAAAGGCGCAAAAGTCGGCTTTATGAAACCGATTTCTCAACCAAGTTCAGGTGAAGATAAATTAGATCGCACCACATCAATTATTCGTACCAGTACCAATCTTGATACTGCCGAACCGTTTATGTTAAGTGTTGCTGAATCCTTAATCGGACAAAATCAATCGGATGTATTACTGGAAAAAATTGTTGCGAATCATCAACAACTAACCAAAAACAATGAAATTGTTATTGTTGAAGGCTTAATTCCAACCCGTAAACACGGTTATGCCAACAGCATTAACTATGAAATTGCTCAAGCACTTGATGCTGAAATTATTTTAGTTGCCGCACCGGCAACAGAAACGCCTGAGCAACTTAAAGAACGCGTTGAAGCGGCCGCATCGTTGTTCGGTGGAAAAAATAATCCGAATATTCTGGGTGTTGTGGTCAATAAATTCAATGCGCCTGTCGATGAATCCGGTCGTACCCGCCCTGATTTAACCGAAATTTTTGATTCTTTCCAACATAGCCATAATAGTGAAGCGGAAATCAACAAACTGTTTACAAACAGCCCGATTAAATTATTAGCTTGCGTGCCTTGGTCAGCGGAATTAATTGCAACTCGTGCATTAGATATTATCAAACACCTTGGTGCAGCAATTATTAATGAAGGCGACATCAATCGCCGCATTCGCGGAATTACGTTCTGTGCAAGAAGTTTACCGAATATGCTCGAACACTTCCGTACCGGCAGTTTATTAGTCGTTTCGGCGGATCGTCCGGATGTATTGGTTGCCGCCGCCCTTGCCGCAATGAACGGCGTAGAAATCGGTGGGATTTTATTAACCGGCGGCTACAAAATTGACGCACAAATCAAAAAATTATGTCAGCACGCTTTTGAAAGCACTAAATTACCGATTTTCCGTATTGAAGGTAACACTTGGCAAACTGCGCTCACGTTACAAAGCTTTAATCTTGAAGTACCGAGCGATGATAAAGAACGCATTGAAAATATCAAACGTTATACTAGCGAACAATTTGACAATGCCTTCATTGATAATCTAGTTGCCGCGTCAACCCGTTTACGTCGTCTATCACCACCCGCTTTCCGTTACCAACTCACCGAGCTTGCACGTGCAGCGAAAAAACGCATTGTGCTTCCTGAAGGAGACGAACCTCGTACAATTAAAGCGGCTGCACTTTGTGCTGAACGCGGCATTGCAGAATGTGTATTATTAGCCAACCCTGATGATGTGAAACGCGTTGCCGAAGCGCAAGACGTTGTATTAGGTCAAGGCATTACCATTATTAATCCTGCCGACGTTCGTGAAAAATATGTCGATCGTTTAGTTGAATTACGCAAAGCGAAAGGAATGACAGAAGCCTCTGCGCGTGAACAGTTAGAAGATACCGTGGTTCTAGGAACAATGATGTTGGAAGCAAACGAAGTGGACGGCTTAGTTTCCGGAGCAGTGCATACCACGGCAAATACGATCAGACCGCCAATGCAAATTATAAAAACCGCACCGGGTAGCTCAATCGTTTCTTCTATTTTCTTTATGTTACTACCGGATCAAGTTTTAGTTTACGGTGACTGTGCGGTCAACCCTGATCCGACAGCCGAACAACTTGCAGAAATTGCAATTCAATCCGCCGATTCGGCAAAAGCCTTTGGTATTGATCCGAAAGTAGCCATGATCTCCTACTCTACCGGCACATCAGGTAGCGGTGCAGATGTGGAAAAAGTGAAAGAAGCGACAAGAATTGCTAAGGAAAAACGCCCTGATCTATTAATCGACGGTCCGTTACAATACGACGCGGCGGTGATGGAAGATGTGGCTCGTTCTAAGGCGCCTAATTCACCTGTCGCAGGTAAAGCAACCGTATTCGTATTCCCTGATTTAAACACCGGTAATACGACTTACAAAGCGGTGCAACGTTCTGCCGATCTAGTTTCTATCGGTCCAATGTTGCAAGGTATGCGTAAACCGGTGAATGACTTATCGCGCGGTGCATTAGTCGATGATATTGTGTACACCATTGCATTAACTGCCATTCAAGCTACCCAGAGTTAATCTAAAACTTATATAAAATTGACCGCACTTTGATTAAGTGCGGTCATTTTTTATCATATTTTTAAAATTCTATCGATTTCAATAAAGCCAAAAGCTGTAATCCAATTTCTCTACGCCAACCAACTAATAAATCCGGTAATTTATCCGGTGATTCATCGTGTAGCCAAACCCATTTGATTAATTCTTCCAAACTTCGTTTACTCGCTAAAATTTCTAATGTTAATCCTTGAGGCGTTAGCTCATACGCTTTTTCTTGTAAGAGGCGAATTGCCTTTTTATAACGGGGATCATCGGCAATACGCACGATCCGCTTCGGATAATCATAAGGTGATACCCGACGTGCCTTTGCTAAGAGTTGTAAAATTTTCTTACCACGTACTCTTACTTCATTATTGGAAAGCCCCATTTCAAGCATTTCCGACGTATTACGCGGATTATATTTTGCCACTTTCCATAAGTTTTCTGATTTAACTACATAAGAAAGCGCCAAATTACGTTCCATTGCCACTTCTTGTCGCCATTGTGCCAAAATTTTTAATCGGGCAAGTTCCAATGGATTAAGTTTCCATGAATTTGGAATGTCTAAATAAGCACTTTCCACATCACGTGTTTGCAGTTTTTTGATTTTTGATAAAGCAAGTTCACAGTCTGCCTGCACAGCACTTTGCCAAGGCGTTGCCACCAGCTCTTTTTGTAAACAAGAGTAAATCGGCAACAAATACCACACATCGCCTGCGGCATAATGCAGTTGGTTTTCCGATAAAGGGCGTTTAATCCAATTTGTTCTGGTCGCCCCCTTGTCCACTTTGATATTTAAATAATTTAGTGCCAATTTTGCCAATCCCACTGAATTTCCTAATCCAAGGAAACGTGCCATTATTTGCGTATCAATCATTGGTTGGGGCAATTGATCAAATTCCTGTAAGAAAACAACTAAATCTTCGCTACAAGAATGGAGCACTTTAAGCACATCAGGATCAGCCAATAATTCAACAAAAGGCGAAAAATCGCTGATGCTTAAAGGGTCAATCAGAGAAACATTTTCCCCGTCATAAAGTTGAATCAGACCCAATTTCGGAAAATAAGTCGATACCCGCACAAATTCAGTGTCTAAAGCAACCGCACTTTTTTGGCGTGCTAATTGACAAATTTCACTCAGCTCCTGATTTGTTGTGATCAATGAAAAATGCAATGGTTCTTGGCATTCTTTTATCATGACATTATCTCTTAGATTAAAAAAACAAAAATGGGATATTACTATCCCATGATTAAATGATGAAACTTAGTGTGTTGGTCGGTTAGCAATTTCTTCATCTCGTAATATTCGGCGTAATATTTTTCCAACATTTGTTTTAGGTAATTCATCTCGAAACTCAATTTCTTTCGGCACTTTGTAGCCGGTCAAATGCTGACGACAATGCTGACGAAGTTCATCACGCGTAAGACTTTCGTCTTTTTTCACTACAAAAATTTTAATGGTTTCGCCTGAAATTTCGTTCGGTACGCCAATTGCCACAGCCTCCGCAACTTTATAATTAAGCATGACAACATCTTCAATTTCATTCGGATAGACATTAAAACCGGAAACTAAGATCATATCTTTTTTGCGATCCACAATACGTAAACTATAGCTTTCATCCATAATGACAATATCGCCGGTTGCCATCCAGCCATCTTTCAATACTTCATTCGTTGCTTCAGGACGCTGCCAGTAACCTTGCATGACTTGCTCGCCTTTTACCCATAGCTCTCCCGCCTCACCGATTTTCGCCTCTGAACCATCATCTTTGATAATTTTTACATCCGTATTTGGCACAGGCACGCCGATAGTCCCGTTATGTTTCACAACATTTACCGGACAAGCGGCAATAAGAGGTGAGCATTCCGTCATACCATAGCCTTCAATAATGTTACAACCGGTTAAATCGTGCCAACGAGTAGCAACGGATTGCTGAATAGCCATACCACCGCCAACAGAAAGTTTTAATGCCGAAAAATCAACTTCTTTGAAATTTTCATTATTTAATAGTGCATTAAATAGCGTATTCACTCCTGTAATGGCTTCAAAGCGATATTTTTTTAACTCTTTGACAAAACCATCAACATCACGTGGATTTGTAATCAAAATAGCCGTAACACCAAGTTCAAGGAAAAGTAAACAGTTCACGGTTAAAGCAAAAACATGATAAAGCGGTAAGGCAAGAATAGCCGATCGGGCACGAGCATGATCGCCGATGAAAGGTTCTGCGATCCATTTTGCTTGGAAAACATTGGTAATAATGTTTCCATGGGAAAGCATCGCCCCTTTCGCTACACCGGTTGTTCCCCCCGTATATTGTAGGAAAGCCAGATCATTGCGTCTCACTTCAGGTTGAATATATTGACGATGTTTACCAATACTTAATACTTCACGGAAAGTAACGGCATCAGGTAATTTATACTTTGGTACTAATTTTTTGATGTATTTCACCACAAAATTAACTAATGTACGCTTACCAAAGGAAAGTTGATCACCCATTCGGGTTAAAATGACGTGTTTTATATCAGTGTTAAAAACGACTTTCTCAAGCGTCGAAGCAAAATTTGAAACAACCACTATCGCTACCGCACTGCTATCTTGTAATTGATGTTCAAGTTCACGCGGAGTATAAAGCGGATTAACATTCACTGCGATTAAACCTGCCCGTAAAATACCAAAAAGTGCAATAGGATATTGCAACAAATTCGGCATCATTAATGCTACACGATCACCTCGTTTTAATTTAAATTCATTTTGCAAATAAGCCGCAAAAGCCCGACTACGCTCTTCTAATTTACGAAAAGTAAGAACCTGCCCCATATTGATATATGCCGGTCGATCAGGATGTTCGCGAATCGCTTTATTAAATATATCTAAAATTGATTCATATTTTGAAGTATCCAGATGTTTTTCAGCACCTTCCGGATAATTTTGAAACCAAATTTTTTCCATTTATTAACCTTATCGTTGGAAAATCGACGGCAGATTCTATCACTTAATTTAAATAATAGCGAATTTCCGGCTCAGTATGCCATGGACGATAGCGCCAATCCCCAAAACCCCAATCATTCCAATGATCCAACGGGTAGTAATGTCTAGTCAATGTCCAAAGGCGGTAATTTTCAATTTGAACAACCGGATAAGAGTAGTTAGCCTGCTCAATTTTGCCTTCTTCTTTGCCGGATAAAACACCGCCTAGAGTAATATAGCGATCTTTCAGATTCTCAGGATCAACAAAACCATCAAAATAAGCGATAAAACGCCCTTGGGACTGTGATTCCAATATAGGTTTACCCGAATAATTAGCAATCGGCAGACTTAATACTTCAATTTTCGTTTTATTCGGTAAAATTTCCGATTGAATAATTTTCCCGCCTAAACGTACGGTTTTACAGTGACAATTCAGATCTTGCGGAGAGATAGTCCGATAATCCGTAATAGAAAATCTATCTTTCTCTAAGCCTTGAGGTGATGTAATACAGCCTGTTAATAAGAAAGAAAATGCAGTTAAAAATAGTGTTACTTTTACCCTCATAAGTGCCTCCTACCGTTCTATAAGGAAATTATTCGCGTCCCGGCAATTTTTTCCAGGTGACCTCATTACGTAAATAAATAGGTTCTATCTCTAATGCTGAAATCACTTTTTTTTGTGACCAATCCACACGGGCTAACTCCAGCATATAGAAAGCATTGGGCAATTCAATATCCGTACCGACAAAATTTTTTTCAGAAAATTGCGGATAAGCATTCCAACCTGTTCCTACTCGAAAAGCCGCCTCATCGGTAAATTGAGCAATAACCTGCTCCGGCGAGCAAACTTGCTCAGTAATTACTTCATGCCACTGAAAAAACTCACCGAAATCAGACCGCACTTTTTCCCGTTTAAGTTGGGAAAAATAAACTTCATTCATTCTCGCATCAATAGCCGCAGCAACATTTTCCATTTGATGTAATTCGAAAGCCGCCTGTGCCATCGCCGTTAAATTTGAAATAGGAATAACCGGTAGATTTGCGCCAAAAGCCAATCCTTGTGCAATTCCTGCACCAACCCTAACGCCTGTAAAACTCCCAGGGCCGCGACCAAAAGCAAGCGCATCAACTTGAGTCAAGCGAATTCCTGAATTTGCTAGAATTTCATCTATCATCGGCAGAATACGTTTTGTATGACTCCGTTGAGCCAACTCACTTAAATATGTTTTTTCACCCTTGTTTAGCAATGCGACAGAACAGGCTTCAGTAGAAGTATCTAATGCTAATAACGTTAAATTTGTCATTATTTTTCTCAATTATTTATTTTGTAGGAATTGTATCACTTTGTTGAGATCTCGGGTACGGCTTAAATTTGGCAAACTTTTTAAAAATGTTTCACCATAGTGACGCATTACAAGGCGATTATCACAAATAACGACGACACCACGATCCGTAATATCACGAATTAAACGCCCCACTCCTTGCTTTAGCGTAATGACGGCTTCAGGAATTTGGATATCATTAAACGGATTGCCACTTTGTAAACGGCAATCCTCAATACGCGCTTTAAGTAAAGGCTCATCAGGAGACATAAAGGGAAGCTTATCAATAATAACCAAAGAAAGTGCATCACCTCGCACATCAACCCCTTCCCAAAAGCTTGACGTAGCAACTAACACTGTATTTTGATTAGCCGTAAATTGTTCCAATAATGTCGTTTTCGACATTTCTCCTTGTAACAATACTAATAGTTGGCTATTTAAACGAAAATACCCTGCTAAATTACGCATCATTTCATAGGAAGTACAAAGAACAAAACATCTCCCTTGGTTGGCTTCAATGATAGGTAACAACATTTTACCCAACTCGGTTTGTGTATTAGTTTGGTTTGTATTTGGCAAATAGCGTGGTACACACAATAACGCCTGTTCAGTATAATTAAACGGACTTTGTAGAATAAGCTGGCGTGCATTTTCAATTCCTAAACGATGACAAAAATGATCAAATGTCCCACCGACTTCTAAAGTAGCGGATGTGAAAATCCAAGCGGCCTGCTTGGTTTTCAGTTGTTCACCAAATTTATCCGCAACTGTTAAAGGAGTAATATGCAGAGCAAATTGGCGAGCAAAAGTCTCATACCAATAACAATGACCGACACGATCTGTTTCCTGTAAACGTTGTAAATTGCCTTTTAAATTCTCAACCCGTTCAAAAATATTATCCAGAGTCTGTGAACGTCCTAAAGCTAATTTAATTACGTCAGACAAAAAAGATAATTTCTCAATAAGAATTTTAAATGATTTTTCGACCGCACTTTGCCTCAATATTTCACGCCAATTACTACGTAGATTTCCTTCTCCCAATAATAAACGAAAATCTTGTACTGTTTTTTGTAAAGTATCCGCCGCGCTGCTTAACTGTTTCAGATCTTTTAATTCCGTATGGTAAACAATGCTAATATCTTTACAAAGTTCAAAAAATTGTCGAGAACTCACAGATTGTCCAAAATATTGACTAGCAATATCAGGTAATTGATGAGCCTCATCAAAAATAATATTTTCCGCTTGGGGAATAAGTTCACCAAAACCACTTTCTTTCACTGCCATATCTGCAAAAAACAAGTGATGATTGACGACTACAATATCTGCATTGAGCGCTTTTTTTCGTGCCAGTGCGACGTAACAATCCGAATAATTTGGACAATCTGAGCCAAGACAATTTTCTGCCGTACTGGTTAATTGGGATAAAATCGGGCTATCTTCTGCAAGATCGGCACACTCAGTCAAATCTCCCGTTTTACTTGAAATGCTCCACTGTCGAACTTTAAATAAATCTTCTAATACCGATTTATCGCCCAACACGCCCTGCGCAATTAAGCCTTCCAAACGCTCTAAACACAAATAATTAGATCGACCTTTAAGTAAAGCGGTTTTTCCTGTGTAACCCAATGCTTTTTTTATTGCCGGTAAATCACGATTAAATAATTGATCTTGGAGATTTTTAGAACCGGTAGAAATAATAGTTTTCTTACCGGAAAGCAATGCTGGAGCTAAATAAGCAAAAGTTTTTCCTGTACCGGTGCCAGCTTCTACTACTAATATGCTTTTTTCAGCAAAAACTGTTTCGATAGCTTGCGCCATTTCCAGCTGTTCAATACGCGGGTGAAAACCTTTAATATGTTGGCTTAATGCACCGCTTTCAGCAAAAACTTTTGTAACTTTACTCATAAAAAAGAAATCTAACTATATCACCGCTAAAATTTGTCATTAGTGTAACAAATTTCATTAATGAATAAAAATACAGTAAAAATAAACTTATAATTGATTAAACTTTAAAAAAGTTGATAGCAGGAAAAATAATCTTTGAAATGGAGGGATAGCATTTAAATTTTATATCAAAAATAAATAGAAAACGTCCTAAGTTTTAACCGCACTTTATTTTTTCTTTTACTAGAATGCATGCATCCTCATACGAAACGCAAAAAGTAAAGTGCGGTTGATTTTAACGTTATTTGTGAAAATGAAAATTTGATATCTTTCAAAACTGTATTTTGGCTAACTAAAAATGTATAAAGAACATTTTCTACATATAACAAAAACCCCTGAACCTCTCGATTCAGGGGATGATATAATTAAAATCCGGCAGTGCCCTACTCTCACATGGGGATACCCCACACTACCATCGGCATTACAGCATTTCACTTCTGAGTTCGGGATGGATTCAGGTGGAACCACTGCACTCTCGCCGCCGGGATAATTCTTCGATAACTTCTTCTCTTCAAGTTTTATCTTGTTCTATCTTTTTATCTCGTTTTATCTCTTTTATCTTTTTCATCTGTTCTATCGGATACAAGCTGATGACTGATTACGGTATACTTTAATTCGTTGTACTTCACATTAACCGCCCAAAAACACTTGAGCGTTGTATAGTTAAGCCCCTCGGGCAATTAGTATGGGTTAGCTCAATGTATCACTACACTTACACACCCCACCTATCTACGTCGTCGTCTCCAACAACCCTTACAGACTCTAAGTCTGGGAGAACTCATCTTGAGGCAAGTTTCGTGCTTAGATGCTTTCAGCACTTATCTCTTCCGCACTTAGCTACTCGGCAATGCGTCTGGCGACACAACCGAAACACCAGTGGTGCGTCCACTCCGGTCCTCTCGTACTAGGAGCAGCCCCCCTCAATTCTCCTACGCCCACGGCAGATAGGGACCGAACTGTCTCACGACGTTCTAAACCCAGCTCGCGTACCACTTTAAATGGCGAACAGCCATACCCTTGGGACCTACTTCAGCCCCAGGATGTGATGAGCCGACATCGAGGTGCCAAACACCGCCGTCGATATGAACTCTTGGGCGGTATCAGCCTGTTATCCCCGGAGTACCTTTTATCCGTTGAGCGATGGCCCTTCCATTCAGAACCACCGGATCACTATGACCTACTTTCGTACCTGCTCGACTTGTCCGTCTCGCAGTTAAGCTTGCTTATACCATTGCACTAACCTGACGATGTCCGACCGTCATTAGCAAACCTTCGTGCTCCTCCGTTACTCTTTGGGAGGAGACCGCCCCAGTCAAACTACCCACCAGACACTGTCCGAGACCGCGTTCCGCAATCTTCGTTAGAACACCAAACGTTAAAGGGTGGTATTTCAAGGACGCCTCCACAATCACTGGCGTGACCGCTTCAAAGGCTCCCACCTATCCTACACATCAAAATTCAATGTTCAGTGTCAAGCTATAGTAAAGGTTCACGGGGTCTTTCCGTCTAGCCGCGGGTACACCGCATCTTCACGGCGATTTCAATTTCACTGAGTCTCGGGTGGAGACAGCCTGGCCATCATTATGCCATTCGTGCAGGTCGGAACTTACCCGACAAGGAATTTCGCTACCTTAGGACCGTTATAGTTACGGCCGCCGTTTACTGGGGCTTCGATCAGGAGCTTCTCTTTCGATTACACCATCAATTAACCTTCCAGCACCGGGCAGGCATCACACCCTATACGTCCACTTTCGTGTTTGCAGAGTGCTGTGTTTTTAATAAACAGTTGCAGCCAGCTGGTATCTTCGACCGGTTCACCCTTCACCCGCTAGGGGCTACAAGCTACGCCGGCGCACCTTCTCCCGAAGTTACGGTGCTATTTTGCCTAGTTCCTTCACCCGAGTTCTCTCAAGCGCCTGAGTATTCTCTACCTGACCACCTGTGTCGGTTTTCAGTACGGTTTAATAAAGCCTGAAGCTTAGTGGCTTTTCCTGGAAGTGTGGTATCAGTTACTTCAGCCCCTTGAGGCCTCGTCATCATTTCTCGGTGTTAATAAGCGCCCGGATTTGCCTAAGCACCCCACCTACCAACTTAAACGTGCATATCCAACAGCACGCTAACCTAACCTGCTCCGTCCCCACATCGCAGCTTTACCAAGTACGGGAATATTAACCCGTTTCCCATCGACTACGCTTTTCAGCCTCGCCTTAGGGGCCGACTCACCCTGCCCCGATTAACGTTGGACAGGAAACCTTGGTCTTCCGGCGAACGGGTTTTTCACCCGTTTTATCGTTACTTATGTCAGCATTCGCACTTGTGATACGTCCAGCATACCTCCCGATACACCTTCATCCGCTTACACAACGCTCCCCTACCCAACAGGATTAATCCTGATGCCGCAGCTTCGGTGCTATGTTTGAGCCCCGTTACATCTTCCGCGCAGGCCGACTCGACTAGTGAGCTATTACGCTTTCTTTAAATGGTGGCTGCTTCTAAGCCAACATCCTAGCTGTCTAAGCCTTCCCACTTCGTTTCCCACTTAACATACACTTTGGGACCTTAGCTGGCGGTCTGGGTTGTTTCCCTCTCCACGACGGACGTTAGCACCCGCCGTGTGTCTCCTGAGTATCACTCTTCGGTATTCGCAGTTTGCATCGGGTTGGTAAGCCGGGATGGCCCCCTAGCCGAAACAGTGCTCTACCCCCGAAGGTGTCCGCTCAAGGCTCTACCTAAATAGATTTCGGGGAGAACCAGCTATCTCCCGGTTTGATTGGCCTTTCACCCCCAGCCACAAGTCATCCGCTAATTTTTCAACATTAGTCGGTTCGGTCCTCCAGTTAGTGTTACCCAACCTTCAACCTGCCCATGGCTAGATCACCGGGTTTCGGGTCTATACCTTGCAACTAATCGCCCAGTTAAGACTCGGTTTCCCTTCGGCTTCCCTATTCGGTTAACCTTGCTACAAAATATAAGTCGCTGACCCATTATACAAAAGGTACGCAGTCACCCTTTCAGGCTCCCACTGCTTGTACGTACAAGGTTTCAGGTTCTATTTCACTCCCCTCGCCGGGGTTCTTTTCGCCTTTCCTTCACAGTACTGGTTCACTATCGGTCAATCAGGAGTATTTAGCCTTGGAGGATGGTCCCCCCATCTTCAGACAGGATATCACGTGTCCCGCCCTACTTATCGTAAGCTTAGTACCGTCAGCGTGTTTTAAGATACGGGACTATCACCCCCTACGGTTGAGCTTCCCAGCTCATTCTCCTAACACACTGACTATCACTTACTGGCTCTTCCGCCTTCGCTCGCCGCTACTCACGGAATCTCGGTTGATTTCTTTTCCTCGGGGTACTTAGATGTTTCAGTTCTCCCGGTTTGCTTTTCATTACTATGAATTCATAATGAAATGATGGATTCTTCATCCATCGGGTTTCCCCATTCGGATATCTTGGATTAAACGCTTCTTATCAACTCATCCAAGCTTTTCGCAGATTAGCACGTCCTTCATCGCCTCTGATTGCCAAGGCATCCACCTTGTACGCTTAGTCACTTAACTATACAACCTCAAATGTTTTCAGCCTGCCTACTCAGTCAGGCCTACATCTTGAAGCGAATCTTTAATTCAACTAAACACTTGACTGCCTTTTTTCAGTCAAGATTTTTCTACTCAGACTTCCTCTATTCCTTTCGGAACTTAAAAGTCTCTTCAGTTTTCAGCTTGTTTCCAATTTTTTAAAGAACAGAAGATAATTCGTTAAAGTTATCTTTCATTGGCGTCCCCACGGGGATTCGAACCCCGGTTACCGCCGTGAAAGGGCGATGTCCTAGGCCTCTAGACGATGGGGACAACAATAAAAGATACCCTTTTACTTATCTTTACGCAGACTATTTGAGTCAATTAGATGTTGCTCTTAAGTCACGGACTCTTCACTACGTTGTTTACAACATATCAGCCAATCTGTGTGGACACTTACTATAGCTCGTTCGGTAAGGAGGTGATCCAACCGCAGGTTCCCCTACGGTTACCTTGTTACGACTTCACCCCAGTCATGAATCATACCGTGGTAAACGCCCCCCTTACGGTTAAGCTATCTACTTCTGGTACAACCCACTCCCATGGTGTGACGGGCGGTGTGTACAAGGCCCGGGAACGTATTCACCGCGACATTCTGATTCGCGATTACTAGCGATTCCGACTTCATGGAGTCGAGTTGCAGACTCCAATCCGGACTTAGACGTACTTTGTGAGATTCGCTCCACATCGCTGCTTCGCCTCCCTCTGTATACGCCATTGTAGCACGTGTGTAGCCCTACTCGTAAGGGCCATGATGACTTGACGTCATCCCCACCTTCCTCCGGTTTATCACCGGCAGTCTCCTTTGAGTTCCCGACCGTATCGCTGGCAACAAAGGATAAGGGTTGCGCTCGTTGCGGGACTTAACCCAACATTTCACAACACGAGCTGACGACAGCCATGCAGCACCTGTCTCAAAGCTCCCGAAGGCACTCCCGTATCTCTACAGGATTCTCTGGATGTCAAGAGTAGGTAAGGTTCTTCGCGTTGCATCGAATTAAACCACATGCTCCACCGCTTGTGCGGGCCCCCGTCAATTCATTTGAGTTTTAACCTTGCGGCCGTACTCCCCAGGCGGTCGATTTATCACGTTAGCTACGGGCGTCAGAGTTAAACCCCAACCCCCAAATCGACAGCGTTTACAGCGTGGACTACCAGGGTATCTAATCCTGTTTGCTCCCCACGCTTTCGCACATGAGCGTCAGTACATTCCCAAGGGGCTGCCTTCGCCTTCGGTATTCCTCCACATCTCTACGCATTTCACCGCTACACGTGGAATTCTACCCCTCCCTAAAGTACTCTAGATTCCCAGTCTGAAATGCAATTCCCAGGTTAAGCCCAGGGCTTTCACACCTCACTTAAAAATCCGCCTGCGTGCCCTTTACGCCCAGTTATTCCGATTAACGCTCGCACCCTCCGTATTACCGCGGCTGCTGGCACGGAGTTAGCCGGTGCTTCTTCTGTGACTAACGTCAATCAGCTTGGCTATTAACCAAACTGCCTTCCTCATCACCGAAAGAACTTTACAACCCGAAGGCCTTCTTCATTCACGCGGCATGGCTGCGTCAGGGTTCCCCCCATTGCGCAATATTCCCCACTGCTGCCTCCCGTAGGAGTCCGGGCCGTGTCTCAGTCCCGGTGTGGCTGGTCATCCTCTCAGACCAGCTAGAGATCGACGGCTTGGTGAGCCATTACCCCACCAACTACCTAATCCCACTTGGGCTCATCTTATGGCAAGAGCAAACGCCCCCTTTAGTCCAAAGACTTTACGCGGTATTAGCTGCAGTTTCCCGCAGTTATCCCCCTCCATAAGCCAGATTCCCAAGCATTACTCACCCGTCCGCCACTCGTCAGCAAAGAAAGCAAGCTTCCTTCCTGCTACCGTTCGACTTGCATGTGTTAAGCCTGCCGCCAGCGTTCAATCTGAGCCATGATCAAACTCTTCAATTCAAAGTTCAATCGCTCAATAAACTGCTTAGCTATTAATAAACACTACTATAAAAGTAATAATGAATTTCTAGTTTAAGCACCTATTAAGACTTCAAAATTAAAAATATTTTAACAAGTCTATTAACAAGTGCCCACACAGATTGTCTGATTCGTTGTTAAAGAGCAAAAATGGTCGGCGAGATAGGATTTGAACCTACGACCCACTGGTCCCAAACCAGTTGCGCTACCAAGCTGCGCTACTCGCCGATAAAATCTTATAAAAAGATGGGGTGGCTAATGGGATTCGAACCCACGACAACTGGAATCACAATCCAGGGCTCTACCAACTGAGCTATAGCCACCATTGAAGATTGCATTGACTCTGGCGCGCTCGACAAGATTCGAACTTGCGACCTTTGGCTCCGGAGGCCAACGCTCTATCCAACTGAGCTACGAACGCGTTGCTGCGTCGTTGCGGGGCGTATATTAATGATTTCAGAATACCTTGTCTAGCACTTTTTTGTAATTTTTTTTTGAAAGATAATTTTTTGTGCAATTTGCATAGATTTTATAAATTTTCTGTTTATATTTTAGTTTTAAATAAACGAAAAAGAATAAATTTATCCTTTATTTCTTCTCGCTCTACGCTTTGTTCTTCTTATCCAGCGGGTTATTTTCCATGCTTTTGTAATCGAATAAGCATAAAGAAAAAATAAAATAATAAAGCCAATAAACATTATCCATTCATTTACGTAATACACTTCTCCTAAAATTCCAATTGCAGCACAAACCGCAGCAAAAAATGTAATCAACAAAAATGCCTGACGGGAATTCAAACCTGCTCGTACCATCAGATGATGAACATGTAATCGGTCGGGACGAAAAGGGCTTTTCCCTTTGCGTAAACGGCGATAGATGATGGATACCATATCAATGAGTGGAATCGCAATAATCCAAAGTGCGGTCACCGGATTCATCGGATGACCTTTACCTTGCGTACTTAGAAGCAAAATCCAAATAATCGTAAAGCCAATTAATGTACTCCCCGCATCCCCCATAAACACCTTATATTTTGTCCCCAACGGAATCCCTAGGTTTAACATGAGGTAAGGTAGCATTGCAGCAATTAAAGCAAAACTCCAATGCGCCATATCCATTTGCCCATCACGAAACATTAAAATACCAATTGCGGCAAAAGAGACACAGGACAAACCACCAAGCAAACCATCAATACCGTCAATCATATTAAAAGCATTAATAATTGCAATGGTTGCAAACACAGTAATAACCAACCCGATAGAGCCAAGCGTTAATTGGAAAGGTCCTAAAATTTGTCCAAAATGATCAAGATAGACATTCCCTAAATCAATCATCAAAATAGCCAATAAAGATTGAATTCCTGCCCGTAGAAATGGGCTAATATCAAAGCGATCGTCTAAAATACCAATCGCAAGCAATACAAAAATACTAAATAAGTACAAATAAGGAAGACGAAGTTGATCCCACTCCATTAAGTAATAACAGAGGTTTCCCATAAAAAGAGATACACCGCCAATTAATGGAATTGCGCCTTGGTGACGTTTGCGGTAATTCGGTTTATCGACCAAACCGATTTTATTCGCAATAGGGCGCATTACCATTAAGGTCAGAAATGCGCCAAGAAAAGTAACAATAAGACTTAACATAGATTGACCTTTATAATTTTTGTAAAGGATAACATAAGGAAAATTTAGCAAGAAAGATATTTTTAACAATGCCTGTATTTTTCAGTACAATAGCAGCACTTTTTTATACTCAAGGAAAAACAATGACAAATTCAACCGCACTTTTTTCTCGTGCACAACAAATTATTCCCGGTGGCGTCAATTCTCCTGTACGTGCCTTTAAAGGAGTAGGAGGAACACCAATATTTATTCAGAAAGCACAAGGTGCTTATATTTATGATACGGATAATAAACCATATATTGATTATGTTGGCTCTTGGGGGCCTATGATTCTGGGGCATAACCATCCCACTATTTTAAATGCCGTATTGAAAGCGGCTGAAAACGGATTGAGTTTCGGTGCGCCAACTCCTTCCGAAATTGATCTTGCCGAACTGGTTTGCCAACTAATGCCCTCTATTGAAATGGTCAGAATGGTGAGTTCAGGCACTGAAGCCACGATGACCGCCATTCGCCTTGCCCGCGGCTACACCGGACGTGATAAAATTTTAAAATTTGAAGGTTGTTACCACGGTCATTCCGACTCACTTTTAGTCAAAGCCGGTTCCGGTGCATTAACACTGGGACAACCAAGTTCTCCCGGGGTTCCGGAAGATTTTGCTAAACATACGCTCACGGCGGAATACAACAATTTAGATTCTGTAAAGCAATTATTTGAACAATTTCCTGATAGCATTGCTTGCGTCATTATCGAACCCGTTGCAGGCAATATGAATTGTATTCCGCCAAAAGCCGGTTTCTTGCAAGGATTACGTGAACTTTGCGACAACTATGGCGCACTTTTCATTATTGATGAAGTCATGACCGGTTTTCGCGTAGCGCTTGCCGGTGCTCAATCTTACTACGGCGTAACACCGGATCTGACCACACTAGGCAAAGTCATTGGCGGAGGTATGCCGGTGGGTGCCGTAGGTGGCAAAAAAGCAGTAATGGAATACCTCGCACCAACCGGTCCGGTTTACCAAGCCGGTACGCTTTCCGGCAATCCTATTGCTATGGCGGCAGGCTTAGCTTGTTTAAATGAATTAAAAAAAGCAGGAAATGAACAAAAGCTCACCGAGAAAACCGAAAAACTTTGTGTCGGTTTAAAAGCTTTGGCAGAAAAGTATAATGTGCCGTTCGTAGTAAATTATGTAGGCGGTATGTTCGGTATTTTCTTTACTGATCAAAAAGAAGTAACCTCTTATGCTGAAGTCATGAAATGTGATACGGAAAAATTCAAAATTTTCTTCCATAAGATGCTGGATTTAGGTGTATATCTTGCCCCTTCGGCATTTGAAGCCGGCTTTATGTCTTTAGCACATACTGATGAAGATATTGCCAAAACATTGGAAGCTGCCGATATTGCCTTCCGCTCCCTCGCTTAATTCATAAAAAAGTGCGGTTAAAATTGACCGCACTTTTTCCTTAGATTCGCCGCTCAATTACTTCACGTAAATGCGTTCTTTCCTCTAAAGTTAAGGCTTTATTCATACGATTTCTCAAAATAAAGAAATCCTCCACTTTTTCACCTACGGTCGTAATTTTTGCATTAAATAAAGTTAAATGAAGAGCATTAAATATTTGACTGATTTCCGCCAATAAGCCCGGTTTATCTAACGCAACCAGTTCCATTTCGGTATGTTCCGTTTTACTTTCGTGTAAAAAACGCACTTCTGTTCTAACCGTAAAATGCTGTAATTGGCGATTCGGAAAAATTCTAGGTTGTTGATACTTATCACTATGTAATACTTGAATCAACGCATTTTCTAATTCCCGACGACGATCAAATTTTACTAACTCCCCATTAAGCTCCGTAATAATAAAGCTATCAAACACATAACCATCTTGTGCGGTAATAATTTGCGCATCGTGAATACTGAATTTTTTCACCCCAATTGTACTGACGACTTTATTGAATAACTGTGCTTGATCTCGGCAATAAATGAAAACCTCCGTTCCCCCAAAAGAAAAGCGATTCGTTACCTTAACCAATAACTCACCGGAAAAATCTACCAATAATGCGGAATGCCCGGAGATTTGTTTTGCGCTATTGCGTAGAAAATATTCATCAGGGCAACGTGCCCACAATTGATGAATTTTTTCTTCCGACATAGTTGGAAAATCAGCTTGCAAAATAGCCATAGCTAAACGGCGATTCTCTTCCAATTTTTCCGAGTAATCCAATAACGCTACCATGCCTTGGCTAAATTGTTGTTTAGTCGAATCATACAAAGAAGAAAAAAGTGAGCGTTTCCAGCTATTCCAGAGTGAACCATTGGTTGCACAAATATCCGCCACCGTGAGACAAGTTAAGTAATCAAGTCTAACCTGATTTTGTACCGTTTCGGCAAAATTCATCACCACTTCGGGATCATAAATATCACGCCGCTGAGCGGTAATCGACATCAATAAATGTGCTTCCACCAACCAACTTAATGTATTGATTTCCCGTCGGTCAAATCCATGCAATCGAGCAAATTCAGCTACATCCGCCGCACCTAATACTGCATGATCCCCGCCCCGCCCTTTGGCGATATCATGAAATAAGGCGGCAACATACAATAAAGTGCGGTCAGAAAGTCGGCTAACTATTTGATAACAAATCGGATGTTCCGATTCGGTTTCTTTATGGGAAAAACTTTCCAGCTTTAACATAACCCGCAAAGTATGTTCATCCACGGTATAAATATGAAATAAATCAAATTGCATTAACCCTTCAATTGCCTGCCATTGCGGAAGATAAGCGGTGATCACGCCGTACTGATGCATTGGAATGAAAGCACGGGAAATGGCATTTTTCTGATTAAACAAACGCAAAAACTTTTCGCGTGCGGGGGGAATCTCACACAATTTGTTCGGCAATTGTTCAAGCGCAAGTTGCAATTTACGTAAAGTTTCAGAATGAATCGTTGCTTGTTCAAATTGGGTTAAATAAAAAAACAGATCGAGAATACGCTCAGGCTGATGAAAAAATAAATCCGGTTTACGCAAACACAAGCGTTCATTTATCAAGTCAAAATCATCATCCAATTGATGAATAAAGACATCATAAAGCGGAGATAAAAAATGCTCGCGATAATGTTGAATTAATATATTACTAATCAGCGAAATGCGGTGTAACGCTTGAAAAAACCGTTTCATCATTTTTTCTACACCTTGATTCCCCTCGCCCTGAAAACCAAGTAATTCACTGACTTTAATTTGTCGATCAAACAACAAACGGTTGTCATAGCGTTTTAAAATCAAATGCAAGGCAAAGCGCACTTTAAAAAGAAAAGCCTGACTTTCTTGTAACTGTAGGTATTCTTGCGGATAAATAAAACCGCTTTGTAAAATCGCCTCCAGAGTTAGCGCCCCTGTATGGCGCAGTGCCACCCAATATAGTAAATGCAGATCCCGTAAACCTCCGGGACTATATTTAATATCGGGTTCAAGATTATAAGCAGTGTTATGATAACGTTGATAACGCTCGCTCTGCTCCTGCACTTTCGCATTAAAAAAGGCTTCTTTTGCCCAAAACTCATCACGTTTTACCAGTTCACAAAGCGCTTCAAAGTGCGGTAAATTTCCAACAAGAAATCTTGCTTCAAGCAAATTTGTCGCAATCGTAATATCCTGTTTACCGTCACTGTCACACTGCGCCAGTGTGCGCACACTATGCCCGACTTCAAAACCGCAATCCCATAAAAACTGAACAAATTTTGCGATCTTTTCTTTTTCATTAGGATTGAGTTCCCGTTCCGTCAAGATTAAAAAATCCAAATCGGAAAGCGGAAAAGTTTCTTGCCGACCATAACCGCCCACAGCAATAAGCGAGAGCTGCGGTTGTCCGCTCAACCCCATTTCATCCCATAACTTTCGCAATAAGGCATCATAAAAATCACAGCGATTTTTAATCAGTTCAAAAATGGAGTACTGAGAAAAATGTTCGCGTTCAAATTCTTTGAGATTTTCTCGTTGAATTTTGACCGCACTTGGAGTGAAAAGCGAATGGGGTTCAAAAGGAAAAAGTGTCATTATTTTAGTTGCCTTGCTATCTTTGGCTTGCACTATAAAAATAAAGCCCACAACAGTAGGCTTTATCATCAAATTAAATATTCACCATAATGCGTTGGATTCGCCCTTCCGCAATTTCTTCATCACGAATGGTCATTACTTCACAGCCGTTTTCCGTTACCACAATCTGGTGTTCATACTGTGCCGAGTGACTTCGATCTTTGGTTTTAACCGTCCAACCGTCTGCCATTACCCGCACTTCCTTCTTACCGGCGTTAATCATCGGCTCAATAGTAAATACCATACCCGGTTTTAAAATCACGCCGCCATCATCAGCATAATAGTGTAACACTTGCGGCTCACAATGAAACTCCGTGCCAATCCCATGACCGCAATATTCACGCACTACGCTAAAACCTTGACTTTCCGTATATTTTTGTACCGATTTGCCAATTTCATTTAAACGAATACCCGGTTTAACCGTACGTAATCCCACATAGAGCGCTTCTTGTGCTGCCTCCACCAGTTTTTTACTGCGTATATTGGTTTCACCGCCGACAATATACATTTTGGAGTTATCGCCAAAATAACCGTCTTTAATCACTGTGACATCAATGTTTACAATATCGCCGTTTTTCAAAATCTTATCCGAACTGGGAATACCATGGCAAACCACCTCATTAATAGAAATACAGGTCGCTTTTGGAAAGCCATGATAATTTAAGCAGGCAGGAATGACTTTTTGTTCGTTTACCATATATTCGTGACAAATGCGATCTAATTCTCCTGTTGTCACGCCGGCTTTCACATAAGGTTCAATCATCACCAATACGTCAGAAGCCAATTTGCAAGCTTCACGCAGTTTTATCACTTCTTTTTCGGTTCTTAATGGAATAGTCATTTTATTCCCTCACTTAATACAACGGGGTGCGGATTATAGCACGATTTCCGTGAAAAATCTTGAATGCATTAGTCGGTTATTGGATAATAGCCCAATTCAAATTTAGGAAAGTGGGAAATATTATGACAGATAATATTGCTGTGCCGCTAACATTTACCGATGCGGCAGCGAATAAAGTAAAAAGTTTAATTAGCGAGGAAGAAAATAGTGCCCTCAAACTTCGTGTGTACATCACCGGCGGTGGTTGCAGCGGTTTCCAATATGGTTTTACCTTTGATGAAAAAGTAAACGAGGGGGACTTAACCATTGAAAAATCCGGTGTTCAGCTTGTGATTGATCCAATGAGTTTACAATACTTAATCGGTGGTACGGTGGATTATATCGAAGGATTGGAAGGCTCCCGTTTCGTCGTAGATAATCCGAACGCCACCAGCACTTGCGGCTGTGGCTCGTCTTTTAGCATTTAACATGGATTTTCAATTTACCTCTCACCAAGGCAATATTTCAGCGAAATGCTCAATGGAACATATTGCTCTTGCAAACTGGTTTAATACTGAAGTGCGGTCAAATCCAACAGCGATTTTGACCGCACTTTCTACTGCACGGCAATTAACCGAAAACCAAGAAAAACGCTTAATCGGTGCGGAATACTCACTCTTTCTCAATGCTGACGAAGTAATGGTGCGTGCCAATAATCTTGTTATAGAATCCGAGACAATATTAGAAGATAATTTCCATTATTATGATGAAGAAAGTATCGCTTTTTGCGGTACACAAGATTTTATTCATTTTCTTGAAGCCTATATTGATTTTATCGAATAACCCGCTATGACCACAGAGAATCACGACCAAGAAGAAAATCAACAGACGAATCCAAGAAAACGTCGCGCTTTTAAGATATTTCTACTCAAAGCCGGTTTCACAGCAACCGTCCTTGCAATATTTTATGGCGGCTATTTGGATTGGCAAATTCGTTCAAAAATGGATGGGCAAATTTGGCATTTACCGGCCGAAGTATATAGCCGTATTGAACGTGTCAAAATCGCCGATAATCTTGCGTTTGATGAAGTCGTTCGAATTTTGCTTGATAACGAATACCGTCAAACAACGATGGTTGCAGCACCCGGCGATTTTAAATTAGAAGATGACACTATCGTGGTTCTACGCCGTGCTTTCCCTTTCCCTGACAAACCTGAGCCGCAACGGGTATTACGCCTGCGTTTTAGCAACAATAAATTAAGCCGAATTGAAGATCTTGTCGCAGTACAAGCTATTGATGAATTTCGCCTTGCTCCAAAACTTATCGCGATGTTGGAATCAGACAACGAAGATCGTCTTGCGATTCCCCTACAAAATTACCCGCGTTTATTGATTGACGCGCTAATTTTAACTGAGGATCGCCGTTTTTACGAACATAGCGGGATCAATCCTATTGGGATCATTCGGGCATTAATTGCCAATATTCGTGCTGGACAAACCGTACAAGGCGGTAGTACATTAACCCAACAATTAGTCAAAAACCTTTTTTTATCAAGCGAACGTACCATTATACGCAAAGCCAATGAAGCGTTAATGTCCCTCATTTTAGACTGGCGTTATAACAAAAACCGTATCCTTGAAACCTACCTCAATGAAATTTACCTCGGGCAAAATGGTGATACTCAAATCCATGGTTTTGAACTTGCCAGTCAATTTTATTTCGGGCGTTCCATTCGTGAAATTAGCCTCGATCAAATCGCCTTACTAGTGGGCATGGTAAAAGGCCCTTCACTGTATAATCCTTGGCGTAACCCGCAAAATGCCCTTGAACGTCGCAATGTGGTATTAAAGTTAATGCTGGATCATCAAATGATCGGTGGCGAGCTTTATGAATTACTCAGTAAACGCCCGCTCGGCGTGCAAGCCAAAGGACAAATTTCACGTAAATATCCGGCATTTATTCAAACCTTACAAAGTGATTTACGCCGCCAACTTGGCGATCTCAAAATATCCGGTTTACTCGGTGCACGCATTTTCACCACAATGGATTTAAAACAACAAGAACAATCGGAAAATGCCGTGGTAAATACGGTTTCTAAATTGCAAGTACAAACGAAAAATCCTCATTTGGAAGGGGCGATGATTGTGGCTGATTATCACACTGGCGAAATTCGTTCGGTCGTAGGCGGATTACAAACACAGTATGCCGGTTTCAACCGTGCATTAATGGCAAAACGCCAAATTGGCTCACTGGTAAAACCGTCCATTTATTTGGCCGCACTTTCCAACCCCGAACAATTCCGTTTGAACACGCCGATTAATAACCAACCGATCACAATTAATATAAAAGGGAGCCCGCCTTGGCAACCGCGTAACTATGATCGTAAATATAGCGGTTCGGTAATGCTGATGGATGCGCTCGCCCGTTCGTTAAATATCCCAACGGTGAATATTGGTATGAAAGTGGGTTTGAAAAATGTTATCGACACACAAAAAGCGATGGGCTGGGATAATGTAGAAATCCCTAAAGTGCCTGCGATGTTGCTCGGCGCTTATACGATTTCACCTTATGACGTAACAAAACTTTATCAGACTATTGCAAACCAAGGCGGTAGGATTGAATTAACCACGATAGACAGTATTACCGATCGTCAAGGCAATCTGATTTATCAGCATGATAAAAGCGCTAAACAAGTGGTGCCACAAGAGGCGGCATTCCAAACTTTATTTGCTATGCAAAAAACAGTCGAACGCGGCACGGCACGCAGCCTACAAAATGATTATGCCGGACTTCAACTTGCCGGTAAAACCGGAACGACAAATGATGCGCGAGATACTTGGTTTGTTGGAATTGACGGGCGAAATGTCAGCACCATCTGGCTGGGACGCGATGATAACGGAGAAACTAAACTCACCGGAGCCTCCGGCGCATTACAAATTTATAAAGACTATCTCAACCGTGTTTATATTGAAAAATTAAAACTGCAAAAGCCCGCCGCAATAAAATGGGTTGGCATTAGCCAATATGGCAGTTGGGATTGCGGCAGCAGCCGAATTATTCCTGTCTGGGCGAATAAAGGACAAAGTTTTTGCTCGTCTTCAGCGACAGATTCTCTTTCCCCAACTAATCAATCAACCCCTAGTGGTAGCTTATGGGAGGTGTTAGATAACATCCCCATTGAAGAAGCAAAACCCGAATAGTAAAAGTGCGGTTAATTTCGACCGCACTTTTTATTTTTTTCCGGCATTATGTATCAGGTACACAAAAACGACTATTTCAAGATACCGTAGATACAAAAAGCCCTCAAAAATTGAGGGCTAAATTGTTTTTTATCGTAATAAAAATTAGCGACGTAAACCTAAACGTGCGATGGTGCTTTGATATAAAGCAAGATCCGTACGTTTTAAGTAGTCTAAAAGTTTACGACGACGAGAAACCATACGTAATAAACCACGACGACCATGGTGGTCTTTTTTATGCTCTGCAAAATGAGCTTGTAAGTGGTTGATTTGTGCAGTTAATAATGCGATTTGAACTTCGGAAGAACCGGTATCTTTCGCATCGCGACCAAATTCAGCAACGATTGCCGCTTTTTTTTCAGTACTTAGAGACATTTTTTACTCCTAAAAGGTAGTGTTGTTGATACATCATTCGCCGATCTCTAACCCAGCGATGACAAGGAAGTGGCATTCTATCTATTGTGTATGGTAAAAGCAAGTAATACCTACCATATCCCCCATCATACTCTTGATTTAATATTATTTCGTACTAAAATATCAAAAACACCGAAATAGGACTAATAATGCTAACACAATTCGATAAACTTTCTGATCTTTCAGCAAAACTATCCTCTCTCTATGCAAATTGGGCGAAACAGCGAGGCATCACCTTAAACGAACTCCATTTTCTCTACCATATTGGACGCAATGGGACATCTTCCCCAACAGCCATTGGGGAACGTTGGAGTTTACCAAAACAAACCGTTACATCAATCTGTAAACAACTTGATAGCAAAGGCTATCTTCAATTTATCACCGATGAAAAAGATAAACGCAGCAAACAAATTGGATTGACCGAACAAGGCAAAATGTTTATTGAGCCAATCATCTCAGAGATTACTCAAATTGAATGGCAAACCGAACAGCAATATTCTCCCGAAAAATTGACCGCACTTTTAACAGAGGTTGAGCAGTTACTCAATATTTTTTCACACCAACTTAACCAAAAACGAGGAGATGACAATGAATATTCTAATTAGAAAAGCTCAACGGCAAGATTGCAACAAAATGTGGCGTTTAATGAAAGAACTCGCCATTTTTGAACACTATATTGATAGCTTTGCAATTACACCTGAAATTGTAGAAGAATGTGGTTTTAATAAAAATCCGCCGGATTTTTATTGTCTCGTTGCCGCTGATAAGGAAAATATTGTTGGCATTGCCGTTTATTATTTTCTGCCTTATACCGCTCAAAACCGCCCTGCTATTTATCTCAAAGAACTCTATATTGACGAACATTACCGTGGACAACAAATCGGTGAAAAATTAATGCAAGCCCTAAAAGTAGAAGCTCAAAATCACGGTTGCCTGCAAATAAAATGGACGGTTGCTCCTTGGAATGAAGCCGGAAAGCATTTTTACGAAAAACTCGGCGCACAACAAAATAACGAATGGTTAAATTACGAATGGAAAATCAATTAAATATTAGGAAACTCACCTTAAACGATCTTGAATCGCTCCAAACGCTAGGCAAACAAACTTTTTTTGAGACTTTCGTCGGCACTTGTAGCGATGAAGATATGCAACATTATTTAGAAAATAGCTTTAATCTCACCCAACTTGAGAGCGAATTAAAAAATGAAGAAATGCATTTTTATGTCGCAGAGCAACAAGGAGAAATGCTCGGCTATCTCAAAGTCAATTTCGGCGCAGCGCAAACGGAATTACAAGATCCAAGTGCGGTAGAAATTCAGCGTATTTATGTATTAAATCAATATCACGGCAAAGGCGTGGGGCAAGTCTTGTATCGCAAAGCCTTAAAACTTGCCGAGCAACATCAGGCGGATTATATCTGGCTTGGCGTATGGGAGCATAATTACAAAGCACAAAATTTCTATCGAAAAAACGGCTTCGTCAAATTTGATAAGCATACTTTTATGATGGGAACCGATCCGCAAACAGATATTATGATGAAAAAAACATTAAAGTAAAAAGGTTGGAATTTTCCAACCTTTCCTCTATTAATCTTTTAGCAATTTAATTTTCTCAATCACATTTGTGGTGGAACAACCGTTTTCAAAATTTAGCACTTTCACCTCCCCGCCATTTGCCCAAACTTCTTGGCTACCGGCAATCTCTTCCGGTTTATAATCACCGCCTTTCACTAATAAATCCGGTAATACATCACCAATCAAGCGTTGCGGCGTATCTTCCGTAAAAGGAACAAGCCAATCTACCGACGATAATCCTGCCAATACAGCCATACGGGTATCAAGATTGTTGATAGGGCGACTTTCGCCTTTTAATCGTTTTACAGATTCATCACTGTTTACCGCAACGATTAAACGATCCCCCAATTTACGGGCATTTTCAAGATAAGACACGTGTCCCGGGTGCAAAATATCAAAACAGCCATTTGTCATCACAATTTTTTCACCACGGGCTTTCGCTTGTGCGACAACCTCTTTGAGCTGTGTTTCAGTCATGATACCGAAACCGCTTTCCGGGCGGGCATGAATCGCATTTTCAAGTTCCACATTAGACACTGTTGAAGTACCCAATTTACCTACTACAATACCCGCGGCGACATTCGCCAAATAACAGGCTTCTTCAAAAGAACGGGCATCTGCCAGAGCTGTCGCCAACACACTAATTACCGTATCGCCTGCGCCAGTTACATCAAAGACTTCTTTCGCCACCGTTGGCAAATGATAAGGCTCTTGATTTGGACGAAGTAAGGTCATCCCTTTTTCAGAACGGGTGATCAAAAGTGCGGTCAATTCGATGTCTGAAATCAATTTCAAGCCTTTTTCAATGATTTCTTCTTCCGTATTGCACTTGCCCACTACGGCTTCAAATTCCGTCATATTTGGTGTGAGTAAGGTCGCCCCACGGTAACGCTCAAAATCCGTGCCTTTCGGATCAATTAACACTGGCACATTAGCTTTACGTGCAATCCGAATCATTTTTTGCACTTCTTTTAACGTACCTTTGCCATAATCGGAAAGCACTAAAGCACCGTAATTTTTGACCGCACTTTCCAGTTTAGCAAGTAAATCCTGACAATCTACATTATTAAAATCTTCTTCAAAATCAAGGCGTAAAAGCTGCTGATGACGGGATAAAATACGCAATTTGGTAATCGTCGGATGGCTGCTTAATGCCACAAAATTACAATCAATATGTTGATCGTTCAGCAAATCAGATAACGCCGCGCCGGTCTCATCCTGCCCAATTAATCCCATCAACTGAACCGGTACATTCAGTGAAGCGATATTCATCGCGACATTCGCCGCCCCACCGGCACGTTCCTCATTTTCTTGCACACGTACCACCGGCACCGGTGCCTCCGGTGAAATTCGGTTGGTTGCGCCAAACCAATAACGATCAAGCATTACATCGCCTAATACAAGGACTTTTGCCTGTTTAAATTCTGCTAAATACTGAGCCATGCTATTCTCTCTTGTAAAAAATTGGCGTGATTTTACCACAAGTCATTTTTGCGTTAAACTACCGCGCAATTTCACGGAGAATGATAATGAAAAATAACAAACTCCCTACATTTCAACGTGCTTTTCTTGCGCCTAAATATTGGGGATTCTGGTTTGGCGTTGCCCTTTGGCGTGCAATTTTACTCCTACCCTACCCGATTTTACGCCACATTGGTAACGGCTTGGGGTGGCTTTTTTCCCACTTAAAAATCGGCAAACGCCGTGTCGCGATTACACGCCGCAATCTTGAGCTTTGCTTTCCCGATATGCCGGAAAATGAACGGGAAATCCTATTACAAGAAAATTTGCGTGCCGTCGGCATGGCAATTATTGAAACCGGTATGGCATGGTTTTGGTCTGATGCGCGCATAAAGAAGTGGTCGAAAATTGAGGGGCTACATCATCTAAAAGATCATCAACAGGACGGCATTATTTTTGTGGGGGTACATTTTCTCACCTTAGAGCTCGGTGCCCGTATTGTGGGGTTACATCACCCCGGATTAGGGGTATATCGCCCGAATGACAACCCGCTTTTGGACTGGTTACAAACACAAGGACGCTTGCGTTCTAACAAGGATATGTTGGATCGTAAAGATCTTCGCGGCATGATTAAAGCGTTACGCCATGGGGAAACCATTTGGTATGCGCCAGATCACGATTATGGCCGAAAAAATGCCGTATTTGTGCCGTTTTTTGCCGTACCCGACGCTTGTACCACCACCGGCAGCTACTATTTATTAAAATCCTCTCCGAAAAGCAAAATCATCCCCTTTGCGCCACTTCGCAATCGAGACGGTTCCGGCTATACGGTAAGCATTTCGCCACCGGTAGATTTCACGGATTTAGAGGAGGAAACGAGCATTAGCACACGAATGAACCGCCTGGTAGAAAAAGAAATTCTGAAAGGCATAGAGCAATATATGTGGCTACATCGTCGTTTTAAAACACGCCCGAATGAAAGTGATCCAAGTTTATATAACTAAAAAGTGCGGTCGAAAATAACCGCACTTTTTGATACACTCTCTCGCAATTTTTCTATATCTAATGAATAACCTAAAAATGACAACTCAGTATTCAGCTCAAGAAATTACGGTTTTAAAAGATCTCGAACCGGTGCAAATTCGCCCTGGTATGTACACCGACACCACCCGTCCAAACCACCTCGCACAAGAGGTCATTGATAATAGCGTGGACGAAGCCCTTGCCGGTTTTGCAACAAAAATTGAAGTGATTTTACACGCCGATCAATCTCTCGAAGTTATTGATAACGGTCGGGGAATGCCGGTGGATATTCATCCCACAGAAGGCGTTTCCGGTGTAGAGGTGATCTTAACCAAACTCCATGCGGGCGGTAAATTTTCCAGTAAGAACTATGAATTTGCCGGTGGCTTACACGGTGTGGGGATTTCTGTGGTGAACGCCCTTTCCGAACGGGTTGATATTCAAGTAAAACGCAATGGCGAAGTGTATAAAATCGCCTTTGAAAACGGCGTAAAAGTGGAAGAACTTGAGGTGATCGGCACTTGCGGCAGACGCACTACCGGAACTACCGTTCATTTCAAACCCAATCCGAAATATTTCGACAGTGCAAAATTTTCCGTCAGCCGCCTGCGCCATTTATTGCGCGCCAAGGCGGTTCTCTGCTCCGGACTTGAAATCAAATTTATTGATAAAGTCAATAATACGCAAGATGTGTGGTTGTATGAAGACGGCTTATCCGACTATCTCATTGAAGCCGTTAATGGTGAAGAAACCTTGCCTGAAAAACCCTTTGTCGGTGAATTTAAAGGCACAAACGAAGCCGTAAGCTGGGCATTATTGTGGCTACCACAAGGAGGGGAACTCATTGGCGAAAGCTATGTAAATTTAATTCCCACCATTCAAGGCGGTACACATGTCAATGGTTTGCGTCAAGGCTTACTGGATGCGATACGGGAATTTTGCGAATTCCGCAATTTACTCCCTCGCGGCGTAAAACTCACTGCCGATGATATTTGGGATCGCTGTGCTTATATCCTTTCGCTAAAAATGCAAGATGCCCAATTTGCCGGTCAAACTAAAGAGCGCCTGTCATCACGCCAAAGTGCGGTCTTTGTCAGCGGTGTGTTAAAAGATTCCTTTAGCCTATGGCTTAACCAAAATGTACAAGATGCGGAAAAACTTGCCGAAATGGCGATCAGCTCTGCCCAACGCCGTTTGCGAGCTGCCAAAAAAGTAGTGCGGAAAAAACTCGTTAGCGGCCCGGCATTACCGGGTAAATTAGCGGATTGCGGATCTCAAGATCTGGAAAAAACCGAGCTTTTTTTAGTAGAAGGCGATTCTGCGGGCGGTTCAGCAAAGCAAGCCCGAGATCGTGAATATCAGGCAATTTTGCCGTTGCGGGGAAAAATTTTAAATACGTGGGAAGTTTCACCGGAACAGGTGCTCGGCTCCACTGAAATTCACGACATTGCCGTTGCCTTAGGAATCGATCCGGATAGTGATGATCTATCCCAATTACGCTACGGCAAAGTCTGTATCCTCGCCGATGCGGACTCAGACGGTTTACACATTGCCACCCTGCTCTGCGCGTTGTTCTTACGTCATTTCCCAAAATTAGTGCAAAACGGACATGTTTATGTGGCAATGCCGCCACTTTACCGCATTGATTTAAATAAAGAAGTATTCTATGCCTTGGATGAAAGCGAAAAAGAGGCAATTTTAGATCGCCTAAAAAACAAAAAAGGTAAGCCAAACGTGCAACGTTTTAAAGGGTTAGGCGAAATGAATCCTTCTCAATTACGGGAAACCACCATGGATCCGAATACCCGTCGTTTGGTGCAATTAACCTATCATTTCGATGAAGAACAAGGGGCGGAAACCCTAGAATTAATGGATATGCTTTTAGCGAAAAAACGTTCCGAAGATCGAAAAAATTGGCTACAAACCAAAGGCGATCAAGTGGATTTAGCGGTGTAATTGACAACAAAGCAGGTAAAAAAATGAATGAACAACGCCGTGATTTCCTTAAAAACAGTACATTAAGTATCGCTACGCTCACACTGGGTGCCGGCTTAATACAAATGCCGCCTGCGCAAGCAACAGAAGACAACAATTCCCCAATATCGCCGGAACAACCCCTACCGGAAATAGAGGCGGAAATCACCTTGGCACCGGAAGTACCCAAACCGATCGAGCGTAATTATCCGGCAAAAGTGGTAGTAAAACTGACCGCACTTGAAAAAATTATGGAATTAATGAACGGCGTCCAATATAAATTTTGGACGTTTAATGGCAATGTGCCGGCGCCGTTTATTCGGGTTCGGGAAGGGGATATAGTGGAAGTACAGCTTTCCAACTCAGCCAGTTCGATGATGTCGCATAGTATTGATTTTCATGCGGCAGCCGTACCCATGGGGGGCGCTATCGCCAGTGAAACCGCCCCAACCAGAACCGGTACGTTTCAGTTTAAAGCATTGCGTTCGGGCATTTATTTATACCATTGCGGTAGTCAGCCGGTTGCTGTTCATCTTGCTAAGGGAATGTACGGCTTAATTTTAGTTGAACCGAAGGAAGGCTTACCAAAAGTCGAGCGTGAATTCTATATTATGCAAAGTGAATTTTATACGAAAGGACGATTTGGTGAGTCCGGTCTGCAACCCTTTAGCATGAGTAAAGCCATTGATGAACGCCCCGATTATGTGCTGTTCAATGGAAAAGTCGGCGCAATGATGGGGGAAAATGCACTCAAAGCCAAAACCGGTGAAAAAATTCGTTTATTTATCGGCAATGCCGGCCCTAACTTGATTTCATCATTCCATTTAATCGGTGCGGTGTTTGATAACGTATATGTGGAAGGTGGTACATTAATCAACCACAATGTTCAAACCACACTCATTCCATCGGGCGGTGCAACCATTGTCGAAACCCAAATTGATGTGTCCGGCACTTATGTCTTTATGGATCATTCTATATTTCGTGCTGCTAACAAAGGAACAATGGGGCAAATTATCGTGACGGGAGAAAAAAATCCGTCAATTTATTCCGGCAAATTAAAAGATGAACCAATTAAAAATGATCCTAATCCCCAAAAACCACAACCCGTTCCTTATGAAATCGATAGCCACAAAGGGATGACACAGCACTACCACGCAGATATGGAAAGTGGCTCGACCAAGAAATAATCGAAAAGAATCAATAAAATGCGGTCAAATTTTTAATAATTTTTTTGGGGATAGCATTTAACCCCGATTAATCACGAAGAAGAATTTTATAAACCGAAAAAAATTATATGAGCACAAATATCAACTACGAAGGCATCGAACAAATGCCGCTCCGCACTTTTACCGAAAGTGCCTATCTTAATTATTCCATGTACGTCATTATGGATCGTGCGTTACCTTTTATCGGTGACGGATTAAAACCCGTTCAACGCCGTATTGTCTATGCGATGTCGGAGCTTGGCTTGAATGCCACCGCAAAATACAAAAAGTCCGCCCGTACTGTGGGTGATGTATTGGGTAAATTCCATCCGCACGGCGATTCCGCTTGCTATGAAGCGATGGTATTGATGGCCCAGCCCTTTTCTTATCGTTATCCGTTGGTGGACGGTCAAGGTAACTGGGGCGCGCCTGATGATCCTAAATCTTTTGCGGCAATGCGTTATACAGAATCACGCCTTTCCAAAATTTCTGAAATTTTACTTTCCGAACTCGGCCAAGGCACAGTAGATTATCAACCGAACTTTGACGGCACGTTAGAAGAACCGCAATATTTGCCTGCACGTTTACCGCATATCTTGCTTAACGGTACAACAGGGATTGCGGTGGGAATGGCAACGGATATTCCCCCTCATAATATTAATGAAATTGCCGATGCAGCCGTTTTATTACTTGATAATCCTAAAGCTAATCTTGATGATCTATTAAACATTGTACAAGGGCCGGATTTTCCAACGGAAGCGGAAATTATTTCGCCAAAAACAGAAATTCGTAAAATTTACGAACAAGGCCGCGGATCAATTAAGATGCGTGCGACATGGAAAAAAGAAGACGGAGAAATCATTATTTCTGCCCTGCCACATCAGGCTTCTCCCTCTAAAATCATTGCGCAAATTGCCGATCAAATGACGGCAAAAAAATTGCCGATGGTGGAAGATATTCGTGATGAAGCCGATCACGAAAACCCGATTCGTATTGTCATCGTGCCTCGTTCCAATCGGGTGGATACCGACGCCCTCATGGCACATTTATTCGCCACCACCGATCTTGAAAAAAGCTATCGGGTGAATATGAATATGATCGGGCTTGATCATAAACCGGCAGTAAAAGGGTTATTGCAAATTCTCAATGAGTGGCTACATTTCCGCCGTACTACCGTCACACGCCGTTTACAATATCGCTTGGATAAAGTGCTTTCCCGTCTGCATATTTTAGAAGGCTTAATGATCGCATTTTTGAATATTGATGACGTGATTGAAATTATTCGTCACGAAGACGAACCGAAAGCGGAGCTCATGGCGCGTTTCAATTTAAGCGATGAACAAGCCGATGCGATTTTAAACTTACGCTTGCGTCACTTAGCAAAATTAGAGGAACACCAACTCCGTGCCGAACAAAATGAGTTGGAAAAAGAGCGGTCAAATTTAGAAACGATTTTAGGCTCTGAACGCCGTCTAAATACGCTTATCAAAAAAGAAATCCAAGAAGATGCCCAAAAATACGCCAGTCCGCGGATGTCGCAATTAGTCGAGCGCGAAGAAGCAAAAGCCATTTCAGAAAGCGAGATGACACCGGCAGAACCGGTCACCGTCATTTTATCGGAAATGGGCTGGGTACGCTGTGCGAAAGGGCACGATATTGATCCGAAAGCATTAAGTTATAAAGCCGGTGATCAGTATCGCGCGCATGCTTATGGTAAAAGCAATCAAGCTGCCGTATTTATTGACAGCACCGGACGCAGCTATGCCGTTGATCCGCTTACCCTGCCTTCAGCCCGTTCACAGGGCGAACCTCTCACCGGTAGATTAACCCTGCCTGTCGGTGCCACTATTGAGCATGTCATCATGGAACCGGAACAGCAGGAATTATTAATGTCATCTGATGCGGGCTATGGCTTCATTTGTAAATTTGAAGATCTAATTGCACGTAACAAAGCAGGAAAAGCCTTGATTTCTTTACCGGAAAATGCCAAAGTGTTGGCGCCAAAAATTCTGTCGGATTCAAGCGCACTTCTCGTTGCCTTGACTTCAGCCGGCAGAATGTTAATTTTCCCGGTACAAGATTTACCGGTATTATCAAAAGGTAAAGGCAATAAAATCGTGAGTATTTCCGCGACGCATGCAAAAGATCGTAGCGAATTATTAGTGAAATTATTGCTCATTTCAGATCAAGCCGCTCTTGAGTTCCACTCCGGCAAAAGAAAAATCACATTAAAGCCGGAGGAACTGCAAAAATTCCGAGCGGAACGCGGCAGAAAAGGATCACCACTACCCCGTGGCTTACATAGTAATGTGGATATTGTGGTCGTCGAACCTGCACATAATTAAATTATTCGAAACCAGTTACAGGAGGATATTTCGTGAATATTGTATTTGATACTTATCAAACACTTGCACTCGCCAGCCTTGTTTTATTATTAGGCTATTTTTTAGTAAAACGCATTAGCGTACTTAAAAACTTTAACATTCCCGAACCGGTTGTCGGCGGTTTTATTATCGCTATCGCACTGTCAATTTGGTACCAAGTGGATGGTACTTCATTTACCTTTGAAAAAAGTTTACAAACTACAATGATGTTAGTTTTTTTCTCATCAATCGGTTTAAGTGCGAACTTTGCCCGTTTAATTAAGGGCGGTAAACCACTCATTATTTTCCTATTTATTGCAGCGGCATTAATTTTCTTCCAAAACGTGATCGGCATTGTCGGTGCTCAAATTTTAGGGATTGATCCCGCCTATGGTTTATTAGCCGGATCCGTCACTTTAACCGGTGGTCATGGTACCGGCGTGGCTTGGGCTGAAACCTTCATCAAAAAATTTAACTTACCGGCGGCGACAGAAATCGCAATGGCCTGTGCAACATTCGGCTTAGTTTTTGGGGGAATTATTGGCGGCCCGGTGGCACGTTTCTTATTAAATCGTCAAAAACAAGGGGAAAACCCGGAAAATGATGAAGTTGATGATGTACAGGAAGCCTTTGAGCATCCAACCTACCAACGTAAAGTCAATGCACGTTCCATCATTGAAACCATTGCAATGATGTCTTTCTGTTTGTTAATCGGTCAATATCTAGATAGCATAACAAAAGGCACGGCATTACAATTGCCAACTTTCGTTTGGTGTTTGTTTACTGGCGTTATTATTCGTAATGTATTGGCACATATTTTCAAATTCCGTGTGGCAGATTCCGCTATTGATGTCTTAGGTAGCGTAGGTTTATCCATTTTCTTAGCCATTGCTTTGATGTCATTAAAACTTTGGGAATTAGCCGGTCTTGCCACGGATGTATTAGTTATCCTAGCAATTCAAGTTGCTTTCATGGCATTCTTCGCCATTTACGTCACTTATCGTGCAATGGGTAAAGATTATGATGCGATTGTACTCAGCGCGGGGCACTGTGGTTTTGGTTTAGGTGCAACACCTACTGCGGTTGCAAATATGCAAGCAATCACCAGTCGTTTCGGTGCGTCTCATAAAGCCTTTTTAATCGTACCGATGGTGGGGGCATTCTTTATTGATTTAATCAACGCCTCACTATTAAAAGTTTTCTTAGTTGTGGTGACCTATCTACACGCATAAGATACAAAAAGAGCGGTAAAATTGACCGCTCTTTTTTATTTTAAACCTGATACTTTGTTTTATCCCCAATATCAAAATGCAGTGGCATTCGGCATTTTTGTATCGCGAGAAGTAACATCAGCATGCCAACAATAATCGACAAAATTCGAGTTATTATTCCGCCTTCAAATACCCAAGCAAACCATAGTATTGCTACAAAAATAGGCTGTAAATTTAATAACGGCACACGGAAACAAAAATATTCTTTAAAACAAAGCCCGCCTAGTGTGACTAATGCACCGCCTAATGCCAGTTCGTGCCAACCTAAAATATAGCAAACTAAGCCTAACCAAGTAGCAAATTGAAAAGTTAAACGAAAATGCTTGAGATAAATATGTAAAGACGAAGCACAGCAAATCGCGGCAATTAAAACGGTGATTTCTGCCAAACTTGGCAACCAAGTCAGCAGCAAAATACTAAACGCGGCGATAATAAACCCTAGTCGATAAATAATCACGGTGATTTTATCCCAAATATCCATAGGGGATTGAATATGCGGATCAGCCATTTTTTTCTCCTTTCTAATCAAGTAATAAAACGAAAGTGCGGTCAGAAAAAATTTCATTTTCTAACCGCACTTTAATCAAAAAATTATTTTAGTTTATCTAAAATCTTTTGGTGAATGCCGCTAAAACTTCCATTTGACATGACTAAAATATGATCCGTAGGTTGTGCTTCTGCAACGATCATATCAACTAACTTATCAAGATTTGCCGTCCAATATGCAGGTTGTACGCACTGTGCGGCAATTTCAGCCACTTCCCAAGGAATATTATCCGGCTGTAACATAAAGACGACATCCGCTCTGCCTAATGCCGGTGCAATTTCATCTTTATGCACGCCCATTTTCATGGTATTCGAACGAGGTTCCAATACGGCAAGAATCCGAACGCCTCCCCCAACTTTGTCACGTAAAGCGGTTAATGTTGCAAGAATAGCTTCCGGATGGTGGGCGAAATCATCATAAACCGTAACCCCATTGACTTCGCCTTTTACTTCCAAACGGCGTTTTGCATTAACAAAAGAACCCAAGGCTTCACAAGCATTTTCTACAGGAACGCCTATATGATAGGCTGCGGCAATTGCCATTAATGCATTATGCATATTATGTACACCAACCACATTCCATTTCACTTCAGCTACTTTTTCACCATCATGGAATACCGCAAAATGGGAGGCATCCGTTGTAATACGTTCTGCGAACCATTCTTTATCTTCCCCGATAAATTGTTGTTCAGACCAACAACCCATGGCTAGCGTCTCTTTTACGCTTTGTTCATTGACAAAAGAAAGGATACGCCCGCTTGCCGGAATAGTACGAATCATATGATGGAACTGGCGTTGAATCGCTTTTAGATCATCAAAAATATCCGCATGATCAAAACTGATGTTATTAATAATTAAGGTTTTAGGGTTGTAATGAACAAACTTAGAACGCTTATCAAAAAACGCCGTATCATATTCATCAGCTTCAATAACGAAGAAATTGCTTTCCCCTAAACGGGCGGAAGTACCAAAATTACCGGCAATTCCACCAATTAAAAAGCCGGGTTTCAAATCATTTTGTTCCAAGATCCATGTCAGCATACCGGTTGTGGTGGTTTTACCATGCGTACCGGAAACCGCCAAAACCCAACGATTTCTCAATAAATTATCATGCAACCATTGCGGGCCGGAAGTGTAAGGCAAGCTATTTTCCAACACATACTCCACGCAAGGATTACCGCGTTTTAGTGCATTTCCAATAATCACTATATCCGGTGCCGGTTGGAGTTGGTCAACATCATAATTCGGAATAATGTCAATATTTTGCTCTTGTAAAAAGGTGCTCATCGGTGGATAAACATTTGTATCCGAACCGGTAACTTTATACCCCATTTGCTTGGCGATCATTGCCACACCACCCATAAATGTGCCGCAAATGCCTAAGATATGAATATGCTTCATTGTGCTCTCTTTTGTACTAAAAAACGGAAAGTATGATAGATCAACTCAAAGAATGAGTAAACAAGGGCTTATTCTATTAAGCCCTTTGAATAAATAAGAAAAGAAATCAAGCAATTCGTTCAAATCCGGCTTTTAAATCGGCGATAAGTTCATCAACATTCTCAAAACCGATATGTACACGAATTAATGATCCGGTTAGTTTTCGTTTAATATTTGGACGAATTCTGGCAATTTCCTCCGGTTGATTACACAAAATTAACGATTCAAACCCGCCCCATGAATAGGCCATCGTAAACAGTTTGAAATGATCGATAAATGTTGAGACTTGTGTATCGGTTAGACGTTGGTTTAATTCAAAAGAAAACAATCCGCTTGCACCGCTAAAATCACGTTGGAAAAACTCATGTCCGGGACAACTTGGTAACGCAGGATGATACACCGCCTTCACTTGCGGTTGCTCACTCAACCATTTTGCCACTTTAACACTGCTTTTATGATGTTGTGCTAAACGCACCGCTAAGGTACGAATGCCCCGAGACGTAGTATAAGCCGAATCCGCATCCGCCATCTGTCCCATCAAATAGGAATGTTCACGCAATTGATCCCAAGTGCGGTCATTTGCGACCGCAGTGCCAATCATCACATCCGAGTGTCCCACCAAATATTTCGTCCCCGCTTGAATAGAAATATCAATCCCATGCTCTAATGCTTTAAATAACACGCCTGCTGCCCAAGTATTATCAATCATTATCACCATTTCAGGATTTATCGCACGGGCAGCTTTTACGATAGTAGGAATATCCGGTACTTCCATCGTAATAGAACTCGGTGATTCTAAAAAAAGAACTTTAGTATTCGGTTGAATTAATTGAGCAATACCCTCACCGATTAAAGGATCATAATAAGTCGTATCAACCTGCATTTTTTTCAAAACAACATTGCAGAAATCTTGTGTCGGTTCATAAGCCGCACCACTCATCAAAATATGATCACCGCTTTTCACAAAAGACAAAATCGCATTCGTCACTGCAGCTGCACCGCAAGGATAAAGATAACAACCGGCTCCGCCCTCTATTTCACACATTAAATCTTGTAAAGCAAAGTGGGTTAAGGTGCCGCGACGCCCATAAAATAATTCACCTTTATAGCGATTTTTCGTGCAGTGTTTTTTATCCGCTATCGTTTCAAAAACCAAAGATGACGCACGTTGAATAACGGGGTTTACCGCGCCCTGAGAAAATCGTTTATTGCGCCCGCCATGGACAAATGTTGTAGATAATGAATCATTTTTTGACATAGATTTCACCTTTACTTAGACAATACGAACAATGTGATGGAAAAACCGCTGTAAAAGTGCGGTCAAATTTTATAGAATATCGACTACATTTTTCTATCAGAAAATTTTTATTCACTCTAATATAGGAATTATGACTATGGTATTAGTAACTCGTCAAGCACCGGATTTTACTTCATCCGCCGTTTTAGGCAACGGTGAAATCGTTGATAACTTTAATTTCAAAAAACATATTGAAGGCAAAGCTGCCGTTATTTTTTTCTACCCGTTAGACTTCACTTTCGTGTGCCCGTCTGAATTAATTGCATTCGATCACCGTTATGAAGAATTTAAAAAACGTGGTGTTGAAGTCGTTGGCGTATCTATTGACTCTCAATTTACCCACAATGCGTGGCGTAATACCCCAACTGAAAATGGCGGTATCGGGCCGGTTCAATATGCATTGGCAGCTGACGTTAAACATGAAATAGCTCAAGCATACGGCATTGAACATCCTACCGAAGGTGTGGCATTGCGTGCTTCGTTCTTAATTGATAAAAACGGCGTAGTCCGCCACCAAATTGTCAATGATCTTCCGTTAGGTCGTAATATTGATGAAATGTTACGTATGGTTGATGCGCTACAATTCCACGAAGAGCACGGTGATGTTTGTCCTGCGCAATGGGAAAAAGGTAAAGAAGGAATGAAAGACAACCCTGAAGGTGTTGCTAAATATTTAAAACAAAATGCCGACAAATTATAATCTTTACTAAACCTTTATAATAAAGCCACATGATGTGGCTTTTTTTATATTTAGAGATCCTTTAGAATAGCGCTATCTGTAACCAAAGTGCGGTTAATTTTCTATGAAATTTAATATTCCTATTTTCCTTACAATTTTTCGTGTCATTTTGATCCCTTTCTTTGTGATCACGTTTTATTTGCCTATTGAATCAGCCCCATTTGTTACCACCCTTATTTTCTTCATAGCCGGAGTAACGGATTGGCTTGATGGCTATCTTGCACGTAAATGGAAACAAACCACCCGCTTTGGGGCATTTTTAGACCCCGTGGCGGATAAAGTCATGGTCGTTGCCGCACTAGTCCTCATTGTGGAAAGCCAACATACATTTTGGATCACAATTCCTGCAATTATTATGATTTCCCGCGAAATTATTATTTCTGCATTACGTGAATGGATGGCAGAATTAGGCGAACGCAATAAAGTGGCGGTTTCTTGGTTAGGCAAAGTCAAAACCACCTCTCAAATGCTTGCACTAGGCGGTTTATTGTGGCGCTACAATATTTATATGGAGATTTTGGCAATCATCTTACTTTATGTAGCAGTTATTCTAACGGTTTGGTCAATGATTCAATATTTAAGTGCCGCAAAAGAAAATGTATTGGATGAATTAGGAGATAAATGACTTTCTGTCAATGATCATTCAAAAATAGACCTGACAGACGCAGGAGGGTCATAGAAAAGTGATCCGCTGCGTCTTTTGATAAACGCCTTGTTATTTAAACAAAGAATAACCTAGTATGCTTGGCATGGAAACAATTAAAAAAATCTGCCACTTTTACTATAAAGACCGCCTCTCTCAGCGGCAAGCCGCTAAACAACTTCGCCTCAGTCGTTGTACTGTCAAAAAATATCTCAACACAATTTCGGCTGTCCGCTTGCCATTTGCCCTCACTATCTCGGCTGGTAAAATCCGTTTGCTTCGCCCGTATATCCCCTTCTGTCGCCGTAATGCGGATATCCTTAGCATTCACACTATTACCTAAACTGAATTCACGCATTGAGTCCATGTAAGCCGTATCTCCGCTAAACCTAACGCTTGTGCCGCTTTCACTCTATCGGATGCATCTTTATTTTTGACCGCACTTTCCACTGTCTGATGATAATCGCCTCCGCTCAAGTATCTACTTCCCAACGTTTCTCTTTGATTTTGCCGCATCAAACGTTAAGCTGCCTGCTTCACTGTTTGTGATAAGCTTATTCGCTTTAAGACTGCTGTTTTTCCAACGTTCACTATCCAAGTTGGATTTGCCCTTTCGATGCATTTACCGAACCTTCAATACCAAAACTGTAGCTGTTGCCGTTCGTTCCAACGAATACGCCTACACTACCACCTGCAACGAGATAGGGTGCATGAACCAAAGGTTCACGCACGAAGATACATAACCACGTGCGTAGATTTTTCAAATCTACATACCCTACGCTTGCTTGCTAATTTATCCTTCGGAAGTTAGAAAAAAGCTAATATAACCTTAACTTAATGATCCCAAAGTTAGATAAATTTTCATTAGATAATTGATAAACACCTAAAACAAGCGGATCATCAATATCCACAGATATATGTTTCTTTATATCATCTTGATCTATATTCACTTTTATCCTAGCAAGAAGTTCATCTGTAAGATTATTATATATTTCAATATATCTTTCTAGTTCTTTCATAAACCTCCCTTAAAAATTATAGTTCAATTTTTCTCTTAGGATCTGCAGCCTTAATTTCCTCCCCAGTTTTATAATCATATTATCTTTTCTATTTATAGGATATTTAATTTTTTTATTAATTTTATATAAAACTGATCAATTGAAGATAAACTGCATTTCCACTCTGAAATTTTTTCTCCAAATTCAGAATACTCTCTTCTAGACTCTACAAAATCATTTATTTTTTTATAGTCAAAATCTATATAATCATCTACAAAAAAAATCTTATTTTGGACTAAAGCAATATTTTCACTATAGTAAACAATCCAAGATTGAATAAATTCTAGATCATTAGGTGGATACATAGACGTAATTAAAACCGAATGATTCCTTCTTTTCATTCCCTCTTCTAACGATAAAGACCATTGACTTATATAATCTTTAACAGACCAAAATGATATAGGTAGAAAAAAATCCTCCTTAAAATCACTAATAGTTATTGATGCAGATAAAACTAAATCATCCCATTCATTAATAAATGGCTTAGATTCTAAAGCTATATTAAACATACTTATTAATCCTTTATTCTATTCAAATCTTTATCAAAAGTACCTAACCTATTACCTCTACGATCAAACATTTTCCATCCATCTGTCACATTATGTCCATCAACATCTGGCGTTATATAATTTTTTCCATTCCAATATACTGGCTGTCCATGTGAATTAAAAGGAGCTTTTTGTGGAGGTATTCTGTTCTTATATCCTAATTTTTCTGCGACTTCTATCGTATCTTTATTTCTCGCAAATAAAACATTATCCCGCCAATCTCCAATTTGACTTTCACCTCCGACCAAAATATGACTACCTTTATCAGGGTTAATAGTCTGGCTCCCTCCTGTATTTGTCGGTAAGTTATAATCCGCTGGATACTCTATTCCACCCGTATGGTTCACAAATATTCTTGGATCTATTACTTGTTTTCCACCGTAGGTCGTTGTAACTAAACTCGGATCAACTGCTGTAAAACCTCCACTTGCATTCGGAATCCAAACTTCATTACCTAAAAACAAACCGGCATTACCACCTTTCAAAATTTCATTATTTAGGTACTCACGTTGCTCACTACTTAATTTCGCTATTTTTGTTGGATCTGCCGATATGCCCGCTTCTATCGTTTGTTCTATCTCTAAGTTTGAGAGCAAATACGCAGTTCCAACAAGACCTAAAGCCGTTTTACATTCCGCACTACATACTAGTTTGACTGCCGGTAATGTCGCTCTTTTTACAACACCAAGAGCAAGATTATTATTCTCCACCGCCCGCTTCGCCGTCGCCGCACCTTCCAAAGTAGCAGTCGTACTGTTGCCTGATATTCCCCCGACAACTGCTCCGGCTAGTTGAGAAGCCGTTTTTAATAGATTCCGTTCGTCAGTAGTCAGTTGTTCCGCCAGTTTGTTAAATACTTTTTCAGACAACACCATTGCCACGCCTTCACCTGCGACACCCGCCAATGCGCCTGCCGCAGGATCTAAGCCCGCTGCATAAAACTCCGTAGCAGAAAGTACCGCATGTGAAAACAGATTCGCCGCTTTATTATCTTGTGTTAAGTCGTGGATTTTCGCATTCAGCTCAGGAGAAAGTCCCGCAACCGCTGTTTGTGCCGCCGTCTTACCCGATAAAATGGCGCCCACCACAGCAACTGCCGCATCCACTTTGCGACGACTTGAACCACCGTCTTGCCAGCGTTGATTTTCCGCTTTCGCTTCATCATACGCCGCTATCTTAGCCTCAAGACTGGCGGTGTCATTGCGTTTAATTGCCGTCTCTAATTCCGCTGCCGCCTTATCTTCCGCCTCCTTCGCCGCTTTTGCCCGATTATCGCTAAAAGCGGTGGCTGCCGCTATCATATGCCCCACATTTTGGCTTATGATTTGCTGCTCTTTCAGCACCTTTTGAATGTCTTTCGGGGCACTGACTTGGCGGTTGGCTTCGGTGAGGTCAGTATTGATGCCCAGTTCCGCTGCCGTCGTTTCTCTTGGGGCGCTATCTTTGTTTAAGGTGATACGCCCTTCCGTTAAGGTCGCTTTGGTAATACTGCTGTCTTGCTCGCTGTCGTACATCGGAACCGTCGGCGAAAGATGATTGCTTTGTGATGTGCCGGTCAGTTTGGCAAACTCCGACTGTTGTTTGGCTTGTGCACCGGTTATCGGGGCATTGCCCATCGCTTTGGTTAAATTTGCACTGCCGCTAATGCCACCGCTTATCGCTCGGCTTTGGCTTTCATTTTGAATATCTTCAAAAGTCAGCTTATTGGTTTTCAATTCGCTGTTTGTCGCATTGGTTGAGGCAATCGCTGCGCCTTTCAGATGAACATTATCGGCATTAATATGATAACCGCCCTCCTCGGCAAATAAACCCGATTGTTCAATCACTTGTTTACCCTGTGCCTTGCCGCTTGAAGCATTCGCATAACCGCTTGCGCCCCACGCCGTGCCTATGCCGCCCTGTACCCGTAAGCCACCGCCCGAACTGCTGCTTTTTGACAGATGTTCATCTTGGCGGCTTTCTATCCGGAGATTACCCTTGATGTCCGTATCAATCCGATTCGCTTTCGCCACCGCTCCCGATAAGGTGGTATCCCCGCCGCTTGTCAGGCTTAAGTGTGCCGTATCAAGATGGCTGTTATGTTGGGTAACATGACGCTCTTCTTGCTTACCTTGCGTGAAACCCGCTTGAGCGTAAATATATAAGCCCGTCTGTGCGCCAACGGCAAAGCCTACGCCCGATTCAAAGCCTGCACTTTGTTGTTTACCTTTAAATTTCTCAGCACTTTGTCCCGATTCCAATATCAGGTCTTTATAAGCATTCAGTTGAATACGGCTGTCCGCTTGGCGTTTGCCCTCACTATCCCGGCTGGTAAAATCCGTTTGCTTCGCCCGTATATCCCCTTCTGTCGCCGTAATGCGGATATCCCTAGCATTGACGCTGTTACCCAAACTGAATTCACTCATTGCGTCCGTGTTCTCCCGTTTATGCGAGAAACCCGAACCGCTTTCCACCCGAATTAATGCACCACCAGCCGCTACGTCCGTGTAAGCCGTATATCCCTTCGCCGCCAAACCTAACGCCTGTGCCGCTTTTACTCTATCGGAAGCGTCCTTATTTTTGACCGCACTTTCCACTGTTTGAATCAAATCTATCAACGGTGAACTAACTCGCGCAAACTGACCGATTTTTAAATCGCTCTGATGACTGTCCGACTGTTGGCGGTTGATTACTGTGTCAAAGGTGATATTGTCCGCTTGAAGATTAATCTGTTGTTTCGCCAGTAATTGCCCTGCCGTTTGATGATAATCGCCTCCGGCATTGATATTAAGATTCTTATTTAGGCTCGCTATCATTGCCCCTTGATGACTCACCGAATCAGCGTTTTGGCTATTGAGTTTACGGTTATAACCCGCAAAACGCTCCGTCTCCGATATCACCGCCTCGCCGATACCTTGGAAACGATTATCTTCGCTTTGTCCGAGACGGGATTGGGCAGTCGTTAAACGAATGTCTTTACCTGCCGAGAGATGGCTTTCTCCCTCACTCACAAATTGAGTGCCGACTAAACGAATATCGCCTTGTTGTGCCGTTACACTAGCATTTCCGCCAAAGGAAAGCGTACTCGCCTGTTCTTGATAACGCTCCCCTTCGCCCAAACCTTCTCCGGCATACAATGTCGCCATTGAAGTCAACGATTTGGATAAATCCAGCCCGGCGCCCCAATTTCGCTTACGGCTGGCTTGGCTTTCCTGATTGACCGCCACATTTAAGTCAATGTTCTCTTTTGCCCATAACGCCCCGTCTCCTTTTGCCGATAACAAGGCGCCCTGTGTGGTAATATTGCCTACTGCTGCCGTAATCGTTAAATTGCCGCCTGCACTCAATTCACTCACCACCGCTTGTTGGCTTGCTCTATGACTGTTAGATTTTTCCTGTTGGTGTTTTATATAAGGACTAAACGGGCTGGTTAATTGGTGCCCGGTTTTACCTATCGCTTCTGCTGTCGTGAGGATTTTGCCGACAATTCCACCAGCCGAGCCCTGTCCCGCCTGCTCGCCATAATTGGCTTTCGCCACTTTAACCGGATTATACACAACGCTCACCCCTACACCGCTTGTCTTACGTGACGATTGATGTTGGCTGTATAGGCGGTTATACGGTAAATCATTATTTTGTTTATAAAGTAGCCTACCACTTAAAAAAAGAAAGAAATGACTTTTTCTTTGGCTCTTTTTCTCCTAATAACTCCTTGATAAAGTCTGGTTTCTCCTCTTTCGGTATATACTCATAAAACGTATAAATTACTTCTTCTGGCGTATATGTTTTTTCTCTAGCGTCACAAACCGTTTTTAACCAATAAAGCATTTCTCTACAACGCCCCATTGTGTATAACATTGGTAAATGTTTTTCCAGAAATGGTCTTGCTGCCTTCTCTAACTGGTCCACCGTAAATCTATTTTCGTAAAAATGAAGGCAGTAAGCGTATGCTACATGATAGCCACTCATATTACTGTTTAATTTAAAAGGGTTAATTCCTTTTGTCGATTGATAAAGCTGAATGGCTTTGTCATATTCCTCTGCTTGAATATAATGCAAAATTGACAACGCAAAGATCTCTTTGTCATCTCTCCCCATTTTTTTTGAAAAATCAATGTTACCGTATAATATTTCTTGCCATTTCAAACTATTTTTCCATAAATCGACATCATTCTTTTCAGTATTTAACCAAGTTGCAAGTGCTAAACTTGATGTTAATCCATATTGATGAAATTCTAAATCTCCAAAAGTCTCTTCCTTTTTAATTCCTTCGCAAATCCAATCGATCACTCTTGATAAAAACGGAGAATATAACTTTTTGAATCCTACGCTATACCCATAAATAATAGAAGTCAGATCGCTCATACCGTGATTACCAATACATTCAATCGGCTTAGTACTTTTTTGTATATAGGAATAACCAAATCCATTCTTAGCCTTTACTTCCTTAGTTCTATTAATTTCTTTTTTTAAATTCATATATATTTCCTAAGAGCATTTCTGATTATTAGTTTTAACTATAATCCTCATACTCCCAAAAAAAATATCTAGATAGTTTATTAGCAATGTCTTCCCAAGAATCTCCATAACATTGAGTTATAATTTCATTTATATAAGATATAATTTGTTTAAAATCATATCTATCTACAATCATTACATGCCTTAATACACTGGTTTTTTTTTGATAAAGATATAACCAATCCAATGTACATACTTTTAGATCAAAATAATTTATTGAATCCGTATTATCATCTGGACCTATACACAATAAGACATTTATACAAAATAATTTTTCATTTTCTGGTCTATATACCTCTAAATCAAATTCCCCAACTTGCTCCATAATTGATTTTAATTTTGCTCTCATTTTTAATCCTTAATATCTAAATGCCCATTACCTATTTTTATTCTTTCTTTTGAAATAGGATCTATTTTATATGTCTCAAAATTTGCTTGAGTTTTCGTTTTACTCTCCCTTGCATTTGGTTTTGCACTTGGCAATCTATAAACCCTCGTATTATCCTGACTTTTCCAGCCAATAACTTTATCTTTTTCTACAATTTCCGAAGCATCATTACCAACCCATAATCGACCTAGCCTATTAGCTTCATGAACAGAACTGATCCCACTTATTCCATAATTTAATTCTTTTCCTAATTTATCTGTTAATTCCTGTAATTTAGGATCTAGTTTTCCTATATTTAAAATATTTTCTCTATGTAATTGCTCCTTCAATTTCGGATAAAGTGCTATATTTTCCGCTCCACTCGGATAATCACTATCCCCTACTTTTGCTCGTTGATGATTATCCATCCCAGTCTTAGGATAATTCTTATCCTTGCCTGAAAAAGAAAGTTTTGGCAACTTATCTTTTAATGCAAGTCCTCCAAGCCCGACAGCTTCTGCAGCCCCTAATGCGAGTGTGCCGTAATGTAAACTTTGTGGTAATTCCGCCCTCGTTTTGGCGTTCTCCTGTTCCACAAAATCACTCATTTTCGCTTTCAGCTCATCACTTAAACCATTAAAGTATGAAGTTAATCTTAACCCCGAGAAATTCTCATACGCAGCCTCATCGCCTTTATTCATCATTTGAATATGCGGTAAATAACACACCGGATTATTTCCGCATTCTTCAAGCATTTCTCGGCGATTACGTTCGCTTAACTTCGCATATTTTTCAAAAATCGGTTTCGTGTCTTTACCTTCTTTTTCTGCTTTCGCCAGTTCTTTGACTAGGCTATCCACTTCGCCGTTATAGAGATAATTATTCTCCACCGCCCGCTTCGCCGTCGCCACACCTTCCAAAGTAGCAGTCGTACTGTTGCCCGATATTCCCCCAACAACTGCTCCGGCTAGTTGAGAAGCCGTTTTTAATAGATTCCGTTCGGACGTAGTCAGTTGTTCCGCCGGTTTGTTAAATACTTTTTCAGACAACACCATTGCCACGCCTTCACCTGCGACACCCGCCAATGCGCCTGCCGCAGGATCTAAGCCCGCTGCATAAAACTCCGTAGCAGAAAGTACCGCATGTGAAAACAGATTCGCCGCTTTATTATCTTGTGTTAAGTCGTGGATTTTCGCATTCAGCTCAGGAGAAAGTCCTGCAACCGCTGTTTGTGCCGCCGTCTTACCCGATAAAATGGCACCCACCACAGCAACTGCCGCATCCACTTTGCGACGACTTGAACCACCGTCTTGCCAGCGTTGGTTTTCCGCTTTCGCTTCATCATACGCCGCTATCTTAGCCTCAAGACTGGCGGTGTCATTGCGTTTAATTGCCGTCTCTAATTCCTCTGCTGCCTTATCTTCCGCCTCCTTCGCCACTTTCGCTCGATTATCGCTAAAGGCAGTAGCAGCCGCCATCATATGCCCCACATTTTGGCTTATGATTTGCTGCTCTTTCAGCACCTTTTGAATGTCTTTCGGGGCACTGACTTGACGGTTGGCGTCTGTGATGTCGGTATTAATACCCTGTTCCGCTGCCGTCGTTTCTCTTGGGGCGCTATCTTTGTTTAGGATTATTCTCCCTTCCGTTAAGGTCGCTTTGGTAATACTGCGGTCTTGCTCGCTGTCATACATCGGAACCGTCGGCGAAAGATGATTGCTTTGTGATGTGCCGGTCAGTTTGGCAAACTCCGACTGTTGTTTGGCTTGTGCACCGGTTATCGGGGTATTGCCCATCGCTTTGGTTAAATTTGCACTGCCGCTAATGCCACCGCTTATCGCTCGACTTTGACTTTCATTTTGAATATCCTCAAAAGTCAGCTTATTGGTTTTCAATTCGCTGTTTGTCGCATTGGTTGAGGCAATCGCTGCGCCTTTCAGATGAACATTATCGGCATTAATATGATAACCGCCCTCCTCGGCAAATAAACCCGATTGTTCAATCACTTGTTTACCCTGTGCCTTGCCGCTTGAAGCATTCGCATAACCGCTTGCGCCCCACGCCGTGCCTATGCCGCCCTGTACCCGTAAGCCACCGCCCGAACTGCTGCTTTTTGACAGATGTTCATCTTGGCGGCTTTCTATCCGGAGATTACCCTTGATGTCCGTATCAATCCGATTCGCTTTCGCCACCGCTCCCGATAAGGTGGTATCCCCGCCGCTTGTCAGGCTTAAGTGTGCCGTATCAAGATGGCTGTTATGTTGGGTAACATGACGCTCTTCTTGCTTACCTTGCGTGAAACCCGCTTGAGCGTAAATATATAAGCCCGTCTGTGCGCCAACGGCAAAGCCTACGCCCGATTCAAAGCCTGCACTTTGTTGTTTACCTTTAAATTTCTCAGCACTTTGTCCCGATTCCAATATCAGGTCTTTATAAGCATTCAGTTGAATACGGCTGTCCGCTTGGCGTTTGCCCTCACTATCCCGGCTGGTAAAATCCGTTTGCTTCGCCCGTATATCCCCTTCTGTCGCCGTAATGCGGATATCCCTAGCATTGACGCTGTTACCCAAACTGAATTCACTCATTGCGTCCGTGTTCTCCCGTTTATGCGAGAAACCCGAACCGCTTTCCACCCGAATTAAGGCACCACCAGCCGCCGTTTCTATTTTCTACGGAGCCGATATATCAAATTTATACTATTAAAATATTTTCAATTTAACTAAACCAATATGTTCCGTTAGGTTGCAACCAACCTATATCAACAGGACAATTGACATACCACCATAAATTTTCAATATCTTTCTCAGGCTCGTGTTCATCATATGATGTTGGAAATGAATGATATAAATATGCCGTAGCTGCAGCCATTCGTACCCACAAATATGCCTATATTGAGATGGAAACAGTAATCCTAGAATTATCAACCAATTTAAATCTCTTTATATAATATGTTTTACTGGATCATGAATATTAGTTTGAAGTAATGAAGCAAGACTATTTTTCAAAATTCTTCTATATATATAAAAGGGAAAAAAAACTTAAACTTACTTAATATCTCTTCATTTAATTTCAAATATGAAATAGCCTCCAATTTATTAACAGGTGAATCAAATACATCTATTCCTCTTATATATGAAATGCCATAAATAGAATATTCCCCCTCACAAGATAAATAACTTTTCACTGAAAAACCAATAACTTTAGACAATTTAAATAAAGAATCATCAAAGTCAAGTAGATCATAAAAATAGACAGGCACTTCATCTACACTAGATGTTTCTATAATACGATAAATCCATAATTTAAACTCTTCTAAATTAATAGCTTGACAATAAAGACAATCTAACGCAAAGCTGAGATCTTGATCATTTCCTTTATATATTTTCCACATATTATTTCCCTTTCTGTATATAATCTCCCCCAATGTGTCCAGTTTTAGAATGCTCACGCTCAGGAACCAATTGCATTCTCCCTGTATCTTGGTGATGATGCCAAGTATATCCTGGAATTTTATTATTTGATGATTTAATCGCCTTAATTTGTTCTAAATCAAATTGTTTTTTAATTCCTTCTTCTCCTAATTCTTTATACATTTGTTTAGTAGCTTCTTTCATCTGGTCTGTGTAACTTAATTTTCTATAGTGTTCTAAACTTAACTTAGTGTCATATTTAGATATATCATCAAAAATAGGGAAACCTTTATTATCAAATGGAACACCTGTCACCGGATGTTTCTTACCTGCTAATTTTACATTTTTAGCTGTATCTGGCGGCATAGTTGTAGATTTAACATTCCCCTTACCATAAACATCTTCAAAGCTTCGTCTAAATTCTTTTGCTTCATAGAACCCATTAACCGAATTATCAATATAGCGAACAGCATCTTGTTGATGTTTAGCTGCCTCTACTACATTCCCTAACTTTTCAGCCGCTTTTGCTTTTTGAATAGATTCCTTAGCAGCCTTTAAGGGCTTAGTCACAATCTCTGAACCAGGTATAATGCCTATCACGGCTAAAGTATAATCAATGTTATCTTCTGCTTCAGCAAAAGACTTCATATCACCCACTACCGGTGTAAAATCAGCTGCAATACCTAAAACATCTTTAAATACTTCAAATTGTTCCTCTTTCAACTTTTGGTACGCTTCCGGATCTTTCTCTCTTAACTCCTGCTCTTTTTTCCACTGAGAATAAGATTGCCCGAAACTATTATTTTTCACCGCATTTTCCGCAACAGTTATCCCTGTGCTAATTGTTGCCAGATTCTCCGCACGATTGCCGTTTACCGTTAAACCGCTAGCTACCCCCGCCGCAACGTTGCTTAAGGTTAACACATTTTGTTTTTCCTCTTCTGTAAGTTCGTTTGGCGATTTACCGTACATGCCTTCGGCAAGTATCCCTGCACTCGCTTCACCTACTCCCGCCGCAATCGCACCGGTTGCCGCTTTGCCCCCTGCAAGCTCCGCTTCAATCGCTCCCCACAAGATATGCGCCGGAATATTCAGTCCGGGCATGGTTTCGGTCGCTTTTTTGATTTGTTCGTTGATATAAGGCGATGCCGCACCTGTGGCGATAGCTTCGGTGGATTTGCCTGCTAAAGCAAAGCTAATCGCATTGGTTAGTGCCTCGACCTTGCGTTTATGCTCGCCGCCAGTCTGCCATTTTTTTGCTTCCTCTTGTTTGTTTTTTGCCGTTTGACTATCACCTTGTTGTGCCGCGTCTGCCGCTTCTTTTTCTAGTCGTTGGGCTTGTTGTTCGCTATACCGGCTTGTCGCCTCGGCAATATTGCCTATCGCTTGGCTGAGTACTTGCTGCTCTTTCAGCACCTTTTGAATGTCTTTCGGGGCACTGACTTGACGGTTGGCGTCTGTGAGGTCGGTATTAATGCCCAGTTCTGCCGCTGTGGTTTCTCTTGGGGCGCTATCTTTGTTTAAGGTGATACGCCCTTCCGTTAAGGTCGCTTTGGTGACACTGCTGTCTTGCTCGCTGTCATACATCGGAACCGTCGGCGAAAGATGATTGCTTTGTGATGTGCCGGTCAGTTTGGCAAACTCCGACTGTTGTTTGGCTTGTGCACCGGTTATCGGGGCATTGCCCATCGCTTTGGTTAAATTTGCACTGCCGCTAATGCCACCGCTTATCGCTCGGCTTTGGCTTTCATTTTGAATATCTTCAAAAGTCAGCTTATTGGTTTTCAATTCGCTGTTTGTCGCATTGGTTGAGGCAATCGCTGCGCCTTTCAGATGAACATTATCGGCATTAATATGATAACCGCCCTCCTCGGCAAATAAACCCGATTGTTCAATCACTTGTTTACCCTGTGCCTTGCCGCTTGAAGCATTCGCATAACCGCTTGCGCCCCACGCCGTGCCTATGCCGCCCTGTACCCGTAAGCCACCGCCCGAACTGCTGCTTTTTGACAGATGTTCATCTTGGCGGCTTTCTATCCGGAGATTACCCTTGATGTCCGTATCAATCCGATTCGCTTTCGCCACCGCTCCCGATAAGGTGGTATCCCCGCCGCTTGTCAGGCTTAAGTGTGCCGTATCAAGATGGCTGTTATGTTGGGTAACATGACGCTCTTCTTGCTTACCTTGCGTGAAACCCGCTTGAGCGTAAATATATAAGCCCGTCTGTGCGCCAACGGCAAAGCCTACGCCCGATTCAAAGCCTGCACTTTGTTGTTTACCTTTAAATTTCTCAGCACTTTGTCCCGATTCCAATATCAGGTCTTTATAAGCATTCAGTTGAATACGGCTGTCCGCTTGGCGTTTGCCCTCACTATCCCGGCTGGTAAAATCCGTTTGCTTCGCCCGTATATCCCCTTCTGTCGCCGTAATGCGGATATCCCTAGCATTGACGCTGTTACCCAAACTGAATTCACTCATTGCGTCCGTGTTCTCCCGTTTATGCGAGAAACCCGAACCGCTTTCCACCCGAATTAATGCACCACCAGCCGCTACGTCCGTGTAAGCCGTATATCCCTTCGCCGCCAAACCTAACGCCTGTGCCGCTTTTACTCTATCGGAAGCGTCCTTATTTTTGACCGCACTTTCCACTGTTTGAATCAAATCTATCAACGGTGAACTAACTCGCGCAAACTGACCGATTTTTAAATCGCTCTGATGACTGTCCGACTGTTGGCGGTTGATTACTGTGTCAAAGGTGATATTGTCCGCTTGAAGATTAATCTGTTGTTTCGCCAGTAATTGCCCTGCCGTTTGATGATAATCGCCTCCGGCATTGATATTAAGATTCTTATTTAGGCTCGCTATCATTGCCCCTTGATGACTCACCGAATCAGCGTTTTGGCTATTGAGTTTACGGTTATAACCCGCAAAACGCTCCGTCTCCGATATCACCGCCTCGCCGATACCTTGGAAACGATTATCTTCGCTTTGTCCGAGACGGGATTGGGCAGTCGTTAAACGAATGTCTTTACCTGCCGAGAGATGGCTTTCTCCCTCACTCACAAATTGAGTGCCGACTAAACGAATATCGCCTTGTTGTGCCGTTACACTAGCATTTCCGCCAAAGGAAAGCGTACTCGCCTGTTCTTGATAACGCTCCCCTTCGCCCAAACCTTCTCCGGCATACAATGTCGCCATTGAAGTCAACGATTTGGATAAATCCAGCCCGGCGCCCCAATTTCGCTTACGGCTGGCTTGGCTTTCCTGATTGACCGCCACATTTAAGTCAATGTTCTCTTTTGCCCATAACGCCCCGTCTCCTTTTGCCGATAACAAGGCGCCCTGTGTGGTAATATTGCCTACTGCTGCCGTAATCGTTAAATTGCCGCCTGCACTCAATTCACTCACCACCGCTTGTTGGCTTGCTCTATGACTGTTAGATTTTTCCTGTTGGTGTTTTATATAAGGACTAAACGGGCTGGTTAATTGGTGCCCGGTTTTACCTATCGCTTCTGCTGTCGTGAGGATTTTGCCGACAATTCCACCAGCCGAGCCCTGTCCCGCCTGCTCGCCATAATTGGCTTTCGCCACTTTAACCGGATTATACACAACGCTCACCCCTACACCGCTTGTCTTACGTGACGATTGATGTTGGCTGTATAAGCGGTTATACGCAGCCTCTAACGCTACATTGCCGCCTTGCACTAAAATATCTTTTCCAGCATCCGCCAATACGCCTTCGCCTTTTAAAGTCTGTTTGGCATACAGTTCGATATTGCCCGATTGCGAAACTAACGCTGTGCTATTTACCGTCGAGCTATCATATTGCCCTTGACGGTTTTCTTTGCTGCGTTGATAGCCCAATGCCGCTACACCACCGGAGAAACTCGCACCAAAGCCGGATTTTTTACGTTTCTCCCACTGGGTCGCAAAATGACTGTTTTCCGACACACCCAATGTCAAATTATTTTCCGCCGATAACACTATATCCGATTGTGCCTGTAAGGTTGCCCCTTGTGCGTGTATATCTTGACCGGCTACTAATGTGATACTTTCGCCTTTAAGTTCACTGCCTTGTTGCTGTTCGCCTTTTGCCGCCGCAAAACTGGTTTTGCTGGATTTTGAAATGCCCGAACCGCTCTTGATATGATGATATTCCTCAAGCTCATAGGCTTTTGCCACACTGTCTAACACTAAGTCATTCTGCGCCAATGCCGTCAGCCTTTGCGCCGCTTCAAGCAGGGCTCCTTGCGAATAAATATTTTTTGCTGCTAAGCGAACATCACCACCACCTTTAATCCGGCTGATTTCCACATCGTCTTTACGTTCGTTACGATAATGGTTACCACCACCCATCTTTTCATCAAAACCGACTGAAAGTGCGGTCAGATTGAGGTCGGTTTTGGCACTTACTTGTGTCTCGCCTTTACCCTCATTGATTATCGCCGCTCCTAACAGATTAATTCGATTGGCACTCACGGCAAGCGTGCCGTTTTCGCCTTTAACGTGTAACAATGCTTGGCGGTCAAGATTGGTTTGGTGACGTCGATAGCCGTCAAGATTGACTGCGGTGGTTTTGCTCGTGCTTTGATGCGCTAAATCACCTTTTACGTTTAATAATAACGCGTCATCAGCCTCAAACACGCCACCAATATTGTGCATATCTCCCGACACTTGTGCAGCAACCGTACCACCTGAGACTTTGCCACTATTATGAACCGATTGACTCTCTAACATCACTAACCGCCGTCCGGCAATTGTGCCTTGATTGACCAATTCTTGGGTTTTGACTTGAACATTATGAGCGGAGAATAAGGTGCCGTTGCCGGCTACATCCCCTTTTTTGACCACCGCATACACTTTCGGCACTAACACTTCCGTTTGGCTGCCATCATCCAGTCTGACTTGCTCTTTTTCCAGCCACACAATATCGGTGGTTAATGCCGCCACTTGGGCAGCTGATAATTTCACGCCCGGTGTAAGATGAAAAGATTTCGCAAAGGTAATACCTGCATCCATTAAACCTTTATATTGGCTTTCAAAATCTTGATAGCCGCCTAAATATTGTCTGCCTGTCAGTAAGTTGATTTGCTCTCGAACCAAACGTTGCTCATAGTAACCGTCGCCTAAGCGTTTATGCACATTTTCGTGATCGTGACGCAGCGCTTTATACATATAATCCGAACTCAGCCATTTTTTATATTGGGCAAAATCCGGGTCGGTTTCGATAAGAACGTGGCTGTTCGCATTCGGGTTTATACGGTATAGGCTTTGTGTCGGCAGGCGGGTGTCAACCGGAATACTACGAACTTCAATCCCTTTATCCTTATCAATAGTAGGAATCCGTTCCACTGCTAATTCAGTGACCGACAGTTTAGTTTGGTTCGTGTTATTGTCAAAGTTGACCTTATTTTGATCACGATCAACATTTGTCACTGACGAGACATTCAGTTTACCAATATCCGTACTATTGACCCCATTTTGCACCTTAGCAATCTCATTACGGGATTTACCGCTTTGATAGTGTTGATAAGCCGCCGGTTGTGTGTTTTCAAGCTGAACAAAAATGCCCATATCTTTGTGTTGTTCATCAACCCGTTTCAATGCACCGCCTTGAGTGTGTTTGCGCTGATGATAACGACGAAAACCGCCGCGCCATCTGGTATAAGTGTAATCTCGCCATCCTTCTTCAATATTGCGTGTAATGGCGTCTTCATCATCTAAATTTTTTAAAGTACCGCTTCCCGCATTACGAATATCCCGCCCGCTAATGACCCAGCTTTTATCATTGAGAAAACGCTCGCTTTGGTAGGTAATATTTTCTCCGGCTAAAATTTGCGCCGGTAATGAGGCGGTAGTAATGTTTTCTTCCACACGTTCACGATTGACAAAAAGCTCCCAAAAACGGTAAAACTCTTCGCCCAATAACGGACTGTTGTGTTTATCTATCGCATCGCTGAGTGCTTTTAAATTATCGCCGTATTTCGCCGTCCAACTAATTAACGGCAATAGGGTTTCATAATCCGCTTTATCTTGCACAGCTTTGTTATAAGCGGTTAACTCTCGTTTATATTTGTTTTTTGCCTGTCTATATGCGAAGAAACCTGGATAATTCTCTCTTTTCGGCTCAACCGGTTTTGCAGGCACAATCGGCGCATAATCCATTTGGGCATCTTGCTGCTCGTCTAACGCATTGATTTCTTCTTCGCTTAAATTCGACGGCGTCAATCTACTCACGCCCTCTTGTTTCTGACGACTTATCGCTTCCGCCATTGCCGGCGTAATTGTCGGCATCTCTTCCGCCGGTGCAGTTAAATTAAAATATTGCCAAATCGGATTATCCTTGCCGTAAACGCTTTCCGGCATAATCCGACATTCGCCCTTGTCGCAATCCGCCGTATTCGGTATAGCAAGCAGTTGATCTTTCGTTAATTGGCTACTGTCGGTAATGACCTGTAAACGGCTTGGATCGTAGCTTCGCACATATTTCCACGCCCGGCTGAAATTAACGCGTCTTAAACCTTTGGTATCAATATAAGATAATTTGCCGTTATTGTAAGGTGAGTCACCTGTTGCTAAATAATCCGGCAAAATATAGGATTTGGATACCGAAACATTTGAGGTTTCTTGAATAGCGGATTGGTAATGGATATTCGTGTTAGCCACATCTTTGATATTTAATCCAATCTCTTTTCCTGCCTCAATAATGCTGCTGAAGTTTTTCAAACTCAAGGCTTGACCGACGGCATAGTTATTCTCGTCTAAACGATTACCGAAGAAGATACCGCCCTCACTATAAATGAGCGCACCACTTTTTCTGTTCGCATCATAATTTTCGGTTAAGTTGGTAATACGCTGTGCCCCTATATCTAATTGCTTCCTCGCTGCAATCGTCGCTGCATAAACCTTACCGTCGTTACCCCGTTGATCTTTGTTTAATACGCTATCAGCTTGTAACGCAACATAATCGCCGTAAATCCGCCCCGTGCCAATATTATCGATTTGTTTAGCTCGAATCAGCGTAGTGGCGTTTTCCGTTTCATTAAAGCTATTAATCAAGCCTTCGTTATGTAATGTTGAAGCGGAAACCACTTGGGTTTGTGCCGCACTGATTCTTCCACTTTGATGATTGGTTATTTTACCCGCTTGAAGTTGAAGACGATCATTCGCTGATAAACGGTGCTGATTGACTAACTGTCCGGCAGTCGTTAATTTCAAGCTATGATAAGCATTGATATCTCGTTTGGTATTCACATCCGATTGAACATTAATATCAATATGTCCGGCTTCAATATGTCCGTCTTCGCTAAAAGCACGAGCGGTTAAATTCAATTTATTATTTGCCTGTAAAATGCCTTGCGTATTATTGACATCCAAACTATTCGGCGAGCCGTTAATATGCAAATCGCCCCAGCTCAATATTTCGCCTTGATGATTGTTTAATTGCGAATCAAGACGAAAATCCGCCCGGCTTAGGCTATAAATGCCGCCCTCTTGGTTATTGAGCTGACGACTGTTTACCGTCAACTCTCGGGCAATAATCCCCTGTGTCGGATTATCTTGTTGCGCTTTCGTGGCTTGATTGTCGATATTAGATACATTGAAGCGCAAATATTGATGAGAAATGACAGCCGAACCCAATGCACCGACACGAGAGTTGTTCAAATCGGTTGCCGTAATATCCGCATCGCCCGTTGCCTGAATAAATCCGGCTCGGTTATCAATAGCTCCGGCGGATAATGCAAGCAAACCGCCACTAAGCAATTTGCCGTTACGGTTATCAAATGCCTCTCCTCGTGTGTTAAGTTGAATCTCACCTTGCTCCGTCGTGACTCGACCTTGAGTATTATTCACACCAAGTGCGGTCAAATTGAGAGAGTTTTTTGTATTGATCGTACCATTAAGGTTTTGTAATGCTTGCGTAATCTTAAGCGTTGCAGCCCCTTGTGTCGCCGCAATCGTGCCGTCTTGGTTATCAAGACGGTCGGCAAGTAGCGTAACGGCACGACTCGCTTTTATATCGCCTTGCCGATTATCAACACCTTGCGTCGCTGTTAAATGAAGCTGATCAGCAACCAAAATTTGTCCTTTACGATTGATCATTTCCATCGCATTCAGCCGACTATCGCCGCTACTTAGCCGACCTTGACTATTATCAATGATTGTTGCCGCTTGAATTTGCTGGGTGGTTTTAGCGGTTACTATGCCTTCTCGATTATCCAACCCACGAACATTCAGACTCTGATTTTCACCTGCCGCAATGTATCCCAAGTGGTTATCTAATTGTTCAGTCCGAACGGACAAATTACCCAAGCTAATGATGCCGAGCGGTGTACCGGATGCCGGACGGGTTTGGCGATTATCAAGATTGCCTTGTAGAGCTAGATGAATCGCCCCTTGGCTTTGAACCAATCCTTTCGTATTAATAAAGTCTTGAGCGGAAACAGTGGTATTACCCCCTACACTGATTTTTCCCTGTGCGTTACGAATTCTGCCACGGTGCATTTTCATCATCAAATCTCCGCGACTGACGATTTGCCCTTGTTGGTTATCCATATCAGCAGCAGTTACATTGATTAGCCTGTTAGCCACTACATCGCTTTGTCCGTTATTGATAAACGAACCGCCTATCGTTAAATCAACCTCACCGCCCTCAATTAAACTGTTCTCTTGGCTGATTAAATCCTTTGCGGTCGATACTGTCAGAGCGTTATCGGCTTTGATTACGCCTTCGCTTTGACTTATTAAAGCGGCTTGAATGGTTGCCTGTTGTGCGCGGATGATACCTTGATGATTGGTTAGATTACCGCTGTGCAGAGTTAACTCTGTACCACTTGATACAATGCCTTTATCATTATCTAGCTGACTTCCAGCGGTTTCAATATTGAGCTGTCCGTCTGCTTGAATATTCCCCTGTGCATTAGATAATGCGGCACTGTTAAGGATTAAATCACCATGTGTGAATAATTTGCCTGCTTGGTTGTTGAATGAATGATTGTATGCTTCAATGCGGACACTTTGCTCGCCTTGAATTCTACCTTGTCGGTTATCTAATTGACCGGTATAAAGAGAAAGGGTTTGATTGGCAAATAATAATCCCGACGAAGAAAGAAATTGTCCCTGATGAGTATCGACCTCCAGTTTTCCGGCAGCAATTAATTTACCTTTTGTATTATCCACCCGTTGCGTATCAATAAAGAAATGTCCTTGTGTTGAAAATGTTCCGCCCGAATTATTAATGGATTGAGCAGACAGTTTAAAATCCTCAGCACCGGTTTGCAGCCAAACGCCATAAGCATTGTTAAGTGCGGTCTGTTTTGTCCGAATTTTATTTGCCGTCAAATGACTATTCGGCGTAGAAAGCGTTGTCGGCGTATCTAAAACAAGATTTTGTTGCGCTGCCAACCACGCTTCATTTGCCTGAATATCGCCCTGTCGTGCTTGAACTTGAATGTCATAGGCTTGATTGCGACTGTGGTCTAAATTGACTTCCTTGGCATTAATATTTAATTGTCCCGACGCAAGGTGTTTGCCTTGCAACGTTGCTTTACCCGAACTATTAATAGCTATTGTTTTTCCTTGTGCGGAGAGATTTTCCAGTGAGCGTTTCTCACCTTCAGCCGTATCTTTTACATCGGCACCGGCGGCAATAAGTGAACGGGTTGAAGCAGTGACACTTGGTGCATTATAGTGAATATTCCCTTTCGCAATGGATTCACCTTGTTGGGTAATACCCCGATCGGCGGTTTTATGAATATTGCCAGCTCGGGCAACAATGACACCATCTTGCTTAATGTCCGATTTGCTATTAAGTGTGATGTCCCCCTGACGATTTTCAATTTTGCCACGGTTTTCAATACCCTTTGTACCGCTGAGCTGAACCGCTTTATTCGCATTTAACGTACCGCTATTGACAATTCGCCCTTGGCTGTCAATTTTAAGGGTTTCGGCATTCGCCCCGATATGCCCTGCATTGTGTACGCCAACACCTTGTTCGGTACCAATCAGATGAATTTTATCGGCATACATTCCCCCTAACTGCCCCACATCAATCGCAACTTGTGGCTTCGTTTCTTGTGTAGTGGCTTGATTGGTATGAATAATTTGTAAATCCTCAGGTTTGCCCGTACGCTTAACCGTATTTTTACCGGTGACAACCTTCATTTCTTTTTTCGACCAAACGCCCGCATTGATTTGGGTTTCTCGGGCAATAATCTCCGTATAATCTACACGACTGTTATCTAAGCCTTTACCGGATACACTGACTTTGCCTTTTTCCACAACAAAGTTTTCAAGATTACCATGTTGAATTTGAGGTTTACCTGTCGTGAACGTAGTACGATCTGAATTAATAACCCCACAGCCTTCACAATGAATACCTGACGGATTCGCAATAATTACATCAGCTTTTTTACCTGCTACTTCAACATAACCTTTAAGCACAGAGGGATCGGATGAATTCACTTCATTTAAAATGACTTTCGCCTCGCCTCTGGCAAGATAAGGGTTACCTTGCACCCATCCGCCCTGTTGCGTTTGAACATGTGTTCGGCTGTTGTTTAATATTGCTCCTTTAGTATCAACATCAAACTTACTGTATTTATTATGGGATAACCCTTGTTCATTAGGCGTTTGAATATTGACTTGTGGCAAACCGTTTGCTGTTTGTAGCACGATTGGTTGTTGAGTTTTAGGGGCTGATTTATCTGCTTGGATAATCAAATTAGCAGATACCGTGCTAGAAAATGAAACAAATCCTAGCGCACAGAAAAGACTGAAAGTAAGTGGTTGAATTTTCGCAAACAATTGGGGAATGCCGGATGAAGCCCCCTCGGTTGATTTTCCTTCTGTTTTCGCTAACTCCGACGTGACAACCAAACATTGTAAAGTTTTACTAAAAATGACACGGAAACAATTTTTATTCATTTTAACTATCCTTTAATTTTTAATAATATGTTTAATTAGAAACTATAGCCTACATTAAAACCGGCAACGGTATTTGATGTTCTAAAACCTGTTGGTTTACTTATTGGTTTTCCGACAAAAACATCATAATAAAAACCTCGCCATCCCCCTTTCAGCCCAATCGCACTGCCAATAAGATGATGACCTAATTGAGATTGGGTTGACCATCCCATAACTCGTCCTCCGTCAAAAGCAAAATAAAGTTGTTGCCCTTTACCATTCACATTCCAAGCAAATTCATTACGCCATAACCAACCTCGTTCACCGGCAAGCGTAAGTTCACCATCAAAACCTCTGACAGTATAACGCCCGCCAATACTAAAACGATCTTGGGCAATTAAAGGGGTTTTATTCCATTGTGCACTCCAAGCGGTTTGATATTGCCAGGATTGTTTACCCAACATAAACGGTTGAGTAAAATTAATGGAGGCAAAAATAATTTCCGGGCGAGAAGTTCCTTCTCCCCAAAGTTCTTCCGGCGCTGATAATGCCCCTCTTGCACCGGTTCCCCGTTTATAACTACCGGATAACTCAAGAACCACATCGCCAATATATTCTTTATGAGACAGTCCTGCTTCCCACCCCGCCATACGACGTTTTTGCACATCAATCTCCGAACCATCTACATAGTTACTAGACTGACGAGACCAAAATCCTCCGAAAATAGAGGTTTTACGCTTACTATCCCGATAAATTAAGTAAGATAGCGTCGCCTTTGTGGTATTGCTTTTTCCCGAATAGAGATAGTTATTATCGAAAGCACCAAAAACTTCTTGACGATAACGGTTATAGGTTTGTGATGCCGATAACGTCCAATAACCGAAAGGGATAGAATAATAAAAGGTTAAATTTTTACTGGCACGGTTACCTTTTTCATCATTGTGAGTCTTTAAACTATGTGTAAAAGAAGTATAAAAAAGGTCATTAGCAGAAAACATATTATCAAGAGATAATGTTCCACTTGCTTGATATTGCCCCGTTGATTTCGAACCAGAATCATCCAAGCTTAAATTCACTCGGAAAGGCGAGGCTTGTTGATAACTAATTTTAATGTCACTCACACCGATATCGCTCTTACTTGGCAATAACTCAATGTTCGCTTCTACTGTTGGCACCCGTTTAAGATTTTCAAGCGACTGTTCCATATCTCTTACACTCAAAAGATCACCTTTTGAAAAGGTGAATCCTGTTAAAGCATGTAAACGGCTAAAACGTGGAACATTGCCACTGTCCTCAACGATGGTATTCCCTACTTTACCGGGAATAATCGTTAACACTAAAGAACCACTGTTCAGATCTTGCTCTTGCGTTACAACACGTGTGGTAACGTATCCTTTTTCAATAATTCGATTTTGAATTTGTTTCATCAAAATACCTATTCCCTCTCCGCCAAAACAATGCGGGAGGGTAAGTTTTAAATCGTTGTAAGCTTGATTTAGTGCCCATTGGAATTGGCTTTCAGAAGAGGAATGTTTAGCTGAATAATCAATCAACGTGATATGATGAATCAGGTAACAAGGCGTTTCTTTATCAGATAAGGTCAATCCTTTGTAATTTGTCGTCTCTAAACGAACATCAGCCTGAGATTGCAAGATTTTCTCTTGTGCTTGCTGATTTTGTTGTTGACGTTGCTGCTGAAGTGCATCCATTTGGTTTAAACGGGAGAAATTTTCCGGTTTATTAGCAAAAGCAAATAGTGGTACGATCGAAAATAATGTAACGGTATAGAGTTTATTAAATACTGTTTTCATACTTTAAACTAAGTGATTGAATTTATGCGTTTGATTATAAAACATACTATAATCTTTGTTAATATTTATACAAAGCAAATTAAACTCGTATAGTAATATTTTCATTTCCCTTAGCTTCTTTTGATGTACTGTATAAAAAATATTTAAGCCTTTTGACTTTTTCAGATAAGACCTTTCTCTTGGGAAAAGCTACCTTTATTACATCACTGGGGAAAAATATGATATTCAAAGAGAGGGGATATGAGTAATTTTTAGCTCACAAAATTAACGCAAAGATCGTGATGAATTAGAGGCAGGAAAAAGGAATCCTTTTGGAACAAGATAAAGTATATACACAAGCTACAATTGAAAACGCTATCAGAGAACTACGTAAACTAGAGCCTACTTTAATACGGAGCCCCAAAAGTAATTCTTTCGCAAAGAGCTGTTTAATGATAAGTGCAAAACACAGCAATACTGACCGTATTCATACTATTAGCTTTAGCACATAGCTAACAAACAGAAAAGATAGATTTTTATAACTGAATTAAGCTTTGAAATAAAGACTTGGTGGGTCGTGAAGGATTCGAACCTTCGACCAACGGATTAAAAGTCCGCTGCTCTACCGACTGAGCTAACGACCCAAGAGTAGGATTTTAAAGGAGTTTTTAATAAAACTAAGGTTTTATTAAATGGTGCCCGAAGCCAGACTTGAACTGGCACGCCTCGAAAGGCGAGGGATTTTAAATCCTTTATGCTATTTTCTTAAAAAAATACCGCACAGACTTATCATCAAATTTGCACGATGAAAATAAAAAAGATCCGTTAGCAGTAAAACAACACTGCCAACGGATCTAATTCTACACTTTTTATACTGCTTGTAAAGCCTTTATTCTAATTCTAATACACCGAATCTAATGCTGAACGAAGATCTTCTGGGTCTTCTTCAATATAACTCATCGTCACTTTCAAATCTGAATGCCCTAATATTCGTTTTACATCGTAAATACTCGTTTTATTTTTTATCAGTTTTGTTGCCAAAGTATGTCTAAAACGGTGAGGAGATACCTTACAACGAATCTCTTTAGATAACACATAAAAAATATGAGATAGCTGATTGTTAGTCATCATTTCACCTTGACGATAATTTGTTGTTGAAAATCGATTTACATTAAAAAATTGAGCATTCTCACCGTCCCCTGTTCTTTTTAACTCGTCAGCTATCTTCTCAAAGTCAGTAAACAGTATCTGCGGAATAGGAATTTCGTGGTATTTATGATTTTTGTTTATGTGCGACGGGATACAAATTATTTTTCTTGACAAATCAATGTCCTTGACTCTCAATTTCACAAGTTGAGCACGTCGAATTCCTGTGTATTTTAATACGTTAATCAAACATAAAATAAACCACTTGGGTTTTAAACGGGAAGGAAGATTTTCTTCGCTTTTGAAAAGTAAATCTATTTTCTTAAAAATAGTTTCATCTAAGACTTTTCGAGAAGTTTTACCTTCTCTCACCATCATTTTTTTTAGTGGGTTATCCTTGTTTTCTATAAGGCTCTGCTCGATGGCAAAATTATAAAGGCTTTTCAAATGCCGACAATAATTATTCCATGTCACCGGCTTAATTCTAAATAAAACTTCCGCCCTCCAATGGACTACATCAGCTTTTGTTAGTGTGTGCGGCGATTTGTCAGGATAAAATTTTAATAGTTGATTGACGACCTTTTGATAGGCTTTCTTAGTGTCTGGTCTGAGTTCACGAAATAAAAAAATTGAGTTAATAATTCATTAAAATTTGAAACTGTCATTGAATATTTCCTTTTAGTTTTAACCAGTGATTATTAAATACCGGTTTATTTCCTACAAAGAGCTTTACATCTTCAATAATATACCCACTCAATGAAGATGTTTTTTTCTGTCCAATCACATCACAAGACCAAATGTTCCAAGAATCCCCATCTGCATAAAAGCGCTTATGGATACCTAGATCTTGAAATTCTTTTTGTAGAAATTCCCAATCCTCTTGCTTATCGCTCCCCAACTTCTCTCGTGTATATAACTGAAATATAGCCGGTGTAACCATAAACAAATGGTTTTCTACAAAGTGTAATTTTGCATCAGGTTTATTAATGTGAATGGACTTGCCTATAATACCCTCTTTTACCCATTTAATAAATTTTTCAGTTGTTAATAAGTCACCACTGTCTATTGCCTTATCCTTAATTTTTACTTCTGAAATCGGGCTTTTTTTACTTTTTGGCTTTTTCTCACTCCCTACACTACTTATTTCTTCTTTCAATAATGTTGTATCCTTCTCTGTTTCAGGTAATTTTTCTTCCACTGTTTCAAGAGTTATATTATCGGATTCGTGGAAAGATGAAGTCATTGATGAATTATTTTCATCCAGTGTAGGAAATAAGTTTAAGTAAGAGCCAAATGGATCTTGTTCTGATTCAGGTTTTATATTGTTATCATTTGTACCAGTATTTAATGTAACATTTGATGTGATGTTAATATTACTTAACGAAAACTCACCGGCATCATCATTGTTCTTAATTAATGCTTCAGTTGTCTCATTAATTCCTAACGTAACTTCTTGTATTTTATTTTTACCTTCCTTATCCGTTACTGTGACAAGTCCATCGAATAAAGGTGGGCGACTGTCAATGCCTTCCCATATAACGTTGGGAGATATCTTGAGTAATGTAAATGGCTCAGGTGGCTGCCATCCACTGTTAGAGGCAATTTTTCCATACCATATCGCTGTATTTTCAGGCGTTGCTTCAATTAATTTATTTGCCTGTAATTCATCAAATACACGGCTATTTTGAGCCGGAACAGAGATACCTTGCTGCATTAAATAAGCTCTGACTTTATCCGTTGTACTTTTACTTAACACCCATAGTCCTTCATTGGTTAGCCATCCTTCCCCTCCACCTTTAGGTGCATTCAATTTCATATTTTTGATGACTTCTTTTAGTGCAATATGAAGTTGTTTTGCAAATGAGATCTGAACTTTTTCGCCAATTTTTTGAATATTCCCACCAAGTGCCATTGTCACGCTAATTTGATCTGCTTTTTGAATAATATCCGCTAAAACACCGGCTTTATCTGAATGTCCACTAATAAAGTACATTAATGTGGAAAAAGCTACCGGAAATTCAGCTAACCAATCCAATGCTTCTTGCGGAATAAATTGTTGTGCAAATACCCCCCCTATGACAGGGTGAAGTGAATAATCTCGGGATTTAATATAACGGAAACGATATGGGCTATCTATTTTCCCTTTCCAAGGAAACCAACGTCTTTGATCTTCTAAAATAACTTCGACATCGACCGCTGTTTTCCCTAGGTCATGTAATAATGCTGCATAAATGACAACAGCAGTCCATACATCTCTTTGTTTAGCTTGTTCTTCGGGAGGAGAGTTTGGCGGTAGAACATAATTTTGTCTTAATTTTGCAGCAATAGACAATACTTCCAATCCATGATCAAGCATCCCCCCATTATGGGCATGATGATGACTTTCTGATGCAGGAAGTAATTGAACAATTTCAGCATACCGTTCTATTGGGTTACGATAAAGCGTATCAAACATTTTGGGTGTCATGGATACATTCTGCCAAATATCGGTTAAATACCGCTCTCTTAGAGGTGTATTAAGGAGTTCCGAAGCTGATAATGGTTTATACCACCCTTCAGTGATAGATGTGTTTTTCTCAGTCTGTGTTTTTTGAGGGGGCATTATACGTAGTGCAGTGATGAGCTTTTTGAGCATTTCTAATGATAGCTTGTTAATGTTTTGCCTATTACAACAAGAACGCAATAATGAGGTAAAGCAGAAAGTTAATGCAATTTCATTTTGATTTTTTTATACTAACCTAAAGGCTTTACAAGCAATAATATAGTGTATTCCAATTGGGAAAATTACCTTTAATAAACTAAAATCCAGCTTATAGATAAAGACAGAGGTTAATATGAGCAACCTAAAAGTAAATAAAATTCCTTCAGCTTATGAATTTTCTGGAGTGAAAGGGATTGAACGATTATCTATTAATCTTGACCCTAATAGTAAAATTAATGTTTTTATTGGGAATAATGGAGTTGGTAAAACAAAAGCATTGGAATGTTTATATCAATCCCTGTTATTTTCCAATGAACAATATTTCCTAGATAAGATTACTTTTCAAAACATTAGGTCAAAGTTAGTATTTAAAAATGCCAAAATTAATGACATTTTCTTTTGGAAAAATTCATCAAATGACACTCTTCAAAACATTAATAAGATTGTATCATTCCCTATTATTTATATTCCTGCACAAGAAAGAGGATATATTAATGATAAAAACATTGAAAGCATAAAACCCTTAGGAAAATATCAAGAAAGGAAAAGAGAGTATTTTGAAAATATATATAAAAACATGAATAATCCTAATAATACTTCTATTACAGAATGGTTTATTCAACGAGCCATGTCTACTAATGAATACCAAACTGGAATTGATAATAGAGAGATTGAGCTGCTATCCATTCTTAATATTTTGAATAAAATTGATAATCGCATTAGTAATGATAAAAAATCTTTTTCTATACCAGGGGGAAACTCTGTTGAATTTACAATAGATGGGCAAAAAAGAAATTTACAAGAACTTAGCACTGGATTTACTTCCTTAATTAGAATCGTACAATCCATAGTATCCGGCTATTCATTTTTCACAAATTCAACTGATATTGAAAATGAAATGGGCGTTGTGTTAATTGATGAAATTGAAAGCCATTTACATATTAGTTGGCAAACAAGGATATTGCCTATACTGAATAAAATTTTCCCCAACACCATCTTTATTGTTGCTACGCATTCGTCATTAGTATTATCTCAGTTATACAACGGTAAAGCATATCAATTAGTTAACGAAAATGGCATTGTTAAAAATAAAGAAATTTCTAACCCAAGCAATGAGGCATTTGTTGATTTACTCTCTACTGCATTTAACGTCAATTTAAATAAAATTAAACTAGATAACATTCAAGCTGAACGCTCTGAAAAACAACAAAATAATTTATTTGATACTCTAGGAATAACTAATTAGGTAGGGATATGAAGAAAATCTTATTAGATACCAATAAAATCATCAATATTCTAAAAGGTAATCCTGACGATATTGGATGGTTTAAACAACAATATGAATTTGATGATGTTATTTTCTTTACTACGCCATTAATTCGACATGAAGTTTTACGATTTTATGATTATTCCAAAGAAAGTAAGGTGGAATATGAGAAAGCAGAAAAATTTTTATCCGGATTGGAAATTATTAACATTGATAAGGCGATTACAGATATAGCGACTGATATTTTTAGATATGAGAAAACACAATATCCTGAACGCTATCAATCACAATCTGATGGAACGGAAAAACGTTTAGATAAATATAATTTTGATACCATGTATGTTTCTACGGCAAAATGTTTTGAGTTAGATACACCATCAAATGATGGAGATATACCTAAAATTTTGTCACTATATGACGAGATGATATCTTATAAGGTAGAGGAAAAGGCTCTTTAGCCTTTTAGCCCTTTTGCCTTTTCGGGTAAGCCCGTTTCCCCTGGAAACGGATTTACCCTTGAAAACTTCCCCTTGCCCGTAGGGCCCCTTGGCTTTTTCCTTTTTAAAGGTATAAATTTCACCCCTTATAATCTTATTATTTTACTTGATACATACTTCTTTTATTATGAAAGAATCTGGTATATACTGCACGTAGATACATTAAAGTTAAGGAGTTTATTATGCAAGAAGCCTCTATCTTTATGACAAATAAAAGCCAAGCTGTACGCTTACCTACTAATGTTCGTTTTGCTGACTCGGTAAAAAAAGTGATGGTGCGCGTGATTGGAAATGAACGTATTCTTACGCCAATTGATCAAACCTGGGATAGCTTCTTTTTTTCTGATAATCATGCCAGTGAAGATTTTATGACAGAGCGTGAATCAAGTATTCAACCTGAACGAGAGTCATTCTAGTGCTAAAATATATGTTGGATACAAATATTGTCATTTATGTGATCAAACATAAGCCAGTGCAAGTCGCCCATATTTTTAATCAACATGCAGGGAAAATGTGTGTGAGCAGCATTACTGTTGCCGAACTTTATTATGGCGCAGAAAAAAGCCAATTTCCTAATAAAAATCTAAGAATTGTTGAAGATTTTTTATCTCGTTTAGATATTTTACCCTATACAGAAAAAGCGGCTGCACATTTTGGCAATATAAAAAGCACATTATCAAAACAAGGTGCATTGATTAGTGAAAATGATCTTCATATCGCTTCGCATGCCCGTGCAGAAGGATTAATTCTTGTATCAAATAATCTACGTGAATTTGAACGGGTTGAGGGATTAAGACTAGAAAATTGGGTTTAGTATTTATTTTTTAGATTGATAGGGTAAATGTCCCCTCGGCCATTAAATACAGCAGGGACTCGCAGAGTGCTCCTCAGCCAGCTTATAATGAGCAAGTAGAGGATTTTAGGCAGCGGCTAGAAAACAATGGGGAGTTTAGCTCCCCATCATTTTATCTTATTTATTCTCCATCCATTTCTTCTAAAGTATCATAATCGCTATTATTAACTTCAACTGTCTTATCTTCTGTATCATCATTATTATTGTCATCATTTAACTCGGATTCTAAGGCTTGCTTATCCATTTCACTTAAAAACTTCCAATAATTACAGATTAACTCATTTTCACCATACTTCTCCCATACGCCGGGATAAAAATATTCTGCTTCAACATGGCAAATGCCTCCTTCATGCGGATCGCGAATGTTAGTAAAAGCAATTGAAATTTGAGTCAGGCTTATCACAAGTAGCAAAAAGTAATTTTTCATTATCTAGGTAGTGAAAATTATATCTCTATCAATGGTAAGCTGCTCACATCCAATCTAACAGCTTTATTCATATTCTTGTTAGTTTGAATTTAAACTCTCCTCAATTTAGAAATAATTTATCACTGCTATTTTTGTTCAGAACTTTATCATCAAGTCTAGAAACTTTGAATGAGGTTTTTAGACAGTCTAAAAACTATCAAAGGGTAAGATCTTAGACTAGCAATACTAGGTAAGCTATAAAATAACACACTGGCAACCTTTGCCGGCACCTCCGCAGGATAATACCTAATATATTAGGTGAAATTCTTTAAATTTTGGTAAGGATATAACAATGAAAGATAAGAATTTTTCTGAAGTGATAGATATAAGTCCTAATCATACTCTTGTAGTGGGGACAATAAGGAAAGGAAAAACAACCGATATTTTTAAACAGTTATTGGATGAAAAAGAAGATGATGAAATACCTAAGCCTATTATTGGTGATCGTGTAATTCCTTATTCTTCATTTCATGAAATTGAACAAGATGATAAAACAAAGCGTAAAGTTACAGAAATTGTTAAGCAAAATTGTAACACTAAAATAACTTTACTGATTAAAGAATAGAATGTTAAGTTTTGACTACAAGGAGACAAAATATGGAGAAAATTATAATCCGATTCAACTATTGTCCAGCAGATCGCGAAATTCAGTTAGCTAATATAGATAAACTAAAATTAGTGCTCTATTTATGTGAAATGAAATTGGAAAAAGGAATTGATTTACCTTTTAAAGAGGTAACAGTGATAGGTACAGATTACATATCTGATAATGATGAATACTTAAGAAAAAAATTAGGACGAATCCTGAATCAATCTAGAAAAATAGGGGTTACTTGCAATATTTGGGAAAAATGGGAGCAAAGCCCATCTGATTTTTCTTAATTAGAGTTAAGTTTTGAATAGGAGAAAACATGGAAACTGCATCTTTGATTCTACTCGGAATCGCTGTTTTTCTACTTGGTATAGGCAATATGATCTTAGCAAGAAGAGTAAGCAAACTTGAAAATGACCTTACCAAACTAAAAATCCCACTGAAAAAGTTTTAAGTTTTGAAAAAACTGGAAAGGTTAAAATATAGATGGTAGAGCTGGAATAATAATCCCTTTAGGAAGGGATGAATCTGGAAATTTAATGTTCAATTATATGGGACACAAATTCAAGGCTATTAAACAAAAAACAGTCACTAAGACAAAACCTTACTTTAGTAAATTAGAAAAAGCACTAGGGTTTATCTTTATTATATTGATATTTGTTTTTTCTATATTAGTCTTTATTGGAAAAACTAATATAGGATTAGTATTATCACTTTGTATATCTATGTGCTGCTTTGGATATTTACCAATCCAAAAGCACATCAAAATAAAAGATTTTGAATATGAGAAAGATGTATTAAATGAAGCAAAAGAATACTTAGAAAATTTAGATTCAAAGAAAGTTATAGATAGCAACATTGGGGGAAATGTTAGCTCAATGTCAGGAATCGTTTTTACTAAAAGAAGAAAATTATGAATTATGGTTTAATAGCAATCTTATTATTTTTAATATCAACCAACTTAATACGTGGATTAGAAGAAAAAAATAAAAAAGAAAAAATAAAAACAATCTTACTTTTTCTTTGCTTCTTTCTTCTCGTTGGTGCATTTATGGTGTATTTTAATATTGCTATAAATGACTTATTAGAAAACCCAATAATAAAAAAATAAATCAATAGATAATATAAATAAAGCCTAGTGAATTTTAATTCACTAGGCTTTTTAGCACTAAATAGCGTGTATTTGATTTTTAATAAAACATCGGTTCACTTTCCCAATCAATTTCAAATGGCAATTCTTCTACTGGTTCAGATTCAATTTGTTGAATTTCTGGTTCAGTCTCTAAATCTGCACATGCTAATTTATTGTCCCAGTTCCCCCATAGATGAGCTGTTATGTATAAATGATGATAAACCTCATTTTTTAGGGTATCCCCAATTATCACTTCGCCCGGTATATGTAAAAGTGTCATTTGGATATAACACATCATCGCAGCGGTAAAATCCAAATCTCGAGCTTGTACCCACATCTGTTGCTGAGGATTAAATGATTCTCGACGTAAATAATTATAGGATTCTATAATCATCACACCGGAGCCGCACGTTGGCTCTTGCAACGTGATAAATCCACGTCGTTGAATTAATTCATGACAATTGGATAATGTCATTGTGGCCATCGCGTGTGCAACATGGCTCGGTGTGAAATGCTGTGCTTTATATCTATCGCCGAGCTCTAAGCCCATAAACACCGAACCTAAAAAATCATAGGTCTTGTTTTCAAGGGCTTCTACCACAATCACACTAAGCTCAACTAACTTTTGCTTTTCGTCATCTGTGTAGTGACCTAAAGCCGTCTGATAACGCTGTTTTAGCGCCTCATCCGCTGACTCACCATACAAAACCAGATAAAATTCAAGTCCCAAAATGGTGATGAAGTCGTAAAATACCTCTGAACGCCGGTAATGAGGCGCAATTGATTTAAAAAGTGCGGTAAATTTTTGTTCAAAATTCATATCCATAGATTGCTCCTTAATAAAATCAGGGAGCAATCCTTGAGGATAACTCCCCAAGGGATAAAATAATTAAAGGTTACTTTTCATCACCGTCGATATAATCAAATACATCGTAAGCGAAATTCCCAACTTCCGAATACTCACCGAAGTATTGGTACGAAAAAATCTTGTCTTTAAAATGTATTTTCCCGGCGTAAAATCCATTTATTGAAAAATACTCAAACACCCACTCTACATGAGGAAAACGTTGACAAAGTAATTCAAACCAGACTTTGGGTTCTGAACAAGTCGTGTCAAAGAAACAAATCACTTCCTTTCCCTCGTCATCAATCAGTCGAGTCTCTGCATTGAGATTGGTTCCCCAATGTTTTTCATGCCAATCGTGACCTGTCTCCTGACCGAATTGAATCAGGTTAGCAACATATTGCCGACCTAATTTCAAATCCAAACAGTGTTTGAATTCTCTCTCGTTATCTTCCATAAACCATTTAATCAGCTCCCCTATTGTTTTGATGTTGTGATGTTTAATCTCCATCAACAAGTGCGCAACATTTGCGTCCTCATCATTAAAGTGACCTTGAATAAATGACTCTCTGAGTGGGGTATCTTCCGGTAACATCAATAATATTTGTGCTCGAGTGGCATCATCCGTAAACGGTATACTGAGGGATTCAGGACATACTTCCAATGCATTAAAATCCACTTCTAGGTCACCTGCGCGGGAATGTTTTCCAAATAAAAAAGGTTTAATGGCATCAATTTCCGCTTTAGAACCGCAAACTGTTAATTTATTTTTACACCAATCAGGCATATTTACTCCTTGTTTGTATATAAGCAGGGAGCAAGCCTCATAGGGCGTTTACTCCCTATGGGATGGAAAAAATGCGGTCAAATTTGACCGCACTTTCAGAAAGTAAAAAAGGATTAAGCAGCAAGACATGCTTCTTGATTGAATTTATCAATCAAATATTGTGTTGCTTCCCGCGCTTGAGAAGACGCACGAAAAATCGCTTTCTTATCGGATTTCAATGCTTGAATCCAATTATCGATATAGGCCGCATTTTGTGAGATGTCATTACGAACATAAAAGTGCGCACAAGTAAATGCGCTGGTCAGTTCTGCAACCAATTCCTCAAATGCATAGCGTTTAGAACCAAATTTATCAAATCTGGCGACACCATCACGATTTAACCGGTCTTGATGTCCGGTAGCATGGCCACACTCATGTAAAAGTGTAGCGTAGTAATCGTCAGCGGTTTCAAATTTTTCAAAATCCGGCATCACGATACAATCACGCTTAGGTATATAACAAGCCCGGTCTTGTGCTTTGTTATATAACTGCATCCCCATCTTAGCGGGTAACACGTCTAAATCCGGGCGTGGACTCATCTCTGATGAAGTTTCCGGTGCCGGAAAATCTTCATAGTATTCTTCTAGCCCATCACATTGTTCAATGTTGAACACATGATGGCCACGAATAAATACCGATGATTTCATTTTCGGCTCACCGTTTTCATCAAAGATAACATTGCCGGCTTCATCTTTCTCTTCAAACTGATTTTGTTTGTAGAAAATAATGATCGTACTTTTCTCACCGGTTCGAACTTGTCCGCCTAGATGATTTGCCCCTTGAAATGTTACCCACTTACGTTGAGTAAAATTTTTACGAATGGCACTCATCCAAAGCAATAACACGTTAATACCGGAATATTGACGTCCACTTTCACCGTTACACGGAATAGCCATTTGTGGCCAACCGCTATCCCAAGGTTTCTGCCAAGGCATCGTACCTTGTTCTAACGCCTCGACAATTTGGTCTGTAATTTGTTGATATAAGTCTTTAGGTTGAGTTTGTTTTTTCATGGCTGTTCTCCAAAATAAAGGGAACAGTCTCCCGATGGGAACTGTTCCCATCGGGGTAAAATTTGCCCGAACTTAAAAAGTGCGGTCAAAATTCGTTATGAATAAAGATTCTCCTCCTAGAAACGCATTCTCAAAGAGGCAATGAAAAAAGCCTTAATCCCTTAATATAGTAGGATTAAAGGCTTTGGTAAAAAGTGCAAAAATTAAATCAAGTATGATTTAATGCCTACTTATCAGCACTATTTATCCTCTTACAGTTAAAATAGTGCTACCTTGACGGTATAGCGAGACTGTAAAAAAGTGAAATCGCTGCCCATACTCATTTGGAATCGAGAAAGCAAAACGTGCAACGTCACTTCCTTCATCTCTTGATTCCCAAGCAAGACGAGCCTGCTCAGAAAATTCATTGATAAATGATGAATTACGATGAGGTTGCATCTTTGCACTTTTAAACAAATCCAGGCAAGAATGATGGAGTGAAATTTTCATTTGTATTTCCCCTAAATGATATGAGGAAATACATTTCCTTGAGGAAATCTATTCCCTCTAAGGAAAAACCGAAAGGTTAATGAATTAACGAATGAAGAACCAATATCCCATCATCGACATACCGATAGCAACCCCTATCAATAACATCATGATTGCAAATTTGATTCTGCTCCGTTTAAGACGTAAACATTCCTGCTCATGCTCAATTTCACGCGAATGATACATCGCTTCAAAGTGTTCACCTTGCTCATGAAGACGTCTTTCAACATCATCCTCAATACTTTGGTGAATACCTTGAGATACGCCTGAAATTTTATGACGGGCAGAAACAACAACTTTACCCAGTAACCGCCCTAAAATATTTGATTTAGGTTTTGGTTCGGAAAATGGATCAAAGGTTTCAATAGATGGTGAATTGTTCATAATGAACTCCTAGTTAAAGAAGTCCAAAGAGAAGACGCGCCCTATTAGGAATCGCGTTCCCTAATGGACGGTTAAGATGAGTATAAAGTGCATTCCTGCCAACAGCAGAGTCCTTTTCAGAATGCTGAGGATCATTTTTGAATCCTATTCACCGCAGTGAATACACAACCTTCTAGATTCCGGTTGCCTTCTTTGCTACCAACGATAGCGAAAGTTAATGTTGATTATTAATATTTTATTTTTTGCTTCAATTTTTAATTAAATTTTTCTCAAGGAGAATTTAATTCTCCTTATTTTGAATAGAGTTTCCCGTTTCTTTTTTTGATTAAAATTCTTAACTTTACCCTACCGAAAACCACATTCAATCACTTAATACTATGCGAAAAAATATTCTTTTTCTGCTGACTTTATTTTTTACGATGAGTGCATCGGCTTCTTTACCTGCTCATATTGAGGTAAATGCTTATACCACAAGTTATTACCCAATCAAGAACCGTCAATTAGCCACACATGTTTACCATCTCGATCAAGTCGAACTGCTCGAAGAACAGCTCAGTCATCATTTGAGTACAAATCCTCAAATTGCTGAAACTCAAATTCGGCAAAAAATGCAATCTTCAGCATGGAAACAAACAGAACAAGCCCTGGCTGAGGCTTATATCGGTGTGACAGAGGGTTGGAAAAACGGTATCACTAAAGTCCCCGCCATCTTATTTACCCATCCTGAGACCAGACAAAGTGCGGTTATTTATGGCGAAACAGATATCGCCAAAGCACTTCAATTTTACCAACAACATGAAAATAGATAAGCGCAATGAAAAAACGATATTCATCATTAGTTATATATGGATTAGCCTCTACTATCGCCGGTGTAAGCCTTCCGCCAATCTCTTACGCTATAGAAGGCCGCTCAATTAATACGGCAACCATTGCCTCATCCTCCGCATCTCCAAATTGTGCGGACTATAAGGTTGTGGGAATGTGCTATTGGCTTTTCTGTACTCAGTTCGGCTGTAAAGTACGCACTTCAACAAAAGTACATCATTTCATTCCTGAAATGGTTGTTTCAACCTATAACCATGATAATCAAAGTCCTTGGACTGAAATGAAAATGCTGAATCAAGGTGCAAAAGGCGGCGGCTATCAATCTCTGACACAGGGAAAATATACTCAGCTTACTTTTAAAAATGCGGAAGCAATCGGGCATCCCGGCGGGTTATTTTTAAACATGATTAGCTCTATGGGGTATTCCTGCGAAAGCCAAACAACACCTTATGTTCCATACTTTCTCAGTGCACTCGATTACTTTGCTTGGCGTTATAACATGCCGGAAATGTTTTATCCGGAAGCACTTACGCCCGGTATGAGAGAAGTGAGTAAAAGCGGGGATATGTGGGGAAACCTCTTCCCACGTGGCGGTTATGTTTCACAAGTTCACGACTACAAAGCCTCTGCAGTTGTTGCACAACGTATCGCAGATATCGTCAGCCGTGATGGACAATTACACGTTTATCTCCCGGCAACAGCAAAACAGCGTGATGGTTACTGGCCTCCGAAAGAAGTTAAAGAAGGCGATGAAAAGACACATAAATGGCAAATGTTAAGCCCTAGGACACAAAATACCTGTGCCATATTTCCCGACGGTTTTACAACTGATGCTTATGGTGACAAGTTATCTAATCAAGAAAGCTACAGCTGGGCATTATGGCGACCTTATGCTTGCTGTAAACGACGTGGACAAACTTTTTTAGGTAGTGTTGATTGGATGAGTTATTAATTATTAAGGAACTAACCTATGAAAATGAAATTAACCCCTATTGCTTTTAGTTTATTTCTCGGTGTACTCAGCTCAAGCTCAAATGTGGTATACGCAACAGGCTACGCTCAAGGTTCGGTATTATCCGATAAAGTGTTCTATCAAATTGGCGGAGGATCAGCCATCATGCCGCCCCCTTCTAAAAAAGAATGCATGAATATTCTGTTGGGCTTGGATGGAAAACAAACCTGATGTGCGGTAATTTTGATATGAAAACGACCGTAAAAAACCAATTAAACGGTATTACAGAAGGTTTCAAAGATCTTTATAGCAACGTGATTGAATCGGCTACCGGTGCGGTTGCAAGCCTTCCGGCAATGATCATCCAGCGGGCTAACCCTCAACTTTACGATATTCTCTCAAATGGGTTGTATCAAGCAAAAATCGACTTTGATTCATTAAAAACAAGCTGCGAAGAAATGTCGAACAAGCTTGCCGATCACGTCCTTGATAATAAATGGCTTGAGTCCGCAAAGCTTGAAAATTTCAAAAATATTGTGTCGTCCGAAACAGATGCTAAAAAAGCGAAGAAAAAATCAGAGCAAGAACTTGGCAAAAAAGGGCAAACTTGGATTGGCGGAGAAAAGAAAGGCGGAGAAGGTCAAGACCGTATTGAAGTACTCAAAGATGTCGTTGAATCCGGTTTTAACATTTTACAAGGCAGAAATGTACTGGATAAAAGTAAAGTACCGGAAACGCAATGTGATGGAATGCTCTGCACGGAATGGAACACGCCTGAACAAGCAGCTGAATGGGTGCGTGATGTATTGGGGGATAAATCGCTCTCAACCTGCGAAAGCTGTGGGACACCACCGACTTCGACAAAAGCCGGTACAGGATTAGCCCCTAAAATTGAAGATGAAACTGTCAATGTCATGACTCATTTCCAAGGTGTATTAAATAGTGACAATATTACCGGTGCACAATTAGCGAGTATTAGTTCAACAACAATGCCAATTACGCGTAGCCTGGTTGAATCTCTTCGAGAAGATCCGGATGCGGTTGTACTTGCAACCCGGCTTTCTCAAGAAGTCGCTATTTCAAGAACGATTGAAAAAGCACTCGTAGCCCGTCGGATGATTCTTGCAGGTATGCGAGAGCCTAATGTGAGTACTAATACGATCGCTCAAGAAGAATTAACGGCAAATTTGACCGCACTTGATCGTGAAATTGAACAAGTCAAATTGGAAATGGATATTCAAAAATCCCTTACCAATAACACGGCAATGGCCATCTTAAATAACCGGATTAATGAAGCACAAAGTGCGGTTGAAAGTAACAGTTCGGATGATTCTGACAGTAAATTCAGAAACCTGACTAAAGAATACGGTACAAATAACCTTGATAACCGTAACGGTCAAAACTTTAAAGCTAAGGATCGTCAGATTGTGCTCCCGATTCCGAGTGGCACCTCAGGTGGACTGGGCAATATTAATGGACATTATAATGGTACAGCTTCAAATACAACCGGAACAGGTTTCGGCTCAATACCTTCAGGAAGTTATAATCGTGTGGCAACCATCACCGGCAGTGCGTTAGAGCAAGCCACCGGACTCCTTAAAAACTTTGAAGGCTATCGTAACACTGCTTACTGGGATGTTAATGCACACCGTGCCGGCTATGGTTCTGATACGATTACTAAAGCAGATGGTACCGTCGTTCGGGTGACGAAAGATATGAAAATTGATCGTGCAGATGCTGAACGTGATTTAGCCCGTCGTACTCAAGAGTTTGCCAATACTGCAAGGCGTAATGTGACGACTGAAGTATGGAATAAACTCACCCCAAATGCACAAGCCGCATTGACTTCTTATGCTTACAATTACGGTCATGTTACACAAGATGTTGCAGACGCTGCCCGACGTTCAGTACAATCCGGCAATATGAATGAGTTAGCCAGTGCAGTTAGAAATCGTCAAACCAATAATAATGGTATCAATGCACGTCGTCGCAACCAAGAAGCAGATTATATTTTAGGATTGTAAAAGGAGCATATATGAAAAAACTACTCACTATCGCAATGTTAAGTATGAGCACTCTCCCAGCTATCGCTGCTAATAACACGATATTTTCTTGTACAACCAATAGTGGTAACCCCGTGACTATTACCAAAGTTGGAAATGATTATGAATTTGTATATGGCAACACAACCTTTAAAAATCCAGCCAAAGAGGTTTTTGCAAACGAAAATTCTTATATTGCTGCTGGTTCAGGTTTTATTACCAACTCTCTCGAACTTAAAAATAAAGGTGAACGTTACGTGGTTGAATTTGTGCAACCTCGCAGTTCAAAATCAGTTGAATCGCCTATGCTTTATGTGTTTAAAGGCGAAAAAATGGAGACCTTTCAATGTAACACGAGCGGTCTTGTCCATAATCTCGAACAACGCAGCATGAATGCTTCACCTTAGTTTTATCTCTATCCTCCCAGAAAAGCGGCATTAAGCTGCTTTTTTGTTTCCAAACTAAATAGTGTAAATCATGATAAAGGGCATAGTTATACAATTGTTGGGTTTCCGCCGAGAGCTCGGGTTTATCTTCGTGTTTGCAGACGAACGCTAGATTTGCCTGTAATTGTTCCATTTTTTCCATCTTGGTTTTTCTCGCTTGATATTTATTTATATAATCTTCAATAATATTGGTTGAAGGTGAATGCCCCGTACCACCCAAATCAATCCCGTTGAAGAAACGATAGCCTGCCCAAATCGCGACAACAATAAGGGCGATTACACCAATCACTAACCATTTAAAAATACGTGCTATCATTCATCACTCCGAAAAATCACAAGGCAAAAATAGACAATATCCTTATAAAACGCACTAAAAAATAACCGCACTTTTAAATTGTTCAGCCTAAAAGTGCGGTTAATTTTTCCGTTATTTTTTCGGTTTTTTCGGCAGACCCGTTTCTAAATCTAACCCATTATCCACTCGAACGCCTGCCTGATTTGCCAGTTTCATCATTAATGCCTCACTTGGTTTTGGCGGAGCTTCCCCCTCATACCAACGCTGAAAGGCAATTTTGCCATCCCATTCCGGCAAGGGGGCAGGCGGCAATGGTACAATATCGTCGAGATCGGGGACTTTGGGTTGGAGGTAGTCTTTATAGGCTAAATATTTCCAAATCATGTCATAACGTCTAGCACGTTCCGGATCTTCCTTAAGATTTAAAGCAGCTAAGTATTTTTCTTTTCTAGTATTACTAAATACTCCAACTAAAACATTTGCGGAAAGAGCACTACCATTTTTTACACCTTGATGAAACGCTCCCAGTGCTTTTTGATATTCTTTCTTTCAAGCCCAATACCTAACATAACTGACGCTTTACCTAATCCTTGTTCCGAAGCGCAAGCTAACAGCTGGTCATAAATTTTTAAACGTAGCGGTCTTGTTTCTTCATCGTTAATATCTGTCAGAATATCTCCAACAACATACTGCGCTTCCCGACTGCCTAAATCCGCCGCCTTTCTTAAATAAGCATACTTGCCGTCTTTTTCGGTACGCACGCCATACCCCACATCTAAATAACCGTACAGATTGTAATAAGCGGTGGCAGGCAGTTGTTTTGCCAACTCTTCATTGAGATTATGCACTTCCGTTTGCGGCATATCGGCACTGATTCGTCCGCTTTTTAATAAGTATTGCAAGCGAATATTGGCTTTATAATCGCCGTTTAGTGCTGCAATGCGGTAATACCTCGCTAATCCGTTCCATACCGCATCGCCCCGTTTGCCCGTCCACATATTGTGCAGGTCGTGGTACAACGCATAATTATACAGTTGTTGGGTTTCCGCCGAGAGTTCAGGTTTTTCTTCGTGCTTGCAGACAAATTCCAGACTTGCCTGTAATTGCTCCATTTTTTCCATTTTGTTTTTTTCCGCTTGATATTTATTTATATAATCTTCAATAAAATTGCTTGAAGGTGAATGCCCCGCACCGCCCAAATCGATTCCATTGAAGAAACGAGTACCTACCCAAATCGCGATTACAATTAAGGCGATTATGCTAATCACTAGCCATTTTAAAATTCGTACCATTATTAATCACTCCGGAAAATCACAATGAGAAAATCTCATCCGTAAAACACTAAAAACACATTAAAAAACAACCGCACTTTTAAATTGTTCAGCCTAAAAGTGCGGTTAACTGTTCCATTATTTTTTCGGTTTTTTCGGCAGACCCGTTTCTAAATCTAACCCATTATCCACTCGGACGCCTGCCTGATTTGCCAGTTTCATCATTAATGCCTCACTCGGTTTGGGCGGGGCATCGCCTTCATACCAACGCTGAAAGGCAATTTTGCCATCCCATTCCGGCAAGGGAGCTGGCGGTAACGGCACAATATCGTCAAGATCGGGAACTTTAGGTTGGAGGTAGTCTTTATCATAAAGATAATCGCCGATAATTTTATAGCGACGAGATCTTTCACTATCTTCTTTAAGGTTTAAATCATCTAAATATTTATTTTTTCTTTTATTATTAAAAACTTCTGATAAAACATTACCAGAAAGTTCACTGCCATTTTTTACACCTTGATGAAATACTTCCAGTGCCTGTCGATATTCTTTCTTTCTTTCCAATCTAAGCCCTAACATTTCTGAAGCATCGCCTAATCCTTGTTCCGAAGCACAAGCGCGTAGTTGATTAATCTGTTTTATTCGTATTTCTAATGTATCGTCATCATTAATTTTACCTAATATATCCGCCACAACATACTGTGCTTCCCGACTCCCTAAATCCGCCGCCTTTCTTAAGTAAGCATATTGACCGTCTTTTTCGGTACGTACCCCATATCCTACATCTAAATAACCGTACAGATTGTAATAAGCGGTTGCAGGTAGCTGTTTTGCCAACTCTTCATTGAGATTATGCACTTCTGTTTGCGGCATATCGGCACTGATACGTCCGCTTTTGAGTAGATATTGCAAGCGGATGTTGGCTTTATAATCTCCGTTCATCGCTGCTATGCGGTAATACCTTGCCAAGCCGTCCCATACCGCATCGCCTCGTTTGCCCGTCCACATATTGTGCAGGTCGTGGTATAACGCATAGTTATACAGTTGTTGAGTTTCTGCCGAGAGTTCGGGTTTCTCTTCGTGTTTGCAGACAAATTCCAGACTTGCCTGTAATTGTTCCATTTTTTCCATTTTGTTTTTTTCCGCTTGATATTTATTCATATAGTCTTCAATAAAATTGCTTGAAGGTGTATGCCCCGCACCACCCAAATCAATCCCGTTGAAGAAACGATTGCCTGCCCAAATCGCGATTACAATTAAGGCGATTATGCTAACCACTAACCATTTAAAAATACGTGCCATCATTAATCACTCCGACTAACCGTTGGATCCGCCCGATAAAATTCCCGTAGAGCGCATTCTGGAGAAGTTTTTAATTCTACCGCCTCTTTATTTGCTCTCATTAATTCTCTCCATTTTCTAAATGCCTCTTTCGCCACCGCATAATCATGCATATTATCCGGATTCGCCTCTCTGTTTTTATTGGTGTGCAAATCCCATAAGCGTTTGCGTAACCCTTCCGCTACTTCGCCACATTCCATAATAATGCCTAGCTCCGTGTCCACCTGCATACTCCTTGTGTTGAGATTTGCCGAGCTGATAACGGTAAACACATCGTCCATAATGGTGACTTTGGAATGTACATAAACTTCTGTTAATGTCTCGTTGCCTTTGCTGTCTTTGTAGCTATGCACATATTTGCCGTGCTCATCTTTTGGCATTAATGTGCAAATATGCGCTTTAATCCCCGGTGTATCACTGATTTCATAGCCTAGTTCTTTGGTGAGGTTGGTTTCCTCTTGGCTTAATTCTTGATTTTCAATGGGATTTGCCTCTTGGCTGTTTGGGTTATTTGTTTTTTTGGCGTTCTGTTCCCCTTGTTTTTTCTCGGCTTCACGCTGTTTGGCTTTGAAATCGGCAAGCTCTTTTTCAAGACGTTGAATTGCTTGTTCGTTGGCTTGATACTCCGCCTCCGCCGCCGCTTTTCCCTCCGGGCTAGGCATTTGTCTTACCTTATTGTACAAAACTGGCCGAATGACTTTGCGATTACCTAATTCCAGTTCCAGCTCTTGACGTTTAATCGCTCTCGCCACGCCCGGCATCACCTCTTGTTTGCCCAATAATTTAAACATTTCATTGGTGGTGTACGTGCCTTTGCCAATGCCTTCATCGGAAGAATTCGTTACGGTAAACCAGTGTATCGGTCCTTCAGCCCGTCCGCCACTTTTCAGTTTTTCCCAGTGGGCGATAAATTCCCGTACTAACGGTGGAAAACGAAAATACTGATTTTCGGTGTAAAGATAACTGGTGGTCTGTTTAATATTTTTTAAATAGACTTTCATAATGTCTTCGACATCCGGTTGGTCATAGGTACGCAGGATTTGCGCCATCAACAGTTTACTGTCTTCAACCAGTGATGGATTAGGCGGATAATCTTCTCGGGTCAATCCATTACGCTGTGCCGTTAAATTGCTCTCAACAGCATCCCCACCCCATTGCATATTATTTTTTCTATCCCAAGATTGACAAAAATTGTGGTTAATATCCCACAGCACTTGACCTGTCACAATGCTGGAGACATCTTGAAGTGGTGTTGGGCTGTTTTTACCTTGATTCGGCGCAGTTGTTTTTAGCGAATGTTCACCGGTATCCCAATAGTTATCTACCATGTTATGTTCTAACACAAAACCTACGGCAACGTCAGGTTTGTCATAATCAATTAACACTGTTTTTTGATGGTGGGAAGGCGCATATTTGAGTGCAACTTCAGCACCTCCCGGTAAGGTTGTATCTTTATAATGATTATTCTGCGTTGCAACCTGACGGTTTTTATACACCAAATTTGTTCTTTTCGCCGACTGGGTAAATTCAACCAGTTTTTTATGCTTTTCTATTTCGTGAGCTTCCCATACATGGATAACCCCATCCGTTTTTGCCGTCGTAATGGCATTACCCAAACGTCCTCGAATCGCGTCAAACCACCAATGGTCATAGTTAGTCTGCTCGTCCGTCACGCCTTCAACTTTATTTTTAAAAGGTACCTGCGGTTTATTACCGAGATTAGCCTCTGACCATGTTTGCACATGACCTGCCATACTCCACACCAAAATCCGAACTTTCACCCCTTCAAGCGCTTTTTGAATCAATAAATCACCAATACAAGGCGAGTGACCGTCCCGTTTAAAATGCATAGACGGCTGAAAGCCCCAAATCGCAATATCAATAGAGGATTTGGCATTTTCAATTCTGTTATGCAACTCTTCAAAGGCTTCTTTGCCGTTGACTAAAGCTTTAAAGGTCGCCGGCACCGGTTGGCTACGGGTTCCATTGTCAAATTTTTCCGCATTCTCTAAAAACCAACTAAAATTGATGGTCGAACACAATTTATATTTCGTTGTGGGGACACGAATGATTTTACCGTTATCTGACATATTCTTTCCTTACTTGATTAGTCCTTTTACCAACGCATCATAAACTTTTGCAATATCTAAAACAGATTGGTGGTTGGTCTCGTCATATTGATAGAATCCCTCATTCATTAGTTCATCATTATTGCTCTCTTTTTCAAATGACTCAATCATGGGAATTTCATAATTCAAACCGTTAACAAATCGAATTTCATATTTTTCAATATGCTCTTCATGAACAATTTCGATTTCCCCTTTATCATCTGTCACGCCTCGACCCAATTCCCGACCATCTGCATAAAGCGTGTAAGGCATGCCAATCAGCGGACGTTTAGTATGCGGCGATTGGAAAAACGTCAATCGCATTGGCGGTAATGTGGCTGAATTCACTTCCGTATTAAAACGCGTCACATGTTCCAACTCGGTACTTTCCTGACAAAGTTCCCCCTCAATATACACATTCCCTATCAGCTCAATTCCCTCTCGGTTGATAACTATCGAACCGCCCGGGCCACTGATTTCTACCGTTTCGTAACCCTCTAAATCAAATTGTTCGCAGATTTGCTCAAACAGTTCGCCCGCCTGCCAACTGCCGTTTTGCGCGATGTCGATGTTGAGTTCATTGCCGACGTGGATGATGGTGTCGCCATGTACATTGACATAACGGTTGTTATTGATGTTAAGGAGGTCATCTTGTTCCACTTTGGTGAGGCGGTTGCGTCCGATGTGGTTGGTTTGGTCTCGGTTGACGGTTAAGGCTTCGTCTTGATTGACGCTTTCCGTGCGGTTGTTGCCGATGTGGACGGTTTCATTTCGGTTCACTTGTTCGGTGCGGTTATGCCCGATTTGGGTGGTTTCGTCGTGTTTGACGAGGTGGTTGAGGTCTTTTTCGGCGTGGATAAAAATCTCTTCTTGTCCGTTTTCGTCTTCAAAACGCAGTTCGTTAAAGCCGTTACCTTTGTGACTTTTGGATTTTATTGTGGTGCGGGTTTTATGTTCCGGTAGTTTATAGGGCGGTTCGGTGGTGCTGTGATAGGTGCGCCCCACCACTATCGGTTGGTCGGGGTCGCCGTTGAGGTATTTGACCAGCACTTCATCGCCGATTCGCGGTATCATCATATTACCGTATTGCGCACCCGCCCAGCCTTGAATCACCCGTATCCAGCAAGAGCTGTGTTCGTCTCCGTTGCTCCGTCTGTCCCACGGGAAGTGTAGTTTAACCCGTCCCCATTCGTCACAGTAGATTTCTTCGCCTTCAGGGCCGACCACATGCGCCACTTGGGTGCCACGAATAATCGGGCGGGGTTTTGGCGGGCTGCGCCAAGGTTTGTGATGAGGGATGAGGAATAGGGTGTTTTCGTAATGGTTGCCACTTTTTGAGGGTTCGTCTTCAACCGTTGCCCGTTCTATCGCTTCTTCCTCTAACACACCGATTTGGCTTCCCCTATGTTCGACACGTACTACTAACCATTCTTGGTTGAATGCCGCTGAGTGGTGTCCTTCGAGGGTAAAACCGTAACCCGGTATGACGCGCATATCATCGCCCATAGCCTGTGCCGTTTCTGACTGCGCCAGTTCTGCCTCCAACCGATAACGGCTAAAGGGGTTGCCTTGTTCGTCCCGTTTGTATCGACCGGGGTAATCGTAGTGTTCATAAACGCTCGGCGAATTGACCGCACTTTTAGGCGATTGGGGGGAGGAAGAATCCTTTAGAGCGGCAGATTGGGCGGTATGTTGATGTTCTAAGTTGTAGTTAGGATTTAAGAAGGTGTAATCACGTAAAGTTTGCCGGTTTGTGGTCAGTCTGTGGCGGTATTCAAACTGCCAAAGACTGGCAAAAGGGCGGTCGCCTGCCGGATTGGCGTTATAGGTGAGGGTGCCTAAAATGGGCGAAGACCGACTTTGATGGGCAAAACATAATTCGTGGCTGCCGATATCATGTTTGAAATAATAATACCAGCCTTCTTCTGCCGCTAAGCGTTCAATAAAGGCGATATCCGTTTCCCGATATTGTACGCAATAGTCCCGCCCCCAATCCGACGGTAACGGTTCGAAGGTGACTTTTTCTACCCGATTTTTTTGCAACAACGTGCGGATGATTTTTTCGCTGTTTTGATGTTGGAAAATGCGGCTGTCCGATTGCAACCCCGCCCGGACTAACGCCGGCTCTACCACCATATTATAGTGGGTGCGCACAAAGCCCGTTTTACCCAACCCGAATCCCGTGACAATTCCATTGACATAGCGCACTGCTTTATCCCCCTGCCAAAAGGTGAAGGTGACCGATTTATCCATCAATGCCGAAAAGGGAATATTCGGGTCAAAACTGGATAACATCAGTTCTAAACGAAAAGGTTCGGAAAGTCCTTCGGTTAAATAAAAACTTACCACATCAAAATAGTATTTATCACCAGTATCAAGGGTGTAGCGGTAGTCGGATTGGGTTGTCATAAATCATCCTTTATTTAACACATATAAAAATAGCATTAGTATAGTGCAGTTTTATATATCTCTAAATGAAACAATTAACTGAATTTAAAATTTTTCGGAAATACTATGTAGCCTAAAGTGCCATTCATGCCATATCTAAGCAATAAATTGATGGGATTACGGTTATTTTTACAAAAATCTCAATAACCTTACGAGAAAACAAAGTAATTAATTGAAAATAAACTCGCTTTAAATTTACAAAAAATAAACAGAGAGTTGTTATCAATTCAAACTCCATTTATTGATAATAATAATTTAGCATGTTAATGATCAACAAACAAACGTTGATTTTGTGATAGCGTTAACATTTTTATAGAAATTTTATTTGCTAATTTTTCCCTAATTCTTACTCCTTAGAATACGCACCATTGAAAGGCAGTATTTCACTGCTTCAAAATTCAATCTCAAACAAGGAGAAACGTATGAAAAAAGCAAGTAAAACCTTATTAACCACTTTATTAGCCGGAAGCGTGACATTTGGTGTGGTAAATATCGCTCAAGCAATGTCGTCGGACGCACAAGCATTTCCTTTGAATAGGCAATAAATATCGCCATAGACAAAAAAAAGCAAAGTGGCTGAAGCCGATTTCATATTTCGAGACAGGCAAGAATTTTATAAAATTGAAACTCTTGCGAACGGACAGCGTTTCCACGTTATCGTAAATGGCGAAAACGGACAGATTATAGATATGCCAATGAAACACCGAGGGATGCATAAAGGCGAACACAAAGACTGGCACGGTAAAGCTACCGCACTGAGAGAAAGCATATACTAAGTTATTCTATCCGCTGACAAAGATCATTAAATAATGTTTTGAGCATCTTGCAACTTGTCATTATTCGGCTTATTATTGTTTGCAATCAATAATTGTTTGTGGAGTGCATTATGAATATCATAAAAAAAATATTAACGTTGCTATTCCCTCCAATCTTTCGTGAAATAGCGACAAGAGCGTTCTACTATACAAAGTATCTCCATTATCGCTTTAAAGTTTGGAAACATCCAAAAGCATTAAAACGTGTGTATTTATTTTTTATTGCACTTGTAGCCATTGTGGCAATTACTGTTTCTTTAATGTCATTCTTTGCTTTCGTAATGGTTCTTTTAATAACCTCTTTGCGTACAGAGAAATATGAGTACCATGATGACTACTATGAATATAATCCCTCTAATCCTTTTGGGCATGATTACAACCAACATAATTATGATAATTAAAGAATACCCCGCTATCAATATAACGGGGTATTTTATTCTTTATTTTTTATAGTTCATCTCGTGATCTGTTTTACTGTTTGTTGAGTGCTATCCTGTGTTTGTTTATTCACCGTATCATTAGTGCTTCTTGATATCGCACCAGCTAGTTCCCCACCGACTTTCAATCCAGCCCAAGACATCATCCCAAACCAAAGTGCGGGTAAAATAAAGAACATGGTCGCAATCACTAATTTTACAATCATATCGTCTCGCTCATTGACTAACCCGGCTAAGTTCCATCTTGAGTGAGTATCGCTGTTATATAATACCTCAATAAGCCACGTATCTAACCAACGTGCCAATTCCCACCAGAAGGAAAGGAAGAAAATACCAACGTGTACAAAAGTTAAGGTAATCATTGCTCTTACACCATACAAACCGATTATCATGATAAGTGGCATAGCTACAACAACAGCAAGTGAAAGTAGTCCCTGAACCATCGGGAGAGATTGACGCATCGCATCAAATGCCGGAAAAGAGAAGAATCCCGTAATGCCCATTCCTAAACCTGAAGCAACATAATTATAGACGCCATCAACCCCGGTATTGTTACCATACCCCATATACACCGGATCACCGTTTGATACCTTTAAATTATTTGGGCGCACGATGCTTCTTATCACTGTTTCTACACCCTCTGCGTACAAATCATCAGACACGGCTTTTTTCAGCTGCAAGAATACATCATCATCCACCGTATCAATAATACGCTGACGTAATCCAACATTTGGATCAGACCACCAAACTTTACAGCTCGGATACCCGCCATTGCCGGTATTGGGTAAAGCATCATCTCGAGGCAGTTCATATGCCCAAAATGGTTGAGGTGTTTTGGCTCTATATATGTCATAAAAACCGGGAGTATTCACTAAAAGACTTGAACCAATCCAATCAAGATCGCGAGATTGCACTTCATCGAGCTCAATTTTTTGGCGTTTAATTTTTGCTCTTGAAGGTAAAAAACAATTCTCTGCGAACTGCTGAATTTCCTGACGTAGAACCGGGCTTTGGATTCGAGTATGCTGAACATCAAAACGTAATTGTCGTAAATCCGGTTTACACGGAATGGTTGCAATAGCACCATGTGTAAATCCTTTGCCAACGGTATACATAAACGCCCACCAAAGCGGAAGAGAGGCTGTTTGTCCACTTAATTCAGACGACAATCCTTTCATTCCCAAATCACTGGGTTTACGCACCGAGTAACCACATTCTTTCATTCTCTCGGTATCAAACTGCAAGGTGCTATAAGACACGTTAAAAAGTGGTAAACAGGTGAAAACCATTACAATTAGGCTGCCATAAACCGCATTTTCAATCCACGCTGCAAGAAGTTTACCTTTATTTCCTTCATCATCCCCTTGCTCACGGGCTTTGATAAACAAGCGAATAATATGCGCAAGAAATGGGATCGCCCATGCACCGGTATCAACCATCAAATCCCAAATGCCGTTACTAATAATCCAACCAAGTAACGTTAAAAAATATTCATAATAGCTATCAACCGTTAAATAAATAGACATCTTACTTACCCTCGAAATGCCTGAAGCAGCTCAATCGTACTAAATAAAATCACGACAGCCCGAATTAAGCGTCGATAGGCACGTTTATCTTCCTCATTTTTGGCCAAATGGTAAATGCGATAGAGATAAATCGCACAAATGCTGTAGATAACGCCACGAATACCCAACCACATAAAGCGATGATGACGTACGCTTGAAAGTATTGTCAGCACACCATCGCTATGTGCCATTAAAAGTGCGGAAAATCCAATGAAGAGTGCCATCGTGATAAATAAAATCACTCCCCATTTGACCGCACTTTTTACCCATGAAAATGATTTGCTTATTTTTTCATCACGCTTCATCGTTCTTCTCTGTTGCAGGAGTTTGGCTATTTTTCACAGCGTTATCCACAGATTTTGTGGATAGCTCAAATTTCAATAATTCGATAAACCAATAACAATCTGCGGTATCAACCACATACAGATAAATACGAAGCGCATTTTCTGCAATCGGCGGATATTCGGTATAACCTGCGATGACAAACGTAAATGTCAACTTTCCCTGTTCACCCATCAAGGTGACTTTAACGTAATTTGTCTGACTCACCCGATAGGGGTGAATCAAAAGCTCTTGTAACACCCCCACTTTTTTTCTGCAATGGGCCAATAATGCATTAATTTGACTTAAATGAGGCTCAACTAATGTTTCTTTTAATACCTGAATATCCGTTTGATAGGCGGATAATTGAAAAATTGTTTTTGATTTAGTGAGCATAGATACCTCGTGCTTTATCAATGTTTTCAGCCACTTTTAACGCCGCATCCAATTCTGAAATGCCGTATTCTTTCATGATATCGGCACGTTCTTTTTTCTCTTCAGGTTCGGTCATCGCTAAAGCTAAATACAAACTAGGCGGTACAACCCTAAAAAGGGCTTCCATTTTTGTGGCAAGAACGACCCCTTCAGTGTATTTGCGATTCTCTTTTTTTGTTGAAAGTAATAAAAATTGCTGTTCCGGTGTCAGGTCTTTAAAGCGACTTACCTGCTCTACTTCATCTTTTTCTAAACAAAGCAGCTCCCACCATTCAATCATAGAAAGTAATTTCGCCGCATCATTCGGAAAGTCCTTCATATTTTGCGTGGCCAACCATAGCCAAATCCCTAATTTACGCCACATTTTCCCCGCTTTAGCTTTATAACGGGCAAGCATGGCATTGACGGTGATGATATGGGCTTCATCTGTTGCATTCACGATTGGGCGACCGGAGAATTGATATTTCTCACCGAGGTTATTGATATGGTTAATTAAGGAAATATAAGCAATAGATAGCTGTGCTTCATACCCCTCACGGGCAAGCGTTGCCAAATCGACCAAGGTCACATCTGCTTCGGGCCAAATCTCCCCTTCTCGATTAAATAATTCAGCATCAAAACTCCCCGGTTGACAAAACAACCCGATTGCTTCTCCCATATCGTAAGCACGTTCACGCCGTCTTTCCGGCAAATTCTCATCTTTACTTAATGTATAAAAGGCATCTCGAATATCTTGCGTGAGCGTTGTTCTTCCTTCTGCGACGGTCGTTTCTGCAGCCAAGATAATCGCTTTACGAATCATTGCTTCATCGGCACGTGTCATATTCTCGTCTTCTTTGACTTTTCCTCCGGTGATCATAATGCGCGCAATCATCTCCATTTCGCCCAAAATATCACGTTGTGCATCGCCTTCTTCAGCCTCATCATCGTTTTCCAGATCGCTCTCTTTAAATGCCGGCAAGTCACCTTCAGGGGATAATACTTGTTCAGATAACTCACGTTGTTTTTGTTGGATTTCCGGATCGGCAACTAATTTATTGCAATCGGCAAACAATGGGAGAGAAACCCCTGCACCGGGTTTTAAGGAAACTTTATTTACAGTGATACCATAGCGTTGAAAATATTCACAAATCAGCCCAAAAGAGTTACCGGCTTCGATAATAAATAATCGAGGACGGTAAATGGCCATCAGCTGGGCAAATTTGCCGTTCAAGGTAGCCGACTTCCCCGCCCCCGTCGGGCCAAGGATCAAACAATGGCCACTCTTAGCTCGGTCATCTTTATTTAATGGGTCAAAATCCAGTGGTGCACCACCTCGATTGAAATAGGTAATACCTGGGTGACGCGTGCCAATTGAACGACCTAATACCGGCATTAAATTGGCAAGGTGTTGCACAAAATTAAATTTCGTATAAAGACGTTTAGTATCATCTTCTGGATTAAAACACATTGGGAGCCAGCGTAAATACGTGCTTAATGGTGCAATTTCATTGCCTTCACGTATCGGCACTAAACCGGTACTTTGTAAAATTGAGCGTAACTTACGGCTCCGGCGTTTTAATTCGGTTTTATCATCCGCACGTAAATAAAACGCGAGAGAGGAAAGATATAGCTTATGTTTATCTTTGATATAACGTTTGACTTCTTCACAGTCTAACTTGGTATATTTTGATTCAGTATTGTCACCCAGTGCATTGTTACTGATTGCTGCTAAATGATTTTCCAGTACATCTTGAGGATAAATTACAATGGTCATCGCCATCACCGAATTTTCCGGCAACAAGTCAAATAACGCATTAATGTTATCCCCACGCTTTACTTCACCGGTTAAATGCCCGACCTCCGGTGCTCGGCGTAATGAATCGACAACCACGACTTCATGAGGCATATCATCAAAATACCAGTAGTGTTCTTCCGTACGGGGAGATTTCACTAATAAGGTTTCCGCAAAGTCATTGGCTAAATACAAATCACCCGGGGCATCAGTCTGTTTTTGCGTATAGCCACAAGACCGATAAAATTCTTCCTTATCATCAAATAAGTCCGGTTTTGGATTAAACCAACGTAATAGCCATTGGTGTACTGCATGACCATCTAAGCGTTTGGCCGTAATTCCGGCACTCAATAATGCGTTGGTTGCATTTTCACAAGTTGCGTCTAAATCCTCAATCGCCATATCCAGCTCATAGTTGCTTTCCACATAGCGATAAATAACCATACGTGTGCGACGTTGTTTCCCTCGCCACATCGTACCGGTTACTGCTTTGTCTTCAAATAATCCTTCCTCTTTAGAGACATCTTTAAGATGCTTGGTCATAATTTTGAGCCATTGCTCTGAAAACTCACTACCTTGCGCATCAGGACGAATATAACTACGTAAAATATCAACATAATCCATCGAGACTTCATCATCCTGGCAATAAAATTGGACAACCCAGGGATGATGATCAAGTTCGTCAAAGCTGTCTTGAATCGCATGGCACACTTTTGTGCGCACTTCATCCAAATAACTTTTAGAACGTCCTTCTGTACCAAGTGCATTTAATTCAAATATTGCCCCCACAGAACGACCATCTTCTAATAACAGGATTTTTCGATCGTCTAAATATTCCACATAAGGTATCTTATCGACAAAAGAGGACATGGGATGGTATTGCTTTAAATGTTCGGCTACGGTGTAGTCGCCTTGACGTTTGATAAAGACCGGTACACTTTCTGTCACCTCGTCCTGATCTTGCGTGATAGCATCTACCGGTTCAACCAATTCAGTATTGCCTTGAACGACATGGCGCTTCACCGGACGTCGGGAGGATTTTGATGATTTAAAAAGATTGAGCATCTCAATTCCTCCTAATAATCACGAGTTCTTTCGCCAGGTTGCGCGTATTGAATACGTCCGTAAAAAGGGAATACCGTCGTATAGCCGGGCACAGGCAATTGCTCAGCTGAGTTCGTTAAATGAGGAAACACATAGAGCGTCATATCCGGATTTGGAAGACGAGGAAAAAGGTTTGTGACCTCATTTTCTGCTGTCCGGGTATAACGAATATTCTCATCACCTACAACATCACGCCCTTCCAAAGGACGTGACGAATCAAGCGTATCACGTGCTTCATTAATGCCACTTTGCGAACTACCTCCGCCATTTTTCCAAATCTCGGCCATCGAGCGATCACCTGCCGGTAATAATTTCTCTTGAGAGGTTGAACACCCAGTCATTAAAAGTGCGGTCAAAAATGGGAGTAAATAACGCATTTTCATGTTGTCTCCTTAATCTAAATGCTTACGAGTGGAAGAGCCGTTATATTTCACTTTACGTGCCGCCTCGTTGTAATCAATCGCTAATTCTTTGGTGATATGGATCCCAACGGTTTTACCCGGTGGAACATAAATCGCATCAAACATTTGGCCAAAACGTTCTTTAACCCAGGTTGCCGTTTCATTTAATCCCCCGGCAAGCCCTTGTCCCAAAATATATTTACCTTGTTGCCCTGTCACTGCACCGACAACAGAACCGCCATCAACGATGGTTGTTGTTTGACCTTGCGCTAAACTTTGTGCTGCTGCACTTGCCCCGGATAATAAAAATTGCGTACTAAGATACTCCGGTGCATTTGTTTTACGTTCTCCGGGAATACAAGTTACCCCTTGAGGATCGGATAACCAACCGAACCCTTCCTCTGAATTTTCTCTTATCGTGCCGTTTTCACGCTGAGAGTGAGGTAAGGAGACAATACGTCCATCTTGGAAAATAAAGGTCATTGAAGTGACCTTTCCTCGTACACAAGACAGCGTCCAATCCCCAGATACCGTGCCGGATATCACCGCTTCTTGCACATCCGGCAATTCAATGCCATTTGCTAATAAGTTTTCACGTCCAATGATGGCTTTAAAAGGGAACGGATCCGTGAGTGCACCACCAATAGGCACACGTCCAATTAATGCCGTCAATGCCACCGCATCGACAAGCGTGGCATTAGCCGGAATGGTATAATAAGGCGTCACTTTAGTTTCATCGGTATAAACCCGTCTTTTTCTCGTTAAATCATCGGCCGCTTTCCCCACAACAGAGTCATCAAGTTTTTTGAAAAGATTAGGAAAGGAAGGAATTGCGCCAGTTGCACTCGCATCAACCGTCTTACCACTTTGGTCTTTATATTGCATATCATCCGGATCGACCCAGAGCATCCCGTCTGCACCGACTGCGTCATTGTTCATCACCGGTGCAATATTTTTTCCTTCACTTCCTAAACCAATGGGTAAGTCACTATTATTTTGATTCCCTGCATTCATCAGGCTTGTAGTTTGCGCTGAACCGGACATCATGGATTCAAGTTTCTGTTGCATACTATTAAGTTGAGCTTGGAATGACGCTTCAATCTCATTTTGACGTATTTGCACGGCTTCATTAATTCGTGCATTTATCTCGGCGGAATTTCCTTTTAAAGCAGCATTTTCACGACGTGTTTTTTCCATTTCCGATTTTGCTTTTTTCACTTCACTCAACAGCGTTTTAAGCGTGTCATGAGGGGTATCTCCATCTTTCAGATTTAAATCTCGTCGTTCTTCATCCGTTAAATCAAAAACCACTGAATTATCCGGTGTTGCAGAGATTTCTTCTTGTTTTGCTTTTTTGGTAATAATGACAGCTACCGCAATAAAGAAGAATATTGCGACAGGTACGCCATATTTAAGTAATTTATTTGATTTGACTTCGGCCATCTTCTACCTCCTATTGTGCGGGCACCGTGACGGTTTTCTTCACAAGTTTTTTCGTACTTGATTTCGTTTTGAGGTTACTTGGAATGATGGTTTTGCTCACATCGCCTTCCGTCACCAAATAAACAGTTGTTGTATCGTTAAGCGAACCATATTCCCCGATCCACCCATGTTGGAAACTGGCCGCATAAAAGTTTCCTTGGAGATAGCGAGGATCTAAATTCACTCGAAATGGCTCTAAGTGTTGTATTTTTACCGCTGTAACGACAAACCCATCTAATCCCCAGCTTTCAAGCGGTGTTGCGCGAACTTTTAAATTTGGGAGTAATGTCGGTAATGAGCTTGGTAATTTCATTGCAACACGTCGAACACCCGGGAGTGCCTCAACTGTTCGTAGTGGCGCATAAAGCGACTGTGCAGCATAACGCACCAATGCAGCAGGAACAGGTAAAGCGCTACGTACTTGATTGACGTCATCTTCAACTGAATCAGAAACACGGGTTTGTTCCACACCGGGGCGATTAGATTGCACATCCTCATCAAAGACCAATCGAATATGATCCGGCTTACGTTGGCTTTGTACGGCTTTCATATCAAGCAAGATATTTTGTCCCGTCCCAATTTCTCGCAATTGAATTCGATTTAACTCAAAAGGCTCTAGTGCCGTAAAATAAACGGCGCCTCCCATGCTTTGTACGCGCAATTTTCCTTGTAGATTTTGAGGTATGCCGACTTTCACATTTTTGTCTACAAAGATAATCCGTTCTTTATTTGTAGCAAGATCAATCGCCAATGGGGTTCTATCCCACTTCATTAAAATCTCAGCCTGAATGGAAAAGGCGGAAAAAAGTGCGGTCGAAACGGAGAGTGTTTTAAGTAAAAATGCTGATTTTTTCATACAAAACCTACTGTTGTTCTTTATTTTCGCGGTATTCAATGAGTTTTGGAGAGCTGCGGTAACAATCAATGGCAAGTCCCCAAGGATTTGCTTCCGGATTCACGTCATAGCGCACAACATGCAAAGGATAACGAACTAAAACGCGCTTTACCGGGTTATCTAAAAAGTACTCATCAGTACTTAAATCAAGGGTGACATCCCAGTCATCAGCACTATTAACGGTTACGCGATTTTCTGAAAATCCTCGTCCGGGTATCTCATAGACACCTCGAACACGATCGCGAAGTTCGCCCAGTGCATCTCGCTTAGCATAATCTTCCAATAAAAAGTTTTTGCACTGTGGTGTGAAATAGGCACTAAGCACCTCAATATTTTTTTTGTAATCGACCCGACCATCTGTTGGCCAACGATTTAATTGTTGAAAGATGTAGAAAGAAAAAGAATAAACGGAAGCCGGAGGAATTTCCCACCAAGCTTTTGTTGAGCCCGAGCGTAAATCGGGCGGAACATGGATAGTCAAGTTATCCGGTGATTTATGCCAACCATAACCTAATCCTAGACAGGTTATAAAAAGCCCCACAATCACCAAACGTAAGGAATTAACATGGGCGCGCTCATTACTTAACGCGTTTTTAAATCGACTCAATATACTCATTAGAAATGCCCTTTTTTGCGGGAACGATGAATTGACCAGTGGGTTTCTTCTGTAATGAATTTTGATGGAGAGCGTTTAAACTGGATATATCGCTCAAACCACGCATCAGGTTTTCCCCGTTTTAAGCCGGCGATATATCCCCCGCCAAAACGGATGCTCACCCAACCTAAAAGGAGAGCAACCAAAGGTATAATGTATAAACCAAGACCAAATAAGAGCACCACCAATAAGCCGATTACTACCCCAACAACGGCCCCTATGCCTACAACAACAAAAAGTTCCGTCATGGTCATTCCCCGAAAGACGGTCGGTGAGCGATTGATACGCTCAGGAAGAAAAGTAATGGTTGAATGAGAATGCTCTTGCATGGGATGTCCTTATAACATATCAATCGCTTTAGTAATTAACCAAATAATGACAATAAGAAGTCCTACACCCACACCGCAAATCATGCCGAATTCACCCCATGTTTTTTTACCGGCACGCACTTCTCTGAAGGTTTCAATCGCAGAGCCTGCTACAACAAAAAATGCCCAGCAACACACTAATAAACCCAATAATGTCGCAATATCAAAACCATAATTTTTTATGGTTTCCATAATACCGGAGCCTTCACCACGGCTAGGGGCATCCATTTTAGGAATACCTTTACCACCGCCTCCGCCAGTAGCTAATGCATTTCCGGTTTGTAACGCCAATAATGGAATGGCAAGTGCAGCTTGTTTACCGTATTGTTTCAATTTCACGAATGTTTTCATTAGATGTTCCTTAATATTGAAAATAAACCTAACGCAATAAAAAATAGCCCATAATGCAAAAAAACAAGACGCCACGCACAATCAATCCGCCAAAGGTACTCATCTTCATGTTACCTTCCCGCAAATCTTTAAATGCATTTACCCAGATATATGCCAAGACCAGGAAAACGCTGACAAAAATCAAGCCTATGATGAGGATATGAAGTTCGTCAGGCGTCGCACCTGAACCGGCTTTAAAGGCATTTTGTACTACAGATGACTTGTCCGACATCGTTAGTTTTTCCGGAGTTTATCGTAGTAACCGGAAAGGCTTTTAAGTTTGCGAGGGTCGCGTGGTTGGGCGCGATCACCGTTAATGTAGAGATTAATCCCTTGTTTAACGGTATTAATATCTTGATGCGCTTTTTGATAATCAAAATAGAGACGACTTTTCAGCCCGGCATTCGCACTTTTTTGGGCACGAACCAAAGCTTGTTTAGCCGATTCTAGTTGTCTCATAGCTTGTTCTAATTCACTGGTTTCATCAGCATAAGCAACCGTTGAACATGCTAATGAAAAGAGAAAAATGAAAGCAGCGTTACGCATGAATTTCTTGCTCCAAAGGTTAATTTTATTGCAAAGAAATAATGCAAAATTTAGGAAAGGATTGTAATGAGAAATCCTATTGAGAAGTAAGAGAGTTTATTTAAAGCCCACAAAGGTGGGCTTCCTTTATTATAAATGTTTCTTAAAGTTTGACAGCGTAAAAGAAATCGTCAGTCCAAAGAAAACGGCAGAGGGGATTAAAATCCAGTTAGGGTGAATGGAAAAAGGAATAGATAAATACAATATCCAAGCAACAAGCATGACCGGAAAAATCGCTCTTTTAGCATGATGGTATTTAAATGCGGATTCCCGTCCTACGCCAAAACGACGTAAATCCCGCTGAACCAATCCATCTACAATACCCACTAAAGCCGCAAGTAAAAACAATGGGCTGGTCAGCACAATGATCATTAATCGAATAATGAACGTGATGATGACATAAAGTGCAGATTCAACGTAATCGCGTAGATAATGATAAATCCATGCCCCCCATTCAGAGCTTGAGGGATCATTAAGCCAAGCCTGAATCCCGGTTCGCACAAATAACCAATGATGTGTTTGTAAAATTGCCCACTCCACAAATTCCACGGGCGTACTATAAAGAAGACTTTTTTGAAATTCAGTGGAAAACCAACCGAACTCATTTTTCATCACCAGTTTACTGTGTAGATAACCGGGTGGCTCCCAATATTGAAACGCAATACCCACCCATTCAATGACGATACTGAGTAATAACGAGAAAATGAGTGTGCCAATCACTTTGCAAGGTAAGAATTCCTTTTTCTTCTTTTCCGGTTGGCTTTTATCTTGTTCGTTTCCTGCCATTAATTCACCTTTTGTTGTGATAAACGCTGACACTGCACAAGCACGTCACCGGGATATTGTTGTGTAAAACGCAACCAAAAACTAAAATAACCTTCCGGGAGTACCGTACCGAATTTAATTTCCTCATCATGACTCCATACTTCAATCCCATATTGAGCAAGATAATTATCCAGTTGATGTAATGACCACTGATGTTTTTCCCACTCCGGAAAAATTGTCTCGACAAAAAAGACAAGTCGTTCATTATCAAATTGACCCACTGAAGATAATCCAAAAGGTGCGCCCATATCAATATCCAGATTCACCCGACAATCCGGTGTATCGGTAATTCGCATTTCAATCTTTGTATTTTTCATTATCATATGATTCTCTTAATGTTTTTTGAGACAACGCTTCAAAGGCTTCTACCGCCTCTTTATTGGGCTGATAATGATGCACACCTTCCCACCAAGAATCTGTCGTTCGATAGTTATTTCGCATATAGTCGGCAAGTTGCTGTAAAGATGAGGGCATCATATCGTCTTTATCTTCAACCGGTAATGGCATTCTAATCTTCCACAATTGAGAGCCTTCTATTAGGGCAAAGGCCTGTCCCTTGGGTAAATTCGTAATATCCGCAGCAGAAAGCATCGGTTTTGATTTTACTGTCACCCTATCGCTCGTATTAGAGCCGAAATCCTCATATGAATTGGGGTTCGTATTATCACTTGTGCCGGAAAGCGCCATCACTTCCAATATATTTACTTCATGTAAATTTTTCGTCATGACTTCTGCTGTCGCTTGTTCTTTAACCCTAAGCATCACAAGCGTATTAAAGTTACCAATGATTTGCCCGGCTTTTGCTCTATCTTGCGTCCTTGCTTGAATATCAGAAATGGTTTGCGTGTATGCCGTAACTTGAATACCTGCCCCACCGCCTTTATTGATTAATGGGATAAATTCATCACCAATTAATTCGTTAAATTCGTCACAATGTACATTGATGGCAATCTTACCTTGTTTCGCATTGGCTTGCTGAGGTAATCCTTCATTGACCCCAAATTTATAAATATGCCCAGCCATCGAGACCAAATCAGCAAACATGGAATTGCCCACAGCAGAGGCGACTGTCAAATCAGAGAGTGCATCAAGCCCAATATAAACAATCCCACGCTTACGGATGACTTCTTCCCAATCAAAAATAGGGCGCGTATCTGTAATATCGGAATAATCCGGAGAAAGCAATTCAGCCACTTTACCCGATGTTAATTTTTCCAATAACGGCAAAAGCGAGGCCACAATCTTATCAAAGTAAGTTTTGTCATAACGTACCGCACTACATAATCCATCCAATACGGGATCAAAAATTTGTTCATCACGAATATATTGATCGACGGCAATGACCTCCGGACTACGCCCTCTCATTGCAAGCGAGGATTTATTCGGATCGACTTTGACTGCTGCTTCCAGAATCGTCAACCAGATTTTTTTATCTTTCCGATCGAAATAGAATCTAGCATAATCCAAGAAAAGTGACTCTATACTTCGAACATAGCGTGCAATTTGTTCATAATTAGGGCGACGTCCAAGTTCAACTAATGCCCTGGAAATAATATTCACAAATCGCCAGGCAAACTCTTTAAATGCTGCCGAATTCCCCGCACCGCTTAATTGACCGGAAATTCGAGACGCCACTTCGGTGATTTTATTAAAACGCCCAACGGCATTATAGCGGGCAGAAATATCCGGCCAGCCTAAATGAAAAACATAGAATTCTTTTTCCCGACCTGCCCTCTTCGCTTCAGCATACATTCTTTTGAGAATATCGGCATCCCCTTTAGGATCGATAAATATCACGACTTCACGCTCTTCAAAGCGGCTACCTCGATTGATATCTTGTGTAATTAATGTCTCAGCAAGTCGTGTTTTTCCAACACGGGTTGTCCCTAATACCAACATATGACCTACACGACTACTTAAGGGAACCGTCACATTGACTTCGTTTAATTCAATACCATGAATTGCTGGAATGCCTTCAACCGGAGGTAAGGGTCTAAAAGGATTAAAAGGACTGTCTTTTGACGTCAATTTAGCAATAAAGCTATCGCTGTGTTTCTTCTCAAATTCACGTACCCAGGTAAAAGACCTGGAAGGAAGTGTGTATTTTTCGGCAGATTGCTGAAAGCAATCATGTAATCGCTGTGTATGTTTTTGTTGCCAACGAAACCCTTTACCTAAAAAAAGATCACGTTTAAATACCGGTATTTGTTTACTGGTTAAGGCATAGTACGGTAAACGTTTTAAATTTCGGTGATAACGTAAAATCTGCCAACCCTCGTGTGCCCGTTTTGCACCAATTAAGCCAAATCCCAATGCCATGCCATATCCTACATGCGGTTTTAACGCTACCGCCCAAGGTGCATAAGCACAAAGACCGGCAGCCATCGTACAAATCGCTGTCGTATAAAATTCGACAGGAGGGCGTAATAATGCTTCAACAAGATATTTATTACTCATCTCTCACCTCGATGTTACTGAGTAATCAGAGAATCTGTCATCAGTAATGGATAATGATAAATACCAATACGATCAGCTAACGTGTCTGCTGCCACGGGCATTAATGATAATTTCGGGGCTAAATTGCGCAATTGGTCAAGTTCTTCCGCCGTATTGACATTAATCACCAATCCGGTTGCTTGTTGCTGAACCAATTCCTGATAATTTGCTTTCAACCATTGTTTTGACGTTTCATCAAAACCAATTAAGAAAATAGGCATTGCGCCGGGTAAATTAACCGGTTTTGACTCAACCTGCCCTACCGTCCACTTATGTGATACCACAGGAAGTAACATATTTTCAGACATCTCCCCCGGTACGGCATTAGGGTGCTGAGGTGCATTTTCTGTATGGACAGGTTGAATAGATTCATAAAAACGTACCGCACTTTCCCCCCCTAAATCTGCAATGATCTTTAATTCTGCGAAGGAGTGTGCGGAAAAGAATAATCCAAGCCATAAAAAATGATTTAATTTCTTCATTATTTTTGCTCCAAAATTTTATCTACGATATCACCCACTCCGCCATACTCCTCCTCGAGGAGCCATTCATCACTAAATTTTTCAAAGCGACCAAATGGGAAAGGAAAACCTTGCGGAAAGGTAATGTCTGCTTGCTGGAAAAATGGAATAATCTCGTGACCATACAAAATCTTATTTTCAATGAGCATGGAAGTGAGTTGCTTATAGACGGATAAATTCAAACTAAAAAATGCTTGTAATAGCTGCGTTTGTTTCTCTTTTAAGGCATTTAATTTCGCCTCATTGGCATTAAATTCAAACTCAGAGAGCGGCTCAATATAAAAAATACCCTTAAAATGGTTTTTTAAATAAAGGCGGGCAAGCTCAAACCATTCATGATTATCATAGATAGAACCTAGTGAATTATCTTGTAACAAGATACTTTCTCCCTCACGACCGGCAAGGGAGGCGAGCATTTGCCATTCAATAAATAACCGACTTTGTGTGACCCGTTTAGAAGTAAAAGCGGAAACATAGCCTAAACTTGTAGTATTATCCGTGTGTTCCTTCACTTCAACTTTCATAGAAGGGGGCAATTGACCTAATGCACCATAAACAAGAAGATGACCGGCCTCATGGGCACCGACATATCGAATATCTTGCGGTGTCATTTTTCTATGGATAACAGATACCCCGCTGGGTAACCTACCTTGTTCATTGCTTTTTGGAGAGAAAATACCGCAAATAAAACGCACCATTTTTTCGGCAAGGACAATAAACACCCCAAAAGATAAACAGGTACTATACAAATCGGTAAAAAACCGATGATACTCGGGTGTATTGGGTTTTATTGCGATAAGTTGAACTAACGTTGTGTCAAAATCGGTTGGTAAAAGTAGATAGAACCAAAAAATACCATAGCTAGCTAATGCCAAAAATAACGCATTTGCCATCATAAAAATAAGTTGTCGTATAAACGAAAAAATAGTACGAATGGGGTTAGAAGATAATGATATTCCAAACATTTTAGTTCCTACATCTTGACGGTGTTATCAATCCAGAGCACATTATTATCGCTAGGCTCAATCCAAATCATTGCGTTTTTTACCGCACTTTGACCTGTTGGCAACGACGGTTTTGTCTCTGTAGTTGAAGGTCGTTTTTTATGAGTCTGTGGCTTAATCCACACGATTTCAGTTTGCTTTCCTGTCTTCGATACAAAATTTGCTATAGATTTATGGCTGTTATATCGCCCTGTTTGGTAAGCGATAAATTGTTTTACCGACATTCCCCGTTTCATACCATTTCGACGCATATTGCGAATATCTTCAGCCGTTGAACGCCCTAAAATGGCACGATGCAATCCCTCTAAACCAATATTATGAGCTAAATACAAATTCTCATCGGTTGGTTTTATGCCTCTTTCTACAAATTGCTCTATATGCCACCGGGCATAAAGTGCGGTTGCCAAAGTGTTGATGTATTTATTATGACGGGGATCGAATCGCGTATTACGATTTTTTGCCGTTACCGGACGCATGCCTATACGATATCCTTCAACGGTATTGGATAAAAAATTCCAGGTTCCCATAGTAAATTGTCCGACGCCGATAGGGCCTGTTGGCGAGATTTTTCCATACCAACCGTCTTCCATCTTAACCAGCCCCCGCAACATTGTTTCACTGACTTGATAACGATTTGCCGATTCTTTGATATACGTATCAATTTCACGCCCAAATCCGTTAAACCGAGCTTGTGTAACCAAAGGTAAGGTAAGCAAGATACAACCCAATTTGATTAATAAGTGAGATTTATCCACTGCCCTTCTCCATCAATGCCAAATGCAGCCGGCATTTTCCCCTTTGCATATTTTGCCCAATTCAAGTTGAGATCGTGGTTTAAGGTAATTTGACGTTTTTTGACTTTCTCCACATTAATATGATTCGCTAATGCCCAATCACGAATCTTGTTATCATCTTTTCGACTATCGACAACATAGATGTCAACTTGTGTGTCTCCGGCATAATTCAATAGTTTCATCATATCGCGACCACATTCTTGACAGTCATTAATACGGGTAAAATAAATAATACGGCGAATATTGCCGGATTGAATTTGGCTATCGCCTACATTAAATGGCAAGATATTCGGGTACAATTCATTAAATGCTTGCGTATAAGCAATTTGAAAGGCGATTTCTTTTTCTGCCCGTTCAAACTCTTTTTTGGCAAGTAATCTCGCATAACGTCGCCGCTCTTCCTCTGTTGTGGCCTCTACACCTAACGCTGTCAATGGGTCAATATTCGGTGTCCAAATACCACGTGCACCGTGTTTCATCACTGTTTCATATTGTTGCCAATCACGCTCGGTCAATCCCCACTCAGACCATTTATTTTCAGTCAACGACTGAGTATGATTCTGCTGTTGGGTAGAGGTGTTGGATTGAGAAAACACCTGCTTAGTTAAATTTTCATTTTGAGAAACGGAAGTAGCGAAAGTAGGGAAACTCAAGACAAGTGGAGTCAATAACGCGAGGGGCTTAAAAAATTTCATAGTCGCTCCAATAAATAAAATCATTGAGGCGACTATGCCAAAAAGACTGGAAAATCGTAATGAAAAATTCTATCGTGATTGGAAATAATTTACTTCATGCCGATATCCACATCTACCCGTTCTTTAGGCTGAGGCGATAGTGGAATGGAGGCACGTTTTTCAAAACAGACTTGACGACGTGTATCATCGACAATCAATTCAAATGCCTCACCAACAAGCATTTGTAACGCATCCCGTAACCGCATTGAGCCAAATTGATAATGAACTTTTGGTAACGGACGTCCAAATAACTGACGCACATCTTCATCAGCCGGCAAACTACATAAATTATAACCGGTATTATTTAAAGTGGTGTGCAACCCTTGACGTACTGTCGCCGTATATTGTTTTTTCTTAACCGGTACATTGACATCGACTAATTGCTCCAACAGATATTTTTGTCCGCCGATTGGTGCACTGGTGACGAGCGTATAACGACCATAACGAATCACTTCGGGATATTCTTCATAGGTGGTATTGATATAAATATCCTCGCTGACCTTGCGGTAGGAATTTACCTCTTTTACACTCCCTATGGTTTGTTCTGTTAGCCGAATCGTCGTATTCGGAATTGTCGTAGATTGTGTCGTGGTGATAGGTTGTTGTGTCGGCATTGGAATACCGGGAGAAAGCGCCGACTCATCGGAAGTGGCATTTTGGGCACACCCGGAGAGTATCAAAGATGTGGTTACAACGGCTAGGGTTAAAACCGCTTTTTTCATAGTCACCTCAAGTTTATAGTAAAAAGATACTGTTACTATGCAAAAAACGATTGTTGTTTTTAAGGAAAAAACAAAAAAAAGATTGAAACAATTTTCAATGATTAGATATTGATAACAAATTTAACTGCTGACAAAATTTTTTGCCTATTTTCATTAGCTTTTGAGAGATATAACCATTACACACCCCGCGATGTTGTTCAATTTCCCAAGTATGATGATGAATATCTCGGTAAATCCCCAAGGTGGAACGAGCAATCTCAATTTGATTTTCATCCCGTTCTATCACCGAAAAAGCAAGGTACTTCCTTCCGCACAACGATGTGCATAGGAGAAAATACAATGTCGCATTATTTGTCCTTCATCAAATAAGGCTTTTCCATTATTTAAGGCTGTGACTAAAACATTCGCCTCTTCCCAAACCATAATCGGGCTTTCCCATTGCAAGGCCAATTGAGCTTGATGTTCTTCATCTTGAGCCTGTTGTTGTTCAAGAAGGTATTGTCTATGCCAGGCGTTACTACGCTCTACTATCCTTTCCCATGATTGAGGTATTCCCCCTCGATATCCAATAGCCCGCCAGTAATCAGCCATATCAATGACTTGGTTCGCTACGTTTTTAAGACAATGTTGCAATGCACGAAATCCTTGTTCTTGCCAAACATTCAGCATATGCAAAATAAACAATCGAATAATGCGAATTTTTTGCGCACCAAATGTATCAAAACTATCGCTCAACCTTATGACGAAAATTTTGACACAAACCGGAATTTTCTCTTGAATACCACATTCGACTAAACAGGAAAGTTCTTGTCCAGACCATTGCGCGATAAACTTCGGCGATTGCTTTTTTAACCAACGCCATTGCTTTTTGGTCATACCGGGTAAATGTATTTTCGCAATTCGATTAAGCTCACGGATAGCGCATTCATTTGTCCAATAATCAAAACTAAATAAATTGGGGTCATCCCAATGTTTTGCCGGAAAATATTTTAATAATGGAAGAAGATTAGGGTATTCCGTTTCAACACGCTTAACTTTTTCTAGATGATTGTGGATATAAATATAATCTGAAAAATGAAAATAAGTGGTGAATCCTTTTATTTTTATTAAATAGGAAAACACCGATTTATCAATAAAATGCCGCCAAATGAATTTAGTAATATACTTTGAATGTCCAGCTAACTGATTGTTAAGTTGGGCGTACTTTAATATGAGTCGTTGCAAAGCCTTATTCACTGTAGATGTACCCAGGCGATTCATTCTCCAAGCCAGGCGATCATAAGTAGAATAGCGTTTATCATAATCGACAAATTTTTGCAGTTTAGGCAACATCATATCAATCATAGCCATCAACATATTATGATTTTTTAATGGCATTAAATCGGGCAATGATGAAAACCGGGCAAAATGATAAATTGCTTCATTAAGTCTTGCCTTATACCATTTATTTGATTTTAGATTGAAATAATAAGCTGAAATTTTACCGGTCTTTAAATTTCTCTTATAACGATAGAAATTAAAAAAAGTCATTGAAATAAACTGACTATTTTCCTCCAACTGATAAGCTCGATAGAGTTTATATTCAAAAATTTTCTCTCTCATCGTTCTATAATATTGCGTTAATTCTTCGCTACCAAATAAAAGCCTGTTCATTTTGTGTACAACTATAAGGATATCATAGTCGTATCATCTACTAATTACCCTGCACTTTTAACAAAGAAATAAACTTGAACTTAAAATAAAAAAACATATTCAATCTTCCAATCAAATATGCTTTTTAATCACCTTATAGGTTATCCAGTAACATTTTCATCCCAGCTAATAACCAAAGATGAGCGGGATAAAACGCATAGAAAAAGTACATCTGAAATTTTGAGGGTTTTCTCCTACCCATATTAAACCAAGCAGGAATGTTACGTTCTTGAGGCGGGGACAGGATAAAATAGACAGACATAACAATAGCCAATATCATTGGAAAGCCAATAGTGGTGTCATAATATGCCGACATCATTTCCTCATTCGCTAAAAATGCAAATCCCACTAATCCAATAAACCATAATTGACGGCTTATTTTTGTCATTGGCAGATAACGAACAAAAAAATAACACGCCACACAATACGAGAGTCCTCCGAAATGATAATCCGAATAATGAGATAAAATCACCCCTACCCCACCTAATACAGCATATTTTATGGCGAAAATAAGTTGCTCTCCTTGAGATTGGATGGATTGAAGATGAGTTAAGCGGGAAAAAGAAAAAATAACTAAAATAAGCCCAACAAATTGCCCATAAATATTTAATCCGGCATCAGGAATAAAAAAAACGTAAGCATATTGAGCCGGTATACCAAATAAAATCAGTTTTAACAGATAACTGAGTGTGCGACGTGTGTTTAACTCTCGACTTGCCAGATTAAATGCCATTAAAAAACCAAATGTCAGGAAAGAAAATCGACCAATTAATCGAAATAATATAAGTTCGGGGGTATATCCGCCAAATATGGCCCCAACATGATCAAAAACCATCGTACAAAGTGCGAGCCATTTTAATAAATTTCGTTGCGTATTCGTTATGTCTTTCACGGTCATTTATCCTTCCTTTCCCTATTGTATCGCAAAAAAAGTAAAGCCTATCCACAAAAAGTAGATAGGCTTAATAGTTTATAAATTAAAATCAATACTCGTATTCGAGCATAATGGTTGTAGAACTTCGGTCAGCTTCGGTGAGCACATAAACGTATTCGTCACCAATATAATGATGACTTAATACCCGTCCACCGTTTTCCACAGCATGATCATTTAATGCCCAATCGCTAGGACCAACCATCCCCCAATCATAGCGGTGCTGTTTTTCAATCAATCTATGGATATCTTGCATAGCTAATGATTTTTCAACTTCAGCAGTGCAGACGACTTTACCAAGCGTAAAAGGCATCTTTCTTGATTGGTATAGCATCCAGTCAAAATAACCTTTTGTTCGATCATGAGTTTCATCGGAAAAACAAACTTCTGTCCGATAAGTTTCTGAGTCCAAATCGGTTATCACTACGACGTCATGCTCACCGAATGGATAGGCGTAGTAGTTCACGACAAATTTCACATTAGGATCATAAGATATTTGACGCCATTCACCATTCTTTAACTTGATATAACCATCCCGGTGAGACGTGGTGACTTGACTAATCTCATCTGCCGTTAACTCCGCTGAGATCCGACGGGAAATAATGATTTTACCTAATTCTAAAACATAATTTTTCTGACACATGGTGTTTCTCCTAAACTTAATTTTTAAGTAAAAATGTAAAAGGGATAACACCATCATTGAGGGATGTTATCCCTCAATGGGCTGTACAAACTAATCTATCAGTAAGCTATTTTCTGAAAAACTGTAGTATTCACTACCGAATACAATAATGTGATCAAGTAAATCAACTTCCATTAATCTACATACTCTCATCATTCCCTCTGTAAACTTCTGGTCTTGATAACTGGGTACCACATTTCCGGATGGATGGTTGTGCCCAATCACAATTGCAACCGCGTTTAGCTGTAATGCCCGCTTAATGACTTCGCGAGGCGATATTGACACGGAAGTCACATTGCCCTGAAACAATATTTCAGCTTTAAGCAAACGATGACTACAATCTAAAAATAATACCGCACACATTTCTCTTTCTTCATAACCTATTAGGGTTTGAAAGTGAAACGCGACCATTTCCGATTCCATTAATTCTTTTTCAGAACGATATATTGGAGTATTCTCCGTTATTTTCGTCAAAATCTCTTTCGCCTGATTTAAGATAGTTTGTTCATTTGCATTTAATTGGTACATTTGATATTCCTTCTAAAAAGAGGGAATATCCCCATAAGGGAAATATTCCCTTTATGGGGTAAAAGTGCAGTCAAAATTGACCGCACTTTCAAGTGATTATTTTGAAGCAATCGTGTTTATTTCCACGACTTTATAGTTTAAATATCCATGATAAACATAGGGAGGATTATGGATTTGACATAAGTCACCAACCCGGAGTTGCGATACAGGAATATAAGCATTGTCAATCGGATAATGAGATACACCGACATCAATCACTTTTCCGTCTGCTTCAGTTGTGATTCTATGTAAATCTTGTCCTTTATCTTCTAAGATAATTTCATATTTCATAGATTGCTCCTTTCATAGCGAGGTAAACGTTTATGCCCAAAGCAATTTGGCTAATTTCACTTTTTTCTCTAACTCATTGACTGCTTTCTTAGCGTAAGTGAGAGAATAAGCGTGCGACCGCTTTTCCGGGTGCTCCTTCAAGTCTTGGTGCTTTTCACGGGCTTTTTCCAGCTCAAACTGAAAATACTCAAGGCTTTCCGGCATCGATAAATCTATTTTATCAGCCATTCTCTCCCAGTAAGCAATACGGTCTTGATAGCTTACGGCTTTTTTCATTTCCTCAACGGATTTATCCATTCGGCGAGCATTACGTTCTATCAACGCACAATGGCGTTTCTCACTATGGTGCCCAATTTTAATCGGCTCAGCGAGACGAAGAAATTCACGCCCCTCGTTTGCCGCTTCGCACCACTGGTTACTCCGCTTGGTTGCATTATCAGCATAACCCTGATAGCGTTCGGCCCGTTTTTCAGCTCGTGTTTGAGCGTTTTCACCGTCACAACGTATAAACGAGTAAAAATAAGCATCTTCAGTCTGTTTCACGAGATTGTGAATTTCGACCTCTGCTTCTTTGCCATATTTACTGGTTAAAGTAACGATGTCGCCCTTAACATGAGCTTCAGGACATTTAGCAACAAAAACGTTTGGACAAAATTTTGCATAAGTATTAATGGTCATCGTATTTCTCCTTGATGTAAAAAAGAAGGGAAATACGCTGCCCAAAGGGAACATATTTCCCTTTAGGGTTGTAAAAGAAAATTAATCTAAAACAGCTTTCTAGGTGAATAGCTGATACAGCCTTCGGATTTCTCAATATCGACAAATAAATATTCATATTTATCGTAGAGTTTAACCAAAGGATGTGTCCGATTTAATACACTACGACAGATACCGTGCATACCAAAAAAATACCAAGGTATGGCTGAATCGTACATATCGTATTTTTCTACCATATTGAATGCATCAACGGTATCTAAGTAAGCTACATCTTGAGTAGCTTTCTCTGATGCCACGGCAATCTCGCTATTTAACCGATGTAAAATATCCGCCCATCCCGGTGAAGACTGAATCCGTTGACGAAGATAATCTCGCAAATCTATCAAATCACAATGATAGACAGTCAGCAGATAAACGCTCTCCATCACGTTTTCATAGGTCGTTTTACGGGACAAAGTTGGTATAGGTAAATGGGTCGCTATCATTTTGTTTCTCCTCATAGAAAAATAAGGGGAAACGTCCGTGGGGAGGTTTCCCCAACGGGTAAATGAAAGATAAAAGTGCGGTTAAATTTGAACGCACTTTGGAAAGTAAAAGAAAGAATTAGTTGATAAACTTCATCAAGCTCATCAATACACCTGTTCCAGCCAAAATTAAACCCGCCATTTTGTACATGGCTGAAGTTAATTCTGTTCTCAATTGGGACATTTCCAATCTAAGTTCAGCTTTTAACTCTTTTAAATCAGCCTTGGTTGCAAGTGGGCTTTGGCTTTGTTCCAGTGCATCATCTAATGCATTGGCAAGGGCTTCGGCCATTTCGGTCGATTGATTAGCCTCTTGCAATTTTTTTACAAAACGCAATTTATCAAAGCGAATGGTTGCCATAGCATTCCCCATATAATTTCTCCTAAGGTTGGTTAATCATAACACAAAGAGAAATTCCCCACGAAGGGAAAACTTCCCCTTGTGGGTAATGGAAAAAATCACCATTATTTCGGTAAAACAAAGACCAACAACATTGCTGGTCTTTATTGTTTAAGATCATGCTGACTATTGGTTTTCACCTTGTTCAGCCGATTTTTGAGATTTTTGTTCTCGCTGATATTTAACGTCACCATCAACTTTAATCATATCGATGAGAATTAAACGCCCTTTTAAGGACACGCCAACATCTCCTTTTTTATGGTACTGAGTATCCTTTGTATAAGTAAAGGTATCAGTCCATATATCAGAGATATTAAATGAAATGAGCACTTTTCTCTTTTCATCCACGGCTTGTTCACAACGTTTAATTAAACTCTCGGCTTCTTTACCAACAACGTTGGTATCGAAATAACGATACTCCACATCATTGTTATCACCGACTAAAGCGGCAATACGGCAAGCTAAGAAAGGTGAACCTTTTTTAGGCGTTACCGTGCGAATATCGCTTAAATAGCCGATGCCTGTGGTGTGTAAGTTAAAATAAGTTTTAGCGTTAGTTTGAGTAGACATAATGTTTCTCCTAATTGTAAAAAAGCGGAGAAACATCCTTACCCAATGCACGGGAAAAATGTTTCCCGCCAAGGGTTAAATTGATAAGTAAAATAAGCGTTCCCAATATCATTGGAGCTCTTTTCAGAACGCTGAGAGACATTGAACTCCCCACTCATCAACGACGAGGCATTGCTCTTTCAAGGGATGGCAATGTTTAAGTGCTATCAACGATAGCTGCTTAATATTTAAAGATGGGCTTAATGTAAAATTTTTTGTATAAAATAAATACATTTAATTGAATATTCTGTTTAGACAATAAAATAGCCCCTAGGCAAACGCACCAGGGGCTACACAGATAAGAACAAATTTGATAAGTCAGGCTATATAATACAAGTGGTGCTGTATCATCCTCGTCAAAACATAATACAACGACATTCTTCTATTATTCGGTAACAAAGCAGCCTCTTACCGATACAACGCGCATTATTACAATGCAAAGGGCACTCAATGTTTCACCGGTGAGCTCCGGTTTGGATAAATAAGCATTACTGCAAGGACAAAAAAATACCTCAATACTCTTTTGTCCTTACAGTAAATCAATTTGTAAGGTAGCGACAAAAAATCGTATCGCATGGTTTAGTTTGCATTCCTGCCAACAGCAGAGTCCTTTTCAGAATGCTGAGGAACATTTTTCTGTATTGATGACCGACAATACAAAGCGGTTTTGCAAATCAAATTGTAGCAAATCTACAAAACAACATCAAACGAGGATCTGATTTCCCCTTTCTCTCACAACTTTTTTCTTTCTTGTTCGTTTTCCGCCAATACTTTCTAATCCATCACATTTAGGGTATTGGCTGCATCCCCAAAATAAACCGTTTTTTCCCTTCCGCTTGATCATCGGGGAACCACATTTAGAACACTTTTTAATTTCAATACTTCCTAAAGAGATCCCTTTTGCAAGACACTCTTTCATCAATTGCCGAATAAACTGCTCTTGTCTCTGCATAAAAACATCAAGTGAAAGCGTTTTTTCTGCAATCTGATTCAGGGCTTGCTCCCAAAGCGCGGTTAAACCCGGATCTTTGAGTAATACCGGCAAGTTATCAATCAAAGAAACGGCTTCATTTGTAGCAATCAATGATTTCCCTTTTTTGGCTAAGAAACCTTTATCAATCAACCCCTGAATTGTTCCGGCTCGCGTTGCCTCCGTGCCAAGCCCTTCCGTTTCACGTAACCGTTGTTTTAATCTCTCATCCGTAACAAATCTAGCCGCATTTTTCATTGCACTGAGTAGCGTCCCTTCAGTGAAATGGTTTGGCGGTGTGGTTTGTTGGGTTTTCATTTCCGTATCGATGACCCGGCAAGTTTGTCCTTGCGTTAAGGTCGGGAGCGCTTGTTTAGATTCATCTTCTTCATCAAGCGTTTTGCCAAATAAGATTTTCCAGCCGGGAGCAATCAACACATTCCCCCGTGCAGCCAACACATGTTGGCCGCACTTCAACACAATTTGGGTTTTATCGGTTTCACTCACCGGTAGGAACTGAGCTAAATAACGACGGCGAATCAAATCGTAGATCCTAAACTCATCTTCCGACATTTTACTGATGTCCGCTTTTACCATAGTCGGAATAATGCCATGGTGAGCGGTAATTTTTTTGTCGTTCCATGCTCGGGATTTTTGACTTAGATTTAACTTTGAGGCAATAGGTTGTAATCTGCTGTCAGATTGAATGAGACACTGAATTACCCTCGGTGCTTCCACTAACTGGGATTCAGGCAAGTAACCGCAATCAGTACGTGGATAGGTCGTAGCTTTGTGGGTTTCATAAAGTGATTGAGCAATATCAAGCACTTGTTGTGCCCCAAGTCCATAGAGGCGGTTTGCTTCAGATTGTAAATCGCTCAAGGCAAATAAAAGCGGCGCACTTTGTTTTTCCCGTTTTGTCTCAACCGATTCAACTTTCGCTTGACCGATTTGACGAATTTGCTGATTAGCAGCCTGTATCACTTGAGCGGATAAACAAAGCCCATCTGTATCACAATATTGTTCAGGGATAACATATTGTGTAGCAAAAGGTTGCGTTCCCTCAGAAAGCATAACCTGTAATGTAAAGTGCTGCTTTGGAATGAAATTTTTAATTTCGCGGTCACGATTAACGACAAGACTTAACGTAGGACTTTGTACACGTCCCACACTTAATGGTTTACCTTGATAACCTTTTTGTTGGGCAAGCAGCGTAAAAAGGCGGGAGAAATTCATCCCGATAAGCCAATCAGCTCGGCTACGGGCAAGTCCCGCATAGTAAAGTGGTAAAGTGTCTTCGTTATTCTTTAATGCCCCTAATGCTTTACGAATACTGGCATCATCTAATGCAGACAACCAAAGGCGTTTTATTTGACCTCGAAACTTCGCTAAATCAAGCAGCTCCCGGGCTATCGTTTCCCCTTCTCGGTCAATATCGGTAGCAATCACAACCAATTGTGCTTGCTTAATGAGTTTTATCACAACATTGTACTGTTTCTTCGTTTCTTTTTTAGGTGAAAGCCCCCACTGTGACGGAATAATGGGTAAGGTTTCAAATGCCCATTTTTTAAAAGCGGGATCGTATTGTTCCGGATTAAACTGCTCAACCAAATGCCCAATTCCCCAGGTCACAATCAGCTGACCATCCGGTGTTGATAAACAACCCTCACCACGTTTTGTTGCCCCTAATACTTTGGCAATATCATTACCTTGAGAAGGTTTTTCACAAAGAAAAAGTTTCATCGTTACCAAATTGACTCATGTTAATTAATTATATTGAAGTTAAATCGGTTTTAAGGTAAAAGTAACGATTAATTGTTATGAATGTTTAGAGAATTTTTTACTGCCATTCTTTATGAAGAACGATTTTAATTCTTTTCGAGAAAGATCTGTTGTTTGAATAGCAAGAAGTAGCTGCCGACATGCTTCACAAGAAGAAATGGTCTCTAGTTCTAAGCTAGAATTACTTTGATGGCGACTGACAAAGTCTTCCCAATCATCAGGATATACGCCACCATGAATGGTGATAAAAAAATCCCGAATATCTTCTATTGGCGCAGACATAACCCAGTTCTCTAATTCTTCTTGATAATCTGACATAACTTGTTCAATCATTCGAGGAAAGATCGATGATGACATGAGAAATCCTTTTTAATTATATTTCCTACAATTAAATCGAATCAATGAAACCTAAACAATCAATAATTCAATTGTAAATAAAGGAGAGTATTTATGGGATGGAAGAAAATTAGAATTGATTTTGCTACAACAGTAAAATGTCAATTTTGTCCTCGACATATTACATCGGGTAAGGCCGTGATTGTCCAACACGATAATGGGATGCTAAGTTATGCTGGGCCAAGCTGTGCGAAAGATCCAAATAAAGTGGATAACCCTAAAGAAAAAATTATAGATGTAACAAAAGGGTGTGTAGAAGAACATATCTCCACTAAAAAGGAGGTAAAAATAGCAATCAATACAGAGCAAGATGAAAACTTGCCTACATCATTAGATTTTGATAACTACTTTGACGAAAATGCTGCTAAGGCTTACTTGTTGTTAAGATTTGAAAAACTTGCTCACATTCAAAAAATTTCAGATTTTAAGTCAAAAAAGTTAAACAGTATTTATCAAAAATATGTAATTGAGAACAAAATATCACTGGATGATGAAAAATACCTTAGTATGGTCATGCATGGTAAGAAATATCCAGAGTTTACCTATAAATCATTACAATCACTCTATGCCACTGATTTCTGGTTAAGGGTCTTCCTAGAAAAGAAACCAGAACATAAATTCATTAAAAGTTTACTTGAACAACTTCATCAGAACTTAAGCTTAAGCAAACCTCAAATGGAAAAACTAAATGAATGTTTTACTGAAGTAAAAGGAATGAAAATCACACTAAAAACAAATTCTTTTGGGCAAAAAAAAGCCCCTTTTCATCATGGGGCGAGAGTTTAGATGAGATGAATGGTCAAAGGATTGACCGGTAGGATCTCAAGGAAAGTTATTGTTATAAGATACAAAAATATTATAAAAATTTGTCAATTGAACAAAAAGAGAAAAAAGATAAAAAGAATTTTTCAAAAAAAAGCTCCAACAGATGTTGGAGCAAATAAGGAGAATTCACCATTTATTATTTTATAGTTTTTAAAATATCTTGTTTAATTTCTGTGGCCAATTCAGGCGTACCACGGACTTTCCAGTATACTTTACTATTTCTCCCATCTTTTTCAAGGCTAATATCAAGGTAATATTGATTCTTCTCACCAAGTGCCCTAGCCATACGATAATAAACACCCGGATTGGTTTCATGAACAATGCCATCTTGTTCCATTTGATGTGTTTTCCATTTACGCACATCACCATATGCTCGCCCTAAATATTCATCTTTCGTTGGAAAATTAAATTCTCGTTTTAAACGAACATATAGAGTATCAATATCACGCTTAGAAGTGGCTTCGTCATCAAAAGACTGAATACTCCCAATTCCCAATGTTTTATTGAGTTGGCCTGCAAACTCACCCACTTTATTGTTAATAGCAGTAAGTTCGGCACATCCATTCAAACTTAATGCTATTAATGAAATAAGAAAAACGTTTTTCATCAAGAATATCTCCATTCAATCTGACATATTTTATATTTATGGAATTCAGAACGGAATATCATCATCAAAGTTATCCATTGTAGACTGCTCTGGCTGAGGTTGATGCCCCTGTTGTTGAGAAGGTTGATGTTGACCCGTTGCTGAATTTGAATTTTGCGGACGAGAACCTAACATCTGCATCACATCACCCTGGATTTCGGTTATGTAGCGATCTTGACCATTCTGATCTTGCCACTTACGTGTACGCAAGCGACCTTCTACATAAACTTGCGAACCTTTCTTCAAATATTCACCACAGATTTCAGCTTGACGACGATAGAAAATAATACGGTGCCATTCTGTTAATTCACGACGTTCACCGTTATTTTTATCTGTCCAACTTTCACTGGTTGCTACACTAATATTGGCAACTGCCTCCCCATTTGGCATCGTACGAATTTCGGGATCATTTCCAAGGTGTCCCACAATAATTACTTTGTTTACTCCAGCCATAATAACTCCTTATTTTTAAATATTATTCTTCCCAGTTTTCCGCATAGATATGATTTCGAGTTTCAAGCTGATTTAATTGGTTAAGTACATCAATCGCTAATCTTTTCTCATCATCCTCATTAAAGGGAGATTTAATTTTTTCGTACTCTACTGACGAATCAACCACCGACTTTCCATCAATACTGATACTGAAATGAATATTCACTTTTCCCATAATATTACTCCCATGCGTAATTAATGAATTGATGGAGATTGTGCATACATTATGAAGAATACTTAAGAGGAAATTCACTTGATAAATAAGAGAATTATGAGTCGCTTATTTAGCCACACCGACTCTATGTGCTGTATTGAATTTCCATTTTTATCTACCACAACAAAAATAGGAAAATCAATATGTCAGAAAAACTTAGTATTACCTTTGGCGAAGCCGTTATTGCAGCCTCAAATCTCTTGTCACTAGATTTAGGAGAAAGAAATCCAAACGACCTTATAAAAGAATGGAATAAATCACCCTATTCTCAGGAAGATTTTATTGCGATTAAACTAAATACCTTAGCGAAAGCTATTTATAAAATCTGTAATCGATAATATCTACGGATTTTTATCTATTGTAAAGTTATCCCAAGGTCTTGCTTCAATCCATCTTTCAGCGTGGAAGGCATTCATCTTGTCTACAATTTCTTTTGTTAATTTACGCTCCTGAGAGAAGTAAGAGCGTTTTTCTGCCTGTTCTTCGATTTGATGTTGAACAATGGTTTCTCCCTCGATTTCGACTGTAAACGTCATTTTCACATTTACCATTTTTTATCTCCTAAATAGCGATATTAATTGCGACAACCAAGATTTTTGCTTATTTTTAGATTGTTGTTTAACAGATAATTGAGTTGTGAGCTCAAAAAGTTTTCTCTCTGCTTGTTCAAAATTCAGCTCTTCTTGTAATTCACGATAACTTTCCTTATCGTGTTCTTTCCAAATTAAATAAGGTTGAAAATAATCAATCATCCAACCAGCTGTATCTTCTCGTTTTATCTGTTTTGATTCTGGTGTGAGAATAACGGATAAACCAAGTTGGCTAATCTTCTCACTTAGCTCACGGTATAGCCGATAAAACGCCTCATCAATATCATAATGATTGATTGTCACGCCATGCAGTTGGGTTTCTCCTGTTTCATAAAACATAAATTTAGCAAGACAGGTTCGATGATTCCCATCTGAACCAATATAGTAATCTATTCCATCAAAGGTATTGAAATATATGGTCGGAAGTTTCACTGCTATATCGCGATAATATTCAGGTTGTTTGTTCTGCAATGAAAGGTTGATATTCATTTTTTTACCCGATGTAAGGAAATCTAACCAAGAACAATTTTGATATTGTTGGCAATCGGTACCTACAACCCGAAACACATTCACAGAACCTTGAGAAGTCCAATAATGACGGCGGAGAAATATCCTTGCTTGAGAAAGATACTGCGTATCCCAAGGCTGAATAGAATCAAAAGCCCAAGGCGGCGGATTTTTTATTACTCTCAAGAAAAGAGGCGTTCTCATTTCCTCGTAAATCTTATCATTTGACAACGACTCTATATCAAATTCCATAAACAATATCTCTCTTTTCAATATTTGAATAAAGATACAAACGTTTTCTAATAATATACTCCACAAGACTACGATAAAAATCCTGGACGATCTCCAATTCATCCCGCTTTTCATTCTTTAGAGAATTGTCAATTTGACTGAGAAGAGTGGGTGTAAAAACTACCTTTAAAATTTCATAATCCGAATAATAGTCCAGCGACGGATATAACCAATCTAATACAAGATCAGATTCAAAACTAAAAAATTTATAGGGATTCCAAAGAATTTCTCTCAATAAGATACCCATTTCACCAAGAGATAATTTATGTTGAGAGCGAAAAGATTCAAAAAGGTCAATATCGATATAGCATCGGTTAGAAGAAATATGTTTCAAAAATACTTCCAATTGACTTTCTTGCTCTTTTAACAGAAATTTTTTTAATCTCCAGCGGAGATATAGGTAACGTAAACGTTGAGAATATGGCAATTTCATGATTACCTCTACAAATAAATTTGGTAGAGATATTACTCATAAACCGACAAAAACCAACTATTAATCAAATGCTTTAAAAAATTAAAAAAGATTTCCTATTTTATTAATAAGAATAAGTCCTTCAGGAATAATTTGAAATATACTGATTGATGTTGTAATGATACCGATAACTACGGTACAACATAACTTAAACTGATTTTTAGTATTTAAGGTTTGAATTTCTTGGGCAATTTGAAATACTAGCTCTGAAGAAGACTCATTCATTTTTACAAGTGCCCTCATCTTATTTCGCAAAGTGACAGGTAAGTCAGATAGAAACCCCATATTTTGATAACGTAGAGAAATTTTCCGTAAATAAGCTAACTTAGCTTCATCATCAAAATCACTATCATCCTCTAATTCAACAAGTAACCCAAATAATGTGGTACAAACTTCATCATATTTAAGCTTAGTTTTAGCAATATAAATATCCAATGAGTCATCGTTAAAAAAATCTCTTAGCAATGCATTCCTAATGATTTTCTTCAACTCCGTCATACGAGCTTGCTGGTGATATTTATAAAATCCCCAAATTACCGCAAAACCAATTAGATCAAATACAATCAGAAATGCGAGATTCATTTTATCAGGCTCAGACATAATTGCTCCTTAAAAGTGATGTACTGCTATGTATTCACACTTGAAAATATCACACTTCACTTAAATTATCATTGCCTTTTCCTCGTCAAAGGTAAGGGGCTCGCTCCCTTACCTTTAAAGGCCTTTTATTTAAACCTTTACAAGCAACTATTTTCAAGGGATTACAAGCAATGAAAAAAAGGCTATACAGGCAACAAAGATCGGAGATCAAATATGTTCCCCACCTTGACATAGCTCATCAATTTTTTCCATTTTCTCCGCACACTCTGATAACTGGCGCATAATAGAGGTTAATATAGAAACTTGCATATTCAGCACCAGACGCTCTTTTTCTATCTGCACCAACGATTTTCTGACTTCATCAGAATAGCTCACATCACTGACAATATTTTCCCAAGCTTTTTGTCCGCTTTTATTATTTTCTACATTGCGCCAACGTAAATAAACTGAGCCGGCACTACTGGCTGAATCACGATAAAGTAAAAGAGGAAGCGTCCCCACGAGCGTATCGGTTATATTTCTAACAATCGTGGGATAACTTGCAATCATACCGTCACGTGCAATGCGAATCTGCTCCAGTAATAGCTTAATTTCTTCCGGTGAAGATAACTCCCCGAAAAAATTTCGCATAAGCCCGTTGATATTATGTTTAGCGGCAAGATCTCGATACATATTTTCCGGAATTAACGCATAAATTTTCATTGTGATAATTTACTCCCTCTCTAAAACATCACTATTATCGGATGTACTTGGATGAATATCCGGTGCAAAACGTGCCCGACGCGTTCCTTCTAAAATGTCCTGCGGCAGTTCAAGTTTAAAGCGTTGTCGCACTTCTTGATAACGCGCTGAATTATTACGCACATCTTGGCGGGTAATTCCGCTATGTCGGTACGTTTCGATAACCCCAAAACAACGACGTAATAAAATTGAACCGGCTTCAAGCCATTCACGGGCTTCGGCTTTTGTCAGCAAGGCGATATAAGCAGCCGTCATCGTCGTTTTTGCCAGTGTATCAAACTCACAAAGTAAATAAATCAATTTATACGCTAAAGGGGAGTCAGCATAGATTTGGTAAATAGCGGGCTCAATATTACTACAGCGTTGAATATCAATCCCATCCGGGAGCTGTTCTGCATGGATTTCAACTAAATCTGCGATAAGTTTTTTCATTTGTTCTGTATTATTGAGCACCATATTTTCAAATTCAGCTAAATAATAGTCTGCATAAGGATCGTCATTTGCCGCATCTTTTTGGAGCTGAGAGAGAAGTGATAGACATCCCGGTATGCTTAAAATCCCGGGACGAACAATTTTTTTCCCTTCACGAAGGATAGGGCGACCTTGCCACATTCGTGTTGCATATTGGGAATGCAATGTTAATGTAATTTCGCTACGAAGTGCGCCCATTTGCGGTTGAGTTGATTGTGGTTCATGCAATGTATTTTCTGCGATCATGGTGTTACCTCTTTTTATGTAAAGAATTTAATGTCTATTTTTTGCACTAACTGTAAACACTGTTTACACTTTGTCTATTTTTCGTACTAACTGCCACCCTGGGTGGCACTTTGTCTATTTTTTGTACTAACTGTAAACACTGTTTACACTTTGTCTATTTTCTGTACTAACTACTAAACTTTAACCTGTACCAGACTATACCCGCATTAAACCGGCAAGTTTCCGAATGTCATCAAAATCAACACAATGCGTTTGGTATGATGAATCAGTTAAACCGGGTAATATTCGTTTAGAGCCAGATTTCTCCCCTCCTGCTTCATCGACTTGAACTGTCGAAGTTTGACGGTTTTTATTCAACAAATAAGGTTTAAATTCCCCACTGTTGGCTCGCTTAACCAAATTAAACAAGTAGCCGGCGGGCTTGAGTACTTTCCCATCTTGAATACGTTGTATTGCTTCAAAAATGACGGCTTGTAGTGTCTCTTGATCTAATTTCATCATCTCGTTTGCGATAGACTGTTTTTCCAACGCACTCAATTTAAATTGCCCTAATTGTGAATAAATAAATTCGGTACGTTCAGTACTAGTACTGTACTGAGTATTTATAGTACTAGTACTGTACTGAGTATTTATAGTACTAGTACTGTACTGTGCTTTTACTGAGTTCCCTAATGGAACTAAGCCTAAAATCAATGACTTATCGTTATTTTGGTGACTCAGTTCCCTATTGGAACTCAGCGAATTTTTACTGAGTTCCATTTTGGAACTTGGTAAATTGTTTGTTTTTTGACTCAGTTCCCTTTCTTCTTTACAGAGTTCCCTATTGGAACTCAGTAATTTTTGTTGTGTTTTTTCGATAGCCTGAGCCAAGTTTGATGGTAAGGATGGAGATACTGATTCAGGCGTTTGTTGCTCAACAAATGCTAAATAACGCTCACGGATAATTTCAATATGGGAAACTAAATGCCATACGGTATCCGAACTTTGCACAACCTCATCAACAATAGAAAGCGCGACATCGCGTAATATAGGATCACGATGTTTTGCCATCTTTTCGACAAAACGAAGATAGTCATCATTAATCACTAAACTATCTGCAATACTAAAAGGTTCATCGTTCATGACATAGACATTACCCAATATTTGTCCGTGACTATTTCGTACGGTTTCACATAATGTCAGCCAACGGGTTAAACGCAGTAACATAACCGTTTGGCTGACCACTTTACGTGATATCGGTTTTTGTTGATAGCTTCGATCTGACAACCACAACGCTAAAGTGTCATAAGAAGGAAACATCGCCCCCTTAAATTGCATTGAATGCAGCTTAATAAGCTGCCAAGCCATCTTTGCTCTTGAGGTGAGGTATTTATCCAGCAACAACCTTACCGGTACGGTCTCATGTCGATTCCCGACAAACAATAAACCTTGAAAGTCTTTATTTTCCGGTAACATTTTTTACTCCATACTTTCTATTTAGTTTTTCTATTGCCATGTTGAATAATTTCTATATTATGGAGCACCTAATGCAATGAAATGAGTACTGTCCCTTCTAACCCAAGGTGCTCCGCATTAAACAACAATCCCTAAGCGAGTTCCCCAACTCGCTTTTTATTTGGAAAATTATTTCCCTTCTTTTATCCATTGCGAAACAAGACGCCAGACTTCTGTTAAACTTAACTCCGTTTCCTCGGCGATATACATCAGCAAATCTAATCCTTCTGTAGACTGTTCAATTTCATTTGATGAAACTGAATGCTTATTCTCTTGCCAAAGTTCCCACACTTTTAACTCATCTTGTTCATCTGCGTTTTTCTTGCGACCGATATGTTCTTTAATCCCCAATAATTTTCGACGTGCCGATACTTCTGAAGAGCTCCACCCAAATCGAGAACGTAGCATTTCACCGGAAATCCCCAGGTTCAACGCACGATCAATAATGTTACGCTCTTGTGAATTTACACGGACTGACTCGATAAGATTCCAAAAAACGGAATGATTGATCTGAATAGAGGCAAAAGAACTGCTACTATCACATAGCTCACAAATTTCCTCCGTTTTCAAATTCATAATGGCGGCCAACTCAGATTCATCAAAACCTAACTGATAGCAATAATTAAGTTCACCACGGCGAATGTGGGCGATGATTTCTGAAATCAACGCTTGATTCAAATTCGTATTAAGCATTTTGACCTCCAATATGTTGTGCGTTGATATAACGGTGTAAACGAATTAAACGGAATAAACGAACGAGCATTAAATCCGACATCGTATTGCCAATTAAATAATCTGAATTTAATAAATCAGCTTGTGGTACTCGTTGTGGCTCTGTCGCCAATGTGGTTAATAGGTGATAAACAAACAACGTAAATTCCGAATATTCTTTCCCATCAAGGGGACGCATACGGTAGCTATAATCAATCGGCTCATGTTGTACATGTTCCACAAATTGCCCCAATCCCACTTCTTCAGCAATATCTAGGGCAAGAGAATAGGCTTCCATTTTATGTTTGCGGTTTGGATAGATTTTCCAAATAGTGGTGACCGGCTGTTTACCACAATTCGCAAATTCCAATCCATTAAGTGCCGCTTCTTCTTGACGTTGTTTTTCCGGATTAACACCCAGGGTAAACCCAAGATCATTAAAATGCTGAATAACCGCAGAGGAAAAATCTGTTTCTGAAATCCCTAAATGAGGTAGCAAGTCCCCGTTATCAGAGTCCGGCACAGAAGAAATACCAGATGAAGTCGTTTGATAGGTCCTCATTGAAGGAATGGTTTCATCATCTTGTTCTTTCACCTGGGGTTGCTCGGACTGTGCCAATGTCTTCTGCTCGTGACGTGTTATATTTCGCTGGGATTGCTCAACCTGTTGGGATATTGCCTCTTTAATTCGGCTCTCGCTATCTTGCGTTCGTTGTAAAATTTCCGGTTGCTTTTCAGCTAACTTCTTCAGTTTTTGTTCGGCAAGATCTATTTCAAATTTAAAGGTTTCATAGGGAATTTGATAACTGAATGCTTCGGTGATATGACCAATCAATTGATCTTGAAAATCATTGATAACAAACTCCGTTGGTTCTTCATCAAATCCGGTGAGCGCATTCATCCAAACCACATCGAAATCTTGATGAGCCTTTGTTTCTTCTATATGCTTTTCCCATGAAAGTTGTGCATTGCGACGAATCGTTAGAAGTTTTTCAATCTGAGGTTTTCCCATCCCGTTTAACAACACATTTGGAATATGCGGATATAAATACGTTAAACATTGCTCCATTTTGGCTATAATTTGATGAGATATTGGATAACCATTCTCGCCTAGTTTTTCACTGAGCTTACGATGTGAAAAATATTCGCCATATTTTTGCTCATATAACTTTTTCACCTCACGAATCCCTAGGGCTTTTTCAATAAAAGAAAGCTCACCCCGCACATCATTTTCAGCCAAATGCCCAATCAAAATATTAAGTTGTGAATTGATATCATCCGCTTCACCTTGCCAAGGTTTAAAAACGCACTCAATCGACCAAAAACGAAGATCTTTCGTTTCTTTAAAGAGCTCATTAAGTGCCTGTAAACGGGTATTACCGCCATCTAAAATCGTGTAAAAACTATCTCCGGGACGTTGGGTAATATTCGGTGAATGATCCAATCCACGGGATTTTATTGATGCCTTAATTTCTTCGTAGGCCGGGTTTTTAGTACGACGGGGATTACCTTCATAAGGACGTAGCTGATCTAAGGTAACCGTAATTAAGCGATTACCACTTTGCATTTCCGTTTCTGATGAAACGGACTGATAGGGATTGAGAGATTGGCTTTGTACCATTTTTTCATATTCCGGCGAATGATTCATAATTGCAGGTGTGGATAACGCTGCCAACATTTTTTTCGCACGTTCTTCTTTATTTTTAGAAGGAACAAAAGGATTTTTCACACTCATTTTTATAATCTCGCTAATCGTTCATATTCTTCATCCGGGATATTCTCAAAAAGTGACAATTCCCCTCTAAACTGACTTAATACTGTGCCAATCGGACCATTACGTTGCTTGGCTATAATGATTTCAGCAATACCCGGCATTTCCGTATTGTCGTTATACACTTCATCCCGATAGATAAAGAAAATCATATCGGCATCCTGCTCCAGTGAGCCTGAATCTCGTAAATCCGAGGAGATAGGTCGTTTATCTGCACGCTGTTCCAAATTTCGGTTTAACTGGGACAGGGCGATAATTGGGCAGCCTATTTCTTTTGCTAACTGTTTCAGCTGCGTTGAAATACTGCTAATTTCTAAGTTTCGATTTTTACCGTCTTTATAAGTCGGGTCAGACATTAACTGTAAATAATCAATAATAATGACCGAAGGTATGCCATATTTACGAACATTACGACGAACTTTCGTCCGTAGGAGTTGTGGCGTGAGGTAACTGTTATCATCTAATAACAAGCGGTCTTTCCACTGATGTGCAATCATGCCAAAAGCGTTACCAATCCTTGCCCACTCTGTTTCATCAATTTGAATGGCTTGACGTATTCTTTGTAAGGGAACTCGGGCAAGGAGTGCCAGGAGACGTTGCATAATTTGCTCTGCCGGCATCTCAAGGCTGTAATACTGAACAGTACTTCCTTCTTTCTGTTCAAGTGCTGCTTTGGCAAAGGTCAGTGAAAGTGCGGTTTTACCCATTGAAGGGCGAGCAGCAAGTAAAATCAAATCACCGGCTTGTGAACCGGTTGTATTCACATCAAGACGATCAATACCAAACGATGTCCCGGTAACAGGGGAAAGATTCTTTTTGCTTTCATCCATTCTTGTTACAATGAGATTGAGTACTTCAGATAAATTGACATTTGTTTCTTTATCTGAACGATTCAGGGTCAACTCCGTCAATCGCTTTTCTGTATTAGAAATCAGTGCATCAAGTGAATCCTGGGAATTCACTTTTCCGGTTTCCTTTCTTAGAAAATCGCCTAACGCATAAAGTTGGCGGGCTTGACTATCGGTCCGTACAATCTTGGCATAGGCTTCAACATTGGTTGCACTTGGTGTCTTATGTGTAATTTCAGCCAAATACGCAAGCCCACCGCACTCTTCAAGCCAGTTCTGTTGTTTTAACGCATGTTCTACCGTCACCATATCAGCCGGTTCATTATTCATAAGAAGCTGACTGATAACGGTAAACATCAATCGATGATGACTGAGATAGAAATTATCTGCTGTTATAATAGAACTCAATTCATCCCATTTATTATTATCAAGAAGCAATCCGCCAATCACGGATTGCTCTGCTTCAATATTGCAAATCATTGGAGGCTGTTGACTCATCTTTCACCTCCAATTAACGAGTTTGGAATTTATCCGCCCATTGCGGGAAAAGTGAAATACAGAGCTTGCGGATATTCTCTTTTTCATCCTTATTATGGCGGTGAACAGGAAGGGCAAGACTGGCTGCTTCACGATAAGCCACACGTGCCGGAATCGCTAATTCAAGCAATTCCATATAGCTATCATTGCTTTCGATGAAGAGTTTACGCAGACTTTCAACCACTGATTTTGCGTCGTTGGTTTTGTCTAAGCAGTTAATGACTGCTTTTAATTGAGGTAATTTGAAACCATGTTTGGTAAAGACTTGAAGTTGCTGATAAAGCCCCATTGTTCCCCGAACAAATTCACGAGCTGATAGCAACTCAGGTTTGAGTGGCGAAATGACCAAATCACTTGCCAATACAGACATATCGACAGTGATCCCTTTTGTTCCTCTTGTATCAACGAGAATTAAATCATAGTTTTCTAAGGAACGGACAAGATCATTGAAACGCAACATCCCATCCGGAGAATTACGTAAATGTGTGGTAATCGCATCCGTAGGATCATTAGATTGGATAATATCGAGATGAGTATACTCGGTTTTTGAAATGACTTGCTCAGGGTTTGTATTACTTTGAATAAGGAATTCAAATAATCCCTGAGGTGCTGTGTAGTTTAAATTGTAGTAGGTAGATAAAGTTGGTTGAACATCGGTGTCTATCATCAAAGTGCGCAAACCACAGTCTGCACAAAACGCACCGATATTGGCAACATTCGTTGATTTCGTTACGCCCCCTTTAGTGGACATAACCGTAACGATAAATGCTGAATTTTGGGATAAATTTTCCATAGTCAAACTCTCTTGTCAAGAGCAAACTAATGAAAAGCCTAGAGGTAAGTGATTAAGATAGCATTGGTGGGTCGTGAAGGATTCGAACCTTCGACCAACGGATTAAAAGTCCGCTGCTCTACCGACTGAGCTAACGACCCTAAGAATAGGATATTAAAGAAGTTTTTCAGCGAATAGTTAGCAGCCATTAGATGGTGCCCGAAGCCAGACTTGAACTGGCACGCCTCGAAAGGCGAGGGATTTTAAATCCCTTGTGTCTACCGATTCCACCACTCGGGCAAACTAACTTACAGCGTATTATGGAGGCGTGTCCCGGAGTCGAACCGAGCTACATGGATTTGCAATCCAGTGCATAACCGCTTTGCTAACACGCCAGTAATTGGAGCGGGAAACGAGGCTCGAACTCGCGACCCCGACCTTGGCAAGGTCGTGCTCTACCAACTGAGCTATTCCCGCATTCGCTGTTAGTGGTGCGCATTTTACGGAAATTTTAAACGCTGTCAATCACAGATCTTAAAAAAAATCTTAACCGTCTAAAAAAACTGCATATCGTTTAAATTATTAACAACAAATGATGAAAAAATGAAATTTATTGCAATCCCTCAATTTCTCCTTTGTATCACTTAGGGCTTTATGCCAAAATGTTTTCGTTCTTTTTTAATAAAAAGTGCGGTCGCTTTTTTAAATTATTTTCGAGGATATTATGACAACACAACAATACACAATTGATACCCTACTCGCCCAAGCCGGCAATCGTAGCGACGAACGTACCGGTGCGGTTTCTACCCCAATTTTCCTTTCTACTGCATACGGACACCATGGCATTGGTGAAAGCACCGGGTTTGATTATACACGGACAAAAAACCCGACTCGTACCGTATTAGAAGAGACTATCGCTCAATTAGAAAACGGAGAGCGGGGCTTTGCATTTTCATCCGGTATGGCGGCAATCCAAGTATTAATGACTCTTTTTACTGCACCGGACGAGTGGATTGTTTCCAGTGATGTCTATGGCGGAACTTATCGCCTTTTAGATTTTGCTTACAAAAAGAATAATAGTGTCAAACCGGTTTACGTTAATACCGCCTCTGCTGCAGATATTGAAGCCGCCATTACGCCCAATACCAAAGCAATTTTTATTGAGACACCGTCTAACCCATTAATGGAAGAATGCGATGTAGCGGAAATCGCAAAACTTGCTAAAAAACATCAATTAATGTTAATCGTCGATAATACGTTCTTAACTCCCGTGCTTTCCCGCCCATTAGATTTAGGGGCGGATATTGTTATTCATAGCGGTACGAAGTACATTGCAGGTCATAATGATGTCCTTGTCGGTTTAATCGTGGCGAAAGGTCAAGAGCTTTGTGAGCGTATCGCTTACATTCAAAATGGCGCCGGTGCAGTACTTTCGCCTTTTGATTCGTGGTTAACAATTCGTGGAATGAAAACCCTCTCTCTACGCATGAAACGCCATCAAGAAAATGCTCAGGCGATCGCTGAATTTTTAAAATCCCAACCGCAGATTGAATCGGTTCTTTATCCGAACAAAGGGGGAATGCTTTCTTTTCGTTTGAAAAATGAAAACTGGATCAACACGTTCTTAAAATCTATCAAGCTTATCACTTTTGCGGAAAGTCTTGGCGGAACGGAAAGTTTTATTACTTATCCGGCAACCCAAACCCACATGGATATTCCGGAAACAGAACGTATCGCTCGCGGTATCACCAATACTTTATTGCGTTTTTCAGTAGGTATTGAAAATGTAGAAGATATCAAAGCAGATTTACTTCAGGCCTTTTCTCAGTTGAAATAATCCTTGGAGGCAAGATGAAAATCGCCGTTTACAGTACAAAGAATTATGACCGTAAATACTTTGAATTAATTAATGCAAAATATGGTTTTAATCTTGAATTTTTCGACTTCATGTTAAATGAAAACACAGCCCGTCTAGCGGAACATTGCGAAGTAGTTTGTATTTTTGTCAATGATGACGGAAGTCGAAAAGTACTGGAAAAATTAACCGCACTTGGCGTAAAAGTCATTGCGCTGCGTTGTGCCGGTTTCAATAATGTGGATTTAAAAGCGGCACAGGATCTTGGCCTTCAAGTGGTTCGTGTGCCGGCTTATTCTCCCGAAGCCGTGGCTGAACATACCGTCGGCCTCATGATGACACTTAATCGCCGGATTCATCGTGCTTATCAACGTACCCGTGAAGCCAATTTTTCTTTAGAAGGGCTTATCGGATTTAATATGCACGGACGAACAGTGGGAATCATCGGTACGGGTAAAATCGGGATTGCCGTTATGCGAATCTTAAAAGGTTTTGGTATGCATATTCTGGCTTATGATCCTTTTAAAAACCCCGTAGCTGAGGAACTCGGTGCAAAATATGTCGAACTTGACGAGCTTTATGAAAAATCTCACGTCATCACGCTACACTGCCCCGCGACGCCGGAAAATTACCATTTACTCAATCGTGACGCTTTTGCAAAGATGAAGGATGGGGTCATGATCATAAATACAAGCCGTGGCACCCTCATTGATACATTGGCTGCAATTGATGCGCTAAAGCAATGCAAAATTGGAGCATTAGGAATGGATGTATATGAAAATGAACGCGATCTATTTTTTGAGGATAAATCTAATGAAGTCATTCAAGATGATGTCTTCCGACGCCTTTCTTCTTGCCATAATGTACTCCTTACTGGTCATCAAGCTTTCCTAACGGAAGAAGCATTAACCAGTATTGCGGACGTCACACTGGACAATGTATATAAACTAAAATCAGGCAAACCTTGTAAAAACTTGGTTTACCCCTCTTAGCTTTTAGTAATTAAATTAATAAGTGTATTTTTAAACAACTCGTGCTATTCTGACCGCACTTGTAATTTCACAAAATGCCCTTACATAAGGGCATTATTCACAGACAAAGGAAATAAAAATGAGCCAAGTACTACACACAACAGATGCAACATTTGAAGCGGATGTATTACGTTCTGATGTTCCGGTATTAGTTGACTTTTGGGCGCCATGGTGTGGCCCTTGCAAAATGATCGCACCGGTATTAGACGAACTTGCACCGGAATTTGCAGGCAAAGTAAAAATCGTAAAAATCAATGTTGATGAAAACCAACTGGTTGCCGGTCAATTCGGTGTACGCAGTATCCCGACTTTACTTTTAATGAAAAACGGTGAGGTCGTTGCAACACAAGTAGGCGCACTACCAAAAGGTCAGTTAGCTAACTTTATCAATCAACATATTTAATCATCTCTAAATCCTCTTATTAAACTTAAATAAGAGGATTTTTTATATTCCTCTCTCATTACACATTTTTTCTGTGATATTACTCACAAATATCAAAAGCTTTTGTTTACATTTTGTTTAAATGGATTTACTTTCAAAAAATAATCTTGTAACACAATAGAAACAAAGGGTTATCAAATGTCTATTTCACTTTCTAAAACTTATTCTCCCAAACGCCGAAGCATTACTGAAAACTATCGTCTTGATGAAAAAATAGCAGTAGATCAACTAATGGCAACGCTTGATTTTACCGAAGAACAAGAAAAACGTATTACAGATCATGCAACCAAACTCATCAATAAACTACGCCACATTAAACAGAAACAGTATGGCGCAGATGCCTTAATGGAAGAGTTTTCTTTAAGTTCTGAAGAAGGTGTGGCATTGATGTGTTTGGCAGAAGCCTTATTGCGTATTCCCGATGACAAAACCCGTGATGATCTCATCTACGAAAAATTGCAAGACGGCAATTGGCAATCCCATCTGGGCAACTCAAAATCTTTTTTCATTAATGCCGCCAGTTATGGTTTGATGTTCGGTAGAAAAATCAGTGAAAATCTCACAGAGACTCAAGTCACCGATAATTTAAAAAATATCTTTTCCCGTTTCGCCGCGCCTGTCATGCGTCAGGTCATGGTGAAATCCATTCAGATTATAGGGAAGCAATTTGTCGCAGGCGTAAATATACATGAAGCGCTAAAACACACTCAACCCCGCTACAAAAAAGGATTTACTTTCTCATTCGATATGTTGGGTGAAGCCGCAATGACTGCGAGCGATGCGGATCGTTACTTCAATGATTATTTACATGCCATTGAAGAAGTCGGTAAAAATGCCGTTGATCGAAATATTTACAACGGTAATAGTATCTCTGTAAAACTTTCCGCCATTCATCCGAAATATAATCGTGCAAAATATGATCGCACAATGAATGAGCTTTATCCTCGTATAAAACAACTCTTCTTACTGGCACAAAAATACAACATTAGTGTAAATATTGATGCGGAAGAAGCCAATCGCCTCGAACTCTCTCTTGATTTGATCGAAAAATTACTTGATGAACCGGAACTCAAAGATTACAAGGGAATTGGTTTTGTTGTACAAAGCTACTCTAAACGCTGTCCTTATGTTTTAGATTATTTGATTAATCTTGCCCGTGAAAAACAACACTATTTGATGATCCGCCTAGTAAAAGGTGCTTACTGGGATAGTGAAATCAAATGGGCGCAAACCGATGGTTTAGACGATTTCCCGCTTTTCACCCGTAAAAATCATACCGATATTGCCTATGTTGCTTGCGCCAAAAAATTGTTGGAAGCACAGGATGTTATCTACCCACAATTTGCGACCCACAATATTCTAACCATGTGTACTATCTATGAACTCGGACAAGGAAAAAAATTTGAGTTTCAATGCTTGTACGGTATGGGGGAAAACCTTTACGACAATATCGTGGGTAATGAAAACTTCAGCCAACAAGTTCGTGTTTATACTCCGGTAGGGACTCATGAAACCTTACTTGCTTACCTCGTTCGCCGTTTGCTTGAAAATGGTGCAAATTCTTCCTTTGTTCATCAATTAGTGGACGAGAGTATTCCGGTTTCTCAGTTAGTTACTCCGCCGTGGAAACTGTATAGTAGATCCAATGACGAACCCAATAAACTGGTACGTAACCCCCTTGAATTATTTCACGATCGTCTTAATTCCGCCGGCTTTGATTTAACCAACGAGCTGGTATTGGAAAAACTTGAGCAAGCCTTGAATAACGCTCAAATCGAAAATGCGGAATCCCTTACCCTACTGGCAGCTCCAAGCCAACAATCCATACAGTATGTGAAAAATCCTGCAAAACTAACAGAAACTATCGGTGAAATACGTTTCTTAGAAATCGATCAAGCGCAAGCGGTATTTTCAGCCGCTACCAACCAAAACTGGAATGCAAAAAGTGCGGTCGAAAAAGCCAATATTTTACGCAAAGCGGCTGATCACTATGAAGAGAATCACGGTTTATTGATGAAATTAGCAATGATTGAAGCCGGCAAAACGTTACCGAATGCTATTGCAGAACTTCGTGAGGCAGTTGATTTTCTCCGCTATTATGCAAATCAACTTGAAAGTCTGTCGGCTATCAATAAACTGGGTGAAGCCCGTGGCAACGTACTTTGTATTTCTCCTTGGAATTTCCCACTGGCAATCTTTACCGGTCAAATTGCTGCGTCCCTCGCTGCCGGTAATGCGGTGATAGCCAAACCTGCGGAACAAACCTCACTCATTGCTTATGTAGCGGTAAAATTGCTTCACCAAGCCGGTATTCCAAGAGAAGCCTTACAATTAGTATTAGGGGACGGAGAACTCGGGGCGGCACTTGTCCAACAACCGTTTGACGGCGTCGTATTCACCGGCTCAACCGAAGTAGCAAAACTGATCGAAAAACGTTTAGCTGTGGCAGACAATGATCCTATTTTGATTGCGGAAACAGGCGGACAAAACGTACTGGTAGTCGATAGCTCCGCCTTACCGGAACAAGTGGTCGCAGATGTATTAAGCTCCGCTTTTGATTCAGCAGGTCAACGCTGCTCCGCCCTTCGTATTCTATTACTGCAAGAAGAAATCGCCGATCAGTACTACCGAATGATTAGCGAGGCAATGAAAGAGTTAAGCCTCGGTGATCCACGTTTACTTGAAACCGATATTGGCCCGGTTATTGACGAAGAAGCAAAACAAAACTTGCTCAACCATCAAGCCAATATGCGTAAAGTGGCAGTTGCTTATACTGAACTAGCTGTACCGGAAGACGGGCATTTTATCGCTCCGTCCGTTTATCTGTTAGATAATCTCGATCAGCTACAAAGAGAAGTATTCGGCCCTATCCTGCATATTATTCGCTATCGCAAGGAAGAGCTCATCAACGTACTCGACAAAGTCAATGAAAAAGGTTATGCCTTAACCGGAGGTTGTCACAGTCGGATCCGTAAACAAATGAGCTTAGTGGAAAAACACCTCAATTGCGGTAATTTCTATATCAACCGAAATATCGTTGGTGCGGTCGTGGGAGTACAACCGTTCGGAGGACATGGTTTATCCGGTACGGGGCCTAAAGCAGGCGGAGAATTTTATCTCCAACGCTTAACCCGTACACCAAATTATTACAGCCAATTTGGTGATGAAAACAGCCTCCCGCAATCTAAACCGGTATTGGAAAGTATTACTGGTGAACATAATAGCCTTGCCTATTTACCTTGTGAAGTCGCAATCCTTAACGGCGATTTATCAGCTTCTCAGTCGGCAGCAGAAAAACTATTATCGGCAGGTTTTACTGTTTTGGTTGAACCTAGCCACCCGCTTGCCCAAAATCGCCAAGCGGGGATTCGGGTCGATACCAAACTCGGACACTGTCAAAAAGGCGTGTATTTGACCGCACTTGATACACAACGTCGCCTATGGTTAGCGGAAAACAGTAAAGCGATCTTTAAATGTTTCGACTGGTGTACAACACAAGATTTATTACCTTTATATGATGAATTCTCTCGTAGCTATAACACAACGGCTGCCGGAGGAAACACATCATTAATGGCGGCAGAAGAACATTGATTTAAAAAGTCTATAAAAAATGACGATCTTTGTTTTCTTTTTATGATTAACAAGCGAAAATATCGCCCTTTGTAAAATAGAGTTTATTCAGCCACAGTGTAGCTCATTATTTAAATGGCTGAATAGTGCTCTACAAAGGCAGTACCTTAATAACAGGAGTAAAGCTATGCAGATTTACATCACATTTGGCTTGTATTTATTGGTAATTTTAGGCATTGGTTTGTATGCCTACCGTTCAACTCAGAACTTTGACGATTATATTCTCGGCGGACGAAAAATGGGCAGCTTTGTAACAGCAATGTCTGCCGGTGCTTCCGATATGTCAGGTTGGCTCTTAATGGGCTTACCAGGTGCAATTTATCTCTCCGGCTTATCCGAAGCATGGATTGCTGTCGGGCTGACAGTCGGTGCTTTTCTGAACTATAAAATTGTCGCCGGACGTTTACGTATTTTCACTGAAAAGTATAACAACGCTCTCACTTTACCTGAATTCTTCGCCCAACGATTCCCGCGTCAGAAAAAAGCGTTAAAAATTATTTCTTCCTCCATTATTTTATTCTTCTTCACTATTTACTGTGCTTCCGGTGTAGTCGCAGGGGCAAAATTGTTCCAAAGTTTACTTGGATTGGATTATTATACCGCGCTTTGGTTGGGGGCAATTGCCACTATCGCTTATACCTTTATCGGCGGTTATTTGGCTGTCTCTTGGAGTGATACTATTCAAGCCTCTTTAATGATTTTTGCGCTCATTCTTGCACCGGTAATGGCATTCGTGAATATCGGATGGGAAGAAATCAACGCAGCGTTAGCCGCCAAGTCCGCCGCGACCAATATTCCATATAGTAACTGGTTACATAATGTATCGGGAATCGGCGTTATTTCTGCTCTTGCTTGGGGGTTAGGTTATTTCGGACAACCGCATATCTTGGCTCGCTTTATGGCGGCAGATTCGGTGTCAGCACTTAATAAAGCGCGAACAATCGGTATTGTGTGGATGTTCCTCTGTCTAGGGGGAGCCGTATCGGTAGGTTACTTTGGTTTGGCTTATTTCACTCACCAAAATATTCCACTCGAAAATGCAGAATCTATTTTTATTGAACTTTCAAAAGTGATGTTTAATCCGTGGATTGTCGGCATTGTTTTATCAGCAATTTTAGCCGCGGTCATGAGTACGCTATCCGCTCAATTGTTAATGTGCTCGGCTGCGATTACTGAAGATTTCTATAAAGGTTTCTTCCGTAAAAGTGCCTCAAGCCAAGAATTAGTATGGGTTGGTCGCATAATGGTATTGGCTATTTCCGTTGTTGCCATTGTCATCGCCCAAGATCCAAACTCTAAAGTGATGGGATTGGTATCTTATGCTTGGGCAGGTTTCGGTGCAGCATTCGGGCCTGTGGTCATTCTCTCACTCTTTAACCGTAATATTAGTTCTAAAGCGGCATTATGGGGGATGTTATCAGGTGCTGTAACCGTAGTGGGTTGGAGTCCATTAATGAAATTCTTAGGCTGGGACGATTTATCTCAACTTTATGAAATTATCCCCGGCTTCTTAGTTTGTTCATTTATTACACTCACATCCTCTGTGTTTTCCCCTGTACACCCTCTTGTTGCGGAACAGTTTGACGAAGCATTAGCGGAGTTTGAATCAAAAAATAATTAAAATCGAAAAGTGCGGTTAAAATTAACCGCACTTTTTATCCCTTCTACTCTATCGTTCAAGTGTTTTTCGATTTTCTTCTGTTTCGGGTTCAAGATCGAGTTTTGCCATAAGTAATCGATCACCGTCTTCTTCAGGATTACCGGTAACGAGTAATTTATCACCATAGAAAATAGAATTGGCACCAGCCATAAAACACATAGCCTGCATTTCTTCCGTCATTCCTTGGCGTCCTGCCGATAAGCGCACATAACTTTTGGGCATCGTAATTCGTGCAACGGCAATAGTACGAACAAATTCCGTCCAGTCTAAATCTTCCGCATCAACCAGAGGGGTTCCCTCCACTTTAACTAACTGATTAATGGGAACCGATTCAGGTTGAGGATCTAAATTCGCAAGACTGGCAATTAAACCGGCACGCTCTTTACGGGTCTCATTCATTCCCACGATACCGCCACAACATACTTTTAAACCTGCTTTACGAACTTTACCTAAGGTACTTAAGCGGTCATCAAAACGGCGTGTGCCGATAACCTCATGATAATGTTCCGGTGCGGTATCAAGATTATGATTATAATAATCCAATCCCGCCTCTTTCAATTCTTCAGCCATTCCGTCTTGTAATAATCCAAACGTACCACAAGTTTCCAAGCCAAGTTCTTTCACAGCCTTAATAATTTGCGTTACTTTTCCCATATCTTTGGGTTTCGGGCCACGCCACGCCGCCCCCATACAAAATCGCCCTGCGCCGCGAGACTTAGCAATTTTAGCTTTAGCAATAATTTCGTCCACATCCAATAATTGCTGATTTTGCACACCGGTTTGATAACGTGCCGATTGCGGACAATAACCGCAATCTTCCGGACAACCGCCTGTTTTAATTGACATTAATGTTGAAAGTTGAATTGCCTGCGGATTAAAATGTTCGCGATGTACTTGTGCAGCACGATAAATCAACTCCAAAAAAGGCGTTTCATACAACGCTTCTACTTTACAAACAGACCAATACTCCACTGAGGGATGAGGGGTTATTTCGGTTAATTGAACAGATTGTACGGTTGTCATACTTTTTTCCTATAAATTTTGTCCCTGATGAATATGAATAATACGATCAATATGCCCTTCTAATTCCTTAGGCTGATGGGTAACAAGCAGTAAGGTTAGCATTTTTTCATCACATAACTGGTCGAGCAACTTTAACATTTCCATACGTAATTGCGGATCAAGTGCGGAGAAAGGTTCATCCAATAATAAAATGGGTTTATCACGTAACAGACAACGTGCCAATGCAACACGTTGTTTTTGTCCACCGGAAAGTGCGGTCGATTTTCTCGTTAAAAAATCCTGTAAATTGACCGCACTTGCGACTTGTTCAATTCGCATTTCCTCTTCCTTTGAAAGGGACAAATTCGGTTTTAAGCCTAATGCGATATTTTCCGCCACGGTTAAATGAGTGAACAAATTATTTTCTTGAAATAACATGGAAACCGGACGTTCATAAGGGGCGCTTCTCGTATGATTTTCACCGTTAAGCCAAATTTCCCCCGCATTGGCATAATCAAAACCGGCGATCAGATTTAATAAAGTGCTTTTTCCCGCACCACTCTCACCGATAATTGCGACTTTTTCTTGCTCACAAATATGCAAATCAAACATCATCGGCATGGATTGATAATTAAATTTCACTTGTTTTAATTTAATCATTGTTTTCCCTATTGTGTTCAATAAACATAAATAATCCAAGGCATAAGCTAAGCAGAATCAATGCCGTAATCGCCGCCTCTTGACTCCGATACTGTCCGATTTGTTGATAAAGCAAGTGCGGTAAAGAAGTAAAATCCGGACTGCCAAACAACGCAATTGCCGTAAAATCCCCTAAAGAGAGCGTTGTCGCCAAAGTAAAGCTATATTTTAGCGGTGTTTTTAATAAGGGATATTCAATTAATTTGAAGCGTTGCCACCCTTTAAGATTTAGCGATAAACACAACTTTTCGTAATACTGCATGGCTTGCATCATCGGTGTGTTTAAAATTCGAATGACAAAAGGCATTGCGGCTAACGCATTACACAGCACGACAATTAAAAATAAATGAACATTGCTAAAATCCATTTCCTGTAAAATTAAAAATAATCCTACCGAGAGAATTAACGTCGGTACGGCTAAAATCATCATACCACCGGTTTGAATGAGGGTTGCAAACACAGGAAAATGAAGCCATTGTAGCTGGCGGGAAAGCAGAAGTAGTAAAAAAGAAAATACTATCGCTAATACACCTGAAGCGGGTGCCATCGAAAGGGAATAGATTAACGCTTTCCATAATTGGGGATCTTGCCAAAAACTAAACCATTCCGGTGCGCTCACCCCTTCCACCACAATACTCAGCAATGGTATGAAAAGAAATAAACATACGCTAAACAAAATAAAAACATTAAAAATTTTGACCGCACTTGATGGCGGCATCAACCAAATATAGCGTTGGGAAAGGTTGGTTTCCGGCGGTTTAGCAAAAATTTGGGATACCCCAAATAATACAAAGCAAAAAACAAATTGAATCAAGGCAAATAAAGCCGCTTTAGGAAAATCAAATTCAAAAAAGATCGCTTGGTAAATAGCAACCTCCAAAGTGCTATTTTGTGGCCCGCCGCCAAGAGAAAGCACGATGGTGAAACTGGTAAAACACAGCATAAAAATGAGAACAAAAGTCGGTAAAAGCTGGTTTTTAAGATAAGGTATTTCAATTAAACGAAAAAATTGCCAACCTCGAATATTTAATTGTGCGGCTAACTGATGTTGTTCTGAGGGAATAGCTTGCAAGGCTTGTTGCGTTACCCTAGCAGCAAGGGGAATATTAAAAAAGAGGTGGGCAATTAATATACCGTTCAACCCATAAATTGTCGGTTTCCAATTAATCCCTAACCACTTCATTAGCCGGCTTAGCCAACCCTCTGTGCCATAAATTTCGAGTAAGCCAAAGATCGCCAAAAGCGCCGGCAACACAAAAGTAAGGGAAAGGAAACGCTGGATAAGACGTTTTCCCGGGAAAGGCTGATAAAAAAACGCACGTCCAAATAATGCCCCGATCAGCACGGCAAGCAATGCTGACAAAAAGGCTTGCCCGAAGCTAAAAAAGATAACTTGGTGTAAATAGTCATCCTGCTTGAAAGCCTCCCAAGAATAATTTCCACAGACGGAAAATACCGCAGAAAGCGATGTGCTATAAAGCAAAACAATGAAAAAAATAACCGCACTTCCGCCAATATAATGACGAGGACGGAAATGCGGATGAGAAAACAACGATATCATTAGAAACTATTTAGAAAGTGCTTTTTGCCACTGATTAATCCAAGTTTTTAATTGTTCTCCCGTGACTTTTGACGTATCCAGTACCGGCGTATTTTGAGTATGTTTTTTTAGCGCATCAATATGACTTTCGATAGGGCTATCAATGACCGGTAACATCACATTATTTTTCGCAATATCGGCTTGTGCTTCCGGTGAAATCAAATAATCAAGAAAGTGATCCGCGCAAGTATTATTACGGTTCGCCACTTTAGCAACGACTTCCACTTGTAATACGCCGCCCTCACTAAATTCCGTTGCCATATAATTATCTTTTTGCTCAGAAAGAATATGGTAAATTGGCGAGGTGTTTGTGCTTAACACGAGATCCCCCTCCCCCTTTAAGAATGCACCGTAGGCTTCTGTCCAACCTTTTGTAATCGTTACAGTGTGTTCTGATAAGGTTTTCCAGACATTTTGTGCTTCCGACTGCGGATAAAGGGTATTTACCCAAAGTAATAAACCGCGCCCGATACTACTGGTACGCGGATCTTGATATAGTACTTTTAGATCTTTACGCGCAATCAATTCTTTCAAACTTGTTGGTGGGTTAGTTAATTTATTTTTATCGTAAATAAAAGCATATTTTGCAAAATCAAAAGGCAAAAATGTGTGATCATCCCATTTTAGCGGCAATGCCAATTTACCAAGATCCACTTGGTTAGGTTCGAACATTGCTAATTTTTTGGCTTCATCAATTTGATGATTATCTAAACCTAATACCACATCCGCTTTAATTTTTTTTCCTTCTAAGCGTACACGATTAAACAAAGTACCATTATTATCAAAAGCAACATAATTTAACTGACACTGTGGAAATTGCTTTTCAAAGCCAGTTTTTACTTTCGGCCCGGCACTCCAATCGGCACTAAAAGAATCGTAAGTATAAACAGTGAGTGGTTGTGTAGCAGTTTGAGCAAATGCAGAAGCAGCAAAAAGTGCGGTTGAAATGAGGATTATTTTCTTCATTGTACTGTCCTTATAAAAATAGAAATGAAGAAACAGCCTAATGAAAAGAGTTAGTTTCCTACGCCAGCATTATCTGTTTCAGGTTCACGGGTATCTCTCAGCCAAACAATGTTAGCACCCCGACTAAGGGCTAAAAGTCTATATAAACTTTTTAAAATATACAAGCACCTTGAAACAAAACTGTTAGTTTGATCACAAAATTTAGACAAAATAAAACCCGCAATAAACGGGTTTTAGGATGGAAGATTACGCTTCTTGGTGCTTTGCTGCAACTTCGCTTAATAACGTTTGCAACTCACCTGCTTGATACATTTCCAGAATAATATCACAGCCGCCAATTAATTCACCCTCTACCCATAATTGTGGGAAAGTTGGCCAATTGGCGTAAGCAGGTAACTCAGCACGAATATCCGGATGCTGAAGAATATCCACATAACCAAAAGGTACTTTACAGTTCATTAATGCCTCTGATGCACGGGCGGAAAAACCACAAGAAGGCAATTTTGGTGAGCCTTTCATATAAATTAAAATTGGGTTTTCGCTGATTTGTTTTTTGATTTTGTCTAACGTTTCCATAATGTTCCCCATAAAAAACATAGGCGCGCATTCTAACATAAGTTAGAGGTATAACAAATTAGAACTTGAGTGATTATATCAGGTTTACCAACTTCCTCCGGCACCACCACCGCCGAATCCTCCGCCGCCAAAACCGCCCCCCGATGAGCCACCACCGCCGAATCCGCCTCCAAATCCTCCGCCGAAACCGGAACCGCCTCCACGACGACGGGATAATGTTGATTGACGGACAATTCGATTTAGCTGATCACGCTGATTTGGGCTGATATAAATTTCATCTTTATGATATTGATATTCACCAAACACCACAAAGGCAATAAACACCAGAGCCATAATGAAAGGAATGTATTTATCAAACTCGCTCTCTTCCGTCTGATAAGCACCGTACTCCCCTTGGCTTGCTGCAATAATATCATTCAGACCATCGTTAATACCCTGTGCATACTGACCTTGTTTGAATTGAGGTAAGATGGCATTGCGAATTACTTGTGATAAAAATGCATCGGGCAATATGCCTTCCAATCCCTGTCCTGTGGCAATAAATACCTTACGATCATTTTTGGCAATCAGCATCAAGACACCATTGTTCAGCTGCTTACGTCCAATTCCCCATTTATCGCCTAAGGCAAAAGTATAATCCGCGATTTCATATTCACCAGTAGTAGGAACAAGCACAACCGCGATTTGTGAGCTAGTCGCATTACTATAAGCTATTAGTTTATTTTCAAGAATTTGCCGTTGCTGCGGGGAAAGTGTATTCGTGTAATCATTCACATAATGGAACGGATTTGGCGTGGGCGGAAACTGCGCGGCAGAGACAAAAGCACCCCAAAAAACGAAGATAAAAACAACCGCACTTTTCAATATTTGTAAAAGTTTAGTCATGAATAATCACCTCGTTTGATAATTCATTTTTGTCATCCGGTTGAATAGGGAAATGAATTTTTAAGGTATCGGTAATATGCTCAATCGCCTCAACGAGGCCTTCTGTATAGGCTTTTTCTTTAAAGCGTGCAATCATTAAATCACATTGTTTTTGCCAATAAGCATCATCGACAAATTGATGAATTCCTTTATCACCAATAATGGCACAAAGATGATTTTTGTATCCAACATAAATTAATACTGCATTTTTTGCTGCCGTTTGATGCATATCAAGCTCACCAAAAATTTGTAATGCTCGCTCAATCGCCGATAATCCTTTTTCGGTTTTTGGTAATTTACGTTCAATATAAACCCGTAATTCTGCCGAACTTTGACTTTCAAGGCGAGCAATTGCCGCCTCTATTTGTTTTTTATCAACAGGGATTCTTGAAAGGAATTTCATCCGCTATGTCCTAGTTAAAATTCACTATTGGCGCATTTTCAGCACCTACTGAGGATTTAAAGTAAGGTTTTTCTTTAAAACCCAAAATCAACGCAGCAAATTTTGTTGGAAATTGACGCACTTTTTGGTTATACAATCGAGCTGCATCATTAAACTTATTACGGGCAACATTAATACGATTTTCTGTTCCTTCAAGTTGTGCTTGTAAATTCATAAAACCTTCATGCGCCTTTAATTGCGGATATTGTTCAACAGTAACAAGTAATCGGGATAATGCGGATCCTACTTGATTTTGCTCCTGCTGGAATTGATCAAGTTGTTCTTCCGTCATATTTGCAGGATCAATTTTAGTTTGTGTCGCTTTTGCTCTTGCTTCAATCACATTCGTTAAGGTTTGCTGTTCAAAATTCGCTTGCCCTTTCACTGTATTTACTAAATTTGGAATGAGATCCGCACGGCGTTGATAAGAAGATTCTACGTTTGCCCACACAGAATCAATTTCTTCTTCCGCTTTAACTAAACCGTTATAACTAGACATTAAAGTAAATCCTGCCACGATAACAACAAGGATAATAACAAGCCATTTTTTCATAATAATGTTCCTATTAATAAAATTAACAAAATTCTTCTTACTAAAAGAAAAGACCTAAACCGAAGTTTAGGCCTTTTTCTATTTAATCCATCAACGGATAACTAAATGAAATTATTTAGTACCGTTAACTGCGATTTCAACGCGACGATCTGGTGCTAAGCAAGCGATAAGTGCTTTACGACCTTTAACCGCGTCACAAGTTGCACCAGTAACAGGATTCGCTTCACCGTAACCAGTTGCAGTGATGTCTTGCGCTGCAACACCTTTAGCAACTAAGTAGTTAGCTACAGAATCTGCACGACGTTGTGATAATTTTAAGTTTGCTGCATCTTTACCGATACGGTCTGTGTAACCAGCAACTGCTACTTTAGCGCTATTTACTTGTGCGATTTCACCATAGATACCGTCTAAAGTTGCTTGTGCTTGTGGTTTTAAGTTTGCTTTACCGAAAGCGAAAGTAACATCAGAATTTAAGTTGAAAGTTCTGCTTACAACTTCAGGCGCAACAACCGGAGCACCTTGACCGAAACGGTAAGATAAACCTGCAGTTACAGAACCGATCCACGGAGTATAGTCTGCATCTTCTGCAATTTTGTTATCTTTACCAACAGAAGTTAACCATTGGTATTCAACACGCAATGCTAACTCTGGTAATGAAGGTAATGCATACTCAACACCTGCTGCAAATACCGGAGACACTTTTAAGCTGTGAGCACGAGTACCCCAAACGCTATCTTCCTCTGCAACACCTTTAGCATTTTTATAGTCTGAACGAACTAATGCTGCACCAGCACGACCATAAAGATCTAAGCCTTCTAACACTTCATAGCTTCCTTTTAAGCTTAAGTGTGCACCGTGGTTAGTGTGTTTTGAAACAACTTTTTCGCCTTTAGAGAATTTAGCACGACCAAAATCATCATAACCTAATTCTACCGCTAAACCTAAGTTGTCACGGTTTAAAACTTGGTAACCACCAAAAACACCGTAAGTTACAGAGTTACGGTTAACACCAAAACCGTTTCCATATTTTGAGTCGAATTGTTTTAAACCATCATGGAAAGATGCCCAACCTGCTTTAGCACCAACATAGAAAGTATTTTCTTGTGGAGCTGCCTGAGCTACTGAAGTTGCTGCTAAACCAGCTACTACTAATGCGATTGCAGTTTTTTTCATTTTGATGTCCTCTATTTAGTCATCGATTGATAAAAATAAGAAAAGTTTCCTCGTCTATCGTGAACTTTATAAAATAAGTAACACTCTAAACATTTGCTTAACTAGGGTTTTGAATTTGCCCTATATCTATCCTTTTGACAAATTCAATTCCTTTGTATCGCCAAAGGAACGTTCAAAAGTAGGATTATTATCCTATAAAAAACTCAAAGATCAAACTTTTTTTGTCATTTTTGTTTATTTATTAAACAATCAATGCAATAAATGAATTCTTGTTCAGTAATAATCTAGTCTATTTTCCCTTGCTTTTCCCCTTTTTATACTAGGTTCCTGCTGTAAAAATCGACATTCTTTTTTACATCATATATCATCGCTCTATTCTTTTTTCCTATTTTACGAATGATACTATGCTACCTCGTCTTTCCAACACGCCACAACTTGATAAAAGCGTTCAACGTTACCTTGTAGAGCTAAAAAAACAACATTTTGAAGGGGATATTGCGACAGATTATGCCGATAGACTAAGCCTTGCTACGGATAACAGTGTCTATCAGTATCTGCCTCAAGCTATATTGTTCCCAAAAACAGTGGCGGATGTCGTACGTATCACAAAATTGGCGAATCTCCCCGACTTTCAATCGCTCACTTTTACCCCCCGAGGCGGTGGAACAGGCACTAACGGGCAAGCACTCAATCACAATATTATTGTAGATATGTCCCGTTACATGACCGCTATTTTGGAGCTAAATGTCGAAGAACGCTGGGTTCGGGTACAAGCAGGCGTAGTAAAAGATCAACTTAATCAATTTTTAAAACCGTACGGCTTATTTTTTGCTCCCGAACTTTCCACCAGCAACCGTGCGACCTTGGGCGGAATGATTAATACCGACGCTTCCGGACAAGGTTCACTGCAATACGGAAAAACATCCACTCACGTACTAGCACTACGTAGCGTCTTAATAAATGGAGAAATTCTTGATACAAGTGCGGTCAAATCCCAGGCAGTTTTCGATCATATTGACACTCTTGGTTTAAATGAAACGGCCAAAACACTTCACCAAACTATCGCACAACGTTGTAAAGAAAAACGCAATAGTATTGTAAAGGATTTACCACAACTTAATCGTTTTTTGACCGGTTATGATTTAAAAAATGTCTTTAGCGACGATGAAACCGAATTTAATCTCACCCGCTTGCTTACCGGTTCCGAAGGCTCTCTTGCCTTTATTTGCGAAGCAAAACTTAATTTATTACCGATTCCACAATATCGTATCCTTATTAATATAAAGTATAGTTCTTTCGATGCTGCGTTACGCAATGCGCCTTTTATGGTGAAAGCGAATGCCCTTTCTGTCGAAACGGTGGATTCCAACGTACTGAATCTTGCCAAACAAGACATTATTTGGCACTCGGTAAGCGAACTTTTAACGGAAGAAGAAAATAACCCGATTCTTGGCTTAAATATCGTGGAATACGCCGGTAATAATAAAGAAAAAATTCATCGCCAAGTGACCGCACTTTGCCAAGCATTAGATGAAAAAATAGCCGAGCAAAAAGATCATATTATCGGCTATCAAGTCTGTACCGACTTACCGTCCATTGAACGTATTTATGCAATGCGTAAAAAAGCGGTCGGTTTGCTTGGCAATGCTAAAGGCAGTGCAAAACCGATTCCTTTTGTGGAAGATACCTGTGTCCCCCCGGAACATCTTGCCGATTACATCACGGAATTTCGAGCCCTATTAGACAGTCATAACCTACAATATGGTATGTTCGGTCATGTGGATGCGGGTGTATTACACGTTCGCCCGGCATTAGATTTATGCGATAAAGCACAAGTCAAACTTTTCAAAGGAATTTCTGATGAAGTGGCAGAACTCACCGTTAAATACGGCGGTTTATTGTGGGGTGAACACGGCAAAGGCGTACGTTCACATTATGGTGAAAAATTCTTCACGCCGGAACTCTGGAATGAACTCCGCTATATAAAATCCCTCTTTGATCCCCATAATCGCCTAAACCCCGGTAAAATCTGCACGCCTTTAGGTTCTGAAGATGAACTTTATGCCATTTTATCCCCTATGCGCGCCGACTATGATCGTCAAATCCCGATTCAAATACGCGATGAATTTAAAGGGGCAATGAACTGCAACGGCAATGGCTTATGCTTTAATTTTGATAAACACAGCATTATGTGCCCTTCCATGAAAGTGAGCAAAAATCGTGTTTTTTCCCCAAAAGGGCGTGCCGCAATGGTACGCGAATGGCTCCGCTTACTCGCCAATGAAAATATCACACCGGATAAGTTAGATTTCAAAAAAACCGAAACAAAACTGACCGCACTTGTAGCCCGTCTGCGCCATAGCATACAAAAATGGCGGGGAGATTATGATTTTTCCCACGAAGTAAAAGCGGCGATGGATACCTGTCTCGCCTGTAAAGCCTGTGCCAGCCAATGTCCGATAAAAATTGACGTACCAAGTTTTCGTGCAAAATTTTTCCATTTTTACCACAGTCGCTATTTACGCCCCGTAAAAGATCATCTTGTAGCAAATTTAGAATTTGCCGCTCCTTATATGGCAAAACAGACTAAATTCTTCAATTATTTTACAAAATTAAAGACAACCCAACGATTAGCGGAGAAAGTTATCGGCATGACGGATTTGCCGCTACTTTCTACACCGAATTTACAACAACAGCTCGTAGAAATTGGCTATCATGGCAAATCGTTAGAAGAATTAGAGCGTTTAAGCACAATAGAAAAAGAAAAAATGTTATTCATTGTGCAAGATCCTTACACCTCTTATTACGATGCCAAAGTCGTGCGGGATTTTGTGGCTCTCACACAAAAATTAGGCTTTAAACCGATCATTCTGCCCTTCAAACCAAACGGCAAAGCACTACATGTAAAAGGCTTCTTAAACCGTTTTGCCAAAACTGCCAAAAATCAGGCGGAATTACTTAACCGTGTTGCCAAATTGGGGGTACCACTGGTGGGGGTCGATCCGGCTATTGTGCTTTCCTACCGTGATGAATATAAAGAAGCATTACAGGAAAAACGCGGTGATTTTCATGTGCTTACTGCTCACGAATGGTTAAAAATACAACTTCATTCTGCCAATTTAAATTCCCGATTGGAAAATGCACCGATTTCTGACCGCACTTTCCACTGGCATTTCTTTCCCCATTGTACGGAAGCCACATTTATGCCGAACAGCCCAAAAGAATGGCAACAAATTTTTGAAAAATTCGGGCAACCATTAACGGTAGAAAAAGTGGGCTGCTGCGGTATGGCAGGCGTGTTCGGACATGAAGTGCAAAATCAAACCATGAGCCGTGAAATTTACGATATTTCATGGGGCAAAAAACTCCACGGAAAAGATCCGCACTTTTGCTTAGCAACCGGTTACTCCTGCCGCAGCCAGGTAAAACGCTATGAAAATGTTACCTTAAAACATCCGATACAAGCATTGTTGGAAGTATTAAGCGGGCAAAAATAGTTTCAATTTCTTATCCCTCTTTATGACAAGAGGGATTTTACATTAAGGACAATAAATGATCTGGAAAAAACCATTTACGCTTTCACAACTCAACGAAATGGGTAAAAACTGTGCCGTTGAACATCTTGGGATTGAAATTTCTGCTTTTGGTGAGAATTGGCTTGAGGCGACAATGCCGGTGGATCACCGCACAACACAGCCTTTTGGTCTATTACATGGGGGGATTTCTGTTGCTCTGGCGGAAACTGTCGGCTCGCTTGCCGGATTGCTTTGTGTCGAGGAAGGTAAAGCCGCTGTGGGACTGGATATTAGCTCAAATCACCTTCGTCCGGTACGCCAAGGAAAAGTGACAGCAAAGGCTACGCCTATCAATTTAAGTAAAAATATCCATGTTTGGCAAATTGACATCCGCAACGATCAGGATAAACTTTGCCACGTTTCACGATTAACCCTTTCTATTATAGATTTATGACAAAAACAAAAAAAATCGGTGTTATTTTAGCTAATCTAGGAACACCGGCCCAACCCACTCCTTCGGCAATCTCCCGTTATTTATGGGAATTTTTAAGCGATCCGCGCGTGGTCGATTTACCCTCTTGGAAATGGTTACCTTTACTTAAAACCGTAATTCTTCCTTTACGTTCCAAACGCATTGCTAAAAATTATCAAGCGATTTGGACAGAACAGGGGTCACCGTTGCTGGCTATTACAAAACAACAGCAAAAAGCCTTACAAGCCTATTTTGATGCCCAAGATATGGATATACAGGTAGAAATTGCTATGACATACGGCAATCCTTCTATGCAAAGTGCGGTTGATAAATTACTTGAAAATCAGCTGGAAAAAATTATTGTGTTGCCGCTTTATCCACAGTATTCCAGTACCACAACCGGCGCACTATTTGATGCTTTCGCGAGAGCATTAAAGAACACGCGAAATATTGTTCCTTTTGAATTTATTCACTCTTATCATTTAGATGAAAACTACATCAATGCGTTAGTTGAATCCATTAAAGTGCGGTTAAAACCTGACGAGTTTTTATTATTTTCGTATCACGGTATTCCGCTACGTTACGAAAATATGGGCGATTACTATCGACAACATTGTAAGGAAACAACCATTGCCGTGGCGGATAAACTCGGTTTAACGGAAAATCAATGGAATATGAGCTTTCAATCTCACTTTGGACGTGAAGAATGGTTACAGCCCTACACCGATAAATTCTTGGAATCCGCCAGTATGCAAGGCATTCAAAAAGTTGCGGTCGTCTGCCCTAATTTTTCTGCGGACTGCTTAGAAACCATTGAAGAAATTGATGAAGAAAATCGTGCAAACTTTCTCAATCACGGCGGGCAATCTTATCAATATATTCCGTCTCTCAATGCCGAACCGGCACATATTGCAATGATGGGGAATTTGATTTTACAACGAATCTAACGAAAAGCGTGGAATGAATACCACGCTTTTTTTAATCCACTTCGACAAAGATTGGGCTTTCCGCTTCTCTTGATTTCAATACGCCCACTTCATAAACTTCAATACCGGCGTGTTGTGCAATCGCCAATATTTCTTTTTCACTTTCCGGTTTCACTGCAACTAACAACCCACCGGAAGTTTGCGGATCACATAATACGGCTTTTTGGTAATCCGTTAATCTAGCTATTTTATGCCCATAACTGTCATAATTACGTGTCGTACCACCCGGTACACAACCTTCCGAGATATATTCCGATACGCCCTCAAGAGTAGGAATTTTATCGAAAAACAGCTCGGCATTTAGATTTGAGCCTTCACAAATTTCAAGTAGATGCCCAAGTAAACCAAAACCCGTTACATCCGTCATTGCGGTTACACCGTCCACTTCGGAAAATTGGCTACCGATAATATTCATTTGGCACATTGCGGCAGTTGCCAAACCTTGATGTTCGGGTTTTAACTTGCCTTTTTTCTCCGCCGTAGTCAGTACCCCAATCCCCAAAGGTTTAGTTAAATACAGTTTACAGCCGGCTTGAGCCGAAGCATTTCGTTTCACTTTTTCAGTACTAATCACGCCGGTTACCGCCAAACCAAAAATAGGTTCCGACGCATCAATAGAATGGCCGCCGGCAAGAGAGATACCGGCTTGATGACAGGCAAATCGCCCCCCCTCCACAATTTTTTGCGCAACTTCTGCCGGTAGCTTATTTATTGGGAAACCTAAAATCGCAATCGCCATAATTGGCTTACCGCCCATAGCAAAAATATCACTAATGGCATTGGTTGCCGCAATACGACCAAAATCAAAGGCATCATCCACAATAGGCATAAAGAAATCTGTGGTACTGATAATCGCAGTACCATTTCCCAAATCATACACCGCCGCATCATCTGCCGTATCATTGCCGACCAATAAATGCGGATCGACAAAATGTTCAAGTTGCGTTTGTAAAATTGTCCCTAACACCTTAGGCGAAATTTTACAGCCTCAACCGGCACCGTGACTGTATTGTGTTAAACGAATTTCGTCCACTATAGCCTTTCCTCATAATAAATTGATGGCAAATTATACCTTTTTTCACACAAAAGTGCGGTCAAAAAATCAAATGTTTTTGCTATACTTTCGCAATACATTATTCAATCTGACTTTTAATGAAACATAAACGCCCCACCTTACAAGATATTGCGACTCACCTTGGTATCACCAAAATGACGGTAAGCCGTTATCTGCGTAATCCCGATTCTGTCGCACAAGAAACCCAAACCCGAATTGCGGCGGCGATTGAGCAGTTTGGTTATATTCCCAACCGAGCCCCGGAAATTCTCTCAAATGCCAAGAGTAAAGCCATTGGCGTACTGCTTCCTTCACTAACCAACCATGTTTTTGCCGATGTACTAAAAGGGATTGAGCTCGTCCTCGACCAAGCCGGTTACCAAACTATGCTGGCACATTACGGTTATAGTGTTAAAAAGGAAGAAGAACGCATTGAAAGTTTGCTTTCGTATAATGTGGACGGGCTGATTTTGTCGGAAAATTACCATTCTTTGCGAACCCTCAAAATGATTGAAGTAGCAAATATTCCGGTGATTGAAATTATGGACAGCACACAGCCCGGTATTCAGCAAGTGATTGGATTTGATAATGTTGCTGCGGCACAAGCCATGGTGGAAACCATGATTAAACGCGGGCATAACCATGTAGTCTATTTTACCGCCCGAATGGATAAACGTACCCAGCTAAAAATGCAGGGGTATGAACAAGCGATGAAAAAATATGGGCTTGAACCCTATAGTTTAATCACCGAAGAACCCTCATCCTTCACCTTAGGCGGAAAACAGCTTCGTCAAATTCTCGAAAAACGCCCAGAAACCAATGGTATATTTTGTACAAATGACGATTTAGCCATTGGCGCATTATTCGAATGCCAACGCTTAGGTATTAATATTCCTACGCAAATTGCTATTGCCGGATTTCACGGACATGACGTGGGCTTTTCCGTTAGCCCCCAACTGGCAACAGTCATCACACCTCGTTTGGAAATTGCTAAAACGGCAGCCCTAGAACTCTTAGCCCGATTGAATAATGAACCTCTCACCGAAAAAATGATCGATCTTGGATTTCATATTCATCTTGGCGAGAGTATGTAAAAGTGCGGTCAATTTTAACCGCACTTTCATCGTCAAAATAACGGTTTCAGTGCGTTAATACAACGTTGTACGACTTCCTCAAAGCTACCGTCAATATCAATATGAATCACATCCGGCTCATCTTCTCCCGGAACTTCAAGGGTATCGAATTGGCTTTTTAACATCTCCGTTTTCATATAATGCCCTTTGCGTTGCTTCATACGCTCAAGCACTAAATCAAATGATCCTTCCAGAAATAAAAATTTGACTCCCTCGTTACCTTCACGAATCAAATCCCGATACGTTTTCTTCAATGCCGAACAAACAATAATACCAATCTCACTTTTGTGTTCAAGGCTGAATGCGGCATCGCGAATGCGCTCAAGCCAAGGGGCACGATCATGATCATCGAGCGGCTGCCCGTTCCCCATTTTAATAATATTCGCACGCGGATGAAGATCATCACCATCAATCAATTTAATCCCTAAACGGTGGGCAATTTCTGTTCCAACGGAAGTTTTACCGGTACTTGAAACGCCCATAAGGATGAAACTTTTTCCTTTACTCATAACATACCTCACAAATATTTTTCTTAATCATATAAGAATTTTGATGAATTGTTACTTGTAACATTTTATTTTGTGACAAACATCACAGAAATTCTATATTTTCATACTTATTTACAGACAATTATCACAATTTCTTTGAAGTCGATCACATTTCTGAAAAAAGTACCTTTACCAAAGTGTGATAAGTAGATATGTTACCAGTAACATATCTATGTGTAAAAGGAGAAAATATGAAAATTAAAACTTTATCCTGTGTAGTTAAAAGTGCAGAAAATGTAGAAATTATTGAACAAAATGTGCAATACGATGATAACGATCAACATCAAACACTTATCCAGATCGCTCGAGGAGGAATATGCGGCTCTGATTTACATTATTATCAACACGGAAAAGTTGGAAATTTTGCAGTAAAACACCCCATGATTTTAGGACATGAGGTGATTGGTAGAATCGTAAAAACAAACGGCTCAAATTTACACATAAATCAAAAAGTAGCAATAAATCCAAGTAAACCATGCCACCGTTGTAAATATTGTTTATCGGGAGAAATTAATCAATGTGAAACCATGCGTTTCTTCGGGAGCGCTATGTATAACCCTCACGTAGATGGCGGATTTACACAATATAAAATTGTTGATAACTCTCAATGTATTACTTATCCGGAGGATGTTGATGATGAAACTATGGTTTTTGCAGAACCTCTTGCTGTAGCTATTCATGCCGCCAAACAAGGAGGAGATCTTAAAGGGAAACGTGTATTTATTTCCGGTGTGGGTCCAATCGGTTGCTTAGTTGTCGCTTCAGTAAAGGCATTAGGTGCACAAGAAATCATTTGTACAGATATTAGTCAGCGTTGCTTAAATTTAGCCTTAGAAATGGGGGCAACGAAAGTACTTCATGCTAATGATGATTTTTCAGAATATGCGCAACACAAAGGTGAATTTGATGTGTCTTTTGAAGCCTCAGGTCATCCTTCTTCAATTGAGCGTTGTTTAGAAGTGACTAAAGCAAAAGGCACAATTGTACAAATTGGTATGGGGGGCAACCTCCCTAACTTTCCATTAATGACATTGATTGCTAAGGAAATTAATTGGAAAGGTTCATTCCGTTTTATTGAAGAATTTAATACGGCAGTCAATTGGCTGGCAACCGGTAAAGTTAATCCATTACCGCTACTTTCCGCTAAATTTTCATTTAAGCATTTCGAAGATGCACTAAAAACGGCAGGAAACAAAAATGACATTTCAAAAGTACAAATAATATTCTCGTAGAGGAAAAATCATTATGGAAAACTTCTTTTCAGTAAAAAATAAAAATATTTTAATTACGGGATCCACTCGAGGCATTGGATATTTACTAGCAAAGGGGCTCGCCGGACAAGGTGCCAAAATTATCATTCACGGTACAAAACAAGAAAACGTTGAAAAAATAGCCAAAGAATTCAATGACAACGGGTTTATTGCTTATCCCGTTTCTTTTGATGTGACAAATACTGCCGCAGTTCATACAGCCATTGACTATATTGAACAAAATATCGGCCCAATAGATGTATTAATTAATAATGCAGGTATTCAGCGTCGCTATCCGTTTTGTGAATTTCCTGAACAAGACTTTGACGATATTATTCAAGTCAATCAAAAAGCTGTTTTTATTATTTCACAAGCCGTCGCTCGATATATGGTACAGCGTGAAAAAGGAAAAATTATTAATATAGGTTCAATGCAAAGTGAATTAGGACGGGACACCATTACACCATACGCAGCCTCAAAAGGTGCGGTAAAAATGCTGACAAGAGGAATGTGTGTTGAGCTTGCTCGTTATAATATTCAAGTGAATGCTATCGCTCCGGGATATTTTCAAACAGAATTGACAAAACCGTTGGTAGAAAATAAAGAATTCACAGAATGGTTATGTAAAAGAACACCGGCTGCACGTTGGGGAGAGCCGGAAGAATTAATTGGGGCCGCTATATTTCTTTCGTCAAAAGCATCTGATTTTGTTAATGGGCATTTGCTATTTGTTGATGGCGGAATGCTTGCAGCTGTTTAGGTTATTACATCAAATAAGGTAAATAAATTATGCTAATTTTCATCCTTGTCGCCTCAATAGCAGTTTTATTGCTATTAATTATTAAATTTAATGTCCATGCATTCGTTGCCTTAACAATTGTTAGTTTACTTACCGCAATCGCAACAGGCATTCCCGTAGATAAAATATTGCCAACTCTTCTCACCGGTTTTGGAAATACCCTTGCTTCAGTGGCGCTATTAGTCGGGCTTGGAGCAATGATCGGACGACTACTTGAAATAACCGGTGGTGCAAAAGTATTAGCCGATACACTCATCAATAAATTTGGAGAAAAAAGAGCACCTTTTGCTTTAGGTATAGCTTCTCTCTTATTTGGTTTCCCGATCTTCTTTGATGCCGGTTTAGTTGTGATGCTTCCTATAATATTTAGTGTTGCAAAACAATTTGGCGGTTCTCTATTTAAATATGCTTTTCCTGCTGCTGGTGCCTTTGCTGTCACTCATGCTTTCCTTCCACCACATCCTGGTCCGGTTGCCTCCGGTGAACTGCTCGGCGCAAACATCGGTTTACTAACAATCATTGCAGTAGTTGTAGCTATTCCGACATGGTACTTTGCCGCTTATCTATATGGCACATATTTAGGTAAAAAATTTCATCTGGATCTACCAAAATCATTTTTAAATGTCACACCAATAAATGAAACGGCTTTAACCCCTCCGAGTTTTAAAAAAGTACTTTTCATTCTATTACTCCCATTATGTTTAATCATGTTAGATACCGTCTTATATACGCTTACCGTAGCAAAAATGGTTGATGGATCTTCATTATTAGTACAAAGTTTGCGCTTATTAGGAAAAACCCCAATCGCATTATTAATTACATTACTTGTCTCAATTGCTTTACTCAAAGAACAAAGAAGTTACGAACAAATTGAAAAAATCTGTGATAATGCACTTGGTCCGATTTGTGCGATCGTTTTAGTCACCGGAGCCGGCGGGATGTTCGGTGGTGTTTTACGAGCCAGTGGTATCGGCGATCAATTAGCCTCTATGTTATCTGATACAGGAATGCCTATTATTGTTGCGGCATTTGTTATATCAACAGCATTACGTGTAGCACAGGGCTCCGCTACCGTTGCCATCACAACAACATCTGCTTTAATTGCCCCAACTGTCGCAGCAACAACGGGACTCAGCCAATTTGATCTTTGTTTCATTGTTATTTCAATTGCCTCCGGAGCGACAGTCTTAGCACATGTAAATGACAGCGGATTTTGGTTGGTTAGCCGCTTTTTAGAAATAGATACAAAGACGATGTTTAAAACTTGGACGGTTCAAGAAACGTTAATTGGCTTGGTTGGCTTCATTATCTCACTAATCGGCAGTATCATTCTCTAGACCAAAAGCACAGTCAATTTTCAAAACATTTCTAAAATTGACCGCACTTTGCTAAAATCAGCCATTATTTTTTCCGAACAAGGATGAACAATGGCTGATTTTCCTTTTGTTATTGAGATTAACGAACAAAATCTCACTGAAATTCTTCAACAGTCGCTTGAAAAACCGCTTGTAGTGAACTTTTATGCACCGAGCCATAAAGAATCGGCAGATTTTTTAGCATTATTGGAACGGTTGGTGGAGCAATATCAAGGACAATTTATACTCGGTAAAGTAAATTGTGAGGTAGAACAGCTGATCGCCGCACAATTCCGTATTCAAGCCTTACCCACCACTTATTTGTTCAAAGAAGCACAAGCCTTGGATGCCTTTCCCGGTGCGTTGGATCAAGCATCACTGTTACAACGCTTAAGTGTTATTTTACCAAAAGAAGAAGAGATTAAATTTCACCAAGCCTTGGATTTCTTGCAAGTTGAAAATTATGATACCGCATTGCCGCTATTAAAAGAGGCTTGGGAACTTTCCGATAAGAAAAACAGTGATATTGCTCTACTCTATGCGGAAACCTACATTGCAATGAAAAAAACCGAACCGGCGCAAGAAATCTTAAACCAAATTCCATTGCAAGATCGTGACAGCCGCTGGCAAGGCTTACAAGCACAGATTGAATTACTGATTCAAGCCGCCGATACACCGGAAATTCAGCAATTAACATCAGATTATGCCCAAAACCCGACAACGGAAATTGCTATTAAACTTGCCATACAACTTCATCAGGCAAACCGCAATGAAGAAGCACTTTCTCTCCTCTTTGATATATTAAAGAAAGAATTAGATGCACAAAATGGCGAAGTAAAACAGCAATTTCTCTCTATTTTGAGTGCAATGGGCAATGCCGATCCATTAACGAACAAGTTTCGGCGCTTGCTTTATTCCCTACTCTACTAAAAAAGAAACGGATAATCCGTTGGGCAAATTGAATTAATTTATCTATCAACTCATAAAAATTAGGGATACTTTATGTCAAAGATTAAACATGCAAAACTTTTAATTTTAGGTTCCGGCCCTGCCGGCTACACGGCGGCAATTTATGCCGCACGGGCAAATTTAAAGCCGGTACTCGTAACAGGTTTACAACAAGGCGGGCAGCTCACAACAACTGATGAAATTGAAAACTGGCCGGGTGATTTTGAAATGACGACCGGCTCAGGCTTAATGCAACGTATGTTACAACACGCAGAAAAATTTGATACGGAAATTGTCTTTGATCACATTAATCGTGTGGATTTATCTTCTCGCCCGTTCAAACTTTATGGTGATGTACAACAATTCACTTGCGATGCCTTAATTATTGCAACCGGCGCATCCGCACGCTATTTGGGATTGCCTTCGGAAGAGAATTATAAAGGTCGTGGTGTCTCTGCCTGTGCAACCTGTGACGGTTTCTTTTACCGTAACAAACCCGTTGCAGTCATTGGGGGCGGCAATACCGCGGTGGAAGAAGCACTTTATTTAGCCAATATTTCAAGCTGTGTTCATTTAATCCACCGTCGTGATAGTTTCCGCGCAGAAAAAATCCTCATCGACCGTCTCTACAAAAAAGTGGAGGAAGGAAAAATTGTGCTTCATACCGACCGCACTTTAGACGAAGTATTAGGCGATAATATGGGGGTGACAGGTTTACGCCTGCAAAATACCAAAACCGGAGAGAAAGAAGAATTGAATCTTGACGGCTTATTTGTGGCAATCGGTCATTCACCAAATACAGAGATTTTCCAAGGACAACTCGAACTTAATAACGGTTACATCGTGGTAAAATCCGGTCTTGAAGGCAATGCTACCGCCACTTCCGTGGAAGGGGTATTTGCTGCCGGCGATGTCATGGATCACAATTATCGTCAAGCCATTACCTCTGCCGGTACAGGCTGTATGGCTGCACTGGATGCCGAACGCTATCTGGATGCACAGAAATAAATTGCAGAATGTGTAAGGTAAAACTTAACACATCCCGTTACTCATCATTGTGCGTGAATTTTCCAAATTCACGCCCATCCATTCTATCCGAATTAGGATGAACGAGAACCTATGGACAAACTTCGTCAAAAATACCTGCAAAAATGGCTACATGCGCAACAGCAACCAATAAAAAAATTAATGCGCGCCAATATTGCCCTTGCCACATTCTCTTCCATCATTTTGGTGATACAGACTTATCTCCTTGCAACCTTGCTTGATAAACTAATCATGCAGAATACATCGCGTGATGAACTCATTCCTTATTTTATCGGCTTAATTTTCAGTTTTGCCTTACGCGCCTTAATTTTGTGGGGGCGCGAAAAAATCGGTTTTGAAGCCGGCCGCCAATTACGCAATCATATTCGCCGGCAAATTCTGGATAAAATTCACCTTGTCGGGCCGGCGACAATCAATCAAAAACCGGCCGGAAGCTGGGCAAGTATTATGTTGGAACAGGTAGAAAATTTACATAATTTTTATGCCCGTTTCCTACCGCAACAAAGCCTTTCCGTGATTGTCCCGATAGTGATTTTGATTGCGGTCTTTCCGCTAAATTGGGCGGCAGCATTAATCCTAATGGTTACCGCGCCTTTAATACCGCTCTTTATGATTCTTGTAGGCATTGCTGCGGCAGACAGTAGCCAGAAAAATATGGAGACACTCGCCCGTTTAAGTGCACAATTTTTGGATCGCTTACGCGGACTTGAAACTTTACGGCTTTTTAACCGCTCTTCCGAACAAATCCAACACATAGAAAAAACAACGGAGCATTTCCGTGAAACCACAATGGACGTGCTAAAACTCGCCTTTTTATCCTCTGCCGTTTTGGAATTTTTTACCTCTATTTCTATTGCGTTAATGGCAGTCTATTTTGGTTTCAGTTATTTAGGGCAAGTCGAATTTGGTACTTATAGCACACCGCTTACCCTTTTTATCGGTTTCTTTTGTTTAATTCTCGCCCCGGAATTTTATCAACCGCTACGCGATCTCGGCACTTATTATCATGATCGTGCCGCCGGTATCGGGGCGGCGGATGCCATTGTCGATTTTTTAGAAACCGATTACCTCACCACTCAACAAAATAAGCGTACGATTACCTTTGAAAGTGCGGTTGAAATTCGGGCAGAAAATTTAATCGTGCTTTCCTCCCAAGGAGTGCCGCTCACCCAACCGCTTAGTTTTCATATTCCGAGCAATCACAATGTGGCGTTAGTCGGGCAAAGCGGAGCCGGAAAAACCTCTCTAATGAATGCTATTTTAGGTTTTTTGCCTTATCAAGGTTCATTAAAAATCAACGGGCAAGAACTGCGTGAAAGCGATCTCGCAAACTGGCGCAAACATATCGCTTGGGTAGGGCAAAATCCCTTGTTATTGCAAGGCACAATCAAAGAAAATCTGCTGCTTGGCGATATTCAGGCAAGTGATGAAGAAATTGATCGGGCCTTATCTCTCGCACAGGCTAAAGAGTTTACCGATAAACTTGGCTTAGACCACGAGATAAAAGACGGCGGTTTGGGCGTTTCGGTAGGACAGGCGCAACGCCTTGCCATTGCTCGCGCACTTTTAAGAAAAGGGAAATTGATCTTACTTGATGAACCGACAGCAAGCCTCGATGCCCAATCTGAAAATTTAGTGCTACAAACTTTAAGTGAAATAAGCTGTTATCAAACCACGTTGATGATTACCCATCGTATTGAAGAATTAAAACAATGCGATCAGATTTTAGTGATGCAACAAGGTGCAATTGTTCAGAAAGGTGATTTTTCACAACTCAGAAATAACGGTTTTTTTGCCGAATTACTCGCTCAACGACAACAGGATATTCAATAATGCGAGCATTACTGCCTTTTATACGTTTATTTAAGTTTGCCAAATTACCATTAATTTTAGGGTTGCTGTTAATGATTAGCGGATTAGCTTCCAGTATGGGATTGCTTACCCTATCGGGATGGTTCTTGGCAGCCACCGCTATTGCCGGACTTGGTACACTGTTTAACTTTTTTTACCCTTCCGCCAGCGTGCGAGGGTTAGCGATTGGGCGTACGGTCGCACGTTATTTTGAAAAAATCGTTACCCACGATGCTACTTTTCGTATTTTAGCGAAACTGCGCGTCCAAGTATTTGAGCGAATTATTCCCTTAAGCCCAGCCGTGCTCAATCGCTATCGTAACAGTGATTTGTTAAATCGCTTGGTTTCTGATGTTGATACTCTCGATAGTCTTTATTTACGTTTACTTGCCCCTTTTTTCACGTCAATCTTCGTCACGATTGCTATGACAATTGGGTTAAGCTTCATTAATATGCCGCTTTCATTGGGTTTAGGGGCATTTTTATTGTGCTTATTAGTGTTGATTCCGATCATTTTCTATCGTTTAGGAAAACAGTTTGGCGAACCTTTAATCCGTACACGAGCCAATTACCGCACACAATTTTTGGAATTTATTCAGGCACAAGCCGAACTTTTATTATTTAATGCGGAAAAACAAGTCAAAGAAAAAATGGCGGCAACCGAGAGAAATTGGCAAGCGGAGCAAGCAAAAGAAGCAAAATTAAGCGGATTTTCCACCGCACTTGTCCTCTTCCTAAATGGTTTGCTCATTTGTGTCATGTTGTGGTTTAGCAGCCAAGCGGATTTTGGTACAGACAAATATCGTGCCGCCTTTATTGCCCTTTTCACCTTTGCGGCGTTGGCTGCTTTTGAAATTATTATGCCATTGGGTACGGCATTTTTGCATATCGGTCAAGTCATTGCCGCGGCAGAACGGGTGACCGATATTATTGAACAACAACCCTTAGTTGAGTTTCAGGGCAACGCCGAATTTAAACTGCAAGAGCGGTTAATTTCTGCGAAGAATTTGAGTTTTACCTATCCTGAAAGAGAAAATCTTGCACTGGATAACCTCACGCTTGATTTGGAACAAGGGCAAAAAATTGCGATTCTTGGTAAAACGGGTAGCGGTAAATCAACATTATTGCAATTATTGGTACGTAACTATGATGCCGATCAGGGGGAACTTTTACTCGCCGGTAAAGCGGTTTCACTCTATTCCGAACAAACGTTGCGCGAACAATTTTGCTTTTTAACTCAGCGGGTACACGTGTTTAGCGATAGCCTACGTCAAAATTTACAGTTTGCCGCCCACCAAAAAATCGCCGAAGAGAGAATGATCGAGGTACTCAATCAAGTGGGATTGGGCAAATTATTAGAGCAAGCACAAGGATTAAATATATGGCTTGGTGACGGCGGCCGCCCTCTCTCCGGCGGCGAGCAGCGTCGTCTGGGAATTGCACGCATATTATTAAATAATGCACCGATTTTATTATTAGATGAACCCACAGAGGGGCTTGATCGTGATACAGAACGCCAAATTTTACGTTTAATTTTACAACATGCGGAAAACAAAACCCTGATCATGGTGACCCACCGTTTAACCGCAATTGAACAATTCGACACAATTTGTGTAATAGATGAAGGGAAACTTATTGAAAAAGGCAATTACGACAGTCTAATCAAAAAAGAAAACGGATTTTTCAAACGATTAGTGGAACGGATATAAGAAAAAGGAGAAGTTGGGCGGAAACCTTCCCAGCTTCTTCTCGGCACACAGAAATTCCGACTTTGGCTGCTTTCTTCCGAACCTGACCGGGTAAACCGGACACCGTTGCGAGAGACCGAGAAGGTTTCCATTGATATCGCAATGCGATTGCGCACTATTATGCAAGAATTAAATGGCCATTGCAAAGATTAATTGCACACAATGGTGAATTTGACGAGAATTTAAACCGCACTTTTCAGGAATTGGCAAAATGAACTATTTACAATATTACCCTGTTGATGTAGTGAATGGCGAAGGGACACGCTGTACTCTTTTTGTGAGTGGCTGTACCCATGGCTGCAAGGGTTGCTACAACCAAAAAAGTTGGTCGTTCAATGCCGGCGTAGTATTTGACGAGGCGATGGAACAACAGATTATCAATGATTTAAAGGATAGCCGTATCAAACGCCAAGGTTTGACACTGTCCGGAGGCGACCCATTACATCCTCGTAACATAGAAACGCTTTTGCCTTTCGTACAACGGGTAAAACATGAATGCCCCGACAAAGATATTTGGGTATGGACAGGTTACAAATTAGACGAATTGGACGAAAATCAGCGTGCTATGTTGTCCTATATTGATGTCCTCATTGATGGAAAATTTGAACAAGAAAAAGCCGACCCCAGCCTGCTCTGGCGGGGATCGGCGAATCAGATTATTTATCACTTTAAGGATTTATAATTTCACCTCAAAAGGAAGCCATTTTTTCATCAATTGTAATACTTCTTCTGTGAAATAATGATAGGCTTCAGCTTTCAATTCCGGTGAATACTGTGAATATTGATAACGATAAGCTATACTAAAGTTAACCGCTCTAATTCTTTCTAAATTGACAAACATTCGTTTTGCTTCGTCATTAACATTTTTAATGTCATTTTGGCGTTGTTCATAAAGTTTTATTAAATATTTATCAAGTTCAAATAGATGAACAAGTTTTGATATATCGTTTTTTGTTGTGGTGAGACTATTTGGTCTTAAACGATAGTGATAAAATACACGCCCTACCTCAATCACTGTAACATCTGAGAGAGAAAGAATTTCTGCAATAAACAGCAAATCTTCCCCAATATTTAAGGCTTCATTAAGCCAAAGATTATTTTGGCGCAAAAAGTTTGTTCTAAAAAAACCAAAACAGCAACTTGGAAGCCAATCCCATTTGAGCATATCATTCAAATGTTGATAACTACTCATAACCTCATATTGATTTGATTTTATTCGGGAGGACTCAAACCTACGTGAACAAGGTCCTCTTGAATCGCATTCATAACTATTTTCTATGGTGCCTTTTAGCACATCGGCTTGATGTCTGTCAGCAATCTCAACCATGCTGCCTAAATGAGTTTCAACAATCCAATCATCTGGATCGACAAAATAGACATAACGTCCTTTCGCTTGCCTCAAGCCGGCATTACGGGCAGAAGCAACCCCTTGATTATGTTGATTGATGAGGGTAATGAAGGGATAACGAGAGAAATACTGCTCGGCAACGGCTAGACTACCATCCGTTGAACCATCATTGACAATGATGATTTCTTTACTCACGGACTGTGAAACAAGACTATCCAAACACTGAGCAAGATATTTTTCGACATTGTAAACAGGAACAACAAAACTTAGACTAATCTCTGACTGACTGACTGACTGACTGACTGACTGACTGACTGACTGACTGACTGACTGACTGACTGACTGACTGACTGACTGACTGACTGACTGACTGACTGACTGACTGACTGACTGACTGACTGACTGACTGACTGACTGACTGACTGACTGACTGACTGACTGACTGACTGACTGACTGACTGACTGACTGACTGACTGACTGACTGACTGACTGACTGACTGACTGACTGACTGACTGACTGACTGACTGACTGACTGACTGACTGACTGACTGACTGACTGACTGACAAAATGATATTTCTCCATAGTGTACACTGCAATGAAACTATTTTATTACATATAATACATTTTCCTATGTCGATTTTAACCAATGGTTTATATAGAACTCAATATCATCATCACTATAACCAAGTAATTTCCCGATTTTTCTTTCTAAATCAGGATTAAATTTACAAAAATTTTGCCGTAGTATTGAGGCTAACCTCTCTGCGTTTGCTACATTTTCCAATCTATAAATTAAATAATAGCTAAAATCACCCAATAATTTGTCTTTTAGCTTAATTTCTTTCAGTTCAAAAGTTTTATTCTCTAAATAAGGAAAAAAATCCTCGGGCACTTCACTGTCCGTGTAAAACAATGCAATCTCTTTTTGATGATTGAGCATTAATTCTAATTCTCTCCCTTCATGCGGTCCTAAAACGCCCATCTTATTATCTCCCAAATAATTTATTACTATTACACCAAATAACCTCTTTTATTTGATCGGATTCCTCATTCCTTAGCTCACATAAGGAATGAAATACCTGAATAATCCGCTCAGGACGATTTGGCTGCCCCTGGAAACCAAACACCGGCATATCGGGGGAATCCGTTTCTAACACCAAGGCATCCAAAGGCAATTTTGCAATGGCTTGGCGGGTTTTGTTCGCCCGTTGATAAGTAATGGTGCCACCGACACCGATTTTATAACCAAGATCCACAAACCGTTTGGCTTGATCATAACTACCGGCAAAACCATGTATCACGCCATATTTAGGCAATGAAATACGTTTTAAAAAAGTAAACACTTGATCATGAGATTTTCGACTATGAATATTTACGGGTAAGTCAAATTGTTTCGCTAAATAAAGCTGACTTTCAAAAAAATGACATTGTTTTTGCCAAAGTTTGTCCGTCAATAAATCGGGAATCGCTCGTTCTAAACCAATTTCCGCCAGCGCCGTACCATTTTTATCACGCTGCCCTAACGCTTGTTCCAACACGGATAAATCCTTTTCCGAATGTTCTTTAATATAAAGCGGGTGCAAACCTAGCCCGTAATATAAACTTTCCGGATAAAGTGCGGTCATTTTTTGAATTGTTTTGAAATCCCGTTCAAGCACTGCAACAATCAGAATTTTCTCTACATCGGCTTGCTTAGCATTTTCCACTAGTTGTGAAAGGGAGTCGCCGGTAAACCGCTGTAAATAATCAAGGTGGGTATGAGTATCGAAAAAAGGCATAATATTTAATTTAGTCAAACCTTATTATTCTATTCTTGATCTTCCTGCTCAATCAACTGCCAATCAATTTCATCGCTGATATATCCTTCTTCATGTAACCCATTTATGAAACGGGAATGACAATAATCACTATCCAATTCTGATAATGCCCAATTAGGTTCTCCTGCACGAGGGTTCCCCTCATCTAATAAAGAAATAAATTGCTCAGTAACCGTTTGTGTATAGAGTTGCAAATACCTTCCTAACTCTTCAGGAGAAAGGTATTGTTTTACCTTTTTATGTAATGCCATAAATTCATCGCTTTCCTCCGCATATTCTTGGGTATAGTAAATATGCTTGCTCACCTCACGATTAATTTTTTCCAATTCTCTTAAAACAGCAAATCGAGCAAATTGAGGGAGATTTTCTTTAATCTCACTGATTGCCCAAGAAAACGGTTTTTTTGAACCTGCTTTTCTCATTTTATTTATCAAAGCAAGTAGATTATTTCGTTCTTGTTCCGTGAGAGAATGAATTGTATTAAGGTAATATTCTCTTTGATAATCCTCATACTCTGCTTCAACAATTTTAATCAGTTCTTCCATTAATATTGTCCCCATTGGTTATTTTAAGTAAAAAACCTGAGACAAGGCTCAGGTTTCTTTCATTATTCTACGCTAACGGAATTAATTACCACATCCTCTTTCGGTACGTCTTGGTGGAAGCCTTTACTACCGGTTTTCACGCCCTTAATTTTATCCACAACGTCCATACCTTCAACCACTTCACCGAACACGGCGTAGCCCCATTCTTGTACCACAGTTTTGCCAAACATTTCTTTAGAACGATGATCTAAAAAAGTGTTATCCGCCACATTAATAAAAAATTGTGCCGTTGCCGAATGCGGATCAGAGGTACGCGCCATCGCAATAGTGCCTCGTTTATTGCTTAATCCGTTTGCCGCTTCATTTTGAATTGGGGCATTTGTATTTTTCTCTTTCATTCCGCTTTCCATACCGCCACCTTGAATCATAAATCCATCAATTACGCGGTGGAAAATTGTGTTATTATAAAAACCCTCTTTACAGTAATTTAAGAAATTTTCTGCCGTAACAGGGGCTTTATCAAAATCTAATTTAATTTTAATATCGCCAAAGTTTGTGTGTAACGTAACCATTTTGTTTTCCTTATGAAAAATTGAGGGCTACATTATTCCACAATCAAGCTAAAAGTGCTATAAAGTGCGGTCAGTTTTTACCATATTCTACGAGCTTAACCATGCTAAAAATCTTCAATACCCTAACCCGAGAAAAAGAAATTTTTAAACCTATTCACAAAAATAACGTGGGTATGTATGTGTGCGGTGTCACAGTTTATGACCTATGCCATATCGGTCACGGACGAACTTTTGTTTCCTTTGATGTGATCGCCCGTTATTTACGTTATTTAGGCTACAATTTAACCTATGTACGCAATATTACCGATGTAGATGACAAAATCATTAAACGAGCACTAGAAAACCAAGAAACCTGCGAACAATTAGTTGATCGCATGGTTACTGAGATGTACAAGGATTTCGATGCCTTGAATATTTTACATCCGGATTTTGAACCGCGCGCCACCCATCATATTCCTGAAATTATTGAAATCGTTGAAAAATTAATTCAGCGAGGACACGCCTATGTCGCACAAAACGGGGATGTCATGTTTGATGTAGAAAGTTTCAAAGAATACGGTCAATTATCCCGTCAAGATTTAGAGCAATTACAAGCCGGCGCACGGGTTGATGTATCTGACGTGAAGAAAAATCCGATGGATTTCGTGCTATGGAAAATGTCAAAAGAGAATGAACCGAGTTGGGCTTCACCTTGGGGAGCCGGTCGACCTGGCTGGCATATTGAATGCTCAGCGATGAACAGTAAACAACTCGGCAATCATTTTGATATCCACGGCGGCGGTTCCGATTTAATGTTTCCCCACCATGAAAACGAAATTGCCCAATCCTGCTGTGCTCACGACGGAGAATATGTCAATTACTGGATTCACTCCGGCATGATTATGGTAGATAAGGAAAAAATGTCGAAATCTCTCGGCAATTTCTTCACTATTCGTGATGTACTGAGTCATTATGATGCCGAAAGCGTACGTTATTTTCTGTTATCCGCCCACTATCGTAGCCAACTAAATTATAGTGAAGAAAATTTAAATCTTGCCCATAGTGCCCTAGAGCGGTTATATACTGCATTGCGGGGAACGGATCAAAGTGCGGCTGCTTTTGGCGGAGAAAATTTTGTGGCAGCGTTCCGTGATGCGATGGATGATGATTTCAGCACGCCTAATGCAATTTCCGTTTTATTTGAAATGGCAAGAGAAATCAATAAATTAAAATCAGAAAATCAAGCGTTGGCGGACGGTTTGGCTGCCCGCTTACGTGAATTGGCAAATATTCTCGGATTACTTGAACAAGATCCCGAACAATTCTTACAGGCGGGTTCCAATAATGAAGAAATCGCTAAGATAGAAAATTTGATCAAGCAACGTAATGATGCCAGAGCAGCCAAGAATTGGTCTGCTGCCGATGCGGCCCGCAATGAACTCAATGCAATGGGTATTATTTTGGAAGACGGGCCAAACGGTACAATTTGGCGTAAACAATAATATTAAAAAACTACGGCATTATGTAGCAAATGTACAATTTAAAGAAAATTTAGAGATGCCACGCTGGCGTCCGCATACAACCTTTTAAAATCATTGAATTTTTTCGGACGCCGGCATGGTGTCCCTAGCGATGAGATAAAATCTAAGTTTGTGCAACTGCTACATAATACCGAAAAACTAAAAAAGTGCGGTCAAAATTGACGCACTTTTATCTACCTACTTTAGGTAATCATTCAATATATTTAAATAATTTTTATGATCAAAGTCACAATTTTTCAACATTTTACTTTATTTATCCAATAACTTATTTACAATTCATCACCAATTAACCTAACAATCTTAAAGAACCCCTAGTTATATAAGGAATCCTATGGCTCTTTTTTTTAGTATCTTTCCAATTGTTTTACTGATTTATCTAATGGTAAAACGTAATGCACTTCCTTCTTATGTTGCTCTTCCTTGGATTGCCGTGGTGGTGCTGATTATTCAGCTTATTTATTTTGGTACCGATATTTCAACAGTCAGTGCCAATATCGCTTCTGCCATTATTGCGGTGCAAACGCCTATTACGGTTATTTTCGGAGCGATTTTATTTAATCGTTTTTCGGAAGCGTCCGGCGTAACCGATACCTTGCGTAAATGGTTAGGTGAAATCAACCCCAATCCGGTCGCACAAATAATGATTATCGGCTGGGCCTTTGCTTTTATGATTGAAGGCGCTAGTGGTTTTGGTACACCTGCAGCAATTGCCGCTCCTATTCTTGTCGGCTTAGGCTTTAACCCAATAAAAGTTGCCGTTTTAGCCTTAATTATGAACTCAGTTCCCGTTTCTTTTGGGGCGGTAGGTACACCAACTTGGTTCGGATTTGGCCCATTAAATTTAGCAGAGAGTCAAATACTTGAAATAGGTTCAATAACAGCAACCATTCATGCTTTTGCTGCATTAGTCATTCCACTCATTGCGTTGCGTTTTATCGTGTCCGGAAAAGAAATCCGCCAAAATATCGTATTTATTTATATTAGTATTTTTGCGTGCGTTATCCCTTATTTCTTCCTTGCACAGATAAATTATGAATTCCCGTCTTTAGTCGGCGGTGCAATCGGTATGTTTATTTCCGTATTTGTAGCGAATAAAGGTATTGGCTTAGCGAAAGTAGAAAATACATTAGATAATACGGGAGTCAATGGCAAAGAAGTAGCTAAAGCATTATTACCAACAGGCTTACTGATTTTGTTTTTAATCGTAACCCGTATTCAACAACTACCATTCAAAGCCATGATGAACGATGCAACAACTTGGTTTGCAGTACAGCTTGGTTCTCTCGGACAATTTGAAATCAGTAAAGGTTTAATTTTCAGCTTAAAAGAAATTTTCGGCACTAATGTAAATGCCAGCTACAAATTACTTTATGTTCCGGCTTTAATTCCATTTATTATTACCGTTCTAATTTGCGTACCGTTGTTTACAATGAACGCTCAAAAAACCAAATCGATTTTTATCGGTAGTTTGAAACAATCCAGAAACCCATTTTATGCACTTGTCGGCGCATTAATCATGGTAAACTTAATGCTTGTTGGCGGTGATGCTTCAATGGTTAAAATTATTGGTAAAAGCTTTGCTCAAGCAACCGGAGAATATTGGACAATCTTCGCTTCTTACTTAGGAGCGGTAGGCGCGTTCTTCTCAGGTTCTAATACCGTCTCAAATCTCACTTTCGGTAGTGTACAATTATCGACAGCAGAAATTACCGGGTTATCAGCAAGCCTCATTCTAGCACTACAATCTGTTGGGGGAGCGATGGGCAACATGGTTTGTATTAATAACATCGTTGCGGTAAACTCTGTTTTAAATATTCAAAACCAAGAAGGTGCAATTATTAAGAAAACTGTCATACCAATGTTTGTGTATGGTGTTATTGCAGCAGTAGTGGCATTAACTATTATTCCAATGTTTTTCAATGTTTAATATAGAGAAATAACACTACAAATTTATATTTTACTAAACCTAAAAGGAAGTATTTATACTTCCTTTTGTACTATAACAGTAGTATAAATACGATTTTTTCTTATTCTTAATTTTAATAGGCATATCAAATGAATGTAAATTTTTATGTGACCTGCATTGCAGATGTCGTGAAAGCCGGTGTTGCAAAAAACACCGTTCTCTTGCTCGAAAAGTTGGGGTGCAATGTCATTTTCCTAGAAAAACAAGGTTGTTGTGGGCAACCTGCGATAAATAGCGGTTATACGAAACAAGCCTTAGCCGGAATGAAAAATTTAGTTGAAACCTTTGAAGTAAACGATCATCCTATCGTCGCTCCGGCCGGTTCATGCGTTTCTGCAATTAAATATTATCCAGAATATTTTAATCGATTTGGTGAAACCGAATGGGCAAAACGAGCAGAAAATATATCAAAACGCTTTTATGATCTTACCGATTTTATCGTCAATGTTCTCGGAAAAACCGATATTGGAGCCACATTAACAGGCAAAGCTGTTTATCATCCTTCTTGTAGTTTAAGCCGTAAACTCGGTATCATCGATGAGCCTCTCGCTTTGCTTCGCAACGTAAAAGGTTTAGAACTTCTTCCAATTCACAATCAACAAACCTGTTGCGGTTTTGGCGGAACATTTTCAGTTAAAATGGCAGAAATTTCCGGAGAAATGGTTACAGAGAAAGTAAAAAATATTACCGAGGTTGAACCGGATTATTTAATTGGTGCAGATGTAAGCTGTTTAATTAATATTGGCGGGCGTTTACAACGTGAAGGCAAAAAAGTAAAAGTTATGCATATTGCAGAAGTTCTAATGCAACAAGGAGAAGTTTAATATGTCCCATTTACAAACCAACAACCTTCCTTTTAAAGAACGTGTCGAACAGCAAATTCACAATGAAATCATGCGTAAAGCGGTAATCAAGGCTCAAGAAACCATTGGTGCAAACCGCCAAAAAATGGTTGATGAATTAGGGCATTGGGAAGAATGGCGTGATCTTTCTAAACAATTCCGTAATCATGTTTTAGCTAATTTAGATGCCTACTTATATCAATTAAGTGAAAAAGTCACCCAAAACGGGGGACACGTTTTTTTTGCCGAAACGGCTGAAGAAGCAAGCGATTATATCCGTAAAGTTGCCCTAGAGAAAAAAGCTAAAACTATTGTTAAATCAAAATCAATGGTAACGGAAGAGATCGGTTTAAATTCAGTTTTGGAAACCGAAGGAATAAAAGTCGTTGAAACGGATCTAGGTGAATATTTACTCCAAATTGTTGGCGATAAGCCCTCTCATATTGTTGTACCGGCCATCCATAAAGATCGTCATCGTATTCGAAAAGAATTACACGAAGTATTGGGCTATGAAGGTACTGAGCAACCGGAAGAAATGAATGCGTTTATCCGTAAAGTTTTACGAAAAGATTTCTTAAAGGCGGATATTGGAATTTCGGGCTGTAACTTTGCCGTACCTGAAACAGGTTCGGTTTGTTTAGTAACAAATGAAGGCAACTTACGGTTAGCCACAACTGTTCCGAAAACACATATCGCTGTAATGGGGATGGAACGTATCGCACCAACCTTTAAAGAAGTCGATGTACTAATTACAATGCTTTGTCGCAGTGCTGTAGGCGCAAAATTAACCGCCTACAATACTTGGCTTACAGGCCCACGTCTAGAAAATGAAGCTGACGGCCCGGAGGATTTCCATTTAGTAATTGTTGATAATGGACGTTCAGCGATTTTAGAAAGTGAATTCAAGGAAGTTCTACGTTGTATTCGCTGTGGCGCATGTCTAAACACCTGCCCTGCTTATCGCCAAATCGGCGGACACGGCTATGGTTCCATCTATCCAGGGCCAATCGGTGCTGTCATATCTCCTCTTCTAGGCGGTTACAAAGAATTTAAGGAATTACCTTATGCTTGTTCACTTTGTAACGCATGTAACAGTGTTTGCCCTGTTAAGATTCCACTTGCCCAACTCATTCTTAAACATCGTGAAAAAATGGTAGAACAAGGCATTACACCAAAAATCGAACAACTGGAAATTAAGGGCTTCACATTTGCCAATTCCCACCCTACTCTTTGGAATATGGGAGTTAAAGTCGGGGCAAAAGCGATAAGTAAATTTATCAAAAATGGAAAACCTGCAATTAAAATGGGGGCATTAGGTGAATGGACAAAAGCCCGTGATTTACCGAGCAGCGATGGCGAAAGCTTCCGTGAATGGTTTACGAAACGGAAATAATTCAGAAGGAATTAATAACAATGAATTTAGAAAACAGAGAAAATTTCTTAAATAAACTTGCAAATAAAATGGGTAGAACACGCCAATTAGTGCCAACGCCCATGGAAGAGCCATTAAATAACTATCCTTTGACTCGTTTAACACATTTATCTCAAAGCGAACTTTGTGATGAATTTATAAATTTCGCGAAAATTCTATTAGTAGATATTGTTGAAACGAAAGAAGAGAATGTCACAAAAGCGATTATAGATGTCTGCGAAAAATATGGTGGCGGTAGCATCGTACTTAACCATGATTCCCGCCTTGAAGAGCTTGGTATTATTGATGCGGTAAAAAATACATTCGACAGTTACGTGTGGGATTACGATAATGGTGACGAAAACATCATAAAATCAGCCAAAGCGAATATTGGCATCGTACACGGTGAATACGGGCTTGCGGAATCAGGAGGCGTTGTTTTATTTTCCGCTAAGGAAAATGGTCGCTCAACAAGTTTATTACCTGAAAAATCAATTGTCGTCATTCGTAAAAGTGCGGTACTTCCGCGTGTTGCTCAATTAGCTCAAATTCTTCATGAAAAAGCCCTCGTTGGAGAACGTATGCCATCCTGCATTAATATTATTTCCGGCCCAAGTGCTACCGCAGATATTGAGCTAATTAAAGTTGTCGGTGTCCACGGCCCCGTTTCTCAAATTTATGTTCTCATTGACGATTTGAACTAACCCTTCTAAACCAATAAAACCAGCTTAATAGCTGGTTTTATATTTATCAGTATAGACTTCCCCTCACGTTGTCACAGCTTAAACCGGCCTAGAAATATAGTCTTTCAGATCATACGTATAGAATTATTCAATATTCTTATAAGCAAAGAAAGTTGTTCCCCATTTTCCCTAAAGTAACCGCACTTTTGGTGAATACCTTATTTTTTGCTATACTCATGCGTTCATCATAATTGAATAAAAAAGGAATAACCTATGGAACAAATGCCTGCTTGCCCAAAATGCCAGAGTGAATATGTCTATCACGATTCGGTAAACTTCGTTTGTCCGGACTGTGCTTATGAATGGAACGGCACTGAGCCGGTTGAGTCAGATGACGATCAACTTATTGTGAAAGACAGTAATGGCAACCTACTTGCAGATGGGGATGATGTACTTTTAATTAAGGATCTAAAATTGAAAGGTTCATCTGAAGTCTTAAAAAAAGGCATAAAATTTAAAAATATTCGTTTAGCCAAGGGCGATCATAATGTTGATTGTGGCAAAATCATGTTGAAATCTGAATTTTTAAAAAAAGCATAGTGACAAAAGTGCGGTCAAAAAACAATAATTTTTATGACCGCACTTTTTTTAGTCTTTTATTTTATCCCGCTAAATCAACCACGTCTTTGACTAAACGCCCCATTGAATCCCAGTTTTTTGACCGGAGCTGTTGTTTCACCACAAACCACTACATTAGGAATTTGTGAACTTAAGTTATCCGTACCGGCAGAAAACATAATGAACCCTGAATATCATTTGGAAAGCTATTTAGGCTCAGATAAGTGGCTGAATTTAATCTATCGCCAGCATAACTTTGCCATATTTCACCAAATGACTTACCATTCCGTTCAATCATATATTTACCGATAAATGTAATATTGTTCACTATTAAATTAACAATAATATTGCTACTTCATTAAGATAACCAATTCATTGGAACAATGACGATATCAGGAAAAAATACCATTAATAGCATAATAATTGCGTATATTAGTAAGAATGGAGAAATACCTTTAGATAACTTTCCAATGCCTAATTTAGATATTCCGGAACCAACATATAATACCGTTCCAACCGGTGGAGTGATTAGTCCAATAGATAAATTAATTACCATCATGATGCCGAAATAAGCAATATCAATATTATATGCTCTTAATAGAGGTAATAATACCGGTACAAAGATTAATACAGCCGGAATTAAATCCATAACACATCCTACTAATAATAAAAATAGCATAATAATTAGCATGAGAATTGTTGGACTATCAGTTAATCCTTTAATTGTTTGAACTAATTCGGTTGGAATTTGAGCAACTGTTATTGCAAAAGCTGAGATCATTGCCGCCGCTGCAACAAACATTACCATTGAGGTTGTTTTAATTGTTCCGATAAAAACTTCTCTTAATTTAGCTAATGTTAATTCTTTATAAGCTGCACTAACTAATCCGGCATAAATGGCTGCCACAACTCCCGCTTCCGTTGGTGTAAAAATTCCTCCTCTTAAGCCAACAATAATGATTACAGGTAGGAGTAACGGCCAGAATGCTTTTTTGAATGCACTCCATATTTCTTTTCCACTTTGTTTTCTCTCTAAACTTGAATCATTATTCCGATAAAGCATTTTCCAGACAAACCATAATCCTATAACCATTAACAAGCCGGGAACTGTTCCTCCCATAAATAGTTTAGTTATAGAAGCACCTGCAGTAATGCCATAAATAATCATAGGAATACTAGGAGGGATAACGACAGAGATAATACCTGCTGCACAAATAAGTCCGGTGGAACGAGCTGCATCATATTTTTTTGATACCATCATTGGAATAAGTATTGCACCCAATGCAGCAGTATCTGCAACGGCAGATCCGGATAATCCAGCAAAGATTAATCCCGAAATGATTGCAACATAACCTAATCCACCTTTAATATGCCCTACCATACTTGTGGCGAAGTTAATAATTCTCTCTGATATTCCACCGTGTTTCATAATTTCCCCTGTAAGCATAAAAAATGGAATAGCCATTAGAGGAAAGTTATTAGTTCCCATTACAAAATTTTCTGTAATTAATTGAGTGTCAAACATATCAAGATGATATAGCATAATGCTTGCACTTAATAACATTGATAAAGCAACGGGAACGCCAAGGAATAATAAGAAAAATAAACTACCTAAAAATAATAGTAACATTTTAATCTCCTATTTATCCAAAGAATTTTTATTATCTTTGATTACACTAAATATGATAATAAAGAAATATGAGACTGATGAGATAACCGCTGCAAGATATAAAAAAGATGAAGATATTCCTGTTGCAGGCATTTTTTGTGTATATGTTAAAGCCATTAATTGCAATGCGCCAAAAGCAATGAATATCATTGAAACCAAAACACATAAATTAGAAATAAGTGATACTATTTTTTTATATTTTTCAGGTAAGGATGAAATAACAATATCAACTGTCAAATGAGCTTTATCTTTAGCAACTAAAATTATTCCTAAGAAAATCATATATACAAAGCAAATCCTAGAAAACTCCTCCGAAAAAGCAATACCGGAATCAAAAAAGTACCTTAATAATGAATTGAAAAAGACAAGTGAAATCATAATAATTAAGGCTAACATAGAAATATATTCTAATATTTTATCCAAATACTTTACTATTTTCATAAGATTATTTCCTTATTCCCCCACTTTAATAGAATTAAAGTGGAGGCTATACTCATATTTTATTATTTAGCATCATTAATTTTCTGTACAATCTCTTTAGCCCAATCATACTTCTTATAAAAATCATCATATAAAGATTTTGAAGCACTTATCATGTCAGTCTTGAATGATTCATTAGGAACAATAATTTCATTTCCATGCTTAGCAAGATAGTCTTTAACTTCAGACTCTTTCTCTATTGCTAATTCCCATTCTTTCTCTTGGTATAATTTAGCTGCTTTTTGGAAAATAGCTTGATCTTCTTTAGGAATTTTATTCCATGTTTTTAAACTAATTTGTAATAAACCGGGAGAGAAAATATGATTAGTCTGAATAATATATTTTTGCACTTCGTATAAACCGGAATCTTTAATTAGCATATAAGGGTTTTCTTGACCATCAATAACTTTTTGTTCTAATGCGGTAAACACCTCGCTAAGTGGCATACTTTGCGAGTTAATACTCATTGCTTTTGCCCAATCAACAAATAATGAGTTTAATGGAACTCTTAAACGCAACCCCTTGAAGTCATCAAATTTTTCTAATTTTTTATTTGATGAAATAACACGAAATCCATTCATACCATAAGCAAGTAATTTAATACCATATGTTTCCATTTTTTGACCAATTTCATTGGCAACGGGAGACTCCAACACTTTTTTCGCTTCTTGATTGTCTTTAAAGAGATAAGGCCACTCCCATACACCAAAAATAGGATCAACATTTTGTAATAATAAACCTGTAATACCGGCTTCAATAGTGCCGTTACGTAAACCATTTAAAATTTGATCTTCCCCACCTAATTGGTTATTAGGATAAATTCTAATTTCGTAGCGATGATCCGTTTCATTTTCAACTGTTTTCTTAAAATATTCTTGTAATGCTATATGAGACGGATGCATATCAGAATTATAATGGCCTAACTTAATAATTGTTTTTGCAAAAACACTGCCACTAAATAGTATGCTAGAAACAAGTAATAATTTACTCAATGTATTTTTTCTCATGATTTTATCCTCATTATTGATTATTCATCTGGAAAACAGCATTAATTTTTAAATAATTCTCTGGGTTATTTGATAATTCAGAAATAAAATTAGGGATTTCCTCAAAATTTATGCTTTTGGTAATAATATTAGATGCATCAATTTTATGTGTAGAAAGCATGTTTAATGCTTCTTCAAATTCACCTTTACTTGTTCTAGAACCATAGATATTTAGTTCTTTGAATGTTATTAAATTAGTTGGTAACGGTGTTTCTGCCTTTGGCCATCCAGTTAGCGCAATACGTCCTGCAAAAGATGCATAATGCAGCGTGTTTTTTATTGAACTGTTTGCGCCTGAAGCTTCCATTACGACTTCAGCCATACGGCTATTTGTGATTTCTTTGATTCTGTTAATATCATCTTCTTTTTGAGGATTGATGATATGTTCTATTCCTAAAGATTGGGCATACTCAAGTCGTTTATCCAAAATATCGACTAAAATAGGGACTGCGCCGTATTGAATAGCGACTAATGCAGCCATTAATCCGATAGCGCCCGCACCGATAATAATAATGTGTTCGTTCTCTTTTAAATTTGCTCTATGCAAAGCATGTAAAGCAATCGTTAAAGGCTCTGCCAGAGGTAGTTGGTTGATTGGTAAATTATCGGGTACTTTCGTTATAAGATGAGCAGGATGCCTAATGACCTCTTGCATCCCCCCATCAATATGTACACCAATAACCTTTAAGGATTCACAACAATTTGTTCTACCAATTGAGCAAGGATAGCACTTACCACAGTACACATAGGGATCTACTATAACTCGATCGCCAACTTTTACATTTTCAGGCATACCAATTCCACTTTCTATAATTCTGCCTACAATCTCATGACCTAGTATTCTTGGATAGGTTACTAATGGATTTGTACCTCTATATGCCCCAATATCCGACCCACAGATTCCCATTGATTCAACTTGGATAAGTACGTCATTGTTGCCTTTTTGAGGGTACACCACTTCTTTTACCGATACCTTATTAGGCTCTTCCAAGCATATAGCTCTAATTAACTTTGTCATATTCAAACTCCCCGTGTTTTCTTAATGGAATAAAATTACTTGCTGTAATTAACTATGATATGATTATGAGACATTAAAAATCATTTTGGAATACCAAAATATTATTTTTGTGACCAAAATCACAAAATTTAAAAATTGGAGTACCAATTTTGGAGAAAATATGGAAAATATCACTAATAGAACATATACCCGAATTGGGGAATATCTTAAACGAGACATATCTCAAGGCATTTATGCTGTTGGAGATAAGCTACCGACTGAACGAGAAATTTCTGAAAAATTTGGAGTCAGTCGAACGATTGTTCGTGAAGCAATGGTCATGCTGGAAGTTGAAAAATTAGTAGAAGTTAAGAAGGGTTCAGGGGTTTACGTTGTTAGGATACCCACAGCTCATTCCGATATAGAAAATACTAGTTTGCCTGATGTTGGCCCTTTTGAATTATTACAAGCTCGCCAGTTATTAGAAAGTAGTATTGCCGAATTTGCGGCAGTGCAAGCAACAAAGAAAGATATTTTAAATTTAAAGCAAATTTTACATCGAGAAAAAGAATTACTCGCTCTAAATCAAGATGACTACAGCGCAGACAAAGATTTCCATATTGCATTAGCAGAGATCACGCAAAATGATGTACTGGTAAAATTACAAGAACAGTTATGGCAATATCGTTTTAACAGTGCAATGTGGGCTCAGTTACATAGTAGAATTTTACAAAAAGATTATCACCATTTATGGATAGAAGATCATCACACAATTTTACTGGCAATTCAGAAGAAAAACGCGAATGCAGCCAGAAAAGCAATGTGGCAGCACTTAGAAAATGTAAAAGTGAAATTGTTTGAGTTATCTGATGTAGAAGATCCACATTTTGACGGATACCTATTCAATACAAATCCGGTTGTTGTAGGTATCTAACGACTTACAATAACATAGGAGTTTAAAAATGGAACAAACATGGCGTTGGTATGGCCCCAAAGATCCGGTTTCTTTATCCGATATTCGTCAGTCCGGGGCGACCGGTATTGTTACCGCTCTTCACCATATTCCCAACGGAGAGGTGTGGTGTATTGAAGAAATTGAAAAGCGGAAAGCCGAAGTGGAAAATGCCGGCCTCACGTGGTCTGTCGTGGAGAGTGTGCCGGTTCATGAAGAAATTAAAACACAAACCGGCAATTATCAAAAATGGATTGATAACTACAAACAAACGCTGCGCAACTTGGCACAATGCGGTATTGACACCGTTTGCTACAATTTTATGCCCGTTTTAGACTGGACCCGCACCGATTTAGCCTATGAATTGCCCGACGGTTCTAAAGCATTGCGTTTTGATCATATCGCTTTTGCCGCCTTTGAACTTCATATTTTAAAACGCCCGGGCGCAGAACAAATTTATAATCAAGAAGAACAAGCAGCTGCGAAACGCTATTATGACAAGATGTCTGCACAAGATATCGAGCAATTAACACGTAATATTATCGCCGGCTTACCGGGTGCGGAAGAAGGCTATACACTTGATGAATTTCAAGCTCAATTAGATCGTTATAACGCGATTTCACCGGAAAAATTCCGTACCCATTTGGCTTATTTCTTAAATGAAATTGTGCCGGTTGCACAAGAAGTCGGCATTAAAATGGCCATTCATCCTGACGATCCGCCACGCCCGATTTTAGGGTTACCGCGTATTGTCTCGACCATTGAAGATATGCAGTGGTTTGTGGAAACCCAACCGTTACCGGCAAACGGGTTTACCATGTGTACCGGCTCTTATGGCGTGCGCTCTGACAATGATTTAGTAAAAATGACCGAGCAATTTGCCAATAGAATTTACTTCACGCACTTACGCTCTACCCAACGTGAGAACAACCCTTTTAGTTTCCATGAAGCGGCGCACTTAGAAGGCGATGTAGATATGTTTAATGTGGTAAAAGCATTACTCACTGAAGAATATCGCCGCTTAAATCATGGTGAAACCCGTTTAATTCCAATGCGCCCAGATCACGGCCATCAGATGTTGGATGATTTACATAAAAAAACCAACCCGGGGTATTCCGCCATTGGACGATTAAAAGGTTTAGCCGAATTTCGCGGGTTAGAAATGGCGTTAAAGAAAGTGTATTTTAGTCAATAACTAACTCATCAAAGGGAGATGGTTTTTCCATTTCCCTTATTAATATCTGCTATGCTAAAAATGCCGAACAATTTTTTAGACAGCTGTTAGAAAAATGAACAGACTAAAGGCTTCACTATCGCCGAAATTACGCAACGAATTTTTGTTTTTGATATTGAGCAACATTCTGATACACCATCCAAAAACAGTTAAACTAACTCCGCCAAAGAGGCAGGATTACACGAAAACAAATCAGCTTGAAGTACATTGATAACGAAAATAAGCGGTATCTCTACCGCTATTTTATCTCTATGCTAAAGACTTTAGCGCCATCATCCCATCTATTGAGCCTTTGTCCACTAATGACTTGTCTCTAAATAATTTAATGAAACTGCTCAATAATATCGATTTTTATGACCGCACTTTTCCTGTAGCCTCTCATTTTATCTCGTGAAATCAACTACTTCTTTGACTAAACGCCCTATCTCATCCCAGTTTTGTGAACGAATTAATTGTTTCTCCACAAACCAAGAACCACCACAAACCACCACATTAGGAATAGCAAGATAATCTTTAATATTATGCAACCCGATACCGCCGGTCGGCATAATTTGTAATTGCCCATAAGGCCCAAGTAAGGCTTTGATCATTTTAATGCCGCCCGACGCTTCTGCCGGAAAAAATTTCACTGCAGAAATTCCCAATTCTAGCGCCGCCTCAATTGACATCGGATTATTCACCCCCGGTGTAATCGGGAAATCGAGGTCTTGACATAATGTCACAATTTTCGGGTTAAAACCCGGTGTAACAACAAAATCCGCCCCACTATTTTTGGCTAAAACCACTTGCTCCGCCGTTAAAACCGTTCCTGCCGCAATCAAGAAATCCGGACGTGCCGAACGCAACAGACGAATCGCCTCCGCCGCAGCCTCCGAACGAAATGTAATTTCCGCCACCGGTAAACCATTTTTAGCCAAGCTATCTGCTAACGGTAAAATATCTTCCGCATTGTCTAATGCAATCACCGGAACAACTTTAAACCGACGGAGTTTTTCGATGATTTGATTGGTTGTATATGACATAGTTTTTCCCTATTTAAAATAATGTTTAGCATTGTTAAAGCAGATATTTTCAATCATTTTGCTTAACAGAGGCATATCATTTGGCGCTTCACCGTTCTCGACCCATTTCCCAACCATTTCACATAGAATACGTCGGAAATACTCGTGACGGGTATAAGATAAGAAACTCCGAGAGTCAGTTAGCATACCGACAAATTGGCTTAATAAACCTAATTGTGAGAGTTGCTGTAACTGACGTTCCATCCCATCTTTTTGATCATTGAACCACCACCCCGAACCAAATTGGATTTTGCCTGCAATTCCGCCGGTTTGAAAATTACCAATCATGCTGGCAATCATTTCGTTATCACGCGGATTTAAGCAATATAAAATAGTTTTAGGCAGTTGATTCTGGCGATCCATTGCATCCAATAAATGGGAAAGTGATTCTGCATACATACGATCACCAATAGAATCAAATCCACTATCTGCACCAAGTAAAGCAAACATTCTGCTGTTATTATTACGGATTGCGCCAATATGCATTTGCATCACCCACTGACGTTTACAATATTCAGCGGCTAACCATACCAAAATAGCAGTACTAAATTGGGCAATTTCTTCTTCAAAGAGCGGTTGATTTTGCAAGCGTTTTTGAAGAATCTCGTTAAGTACCAATTCATCAGGAATGGGCGCAAAACGTACAATTTCCATACCATGATCAGCTGATTTGCAACCATGTGCATCAAAATGATCTAATCGTTTTAGCAGTGCTTTTTGTAGATCCGCAAAGGTTTGAATATCCACATCGGCAACTTCGCTTAATTGAACCAAATACTCATTAAATTGTGGCAATTCAATTTTAAAAATTTTATCCGGTCGCCAGCTTGGTACAACATCAATATCAAAACTGTCATCATCTTTTATGGCTTGATGATATTCTAATGAATCAATGGGATCATCTGTTGTACCTGCCAATTTCACATTCATTTGCTGCATAATGCCACGGGCTGAAAATTCCGGTTGTTGCAACATTTCATTACATTGATGCCAAATTTTATCTGCATTTTGCGGATTAAACAGTATATTTGTGATACTGAAAGGACGACGTAACTCTAAATGTGTCCAGTGGTAAATCGGATTACCAATACAAAACGGAACAGTTTTTGCCCAAGCTAAATATTTTTGGTAATTGTCCGCTTTGCCTGTAATCAATTCTTCTGAAATGCCAGCAGTTCGCAATGTACGCCATTTATAGTGATCCCCTTCTAACCAAATTTCAGCTAAGTCTTTAAATTGGCGATTCTCAGCGACCTCTTTTGGGTTTAGATGACAGTGATAATCAAAAATAGGCTGATGTTTGGCATAGTCATGATAGAGTGTTTTTGCCGTATTTGTTGAAAGCAAAAAATCTTCGTCCATAAATTGTTTCATTTGATTCCCCTATACACCGCTATAAGCCGAGAAACCACCGTCAACAGGGACTACAACACCATTCACAAAGCTGGAATAATTATCATCAATTAAGAATAATAAGGCGCCGAGCAATTCTTCCGGTTCACCAAAACGTTCCATTGGGGTATTAGTCAAAATTTTGTTTGCACGTGCAGTGGGGTTTCCTTCCGCATCAAATAATAAGCCTCGATTTTGATTGCTGATCAAAAAACCCGGTGCGATAGCATTACAGCGAATACCCACTTTTGAAAAATATACCGCAAGCCATTGGGTAAAATTACTAATTGCCGCTTTGGCGCCTGAATATGCAGGGATTTTTGTAAGCGGTGTAAAGGCATTCATACTGGAAATATTGATAATATTTGCGCCTTTTTTACCAAGCATATCTTTGGCAAAAACTTGAGTTGGCAATAAGGTTCCCAAATAATTGAGATTAAAGACAAACTCAATACCGGATTTATCTAAATCAAAGAAAGTTTTAGTGCTTTCATTTAAATCAAACTGATGAAATTCATTATCTGTTGTCGCTTTTGGATTATTGCCACCCGCACCGTTAATTAAAATGTCACAAGTACCGAAATCAGCCGCAATTTGCTCTCGTACTTCTTTAATACTTTCAAGCTCCAATACATTTGTTTTATAGGCTTTAGCATTACCTCCCCTTTGGTTAATTTCTTGTGCAACTTTATCAGCAGCTTCAAAATTAATATCAAGTAGGGCAATACTTGCTTTAGTATGAGCCAGTTGCTTTGCTAGAAAGGCACACAATATGCCTCCGGCACCGGTGATGACAATAACTTTATTTTCCAGATGATGGTTAGCTGCAATATTCATATTAATACTCCGTTAATTAAATTCAGATAGAAGATGGGATGTGGCGTGCTTGTCTATAATCGCGCCTTTGTGTTGAATCACGATACCGGCAACACGATTGCCTTGATAGCAACAAATATTGAGCGGTTTATCGCGTAAGTAACCGTTTAAAAATCCGGCGTTGAAGGAATCTCCCGCCGATGTTGTATCAACAACATTCTGTATCGGTTCAGGTATGACCTGCCCATATTGGTGTGATTGAGAATCTGAAAAACAAGCACCATTTTGACCGCACTTTACAATCACTGTTGGTATGCCTATTCGATGTAATCGTGTTCGCGTGGCTTGCTCGTTTTCATCTCCCCATAATAATTGTTCATCATCAAAGGTGACTAATGCCAAGCGAACATGAGGTAATAGCTGTAAATAACAATCTTGAGCCTCTTTCAATGAATCCCATAATTTAGGGCGAAAATTGCTATCAAATGCAATTTCTACACCTAATTTAGTTAATGATATTAACTGTTCAATTAAAAAAGAGCGGTCATTTTTAGATAAGATTGCAAGTGAAATACCGCTTAAATAAATCATATCCACTTGTTGAAGTCCGGTTAAAACCAAATGAAAATCAGGATGCCGTACCATATAGTGCGCGGCGGATTGGTTACGCCAATAAAGAAAGGTACGCTCGCCTTGCTCATCAAGTTGGATAAGATATAGACCCGGTTGATGGGTTTCATCTTTTAATACCCAATCCGTGTGAATGAGGTCTGCTTGCCAATGAGTACGCATTTGTGAACTTAAATTATCCGTACCTAATGCAGAAACATAATGAACCTGAATATCATTTGGAGAACTAATTCGACTCAGATAAGTAGCCGAATTTAATGTATCGCCACCATAACTTTGCCACATTTCGCTAAATGGCTTACCATTCAGTTCAATCATACATTCGCCGATAAATGCAATTTTTTTCATATTTATCCCAAAAGGAAAGGATACGATAGGAGGTATCCTTTATCTTTATTATTTGTTGATTAAGCTATCAATACGTTCTACATAATCTTTAAGTAAAGGATTTGCTTTGGCAGTGTCGTGCATACTCTTCGTTGCATCAATAAATGGTTGTTTATCTACTTTTACAAATTCCACACCCAATTTATCTTTCGCTTCTTGAGTTGTTTCAGCAATCATTTTTTGCCATAAGTCTTTGTGATACATCATGGAATCATCCGCCGCTTTTTTGAGTGCCTTTTGCTGTTCCAGCGTTAATTTATCCCAAGATTTTTGACCGATAACAAGAACATCCGGAATCATGGTATGTTCATCTTCACTAAAGAATTTTGCCACTTCACCATGACGGGCTAATGTTAAAGCGGTTTGATTATTCTCAGCCCCATCTACCACTTTTTGTTGCAAAGCGGTATAGAGTTCACCATAGGCTAAAGGCGTTGGTGAAGCGCCCATCAATTTCATCATTTCAACTGCGGTCGGGCTCGGTTGAACACGAACTTTCATCCCCTTAAGATCGGCAGGAGATTTGATGGGCTTATCCGCATAAAAACTGCGAGCACCACCATCATAATAGGTTAAACCAATAAATCCTTTGCCTTTTGATGAATCAAGAATTTTTTGTCCGACTTCAGGATCAAGGAGAGCTCGATAGTAGTGATCTACATTATGGAAAAGATAGGGAATGTTATAGGCACCGTAAGAGCCTTCAAAGGCTTCCAATTCACTCGCATTCGATTTTGCCATATCAAGCGAACCGGATTGTAATAGCTCCATTGATTCACGCTGTGTTCCAAGCTGACTATTCGGATAAATACGGACGACGACCTCACCATTAGTCAATTTCTTTACCTCATCCGCCATATATTGCATTGAGATATGTACAGGATGAGTTTTGTCATTGTTATGGCTTAATTTCAATACTGTTTTTGCTGAGGCTGAAAACGACATTCCGGCAGACAGTGCCAAAACTAACGCATAAGAAAGAATATTTTTTTTGATTCGCATAATGCTTCTCCCATAGTAGATAAATTGAAGAGCACCCGCTAACAACTCGGATGTTGAAAAGATGATAGACCAAAAAAAATAAAGTGGTCAATCCAATTATTTTAAATTGGTGATCCAGATCACAAATTTAAATAAAAAAACTTTTCAGAAAAACGGTTTTAACCCATAATTGGTCCACCAATTTAAAATTAACGACAGAAGGAGTCATTGATGAGTAAGTTTATTTCCATCATAAATTGGGTTTTATCAACACTTTGCGTTGTATTAAGTTCATTCCTTGTGTGTTGTGTAGTTTGGCAGGTTCTATCTCGCTATCTATTAAACGCACCAAGTACCTATACAGACGAAATCGCACGATTTCTCTTTATTTGGGTAGGTTTAATGGGTGCCGCTTATGCGCTTGGTCAGAAAAAACATTTAGCCATTGATTTACTGATGAGTAAATTTGAACACTCTCCGATTCATCAACATCGCTTACAACTTATCATTAATTTAATCAGTGCAACTTTTGCCTCAGTAATTATGTGCTACGGCGGATTTAACCTAGTGATGGAGACAGTAAATAATGGACAAATTTCGCCTGTACTAGGTATTCAAATGGGGCTGGTTTATCTCGCAATTCCTTTAAGCGGCAGCTTTATGTTGATTTATCTTTTAAGAGATATTGTCGATAACATTCATACTATGAATGGAAAATCGCGACTTGCTTCAGCTCATCAAGGAGAATAAAAATGGAATGGTCTAATATTATCGTACTCTGTTCAAGTTTCTTTGTGCTACTCTTCATTGGCGTACCTATTTCATTTTCAATTGGGATCGCATCACTTCTCACAATCATGCTTTCAATCCCATTTGATGCCGCCATTGCGGTAATTTCACAAAAAATGGCTTCAGGATTGGATAGCTTCTCATTACTTGCCATTCCCTTCTTTATTTTAGCCGGTAACATTATGAACCGTGGCGGTATCGCCATGCGCTTGATTGAATTTGCTAAAGTTATTGGCGGGCGTTTACCGGGTTCTTTAGCGCATGTAAACGTGTTAGCGAATATGATGTTCGGTTCTATTTCCGGTTCCGCAGTTGCCTCCGGTGCGGCAATGGGCGGAATTATGTCTCCGTTACAAAAGAAAGAAGGTTATGATCCTACCTTTTCCGCTGCGGTCAATATTGCCTCTTGTCCTACCGGATTACTTATCCCACCAAGCAATACGTTTATCGTTTATTCCTTAATTTCAGGCGGTACATCAATTGGCGCATTATTCCTTGCAGGTTATATTCCGGGAATTTTAATGGGCTTATCCATTATGCTGATTGTTGCTGTTATTGCAAAAAGAAGAAAATATCCTGTTTCCCCAAAGCCAACTCGTTCCGAAGCAGTAAAGAAAACGCTTGATGCCTTACCAAGTCTTGGCTTAATCATCGTAATTATGGGTGGTATTATCGGCGGTATTTTTACTGCAACCGAAGCTTCTGCTTTTGCCGTGGTCTATACCTTAATTCTTGCGGTAGTGTTCTATCGTGAAGTCACTATTAAAGAATTACCAAAAATTATTTTAGATTCGGTTGTCACCACTGCAATTGTATTACTCTTGATTGGTACATCAATGGGGATGTCTTGGGCAATGGCGAACGCAGATATTCCTTACACCATTAGCGATGCCTTATTAAATATCTCCGATAACCCAATTATCATTCTGTTAATCATCAATATTATTCTTTTGATTGTGGGTGTATTTATGGATATGACGCCAGCACTACTTATCTTTACACCAATTTTTTTACCCATTGTGACTGAATTAGGCATGGATCCGGTTCATTTTGGTATCTTGATGGCATTCAATCTTTCCATTGGTATTTGTACACCACCGGTTGGTAGTGCTTTATTTATCGGATGTTCTGTCGGTGGTGTGAAAATTAATCAAGTCATTAAACCATTACTTCCATTCTATATTGCTTTAATTTTTACACTCTTGTTGGTCACTTACGTTCCATCATTGAGTTTAGCATTACCAAAAATGTTATTAGGTTATTAATTCATAGATGAGGAAAATAAGATGAAAGCGGTTAAAAATTGGCAGTTTGTGGAAAATCATCATCGGATTGATATTGCCTGCGATCATGGTTATCAGATGCATATTTTTGTATTAGAAAATGATCTGCTACGTGTTGCATTCACTAAAAATAATACTTTTACGGTACCTCACACTTGGGCAATTACCCCTAATCAAGCCGATGTTGCTTGGCAAGGCAGAGACAAGTGGTCATTAGATGGTTTTTCTTGCCCTGATTATGAGATTAAGCAAACAGAAAAAACACTCGAAATTTCAACCGCACTTTTAAAAGTAACGGTGCACTACCCTCTTTATTTGGAATGGCAATATAAACAAGATGGGGAATGGAAACCACTATTTAGCGATAGAAAAACCGGCGCTTATTTAATGGGGATTTCAAATACTGAAGTTTCTCATTATTTACAACGCGATATGCGAGAGCATTATTATGGACTTGGTGAAAAAACCGGTAATTTAAATCGTCATGGCCGTCGCTTTGAAATGCGTAATATTGATGCAATGGGCTATAACGCAGAATATACGGATCCGCTTTATAAGCATATTCCATTCTATATCACACATGCACCGGAAGTCAGTTATGGCCTGTATTACGATAGCCTTGCACCTTGCTGGTTTATCTTAGGCAGTGAAATTGACAATTACCATAGTTACTATCGTCACTATAAAGCTGAAGATGGAGATCTAGATTACTACGTCATTCTTGGCCCCAAAGTACTTGATGTGACTAAAAAATATTGCAAGCTGACAGGCGGTACTATCTTTGGCCCGAAATGGAGCTTAGGCTACAGTGGTTCAACGATGCACTATACCGATGCACCGAATGCACAAGAGCAACTCAAAAAGTTTGTGGATTTATGTGATGATCATGATATTCCTTGCGACTCATTCCAGCTATCTTCTGGCTACACATCCATTAATGGAAAACGTTATGTTTTCAACTGGAATTATGACAAAGTTCCAACCCCAAAAGAAATGACAAAACATTTCCATGATGCGGGTATGAAATTAGCAGCCAATATTAAACCTTGTTTACTACAAGATCATCCGCGTTATCAAGAAGTCGAAAAACTTGGCTTATTCATTAAAGATTCTGAATCAGATACCCCTGAAAGATCGATGTTTTGGGATGACGAAGGATCTCATCTCGATTTTACAAATATGGATACCGTAAATTGGTGGAAAGCGAATGTAAAGCAACAATTATTGGATTACGGCATTAATTCTACGTGGAATGACAATAATGAATTTGAAGTGTGGGATAACTACGCTAAGTGTCATTATTTTGGTACAGGTATGCCAATAAAATTGTTACGCCCGTTACAACCACTCTTGATGATGAAATCATCTTACGAAGCTCAATTAGAACATGCGCCAAATAAACGCCCTTATTTAATATCCCGTTCCGGCTCACCGGGAATGAACCGTTACGTTCAAACATGGTCAGGTGATAACCGCACAAATTGGAATACGCTGCGTTATAACATAAAAATGGGACTGGGAATGAGTCTTTCCGGTCTTTATAACATAGGACATGACGTGGGCGGTTTCTCCGGTAATAAGCCGGATCCTGAATTATTTGTTCGTTGGGTTCAAAATGGTGTAATGCATCCAAGATTTACGATTCACTCTTGGAATGATGATAAAACGGTGAATGAACCATGGATGTATCCTGAAATGACAAATATCATTCGTGATGCTATCCAATTACGTTATTCTTTAATGCCTTATTTGTACAATGCGTTGTGGAAAGCACATCATGATTATGAACCAATGTTACGTCCAACATTTCTTGACCATGAGCATGATATAAATACCTTTGAAGAAAATGATGATTATCTGTTTGATGAAGATTTATTAGTTGCGTCTGTCGTTGAACCGAATCAAAGAAAACGCGATGTTTATCTTCCACAAAATTTTACCGGCTGGTATGACTTTTACACATACAAATGGTTTAATGGCGGCGAAAAGATCACAGTTGATGCGCCATTAGAAAAAATCCCATTATTTTTAAGAGCGGGAAGTATTATTCCAATGGCAAGAAAAGGGCACAAAAATACATTATCCGATGATTATCGAGAATTATTAATTATGCCTTTTATTAATCAAGGAGAGAGAAATATCACCCTTTTTGATGATGATGGTGAAAGTTTCGATTATTTACAAGGTAAATTCTTGAAACTGGATATTCATCTAAAATGTACTAGCCAAACAATAGAACTCACTGTAGAGAAATGCGGCGATTATTTACCACAATATCATGAGATTAATTTTCGTCTTCCTGAAAAAGAAAATCGAAAACTCATCATTAATGGTAAGGTAATCAATCCAAACTACAAATTGAGTTTATTAAATTAATATTAGGAAAAAATCATGAACATCAATGACTTACGCTCCTATAAAAAAATAGGCAATGAACTGAAAGAACAGCTAAATAATCACCAGTATCAAATCGGCGATAAATTACCTGCCGAACGTGATTTAGCCGATTATTTTGATGTAAGCCGCACAGTTATTCGAGAAGCCATCATTATGCTTGAGTTAGAGAATCTTGTTGAAGTTCGTAAAGGTTCCGGTGTCTATGTGATTGCCTTGCCACAACGAACAGCAAGCAATGATGACTTTTTAGATAAGGTTGATGTCGGGCCTTTTGAACTTTTACAAGCCCGCCAGTTATTAGAAAGTAGTATTGCCGAATTTGCCGCATTACAAGTGACACGAGCCGATATTACTAAACTAAAAGATATTCTAGCGAGAGAACGAAGCACCCTTGAAAAGGGGGATGAAGATTATGTCGCAGACGAAGATTTTCATCGCACCATCGCAGAAATTACGCAAAATGAAGTCATCTTACAAATGCAAAAAGCATTATGGGACCTTCGTACCAATAGCCAAATGTGGAAAGGACTTCATCTTCACATTCCAAATCAAAGCTATCGTCATCTTTGGTTGCAAGATCACGAAAATATTATTACCGCTTTGCAGAGAAAAGATCCTGCAATGGCAAAAAAAGCAATGTGGCAACATTTAGAAAACGTTAAACAAAAACTTTTTGAGTTATCGGATGTCGATGACCCGAATTTTGACGGTTATTTATTTAATATGAGTCCGATTGTTGTCGATCGTTAAAAATATAAGAGGAGTTTAAAAATGGAACAAACATGGCGTTGGTATGGCCCCAAAGATCCGGTTTCTTTATCCGATATTCGTCAGGCCGGGGCGACCGGTATTGTGACCGCTCTTCACCATATTCCCAACGGAGAGGTGTGGTGTATTGAAGAAATTGAAAAGCGGAAAGCCGAAGTGGAAAATGCCGGCCTCACTTGGTCTGTCGTGGAGAGTGTGCCGGTTCATGAAGAAATTAAAACACAAACCGGCAATTATCAAAAATGGATTGATAACTACAAACAAACGCTGCGCAACTTAGCACAATGCGGTATTGACACTGTTTGCTACAATTTTATGCCCGTTTTAGACTGGACACGCACCGATTTAGCCTATGAATTGCCAGACGGTTCTAAAGCATTACGTTTTGATCATATTGCTTTCGCCGCATTTGAACTTCATATTTTAAAACGCCCGGGCGCAGAACAAATTTATAATCAAGAAGAACAAGCGGCTGCGAAACGCTATTATGACAAGATGTCTGCGCAAGATATCGAGCAATTAACACGTAATATTATCGCCGGCTTACCGGGTGCGGAAGAAGGCTATACGCTTGATGAATTTCAAGCTCAATTAGATCGTTATAACGCGATTTCACCTGAAACGTTCCGCACCCATTTGGCTTATTTCTTAAATGAAATTATGCCGGTTGCACAAGAGGTCGGCATTAAAATGGCCATTCATCCTGACGATCCGCCACGCCCGATTTTAGGGTTACCGCGTATTGTCTCGACCATTGAAGATATGCAGTGGTTTGTGGAAACCCAACCGTTACCGGCAAACGGGTTTACCATGTGTACCGGCTCTTATGGCGTGCGATCTGACAATGATTTAGTAAAAATGACCGAGCAATTTGCCGATAGAATTTACTTCGCCCATTTACGTTCAACCCAACGTGAAGACAATCCTTTTAGTTTCCATGAAGCGGCGCACTTAGAAGGCGATGTGGATATGTTTAATGTGGTAAAAGCATTACTCACTGAAGAATATCGCCGCTTAAATCATGGTGAAACCCGTTTAATCCCAATGCGTCCGGATCACGGCCATCAGATGTTAGATGATTTACATAAAAAAACCAACCCGGGGTATTCCGCCATTGGACGATTAAAAGGTTTAGCCGAATTTCGTGGGTTAGAAATGGCGTTAAAGAAAGTGTATTTTAATAAATAGCACTTTTCTATTAAGGAATAACCAATGAAAAGCGTTGATCATTCTAACATTATTACCTTTCACTTTTTTCAAAAAGACATAATAAAAGATAACTATGCTTCTAATGTTTGAACAATTCTAATTTATGGGTCTAAATAAAAAGGAAATCAGCACTTCAATCAAGTGCTGATTTATCTAGTGAGATGAAAAAATACACTGGCGAAATGCTTCTCTTGATTGTGACATTTATTGCTGCATCAGGTTGGTTCTTTTCTAAATATTCTTTAGAAGATATGCCAACAATGGGATTTATTGGTTTAAGATTTAGCTTAGCGGCTCTCATCTTTCTTCCTTTTTCCTTTCACGCAATAAAATCTCTTGGAAGATCACAACAATTAAAAGCGAGTTCTGTTGGACTTGCTTATATCGTCACGATGATTTTATGGATTAGTGGATTAATTTATAGCGAAGACTTAGGTGAAAGTGCATTTATTTATAGCTTGTCAATGCTTATAGCACCGCTAACCTCTTGGCTTTTATTTAAACATCAGCCTAAAATAACATTTTGGTTTGCTTTACCTATAGCTACATTAGGATTATATTTCTTATCAATTAAACAAGGATTTATACATTTCTCCCTGAGCAATATCTTGTTTTTATTTAGTTCGATAAGTGCGGCACTTTATTTTGTATTAAATAATCAATATGCGAAAGAAGTTGATTCGCTGCCTCTCACAACAATACAACTAGGTATTGTAGGCATATCTGCCAGTATTTATTCTTTATTATTTGAACAATGGCTTCCCCCTCCAACTGAAACATGGTTTTGGTTCTTAGCTAGCGTTCTAGTCGCTACAAATATTCGCGTACTATTACAAACAGTTGCTCAAAGAAGATGTCATGTCAATACTGCTGCAATTATTATGTTATTAGAACCAGTATGGACATTGATATTAGGTTGGCTAGTATTAAAAGAAAATATTTTCCCCACAAAAATAATCGGATGTTTATTAATTTTTTCTGCGATATTTATTTACAGATTTAATGCTAAAAAAGAGCGGTCATAAAAACACTGATTTTTACGACCGCTCTTTTTGTTAGATATTGGCAGGTTTTACAATCTCACTTGGATAGCAACCTAAAATTTTTAAGTAATTACTATGTTTTTTCAACTCTTCCAAAGCTTCTTGAGTATCCGGATGATGAATATTCGCTTCAATTTCCAAATAAAACATTTCTTCCCAAGGTTTACCGTAAATAGGGCGAGACTCAAGCTTCGTCATATTAATTTGATATTTTTTAAATATCAAAAGTGCATCAGCCAAAGAACCGGCTTGTTGTGGTGTGGTCATCAACAATAAAGTTTTAGTGTGAATTTGCGGGGAAACTTTATGCGCCTCTCTTGATACTACAATAAAACGGGTAATGTTGTTTTCTTGATTCGCAACATTCGTTTTTAATACGCTTAAGCCATATAGTTTTCCACCATCTTCATTACCTAATGCAGCAATATTTGGCTTATTCAAACTTGATACCAACTGCATAGCATGTGAACTGCTTTCACAATATTCAATATGAACTCGATCTAAGCTATGAATAAATTGGCTGCATTGCTGAATCACTTGCGGATGGCTATATAAAGTATCAATTTGGCTCAAATTCGTCGTCTCACTAACTAAAACACAGTGTTTAATCGGGTAAGCAAGCTCGCCAACGAGGAATAAATCCGTATGTTGAAGCAAATCATAGACCTCATTGATAGCTCCTGAGGTCGTATTTTCTAAGGGAAGAATACCAACATCCGCTTCGCCATTTTTCACTTTTTCAAATACTTGCTCAAAGGATTGGCAACCGAGTTCGATAAACTGCTTTTGATAACGTGCAGCATAATTACGTGCGGCTAAATTAGAATAAGATCCCCGTTTCCCCAAAAAAGCGATATGCAAATTTTGGCTACGTTGCTCATTCAATCTATTTTGTAAATAGACTTGCTGAGTTAATACGGAATCCTCAATAATCTTTTGGAAAATTGAGGTGATATATTGTGGTTCAAGCTGATAATTTCCATTCTCTGCAAATTGTATAAGCTCTTGTAAAAGCTGTTGCTCCCGTTCCTCATCACGCAAAGCTTTTTGGCTTATTTCCTTACTTCTTGCCACATCAAAAGCCAAACGATGACGTTCGGAAAGCAACTTCAAAAGATTTCGATCTATTTGTGTAATTTGCTGTCTTATTTCAGACAATTCTAAAGCCATAATTATCCCTATTTAAAAATCACTGCGTCTTTTGGATCATATTTTGATGCATCAAGTGGAATTTTTTGTGAATTTTTCCAAATATATTTAGCGAGCACTTCAGCATCAATAAACCCCGTATTTAAGAAAGTAGGATTTTTAGTAACAACAGGATAACCATCGCCGCCTGCTGCATTATAACTAGGTAAAGAAACCCGATAAATTTTCGATAAATCCAGTGATTTACCTTGAATTTTCACGTTTTCCACTTTTTGAGCAGCTTTATTTACCACCATAGAAATACCGGAATATTGTGCATAAGCGCCGGAATCAACCTCTTTTAATGCAACTACATTTAAATAATCAAGTAATTCCTTACCAGTTAAATCCACATAACTTACAATATTACCAAACGGATGCACTTTTAAAATATCACGATAAGTGACTTTACCCGCTTGGATAGAATCTCGGATACCGCCTGAATTCATAATGCCAATATCTGCACCAGCACGTTCTCTCTGTGCTTCTGCAATTAAATGACCAAGGTTAGTTTGTTTAAAACGAATAACATTACGATCCCCTTCTAATTTGCCTTTTAACTCCCCAAGCTCGCGTCCTAGTAATTCATCCCCTTTATTTTGATAGCTTTTTAACAATTTTTCTATTTCAGGATCTTGAGGAATGACTTCACCATAATTAATGTATTCGGTTTTGCCATCTTCTTTTGTTACTTTCTTCTTCAAATTCACCGGAATTAATTCATAATTGGCAAGTTTTAATTCACCATTTTTAAACTCAAAATCCGCACGTCCGACATATTTACCCCATTCATAAGCTTGCATAATCCAAGTACCGTTTTGATAATCCGGTTTGCAAGATTGTGTTGGTTTATAATCCTTAATCCATACGCCTTTTTCATCCACACAAACAGGATCGTGGCTATGTCCGCCAACTATCATATCAAATGCACCTTTATCTAAATTACGTGCAAGCGATACATCACCCGGTGCATTCGATCCGTGTTGTGCATCGTAATAATAGCCCATGTGGGTGAGTGCAATTTTTACATCCGGTTTTTCATTTTCAGTCAGTGTTTTTAAGGTTTCTTTTGCCGTTTCTGTCGGATCTTTAAAGATAACATTGCCGGTATATTCAGGATTACCGAGTTTTGCCGTATCTTCTGTGGTTAAACCAACAACGGCAACTTTTAATCCCAGTTTGTCTAAAACGATATAAGGTTTAACAAGCGGTTGATTCGTTTTCTTGTTGAACACATTTGCAGATAAGAAAGGGAAAGTTGCCCAAGATTCTTGCATTGCAAGCATTTGCAATGGATTGTCAAACTCGTGATTGCCCAATACCGTTGCTTCATAGCCCATTGCATTCATTGCTTGGATATCCGGTTCGGCATTTTGCATATCCGATTCAGGCACACCGGTATTAAAATCACCCGCATTTAATAAAATAACCGAACCACCTTTTTTCTCTACCTCAGCTTTCACTCGATTAATAATTGTTTTTTGTGCAGGAAAACCATATTCGCCTTTATTATTCGGCCAAAAATGCCCATGGGTATCATTAGTGTGAAGAAGTGTGAAGTGGTAGGTTTTATCCTGCTCGTATGCCATTACAGCAGACGTTGCAAGAGCTAAAGGCAAAACTGTGAATAACTTTTTCATGAAAACTCATCCTAAATTAACCGCTCTTTCTAGAGCGAATAAAATAAAAAAGCTATACTTCTTTTAGGGAAATATAGCTTTTTAACCAACAATAATTAAATCAGCACTTGGGCTGGTGTAACATACCCGTGTGGCGCCTGTTCCTTATCTTCAAAGGTAACAAATTCCCACGCTTCCTGATTTGCAATAACCGCCCGAAGCAACTTGTTATTTAGACCATGACCCGATTTATAGGCTTTGAAATCGCCGATAATGTTGTAACCCGCCATATAAAGATCCCCAATGGCATCCAACATTTTATGACGAACCAACTCATCTTTAAAACGCAATCCTTCTTCATTCAAAATACGGTAATCATCCAATACAATCGCATTGTCTAAACTACCGCCAAGCGCTAGACCTCGGGATTGAAGATATTCTATATCTTTCATAAAACCAAAGGTTCTTGCGCGACTGATCTGGTGAACAAATGCTTGGGCTGAAAAATCCATCACATAGTTACGCACATTTTTACCAATGGCAGGATGTTCAAAATCAATAGTGAAATCTAAACGGAAACCATTGCAAGGAGTAAACTCCGCCCATTTATCTCCATCTTCTACCCGCACTTTTTGTTTGATACGAATAAATTTCTTCGCTGCGTTTTGCTCTTCAATACCGGCATCTAACAACAAGTAAATAAACGGACTTGAACTACCATCCATAATCGGAATTTCAGGTGCATCTACTTCAATAATAATATTATCAATACCGAGACCCGCTAATGCCGCGTTTAAATGTTCAACAGTTGAAACACGAACGCCTTGTTCATTGACAAGTGCGGTACAAAGCATCGTATCTCTCACAGAATCCGCATTCGCCGGGAATGTTACCGGCGGATTTAAATCGGTACGACAGTAAATCACACCGGTATTTGGCATTGCCGGACGTAATGTTAAGGTCACCTTTTTGCCGCTATGCAAACCGATACCGGTTACTTTAACACTTTGTTTTAATGTTCTTTGTTTAATCATGATTCTCTTTACCTTATTGTTTCACAACAAGATTTTATTTATTACTTATCATTTTGATCTATTGCGTTTGGATCAAATTTTTTAAAAGAAGACAAACGTTCAGTGATTGGTCTTTCCAAGCCACTACGATAATCTGTCGGCTGTGGGTTTCTCTCCGGAGAACGTATCGGCTCAGGCTGTCTAAATGTTGTAATAGGTTGTTGCTCCTGCGTTCTTAACGGAATCGAGTGTGAACTCCCCTCTACCGGTTGGTGAAGCGGTGATAACGATTGAGCCGTTTTTTGTACCTGAATGGTCTCATTTGGCGTAATTTCACCTAAACCTGTTGCAACGATAGTGACGCGGATTTCATCACTCATTTCCGGTATTAAGGTTGTCCCTACAACAATTGTTGCATCTTCCGAAGCAAAACTATGAATAGTATCACCTACTACATTAAACTCATCAAATGCAATATCAAAACCGCCAGTGATATTAATCAAAATCCCCTTAGCATTGGTTAAATCAACTTTTTCCAATAAATCATTGCGTACAGCAATTCTTGCCGCTTCCTCTGCACGACCTTCACCTGGTGCACCATGAGCGGAACCAAAGCCAATCATCGCCTGTCCCATCTCCGACATAACAGTTCTCACATCGGCAAAGTCAACATTAATCATGCCCGGTGAAGTAATCATATCAGAAATACCCATCACAGAGTTACGCAGTACATCATTCGCAGCAGCAAATGCATCAATCAACGTTGCATTTTTAGGGAGAACTTTTTGAATTTGCTGATTAGGAATAATGATCATTGAGTCAACATATTGAGCAAGATCCTTAATCCCTAATTCGGCGAATTGCATACGCTTTTTACCTTCAAAAGCGAATGGTTTGGTGACAACCGCAACAGTTAAAATACCCAATTCTTTTGCTACTTTAGCAACAATAGGTGCAGCACCGGTACCGGTACCACCGCCCATACCGGCGGCAATAAAGACCATATCGGCACCTTCAAGCATTTTACGGATTTCTTCTTGATCATCTTCCGCTGCTTTACGCCCCACATTAGGATTTGCCCCAGCGCCAAGACCTTTCGTTGTCGCACCACCAATTTGCACAGTTTGCTGAACTTGACTTTTCCGTAATGCTTGTGCATCGGTATTCACTGCATAGAAAATAATTTTTCCATGCTCTTCGCTATCAAGAGTATTTTCGCCAAGAAAAGTACCGCCAATGTCTTGTTTAATCATATTGGCAACCATATGGTTTACGGCATTACCGCCGCCGCCGCCAACACCGACAACCTTAATCAGTGCGCCTGATTGTTCTTCAAAATCACCATAATCTGGGTATAACATTTGCGTTCTCCGTTCTGCTAATACTCTGCTAGCATTCTAATAAAGTTAAACTGTTTGGTATTGTAGATGAAAATTCAAAATAATCAAAATTCTGACCGCACTTTATTTGCGATTTTTTTAATGCCTGACCAAATTGTGCCGAAAATATTCCCTTCCGAATCGTCATCGCTACCGATAAGATCATCACTATTGCTGTGGCTATACTGTAACAACCCTATTACAGTTGAATATTGCGGACGGTTTACATAATCAGTTAAACCAGTAATATTTAACGGACTACCGATTCGCACTTGGCAACCAAATACATCCATCGCACACTCTTTTAAATCTTTAATTTGGGCACCACCACCGGTAATGACAACTCCAGCAATCAATTCAAATTTAATATGGTTGCTTTCTAAATCCGCTTTTAGCTTATCTAATTCGTCCTTCACAACACCAAGAAGTTCCGTATAACGTGCTGAAGTGATTAAAGATAAATCACTTGTGGTTAAAGAGCGGGGGGCTCGACCGCCGATACTGGCAACCTCAATCTTTTTATCGCCATGTAACCGTGCCGGATATACCGCACTTGCATAGTTCACCTTAACCCGTTCTGCTTCTGCACGCGAAATAGTACAAGCATGGGCAATATCATTAGTCACTATATTACCGGCGTAGGGAATAACTTTACTAAAACGTAAAGCGCCATTCGTGAAAACCATCACATTCATTGTACCCGCACCGAAATCAATCAAACAAACGCCAAGGTCCTTTTCATCTTCAGTTAAAACCGAATGGGTTGCAGCAAAACCTGAGAATACAACTTTATCCACTTGTAATCCGCAGCGCTCCACGGCTTTTTTTAAATTATTTTGCCAATCTTGATGACAAGCGATTAAGTGTACGTGCGCATTCAAACGAACGCCTTGTAAACCAAGGGGGTTTTTAATATTTAATTGACGATCCACCGCATATTCTTGTGGGATGACGTGTAATAAAGAAACACCTTCCGGCAATTTAATTGTGCTTGCATTATGCAAAGCAGAATCGATTTCATCTTGCGTCACTTCACTCTCACCAATCGGAACAAATCCATTTTCATTTAAACTTTGAATATGTTCTCCGGTAATTGCCAAAGTTACACTCATAATCTGGCAATCCGCCATTGACTCGGCAGATTCAATAGCACGTTGAATAGAACTCACAACCGCATCTAAATCCGTAATACTTCCGCTATCAATTCCCTTTGAAGGACAGCTACCAACGCCCAATACGTTCACTACGCCATCAGGTAATACTTCACCAACGACAGCAACGACTTTTGATGTACCGACTTCAAGTCCAACAATTGCCTTTGTTTCAACCACTTTTGCCATATTTTATTACACCCACTAAATCTTATTTATCCGTCATTCCGACTGCTGCACCCGATGTATATCGTAAATCGACATAATCAATTCGCTTGCCTTCTTCAACTTCAATTTGTGGATAAATTGTCACAAAACGTTCGAGTTTTGATTTCCATTCTCCACGCCCTAATTTCAGTACTATATCATTATCAAGTGTAACTTGCCACGCACCACGCGCATCAATAGTGACACCTTTTACGTTTAAATTTTTCGCCTTAAAATCGGCATAAATCTGATTCCATACCTCAAGCACTTTTGGGCTCTGATAATCCGGGCCACCTAAATAAGGCAACACTTTATTTTTTAAACGCTCCAGCGGCAATTGGAAGACGGTTCCCTCTTTTGTGACAAACTCTGTCTTATTCCAAATCGCGACCGGAATATATTCCGTCAGCCAAATACTTAAACGATTTGGCCAAACTTTACGAACAACCGCACCTTTTATCCAAGGTAAGGTTTCAATCTGTTCTTGAATAACCTTAACATCTTGTCCCCAAAAGCCTTTTAATGTCCCCATTTTAAGCAAAACATCCTGAATATCCGCATAATCGGTAAATTCTGTTTTACCGACGAGCGCATAAGCACTAATTGGTTTAGAATCAAGACTCTCCAACCAATTTTGCCAATTTGAATAAACAAAATACCCAAATCCGATACATAATATGGCAATCAAGAGACGAAGTTGTAAAAAATATTTGAACCTTGGTTCACCATATCGAGTATTTGGCGTGCTTTTACGTTTCAGCACATTCATTGCGCGCTCAACTCCAGAATATTCACAACAAGTTGCTCAAAAGAAATGCCCGCTGTGGCAGCCGATTTTGGGAATAAACTATGACTGGTCATTCCCGGATTAGTATTAACCTCCACCAAACGGAAATCGCCCTTCGCATCACACATCACATCAATACGGCTCCAACCACGGCAGCCTACGGCATCATAAGCCTGCTTGACTAGTATTGCCAATGCTTGTTCACGTTCTGCGGTTAATCCTGCCGGACAAAAATATTTCGTGTTATCGGAAATATATTTTGCCTCATAATCATAAAATTCACCTTCCGGTACGATACGAACTGCGGGTAATACCCGACCGTCTAACACCGGCACCGTTAATTCATCACCGGCAAGCCATTCTTCAATCAAAATTGTGTTATCAAATTTAAGTGCAAATTCAACCGCACTTTTTAAGTTTTCTACGCTTTTAACCTTTGTTAAACCTACGCTAGAACCTTCTAAAGAAGGTTTAACCATTAATGGTAAGCCCAATCTTTCCACAACTGCTTGCGGATCTAATTGAGCTAAATTATCACGTGTAACTACTTCCATCTCGGCAACAGGTAAACCAAAGGCTTTCCACAGCATTTTGGTACGCATCTTATCCATCGTCAAAGCGGATGCCATTACGCCACAGCCGGTATAAGGTAAACCGATTTGCTCTAATAAGCCTTGCATAGTTCCGTCTTCACCGCCACGACCATGTAAAATATTAAATACCCGATCAAAACCGTCTTTTTTAAGATTTACAACATCATATTCTTTTGGATCTATGGGATGGGCGTTATAACCTTGACTGACAAAAGCGTCCAAAACCGCTTTACCGGAATTTAAAGAAACTTCACGTTCAGCGGATGTACCACCTAGTAACACGGCAATTTTTTCTTGTCTTAAATTCATTTTATATCCTATTCATTATGATTGATTTTCATATTTTTGTAGGCTTAGACTTTTGTATCCTACACTAATTTTTCCAAGAATCTGCCAAACCACGAGAAATTTTACTCACGCTACCGGCCCCTTGCGCTAAAATTAAATCACCGTCTTGAATAATTTGATCAAGCACTTCGCCTAATTGCACTGTATCCGATACCAAAATAGGATCTACTTTACCCAAATTACGGATTGAACGGCAAAGTGCTTTACTGTCAGCCCCCACAATTGGTGTTTCACCGGCAGCATAAACATCCAGCATAACCAGCGCATCCACTTGTGAAAGCACTTGAACAAAATCATCAAATAAATCACGGGTTCGTGAATAACGATGCGGTTGGAAAATCATCACAATGCGCTTATTTCCCCAACCTTCGCGTGCCGCTTTAATCGTTACCCCAACTTCGGTTGGATGATGACCATAATCATCCACTAAACGTACTTTTCCATTTGGACGAATAAATTCACCAAGCTGATCAAAACGACGCCCTGCACCTTGGAAATCCGCAAGCGCCGCTAAAATCGCTTCATTATTAATTCCTTCTTCTTTAGCAACCGCCAACGCCGCTGTAGCATTTAGCGCATTATGTTTGCCCGGTACATTTAGCAGCATATTAAGACATTCCCCATTCGGACAAACCACTCTATAATGCCCCTGAAAACCGATTTGCTCGTAGTCTTCAATACGATAATCCGCCTTTTCACTAAAACCGTAAGTAATAACCTGACGTCCCACTTTCGGAGCCAGCTCCATTAAAACAGGGTCGTCCGCACACATCATTGCTAAGCCGTAGAAAGGGAGATTGTGAAGAAATTTCACATAAGTGGCTTTCATTTTCTCAAAATCGCCTTCATAAGTATCCATATGATCCGGTTCAATATTCGTTACCACAGAAACCATCGGCTGTAAATGTAAGAAAGAAGCATCGCTTTCATCCGCTTCCGCGATTAAATAACGGCTCACACCAAGGTGGGCATTTTTTCCGGCAGATTTTACTAATCCGCCATTCACAAAGGTAGGATCTAATTTTGCTTGTGTATAAATCATCGACAGCATTGCCGTTGTAGTGGTTTTACCGTGCGTTCCCGCCACAGCAATACCATGACGAAAACGCATAATTTCCGCTAACATTTGCGCACGTTGGATCACCGGAATACGATTTTGTTTTGCGGCAACCAACTCCGGATTATCTTCGTGAATCGCACTTGATACAACAACAACACTCGCACCATCAATATTTTCAGCTTTATGACCAATAAAAACGTTTGCCCCAGCCTGTGCAAGACGTTGGGTAACCGCACCGTCTGCGATATCCGAACCTGAAATCCGATAGCCTTCATTCAGAAGAATTTCAGCAATCCCACTCATACCGGCACCACCGATACCAATAAAATGAATTTGCTGAACCCGGCGCATTTCAGGGATAATTTTTCTAATTTCTTCGTGAGAATGTTTCATCTTATTTCCTTCTCTCTTTCGGAAAATATTTGACCGATGAAAAAGTGCGGTCAAAATCCCAAAGATTTTTATATTATTATTTTGCGTTCTCAATAATTACATTAGCGACATGCTGAGCCGCCAATGGTGCAGACATAGATTTTGCTTTTATCGCCATCTGTAAAAGTTCATCACGCGTAAAATTCTGCAAATAATTAACCAAAATATCCGGCGTTAGATCACTTTGTTCTACAATTTTGGCCGCCCCAACATCGGCTAAATATTTTGCATTAAGATATTGTTGTCGATCTTTATGTTGGAACGGAACAAAAATTGCCGGCGTACCGACAGCGGCAAGTTCGCATACCGTCAATGCCCCGGAACGACAAATCACCACATCCGCCCACGCATAGGCTTCAGCCATATCATCAATAAACTCTGTAATTTTGATTTTCGAGGCATTTTCGCCATAAAATCCGGCTACATCTTCAACTGCGCCTTTTCCTACTTGATGATGAACCTCTAATCTATCCACAAGTTGTGAGACAACTTTTGGCAGCGTTTGATTCAACACCCGAGCCCCCTGGCTCCCGCCAACCACAAATACGCGTAACTTTTCACCATGATGGGAAAAACGTTCCTCCGGTGACGGCATTTGGAATAAACGTTGGCGTACAGGGTTCCCGACAACTTCCGCATTCGGAAACGCATTTGGAAAAGCTTGTAATACACGGGTTGCCATTTTTGCCAGCCATTTATTGGTTAATCCGGCAACGGCATTTTGCTCGTGTAGAATAATCGGTACACCACACAATTTTGCCGCTACACCGCCGGGCCCGGAAACATAACCTCCCATCCCTAATACGGCATTTGGCTTTTCTTCTTGGATAATTTTTTTCGCTTGAAATATTGCACGTAAAATAGCAAAAGGTGCACTTAATAAGGCTTTAATGCCTTTTCCCCGCAAACCGGAAATTTGAATAAAACGAATCGGAATACCATGTTCCGGTACTAGTTTGGCCTCCATACGATCTTTTGTACCAAGCCAGCAAATTTCCCATCCTTGTTGCTGTAAGGTTTGAGCAACCGCGATAGCCGGAAAAACATGACCGCCCGTTCCTCCCGCCATGACTAATAATTTTTTGGATTTATTCATTTTTATTCCTAATCATCACGCAAACGCGCTTGCCCGCCCCGCTGTAAACGGTTTTCATGGTCAATACGCAATAAAATACCAATCGTTGCCGACATAATAATAATACTTGAACCGCCGTAGCTCACTAACGGGAAAGTTAGACCTTTTGTTGGCAGCATACCCAGCGCCATCCCTAAATTAACAAAGCCTTGAAAGAAAATCCAAAAGCTGATACCGAAAGCAAAGAAGCCACGGAAACGTTGTTCTAATTGGAGTGATTCACGCCCAATTTTTAATGCGCGGAAAACCAACAATCCTAACAAAATAACGACCACAAAAATACCGATAAATCCGAATTCTTCACCAATAATCGCCATAATGAAGTCGGTATGTGCTTCCGGTAAATAATCTAATTTTTGAATAGAATTACCTAAACCTTCCCCCGTTATTTCCCCCCGTCCGAATGCCATCAGTGAGTTAGTCAGCTGAAATCCCGTACCATAAGGATCTTTAAACGGTTCTAGGAAACCGGTAAAACGTTTTAAACGATAAGAGGCGGAAAGCACTAGCCAGACAAACAATAATATGCCGGTCACAACTAAACCGACAAATTGCCAGAAGTTTGCTCCAACAATAAAAAGCATACCAAAGGTAATAACGAATAATACGACCGTACTCCCCAAATCCGGCTGAGCCAATAAAAATCCGCCCATTATTCCCATAACAATGAAGGGTTTAAAAGCACTCAATTTATTTGACCGCACTTCATCGTAACGGCGGGTAAAATAGCTCGCTAAGAAACAGGCAAGCGCCAATTTAGCAAATTCTGCCGGTTGAAAATTAAGTACACCAAGAGAAATCCAACGTTTTGCACCATTGACGGAAGAACCAATAACAAGTACAGCAAATAGTAATGCAATGGCTAAGAAAAAAATTTTAACATGCCATTTTTCCCATTGTTGGGTCGAAATTTGCATGCTGAAATAACAGGTTAAAAGCGAGAGAAACACATAAAATGCATCACGTTTGGCAAAATAAAATGCATCATTAAATAATCTTGAGCTATACGGAATAGAGGCTGACGTTACCGCAATCAAACCTATGAGCAATAAAATCACAAAAAGCCAAAACAACGCCCGATCATATAATAATCCCTGTGGCGTAATTCTAGTCCAACTATCAAGGTTCTGTTTAATTTTTTGAATAAATTCCATTGCTCTATTAATTAATTTAATTGTGCTAAACGAGTAAATTCTTCACCACGCTTTTCAAAAGAAGCGAATTGATCAAGACTTGCGCAAGCCGGTGATAATAGAACCATATCGCCTACTTGCAATGTCGGTCGCAAGAACTCAATCGCTTGCGCCATCGTTTCAAATAAATAGCTTTGCGGAGAAAGTTTTGCCAGTTCCGCCCCGTCACGCCCAAAACAATAACAAATAATATGAGGTTGATTAATCAGCTCGGCTAATTCGGAAAAATCAGCGCCTTTTCCATCACCACCTAATAATAAGTGTAATTTACCTTCGACAAATAAACCTGTCAGTGCGGCCACGGTACTTCCCACATTGGTTGCCTTAGAATCATTAATCCAACGCACACCATTTGCCTGATAGGCTAATTGAAAACGGTGATCCAGTCCTCTAAATTGTCGAAGTGCGGTACGAACTGCCTCTAAATTTACCCCAACGGCTTGCGCTAATGCCGCTGCTGCAAGGGCATTCATATAATTATGACGACCAACCAGCATAATTTCATCACAAGGTAAAATCACCTCATCTTTCACCATTAAACACGGTTTGCCATTCTCGGTTTTAATATCATAATCCGCATTATGTTCGGCAAAAGAAACAACCTTTTTCCCTTGATTGTTACCCCCACCTAAAGTCAATTTGTCTTCGTTATTCACCACTGCGCTTTCAGCCTGATGATAAATACGCAACTTAGCCTGACGATAATCCTCTAAATCCACATAACGATCCATATGATCTTCCGTCACATTCAAAACAGTCGCTGCGGTAGCTTTTAAACTGTATGTTGTTTCCAATTGAAAACTGGATAATTCCAATACGTAAAGATCATAATCCTGATTCAGTAAAGAAAGTGCCGGAATACCAATATTCCCCCCCATTCCTACTTTCAGCCCCGCTGCTTTCGCCATCTCGTAAACTAGCGTAGTCACTGTACTTTTTCCATTTGAGCCCGTTATCGCCACAATGGGTTTTGTAGCTGCACGACAAAATAATTCAATATCGCCCACCAGTTCTACACCTAATGAAAGTGCGGTCTGAATTTCCGGCGTTTTTACCGCAAGCCCCGGACTGATGACGATCATATCGCTTTCATTCAACCAGTGTTGATTTAAGCTTCCGGTATGAAGCGGAATATTTTTAGGAAGTTTATCCGCACCGACGGGGTTTTCTCGCGTATCAATTACACGGATATTTGCCTGTTGAGCGTTAAGATAATCAACACAGGACAAACCTGTTTTACCCAATCCAATAATAGTAACGGTTTTATTTTGGTAACTGTTCATTTTTTACTTCTTACTATTTCATTCTGTTTTTTATATCGGCTTTCATTTGATGAGAAATCGACTTTCTTATTGGATAAAATTACGCTCAAATTTAACCGCACTTTTTAAATAACGTTTAACCAAACGTGTTTTTCGGGATCGTATTCTTCAACAAGCAAAGAAAATGAATGCGCTCTTTCAAAAAGAAAGAGCGAATCGATTATCTCAATTTAAGCGTGACTAATCCCATCAACACTAACATTAACGAAATAATCCAAAACCGAATAATCACTCTCGGCTCAGGCCAGCCTTTTAATTCAAAATGATGATGAATCGGCGCCATCCTGAAAATTCGTTGTTTGCGTAATTTGTAAGACCCAACCTGTAAAATGACTGAAAGTGCTTCGACGACAAACACCCCTCCCATAATCACAAGTAAAAATTCTTGCCTGACTAAAATAGCAACCACGCCCAATGCACCGCCTAATGCAAGTGAACCGACATCCCCCATAAATACTTGTGCAGGATAAGTATTGAACCATAAGAAACCCAATCCGGCGCCTACAATCGCCGTACAAAATACGACCACTTCAGAACTGTGTTTGATATAAGGAATATGTAAATATTCAGCAAAATTAACGTTACCCGTGGCCCATGCAATCAAGGCAAAAGCACCGGCAACCAATGCAGTAGGCATAATAGCGAGTCCGTCTAATCCATCGGTTAAATTAACCGCATTACCTGTTCCCACTATCACAAAATAAGACAACACAATATAAAATAAGCCTAACTGCGGCATAATATCTTTGAAAAACGGCACCACTAATCGGGTTGCATCCGTATCATGTCCCAACCAATACAGCCAAATAATCGCTGCCAGTGCAACAACGGACATCCAGAAATATTTCCAACGTGCAATTAAACCGTCTGTGTTTTTACGTGTGATCTTGCGGTAATCATCAATAAAACCGATTGCACCGTAACCAAATAGCACAAATAAACAAATCCAGATATAAGGATTGGCTAAATTTGCCCATAACACTGTACTAATGCCAATTGCAAAAAGAATCATCACACCGCCCATAGTTGGCGTGCCTTTTTTCGCAAAATGGCTTTCCGGTCCATCATTACGCACTTCTTGGCCAAATTTCAATATTTGCAAACGCTTAATGACCTTCGGCCCAATCCAAAGGGAAATAAAAAGTGCGGTCAATAATGCAAGAATTGCACGCACAGTAATATATGAAATTGCATTAAATGCGGTTTCATAACGAACAAGGAATTCAGCAAGCCAAACTAACATTTAATTTTATCCTTTAATGAATAAATCACATCTTCCATTTTCATTGAGCGAGAGCCTTTGCCAAGCACAACGATATGTCGATTTTGTTTTAATTGTTTCTCAATAAGATCAACTAAAAAATCCACCATTTCCACTTTATCGGTAAAATGTTTGCCTAAAACCGCCTCAGAAATGACCGCACTTTCACAACCAAAAGAGCAGATTAAATCAAGCTGAGCCGTTTTTGCATATTGCCCTACTTGACGATGAATTTCGAGGGAATTTTCCCCTAACTCTTTCATGTCCCCCACGCATAAAATGCGAAAGGCTTTATAGGATTTCAAAACATCAATTGCCGCACAAAGGGAATCTTGATTGGCATTGTAGGTATCGTCTAATAATAATAAATTCTCATTAACCCGAATCGGGAATAAACGCCCTTTCACTTGAGAGCGCTGCTCTAACCCGTTTTTAACATCCGGTAACGTAGCCCCGATATTCATTGAAAGTGCGGCTGCCGCCAACGCATTCTTGACATTATGTTCGCCTAAATACGGAAGATGGATTTCAATTTCACCTTGTGGAGAAACTAATGTAAAAATTGAACCTTGCTCATTATGTTGAATATTTTTAGCAAAATAATCTTTGCCATTGAAATATTGAATGGGATGATCACCGATTTCTTTTTGCCAAAGTTCAAGATAATTATGTTCACCATTAATAATTGCAACACCATTTGCCGTTAAACCACGATAAATCTCGCCCTTAGCTTGTGCCACACCCTTTAAAGATCCAAACCCCTCTAAATGTGCTGCGGCAACATTATTGACTAACGCCACATCCGGTTGGGCAAGAGCGGTCGTGTAATCAATTTCACCTTGATGGTTTGCTCCCAGCTCAATCACAGCAAAACGATGTTTTTCTTCCAAACGTAATAATGTGAGCGGAACACCAATGTCATTATTGAAATTCCCTTGGGTAAAAAGTACGGCATCCGGATTTCCTGCCGTTTGTTGCAAAATACTCGCCGTCATTTCTTTTACTGTGGTTTTTCCGGAAGAGCCCGTCATCGCCACAACTTTAGGATTAATTTTTTCTCTCAACCATTTGGCTAATTGACCTACAGCTAAACGCGTATTTTCTACGACAAGTTGTGGGATAGAAATATGAGGATCGGCGTGTTGAACAACTAAAGCAACCGCCCCTTGTTCGATTGCTTGATGAAGATATTGATGAGCATCAAATGTTTCCCCTTTTAGCGCAAAAAACAAATGATTAGGAATAGGATGACGTGTATCCGTATTGATGTTTTCAATGATAACCTGCTCACTCCCTATTAATTTTCCATTGAGAATTTGAGCAAGTTGCTGTGTCGTTAAATTAATCATGAATTAATTAGATAAATTTATTGGGTTAAATAAAACTCAGCCGTTTCTTGATCGGAAAAATGCAAGATTTCATTCCCTACAATTTGATAATCCTCGTGGCCTTTTCCCGCAATCAAAATGAGGTCATTTTTCTGCGCCCCTTGAATAGCGAATTCAATTGCTTGTGCACGATCAGAAATTAACCCGACGTTATCCATATTACTAAAACCGGAAACAATATCCGCTTCAATTTGATCAGGCTCTTCGGTACGCGGATTATCTGTGGTTACAATCACCATATCAGCAAATTGCTCGGCAACTTTTGCCATTAACGGACGTTTACCTCTATCACGATCGCCACCACAGCCAAAAATGCACCATAGTTTGCCATTGCAATGTTCACGAGCGGCAACAAGCGCTTTTTCCAAAGCGTCCGGCGTATGGGCATAATCGACAATAACTGCCGATTTTTCCTCAACTTTGATCATTTCCATTCTGCCGCGAACACCTTGTAACGTTGAAACGCTATTGATTAAACTCTCCAATGAGTATCCTAATGCAAGCAATGTCGCCATGGCTAATAGTAAATTACTCACATTAAATGCACCAATTAACGGGCTGTTCAGAGTGCCATTTCCCCAACTGGATGTAAAATCAATAATCGTCCCCTCGTGAGTAAAACGGGCTGAGACGGCTTTTAGCCATTGTTTGGAATTTGGTTGGAAATTTGCTTCACAACTGACCGCAATGCCATTTGGTAATGATTTTAGCCATTCCGCACCTACCGGATCATCTGCATTTAGAATTTGCAAATCGGGAGATAAGTCAAAGAAAAAACGTTTTTTCGCTTGTGTGTAATCTTCCATCGTGCCGTGATAGTCTAAATGATCACGGCTTAAATTTGTAAAAATTGCAACGTTAAAATCTAACGCCTCTACCCGATGTTGAACTAAACCGTGAGAAGAAACCTCAATCGCTACAAAATCCGCACTGGCATTAATAAAAGAAGCAAGTGAAGATTGAATTTCGATCGGTGAACCCGTAGTATTTTTTGCTTCAACAACCTGTCCTAATAAGCCGTTTCCAATCGTCCCCATTACAGCCGACTTATGCCCTAAGTGCCTAACCCACTGCGCTAATAGTTGAGAGACGGTTGTTTTCCCATTTGTGCCGGTAACACCGACAAGGGTGAGTTTTTTAGACGGCGAATCATAAAATTTATCTGCAATCTCGGATAAATTTGACGACAAATTATAGTAATAAATCACTGGTTTTTGCTGCTGATATACTACGCTTAAATGCATATCGACCGAGCCGGTTTCAGCGACAATCGCACTTGCACCGGCTAAAATCGCCTGTTCAATAAAACAGGTTGCATCAACTTGATGTCCTTTTATTGCAACAAACAGATCACCGGTTTTCACTTTTCTACTATCTAAAACCAGTTCATTAATTTCAATATCTTGGGGAAGTGAAGGCAAATTAAAAAGTGCGGTTAGTTTTTTCATTGTTTTTCCTTAATTTGCCTGTTTCACATTATCTTGTTCTGTTTTACGTGAAGTAAGACGAACCGTGCGTTTTGCCGTTTTATCTAGTGGTTCGGCATCAGGTGCAATACCATTGGTACGCAAAGCATATCCCATAATGCTGGAGAACACAGGCGCAGATACCGCACCACCGTAATATTGACCGGCTTTCGGATCATTAATCAAAATAATAAGTGCATAACGCGGATCACTAATTGGCGCAATCCCAGCCGTAAATGCCACATATTTATTCACATAGCGTCCATTTTCAATTTTACGCGCAGTACCGGTTTTCACTCCGACCCGATAGCCTTCGACCATCGCACGCTTATTTTTAATCGCTACTTTTTCTAACATATTCACAATTTCTTTTGTGGTTTTCTCAGAAAAAACACGTTGACCAATCACAGGAGGATCAACTTTAGTAATAGAAAGCGGACGATAAATACCAAAACTTCCTAAAGTCGCATAAGCACGCGCCATTTGTAGCGGTGTTGCGGTGATACCATAGCCATAAGCTACCGTTGCCCGATCAATATCCGCCCAACGTTTGCGATTTGCATTTAACACACCAGCTTGTTCGCCAACCAAGCCTAAATCGGTAGCTTTACCTAGCCCTGCCGCCTGATAGGTATCCATTAATGCACTTGGCGGCATACGTAATGCAAGACGACTGACTCCACGGTTACTCGAATTAATCAGAATTTCATCTAAAGTTTGTTGAGGACGAGGTGCGACATCCACAATTTCTTTCCCACTCACGGTAAAAGAGCCTGTATTGATCACTTCATTACGTTGTGCCGCACCACGCTGAAGTGCGGTCAAAACAACAAAAGGTTTTACCGTTGAACCGGGCTCGAAAACATCAGTAATCGCACGGTTTCGCATAAGCTCCGCTTTCACACCGACACGATTATTCGGGTTATAAGAAGGCGCATTAGCCATTGCAAGCACCTCACCGGTACGCACATCAACAAGTACTGCCGTACCTGATTCCGCCTTGTTTTCCGTTACCGCTTTTTTGATTTCACGATATACCATCGATTGTAATTTTTCATCAATGCTGAGTGTCACATCTTGTGCATCGTATTTTTTCTGGTCGGCAATATGTTCAACCACGTTTCCTCGTTTATCTTTTCGTACTAAACGGGAACCGTCTTTCCCCACCAGCATTGTATTAAAACTTTTCTCAATCCCTTCAATACCATTACCGTCAATATCGGTATAACCGATTAAATGTGCGGTTTCTTCTACTCGCGGATAGAAACGACGCGGCTCGCTTTCTAGGCTGATTCCTTTAATTTTCAATTCTTTGACATATTGTGCTTTTCCAGCTTCAACCTGGCGTGCTAAATATAAAAAACCTGATTTTGGATTTTTCTCAATTTTTTTGACAAGTTCGTTATAGCTCAAACCTAAGACATCCGCGAGAGCTTTGATTCTCTCTTTGTCATCAAGCGAACCTTCTTTAAGAATACGTTTAGGTTCTGCGATTACCGCACTCATTGGCACACTTACAGATAATAACTGACCGTTACGATCTAAAATTGAACCGCGAACCGAAAGAATTTCATCTTTACGTAAAGAACGTTTATCCGCTTCACCGGAAAGAATATCCGAATTGATCGCTTGAACATAGGCAGCCCGAGCAACTAAAGCGCCTAATCCGAAGAAAATAAGCCCTGTGGCAATTAAATAACGCCAGCGTATAAAGCATCTTTCAAACACCATTTTAGGCTTATTGGGTTTAATCGCCGTTGTTGTAGACACGGCGAGTTTTCTAATTGTTTTCTTAGATTTATTTGATTTTTTTGATGAATTAAATCTAACCATTTACTCAACCCTGACTTACTTTTTATTCCAAAATAACCACTTCTTGGTCGCTATCTATTCTTTTCATTTTTAACGTACCAATCGCAATAAATTCCACTCTTGTGCTATCGCCCTCAGTCGCTTCTTGCAACTGCAAATTGCGATATTCATCTTGCAATGCTTGATGTTGCAAAACCAACTGACCATTTTCAGAGATTAGCCCGCGCGTTTGGTGCGTTAACCAAATTGTTGCCATAGCAGAAATCAAAATTAATAACAATAATAATGAAACCAATTTATTTGCTGAAAATAAATCTTCTACCAAAAGATTCTGCAAAGGATAACGTTCATTATTCTCTAACATTTTTTACCCTAACCGATTTTTTCCGCAATGCGTAATATTGCGCTTCTTGAACGTGGATTTGCCTGAATTTCTGCTTCTGACGGCTGAACTGCTTTGCCAATAGCTTTTAATTTTTGGTGACGTTGAATTTGATCTTCACGTAATGGCAACCCTTTTGGAATCGGCTCTCCTTTACTTTGTTTTTTGATAAAGTGTTTAACCATTCTATCTTCTAAAGAATGGAAACTAATGATCGACAAACGCCCTCCAGTTGCTAACATCTCTAATGCCGAATGTAATACACTTTCCAATTCATCCAGTTCAGAATTAATGAAAATTCGAATTGCTTGAAAACTACGGGTTGCCGGATGTTTGTTCTTATCCTTAAAAGGCACTGCCTGGGAAATGAGTTCAGCCAGTTGGAGTGTTCGTGATAAACCTTTTTCGCCATTTTTGACCGCACTTTTGTTGTATTCAACAATGGCTGTCGCAATACGTTTTGCAAACCGTTCTTCACCGAAGGTTTTCAATACCCAAGTTAAATCCTCTACAGAAACCTGTTTTAACCATTCTGCCGCAGATAAACCTTGTTTTGTATTCATACGCATGTCGAGCGGGCCGTCTTTCATAAAACTAAAACCGCGTTCCGCCTCATCCAACTGCGGAGATGACACGCCGAGATCAAGCAAAATACCATCAATCTTGCCAACCAAATCTAATTTTTCACAAATTTCAGGGATTTGGGAAAAGCTATTATGTTCAATTTGAAAACGTTGGTCTTGAATTTTTTTCGCTTCCGCGATGGCATAAGGATCTCGGTCAATACCAATCAAACGACCGTTTTGAGAGAGTTTGGAAAGAATTAAACGAGAATGACCTCCCCGTCCAAAAGTGCCATCAATATAAATTCCATTTTCTTTCAATGCCAAGCCGTCCACAGCTTCATGGAGTAAAACCGTAATATGTTCAGTCGAAGAAAAGGAATTTTGCATATTCGTAAGCGTTAATAAAATAAGTTTGAAAAAAGATAATGCGGTGCAAGCACCGCTTATCTTGCTAGTGCTGCTGTTCTTTTCTAAGTTTATTAGAATGACAGCATATTTAAATTCGTATCCGTTGCAAATTCGGCAGTTCCTGCCACAGCAATATCTTCATCAATTTGTGCGATCCACTCCGTATCACTCCAAATTTCAAATTTGTTTAATTGCCCTACCAACATTAAACCTTTTTCTAATTTTGCATGTTGACGTAATGGCCCGCTCAGTAAAATACGCCCCTGAGCATCCATTTCACATTCGGTAGCATAACCAAGCATTACTCGCTGTAAACGGCGTTGGTTAGGATCAAAATTAGATAATGAAAGTAGTTTCTGCTCAATTTTTTCCCATTCATCTAAGGGATAAAGCAATAGGCAAGGCTGACGAATATCTACCGTACAAACCATTTGCCCTTGATTTTTTTCAATAATTTCTGCGCGATAGCGAGTCGGGATCGCAATTCTTCCCTTTGAATCTAAATTTACCGCTACAGCACCACGAAACATTGATTCTGATCCTTTAAGATTAAAATTCTGGTAAAAATCACCACAAAAAACCACTTTTCACCACTTAACTGCCAAGTCTATCGGTTATAAAGCAAACTTGCAAGCGATTCCAATATATAAATGCGATAAATTTCAGATAAAAAAACCGCTCAAGCATTCACTTGAACGGTTTGATTTTATAACGCGTTGAAAATTATACGTTTGTCGTATTTACATAGGCTTCTTCATCACGATCACCTAATGGTTTTAATAGGACGAAGAATAAAACAATACATAAAATTGTTGTTGCAAAGCCTAAGTATACCGATAATTGATAATCTAAGCTGAAACCGATTTTATTGTAATACAAGTAAGTAGAACATACGGTAGTAATAAACCAAGCAGGGATAGAAGCAACCCAGTGGAATTTATGATATCGATATAAATACGCTGCGGCAGTCCATAACATCACCATTGCCGTCATTTGGTTTGCCCAAGTGAAGTAACGCCATAAAATACTAAAATCGATCGTTGAAACATAATACCCTAATACAAACAATGGAATCGCAATCACTAAACGTTTGGAAAGAGAACGTTGATCAATATTGAAGATTTCCGCTAATTGCAAACGTGCGGCACGGAATGCCGTATCACCTGATGTAATCGGAAGCACTACAACACCTAGCACGGCAAAAATACCACCAATGAATCCTAAGAAGTGTAATGAACTGTCATACACCACTTTAGACGGAGAACCGGCCGAAATTGCATCTTGCAATGCTTGTGGATTTTCATAGAACGCAAGCCCTACCATACACCATACTAATGCAATAATTCCTTCGGTAATCATTGCACCATAGAAAATGAAACGACCTTCACTCTCATTTTCTGCACAACGTGCCATTAGTGGCGTTTGTGTCGCATGAAAACCTGACAATGCTCCACAAGAAATAGTTAAGAATAACAATGGCCAAATTGGAACATCACCTTTTACTTGGAAGTTTTGTGTGAATTTCTCCCATGTTAATCCTTGTCCATCTGCATTCACGGTGCGAAAAAATTCAATTGGATCTACCACACTGAAGTGCGCCGACACCAAACCATATACCATTCCCACAGACATAAAGAGCAATAAGGCCCCAAAGAGCGGATAAATTCGACCAATAATTTTATCGATAGGTAATAAAGTAGCAAGAATATAATAAGCGAAAATAATCACTGTCCATAGTGCAACAATGGTGGCTTTATCCATGCCCCATACTTTAAGACCACCGGCTTCCACCACCTGATGAACCGCTTCGGCATCACCCAATTGTAATGCACCTTGAGAAGCACCGAAGATATCCATGGTAATCGTACCCATTAATTGTGCCGGGCTTGCAACAAATACCACACCAACCAATAACAACAACACTAATGCGAGAAGATTGATAAATACTTTTACAGGACGACCTAAAAACTTACCCGCCAAATAAGGCATTGTCGCACCACCATGACGGATACTTAACATACCGCAAAAATAGTCATGTACCGCCCCGGCAAAAATACATCCGATAACAATCCAAAGCATGGCAACCGGTCCGTATAGCGCCCCGAGAATAGGTCCAAAAATTGGCCCGGTACCCGCAATATTTAATAATTGAATCAACCAAATTTTGGTTTTAGACATTGGCATATAATCCACACCATCATTGATTTGATAAGCGGGAGTTTGACGTTTAGGATTAATGACAAAAATTTTTTCAATAATTTTTCCGTAAATAAAATAGCCAAGAGTCAAAATGGCTATACAGAAGAAAAACCACAACATAAAAGCACCTCAAAAATAATCACTATGTTACTGAAATCATGCTCTAAATAAGCGCATCGTATTTTATGATAAATTTAAATAAACAAAAAATTTAATTTACAAAAACCTCATAATTTTGTGATGAATATCACATTTAACATTCAAATTTTAAACACAGTAAAAAAATACGGTGTAATTCATCAATAAGCACCATAGAGTATCTTGTTACTTTATCTGACGTTTCATTTTATATTCCCCATACCTGGTCATATTTCAGTTATAAGGTTAGCAACAAGACTATTCTATTATTGCACAAGCAATAGCTTATCCTGTTTGGTAATTTTACCGTTCACTGATAGACTACAGAGTGACTTGTTGTTTTATTAATTCAGCAATCTAACTGACAAAGTACGAAATCAAAATCTACCGTTTAAGTTAATAAGGAATAGAAATGGCTCTTATCCGCTGTCTGGAATGTCGCCAAAAAATCAGCGAACACGCTACAAACTGCCCACACTGTGGCTTTTCTTTCAAACAAGATCTCATCATCTATAAACAAAAGTTGGAAGAAAGACGCTTGAAAAATGCGGAAATTAACCGAAAAAGCACAAAATTGCACTTAGTTTGGTTTTGCATCTTTGCCTTGTTTATTATCATTGCAAGTCTCATTAGCCAATCATAAAAAATGGGTTGCAACGCAACCCACTCATTCTCTTAAAATATTGACCGCACTTTACGCTTTTTTCACATCTAAACGCTCAAAAACAAGTACTTTATTTTCTAACTTACGTAATAATAGCGTTGCAATCCCTGTAATAACTAAATAGATACCGCCGGCAATGCCATAAATTGTCAACGCGTCATATTCGGTACCGTAAAGTTGACGGGCATAGCCCATAATATCCATAATCGTAATCGTTGATGCCAATGCCGTTCCTTTAAATACCAAAATAATTTCATTACTATAAGACGGCAACGCCCGTTTTAATGCGTAAGGAATCAAAATTTTTAATGTTTGTAAGCGGCTTAGCCCCAGTGCGGCACAACCTTCCCACTGTCCTTTTGGAATCGCTTTCACCGCACCATAAAATAATTGGGTTGAATAGGCCGCACTGTTTAATGCCAATGCCAATGCCGCACAGAACCATGCATTTGATAAAAGATGCCAAAGCGGGCTATTCACAATCCATTCAAATTGACCTGGGCCGGCATAAATTAAGAAAAACTGCACAAGTAGTGGTGTACCGGTAAATAAAACAAGGTAAAAATTGACCGCTCTTTTTACCCAGCTATTTCCCATAGCAAGCAACACTGTCAGAATTAAGGCTAATAAAAAAGCAACCAACAACGAAACCAAGGTCAATAATAAGCTCGTCGGAATCCCCTGTGCGATCACGGATAAATATTCTTGGAACATTATTTCACCTCTCTTTCAAAACGCGTAAAACGGAGTTCTAAACGGCGAATACCGACTTGACTGATTAATGTTATAGCAAGATAAATTAATGCCGCAATGCCATACCAAGTGAACGGTTGATGTGTGTTGGTATTAATTAATTGCGCTTGGCGCATTAAATCATCTCCGCCAATAAGTGAAATTAATGCCGTATCTTTTAACAACACTAACCACTGATTACTCAACCCCGGCAAAGCGTGACGCCAAATTTGCGGCACAACAATGTGTATAAACGTATAACCTTTACTTAATCCCAACGCCGCGCCTGATTCCCATTGTCCTTTTGGGATAGCTTGAATTGCGCCGCGTAAGGTTTGCGATGCATAAGCCGCAAAAATAAGTGATAAGGCAAAAACACCACATCCGAATGTACTGAATTCAATGTATTCGCCGGTCAGTATTTCTACAAGCTCTGTTGAACCAAAATACACCAGCAAAACAACCAGAATTTCCGGTAATCCCCGTAGCAATGCCACAAAAATAGCCATAGGTTTACCAACAAAGCGATTTGCTTCCAATAAAGCAAATATCACGCTAAACAGCAAACCGATAACTAAGGAGCATACAGCAAGCCCTAATGTCATTAGGGCTGCCGTAAACATTAAAGAAAGAAAATCAGCAAACATAAATTATTTAATCATCCATTTATCATAGATCTTTTGGTATTCACCATTTGCTCTGATTGTCGCCAAACCTTTATTTAAATTTTCGGCTAATTCTTTGTTTGACTTATTCATTGCAATACCTAAACCGTTACCAAAGTATTTTTTATTCGTCACTTTTTCAGCAACGAATTGAATTTCAGGTTCTTTGCCGATCATATCCGCAAGTACAGCGGTATCACCGAAAATAATGTCAATACGACCATTTTTTAAGTCTAAAATAGCGTCTTGTAAACTCGTATAAGCTTTTGGTGAATATTGCTTCGTTTCAGTGACAGTATATTGTTGGAAAGTTGTGCCATTTTGCACACCAATGTTTTTAGCCGTTTCCAGAGTTGCTTTACCTTTCAATGCGACATAGCTTGCCGTGCTATCATAATAGGCCTCTGAAAATAACACCTGTTTTGAGCGCGCTTCGGTGATATCCATGGCGGAAATTGCAGCATCAAAACGTTTTGCCTTTAAATTTGGAATTAATGCATCAAAAGATTCACCTTTAAACTTGCAGGTTGCTTGAATTTCTTTACAAATAGCATTCGCTACATCCACATCAAAACCAATGATCTCCCCTTTTTCATTGGTAAACTCAAACGGGGGATAACTCGGCTCCATCGCAAAAGTAATTTCTTGTGCATTTACTATTGCTGCCGAACCTAATAATACTGCGCTTAAAAGTAATTTTTTCATAATGTCTCCTTATTGTTTTAGTGAGAAAGATATTGTCTAAATTGCTCGGTTTTCGGATGTTCAAAACAATCAGCCGATCCCATTTCTACAATTTTTCCTTGCTCCATATACACAACTTTTGTTGCGACTTTTTGCGCCACATTAACTTCATGGGTCACAATCACTTGAGTAATGCCCGTTTCCTGCAATTCCTTAATAATATCCACTACTTGTGCGGTAATTTCCGGATCTAAGGCTGCTGTCGGTTCGTCAAATAGCAACACTTGCGGTTTCATCATTAACGCCCGTGCAATTGCCACCCGCTGTTGTTGCCCGCCCGATAAATGTAGAGGGAAACGATCAACATATTCTTCCAAACGTAAACGTTTTAGTAACTCCATTGCTTCTGTTTTTGCCGTTGATTCATCTATGCCTAACACTTTCATTGGCGCTTCAATTAAATTTTCAATCACTGTCAAATGCGGCCAAAGATTATACTGTTGAAAAACCATTCCCACATCTTGGCGTAACTGGCGAATCGCATTCGGATTGGCCGTTGCCTTTGATAAATCAAATTTATTATTGGCAATACTTAATTGACCGGTTGTTGGCACTTCCAATAAATTTAATGTGCGGATTAATGTACTTTTTCCCGCTCCGCTTGGACCCAGTAACACGACCGTATCCCCTTCTTCCGCTTCCAAATTAATATCAAATAATGCTTGGGAAGCACCATAGAAAAAATTTAAATTTTTAACACGAATAGCCATTTCAATTCTCTTTACTTTATAGAATGCACAAATATTACGTTTTTATGCATATTTATGCAAGCATTTAGAATAAAAAATCCCAAAAATAATTTGGGATTTTAAAAATAGTTATGAAAACAACCGCACTTTAAGTGTTTTTTGCCATCTCAAACTCAATGAGCATCATCAAAATATGGATGACTTTAATGTGAATTTCTTGAATACGATCCGCATAACGGAAATGTGGCACTCGAATTTCCACATCGGCAAGCCCAGCCATTTTTCCACCGTCTTTACCTGTCATCGCAATCACTTTCATCCCTTTGGCTTTTGCTGCCTCAATGGCATTCAATACATTTTTAGAATTACCGGATGTGGATAAACCAAATAATACATCGCCTTTTTGCCCCACCGCCTCTACATAGCGTGAAAACACATAGTCATAACCAAAATCGTTACTTACACAACTTAAATGACTCACATCCGAAATTGCAATTGCAGGATAGCCGGGGCGATTTTCACGATAACGCCCCGTGAGTTCTTCCGCAAAATGCATTGCATCACAATGAGAGCCGCCATTGCCACAAGAAAGAACCTTCCCCCCCTGTTTGAAACTATCTGAAATTAATAATGCCGCTTGCTGAATTAATTTAATGTTATTTTCATCAGAGATAAATTTATTTAATACATCTTGTGCTTCCACAAGCTCTGATTTGATTTGATCCAAATACATTTTTGCTCCTTTTAGGAAATGAGAAATTTTCGCAACATTGTATAGTAGATAATGCCTTTTATCTAGACTGAAATACAAATTCAACATTTTTGGCTCATCAAGCATTATTTTTTCGAACAGGATCGCAGAGTGTACTCAAAACACTTTGAAAAACTACCGCACTTTTTTAATCTTCAGCCAGTTTTGAACTATAAAAAGAAACCTGATGAGCAACTTACTTCGCGCTATTTTTATATTATTTGTTAGCATAAAATCTTATGCCGATATTGATATAATGCTTCTGAAAAACTATGACAACCAAAATATTGAAGGCTGGGTCATGTCTGAAAAACTTGATGGCGTACGTGGCTATTGGGATGGAACACAACTTTTGACACGTCAAGGACAAAGACTGTTTCCACCGGCTTACTTCATAAAAGATTTTCCTCCTTTTGCTATTGACGGCGAATTGTTTAGTGAACGCAATCAGTTTGAAGAAATATCCTCCATAACTAAATCCTTCAAAAGTGAGCGTTGGAAAAAACTCAAGCTGTATGTATTTGATGTGCCGGATGCTGAAGGAAATTTATTTGAACGGCTTAATCTGTTAAAAACCTACCTTTCAACTCATCCAACTTCCTATATTCAAATCATTGAACAAATTCCCGTTCGAGACAAAAACCATTTGTACGAATTTCTAAAAGAAGTCGAAAGCCAACGAGGAGAGGGCGTGGTTGTAAGAAATCCTAATTCCCTCTACGAAAGGAAACGTAGTACGCAAATACTCAAATTAAAAACCGCTCATGATGAAGAATGTACGGTAATCGCTCACCACAAAGGTAAGGGACAGTTTGAAAATGTGATGGGCTCATTAACCTGTAAAAATCATCGGGGAGAATTTAAGATCGGTTCCGGATTTAATCTTAATGAACGTGAAAATCCACCACCAATAGGATCTTTCATCACCTATAAATATCGGGGATTAACAAACTCCGGTAAACCTAAATTTGCTACTTACTGGAGAGTAAGGGAAGCGCGTGAAATAAAATAAAGGCCGGAATAAAATCCAGCCTATTGAGTTATCCTTGATAGCGCACCACACCTAATTCATCTTCTTTTCGTGTTCGGTTCATCACTTCTTGTGGTGATTGTGCAATACGCAATCCCATTTCCTCTTCAGTACGAACCACTTCGCCACGCAAAGAATTGGTATAGACATCAGTGATTTTCACATCTACAAATTTCCCTATCATGTCAGGCGAGCCTTGGAAATTCACAATGCGGTTTGTTTCCGTTCTACCGGTGAGTTCCATAATGTCTTTTTTCGACGGCCCCTCAACCAATACTCGCTGTTCTGTTCCTAACATACGACGACTAAATTGTGCCGCCTGCTGATTAATCCGTTCTTGCAATACATATAAGCGTTGTTTTTTCTCGTCTTCCGTTACATCATCCGGCATATCCGCGGCCGGAGTTCCCGGACGGGCAGAATAGACAAAACTAAAACTCATATCAAAATTGACCTGTGCAATCAGATTCATGGTTTGCTCAAAATCTTCTGCGGTTTCCCCGGGGAAACCCACAATAAAGTCAGAACTAATTTGAATATCAGGTCGGACTGCACGCAACTTACGAATAATGGATTTATATTCTAATGCGGTATGACTACGTTTCATCATGGTAAGAACGCGATCAGAACCGGATTGAACAGGTAGATGTAAGAAACTCACAAGTTCAGGTGTATCACGATACACATCAATAATATCATCGGTGAATTCAATCGGATGGCTTGTGGTAAAACGTAAACGGTCGATTCCATCAATGGAAGCGACTAAACGAAGTAACTCGGCAAAACTACAAATGTCTCCATCATGGGTCGGGCCACGATAGGCATTAACGTTTTGACCAAGTAAGTTTACTTCACGTACACCTTGTTCGGCTAACTGAGCAATTTCAAATAATACATCATCTACCGGACGGCTAACCTCTTCTCCTCTCGTATAAGGTACGACGCAGAAAGTACAGTATTTATTACAGCCTTCCATAATAGAAACAAATGCGGTAGGCCCTTCCGCACGCGGTTCAGGTAAACGGTCAAATTTTTCAATCTCAGGGAAACTAACATCTACTACCGAACTTTTGCCGCCACGGATTTGGTTAATCATCTCCGGCAAACGATGTAAGGTTTGCGGGCCAAAAATAATATCTACATAAGGCGCACGATGGCGAATATGCTCACCTTCCTGTGAGGCGACACAACCACCCACACCAATCACTAAATTTGGTTTCGTTTTCTTTAATTCTTTCCAACGCCCTAATTGATGAAATACTTTTTCTTGTGCTTTTTCACGAATGGAGCAGGTATTTAGTAGCAACACGTCCGCTTCTTCAGGAATATCTGTCAATTCAAGTCCATGGGTGCTCAACAATAAATCCGCCATTTTTGATGAGTCATACTCATTCATTTGGCAGCCCCAAGTTTTAATATGTAATTTTTGCGTCATCTTTCTATTTCTATAATCATTAGTCAATCCAAAAAAACGGTTGGCTATTGTACAAATTTGTCCTCATTCTTACCAGCCCAAATTTATTTTTACTAGTTTGGAAATAAAAAGTGCGGTCGATATTGACCGCACTTTTTATCTTTTATTCAAGTTTATAAAAATATGTTCCTACCACAATGACGACTATTATATCTGTAACAAGCGCATTGAGAAACGGGTAGATCAAACAACCTAAACCGCCGACTCCAAAGTCCAAAGCCATGACAACCAGCTACTCCTAATGCACCAAAAAAGTATAATAACGGTATATAAATTAAAACGCCAATCAACACAGATACAAATGAAGATATAAATATTCTCATTTTATTTAATACCCTTCTTCCTGCATATTCGGTAGGAACATTGTCTGTTGGATTCGTTTCACTTGCGTAGTAATAGAACCATCAGGATATAACGCAATTTCTCGCCATCCAGGTTGTATCTTGTCTAAGGCAAAATACTGACTATCCGCTTTAAATTGAATGCAAGTTGAAGGTGTTGCCATCACTTGATAATCTTGCCACCGACTATCCACTTGTTGATGAATATGCCCATATAAAATCGCCTTCACATTTTTAAACGGTGCAAGCACATCAAATAAATCATGGGAGTTACGTAAATTATGCTGATCAAGCCAAGCAGAATTTGTCGGTACTAAATGATGGTGGAATACGATTAAAGTATAACGTTCGGGATATTGTTCCAATGTTGCTTTTAATAACCCTAGTTGATGCTGACTCAATTCACCATGAGGCACACCGTAAACTTGGCTGTCCAACAATAAAACCTGCCAATGCTCTCCCAATAAAATATGTTTTGCCTTTTCCATTGGCGGCTGATTTAAATTTTCTACCATTTTAGGTTGAAAATCATGATTTCCGGGAATCCAAAAGACCGGTAATCCGAAAGGTTTTACCATTTTAACAAAACGCTGATACCCCTCATCACTGCTATCTTGCACTAAATCACCGGTAGCCAATATGACATCAAACTCAGTATTGTCTTGTTGAATTTCTTTCAAAACCTGTGCAAAGCTAGCCTGTGTATTCACACCCAATAATTCATTTTTTTCATCTTTAAATAAGTGTGGATCGGTAATTTGTAATAATTTTACAATCGACTTTTCAGTCCGATAAACAAACGTATTTCTCATAGATGACTCCTAACGTCATTGCCAACGTTGTTGCAACTGAGCATAATTTAATTGAAGCCATTGCAAGCCCATCACTGCAATGCAATTATCTATTTTCCCTTCGCACATCCACTGATACGCTTGTTCGCGTTTCACAACATGTACTCGAATATCTTCATTTTCGCAAGCTAAGCCATGAATTCCTTTTGCTTTCGAACTATCCACTTCTCCCGCGAATAGATGAATTCTTTCCACTACACCACCGGGACTATCCCACACACTTAAACAATGAGTTAAGTTTTTCACCGTTACGCCGGCTTCTTCTTCACTCTCCCGTAACGCAACCTCTTCCGGTAATTCTCCTTCTTCCACCATACCGGCAATTAATTCCAGTAACCAAGGAGAGGAATTCGGTTCGGGATAATAAGCGGCTCCAATACGAACCTGCTCCACCAACACTACGGCATCTTCTTTCGGATCATAGGCAATCACTGCCGAAGCCGCACCTTTGATAAGTAACTCCCGTGTGACAATATTGCTTTCACCACCGGCAAAAAGTTTATGTTTAAATTGAATTTTTTTGAGCGTGAAGAATCCGTTATATATCACTTCCTCATTAAGTATTTTAATATCACGCTGTTCAAATTGTTGAATCTCAGACATTTTTTTCTCCAAATACTGCGGCAAAAATCATACGCTTAAAAAACTATAAAACAAATAGAAGGTTTATACTTTTTGTTGAAACTTTGACATGGCTCACAAAAAATAAAATGCCATGATCGTTTCTTCACCAATCATGGCATTTTTCTCAAATTAATAATACTAATGCTATCCAGACCAAGGCTTCTGATTCCCGTGATACTCAATATTTACTTCACATAATTTTTTAATCAACGCTTCCCTCACTCCAGGCTGAGCCAATAAAGACGCTAATTCCTCATCACCTTGTATCTTTATCATTTTCTCTAAATCAGCACTGTAGTTCACTGTATATTTTGCAGATCCTACTCCAACTTTACCCAACTCTTGTAATTTTTTATAAACGTGTCGGTCATTGTATATACCCGAATACCAACTTCGTGAAAGTTCTATCGCTAAAGTTCGGGGAAATGCATAAGTATTCGTATCAATATGACACTCTTGGTTACTAAAATTAAAAACTAGAGGGTATGTTTTGTCAGCATAAATAATATTTAGCTTAACAGGTTTATTAAGCTTCCAATAACCAAGTGATTCCCAGTCATCTGAACAAATAAATTGCCCATTTAAAGAATAAAAATCCCTTAATGAATATGCAAAATCAGCCCCTCTATCTAATACTTTAACAAGTTCTTCAACATGATTTGGTTTATACCAATTATCATCATCTAAATAACAAATAATATCTTCTTCAACCAAAAATGAGGCTATAGCATTAACACCACTGTTCACCATACCATTTTTTCCTGTGTTCATAGGAAGATAAGTAATAACAAGATCTTGATAAGGCTCAACAAGTCCTTTTACTTTGTCCGAAAATTGCTCACCATCAACAAAAATATAATGACGACACGGATAAGTCTGCGCTTTTACACTTTCAATCGCACGAACCAATTCATCACGCCCAATGGTAGAAGTAACAACCGCTACTGTCTTGTTTGTTTGTTTGTTTGTTTGTTTGTTTGTTTGTTTGTTTGTTTGTTTGTTTGTTTGTTTGTTTGTTTGTTTGTTTGTTTGTTTGTTTGTTTGTTTGTTTGTCACGATGTTATATCCTCCATCGCATAAATAAATATTTTTTAATCAAAACTGTTGAATCAAATTCAAAATCCGCTTATCCGACACTTGATACTTCGTGCCCAACTGCTGGGCAAATAAGCTCACACGCAATTCTTCGATCATATATCGAATTTCCGCAACCTCGTCAGGAATCGGCTTGGATTTTAGCAGTTTAACCAATAATTGTTGATAGGTTTGTTGTACTTGTTCTACACGCAGCATTGCCGCACGATCACGATTTACATCTTGGGCTAGTTTATCGATTCGTTTATCAATAGCCTGTAAATAACGTAATAAATCCGGCAAACGATGATAACCACTTTTTTGTACAAAACCTTGATACACCAAACCGCTCAACTGAGATTTAATATCCGAGAGTGCAAATGCCATAGTAAAATCCATTTTACCTTTTAAACGTTGGTTTAAGGTGTGAGTAAATGTCAGAATTTCTTCAACTTTTTGTGCAATCTCTACCGTAATGTCGTTCAAGTTTTCACGTATAAAATCACGCAGTTTTTCAAAACTTTCCTCATTCCAAACCAAACCGCCAAAATCTGCAATAAGTTTATCCACCGCACAAGCGATACAGTCATCAATTAAATCCAATACCCGCCCAAACGGGGTGAAATAAAGACCAAGTTTGGATTTATTGGGTAATTTTTCGTGTAAATATTTAATCGGTGAAGGCACATTGAGTAACAGTAAGCGGCGTAATCCTTGCTGCATTGCTACCTTTTGTTCAAATTCCGTTTCAAAAAGTTTAATACCGACAGACTCTTTTTCATCTACAATCGCCGGAAAGGCTTTCACACTAAAACCATGCTTTTTCTGTTCATAAAACTGTGGTAATTCGGCAAAGTTCCAAATATGTACCCCACTCTGCTCAATCGCATCATCCGCTACGGCAGAAATACTTTCTTGCACACGCTCCTTTAACTCAAATTTGAGTGAATCCAAATCCATGGATTCGGCAATTTTCTTTCCTTTTTCATCCACAACACGGAAAGTCATTTTTAAATGGCTTGGAATTTGCGCCCAATTCCAATATTCCTCCGCCACTGTTACCCCAGTCATACGACGCAATTCATAGATGAGCGTATCCAATAGCGGTTTTTCTAAGGGAATAGCACGTTCTAAAAAAGCGCGAGCATAATTGGGTGCCGGAACAAAATTACGTCGGTATGATTTCGGCAAAGATTTAATCAATGCAATCACCAGTTCCTCGCGCAATCCCGGAATTTGCCAGTCAAAACCGCCCATTTCTACTTGATTAAGCAATGGTAACGGAATATGCACCGTTACACCGTCCGCTTCAGTTCCCGGTTCAAATTGATAGGTGAGTTTGAGCTTAAGATTACCTTGATGCCAAAAATTGGGAAAATCCAGTTTACTCACTTTCTCCGCCCCCTCATTAATGAGGAAAGCACGTTCAAAATTAAGTAATTCCGAATCCTGTTTTGAAGCTTTTTTCCACCAAGTATCAAAATATTTCTGCGATACTACCTCTGTACCAATACGTTGATCGTAAAATTCAAATAAGGTACGCTCATCTACTAAAATATCTCGACGACGACTTTTGTGTTCCAACTCTTCGACTTCACGAATCAAGCACTGATTTTGTTTGAAAAAATTGTGTTTTGTGTGCCAATTTCCTTCAACCAAAGCAGATTGAATAAAAATCTCTCGGCTCACAATAGGATCGATCGAGCCATAATTTACCGGTCTTGCCACAACAATCGGCACACCGTATAAACTCACCTTTTCATCAGCGATTACCGCGCCGCGTGACTTCGACCATCGTGGCTCGGCATAAGATTTTTTGACTAAATGATCGGCGAGCGGCTCAATCCATTCGGATTCAATTTCCGCCACCATACGCCCCCAAAGTTTCGAGGTTTCCACTAATTCTGCTGTCATCACCCATTTTGGCTGTTTTTTGAAAAGTACAGAATTGGGGAAAATTGAAAAATGGGTATTACGCGCCCCTAGATATTGTTGTTTTTCCATATCTTTCAGCCCGATATGAGACAATAAACCGCTTAAAAGTGCGGTATGAATTTGCTGATATTCTGCTTTTTCTGAATTAATCGGCAACCCCATCTCACGCACCGCAAGACGAATTTGATGATAAATATCCTGCCATTCTCGGATACGCAAGTAATTTAAGAAATCTTTTTGACACTGGCGGCGAAATTGATTTTTGGTCAATGCTTTTTGTTGTTCTTGGAGATAATTCCAAAGGTTTAAAAATGCCAAAAAATCGGATTTCTTATCTGCAAAGCGACGATGCTTTTCATCTGCTGATTGCTGTTTCTCGGTTGGGCGTTCACGCGGATCTTGAATGGATAGTGCAGAAACAATCACCATTACTTCATAAACACTCGAAAAATTGACCGCACTTAATAACATTTTGGCTAATCGGGGATCAACCGGAAGTTGGGCAAGTTGACGACCGGTTTGTGTCAATCGGCGTTTTTCGCCTGATTTTGTTTTAATCGTTTCAAACGCGCCCAATTCTTCCAACAATTTCACGCCGTCTTGAATATTCCGCCTATCCGGCGCATCGACAAATGGAAACGCCTCAATATCATCCAAGCCTAATGCCGTCATTTGTAAAATAACGGAAGCCAAATTAGTACGCAAAATTTCCGGATCGGTAAATTCAGGTCGGGAATTAAAATCCTCTTCTGAATAAAGACGGATACAAATACCTTCACTCACACGCCCACAACGTCCTTTACGCTGATTCGCAGAAGCCTGTGAAATCGGTTCAATCGGCAAACGTTGAACTTTTGTCCGATAACTATAACGGGAAATACGTGCCGTGCCCGGGTCAATCACGTATTTAATTCCCGGTACGGTGAGAGAGGTTTCCGCTACATTGGTAGCAAGTACGATGCGATTTAATCCGCTAGGATGAAAGATTTTATTTTGTTCCTGTGCAGACAGGCGGGCAAAGAGCGGTAGAATTTCCGTGTGTTTTAGATTTTGCTTTTGCAATGCTTCTGCCGTATCACGAATTTCCCGCTCTCCATTCATAAAAATCAAAATATCGCCTCGGTCTTCCGCTTGAAGTTCATCTACCGCACTCAAAATGCCTTGCAGTTGGTCTTGATCTGCTTCATCAATAATTGGACGATAACGCACTTCAACGGGATAAGTTCTACCTGATACTTCGATAATAGGGGCGTGATTAAAATGTTTGGAAAAACGTTCTACATCAATCGTTGCGGAAGTAATGATGACTTTTAAATCCGGTCGGCGTGGTAAAAGCTGTTTCAGATAACCGAGTATAAAATCGTTATTTAGGCTACGTTCATGTGCTTCATCAATAATCAGACAGGAATATTGATTGAGGAAACGATCCGTTTGAATTTCAGCCAGTAAAATCCCATCGGTCATCAGTTTTATTTGGGTATTATCGCTAATTTGGTCATTAAAACGGACTTTATATCCCACCAAATCACCCAAGTCGCTTTGTAATTCTTCGGCAATACGGGCAGCAACGGAACGGGCGGCAATACGGCGAGGTTGGGTATGCCCAATCATACCTAAACGACCTAATCCCAACTCCAAGCACATTTTCGGCAACTGAGTGGTTTTGCCAGATCCAGTCTCCCCTGCCACTACAATAACTTGGTGCTCTGATAATAGCTTTTTGATTTCCTTTTTACGTTGGCTAACCGGCAGGTCTTCAGGGAAAATAATGGGATTTTTAACCGCACTTTTACGCTGTACCACACGCAATTTTGCCTGTTGAATTTGTCGTTCAATTTCCGATGCCACTGCTTGTTGCGCATCTTGATTTTTAATTTTACCAATACCCTGAATACGCGAAAATAACCGACGTTTTTCCACCAACATCAGGTTATCAAGTTGAGAAAAGAGAGATTGTTGTAAAGAATTAAATTCAGATTTTATCGTTCTTTTTTTCATTCTGATTTACTTTTGAAACTGCCGTAGGCCAGACTAAACCAGCCAATTAAAAATAAACTGCCGCCAATCGGAGTGAGCCAAACGACTGGCTTTCCCAAACCAAATGCAAGGGCATATAAGCTGCCACTAAAAAGCAATATACCGAATGCCCATGCCATCGCAGCAAAATTTGCAAATTTATTATTGCACCATGTCGATAGCCCCACCGCTAACATTGCTAGCGTAGACCGGTATCAATCCATGCAAGAGCTTTATTATCCAAAATATGAGTTAAACCATGTGCGGCAAATGCGCCCAAAGCTACGCTGAAAAACCCACTCAACGCAGCAATAAATAACCATTTATTCTTCATCTAAAATTTTCCGATTAATAGCGCTAAAATTCCTGCTGCAATAAGGGGTCCGACAGGAATCCCTCCAAGAAAAGCGACACCGATAACTGTCCCTACCAGTAAACCTGTGACTAATATCGGTTGCTCCCCCATTAGCGAAACGCCTTTGCCGGCAAGCCATGCCACAAACATACCAACGATAACCGAAAATACCATTTTCCAGCTTAACAAATTGGCAACATTAGGTAATTGAATTTTACCCGAAACCAACGGACTTAATACCCCAATGGTTAAAATAATAATCCCGATTTTTAAACCATATTTTTCAAGTAATGGGATATATCCAGATAAAAAAGTCTGCTGCATAATCAACAATACTGCAGATGAAATGGTAATCGCGCTGTTATGGCTAATGACTCCCAGAATAATAAAAATCACCAGCAACAAAGCGATCATATTGAACTGTAACGACATCATAGCTCCTAACAAAATGGTTATAAAAATATGTTTTACAAAATATGAATCAAGTGAAATTATAGCAAGTTATTAATTTCCTGTATTTTTATTTAGTAAAAAATCGGAGTAAAAGTAAATTTACCTATCCCAAATCTAATGGAATTTGAATTAAGTTATGACGAAATAGATTCAAGCATTTCTTTCGCATTTGCTAACGCCAAATCGGTAATCTGGCTTCCGCCTAATAAACGGGCTAACGCAGGAATACGTTCCGACTGTGAAAGTGCGGTCATTTTTGTTTCTGTTTTTTCATCAACGATCCATTTTTCTACATTAAATTGATGATGTCCGCAACAGGCTACTTGAGGTAAATGAGTAACACAAAGTACTTGGCATTTATCGCCTAACTGACGCAATAACTTGCCTACTACACTCGCTGTCGAACCGCTAATACCAACATCAACTTCATCAAAAATTAAAGTAGGAACCGCAGATTGATCGGAGGCTAATACCTGAATAGCGAGTGAAATACGGGAAAGTTCCCCCCCAGAGGCAATTTTTACCAATGGTTGGGGCTGCTGTCCTAAATTGCTACGCAAAGTAAACACAATCTGATCTGCCCCATTGCTCGTGATTTTGTCATGATCGGTTTTCACTTCCACATAGAATTCCGCATTTTCCATTGCAAGCTGTTTAATTGATGCCGTAACTTGCTGCGCCAACTCGTTTGCAGCTTTCTGACGACTGCTTGTTAATGCCTGTACCGTCGCTTGCATTTGTGTAAAAGCCGCTTTTTCTTGCGCAATCAACAAGTCTTCACTTTCTGAAAAATCTAAAAGTGCGGTCAATTCCTCTTTTAATTTTTTATGCAATCTGACTAATTCCTCAGGCTTCACATTATGCTTTCTTGCCAACTGTAATGCTTGCCCCATACGCTGTTCAATTTCTTGTAACAACATAGGATCTTGCTCAATATTTGATGATAAATGTTGAATCTCACCGGTTGCCTCTTGTACTTGAATCAGCGCCTCATTCAGCAAATTTTGCGCCTCTGCATAACGCGGCTCCAATTCTACCAGCTCGTCAATATACCGAGTTGCACGATATAACATTGAATCAATATTTACCGTTTCATTTTCACTTAAAATCTGTAAAGCCGATTGCGAAAGCTGGGTAAGCTGTTCACTACTTGATAAACGGCGTTGCTCTTCCTCTAATTCAAAGTATTCATTCGGTCGAAGATTAAATTCATCCAATTCTTCAACTTGGTATTGTAACAACTGTTTTTTAGATTCATTTTCTGCGACTTTTTGTTGAAATGTCTTAACTTGGGTTTGCAAATTTTTCCATGTGTGATAGTCATCACGCATTTGGTTTAATAAGTCGGTATGTTGCGCAAAACTATCCACTAATTGAAGCTGATAATCGCTTTTTAGCAGAAGCTGCGAAGCATGTTGACCGTTAATATGGATAAGATATTGCCCGATGTCTTTAAGTAGAGTAGCAGAAACCGGCGTACCATTAATAAATGCTTTGGAACGACCATCAGCACTGATCACTCGGCGTAAAATACATTCGGCGGGATTATCAGAATCCTGTAATTCCTGCTCCCGCAACCAATAATAAGCCGGATTATGGGAATCAAGGTGAAAACTTGCACAAATTTCGGCACGTTCTTGCCCATCCCTTACCATTGAACTTTCTACACGTTGTCCTAAACATAAACCCAAAGCATCAATAGCAATGGATTTACCGGCTCCGGTTTCACCGGTAATCACAGACATTCCTTTGGCAAATTCGACATCTAGCTGACGAACAATCGCAAAATTATTAATAGTAAGTTGGGTAAGCATAATAAAATCCTTGTTCACTGTATATTTATTATATTAATACTGTTTCAATATACAGTAAAGATTTTATTTAGAAATTTTTTAACCAGCCCAACTTTGTACTTAATACATTGTAATAATTATAATTTTTTAGATGAAGCAAACGTAATTTATGTTTGCTTTTTTCAATATGAACCACATCATCCGGTGAAAAGCCCAATGCAATTTGACTATCACACCCCACCTCCAACTGAGAAGTATTATGTTCAGCAAAGCGGATAGAAATTTTACTGTCGCCGTCAATAACGAGAGGGCGTGATGACAGTGTGTGAGGAAACATTGGCACTAACGCGATCGCATTTAAATTTGGTGTCAAAATCGGCCCTCCGGCAGAAAGGGAATAAGCCGTCGATCCCGTTGGGGTCGAAACAATTAACCCGTCAGAACGCTGAGAAAAAGCAAATTTATCATTAATATACACATGGAAATCAATCATATGGGCAATTTTCGCAGGGTGAATAACAGCCTCATTAATTGCATTTCCCTTAGCAATAATTTCTCCATTTTGCTCAATTTGGGCTTCTAAGAGAAAACGTTCTTCCACAAAAAATTCGCCTCGTTCTAAACAGGCTTCTAATTGGGCATACGCATTTTTCGGGTCGATATCCGTTAAAAAACCGAGGTTACCACGGTTAATCCCGATAAGAGGAATATTATATTTTGCAAGGATACGCGCACGTCCAAGCATATTGCCGTCTCCCCCAATCACAATTACAAGCTGTGCCAATTGCCCGATTTGCTCTAATTTCGCCGCGGTGTGTTCAGGTAATTCAAGTTTTTCTGCTACCTCTTTTTCAACTAATACCTGATAACCACGCTCGATCAGCCAATGGTAAACATTTTTGTGCATTTGCAGATTCACGTCATTACGCGGTTTCCCTGCTAAGCCAATAATGTTAAAGGAGTTATGTAGTTCATTCATTTTCATTAATTTAAGCGGAATATCAACCGCACTTGAATTCAAAATTTTCGCCATTATATTACATAGCACTTTAATTTTGCTAAAATGTCGCCAATTTTTGAATTAATGGAGAACAAAATGTCCGAACAAGAACAAAAAATTAATACCACTGAAGAACCTATTGAAGAGATTCAAAAGGAAGAGATTGAACAGGTACAGGCTGAGGATCCTTTAGAAGAGGCTATTGCCCGAGTTCAAGAACTTGAAGAGCAACTTAAAACACAAGTAGAAGAAACCTCAAAAAAAGAACAAGATCTTTTACTTCGTACCCGTGCAGAAATTGACAATATTCGCCGCCGTGCCGAGCAGGATGTAGAAAAAGCACATAAATTTGCCCTAGAAAAATTCTCAAAAGACATTTTAAACACCATCGATAACTTAGAACGTGCCCTTAGCACACCGGCAAATACTGAAGATGAAGGCGTAAAAGCCTTATTTGATGGTGTGGAGCTTACTTTAAAAGAGCTTGTTGCAACCGTAGGTCGCTTTGGGGTCGAAGCGGTAGGTGTCGTGGGAGAAAACTTCAATCCGGAGTTACACCAAGCCATTTCTATGCAACCTGCGGAAGGATTTGAATCTAATCAAATTACAGCAGTTTTACAAAAAGGCTACACGCTAAACGGACGCGTCATTCGCCCTGCTATGGTAATGGTTGCCGCCTAAATTTAATCCAATGAAAAGAGCGGTCGATTTTTCGACCGTTTTTTATTTCTATTAAAGAAATTTGATCTAGATCAAAAATTAATATTTTATTTAAAATTAATTCTTATAAATAACCCTACCATCAAGCTAATAAAATCAATAGCTCATCTTTATTTCCACCTATAAACCATCAACAAAACACTACATATTGTGTGTTGATTATAATTTTAGATCTATATATAGTGCTTCTGTTTTTTGTAACGCATAATAACTTGGAGCATATTATGAACAATTTTAGCGTCATCAAACGTGATGGTTCTCGTGTTGATTTTGAGATTCAACGGATTATCAATGCGATAAAAAAAGCCGCAAGTGCGGTTAATATTTACGATGAATTTTATTTTCACCAAATCGGGCAAGATGTAAGCCATGAGATTTTTACCCATCATCAACAAGAAATCGACATTCATCAAATTCAAAAAATCGTTGAAGACAAACTGATGAAAAGCCATTACCCGCAAGTGGCGCGTGTTTATATTGAATATCGTCACGATCGTGATTTAGCCCGAGAAAAACGCAGCAAACTGACCAAGGAAATTGAAGGCTTAATTGAACAAAGTAATGTAGAACTCTTAAATGAGAATGCCAATAAAGACGCCAAAGTTATTCCGACCCAACGGGATTTACTCGCCGGTATCGTAGCAAAACATTATGCCAAACATTACATTTTGCCGCGTGATGTAGTCGAAGCACATGAAAAAGGCGAAATTCATTATCACGATTTAGACTACGCACCGTTTTTCCCCATGTTTAACTGTATGCTGGTTGATTTAAAAGGGATGCTTTCTCAGGGTTTCAAAATGGGAAATGCAGAAATTGAGCCGCCAAAATCCATTGGTACCGCCACTGCGGTAACCGCACAAATTATTGCGCAAGTGGCAAGCCATATTTATGGCGGTACGACCATTAATCGTATTGATGAAGTGCTTGCTCCTTATGTTCAAATCAGCTATGAAAAACATTTAAAAAATGCGCTCACTTGGCAAATTCCGGATGCAGAAGGCTACGCAAAATCATTAATTGAAAAAGAATGTTTTGATGCGTTTCAATCCCTAGAATATGAAGTGAATACCTTGCATACCTCCAACGGCCAAACACCATTTGTTACTTTTGGCTTTGGTTTAGGTGAGAGTTGGCAAGCCCGTTTAATCCAACAATCAATCTTGAAAAACCGCATTCTCGGTTTAGGCAAAAATCATAAAACACCGGTTTTTCCAAAGCTTGTATTCACCATTAAAAAGGGGATCAATCAAGCAAAGGGCGATCCGAATTACGATATTAAACAGCTTGCACTGGAATGTGCTTCCAAACGAATGTATCCGGATATTCTCAATTATGATCAAGTCGTCAAAGTTACCGGTTCTTTCAAAGCGCCAATGGGCTGTCGCAGTTTTTTAGGCGCTTATCAGGAACAAGGCACGGAAATTCACGATGGACGTAACAATTTAGGGGTGGTTAGCCTGAATTTACCGCGTATCGCCTTAGAATCCCAAAATGAAGAGGAATTTTACCGCACTTTAGACCAACGTCTTGCGATTGCTAAAAAGGCATTAATGACACGTATTGCCCGTCTTGAAAATACGAAAGCTAGAGTTGCGCCGATTCTTTATATGGAAGGGGCTTGTGGTGCACGTTTAGCGGCTGATGATAATGTTGCACAGCTGTTTAAAAACGGGCGAGCCTCAATTTCACTTGGCTATATTGGCATTCATGAAACTATTAATGCACTTTATAACCAAGGACATATTTTTGATAATGAACAACTCCGCCAAAAAGGTCTCGCAATCGTTACGCATTTAAGCAATGCGGTGAAACAGTGGCAAAAAGAAACTGGTTATGCTTTCAGCCTCTATTCAACGCCAAGTGAAAATTTATGTGATCGTTTCTGTCGTTTGGATACGAAACAATTCGGTGTGATTGAAGGCGTAACGGATAAAGGTTATTACACCAACAGCTATCATTTGGATGTGGAAAAGAAAGTGAATCCTTATGATAAGTTGGATTTTGAAATGCCCTATCCGTCTTTAGCAAGCGGCGGCTTTATTTGCTACGGCGAATATCCCAATATTCAACATAATTTGAAAGCTCTGGAAGATGTTTGGGATTATAGTTATGACCGTGTCCCTTACTATGGCACCAATACGCCTATTGATGAATGTTACGAATGTGGCTTCACCGGAGAATTTGAATGTACCAGCAAAGGTTTTGTTTGCCCGAAATGCGGTAATCACGACAGCAGCAAAGTGTCGGTTACCCGCCGTGTATGCGGCTATTTGGGCAGTCCGGATGCGCGTCCGTTTAATGCGGGCAAACAGGAAGAAGTAAAACGTCGTGTAAAACACCTTTAGAACAGAAAAAGTGCGGTTAAAATTAACCGCACTTTTCTTTAAGAGTTGCGATAAGCCAAAATAACCTATTCTTTCTTCAATAGAAAAACCCCGTATTTCGACAAATTCACATAGGCTTGTTTGAGTTCGGCATTAAAATCTTCCGGTTTACAATTCACCAGTAATTCTTTTCCTGCCCAAATCGCGACCACTTCCCAATAGTTGCCCATATAGACCGCACTTTTAATCTCACAACGTTGATTATCTGAGCCTTCATTGCTCAGATAAACCGCTTCGGGACGAATCCCCACTAGGCATTCGCCATCAGCCAAACCAAATTGTGCCGTATTAGAAAGGGGGACTTGATAACCGTTAATATCCACCGTATCATTTTGTAATTTCCCCTCAAAAATACTGGACTCCCCCATAAAATTCGCCAAAAACAAGGAATTAGGGCGAAGATAAAGTTCTTTTGCCGGTGCTTTTTGCATAATCTTGCCTTTATGCATCACAATAACCTCATCGGATACGGCGAAGGCTTCGGTTTGATCATGAGTAACATATAAGGACGTGATACCCAATCGTTGTTGTAATTCACGAATTTTTTCACGCATAGCGCGGCGAAGATTCGCATCCAAGTTGCTTAACGGCTCGTCAAATAGCAATACTTTTGGTTTCAAGACTAAAGCACGGGCTAACGCCACACGCTGTTGTTGCCCACCGGAAATTTGATCGACAAATCGTTCTTCAAAACCTGCTAAATCCACCAATTCGAGGGCTTCCTTAACCCGCTGAGCGCGTTCTTGTTTGCCCACACCTTGCATTTTTAAGCCGTAACCCACGTTATCACCAATAGACATATGCGGGAACAACGCATAAGACTGGAACACAATACAAATGTCGCGGTTTTGTATAGAAGATTTCGTTACATCTTCACCGTCAATAAAAATTTGACCGCTTGTGGGATTTTCCAACCCCGCCACCAACCTTAATACTGTCGTTTTGCCACAACCTGACGGCCCAAGCAAGGTCACCATTGTGCCACGTTTAATGGTTAAATCTAAATTATCGATTACGACAGCGTTACCAAATGCTTTGGTGATATTTTTCAATACTAAAAAATCGTTGTTCATCATTACTACCTTTTAAAAACTATTTATTTTTATACCGCACTTTTATAGATGTTCAGACGGTGCTTAATTCATTTTTTTCGCTTTGGATCGACTAATGCGGGTATCCCCCACGAGCCAATCAAAAAATAGAATAATCGCCATCATGACGACGATGAGAATCGAACCATAGGCAATCGCCACACCATATTCACCGTCCTCGACTCTATTTAAAATATAAGATGTCGCAACACGGGTATCGGCAGTAACAAGAAAGACGATGGCACTCACTGTTGTCATAGAGCGGACAAAACTGGTTACCAATGCAGATAACAGAGCCGGTTTAAGCAATGGCAGCACAATAAATACAATGGTTTTAAATGAACTGCCCTTAAGTGAGAGAGAGGCTTCATCGAGAGATTTATCCAATTGTCCCAATCCTGCAATCGCAGCGCGCATCCCGACCGGCATATTACGCATCACCATAGAAAGAATAATGATTAATCCCGTTCCTGTGATATAAATCGGCGCGCTATTAAAAGCAAGGATATAGGACACCCCCGCAACCGTACCCGGTACGGCAAAACAAAGTAAGGTGAGAAATTCTAACGTCTTCTTCCCTTTAAAATCACGGCGCACAGTAATGTAGGCAATCAATAGCCCAAAGAGAGCCGTAATCGGCGCTGCTGCGGCGGAAAACAATACAGTTTGGATAAGAGACGGCCAAGCCCCATCGCTAAAGCCTTGACCAAATAGCGCAAGATAATGTTTAAAGGTTAATGTGTAATCTACTCCCCAGTTAGCGGTAAAGCTTCCGTAGAAAATACTGCCGTAAAGAACCACATTGAATAACACCCAAAAACCTAAAATCAGCATAATGGCGTATTTCATAAGATTCGGCAGATCTTGCACATCACCACGATAGGATTTGCCGGAAACCGTCACATAGGAGCGATTACCTATCCATAAATACTGGATCACGAAAATCGATAGCGAGAAAATAAGCAATAAACTCCCCAATGTACTGGCTGAAGCATAATCAAGTTGTGAGCCTGCAATAAAAAAGTAGATTTGTGAGGAAATTACATCAAAACTACCGCCCAGCACCAATGGCGTACTAAAATCCGCTAAAGATTGAATGGCAACCACAAGGAATGAGTTACCCAGTGCCGGTTTCAATAGTGGGAAAATGATATTGAAAAAGGTTTGATAGCGGTTTGCACGCAAAGTGTAGGAAGCCTCTTCAATAGAAGGATGGACGGATTTAAGCGCACCCTCCAAAATCATAAAGGACATCGGGGTCAATGCCAGTGTATGAGCGATGACAATACCGGTGAAACCGTATAACCAGTTGTTATTAAAGCCGAGATACTCCACTAAAAATTGCGTTACATAACCTGAACGTCCAAGCATTAACGTTACCCCCAATCCCACCACAAACGGCGGGGTAACAATCGGTAAAATTGAGAAAATTTTACCGATAAAAGCGGTACGTTTGGCGATACGGGTCGTATAAAGCGCAAAAATTAAACCGAATAAAGTTGCCAAGACGCCGATAGTTGCCGCCACACTCAATGAATTGAGGATAATACGGATAATATAAGGTTGCTTAATTATCGTTAAAAATTGGGTTGGAACAAATTCCGAACCGTCATAAAACATAGAAATAAAAATTGCTAAGGTAGGATAAACGATAAAAAAGAAAATCATCAGCACAATACTGATAAGCGAGGCAATAATAAATTTGTCCCCTTGCATTATCTTCATTTTAGCCAAAGCATTCGTTGCCATTGCAATCAGCACCACTACTAACACAAAAATGGAATAACCAAGGCTAATTTTAGCGATCGTTGCAGAGACAAAAATAAAGGCGAAAAGAGCACAGATCAGCAAAAACTCAAACAAACCTTGTCGAGACGTTGTTTGTTTAAAGCAATGCGACACGGCGGGAATGAGTAACAGACTACCAAACCATAGCCAACTTAAATTGGGCGCAGCCCACCCCATAGATTCCAACAACTCATCCGATGTAGATTCCCAAAGTCCGTAATAAAGCGCTGTATAGGGCAAACAAATAAACCCTACTAACGCAATGGCAATCCAAAACCAATTGCTATTTAAAAATGCCTGCTTTCTCATTAAACCTCCGAAAGACTATTTGGCTACTTTAACTTACGCCTACATTTAATCAATTCATCTTCTGCGCCTCTCATTAGAACCGTTAAGTAGCAAATCAGAGTTCATCAGGTCAATTCCTGTGATTTCTGTGCAAAAGGAGAACCTGCGACAGCCCGTTTCCCAACCATGGTTTTATGATTGTAGTGAAAAGAAAAGATAAATAAGGCAAAAAGTGCGGTCAAAAATTGCGACATTATGTAGCCGTTCGCCCTTACATTTTTCACTTATGCGTTTGCTACATAGTGCCGAAAAATTGATAACGTTTAACCGCACTTCAGAAATGCTAGTTTGCTAATTTAATATCCCGAACCCATTTCTCAATTAGACGTTTACGTTCTTCGGTTGCGCCGTATTTCTCAAAATCGTAATTGATTAAATTCAGTTTCGTAGGATCAAAGGCGACAGGAGATTGTTCCGCTTTCGTATTGGTTAAAATCTGCAAAGATTCCCCTTTCTTCCACGCCAGCTCCTGCCCTTCTTGAGAAAGCGCCCAATCTATGAATAATTTGGCATTATCAAGATTTCGAGCCCCTTTAATGATGCTTACACCGCCCAATTCATAACCGGTTCCTTCACAAGGTACGATTAATTCTAATGGTGCGCCTTGCTGTTTTTCTAATGCATAATCGTGTAAGAAACCGACACCCACAGCGGTTTCGCCCCGTGCCGCATTACGTGATGGCGCAATACCGGATTTGGTGTATTGTGATACGTTTGGATGTAATTGTTTAAAGAAATCAAAGGCTTTATCTTCACCCCAAAGTTGTACAAAGGTCGCGATGGCAGTATAAGCCGTGCCTGAACTTTGCGGATCGGCAATTTGGATTTCACCTTTTAAATTTGGATCCGTTAAATCTTTCCAACATTTCGGGATTTCTTTAATACCTAGTTTAGCAAGACGCTCGGTATTAACACCAAAACCTAAAATCCCCATATAAATGGCGGAAACATAATTACCTTTTGTTTTTGCCGGATCACGGAACGATTCAACAATTTCATCAATATGTTTGGACTTATAGGGCTCAATCAAACCTAATTCCGCCGCTTGCGCTTGCGGATCAAAGGTACCGCCAAACCACACGTCGGCTTGCGGATTATTTTTTTCCGCCTCGACTTTTGCAAACGTACTTCCCGAACCATTGCGGATAAAAGACGTTTTTACATCATATTTTTCGCCAAAGGCTTTCGTAGTGGTTTCACATAAAATATTAGTAGCACTACAGTACACGACCAAGCGACCTTTGGCGTTCACGCCAGAGGAAATCATTAAACCGCCGGCTAAAAGTGCGGTTGAAATGGAAAACGAAATTTTATTGAGTTTCATAGCAAATACTCCTATTGGGTGAAAACGCTAAAATACTACGCGAAAACGAAAAATAATACCGTGATAATCCTCACAATTTTGCAAATTGATACTGAAAATAAAGGTGAAATTGACCGCACTTTTCTTTATAATTCAGGGAATTTGTCAGTTTTCAGGTTATATTTATGCCAGATTCATCTTGTATCATTATTGCTATCACCGGCGCCTCCGCCTCAGGAAAAAGTTCCATTGCTTCCACCGTTCATAAAGAATTATGTAATGAATTGGGTTGCCAACAAATCGGCATCATCACAGAAGATAGCTACTACAAAGATCAAAGCCATTTAGAAATGAGCGAACGAGTAAAAACCAATTATGATCACCCCAACTCCATGGATCGTGATTTACTCATTCAACATTTAAAAGATTTAAAAGCCAATAAAGCGGTGAATATTCCCGTTTATAGTTATGTAGAACATACCCGAACGGCTGAAACAACTCACTTCACACCTAAACGTATCGTTATTTTAGAAGGTATTTTATTACTCACGGATGAGCGTGTACGCCAACTCGCGGATATTTCCGTATTTGTTGATACACCGCTTGATATTTGTTTTATTCGCCGCTTGCAACGTGATATGGAAGAACGCGGTCGCTCGCTTCAATCCGTTATTGATCAATACCGTTCAACGGTACGTCCAATGTTCTTACAATTTATTGAACCGTCTAAACAATACGCCGATATTGTCATTCCTCGCGGCGGTAAAAATCGCATTGCGATCAATATGCTAAAAGCTCAAATTCTTCATTTATTAAATCAAAAATAGGAGAAATTATGCGTCTTTGTGATACCGATATCGAACGCTATCTTGATGATGGCATTATTTCTTTAACCCCCCGACCTGCTAACGACAAAATTAACGGTGCAACCATTGATGTCCGTTTAGGCAATTCCTTCCGGGTATTTCGCGAACATTCTGCACCTTATATTGATTTAAGCGGCCCTAAAGAAGAAGTATCTGCACAATTAGAATCGGTCATGAGCGATGAAATTATCATCCCTGACAACGAAGCCTTTTTTCTACATCCCGGTGTATTGGCACTGGCGACTACGTTAGAATCCGTCAAATTACCGGCAAATATTATTGGTTGGTTGGATGGTCGCTCTTCCCTCGCCCGTCTAGGCTTAATGGTTCATGTAACAGCACACCGTATTGATCCGGGTTGGGAAGGAAAAATCGTCCTAGAATTTTATAATTCCGGCAAATTGCCTTTAGCATTGCGCCCCAATATGATTATCGGTGCGCTAAGTTTTGAAGTATTAAGCGGAGAGGCTGCCCGCCCTTACAACCGCCGTAAAGATGCGAAATATAGAAACCAACAAACGGCTGTGGCAAGTCGCATTGATGAGGATAAATAAATGAAAAAGATCGCAATAAGCCTGTTGATCGTGCTTGTTGCGATCTTTGCTTTTTTCTACATCCAACTTCAACAAGCCAAAACACAGCTCACCGACCAATTAGCCCAACACAATATTCAAGTAAAATCCCTTGAGTTCAATCTCATTCCTCAACCTTATTTTTCTATTGAGCAACTGAGGTTTCATGAGATGTCCCTCAAACGGATTGAGGGAAAATTGGCATTTTTACCGTTAATTCTCGGCGAGCCAAAATTTGAACAACTCATAATAAATCAAGCTAAATTCGGTGAAAACTCCCTCAATTCAGCGAAAATAACTCTACAACTTTCAGATTTTTCACTGAAAAAATTATTGGCAAAAAGTATTTCCTTTAACGGAGAAAATCGAATCTCTATTGAACTTGAAAAACCGATTTATGGAAAAAATACAACATTCGATTTCTCCTTTAATAAAGCAAATATTGCCCTTCGACAAGATAAAGAATCATTAATCCAAATTGAAAGAGCAAAACTCAATGAGCAAACATTAGGGTATATTGAAGTGCACGCTGATTTTTCTAAACCGTATAAAATACTGGCAGCCTACATCAAGCCGGCCTGCACCACTGATTGTTTAGCCGTGCTAAAATTCAATAGTCTTGCACAAGAAAGTGCGGTCAAATTTTCCGGTAAAAATTTTCCTATGGAGCGCTTACTCACCCTATTAAGCTTTCCTAATACAATGACCGGCACAACGGATTTTAATATTCAGCTGACTTTTTCCAATTCAGAATTAATGCAAGGGCAATTTGATTTTAATGCTCGAGACGGGGAACTTTTAGGAATAAATTTACTGGATCTGCTGTCACAATATTTCCCAATTAATTACAATGATGAATTATTACAAGGGAAAAGTATGAACACCCCCTATCAAACCGCTATTTCATCACTGAGTCTGGAAAATAATTTATTAACCGTCAATAAAATCAGCCTAAAAACACCCGCACTTTTAGGTGAAGGCAATGGTGCGATTGATTTACACACAATGCAATGCGATATTAATCTCACGCTCTCCGCGACAAACGAGAAATATAAAAAGCTGAAATTGCCTATTCGCTTTTTTGATAGTTGCTATTCTCCCCAGTACAAACTGGAATTGAATAAAGATTTTCGGAAACAGTTAAAAAATCTCATTAAAGAAAAATTGAAATAATGTCCTTTTACCAACAAGCTGAAAAAATCCAATATTGGCGGGTCATTATCATGGCTTGCGCTGCGTTTATTTTTAATACGACAGAATTTGTGCCGGTTGCATTACTGACAGATATCGCTCAAAGTTTTGAGATGCAAACCGCAGAAACCGGCCTCATGATGACGGTCTATGCTTGGACTGTGCTGGTGATGTCTTTACCGGCAATGCTTGCGACAGGAAAAATGGAACGAAAAAGTTTACTCATTAAACTTTTTGTAATTTTTATTATTGGACATATCCTCTCTGTGATTGCGTGGAATTTTTGGGTATTGCTGATTGCCCGTATGTGTATTGCATTATCCCATGCTGTTTTTTGGTCTATCACCGCCTCCCTTGTGATGCGAATCTCCCCTAAAAATAAAAAAACGCAAGCACTCGGTATGCTTGCGATTGGTTCATCCCTTGCCACGATCTTAGGCTTACCTCTCGGGCGCTTAATCGGTCAGCTTGTCGGATGGCGGGTCACTTTCGCCATTATTGCTGCCTTAGCATTAGTGGCAATGTTCTTAATTATTCGTCTTTTGCCTCGGCTTCCAAGTAAAAATGCCGGTTCACTTGCCAGTTTACCTGTCCTTGCTAAACGTCCCTTATTAATCTGGCTTTATATCACAACGGCGCTCATCATTTCCGCGCATTTTACCGCCTACACCTATATTGAGCCTTTTATGATTCAAATCGGGCAATTCGCACCAAATCTCACCACAATGATTCTCCTCGTATTTGGCTTGTCAGGCATTAGTGCAAGTTTACTGTTCAATCGGTTATACCGCTTTAACCCAAAAAAATTTGTTCTAAGTGCAATGGGATTATTCATTGTCTCACTCACACTTTTACTCGGCTCAACCCTCTATACTGCCACAATATTCACCCTCGCTTTCCTCTGGGGAATCGGAATTTCCTGTATTGGACTTGCTTTGCAAATGCACGTACTAAAACTTGCACCGGACGCCACCGATGTGGCTACGGCAATCTATTCGGGCATATTTAATGCAGGGATCGGTGCCGGTGCGTTATTAGGCAGCCAAATCATGAATTATGTCGGATTGGAATATATCGGATTTAGCGGCGCGCTGCTGGGGGTTATTGGATTAACCATTTTCACTATTTTCCAATCTCGTTATCCACTGAAAAACCCTTAAAAAAACAACCGCACTTTTACTTTTCCTTCTGCCATACAGAATGTCGTTCAATCAGTTCCTCAACCCATTCCAAAAATATTTTTACTCGCTTTGGCGTGTAGCGAGAATAAGGGTAAACAAAACTCAGCGGCATCGCTTGAAGTGGATAATCTTTTAAAATTTCAACTAACTCGCCCGAGGCCAAATAAGGTGCGGCAAACGCTTTTGGGGCGTAGCCTATGCCTAGTCCCGCCAATAAAGCACGATAATAGGTTTGGGCATTATTATAAGTTTGATCGGGCGTTTTATGGAAAAGCATGTCATCTTTAACTTGATTTATCACTTCCGCTGCAACATAAACTTTCGCTACTTTGCCCGTTGCAGCAAATTTAAATGCTAAATAACTATGTTGCTCTAAATCTTCTGCGTTAGTAATCGGCATATGTTGGCGTAAATAATCAGGTGTGGCGCATAAACAGAACGGCATTTGCCCAATCATCTTTACCACAAGGCTATCATCCGTAATCACACCACCGCGAATGGCACAATCGACACCTTCATTGATAAGATCAACTACTCGTTCACTACTGCCAATTTCAAAGCGTAAATTAGGGTATTTCTGCAAAAATGAGGGCAAATTCGGTACGATAAGATGATCCGCAATAGGCGAAGGCATTTCAACTTTCAGTAAACCGGATATATGATTTTGCTGTTGAATTTCCCGATTAATTTCTTCAATTTCATCTAAAAGCGGTAGGATTCGTTGATAATATTGTAAGCCGTCTGCAGTAGGTGAAACCCGACGTGTAGTACGATGCAACAATTTAATACCTAAATGATTTTCAAGACTTTGAATTTGCCCTGATAGCGTTGTTGTGGCGATATTTAAATCTTCCGAGGCATTTTTGAAATTGCCGGTCTCCACAATTCGACAAAATGCCTGCATCACCTCTAGTTTATCTAGTGCCATAAATTTCTCTAATCATGTAATTTATCATACAAACGAAGCCATTTTAGGCGACTTTTAATTTAGAACAAAATGAACTTATACAGAAAATAGAGATAATTTTTGTTCATTATCCGACTTTTATAAATAAAGTATGCGAATTAAGGGGATATATTGTAATAACATCTATCGCTAAAATTTTAACAAAAGGAAAACAAAATGAAAAAAAGTCTAATTGCCCTCACGTTTAGCTTAACAATATCCACTTCGGCACTTGCCGAAACTATTTTCTTAGCAGGCGCAACAGGGGTAGTCGGTGAACCTTTGGGTAAAGCACTGGTTGAAGCAGGGCATACAGTTTATGGAACAAGTCGTAGTGCAGATCGTGCAAAAGCATTAGAAGTCAACGGAGTAAAACCTGTGGTGCTTGATGTCTTTGATGCAAAAGCTGTGGAAAAAGCCATTGCGAATGTAAAACCTGATGTCGTCATTAACCAAGTTTCTTCATTGCCTAAAGGTTTAAAAGAATCAGAAATGCCCGAAGGATTAAAACGTGATGCCAAAGTACGTGTAGAGGGTACAAAAAATCTCGTTGCCGCAGCAGAAAAAGCAGGTGTAAAAAAATTCATTAACCAAAGTTTCTTATACTACTTCCCAACAGACAAGAAAATTACTGAAACGGATGTATTAGTGGGAGAAGATGATCCTATTTACGGTGAATCGGTTAAAGCATTAAAGGAAGTTGAAATGCGTACTCTGGCAGGTAAATTTACCCCTGTCGTTTTACGTTTTGGTTGGTTATATGGCGGTAAATCAGGGTTTGATGCGCCAATTGAAGGCTATCCGTCTGTTAATGTGGACATAGCAGTAGATGCTATTGTCAAGGCAGTTAAAGCCGATTTAAACGGCTTATATAATATTGCAGAAGAAAGCCCGATGATTGACCTCAGTAAATTCCAAAAAGTAGTGCCAGAATGGAAATCCCATAAATAATGAGACAGGACAATAATATGAAAACATTGTTGATTAATGCTCATCCACAATTTCACCTACCAAACTATACACGGAAACTACAAAATTACTTTGTAGAACAGTGGGCTAAACTTAATCCGAATGAGCAAATCACGATCATTAGTTTAGCCGAAACGGATGTTCCTCGTTTAGACAATGAAACATTGACATTATTTTCACAAAAAATGGCAGGTGCAGAATTAACCTTAGCGCAACAAGAAAGAGCGGTCAAAATGCAAGAGATTTTGATGCAATTTAAATCCCATAAGCGTATTGTTATTGCGATGCCGTTATATAACTTCAATATTCCATCTAAATTAAAAGATGACATGGATAACATTTTCATTGCTCGTGAAACATTCCGTTATACAGCCTCCGGTTCTGAAGATTTGATGACTGATGGACGCAAAGTTTTCCTTTTGCAATCAAGCGGTTCAATTTATACCAATAATGACCGCTACACGCCCCTTGAGTTTAGTCGAATGTACTTAAAAGAAATGTTTATCAATATGATGGGCTTTGATGCTTTTTACATCGCACGGGCTCAAGGTACGGCGATACGCTCTGAAAATGGTGTTTTAACGGAAGCTTTTGCGGAAATTGATCGGCTATTGGCTGATTTTTGCCAATAATCCTCTCTCTGTATAGCGGTCATTTTTCGATGTAATTTCAAAAATTTAACGGCATTATGTCGCAAATGCACAATTTAAAGAAAATGTAGGGACGTCACGCCGGCGTCCGTAAAAATTAAATGCTTTTAAAAGGTTGTATGACGGACGCCAGCGTGATGTCCCTACCTATGAGATAAAATTTAGGTTTTTGCAACTGTTACATAATATCGCAAATTTAACCGAAAAACCGACCGCTCTTTTATTGATAAACGGAAAGTAAATGAACAATCTTTTACAAAAATTTGTAGATATCAAACCCAATGAAATCAAAACATTGGCTTGGTCTTGGCTTTATGTATTCACCCTCTTTTTAGCCTATTACAGCTTACGTCCTATTCGAGATGAATTAGGGGCAACCGGCGGTGTCAGAAATTTGCCGTGGCTATTTACAGGAACATTAATTGCAATGTTGGTGCTGACCCCTTGCTATGCCTATTTGGTAAAATGTTGGAAACGAGAAAAATTTATCGCTATAGCTTACCGCTTTTTTATGCTGAACTTATTGATTTTTGCCTATTTAATGTACGCTGCTAATGGTGAAATTCTTATTTGGACGGGCAGAATCTTCTTTATCTGGGTATCGGTATTTAACTTGTTTGTAGTATCCGTATTTTGGTCACTGATGAGCGATGTATTCAGCACAGAGCAAAGCAAACGCCTATTCGGTTTGTTAACAACAGGTGCAACCCTTGGTGGTATGACTGGTTCGGCGTTTATCTCTGGATTGGCAGATAATTTAAGTCAATATGTATTCTTAACGATAGCCCTTCTCTTACTCGAAATTGCTGTGCAATCGGCAAAACAGGTTTCCCGTTTAAGCTCACCAGAGATTCATCGAGGTTATACTGAAAGAGTGGAAATTGGCGGTAGTGTGCTATCAGGTTTAACACGTACTTTCCAATCGCCTTACTTACTTGGAATTTCTGCCTTTATTCTGTGCTACTCCATGACTTCCACTGTACTTTACTTTCAACAAGCTGAAATTGTAAACAATCACTTTTTAAACCGGGCAGAACGTACCGCCTTTTTCGCCAATATTGATTTATGGGTAAATGGTTTAACCCTAATTTTCCAACTGGGTTTAACCGGCAGAATGATGAAATATTTAGGCATCCTTCCCGTACTGGCAATGCTACCGTTGTTAAGCAGTGTCAGTTTTGCAATGTTAGCCATTTATCCAACGGTCGCGATATTTGTGATTATCCAGGTAACAAGACGAGTGAGTAATTTTGCTTTCACCCGCCCCGCTCGGGAAGTATTATTCACACGTTTAAACCGTGAAGATCGTTACAAAGCCAAGAATGTCATTGATACCGTCATTTACCGAACCGGAGATCAAATCGGAAGTTGGAGCTATGCGGGCTTAAACACACTAAGCTTAAGTTTATCCACTATCGCTTGGATTAGTGTACCGCTTTGCTTGCTGTGGCTGGCATTAAGTATTTGGCTGGCAAAACAAAAAGCCGATTCAGATTAGGAAACCAAGGGAATTGCGAATCGCAAAATCTTTAAACTTCTAAAATTAATTTTCTCAATTTTATTGCTACGTAGTCCCCCAAAGCCCCTTAAATAAAAAACAACCGCACTTTTACTTAAAGTGCGGTTATTTCTCGGCTTGTTTTACTAATCAATATGAAAACAAGCAATCAATTTACCATCAGGATACTGCGATAATATCGGTCTTTCTTCACGGCATTTTTCTGTTGCTTTCCAACAACGCGGGTTAAAAGCACAGCCTTGCGGCGGATTAATCGGGCTTGGTAATTCCCCGACTAATTTTATACGTTCACGGCGTAAATCGGGCGAGAGGCGTGGTGTGGCAGAAAGTAAAGCCTGCGTATAGGGATGTTGAGGATTGGAAAAAATTTGTGCCGTTGTACCTTTTTCCACACAACGCCCCAAATACATCACCATGACTTCATCGGCAATGTGTTCCACCACGGAAAGATCGTGAGAAATAAATACATAAGACAATCCCAATTCATCTTGTAAATCCATCATAAGATTTAATACTTGTGCACGCACCGAGACATCAAGGGCAGACACCGGTTCATCCGCTACGACAATATCCGGCTCTAACATTAAACCGCGCGCAATAGCAATACGCTGACGCTGTCCGCCGGAAAACATATGAGGATAGCGATCATAAAATTCTGCACGTAATCCCACTTTTGCCATCATAGAAAGCACTTTTTCTTTCCGTTCTTTAGCAGAAAGTTTCGTGTTGATAATTAAAGGTTCTTCCAAAATAGCGCCAATTTTTTTACGTGGATTTAATGAGGCATAAGGATTTTGGAAAACAATTTGAATTTTCTTACGCCGTAAGGCTTTCGTTGCCGAATTATTTTCTAAAAAATTCTGTCCCTTGTAATACAGCTCCCCCTCAGTAGGCGCTTCAATCATGGCAAGCAAACGCCCTAATGTGGATTTGCCACAACCGGATTCTCCTACTACCGCAAGAGTTTTACCTCTTTCTAATTGAAAAGAGACACCATCCAAGGCTTTCACTTGCTGAGTTTTTGTAAATAGGCCTTTTTTAACCGGATAATATTTTTTTAACCCTATCGCATTCAGTAAAGGAGCATGCTCTTTGATATAATTCGTCATTGATTATTCTCCTTTACTCCATTCAACCGGCTCACCCGCTATATTTAGTGGGGTATGGCATTTCACTTTACGATCAGCCATGTGATGTAATTCCGGCTCAACTTGGCGACAATGTTCTGTGGCATAAGGGCAACGAGGATTTAACAAACAACCGTTCGGACGATCATATTTTCCCGGCACGACACCCGGTAAAGATTGCAAACGAGATTTACCTTCCGCAAATTCAGGTAAAGATCGCAATAATTCTTGGGTATAAGGATGTTTGGGTTCACGAAAAATATCCTCTGCCCGCCCTTCTTCGACGACTTGACCGGCATACATCACAATAATGCGATGCGCCGCTTCGGCAACAAGTGCAAGATCATGGGTAATTAAAATTAACGACATACATTCTTTTTTCTGTAAATCGAGTAATAGATCCATAATTTGCGCTTGAATCGTCACATCTAATGCAGTGGTCGGCTCATCGGCAATCAATAGTTTCGGCTTACAAGCAATTGCCATCGCAATCATCACGCGCTGACTCATTCCGCCGGAAAGTTGGTGGGGATAAACATCTATACGTGATTCCGCATCCGGAATCCCTACTAAACGCAATAATTCCAAGGTACGCTGACGACGTGATTTTTTTAAACCGCCCTCATGAACTTTTAGTGCCTCCATAATTTGGAACCCTACTGTATAGGCAGGATTCAGGCTGGTCATCGGATCTTGGAAAATCATTGCCATATCCGCACCAATCAGGGCGCGTTTGTCTTTGTCACTCAGGGTTAATAAATCTTTATCTTCAAATGCTAAAGAATCTGCAAAAACCCGTCCCGGATAATCAATTAATCCCATAATCGCTAAAGAACTCACCGATTTACCGGAACCTGATTCCCCGACAATGCCCAAGACTTCGCCTTGCTCTACTTGATAACTTACACGATCCACCGCGTTAAAAGGTGTAGTTTTATCACCAAACTGAACAGAAAGCGCTTTTACTTCCAATAATGCCATTCCGCCCCCTTATTGTTTAAGTTTTGGATCGAGTGCATCACGCAGACCATCGCCCATTAAATTAAAGGCGAGTACCAAAGATAAAATCACCAAGCCCGGAATCGTTACCAACCAGTTAGCTGCCTGCATAAAACTCCGTGCTTCGGAAAGCATGGTGCCTAATTCCGGTGTCGGTGGTTTAGCTCCAATACCAAGGAAACCCAGCGTGGCAAGTTCTAAAATAGCGTTAGAAATCCCCATTGTCATTTGTACAATAAGCGGGGCTAAGCAGTTAGGTAAAATCACAATAAACATTAAGCGTAATACCCCCGCGCCCGCTACTTTAGATGAGGTTACATAATCCCGATTTTTTTCATTCATCACTGCTGCCCGGGTTAAACGAATATAGCTTGGAATAGATACCACCGCAATAGCCAAGGTTGCATTCAGTAAAGAAGGCTCTAAGATCGAAACAACGACAATAGTCAGCAATAAGTTCGGAATTGCCAACATAATATCAATTAAACGCACAATAACCGTATCCAATACGCCACCATAATAACCGGCAAGCAATCCTAAGCTCGTTCCCAACAAACAAGAAAGGATCACGATGACAAAGCCGGCAAAAACTGAAATTCGGGTACCATAAATAATACGTGAAAGAATATCCCGACCAATATCATCAGTACCAAGTAAATAAGCCACGTTGCCGCCCTCATACCAAGCGGGAGGCAATAATAGTGCGGTACGATTTTGCTCAGCCGGGTCAAAAGGGGCAATATAGGGAGCAAATATACCGATAAATGCCACAACCAGAATAAAAATTAACCCGATGAGCGCACCTCGATTTTGCTTAAAATAAAACCAAAATTCTTGTAAAGGCGTTCTAGGCACTAACATTGAAGTTGTGTCTGTCATTCTTTCTCCTACATCAATGACGAATACGCGGATTTACCACGCCGTAAAGTAAATCAATAGTTAAATTCACCACAATAATAATCGTGGCAATAATTAAAACGGCGCCTTGCAGCACAGGATAATCCCGTGCATGAATGGCATCAATAATCCATTTTCCAATACCCGGCCACGAGAAAATTGTTTCCGTCAATACCGCACCAGAAAGTAATTGACCGATAATTAATCCCACCACGGTCACGACCGGAATCAACGCGTTACGCAACGCATGTACAATCACAATACGTGTATAACTGAGCCCTTTTGCTTTAGCCGTACGAATATAATCTTCGCCTAATACTTCCAACATAGCGGAGCGGGTCATCCTCGTAATAATCGCAAGCGGTATTGTGCCTAATACAATGGCAGGCAAAATCAAGGATTTCAGCGCATTTTCAAACGCACCCGGTATACCGGAAAGCCAACTATCAATCAGCATAAAACCTGTTGGCGTATCGATCCAAAAATCGTTTTCTAAACGTCCCCCTTGCGGTAAACCAAGGGAAGGAGACACATATAAAATCAAAATCAAGCCCCACCAAAAAATAGGCATCGAGTAACCGGTCAGTGAAATAGTCGTTACTCCATGAGAAATCCAACTGTCTTTTTTCACCGCAGCTATTGTGCCGAGTATCACGCCACCGAGTAGCGACCAAAGCAACGCAAAAAAAGCCAACTCAGCCGTAGCCGGGAAAAGGGTAAAAAACTCGGTAATAACAGGTTGTTGTGTACGAAATGAAGCGCCAAAATCCCCTTGAATCACATTACCAATATAGTTGAAGTATTGCTGATATAGAGGAAGATCTAAACCTAATTGATGCATCATTTGCTGGTGAACCTCAGGCGTTAAGCCCCGTTCCCCCATCATAATTTCTACCGGATCACCCGGGATAAAATGGATGAGAGCAAAGGCGACAAAAGTAATGGCAATGAAAGTTGGAATCACCATCAAAATACGTTTGAAGATAAATTTAAACATGGGAATTTGTTGATAATCACTTAACAAAAAGTGCGGTCAAAATTCACCGCACTTTTCAAAAAAACCAATAGGTAAAATAAAAAATCTATCGGATTCTACCGCACTTTAGCTTACTTTGCCAAATCACTAAAGGTTATTGGCTATGTCTTGTTGGAATATGAGAAGGGAATTACATCTTTTCTAACTTTGCCAAATGCGCAATCAGCCATTTAATGCCCTGGGCTTGGAAAGCAATTTGTAATCTTGTGTTATTGTCGCTCCCTTCAACATTAATCACCGTACCGACACCAAACTTTTCATGTTTCACTTTTTGCCCCATTTTCCATCCGTTTTCATTCTCTATCGAATGAGACAGCGTTCCCACTTTCGCTAGATTCATTGCCCGTGTAACCGTTCCGCGCAAACGAATTTCTTGGATACATTCCCGCGGTAACTCTGCGATAAAACGGGATGGGAGATGGCGTTCTTCTTTTGCATATAAACGACGACTCTCCGCATAGGAAATGGTCAATTTTTTCTTTGCACGGGTAATACCGACATACGCCAAACGGCGTTCTTCTTCCAAACGCCCCGGCTCTTCAAAAGAGCGGAAACTCGGAAACAGACCTTCTTCCACGCCGACGATAAATACACGGGGAAATTCCAATCCTTTTGCGGAATGCAATGTCATCATTTCGACACAAGATTGATGTGGTGAAGCTTGTTCCTCTCCCGCTTCAAGCGAGGCATGAGTTAGAAAAGCAGTAAGATCCGTCATGTCATCCGCCTCATCGGGTTTTATAAATTCACGTGTCGCAGTGACTAATTCTTCTAAGTTTTCGATCCGCACTTCGCCCTTTTCCCCCTTTTCCTGCTTATACATTTCATACAAACCGGAATGTTTAATCACAAAATCCGTTTGAGCAAAAAGCGGCATTTCAAAGGTATCCTGTTGCAAAGAATTAATTAATTCTTGAAAGCGTAATAATGCGGTGGCGGCTCGTCCTGCAAGCATATTTTCTTGAATGGCAACTTGTATCGCCTGCCATAATGTAATTTGACGTGCGCGTGTTAGATTTCGTAAAACATCCAAAGTGCGGTCGCCAATCCCTCGTGCCGGCGTATTAATCACGCGTTCAAATGCCGCATCATCTTGTCGGTTATTAATCAAACGCAAATAGGCTAAGGCATCTTTAATTTCTTGGCGTTCAAAGAATCTCACCCCACCATAAATCCGATAAGGAATTTGACTACGAATTAAAGCTTCCTCAATCACGCGGGATTGACTGTTACTACGGTAAAGCACGGCACAATCATCCAGTTTTCCCCCGTTATCCACCCAATCCTGAATTTGCGACGCCACAAATTTGGCTTCGTCCAGCTCATTAAAAGCGGCATAAATTCCAACAGGCTCTCCTTTTTCCCCTTCCGTCCACAAATTTTTCCCAAGCCTATCCGTATTATTGGCAATTAATTCATTTGCACTATTTAAAATATTCGCGGTAGAACGGTAATTTTGTTCAAGACGAATGGTTTTGGCATTGAAATCTTTCAGGAATTTTTGAATATTTTCAACTTGTGCGCCACGCCAACCATAAATAGATTGATCATCATCCCCCACTACCATCACTTTTCCGCTCTGTCCGGCAAGGATTTTGATCCATTGATATTGAATTTTATTGGTATCCTGAAACTCATCTACCAAAATATGTTGAAAACGTTGTTGGTAACGCTGTAAAATCAGTGGCTTTTTTTCAAATAATTCATAAGCACGAATCAATAACTCCGCAAAATCCACTAATCCCGCACGGTCACTGGTATCTTGATAAATTTGATAAATTTTAATCCATTCACGCTCTTGGCGATCGTTAAAATCCTCGATCTCATGCGGGCGCAAACCTTCATCTTTTTTATTATTGATGTACCAACAAGCTTGTTTGGGAGGAAAGGCTTTTTCATCAAAATTGTGCAATTTTAGTAAGCGTTTAACTAAACGCAATTGATCTTCCGAATCCAAAATTTGGAAATCCTGCGGCAAACCGACATCTAAATGGTGCGCACGCAATAAACGATGAGCAATGCTGTGAAAAGTGCCAATCCACATTCCGAATAAACTGTGTTGGGAATGTTTGGCTAATGTTTCTTGAATACGATGGCGCATTTCCGCTGCGGCTTTATTGGTAAAAGTCACCGCCATAATGCTCCCTTCAGAAATATTCTCTACTGCCATCAACCAAGCAATACGGTGAGTTAATACTCGGGTCTTACCGCTCCCCGCCCCAGCCAGCACTAAACAGTTATCAAGGGGAGCCGCAACCGCCTCACGCTGTTTATCATTCAACCCATCAAGTAATTCAGAAATATCCGTCATAGCATTATTTCATCTGTTTAAATTTACAGTCATTATAGACATTATTTGTAAGCGAATCTAGCGTTAACTATAGTTTTAAACAAAAGGTCTGTAATCACTTAATACTCAACTATTCCAAGACGGAGGCTTTAGATTTGAGAGTAGATGAATACTACAAAGATGTTTCAATACACAACCGCCTGAAGGCGGCTGCGGGTATAGTGTCTTTGCGGTGAGGGTTTCCTACTGGTTTCAATACACAGCCGCCTGAAGGCGGCTGCCTTCTACAACACTATGGGCTAGATCTAATACCCCCCAGAGTTTTTTATGAAAGCTGCAATTATTGCTAAACTTACTAGCTTCCATAACAAATCATACACAGGGGATTGTACTTTCGCTGCTAGAACCATATAACCATATACACAGATATATAAAGAAACACTAGCAAGCAGAATTGTTGATACACTTGAACTAATTTGAGTTTCAATAATTTTAGTTACATCTGATAAAGTAGATGTAATAAAACTATCAACTTTAGTAAAAACACCTGACATACAATCCCCTTTTTCTACCAATTTACTTTATGATTATCTTTATGTTTCTTTATATGTGCTTTTTTGACATTTATACAGTTAATGTGTTGTTCGTGAAGAACTCCATTTTCACATTTAATATAAAATTCATTAAACAACTTATCGTCTTTAATGAAATTATCTACCGTATAAGTCTTTTCATTACACGCTGACATAAGAAACATTGAGAATATAAAAAATAAATTCTTCATACTTTTAATTCCAATCTATTTTATGTTGTTGAGCCTGCTTTTTGATCTCATTTCGTTTTAACTTTTCAGCCTTAGACTTTGCCAATTCTTCATTGCTTCTTGCAATATCCAACGCTAACTTATCCGCCTGCAATAACGCAATTTGCGTTTGCATTGCATTTGATAAATCTTGTGCTTCTTTACTATGTTTCAATACACAGCCGCCTGAAGGCGGCTGCTCCCTAGGTTTTAAAGCCTTTCACTATAAGGCTTTACTGCCCCTAATTCGCTAAGCTTTTACCTTGGAAGTGACGTGAAGTATAACACAGCTCTTCTTGCCATACTTCAATTTTATAAGATACTAATTTTTAAAGAACTTTTATTATCGCTAACCACTCAGCTTTTTCTTGATAACTATAGGCTAGCGAATTATAAAATCAGCGTATCCTTAAATATGTCTATTGATTGTTTTGCTCCGTGATGTTCTACTTTATTACGCCATTTACTACCCAAATGGTAAAACCGTAAACTATCGCATTTAGGATCATAAGTATTGAGAAGTTTCTCTTTTAGAACCACCCATTGATCAGGCGTTACATCACATTCAAACACTGAATATTGCGCGCGAATGCCATAATCCAAGCAATGTTTAGCTATTCTACGTAACCTTCCTTCACCATCATCTGTCTCAAAAGAGATATCATAGGTAATTAACATCATCATAAATGATTCACTCCCAAAAACATTAAAATGTTCTCCTTCATATTATTAATGAATTATCGCATCAAAAACGGGGGATACTCAGCCAAATCGCCGCGTAAATGCCTCGCTAGCAACATAGCTTGAATATGCGGTAACAGACCGACGACCACCTCTTCCTGTAAAAATGGATGCACAATCTTTTCCTGCTTTTTCGCCTGCAAAGTTTGGAACAATAGCTTGCGTGCCTCCGGCTTGATATTCACCGCTCCACCCGCCTCGGTCACAAAATCCTTAGACTTAATTTGCCCTCGGTTAATTAGCGACAGCACCAACCTGTCCGCCCACCACGCTCGAAACTCCTCCAAAATATCTTGTGCCAAACTGTCTCTCCCCGGACGATCGGCATGCAGAAAACCCACCTGCGGATCTAAACCCACGCCTTGCAATGCACCGCTGATATCCTTGCCCAAAATACTGTACACAAATGACAGTAGTGCGTTCACCTGGTCTGCGGTTGCGTCCATCGAAAACAAAACCACTGTTTTCGCACAGCAAATGGCTGAACACCCCGAAATAACGTGCCGCCGCATCGCCCCGCTCACCTTGCTTTCAGAAATCTTGCTGCCCAATTCATTACGCCGCACCGATTCAAAACGGATCGGTTTCAATACATAAATGCGATCAATCACCCAGAGTATCGCAGGTTTCCAGTGAACTGCTGCCAAAATTCCTCTCGCTGCCGATGGCATGATGATATCGTAAGACACCCGCTCCACCTTCATTTCCGGACGGGTAAAACAGGCGTAATCCCCCCCCAGATGTGTAGGCGTACCCGATTCATTTTTTGTTCTCCTATGATTTTGTTAACACATCCCCTTTCGGGGAGAAGGGGCAGATCATATATCATCCATACTTATACTTTTAAAATTTGTAACAAGGCTCGTCCTGTTTATGATGAAACTCAATCCAATTTTTTAAAGTTTCTTCATAGTTAGTACCATCATTACTTGGAATATCATTGCATACGCTGATTAATTCTTTCAGTATAGATTCTACACTTGAACGCACTTTTTCCTTCTCTTGAACAGCTTTCCAACTTCTAAATGGCTTATCTTTAGATGGCAAGTCCATGTGATGATGAATTTCAAAATTAGGACATGAACAACGATAAGTAACTGTTAATCCAGCTTTACGTGCCTCAGTTACGGCCTCTGAAATTGCTCTATTTATAGAGTATGCCGAATTAGCCCTATCACCAGACGAAATTTTAGGAGAGTCTATATCGTGCAATACAGAAAAATTAATTTTAAAATGAGATAAGATTTTTACTAAAATAGTAATTGTCGCTTTTCCTCTAGCTCTAATAATAAGAGGACGTTGGCTAACAGGATAATCCGCTGGATTACTATTCATAACTTCATGAAAAGCAGCAAACTCAGTATCCCCTTCGACAATAACAACTTTATCTCCAAAAAAAATTTCAGAAACATTAGAATCAAAAACCATTAATGCTTTCAGATTATCTAATTCATCATCACTAAAATTTATTGTTTCTGATTTATATATATTGGGTTCTAAATGCTTATCTAATCGATGTAAGCGAACAATGGTTGTATGATCTTTTATAGGATCAACAAAAGCAGGATGATGAGTACTCAACATGACTTGCCAACCTGCTTCAGACGCTAAGTTATATAAATGTTCTTTAGCTGCACGAACTGCTGAGGGATGTAATGCCGTCTCAGGCTCATCAATCAACAACATGTACCCAGGCAAAAAGAAATCGCTTGAACCATTTTGAGATTGAGATAATTGGCTCTTAAGATTTTGAATTTTTTCTTTATCTTTCGAAGTTTGTGATTTTTTGCTTTCTAATTTTTGTAATTCCTTTTGTATATCAGAAACTCTACTTAACTCAGATCTTACCTGAAGAATAGACCAAAATAGTGCTCGCTGTGAGCCTGTTCCTTGCTGATCCCAGCGAGCAACGTTGCCTGTTTCAGAAATATCAATTCTTGAACCTGATAGCAAAGATTTTGCAGGATCAAAACCAATATCTCCAATCCCAATGTTAAGATGAATTCCTGATGCACTAAATACTTTGCAATAGGATGAATTAATCTGTTGCTGGATTTTTTCAATGTCGCTACGAAGTTCTGATATTGGATCATTTGCCAAGCTCTTCAGTTCCTTAATTTTATTGCTTAATTCAGATTCTTCATTTTCTATAATTTCTTTATATTTATTAATTATTGGTTCAAGTACAAGATTTAATAATTTTTTATGCTCTTCTTCAGGATTATCTAAAGAACCTATTCTAAATGGTTTGGGCAAACGGCTATTAAACACAGTATCTAATCCAGCAGCTTTACCGTCATCCGCATATTCTCTCTTCTCTGGATCCCAAGTGCGTCTAGTAGGTTTTCCTCCTTCTAAAGGCCATTCCCACTTAGAGCGGACTAGCAATAATCCATCTTCTGTTGCCTCTTTCCATTTTTCATCAATGTTGCCTGCACTTTTAGGAATATGAACCCATAATTCGACCGTAGCAGGATTTCCATTTGCATTACAATTAAAATCTTTTATATCTAACTTTTCTTGCTGAACTGCTAATTCATATGCTCTTAATACTGTTGTTTTACCAGCATTATTTGCTCCGACTAAGCACACAATATCATCTAGTTCAACTGTCAAGCCCTCATTACCGATACAGCCAATATTTCTAACACGCATACGTACAAGATGTGAACGTTCCATAGTTTTACCTTCTTAATAAATTTATAAGTTTTTTAAAAAATATTTTTAATAATGGATTGAAAACTTTCTTAAACTAAAAAATCAAATTCTCCTCTCTTAAAAAATTAGTATCCACCCAACTCAAACCCGCCACTTCATCATACAAATCCAACCCGATCAGGCTGTAGAACTGTTTGCCGAAGGTGTGTTCGTTGATAGCTTCAATGCGTCCAGCTTTCAGCAAAGCATCTAGTGCGCTTTCGGGAATTTGCACGGTGTAGGGCTGGAGTTTGCGCAACAGTCCACCGATTTGGTCGGCGTGGCGCAGGCTGTCGAGCAGGTGTTCAGCCTCATCGTCGAACGGGATGATGAGTGGCTGCATATGGGTTTCGATCATGCGGAACTTTGCCGCGATGGTTTGGAAGGGGAAGTTGAAGCTGCTGCCTGCGTTGTGGTGCATGGCGAGGATTCGGCGCTGGTCCAGCTCGGCGCCTTTGAGTTGGTAAACCTCGCTAAAGTAACTGGTGATAGCCTCCACAGACAGTAAATCGTCAGCATACTGCCGCACCACAGAGCGCATCACACCGGAAAGCAGACCAAGTTCTGCCGGGGCTTTCCATTGCGCCTCGGGCTGGAAGATCCAGACAAAGCTCTCTTCAGCCAGCCTTTTACCTTCGCGGTTGCAGCGTCCGGCAGCTTGGGCGACGGAATCTAGCCCTGCTTCGGCGCGCATCACCAGCGGAAAATCGACATCAACGCCCGCTTCAATCAAAGATGTAGCAATCACTCGGCAGGATTCGCCGTTTTTCAGACGATCTCGGATGGTTTCCAGCATTTGGGTACGGTGTTTGGCACACATTAGGGTGGTGAGATGGAACACTCCATCAAGCAGCTTGGCATTGTCATACAATTCTCGGGCGTGGCGGCGATTATTGACGATGATGAGCATTTGTGAGTGCTGACCTAGTTTCTCCAACAAGTCGGCATCAGTTTGCAAACCAATATGTTGTACGGTAGTTCGACGCAGTTGTGCGAAAAGTGCGGTCGGATTAGGGGCAATTTCGCGCACATTTTCAAAGCCGCGGTAAAAGCCGTGTTCTGTCTGCACGGCGGGTTGAGTGGCGGTGCACATCACTACGCTGCAACGATAGTTTTGAGCTAGCTCTTTGATTGCTTGCATCACAGGTAACAGCAGATTAAGCGGCAACATTTGCGCTTCGTCGAGAATAATCACGCTTCCGGTAATGTTGTGCAGTTTGCGACAGCGTGAGGAGCGGTCGGCAAACAACGATTCGAAAAACTGCACAGCGGTAGTCACAATCACAGGCATATCCCAGTTTTCGGAGGCTTGGCGCAGTTTGTCTTTGCTGTGTTGATTTTTGAGCTTGGTGTTGTCAAAAGTGCTGTGGTGTTCTAACACGGAGGCTTCGCCCAAATCGCCGAAAGCCTTACGAAATTCGGCGGCGTTTTGCTCAATGATACTGGTAAAAGGGATAACATAAATCACGCGGCGCATGCCGTACCGCTTGGCATGTTCCAAGGCAAACGCCATTGAGGTAAAGGTTTTACCGCCGCCGGTAGGCACGGTAAGGGTAAACAGCCCAGGCTGTTCACCGGCTTGTGCAACGGCATGGTCGAGAATGTTACTGCGCAGACGATTAAGCTCGGCGCGACGTTGTTCGCTTTCGGTCATAGCAGCCTGTTTGGCAGACACTCTGAAAGACTCAATAAAGGCGTTGAAGCGCTGTTGCAGTGCGTGTAAATCGGGATAGCCACCACGCTGCATGGCTTTGTGTTCAACGGAGGCATAAAAGGCTTCGGTATCGAGAAAATCGGCATCTACCAGGCAAGAATATAGCATGCGAGTAAAGAAAGCATAGGAAAACCATTTATGATGGGCGTCGGCTTTCAAGGGCGGGGCGGGCATTTTTTCAGGCAACATAATTTCCTGCTGCCAAACAGGATCAAGCTCGGGAATATCTTTGCCAAAAGCCAATGCAAGGCGTTGTGCCAGGGTGCGACGGTTATCCCCCTCTCCATTCCCGTTTGCCAAACCTGCATGATGACCTGCAATACAGAAAGCCATCATCTTACCTGCTCCTCCCCAGCGCTCGACCGCAATCTTCGCACCTGCGGTGGCATGGTCAACGGAAGGTCCCCCCCGCAGTCTTCTATCAAATGCTTCCGTATATTTACCCAAGTCGTGCAATTTAGCCGTATTCCTTGCTATTTCTTGTGAGCCAAAAAAACAAGCAAAATTAGCCGCCATTTCAGCGACTTGATACAAATGATTCTGTAAAATTTGCCACTGAGATTCTGAAAAACTTTCGGTGGAATGAGCGTAATAAACTTTCTCTTTTTTCATAAAAAATAACCTTTACTAAACATCTAAATCTTACAAAAAGAAAAATTAAATGTGTATTGGCAAAAGTTATTTATGAGAGGTAGATCAATTTTTTTATTTACAATAGATTCATCACTCAGTTTTAACGGGACTATCTTTTCAAATATATCAATTTCAGTACATTGTAAACCTGTATAACCAATGCATTAAAAACACCAAATCCCTTGTATTTCAACCACTATTTTTCATGACAAAAACTCCATATATTTGTACATTTAAAACATCACAACGACAGAAACAAGAAACAGATCCGACTTTACAAAAATAGGGGGACAGCTTATAGTGGATTCGGTTAGTCGGGGTGCAAAATCGCTGAGAAATACCCGTGAACCTGAAGCAGTTAGCACTGACGTAGGAAACTAATCTTCTCTTCCTCAAGGGCTGACTTACTTTTTTCTTTAATTCATCAATTAATAATAAGTAGGGATGCATGATGACCCACTATGCGCATTTAAAAAATACCTTAAAATTTACCGCACTTTGTACTCTTTTAGGTTTCAGTTTACCAAATCATGCCGAGGCACAAGGAAAACTCGTTGTTTATTGCAGCGTTCAAAACACTACCTGCGAGAAAGTTTCACAAGCATTTAGCAAAAAATATCATGTTGAAACACAATTCGTACGTCATAGCACCAGTACTGTGTTAGGCAAGCTCAAAGCAGAAAAAGATAATCCTCAAGCTGATGTTTGGTATGGCGGAACCTTTGAACCGCACCTTCAAGCACGAGATGCCGGTTTGCTTGCGACGTATCGTTCTCCCGAACAAAAAGATATTATGCCTCAGTTTAAAAAATTGGTAGAACAACGCGGTGATACCACTTCGATTATTTATTTAATGGAACTTGGCATTGGGATAAATGAAAAATCCCTTACTGAAAAAAACATCGCCAAGCCACAATGTTATGCGGATTTATTAAAACCGGAATTTAAGGATTTAGTGCAATATCCCGATCCTCGCGTATCCGGTACGGGATATAGTATTCTTTCGACCTTAATCGAAATTATGGGTGAAGATAAAGCGTTCGATTATTTAAAAGCCTTAAACAAAAATATCAACCAATACACCAAAAGCGGCATGGCAACCAGCAATCTTTCTACCGGTGCAACGGCAGTGAATATTAGTTTTATGCACGCCTATGTACGTGAAAAAGATAAAGGCGCGCCTGTTGTCGGCATTCTGCCTTGCGAAGGGGTCGGTTACACCCTAGGGGCGGTAAGTATTATCAAAAACGGACGAAATTTAGAAAATGCCAAACGTTTTATTGATTTTGTCCTGTCCGCCGAAGCACAAGAAATTCCGTGGCGTGAAGCTGATTCTTATCAGTTACCGACCAATATCCACGCAAAATCGCACCCAAATCTCCCCGATCCGATGAAATTAAAATTAATTGATATTGATTTCATTCGGTTTGGCGCCGACCAAGAAGCGAAACGTTTAATTGATCGCTGGATGAAAGAAGTAAAAGGGGAATAAACTTCAAAAAAGACGAGGCGATTCAATCAGCCTCGTCTTTTTTATGATAAGAATTAATGAAACACTTTATCGCGAAAAACACCTAAAAAATTAACCGCTCTTTTCCTGTATAAACATTCCCCTTACCTTCTCTTGCAAACCCTACCAATGTCAAATGATGAGTTTCAGCCATTTTTACCGCCAAATCCGTTGCCGCAGAAATTGCGACTAACATTTCTACTCGACATGAAATTGCTTTTTGCACCATTTCATAGCTTGCTCTACTTGATGTCAAAATGAAACCCTGTTTATCGGTTTTAGCATACCAACCAAGCAGTTTATCCAATGCTACATGACGTCCAACATCTTCTCGAATAGCAAGTATATTGCCTTGTAAATCAAAAAATGCACAGGCATGGGTTGCACCGGTTTGGTTACCTAATTGTTGATTTTCCTGCAACGTAGAAAGGCAATTATCGAGCAAACTAACATCAAACTGAAAAGTGCGGTCTAACTTAGGAAAGTTTTTATATACTTGGTTTAACTGTTCCGTGCCACAAATTCCACACCCCGTACGTCCGGTAAGATTTCGTCGATGTTCTTTAAGTGCCATAAATTGACGACTGGAAAGCTCAATTTGCACTTCAATGCCATTACACACTTCTTGTACATCAATACCATAAATATCAGCAGGTTGATTAATAATGCCTTCCGTTAAAGAAAAACCTAAAGCAAAATCTTCTAAATCCTGCGGAGAACACATCATCACAGCATGAGAAATACCGTTATAAACAAGTGAAACCGGGGTTTCAACAGCGAGCAAATCGTTTTTTGTTTGTAAAAGTGCGGTTGATTTTTCTGATGTTTTTGGCTTTTTTAAAAAAAAATTGATGGATTGTTCAATTAACCCATTCATTGATAACCTGCCTATTAATCATGTAACGAAAATGTTAAGTTTTTTTGCTAATTTCGTGATCTTAGTCACGTATTTTGTGGATATAATGCATTTTGATTATGGATTTATCACTAAAAAATAGGTATTCTACGACAAGCTTAAATTGATGTTTTTTTATACTCAATTTAGTCTGTTGATCGGCGTTATTCTAACGAAATCAACTAAATTTTCTAGATGAATTTCTTTACTATCTAATAATATCTCAACAACCTATTGTTGAAAGGAGTGATTATGCAGGTCTCAAGAAGAAAATTCTTTAAGATCTGTGCAGGTGGTATGGCGGGAACCTCCGCTGCTATGTTAGGTTTTGCTCCGGCAAACGCGTTAGCAGCGCCGCGTGAATATAAATTATTACGCGCCTATGAATCTCGTAACACCTGTACATATTGTGCCGTCAGTTGCGGTATGTTGCTTTATAGTACAGGCAAACCAAATACGGGCTTAAGCAGCTACACAAGTACAAATACCCGTTCAAAATTATTTCACCTTGAAGGTGATCCAGACCATCCGATTAGTCGTGGCGCACTCTGTCCGAAAGGTGCCGGCGCACTAGATTATGTAAACAGTGAAAGCCGTTCTTTATATCCTCAATATCGTGCACCAGGTTCAGACAGATGGGAACGCCTTTCTTGGCAGGAGGCAATTAAACGTATTGCCCGCTTAATGAAAGATGATCGCGATGCCAATTTTATAGAAACCGATGCAAGCGGGAAAACCGTTAACCGTTGGTCAACCACTGGGATTATGACAGCCTCCGCAATGAGCAATGAAGCCGCGTTACTAACGCAAAAATGGATTCGAATGCTCGGGATGGTGCCGGTATGTAACCAAGCTAATACTTGACACGGACCAACGGTAGCAAGTCTTGCTCCATCATTTGGTCGCGGTGCCATGACAAACAACTGGGTTGACATCAAAAATGCCGATTTAATCATTGTTCAAGGCGGTAACCCTGCCGAAGCCCACCCTGTTGGGTTCCGTTGGGCGATTGAAGCGAAGAAAAACGGTGCAAAAATCATCGTTATCGATCCACGCTTTAACCGTACAGCCTCTGTCGCTGATCTTCATGCGCCGATTCGTTCCGGTTCCGATATTGCGTTCTTAATGGGTGTGATTCGTTACTTATTGGAAAATGATAAGATTCAATACGAATATGTTCAACACTATACTAACGCTTCTTTCTTAGTCAACGAAGGCTTTAAATTTGAAGACGGGCTATTCTCAGGTTACGATGCGGAAAAACGTAGCTACGATAAATCAACTTGGAATTATCAATTTGATGAGAATGGTCAGGTTAAACGTGATATGACATTACAAAACCCACGTTGTGTGATTAATGTATTGAAAGAACACGTTTCTCGTTACACACCGGAAATGGTCGAACGCGTAACCGGCGTAAAACAAAAACTATTCTTACAAATCTGTGAAGAAATCGGTGAAACCTCAAAACCAAATAAAACCATGACGCATTTATATGCACTCGGTTTTACAGAACATACTATCGGTACACAAAATATCCGTTCGATGGCAATGATCCAATTACTATTAGGTAATATGGGGATGCCGGGTGGTGGTATTAACGCATTACGCGGACACTCAAACGTACAAGGTACGACAGACATGGGATTGTTACCGACTTCCCTACCCGGTTATATGCGTTTACCAAACGATAAAGACTCATCTTATGAGCAATATATCAATGCGATCACGCCAAAAGACATCGTTCCGGGTCAAATCAACTATTATCGTAATACTTCAAAATTCTTTGTAAGTATGATGAAAACTTTCTATGGTGAAAATGCGACCAAAGAAAACGGTTGGGGCTTTGATTTCTTACCGAAAACAGATCGCTTATACGACCCTATCACTCATGTGAAATTAATGAATGATGGCGAGTTGCACGGTTGGATCTTGCAAGGTTTTAACGTATTGAATTCATTACCGAATAAGAATAAAACCCTTGCAGGTATGAGCAAATTAAAATACTTAATCGTGCTTGATCCGCTTCAAACCGAAAGTTCTGAATTCTGGAAAAACTTTGGTGAATCAAACAATGTGAATCCTGCGGATATTCAGACCGAAGTATTCCGTCTACCAACCACTTGTTTTGCGGAAGAAGACGGTTCAATCGCCAACTCCGGCCGTTGGGCGCAATGGCACTGGAAAGGCTGTGATCAACCGGGTGAAGCATTACCGGATGTGGATATTCTTTCAATGATTCGTGAAGAAATGCACGCACTCTACAAAGAAGAAGGCGGTCGCGGTATTGAATCTTTTGAAGCAATGACCTGGAATTACGCGCAACCACACTCGCCAAGTGCGGAAGAATTAGCAAAAGAATTAAATGGTTATGCCCTTGAAGATCTTTATGATCCAAACGGCAACCTAATGTACAAAAAAGGGCAATTACTCAATGGATTCGCTCACTTACGTGATGACGGTACTACTACATCGGGTAACTGGCTATACGTAGGTCAATGGACGGAAAAAGGTAACCAAACCGCGAATCGAGATAATTCGGATCCATCCGGCTTAGGTTGTACGGTAGGTTGGGGATTTGCTTGGCCGGCAAACCGTCGTGTGCTTTATAGCCGTGCTTCCTTGGATATTAACGGTAAACCATGGGATAAACATCGTCAGCTAATCAAATGGAACGGTAAAAACTGGAACTGGTTTGATGTTGCCGACTATGGTACTCAACCACCGGGTTCTGAGGCAGGTCCGTTTATTATGTCTGCCGAAGGTGTGGGTCGCTTATTTGCCGTAGATAAAATCAATAACGGCCCAATGCCTGAGCATTATGAGCCGGTTGAAAGCCCGATTGATACCAACCCGCTCCATCCAAATGTGGTGACCGATCCAACCGTGCGTATTTACAAGGAAGACCGTGAATTTATCGGATCAAACAAAGAGTTCCCATTTGTGGCGACCACTTATCGTTTAACCGAACACTTCCACAGCTGGACTGCACAATCTGCGCTTAACATTATTGCCCAGCCACAACAATTTGTGGAAATCGGGGAAAAATTAGCCGCAGAAAAAGGTATTCAAAAAGGCGATATGGTGAAAATCACATCAAAACGTGGTTATATCAAAGCGGTTGCCGTTGTTACCAAACGTTTGAAAGAACTGGAAATTGACGGCAAAACGGTTCACCATGTAGGTATTCCGATTCACTGGAATATGAAAGCCTTAAATGGTAAAGGTAATCGTGGATTCTCCACTAATGTTCTCACTCCATCTTGGGGTGAAGCCAATACACAAACACCGGAATACAAAACATTCTTGGTAAACATTGAGAAAGCGGAGGCATAAACGATGAGTGTACAATCTCAAGATATTATTAAGATCTCCGCAACATCAGATCTCACACCGGCTCCACATGCACGAGATCATAAAGTTGAAGTGGCAAAACTAATTGATGTTTCCACCTGTATCGGCTGTAAAGCCTGTCAGGTGGGTTGCTCGGAGTGGAATGACATCCGCTCCGATGTCAATGCACAATGCGTAGGCGTTTATGACAACCCGGTTGATCTTAATGCAAAAGCATGGACAGTTATGCGCTTTAACGAAGTGGAAGAAAACGATCGTTTAGAGTGGTTAATTCGTAAAGACGGTTGTATGCACTGCTCGGAACCGGGTTGTTTAAAAGCCTGCCCTGCACCGGGTGCAATTATCCAATACAAAAACGGTATCGTTGATTTCCAATCGGATAAATGTATCGGTTGCGGTTACTGTATCGCAGGCTGTCCTTTCAATATTCCTCGAATGAATCCGGACGACAATCGCGTATATAAATGTACCCTTTGCGTCGATCGCGTTTCTGTCGGTCAAGAACCGGCTTGTGTTAAAACCTGTCCGACAGGTGCAATTCGTTTCGGTTCAAAAGAAGAAATGAAGATCTATGCGGAACAACGCGTTGCCGATCTTAGGTCACGCGGCTACAAAAATGCCGGACTTTATGATCCGCCGGGCGTTGGTGGTACACACGTGATGTATGTGCTGCACCATGCTGACAAGCCTGAACTTTACAACGGTCTGCCGAAAGATCCGAAAATCGACCTCAGTATCACCTTATGGAAAGATGTGTTAAAACCGGTTGCGGCTGTCGCAATGGGTGGGTTAGCCTTAGCTGAGCTTGGCCATTACTTAACTGTTGGCCCAAATGTTGAGACCGATGTCGAAGATCACCATGAAAAATTTGAGAACGAAGAGAAACACGGAGGAAAAGAAGATGAGTAAATTTGAAATTACTAACGATACTCGTATCGTTCGTCATCGAATTCCTGCGCGTTTAAGTCACTGGTTTTTGGTGATCACTTTCTTCCTCACCATGTTTACCGGGGTGGCGTTTTTCTTCCCTGATTTTGCCTGGCTAACGGATATTTTAGGCACACCACAACTGGCGCGTGCAGTTCATCCTTTCACCGGAATTTTAATGTTTATTGCCTTTATTTTCTTATGTTCATTATATTGGCATCACAATGTTCCGGAGAAAAATGATATTCGTTGGTTAAAAGGGATTACGGAAGTATTAAAAGGTAATGAACACGCCGTATCGGATAACGGAAAATACAATCTTGGTCAAAAAATGTTGTTTTGGACATTGATCTTGGCAATGTTTACCTTGTTAGCTTCCGGCATCATTATGTGGCGTCAATACTTTTCTCACTACTTCTCAATTCCGGTATTAAGAATTGCGATTCTTCTCCACTCTGCCAGTGCCTTTATGTTATTTACCGGCATTATGGTACATATGTACATGGCATTTTGGGTAAAAGGATCGATTCGCGGTATTGTGGAAGGTTGGGTAACCGTTCGTTGGGCGAAAAAACATCACCCTCGTTGGTATCGTGAAGAAATACTCCCTGAGTTGGAAAAAGACGGAGAACGTCAAATAAAAGGTGAAAAACCTAAAGCCTTATTTAAAGGTATTGCGGACTAAGTCCAAAACGGACTCCAAAAGTGCGGTTAAAAATGACCGCACTTTTTATTATTGAAGAGGCATTATGAGTATCAAAATCCTATCAGAATCCGAAATTAAACAACAAAAAACAAATTCTTATGAAACACCGGCCGTGCTATTTGCCAATCCTAAAAATCTTTATCAGCGCCGGGCAAAACGTTTAACAGAATTGGCAAAAGCACACCCACTTGCCGACTATTTGCTTTTTGCTGCAAACATCGTTGAAAGTCAGCTAAATACATTAGAAAAAAATCCGCTCGAAAAACAAAACTTAGAACAGCTAATTGGTGTCAAGCCGCTTAATGCAAGAACGTTCAAGCGTAATGGCATCTGGCGTGAATATCTCAGCGAAATCTTGCATGAGATAAAACCCAAAGCAAATGAACAAGTTATCGCAACCATTGAATCGCTGGAAAAAGCCGGCACGGCAGAACTGGAACAGATGGCGGATCAGCTGTTAGCGGAAGAATTTAATTTAGTCAGTAGCGACAAAGCCGTTTTTATTTGGGCGGCACTTTCTCTTTATTGGTTACAATTAGCCCAACAAATTCCTCACGCAAGCCGTTTGGAAAATACGGAAAATATCCACTATTGCCCTGTTTGCGGATCTACGCCGGTATCCAGTATGATCCACATCGGCTCATCACAAGGCTTACGTTATCTACACTGTGCCTTATGTGAAAGTGAATGGAATCTGGTACGCGCTCAATGCACTAATTGTAATGGACACGATAAATTAGAAATGTGGTCATTAAATGAAAAATTATCTTTGATCCGTGCAGAAACTTGTGGCAGTTGCGAAAGTTATTTGAAAATGATGTTCCAAGAAAAAGATCCTAATGTAGAAGCGGTCGCCGATGATTTAGCCTCTATTTTCTTAGACGTAGAAATGGAAGAAAAAGGGTTTTCCCGTAGCGGCCTTAATCCATTTCTCTTTCCTCCTCAAGAAACTTAGTAAAAAACGGTCGTTATTTCCTCAATAACGACCGCACTTTTACAAATAACACGCCATCACAACGGCATTTTCCCTTCCGCCATCAGGCATCGGATAGTAGTTTTTACGAATACCCACTTCATTAAATCCTTGTTTTTCATAGAGCCAACGAGCCTGATTAGATTCTCTCACTTCAAGCCATAGGGTTTGAACGCCTTGCGCTTTAAGCCGTTCCATTAACGCCTTCAACAGGAATGTGCCTAATCCTTTCTCCTGCATAGCAGGCTCAATCGCAATATTAAACAAGGTGGCTTCATCCAATACTTTTTGGCAAATGACAAACCCGATAATTCGATGATCTTTAACCAATTTCAGATTCAAATACCGCTCGCCTTGATTATTTTTTAGCGTTCCGAAAGACCAAGGCACTAAATGCGCTTGTTGTTCAATCTCGTACAAACGTTCAAAATCGCATTCTTCAATAGTAAAAATTTGAGGCATATGATTAAACTTGTTGAATTTGTTGCCAAAGTTCCCGTTTAGCAGCGGGGGAAGATTGGAAATCCCGATAACACGGTGAGCGATAAATACGTTCAGCGTGCAAGCAATGAGGTAAAGTGCGGTCAATTTTCTCCGTATTTTCAGCAAGTAGCCAATAGCGTACGGAATGGTTTAACTCAAGATGTTGAATTTGCTCATAATTCAAACACAAACAATCTGCTTGCTTTAATTCGAGGCTCATTAATATATCTTCAAATAAAGGAAATGTAGTCACATTTTCATCGGATACCACCACAAAACGAATATGTTCCGCCACAGTAATTCCCACCGCCCCTTGAAATATCTCAGGACGGTGAAGTTTCCATTGGGTTATCCCCATTTCTTTTAAAAGAAGATTGCGTCTTTCCATCTTTTTAATTAACGAGAAATTGCATCAAACGGATAACTCATTAAGCTCTTAACAATAGCGTTTTCTTCCGCTTCCGTTGGTTTTTTCTGATAGGTTTTTAGACTGCGAAATGACAGAATATTTTTTTCTTTATGCACTACGGCGATGAAACGCTGAAAATTATTACCATCACATGCATAGTAAGCAGCGTTTGCATAACTTAACGTTTGCAAATCACATACTTTTTTATTGGAATCCAAATATTTTGTTGTCAACATCGATATATGGGAGAGATCTTTCAGATAAAACGTTTCACTGGTTACCGATTTACGATTTGAACGGTCAACACTCACGGCTAAGCTAATAAAACGAGGGTCATCGCCTTTTACCGCTCTCGTTTGTTTCACATATTTTTCGCCATTAAATTCAATTTCAGTACCGGTTTTTTTAACACGCTCAAATTGTTCATCTAATTTTTTGAACATCTCAATCTGCTCAGGCGTCGCTTCAACTTTAGAAGGAGCTTGAGCTTTACCTTGTATCTGTTCAATTAATTGACAACCTGATAATAAAGCAGCCATGGTTGCCGCGAATACGATTTTTTTCATAAAAAATTCCTTATAATAATTGTCTATAACACTAATGAAAAATGTTTTATTAGCGTTATCTTTGCTAGAATAACGCCTAATTCTAACTAATAATCCACAGGATTCAAAGCGTGATGTCCCTTGAAACTGAAGTTTTAGAACGCCATCTTTCCCTTTTTTACCGTAAATCTGTGCTACTTAGCGGTGGCATTAAGGATCAATTTCCACAAAAATTGGCACCACATTGCCAATCCGTTCAAGTTTGGAGCTGCTATTTTGATTATGCCCGCACCCAAAGTGCTGTCAATTTTTCCATTGAATTTCAAGGTAAAGCAGATCTCATTGTTTATTATTGGACAAAAAACAAGCAAGAAGTACAATTCCAGCTAATGCAACTCCTTGCCAATGCACAAGACGGACAAGAAATCCTCATCATTGGTGAAAACCGCTGCGGTGTACGTTCGGCAGAAAAAATCCTCTCACCGTTTGGTGATATTGCTAAAATTGATTCCGCCCGCCGTTGCGGTTTATATCATTTTTCCCTGAAAAAACGACCGCACTTTTCCCTCAATACTTTTTGGAAAACCTACCAACATCCTCAACTCAATGGTTTAACAGTCCATAGTTTACCGGGGGTATTCAGTGCAAATGAATTAGATGTGGGGACGGCACTTTTACTTTCTACGCTCAACCAATCAATTAAAGGTAAAGTGCTTGATCTCGGCTGCGGAGCCGGTGTAATCGGATCAATGGTAAAAAAAATTAACCCGAAATCAAATGTTACGATGACCGATATTCATGCGATGGCTTTGGAATCAGCCCGCAAAACCCTCTCAGAAAACCGGTTGGACGCTGAAGTTTTTGCCAGCGATGTTTTCTCCGATATTGAAGGGAAATTTGACCTCATCATTTCCAACCCTCCGTTCCACGATGGGATTGATACGGCTTATCAAGCAGTAAACACACTGATTACTCAAGCGAAACGGCATTTAAATCAAGGGGGAGAATTACGTATTGTGGCGAATGCTTTCCTGCCTTATCCCGATTTATTACAACAACATTTTGGGACGTTTGACGTATTGGCACAAACTTCAAAATTTAAAGTTTACTCTGTAAAAAATTAATCCGAGATGGAAAAAAATTACACGATTAAGGATATTGCAAAACTTTGCCAAGTTGGGAAATCAACCGTTTCCCGAGTTTTAAATCACGATCCTAAAGTCAGCGAAACCACAAGACAAAAAGTCCAAACGATCATTGACTCCGTTGGTTTTAGCCCAAACCGCTCCGCTCGGGCTATGCGCGGCGCACAAGAACCCGTAGTCGGGATTATTGTCTCGAAACTCAATTCAAGCGGTGAATCCCAAACATTACGGGCAATTTTGACCGCACTTTACCGCCAAAAAATTACGCCGATCATTGTTGAAAGTCAGTTCGATGAAAAACAAGTTGCCCACCATCTCAAGTTATTCAAACAACGCCAAGTAGATAGTGTCATTGTCTTTGGGTTTTCTCCTCTTTCCGAAAAAATATTGCAGCAATGGCAAGGCAATATCGTTGTGATTGCCCGTTATTTTAAGGATATTTCTTGCGTGCATTATGATGATCAACACGCAATTAATGCCCTCATGGATAAACTCTATGCCCAAGGATACAAACACATTGGTTATCTCGGCATACACGACCAAGATGAAACGACGGGACGATTACGTACTCAAAGTTATTTAAATTTCTGTCGTCGTCATCAGCTTACGCCAAATTTTGCCCTGACTGAGCTTGATATTGAAGCCGGCTATCATCATTGTGCGAAGCTTACCCAACCGCTTGATGCCGTGTTATGCGCCACCACAAGTCTTGCCATTGGTGCCGTAAAATATTTACAGGAGAGCCAACAAATTCTTCCCCTTGCTTATATTGGGCAAAATCCTCTTTTAGAACATTTCGTCCCCAATCTCATCAACCTTGATTTTGGCTATGAGCAGGCAGGCACTTGGGCGGTGGAATTGCTACTCACACAAATTCACGGAAACAAAACCGTAGAACAGCGGCTGGTCTCCTTTCATTTGCTATAAAAGTATGATTGCTGAAAACAACGCAAAAAATAACCGCACTTAACGCTTTCAATTTGTGATCTTCATCACATTTCCAAGATAACTTCATTTAAATTGGGAACGTTCCCATTTACTTTATAAAGCTAAAGCGTATAATTCTCGGCGGTTTAATTTTTATACTAAAAAGGTTTTTTATGGCTAAACAGAAAATTGATCCTCAAAATGTGGATAAGCTGATAGTAGCAATTGGCGGACGTGAAAATATTGCAACGGTGACACATTGCATTACCCGTTTACGCTTCGTGTTAAATGATGAAACTAAGGTTGATGCCAAGGCGATTGAAGCCTTACCAATGGTAAAAGCAAATTTTTCGACCGGCGGGCAATATCAAGTTGTGATCGGTCAGGAAGTGTCTGACTATTACAAAATTTTATTAAATAAAACAGGCTTAGCGAGCGTAGATAAAGAGCAAGTAAAAGCGGCAGCACGTCAAAATCAAAAATGGTATGAAAGCCTAATTTCACACATGGCGGATATTTTTATTCCACTTCTACCGGCATTAATTAGCGGTGGTTTGATTCTCGGTTTCCGTAATGTAATCGGCGATATTGCGATGTTTGATGGCAAGACACTGACCCAAATCAGCCCGTTCTGGAACAGTATGCACAGCTTTTTATGGTTGATTGGTGAAGCCATTTTCCATTTCCTACCGGTGGGTATTTGTTGGTCTATCGCCCGTAAAATGGGGACTTCGCCTATTTTAGGTATCATCCTTGGAATTACCCTGGTTTCCTCGCAACTCATGAACTCGTACGCACTCGGTTCACAATTGCCGGAAGCCTGGGATTTTGGTTGGTTCAGTATTGAAAAAGTAGGCTACCAAGCACAAGTGATTCCGGCAATTATGGCAGGTTTAATGCTCTCTTACATTGAGCGTTTTATGACAAAAATCGTACCTGATTTCTTAAATCTCATCATTGTACCTGTCGTATCCATTATCCTTGCCGTGTTTCTCGCCCATAGCATTATCGGGCCTATCGGTCGTGAAATCGGTAATGGTGTAGCCTTTGTCGTGAAACATGCTATGACGGGAGATTTTGCCCCAATCGGTGCGGCATTGTTCGGTTTTCTCTATGCACCGCTTGTGGTCACCGGTGTACATCAAACCTCACTCGCCATTGATATGCAGATGATCCAAAGTATCGGCGGTACGCCGGTGTGGCCAATCATCGCTTTATCCAATATCGCACAAGCCTCTGCGGTAGTCGGTATTCTCTATGTGAACAAAAGCGCGCAATCTCGCGAAGTGGCAATTCCCGCCGCCCTTTCCGCTTATCTCGGCGTGACCGAACCTGCCATGTATGGAATTAACCTCAAATATCGCTTTCCAATGTTATGTGCCATGATTGGCGCTGCCGTAGCAGGATTAATCTGCGGTTTATCCGGCGTGTTAGCCGGTAGTATTGGGGTGGGAGGTTTACCGGGTATTCTTTCCGTTCAATATCAATATTGGGGGGTATTCGGCATTGCAATGCTCGCAGCGATTGTTATCCCATTTGTACTGACGACAATTGTGTATAAACGCAAAGAGAAAGCGGGTGAGTTAGCTTAAGCTAAAAAACTTACAGAAAAACGACCGCACTTTCGCAGTGCTGGAACAACATTCCATGCAGACAGGCGGTCAATGTTTCCCTTATTTTTAAAGGTGCGTAAATTTTCAACTCTACGCAGCCTCCTCGAGAAAGCAACGATGAATAACAATACCCAATGGTGGAAAAACGGTGTTATCTACCAAATCTACCCAAAATCATTCCAAGATACGACAGGCAGTGGCACAGGCGATATTCAAGGTATCATTAAACGTTTGGACTATTTACAAACGCTCGGCATTGATGGCATTTGGATCACGCCTATGTATCTTTCCCCACAAATTGATAACGGTTACGATATTGCCAATTACCGTGAAATTGACCCGAGCTACGGCACGATGGCAGATTTCGAGCAACTGATCGCAGAAGCCCATAAACGTAACATTCGTATTGTAATGGATATGGTATTTAATCATAGCTCCACTTTCCACCGTTGGTTTGAAGAGGGAGAAAATCCACAAAGCGAATACCACGACTATTATATTTGGCGTGAAAAACCCACTAACTGGAAATCAAAATTTGGTGGCTCGGCATGGAAATGGTCGGATAAAGCGCAAAAATATTATTTGCATTTATTCGCCCCCGAGCAGGCGGATTTAAATTGGGAAAATCCCAAAGTGCGGTCAGAATTGTTTGAAATTTGCCGCTTTTGGGCAGAAAAAGGCATTGACGGATTACGTTTGGATGTGGTGAATTTGATTTCTAAACCTGAACATTTTGAAGATGATTTCGAGGGAGATGGTCGCCGTTTCTATACCGATGGACATAAGATCCACGAATATTTACAAATGCTCAACCAAAACGCTCTCACGCCTTACGGCTTGATGAGTGTGGGGGAAATGTCTTCCACCAGTCTTGAACATTGCCAACGTTACGCAAATTTAAACGGCACGGAATTGTCTATGACGTTCAATTTTCATCACCTCAAAGTGGATTACCCGAACGGTGAAAAATGGACATACGCCAAGCCTGATTTTGTCGAACTAAAATCAATTTTCAACTATTGGCAACAGGGAATGCACGGCAGAGCGTGGAATGCGCTATTTTGGTGCAACCACGATCAGCCCCGTATCGTTTCACGTTTTGGCGACGAGAGCGAACTTCGCACTACGTCTGCCAAAATGTTAGCCATGCTACTTCACGGTATGCAGGGCACGCCTTATATTTATCAAGGTGAAGAAATTGGTATGACGAACCCGAATTTCACGACAATTAAAAAATATCGTGATGTGGAAAGTTTAAATGCGTATGAGGAACTGAAAGAAAAAGGCATAAATGACGATCTGATTATTAAAATTCTGACACAAAAATCCCGTGATAATTCCCGCACGCCGGTGCAATGGGATGAGAGTGAAAACGCTGGTTTTTCCACCGCCCAACCTTGGATCGATGTGGCACGCAACTATACTGAAATCAATGTAGAAAAAGCATTAACGGATAAGCACTCGGTGTTTTACACCTACCAAAGCTTAATTAAACTTCGTAAGGAATTACCAATTTTAACCGAGGGCAATTACACCGATTTACTCCCGAATCACCCGTCCGTTTGGGCATATCAACGTCAAGCTAACGAACAAACCCTCACTGTGTTGGCAAATTTGAGCCATCAACCGCAATCTGTTGAGTTAAATGTGAAAGGCGAGGTATTAATGAATAACTATGATGAGTTGTCATTAGAAGAAAATAAAGTGCTATTAATGCCTTATCAGAGCATCTATTTGTTGGCTTAATATCATCGGCGGTAGTTTTCTCAGTGAGATATGCTAGTATTTCAAACCATCGCTCATTAACCAAAATAAGGAGAATATGATGATCGTAACCAGTTCTGCCATCAAAAATGGGGTATTTGAAGACAAATACGGCAAACGTGGAACCCAATTTAGCCCAAACGGTATGCCTACCTATTCCATTCCCTTTGAAATTAAAAGTGCGCCGGAAGGTACAAAATCTTTCGCCGTGGTACTTGAAGATAAAGACGCGATTACCGCAAGCGGATTTGTTTGGATTCACTGGTTAATCGCCAATCTTGAACGCACAAGTGTGCAAGAAAACGAAAGCCAAACCGCAACGGATTATGTACAAGGTGCGAATTCTTGGGCAAGTGTGTTAGGCAAATTTGAACTTGATGAGGCCTCCGCTTACGGTGGTATGGCTCCCCCGAATTGTTTACATCGTTATGAGTTGATTGTGTATGCCCTCGATACCAAACTCGATGTTAAACCGGGTTTTCGTTTCAATGATCTTCATTTTGCCATGCAAGGTCATATTTTAGAGCAAGCGGTTGTGATGGGAACTTATGATGTTTAGCCGACGATAAACTAAAAAGAGCGGTCAATTTGACCGCTCTTTTTTAACTTGATCCTAGCTTACTACATCACCACAACATCAAACTGCTCTTGGTTATAAAACGGCTCGGTTTTCACCTGAACACGTTTACCGATAAACATTTCCACTTCAGGAAGCAGCCCGTGAGATTCTTCATTAATGAGATATCCCGCAACAGCAGGAGACGCATATACCACAAATTGCTCGCTGCTGAATAAATGATAAACACGAATAATTTCCCGCATAATCTCATAGCACACGGTTTCCACGGTTTTCACATGACCGCGACCGCGACATACCGAACATTCATCACATAAAATATGTTCCAGACTTTCACGGGTTCGTTTACGCGTCATTTCCACCAAACCAAGTTGGGTAAAGCCGTTTACATTGGTCTTCACCCGATCCTTAGCCAAAGCATCCTGTAATGATTCCAACACTCGATTTTGATGATCTTCCAGCTGCATATCAATAAAATCAATAATGATAATACCGCCAAGATTACGTAGCTGAAGTTGCTGCGCAATGGTTTTTGTTGCCTCAATATTGGTGTTGAAAATGGTTTCTTCTAAATTTCGATGACCCACAAATGCACCGGTATTAATGTCAATAGTGGTCATAGCCTCCGTTTGCTCAATAATTAAATAACCGCCGGATTTTAAATTAACACGTTTATCCAAGGCTTGCTGAATGCTACTTTCCACAGCATACACATCAAAGAGCGGTTGATTTCCCGTATAAAGTACAAGTTTATCACTTAATTCAGGCATAAATTCATCGGTAAACTCCTTTACTTCGTTAAAGCAAATGTTGGAATCAATACGAATTTTTTCTAATCTTGTACCGATAAAATCACGCAAAATACGCTGCGGTAATGCCGGCTCACCATAAATTTTTGAACGGGTTGGATATTTACTTTTACGCTCTAATACCTTGCGCCATAAACGTTTGAGAAATTCCGCATCTTGGCGGAGTTCTTCCTCTGTCGCCCCTTCGGTCGCCGTGCGAATAATAAACCCGCCCAATTCATCGCAGAAGGGTTCCACCAACGCTTTTAAGCGGCAACGCTCTTCTTCACTTTCAATACGTTGTGAAACGCCTACATGACTGTTTTCCGGCATAAACACTAGGTAGCGGGAAGGTAATGTAATATCGGTAGTTAAGCGCGCGCCTTTTGTGCCTAGCGGATCTTTTACCACTTGAACCACAATATCCTGCCCTTCACGTACCAGTTCCGAAATACTCTTTACTTTAAACTGTTTCTGCTCATTTTCATCCACACATTCAGTATGAGATACAATATCGGAAGCATGTAAAAAAGCCGCTTTTTCCAAACCGATATCCACAAATGCGGACTGCATTCCGGGTAATACGCGCGTAACCCGCCCTTTATAAATATTCCCTACGATACCGCGCTTTGCCTGGCGTTCAATATGGACTTCTTTTAATACGCCCATTTCCACTAATGCAATACGCGTTTCATTGGGGGTTACATTCATCAATAACTCTACGGCATCCATTATTTCTTGTCTCTGAATCTTATTTTCACAAATAGAATAATAAATCTAAATAAGGTAGAATGCGAGCTTTCTTAGATCCTCAATACCTTTTCTAGGATTATTTTGCGCTAAAAAGCCCGTAAGGAACCAAAATGATCGATTTTCGCCCATTTTATCAACAAATCGCGACAAGCCCATTATCCGATTGGTTGGATACCCTCCCCCTTCAACTCAAAGCGTGGGAAAAACAAACCCATGGTGACTATGAAAAATGGTCAAAAGTCGTGGATTTTCTGCCTGATTTACATGCTGAGAGGATTGACCTCAAAAATGCAGTGAAATCCGACCGCACTTCTCCGCTCTCAGAAGGTGAAAAACAACGCGTCATTCACCATTTAAAACAGCTCATGCCTTGGCGGAAAGGGCCTTATCATTTATTCGGTATTCATGTGGATTGCGAATGGCGTTCCGATTTTAAATGGGATCGTCTTCTCCCACATCTTGCCCCATTAAAAGATCGCACTATTTTAGATGTGGGCTGCGGTAGCGGTTATCATATGTGGCGTATGCTGGGTGAGGGAGCAAAAATGGTGGTAGGCATTGATCCTACCGAACTTTTTCTCTGCCAGTTTGAAGCCGTACGTAAATTATTAAACAACGATCGGCGCGTAAACCTTATTCCGCTAGGCATAGAACAAATGCAGCCTCTTGCCGCTTTTGACACGGTTTTTTCCATGGGCGTACTTTATCATAGAAAATCGCCCTTGGACCATCTGACCCAGCTAAAAAATCAGCTGAAAAAAGATGGAGAATTAGTGCTGGAAACCCTAGTCATTGATGGCGATGTCAATAGCGTTCTCGTACCGACCAATCGCTACGCAAAAATGAAAAACGTATATTTTATTCCGTCCGTTCACGCCTTAATAAACTGGTTGGAAAAAGCGGGTTTTACCAACGTTCGCTGTGTGGACGTTGCCATTACAACACTGGAAGAACAACGTAAAACCGATTGGCTGGAAAATGAAAGCCTCATTGATTTTTTAGATCCGAATGATCACAGTAAAACAATTGAGGGCTACCCTGCACCTAAAAGAGCAGTCATTTTGGCGAATAAATAAAACAAAAAAGTGCGGTTAAAATTAACCGCACTTTTCATGAATAAAACAGCTAATCTTGCTGTGCTTGTACCGCTGCGTAAGCAATCATATTAATAATACGGCGAACGGAGGCTGACGGATTTAAAATATGGGCGGATTTATTTACCCCCATAAGGATAGGACCGACAGTCACCGCGGTTGTTGTACCGCGTAGCAAGCTGTAACTAATACGCGCCGCACTTAAATTCGGGAAAACCAACAAGTTTGCAGAACCTTTTAGCGGGCTATCCGGCATAATTTCTCTACGGTGAGCCTCATTCATCGCTAAATCACCGCGAATTTCACCATCGATCATCAAGTTAGGATCACGAGCTTTCACAATTTCCAAGACTTCACGCATCTTCGGTGCGCCTAATTCGTTAGATGAACCGTAATTTGAATGCGAAAGCAATGCAACCGCAGGTTCGATTCCGAAACGATGCACTTCTTCTGCCGCCATTAGCGTAATTTCAGCCAGCTCTTCCGTATTCGGATCTAAGTTTACATGGGTGTCCGTTAAGAATACATTACCGGTCGGCAATACCAAACTCTGTAATGTTGCCGGAATTTTCACGCCCTCTTTTAAACCGATAATATCTTGAATTGAGGCTAAATGTTTAGCGTAAGAACCGAATAAGCCACATATCAAACCATCTGCATAACCAAGGCTAACTAAAACTGCGGCAAGTACGGTTGTATTTGAACGAGCGACACGTTTAGCAATCGCTTGGGTAATGCCTTTTCGTTTCGTTAATTCATAATAGTATTTCCAACATTCTTCATAGCGAGGGTTGTTTTCATTATTGATAATCTCAAAATCAACACCAGGTTGTAAGCGTAAACCAAGTTTTTTGATTTTTTCTTCAATAATACTTTCACGACCAATCAAAATCGGTTTCGCCAATCCCATAGAAACAACTTCTTGTGTAGCATGTAGCGCGTTCGTTTCTTCCCCTTCGGCAAGAATAATACGCTGCGGAGATTGTTTTGCCTGATTGAAAATCGGACGCATAAATAAACTGGTTTTATAAACAAACTGAGTGAGTTTTTCGGTATATTCAGCCCAATTATCAATAGGACGTGTTGCCACGCCGGATTCCATTGCTGCTTTTGCCACCGCCGGTGCGATACGAACAATTAAGCGAGGATCGAATGGGCGGGGAATCACATATTCCGGCCCAAATGTCACGCCTTTACCTCCATAGGCGGAAGTCACTACATCATTTTGTTCTTCAAGGGCAAGATCGGCGATCGCATAAACGGCCGCCCGCTTCATTTCTTCATTAATTGCTGTCGCCCCAACATCCAAGGCTCCACGGAAAATAAACGGGAAACAAAGTACATTATTTACTTGATTCGGGTAGTCGGATCGACCTGTACATACGATCGCATCAGGACGAACGGCTTTAGCTTCCGGCGGGGTAATTTCCGGATTAGGGTTAGCCAACGCAAGAATTATCGGATGCGCTGCCATGGTTTTAACCATATCTTGTGTCAATACCCCTGCGGCTGAACAACCAAGAAAAATATCCGCATTCGGAATGGCATCTGCCAACGTACGCCATCCGTTATCTGCAATCGCATAATCTTCTTTTGTTTGATCCATGCGATCACCTCGGTTTTTATATACCACACCTTTTGAATCGCAAATTGTGATATTTTCACGTTTCATTCCGAGGGAAAGTAATAAATTCAAACAAGCGATTGAAGCGGCACCCGCACCTGATGCAACAAGTCGTACCTCTTCAATTTTTTTGCCTATAATACGAAGTGAATTAATAATTGCGGCGGCACTAATAATTGCCGTACCGTGTTGATCATCATGAAATACGGGAATATTCATTCGCTCACGTAATTTTTGCTCAATATAGAAACATTCCGGTGCTTTGATATCTTCAAGGTTTACGCCGCCAAAAGTAGGCTCAAGAGAAGCGATAATATCCACTAATTTATCAGGATCATGTTCATTTACTTCAATATCAAATACGTTAATACCGGCAAACTTTTTAAACAATACCCCTTTTCCCTCCATAACGGGCTTGCCTGCAAGTGCGCCGATATTACCTAACCCCAATACCGCCGTACCGTTTGAAATCACAGCCACTAAGTTTCCGCGCGCCGTATATTTGTAAGACGCCAAGGGATCTTTTTCAATTTCCAAACAGGGCTCCGCCACACCGGGAGAATAAGCGAGGGCTAAATCGCGCTGGGTTGCCAATGATTTGGTCGGGGTAACTTCAATTTTTCCCGGAATAGGAAATTCGTGAAAATCCAATGCTGCTTGGCGTAGTTGTTCGCTCATATAAATACTCCATTGTGGTTGATACGGAACTTGGTTCGCACAGAACCAAATTGAAAAAACGGCTTGATTATACTCCGTTTTCTTTTCCAAATTTGTGATGAACCGCAAATTTTCACAAATCTTTTACAAAAATTACAGGTTGAATTAATAGGTTAAAAAGAGTAGGATGACGCAATCGGGAGACACTCTTTTGCTATCGAAAGTCAAATATGCAGTTAATCGGCTGCAAAGAAAATTCATTAATAATCAACTCAAATCACGCTTGAACAACCATGGTATGACGGTTATCTCCGCCAACTGTGTCGGTGCGTTTATTTTGCATGATCTTGGTGAACCTTTTAACTCACCTTTTGTGAATCTTTATTTAAGCCCTAAAGACTTTATTCGTTATTTGCAAAATATCACCTTTTATCAACAGCAGCCCCTTGAGTTTATCGTCTCTGAAAAAACCTATCCAGTCGGTAAATTGGCAGACATTGAAATTCATTTCATGCATTATCACACTGAACAGGAAGCAAGAGAAAAATGGCAAATCCGCTCAGCTCGGATCAACCCCGATAATTTATTTATCATCATGACAGATAAAGACGGCGCACAAGGTATTGATGATGAAAATCTTGTCGCCTTTGATCGGCTTCCGTTTAAAAATAAAGTGGTGTTTACCCATAAACCTTACCCGGAATTAGGCTCTGCCTTTTACATCAAAGGTTTTGAACAGCAAAACCAAGTGGGTGATTTATTCACGTTTTCCGGTTGGAATGGAATGAAATATTACGATCAATTTGATTACGTCTCTTGGTTTAACCAAACTTAATTTATCATTATTCCTTAATCCCACGGGTGTTTTTTTATTTTTCTTTATCCTGCCGGCAGATTCAAATCGGTGTAAAACACCTCTAACTATTAAAAAAGAGAAATCTTATGCGATTAGATAAATTTATAGCTGAAAATACCGGTTTAACCCGTTCTCAAGCCACCAAAGCCATTCGCCAAAGTGCGGTCAAAATTAACGGTAAAATTGAAAAAAACAGTGCACGTAAAATTTCAAAAGAAGACGAAATTTATTTTGAAGATACCTTGCTCGCTTGGTTGGAAAGCGGTCAATATTTTATGTTGAATAAACCTCAGGGCTGTGTCTGTTCACATGACGACGGAGACTATCCCACAATTTACCAATTCTTTGACTATCCTCTTGCAGAAAAATTACATAGTGCGGGGCGTTTAGATGCGGATACAAGTGGGCTTGTTTTACTCACCGACGACGGGCAATGGTCGCACCGTATCACCTATCCTAAGCATCATTGTGAAAAAACGTATTTGGTGACCCTTGCCGATCCTGTTGAAGCCCACTATACGCAGGCCTGTGAAGAAGGCATTTTATTACGCGGAGAAAAAACGCCGACTAAGCCTGCAAAACTTGAGATTTTAGATGATTACAATGTCAATCTCACCATTTCAGAAGGACGTTATCACCAAGTAAAACGAATGTTTGCCGCGCTAGGTAACAAAGTTGTCGGGCTACACCGCTGGAAAATAGGTACAGTGGAATTAGACGAAAGTTTGGAAGAAGGTGAATACCGCCCACTCACACAAACAGAAATTAACAGTTTAAGTAAAATACTATGAAGCAAAATATAAAACCAACCTTTATTTTTATTATGACCCTCGGCATTTTGTCTATGTTGCCGCCTTTTGGCGTCGATATGTATTTGCCGTCCTTTTTAGAAATTGCCAAAGATTTCAATATCAGCCCGGAACAAGTGCAACACACGCTTACCGCCTTTGCATACGGCATGGCATTCGGACAGTTATTTTGGGGGCCGTTCGGTGATAGTTTCGGACGCAAACCGATCATTTTGATCGGCGTGATTATCAGCGCCATTGCCGCATTGATTTTGACCGAAATCAATTCTATCGGAAATTTCACCGCACTTCGTTTTATTCAAGGATTCTTCGGTGCAGCGCCGGTGGTGCTCTCCGGCGCATTGTTGCGCGATTTATTCAGTAAAAATGAATTATCAAAAGTGATATCCACTATCACACTAGTGTTTATGATTGCCCCTTTGGTTGCCCCAATTATCGGCGGTTACATCGTAAAATATTTCCACTGGCACGCTATTTTTTATGTCATTGCATTAATGGGCATATTATCGACATTGTTAGTATTTTTTATTATTCCCGAAACCCATAAAAAAGAAAACCGTATTCCACTCCGTTTAAACATTATTGCCCGAAACTTTATGAGCCTATGGAAACAAAAACAAGTGTTAGGCTATATGTTTGCCGCCTCTTTCGGGTTTGGCGGTTTGTTTGCTTTCATTACTGCCGGTTCTATTGTGTATATCGGAATTTACGGTATTCCTGTCGATAAATTCGGCTACTTCTTTATGCTGAATATTGCCATTATGACTTTCGCCTCTTTCCTAAACGGGCGATTTGTAATAAAAGTCGGGGCGGAAACCATGTTACGCATTGGTATTGCGATTCAATTTTTATCGGGGGTTTGGCTTATACTGACCGCACTTTTTGATTTCGGCTTTTGGTCAATGGCGATAGGTGTAGCATTTTTTGTCGGACAAAATCCGCTAATATCCTCCAATGCTATGGCATCAATTTTAGAAAAATTCCCGACCATATCCGGTACCGCCAATTCCTTAGTAGGCAGTGTACGTTTTGCGACCGGAGCAGTCATTGGCAGCTTAGTCGCCACTATGAAAATGGATACCGCCGCGCCAATGCTGTTCACGATGGGCGCTTGTGTCGTCATTGCCGTATTCGCCTATTATTTTCTGACTTATCGAAATTTATCGCGATAAAAAATGCGGTCAATATTATTCACAAACTCACTTACTCGTTTGCTCACCCCTATCGGGGGTGTTGGCAAAGCCAACGCTCAAAAAACGTTGTTTTTTGTGACCGCACTTTGTTATTTCCAAGTTTGTTGTTCAAACACACGTTTTCTCAATTCCGGATAATCTTCAATTTTAAATTCCGGTGTTTTTCCTGCCTTAAGTTGATGTCGATAGTCCTTCAGTAATTTCCATACAATCGGTGAAAGTAGCACGATTGCAACCAAATTAAGAATTGCCATTACCGCCATAACCGTATCGGCAAAATTCCACACCACATTGCCTGGACGCACTGCACCGAAATAAACGAAAAACAGAACCGTCAAACGGAATAACAATACAAACCAAGGTTTATTTTTAATAAAACGGATATTACTTTCTGCGTAAGCATAGTTTCCGATAATTGAAGAATAAGCAAAAAGCAACAAGATAAATGCAAGGAAATGCAAGCCAAATTCACCTACATGATATTGCAAGGCGTTTTGTGTGAGAGAAATACTTTTGAGCGCTTCACTGCCATAATTATTTGAAAGCAAAATCACCACAGCGGTGCAAGTACACACCATCATGGTGTCCACAAATACGCCTAACATTTGGACTAAACCTTGGCTGACAGGGTGTTTCACATGAGCAGCCGCTGCCGCATTAGGCGCCGATCCCATACCCGCTTCATTGGAAAATAAACCACGTTTAATCCCCATCATCATCGCTTTAGAAACCATCGCACCAAAAAAGCCGCCAGCCGCCGCATCAAAAGTAAAGGCGCTTTTGATGATGTTACCCACGACGGTTGGCACCATCTCAATATTCATACCAAGAATAATGACCGCCATAATTAAGTAAAATAACGCCATCATAGGGACAAGACTGCTGGAAATCACGGCAATACGTTTGATACCGCCAAAAATAATAGCGGCGGTTAAAATAACTAACGCAATGCCGACATACTCACCCTGCCAATCCCAAGCATTATGCGTTGCTTCCACAATAGCATTTGATTGCACGGAATTGAACGCAAAACCGAAAGTAAAAATAAGTGCGACGGCAAATGACACAGCCATACTGCGTGACTTCAAGCCTTGTACCATATAGTAAGCAGGCCCGCCACGAAATGAGCCGTCTTTATCCTGAACTTTAAATAGCTGCGCTAAGGTAGATTCCGCAAAGGCACTCGACATACCAATAAAGGCAGTCACCCACATCCAAAACACCGCGCCTTCTCCACCGAGCGCGATAGCGGTCGCAACACCGCCAATATTGCCTACCCCAACACGGCTTGCTAATCCGGTGGCGAAAGCTTGAAACGGTGTTAAAGAATTTCCTTCAGCGGCCCGTCCAAACCACATTTCTCGAATACTGACAGGAAACAACCGCAACTGTACAAAGCCGGTGGTAATGGTAAAAAACAGACCTACACCAAGTAAAACGATAATTGTCAGGTTCCATAACGGTTCATCAAGATGTTCAACAATCCACATTAAGAATTGTTCTAAATAAGCAATTAATTCCATAGCATTCCTTCAAATAAATATGAGGGCAGAATTGTAGTGAAGAAGAATGAAAAAAGCGATATTTATCAAAAAATAAATCCATTTAAAAAGATTTTATCTAATAAAAACAAACAATCATTAGATAAAAATAAAAGGCGTATAGAGAAAATATACGCCTTTAAAAGATTATTTAGTTAAAAATAATGCCGCCGCACCACGAACGCCGCCGGAATCACCATGTTTGGCTTTTTTAATCGGCGGTACTTTTGCCGTACGCATTAAATGAGGCGGTAAAGCTTTCGGCAACGCTTCATAGAGATAATCAAAATTAGACAGACCGCCACCTAATACAATCATATGCGGGTCGAATGCCGTGATAATATTTCCAATAGAAATAGCCGCCAATTCAACAAAAAGATTCACAAAATCGACCGCACTTTCTTTGCCCCGATAAAAGGCATCGATAATTTCACGGGCAGACAGCTTTTCCCCTTTGAGATCATGGTACAGCATTTCAAAACCACGACCGGAAAGATAGGTATCTAAGCACGCGTTATTACCGCAGCCACAGTCATAAATTGGGGCTTTATCCCAACCTAATAATTTCAACGCATGATAATTTAATTGCAAATGCCCAAGTTCACCAGCCATACCGACTTGACCGGAATGGACTTTTCCATTCAGCACAAAACCGCCGCCAAATCCTGTACCGAGAATCAATCCAAGCACAGTGGGATATTGTTGGTTTTCCTCATCCCATGCTTCAGATAAAGCAAAACAATTTGCATCATTTTCCGCCCGCACTTCACGCCCCAAACGAGCAGAAAGATCACGTAAAATCGGCTTACCATCGGCAACACGAATATTGGTAATTTCCGCAAGCCCCGTTTGTTGATTCACAAATCCCGGCACCCCTAATCCAACCGTGCCACATTCACCGAATTGCTCATCGGCACGATTGACTAAATCCGCAATCACATTCAGCCATTCGTCATAATCCGTTTTAGGCGTCGGCACTCGTTCTGAATACAGTTTTTCTAGTTTCTCATTAAATACGGCAAGTTCAATTTTTGTGCCGCCAATATCTAACCCATAGTACATAATCGGCTCCTTTTCTAAAACTGTGCGGTTAAAATCTCGGTTAATTTTAACCGCACTTAAATTTTTCTGTTATGACGAAGATCGTTTTTTCTGTAAAAAACCAAAAATAACCAGATTCACCAACCAAGCAAAAACCGTTGCAACAAAAAGATCTATCGGATAATGCATACCAAGGCGCACACGGCTAATCAGCATAAGCAAACTCCACACAGCCATAATGCCCACCAATAGCTTAGCTTTCCACGAACGATTGCCTAATAATTGCGTAAATCCGACCGCAAGCATTAACCATGTAGCAGCAAAAATAGTATGTCCCGACGGGAAAGCATAGCCGGTTTCATTTTCATAATGGTTCACCAACCAAGCCGGTGTGTTTGGCTGCGTAGAATAAAAGTTTTTTGCAATAATTGCCCGCTGAGTGCGGTCATTTTCATAAAATTTTTCTGTTGTTTGATTAGTTTGTTCCGCGAGATATACCGTGAACGGGCGTGGTTCTTTAAACATCGCCTTTAATCCCGTTTTTACCGCTTGAGTGGCGATAACGGAAAATGCCATCACAGCCACCCCTAACATCCACTGTTTACGACTTTTGAATAAAAAGCCAAAAATAAGAGCAAACACGCCACAGGTAATCAAAGCATAAGGCACACTACCGGTTTCAGTAAGCAAATAAAGCCAATAATCCGCCTCCGTTAATTGCTCATTGCCATGCCATTGATAGGAAAATCCCCACATAAAAAACGGTACAAGACAAAGTAATAACGTATATAATGACAGCCTCTTAAACATGCTCACCCCTTAATAATTAAAATAACGTGCGCATTTTAGCAGAAATGAAAATGAATAAGGATAGCTTATGACAAAAATTCAGCTGGTTGCTCAAGCCAATTTACCTACCGAATACGGTATTTTTAAAATGGTAGGGTTTGAATTTCCTGATACGAAAAAAGAACATGTTGCGTTAGTAATGGGCGATATTTCAAACAGCGATGAGCCTGTTTTAGCCCGAATTCATTCCGAGTGCTTAACCGGTGATGCCCTGCATAGTTTAAAATGCGACTGCGGTTTCCAACTTGCCACCGCACTTCGTCAAATTAAGGAAGAAGGGCGTGGTGTCTTAATTTATCACCGTGAAGAAGGACGTGGTATCGGCTTAATTAATAAAATTCGTGCTTACTCACTACAAGATCAAGGAATGGATACGATTGAAGCGAACCTCGCTCTAGGTTTCAAAGCGGATGAACGCAATTTTGAAGTCTGTGCCGATATATTTGAATTATTGGGGGTAAAAAAAGTGCGTTTAATGACAAACAATCCTGAAAAAGTGGAAACGATGAAAAAAGCCGGGATTAATGTCGTTGAGCGTGTGCCGTTAAATGTGGGCGAAAATCGCTACAATACAAAATATTTAGACACAAAAGCCAAAAAAATGGGACATTACATTGTACATAACAATGAAGAACATCTAATGAACTGCCCACATTGCCAAGAAGAAGTGATACTTACTAAAAAATAAAGCAAAATATAACCGCACTTTTGTGCGGTTATTCATCTCAATTCAATGTTATTTTTTACCTAACTGTGGCAAAACCGAGTTTTTATTCGATACCAATAAACCGGTTTCCGCATAGATTCCCAATTTACCACGGGTATCGGCAACATCAAGATTACGCATGGTTAATTGACCGATACGATCAATCGGATCAAACGGTGCGTCTTCCACTTTTTCCATACTCAAACGCTCTGCCTCATAAGTTAAATTCGGCGATTCTGTATTTAAGATCGTGAAATCATTACCGCGGCGTAATTCTAACGTCACCGTACCTGTAATCGCCTTAGCAACCCAACGTTGTGCCGTTTCACGTAACATTAACGCTTGCGGATCAAACCAACGACCTTGGTATAACAAACGACCTAAGCGTAAACCATTAATACGGTATTGTTCAATGGTATCTTCATTATGAATCCCCGTCACTAAACGCTCGTAGGCAATGTGCAATAATGCCATTCCCGGTGCTTCATAAATACCGCGGGATTTTGCCTCAATAATACGGTTTTCAATTTGATCGGACATCCCTAAACCATGGCGACCGCCGATACGGTTGGCTTCAAGCATTATTTCTACCGAGTCATCAAAACGTTTACCGTTTAATGCTACCGGTACACCCTCTTCAAAGGTGATTGTTACGGTTTCCGGTTTGATTTCAACGTTTTCGTCCCAAAACGCCACGCCCATAATTGGTTTAACAATCTTCATACCGGTACTTAATTCTTCCAAATCTTTTGCTTCATGGGTTGCACCAAGAATATTGGAATCCGTTGAATAGGCTTTTTCCACCGACATTTTATAATCAAAGCCGTTTTCAACTAAGAATTTAGACATCTCAAAACGACCACCCAGCTCATGGATAAATTGATCATCCAACCAAGGTTTATAGATTTTTAATTTTGGGTTAGTTAATAAACCGTAACGGTAGAAACGCTCAATATCGTTACCTTTGAAAGTCGAACCATCTCCCCAAATATTGACATCATCTTCTTTCATCGCCGCAACGAGCATGGTACCGGTTACCGCACGACCAAGCGGCGTGGTGTTGAAGTAAGGAATACCGCCTGTTGAAATGTGGAATGCGCCACATTGAATCGCCGCAATCCCTTCGTGAACCAACTGAGCGCGGCAATCAACCAAACGGGCATTTTCCGCCCCATAAGCCATCGCTTTTTTAGGAATCGCATTATAATCATCCTCATCCGGCTGACCTAAATTTGCCGTATAAGCATAAGGCACCGCACCTTTTTGACGCATCCAAAGTAATGCCGCACTGGTATCTAAACCGCCGGAAAAGGCAATCCCTACTTTTTGACCTTTGGGTAAACCTTGCAAAATCGTATTTGACATATTTTTTCCTTACTTAACGTTGTTTTGAATATTTAATCATTTTAAGTGAATAAAAACTCGATAAAATATAACCGCACTTCTATCATTTGTCTAGCGGTTTCCATACTAAGCAAACCATTTTCACGGCTTTTTATCTATAAAAATCCCTGCCTTCTTAGCAGGGTTTTTAGCATTATTGAGTTAAAAGATCTAAAGCCTCTTGATATTTCGCAACCGTCTTTTCAATAACATCAGCCGGAACTTTAGGGGCCGGCGGTTGTTTGTTCCAACCGCTATTTTCTAACCAGTCGCGTACAAATTGCTTATCAAATGAAGGCGGATTCGTGCCTTCTTTATAAGTATCAATCGACCAAAAACGGCTTGAATCCGGCGTTAATACCTCATCCATCAGGGTTAGTGTACCCTCTTCATCCAGCCCAAATTCAAATTTAGTATCACAGATAATAATGCCTTTAGTGAGTGCATATTCCGCCGCTGCCGTATAAAGCGCAATCGCTTTTTCTTTAACTTGAGCCGCCAAATCAGCGCCAATTAATTTTTCACATTCTTCATAGCTGATATTAATATCGTGATTACCCACTTCCTCTTTGCTTGACGGAGTAAAAATCGGCTCCGGCAATTTGCTTGCTTCCAGCAAACCTTCCGGCAGCTTCAAGCCACAAATCGTGCCGGTTTGCTGATAGTCTTTTAACCCGCTTCCGGTTAAATAACCGCGCACAATAGATTCAATTTTAATCGGATTCAAACGTTTGCAAACTACCGCGCGATCTTTCACTAAATCCGCTTCTTCTTTTGGCAATACATCATAAACAGAATCGCCGGTGAAATGGTTCGGCATAATATGTGCCAATTTGTTAAACCAAAAATTAGAAATTTGCGTCAAAATCTCGCCTTTTCGTGGAATAGGATCATCTAAAATCACATCAAATGCCGAGAGCCGATCTGTGGCGACCATCAACATTCGCTTATCATCAATTTCGTAAAGATCACGCACTTTACCGGAGTAGATTTTTTTCAGACTTAGGTTTTGTTGTGTCATGGGTTATACCTTTTTTATTGCGGTAAAAAATCGGCGCATATTGTACCGCACTTTTTAAGCAAACGTTTGCTATTTTTGAAAAAATAATAAAGTTCGTTGAATTTTTCCAATTTAATTTGAGCAAAATCTTAAAATCAGCGAAAATAGCGGACATTTTTTAATGAACAAGAGAAGATCATGACTTATCCTCAAGAAGTGAATAAACGCCGTACTTTTGCAATTATTTCCCACCCCGATGCGGGTAAAACAACCATTACCGAAAAGGTACTTTTATACGGCAATGCCATTCAAACCGCCGGTTCGGTAAAAGGCAAAGGCTCGGCAGCACATGCCAAATCCGACTGGATGGAAATGGAAAAGCAACGCGGCATTTCCATTACCACCTCTGTGATGCAATTTCCTTATAATGATTGTTTGGTCAATCTGCTTGATACCCCGGGACACGAGGATTTCTCGGAAGATACCTACCGCACTTTAACGGCAGTGGACAGCTGTCTAATGGTCATTGATTCCGCGAAAGGTGTTGAGGAACGGACGATTAAATTAATGGAAGTCACCCGTTTGCGCGATACGCCGATTATCACCTTTATGAACAAACTTGACCGTGATATTCGCGATCCCATGGAATTATTGGATGAAGTAGAAAATGTACTGAAAATTCGTTGTGCCCCGATCACTTGGCCGATCGGCTGCGGTAAATTGTTTAAAGGCGTCTATCATCTGAGTAAAGACGAAACTTATTTATACCAGTCAGGGCAAGGCTCAACCATTCAAGAAGTACGCATTGTGAAGGGATTGAATAACCCTGAATTAGATGAGGCAGTGGGCGATGATTTAGCCCAACAATTGCGTGATGAATTGGAATTGGTACAAGGGGCGAGCAATGAATTTAAGTATGATGCCTTTATCAAAGGTGAATTAACCCCTGTATTTTTTGGTACCGCACTTGGTAATTTCGGTGTTGATCATTTCCTTGACGGTTTAACCGAATGGGCGCCAAAACCACAGGCACGCCAAGCGGATACTCGCACGGTAGAAAGCTCGGAAGAAAAATTTAGCGGTTTCGTGTTCAAAATTCAAGCCAATATGGATCCAAAACACCGCGATCGTGTTGCCTTTATGCGTGTGGTTTCCGGTAAATATGAAAAAGGAATGAAGCTTAAGCACGTGCGTATTGGTAAAGATGTAGTGATTTCTGATGCGCTAACCTTTATGGCTGGGGATCGCGCCCACGCTGAAGAAGCCTATGCTGGCGATATTATCGGTTTGCATAATCACGGCACAATCCAAATTGGCGATACCTTCACCCAAGGTGAAAATTTAAAATTCACCGGAATTCCAAATTTCGCACCTGAATTATTCCGCCGCATTCGTCTGAAAGATCCGCTCAAACAAAAGCAGTTGTTAAAAGGTTTAGTACAGCTTTCCGAAGAGGGGGCGGTGCAAGTCTTCCGTCCGCTTCTCAACAACGATTTAATCGTAGGAGCGGTTGGTGTGCTACAGTTTGATGTTGTGGTATCCCGACTAAAAACAGAATACAACGTAGAAGCTATTTATGAAAATGTGAACGTTGCAACAGCTCGTTGGGTAGAATGTAGCGATGGGAAGAAATTTGAAGAGTTTAAGCGTAAGAATGAGCAAAATCTAGCTTTAGATGGAGGAGATAATCTGACTTATATCGCGCCAACAATGGTAAATTTGAATTTAGCTCAGGAACGCTACCCTGATATTGCTTTCTTCAAAACGAGAGAACATTAGGAAAATGCAAAAAGTGCGGTCAATTTTGATCGCATTTTTTTATATAGTAAAACTAAAAAATCTTAAACAGGCTAAATCGAAACGGAACAATCAAGATGATATGGCTGGGGTACTAGGATTCGAACCTAGGGATGCCGAGATCAAAACCCGGTGCCTTACCGCTTGGCGATACCCCAATAGAGTTTCTTCTAATTAAGAATAAAGAATATTTTAGGATAGTATGGCTGGGGTACTAGGATTCGAACCTAGGGATGCCGAGATCAAAACCCGGTGCCTTACCGCTTGGCGATACCCCAATAGAGTTTCTTCTAATTAAGAATAAAGAATATTTTAGGATAGTATGGCTGGGGTACTAGGATTCGAACCTAGGGATGCCGAGATCAAAACCCGGTGCCTTACCGCTTGGCGATACCCCAACTACTATTTTGACTTACAAAGCGATAAATGGTGCGGGACGAGGGACTTGAACCCACACACCTCTCGGCGCCAGAACCTAAATCTGGTGCGTCTACCAATTTCGCCAGTCCCGCAAATGGTGGCTACAGCGAGATTCGAACTTGCGACCCCAACATTATGAGTGTTGTGCTCTAACCAACTGAGCTATGTAGCCTCTTATTTGCTAACCATATCGGCTTTGCGGAGCGTATTATGCTGATTTGCCTCTACCTCGTCAATCATTTTTTGTAAAAATCCTAATTTTTAGGTTCAGTTGATTATAAAAAAAACGCTTTTGTTATTTTTTATCCAGTTCAGTCACGGAGATCATTCCAACAAAATGCTTCCAATGGAAACTGCTAAAGCTATCGGGGATATACCAATTAGAAATCGTCCCGTCTAAGTACAAGGCATGGTAACAGCCTATTTTTTGTAATCCCTGACTGAAAGTATAAAGATTCGGTTTTCCTGATGTCGTTAAAATAAAAAACAATCGGTTTTTCTTATCCAAACATACCGCATTACGTTTATGATAACTTTCCAATCCTGCTCTAAATTGACGATTTATCTTCCCTTCAATCAGTAGCATAGGGCCGGATTGCATAGCAAATGTTGGTTTTAATTGTTTTTGCTGATAAGCTTTTGTCGTGAGAATGTAAGCCGTCTTGCCGACTAAGGCAAACACACCATTCGGCTGAATGTGGAAATTCCCTTTCCCTCGTTTATTATTCAGAGGATTTAATTCTTGCCCATTTTCAATCCATAAGCCTGCCGGTGCGTTATGTTTACTATAAATACCGGCATTCATGAGCATTTTTATTTGATAATCTTTTTGTAAGGCACGTTTCAGATTGGTAAGAGAATTGTAGTTTTGGCCTTTGCCATCCCGCCAATGTAATCTCACTTCTTCCGGTTTAGCGTGAAAAATCCCGTAGGTAATATCCGTATCGGTAAAAGTTCGATACTCCGCCAGCGTAGGCAATGTGATAACCGCACCAAGTGCGGTCAAAAATTTAACTATTTTTTTCATCCAGAGGGTGGGAAAGATTCAGCGTATTAGAGAATAAATGCAACCCCTCCGCATTACCCGCTTTCATCATAGATTGCATGGTTTGCGTAGGTGCGTGAATCAGTTTATTCATTAATTTATAACTTAATTCCTGCAACACGGTTTCCGCACTACCGCCTTGTCGTAGATGTTGTAAAGCTTTTTCCAATAGCTCTTGTCGCATCTGTTCCGCATCTTCGCGATAATGTTTAATCAGATTAGAAAACTGGCGTACTTTCAACCATTCAAAAAAATCTTCGCATTCCTGAGCGATAATCCCTTCCGCTAGTTGTGAGGCTTGTTCCCGCTGGCTCAAATTACGCTGAATAATATCCTGCAAATCATCCACCGTATAATGATAAACACTATCCAATTTGGCGACAGTTTCATCAATGTCGCGCGGAACCGCAATATCGACTAACAACATCGGAGAATAGTGCCGTTTTTTCTGGGCAAGCCCCACCATATCTTGGCTAATGAGTACATTTTGACTCCCCGTTGAGCTAATCACAATATCCGCTTGTTCTAATGCTTCTTGTAATTGATCAAGAGAAAAAACATCAATGGGAATATTACTGGCCAATTTTTCTACGAGTAACTCCGCTTTTACCACGGTACGGTTTGCAATCATCAGTCTTTTCACGCCATGGCGTAACAAATGCCGGCTCACCAATTCAATGGTTTCCCCTGCCCCGACCAATAAAATATTCACCCCGTGCAAGGATTCAAAAATTTGGCGGGCTAGACTACAAGCGGCATACGCCACCGATACGGCACTTTCACCGATATTGGTTTCCGTACGCACCCGTTTTGCCGTAGAAAAGGTTTTTTGAAATAAGCGGGAAAATTCACTTGAGAGAGCCACTTTCGACTGTTGATAATAGGCTTCCGTGATTTGAAAAGCCTGCTTAACCTGCCCCAAAATTTGCGGCTCGCCTAAAATTAACGAATCCAAACCACAAGCCACCCGCATAAGGTGATTGGCGGCTTGTTGATTTTGATGAGTATAAATACTCGGCAAAAGATCAGTCAAAGCCAGCTGATGAATACCCGCAAACCAATTTTCTACATTTTGTCGCCATTTATCACACTCTTGCGGTGAAATTTGGCGATGGTGCAAATACACCTCCGTGCGATTACAGGTTGAAAGAATCACAGCCCCTTCGGCAAGGTTTTGTTGCTGAATTTGTTGTAAGGCAAGCGCTCGCTTTTCATCGGAAAAAGCGACTTTCTCACGCACCGAGACAGAGGCGGTTTTATGATTAATGCCAAGTACAAGAAGGGTCATAATAGATTTAAACATTACCGCATTTTCACTATGCGATAAAATATTTAATAAAAAACTAATGCGCTATTTTAATGAATTGTGCGACATTGAGCAAATCAACAAACAACAACTCGTCAAGAATAACCCAAAAGAGTTAAAAAATATCTTTTTGTTTTCGTAAAATAATGAAATCTTCCAGTGTCCTCGCTTGCAGAAAAGGATTAATAGACTTCTCCAATCCTAACTTTGTAGGCAAACTTGGTTTTCCTTCCAAGCGGAGTTTTTCGACAAAAGTGCGGTAATTTTTAACCGCACTTTTATCTGCGATGACTGTTTCGGCAAAGGCTAAATTACTCAGTGTATATTCATGCGCAGGGCAAACGACGGTTTCAGCAGGCAATGTTTTTAAGCGTAACAATCCCTCAAACATTTGTGCATAATTGCCGGTAAAAACACGCCCGCAGCCGGCAGAAAATAACGCATCACCGCAAAACAAGTGATTATCTACCAGAAAACTCACGTGCTGTGCCGTATGCCCGCCGGTCGGGATCACTTGAATACGATAATTCGGCGTTACAATTTCCCCTTCATTGACAACCCGTGTCGCCCCTTTTTTAGCACATTCTTGCGAACCATAAATCGGCACATTTGGATAACGTTGCTTAAACTTTTCGACACCTTGCGTATGATCATCATGCTCATGGGTCAGTAAAACCGCTTCAATCGGCAGATTGTGTTGTTCTATCCAAGAAAAGAGCTTGTTCGTTTCCGATAAATCAACAATAATAATCGGTAAATTTTCACGTTGATAAAGCCAAATATAATTGTCATTCAACACAGACAAAGCTACTAACATAATTCCTCGCTAAATTTATTTATGATCCTCAATTGGCAAGCGAAAGCAAAACGCCCTTTCACATCACCGACAAGCTGGCAACAACTGCCACAAGGTGAGGCCTATTGTAGCGCATTAGAGAACGCATTTGCCCCTTGGTTACTAAAAATTTTAGGCTACCAAATCGTAAAAATCGGTGCATTAAGTACAGAAATACCGACTGAATTAGCAGTACACCACCAAATCCTGATTAGTGAAAAAATTTCTCAAAATTTAACCGCACTTTTAGCCCCCAACAAGAGCTTGCTACAAGCAAACCTAACTGAATTGCCACTGATTCAGCAAGAAATCAATGCTTGTTTTCTCGCCAACACGCTCAACTTTTCCCACGATCCCCATCAAATTTTACGGGAAGCCCATCGCATTCTGGCTGATGAGGGCTGGTTATTGCTCTCTTTGTTTAATCCCCTCAGCCCGCTGATTTTCAAACAAAAAATTGGTGATTTTCCTTTCCGCCAATATCCCACTTGGCGCATTATTGACTGGTTAGAGTTACTGCATTTTGAAATTATAGAACATAAAAATCTTGCCATTAAGCATAACAATACCACGCGGTTTTCACCTTTAACCCTAATTGTGGCACGAAAACGAACTTACCCATTAACACTGAATAGCGAAAAAGTGCGGTCGAAAATCCCTGCGTTTTTACAACCGTCCGAAGCCTTTCAAGAAGACATCACATCTTGTCGAATTTCGCCCGATAACAAGTAGAAAATTCCTCATAAAGTTGAAATCAATCCTTGCTCCCTTTGCAAAACTCCCCTATTATTCACCGCACTTTTTTCTTGAATTTAGGAACAAAAATGACCGAACAAACCTTTATCCCCGGCAAAGATGCAGCACTTGAAGACAGTATTGGCAAATTCCAACAAAAATTAACCAATCTGGGTTTTAATATTGAAGAGGCCTCTTGGTTAAACCCCGTACCTAATGTGTGGTCGGTACATATTCGTGATAAAGATTGTCCACAATGTTTCTCGAACGGCAAAGGGGCAAGTAAAAAAGCAGCACTTGCCTCCGCATTAGGTGAATATTTCGAGCGTCTTTCCACCAACTATTTCTTTGCAGATTTCTATTTAGGACAAGAAATTGCAAACGGTGATTTCGTTCATTATCCCAGTGAAAAATGGTTTCCGATTGAAGAGGAAACCACGTTACCGACAGGGATTTTAGACGACAATTTGCTCAACTATTTTGATCCGGACGGCGAACTCACGCCGGAGTTACTCGTGGATTTACAATCGGGCAATTATGATCGTGGTATTGTTGCAATGCCTTATATTCGTCAATCTGATGAACAAACAGTCTATATTCCGCAAAGTATTATCGCCAATCTTTACGTGTCAAACGGAATGTCGGCGGGCAACACCAAATTTGAAGCGCGCGTACAAGGTTTATCGGAAGTATTTGAGCGTTATGTCAAAAATAAAATTATCGCTGAAGCCATTAGCTTACCGGAAATTCCAAAAGAAGTGATGGATCGCTACCCTTCCATTCAAGCCTCTATCGCTAAATTGGAAGAAGAAGGTTTCCCGATTTATGCCTTTGATGCGTCCTTAGGCGGAAAATATCCGGTTATTTGCGTAGTATTATTGAACCCAAATAACGGCACATGCTTTGCTTCTTTTGGCGCTCATCCTAATTTCCAAGTGGCATTAGAACGTACCGTGACAGAACTTCTACAAGGTCGTAGTTTGAAAGATCTAGACGTATTCGCCCCACCTTCTTTCAATAATGAAGATGTTGCCGAACACGCTAATTTAGAAACCCATTTTATAGACTCTAGCGGTTTGATCTCATGGGATCTGTTCAAGCAAACGCCTGATTATGTATTTGTCGATTGGGATTTCTCCGGTACAACGCAAGAAGAGTATCATAATCTAATGGCGATTTTCCATTCGGAAAACAAAGAAGTCTATATTATGGATTATAGCCATTTGGATGTGTACGCCTGCCGTATTATCGTACCGGGCATGTCGGATATTTATCCGGCAGATGATTTAATCTATGCCAATAACAATATGGGAATGGATTGGCGAGAAATTCTGCTTGATTTACCGAACTGGCATCATGATTCGGCAACTTACCAAGAATTATTGCAAGAATTGGATACGCAAAATATTGATGACGCAACCCGCGTACGTGAATTTATTGGGATTGTAGCCCCTAAAACCAGTGGCTGGACAACATTACGGATTGGTGAACTAAAATCAATGCTGCATTTGGCTTTAGGCGAGTTAGAACAAGCATTGGATTGGGCAAATTGGACGTTGAATATGAATAGCTCTGTTTTCACAGCGGAGCGTACCAATTATTACCGAGCATTAATTAGTATTATTGAACTCCATTTGGACGAAAATCGTGCTCCAATGCAGTATCGCGCCGCACTTGAAAAAATGTACGGCAAAGATGCGGTGCAATACGCTTGGGCTGCCACGGCAGAAAAAGGGAATCCTTTCTATAACTTACCGGCAAGTGATGAGATGTTGAAAAATTTCAAAGAACATCAAGCCTTGTTAAATGCTTATGGGAAACTACAAAAAGCCAAACGTGAAAATTGGAAATAATAAACCGTAGCTCATTAGCAAAGAAATTGGGCGTTAATTTGGTAAGAAAAAATAGGCGGAGCTATTTCCGCCTATTATAATCAAATATCGTACGAATTAGATTTAGGTTTAAATTTTACACTGCGCCAAGATATCCAGTTTTTTATCGTAAATATTTAAATCATTCTTTATATCTAACATTGAAAAAATCGTGTGAAAATAATTGTCGTGAGAATATTCTTGGGTCTCCGCATTTTTACGTAAACAGTTCAAATCAAAGCCTTCATTTTTTGCCCATGCCGGTGAAAACCACATCACCATCGGAACTTTGGTTTGGTATTCAGGTGCAATAGCGTAAGGCGCAGCGTGCAAATAAATACCGTCTTCACCTAAACTTTCACCGTGGTCGGACACATAAAACATAATACTTTCCCAATTTGTTTTTTGTTCCAAAAGTTTGATTACCTCATTCAAAAAATTATCAATATAGAGAATGCCATTATCATAAGTATTTACTAATTGTTCATTTGAACATTTTTGAATTTCGTTAGTTTCACAAGTTGGTGTGAATTTTTCAAAGGCTTTGGAATAACGCTCATTATAGGTCGGACCATGGCTACCAATCGTGTGTAATACGATGACGATATCTTTGTCTGACTTATTCAGTTCCCTATCTAAATCTTTTAATAAAATTTCATCTAAACATTCCCCATTTCTGCAATATTCAGCCAAATTTAATGCTGTTAGATCTTGTGTAGGAACACGCTCGCACACACCTTTACATCCCACATCGTTATCACGCCACAAAACATCAACACCGGCACGCTGTAAAATATCTAATAAATTATCTTCATGTGCCGCCTTAGTTGCATTGTAATCAGAACGGGTATAACGAGAAAACATACAGGGCACGGAAATTGCCGTTGCAGTACCGCAACTTGAGACATTTTTAAAATTGATAATATCATCACGAGCTGCCAATTTTGGCGTAGTTTGGCGGACATAGCCATTCAATCCCCAATTTTGGGCTCTTGTCGTTTCCCCTACGACTAAAATAGTCACATGACGATATTCATCCGGTTTTTCTACTGATGTATCTAAACCAATCTCTGTAAATGGTAGATTAGTTCGATAATTTTTCTTCACTAACTGTATTGTTGAGCCAATAAAATTCGATGGGACAATCAAATGTACAATTTCTTTATTATTACGTGAGAATGCGGCGTAATCCTTGTAATAAAATTTACCAATAATGATCACAACTACGCTAGAAAATACAATCATCCCTAAACGAATTAAAATTTCTTTATACCAGCGACGGTAATTTACTTGTGTGCGAATATACAACCAAGCGGGAATAATCCCTAAAGCAAAGATCCATAACAGATAAGAGGTTGTAACCATTCGAGAACTTTCGGCAACGTTCGTCTGAAGAACATTATTTAGCTGATTACTATCAAAATAAATACCAAAGAAAATTTCCTGATAACTAATTGCCGCACTAATTACCAAAAGTAACGGAATGATTACTTTATGGAGAATAGGTAAACTAATGAGCTGAAATGCAGCATTTAGCGTAAAAAAAACAAAAAATGGTACTGTAAATAAAAAATAGTCTTCAGTATTACCTGTAAAAGGATGGATTTTTAATATCGTTTTATAAAACTGATAATTTAAAACCAGTGTGAAATAAAGAGAAACTAAAGCAATAAGTGCCGTTGATGAAAGAGAAAACTTTCTAAAAAAATATTGTGAAAATCGCATAAAAACCTTGTTCAATTAAATATAAAACTGAGTAAATAAACAGAGCGAACCTTAAGACAATCTTAAACATTTAAAGTGCGGTCAGTTTTAATGTAATTTTTATGCGAAATTATAAATACTTTTTTAATTAGCTATCAGAGGAAAAATAACCTAGTTCAAAGGAAATATCACGGGCAGTTTGTGCAATTTCCTTGAGAAAAAATTGGATACCCAATTCCTGTAATTTATAAACCGACATCGAAACAGAGACCGAGTAATCCACATGACCACGGAAATCAAATATCGGACAGGCAAGACACACTACCCCCAGCTCATTTTCTTCTTTATCCATTGCATACTGCTTTCTAGAAATGTCCTCTAATTCTTTACGCATTTCCCCCAATTCCGTTATGGTATTGTGGGTAAGCTTATGAATAACATCTTGATGAGATGCCCAGTATTCGTCTAAATAATCACTATTTTTATCGTAGGCAAGATAAATTTTACCCATCGCAGAACAATATAATTGAAGATGCTGCCCAATATATGCTCTCGTTCTAATCATCCCTACCGTTGGCTCTAACTTATAAATCATAATCGCCCGTTCCCCCTCCCGTTTTGAAAAATTCACTGTTTCTCCGAGAGTTAAATTCAATTTTTCCAAATGTGGCGCTGCAATATGTATGATATTCAATGAAGAAAGAACCTTATGACCAAGACTCAAACATTTGGTCGTTAAACGATAGCTACCATTTGAACTAGCTGCTTGTACATATCCTTCGTTTTGCAATCCCTGCAACAGGCGGTGTACCGTACTTTTATTTAGCTCTGCTATCTCAGCCAGTTTTGCCAAAGGGCAACCGTTGGGGAAATTGCTTAAAATATCAAGAATGCGTAATCCACGAATTAAACTCTGATTTCCACTTGGCTTTTCACTTACCATATCACATATCCTTCCGAGTAAATTTTCAATTAACACTGACATTATAATAGTATCGTTTTACATATTGAAATCGTATTTACATATATTGTGATCGAGATCACAAATTCCAAAAATAATATGCAAGCATATGATTTTAAATAAATTATTATTTCGTACATTTATTGACATTATAGTGTTGAGATCTTAAATTATGAAACGAAAATCCACTATATGAAATAAAGAGGTATCTATGAGAGTTTCTTATAATGAATTAAAAGCGGAATTTAAACGTATTTTGCTTTCACGTCATATGCGTGAGGATATTGCCGAAGATTGTGCCAGTTTATTTGCCGATACAACTCAAGCAGGCGCATATTCACACGGGGTAAACCGCTTTCCTCGTTTTATTCAGCAGCTGGAGAATGGGGATATCGTACCTGAAGCCGAGCCAACCAAAGAACTCTCTTTAGGTGCTATTGAACAATGGGATGCTCATCAAGCAATTGGTAATCTAACCGCAAAAAAAATGATGGATCGTGCAATGGAAATCGCCCAACAGCATGGTATCGGCGTAGTAGCCTTGCGTAATGCAAATCACTGGATGCGTGGCGGTAGTTACGGATGGCAAGCTGCAGAAAAAGGTTACATTGGTATTTGTTGGACTAATGCTTTAGCCGTAATGCCACCTTGGGGTGCGAAAGAGTGCCGTATCGGTACCAACCCATTAATTATTGCGATTCCGACAAGCCCAATAACGATGGTAGATATGTCTTGTTCCATGTATTCCTACGGTATGCTTGAAGTTCATCGCTTGGCGGGGCGTCAAACTTTCGTGGATGCCGGCTTTGATGATGATGGTAATTTAACCCGTGATCCGGCAATAGTAGAAAAAAACCGCCGCCTACTACCAATGGGATTCTGGAAAGGCTCAGGTTTGTCCATCGTATTGGATATGATTGCAACATTACTCTCTAATGGTGAATCTACCGCAGCAGTGACAGAAGATAAAGATGATGAATACTGCGTTTCTCAAGTATTTATTGCAATTGAAGTGGATCGTTTAATTGATGGAGAGACTAAAGATGCCAAACTTCAACGCATTATAGAATATGTGAAAACCGCCGAGCGCGCCGATCCAAATGTCGAAGTGCGTTTACCAGGCCATGAATTCACGACTATCTTGTCTGACAACAAAGCGAATGGTATTCCGGTAGATGATACGGTTTGGGCAAAATTAAAATCATTGTAGTCGCTAGTGTTGTGATTCTTTACATCACCGGTACATAAAAGTGCGGTCAATTTTCACTGAGTTTTATAAGCGAGGTATTTATGTTTTTTGGGCATATATCTAAAGTTAATAAGAAAGCATATCCTATGGCTATCCAAACCGCCTTGGACTATTTGGCTTCGACCGATTTCACTAACATGGAAACAGGGCGTTATCCAATTAAAGGCGATCTAATCTATGTTCAAGTGTTAGATTTAGAAACCAAAGACAAATCTGATATTTTGCCGGAAGTTCACCGTCAATATCTTGATGTGCAATATCTCCATTCCGGTAAAGAGCGTATTGGCGTTGCGCCGGATTTAGGGAATAACCCGATTGCAAAAGATTATGATACGGAACGTGATATTTTACTCTACGCCGATATGCAAAATGAAATAGAGCTGATCATGCGTCCGGGTAATTTTACCGTCTTTTTTCCTGAAGATATTCATCGCCCTGCTTCTATGGACGGTCAATCGGAAAAAATACGCAAAATCGTCGTAAAAATTGCCGTCAGCGAACTTTAGGAGCGAATGATGAAATCTCTCGCAATTTATACCGGCAAGCTACTTGAAATATTGGTGGTGACAATACTCAGCATAATGTCATGCTTAGTCTTTCTCAACGTGATTTTACGCTACGGTTTTAACAGTAGCATTAACATTACTGAAGAAGTTTCCCGCTATTTGTTTGTATGGCTAACATTCTTAGGGGCAATACTTGCCTTTAGTGAGAACCAACATGTTAGCGTTACTATGCTTACCGAACGTTTATCCAACAAAAAACGTAAAATCCTTTTTCTTTTTACCGATGCATTAATGTTTTTCTGCTGCTATTTAATCGTAAAAGGGAGTTGGGTTCAATTTCAATTAAATATCAATAATATCGCCCCCATCTCCGGCATTCCAACCGGTATCACTTATCTCGCCAGTGTGATCTTCGGAATGTTAATCTTGGTGCGTTTTATGTCCACGTTAATCCTTTTAATTAAAGGAGAAGAGCAATGACCGTCGTAATTTTCCTTTCCGTTTTACTGGGTTCAATTATGCTCGGTATTCCCGTTGCATTTTCGTTATTGGTGTGCGGTATCGCTTTAATGGTGCATTTGGATTTATTTGACGCCCAAATTCTTGCCCAACAAATCGTTAGCGGTGCAGACAGTTTTTCTTTAATGGCAATTCCATTCTTCATTCTTGCCGGTGAGATTATGAATGAAGGCGGTTTATCCAAACGCATTATTGATTTACCGATGAAACTGGTCGGTCATAAACGCGGCGGACTAGGGTTTGTAGCCATTCTTGCCGCCATGATTATGGCAAGCCTTTCCGGTTCTGCGGTAGCAGATACTGCTGCGGTTGCCGCAATGTTATTACCGATGATGAAAACCACTGGCTATCCGATAGATAAATCGGCAGGCTTAATCGGCACAGCGGGGATTATTGCGCCAATTATTCCGCCGTCAATTCCATTTATCATCTTTGGCGTTGCAAGCGGCGTGTCTATCACTAAATTATTTTTAGCCGGCATCTTCCCCGGTATTTTGATGGGAGTATGCCTCGCAACACTATGGTGGTGGCAGGCAAAACGTTTGGATTTAATGACCTTTTCTAAAGCAACTCGGGAAGACCTCTGTATTTCTTTCAAAAACAGTATCTGGGCACTTATGTTACCGGTCATTATTATCGGTGGGTTCCGTTCCGGTATGTTTACACCAACCGAAGCCGGTGCAGTAGCAGCATTCTATGCCCTATTCGTGTCACTGTTCATTTATCGCGAGTTAAAACTTAGAGATCTCTATCCTGTCATTCTAGCTGCTGCAAAAACAACAGCAGTGGTCATGTTCTTAGTCGCAGCGGCAAACGTAACCGGTTGGTTGATTACTGTTGCCGAACTTCCTCAAGCCATGACAGAACTATTAGAGCCATTAATTGATAATCCAACGGTGCTATTAATCGTTATCATGATTGCTGTATTTATTATCGGTATGGTAATGGATTTAACACCAACCGTATTAATTCTGACCCCAGTATTAATGCCATTAGTCGAAGAAGCAAGCATTGATCCTGTGTATTTTGGTGTACTGTTTATTCTGAATACTTCTATCGGGCTGATCACACCGCCTGTGGGTAATGTACTCAATGTGATTACCGGCGTATCAAAATTACCTTTCGAGCAGGCTGCAAAAGGAGTTCTACCTTATTTGTTAATGATGATCGCATTACTCTTTATTTTTATCTTCGTGCCATCATTAATTACCGAGCCTCTGAATTGGATGTCGGCATAAAATAAAAATAAGGTTGTCAGAAATCATTTTATCGTAGCACTGAAAAACGCTTAATTTCTATAGGAGAAACCATATGAGATTTTTCAATCTAAAAACCTTAATCGCATTGATGGCGGGGATGGCTGTATTTGCCGCCAGTGCAAGTGCCTCAACGACACTACGTTTCGGTTATGAAGCACCACGCAGTGATACTCAACATATCGCAGCCAAAAAATTCAATGAATTATTAAAAGAAAAAACAAAAGGCGAGCTTAAACTTAGCCTTTTTCCGGACAGTACATTAGGTAATGCCCAAACTATGATCGGGGCTGTACGTGGCGGTACAATTGATTTGGAAATGTCCGGTTCACCAAACTTTACCGGCTTAGAGCCGAAATTAAACGTGATTGATATTCCATTTATTTTTAAAGATCGTCAACACGTCTATAAAGTGTTGGACGGTGAAATCGGTCAAGATTTATTAAAAACTCTTGAAGTACAGGGATTAAAAGGGCTTGCTTTTTGGGATGTAGGTTTCCGTGCATTTTCCAATTCCAAACATCCAATTAATAAACCAGAAGATATTAAAGGATTAAAAATACGCACCAATCAAAACCCAATGTATATTCAAGCATTTAGTCTGTTGGGCGGTAATCCTGTACCAATGCCATTATCAGAGCTTTACACCGCGCTTGAAACCCGCGCTGTAGATGCCCAAGAACATCCAATCGGTATTTTTTGGTCGGTAAAACTTTATGAAGTACAAAAATACTTAAGTTTAACTAATCACGGCTATACTCCGCTCATCGTAGTAATGAACAAAGCCAAATTCGACAGCTTATCGCCTGAATTGCAACAAGCAATTTTGGATTCGGCCAAAGAAGCGGGAAAATATCAACGAGATCTGAACGTACAAAACGAAAAAGACATCGTAGAAAAATTACGTAAAGCCGGTATCGAAGTGATTGATAAAGTAGATAATGCCCCATTCAAAGCAGTAATTGAGGCTGATGTTCGTAAATCCTTCATTGAGAAACATGGTGACGATTTAGTCAATAAAATTGATGCTTTGGCTCAATAATCCCATATCTTAAAGATGTAACATTAATTCTGGTGTGATGCCATTTTCTGTTTGAGCATCACACTGACGTTAAGTGTTAAAACGATTAAAAAAACAACCGCACTTTACCGCATTACGGTAAGTACAATTTGGCGTTATATTTGTTTACTCATTCCTCAAATCGAGGGAATATAACTTCAAACTGCGCCTTTTTGGGGTAACCCAAAACGTTGTTTATCACATCAAAACAGCTTATACAGACTAACTATTGAATAATAAGGAATCAGCATGAATTATTATCTTGGCATCGATTGTGGGGGAACCTTTATTAAAGCGGCATTATTTGATCAACAGGGTAATATGTCCGCTTGCATACGTAAAAATATTGAGATCATCAGTGAAAAAGCAGGCTATGCAGAACGGGATATGCCACAATTATGGCTAACTTGTGCCGAAGTCATACAACAAACAATAAGAGAAAGTCAGGTTAATCCAAAACAAATTAAAGGGATCGGTATTTCCGCCCAAGGAAAAGGCGCGTTTTTATTAGATAAACAAAAAAAAACCGCTTGGTAGAGCAATCCTATCTTCCGATCAACGCTCACTAAATATTGTGCGTCAATGGCAACAAGAAAGGATACCGGAAAAACTCTACCCGATCACCCGACAAACTTTATGGACCGGACATCCTGTTTCCATTTTACGTTGGATAAAAGAAAATGAGCCTGAACGCTATACGAAAATCGGTTCAATATTGATGTCGCACGATTATCTTCGTTTTTGTTTAACCGGTGAGTTACATTGTGAAGAAACCAATATTTCCGAATCCAATTTATATAATATGGAAAGCGGTAAATATGAAAATGAACTTGCGGAAATCCTTGGACTATCCGACATTCTTGAAAAGATGCCACCGATTATCGCACCAAATCAAGTAGCAGGTTATGTGACTTCTGAAGCGGCCGAATTATCAGGTTTAATAGAAGGTACACCGGTAGTAGGCGGATTATTTGATGTAATTTCGACCGCTCTTTGTGCCGGCTTGGATGATGAGAAAAAACTGAATGTAGTTTTAGGTACTTGGTCGGTAGTCAGCGGGGTCACGGCTCATATTGATCGGAACCAAACTATTCCCTTTGTTTATGGGCGTTATGCGGAAAAAGGAAAATTTCTGGTGCACGAAGCCAGCCCAACATCCGCCGGAAATCTAGAGTGGTTTATCAAACACTGGAAACTAGATTATAACCGAATTAATAAAGGCATCGCACAATTACCGTCTGCCTCAAGCACCATATTATTTGTTCCTTTCCTGTATGGCTCCAATGCCGGATTGGGAATGCAGGCAGGATTTTACGGCATACAATCTCATCATACTCAAATACATCTGATGCAAGCGGTTTACGAAGGAGTACTATTCAGTCTAATGCACCATCTAACCCGAATGCTACATCGCTTTCCTGATGTCAATATTCTTAGAGTAACCGGCGGACCAACAAAATCGACTGTATGGCTACAAATGCTTGCTGATTTGACTGGAATGACACTGGAAATTCCTACAACGGAAGAAACCGGTTGTTTAGGCGTGGCACTAATGGCAATGCAAAGTGCGGTCGAAAACCCAATTAAATTAACCGACAGCATGCGGAAAATTTATCCAAGTTCCGATAACTATCAAGCATATCAGAAGAAATATGCTAAGTATGTTTGTCTGGTCGAGGCATTAAAAACATTACATTAATTTGTGTTAACGCAAAAAATACTAACCATAAAAATACATAAACTAAGGATTTATAAAAAAGCGTTACTGAAAAATATAGGTTAGGTTGAATGGTTAATGATCAGATAAAATACACCGAGCAGATACAATAAAACCATCAAAAAATCTCAAGTAGCCGGTGATTTATCGGCTACGCAACCACCAAATAATCTGCTTCGCTCATTATAATTCCTCTTCACCCTGACAATAAAAGGCTTAATTTTCATTGCTAAAATATATCTCACAATTTGGCAATTTAGATTGTAACCAGTTAATATCCTGTTGGCACAGTGGATTTTCATTAAGGCTTAGTACTCTTAATTGGGTTAAGTGGGTTAACGAGCTAATATTGCTGACTTTATTTCTATCGAGGTAAAGCATGGTTAATTGAGAAAGCTGAGCGAGAGGGGATATATCGCTGATTTCGTTAAAGTCTAGGCTAAGCACTTTTAATTGGTTCAAGTGAGCTAAGGAAGTAATATCACTAATTTTGTTGTCCATAAGGCTAAGCTTGGCTAATTGACTTAGCCGAGCAAGTGCGGATATATCTCTGATTTTATTAGATTCAAGGCTAAGCTCTTGCAAATTTATTAAGTGAATTAAAGGGGCAATATTACTGATTTTATTTCTATCAAGATAAAGCTTAGCCAATCGACAAAGCTGGGCAAGAGAGGATATGTCACTGATTTTGTTATAACGAAGACTAAACTCAGTAAGTTGGAATAATTGAGTTAAATTCTCCTTTTTATCCTGATTAAACTTATCAACATCAAGTTCTAATATTTCTAAAAAATTTTCTTGAAACTCCTTTGATAAACTATTCCACCATTGCAGCTTTTCATTATGATTTTCTCCTGCTGCAAGTGATTCATTAACAATATTAAGTCTTTTACCAAGAGTTTTGACAAAATGTGTTTTGAGAGAAAAAATCCATTTATTACTCATTTTATTCTCCATTTATATTTTACAAACACTATTAATTAAAAAGATTAACTTGTTCATTTAAATCAATAATAATTTCAATACCATCCAATTAAAACACCCTCTATTAATTCTTTATCTAAATTTTAAACCACATCAATTTTTACAAAAAACTTCAAATCAACTCACAACTTCTTTACAATAAAATATAAAATCAGTTTTTTATCCCGAACCAATTACAATATTTATATCATATAATAAATTGAATAAATTCATCTATACTTATGTATGCTTACACTATTATTTTACTCTGGAAATAATGAACAGCGCAAATCAAAATCTTGATAGTTATTTAGTCTATTAAATACTATTAATATGAAATTATATTTCTCAGATATAGCCTAAACTCACTACTTTTCTAAACTTTTTTACCTCTTCATCATTTCCTGATTGTAACGTACAAACATTCTCGTAACATCCATCATCTTTAACTATTTTCAGTTAACGCATCATTTGTTTGCAATCCTGCGCTTTCCAAAAAGAAAGTTGCCAATTTTAGAAACCAACAATAGTGTTAATCCCTTAGCAAACATTTGTTATATTGTCATATTCTACGTTCTATCATTCTATGTTACAATGAACAAAAAGTTCTAGAAAGAAAGAAGAAAGGAATTAAAAATGAACATTAATGAAAAAATTCGTTTATATCGAGAAGAACATAAACTTTCTCAGGAAGAAATGGCCGATAAATTAAGTATGTCAACAAGAGGCTATGCCAAAATTGAACGAGGAGAGACCCGTGTAAATTTTGAAAGACTAGAACAAATTCTCGGTATATTTAATATTGATATTTATGAATTGTTAAATTATGGCGAGAAAGGTAAAGTTTATATTAGTACAGGCGATAATAATAGCAATACTAATTCAAATATATTTTTAGGTGGAAACGACAATACAGAAAAATTAACTTTAATGCTGTCTCATAAAGACGAAATCATTAAATATAAAGATGATATTATTCAAGCACAACAAAAAGAAATTACATTATTAAGAAATTTAATAGAAGACGCTAAAGAGTAAAGCTAATTTTTATATATTTCATTAGGATAGTAAAACGTTAATTGAATCGAGAATAAAGTAGATACTTGGTAGGCGTTGCACACAACGTTTTTCGGTCAATATTCCAGTAGCTATTCAAACAATCATGAAAACAGTATAGCCTATAAATTTTAACAGATAAAATTCAAACGCCCTTTAATAATTTAAAGGGCGTTTTTTTGTTTGGTTAAAATTTGTGATTTACTTTTCATAAAGGGGAATTATTTGCATAGAGCGAGTTTTATAGATTTGCAAATAATTCCACCGACTTATATTTTTAACCGCACTTTACTGGCACTTCCACCGATTTTGATAACAACCCGACCATTATCCGTTACTCTTGAATAACCAACTGCAATCGCCGAAGCACTGCGATAAGTACCACCGCCGACACTCACAATAGATTCACCGGCACGATAAGATTGTGGTAATAAGCTCATAGCTACCGCTGATGCGATACCGCCACGTAGGCGACGATCTACCCGATTAATACGGTTGTGAACCTCGCCCATATTGAGTGATAGTTGTTTATTAAAGTAACCTAAGTTTACCGCATCGTGAGTATCTTTCGGAGCAGCAACATTGGTAACACGCACAGGTTTATCCGAACCGCTGTTTAATCTGACTACATCGGTATGACGTTGAACATCTTTGCCGGTTTGTGAATCAACATAAACTAACGGTCCGGTCATTTGTAATTGGGTTAGCGCTTGGCTGAGCGATTTCTTGCTTTCATCACCGTAAATATCAAAGTTGCCTTCAATATCGGAATTGCCTAAGTCAATTTTCGCATCATCCGCCAATGTTAGAGATTTGTTTATCGTTACCTCATGTAAAACGGTTGAACCTGTTACATTACGATTTCCTTCAACTATCGAGTCGCCTTTCGTCGTACTATTTCCGTTGACGACTATATCTTTACCGATACTCACATTACCATTAATTGTCGTATCTCCCTCAACGGTTGAATTGCCTTTCACCACACTATCGCCATTGATGTACTATTGCCACCGACAGTTACATCTTTCTCAAAGGTAGTATTACCTTTGGTAACACTGTCGCCCTCAACAGTTGAGTTGCCTTTCACCACGCTATCACCGTTGACCGTCGAATTGCCCTCAACAACAGAATTTCCTTTGGTTGTGCTATTTCAGTTTACCGTCAAATCTTTGACAATCGTTGCATTATTCGTAACGCTCAAGTCTTTAGTGATGGTTGTGCCATTATTTGCCCTCGCATTCGCGTTATTCGCCGTTGTGTTGGCATTATTTGCCGCATTTACAGCAGTATTCGTAGTATTTGTAATGTTACTGATAGCGTCGTCTAATTGTCCTTTATTAACTGCATCGGTTTTATCTGTACCTGTAGCAACACCACTAATTCTATTACTGCCAGTATTTATTGAAGAACCGCTAACAAAGGTAACAGTTTTACTGGATACGCCTAGAGAGACATCACTATTAGCAGAAAATTGTTGATTTACGTTAGCGGCTTGTAGATTGGATGTACCGCTGACGGTTAAATTTTTACCGCTAATTTGTTCTTTTGCAGTCAAATTATTTGTGGTTACATCAGTAAATGTCGGGTTATCAACAGTGTTGATTATGATAACACTACCATCACGAGAAACATTAACATTTTTTCCCGATTTAATATCAATATAGCCATTTCGTTTAATTGCCGTGCCCGCGTCACTATTGGCTTTTAATGTAAAACTTGAATTATTTAGCGCATTATTAATTGCGTCATAAACCGTTTTTGCCGTAGTTAAACCACTTGTACCGGATACACTCGTGACACCTTTATTATCAGTTGAAATATCTTGAGTCACCACATTCACTTTAACCGCTGCACTGTTACTGCCATCGGTAACAGAAGCTGTCGTATAATTGCCGTTAGCAAAATCGACTTGACCATTATTATTAATACGAGATTTTGGAGAATCATTCTCTTTAATATTAAAACCGGAATGAGTCATTACCGCATAAAGTTAACTACCGATTACCGCATCTGTTAAATCTTGGTTAACACGCCCTGCGGCAACATTAACAATTTGGCGTTTGTGATTTCTATTACCGATAGATAACACGCTTCCTGCCGTTTGTGCCGTAACATTAGCTGTCCTTGCTGTATTTGAATCATAATTAAATTTGAGATCTTCAACAGAATTAGTGCCATTCGCAGCAGATCCACTACCTAATGCTATGGAATATGTATTATTATCTGCAACTGTTGCATTAACCCCTATCGCCGCCGTCCATTGTGCGCTTGCGCTTGCTTTAGAAGAACGCCCTAAGGCTGTGGAAAAACTGCTTGCGTTTGAGTCTGAACCAATCACCGTAGCACCTTCACCGCTGGTTGCGGCACTTGAACCGATAGTAACCCCGTGTTTGCTTTGGGTGGGGGCAGTAAAACCGATAGCAATACCGCCCCGTGCATTTTCATCTTGTCCGGTGTTACCGACTTTTGAGGCAGTACCAATGACAATAGCACCGAGTGCCCACGCTCTAGAGCTATTATATGCCGGATTAGTACTATTTCGCCCTATAGCGGTTGCATTATTATCTCCCTTAGCATCACCACCTGCAATACTCGTCTCCTCTCCGGTTTTCCAAGCAATCGTTCCTGAATTACCACCAGGCGAAGAGCTAACAGAAAATGCGTTTGGTACAACCGCCATCATTTGAAAAGCTTTCTAAAAAGTGCGGTCAAAAATAGGGATGTTTTCATCCCCGTTTTTCTTAATTTAGTAAAATTCCACGCCCTCAATAGAGCGAGTAACACGCGTACCGGCATCACCTTTAACAATAAGTTCAATATCATTTAATGAACCAATGACGGCCTCTTTACCGGTGGCATTAACAAAGTTGATCACTGCTTTCACTTTCGGACCCATCGAGCCAGCCGCAAATTCAGCAGCAAGCATTTCTAAAGCCTGTGGGTTAACTTTAGCAATTCGTTTTTGATCCGGTTTATTGAAATTCACATAAGCCGCAGGCACATCGGTAGCGATAATAAATAAATCCGCCTCTAATTGTTGAGAAATAACAGCAGAGCATAAATCTTTATCCACCACAGCTTCAACGCCTTGTAATTCCCCTTGGTCGTTATAATAACTTGGAATTCCACCGCCACCACCGCAAATAACAATATTACGATTGGCTAATAAAGCTTTTACAGAATCAATTCCCGTGACAGCTTTTGGTAAGGGACTTGGTACTGCACGACGATAATATTGCCCATCAACCATGATCGTCCAATCTTTCTCTGACGCTAATTTTTCCGCTTCCTCTTTGGTATAAACTTGCCCGATGGGCTTACTTGGTGTTTCAAATGCCGGATCCTTTGGATCAACAATGACTTGATTTAATACTGTGATAGTTGGGGTTTGCGGCAATAAATTGATTAATTCTTGTTGCAACATATAACCGATCATCCCAACCGTTTGAGAAACAAGCACATCTAACGGATAAGGCTCAATTTTAGTGTCTTGCGCATAATACGCCGCATGCTGTAATGCTAACAGCCCGACCTGTGGCCCATTGCCATGGGAAATCACTAATTCATTTTCTTGTTTAATTTTTGCCAATTGTTCTGCCGCAATATGAATATTCGCAGACTGATTTTGAGCCGTCATCGGCTCCCCTCTTTTTAATAAGGCATTTCCACCCAATGCAACCACAATTCTCATTTTACTTCCCTTGTTAATTTATAAAAAAATAGCATCGTTAATTTAATATTTACGATGCTATCTATAATTTACTATGCCAAGCTTGCCACCATCACAGCTTTAATCGTGTGCATTCGATTTTCGGCTTGCTCAAATGCCACATTTGCCGGTGACTCAAATACTTCCTCCGTCACCTCAATACCATTTGCCAACTGAGGGTATTTTTCTGCAATTTCTTTCCCCATCTTGGTTTCGCTATTATGGAATGCCGGTAAACAGTGCATAAATTTGACTTTCGGATTGCCAGTACGTTTCATTAATTCTGGTGTGACTTGATAAGGCATTAACATATCAATACGTTCAGCCCAAGTTTCGAGAGGCTCTCCCATTGAAACCCATACATCCGTATGCACAAAATCAACGCCTTTAACCGCCGTATCAATATCTTCGGTAACGGTAATTCTTGCACCGGATCGCTCTGCAAACTCTTGACACATTTTCACTAACGACGCTTCCGGTAATAAGGCTTTCGGTGCACAGATACGCACGTCCATACCTAGTTTTGCACCAATTAACAATAAGGAATTCCCCATATTATTACGTGCATCGCCAATGTACACATAGCTGATTTGGCTTAATGGTTTCTCACAATTTTCAATCATTGTTAAAACATCGGCAAACATTTGGGTCGGATGAAATTCATCGGTTAAACCGTTAAATACCGGCACACCCGAGTATTGCGCAAGTTCATTGACAACTGATTGTTTAAACCCACGATATTCAATGGCATCATACATTCTGCCTAATACCCGCGCGGTGTCTTTCATTGATTCTTTATGCCCGATTTGTGAAGAATCCGGATCAATATAAGTCACGTGTGCACCTTGATCATAAGCTGCCACTTCAAAAGCGCATCGCGTGCGAGTTGACGTTTTCTCAAAAATAAGCGCAATATTTTTACCGGTTAAACGAGGTCGTTCAGTTCCCGCATATTTTGCTCTTTTTAAATCTCTCGCCAAATCCAATAAGAATCGAATTTCACGCTCAGTATGATTTACTAAACTCAGTAAATGTCTGTTTTTAAGATTAAACGCCATAGTTGCTCCCCTTTTCTCGTGTGTTGATAAAAAATCGGCAAATTTTAGCAAAGCAAACGTTTGCGTTCAAGAACAAAAAAGCAACAAAAGGAGGAAAATAACGAAAAAGTGCGATTAAAATTTAAGGAATTTTAACCGCACTTTAGAGGAGATTTTAATTTTGCAATTTTCGCAATAACGCCAGTTCGCGTTCTAAGCCGTTAATAATTTTGTCTTTTTGTAGTAATAATTCATCTTTGTGTGTCACCATTAATTGTAATTGTTGAATCGCTTTTTCTAAATTCTCATTCCCCACTGCAAATAAGAAATGATTAGAATTATTTGAATTTGTAGAACCACTTGAGGAATTATTAAAATAAACTTTCTCGTTTTCCCCAAAAGCCAACAATTCACAAATATCTATCTCAAAGACTTCTGAAATTTGTTCCAAACGGGGTAAAGTCGAACGCACTTCGCCCCGCTCAATTTTGGCATACCCCGTTACCGACATTCCTAATTTCTCCGCCATATTTTCCTGAGATAGTTGGTGCTGTTCACGTAATTGACGGATTTTTTCATTAATTTTCATCGTTTAGTCTCACAAAATGAAAGTACCTTATTAAGGTAACTGAGTGTAACTGTTGGTTAATTGTACACAAATTAATACAAAATTATAATTTTTTTGGTTTTTTAATCATACTACTATTTAAGGATACCAAAATGAAACTAAAAAATCTCTCAGTTGCAACCGCACTTTTATTGGCATTAACCGGATGTGGGAGTAGTGGTGGGAATGATAATCGCCCAGCCACACCGAATAACGAAATCAAAAATAATCAAGCAACTCAACAGCAAAGCGAATTAGATCGCTTGAAAGCGCAACTTGCGCAAGCACAAAGCGAAAAACAATCTACCGAAGAAAAATTAAAACAGTCAGAACAGCTTTCTACGCAAGATTTAAATAAAGCAAAACAAGATTTAGCTCAAGCCGAACAACGCTTAAAAGAGGCACAAAAAGCCTTACAAGATGAACAAACCAAAACACAGCAGGCTACTGAAAAAGCAAAAGAAAATTTAGCCAAAGAAATGGCAGCAAAAGAAAAAGCTGTGAAAGAATTAGAAGCCAAACTAGCAAATGACAAAATTTTAAACCGTAATGAAGTTCTAAAATTTGCCTTGCAAAGCGGTTTACCACAAGGTTGGGCAAACGAACTCGCCGATGATTTACAAAACAAATCCAAAGCAGAAGTAGCTGATGAAGTATTAAATGCACATAAAACCATCACATTACGCCAACTTGCGCGTAATTATGGTTTGAATAATCAGGACGCTCGTCAATTTGCCCGAGAAAATAAAAATAGCACACTTGATGAAGCTGAAACCTTGTTAGAAAGCCGTCGTGATGAAATTCAGCAAAAAAGACAACTACTGATTAATGAAATTTTTGCATTAGCAAAAGAGAAAGGTTTGCCAGAGTGGGAAGCCCATAATTTTGCCTATGGTAGAAATCATACGGATAAAGAAAGTGCGGTAGAAGATCTCAATAATTATGTTACTGAAAAAGCTGAACGAGAAACCAAAATCAATGAATTAATCGACCTTGCTAAAGAAAAAGGATTGGAAGATTGGGAAGCTCAAAATTTTGCTAATCAAAATATAGATAACGATAAATCTAGTGCATTAGAAACCCTCAATCAACTAGCTGCTGAAAAAGAAAAAGAGCGGTTACAGGCACGAAAAGAAGAGCAAATACGTGAATTAGCTGAAAACTACAAAAATACTTATTTCCCTAATGTTCATCACTTTAATACTTGGGAGTTTGCTCAAAAAAATAAAGATAAACCCCTTGAAGAAGCTAAAACGGAGCTTGAACAGTACAAAACAAATCGTGAAAAGATTACAGAATTAGCAAAAATCCTCACCGAATTAAATGTAGGTAGTTATTATATCGAACAATTTATCGATCAAAATACGCTTGTTTCTTTGGAAGAGGCTCAAATCAATTTAGATAAAGAAGTTGATGAAGCGATAATAAATCTCAAAGGTACTGGAGATAAACCACTAGGATTCTTAACAAAGCAAGATCATTCTATTAGAAATGAACCCATTATTGAAAATGATCGGGAAGTCGCCAATAAAACAGTGACAACTTATGCCGATATTTATAACCAAAAATATTCCGTCATTACAGGTAACTATAACAAAACCGTAGAGCCATATACCGAAATAGAATATTACTATGAGGAAGGCGATGATAAAAATTCATCTCCTTTTCGTTCTCGTGAAGTTTCTAAGACTAGAACAAGCGAAACCTATACAGTAGATGCCGGTTCTTATCCAGGTCATACAAATGGTTTTAAAACACCGGTTGATAAATTCCCTTCAGAAGGAAGAGCAACCTATACCGGTGTTGCATTTGATGCTAAAAAACAGGGTGAACTATCTTACACTGTAGATTTCGCTGATAGAAAAGGCTCAGGAAAAATTACAGGGTTAGATCATATTGGTGATATTACTTTGCAAGAAGCTGAAATTTACAAATCAGCAAGTCATAATAGTATGAGAGTTAAAGGCAATGCCATTGCAGAGGCTTGGAACGATCAAGGTGGTGTAACAGGTGAATATGCGGCTAATTTCTTTGGTCCAAATGCAGAAGAAATCGCAGGTAAAGCATCTTTATCACAAGGGACATATAAATGGATTGAAGGCTCTTCTGAGCCAATGCCACTAGATAGATATATAAGAGATGTTACAATTGAAAGAATAAATGATTCTTCTCAAGATGGTAGCCCTCGCGGTAATATTGACATTGGCTTCGGTGGCACGCGCGGTGAAATCCAAAAATAATCTTTAACCTTTAACAAAATGCCGTTTAAAACAATTTAAATTTAAACGGCATTCTTTTGTTCCGTTATATAGCACGACACAAACATTTTGTTGATCTGTAGGGACACACTGCGTGTGTCCGTTATAAAATCAAATTATTTCAATATGTTATAAGCGGACACACGCAGTGTGTCCCTACTATTTATTATGAAAAAACTGACTTATTTTTTACTGGTTTTCCCCCTTATTTCTCAAGCTGAAACCATTCATACACCTAAACCAATTTTCTTTGAAGAAACAAATGTGCCGAAAACCGAGAAGCCTCAGCTAAAAACACCGCCAAAATCCACCGCACTTTCCACGCCCCAAATTGCATTGAATGAAAGGGATTCAGTGCAAACAAAACTAGAAAAGTTGATTAACTATGGCGTGGTAAATCAACAATGGGGATTATTAAAACGATTATTACCGATCTATCAAGAACAAGCCCATTATGATGCTACCCTTTACCGCTACGCTAAAGGGGCAATGTTACGTGCCGAACGCCAATATCCTGAAGCGATTTCCCTTTATCAACAGATCGTGAATGAAAATCCGGCATTGGCTTATCCACGCTTTGATTTGGGTGTAATGCTCTTTGAAAACAAACAATATCGCCAAGCAAAAGCAGAAATTGAGCGAGCAATACCTGATTTATCCCCAACAATGAAAGGCTTAACCCAACGTTATTTACAAGAAATGGAAAAACACCAAAACTGGCAAGTGGATACCGAATTGCAATACACTCAAACGGACAATGTGAATAATGCCTCCGCTCAACAAGATATTATACTTGGCGGTCTTCGCTTCCGAAAAGACGAGGAATCTTTACCACAAAAAGCGCACGGTTTTCGTTATGGCTTGGGGCTAAATCGTGAAATCAATATCGGCGGCAATCATTTTGTCGCCGTTACCAGCAATTTCAGCGGTGTACATTATTGGGATAATCAAGAATATAGCGAAAAATCCTTATATGCCGCATTAGGCTATCGCCATCGTTCCGCCTTGCAATCTTGGGGTATTATGCTGTTTTTTGAGCAAAACTGGTTAGGTACGCCACGTTACAGCAAGAACTATGGCATCGTGGCAAATTTTCATCGAGAACTGACCGCACTTTGGACGCTTTCAGGCACGCTTTCCCATACACAAAAACGCTACGCCGAAACCAATGTGGCACGCCGACATAATGGTTACATTAACGGTGCAACCCTTTCATTCAGTTATCAAGCTAAACTGAATTGGTTGATATTTGGTGGTATTGAAGGGAGCCTCGATCAAAGTAAAGATAAAGCGGAATCTTCACTCCGCCGAGGGCTTAATATCGGCACAATATGGCAAATCAAGGATTTTGCGATGCGTTTAAGCGGACGCTATGTAAAACGTGATTTTCGAGCGGAAAATTTTTATTTCCCGACGAAAAAACGGCAAGACAAGGAATATAGCATTAATGTAGCGGTTTGGCATAACCAGTTGCAATGGAGAGGGTTTATCCCGAAATTGAATTACCGTTATCGCAAGATTGATAGCAATATTCCTGAATTTTACTCACGCCAAAGTGCCGAATGGTTTGTTTCGGTAGAAAAAGATTTTTAGAAGAAAGAACGAAAAGTGCGGTCGATTTTGACCGCACTTTGGATTGAAATTTAAGTACAAACCACTTTGACTGCAAGCCCGCCTTGTGAAGTCTCACGGTATTTTGCATTCATATCTTTGCCTGTTTCGTACATGGTTTCAATCACTTTATCAAGCGTAACCCGTGGATCAGTAGTACGACGCAATGACATACGAGCCGCATTAATCGCTTTCACTGAGGCAATTGCATTACGTTCGATACAAGGCACTTGAACTTGTCCGCCGACAGGGTCGCAAGTTAAACCAAGGTTATGCTCCATTGCAATTTCTGCTGCAATACATACTTGCATTGGATTAGCGCCAAGAATCTCAGCCAAACCGGCTGCCGCCATGGAACAAGCCACGCCGACTTCCCCTTGACATCCTACTTCAGCACCGGAAATCGAAGCATTCATTTTGTAAAGCGAGCCAATCATTCCCGCCGCTAACAAATAGCGTTCAACAATCTCCGCCGTTAAAGGTGAAACAAATTTATCATAGTAAGAAAGTACTGCCGGAATAATGCCGCAAGCACCATTGGTTGGTGCGGTTACTACCCGTCCACCAGCCGCATTTTCTTCATTGACTGCCAGAGCGAACATATTTACCCAATCAATAACACGCATTGGATCGTTTGATAAATTCGTATTCGCTTGTAGCATGCGATGTAACGAAGCTGCACGACGAGGAACACGTAATGGACCCGGTAAAATACCTTCAGTATGCAAGCCGTGATCAATACAAGCCTGCATAGTTTTCCACACATTGTCTAAATGCGCGCTCACCGCGTCTTTACCATGTAAAGCAATTTCATTTTCAAGCATGACTGTAGAAAGCATTAAACCTTTTTCAGTGCAGTGCTTTAAAATGTCTTCCGCATTTTTATAAGGATAAGGCACGCTGATTGCGCTTTCTTCTTCCTGACCGAAATGGGCTTCATCAACGATAAAACCACCGCCGATAGAATAATAAGTCTGACGGTAAAGTTCCTTACGGTCTGCATCTAATGCAGTGATCGTCATGCCATTTTCATGTAATTTCAAAAAAGTACTGTGAAAAATGAGATTGTTATCAAAATCAAATTTCACTGTTTTTTTACCTTGATCGATAGATAATTCCGCAGTCTCTTTCACGTTTTCGATAAAACGCGGAATGAGATCAATATCTACATCATGCGGTAAATAACCTGCAAGCCCCATAATGATCGCAATATCCGTATTATGGCCACGCCCGGTCATGGAAAGAGAACCATAGACATCTACATGAATTTCTGTTGTGTTTTCAAACTGCCCAAGCTTAATGAGATCATCAATAAATTGTTTACCCGCTTTCATCGGACCAACAGTATGGGAACTGGACGGACCAATTCCCACTTTAAACATATCAAATACGCTAATCATATATTTCTCGTTAATTAAGATAAGCTAAAACCTAAGCTGCCTATAATAATCCATATACGACCGCAGAGATAGCTATTAATCCCATTACGGTTACAAATATATTGCTAAAGCGACCTTGATAACGTTTCATTGCCGGAACTTTGCGAATAGCGTACATCGGCATAATGAATAAAATCATCGCAATAATTGGGCCGCCAAGGGATTCAATCAAACCAAGAATACTAGGATTAATAATCGCAACGCCCCATAGAGTAACTAAGAAGAAAAGTGCGGTTGCATAATTTAATTTTTTACGATTAACCGACTCACCTTTCATTTTTAAGTACAATCCCTCTAACCCCTCACGAGCCCCCATATAATGACCAAAGAAAGAACTGGTAATCGCTAAAAATGCAACCAATGGGCCAAAGTAGGAAATATAAGGATTATCGAATTTGTTCGCTAAGAAAGACAAAATACTGATATTTTGTTCTTTTGCCGCCAATAACTCTTCCGGAGTTAAAGTTAATACGCAGCTGAATACAAAGAACATAACAAAGAAAAGTAAAATCGTTGATGTACCTTTTTCAGTGTGTTCAATATGACGTTCAGTAAGATCAAATTCTTTGTATTCACGATATTGCGAACAGGTGAAGGAAGAAATTGCCGGAGAATGGTTAAAAGAGAATACTAAAACCGGAATCGTTACCCATAATGTCGTAATAAAACTGCTTGTAGTCGGAAATTCCTGCAACATAGAACTGTTCCATTCCGGAATTAAATAAATTGATAACACAAATAAAATGAGCACTAGCGGATATACAAGCCATTCTGTAATTTTTAGCATCACTTTTTCATTGAAAAGCATCACTGAAATTAATACTGCAATTAAGACAAAAGAAAGTAACACACGATTAGGCGATGCCATGCCAAGTTGATTCACAATAAAGGAATCTACGGTATTGGTAATACCATTACCATAAATTAACAAAATTGGAAAAATTGCGAAAAAATAAAGTAGAGTAATTAATTTACCTGCCGTTTTACCAAAATGTTCTTCTACAACTTCGGTAATGTCACTTCCCGGTTTTTTGGAAGAAAGCACGAAATATGATAAACCACGGTGAGCAAAATAAGTCATCGGTCCGACTAAAATTGCCATAATAACTAGCGGCCAGAAACCACCCATACCGGCATTAATCGGTAGAAATAAAACACCGGCACCTACTGCCGTACCAAATAAATTTAACATCCATGATGCATCAAATTTATTCCATTTTGGATTTTTCATAATAAAGACCTTCAAAATTAAAAAAGAAATTAGTTTACTATAATTGTTCAAGTAACCACCTGAAAATCTGGCGCGCATAATATGCTTTAAGAAAGTGAAATTCAAAAGAATATTTTTAGAAATGTGATCTAGATAACAGTTTTTCCATGATTAAATAAGCAAAATTTGGTTTAGATTAAAGTGAGGTTAAAAAGCAATCAATATCTTAACCGCACTTTCTATATAAATTAAGCGTTCTCAATAGAAAAGGAGAGCACTTCGTTAATACTGGAAGCCTCTAGGGCAATCATAATTAAACGATCCACTCCTAAAGCAACGCCCGATGTATTCGGTATCCCCGCTTGCAATGCACTAAGAAAGCGCTCATCTATTGCCCGCTCCGGTAAATCGAGCTTTTCACGCTGACGGTTATCCTGCTCAAAACGATGCCGTTGTTCATTTACATCCGTTAATTCATGAAAGCCATTGGCGAGTTCTAATCCTTTGTAATAAAACTCAAAACGTTCCGCCACACGTTGATCTTCCGGACTTAATTGCGCAAGTGCGGCCTGTGAGGAAGGGAAATGGTAAATCGCAACCGGCGCATCCTGCCCAATTTGCGGTTCCACCACTTCACTAAATAAAAATTGCAATAACGTATCGCGATCCTCGTCCTCTTCTGCCATAAAATTATGTTGACGGGCAGCCTCGACCAATTCTTTCCGACTTGCTGAAAGCGGATCAAGTCCCACATACTCTTGGAAAGCAAATTGGTAAGTCATACTTTCTGCCGGCTTACAATCAAGAATTTGTTGGAGTAAATCATCTACTTCATTAATCAAACGATACATGTCAAAGTGCGGTCGATACCACTCCAACATAGTAAATTCAGGATTATGGCGATTACCCGCTTCTTCATTACGAAATACTTTGCTAATTTGAAAAATAGGGCCGCTACCCGCAGCCAATAAACGTTTCATATGATATTCAGGACTGGTTGAAAGCCACAAGGTTTTTGAGAGTTCATTAATCGGTGCAATAAATTCGGTGCTAAATGTAGAAAGGTGAATATCCGTCACACCAAATTCACTCAAAACCGGGGTTTCAACTTCAAGCAAACCCCGATCGGTAAAAAAACGACGAATTTCAGCAATGATTTTTGCTCTGGCAAGTAAATTTTTAATGGAGGCTGAAGGCTGCCATGACACAGTTTGCGAAGTAAGTGCGGTCATTTTTCCTCTTATTTTTTAGTAAAATCATCATAAACTTCAACATTGTAAACTAGGGAATTTAACAACTCAACTTTCCGGCCTTATCATCACAAAAGCACGTCAAATAAAAAACCTTCTCATTTGATTTGGTTAAATAAATTAACTTTTTTGAGGTAGATCACAAAATTCACAATTTCTCTGAAATTCCTCCGAAAAAAAGTTATTAATTTGTAAAAAAAGTGGCACAATGCCTCCGCTCACCCTTTAAAGGGCTTTTATTATACTTTCTACATGATTGGAGGATATCGTGCAAACAGTTAATGTCGATATTGCAATTGTTGGTGCCGGTGGTGGCGGTTTACGTGCAGCAATTGCAGCAGCAGAGGCAAATCCTAATTTAAAAATCGCATTGGTTTCAAAAGTTTATCCAATGCGTAGCCATACCGTTGCAGCTGAAGGCGGTGCAGCGGCGGTTATTAAAGAAGAAGATTCCTATGATAAACACTTTCATGATACCGTTGCCGGAGGCGATTGGTTGTGTGAGCAAGATGTTGTAGAGTATTTTGTAGAACATTCTCCGGTAGAAATGACTCAGTTAGAACGCTGGGGCTGTCCGTGGAGCCGTAAAGCAGATGGTGATGTGAACGTACGCCGTTTCGGAGGAATGAAAATCGAGCGCACTTGGTTCGCAGCAGATAAAACCGGCTTCCACTTGCTACATACCCTGTTCCAAACCTCAACACAATTCCCTCAAATTCAACGCTTTGACGAGCATTTCGTATTAGATATTTTAGTCGATGATGGTCACGCCCGCGGTATGGTCGCGATGAATATGATGGAGGGTACACTCGTTCAAATCAATGCCAATGCGGTAGTTATCGCAACCGGTGGTGGTTGCCGAGCATTTAAATTCAATACCAATGGCGGCATTGTAACCGGAGACGGCTTATCCATGGCATATCGTCACGGCGTGCCACTACGTGATATGGAATTTGTACAATATCACCCAACGGGCTTACCAAATACCGGTATTTTAATGACTGAAGGTTGCCGTGGTGAGGGTGGTATCTTGGTTAATAAAAACGGCTACCGTTATTTACAGGATTATGGACTAGGACCGGAAACGCCGATTGGTAAACCTGAAAATAAATATATGGAATTAGGACCGCGTGATAAAGTTTCTCAGGCTTTCTGGCAAGAGTGGAAGAAAGGAAATACCTTAAAAACCGCTAAAGGTGTAGATGTTGTACATCTGGATTTACGTCACCTCGGTGAAAAATACTTGCACGAACGTCTTCCATTCATTTGTGAGTTATCAAGTGCGTACGAAGGGGTAAATCCGGTTAACGAACCAATTCCTGTTCGTCCGGTCGTTCACTACACCATGGGCGGTATTGAAGTCGATTTCAATAGTGAAACCCGTATTAAAGGCTTGTTTGCCGTAGGTGAATGTGCTTCTTCGGGGTTACACGGAGCAAACCGCTTAGGGTCTAACTCATTGGCAGAGTTAGTTGTTCTTGGTCGGGTAGCAGGTGAATATGCGGCTCAACGTGCGGTTGAAGCACCACAAACAAACCAAAGTGCGGTAGATGCACAGGCTAAAGATGTCGTAGCTCGTTTAGAAGCACTTCACAAACAAGAAGGTAATGAATCTTGGTCTGAAATCCGTGATGAAATGGGAACCGTTATGGAAGAAGGCTGTGGTATTTACCGCGATCAAGCCAGTATGCAAAGAGCCGTTGATAAAATTGCAGAATTAAAAGAACGCTATAAACGTATTCGTGTCGCAGATAATTCAAGTGTATTTAACACCGATGTACTTTACACCGTTGAATTAGGTTACATCCTTGATGTGGCACAATCTATCGCTAATTCCGCTATCGAACGTAAAGAATCTCGTGGGGCTCATCAACGCTTAGATTACACTGAACGTGATGATGTCAATTATTTAAAACACACCCTTGCTTTCTACAATGAGAATGGTGCACCGCGCATTGAATACAGCCCGGTGAAAATCACTAAATCCCAACCTGCAAAACGTGTTTATGGCGCAGAAGCAGAAGCTGCCGAAGCTGCTGCGAAAGCTAAGGAGCAAGCAAATGGCTAATTCACCAGTAATGAATGTGGAAGTTTTACGCTACAATCCTGAAAGCGATCAAGAGCCACATTTAAGCACTTACCAAGTGCCTTATGACAACCAAACGTCCTTACTTGATGCGTTAGGTTATATTAAAGATAAACTTGAACCTTCCCTTTCTTACCGTTGGTCTTGCCGTATGGCAATCTGCGGTTCTTGTGGAATGATGGTTAATAATAAGCCAAAACTGGCATGTAAAACTTTTTTACGTGATTACAGTGGTCATATGCGTATTGAACCGTTGGCAAACTTCCCTATTGAACGTGACTTGGTAGTAGATTTAAGTCACTTTATTGAAAGTTTGGAAGCCATCAAACCGTATATTATTGGCAATGAGGCGCCGCCATTAGATGGAAAACCACATCTATCGGCAGAACTTGCGAAAAGCCGTACTAAGCAGACACCGGCTCAACTTGAAAAATATCGCACGTTCTCAATGTGTATTAACTGTGGTTTATGTTATGCCGCTTGCCCGCAATTCGGCCTAAATCCTGAATTCTTAGGGCCTGCCGCAATCACCATGGCTCATCGTTATAACCTTGATAACCGTGATCACGGAAAGACACAACGTATGCCATTGTTAAACGGTAAAAATGGGGTGTGGAGCTGTACTTTCGTTGGTTATTGCTCTGAGGTCTGTCCAAAACATGTGGATCCGGCTTCTGCAATCAACCAAGGTAAAGTGGAAAGTGCTAAAGATTATGTGATCTCTATGATAAAACCAAAAGGCTAAGGGGGAAAGAATGTCAGTAACTGTAAGTAAACGCAAAAAATATGTTCGCCCAATGACGGCTACTTGGTGGCAAAAACTAGACTTCTACAAAGCCTATATGCTACGTGAAGCAACCTCAATCTTTGCCGTATGGTTCTGTATTGTTCTGCTTTATGGTGTACTCTGCCTTGCCAGCAACCCCGTTCCGGGATTAGGCATTTTGAGCTTTATTGAATTTTTAAGAAACCCAATTGTGGTGATCTTAAATATCATTACACTGGTAGCAACGCTTTATCATACTGTCACCTATTTCTTAATGACACCAAAAGTGATGAACATCATTGTCAAAAATGAACGTTTACCACACCATATAGTAAGAAATGCACTTTGGGCAGTAACCGCTCTTATTAGCGTAATTGCATTAGTTTTAGCTTATATCTAAGGGGAGAGAAAAAATGGTTGATAAAAATCCAAAACGCTCCGGCGAGCCACCGGTATGGTTACTTTTTGGTGCAGGAGGTACAGTAAGTGCAATTTTCTTTCCTGTGGTCATTTTAATCTTAGGCTTATTACTACCATTTGGTTTAGTCGATCCTGCGAACTTAGTTGCTTTTGCCTATTCTTGGATTGGTAAGCTTGTCATTCTCGTGTTAACTATTTTCCCAATGTGGTGTGGTTTGCACCGGATTCACCACGGAATGCACGATCTTAAAATCCATGTACCAGCGGGTGGCTTTATCTTCTATGGTTTAGCAACTATTTATACTATTTGGGTATTATTCGCGGTAATTGGTTTATAAGAAAATTAGATACAAAAAATAGCGAGTATAAAAACTCGCTATTTTTTATCTACAATAAAATTAATAATTACAAATTTCCGAATCGGCAAAAAAATAAGCAATTTCACGATTCGCACTTTCTACGCTATCTGAACCATGCACGGAATTTTCACTCTGACTTAACGCAAACTCCCTACGAACAGTACCTTCTGCTGCACTTTCCGGATTTGTCGCACCAATCAAAGTGCGGTAGTCTTTTACGGCATTTTCTTTTTCCAATACTGAAACCACAACAGGCGCAGACATCATATACTCCACTAATGATTCAAAAAACGCCTTACCTTGATGCTCGGCATAAAAACCTTCAGCTTGCTCCCTCGTTAAATGTACCATTTTTATCGCAACAATTTTGAATCCATTTTGCTCAAAACGTGTCAAAATTGCCCCGATAAGGTTACGTCTCACCGCATCGGGTTTAATAATTGAAAATGTTCTTTCTGTCATATTCATCCTTACTTTTCTGATTTTGACAACAATAAATTCGCTAATGTTTGTACTCCAATACCTGTCGCGCCAATCGCCCATAAATCATTTGCAGATTTACGATAAGTTGCAGAGCAATCAATATGCAACCAATTCTGCCGGTAATTCTTCACAAAATAGGAGAGAAAGGCTGTCGCTGTACTTGCCCCTGCTCCAACAGGCACTGTACCAATATTAGCAATATCCGCAAATGAAGAGCTAATTTGTGAACGATGGAACTCCTCAAATGGTAAACGCCAAAATGGCTCATTTTCGGCCTTAGCCGATTGAAAAAGCGCTGTCGCAAGTTCATCATCCATTGTGAGCAGCGAATGGTAGTCATTACCTACCGCCACTTTAGCCGCACCGGTTAAGGTAGCGCAATCAATAATAAACTCAGGATGTTGATTATCCGCTTCAATTAATCCGTCTGCCAACACTAAACGACCTTCTGCGTCGGTATTTAAAATCTCCGCTGTCACACCATTTTTATAGGTAATAATATCGCCTAATTTAAACGCATTGCTGCTCACTAAATTTTCTGCGCAACATAAGTAGAGTTTCACTCGCTGCTTTAATCCTCGAGCAATAGCTAATCCTAAAGCGCCGGTTAATAATGCTGCGCCCCCCATATCAGTACGCATTGTACTCATTCCATCACTTGGCTTAATACTATACCCGCCACTATCAAAGGTAATTCCCTTACCGACTAAGCAAGCCAATACGGGGGCATTCGAATCCCCTGTCGGATTAAAATCTAACTGCAACATTGCCGGCGGATTTGACGAACCTTTTCCTACTGTCCAAATCCCTTGATAGCCTTGTTCTTCCAACTCTTTCCCGAAAATAATCTGAAAACTGACCGCACTTTTCTCCGAATGATTTTCTGCTTGAGCCGTAATAAACTCTGCCGCACGCTCAACCAGTTTAATAGGTGTTAAACTTTGTGCCGGTTCATTAATTATCCCCCGAACAAAATCGCCACATTCAATACGGGCTAATAATTCATCTTGTAACTCATGCTCTAAATGTGGAAACTCAATGGCATAATCTTGTTTTGCTGTGTAAAACCCTTGATAAAATGCCCAACAAAACTCTAAATTCCACTCATTACCAACTAATTCTACATCTTTAATACCTTGCCCACGTAACTTACGCGCAGCACTCTGCACCAAAGTGCGGTCATTTTTTTCATTATTTTTTAAGTGAATAATCGCTTCTTCGCCATTAAAACTTAATATCGCATTTTTACCCCAACAATCCGCTGCAGGGCGATTAGAAAGAATAATCTCCATTTTTTAACTCTCCTTTAAAAGAAAAAACCGGTTAGCGAACTATACCAGTTTTTATAGGGGAAGATAATCTTAAATGTGCTTATTTCATCAACTAAGGCTTAACTTTTTTCTATCATGTATCTTCCTGATTGAAATTGTTTAACATACCATTCTATTGTTTTTCTTAATCCTGATTCAAAAGCTTCTTGTGGTTTCCAACCTAATTCACGACTAATTTTTGTCGTATCAATTGCATAACGTACATCATGACCAGAGCGGTCTTTTACATAAGTGATTAAATCTTCATATTTTACGATGCCATCAGGTTTATTTGGTACAAGCGTCTCTAAGATGCCACAAATAGAACGAACGACGGTAATGTTCGTTTTCTCACAGCTTCCACCAATATTATAAGTTGCGCCAACCTTGCCTTCTTTAAGCACTTTATATAAAGCTTTAGCATGATCTTCTACAAATAACCAATCTCGAATTTGTAAACCGTTTCCATATACAGGCAAAGGCTTGCCCTCTAAAGCATTTAATATCATCAAAGGTATCAATTTTTCCTTATGCTGAAATGGTCCATAATTATTTGAAGAATGAGTAATGATAGTTGGTAGACCATAAGTTCGATGCCAAGCACGAACCAAATGATCACTCGAAGCTTTTGAGGCAGAATATGGGCTACTTGGTTTATAAGGCGAGTTTTCAGTAAATAAGTCGTCTTTATTTTCTAAATCACCATAAACTTCATCGGTTGAAATGTGCAGAAATTTAAATCTTGCTTTTTTATCAGCTTCTAAATTATTCCAATAATCAAGAGCAACTTCTAATAGCGTATAAGTACCAACTATATTAGTTTGAATAAATTCTGCAGCATCATTGATTGAACGATCAACATGGCTTTCAGCAGCTAAGTGCATGATGGCATCAGGTTGATGTTGTTCAAATACCCTAGATAGCTCTTTCGCATCACAAATATTGACTTGATTAAAGGAATACCGAGAACTATCTTTGAGTTTTTGGAGTGAAAACAAATTCGCAGCATAAGTAAGTTTATCAATATTGACGACACTATCTTGCGTGTTTTGGATAATATAACTAATAACAGCGGAACCGATAAAGCCAGCTCCACCTGTGACTAAAATTTTCATGAAATATCTTTAATAAGCTCCATCCCTTTTCAAAACAACATTTACTGTCTTAAATAAAATCGCAATATCATTCCATAAAGACCAATTTTTTACATACCATGAATCAAAATAAACCCGGGTGTCGTAATCTACATCATTACGTCCACTTACTTGCCAAAGGCCTGTCATTCCTGGTTTTGCCATTAGATAGTAATCTACATTTTCTTGGTAACGTTCTAATTCATCGGCAACAATTGGACGGGGGCCAACTAAACTCATTTCGCCTTTCAATACGTTCCAAAGCTGTGGGAGTTCATCAAGACTTGTTGCTCTTAAAAATTTACCAACTTTCGTAATTCTTGGATCATTTTTTAATTTAAAATCTTTTTCCCATTCCGCTCTAGCTTCAGGATCATTTTTTAATAATTCATCTAATACTTCTTGAGAATTTACTACCATTGTTCTAAATTTTAAGCATCTAAATTTTCTACCATTTTGCCCAATTCTTGGATGCCCATAAATCGCATTCCCACCATCTTTTCTAACTGTATAATAAAGATAAAGTAAAATAGGAGAGAGCAAAAGCATAATTGCAAAAGCTCCCACAAAGTCGACGACTCTTTTTTGTATTCTGGATGATAATTTTGCTAAATTATTATTCACGCGAAGTAGCATCACTTCATAACTAAACATAAAAGACATATCTGTACTATAAAGAGGTAAACCACGTAATGTTGGAATAACAGAAACAAAACGATATCCATTTGTTGAAAAATAACGGAGTAAATCATCTCTTTCAAGATTTTCATTTTCTTCAAGTGCAATAATAAATTGATCTGATTTTTTTGTTGCTAATTTCCACCTATTCTTTTTAACATTAGAAAACATTGGAATATTTAAATTTTTTATTTCTTCACAAATATCATTAACAGAGACAAAATGCGTAATTTCCAATCCTAAATATCGCTCACTTTGTAATGCTTTATAAGCATCAAAGGCATTATTCCCAGTACCTAAAATAACCGTCTTTCTTAAATACCAAGCTGAATGAATTAGCCATTTTTTTAGTATTACTCGACCCAATGGAACAACCGCTAATGCAATTCCCCAAACTATAATCCAAAGCAATCTTGAAAAATAAAGTTTAGAAAAAGAGATAATAGAAAGCTCAAAAATGGCAAAAATCACTAATGTACGGATAATTTCTTTTAACTCTAACCAAAAAGGTTTTCGATAAGTATAATGACGTAATCTAATTGTAAGCCAAGCAATAAATAAAAATGATAAAAACAAATGAATATAAATTCGATCATCTAATTCTGTATAAGGAATGTATGCTGTGTAATTTCCTTTATAGCTATCAATAAGATAAAGTGCAATAAAAAAGGATGACGTGAGCGTAAGAAAATCTGTGATTAATAATAGTATTTTTGATAGAGCTAATTTATTCATAGGTTATTTCTCCGAATCGTTTTTCTAATTTAGGATGTATTTTAGTGCCATAGAAGTCCACGTTCTCCTTTGGATAAACATATACAGCTGTTGAGAAAAGTGTTACTGCTTTCTCAAACTTAACCCCTAATACATCTAAAATCTCAGATGGATAATTTTCATTAAATACTTCTACATCGGGAAAATAACCTTGATAATTTGTTTTCTCTCTAGGATGTGTTTTAACTACCAGTTTTTCTTTATCATAATTTTCAATAATAGATGAATAAATATCAATTTTTTCTTGCTCAGTTAAAACATTATCTTCTGAAAGCGGTTGAGTAAATAAAACAGTATTCTTACTCTTTAAATTTTTTATTTTATTTACATTCACATCCAATAAAAAAAGGATTTCATCTTGTTCTACTTTTGTTTTTTCTTTCCACAATTGATGAATATCAATAATTTCTACTTTTTCTTTTATACAATCAGGAATATTATCATTTTTTGTTAAATAGATCTTTTTCACATTTTTATACATTCCAAATTTAGGCAATGAAAACAATCTATTTTTTAGACTTCTTTTATAGTTTTTTAACTGATAATTCTCTGTTCCATCTTCAATTAGATAGAAAGGACATCTTTTCAAAAAGAAGGAAGAACCTAAAATATGATCTGCACCATAGACATTAAACTTAGATAAATCCAATTTATTCTTCCATAGAATTTTTTTAAAGGTAAAATAATTTTTCAACAAACTAAAAAAAAGAGCAATATTCCCTTTTCCTTTTTTAGTTCTTACCATCACTTCAATATTTAAATCACTTACATCATCCCCCATAATAAAAATATTACCTTCATGATATCGATTTAGCAGAAAATAAATAAAAATCATTCTTAAATTACTAATTATAACTATATTTTTCATTTTAATATTCCTGAATGTTCTTACATATAATACTTAAATATTGTTTCATAAGGTAAAAATGTATTTATATTAAACACTACATGTACGTACAAAATTCTAAAAAAGACAATTGCAGAGTAAATTATAGATAATAAAAGTAAAAAATTTCTATACTTTAAATTTTCTAATAGCAATGATAAATAAGGGATGATTGCTATCAAAAACATATCAGAGATCCTAAATGCAATTCCTCCCGCTCTAGATAACGAAAAGAAAAGTAATGCATATAGAAATAAGATTATACCTAGCTTATTAATTTTTTTGTTTTCACTTTTATAAAAAATCATAGCTAAGAATCCAATAAGAATTACCTTTAGATAATTAAATATATTAACTGGTTCAAGGCTATATTGTATAAAATAGTATTGATAAATCCTAGAAAACATATAATTCACATCTTTATAATTAGTATAGCAATATTCAATTAACACCCCAAACAAATCATAATACATTACAAAACTTACTAATGAAATTAAACCTACCAACACCTTTTTTTTCACATTAAAACTAAGTATAAAATAAGCTATTATATAAATTAAACTCGAACGATGAAAAATATAAGCTAATATTATAAAAAATGAAAATTTAATAAAGTTTCTGTCAAGTAAATATCTTAAGTTATAGAACAGTATAACCATCGCCATTGCTTGGCGATGACCACTTATATAATAAACATGAAAAAGTGAAAAAAATAATAATAGTTGTAAATTCTTAAATGGATATCTTCTTACAGCAGCATATAGAAAAGAAAATAAAATAATATTATAGATAAAAATAAAAACATGAAAATTATTAGTAAAGGTTTTGATTAATGATTCAAACAATAAATATCCATATTCAATACTATGTGGATTAGACAAGAAATAATCTGTATTTATTTCATAAAGTGGTTTAGCATATGAAAATAGTTCTTGATATTGATAATAATCAGTTCCAATTCCCGTTCGAGTAGATACAATAATAAAAAAAAGTAAAATATTAATACCAAAAAATAGATTTTTAATATTTCTAGAAAAATTACTAAAATCTATAATACTACCTACCGTTAGTAATGAAAAAAAAGAAATATATATGTACATAGAACTTACTCGTTAATATAACAACCGACCTTTTACATTCTTAATATAATTTAGTGTAGTATTAGAAATAGTATATTTTCCTAACTTCCTTAATTCATAATGTACTTTTATTACACTCTTTAAGTTCCCTTCCATTCTTAATAAATAAAACAAAGACCAAATTATATTTGCACTATATCGGTAAGTTCTAGGCATATAACGATTTAAAACAATTAATTGATTACGATAACGAAAGAAATTCTCTTGTGTTTTGCTCATTCTGCCATTTGGCGAAACTTTGTGATAAATAACAATATCACTCGCATATAATATCTGATAACCTTCCTCTAAAATTCTAAAAGAGAGATCTCTTTCTTCTCCACCATATAATCCCAGATCTTTAGGATAAAGCCCTGCTTTCTGATAAACATCCTTTCTTATTGCATGCCCTGCTCCGATAAAATAATAAGTTAATAAATTCTGTGAAAAATCTAGTTTCTTATTACCATGTGGGATTTCGTGTGATAGTGCATTACGAGTAAAATAGTTTTTAATATTAAAAGCTAATGCTCCCAAGAGGGTATTATTTTCCATATAATCAATCACTTTTTTAATTAAAAAAGTGATATCTTCAATTTCAATATCATCATCTAGTGTAATTAAGATATCACCTTGAGCCTTTTCGATTAATAAATTTCGCCCTTCTGCCACACCTAAATTCTCACCTGTATGAAAATATTTAAATAAAATGCTACTATTACTTTCTATGATAGAAGATAAAGCAGTTTCTAATTTTCTTTCTGAGTTATTATCAAGAAAAAGTAATTCTACCTGATTGCCTTGATATTTATTGATACATTGGAACGTTTCTAATACTTCTTGGTAACGTCCAAAGCTAATAATAAGTAATGAAATCATATCTTTTATTTTTTGTATTTAATAAATCCATTATAGGCATAGTGAAGAAAATAATAAATTGATTTTACTAAGCCTAATTTTTCTCTTTTAAAATAAATATTAAATGTCCAAATAGCACTTTTAAATTTATTTGATGAAACACTCATTTTTCCAATTCGAACAAAAGAACTTGGCTGATTACTATATAAAGTAGATTCTTCAATTTTTTTTAAACAATCTAAAAAGAAAGCATAATCTTCGTGTTTTATTTGGGGGAAGAGAAGATTTTTAATTTTATCTCTTCTAATCAACACCGTCATTATTTTGAATTGATTACCTTTTAGTAAAGTGTGATAGTCAATCTTTTCACTTGTCGTCACTGACTTTATTACCTTTCCTTCTAAATCACAAAAACTGTAATTTCCATGACTCATTATTAAATTATGCTTAAGCATAAAATTAAGCTGATGTGCTAACTTAGCTTTTTCAATAAAATCGTCACTATCTAAGAAAGTAATGTATTCTCCTTTTGCTTGACCTAAGCCAATATTTCTTGCCATTGCCGGTCCTTGATTACTAGATGTGAAGAAAAGTTTAATCCTTGGATCTTGGTTCATTATTTCTTTTATAATATTTACGCTATTATCCGTTGAACCATCATCAACCGTAATAATCTCAATATTTGGATAAGATTGATTAAGGCAAGAATTTAATGCCTGAACAAGATAATCTGCCGAGTTATAAACTGGCATAATAATACTAATAAGTGGCTCGTTCATTTTTTTCTACTCTTTTTGTTATAATATACAGCACTGGTAAAATTCCTAAAGCTCCCAATATACTAGCATAAGGAACATAAATTACATCCGTAAAAATCAATCCCCCCAATGAGCTTAAATAAATTATTGTTGATAATATTGAACAAAATGAGATTTCTTTAGTTTTACCACAATAAAACAAATAATTAACTAAAAATAGATATGGAATGCTTAAACTAGTAGAAAATAAAAATACAGTAATGTAATACTTAACCCCTAGAAAATGCTCTCCTAATAAAAATAATACCCATTCTTCAGGTATAATTTGTGCAATCAACGATGGAATTGGTACAATCAAAAATGAATACAATGCCCAACGATGTAATTTACTTAGTGTTACTGTTCCTTTTTTTATATTTTCAAACAAATAAGGAACAAGTGCTTTATTTATTGCTAGAATAAATACTGATAAAATAGAAGCAATTTGAGCTCCCATTGCATATAAACCAAGATCGCTTTCGTTAAAGCGGTGAAAAATAAAAACTCTATCTAATTGTCCTTTAATAAAGAAACTACCATGATGGAAAATCATTGGGAGACCAAAAGAGATAATATATAAAAATGCAGTCTTATATTGTGAGAAAGTAAAGTTTTTATTATGACTACCTTTTCTATAAATAAAATAGGCTAATAAAGCCACTAAAATATTACTAATTAAAATAGATAAAATACGTTTTTCAACTAGTTCTGTTTCATATATTTCCAGCATTAATATAGTTAATAATGCATTTGTAATACTGGATGTAATTTGAATCAAGGTATAAGGAATTGCCTGTTTCTGGCATTGCCTAATACTCAGTTGAACTGATAGAAACACCTGAAACATTGCATTCAAAACTAAATAAAACATAATTTCTGAGTGCATTAGCCAACAAAAGAGTATTCCTATTCCACCAAGACAAAGCGTATATACGTAACCTGTATTAATAACAAGATTCAAAGAACGCTTACCATAAACATAAAAATAGCGCGCAACAGCACCATCTTGGCTTAACCCAATAAAGATAACAAACAATGCTAAGAGAGTTTGATAATAAGACAGCTCACCAAATCCCTCTACCCCTAATTTACGTGATAAATAAGGTAGTAATAGAAAAGGAATACATTTAGATGATAGTTCACCAATAAGGTAAATCGAACTATCTTTAACAAGGCTCATTTGTTATTCCCCATAGATCATAAAATCTTTTTGGCTCATTATTTTTATTATTTTGTAAGAAATTTTTAATTAGATAATAGGCTTTCTCGGCAGAATTTTCTTGATAATATGGGTTAACCATCAGAGGTAAACACGCTTGAAAATCATCAGAAAGTAATTTTTGAATGCCTTGTTCAATAGCAGTTTGATTACTTTCAACATCAACAACAGAGTCTCCCCTTACACGCCCCTCTTGGCGCTTTCCTATATTGACAGTACCAACTCCTAATGAAGGAGCTTCAAGTAACCCTGATGAGCTATTACCAATTAATCCTTTTGAATATTTGATTAAAGCTAAGTACTCTTCCGGTTTTACCGACGTAAAAAATGCAAATTGATTCTCTTCAGTGTAGCTTTTTATTTTGGCAAAAATCACATCAGAGTGGGTATCAGAATTTGAACCGATAAAGACAAATTGATAGTCTTGCTTGAAGCGATCAAGTGCTAAAAGTAGTTGCTCAACTTGCTCTTCTACAGACTGACCTGTTATAGTTTCTGGGTGAAATGCCACCATGAAATATGGCTTATTTTGTAAATTTAGCTCTGAGAATAACCGCTCTTTTGTTGGTAATGTTAGACTTAATCCATTTTCAGCACCTAATGAGCCGATATTATGTACAGTTTCAGGTGCTTCACCCAACTGAATTACACGTTTACGATAAACTTCTGTTGCGGTTAAATGCAGTTTCGCCATTTTAGTAATACAATGGCGAATAAATTCATCATAATTACCCAACGTTTGCTCACCACCATGTAAATGGATAAGTGGAATATTATGCGTTGCCGCTGCGGTTGCTACAGAAAGCATTTCATAACGATCACCGAGAACCATTACTGCATCATAATAATGAGTTTGGAAGTGGTGACCAAACAAATCTAATGTATCTGCCATTGAGGTTAAAATGGTTTGATTATTTTGGCTATCCAATTTAACGGCAATTTTTTCACTAATCCTAAACCCATCTTTCTCAATAATTTCTACAGTATTGCCATATTGTGGTTCAAGATGCATTGCGGTAACAATCAAGCTAAAATCTAACTCTTGATCTTCCTGTAAACGTTTTAATAAACGTTTTACAATGCCATACTCTGCACGTGAACCTGTTACATATGCAATTCGTTTTTTAATCATAATTCTGATTCAACAATTGTTCTTAATAATTTATAACCTTGTTCATTTAAATGTAAACCATCTTGGGTATAATCTAAATTTAGCTTGCCATATTGATCACTAAATGGTTTATCTAATGAAATCCATTGGATGTCTTTAAGATTTGTTTTTAGAAACTGATTCAGCTGCCTAATAACTTCATTATCACGATCCACACGTAATGCAATAGGCGTGATTTCTAAGAAATAAAGTATAACATCGGGCTTAATATTTTTTAGCTTGTGAATGAGTAATTGAATATCTGCTAATACTTGTTCATTAGACCAGCCTGGATAAATAATATCATTGGTACCAAACATTAAGATAGCTTTATCACCAAGATGTTGAATTAGATTTTTATCTAAAATTAACTCAAGATATTGTTTTGTTGAAATACCAGCAATTGCAAGATTATTAACCACTTGATCATTAAGCTCTTCAACATTCCAGTAATCTAAAATAGAGTGCCCAATTAAACTGATTGCTTCCGTTTGACTGAAATTCTCTTTCTTAGCAGCAATAGTTTTTTTAATCGTTTCTAATAAGATTTTTTCTTTATTACGCTGTTGAAGAATAAAATAGAAATATTCAAAATCAAGACGATCATCAATATCAACAGAAACTTCTTTATCCATAAAATAAGCGATACATCTTTCACCATAAAAATGTTTCTGTTTTAGATACGCTTGTGGTTTTGCGGAAAAAATTGCCCCATTTGGTGAAAATTCCGGATGATGCTGTTGACGTGTATAATTTGAATAATCAAGTTTAAAATTTTTTAAACTTTCATCCTCATCAATCTCACGGGTTAAAGTTGTTGGCTTATGAGCATCTGATACTGAAACTAAAAAATCAAACCTATCAAAATGTTGCTCAAATTTAGCATTTGCTTCTTGAATATGTTGCGATGTTCTTAATGGAGAAGTCGGTTGCAATAAAACAAAATAATCAAAATTAAGATGTTGATATTTATCCAATACATCTTCAATCACCACAAAAGAGCTAGCCTTATCTGAAGCCAATTCTGCCGAACGTTTCACAAATTCAATAGGATAATGTGAAAGTAAATCAATATATTCTTGCGAATCAGTGCTTACAATAATTTTTTCAAATTCTGCACTCTCTAAAGCAGCCTCAATACTGTAAGCCATAACCGGTTTACCGTTTGCAAATAATACATTTTTATTTGGCAAACCTTTTGAACCAGATCTTGCAGTGATAATTGCAATTTTTTTCATAAATTTGACCGCTCTTTTATTCTTGATTTTTGAAACGACTATCTTGAATAAGTTGATCTTCTTCAAAATCCATTTCAGCTTCTTTACCTAAAATATCATACCAAAACATAGGACTAATGCCGTTGCCTGGCCGCTTAGTCGTTAGGTTCTCAGTGGTATAAATTTCTCCTTTCTTAATTGGACATGCAGCAATGATGGATTTACGTGCAACAATCTTATTTTTTGCCTCTGACATAGTCACAATCTTTTCTGATGAACCAAGTGATTTTTCAACAGCACGAATACCTTCACAGAGTAATTTTAATTCTTCAGGTGTCACCGATGCTTTATGATCAGGACCTTCAAAATTTTTATCTAGCGTAAAGTGTTTTTCGATGAAAGTAATCCCATAAGGTACAGCAGCAATACCTGCAAAATATCCTATCGAATGATCAGAAAAGCCTAAATTATAATCTGAGAATACTTCTTTTAATTGATGAAATGCATTTAAATTCACATCTTCATAAGATGTTGGATATTCTGTATTACAATGAAGGATAGTAATATCTTTCTTTAAAATACCGTTTTTTTCTAACACGGCTAAGGCATCTTTTATTTCATCAATTGTTGCCATCCCAGTTGAAATTACAATATTTTTACCTTCAATTGGTAAACAGGCTATTTTCTCTAAGTAGGGTAAATTGGTTAATTCACCTGATGGAATTTTCCAAACTTTTTGCTTTTCTCCCGCAAGAAAATCAATAGATTCCATATCAAACGGAGTAGAAAATACTTCCAAGTCAAGTGAACGGGCATAGATTTCCAACTTACGAAATTCATCATAAGGAAGTTCTAATTTTCGGGTCATTTCAAGCTGACTATCTCCGGTACCAGTGGTAACTTTTTGATATTCCGCCTTTGGAGCATATTTTGAAATTAATTTATCTGCTTTAAATGTTTGGAACTTAACGGCATCTACACCACATTCTTTAGCTACATCAACCATTTTCTTTGCTAATACGGGATCACCATTATGGTTACAACCAATTTCTGCCACAATAAATACTTGACTCATTTTTATTCAATTTCCTTAATCAATTTTGCGGGCACGCCTGCCACCACTGTTCGTGGTTTAACATTACGAATCACTACAGCCCCAGCACCTACAACTGCGCTTTCGCCTATTCTCAATTGCCCTGTAACAACAGAGGAGCTTCCGATAAAACAATAATCTTCAACAATCACATCGCCATTTAACGTACTATTTGTGGAAATATTACTATGACTACCGATATAGCAACCATGTTCCACAAGAGATTTTGTGTTGATAATAACGTTATTGCCAACAGTAACACCACTATTAACAATTGCCATTTTTCCAACAAAAACACCTTTACCTAAGGTTGAATGATTAGAAATGATTGATGTTCTATCAATTACGTTAATAACATCGCATTGATATTTTTCTAACTTTAAATATTTTTCTAAACGGTAGTTATTATTGCCAATACTAATGAAAAAACTATAATTACCTCTTTCTTTAAATTCATCAATTGTTTTTGCAAGTACAGGATAGCCTAAATGAGTTGTTCCTTCAGGTTTGAAGTTATCAATAAACCCACAAAACTCATATTGAGAAATATCTAAAGAATCTAGTACTGATTTTGCATAACCACCCGCACCAATAAATATTACCTTTTTCTTCATCATTCTTTTCTGCTGTTTTGGAACACTAGACCGAATAAAATAATCAACGTGGATAGAATTACCCCAATAATAAATCCAATTACAATAATTAACGCTTTCTTAGGCTTATCCTTCACCACTGGATAATCAGGAGAAGCCTGATAGCTAAATGTATTTGCTTTAGCTTCTTTTACTTTGCTTAATAATGGTCCCAATTCTTCTAGCTGTGCAGTAACTTGATAATATTTCGGTGGATATACAACTGCTTCTTGATTTAATACATCAATTTGGGCTTTTAAATATTTTTCACCTAGCATAAACAGATATGTACCATCGCTCAACTTAGAATCGGAAAGAGGCAATTTTACCTCTGACATAGCAAGAGCTTGAAGAGCATTATCGCTTGTTGAGCTAAATGATTTTGCATAGTCTTTAATATCTGCTTTTTGAGCAATTCTCAATGCATTATTTAAGTTTTCTAGTTGAACCTTTTTTTGAATAGCAAGATCTCGCTCAAATTTTGTTTTTTCATAGGTTAAATCAGAAAGCACCTCATTAAAGTCAATGAGAAAATTCTCAACTTCAAGTTGATAAGCCTCTTTTCCTGCAAAGCTAATAAATTGTTGTAATGTTTCTTGCGCTTCAATTGGTGTTTCAGCAATAAACTTTATTCTACGTCCTAATAAATCCGGCTCTTTTTTAGGATCCGGTTTAGTAATATTAATATCTTTAGTAATGAGGTCGGAGAGAATAAGTCGTTTAGCTTTCTCTTCTTTCCCCCCTGAAATTTGTTGATAAACGTCTGACTGTTCAAAAAAAGTTTCGCGCGTATCTAAAGATTCAGACATCAGATTAAATTTGTCAAATAACGATTTTCTCAATCCATTTGCGTCGAACTCTTGTCCTAAGATCCGAGCATATTCTTTGCGAATATTGAAATACTCACCTAAATCAGAAATTTTGGGCTCTATCACTTCTGCTTTAGAAGTCCACTGCTCTTTTGCAGTAAACGCATACACACCTGCAATTAAAGTGCATATAAATGCAGAAAGTAGAATCCAAATTTTTTTATTCCATAAAACTTTAATCAATTCAATGAGCTCAATCTCATCATTATTAGTTATACTCGTACTATTCACTGTAAAATCCTCTATCTAGTGGTTATTCCATAGTATCACGTCGGGTATGATAGGCTATATTATTCTCCTTCACAAGGATAAAAAATGTAAATGGATGTAAAAGAAAAGTAAAAAAGTGCAGTCAAAATCAACCGCACTTTCTTTGCTCAATATACAATTTTCTAGCCCAAATTACGCATAATACATCTCAAACTCTACCGGATGCGGGGTCATATTCAAACGTTCTACTTCCTTGCGTTTAATGCCGATGAAAGCTTTCACAAACTCTCTGCTAAATACATTACCGTGGGTTAAGAACTCGTAATCCTTCTCTAAAGCATTCAATGCTTCTTCAAGTGAGCTTGCTACGGCAGGAATGTCTTTAAGTTCTTCCGGTGGTAAATCGTAAAGGTTTTTATCCATCGCATCACCCGGGTGGATTTTATTCACGATACCGTCTAACCCCGCCATTAATAAAGCGGCAAATGCAAGATATGGGTTTGCCATTGGATCAGGGAAACGGGCTTCAATACGAATCGCTTTCGGGCTTGTCACTGCGGGAATACGGATTGAGGCGGAACGGTTACTTGCCGAATACGCCAATAGTACCGGAGCTTCATAACCCGGCACTAAGCGTTTATAAGAGTTGGTACTTGGATTTGTAAACGCATTTAAAGCTTTGGCATGTTTGATAATACCACCGATATAGTAAAGTGCGGTTTCAGAAAGCCCTGCATATTTATCACCTTGAAAGATGTTTTTGCCATCTTTACTTAATGACATATTACAGTGCATACCCGAACCATTGTCGCCGGTGATTGGTTTAGGCATAAAACACGCAGTTTTACTATGTTCAAGTGCGACATTTTGCACTACATATTTATAAATTTGGGTTTCATCCGCTTTTAAGGTAAGGCTATTAAATTTTGTTGCGATTTCATTTTGACCTGCTGTCGCAACTTCGTGGTGATGTGCTTCGATCACTAAACCGAGTTCTTCCAAAATTAAGCACATTTCAGAGCGAATATCATGGGCTGAATCAATTGGTGCAACCGCACAATAACCGCCTTTCTTAAGTGGGCGGTAAGCATTATTGCCGCCTTCATATTTTTTATTGGTATTCCAAGCAGCTTCCACATCATCAACGGAAAAAGAAGCACGGTTCATAGACACATCAAAACGCACATCATCAAATAAGAAAAATTCCGGCTCCGGCCCGAAAAATGCTTGATCTGCAATACCGGTAGAACGCATATAATTTTCAGCACGAATAGCAATAGAGCGGGGATCACGATCATAACTCTGCATAGTCGTCGGTTCATATACACTACAACGCAGAGAGAGAGTTGGAATTTGAGCAAACGGATCAACCACAGCGGTTTCTGCCATTGGCATTAACAGCATGTCGGCCTTATTAATTGTTTTCCAACCTTCCACGGATGAACCATCAAACATTTTACCATCTTCAAATATGTCTTCATCAATAAGACTAACTGGAATAGACACGCCGTGTTCTTTACCTTTTATATCAGTGAATCGAAGAATGACAAATTTAATATCATTTTCTTCAATTAACTTGAATACATTTGCGATAGCGTTTGCGTTTGACATAGGGAACCCTCTATTTTGCTGTGTAAATATGATTGAAATAAGCGTGCATTATAACGTAATCCCATCGACTTTTCATTGGATTTATTTTTCAGATTTAGCGTAGCGGGCAATATAAAAGTCATGTATAATCCCTGCCCTTTCGTGCGTGAAACCTTGTTTTACACACTCTACATCTTTAATAACTCTGAATGAACAATGACAAATAAAATTGATATTAATAAACTGCGCAATATTGCAATTATTGCGCACGTTGACCACGGAAAAACCACACTTGTAGATAAACTTCTTCAACAATCCGGTACTTTTGAAGCAACACGTGGCGATATAGACGAGCGTGTTATGGATTCAAATGATCTAGAAAAAGAACGCGGCATTACTATTCTTGCTAAAAACACTGCGATTAATTGGAATGATTACCGTATTAACATTGTCGATACGCCGGGGCATGCGGACTTTGGCGGAGAAGTAGAACGTGTTCTTTCCATGGTTGATTCCGTACTTTTAGTCGTTGATGCGTTTGACGGCCCAATGCCGCAAACCCGTTTCGTCACCCAAAAAGCCTTTGCTCACGGATTAAAACCGATTGTTGTAATCAACAAAGTTGACCGTCCGGGGGCTCGTCCTGATTGGGTTGTAGATCAAGTTTTCGATTTATTTGTCAATCTTGGTGCAACAGATGAACAGCTAGACTTTCCGATCATTTATGCCTCCGCATTAAACGGTGTTGCGGGTCTTGAACATGAAGAATTGGCAGAAGATATGACACCGTTATTTGAAGCCATTGTTAAACACGTTGAACCACCAAAAGTGGAATTAAATGCACCGTTCCAAATGCAAATTTCCCAATTAGATTACAACAGCTATGTTGGGGTAATTGGTATTGGTCGTATTAAACGCGGTTCGATTAAACCAAATCAACCTGTAACCATTATTAATAGTGAAGGAAAAACCCGTCAAGGGCGCATCGGTCAAGTGCTTGGTCACCTTGGTTTACAGCGTTATGAAGAAGAAATGGCTTATGCGGGCGATATCGTGGCTATCACCGGATTAGGCGAACTCAATATTTCCGATACTATTTGCGATATCAATTCCGTTGAAGCCTTACCTTCATTAACTGTGGATGAACCGACTGTCACGATGTTCTTCTGTGTCAATACTTCACCATTTGCCGGTCAAGAAGGAAAATATGTGACTTCACGTCAAATTCTTGAGCGTTTAAATAAAGAGCTGGTTCACAATGTGGCGTTGCGTGTGGAAGAAACGCCAAACCCGGATGAATTCCGCGTATCCGGTCGAGGTGAATTACATCTTTCCGTATTGATTGAAAATATGCGCCGTGAAGGCTATGAACTCGCCGTATCCCGTCCAAAAGTTATCTATCGTGAAATCGATGGTAAAAAACAAGAACCTTATGAACAAGTAACGATTGACGTGGAAGAACAACACCAAGGTTCTGTCATGGAAGCCTTAGGTATCCGTAAAGGTGAAGTGCGTGATATGTTACCGGATGGCAAGGGGCGTGTTCGTTTAGAATATATCATTCCAAGTCGCGGCTTAATCGGCTTCCGTGGCGAATTTATGACTATGACTTCCGGTACCGGTTTGCTTTACTCCAGTTTCAGCCATTATGATGACATCAAAGGCGGCGAAATCGGTCAACGTAAGAACGGCGTGTTAATCTCTAACGCCACAGGTAAAGCCCTAGCCTACGCATTGTTCGGTTTACAAGAACGAGGCAAATTAATGATCGATGCCAACGTAGAAGTGTATGAAGGGCAGATTATCGGTATCCATAGCCGTTCAAACGATTTAACCGTCAACTGCTTACAAGGTAAAAAACTCACCAATATGCGCGCTTCGGGTAAAGATGACGCCATTGTGCTCACTACACCGGTGAAATTTAGCCTTGAACAAGCCATTGAATTTATTGATGACGATGAATTAGTGGAAGTCACCCCTGAATCGATCCGAATCCGCAAAAAACTATTGACGGAAAACGATCGTAAACGTGCAAACCGAACAACAACCAGTACAAGCACACATTAATGAAAATAGGGATCAACCATGATCCCTTTTCCCTCTAAAAAAGTACTCTAAATATCATGTCACGCAATAGTGACATAGCTTGAATGTATCAAAATACTCCATGATAGTTTGGCTGTTGTACTTAATGACAATACCAAACTTTTTAATCTCCCGCATTTTAGTCATAGGAAATGTTATTATGCTTACGATGTTCATTGGAATTCTCATCGGTATTATCGTGAGTTTTCAAACGGCAATTAATTCCCGCTTACGCAGTTATCTCCGCGTCCCTTTTTTATCTTCCTTTATTTCTTTTAGTGGCGGAACACTCTTTTTACTAATACTTGCCAAGCTATCAAACGAACCGCTAACGATTGAACCGGAAACCCTTTTACAAACACCTTGGTGGCTTTGGATTGGTGGATTAATGGGAATGGTCTCATTAACGGCAAATATTTTACTATTTGCTAAGCTCGGCAGCGTACAAACGGCAATCATTCCTTTGCTTGGGCAAGTTATAATGGGCATATTGATCGATACTTTCGGTTGGTTCTATTCCCCTAAAATCGATCTTAATCTTATTCGTATATTAGGTATTAGTTTAGTTTTTCTAGGGATATTTTTTACCGTTGTTATGCCTATCATGAAAAAAACAAAATCACCTCATAGTCAATCAGAACCTCATCTTTGGTTATGGCGGTTTTTTGGTATTTTTGCCGGAATGTTATTGGCTGCACAAACGGCAATCAATGCAGAATTAGGACGTGTGCTGCACTCCTCCGTTCAAGCCGCGTTTGTCTCCTTTGCGGTTGGTGGAAGCGGATTGTTTCTAGTGGTTTTATTTTATGAAAAAAGTTTTTCAACGCTAAAAAATGCTATCGGCAAAGGAAAGCCTTGGTGGGTATGGTTCGGTGGATGTTTAGGCGCGTTGTTTATTTTCGGCAGCATTACTCTTGTTCCCCAAATCGGGACTGGCGGAGCAGTGGTTTTAGCGTTACTCGGTTTAATTTCAGGGAGTTTATTAGTGGACAAATTTGGCTTTTTCGGCGCACAACGAAAAGTAATTCGTCCTATTCAGTTAGCCGGTCTGGGCATTTTAATCTGTGGTGTGATGCTAATTCAGTTGATTAGGATATAAAGGATTTATCATAAAGTGCGGTTCAAATCGAACCGCTACTCTTTGTCGAAACCTATAAAACAACAATATTTCTAACCGCACTTTTTCAGCTCTATTGGCGATAATTTTGTAAAAAACGTCCCAATTTTGTAATGGCCTCTGTCAATTGGTTCACGTAAGGCAACGTGACAATACGGAAGTGATCCGGTGAGTGCCAATTAAATCCTTTACCGTGAACAAGCAACACTTTTTCTTGGCGAAGTAAATCCAGCACCATTTTTTCATCACTATGAATATTAAATTTTTTCACATCCATTTTGGGGAACATATAGAGTGCCCCCATTGGTTTCACACAAGTGATGCCGGGAATTTGTGTTATCAATTCATAGGCTTTATTACGTTGCTCCAATAAACGTCCGCCCGGCAAAATAAACTCATTAATGCTTTGATAGCCGCCTAACGCTGTCTGAATCGCATGCTGCATCGGCACATTGGCACATAAACGCATAGAGGCCAACATATCCAAGCCCTCAATGTACCCTTTAACGTGATGTTTCGGCCCATTTAGAATCATCCAACCTTGGCGGAAACCGGCGACACGGTAAGATTTTGATAATCCGTTAAAAGTTACCGTTAATAAATCGGGGGCTAATGCCGCAATATGATGGTGAACCGCATCATCATATAAAATTTTATCGTAAATTTCATCAGCAAAAATAATCAGATTGTTTTGACGCGCTATCTCCACGATTTCTTCCAACAATGCTTTGCTATATACTGCACCCGTTGGATTATTCGGGTTGATAATCACGATAGCTTTTGTTTTAGCATTCACTTTTGCCTTAATATCATCGATAGCAGGAAACCAACCGGCGTCTTCGTCACACAAATAATGCACAGCTTTACCGCCGGAAAGCGTCACCGCCGCCGTCCATAACGGATAATCCGGCATAGGTACCAATACTTCATCACCATCATTTAACAATGCCTGCATAGCCATCGTAATCAGTTCGGAAACACCGTTACCAATATACACATCATTCACTGTCGAGCCTTGAATGCCCTTTGATTGATAATATTGCACAATGGCTTTACGGGCGGAATATAGCCCTTTAGAATCACAATAACCTTGTGCAGAAGGCAAATTACGCAAGACATCCACCAAAATCTCATCCGGCGCTTCAAAACCAAATGGTGCGGGATTACCAATATTTAATTTTAAAATTTTATTGCCTTCCTCTTCTAAACGGAGCGCCTCTTTGTGTACCGGTCCGCGAATATCATAACAAACCTGTTCCAATTTATCGGATTTGGGGAATAATCGCATACAAATTCCTTTTATTTTTGTGATAAGTGCGGTTAATTTACGCTGAATTTTCAATCTTGAAAAGATTTTGTAAAAAAATTTTTTGTAACAAACAAACTGCGGTAAAATAACCAGCAATTTTTACTATAAATTTAACAATATCTAATGGATAGTTTAGAGCAAGCGACAAGCCAATTAAGTCGGCAGATTGAGGATTATTTGCGACAAAAACAAAGTGATATTGTGTGTTTCCAAACGGATATCACCAATGTCAATTTATTGGCGTGGCTGAAAGCCCAAAGTATTTATCCACAATTTTATTTGCATTTTCGTGACGAAAACAAAAGCCTTGCTGCTGTCGGTCAAGTGCGGTCATTTTCCCAGCTGAATTTAGCCCAAACATTCATTGAGGAATATAATTTTCCCATTATCGGCGGTTTACAATTTCAGGGAAGCGGGCAATTTATTTTGCCTCAGCTTTTATTGGAAGAAAATGGGAATGGCACGACAATTAGCTGTTTCGTTGAAGGTAAAACCTCAGCGCAAAACGCATTAACAATATTAAAAACCTTGCCTAAAACGACCGCACTTTGTGTATTGACAAAACAGCCCCCATTACATACCGAACAACGGGCAAATAAACGAATTTGGTGCGATTGGGTAAACCAAGCCCTGTATGAAATTAAGCAAGGCGGGCTGATAAAACTGGTGTTAGCCAACGAAACCGTTTTTCATTTAAAACAAGCTATCAACCCCTATGACTTTTTAGCAGAAAGCCAAAATCAAAATCAAGGTTGTTATCATTTTTTATGGGCGGAAAAACCCTATTCGACATTTGTCGGTTCAACGCCGGAACGTTTATTTGCCCGTGAATACAATCTGTTTTTAACTGAAGCTCTTGCCGGCACCGCACCGATTACGGCTGATCCAAAAGAAAATCAGCAGCAAGCAGAATGGTTATTAAATGATGAAAAAAATTTGAACGAAAACTGGCTTGTAGTGCAAGATATTTCACAAAATATTCACCCTATGGTGGAATCTTTTGATATCAGCGAAGTAGAGCTCAAACCTTTGCGCAAAGTCCAGCATTTACTGCGAAAAATTCGGGCAAATTTGACCGCACATTATCGGGATTCAGTATTACTTCAAGCCATTCATCCTACAGCGGCAGTTTCCGGTTTGCCCCAACAACAAGCGAAGATGATTTTATCGGAAATTGAAACCTTTGAACGAGGCTGGTATGCCGGCACTTTAGGATTGATGAGTAAAGCATACTCTGAATTTTGTGTTGCGATCCGATCCGCATTTATTGAAGGTAATCAAATTCGAGTCTTTGCCGGTGCGGGTATTGTTGAAGGCTCCGAACCTTTAACGGAATGGCAAGAAATTGAACGTAAGGCAGAGGGACTAATTTCCCTTTTTGCAGAAAATAATAATGGAGAGAAAGAATGTCTATAAGCGTGTTTAATCGTTGTTGGTCAAAAGTGATTTTAGAAACCTTGGTGCGCCAAGGCGTTTCTCATTTCTGTATTGCGCCCGGCTCACGCTCGACTCCTTTAACCCTTGAAGCCGTACGATTACAAAATAACGGTCGTGCGACTTGTTATAGCCATTTTGATGAGCGTGGTTTAGGCTTTTTTGCGCTTGGTATTGCCAAATCCACCCAAGCTCCTGTAGCAATTATTGTCACTTCCGGTACGGCTACGGCAAATCTTTATCCGGCAATTATTGAAGCGCGTCAAAGCGGAGTGGATCTCGTTGTATTAACGGCAGACCGTCCCCCTGAACTATGGGAATGCGGAGCAAATCAAGCCATCTTGCAACAAAATATGTTTGCTGACTACCCTGTTGCCAATGTGAATTTACCTAAACCGAATACTGACTATTCCGCAAACTGGTTAATCTCCCTGCTTGAGCAAGCGGTATTTCAGCAAACACAACAAGGCGGTGTTGTACATATTAACGTGCCTTTCGCCGAACCGCTTTACGAAGCAACCGAAGAAGCGATAGACAGCCATCCTTGGTTACAATCATTACGGCATTGGTTAGCACAAAGTAAGCCATGGATAACCCATGAAGCCCAACAACAAGAAGTGCTTATGCATGAAAATTGGGATCATTGGCGTACCAAACGTGGTGTCATTGTCGTAGGGCAACTACCGGCGGAACAAGCTATGGGCATTAATGCTTGGGCAACCACAATGGGTTGGATTTTATTGACGGACATTCAATCCGGGGTCGAGCCCACCAGCCCTTATGCCGATATTTGGCTTGCTAATCAAACCGTTCGTGAAAAATTGTTACAAGCGGATATTGTTATTCAGTTTGGCTCTCGTTTTATCAGCAAACGGATTAATCAATTTTTACAAGCTTTTAAAGGCGAATTCTGGATTGTAGAACAAAGCTCAAAGGCGGTTGATCCTTATCATCACACACATACTCGTTTTAATGCGAAGGTACATCATTGGCTACGAGCCCATCCGCCGCTTCGTCAAAAACCTTGGCTATTAGAACCTCTCGCCTTGTCAAAATTCTGTGCCGGTTTTATTGAACAGCAGGTGGGAGGCAACTTAAACGAGGCCTCTCTTGCCCATCATATTGAACGGGTATTACCTTACAATGGGATTTTATTCCTTGGCAATAGCTTATTTGTGCGCCTTGCGGATGCCCTCACCAAACTCCCTGAAGGCTATCCAATTTATACAAATCGTGGCGCAAGCGGAATTGACGGTTTACTGGCAACGGCTGCCGGTATTGGCGTAGGAACAAATCAACCCGTTGTAGCAATGATTGGCGATACCTCGACACTCTACGATCTTAATTCTCTTGCACTTTTCAAAAACGTTACGCAACCAACCATTATTTTTGTGATTAACAATAACGGCGGCGCCATTTTTGATATGTTACCGGTAGATGAAGCAGTCAAAGATCGTTTTTATCGCTTACCGCATAACGGCGATTTCTCACAAATTGCAGCGATGTTTGATATTAAATACGCCCATCCTTACACTTGGGCGGATTTAAGCAGCATATTAAAACAAGCCTACACCCGTCGTAAAACGACGCTTATTGAAATTAAAACGAACCCGAATGATGGTAGCAACATCTACAAACGTTTAATTGAACAAATCAGTTATGCCGTGATTGGCGAATAAAGGCTAGGGCGTGTCGCAACGCCCTTTAATTTTATGACGAATATTATTTTTCTCCACGGATTGCTCGGTACTTCATCGGATTGGCAAAAAGTCATCGAAAATCTACCGCACTTTCACTGCGTTTCCCTTAATTTGCCTTTTCATGGAAAAGCAAAAAAGATTGAAGTCACGGACTTTGAAGATACTGCCCAATATGTGGCGAAACAGATCCGTTTAGCGATTCCGAATGAGCCTTATTTCCTCGTGGGTTATTCCCTCGGAGGACGCATAGCCTTACATTATGCATTACAAGCTAAAATCGAAAAAAATCATTTACAAGGCGTGATTTTAGAAGGCGCCAATTTAGGCTTAAAAACGGAAGAAGAAAAACAGGCACGTTGGCAAAATGATACACAGTGGGCGATGCGCTTTACTGCCGAATCCCCTGAAAATGTGTTAGAAGATTGGTATAAACAGCCTGTATTTTCCCATTTAACCGATCACGAACGGGCAATACTCATTGAAAAACGAAAAGCAAATTGTGGTGCTAACATTGGAAAGATGTTACTTGCCACCAGTCTCGCCAAACAACCTGATTTTCGTGAAAAAGTGCGGTCAAGTTCGTTACCTTTTTTTTACTTTTGTGGTGAACGGGATGTCAAATTTCAAACCCTTGCACATTCTGAACAACTCAATTTAACCACAATTCCCAATGCGGGCCACAATGCCCATTCAGAAAACCCTCTCCTATTTGCTAAAAAACTTGAGAATCTTATTTTAGAAATTGCTCAATGTTAAAGGAAATGCTAGGATTTAAGCCTTTGTATTTATAGAGTTTTTCTCTTACATTTTTTAAGGAAAGCAATATGACGGCACAACTTCGCAATAATCCGATGAAAGTGGCGCTTGCCTCGATGGTCGGTACGGCAATTGAATTTTTTGATTATTATATCTATGCGGCAGCTGCCGTACTCGTGTTCAATACCCAGTTTTTCCATAGCGATGATCCCCTTTCAAATGATCTTCTTTCCCTTTCCACTTTAGCCTTGGCATTTTTTGCCCGCCCTATCGGCTCGGCATTGTTTGGACACTTTGGAGATAAAATCGGGCGTAAAAAAACCCTTGTCGCCTCCCTCTTGCTCATGGGCGGATCCACCGTGCTTATCGGTTTATTACCCAGCTATTCCCAAATCGGTATTTGGGCACCGATCTTGCTTTGTATTTGTCGCGTAGGACAGGGTATCGGTCTTGGTGGAGAATGGGGTGGCGCGGCTTTAGTTGCAACAGAAAATGCTCCGGAAGGCAAACGTGCATGGTACGGTACGTTTCCACAATTAGGCGCACCTATTGGTTTATTTGTTGCCAATGGAACCTTCTTCTTAGTGAGCTATTTTTGGGGACAAGAAGCGCTCGTTGAATGGGCTTGGCGAATTCCCTTTATCTCTTCCGTATTATTGGTATTTGTTGGCTTATACGTCCGTTTAACCTTACACGAAAGCCATGTTTTCATTGAGGCGGAACAAAAAGGCAAAAAATTAAATGCGCCGGTGAGTGTCGTATTTACCAAACACTTAAAACCTATGGTAATTGGCACATTCATTATGGTGGCAACCTATTCCCTTTTCTACATTATGACCGCCTTTGCGCAGGCGTATTCACGTACCGCACCGAATCTTTCCGAAGCCGGTCATCCTATCGGATTAGGCATTCCGGCAAATACGTTTACAGGTTTATTATTAATCAGCGCCATTGTTTTCGGTATTTTTATCAGTATTTCCGGTATCTATGCAGATAAAATCGGGCGTCGTAAATGGTTGATTTGGGTGACTATTGCCATTGGCGTACTCGGGTTATCTATGCCGCTATTCTTACAAAACGGTACGCCAACCAGCGTATTCGCCTTCCTTATCATTGGTATGGCAATTATGGGAATGACTTTTGGACCAATGGCGGCACTGTTGCCTGAATTATTTCCAACCGAAGTGCGCTATTCCGGCGCCTCTCTTGCTTATAACTTAGCCTCTATTATCGGCGCAACGGTTGCGGCAATGATTTCATTAAAAATCAATGCATTATTTGGTGTTATGGGCGTAGGCATTTATTTAGCAATTAACGCATTAATGACATTGTTGGCATTGTTTGCCTCAAAAGAAACAAAAAACATCGATTTAACCCAGATCTAATATCTTATAAACAAACATGCCAAGGTTCTTACCTCGGCATTTTGTTTTAGAAAACGTCATTTAAAATGACCGCTCTTTCTAATCAAAAGAATCTTTTAAACGTTCATCCGCTCGGCGGGATTCCCCTTTATGCTGCAATTTATTTAGCTGACGTTCCAATTTTTCCTCCACTTCATTAATTGCTTTGTACATATCATCAGCTGTCGCAGTAGCAATTAAATTGCCAAGCGGTGTTCCAATGGAGGCTTCGACTGAAAAACCATTCGGTACTTTATTCAACACAAAATGGGGATTGATTAATTGTGTATGCCATTTTTCCAATTTTGCTAAACGGTTTTCCACATGTTCACGAATGGCAGGAGTGATTTCCATTTGTTTGCTGGTGATATTTAATGTCATAACATTTACCTCTTTGCATTGTTAAGAACCTTTCGGTTCGGTTTGATTTAATATCAAAATAGCCCTCTCAACGGGCTTTTTCAAGTCATTTCTGCCTGCAAGAAATAAGAATATTAAAAAATATGATCTAGATCTCATTTGCCAATATTACTGGTTTTCTTTTCATAAAAAATTGTTACCATGAAAGGCTAAAAGGGAAAACGATCACAAAGCGTCTTTATTTATTATGATTGTCTTGTTAGGTTAAAATTGTTCGACATATATCTTCAAGCTTGGAGATTTTCTTTTATTTTTACTTTTATCGGAATAATTGATTAAACCTATTGCAGGATAACATTAAGTTTGGAACTAGCTTTGATGAGCGATAGCCAAAACTAGAAAAAATAAGAATGTGTTTAAACCAAAAATCCGGTATGACAATACGAACAAGGAAAAATCATGGCCAAAACTCAACGGCTACTCAGTTTACTGCAACTACTTAGCAATTATCGTTATCCGGTTAAAGCTGAGATATTAGCGGAAAGGCTTAATGTTAGCATACGTACAATTTATAGAGATATTGATATGCTATGTTGCCAAGGGGCGATGATTGAAGGAGCGAGAGGGATAGGTTATCAGTTAAGAAAAGAGTTCTCCCTCCCCATAAGTTTATTATCAAAAGAAGAAGTTGAAGCATTAATTCTAGGAATTCGCTGGGTAACTAAGCACACTGACACTTCTTTATCGAATTCAGCCCTATCCGCACTAATGAAAATCTCATCAATGATCCCCTCGCAACAAAAAAATGATTTACATAACACACCGTTGTGGGTTATTAGCCAAAAGAAAATCCCACAACAAAATCAATTTTTAATGACTATTCGAAAAGCAATACGCTTAGAAACGCAAATATTAGTACATTACCAAAATAAACATAATATCTTTTCCGAAAGAATTATTTCACCTATTGCAGTTGGATTTTTTGATCAGAATGTTGTTATTGCGGCTTGGTGTGAATTAAAACAAGATTTTCGTCATTTTCGCTTAGATAGAATCTTACAGATGTCATTACTAGAAAAAAACTATCCTCAAAGCCATGCCAGCCTACTGTCTAACTGGAGACGGCACGAAGGAATAGTGCCGGAAAAACACTACTGACAGTATATGACACAAAATGTATTTACCCTGTCTTCATCAAATCTCAAATGCTTTTTTGATTTGTATTTAAACCTATGTAATACAACCTTCAACGCTAGGAGTCATGATGAAAAATTTAACTTTCTATACTAATCCACTTTCTAGAGGACGTGTTGTCCGCTGGGCACTAGAAGAGTGTGGGGCTAATTATGAAACTGTTTTATTGGATTTTTCGACAATTAAAAATCCAAGCTATCTGGCAGTTAATCCTATGGGGAAAATTCCGTCATTAAAACATGGCGATACGGTTATCACTGAAGCCGCAGCAATTTGTATGTATTTAGCAGATATATTTCCGGAAAAATCGCTCTCGCCATCAATAAACTCTATCTATCGCGGAGAATACTATCGTTGGTTATTTTTTACCGCCGCTACATTTGAAGCTGCGGTTATGGAAAAATACACACAGGTGAGCTTAAAAGATGAATATAGAAAAGCCCTCGGATATGGGGATTTAGATACGGTGCTAAATACCCTAAGAAATCATCTGTCAGATAGAAAATATATTTGTGCAGAACAGTTTAGTATTGCGGATATTGTACTAACAAAATTGCTGGAACATGGCATTTATCGTGCAAAAGTAATTGAACCGGAGCCTGTTTTTCAGCATTATCTTGATACCATGCAACAACGTCCTGCGTATCAAAAAGCGAAGTATCTGGATGATCTCTTAGTCGAAAATTAAAGGGCTATAGCAGACAACTAGATCAAACATTCCTTAATCAATTGCTTTAAAATGAAAATTTGAGATTTTATTTTACTATTATTAAAACGCCATTCGCATTCCTTTAAATACCATTCAAAATGGGCTTTAGAGATACCGTTAAATTTACGCAAATGGCGTTTTGCTTGATTCTAAAAATGCTCAATGCCAGTATAGAAACTAAGTTGCCTCATCTTGATCCTGTTGATGAATCTTCAAACGTGCAAAATAATCTTTTGTTTCTTCAATTACCACTTTACGTAATCCGATTAGGGCAATTAAGTTAGGAAATGCCATTAAGCCATTTACAATGTCTGCTAAAATCCAGATCAAATCTAATTTTAAGAATGAACCGGCTCCAACCAAAATAATAAATATTAATCGATACAAACGGATACTACGGGTTCCGACCAAATACACGAAACAGCGTTCACCGTAATAACACCAACCTAAAATTGTCGTAAACGCAAAGAATAATAGTCCAATAGTCACAACCGTTGCGCCAATCGAAGAACCCAGCCCTTGAGAAAATGCCGCATTAGTCACCATTGCTCCGGCAAATTCAGGATTACTCCAAGCACCGGTGAGAACCAATACAATTCCCGTCATGGAACACACAATAATGGTATCTAAAAAAGTTCCGGTCATTGAAATGAGACCTTGACGAACCGGCTCTCGTGTTTGTGCGGCAGCGGCAGCAATAGGGGCACTTCCCAATCCTGATTCATTCGAAAAAATACCTCGTGCTACGCCCGATTGAATGGCTTTCATCACGGTGAAACCTAATGCTCCGCCCAATGCAGATTGTGGGTTAAATGCGCTATGAACGATCAGCAACACGGCATCCGGTACCCGCTCCCAATTTAATAAAATAATAATGAGAGATGCCACAACATAAGAAATCGCCATAAAGGGAACAATAATCGCTGATGTCGTTGCGATACGTTTTACTCCGCCTAAAATAATCATTGCCACTAAAACGGTAACGACAGCCGCAGTGACAATCACCGGAATATGAAAGGTATCTTGCATCGCATGAGTGATCGCATTCACCTGTGGAAAAGTGCCGATACCGAAAAATGCCACTAAGACGCCGAACACCGCAAACATCTTGGCTAACCATTTAATCCCAAGACCATGTTCAATGTAATACATCGGACCGCCGGACATAAATCCGCGGCGATCTTTCACCCGATATTTGACCGCAAGCAAACATTCCGCATACTTAGTCGCCATGCCAAGCAATGCCACTAACCACATCCAAAAAATCGCGCCGGGTCCGCCTGCCTGTACCGCCGTAGCAACACCGACGATATTTCCCGTTCCAATGGTTGCCGCTAAGGCAGTGCTCAACGCAGCAAAAGAAGACACATCCCCTTTTCCGCCACGTTCTTTTTTAAATAAATAACCAATCGCAAGCGGTAAATAACGAATTTGAATAAAACCTAAACGTAAAGTGAGATAAAGCCCCGTACCGGATAATAAAATTAATAAGGGTGGTCCCCAAATAAAGCTATCAATCGTAGATAAAATTGTCGTAAATGACATTGTGATTCCTCGTCGTCTAAAAACCAATAAACGCGACAAGGAGACGAAAAGCATCCGTGAGAAGAAAGAAAAATACAGATTGTCTTTTAGCCCCTGTCCTTTTGCCTGAGCGTTTGAAAAACGGTGTTAAAAACAACCGCTCTTTTGCGCCTTCGGCGTCCATTTACAGCATTGTGCAATGGATCTCTCCAAGGGTTCGTCCAGTAACAGTCCCTGCACTTACGTGCGCCTGAAAGATTTTACATCGTCGGCGTAGGGTTAATTCCCTACTCTCCAGCTACCTTCATCCGAACTCATTTTCCCTGACTTATCAGAAAAACGGGGCGGATTTTAGCAAAATCAAGAAAATTGATCAATGTAATACCACGATTTTAACAGAGCCAGCTCACACAATATTTGAGATTCACAATGACATTTCTTTTGATTATTTTTTAACCTAAAAAGTCTCTATGATTTTTAACGCTAATAAAACAATTACATAGTAGAATAAAAAGAGTGATTAGTTTTTCAGGAAATCTAAAATGTGGTTGCTATTTGATCTTAATAAAAATAATCGGAAGGAAATAAAAGAAGAAATTTTAAATTACTTAGATAAAAATAAGGTTATTCCGCTAAAAAATATTGAAGATGTAAAAAAACAAGGAGAAAGTTTACCCAATTTAGATAAAGATTTTAATGCTGAAATTAGAATTTGGCTACCAAATATTCTCTATCAATATATTTCTGAAAATAGTTACTCCGTTGCAAATAGCATCCGAGAAGTATTAATTGAACATTGTTATGGAAAGATTGCGGTGCGGCAAATGCGTAGGAAATATGTTGACAAAACTTATGAGAGAAAAATTAAATTTTCTATTTCAGAAAAGAAGGTAAATTTAGAAATGCTCATTTTAGGAAAGAAAAATACGCCTTCTAAAATTGCCTGCAATAAAAAACTAAAAAATGATTTAGAAAAATTAGCCAACCTAAATAATTGCACCTTATCAGAGTATATTCGTGATGTTTTATATAAACATTATTTTGGTAATGGGTTTGTAACAAATCTTGATTTGGTTGAAGAAGATGACTTTAGCGAGGAAAACAAATGAAAAAAATTTTATTTTTATCAATCTTAGTGCTTTCTGCCTGTTCATCAAATGTGGACAATTATGTAGTAAAAGATGAAGTTACTCTCAGTATGTCTGATTATATCCAAAAAGCACTTAAGATGTATGGTGGTGCAGAACCAGTAAAAATAAATGCACTAGGTATAATGTATGATTCTGGTTTTGGCGTACCTAAAAATCCACAAAAAGCGAGAGAGTTATATTTAAAAGCTGGGAAATTAGGCTACGGTTCAGGATACTGTAATCTTGCTGCTAGCTACCAAGATGATAATAACGTTAAAGATTATAAAAAGATAGAGAGTATTATTTTCACGCTATGATGGCGAAGAAAAAAAATATTTGTGGTTATAAAGGTTTAGGTGATACCTATCATTATGGCTATGGTGTCAAACCTAATATCAAAAAAGCTAAAGAACACTATTTAATGGCTATTGAATCAATTGAGAGCAGAGGGAGATTCTTAGATATACTTTTTAAATCTTTTGAAATGATTGACAAGACTGGAAAGGAAAAAGATGAAAGTTATATAAAGAGTGAAACTGGAGATGATGGTTATGCTGAATATCAGCTTTCTGAAATAGCTAAAAAAGAGGGAAATCATAGTGAGGCACAGCAATAGTCTAATAAAGCAAATGAAAAAGGTTTCTACCAAAAACAAAAAATGTCTCAAACGGATTACTTAATTCAAACACTTAAATTGAAGGAACTAAAATGAAAAAAATCTTATTCCTATTAGTTATTTCTCTCTCTTTTTCTACCTACGCCGCATTACCCAATAAATATGTAAAACTAGGAGAATCAGAAAACTTTATTTACTATGGAAATACAGAAGATGGATATGGGAACGGTGAAGCGTGGATAGCTTTCAATAATAAAAGTGGCAGATCCTCTAAAATTGAACGATGGTCTGCAAGCTGTGGAAGAAATACTATTTCTAGTAATAATTACATTCTTTATGAGAAAAAAGATCTAACAGGTAAAGTATTAGAATCATCGTCTTATAAAAGATCTGGCTTATCTATGGGTAAAACTGTTTTCCCAGATACAGTAGGAGAAGATGTCTATAATTTTATTTGTTATGGTATCTATTAATTACTCTAGGAATAATCATGAAATTTAAAATACTCATATTAGTAAGTACTTTATTTTTAGTAATGTCATCTTCCTATTCTTTTGCCAAAGCAAGATGTTCAGATTTTTCCACTCAAGAGGAAGCTCAAGCCTATATGGTAAGATACGGCGCAACTTATTTAGACAGGGATCGAGATGGAGAAGCCTGTGAATGTTTACCCGGTGGAAGCAAATATGGTTCGAGTGTATGTAAACGCCGTTAATTAGCACCGCATTCTAAAGTGCTAGAACAATCATCAAAATCTAACGTAACAAAAAGGGTGGATATCTTCCCCCCTTTTTCAGTTTCATTACAAAATTTCTTTCGCTGTCGCCACTACGTTATCCACAGTGAAGCCAAACAATTTGAATAATTGATCGGCAGGGGCGGATTCACCGAATGAACTCATGCCGACAATACGACCACCAAAGCCCACGTATTTGTACCAAAAATCGGAAATACCCGCTTCAATCGCTACACGTTTAGTCACAGAAGAAGGCAAGACACTTTCACGGTATGCTTCATCTTGTTTATCAAAACGGTTGGTACTTGGCATAGAAACCACACGCACGTTTTTGCCTTCCGCCGTAAGCACTTCAGCTGCCTTGATTGCAAGTTCAACTTCAGAACCTGTAGCAATTAAAATTAAATCCGGTGTGCCATTACTGTCTTTTAAGATATAAGCACCGCGCGCAACATTGACTAATTGCTCGGAAGTGCGGTCGATTTGCGCAAGGTTTTGACGGGTGAAGATTAATGCACTCGGGCCGTCTTGACGTTCTACCGCTTGCTGCCACGCTACTGCCGATTCAACTTGATCGCAAGGTCTCCAGGTTTCAAGATTTGGAATTAAGCGTAATGAAGCGGTTTGCTCAACAGGTTGATGGGTTGGACCGTCTTCGCCTAAGCCGATAGAATCGTGGGTGTAAACAAACAATGCGCGTTGTTTCATTAATGCCGCCATACGCACTGCGTTATGGGCGTATTCATAGAACATTAAGAAAGTTGCGCCATAAGGAATGAATCCGCCGTGTAAAGCAATACCGTTCATGATGGCAGACATACCAAATTCACGCACACCATAGTTGATATAGTTGCCATCAATATTTTTATGTGCACGAATTGGTTTTGAGCCGCTCCATAAGGTTAGGTTAGAACTTGCTAAGTCAGCCGAACCGCCTAAAAATTCAGGTAATACCTGCGCATAGGCTTCAATCGCATTTTGTGAGGCTTTACGGCTTGCAATGCTCGCCGGATTTGCTTGTAATTTTTCAATAAAGGCTTGAGAGTATGTTGACCAATCTTTCGGTAATTCTCCGCTCATACGGCGTTTAAATTCTGCTGCCAATTCAGGATAGGCTTTTTCGTATGCGGCAAATTTTTCTTCCCAAGATTTTTCCGCTGCCGCACCTTTTGCTTTTGCATCCCACTCGGCATAATATTCCGCCGGAATTTCAAACGGGGCATAATTCCAATTTAACGCTTGACGGGTTAGTGCAATTTCTTCATCACCCAACGGTGCGCCGTGGCTATCATGAGAGCCGGATTTATTCGGTGAACCAAAACCAATCACAGTTTTACAAATAATTAAGGTCGGTTTCTCTTTTTCTGCTTGGGCGAGAATGGTAGTCGCACGAATTTGTTCCGCGTCATGACCATCCACATTGCGAATAACCTGCCAACCGTAAGCTTCAAAACGGGCTGCCGTATCATCGCTAAACCAACCGTCAACATGACCGTCAATGGAGATATTATTGTCATCATAAAAAGCAATTAATTTGCCCAAACCGAGCGTACCGGCTAAAGAACACGCCTCGTGAGAAATGCCTTCCATTAAACAACCGTCGCCTAAAAATACATAAGTGTAGTGATCGACAATATCATGGCCTTCACGGTTAAATTGACCGCCTAACGTTTTTTCTGCAATCGCCATACCCACCGCATTGGTAATCCCTTGACCTAGCGGGCCGGTTGTAGTTTCAACGCCCGGTGCATAGCCGTATTCCGGATGGCCCGGTGTTTTAGAATGTAATTGACGGAATTGTTTCAAATCTTCAATCGAAAGATCATAACCGGTTAAATGCAACAAGCTATAAATCAACATTGAACCATGCCCGTTGGACAAAACAAAACGGTCGCGATCCGCCCACTTAGGATTAGTCGGATTATGTTTTAAAAAATCACGCCATAACACTTCGGCAATATCTGCCATTCCCATCGGGGCTCCCGGATGACCTGATTTTGCTTTTTGTACCGCATCCATAGATAAGAAACGGATTGCATTGGCTAATTGTCTGCGAGTTGCCATATTATTCTCCTGTACTAAAGTAAATTGTTGCCTATTCTACCCTATTTATTTCGTGATTTAGGCAAAATAATTGAAATTTTATGCAATATCTATGATCTATCGTAAATTATGTTCTACGCCGTCTTTGACGATACCGTTGAATATTAGATTTAACCGGTAAATTGAGTGTTTTTTTAGGTTCATTCGCTTTGCGATAAGCACGACGATAATGGCTTAAAAAATAGTGAATAGAACTCGCTAATACTACGCCTAATAAAAATACGACAATCAGCTCACCGTAAAGTTGACGAAAAATTTGATTAATTTTACTTTGGGAGGTTTGCGCATATTGCCCGTCAAAGGTGACACGTAAAAAACCTTGAATACCCATATTAGAATAAATCGGTTCAACAATTTGCTGGTTAGTATTTTCTTCCTCATTGGTTTCAAGCCCTAAACGCAAACGTAAACTTTCCGAGCCCGTACTTTGTGCTAATAATTTGCCCTGTGCATTATAAATTGAAGCGTCCAACACAAAATGCTCTTGCACAAAATTATCTAAATTTTCCGTCAGTTTTTCAGATTGCGCATTATTAACTAGCAGTACAGAAAACAAATTTGCTTGTTGGCGTACGAGAATATGAGATAGATTAAACACCTGATTCACATTGGCAAACTGCGAACCTATTTTAAATTGCTGAATACCAAATAAAATTATCGCCAACGCAGCAAAGCAAAAAATCACGATCAGCACCAGCATCACGGATTTTGTTAATTTTTCTTTGATTAAATGCAAGTTATTTTCCCCAATTCGCCCTTAAATCAGCTAGAATAGTTTTGATTTTATAATTTACAGGATTTTCTATGCAAATTCAAAACCTTGCAAGTATTACACAAAAATACCCAATATTGCCGACCGCACTTTGGCCCGAATCTCCCCTTGCCTTATTAACCGATAATTTCATTCTCTACAGCACACAATTAAACCTTTCCGCACTGACTCTGTTTCAGCAAAAGTGCGGTCAAAATTTTCAGTGTTTTGATGCTTGGAATGTCGCGAAAAATACGGTTGTGTTACTTCAAGGGGAATGGCAAGACGCTTTCCTTTCTATCGCTCACGAGCTAGGTTTAGATATTGCCCGCCTCAACTTCGAAACGAAATTGTCAGAGCCGGGGTTATTAGTGATGGATATGGACTCCACCGCCATCCAAATTGAATGTATTGATGAAATCGCCAAGCTTGCCGGCACGGGGGAATTAGTGTCCGCAATTACCGAAAGTGCAATGCGGGGCGAGCTGGATTTTGAACAGAGTTTACGCCGCAGGGTCAGCACATTAAAAGACGCACCGGAAAGCATTTTACAAGAAGTTCGGGCAAATTTACCCTTAATGCCCGGTTTGCAAGAAACTCTTAAAATCCTACAAAAACACGGGTGGAAAACAGCCATTGCTTCAGGCGGTTTTACTTACTTCGCAGATTATTTGAAAGATTTATTAAAGTTAGACTATGCCGTATCCAATCAATTTGACATTGTAGATGGCAAACTGACAGGCTTAGTCAAAGGCGATGTTGTCGATGCACAACATAAAGCCTACACACTTCAGCGTTTACGCGATGAATACAGTATTAGTGCTGAAAATACCCTTGCTATTGGTGACGGTGCTAATGATTTAGCTATGATGAAGGTAGCCGGATTAGGTGTTGCTTTCCATGCCAAACCCAAAGTGCAACAACAAGCACAAATTGTGGTAAACTTCGCCGACTTAACCGCACTTTTGTGTCTTTTAAGTGCGAAAGATAGAATTTAACGTTAATAGGAGAAAATTATGCCCTCTTTTGATATTGTTTCCGAAATTACCATGCATGAAGTGCGTAACGCCGTAGAAAATGCAAACCGCGTATTAATTACACGCTATGATTTCCGTGGTGTGGAAGCCGTGATGGAACTCAATGAAAAAAACGAAACGGTGAAAGTTACTACGGAATCCGAGTTTCAACTTGAACAACTGATCGAAATCTTAATCGGCGCATTCGTTAAGCGTGGCATTGAACACGGCTCGTTGGATATCCCAACGGAAAGTGAACATCACGGCAAACTTTACACCAAAGAGATAAAATTGAAACAAGGCATTGAAACCGAAATGGCGAAGAAAATCACAAAATTAGTGAAAGATTCTAAAATTAAAGTGCAAGCCCAAATCCAAGGTGATCAAGTGCGGGTGACCGGTAAATCCCGTGATGACTTACAAGCAGTGATTCAACTTGTAAAAGGCGCAGAACTAGGACAACCTTTCCAGTTTAATAACTTTAGAGATTAATTCTTTTTGCCCAAGCAAAAGTGCGGTTAGAAATTCCGGTATTATGTAATACAACCCCTAAAACGAAATAAAACTACAACCGTAACTAATTATAATGCCTTTCCGATCTCAAATCGCGAAAGGCATTTCTTTTCCCTCAAATTTTTCACGCTTGTACGGCATTATGTAGCAAATGCACAATTTAAAGAAAATGTAGGGACACTAGCATGGCATCCCTACCTATGAGATAAAATTTAAGTTTGCACTGCTACATAGAAAGTGCGGTCATTTTCGGCGGTGTTTTTTTGTAACAGGTCAATTTGCCATATCTTCACTAACGGGGCCCCTGTATTTGGTATGTACAAACGATAGAGGCTGTACTTAGTATCTGCGCCTATCTGCATTCGGTCGGAATCCCATCAGGAATGGAAATTAATCATTTACCGAAAAAATCTACCGCACTTTATCTTTCCTGGAGCGCCTGCTTCATCCTTGTAATCGGCTTAATCAGGTATTGAAACACCGTTTTTTCGCCGGTCTTAATATCCACGGTAGCGGTCATTCCCGGCGTAATATTTAAGCGGTTGCCGTTACGGTCGGTAATATGATTGCCATCGGTTTTCACTAAAATTCGATAGTATGCCTGATCCGGATTCAAATTCAGCTCACTACGGCGACGTTCATCCTGCAATGTATCCGGACTGATTAATTCCACTTTACCTTCCAGCCCGCCGTAAATCGCATAATCATAGGCGCTTATTTTAACTAATGCCGGTTGTTCGGGGCGGATAAAGGCAACATCTTTCGGGCTAATATAGGCCTGCACTAACAAGGCTTCATCCAAGGGCACGATCTCCAAAATATCCTGCCCTGCCTGCACAACACCACCTACCGTATTAATCCGGATATTTTTTACCACTCCGCGCAACGGCGCTTTAATTTGCGAACGTTCTACCGGATCGGCACGCATTGCCATATTCTCACGTGCCTGAGCCAGCTCAGACTCGGTCTGCACCAATTCATTACTGGCATCCGCTACATATTTATTATGGCGTTCGGAAAGCTGTTGGGCTAAATCGGAAGATTGGCGCATCATTCTCAGTAATTCTACTTCCGACATTACGCCTTTTTTCACCATAGGCTGAGTAATACTGATTTCACGGTCGAGTAATTCTTTACTCTGGCTTAATCCGCTAATCGCATCCTGCATAGCCTTATGCCGTGCGTTATAGGCCGCCGTTTCACGATCTTTGATTTCTTGCGGAATGTCTTGCGGAAATGTTAACGGCTCGCCCGAACTTTCGGCTTTCAAGCGGGCAACGATCCCCCTTAAACTCTGTACTTTGGCTTCGCTCTCACGCAAAATCGCCGAACTTCGGGTATCATCAAGTAGTAAAAGAACCTGCCCTTTTTCAACCACATCCCCTTCTTTCACTTTCATTTCCTGAATAATACCGGGATCTAAACTTTGTACGATCTGCTCACGGCTGCTTGGAATCACGCTACCTTGCCCACGTGTGACTTCCTCTAGCGGGCTAAAATACGCCCAAATAACAAATGTCACCAGAAATAAAGCAAACAAGATAATTACCGAGAAAATACCTCGATGTTTTTCCGTTTGTAATGCGGCATTTAAATCATTAATCAATGCTAAATCCGCTTTTTTTACTTCATCATTATTATGCATTTTCTGTTCCCTGTTCAGTCGCTTGCCCGTTTACTTTTTCCGAGGAACCGTTTTCCTGTTCGGTATGTTCAGTACTTTGGTTCCGATTTAGCGTTTTTGGCTGTTCATTTTTCTGTAAATGTGCCAAGACGGCATCCCGTGGGCCATCGATCACGACTTTTCCGTTTTCCATTACAATCACACGACTCACTAGTTTCAACACTTGCATGCGATGTGTTACAACAACCATTGTTCGATTACGCATCCAGTGTGCTAAGGCTTGTAATACCATTTCTTCCGATCCCTGATCCAAATCGCTGGTCGGTTCATCCAACAAAACAACTTGCGGATCTTTAATGGTTAAACGGGCTAATGCCACCAACTGTTTTTGCCCGCCTGACAAGCCCTGACCGTTTTCACCCAGAGGCATATCCAATCCGCGTGGATGGCTGTTAACCAAGGTTTCTAAACCGAAACGGCGTAATGCGTTGACCAGTTCCTGATCACTGGAGAAATTATCCGTACGGGCAATATCCAGATTCTCACGCAATGTTCCTAAAAATAAACGGGGCGCCTGCCCCAACAATGAAATCTGATTACGCACATAATTCGGATCAATTTGGCGAAGATCCACATTATCCAACGTAACACCGCCGCTTTGCGGTTCATAAAGCCCCGATGCCAACTTTAACAAGGTACTCTTACCACTGCCGACCCGCCCTAAAATAGCCACTTTTTCACCAGGCTGAATCGTAATATTCACTTTATTCAGCGCATTGGCACTTTCTTTATTGTATTGGAAATTGACATTGTTAAAATTCAGTTTGCCTTGTACCTGTTTTAAGGTGATATATTTCCGTTCTGCATCACGCTCAATCGGGCGATTGATAATATCATCAACACCTTTTAAGGCTAAACGCGCCTGCTGAAAACGCGTAGCAAGACCGGCGATTTGTGACAATGGAGCCAAAGCCCGACCGGATAAAATCACTGAAGCGATTAATGCCCCCATAGTAATACGACTGGCTTCGTCCTGACTATGAATTAAATATGTCCCTAAAATCACCAAAAACACTGTATTCAACTGTTGCAAAGCAACCGAGAAATTCACCACAAAATTACTTAAATCTTTCACTTTTATCTGCGATGCCGAGGTTTTTGCCGTGTACATATCCCACCGCTGTTGCGCCCAGTTAGTCGCATTATTGGCTTTTAAGGTTTCGATTCCGTCCAATGCTTCAACAATCAATCCCTGACGTTGTGATCCCTCCCGCATGGATTCATTAATTTTTGCCGCTAATTTCGGTTGTATCGCAATGCCGACAATAATAACGGTCGGAATAATCACAAGTGGCACAAGCGCCAATTTCCCACCGACTAAATAAATGACGAAAACAAATAACAGTAAGAACGGTAAATCGACCAATACTAACAAACTGGCACTAGTCATAAACTCACGCACCGATTCAAAATCCCGCAGGTTATTCGCATAGGATCCCGAGGAAGCCGGTTTATCAATCAGACGTAATGCCATCACTCGTCTAAATAATGCCGCACTAATAATCAAATCGGCTTTTTTACCGGCAATATCGGTTAAATGTCCCCTAATCATTTTTGCCATAAATTCAAAACTAATGGCAAGCACAACCCCAATACTCAATGCCCATAAGGTCTCATAGGTTTTATTCGGAATAACCCGATCATACACATTCATCACGTATAACGAACTAACCAACGCCAAAAAGTTAATAATAAAAGTCGCCAACACAACTTGACCATAATAGGCTTTAAAACGCCAAATTACTTTCCAGAACCAGGCTTTCGGCATATGGTATTCCGGCAGTTCGGAACGAATATCGGACACGACTTTAGGCTTTACAAACCAGCAATAACCTAAATAAAGTCGGCTTAATTCCTCGTAACTCAACACTTTTTCCACTGCATCGGATTGACGCACGGTAAACTCACGCATTCTGCCGCTACCGGCAATTTTGGTAATCACCAGTGCTTCTTCATTATGCAAAATAGCCATCACCGGTACGGCAAGGCTTGGTATATCTTCCAGTTTGCGTTCGGAAACTCGGTTATCAAACCCGTAAGTTCTTAACACTTCGCTTAATGAAGCGAAATTAATGTTTAAATCCCGATCCCGTACAACCTGTGCTGTTAAGGCTTCCTGCGCAACGGGATTACCATGCAATTGCGTGACCAATGCCAAATGTTCAATAATAGATTTCATAATGTTAAATTTATTTTAAATACTTTCGATAAGATAGTTTTGGAGTAACTCCAACGATTCATAGCTTATTACTATCTTTAAACCGATTTCTGCGATGATATCACCACGGACAAATTAGGATGTTAAATTCAATGTGGAATGGAGATGCCTACACGATAGTTTTTTATCCCCAATGTTCAGGTCAAAACTTCTCAAAATTTGACCGCACTTTTATTGCCCGCCCACTGGCTGATACGTGCCTGTGAAGCGAGATATAGCAACGCCGCATCCCTGAAATCATTGCGTGCCGTCACTTCTGTGATTTGTACGCTGGTTAAATCTTGGTAAGAATCTAATAAATTAATCAGGCTTCGCGCCGCCACTTCAAACTGTAATTCATTATCTTTCACGACATTACGTTGCAGACCAATTTGCTTCCTCGTTACGGTCATCAACTGCTGGTTGCGCAACATATCCGCTTCGGAAGTTAATGCGCGTTCCTGTATGTTCAATTCAATTTCACGTAACTTGGCCTCTGCCGCTTTTTGGGAATAGTAACTTTGTTGTTCGCTATATTTTGCCGCCGGATTATAAATATCCCACGACATATTAATATACACTTCATGATTATGACGGCTTGCCGTTCCCTCTAGATTTATTGCCGGTAATTGTCTGGCTTTCGCCGCTTTCACCGCGGCTTTGGCACTTGCCGATTCTTCTTGTTGGGCGAGGTAAGTTGGATTTTGTTCAAGTGCCGGATTATGGAAACGATTAATAAATGCCGATACATTTATTTTCTCAAAAGGATCGACTAAATCCTTTTCGGTTAATCTCCCTTTGGTATAACGTCTTAACTGATTTAAGGCGGAATGCATGATACGTTGCTGAATTAAAATACTCGACTCAACTTGATTTTTACGCGACAGTGCCTCATTAACTTCAAAAGCACGTCCTTCATCATAACCGGCAATAACCGTTAAATCCTTCAGAATTTTATTATGCCGTCGCAGACTTTCCTGATAGACGGCAATCATATCTTTTGCACGCAATGCGGTTAAATATAACTGACCGATTTGTTGCCCCATCACTTCTCTGGTTTCGGTTAATTTATGCTGATAATAACCTTCTCTGTGTTTATCCCGTTCAATTTCGGCTTCAATACCGCCCCAGGCATATAAATTTAAACGGGCATTCGCTCCCGGACCGGAACGGCGGTTACTGGTATCACGATGGTATTGGCTTGCCACCGAGGTATTCGTAACCGACACTATCGGCAAATGCCCCGCCTCGGAAACCTTAGTCTGACTTTTTGCCATTTCAATATTTGCTTTCGCCTCATCCAAAGTCGGATCCGCCACAAAAGCGTGTTGAAGAATTTCATTTAAGGTTGTCTTCGCCAATAATGCGGATGGAAAAAGCATGAGCGAACCGGCAAAAACAACCGATAACCGCTGCTTAAATAAAAAATTTTTCATAGTTTTCTCTGATATCTACACCTGCAAGCAATCAGGCTCAATAAAGTCCTGCCTATTTTGCATTTTTCAAAAAAAAAGTCAAAAAGTTAGAGTGATAAAATCCGTTGGACTTTACTCTTATATCTCTTAAATCACAAAATAGCACCATAAACAATCCCCCAAACTTTCGTAAGGAGGATTGTTGATTAAATGGGTAAGTAACGTAATTAAATAATGCTTACACCTTGTTGGATATAAACTTCTTCATTATTTACTTGACCTGTTGCTCCATAGTATGTGTACTTATCATACACAACACCATCTTTTACAATGTCTGTACCGGTTTTTTGCCATACATTCCAATTATTTTGTAATGCACCACCGCTATCTTTAAACTCAATACCGTTGGTACCATTCTTAGCTTGGTTATCTGAACCGTTACCGCCATTGTTACCAAAGTCCACTGTATCGCCAACATCACCTTTGATATAAAGCTGGGTAATATTATCTCCTAAGCGTTGCAAGTCAGCTAAGGTTAAAGTGACCTTCTGGTTACCCGTACCACCAGTAATAGCACGCATATCAATGGTATCAAAGTTTAGTACTTGATTCATATCCAATTTCAAATCTGTACCGTGTAAGAAGATAGTATCATTACCTTCCCCACCGTCAATTGCACCATTACCCGTATTCACTCGGGAACCAGTAATTGTTAAAGAGTCATTTCCTGAACCCATGTTGATATGGACATTATCCTCGGCGGACTTAAGAATTGAACCAACCGTCATCACATCATCGCCACCAGAGAAATTGAATGTACCTCCTTTCAGAGTATCTTTGATATTAACAGTATCATTCCCATTACCAAACGAGAAGGTACCGTCAGTATCAACGTCTTTACCTACTTCGATAAAGTTGTCCCCTTCTCCTAGGTTAAAGGTTTGTTTTTGTCCAGCAATGGTACTAATGCTACCTTTCACGGAAATTACATCGTCACCCGAACCGGCAGTAAAATCAATTTTCTTAACCAGATCAGTTCCGCCTGCTGCACCATAGCCAACACGTAACTCATTATTGCCTTCACCTAAATCAACCGTTTTATTTCCGTCGAAGGTGCCATCAATTTGAATACGATCATTACCTGCACCACTGAAGAACTTGATTTCTGTAGCATTAGCCGTATTTCCACCAACATACAGAATATTGGTATCTCCAGCTTTATCTTCAGCTTGTCCCAGATCAATGGTGTAGTTACCTACAAGTAATCCACCAGCAATCGCAACACGGTCATTACCTGCACCCATGGCAATTTTTTGACCATACATGGATTGTGCTGTACCACGGAATTGAACGCTATCATCACCGGCTCCCGCATCAAAGCCACCAAATGTACCCGATCCAGTAGCTCCAAAAGTACCATTATAAACACCCATATTACCAAAGTGGTTAAAGTCCAAACCAAAGATAACCGTATCATTACCATTAGTCGTTACAAACCCACCATTACTTGCATTTGTTAATGGCTGTTTTGGTATTGTTACTGCAGCATCATCCATACTACCATTACCATAAGTAATAGGAGCACCAATAGTCGAACCTGCAGGTCTTGGATCTGGTCCTTGTTGTAAATTCATTTCTGCCGTTAGATTACGTAATACACTGACTTTTGTTTCAGACACATTACCTGCTGCATCAATAATACGAAGTTCAAGCGCACCAGATACTTTACGGTTAAAGTTGTTGAGCGTTAAATGATATTTACCCTCACCATCTGCAGTGACCGGTGCAGACCAATTTGTTTTTCCTGTGCTTGTGGCATAACGATATTCAATTGTCGCACCAACTTCAGATAACCCAACTGGAGCAAAGATAACCTCACCTGTTGCAATGTCAAATTTTTCAACAGACATTTGCTCAACTAAAGTATCAAGTCGGAAATCAAATTTACCTTTATCCCCAGTTGAAAGTGCATCACCATTTTTATCTTCCACCACAACTTCATAACGATAATTTTGGCTGTAAGTTTCGCTCAATACATTATTGCCTTTCGGTGTCACCGTATAAGTTAATCCGTCAGTAGAGGCGAGCATATCGGCAGTAACATCCGTTTTACCATGTTCAGTATATGGATTATTCACATCTGAACTTTCAGATAATGTATAGCGATATACTTTAACTGTTTGACCAGCTGTCGGCGCTTTATCTAGTGTAAATTCTAATACCGCATCTTTATCATTAGTCAACCCGTTTGCAAGGCTAGTAGCCGTTTGTGGGTTTGTAGCTTTAGCAACATCACCGACATATTTCGGGTTATTCTGGGTATAGTAATCGCTATATTGATAAGTTCCGTCTTCAAGCGGTTCATCATTTAAGTTATCAACTAACTTAATTGCTGTTACCTGCGGTGTTGATGCGGTGTAATCAATATCTTCTACACTGGTATTATTTGCATCTTTACCGACTGCTTTCACCTCATACTCTTTGGTCGCAGCATAACCGGTGAGTTCGTTAGCGCCAATATTAACGCTCCAACTACCATCTGCTGCAGGAGTCACGGTTTTTGTTACAATAACTGCGCCACTTTTTTCCCCTATGGTTACAGTAATGTCACCACTAATATCTTTGCTTGTACCACGAATTAAGAATCCGCCTGCCGCTTCTGCCGGGCTTATCTGAGCATATACATCCCCAGCTGCCGTACCATCGTCTTTAACACTTGCAGATTGACTATCTCCGGCAATCTCAGTAATGTCAATTTCCAGTTTAGCCGCATCTATTGAAGTATCATTAACCGTTATTTCATTACCTTCAACATTGCCCACTTTCACCTTACCGGTTTCCGCGCCTTCCGTTGAATTATCCTCTTTCGCCGTATGCTCTACTTTTAACTCCGTTACGCCTGCCGGTACGTTATAAGTACCGTCTGCATTTGGGGCTAAGACTTTTTCTGTATTATCCGTCGGATCCGTATATTTCACGACCGGAGCTTCGAAATCCTCTGCTGAGACCGGTTTGTTACCTGTACCGACAATTGTGATTGGCAGGTTATCTACGCCATTGTTGTTATCCAACTTAATTGTTGTTGTCACTTTGTTGGCACCTGTTTCATCAATTGTTGGCGGCTCACTCACTACGCCATCCGGCTTACCATCCCCGTCTTTATCTTCTATGATCGGTTTTGCATTTTTCGCATCCGTATCTGTTGTTAACGGTTCACCGGCTTTATCCGTTTTACCGCTTTCTTTACCCGTTGCGTTAACTTGTCCACCATCTTTCACTGCATCCGGTGCAATAGTTACTTTACCTGTTGCCGGATCAACTGTTACACCTGCCGGTAGCTGACCTTCCGGTGTCCAAGTACCGTCATCGCCTTTTTCCACAGTAACCGTTTGTTTTTCACCTTTCTCATTAGGGAACGTTACAAACACCAGGTCATTACTCGGATTCGGAGTAACAATCGCCCCACCTTGGTTAGCCGGATCTTTTGCTAAAGTCGGTGCTTTTGCTTCATCCGGTAATGGTGTTGTTGAAGTATCATTAACCGTTACTTCATTACCTTCAACATTGCCCACTTTCACCTTACCGGTTTCCGCGCCTTCCGTTGAATTATCCGCTTTCGCCGTATGCTCTACTTTTAACTCCGTTACGCCTGCCGGTACGTTATAAGTACCGTCTGCATTTGGGGCTAAGACTTTTTCTGTATTATCCGTCGGATCCGTATATTTCACGACCGGAGCTTCGAAATCCTCTGCTGAAACCGGTTTACCACCTGTACCGACAATTGTGATTGGCAGGTTATCTACACCATTGTTGTTATCCAACTTAATTGTTGTTGTCACTTTGTTGTTATTGCCTGTTTCATCAATTGCTGCCGGCGAACTCACTACGCCATCCGGTGTACCATCTCCGTCTTTATCTTCTGTGATCGGTTTTGCATTTTTCGCATCCGCATCTGTTGTTAACGGTTCACCGGCTTTATCCGTTTTACCGCTTTCTTTACCCGTTGCGTTAACTTGTCCACCATCTTTCACTGCATCCGGTGTAATCGTTACTTTACCTGTTGCCGGATCAAGTGTTACACGTTCCGGTAGCTGACCTTCCGGTGTCCAAGTGCCGTCATCGCCTTTTTTCACCGTAACAGTTTGTTCTTCACCTTTCTCATTAGGGAAGGTTACAACAACCTGGTCATTACTCGGATCCGGAGTAACAATCGCCCCACCTTGGTTAGCCGGATCTTTTGCTAAAGTCGGTGCTTTTGCTTCATCCGGTAATGGTGTTGTTGAAGTATCATTAACCGTTACTTCATTACCTTCAACATTGCCCACTTTCACCTTACCGGTTTCCGCGCCTTCCGTTGAATTATCCGCTTTCGCCGTATGCTCTACTTTTAACTCCGTTACGCCTGCCGGTACGTTATAAGTACCGTCTGCATTTGGGGCTAAGACTTTTTCGGTATTATCCGTCGGATCCGTATATTTCACGACCGGAGCTTCGAAATCCTCTGCTGAAACCGGTTTGCCACCTGTACCGACAATTGTGATTGGCAGGTTATCTACACCATTGTTGTTATCCAACTTAATTGTTGTTGTCACTTTGTTGTTATTGCCTGTTTCATCAATTGCTGCCGGCGAACTCACTATGCCATCCGGTGTACCATCTCCGTCTTTATCTTCTGTGATCGGTTTTGCATTTTTCGCATCCGTATCTGTTGTTAACGGTTCACCGGCTTTATCCGTTTTACCGCTTTCTTTACCCGTTGCGTTAACTTGTCCACCATCTTTCACTGCATCCGGTGTAATCGTTACTTTACCTGTTGCCGGATCAAGTGTTACACGTTCCGGTAGCTGACCTTCCGGTGTCCAAGTGCCGTCATCGCCTTTTTTCACCGTAACAGTTTGTTCTTCACCTTTCTCATTATGGAAGGTTACAACAACCTGGTCATTACTCGGATCCGGAGTAACAATCGCCCCACCTTGGTTAGCCGGATCTTTTGCTAAAGTCGGTGCTTTTGCTTCATCCGGTAATGGTGTTGTTGAAGTATCATTAACCGTTACTTCATTACCTTCAACATTGCCCACTTTCACCTTACCGGTTTCCGCGCCTTCCGTTGAATTATCCGCTTTCGCCGTATGCTCTACTTTTAACTCCGTTACGCCTGCCGGTACGTTATAAGTACCGTCTGCATTTGGGGCTAAGACTTTTTCAGTATTATCCGTCGGATCCGTATATTTCACGACCGGAGCTTCGAAATCCTCTGCTGAAACCGGTTTACCACCTGTACCGACAATTGTGATTGGCAGGTTATCTACGCCATTGTTGTTATCCAACTTAATTGTTGTCGTCACCTTGTTGTTATTGCCTGTTTCATCAATTGCTGCCGGTGAACTCACTATGCCATCTGGTGTACCATCTCCGTCTTTATCTTCTGTGATCGGTTTTGCATTTTTTGGATCCGAGCCTGCATTTACCGGATCTGCATCAGCCCGATTATCGAGATTATCACGACCTAATGCATTAACTTCTCCACCATCTTTTAATTTATCCGCAGGAATTTTAACGATGCCAGAATCCTTATCAACTGTCACGTTGTTGTCACCACTATCAAAGAATAAGATCCACTCACCATTTTCTTTCTTTATAGCAACAGTTTGGTCTTTATCATTTTCATCTTTGAACTTAACTCCCATTATGACATTATCATCACCCGCTTTTACTGTTACAGAACCGTCATTTTCAGCCGTGATAACAGGTTTATCCGCCGTTGTATTCGGATTATTGCCCGCCGTTGCTGCATCAGCATCCGCCGCATTACCTTTATCATCCGTACCGATTGCCGTTACTTCAGAACCGTCTTTCACTTTATTCTCAGGAATGGTGAATGTACCATCGTTTTTCGGCGTAACGTCCGGATTGTCTGAGGTCCAGTTACCGTCAGCGCCTTTAGTTAAGGTTGCGGTTTTTTCCGCACCGTCTTCGTCGGTATATTTCACCACAACTTTAGTATTGTCTTCGCCCGGTTTCACACTAACCGAACCATCGGTTTCCGGGGTTAAGGTCGGTTTATCCGCCGTTGTATCCGGATTATTGCCCGCCGTTGCATCAGCATCCGCCGCATTACCTTTATCATCCGTACCGATTGCCGTTACTTCAGAACCGTCTTTCACTTTATTCTCAGGAATGGTAAATGTGCCATCATTTTTCGGCATGACGTCCGGATTATCTGATGTCCAGTTACCGTCAGCGTCTTTAGTTAACGTTGCGGTTTTTTCCGTACCGTCTTCGTCGGTATATTTCACCACAACTTTAGTATTGTCTTCGCCCGGTTTCACGCTAACTGAACCGTCGGTTTCAGGGGTTAAGGTCGGTTTATCCGCCGTTGTATCCGGATTATTGCCCGCCGTTGTTGCATCAGCATCCGCCGTATTACCTTTATCATCCGTACCGATTGCCGTTACTTCAGAGCCGTCTTTCACTTTATCTGCCGGAATGGTAAATGTGCCATCATTTTTCGGCGTGACGTCCGGATTGTCTGATGTCCAGTTACCGTCAGCGTCTTTAGTTAACGTTGCGGTTTTTTCCGTACCGTCTTCGTCGGTATATTTCACCACGACTTTAGTATTGTCTTCGCCCGGTTTCACGCTAACTGAACCGTCGGTTTCCGGGGTTAAGGTCGGTTTATCCGCCGTTGTATCCGGATTATTGCCCGCCGTTGTTGCATCAGCATCCGCCGCATTCCCTTTATCATCCGTACCGATTGCCGTTACTTCAGAGCCGTCTTTCACTTTATCTGCCGGAATGGTAAATGTGCCATCATTTTTCGGCGTGACGTCCGGATTGTCTGATGTCCAGTTACCGTCAGCGTCTTTAATTAACGTTGCGGTTTTTTCCGTACCGTCTTCGTCGGTATATTTCACCACGACTTTAGTATTGTCTTCGCCCGGTTTCACGCTAACTGAACCGTCGGTTTCCGGGGTTAAGGTCGGTTTATCCGCCGTTGTATCCGGATTATTGCCCGCCGTTGTTGCATCAGCATCCGCCGCATTCCCTTTATCATCCGTACCGATTGCTGTTACTTTAGAACCGTCTTTTACTTTATCTGCTGGAATAGTGAATGAGCCGTCACCTTTTGGTGCTACGTCCGGATTGTCTGATGTCCAGTTGCCATTTGCATCTTTCGTCAAGGTTGCTGTTTTTTCATTGCCGTTTTCATCAGTATATTTCACCACAACTTTCGTGTTGTCTGCGCCAGGTTTTACGGTTACCGAACCATCAGTTTTAGCATCTAACGTTGGTTTATCTGCTGTATTGTCGGTATTCTCATTACCGCCGCCACTACTTCCGCCATTGCTTGCCGCAATCGCAATACCTGCTGCCAATGGAACTAACGCTAATAACCACCACGGGTTAAACGCCCAGAAGGCACTCGCTAGATCTTCACCTCCTAACGCTTGTGGTGCAGCCACTTCTTCTGCTAACATACTCACCGCATCCGATTTTAAGCCGGATTCCGGTACATAGGCATAAATGCCGCCATTTTCATGTTGACCAACAATTAAGTTGCTTACTTCTTCTGAATTTTCATCACCGTAGTAACCTTTAATCACTACGTCTGCGCTCATATCGCCGTCTTCCAAAAAGAGTTTTAAATCCTTTCCTTCACGTTTAGCGATGATATTTTGTGGACCAAGACCGGTTTGGTTGTCAATTAATTGGTAATTTGATTTATCTCTTGCTTCAATAACCAACATTTCACCTTGAGTAATTTGGTGGCTGGCTATCACTTTTTTAGCACTTAATACTTTTAATGTGGTTGACATAAATACTCCTTAATCATTAGTTTCCATAAACTGCGATTTCTACACGGCGATTTGGTTGGTTGCACTGATTACGTTGTGCGCCTTTATAGGCATCGCAATTGCTTACCACCAGTTCCGCTTTACCGTAACCCACCGCATTAATCGGCGCGGTTACACCTGCTTTTTGTAATGCTAATTTCACGGTATTCGCCCGTTTTTGTGATAACGCTTGGTTATAGCTTGCCGAACCTATCGGGTCTGTATGACCGGAAACGGTTATTTTGCTAATTGATGGCATGGATTTGACTTTCTCGGCAAATTCTTCAATTTTTTCTTTGCCGTTCGGCAAAATGTCGTTGTAATTGGATTTGTTAAAATCGAATAATGCGCCCGCTTCCAATGACTCCACCGCTAATATGCCTGCACCGCAATTCCCTGCGGCAGGAACGCGTGAAAGGGTTTGATTTTCTTTAGCTAATTGAGAAACTTCCTGTTCTCCGACCGCACCTTCCACTTGGTTAAACACGAGTTTACCGTTTTGTTGACTTACTTTGATATACATTGTTTGGTTGACCGGTAGTGTATAGTTCACCCCCTGCGTACGATTGCCAAATTTGCCGTTACTGCTATAAGAGGCACTGAATAAATGTTTGTCCGCACAAACCACTACCGGTGTGTACGCATTTGGCAGCAATGAGGCTTGATAATTGCCGTCAACATACACATTGACCGCCGGGCCTTGTACATCATCCTGACGATAAAATACAGCCAAAGATTGGTTTTCCTCCAACTGCTGAGCATTAATTTTGCTTTGTTCAAAATTACTCCACGTTTCTAGTGGCTGATTCACATCTCGTGCGCAGCCAGTCAATGCAGCTACCACGCCGAGACAAAGCAATGTTTTGTTCATACTTAACCTCTTTAATAGTTAATAAAATTGTTGAGATTCAATAAATAAAATTACTTTTCCTTCACACTACACAACTCCATAGCAGATGGGGCATCCAATCCAAACAACCGAGGAAAAATAATATTGTCGAAAACGCTCGGGCGATGTTGAAAAATCACGCCTAACGCCATCAACACCTGAATTTTTTGAAGAGACTAAAATACAAAAAACTCAAGATTGAGGGTTCTTGATACAAGAACCCTCAATCTTGAGTTTTTTGTAAATAGAATTCCACCTAACCTTTTCCTGGCGGAAGGAGAAAGAAAAATTATGCTTTATGCTGTATGCTGTCTGCTGTCTGCTGTCTGCTGTCTGCTGTCTGCTGTCTGCTGTCTGCTGTCTGCTGTCTGCTGTCTGCTGTCTGCTGTTCATCAGTGTATGTCCTGAATTTGAAATTGGAAGAATCGTGCGCCTACTTTACATATATTTTATTGTAAATGCCAATTTTTTTTAAATGTTATGGTTTTATTACAGAAACTTGGGCTTTTTAATCTTAAAAGTGTTAATGATAACCTTACTTTAAGCTGTTAGAATGCTCCCTATTGGCTACTGCACCTATTGAAACCAAAAAAGCTAACCCATACTTATTAAATAACTTTCAACCGTACTTCCATAAAAAAATTCCCTTAGTTTTTTCGCTATAGAGGATTTTAATTCATACATTAGCGTATATTTTTATAAACCAAAGTGCGGTCATTTTTAGCCTGATTATGAATAGCGGTAGTAAACGTACAAAATAATCTTTTGCGCCTCTGCTGCATAATACCGAGAAATTCAACTATTTTTCCCACCGCACTTTCTATTTATTTTATTGCTTAGGCAAATCTTGCTTTCGCTTCTGCAATGGCTTCTGCTACTCGTAATGGAGAAACGCCGCCTTTTGCACAACGTTTATCCAAACAGGATTGCAGGGAAAGAATGTTGTACACATCATCTCCCACCATCTCGCTAAACTGACGAAATTCCGGAATAGTTAAATCTTCCAAGCTTTTGCCTTTTTTAATCGCATACACCACCGTTTCCCCCACAATATGATGGGAATCACGGAAAGGTACACCTTTAGCAACAAGATAATCAGCCAATTCAGTCGCATTTGAATAGCCTTTTAAGGCGGCTTCACGGGTACGTTCAACGTTCACTTTTAACTCATCCAATACGAAAGTTGCCATGTCCAAACAATCTTGCCAAGTATCCAAGGCATCGAAAATGCCCTCCTTATCTTCTTGCATATCTTTGTTGTAGGCGAGCGGTAACCCCTTTAAAGTCATCAACATTCCGGTTAAAGCGCCCATTACACGACCTGCTTTTCCACGAATTAATTCGCAGGCATCCGGATTTTTCTTTTGTGGCATTAAAGATGAACCTGAAGTTACACGATCCGATAATTCGACGAAATTTGCTTCTCCACTATTAAAAATAATCATATCTTCCGCAAAACGGGAAAGATGAGCCATACTCAGGGAGGCTGTAGAAAGTAATTCTACGATATGATCACGATCCGACACGCTGTCCAAACTATTACGGGTTGCAAAATTAAACCCTAAATCTTGAGCAAGTGCATCGCGATCCACTGCATAAGCCGTACCAGCCAATGCACCACTACCAAGCGGGCAAGTATTCATGCGTTTATAAGCATCGGTCAAACGGGTGTAATCTCGATCAAACATTTCTACATAAGCCATACACCAGTGGGCAAAAGTGATAGGTTGCGCACGTTGAAGATGGGTGTAACCCGGCATCACGGCTTCTTGGGTATTTTCAGCGGTTTGCACTAAATGGCGTTGTAAATTCCGAATCGAATCCTGTAATTCGATCACACGTTGTTTACACCACATTTTAATATCGAGTGCGACTTGATCGTTACGACTACGTCCGGTATGCAATTTTTTTCCAAGATTACCGACTTTATCAATCAGTTTACTTTCCACCCAACTGTGAATATCCTCTGCTTCATCTTGTAAAATTGCTTGCGGATTCGACCGCACTTCGATCAATAATTCATTTAATGCCTGCTCTAACCGTTGTTGTTCATCCGTCGTTAAGACATTCACTTTTACTAATGCTTTCGACCAACCGATTGATCCTTCGATATCCTGTTCGGCGAGACGATAATCAAAACGTAATGAATCATTAAAATCTTTAAAACGCTTATCTGCCGCTTGTGTAAAACGCCCACCCCAAAGTGCCATAATATCCTCTTTCTTATCATCAATGACCCCAAAGTGCGGTCAAAATATACGGAATTTTTAAAGGGGGCATTTTATCAATTCCCCCTAAATAAGTGAAATATTTTAAAGAAATCGCCGATATCTCCGATGATAAAATGAGACAATTTATGGATAAATTAAGACAAATCGTCTAATAACGCTGACTTAATTGCCTTAAAATTTAAAGCTGATTTATCATTAATAATTAGGAGTTATCTATGCAAGCTTTGATTGAATTTATTGCTAAAATTATCGCCCCTTGGCAACGTCAATTTATTAATTTTATTCGAATTGCCATTTTTATTGTTATGGCTTGGATTGGCGGCTTAAAAGCCTTCCAATACGAAGCGGACGGGATTGCACATTTCGTATCCAATAGCCCTTTTATGAGCTTTTTTTATAATAACAGCGATAAATACGCACCAAATGAAAAAGGCGAAATGGTTAAGGAATATGTGTTACACAAGAATCCTGAAGGAAAAATGGTACAAAAAAATATCGAATGGCATAAGCAAAACGGTACTTATACCTTCTCTTACGGATTAGGCATGGTGATTGTGAGCATTGGTATTTTAACCCTGATGGGGATTTGGAATGCCAACATCGGGTTGATTGGCGGACTCTTGACCTTCGGTATGTCAATTGTTACGCTTTCGTTCCTGATTACCACACCGGAAACCTGGGTACCGAATTTAGGCGGTGATTTACCTACACCAAATTATGGCTTCCCTTATTTATCTGCCGCCGGACGTTTGATCTTAAAAGACATTATTATGATGGCAGGCGGATTAACTGTAGCGGCAGAATGTGCAAATCGAATTCTGCGCAAAAAGGCGGGTGGCTTGGCTTAATAAAATATATAATGCAAACGAAAATAGGGAGCCCGCTCCCTATTTTTATTTATAGAGGTAAGTAATGGATATTCTTGATAAACTCATTAAATTTGCTCAAATCTCCGGTAGCATTAATGTTCAATGTAAATTGCAGGACTCTTGGTATATCCGCCATGAGAGGCAAACCTGTCATGGAATTGTGCATATAGTTTCACAAGGAGAGGGATATTTACATATTGACGGGATGGTGAATGCAATAAAACTTAAGGCTAACGATGTGGTATTTATCCCCCATTCATTAGGTCACGTCTTAACACACCAGCCTAACTACAAGGGACCGAGTAAAATAAATATTATTTCTAACGGTGCATTTACGTTGAAACAATGCGGCGGTGAATCGCCTGATTTCAGCTTATTTTGTGCCAATTTTACTTATGATAAACAATCGGAATTATTTAATAACCTACCTGAAGTTATTTTATTAAATTTGCAAGATGCCGCTTTAACCCCCTTACTTGACATACTGCAACGAGAAGCTGATGAGTATCAAGCCGGTTCCGCAAATATTATTAATGCCTTACTCAGCGTATTGCTAACCTTACTAATTCGTGCCTATTTACAACAGGATAACGCCCAGCTGAACGGATTACGCGATAAACGTCTTTACAATGTGATATCCAATATTATTGCGAAACCTGAGCAGGGGTGGAAAATTGAAACCCTTTGTCATATAGCAAATTTATCCAAAGCTCAACTTATACGATTATTTAATCGGCAACTCGGTGTCAGCCCATATAATTTTGTCAATCATATTAGATTACAAAAGGCGGCGGAATTACTTAAACACTCCCAACAATCCGTACTCAGCATTGCATTAAATTGCGGTTTTCAGTCGGAAAGTAATTTTGGGAAAGCATTTAAAAAATATTATCAATTAACTCCGGGGCAATATCGCAAAAAATAAAATAAATTTATAAAAGTTTGTGCTGACAACTAGACAGTATGCCGTTTTAGTGATACCTTACGCAAAAATTTTAGGATAGTACTCCACCATTCAATTAACTCAACTCTTAACAATCCCAACAATTATTCATTATGCATTTAACAGAACTTAAAAATACGCCTGTTTCGGATCTAGTGAAACTTGGCGAAGAGCAAATGGGCTTAGAAAATTTAGCCCGTTTGCGTAAACAAGATATTGTCTTTGCAATCTTAAAACAACATGCCAAAAGCGGTGAAGATATCTTTGGCGGCGGCGTGTTAGAAATTTTACCCGATGGTTTCGGTTTTTTACGTTCTGCCGACAGTTCTTATTTAGCGGGTCCTGACGATATTTATGTTTCACCAAGCCAAATTCGTCGTTTTAACTTACAAACTGGTGACAAAATTGAAGGTAAAATCCGACCGCCTAAAGAAGGTGAGCGCTATTTTGCCCTACTTAAAGTTGATCAAGTCAATGATGACAAGCCCGAAGTATCCCGTAGTAAAATTCTCTTTGAAAACTTAACACCGCTCCATGCCAACTCCCGTCTCAAAATGGAACGGGGTAACGGCTCAACCGAAGATTTAACCGCCCGTATTTTGGATTTAGCCTCACCGATTGGTAAAGGTCAACGGGGTTTAATTGTTGCGCCTCCAAAAGCCGGTAAAACCATGCTACTGCAAAATATTGCTCAAAGCATTACCCATAATTATCCGGAATGCGAACTCATCGTCCTGTTAATTGATGAACGCCCGGAAGAGGTAACGGAAATGCAACGCTCGGTAAAAGGTGAAGTGATCGCTTCTACTTTTGATGAACCGGCTGCACGCCATGTTCAAGTGGCAGAAATGGTGATCGAAAAGGCTAAACGTTCCGTCGAACATAAAAAAGATGTGGTAATTTTACTTGATTCCATTACCCGTTTGGCCCGTGCTTATAATACGGTTACACCGGCTTCCGGTAAGATTTTATCAGGTGGTGTGGATGCCAACGCATTACACCGTCCTAAACGTTTCTTCGGTGCCGCCCGTAATGTAGAAGAAGGTGGTAGTTTAACGATTATTGCGACCGCACTTGTCGATACCGGCTCAAAAATGGATGAAGTAATTTTCGAAGAATTTAAAGGAACCGGTAATATGGAACTTCATCTTTCCCGTAAAATTGCCGAAAAACGCGTATTCCCAGCTATTGACTTCAATCGCTCGGGAACACGTAAAGAAGATTTACTCACCACACCTGACGAACTGCAAAAAATGTGGATTCTACGCAAAATCCTTAACCCAATGGGTGAAGTGGAAGCAATGGAATGGCTCATTGACAAACTCGGTGTTGCAAAAACCAATGAAGAGTTTTTTGAAATTATGAAACGTTCGTAATGGTCTGATAGAATCACAAAAATTAGATATAACAAAAGGGAAACAAATGTTTCCCTTTTATTTCTATCGTTATACAGTCTGCTGAATAAAAACTACTCTTCTGATTTCAACTTAGCCCGACTTTTCTGCGCATTTTTCGCATTAATAAAAATATCCATGGCCACAATATACCCGAGGCAATAGCGCCAAAAATTTCCTGCCAATTAAACACTGCACTGTGTAAAAATAATTCCACAAGAAAAATGGCAAAACGAATAAAAAACACAAAAATAATCACCAATAGGCTTTGAAACCACAAGGAAAGGTTACGAAGCACCAGATAATTTTTAGCAATAAAGTAAAAAGCGACTGAAAGCACTAGCGCATGAATACCGAGGGTTGAACCAAGTACAATATCCCAAATCACGCCAAGTAAAAAAGCAATGCCAATGCTGACTTTGTTAGGAATAGCTAATACCCAATAGGTTAGCACCAAAATTAACCAAGCGGGTTTAAACGCTTGAAAGCCTATTGGCCAAGGTGCAAGTTCCATAACAAGGGCGACAATAAAGAAGGAGAGTATCGTTACCCATTGCAAAAAGCGCATTTGCATCAGCCTTCCTCCCGATATTCCCGTTGCTCCGGTGAAACAGGCTCGTCTTGCGGTGTTTCGGTCGGAATTTCAGGTTCAATTTCTTCTTTATTATTTTCGATTTTGGGTTCTTGTTCTTCGGTGATTTTCATTTTGCGCACTTTATTGTTCATCTCATTGGCTTGGCTTTCCAACCGCTTTTGAACCAGCTCGCGTACTTCTTCCGGCGACATTGATTTTACTTTTGATATATCTAGGGTGCTTGGCCAAAGTAAAAGTACGTAGCGTAAACGTTCTAAAGATGCTAACGGTTTGGCTTTTACCGTTGCGAAATAATTTGTTCCATCACGGGATACACTTTGCACCACTGCTACGGGATAGCCTTCAAGAAAGCGCCCTCCCAAACCTGATGTCACCAATAAATCGCCTTTTTCAATATCCACTGAACGTGGTACATTATCAAGCGTAAGTTCGTCGGTATGCCCGGTTCCACTCGCAATCACACGTACATCATTACGCAGCACTTGTACAGGGATAGAATGAGTTACATCCGTCATCAACAATACACGACTGGTATTAGCCCCAACAGAGATAATTTGCCCAATCACGCCTTTCTCATCAATGACCGGCTGCCCTACATAAGCCCCGTCTTTTTCTCCCTGATTAATAACAACCTGCTGGCGATATACATCCGTTTCAGCCGTCAACACTTCCGCAATTTTTTTATATTCATCGGTTCTTAACGGTGAATTGAGTAATAAACGTAAACGCTGATTTTCGACTTTAATTTGATCCAACAGCAACAAATCCGCATTTTTTTCACGAAGCTGTTCACGCAATACCTTATTTTCGATTTGTAATTTGTTAGTATCGACAAAATTATCCGATACGCCGTCTAATACGGTACGCGGGCTATTTGCCAAATAATACAAACCGCCAACAGCGGTTTCCATCATACTGCGAACCCTATCCATCGAATCCTGCCCATCCGCCAAAATAAGACCGGTAGAAGCAATCACCGCAAGAACCAGACGGAATCCTAAAGGAGGAGATTTAGCAAAAATCGGTTTCATTAAACTACCTAATTCATTAATGGCTTAAAACAAAAGTGCGGTCAAAATCAACCGCACTTTTTATTGATGATACATTAAATTTCATCGCTAAAAATGTCGCCACCATGCATATCGATCATTTCTAACGCTTCACCGCCGCCACGCGCCACACAAGTGAGCGGCTCTTCAGCAATAATCGTCGGAACACCGGATTCACGCGCAAGCAAAATATCAATATTGCGTAATAATGCACCGCCTCCGGTCAAAACCATACCACGCTCAAAAATATCCGCCGCATGTTCCGGCTGACATTCTTCAAGCGCTGTACGTACTGCCGCAACGATACCGTTTAGAGGCTGTTGAATGGCCTCCAATACGTCACGAGAAGTTAATTTGAAAGAACGAGGCGCACCTTCAGCGAGGTTATGACCATGCACTTCCATTTCTTTAATTTCATCACCTTCTTGAATGTAAGCCGTACCAATTTCTTGTTTAATACGCTCTGCCGTAGGTTCTCCAATGACTGAGCCAAAAGTACGACGCACATAAGAAATAATCGCTTCATCAAAGCGGTCACCGCCAATGCGAACAGAAGAAGAATACACGATACCGTTTAAAGAAATCACGGCGACTTCGGTTGTTCCCCCACCAATATCAATGACCATTGAACCGACTGCGGTAGAAACCGGTAATTTTGCGCCGATTGCCGCCGCCATCGGTTCTTCAATTAAATACACTTCACGTGCCCCCGCACCAATCGCCGATTCTTTAATTGCACGGCGTTCAACCTGCGTAGCACCTGCCGGTACGCACACTAATACGCGAGGGCTTGGGCGCATAAAGTTGCCGCTGTGAACCTGTTTAATAAAATACTGCAACATTTTTTCGGTTACAAAAAAGTCTGCGATCACACCATCTTTCATCGGACGAATAGCCACAATGCTTTTTGGCGTACGCCCTAACATTTGTTTGGCTTCTTTACCTACCGCAGCAATACTTTTTAACGCCCCCATACGATCTTGGCGAATCGCCACGACAGAAGGCTCATCTAACACAATCCCCTGCCCTTTTACATAAATCAGCGTGTTTGCCGTACCTAAATCGATAGAGAGATCATTTGAAAATAAACCGCGTATTTTTTTAAATAACATAATAATTCCGTTAATTTGAATTGATTAAAAATTTGATCATATTTGAATACACAAAAATTGTGCTAAATGTACCAAAAAATCGCTATTGATAACAGTATTTTTATACTACGCAAGAAAAATGCGCTAAAAAAACGACCGCACTTTTACTGAGTTATCCATTGAGCTGACTTAACGACCATTCACCTTTAGACAAAAGATGAAGCTGCTGTTGATGGAAAGCCTTCAATGTAGAACGATGCCCCACGCTAATAATTGTCGTTGTCGGTAATTCATCTTTTAATAAACGATACATCTCATATTCCAATCCTTCATCCATACTCGCCGTTGCTTCATCTAAAAAGGCGACTTTCGGTTTATGCAGCAATAGTCGGGCAAAGGCTAGACGTTGTTGCTCGCCAGGGGAAAGAATACGAGTCCAATCTTGGTCTTGCTCAATACGTTCGAGTAAATGTCCAAGTTGAACTTTATGTAAGATTTGTTCCGCCAAAGTGCGGTCGATTTCTTCCACATTTTTTGGATATGCCAATGCTGTCAGTAGGCTACCCTGCGGCAAATAAGGTTTTTGTGAGAGAAAAAGTTTCGCTTTCGGACAATACACTTTTCCTAGAGAATAGGACCAAAGCCCCGCTGCGGTACGTAATAAAGTCGTTTTTCCTGCTCCGGAATCTCCTTGGATCAATAAACTTGCCCCCTGTGGTAAAACCAAGTTGAGATTCTCAATTAATGTCTGCCCAAAAGGGCTTTTAATGCTTAAATGTTCAAAAATCACATCCTTTTCACTGACTTGAATATCTGTTTTCGATTCGCGATTTGCCATATCAATGGCATAAGTAAAGCCGGTTAAACGATTAAGTGTCGCTTTATAACCGGCAAAGTTATCATACGAGCTACGGAAGAAAGATAAATTAGAATGTAATTGACCAAACACTTGTAATGTTTGTATTAAATCACCCAGTTTGATCTGTTTTTCAAAATAGCGACCTACTTGGATCAATAAGGGGAATACCACGGAAACTTGGGTCACTACTATATTGAAACCGGAAAATTTTAAGGTTCTAAATACAATATTCCACATATTTTTGATCACCGAACGAAATTGGTGATAAAGCTGATTTTGCTCGACCTTTTCTCCGGCATAAAACGCAATGCTCTCTGCGTATTCCTTAATACGGATTAGGGAATACCGATAGTTTGCATTGAGACGTTCATTAGCAAAATTTAGATCGATGAGCGGACGACCAAGTCTAAATGCGATCAGCGTAGTAAAAATCACATAAGCAAAGACCAAGAAAACCATCATATGCGGAATTTCTATACCGAAGAACATCATTGGTCCCGCCAATCCCCATAATAAAATAGTATAAGAAATCATGGAGGTAACCGCATCAATAACACCGGTGCTTAATGACAATGTAGTTTTGACATAAGATTGTATATCTTGTTGAATCCGTTGATCAGGGTTATCTAAATTAGCGGACAGATATTGGGTTTTATAGTAAGCGCGATTTGCCATCCATTTACCAGCTAGCTCATCATTGAGCCAAGTAATCCAATCAATCACAAAACGTTGTTCTACATAATAGCTTACTAGATAAGTGGAAACTGCACTGGTGGCAATGATACAAAACAGTACCATTTGTTGCCAAAAGACAGGTTCATTAAATTCTTGTAGCGACGTGTACATACTATTGTTCCATTCGGAATACACTAAACTGACACGTACACTCACTAGAGTCAGTGCTACAATCAACAAGAAAAATAATAAGGGTTTAATGCTACGCTTTGGCGAAAGATAACCGCCGGCAAACATCCAAAATTGCTTTCCCCAATGCGTAAAACGCACTAGTAAAAAAATCCCTAAACTAAATACCACTGCTGTAATAGCAAGCGTTCTTAAAATCCAAAGGAGCGATGTGATCGCTTCTTGTCCGTAATCCATAAAAATATACCCGTAAAAAATAAAAGTGCGGTCATTTTAGGCAGAGTTTATGATTAAGCAAGAAAAATTGTGATGAAGTTATCATTTTTTGAGTTTAGTTACCGTTTTCAAAATTCAAATTGCTATAATCCATAATAGTTAGATTTAGTTAATGAGGTTAGCATGAGCGAGATTGCAATCACGATTAGTCTCCTAGCCCTTGCTGCAGTTATCGGGCTATGGATTGGACATTGGAAGATTAAAGGTGTCGGCTTAGGAATTGGCGGCGTATTATTTGGCGGAATTATTGTTTCGCATTTTACCAGCCAATATGGCTTACAACTGAATGTCGATATTCTGCATTTTGTGCAGGAATTCGGTTTAATTTTATTTGTTTATGCCATTGGGATTCAGGTGGGGCCAGGCTTTTTTTCCTCACTGAGGGAATCCGGTTTAAAACTCAATATACTCGCAATTTTAATCGTATTCATCGGTTCATTTTTTGTTTTCGTTTTACACAAAATCGCCAATGTGCCGTTGGATATTGTTTTAGGCATTTATTCCGGTGCAGTAACAAATACCCCTTCTCTAGGGGCGGGTCAGCTGGTTTTGAGCGAATTAGGTATGTCACAAGCTACCGCAACAATGGGTATGGCGTACGCCATGGCATATCCTTTCGGAATTTGTGGAATCTTGCTTGCTATGTGGTTGATTCGTCTATTCTTTAAAATAAAAATTGAAGACGAAGCAAATCGTTTTAACAAAGAAAATGGGCACGATAAAGAAAATTTACATACTATTTCGGTGAAAGTAAGCAATCAAAATTTACAGGGTATCACTTTAGTCGAGATTCCGGGATTTGATGATGAAGACGTCGTTTGTTCGCGATTAAAACGCGGAGACAGCGTGATCGTTCCCAAAGCCAATACTGAAATTCATCTTGACGATATATTACATTTAGTCGGTGAAGGAAAAGCACTGAAAAAAATGCGCTTAATTATTGGTGATGAAGTGGATATGCCTCCCCTTTCCAACAGTGGAGAAATTCGTGCCGAGCGTGTCGTTGTCACCAATGAAAAAGTATTGGGTAAGAAAATCCGCACGCTTCATGTGCACCAAAAATATGGTGTTGTCATTTCACGCTTAAACCGTGCAGGTGTGGAATTGGTGCCAAGTGGTAACAGCACACTGCAATTTGGCGATGTGCTACATATGGTCGGGCATGCCGATGTGCTAAATCAAGCCATTTCCGTTATCGGCAATGCACAACAAAAACTCCAACAAGTACAAATGCTACCCGTATTTATTGGGGTCGGCTTAGGGGTTTTACTCGGCTCTATCCCTTTTTATATCCCCGGTTTCCCTGTTGCTCTTAAACTCGGTTTGGCGGGAGGGCCGCTTGTTATCGCATTGATTCTTGCCCGAGTCGGTAGCATAGGGAAACTTTACTGGTTTATGCCGCCAAGTGCGAACCTTGCCTTACGTGAAATCGGTATTGTGCTTTTCCTTGCGGTTGTGGGTTTAAAATCCGGCAGTAATTTTGTCGATACGTTGGTCAATGGAGCTGGGCTTGAATGGATGGGATATGGCATGTTTATTACCTTCATCCCATTGATGATTGTTGGGATGATAGCTCGCATATATGCCAAACTTAATTATCTCAGTATTTGCGGGCTACTTGCCGGTTCGATGACGGATCCACCTGCTCTAGCCTTCGCCAATGAAATCAAAGAAGACAATGGTGCCGCTTCACTTTCTTACGCGACGGTTTATCCGTTAGTAATGTTCCTGAGGATTATTTCACCGCAGCTACTGGCGGTATTGCTTTGGGTGGCTTAGACCGATAAAAAAATGGGTTGCTTTTAAAAAGCAACCCGTTTTACTCAGTAAAAGTGCGGTCATTTTTGATGCCGTTTTTATTTTACTAAACCGCCACTGGCTTGGAGATCCGCATGATAAGAGGAACGAACAAAAGGGCCGCAAGCCACGTGTTCAAAGCCCATCTCATTAGCTTTGTCTCGGAACTCATCAAATTCTGCCGGCGGTACATAACGTGCAACCGGAAGATGATGACGGCTTGGCTGTAAATACTGCCCTAAAGTGAGCATTGTCACACCGTTATCACGTAGATCCTGCATAACCTCTAAAATTTCTTCGTTCGTTTCACCCAAACCAACCATCAAACCCGATTTTGTCGGGATATTCGGGAACATATCCTTAAATTCACGAAGTAGTTTTAGCGACCACTCATAATCCGCCCCCGGACGAATTTCTTTGTACAGACGCGGTACATTTTCTAAATTGTGATTAAATACATCCGGTGGATTCTCTTTCAGTTTTTCTAATGCTTGGGAGATACGACCACGAAAATCCGGTACTAAAATTTCAATTTTAATTCCCGGATTCAACGCTCTCACTTCTTTTACACAGTCTGCAAAATGCCCAGCACCGCGATCCGGCAAATCATCCCGATCCACGGATGTAATCACCACATATTTCAATTTCATATCTTGAATAGTTTCAGCGAGTTTACGCGGTTCTTCCGGATCAGGCGGTAAAGGTTTTCCGTGTGCAACATCACAAAACGGGCAACGACGGGTACAAATCGCCCCCAAAATCATAAAAGTAGCGGTACCATGATTAAAACACTCATGTAAATTCGGGCAAGAAGCCTCTTCACAAACCGAGTGCAATCCATGACGACGCATACCATTTTTAATATTTTCGATTTTCAGTGAACTTGCCGGTAATTTGATTTTCATCCATTCCGGTTTTTTCAGTAACTCTTGATTGGGATCAATATTTTTTACAGGAATAATGGAAGTTTTGGCTGCGTCACGATATTTGACACCCCGTTCCATTTTAAATGGCGTTGACATGATTCTTTCCTAAAGAAAAATGCCTAAATTAGGCATTTTTTATTGTTAAAAATTCGTTGCATTATAGCCCAAAAGTTCGGCAAAGTGTTTAATTAATTTGGGGGAGACGTTATCTAATGTCGCCTCTTCTTTCGCGATAAAATCGGCAAGTTGGCACATTTCTAAACCGGCATAGCCACAAGGGTTTATATAATTAAATGGCGTTAAATCCATATTGATATTAAATGCCAATCCGTGAAAAGAACAACCTTTACGAATACGCAATCCTAATGAACAAATTTTCTTACCGTCAATATAGACACCCGGTGCATCGGGTTTAGGGTATCCTTCAATACCGTAATCCGCTAAAGTTTTTACCACCGCCTGCTCAAGTGCGGTCACTAATTGACGAACATTTAGGTCTTGATGGCGACGAATATCAATCAACACATACATAATTTGCTGACCTGACCCATGATACGTAATTTGCCCGCCACGATCGGATTGCACAACGGGGATATTAGAACTTTGCAACAAATGTTCCGGTTTTCCCGCTTGCCCTTGGGTAAATACTGAAGGATGTTCTACCAACCAGATCTCATCTGTGGTTTCAGCATTGCGACTGTCCGTAAAACTTTGCATTTTATGCCAAGTCTCTTGATAATCCTGTAAACCAAGTTGGCGTACGATAAGTGGTAGTGTCGCCATACTAAATAACCATTTTCACGCCTTCAACTTTAGCGAGTTCTTTATAGAGAGTTTCGACTTGCTCAAAATTCTGTGCAATCACATCAATAGAAACAGAATTGTATGTTCCTTTACTACTGCGTTTTTCTTTAGGAATATAATCCCCCGGGATATATTTTTGTACGACAGAAATTAAATCCTGTGCTAAATCTTCACGGTTTATACCGGCGACTTTAAAAGTCATTGCAGCAGGAAATTCCATTAATTCTTTCAATTTTTCGTAATCTTGTTCCGTTGCCATAATTTTTCTCTATTTTGAGTGAGATAAAGGGCAGATCTTAAATCTGCCCGGTTTGAGGTAATAGGGTTCCCTTGTAAAATGGGGAAGTGCGGTTAAAATTCAAGAGATTTTAGAAAAGACTTTTTATCGTTAACACCAACCAATCCCAAGCATTGCCGAAAAATCCGCCTTCTTTAACGTCTTGCATTGCTTGTAAATTAACTACCGCAACATCTTTACCGTCAAGCTGATAAATCACTTTACCGACCACCTGACCTTTTGCCAAAGGAGCCTGTAAGTATTTATTATCCAACTCGTAACGGGCTTTTAATTCGGCTTGTTTGCCTTTTGGCACGGTAATAAAACTATCTTGCAACACGCCTAATTTCACGCTGCTTTCATCACCGTAATAAACCGGTTGCTCCGAAATTTCTTTATTCGCTTCAAGGGTTTTTAACGTTTCAAAATTTGCGAAACCCCATTGCAATAGCTTTCTACTCTCAACTTCACGTCCCTTATAAGTTGAAACGCCCATTACAACTGAGATCAAACGCATATTACTCGGATTCGTTGCTGAAGCCACGAGGTTATAACCGGCTTGGCTGGTATGGCCAGTTTTCATACCGTCCACCTTCATAGTTTTATCCCACAATAGACCGTTACGGTTAGGTTGTTTGATCTTATTAAAGGTGAATTCTTTTTCCGCGTAAATTTTATATTCTTCCGGCAGATCTCGAATAATATACGCGCCGATAAGCGCCATATCCCGCGCACTGGAGTATTGGTTTGGATCATCTAAACCGTGCGGTGTCGTGAAATTTGTATTTTTTAACCCGAATTGTTGGACATATTTATTCATGGTATCCACAAAATTTAATACCGTACCGGAAATATGTTCTGCCAATGCCACACAAGCATCGTTACCGGAAACAATAATCACGCCTTTATTTAGATCGGCAACGGAAACCTGCTGATTTAAGTTTAAAAACATTTTTGACGAATCAGGAAAATTACGTCCCCAGGCACTTTCACCAATGGTCACCATATCGGAATTATGGATTTTGCCCTGTTTTAACGCTTGCCCTACCACATAGCTCGTCATCATTTTCGTTAAGGAGGCGGGATATTGGCGTTGATCGGGATTTAACGACGCAAGTACCGCTCCCGAGTGATAATCCATCAAAATATAGGTTTGTGCATTCACTTCCGGTGGGCTAATACCGTATTGCATATCCTGAGCCGAAACAGCAGAAGATAGCGCTATAATCCCTGAAAAAAATACTGTCTTTGTTAATTTAGTACTTATCTTTAACATTGAATTTCCTTTAGTGACATCTTAATTTTTGTAAGTATAAACGATCAATGGATTTCCACTAGCCATTTTTTGTAATTTCATTTTTAATTGTGTAATCATTTGTTTGTCTTCTATCGGCCCAAAATGAATTTCGTACCGACCGTCTCGATGATTTACTTGTGAATTGATATTATCAAGTGCCAAACGATTAACAATAGCGGTGGCTTGATTTTCACTGTGGAAATCCAACATTTTTAGTTTATAGCGTTCTTTTGATAGATTTTGCCTATTTACGAGTTTTTTTTCAATATTAGCTATGGCAAGTCGCTCTGAAGCGGCTTGAGTCCTCGCATGTTTGGCAAGCGTTTTTGTTCCTGCACCAGAAATCTTGCCATTTGCCGCCACATGTAATGCCTCAACCTTCACCTGCCCGACACCACGGGCAATTAAACCGATTTCCTTCGCCGCAGTATAGGAAAGATCAATAATGCGCTCCCGACTAAAAGGGCCGCGATCGTTAATACGCACAATGGTTTTCCTATTATTGCGTAAATTAGTAACTAAGGCATAAGAATTGAGTGGCAAGGTTTTATGTGCTGCCGTGTAGAGATTGGCATTATAAGGCTCTCCACTAGAAGTACGGCGCCCATGAAATTTACTATGATAATAGCTTGCTATTCCATTTTTTGAATATTCTTTGGCACTATTAGCATTGTGCGTAGTATAAGTTTTCCCGTTCACCGTATAACTTTTTGGTGACTTAATCGATGTTGTACGAGTTAGATTTGCCCCTTTAATCCCATATTGTTTCAAGGGATCATTCTGCGCTTGAACCGGTAAAACGGTGAAAGCCGTAATAAGCATAAGTGCGGTCGCTTTTACAAGCATTTTGAATTTCATAACATGAAGTTTCCAATAAATAAGCTGTATGTAAGAAAACTAAAATGCCAATTAGTTCCCATTGATAAACCTTGTGCGGTGGGTGTGGATTGACATAATTAATCCAAAACTTGCCATAATCGCCACATAAGAAGTGCCGCCATAACTAAATAATGGCAATGGCACTCCCACCACCGGCAAAATACCGCTCACCATACCAATATTGACGAATAAATACACGAAAAAAATTAACGTCGTCGCCCCCGCTAAAATTCTCCCAAAAGAGGTTTGTGCATTAACGGCAATCATTAAACCACGAACGATGATAAACATATAAATCGCAATTAAAATACCAAAACCCACCATGCCGTGTTCTTCACTCATCACGGCAAAAATAAAATCGGTATGAGGTTCAGGCAGAAATTCAAGTTGGGATTGGGTGCCTTGCATCCAACCTTTTCCCCAGATCCCCCCCGAACCGATAGCAATTTTCGATTGCAAAATATGATACCCCGCCCCGAGCGGGTCTTTTTCCGGATCGAGCAGGGTTAGAACCCGGGTACGCTGATAATCGTGCATTAAGTAAAGCCACATAATCGGAATAAAGCCAGCCAATCCGACGACAGCGGCAAGAATCAACCACCAATTCATCCCCGCAAGAAAAACAACGAATAAGCCTGAGGCACTCACTAAAATTGAGGTGCCAAGATCAGGCTGGATTGCTACCAACAACGTCGGCACAATAATCATCGCTATTGCAATAAAGGTTTCGCTTAATTTTGGCGGAAGCGGGCGGTTGCCTAAATAAACCGCCACCATTAAAGGCACCGCCAGTTTCACAATCTCGGAAGGTTGGAAACGAATAAAACCAAGATCCAACCAGCGTTGTGCGCCTTTACTGGTTGTCCCAATCGCATCCACCAAAATTAGCAATATTAAACCGATTAAATAAAGATAAGGCGCTATCCGCTGATAAAATTTAGGCGGAAGTTGAGCCATCACTAACATCACCGTAAACCCAAGGAAGACCTGAATAATACGATTTCTAAACATGATTTCACTGCCGCCCGAGGCACTATAAAGCACCAACATACCGTAACCGCTAATAGCAATTAGCCCCAGTAATAACCAAAAATCCAAATGTAACGGCTTCCATAAACGAAGCCAAATTGGTGTTTTTTCTTCCATTATTCCGCTCCGTTTTCCATTAATGAGGTGTTATTAACCGCTTGAGGCTTATCCGCATTTTCTTTTCGTTCTATTTCCGGTAAACGTTTATTTAAGTAATAATCCATAATTTTACGCACAACCGGTGCAGCATTACTTGAACCGCCGCCGGCATTTTCTAAAATAATCGCGACTACCATTCTAGGGTTTTCATAAGGGGCATAAGCGGTAAACCAAGCGTGATCATGAAGCTCTTTTTTTAAATCCGCCGCATTATACTTTTGGTTTTCTTTTAAGCTGAATACTTGCGCCGTACCGGATTTTCCGGCAACGTGGTAGTTTGCACCGCTAAAAGCCTTTCGCCCTGTTCCGGCAGCGGAATTCACCACATTAAACATGCCCCGCTTTGCCGCGTCCCAATAGGCTTGTTTCGGCTCGGTAATATCTTCATAAAGCCGTGGATCTTGATAAGGTTCAACCGTTGCGCCCTCAATAGATTTCATTAAATGAGGGGTATTTACTTTGCCGTTATTCACCAAAACAGCGGTCGCTTTTGCCACTTGTAACGGCGTGGATGTCCAATACCCCTGACCAATCCCCACAGAAATCGTATCCCCTTGTACCCATTGACGTTTATAGCGTTTTTGTTTCCACTCCCGAGTCGGCATATTGGCTGAGGCCTCTTCGTTTATCTCAATTCCTGTCGGCATTCCGAAACCAAAACGTTTCATCCACGATGATAAACGATCTATCCCTAGGTTATAAGCCACTTGATAAAAGTAAGTATCGGAAGATTCTGTAATCGCCTTATTTAAGTCGGTGTAGCCGTGCCCTGTTTTTTTCCAGTCACGAAAACGTTTTGTCGTATTTGGCAACATCCAATACCCCGGATCAAAAATTGTAGTGTTTTGATTAACTACATTTTCCGTTTGTGCCGCCACCGCAATAAACGGCTTCACTGTTGAGGCGGGCGGGTAAATTCCTTGTGTCGCACGGCTGTAAAGCGGGCGAGCGGGATCTTCCAATAACGCTTTATAATTGGCAGTGGAAATTCCGTCCACAAATAAATTATTGTCATAACTCGGCGTAGAAACCATTGCCAGCACGCTGCTATCTTTCGGATCAAGCACAACCACCGCACCGGTTTGTCCGGCAAGCAAATCCGTAATATAGCGTTGAAAGGCAAGATCGATAGTGAGATGAATACTTTTACCGGCCACCGCAGGTTGTTCACGTAATTTACGGATCACTTTCCCACGATTATTAATTTCCACTTCTTCAAAGCCTGTTGTGCCGTGTAATTGATCTTCGTAATAACGCTCAATGCCTAATTTTCCCATATCATGAGAGCCGGCATAATTGGCAAATTTCTCGTCTTTTTTTAGTTTTTCAACATCTTTATCGTTAATTTTACCCACATAACCGAGAATATGCGCCATCATATCGCCATATAAATAATTACGTTTAAAATAAGGGCGTACCTCAAGGCTTGGGAATTGATATTGGTTTACCGCAAAACGGGCAATTTGCTCTTCCGTTAAATTAGGTTTGAGCATAACAGATGTATAACGTGTGCCACGGCGGCGTTCTTTTTTGAAATTCTCAATATCTTCATCGGTTAAACCGACAACATAACGGAGTGCCTCAAAAGTGCGGTCTAAATTTTCAGTTTTTTCCGGCACAATGTATAAACCGAAAAAAGTCAGATTTTCAGCCAGCAATTCACCGTAGCGATCATAAATTAATCCACGGGTTGGCGGGACAGGCAGGAGTTTAATTCGATTGCCATTAGAGCGTGTTTGATAAGTATCAAAATTGATCACTTGAAGATGATAGATATTGGTAAATAGCACACCGGTGAGCGCAAGAATACCAATAAACGCCACCAATGTTCGGCGGGCAAACAGATTCCGCTCCGCTTTTTTATCACGAATCGGTTCATGTGTCGGGACTGCGAAAAATTTCTTTAAATTCATCTAAAATTGACCGCACTTTTACTCACGATGGTAAGGATGATTCGTTGTCAGCGACCAAGCTCGATATAAACTTTCCGCCACCACAATACGTACTAACGGATGGGGCAAAGTGAGAGGCGAAAGCGACCAACTCTGCTCTGCTGCGGCTTTACATTCCGATGAAAGTCCTTCCGGCCCGCCAATTAATAAACACACATCCCGTCCGTCATTTTTCCAAGCTTCTAATTGCTCGGCGAGTTGCGGTGTCGTCCAAGGTTTACCGGGAATATCAAGGGTAACGATTTTGCTTTTTCCACAAGCCACCAACATTGCCTTTCCCTCTTGCTCTAAAATACGTTTAATATCCGCATTTTTCCCCCGCTTTCCGGCCGGAATTTCAATTAATTCAAAGGGCATTTCTTTAGGAAAACGGCGTTGGTATTCTTCAAATCCGTTAATCACCCAAGCGGGCATTTTTGTCCCTACTGCAATTAATGTGATTTTCACGAGTACTCCTCTTTATCAAGCAAGATACGTCTCACAGGAAAATGACCGCACTTTACGCCCAAAGTTTCTCTAATTGATACATCTCACGTGCATCGTGTTGCATAATATGAACGATAGTTTGACCTAAATCCACCACGATCCAATCTGCCGTATTTTTACCCTCTTCACCAAAGGTTTCAACTCCGGCTTTCTTACATTCTGCAATTAAATTATCTGCCATTGCAGAAACCTGACGACTTGACGTACCGGTGCAAATTACCATATTTTCTGTGATGGAAGATTTTCCCCGCACATCAAAATGCACAATATCCGTACCTTTTAAATCGTCCAATTTATCCATTACAAATTCAACTAACGTCATTATTTTTCCTTACTAATAAAAACGTAAAATTCTACCATTGAATGAGAGGAAGGACTAGGCAGAGGAAAGAAAAAATCGGATAAAGATGAAAACGGTATTATCCAACAAACACTTAAAATAAAAAATTAATACAAAATGCAGGTATGTATGGCACACGTCTTAGAGACTATTACATATCTCCTCCCCCCCCACTAAAATGTCGGTTTTGTGCCACTGCGACATAATGTTGGGTGAAAACACATAAAAAAATAACCGCACTTTACCAAGTGCGGTCATAAAATTCGTTATTTTTTAGATAAGAAAGTTAAATTGCCCATCCGCCGGCATAGAAGACAACCAACGCAATAGCAATAAGTACCGTACCGAGATTTAAACGTTTAATATCGCCACTTACGATACGACCAATCACTAATGCGGCAAAACCAAGCATAATGCCGGTAACAATGTTGGCAGTGAGTACAATGAATACGGCACAAATTAACCCGCTCATCGCCCCGACAAAATCATCAAAATCTAATTTGCTTACATTGCTTAGCATTAATAATCCGACATACATTAGTGCCGGAGCGGTGGCATAAGTGGGAACCAAGAAAGCGAGAGGTTGGAAGAAAAGCATTAATAAAAATAACACCCCGACTACAATAGCGGTGATCCCGGTTTTACCACCTGCTGCGGTACCGGCTGCCGATTCAATATAGACCGCTGCCGGTGCCGTACCAAATAGCCCTGAGAATAAACTGCTGACGGAATCGGAAGTTAAGGCTTTCCCCCCATTGATGATTTGCCCGTCTTTATCTAATAAATCGGCTTGTCCTGCAACAGCACGTATTGTACCGGTCGCATCAAATACAGCGGTCATCACTAAAGCAAAAACAACAGGTAAAATAGCCGGTTGTAATACCCCCTGTAAATCTAATTGTAAAAATAAAGAATTTTCACCAAAAGTAGGCATTTTGAAGACTTCACCATTAAATTTTACGTTTGGGTCAAAAATTAAACCAATGATAGTAATAGCAATGATCACCCATAAGATCCCGCCTTTCACTTGCATTTTTTCTAAGCCAACGATAAATGCCAAACCAATTAATGACATCATGACCGGAAATGAGGTGAAATTGCCTAATTTCACCGGTAAACCTGCCTGATTACTCACGACCAATTCTACGCCATTTGCCGCAATTAAAAGTAAGAATAAACCGATACCGATCCCTGCACCATGAGCGATACTGGCAGGAAGATTACGTAGAATCCAAGCACGAATCCCCGTCGCTGAAATGAGAGTAAAGGCTACCCCCATTAGGAATACCGCCCCCAAAGCAACCGGAATAGAAACACCTTGACCAATCACCAAACTAAATGCGGTAAAGGCTGTGAGTGAAATAGCACAGCCAATCGCCATTGGTGCATTTGCCCATAAGCCGATTAAAATCGATCCTAAACCCGCCACTAAGCAAGTGGCAATAAATACGGATTCAGCGGGAAAACCGGCAGCACCGAGCATATTGGGTACCACAATCACAGAATACACCATAGCAAGAAATGTGGTTAAACCCGCAATAATTTCTTGGCGAATAGTTGAACCACGTTTTTGTAGTTCAAAGATTTTTTCTAAATTAGACATGTTGCCTCTAAAAAATAAGTCAGGATGAAAGGGCGCTATTCTACCGAAAGAATATAATATGTAAACGTTTGCGTGAGTAAAGTGCGGTCGTTTTTGAATGAAAATTTAGAGCGACAAAATCATCTAAAAACTGCTATACTTCCGCCGTTTTTAATTCTATTAAATAAGGAAAGACAATGGCTGATTTTAATCAAATCTTAACTCCGGGTGATGTTGATGCAGGGATTATCAACGTTGTAAATGAAATTCCAGAAGGCAGTTGCCACAAAATCGAATGGAACCGTAAAGTCGCGGCATTCCAATTAGATCGTGTCGAACCGGCAATTTTTGCAAAACCGACTAACTATGGTTTTATTCCACAAACATTAGATGAAGACGGCGACGAACTGGATGTGTTATTACTGACCCGCCAACCGCTGGCAACCGGTGTATTCCTTGAAGCTAAAGTAATTGGAGTGATGAAATTCGTGGATGACGGTGAAGTGGACGATAAAATTGTCTGTGTACCGGCAGATGATCGCGATACCGGCAACGCTTACAATAGCCTTGCGGATGTGCCGGCTCAATTAATCAAACAAATTGAATTCCATTTCAACAATTATAAAGCGTTGAAAAAACCGGGTAGTACAAAAGTGACACACTGGGGTGATGTTGAAGAGGCGAAAGAAGTAATTCGCGAATCAATCAAACGTTGGAATGAACGCTAATTTCCCATAGGCATATTAAAGGACTAACGCCAAGAAATTATTGGAATCAGTCCTAAAATTACTATCTGTTGAGGCAGCTTATCGGCTGCCTCTTCTTTATGGCGATTAATACATCCCTTCACGCTCTTCACGCGTGCTGATATAAATATTTTTTACTTGAGTATAAGCATCAAGCATCATTTTATGGGTTTCTCGACCGATACCGGATTGTTTATATCCCCCGAACGGTGTGCCTGCCGGTAAGCGGTTATAACAGTTCACCCAAACCCGTCCTGTTTCAAGTGCACGAGAAACACGCAAACAACGATTGATATTTTGACTCCATATACCGCCACCTAAACCGTATTCGCTGTCATTTGCCATTTTTATAACCTCTTCTTCGGTTTTAAATTTAATGACGGTTGCAACAGGTCCAAAAATTTCTTCCTGTGCAATTTGCGCTTGATTATTCGGAGCTTCAATCAATGTTGGGGCTACAAATTCGCCTTTATCTAAACCGGCCTCCTGTAAGCGTTTCCCTCCGGTAATAATGCGGCAGCCTTCCTGTTCTCCAATTTTGACATAGTTTAAAATCGTCTCTAATTGACCGCCATTGACTTGCGCGCCCATCTGGGTATCGTCTTCCCAAGGCAAACCAACTTTTACTTTTTTAAATTCTTCGGCTAATTCGGCGACGAACTTATCATAAATGCCTTCTTGAACAAAAATTCTAGAACCGGCACAACAAACTTGGCCTTGATTAAATAAAATACCTTTTTGCGCACCCTCTAATGCTTTATCAAACGGCATATCATCAAAGAAAATATTGGCGGATTTACCACCTAACTCAAGAGTTGCAGGGATTAACATTTCTGCTGCGGCAACAGCAACATTACGTCCAATAGCAGTGGAACCGGTGAACGCTAATTTATTAAATCCTTTGTGATGCAACATATATTCTCCGGATTTACTGCCTCGTCCGGTAATGATATTTAGCACGCCTTTTGGTAACAAATAATTAATTTTTTGAGCGAGAGATAACAGACTCAATGAAGTCGCACTAGACGGATGAATAACGATAGTACAGCCTGCTGCCAATGCAGGTGCGATTTTCCACGCAGCCATTAAAAATGGAAAATTCCACGGAATAATTTGTCCAACCACACCAATCGGTTCACGTAATACCAACGATAAATCTTCACTATCCAGTTGATTTGCCGAACCTTCTTCCGCACGAATCACACCGGCAAAATAACGAAAATGATCCGCCGCTAAAGGAATATCTGCAGCTCTCGTTTCTCTAATTGGTTTGCCGTTATCCAAAGTTTCTTGTAAAGCGAATAACTCGGCATTTTCATCAATAACATCGGCAATTTTATTTAATATCGCCGCCCGTTCGGTGACCGTCGTGTTTCGCCAAGTTTTAAACGCTTGTTGTGCCGCCATAACGGCCGCATCAACATCTGCATCCGTAGCATCAACAAATTTCGCAAGCGCTTCCCCGTTTGCAGGATTATAAGAGGCAAGTAGTGTGCCACCCATTTTCCATTCACCGTTAATTAATAAACCATATTCTGGATCAAAAACATTTAGATTTTTTGCCATATGCTACTCCTTTAATTGTCATTGCCAACAGGCTGTTTTTCAGCTCCTTTTATAGAGCCGAACGTATTACCGATATACACCGATAAAATTGAATAAAAAAGAATAACCCACTGCTAAACATTAAATAGTTATCTAAAACTCCGAAGCCAACATCAGCTCATCGCGTTTAATATGATAAAACGGAATTAAAATGTTATTCAGCCCAATATTTTTTCTTTGAGGTTTGTCCTATGCCCGGATTAAAACTATTGGTAGGATCTAATGCTTTATAGAATTTACGTAACTCCGGTTTCGCTTCATATAAATGCCCGACATTATGTTCGGCCGGATACTGAGCTCCCCGTTCATCAAGCAATTTCAACATTTCATGTTCCAGTTTTACGCAATCAACCCCTTTTTTGACGATGTAGTCTTGATGGAAAACATGACACATAAAGTGCCCGTAATACAGTTTATGGCTGATTTGCTTATCTATCTCGCCCGGAAGCTGTTCAAACCACGATTGATCATTACGACGTAATGCAACATCAAGGGCGACAATATCTTCAACTTCTTTCTCATGAATTGCACGATAGCGTACGGCGGCTGAAGCAACGGCAAAACGGTGTAGCATGGCAGCCTGTGTTTCTACCGCATTGCATTCAAAATATCCGCCTTTTTGACTATCGCGAAAATAATCTTTTAAGAAGATACGGGCTTCATTCACGCCCTGCCCTCCCATTTTAATAATTAAATGATGTTCGTAACGCTCCCGATACTGCCATAAACTTTTCGGTAAGTGTTCCGGTAACACTTTTGAAATCAACTGTAAAAATTTATCGCTTAAATGGTGTGGTAAAAATGAAACTTTCTTACTTAGGCGATCAACATTCGCTTTTAAGGCAAATAACTTAGGCAGCCAATGCGTGCCAAATTTTTTGATAACCAAAAACGTATCTTTTCCATAACGGGCGGCAACATCAAAGGCATCTCTATGAATATATTCACCCGAAATCGGTAACTGTTCAAAATTTGCTAACATTTGACGACGAATATCATTAAGAACATCGGTTTGATTAGTGCCAATGTAAAAAACCGCTGTTTCACTTTCTAGTGGGAAAGTATCTAGACGGACAGCAAAAATCGCTAATTTACCCGCACTACCGGAGGCTTCATAATGACGGGCAGGGTCTGCGTTAAAACGGGCCGGTGAGTTTTCATCAATTTGACGAACATGATTACAATAGCGGTGATCATGCCCTTTTCCGCAATCCTGAGTAATATCTTTTTGTTGATAATGATGCCCTTGCAAATTAGTTAAAATTTCTTCCGGTGTACTACCTAAATCAATGCCAAGATGATTTTTTAGTTCCAATTCGCCCTGTTCATTTAACTGAGCGTAAAGTGCCATTTCCGTATAAGCCGGCCCACGTTGAACCAATGCACCGCCCGAATTATTACAAATGCCTCCGATAACGGAAGCGCCAATGCAAGAAGAACCAATCACCGAATGAGGCTCACGCCCGTGAGGTTTCAATTTATTTTCTAAGTCATTTAAAGTCGAACCCGGCAAACAAACTACCTGAGAGGCATTATTAATCAATTGAATACCATCAATTCTCATGGCATTGATGATGACGATTTCACGATCATAATCATTGCCGTTTGGGGTTGAACCGCCGGTTAATCCCGTATTGGCAGCTTGGTTAATAATAATCACATCCTGCGCGACACAAACTTTCAACACCTGCCAAAATTCAAGTAAGGTTGCAGGTTTAACGACGGCGAATGCATTTCCCGAACCAAAACGGTAGCCGCTACGATAAGCTTCCGTTTTTGAAGGATCGGTGATGATATATTGACTTCCTACAATTTTTGTCAGTTGAGAAATAAGTTGATTCATAGCTATTTGTAACACTCATGTTAAAGAATTATTTCTATTTTATATACTTCAACAAGAAATTATGCCAGTGCCAAAAGGTCGTTTTGTGACAAATATCACATAAAAGTGCGGTCAAAATAGATCCGTTTTTTGAGATGAAATAGTGCTATAATCGGCAACAATTCCAAGTCTATGAAAAGGAGTCAAAGATGGCAATTTTAGTCACCGGCGGTGCCGGCTATATCGGTTCGCATACGGTTGTCGAATTATTAAATGCAGGCAAAGAAGTGGTCGTATTAGACAATCTTTGTAATTCATCACCTAAATCCCTTGAGCGTGTAAAACAAATCACAGGTAAAACAGCCAAGTTTTATGAAGGCGATATTTTAGATCGAGCATTGCTGCAAAAAATCTTTGCCGAAAACACCATTCATTCAGTGATTCACTTTGCCGGCTTAAAGGCAGTGGGTGAAAGCGTACAAAAACCGGCAGAGTACTACATGAACAATGTGGCCGGTACGGTTGTATTGCTGCAAGAAATGAAAAAAGCGGGAGTATGGAATTTTGTGTTTAGTTCTTCCGCTACCGTGTATGGCGATCCCCAAATTATTCCCATTACCGAAGATTGTGAAGTGGGCGGCACAACCAATCCTTACGGCACGTCAAAATATATGGTTGAGCAAATTTTACGTGATGTAGTCAAAGCAGAACCTCAGTTTAGTATGACGATTTTGCGTTATTTCAATCCCGTAGGGGCACATTCAAGCGGTTTAATCGGCGAAGATCCGAATGGCATTCCAAATAACCTATTACCTTATATCAGCCAAGTGGCGATCGGTAAACTCGCACAGCTTTCCGTTTTCGGTAGCGACTACGATACTCACGACGGCACGGGGGTACGTGATTACATTCACGTGGTTGATTTAGCGATTGGGCATTTAAAAGCGCTTCAACGCCACGAAGATGATGCAGGTTTACATATTTATAATCTCGGAACGGGGCACGGCTATTCCGTATTGGATATGGTGAAAGCCTTTGAAAGTGCCAACAATATTAAAATTCCTTACCAATTAGCGGAGCGTCGTCCTGGTGATATTGCCACTTGTTATTCAGATCCAAATTTAGCGCAGAAAGAATTAGGCTGGACTGCCGAACGTGGGCTTGAACAAATGATGAAAGATACGTGGAATTGGCAGAAAAATAATCCGCAAGGGTACAAAGACTAATTTTCCGTTTTTAAATATCATCTTATGGTGACACGGGTAAAGAAACTCGTGTCGCCAAAATTATTACTAAAATGAACCGCACTTTATGCCGAATTCTCTGCTTTCACAAATTTTTACACGTAAAATGTTAATTTGCGTGTTCACCGGTTTCAGTTCCGGTTTACCTTTATTTGTCTTATTGCAAATGTTACCCGTATGGCTAACGGACAAGCAGCTTTCTGTCGAATTAATCGGAGCGGTGACCGGTGTCATGCTACCTTATGGGTTAAAATTTTTATGGGCTCCCTTGTTAGATCGCTATTTCCCAAGTTTTTTAGGCCGCCGCCGCAGTTGGCTTCTTATTTCGCAAGTTATCTTACTTGTCTTACTTTATGCTATCAGCCTTTTTGATCCTATCTCTCAATTAAGTATTGTTGCCAACATTGCTTTATTAATTGCATTTTTTTCAGCCACACAGGATATCGTGCTTGATGCCTATCGCCGTGAGATTTTAAGTGATCACGAGCTTGGTTTGGGTAATACCCTTCATATTAACGCCTATCGAATTGCAGGTTTAATTCCCGGTGGGCTTTCCCTTTATCTTGCCACTATTTACCCATGGGAAACCGTCTTTTTATGGACCGCACTTTGTATGTTGGCGGGGATTTTTATGACATTATTTATCGCCAAAGAACCCCAACAGAACGTCCCTAAAAATAATAACCACCCGTTCTATCAAGCATTTTGGATTCCTCTACAAGAATTTTTCCAACGTAAAGGAATTGCACAAGCCATCGGTTTTTTACTATTTTTATTTCTATACAAATTTGGCGATTCTTTTGCCACTACACTGCAAACCAAATTTATCTACGATATGGGATTCAGCAAAAAAGATATTGCTCTAGTGGTTAAAACAACCTCTCTTTGGGCTGGCGTCTTATCGGGGCTTGTCGGCGGTATAATAATGTTGAAACTAGGAATTAATCGGGCATTATGGTTATTCGGTTTCGTGCAAATGATCACTATCAGCGGATTTATTTGGTTAGCCAACTTCGGGCATTTTGACTACATCACATCCGCCGAATTATGGAAATTAGGTGTCGTCATTGCCGCAGAATATGTCGGTGTCGGTCTTGGCACCGCTGCCTTTGTTGCGTTTATGGCTCGTGAAACCAATCCGCTTTATACAGCGACCCAACTTGCCCTTTTCACTAGTCTTTCAGCCTTACCAAGTAAAGGATTAGGAATGCTTTCGGGCTATGCTGTCAGCGCGGTAGGATATTATCATTATTTTTGGATTTGCTTATTTTTGGCAATACCGGGCATGATTTGTTTGTTTTGGGTTGCACCTTGGAATGCAAAGCAATAAAAAGTTTGTATTGTTTTAAAAAATGTAATTAAATCTCTCATCAATACGCATGGCTTTCACCATGCGTAAATTAATTGTTAATCAATACCTGCCATTTTCTTATTAAGGGCAGACATTGTTTTTGACACGCCCCAAATCCCCAAGAAACCAATAGGAATAAAGGGAATAAAACTAATAATTAGGACAATCAACTGCCATTTTTTCTGTGTCATAGTAAATGCGATTGCGCAGAAAATACCGACTAACCAAGGGATAACGATAAAGGCAATAATTACTTCAATATCAAAATATTGGGAGTATTCATCAATAGTAAGAAGATTTAGAGCAATATTGATAAAAAGGCTTATCCATACGGCAGCGTGTAATTTAATGGCTGAGTTCATCTGTTTTTTCCTCTTTAATGTGGTGATTGATTGACATTAACTCTTTTACCAGTTCCTCCTGTTGTTCTTTTTGTACCATATTTAGCACCAACCTTTCCTTTTTATTGGTTTTCAGATGAAAGATTAGATTGCCTTTTTTATTTTCAACGGACTGAATATCATCGTATTTGATGTATTTGGTTGAGCTTAGCGGGGAGGATTTTATTTGAATATGGTTGTTCATTAGTGAAATGATCGGTTTATTGACGATACTAAGCTGTAAAATACCCAAAATAGTATTTATCAATCCAAAGAATAAAAACATCGGTTGATTTATCAATCCGAAGAAAATTAACAATATTCCACTAGCAAATGTTATCCACATATTTAATTTAACTAGTAAAGAACGAGAGAAATGTTTTTCCGATAAATTCTGCATAAAACTCCAAAGGTGAAAGTGACTTGAATGTGATGAAGTATAGCACGATAAAATGTAAAAATATTGTATCAAATCAACGGATTAATTCTTGATAATAACTTTAATCAAAAATTGTTGATTTTTTCATTAAATGTTACAAAAAATTTGACCTCACTTCGCTTTATCAGTATCTTAATCGGGTTTATTTAGTCACGGAGATTTCTATGAAAATTATTCTTTTAGGCGCACCGGGTGCAGGCAAAGGCACACAAGCGCAATTTATTATGAAAAAATTTGGCATTCCACAAATTTCAACGGGCGATATGTTTCGCGCGGCAATCAAAGCCGGAACAGAATTAGGTAAACAAGCAAAAGCGCTAATGGATGAAGGAAAATTAGTACCCGATGAATTAACCGTAGCATTAGTAAAAGATCGCATTGCCCAGCCCGATTGCGCAAACGGTTTCTTATTAGACGGTTTCCCTCGCACCATTCCACAAGCCGATGCGTTAAAAGAATCAGGTGTGAAAATTGATTATGTTTTAGAATTTGATGTACCTGATGAAGTGATTGTGGAACGTATGAGCGGTCGTCGCGTACACCAAGCCTCCGGTCGTTCTTACCACATTGTTTATAATCCGCCGAAAGTGGAAGGCAAAGATGATATTACCGGTGAAGATCTCATCATCCGTGCAGATGATAAACCGGAAACCGTATTGGATCGCTTAGCGGTTTATCACAAACAGACCCAACCATTAGTGGATTATTATCAAGCAGAAGCGAAAGCGGGTAACACACAATATTTCCGCTTAGACGGCACACAAAAAGTAGAAGCCGTCAGCCAAGAATTAGATCAAATCTTAGGCTAAAACAAATGCAAAATCGACCGCACTTTTTCGACAAAGTGCGGTCTTTTTTAACAATATTTTTGCCTCGTTATTTTTCCGTTTTGGAGACAACATGATTAAAAAAACAAAAATTACACTTTCCCTTTCCGCTTTGATTGTGGTATCGGGCATCGGTGCACAGATTTATACTAATCACAAAGTGGATCAAGTCTTACAAAACTTTCCCTATTCCCTTGATAATCAAGCGAAATTACTAGTCTCTCAAACAAGTAAAAACATTTTTACCCGCCACTTAACGTTTAGTCTGCAAAATAACGATAACGAAAAAACCGATCTCATTACCAGCAAACTGACAACGCTGCCTTTTTTCATCACGGCTGAATCGAATTTATCGGAGAAATTCGTTCGACAATTAAACAAAACTTTAAATATCACCATTGATAAAAATACGATTAACACAAAATTTTCACCGATCGGTGATTATTTTTCGTCTGATATTTTGACGGAGTTTCGAGACTTCGCCAATAAATCGCAACAAAGCACGATCTCATTAAATTTCCGAGAAAATAAAGAAATTGATTTAAATGCCAATTTGACCGGTTTTAACTATGACAACGACAGCAAATTAAAAAAACTTGAGGGGAAATTTCATCTTATTCCTGTAACGCCAAGTCAATATGATTTAACACATATCGAATTAACCGCTGAAAATGCCGAGCTAGCACTATTAAATGGTGAAAATACACGCTTACAATTAAAAAATACCACCTATAAATTTAATAAAAACAAAGAGAATAATACAGAAAAACGTGATTTAACCACAAAGCTAAGTAGTGATATTTTACGTATCTCTAATAAAAACCGTACCACAGAAGAAAGCCAAACAACATTTGGGGGTTTAAATATCAGTTTGAATCAACAAGGCGTCCCAAGTGCGGTCAATTTTTATAATGAATTTAAAAAACTTAGTACGGGCGATCAAAATATTAGAAATGGGGTGGATTTATTAATCGCTATATTAACTAAAAATGATTATTTTGACAGTAAGGTTTCTGTTATTTCAGTTAATGCACCGAAAAAGCAAAAACCTTATTTTAATTTACAAAATGGTAATATAGCATTGAAATTAGATAATACGGATCTCACTAAAAGCAACGCCAATTTTGAACTCTTAGTGGGGAGTGTTAAACAAACACCGGAAGATAATGCCCAAAAATGGGATGCTAAAGATGGAAAACTTAGTGTTCAATTAAAAGACTATAATATTGCAAATGAGTTGAGTCTTATTCCATTCTTTTTGGAAACGCTTACTGTAAAGTCTCCGCCATCTAAAGATAATAAAGATTTCCTTCATTTAAAAGACAAATGGGTGAGGGAGTTTAAGGAAAATTCGAACATTGATTTTTCACTGCATAGTTTAAATCTATTTGAAAATAAAATAACTGCTCTTACATTTAATAATAAATCTAGGTCAGAAAGTGATCAATATAGTACAAGTTTTACACTAAATACAAAAAAAATCAGTGTACCGGAACAAAGTATGCAAATTGAGGATTTGTCGATTTCAATTCCACTAAAGCTTAATGACCCTCGTTCGTATTGGTCTTCAGCATTTTGTTTAGGAGCTTATGAGACGCTTTGTCAGACTTATTTAACAACAGCGACACAAGAAAAATATTTGAATAACGCATGGTCGGATCTAAATTTTATTTTAGATCATACCAATGTTACCTTTAATCTCAACACATCGCCCGAAACGAAAGCCTATCCGGTAAAATTTGAAGCCAATGGTATGATGACTAAAGCACCGGAAGATGCGAAATCATCTCAGGATTGGTCTTTCCTAGATAGAACAGAAGGTTTATTAAGGATTTCCTTTGATAAAAGGTTAGTTGAAATTCAGGATGAAAAAACAAGTAAGATTAAAGAACAAAGCTTATTTTGGAATATGATTCAAAGTGAAATTAAACCATATGATACTATTCTTCCTGCTTTTGTAGCAGAAGGTGAGAATTATGTGGCTAAGTTTGAAAAAAATGACAATGGCTATTTCATTAACGGCAAATCTTTTGAGGAGATAGAAGAAGAAAGTTCATCAGAGAAATAATAAAAAAATGCCCACGGACGGTATGGTGGGTATTTTTTTATCGTTAATGAAAAACACTCCAAAATCTGACCGCACTTTATCCTTTACAAATAGTGAAATAAACCTAAAATACGGGCTTTTAACACGACTTGCCTACGGGTAGGTTACTGACTTGAAATCAGAAAAAGAGTAGATTATGACCACCTCATTTAAGCCCGAATTACTTTCTCCCGCCGGTTCTCTAAAAAATATGCGCTATGCCTTTGCCTACGGTGCAGATGCCGTCTATGCCGGTCAGCCCCGTTATAGCTTACGAGTGCGTAACAATGAATTTAATCATGCAAATTTAAAAATCGGTATTGATGAAGCGCACGCCCTTGGTAAAAAATTCTATGTCGTTGTGAATATTGCACCGCATAATTCTAAACTCAAAACCTTTATTAAAGATTTACAACCCGTTATAAATATGGGACCGGATGCGTTGATTATGTCCGATCCTGGTTTGATTATGCTGGTGCGTGAGCATTTCCCCGATATTGATATTCATCTTTCCGTACAAGCCAATGCGGTAAACTGGGCAACGGTGAAATTTTGGAAACAAATGGGGCTAACCCGCGTGATTTTGTCCCGAGAACTTTCTTTGGATGAAATTGCCGAAATTCGCCAACAGGTGCCGGATATTGAACTTGAGATTTTCGTACATGGCGCATTATGTATGGCATATTCTGGTCGTTGCTTGCTTTCCGGCTACATTAATAAACGCGATCCAAACCAAGGCACTTGCACTAATGCCTGCCGCTGGGAATATAAAATGGAAGAAGGTACGGTTGATGAAGTGGGCAATATTGTGCCGAAAATTGATCCGGCACAACAAATCGAAGTCAAAAATGTTGCACCGACACTGGGTGAAGGAACGGTGACGGACAAAGTATTTCTTTATACGGAATCACAAAAGCCGGATGAACAAATGACCGCCTTTGAGGATGAACACGGCACTTATTTTATGAATTCAAAAGATTTGCGTGCCGTACAACATGTAGAAAAACTCACCGCACTTGGTGTACATTCCTTAAAAATTGAAGGTCGAACCAAGTCTTTCTATTATTGTGCCCGCACGGCGCAGGTCTATCGAAAAGCTATTGATGATGCCGTGGCAGGTAAGCCTTTCGATGAGAGCTTGATGAATACCTTAGAATCTCTCGCACACCGAGGTTATACCGAAGGATTTTTACGTCGCCATACACATGATGAGTATCAAAATTATGAATACGGCTATTCTATTTCCGATCGCCAACAATTTGTCGGAGAATTTACCGGAAAACGCAATGAACAAGGTATGGCGGAAGTCGCTGTAAAAAATAAATTTTTACTTGGCGATGAAGTAGAAATGATGACACCTCAAGGTAATATCAATTTTAAAATTGAAAAAATGCTAAATCGAAAAAATGAACAAGTAGAAGCTGCATTAGGTGACGGGCATTTCGTGTTCTTAGATGTCCCGCAAGATATCAATTTAGAATACTCACTCTTGATGCGTAATTTAGTGAACAGCAATACCCGTAATCCACACAATTAATTTTGTTAATAAAATGTTGCATTTATTTTAAATGTTATTATAATGCGTACGCATACCTGATTTGTTTATTCAACAACTCATAGTATGACTCCAAATACTTTGCCCTTTCAAATTTTGAAAGGGCTTTTTTATGCATTTTGATTGAGAAATTTCGCTGATAGATAAAGCATAAAGGCTATTCTTTCGAATAGCCTTTGTTAATTTAAGTCACGATTATAAATAACCAAATAAACCGATGAAAACATAACCAAAAATACAGGAAGTAATGACCCCGATTAACCCCGGTAAAATAAAACTATGATTAATCACAAATTTACCAATTCGGGTAGTGCCGGAACGGTCAAATTGAATCGCAGCAAGATCACTCGGATAAGTCGGTAAAATATAGTAACCATAACATGCCGAAGCAAAGGCAAGGATAATTGCAGGATCAACGCCGATATCTAATGATAACGGAACAAACGCTACTAATGCCGCAGCTTGAGAATTTACAAATTTAGAAATCAATAACAACATTACCGCATAAGTCCAAGGATAGGCCTTTACCACATCGCCTAATGTTGCTTTCATCATTGGGGTATGAACGGTAAACATCGTTTCAGCCATCCAAGAGATACCAAATACTGCGACTAATGCAATCATACCGGAACGGAAAATTTCATTTTTACTAATTTTACTTGGCTCCGTTTTGGTAAAGATAATAATTAATGCACCGGCTAATAGCATAAAAATTTGAATTACATGAACCATACTAATGTTCACTTTTTTATTTATACTATCCTTTAAAATAATCTTTGCATTATCAATCGTTTCAATCTCATCGCCCGACTGGATCACAACAGAATTGTTATCTTTTACAGATATAGTTTGAGCAAGTTCCCCTTTTTTATTATAAATTTCGACATGACTATAAGTGGTTTTCGGTTTTGCCTTATTGTCTTTCACATCAAGAGACACTACACCGTCTTTTGCTACAGCAACAATTTTACCCTCTTTTACATTAAAACTTTTTACCGTTTCAGCATAGGAAACGACTTCAAGCATTTGTGCCGGTACTGATTTCTCAAACGCCGGGCGTAATTCTTTAAAATAACCCAGTGATGCAACAACTAAGATCGCACCAAAGAAGATCCACATTGCATTCCAACTGGATTGCGGCAATTTTTTATCAAGTAATGACGTACTCTCGCCATAGACATACTCTTTAAAACTAGGATCTTGTAGTTTCGTTTGAAATTCAATATCTTTATCCAAATCTTTACCACGAAACCAGCTAAAAATACCGATAGCCAATACCCCACAAAGAGTCGATGGAACAGTAATTTTTAATAAATCCAGATAACCATCAAAACCTGCTAGCGGTGTTTTTGCATTAACCAAGAACGCCGTTAATGTTACAACCGCAACAGAAACCGGTGAGGCAATAATCCCCATTTGAGAAGCAATAGAACTCGCCGCCATCGGACGCTCAGGGCGAATACCATTTTTAATAGCAATATCATAAATGATTGGTAGCATGGTATAAACCACATGACCTGTACCACAAAGAATTGTTAAGAAACAAGTAACAAATGGTGCAAGAATACTGACATATTTTGGATTTTTACGAAGCATTTTCTCTGCAATTTGTAACATCACATCCAAGCCGCCGCTCGCTTGTAATGTTGCAGAGGTAACGACCACTGCAAGAATTGTTAACATGACATCAATTGCAGGTTTACCCGGCTCAATACCAAAACCAAAGACTAAGACAATCAACCCTACACCGCCTAACATCCCTAATGCTATGCCTCCTTTTCTTGCACCATAAAACAAGCAGATGAGTACAATAGCAAGTTGAATAACAAATTGGGAAACTTCACTTAAGTTAGTTAGAAAATCCATAGATACTCCAATAAATTTAAAATATAAACTAGAAAAACTAATAAATGCTAACACAAAGAATTAACACAAATTAAGTAGTATTCGATAACTTATTGTTCTATATCAATTTCAGAAAGCAGCAACGAAATAACTCATTAAAAATAAAGTGCGGTCTATTTTAAAGAGGGAATTAGGTAAAAAAATTAGGCGACCTAAAAAGGTCGCCCAACTTGAAATTATTGATTATTTTGAACGTAGTCAATCGCAGATTGAACAGTTGTGATTTTTTCCGCTTCTTCATCCGGAATTTCAATATCAAATTCCTCTTCCAAAGCCATAACCAATTCAACTGTATCTAAAGAGTCCGCACCTAAATCTTCAACGAAAGAAGCTTCAGGTTTCACATCTTCTTCTTTAACACCTAATTGTTCAACGATGATTTTTTTTACGCGTTCTTCAATGCTCATTTGTTTTTCCTATGTTGTTATAACTCATTGCTGAGCGGTTAGTGTATGAATTTTTAATATTCTTGCAATCTTTTCATAAGTGGTCGCACCACAAAAGCACAAGCAAAATACATACAGAGAAAATAACGATATACCTTTTACACATTCAAGGCATAACCAAATTATGTTGCGAGGCTGATTTTAACATTATCTAAAATCTTTGGCTATGATTTTATAAGGAGAAATCGCCTAACAACAAATAACCAGCTCCATCAAGGAGTTAGCTCATATGTAGCCCACCATTCACATGTAAGGTCGTGCCAGTGATATAGGCCGCCTCATCAGATGCCAAGAACGCAACGGCTTTCGCAATATCTTTCGCATCTCCCAAACGTCCTGCCGGTACGTTAGAAAGAATACTTGATTTCTGTTCATCCGTTAAAACTTCTGTCATATCCGTTGCGATAAAACCCGGTGCTACAACATTTACAGTAATCCCACGGGATGCGACTTCTTTTGCTAATGCTTTTGAGAATCCAATCACTCCTGCTTTCGCCGCACAATAGTTACTTTGTCCCGGATTTCCCGTTGAGCCAACCACAGAACCAATGTTAATAATACGGCCAAAACGCTTTTTCATCATTGAACGCAACATGGATTTAGAAAGATGATATATAGAAGTTAAATTAGTTTGCATAATATCAAACCATTCATCATCTTTCATACGCATGAGTAAATTATCACGTGTAATACCCGCATTATTCACCAAAATATCAATGTCGCCAAAATCATTTTTAATTTGTTCCAACATCGTTTCGATAGAGGCTTTATCCGCCACGTTTAATACTAGACCTTTACCTTTTTCACCCAAGTATGCAGAAATTGTTTCTGCGCCTTTTTCAGAAGTCGCCGTACCAATTACAAATGCGCCCTTTAAAACCAATTCTTCGGCAATCGCACGACCAATACCACGCGTTGCCCCCGTTACTAACGCAATTTTACCTTGCATTTTTCTCTCCTCTATACTAATAGTTCTTCAACTGAATTAAGTGATGCAAGATCATTCACCGATATTGCCTGAAAATCACTCACAATACGTTTTGTTAATCCGTTTAATACCTTACCGGGACCTATTTCCAGCAATACCTGTACACCGTCTTGCGCCATTTTTTCTACGGTTTCCGTCCAACGTACAGGACTGTAAAGTTGACGAATAAGAGCCATACGAATAGCGGCACTTTCAGATTCTGTTGCAACATCAACATTATTAATTACTGCGATCTCCGGAATATTCACTGCTATTGTTTCTAATGTAGTTGCTAATTTATCCGCAGCCGGTTTCATCAATGCACAATGTGATGGTACGCTCACTGCTAACGGCAATGCGCGCTTCGCCCCCGCCTCTTTACACAATGCAGCAGCGCGCTCTACTGCTGCTTTTGCTCCTGCAATCACCACTTGTCCCGGTGAGTTAAAATTCACAGCTGACACCACTTCACCTTGTTCTGCCTGTTTACAAGCATTAATAATAGACTCATTGTCTAAGCCGATGATCGCATACATCGCACCAGTGCCCTCAGGTACTGCTTGTTGCATTAATTTACCACGTAATTCCACCAATTTAATGGCATCTTGAAAATTCAGTACGCCTGCGCAAACTAATGCGGAATACTCGCCTAAACTATGACCTGCCATCACTTCCGGCTTAAATTGCGGATATTTTTCTTGCCATACACGATAAATAGCAACAGAGGCTGCCAACAATGCAGGCTGGGTTTGCCATGTTTTATTAAGCTCTTCTACCGGACCTTGTTGAGCAAGTTGCCATAAATCATAGCCAAGCACATCAGAGGCTTGTTTAAAGGTTTCAATAACAATTGGATATTCGTCGGCAAGCTCAGCAAGCATACCAATACTCTGAGATCCCTGCCCTGGGAAGACCATTGCAAATTTTTTCATTCTTTTTTCCTATTTATTCTAAATTGAAATATTTCTTTGATAAAAATCGGTATTCATGATTGCATATATCAAAAAGTGCGGTCAAATTTAACCGCACTTTCCAACAATTTCACTGCGATTCTAACAAAATTATTAGAAACGCACCAATGCTGAACCCCAAGTCCAACCACCGCCAAAGGCTTCTAATAGTAACAACTGCCCTCGTTGAATACGACCATCACGCACTGCTTCATCCAATGCTACCGGTACTGTTGCCGCACTATTATTCGCATATTTATCTAACGTAACAACCACTTGCGACATATTCATTTCCAGTTTTTTCGCCGTTGCGCTGATAATGCGTAAATTTGCTTGATGTGGCACAAGCCAATCTAAATCTTCTTTATCTAAATTATTTGCGGCTAAGGTTTCCTCAACTACATTGGAAAGTTCACGCACTGCAAGTTTAAAGGTTTCATTACCCTGCATTTCAATATAACCGGATTTTTCCACACCACGCTCAGGTTGAGACAAAACCAACCCATTGTGTTTATCTGCGGAAGCGTGTAGATGAGTAGAGATAATCCCCTCTTGTTCGCTTGCCTCTAAAATTACAGCACCGGCGCCATCACCAAATAATACAACCGTGCTACGATCTGTTTCATCTAATTTACGAGAATTAAGATCAGATCCCACGACTAAAGCTGTTTTTACTTTACCCGTACGAATAAATTGGTCAGCAACACTTAACGCATAAACAAAACCGGTACAAGCAGCGGCTAAATCGAAAGAAATAGCGTCATCAATTTCCAACAACCCTTGGATTTGACAAGCAGCACTCGGGTAAGCATGAGAGCTGCTAGTGGTAGCAACAATAATTAAATCAATATGTTGAGGGCTAATTTTGGCATATTCAATTGCTTTTTTTGCTGCCTCAAAACCCATTGTTGCCACAGTTTCATTTTCATCGGCAATACGACGTTCACGAATACCTGAACGAGTAACAATCCATTCGTCCGAAGTATCAACCATTTTCTCAAGATCCGCATTAGTGCGAATACGACTCGGTAAATAGCTACCGGTAGATAAAATTCTGCTATTCATAATCAAATAAATTAAGTCATTAATAACGTGCTAAGCCCGCCAATATTTTTTCAGGGAATTGTAGGCGGGCTTGAAAAGCCGCATCAGCAATGGCCTGAGCAAACGCATTCACATTTGCGCTACCGTGACTCTTTACCACCACTGAGTTTAAGCCAATAAGTGAGGCACCATTATATTCATCGGGATTAATATGTTTCAAACGCTGATAGCCTCTCTGAAACAAGTGACGAACCGTCCACGAAAAAACGGGTTTTAAATAATGCTGTTTGGGTTGTTCGTTAAATAGGGACAACACATTTTTCGCGGCCCCCTCTAAAGTTTTCAGTGCAATATTTCCTGAAAAACCGTCGCTGACAATCACATCCGCTTTGCCGTTCAGTAATAAATCGCCCTCAATAAACCCAATATAATTAAGTGCGGTCGATTTTTCTAATAGATTTGCTGCATCACGAATAAATTGATGACCTTTAATTTCTTCAACGCCAATATTTAATAATCCAATTCGGGGATAAACCAAATTCAGTCTATGCTCTGCAAAAATGCTTCCCATTATAGCAAATTGATAAAGGTTTTCTGCATCACATTCAACATTCGCCCCTAAATCCAACATGACAGATTTTCCCTTCCCCATAGTTGGAATCATTGAGACTAAAGCCGGGCGGGCAATACCTTTAAGGGGCTGCAATAAAATCTTCGACAATCCCATTAATGCACCGGTATTTCCCGCACTAACACAACCTTGTGCCAAACCATCTTTAACCGCTTCAAGAGCCAACCGCATGGAAGTACCTTTGCTATGACGTAAAGCGTAAGAAATACCCTGGTGGTTATCAATAACCCTTGTGCAATGTCGAATTTGTACGCGATCTAAAACTGCCTTAGAGCAATCTTTTAGCAAAGGAGAAATCTGTTGCTGATCACCGAATAGAAGTAAAGAAAGCCTTGGATTTTTTTCCAATGCAAGAAGAGATGCGGGGATAGTAATACGGGGACCAATGTCCCCGCCCATCACATCTAACGCTAAGGTTAGACGAGTCAAGTGAATACCTGTAAGTAAAAATTACTTATTGATCACTTTACGACCACGGTAGTAACCGTCTGCAGTTACGTGGTGGCGTAAATGAGTTTCACCGCTTGCTTTATCCACTGATACTGCAGCGGTAGTTAACGCATCGTGTGAACGACGCATATCACGACGTGAACGAGATTTTTTGTTTTGTTGAACAGCCATTGGCTATACTCCTAAATTAAATTTAATTTACTTTTGCTTTAAATTAGCTAATACAGCGAACGGGTTCGGTTTTTTTGCCAATTCTTCCGGCAATTTGCCAAAAACCTGTTCCTGCGCGGACACTTCACAGTGTTCAGATGAATGCTTCGGTACAAGTGGTAGAGTTAAAATTAACTCATCCTCCACCGTGCCAAGTAAATCTATTTCACCAAACTCATTTAATTCGATTGGTTCATAAATTTCAGGCAATACATCAGCTTGATCCCAATTAACTACCGGACTGTATGTGAATTCACATTCCAATTTCTGTTTGAAAGGCTCTCCACAACGCTGACATTCCAATTCAACCTCAACCTGTGCTTTACCTTTCATCACCGCTAATTTTTGCGGATCAATATAAAACGATAATGTTACCTGTGCATCGCTAAGCACATTTACCACAGATTCAGCCAAACGCACCAATTGATTAATCGAATAATAGCCCTCATAATCAATTCTTTGTTGCGCATCTTTAACCGGATCAATGGTTAAGGGTAGTTTTACCTTTTGCATAGGGCGTGAATATTACCTGTTGTAACGAAAATAGTCAAAGGGAAATCACATTTTTATATTATAAAAACGCATGAATTTATCAATTGCAAGTCTTATCTTTAAAAGCGCTTTTTAAAACTTTACTTGTCGATTAAAAATACGGTTGTAAAAACAACCGCACTCTTATTTTTTATTACTCTAGGCGTTTCGCCATTTGTAACCAATCTTGTTTAAATTCACGCCGCATATTATTAATTGCATCAATAATATCGTGGTGAACAAGTTGCTCATTTTGAATGCCTACACAATAACCGCCTTTACCTTGAAGAAGAAGGTCTACCGCATACACTCCCATACGTGAAGCCAAAATACGGTCAAAAGCACAAGGTGCTCCGCCACGTTGAATGTGTCCTAATACGGTTGCCCGGGTTTCCTGGTTAACTCTCGCTTCAATCTCTTTTGCAAGAGAATGAACATCCGTAATTAACTCTGTGATCGCAACAATCGCATGGCGTTTACCCCGCATAATACTACTTTCAATTTGCTGAATAAGCTCTTCGCGATTAAACTCCACCTCAGAAGCTACGATATATTCACAGCCCCCAGCAATACCGGCAGAAATAGTTAAATCACTACAGTGACGTCCCATAATTTCTACGATCGAAATCCGTTGGTGAGAACTTGACGTATCACGCAAACGGTCAATAGCATCGACTGCTGTTTGTAGTGCGGTTTGATAGCCAATCGTGTAATCGGTTCCCGCAACGTCATTATCTATCGTACCGGGAATCCCTACACAAGGAAAACCATGCTCTTCCGTTAAAAGTTTTGCCCCCATGTAAGAACCATCCCCACCAATAACCACTAATGCATCAATACCGTGTGAACGTAAAATCTTGGCACATTTCGTACGAACTGACTCATCCTTAAACTCAGGGAACCGCGCAGAACCTAAAAATGTACCGCCTCGATTAATAATATCGGACACGCTAAAGCGATTTAATTGCTTAATTTTGTTGTTATACAAGCCTTGGTAGCCGTCATAAATACCGAATACTTCCAAGCCTTCCGATAACGCTGAACGCACGACACCACGGATCGCGGCATTCATGCCGGGCGCATCACCACCACTGGTCAATACTGCAATTTTTTTAATCATATACCACCTGTTTAAGTTAAATTTAATCAAATCGGAAATGTCGTTAAGATTACACCATTCACATATACTGCTCTATAAAAATTTGGAAATCTTATCCCTTGTTCTAAATATACTTTGATTCTAGGTTACTTTAGATTTTGGCAATACCATTGCCAATCCAGTTTTCCTAAAGTTTTCATTTCTTTATCAATCAAATATTTCTTTAAATGCTGTAACGCTTTTTTATTATTTAAGCGTCGGCTATTTTTTACTTTTTGTGAATACTGAAATTGAACAAAACCGCATTGAGGAATATCTTTTCCCATCATGATATTCACTTGCCAAGAAGGTTCTTTATCCGTAGGTGCATAAACAACATAGCCCTTCAAGCCTTCATCTTTCTTTGTTTTTTCATTTCTAATCGGAAGCAATTTGAATGATACAACATCTGTATTACGATAAATTCGTTCGCGTAATGTAATACGTTCTTTAATATCACGATGTTGTTTATTACGATCCAACAACAATTCTATCTGGGATTGCCATTTTTCTAAGGTATCGGGCTTACTCAAATAAATGTAACGTACTACCGAGTCTAAATCTTGTCCACTCGCCATTTGGTAAATTTTACCGTGATATTTAACTTGATTCGGTGCATCCAATTGAGAAGGAGTGCCTACGCAAGCTGAAAGTAAAAGTGCGGTCAAAATAACAAGAATTTTATTCATCATGGTCTCGCTTAAATACCAATTCATTTTCAGTAGAAGCCGTTGCATCAAACCAATATCCCCCAAAATCAAAGTCTTTTAATTGCTCAACCCGGGTTAAACGGTTTTGAATCATATAACGACACATTAATCCACGAGCTTTCTTCGCATAAAAACTAACAACTTTATAGCGGCCATTTTTATTATCCAAAAAAATCGGTTTTACAATGTGTGCTTCAAGCCGACTTTCTTTTACAGACTTATAATATTCATCGGAAGCAAGATTTACCAACACATTATCACCCTGATCATCAAGCGCTTGTTGCACGGCTTGGGTAATCACATCCCCCCAAAAGGCGTAAAGATCCTTACCTTTGGCGTTCGCTAATTTTGTCCCCATTTCCAAGCGATAAGGTTGCATTAAATCAAGAGGTCGAAGTAAACCATATAGCCCCGACAACATACGCAGATGAGACTGAGCAAAACCAATATCTTCATCAGATAAGGTTTCTACCTCTAATCCAGTATAAACATCACCTTTAAAAGCAAAAATAGCCGCGCGGGCATTTTGTTCATTGTGTTCTTTCGTCCACTCGGTAAAACGGGCGGCATTTAGACCGGCAAGTTTATCACTAATGGACATTAATGAAGCAATATCTTGCGGCGAAAGCTGTCGGCAAATTTCAATTAATTGCTCGCTATAATCGGTTAAGTGCGGTTGAAAAAAAGGGAATTTTCTGACCGCACTTTCAAAATCTAAGGTTTTTGCAGGGGAAATAATAGCTAACATAGTTTATCCTCAATAAAATCGGTCGCTATCTTAACATATTTCTACACACGTTTATAAAGTCCATTTTCATTAAGAATCAAATCCTGTAACTCCAAATCTAAAAGTTGCACCAACAATACCTCTACATTCAAGCCAAACTCTTGCGCGAGATCATCAATGCTCACAGGGGTATAACCAATTCTGGCATAAAGTTTGGGATGACTTGGTGTTTCGGCTAACTGACGAGAAGTCGTTGCCAGAGTATGATTTTGACTTTCAATCCGGCTAAAATCAATCTCTGTTTGACTATGAATAGAATGTTGATACAACGTTTCTAAAATATCTTTCACATTTTCTACCAACATTGCCCCTTGTTTAATCAAACGATTACAACCTTGACTAAACTCACTTTGAATATTGCCCGGTACGGCGAAAATTTCCCGATTTTGTTCTAGTGCATAACGTGCGGTAATCAGAGAACCGCTTTTTTCTGTTGCTTCGACCACCAACGTTCCCACAGAAAGACCGCTAATAATACGATTACGACGGGGAAAATTTGTTGCAATTGGGGGCTGATTTGGCACAAATTCAGAAACCAAAGCCCCATTATTTTCCAAAATTTGTTCGGCAAGCCGCCGATTTTTTGCAGGATAAACTTCCTCTAATCCACTACCTAAAACAGCAATAGTCTGCCCTTTTACGTCCACCACCGCTTGATGACAATATCCGTCAATACCTAATGCCAATCCGCTTGTAATGGTAAAACCGGCAAAAGAAAGTTCTGTGGCAAAATACTTTGCCCAATATTCACCGTAAGACGAACAATAACGACTACCTACCACTGCCATTTGACGCTGTGAAATTGCCGTCACATTTCCCTTAACAAACAAGATAGGGGGAAAACTTCCAATTTGCTTTAACAAAAAAGGATAAAAGGGTGAAAAATAGTTCACCAAATGATTTCCTTCTTTTTCCGCCCAAAGGAGAGCCGATTCCATAAATTTTTTTTCAGGTTTAAACCAACGACGAATCTGAATCGCCCCCCATCCCATTTGGCGAAAAACGTTTTCATCTGCCTTTAACAAGTCATCTAATGTCATGGCTGACAGAATTTTATTAATCGCCACACCACCGAATTTGGGTATTTGCATCAAACGAAGTAAAGTTTCATTAATATGTTCCATTATTTTCCTCATCCTTCCTGCAATAAATCCCTAATTATTCAAACAACTTAAAAAGTTGCGAGTGTTTCAGCGTATTTTTGCGAGAAAGATCGTAAAAATAAAAAAACTGATGATTTTTTTACACTCTTAGAAATAAATAAAAGACAGAGAAAAAACAGCCCGCCCCCAAAAACAACAGAATATTATTCTAAAAATAAAATAATAAAAAGATAATTTAACTATCAATGTATTATCAATAACACAACAAGAGAGATAAAACGCTAAAAAATTATTTGACAGTTTTTTATTTATTCGTAACATAACAAGCGTTTTACAACAAATTTTGATAGGATTTTTATGTTTTCTTCTGTTTCTTTATCCCTCAACCTGCTGCTCACACATTCTTTGTGCGGCTAAGTTGTGGATGAAAAACAATTAAATATAAATCCCCTTTTTTGATAAACCCGCACTTCATAGAATTGCGGGTTTTTGTTTAAAAAATTTTGCAAAAATAACCGCACTTTCGGAGTGATTTTAGAAGGATATTATTATGACAGATCGCGTAATTATTTTTGATACCACCTTGCGTGACGGAGAACAAGCATTAAAAGCGAGCTTGACTGTAAAAGAAAAATTGCAAATTGCCTTGGCTTTGGAGCGCTTAGGGGTGGATGTGATGGAAGTCGGTTTTCCGGTATCCTCTCAGGGAGATTTTGAATCGGTACAAACTATTGCCCGTCATATTAAACGTTCCCGCGTGGCTGCCTTATCCCGTGCGGTTGATAAAGATATTGATGCCGCCTACGAAGCATTAAAAGTCGCGGAGGCCTTTCGTATTCACACCTTCATTGCCAGTTCCGCATTACACGTGGAAACCAAATTAAAACGCACTTTTGATGATGTCGTGGAAATGGCGGTCGCGGCGGTAAAACGTGCCCGCAATTACACGGACGACGTCGAATTTTCCTGCGAAGATGCCGGGCGCACCGGCATTGATAATATTTGTCGTATTGTGGAAGCCGCCATTAACGCAGGTGCGACAACTGTCAATATCCCCGATACCGTAGGTTACTGCTTGCCAACAGAATACGGCAATATTATTGCCCAAGTGCGTAATCGCGTACCGAATATCGATAAAGCCGTTATTTCCGTGCATTGCCACAATGACTTAGGTATGGCAACCGCCAATTCCTTAACTGCCGTACAAAATGGTGCGCGCCAAATTGAGTGTACCGTCAATGGTATCGGTGAACGTGCTGGTAATACCGCGCTTGAAGAAGTCGTTATGGCGATTAAAACCCGCCAAGCATTGTTTGGCGTGGATACCCGCATTAATACGCAAGAAATCCACCGTGTTAGCCAAATGGTCAGCCAATTATGCAATATGCCAATTCAGCCAAATAAAGCCATCGTAGGTTCGAATGCCTTTGCCCATTCCTCCGGCATTCACCAAGACGGTATGTTGAAAAACAAAAATACTTACGAAATTATGTCACCGGAAAGTATTGGTTTGAAAAAAGAAAAATTAAACCTCACTGCCCGCTCCGGTCGTGCCGCAGTGAAAGGTCACATGAGCGATATGGGCTACACCGAGCAAGATTATGATTTGGATAAATTATATGACGCCTTCTTAAAATTGGCGGATAAAAAGGGGCAAGTATTCGACTATGACTTGGAAGCCTTAGCCTTTATCGATATGCAGCAAGGTGACGAAGATCGCTTAGTGTTGGATAAACTTTCCGCCCATTCTACCAAGGAATATCCGGCAACAGCATTCGTTCAATTACAATTAGACGGCGAAAAATTAAGCACCTCCTCTATTGGTGGTAACGGTCCTGTGGATGCAGTATATAACGCCATCTTAAACTTAACCGGCTTAGAGATCAAAATGTCCCACTATAATTTAACCGCTAAGGGAGAGGGGGCGGAAGCCTTAGGGCAAGTGGATATTGTAGTGGAGCATGAAGGCAGAAAATTCCACGGTGTCGGTTTGGCAACGGATATTGTGGAGTCCTCTGCGTTGGCCTTGGTTCATGCGATTAATGCGATTTATCGATCTCAGAAAGTTGCGGATATTAAGAGTCATAAACATCATTAACTTTAGTTTTGGATTTCGCCCGAAAGGGCGACCTTCTTTCTTTTGCTTGCCCAAAAGAAAGAAGGCAAAGAAAAAGGCACCCTACTTTTCCTTGTTTCCTTTATTCCATTGAATTTGCTTAACGGAAATTTTCTGAACTCGCTACGCTCAAACAGACGAAAATTTCCTACAAACTCAATTCCACAAAGGCGGAAAAGAAGGGAACCCGATAAAGTGCGGTTAAAATTCTAGATATTCTTATATCTTAAAAATATTGTTAAAACCAACCACACTTTTCAAATAATGTGCCGATTAATTCGGGGCCCCATATAAATCGCCTTTGCGACTTGGCATTTTTAGCTAAATTTGTACTGTTTGAGCGTAGCGAGTTTACAAATTTAGCATTAAGAAAATGACAATAAAGCAAAGATTAGCGATTTAACTGGGGCGTGTTTTCTTTGCCTACTTTCTTTTACACGAGTAAAAGAAAGTAGGTCGCCATCGGCGAAACCCGATACTAATTTACTAAATAAAAATTTAAACAAAATAGGAAAACCCAAAATGAAATCATACAACATCGCAGTCCTCCCCGGTGACGGAATCGGCCCTGAAGTGATGGCAGAGGCGATTAAAGTCCTCAATAAAATCCAAGAAAAATTCGCCATTAAATTCAACTTTAATGAATTTTATGTAGGAGGCGCCGCCATTGATCACTGTGGCACGCCGTTACCTAGCGAAACGTTAAAAGGTTGTGAAAACGCAGATGCGATTTTATTCGGTTCTGTAGGCGGCCCTAAATGGACAAATTTACCGCCAGACCAACAGCCGGAACGAGGTGCATTATTGCCATTGCGCAAACATTTCAAATTATTCTGCAACTTACGTCCGGCAACCCTTTACAAAGGGTTAGAAAAATTCTGTCCATTACGTGCAGATATTGCCGCGAAAGGCTTTGATATGGTCGTGGTGCGAGAACTAACAGGGGGAATTTATTTCGGGCAGCCGAAAGGTCGTGAAGGAGAAGGCACACAAACCAAAGCATTCGATACGGAAGTGTATTACAAATATGAAATCGAACGCATTGCCCGTGCCGCTTTTGAGGCGGCAATGAAACGCCGTAAACATATCACCTCCGTAGATAAAGCCAATGTGTTGCAATCTTCTATCTTATGGCGCGAAACCGTGGCGGAAATTGCAAAGGAGTATCCTGAAGTCGCCGTTGAGAATATGTATATCGACAATGCCACTATGCAGCTAATTAAAGCGCCAGAATCGTTTGACGTCCTGCTCTGCTCCAACATTTTCGGCGATATTATTTCTGACGAAGCGGCGATGATCACGGGGTCAATGGGAATGTTACCTTCCGCCAGTTTAAATGAAGAGGGATTTGGGTTATACGAACCTGCCGGTGGTTCTGCACCGGATATCGCCGGCAAAGGCATTGCCAACCCGATTGCACAAATTTTGTCGGCGGCAATGATGTTACGTTATAGTTTCAACTTAAACGACGCGGCGGACGCCATTGAAAATGCAGTACAAAAAGTACTGTCGGCAGGTTATCGCACCGCGGATTTAGCCGATGATTCCACACCGATTTCCACGGCGAAAATGGGCACCTTGATTGCAGAAGCGATTTAATCCATAAAGTGCGGTCAAAATTTAACTTGTTTTTCAACCGCACTTTCATCCTAATTAAATAGAGAAAATCTTATGGCAAAAACACTTTATGAAAAATTATTCGATGCACACGTCGTGTACGAAGCGGAAGGCGAAACGCCGATTTTGTATATTAACCGTCATTTGATCCACGAGGTCACCAGCCCGCAAGCCTTTGACGGCTTACGTGTTGCCGGCCGCCAAGTTCGTCAGGTAAGCAAAACATTCGGAACCATGGATCATAGTATTTCAACCCAAGTACGTGATGTGAATAAATTAGAAGGGCAAGCAAAAATTCAGGTATTAGAGCTTGAAAAAAATACCAAAGCCACCGGTATTCAGCTATTCGATATGAATACCAAAGAACAAGGCATTGTACACGTGATGGGGCCCGAACAAGGTTTAACCCTACCGGGTATGACTATCGTTTGCGGTGACTCACACACCGCAACCCACGGCGCATTCGGCGCATTGGCATTCGGTATCGGCACATCAGAAGTCGAACACGTTTTAGCCACACAAACCTTAAAGCAAGCCCGTGCCAAAAGCATGAAAATTGAAGTCCGTGGCAAAGTTGCACCGGGCATTACCGCCAAAGATATTATCCTTGCCATCATCGGCAAAACCACCATGGCGGGCGGGACAGGACACGTTGTAGAATTTTGTGGTGAGGCGATTCGTGATCTTTCGATGGAAGGCAGAATGACCGTTTGCAATATGGCGATTGAAATGGGGGCAAAAGCAGGCTTAATCGCCCCGGATGAAACCACTTTTGAATACTTGAAAGGGCGTCCTCACGCACCTAAGGGCAAAGATTGGGATGATGCCGTTGAATACTGGAAAACCTTAAAATCCGATGAAAATGCACAATTTGATACCGTGGTTACATTGGAAGCAAAAGATATTGCACCACAGGTTACTTGGGGAACCAATCCCGGTCAGGTGATCGGCATCAATCAGCTCGTGCCAAATCCAACGGAAATGGACGATCCCGTTACCCGTGCTTCAGCAGAAAAAGCCTTACAATATATTGGTTTGGCAGCCAATACTAATTTAAAGGATATTTCCGTCGATCAAGTCTTTATCGGTTCTTGCACTAATGCCCGTATTGAAGATTTACGTGCCGCAGCAGCCGTGATGAAAGGGCGTAAAAAAGCAGATAACGTGAAACGTATTTTAGTCGTGCCGGGCTCCGGCTTGGTAAAAGAACAAGCGGAAAAAGAAGGCTTAGATAAAATCTTTATCGCAGCCGGTGCGGAATGGCGTAACCCGGGTTGCTCCATGTGTTTAGGTATGAACGATGACCGTTTAGGCGAATGGGAACGCTGCGCCTCTACCAGCAATCGTAACTTTGAAGGCCGCCAAGGTCGCAACGGACGCACACACTTAGTCAGCCCGGCAATGGCAGCAGCAGCAGGAATGTTCGGTAAATTTGTCGATATTCGTGATGTGGTATTAAATTAAGAGGAAAACAAAAATGGCAGGATTTAAACAACTTTCAGGCTTAGTAGTCCCCTTGGATGCCGCCAATGTGGACACCGATGCCATCATTCCCAAACAATTTTTACAGGCCATTACCCGTGTAGGCTTTGGCAAACATTTATTCCACGAATGGCGTTATTTAGATGTGGAAGGTACACAACCTAATCCGGAATTCGTGCTGAATTTTCCACAATATCAAGGGGCAACAATTTTGCTCGCCCGTAAAAATCTTGGTTGCGGTTCGTCCCGTGAACACGCACCATGGGCACTTGCCGATTACGGTTTTAAAGTGATGATTGCCCCGAGTTTTGCAGATATTTTCTACAACAATAGCTTGAACAATCACATGCTACCGATTCGTTTGAGCGAACAAGAAGTAGAAGAAATTTTCCAATGGGTATGGGCAAATGAAGGCAAACCAATTCATGTAGATTTGGAAGCCATGACGGTTACCACAGGCGACACAGTTTATCACTTTGAATTGGACGAATTCCGCCGTCATTGCTTATTAAACGGCTTAGATAATATCGGCTTAACCCTTCAACACGAAGATAAAATCGCAGAATACGAAAAAAATATTCCGGCATTTTTGCGTTAATTTTTACTCGGAAAGTAAAATCGGCGGGCTTGCTATTCAGGCTCGCCATTTTTTTATCAAAAACCTCTCGAAAATCAACCGCACTTTTCCCCAACAAATATTCCATCGTAGTGTTTGACACGCCCAACCCTTGTCTCTATCATCTCCAACGATATTTTTTAAGAATTAGGAATGACATGATTGCTTACATTTTTTTAGCCTTATTCACAATCGCCGCAGTGATTTTTATCATCAACTCCCATTACCGCTGGGCGTACTTTTTCGCTATTTCGCTCTTTGTGTTTTTCTTCGGCGGTATGCTTGCGCTTTCCGGACAATGGCAACGCGCACTAAATTTTACTTCAGTGCTTTTTGTGATACTGATGTTATTCCATCGCCTAAAAATTCATTATTACAAACAACCTTTGCTTATTTCTGATTTCTTTCTTGTTGTGGATTGGCGAAACTGGGAAACCTTAATGCACTATAAAGGAGCGCTTGGTGGTGTTATTAGCTTACTTGCTTTACTCTGTTTTGCAATTTTCGCTTGGTCTGATGTGGCATCCCTTGGCGCAATCGGGCATATTTTCGGTGCAATTTTATTTACAGTTAGCTTCGGCTTAATGTGGCATTACTCAAAAAATCCAAATGCGCTTCAAGTTTGGCTTGATTCGTTACCGGATGATGGTCGTGATGTGTTCTTGAATCTGCCGATGTCTTGCCGTGGTATTTTCTTTAAAGTACCGCAAGTTAGCGGAAATGGTGAAAATTTTGCCGCCAAAATGACCGCACTTTCAGCTAATCAATCTCACAGCAATACTGAAACCAAACCGGACATTGTGGTTGCATTATTAGAATCCACGCTTAATCCGCACCGGTTTGCTTTCACCAAACAAAACATTCCGCCATTACCTATGTTTGAACGCCAATCAGACACGGTGTTTATGTCGCCACTTCGCGTCCACACCTTTGCCGGAGCAACCTGGAAATCTGAATTTGCTTTCCTTGCCGGTGTACCTTCAACGGATTTCGGCGCCCTTGCCAGCGGTGTGTTTTATTCCGTTGTACCGCATATGCAATCCGGTTTAGTAAAAAATTTACGTGAGCAAGGTTATTTCTGTGTGGCGCTTTCACCCTTTACCAAGGGAAACTACAATGCAAAATCAGCCTATGATCATTTCGGTTTCGATTTAATGTTACAGCCACAAGATCTCGGCTATCCCGCGCCATTTAGCAAAAATTTGTGGACAATCAGTAGCGAAGAAATGATGGATTACACGTGTATGATTTTGGAGAAAAAACATCCGGCACTTGAAAAGGTTACTCAGCCGATGTTTGTTTATGTGCTCACTATGCGTGAACACGGTCCCTATGATCTTGAGATGGAAAATATCTACAACCTTGAAATGCCAAATATTGGGGCAAAAAGCATTTCGTCATTAAACGACTACACGCAACGCATCGTTGCGCTTAATGAAGCCATTGAAAAAATGGATGAATATTTACATCAACGCAACAAGCCCTTTGTTTTTGGCTATTTCGGTGATCATCAAGTGGCATTCGATAACGCTATTCCGGCAAAAAAAGGCGATTTTCCTTTCCCTGATTACATCACTCAATTTGTCGTTAGAAGTAACGTAACAACACCATTCAAACAAGAACAAGATTTCCTCGATCTTGCCTTTGCAGGAGGTCTATTGTTGGATGTTGCCGGATTAGCAGCACAAGATGATTTTATGAAAGCCAATAAAGCGATGCGTCGATTAAGTGAAGGAAAACTGGAAGATAGTCCGAATAACCAGTTCGTCAATGACTATCGCCACTATCTCTATCAAACATTAAAAATTGCGCAATAAATCTTATCGGATAATTGCCCAATATTTCATTATAATAACGGAGAATCTTCAACAACAAAGGAGTCTATATGAATCTCAAAACCCTCTTAGCATTAACATTAACTGCCGTGTGCACATCAGCCTTAGCAAATGCACAACAAGCAACCGATAAATCAATTGAAGTCAAAGTACACCAACTTGATCCGATCAACGGTAATAAACCTGTAGGAACAGTTACGATCACCGAATCTGCTTACGGTTTAGTATTCACACCGAATTTACAAGGTTTACCGGCAGGTTTACACGGTTTCCATCTACATCAAAACCCAAGCTGCGAACCGAAAGAAAAAGACGGCAAACTCACTGCGGGTTTGGCAGCCGGCGGTCACTGGGATCCTAAAGAAACCAAGCAACACGGCTACCCTTGGCAAGATGACGCTCATTTAGGTGATTTACCCGCATTAACCGTATTACCTGACGGTAGTGCAATCGAGCCTATTCTGGCTCCTCGTATTAAACATTTAGATGAAGTTCGCGGTCATTCCGTCATGATTCATACCAACGGTGATAATCACTCTGATAGCCCAGCACCACTTGGCGGTGGCGGCTCCCGTATGGCGTGCGGTGTAATTAAATAATCTGTTAATAAAAATAAAAGCGGGCTAACTAATTTAGCCCGCTTTTTTATAGAGTACACCCTTTAATGAGTTGAAATAAAGGATACAATTTATCCGTATCAATCAGTTTCACTTGATAATACAGGAAATTCTAACCGCACTTTTGCACTATTTAATCTCTTCAGCCTTTTCAACAGTGCCTTTAATAGTCAAACTAATCTCTGTTGAAATGAGATGTTCAAGAACAGAAGCAAGCTCATCTAAAGCGGTAAAATTGCCGTTACCTTGTTCATCGAAATAGTCTTCGTTTTTCAGACTGGCGATAAAGGTAGAAAATACTGCTTTATCAAAAAATTCCGGTGCATTAATACCATGCAATACAGAAAGACGTTGCGCAACCAATTGGCTTTCTTTTTCCAATGTAGCACGAGAAATTTGCGGATCTTTTTGCAAAATTGTCACCGTAATATAATAGCGTTGTAAAATTTCACGGACTCCGGCTGCCCAAAGTTGTAGAATACGCACTTTCGGTCGATTCATTGAAAGTAAGTTTTCACTAGAATAAATGACTTCCTGACGAGTAAATTCAGCAATGATTTTACCAATTTGCACTCTTAATTCGTCTTGGTTGAAATGTAAAAACAATTCCCCTTTTAAGAACGGGTAAATTTTACTCATAGCGTCCAATAATAAATCTTTTTGAATGGTTTCATAATGCAAAATAATGCTGGCCACTAAAGACGGGAGTACAAAAGCGTGCTGAATATTGTTGCGATAGTAAGTCATTAATACTGCTGAGGTTCGTTCAAGGCGAACGATTTCACCAAAATTATCTTTTTCTACCAACACACCGACACGATCAAGGCTCAGCACATGCTCTAACATTGTTTCGGAAGAATCTTTTGGGATCACCATATCTTCCGAATAAGGCGCTTGTTGTAACATTTGTTGATAACTATCAAGTTGTTCAACCAATTGTTCACGGGAAAGCGCGCGTTGACGAGAAGAAAGTAACGCCATTCCAACCAAATTCATCGCATTCACTGCCGCCGCTTTATTAATATTCACCATCACTTGATTGGAAATTTTATCCACTGCATGGTTAAACCATTGCGGTTTTTCCTCATGGTGATTTTCTTTCCAATCGGGAAAATGCTGATTCAAATAATTTGATAATGTAATGGGTTCGCCAAAATTAACAAAACCTTGTCCTAAATTCCGCAATTTTTTAATCACACGTAACACTAAACCAGCGTTTTCTTTCTCTTTTTCCGCTCCACGTAATTCTTTGGCGTAAGTATCGACTTCTAACACGTGTTCATAACCGACATACACCGGCACAACGGAAATAGGTCTGGTTTGATGATGTTGCAGAGCTTGTAATGTCATCGACATCATACCGGTTTTCGGTGCAAGCAAACGACCGGTACGCGAGCGTCCACCTTCAATAAAATATTCCACAGAATAGCCACGATGGAATAATTCCGCTAAATACTCACGGAAAATTGCCGAATAGAGACGATTTCCTTTGAAAGTACGGCGAATAAAAAATGCCCCCCAGCTTCGGAACAGACGCCCAACCGGCCAGAAATTCAGATTAATCCCTGCCGCAATATGAGGCGGAACCAATCCTTGATGATAAAGTACATAGGAAAGCAATAAGTAGTCGATATGGCTACGATGACAAGGCACATAAACAATTTCATGGCCTTCAAGAGCAAGTTTACGAACGCGATCCGCGTTTTGTACATCAATACCGGAATATAATTTATTCCATAACCAACGTAAAAAACGATCCGCCGCACGCAAGCTAGAATGGCTAACATCCGCCGCAATTTCATCTAAAATTTTATACGCTTCTTTCTCGGCTTTTTCACGGCTGATATTTTTACTTTTTGCTTCATCATCAATCGCTGCTTGAATCGTCGCTGATTGCAATAATTTATTAAACATTGCCTCACGGTTTGGCAAGCGCGGACCTGTTGCGGAAATCCGCTGGCGTGCGAAGTGCATTTTGGCAACCCGTGCGAGTTTTTGCGCCATTTTTTCATCAGATCCATGCATATTTGCCATATCACGCAATGAAACCGCTTGAGAAAAACGCACAAAAGTATCGCGCCCAAACCAAATTGCCGCAAACGTTTTTTGTATGCCATTTAGTAAACGCAAATTAGGTAAGCCCGTTTTATCCTCATGCCCCGGAGAACGCCCCCAAAGTACCGAAACCGGCACAATTTGCACATCTAAATCTTCAAAAGTGCGGTGTAATTCCAAGTATTTATTAAAAATTTGAATGGTTTCATCTTTCGCTCCTTTGGATTTAAAAAAGCGACGACCTTCGTCCAGATACACATAGCGGGGCAACGTCATCCCTTGTATTTCATTTTTTTCTGCCGGATCAGGTAAACCGACACTCAGACAATTACGGCGAAAAATAACAAAATCGGTTTGTGAAGTGTAAGGCAGAACATAGACAATAGGTTGCGAAAGATTAAGTTGAAGTTCTTCGGTAGGATTAGCAGGAATAGGATTATTTTTTACCAAGAATGACAGTGGAAATTCTAATAATTTACGATAAGCACTCACGATACTCGACATAATTAGGTTCTCTTTTAGTTATTCAATTATCGTCGCAATGATACCACATAAGCCTGTTTAATCACGCCTTAAAATTTTTCTATGGAATAGAAATAACAGTTGCAATAGCTTGCCCTCTGTATATAATATCAAAAAATCTGTATATAAGGACAGGAGTGGATATGAAACCATTAACCAATAGACAACAGGAAGTGTTGGATTTATTAAAGCGACACTTAGAAACTACCGGTATGCCCCCAACCCGTGCAGAAATTTCTCGTGAACTGGGGTTTAAATCCCCTAATGCGGCTGAAGAACATTTAAAAGCGCTCGCCCGAAAAGGTGCAATTGAAATTGTCGCCGGTGCATCACGCGGTATCCGTATCTTAAGCGATAGTGCTAATGATGAAATGGAAGGTTTACCATTAATTGGTCGGGTTGCAGCAGGCGAACCGATTCTTGCCGAACAACATATTGAAGCAACTTACAGCGTAGATGCCAGTATGTTCAAACCGCAAGCGGATTTTTTATTGAAAGTTTACGGTCAATCAATGAAAGATATCGGTATTTTAGACGGCGATTTACTTGCGGTACATAGCACAAAAGATGTACGAAATGGGCAAGTCGTTGTTGCGCGTATTGAAGATGAAGTCACCGTAAAACGTTTTGAACGCAAAGGATCGATCGTTTACCTTCATGCCGAAAACGAAGAATTCCAGCCTATTGTCGTCAATTTGGCGGAACAACCCAACTTTGAAATTGAAGGCATTGCTGTTGGGATTATCCGTAACAATGCCTGGATGTAAATCCTAACTAATAAAGTGCGGTTAAAATCAACCGCACTTTTATTTTATCTCTTATTTTCATAAGTTTGCCATTCAATTCATTGCTTACTATAATGCCGAAGTATCGTTTTAAAAGAATTGAGGATCGGAAATGCAGTTTTCCAAAATGCATGGTTTAGGCAATGATTTTGTCGTGGTCGATGCCATTACACAAAATGTTTATTTCACCCCCGAAACCATTAAACGTCTTGCGGATCGCCATCGTGGAATTGGTTTTGATCAACTATTAATCGTAGAACCGCCTTACGATCCCGATTTAGATTTTCATTACCGTATTTTTAATGCCGATGGTAGCGAGGTATCACAGTGCGGTAATGGTGCTCGCTGTTTTGCACGCTTTGTCACACTTAAAGGTTTAACCAATAAAAAAGACATATCCGTCAGCACGCAAAAAGGCAAAATGATTTTAACCGTAAAAGACTACGGGCAAATTCGGGTAAATATGGGAGAACCTATTTGGGAGCCGGCAAAGATCCCTTTTATAGCCAATAAATTCGAAAAAAATTATATTTTACGTACAGATATTCAAACGGTTTTATGCGGTGCGGTTTCTATGGGAAATCCCCATTGTGTAGTGCAAGTAGAGGATATTCATACGGCAAATGTCGAACAACTTGGGTCGCTATTAGAAAATCACGAACGTTTCCCAGAAAGGGTTAATGTCGGATTTATGCAAGTAATCAACCGTCAGCATATTAAATTACGTGTTTATGAACGCGGTGCCGGTGAAACCCAAGCCTGCGGTAGCGGAGCCTGTGCAGCAGCAGCAGTAGGAATAATGCAAGGCTTACTTGATAATAAAGTCCAAGTGGATTTACCGGGAGGCAGCCTTACCATTGAATGGCAAGGGGAAAATCATCCGCTTTATATGACAGGAGATGCTACACATATTTATGATGGGAGCATTCAGCTTTGAACCCCAAAAGTGCGGTTAAAATCAACCGCACTTTTTTGTCCGATTATTCTTTATTTTCTAATAGTGAGATCACTTTTTTTAACGCTTCAATCTCATTATCTTTGGCTGTAAGCAATTCCTTTAATTTATCATTTTCAATGGCAAGTTTCTCATTCGTGCCAAAATAATTGCTATAGTTAGAATGGTTATCACCAATAGAACAAATCACAAAGCGTTCATCGTCATCTAATAACTGTGCGACATTAACATTAAACACTTGCTCGATTTGCTTTAATTTCTCAACGCTCACATTCGTTTGTCCCCGTTCGATTTTGGCATAACCGGTTGTGGACATACCTAATTTTTCTGCGACCTCCTCCTGCGTCCACTGATTCATTTCACGCATGATTTTAATTTTTTCTGATGATTCCATAACTTACCTTACTAGTCACTTTTTAACTCTTTCAGCCTTTTAAATAACTCTTAGAGCTACTGGATTAACTTTGGGCTAAATATAACATAGCAAGTGTTTTTTAACTAACCTTTGGAGCAATATAATGAAAATCTCTAAATTAATTATTTTAACGACGATTTGTGCTACTTTAACGGCTTGCGCCAATATGCAACCAATGCCGAAAAAACCGACTGAGAGATGGTTCAAAGACGGCGTGACTGCAAATCAAGCAAAGAACAAATATCATAAATGCGTTTATGATGTGGGAATGAATAAAGTTGAAGTGACGGAGAAAGATACCCTTATAATAAGCTGTATGGCAGCTGATGGCTATCGTTATGGCGTTCCCACAAAAGAGTTGGAGGAATGGGAGCATAAAGTAAATTCATTGCAAAAACAGGGATACATACTTTACTAAACTTATTATTGCTCTTAACGCAATAGGATTAAATTTAGGCTAAAAATAACATAACTATCCCCTAAAACTAATTTTCATTAAGGAAATTACTATGAAAAAACTATGCACAATAATCCTCTCTCTTACATTACTTTCTGCATGTAGCACAACCCTAGAAGGGAGTTCAAAATTAAGAGAACAAAACCTGACATCAATCGAAAATAAAATTATTGCTAATGTTACGACCAAAAATGAAGTAAGAGAATTTATGGGTGAACCCACACAAATTCATCAGCAGTCTAATTTAGATGAAATTTGGTATTATGAATCTTACGAAAAACATAGCAATTATACTCCAGTAGCACTCTTTCCAATCACACTACCATTAAGTATTGTTTTCGGACACAATTTCATGAAACCAAGTGTTGAAAAGAAAAATGAAAAACAGCTAAGGGTAAAAATTGATACAGGTACAAATAAAGTCACCAACGTATCAACCGCAGTAACCAATAAATCTTGGTATTAATCTCTGGCTCTTTGAGCGATAGGAATATTCAACTCTAAAAAAACAAAAGTGCGGTTAAAATTAACCGCACTTTTTCGTTTTATATCTGGCTCAACCTTTCCCGCAAATCCGCCGCGGTTTGGCAAGTTCTAATCTTTTCAAACATCGCATTGGCTTCCTCATATTCCTTATTCAAATAACGCAACCATTGTTTAATCCGTGCGACATGATAAAAGCCCGAGTCGTGAGAATTCTCCATTTCGGCATATTTTTGTAACATTGTTTGAATTTCTGACCACGGCATTTTTGGCACGTTTAATTTTAAGACATGGCTTAAATTGGGTATGTTTAATGCGCCACGTCCTACCATAAGATCATGACAGCCTGTTTTGGCAAGACAATTTTGCCCATCTTGCCAATACCAAATTTCGCCGTTCGCAATGACAGGAATAGATAGGCGTTCGCAAATTTCGCCAATTTTTTCCCAATTAATGCGATCCTCCCGATAGCCATCAGCCTTAGTTCGACCATGAACGGCAATTTCTGTCGCCCCGCCTTGTTCCACCGCATCGGCAATCTCAATGGCTTGAGAAATATCATCCCAACCCAATCGTACTTTTACGCTAACGGGCTGATGATGAGGAACAGCTTTTCGCAAAGCCTGAGTGGCACGATAAATTAGTTCTGGTTGTTTGAGCAATGCGGCGCCGCCATGGCTACCGTTCACGGTTTTGGAGGGGCAACCACAATTTAAATCAATCCCGTGCGAACCGAGTTCAATTGCTCGAACGGCATTTTCGGCTAAATAATCGGGATGTTGGCCGAGTAATTGAACCCGCACAGGTGTGCTTGAAAGCGTTAAGCCCTGATTTTTCAGTTCAGGGCATAAACGATAGAACACTTTATTAGGAAGAAGTTGATCAACTACGCGAACAAATTCCGTCACGCACAAGTCGTAGTCGTTCACCTCAGTAAGAAGTTGGCGTACAAGGGGATCCAGTACGCCTTGCATGGGTGCGAGAATCACACGCACAATTTATTTCCAACCCTTTGCTTTGCAAATCAAGTCGTAAGCCGATTGGATCTGTTGTGCTTTTTCTTTTGCCATTTCCATCATCTCCGGCGGTAAACCTTTTGCTACCAGTTTATCCGGATGATGTTCATTCATTAAACGACGATAGGCCCGTTTTACCGTACTTTGATCATCAGTCTCCGTTACCCCTAATACTTTATAAGCATCGCTTAAAGTCGGCCCTGAAGATTGCTGATACCCACCACCGTTTTGTTGGTATTGGTAATTCCCTTGTTGATAAGCTCCCTGTTGATATTGCTGATAAAACCCACCTTGTGTGAAAGCTCGGGCTGCCATTTCCATGGCTATCATTTGCTCAAATTGCATACGGGAAAGCCCAAGTTCTTCCGCTATCACATAAAGTACCTCTTTTTCACCTTCATGTAATTGAGAATCCGAGAACGCCGCCTGCACTTGTACATGTAAGAACATCCGCAATAAATCTGCCCGTTGCCCACAACCGATACGAAATTCACGAATAACCTGACGAATCGGAAAATCCGCTTCTTTACCACGTCGGAAAGCCTCTTGAGCGAGGCGGCGACCGTTATCATCCAATTTCATCTGAGTCATTAACTGATTAGCAATTTGGATATCTTCTTCCGTCACCCGCCCTTTCGCTTTACTCAAATGCCCCAACACAGCAAAAGTCGTTTGCATAAAAAGTTCTTGGCGTGTGGTTTTACGTTTGAAAAAACTTGAATTCACGGCACCAAGTTCATATAACTTTTTATCGGCAATAGAACCCAAAATAAGACCGGCTATTGCACCAAAAAATCCGCCCATTTTCCAGCCAATAAACACACCTAAAATTTTTCCAATAAAATTCATTCTTTTCCTCTTAAAGTGCGGTTGATTTTTGCCATGTTTCTCTAAAATGGCGACAAAGATTGATTTATCAAGTTTTATACACCGAATTCAGATCGGTAGGCACGCATTGTCGGCAAATGATCGTGATATTGCGGATCTTGTTCAATAAATTGCATTAAATCATCTAAATCAATGATAGATAACACTCGACATTGATAATCGCGTTCAACTTCTTGAATCGCAGAAAGTGTACCTTTGCCACGTTCTTTACGATTTAAAGCAATCAAGACGGCTGCCAATTCAGCATTATTTGCCTGAATAAGTTGCATGGATTCACGAATAGCCGTTCCCGCGGTGATCACGTCATCCACTAATAAAATTTTTCCTTGTAGCGGACTGCCGATTAAATTACCGCCCTCACCGTGATCTTTGGTTTCTTTACGGTTAAAACATACCGGTTTATCAATGTTGTAACGGTTGAATAATGCCACAGACACTGTCGTGCCAATCGGAATCCCTTTATAGGCAGGCCCAAAAATAACGTCAAAATCAACCGCACTTGCTTGAACAGCAGCTGCGTAAAATTCACCTAAACGCGCTAAATCCGCCCCTGTATTAAATAAACCGGCATTAAAAAAATACGGACTTTTACGTCCAGATTTTAATGTGAACTCACCAAATTTTAATACATTACGGCTGAGTGCAAATTCAATAAAATCACGTTTATATTGTTCCATTGTTTATCCTTATAAACCGAGCGCTTCATGTTGCGCAGCAAAAATTTGCCAGCAGCCTTGTTTGGCTAAATCCAATAAAGTGAGTAATTCTTCATGGCTGAACGGCTCACCTTCTGCCGTACCTTGCACTTCAATCATACGGCCATCTTCCATCATCACGACATTCATATCCGTTTCTGCCGCCGAATCCTCTACATACTCTAAATCACAAACGGCTTGCCCTTCAACAATGCCTACTGAAACTGCCGCGACCAGCCCTTTAATCGGGTTCGTTTTTAGCGTGCCATTTTCAATTAAACCATTGATTGCATCACATAATGCAACCGCTGCACCGGTAATCGAAGCGGTGCGAGTGCCGCCATCAGCCTGAATCACATCACAATCTAAGGTAATTGCCCGTTCGCCTAAGGCTTTTAAATCAATCATCGCACGTAAAGAGCGGGCAATTAAACGCTGAATTTCCATTGTACGTCCGCCTTGTTTACCCTTTGCCGCTTCACGTTGCATACGGCTATGCGTAGAGCGTGGCAACATACCGTATTCAGCGGTAACCCAACCTTGGTTTTGACCTTTTAAAAAACGCGGTACGGTCTCTTCCACCGTGGCAGTACAAAGAACTTTCGTATCACCAAACTCGACAAGAACCGAACCCTCGGCATGTTTGGTGTAATGGCGGGTAATTTTAATTGGGCGGGATTGATGATTTTCTCGATTATTCGGGCGCATTGAAAATTCCTTAATATGTTATAAAAAAGCGCACTATTCTAGCACGCTTTTGTTTTTATTATGGATTAGATTGCTCAAAATCACGAATTTTATCAAAAGTTTCCTTTAAATCAGAAGCAAAATTAATTTTTTGTATTTCAGGCATCGTATTTGATTTCACCAACATTCTGAGCGGTTGGAACTGCATATTACATAAGTAAAGCTGCTGATGCGGTAACATATGTTGCACAAATCTCGTAAGCGCATGAATCCCCCCTGCATCCAGTACGGTCACAGCATCACACTGCAATACGATATGCTTGATTTCATGATCGGTATGTACCGTTTTATCATGCAAATCAGAAAATAATTTATCTGCCGCGGCAAAAAATAAAGGGCCGCTAATCCGATAGGCTAAAACGTCATTGAGATCATCCGGTACATTGTGTTCAATGGCTTTTGTCATTTCCGCAATGGTACGAATAAACAAGAGGCTCGCTAACAATACGCCTACACTGATCGCAATAACCATATCAAACAATACGGTCAAAATTAAGCAGGTAAGTAGTACAGTAAGCTCATTTTTGCTAGAACGGCGGGCAAGATTTATGATTTCATGTACGCTTGCCATATTCCATGCCACGATCAAAAGTAACGCCGCCATAGAAGAAAGGGGCAAATAAGAAAGCGCTTTTGCGAAAAACAGCAACGCAAACAGCACAAGCAATGCATGCACTACACTGGCGATAGGTGAAACCGCGCCGGATTTGACGTTCGCAGCAGATCGCGCAATAGCTGCCGTTGCGGTGATTCCGCCGAAAAACGGGGAAACAATATTGCCTAATCCTTGTGCTAACAATTCATTATTAGAATGATGTTTAGTATCCGTCATATTATCAAGCACGACTGCACAGAGTAGCGACTCAATCGCTCCTAACATCGCCATAGAAAATGCCGCCGGCAATAGGGCTTGCAAACTATTAAAATCCCATTGAATCAACTCGCCTTGTGCGTTAGGGATATTCCACGGCAAGGCAAAATCAGGCAATACGCTCGGAATGCCTGAGCCGATTGAGCCGTCTGACAGAGTATATTGGAATGCCGAACCAATAGTCGCAACATGAAACCCCAAATATTGTAAAACGAGCGCCAACATTGTGCCGATAATCACTGCCGGTAAATGTCCCGGTATCGCAAGGCGTAATTTATGCCATTGGGTTAATACCAACAACGTCGCCACTCCTACCAGAGTATCCGCCCAATTAATCGTCGGAAGTGCGGTAAAAATTGCATGAATTTTTTCTAAATAATTCGACGGCATTTGCTCAATGCTCAAACCTAAAAAATCCTTAATTTGCAAAGTGCCGATGGTAATCCCAATCCCACAGGTAAAACCTAAGGTTACCGGCAGCGGAATATATTCAATCAATCGACCAAGACGAAATAACGCCATTAGAATGAGGATCACTCCGGAAAGCACCGTTGCCATTAATAAACCGCTTAACCCAAATTGTTGGGTTACCGGATACAAAATCACTACAAAAGCGGCAGTGGGGCCTGAAATATTAAAGCGAGAGCCACCCGTAATTGCAATCACTGCCCCAGCGATAATTGCTGTATAAAGCCCATGCTGAGGCGGTACGCCACTGGCGATTGCCAGCGCCATAGAAAGTGGAATAGCGATCACGCCTACGGTTAAGCCTGCAATAATATCCCGAAGAAATGATTTTTTTGTGTAACCGGCCCGAAAAGAATCTTTCAAAGCACTGAAAGGTTTTACGGATAAAAACACATTTTTAGAAAACAATGATTTGAGATGCATAAAAAAACAACAAGACATGAATAAAATATCGCTATTTTAGCGAAAATTTAAGAAGATTTTTATATTCTAGCTCAAAAAACTTGACTAAATTTATGCAAGTCTTTATAGTTTGCGCACCTCGACACGGTGAGATGTCCGAGTGGTTGAAGGAGCACGCCTGGAAAGCGTGTATGTGGGAAACTGCATCGGGGGTTCGAATCCCCCTCTCACCGCCATTATTCATTCTGTTTATACACAAAAATCTTTCTCCAAAAATGGGGAAGTATCCCGTACCAACAATCTCTGATTACTGTAAAGTCATATCAATGTCTTTAGGCTTTGTTAAGTATATTAATTGGGGAAAAGAAACCTTTGCTTATACAAAATAAGAAATTTCTTGGAATAAAGACAACAACCAGCTAAGAATAATGAATGAATAAAAAAAGCAAATGGCACGCCCTAAAGGATTCGAACCTTTGACCCACGCCTTAGAAGTTCTCTATATATTTTTCATAAAGATAAAATTTCACATTAAAAACAATGACTTGCAAAGCTAATCATTTTGCATTTTGATAGTGTTCTACATCTATTTACCTCATTTCACTCCTTTTACGTCACATCTACGACACACTCTCCATTGCTTCATATCAAATTACCTTACTCATATTCTTCACAAGAATAGGACAATCAAGATTGACGCGTCAAAGAAAAAGTGCGGTAAACCTACCGCGCTTTTATCAAAAATTTATTTTAACGCTCAGACTCATTCCCGCCATCTTCTATGATGCTGGAATAAACCTCTACGCCGAGGTAATAGAGTTTAAAAGACTCACCTGCAAAGGCAAAACCAAACAACCCTGTTGTTTTCTGTTTATTATTGAGATTTTCAAAAGTAAATATTCCCACTTCAATCGAGATTTTTTTAAATTCCTCAAAATCCATGTTCAGCACGTGATTGTCATCTGAGAGTGGATACCCCATTAGTTCACCAAATTGGTCAAAGCGGTAACTGATATTCAATCTGCGCACAAGCTCCGGACTTGGCAATTCCACTTCGCTGTCTTGATTGTCACGTCTTAAATAGACCCGCTGGGTAAAAGGGTCTAACCAATAGCCATCATTTGGTCTGTCACCATACCAAAAAATACCGTCTCTATACCCTGTCTGAACGAGCTTGATATTAGCCAAGTTCTTTACCTGTCTGTACACAGCATTGTCTGTTGCAACCAATCTGTTTTCTACTTCCATTACCCGTGGGACAGGCTGATTTTTTAATACTTCAATCTCGTTTTCAAGATTAACTATATCTTTTGCCACGTTGTAGGCAAACATTGCATCGACGGGTTGGTTTTTATTTATTCTCGCCATTTCTAAGCTCCTGTTTTGTTTGTTGGTAAATTTTGTTGAGAGATTCGTCATATTCCTTGTGGTTTAAGACGATATATTGGGTTTTAATTAACCGCACTTTGTACGGTTTTTTCTTTGAAAGAACATTAATCATCGTTCACCACCGTAACATCTTGGATTAATGTCAATTCTCCACCGGCAATCGTGCGCACTTTGTGATATTGGTCGATACATTGCAAATCCCATTTGGCAGATTCCCACTTCACGCCCTGCGTTTTATCATGTGAGATTGAGATGTGGATAAGGTGATTTTCTACGGCAATTTCTCCTGTTTGAGTTGATAGTTTGATAACATCGCCCCGTTTGGGTTTGATGTGTAAATCAAGTCGGCAGCCGTCAAAATTGACCGCACTTTCTTGGTCGTCATCTTCCACAACCTCAAATGTAAAACCTTCATCGTCGCCCCGAACCATCTCTAAGTCGATTTGTTCCATTTTCGCTCCAATAAAAAAGCCCTAGTTTGAGGGCTGTGACTAAACGTAAATTTGCTGCGTTTCTTTCAAATGATTGTAGATTCGCGCAAGCATAATTTGTGTTGGCGTTTTGCCGATGTCCTCTTTAGTAAAAGGTGCGTCATTAATCGCTTTTGCCGCTTCGGCATCAATCCATTTATATTCACTGATAATCGGTGTGAAATCTGTGACGACGCCGTCATTATCTGTGCCGGTGCCGATAACGTATTTTGCATTGATTGAACCGTCTTCTTGCGTACTGTAACTAGCAATCGCTGAGTACATTGGGTTTAAGATTTTGTTAAATGTTGTCATAAAAGACTCCTTGTTTTAGATAAAAGAAAACCCCGACAGTTTGTACTATCGAGGCTATATTGAAAAAATCGCCTAAATTTAACCGCACTTTTGTGTGGTCTGTGTTTAAACTTTAACCAAAAGCCTTGAATTGGAATAGAGAATAGTTGTAATAAGCGGTTTATCTAGACTGTTCTCGTTACTAGCCCACGCTAATAGCTTTATATTTAATTGCTGATTTTCATTTAGAATGAATGTCGTATTGGTCACTTTCGAGAAACTTCCATTTGCAAGATGAGATAAATTTCCTCTTTTGTACAAAGTTAAATTCTCATTTTCTCCCATGTGGCTGTAATCCGATGTGGTAATATTAAACGGAACTTGTACCCATCGTTTTGCACCAGAAGGCAAAATATTGATTTTTGCTTCATACGCATAGTAATACTCACGTTTTATTACCCCTGTACTATCTTTAGTATCAAAACGTACTCTTCTATCAAGAGCCTTCCATTTATCAACTAACAATGTTTCATAGATATTACCACCCACTAATTGACTTATTCTTAGCGAACCAGTGAATTCACCTGTTATCCCCTCAATCCTTGCCCCTTTTATCAATCCTCCATTAATTGTTGAACCATTAATTGTTGTACCCGATACCACTCCGCCACGAATGTTATTCCCTTCAATAGTCGTCCCTGTGATTGTTCCAGCTGTCACTCGTCCTAAATTCGCACTAATCGCTGATAAACTCGATATATTGAGTTTATCCGCAGTCAATGTCTTAGAGACAACATGCGAGGCATTGATACTGCCTGCTGCCATATTTCGAGCGACGATAGTACCGGCTGCGATCTGATTGCTTGTAATCGTATTGGAAGCAATTTGTTGCGCGGTGATGGTGTTTGTGACAATCGAGCCACCGTGAATCGCCGTTACACCGGCATTTTGCCAAGCAGACGGCTCTTTAGTATGTGCTGTGCATTCCTCAAGCATAGGGCGAGCCACGAACATCCAAGCCCCATTAGGATTAGACTTATCACCATCATAAAAGAAAAAGAATACATCAAGACTAACCGCCTTAGGAGGGGCTTGAAACTTAATAAATACTCTTTTGGCATTATTAATACCTTGAAAGCTATACCTGTTACTAAAACCTTCTTTTTTATTTAATAAATATTCTCCATTAGCCCCTCTTACATCAATATATATTTCTACTCTTTTACAACTATGATTACCCATATACGCTGAAATCATATACCAATGACCTGCATTAATAGCCACATTTTGATGTATTCCACATCTTGAATCGTTACGATTAGTTATTTTATTATGCCACCTTAAAACATTTTCATTTTTTAAATATCCACCTAATTTAAATTCAGTATCTTGCCTACAATATCTTTCTCCTTTCTTATCTTCAGGAACACCTTTCTCAGTAGCAGTCCATCCATCAGGAACACCTTTTGTAGGATTTGCAAAAATCGGGTTATACAACAAATTCCCACCCAACCCAATCGCTAACTTATCCGCTGTTAATTCACCTGCGGCAACGTGACTTGCACGAACCGCACCGGCTTGTAATGCTGCCGTGCTGACGGAATCCGCCGCCATTTTGTCCGCCGTCACAATATTGGCACCTAAGTGTTGAGTGCCGATAACATTTGCACCGATTTGTTGTGCAGTGAGGGTGCCGGTGAGCTGTTTTGTCGGGATTTGTAATTTCCCAACATCAATGCTGTTGTCAACATACTTGGTTCCATTCCACGTGTACAACTTGCCGTCAGTGGTGTTATGGACTTGGTTATAGCCTGCAAACTCATTAACGTTTAATCCCGTCACCGTTTTGATTAGCTCAAGATTGCGTGCCGGCAATGCGGTATCAATCACTTCATTGACGATATTTTGTGACAACTTTTCATTAAGTAGCGCTAATTCTTCGTCAATATCGACCGCACTTTCCGCCCTTAAGCCTGATTGTTGATAAAACGGGCCGACATTAATGCCACGGGTATGACGCAACCAATAGTAACGCACTTGTTTTGCGCCCACTTCGTGGGTGTACATTCGAGCGGTGACTTTTGCAATACGTTTTGCAGTTTGAATATCGTCCGTTTCTGCTGCGAAAATTTCGGTGGCTGTGGCATCGTTGATCCAATCCCACTCAAGGGTAATATTGCCTAAACCACCTGTAGCACGCACGCCTGTTGGGGCAGGAGGGCGGTCGATGGTAAAGGGTTTTGCCTTTTCATTGAGTAGTTGTCCGTTTTGGTTTTTCGCACGAATTACAACGGTATATTCACCATTTTCGAGATCGTCTAAATCAAGTTCGGCTGTTTTTCTCCCTAATTTAGATGAATATAATTTTCCATCTTTATAAATAAAGATGTCATAGGTAACTAATCCAACCCCGCCGGTTGTGTCTGCTGACGCATGAACTTTACCGTCTGGTCCAATGTTGATTTGGATATCACCGACTTTCGGAGTGTTGAGCAAAGTAGTTTCACGAGGTTCAAAATTCGCACCATTATCAACAATCGCCTCTTTTTGCGGTTCGTGTTGAATGGCAGAAATAGTAAATTGATCTTTGCCATCTTTTTCTTGAACTGTAATGCAACGATATAGCTTTGTGACAAGATTTTCATTTGAAATCGTCCACGGGTACTGAACGGCAATACTTATCGGCGGATCAACCAAAGTAATTTGATTATTTTTTACCGCAGCGATTTTTGCGTGGCGCTCTTTGCCTTTGTTATCAACGTAAGAAAAAACTTGCTTTGTTCCAGAAAGAGTAACGTCACGATCCACTGTTATTATTTTTCCGGCTGCGGATATAATTCTTCCACCGATCTCTGTACCAGCAAAATAACTATCAGCAATGCGGATAATATCGCCCGGAATATTGGCTAATCCCTCTCGCCCAACAGTAAATGTTACCATTTCAGTTTCAAGGCGTTCGGTTTCTAAAATCCATTTTGCCATGCGGTGTGCCTGCCCCCGTGAGGTACAACCAAAAGCCGCTTTTTTTAACTGTTTTAAGCCGTTTTTTGCCACATCTTGATCGTCTTGAACAAGCTCAATCGCACTTTTATAGCTATTGAGTTTGTCAAAATAGGTAATTTGGATCGAATTATGACGATCTTTATTAGCAGAAGAGGAATATTCAAATTCTCCATCTATCACATTTGCATTGGTATAAACCCATACCGGATCACTTGGTCGATCTAATACGATAGAAAATTCAGAACCATTCCACACAGGCAAGCCACGGAAGCATGAGCAAATATCATTGATCAAGTCATAGGCTTTGCGTGATTCACTAATCCAAACATTACAAGTAAAGCGGGGTTCTTGTCCACCAAAGCCGTCCGGCACAAGTTGATCACAATACTGCGCTGCAGTATAGAAAGCCCATTTATTGATAGAAAACCCGTCAATACGATGACCGAGCCCGTAACGTTTGTTGGTCATTAAATCGTAAAGCACCCATAATGGATTGTCCGTCCATTCGGTTTTAAATGCACCGTCCCAATAATCGCCGGTGTAAGTACGGGTTATCGGGTTATAGTTAGACGGAACAAGACACTCTATACCGTAGATCTCGTAGCTGCGGGTTGGAATTGCACTAAAATATTCTGAATCGAATTCAATCCCCATTAATGCCGTGTGAGGGTAGGTGTATTCACCTTCAATGATCTCCGTGTAGCTCGCCCAAATGGTTTTATTTTGCAAACGTTGAGACTTGGAATCAGGCTCTACACGTTCAACTTTAAGTAAAAATGGTACTGACGGTAAATTTTCAATATCAAGCTGACGCAAATATTGAGAGCTATATTTACCGGTAATGTTAAGAGGGTAAGTTTGATCTCCGACTGTAACAATGAAATTGACACTAGATCCGAGTGTATCACCTTGATCGTTTTGACTGAAAAGGCTACTTACGCCCAAATGTAAGCGCAATCTAGATACATTCTTATCTGTGATCGTGCGAGTAAGTGGAGATGATTTTTTTACTTCTTGCCCGACATTAACCTCTCTTTCCGAAGTATCAAAATCAGAAAGCTGATCTTGCACTGCAAGACCTTTTCGTCCTTGCCATGTCACGTTTGAAAAATTAAAACTGTTATCGGCATTCTGAATGGGCGTATCGTCTAAATAGATGGATTTCATTCCATCAACCAACCCTTTTACAACACCCTCTGAAATACTTTCAACAACTCGCACGCTTTGTTTTGAGCGTCCTGTTTCAGGAGCTTCATACGGAGTATGTCCGCCGCCACCGCCACCTTTACCCATTTTAATACCTTCCTATAATTTTTCTTACTAAAGCCCCGTCTCGACGCTCAGCCGGTTTTTTCTCTGCTTCGCTTTCGGCATCGTATGTACGAATGCCTTGAGATAAAACGAGAGATCCGCATCGGAAGCGCCCATAACACAATGCCATAGCTCGACCTTGTGCCACCATGTTAGAAATATTAGAAAAACTTGTTGAACTTTGCTTATCTTGCCTGTCATTACCGTTATTTGAGTTTGGTGTTTTCGTTAGCATTTGTGCGACACCGCTTGCCATCAAGCCGACCCCAGCGGCTATTAACGCCCCGCCGCCGGCCCACGACGTGAGAACCCCAACTACAACAAGCACAGCTCCAGCAATAGTCTGAAAAAGCCCTCCTTTTTTCGCTCCGGCTAATACCGGAGTAAAATGTACGGTGCAATTCTCACTAAGCTCTTGATGAATTTCATGTTCCGCATAACGAGAATCTAAATAAGTATTTCGCCCAATACGAACCTTAAAAAAACCTTTTAATAAATGATTTTTCAAGCCTCTACGTTGTTGTGTTAATGCTTCAACAATTTCTGCTACGGTTTTTACATTTAGCCTAAATTGGCTGCCAAATTGTTTAAGACTGCCGTAGAATTTGACATTGACCATTCTCTATGCCTCCATATTGAATGTGTATATTTGAGCCAATAACCATCATAAAGATCACGTTTTGAGAGCCTTTTCGGGGCGTGGTGCAATACTCGCTGATCCCCGACATAAATTGCCGCATGATTCGGCACTGGAGATTCAATACGCACTAATACCACATCACCCACCTGAATGTTTTCAAGCGAGACTTGATAAAATCCGTTCTCTTCTAAATGCTCAAGATAAAGATTTTCGCCTTGCCACCACCACTCATCAGCACGGGGATAATCAGGAAAATCAAAACCGCACAAATAATAGAAATCACGAAAAAGCGTGTAACAATCCATTTTGCCGTGTTCAAAAGTGCGGCTAATTAACGGCGCAATTTGGGGAAATTGATAAACCTCATCATCACAAATAAGCCACCAATCAAGAGCCGATAGAAGTTGCATTTGCCTATCTGCTAAACTCAATTTGGGATCTCCGTTAGGGTGGGAATGGACTAAGGCTAAAATTTCCCCTTTTTCTTCCGCCTTAATAAAATCGCCTGGTGAAACCTCAAAATAATTTTGCGGATCGGCTGCGATATTTTCACAATGAATAAGTTCAAGTTTTCCTTCAATAGATACAACAAAGCCGCACATTTCGAGCGGCTCACATTCTTTTGCCAGTGTCAGCAAGGTCTTTTTTAATTCATCAGGAATATTCATGTTTACCCCAATTTATCAACGCTTGGGAATCCACCAAAATTAGCGAGATTTCGTCTAAGAGCACAACCTGTTTTACATCGGCTGCATTTATCTTTTTTCGGATCGGTTGTCGGTTGATCTTTTTCATCAGCCACAGGCGGACCGTCATAACCGCATTCAACTCCTCGATATGGCCAAGGACACATCGTCAGAATAGTTCGGCAAGGAATCTGCGCACCGTCCATTTCTACCGGCGTAGCGAGAACAAAGCTGACTAAATCCCGTTTGTGTGAAGATAGTTGTTCAATTACAAAAATTGAAACCGTTTCAATACTTGGATCTGCGTATGGATTGCCATCTTCAAAATTGACTGCATCTAAGAACCGAACACAGACACGCCTACGTCTTACGATTGCGCCAAGGCATTGTTGGTAAGCGTAAATAATACGGGTCACAAATCCATTAATATTGCCTAAAGAAAGCGTAGGGCGATTGCTTGCACCCTGTGAAGACAATTTAAAACCGCTTGTTGCCACACCGTAGGGAACATATTCTTTACCTTGCCAGATGATAGGCTTGTCGTTTAATCCGGCACCGGCATAAAAGCGATAAAGCTCGCCGGCATTACCTTCTTTATCAAAATGTTTTCTTAAATCAATTTCCCATAGATCAATTAAGGCGGACTGTTCAAGTTTTGCCAGTTCCGCCTTTAGTTTTGGCTCACTCATTACAGCACCTCTTTAAATGTCATTGTAAACGTAGTAATGCCACCATTTTGTGTACTGCTCCAAGACGGGCAATAGACTTTTATATCTCGTTCTTCTTGACTGCAATACCACAGAAACGCCTGATATCCGCCACGTTTAGAAAGAAATGTACGTAAGGATTTGGCATTAGCTGAATTACAAATACAGCGTACGCCGGAAATATTCACCAAGTCGTGGTTTAATCCTTTCGGCGCACGTTGAGAATAGCCGTCCCCAAACTCATTATTGATAATATTGGGTTCGTGCGAGATGGAGTAGCCGCCTTGCACCGCCCAATTAAAACGCTCCAGCGTTCCCGTCACGTCTTGCCTCCCGTAACTCATATTGAATCATGCCACGAATTTTATCGACCAAGTCGCTAGTCCATTCAGAATGATCGCTAGATTGATCTTTTGACTCAAAGTGGTTTGTCATATTGATAGTAATCGTTTGTGATGAACCACCGCCAGCGTTCCGTTTACTGACTTCTTTATTGCTAAACATTCGCCCAGCATTACCCGGAATCATATATTGCATTCCGTTTCTCGCTTGGTAAATTTCAGGCTGGTTATTTTCACCGACACGATACATTTGATTGGCAGACATTACGCCGCCATTTTTTCGACCTGTAATAGCGAGAGCTTGGGCTGTAGCCATTGTCGCCGTCATACCGGCTTGAGCCGGAGCGGCATTTGCACCATAAGATGCCAAACTTACCATTGCCGCAGCCGGAGCATAAGCACTTGTTATCGTCGCAGCTTGAGCAATTTGCGCAGCCATTGTCGCTTTCGCCATTGCCTGCCCGATCACCATTTGCCGTACTTGAGCCATACCCATTTCAACAAGACTGCTAATCACGCTATTTAAAACCGTATTAGCGATAGATCGAAACGCATCTCTTAATGACGTTGTACCGGAAAGCAATCCGGCTATCGCATTCCCCCCATTGGAAGCCATCGCATCTAACGCATTACCGAATATCGCTGCGCCATCAGACGACCGTTTCCAAGCCTCCCATTCTGCCGCAATACGCTGCTCTCGATACTCATCTTCAATCAGTTTTCTAGCTTCTTCCGCTTCCGTGATGTTGGCTAAATAGGTTGCTTTAGCGGCGGTAAGCTCGGCAAGTTGTTGTTCTGAATTAACCGATAGGGGATTGTTACCACTTGCAGCTTTGATTGCGGCAATTTCTTGCTCCGCTTCCGCAATTTTAGCTTTATAAATCGCAATGCCTTCATCAATAGATTGAGTATCACGGGCAAAATCAATATCAAGCTGATAAGTCGGTTTTACCTTACTCATCGCACTATCAAAGTTACTCATTGCCGTTGTGACGTTATAAATTTTTTCGGCTAATTGTTCTGCTTGCTTTTTCTGTTCTTCAGTAGCGGCTGCGCCAAGTTGCAATCTGGCGGTATATTTTGCCGCCGAAAGCTCACCTTCATTTTGTCGAATGGTAACGATTTTATATTGCTCATTGAGCTGATTTAACTTATCAATGACTTGCTGTTTCGTTTGCAAATCTTTTTTGGCTGCTGATTCTGCCTCTCGGCTAGCTTTTTTAGCCGCGGCTTCTGCTTCTTTACGTTTTTTGTTTTGCTCTTCTAACTCCGCATTTTCACGGCTCATTGCAATTAACGTATTTTTTTGCTCCTGATTGAGATTTGCATGCTCAATAGCATATTCCTTTGCAGCTTGTGCCCCTTTTGTTAGCGCAATTTTTTGTTGCTCTAACCCTTTTTTAAGTGATTCAAAATTGGCATTTTGGGCGGCAGTTGCAAGTCCGCCCATTTCACCTTTAAGTTCTCGTAAATATTCCGTTACAAGACTGACATTGACCCCAGCATCAATGAGTTTTTGTGTAAATTTATGTAAGGCTTCCTTACCTGAATCTGTATTGCTTTCCAAAGAGTTTAAATAACCAACAAGATCATTAATACGTTCAGGGGTTGGGTTTTCCCCCACCTCAGCAAGCATTTTCCCGAACTTAAAGGCTTCATCTGTTGAAAGTCCAAAATTCTCAGCAAGCATTTCTGTTGTTTGCTTGATAGTCGAGGCTGCTGATGAAAATCTTGCATTTCCTGTTGTTGCCTCCATCATAGCTTCTGAATAAGAGTTAGCCTCAACGCCAAGATTGGATAGCGCCACGCCCATTTCTTTAACAGATCGAACACCTTCGCTAAATGCGTCTTTTTTCCATGACTTTTGTTCTTCAACTAGCTCCTTAATCGCATTTTTGGCATTTTTAACATCATATTCAAACTTATTAATCGCAGCATTTTTCAAATGTTGAGCTAATTCACCATTGGCTTTAACTAATCTGGCGTATTCATTAGATAAACCGACTAATCCTGTTTCAGAAATTTTTATTACTTTATCCAATTCGCTCATCGCATTTTTGAGATTATTTGCCTCATTTTTTGACTCAGATAGACCTGATAGGAAATCGGCGAGTAACAATCCTCCCACGGAAATTAACATACCAGCGACAGGACCTAAAACAAAACCGAGAGAACTGATTGATTTAACAAAGCTTGCAACGGTAACATTACCGGTAGCGGCGGAACGGGCAAGATCTGAAAGTCCGTTTTTAATTTGATTTAAATGTCCACCACTAAGTCGCACGGCTTGAGCTGTCTTTGTCATTTCGGTATCTAGTTTCTTAAACTCTTTCGCCGCTTTTCCAGTTGCTTTTTCCATGCCATCTAAAACGGCATTGACCTTGTCACCGCCAGTAAGCAAAGATTCAAGCTCCATGCTTACCGTATATGAAATTTCGCCAATATTATTTGACATCTAATCACCTCAAAAAACTTACAAATTTGTATATACCTACACTTTACAAATATACATTTTTGTATATAATAAAACTATCTTAAAAAACACGGAGGAATAATGAAACAAAGTGAGTTTTTAAGATGGCTGAAAGAGCAAGGCGTAATAGCAGAAAACGGCAAAAAACACCTAAAACTTTATTACAACGGCAAAATCAGCAGACTGCCTAGACACCCAAGCGAAGAGCTGAAAACAGGTTTAGTAGAAGGTGTAAAAAAGCAACTAGGCTTAAAATAATCCAAAGCCCCTGCTAAAGGGGGCTTTTCTTGATAAGGAGTAAATGATGTTATTTTATCCCGCTATCTTTGAACCCGACGAAAAAAGCGGCTATGTTGCCCACTTCCCACAATTCGGTGGCTTTACTCAAGGTGAAACCATTGAGGAAACCAAAGAAATGTGCGAGGATTTGTTGATTTCTTATCTTGAGGATTACTTTGATATGGATAAAGAAATCCCAATGCCGGATAAAGTCCAAAAAGGACAATATGCGATCGCATTACCGACATTAATGGTGGCAAAAGTGCTACTACATAATGAATTGGTAAAGCGCAATATCAATAAGGCAAGTCTAGCAAGATTACTTGATGCAAGTCCGGCAGAAGTTCAACGTATAATGAACTTACGCCATAACACGAAAATTAATACGATTGATCGTGCTTTTGAAGCGTTAGGCAAACAGCTAAAATTATCCCTCGCTTAACCGAGATTGTTCATATTCTGCCATTATCCGATCGTATTCGTCATCGGTGAAATGGCGGGATTTTTTCTGTGGTTGCTGGCTTTTAATTAACTGCTGAAACTCTGTCATTGTTAGATTTTCCGCATCTTGTCGGCTTAATCCAAATGCGGTTCTAGCAATACTAATATATTCAACCGCTTGAAATTCACTTGAATAACTCCCCGCGCTTTTATTTGCCGGTACATCCAACGGGCAACAACCAATCACTCCGTGCATCATTAAAAAACGTGCGATTGTAATAATGTCAGGATAAGGTAATGTTCCGCGAACATAAACCAAGCCATGTGTGCCTGATTTCCATTCTCCAATTAACCTCGAAACATCATCTTCACAACAGGCGCACAACACATTCATCGCATGTTGTAAAATTTTTCGTCCAAAAACAGGAGAGTGGATAACATCAAGCGCATATTCTTGAAGTGCAGTTGATTTTGCCCCTACTTTATCAAGCAACGCCCTAACTTCTGAACCGTGAAGTTCGGCATAGATTTGCACAATCTCAACGGGAGAACCGAGAACCGCCATTGCTTTCAATGACGGTTTGAAAAAGTAATCCCGTTCTGCCGTACTAATCAGGCATTCGCCTATATTGGTGATTGGTTTCATCATTATGCCGTGATAATTTCAAGGGTTGACGCATCGCCAACTTTAAACTCAACAGAGAAAGTAACAAGATCGTTTGTTGCTGACTCAGAGCTTAAAGCCGAGATAATCATTTTACCAATGAAAGTTAATGTGCCGTATTTTAGGCGCACCCATACATAAGGTTGCGTGCGGTTTTTAATTGCATTGACATAGATCGCTACAAGTGCATTAATCCCGATCGAATCTGATTTATCACGCTTACGCCATTCTCCCTCACCTGAAATTGTGAAGTCTGAATTGGTTACTAAGGATTCAGGGAAGCCTCCGGCATCATCCGCTTCGGATGTCACCGTATTAGGGCTAAAGTCCCAAGATTTGGTTGTCATTGCCCCTGCCGCTTTCCAATCAGCATTTGCCGGTTTTGTATCACCCGTACCGTACTCAAGAACAACGGTACGCCCCACCATTAAACCAGTATCAACAGTAGGTGTAGATTGAGCTGTTTCAGCCATAATGTATTTCCTTACTCGATTTGAGTGTTAATTAATCGTAAAGATAACCGTAAAACCATTCGATTATCCGTGGTAAAAATAGGCATCGGCAAACCACCGGTACATTCCAGATAACCAAACTCGGTGATGGGATTAGCTAATATTGCCTCCATAATTTCGCGTGCTTTTGATTCAATGGCATAGCCTGTACTTTTATCAGCGATAAGACTTAATAAGAAATAATGCTCATTGCTGTGATCGGGAATTTGAACACTTCCTCCGTCTGGTTGAATAACCAAATAGGGTGTTGAACCGCCTCGATCTTCCCATTGATATAGCTGCACAATAAAACCGTCAGAAAGTGCGGTAGATTCAAGCCATGTTTTTAAGGATTTTACAAAAGCAATCATAAGCGCATTTCCTCTTTAATAATGCGATCGATCTCTTCTTTTGATTCCTCAAAACCTAACTTTAAGAACTCCTTCCGTGCAGAAGGTTTTTTAAAGGTTTGTTTTACACTTGGATCGTGAACAAAGAGAGCATAATTCGCAGAATAGCCCACGCGCCCAATTAAACGCTTCCCACGCACTAAAATTTCGGTGTATTGACTATTAAGCAATGTTGAGGTATCAACCGGCGTATAATGTGCGGATTGCAGAGCAACGACTTTCAAAGAGCGATACATTGCACGATTCACTTTTTCCGCTCGAATTTCTCCGATTAATTCCGCCGTCATTCGTTTTGCCTTCTCAATTCCACGAACTCTTAACGCCATGTTATTGCCCCCCCGTGATCCAAGCAAAATCATCCGCTTTGCGAGAAAACGTATCAGCAAACCGCTGGATCTGAATAATTTCTTCCGCATCGACGGTCAAAGGATTAATAGAATCGCTTTCACCAATTAGTACAAAATCGCCTAATTTAGCTTCTGAGTATTCACTCCAGATCACATTTTTTACGGTTTTTTCTCGCCCTACATCAATATTTACTTTGCGCGAATCAGCTCCATAATCGCAATCAATGAGGATAGGGGAGGAAAACTGAATAATTCCGTCATCATCTTTGCCTAGATTGCGCCATAAAGTAGCCTTTGCCGTATAAGACCAATTTGAAATATCAGACATCGCAACCACCTACCACGCTAAAGAAACCGACATTTTTCTCTTTGGGTAATAGATCTGCTGTAATTCCCAACGGATCAAGCCCTCGTACCGCCGCTTTAAGATTTCCGATCACGTCTTCGCCAAAATCAAAAGAACGGCTTGCTCCACTTGGCGCACCTTCCGATTTAATCCGGCGTGCGCCCGAACTTACGGATAAAACCGCAACAAGATAGAGCTTAATCAATTCTTGTGTGACATCAGGGTAGTCGCTTTTATCAAATGCCACATCAAGGGTATCCACTTGTTCAATAAACCGCTCAAGCAGCGATTTTGGCGGTGAATATCCCATCTCTTCAAGAAACGATTTAGCATCAGAACTCAAGATTGCCGCCGCCATTTTATTTATCCTTTTGAGGTTTTGGTTTAGTCCTAGAGTTTTCTTTTGGAATTTCTAATTCACCATCAGTTTCATTCAAAACAACGGCGCGCCCAACAAAAGCTGCCGGCATTTCGGCAACCGTCATTTCTGATCCGATAGGTAATGCTTGAAATTGCCCGTTTAATACACCATAGCAGCCACGATGGGTGATTTTGATTCGTTTCATTTGATACTCCAAAAATAAAGGGGCTTTCGCCCCTCATTGGTTTTAACCTTTAGCATTAAAGACTTTTGATTTACCGTTAAAATCACGCTTAACTTGTAAACCAAACGCAGACCACACCATTGATTGATAGTTATCAAATGGGTTTTGACGCGGAATCATAAACGTACCAATCGGCGCCGCAATACGAGTTTTTAAATACTGTGCATTGCGCACATAAGCAATGAAATGGTTATCTTTCAATGCAAATGTTGGCTCAATAGAGTCAACACGACCATATTTGAGAATATAGTCTTTGATCGTCCCCTCTTTATATCCGTTAGCATTGGAATAAGGACGATCAAGATTACGGTTGATCTCAGGCGATACCCATACTTTCACTTTCTCGCCGACAAGATTATCATCAAGCACTTTGGCAAAATTACCGGTAAAGAATTTAATCACATCGTCTGCATCCGCTGTGGTTAAGTTGATATTTAACCCGCTTCCGCCTAAATCAATCTGATTAGTGTTTTCGTGGTTAGTGATACCACGTGCAGCAAAGTTATTAACGATGAGCTTGTCATCACCAAGTAACACATATTTCGCCATATTCTCACGTAGCGCAGCTACTGCTGCCTCTTGGTCATCTGACATAGCATCGATATTTTCAGACTGTAACCCTTGCCATTCACGCCATTCGCGACCATAGCCGGTACTGAAAATCGGAATTGGATCACCGTATTGATCATAGATAACTTTATCCATTGATTCCGGTACTTGACCACTCATAGAACGAGTTACAACGCCAGCATCGCTTGATACACGATACATTGCCACGGTTTTACCGATAGAAATCGATGTACCAAGAGAGAGTAAATCATCTAAGATTGGATTACCTTGGTCATCACGGAAAACGCGGGTAGTGACCATATCGACTTCACGCCAATAGTCTTTATCAAGCAATGCGGCTTGGTTTACTGAAAGCGATTGCCCATATTCAGCAGCTAAGCGAGATTGATTAGTATTGAATACTTGGCGTTGTAATAACAACTGATCCCACGCTTGTTTTGCCTGAATTGAATTTGTGATTAGGTTCTTGTTAAAAATGATACGTTCCATTATTACCCCTTAAATTAATCGCACTTTTACCAATTCCGCACCATCAGATGACACGGTGTAGGTTTCACGTGCAATGAAAATTGCTTGATCTGAATCGCCCGCTTTTTTTAGCGTACCATCACCATTTGAGGTTAGCTTATCGCCCTCAATTAAGGTTTCAGATGTATTAACTAACACATAATAATCCGTCAAACTGTCACAGATTACCGCCACCCCCGTTGTACCGGCTGGCACGACATGACGAATATCGCCGCCACCTAAGTAGTTAGGTTGTAATACAAGCGCTTGAGTAGATTTTCCGGCTTGGTTGTGTGTTTTAAGTTTATCGTCCTCTAAAAACACCAACGCACCGGGCTGAATACTTTCTGCTGTCGGTGCGTCTAAGGTTTGTGGACTGTTATTGCGAGCTGGGCCGGCAATAATTGTATGATATCGTAGTTTTGCCATTATTCTGGAGCCTCCATATTTAATAAATCATCATTAACGGTATTGCCATTAAAGGCAGCATTTACCGCTGTACTTTTCACGGTTTTAGCATAAAGCCCGTTTAACGCTTCATTTGAAAGTGAATTTACTGCAGTTTCATCTAAACCAAAGTGCGCTTTTACTGCTGAGCGTTTAGTTGCTAATTCAGCTTCTTGATTTGCTTCCATTCGAGCCTCAAATTCCTTGTTTACGGCTTTCTCGATTTTCTTATCAAGATCTTCTTCATCTTCCGATTCGTCTTTTTCAGTTTTATCGGTTGGTTTTTCTTTTTCACCGTCAGTCGGTTTCGCCTTGTCTTCCTGAAGTTTGTTATACGCCGCCAATAATTGATCGTCGTCTAAGCCTTCAGTTTTTACGCCAGCAGCGTTTAACGCATTAATAATTTTTCCTCGCATTTGCTGATTTTCCTCATTTGCTGTGATTGTGTGATATTCCACTTTTTTAACGACTTCGACCGGAGCGCCAACAAGATTAGCCAAGCCGTCATCATTAATTAAGTAGCTTTGTTTAAATCGCTTACCTTGATCTTCATAAATGAAATAATCAGGATAAACGGACTCAATATAACGATAATATTCCTTATTTTTAGGGTTGAGTTGCTCTGATAGCGCACGATAAATCTCATCAAACGAAAAGGCAGAATTTGCCGTAAAAAACCACCGCACTCTATCAAATAGCTTTTCTTTTCTACAGTCTGCCGCATTGTTGAGGCTAACTCGTTCAACATCTAGCTTTGCGCCATCTTGATTGACAAAAATCCCTACACCATCATTTGGTGTGGCCGCCCCCGGTTCATCAAGCAAGATCGCAATGTGATCGAAAAACATATTTGTTGCGATCCATTGGTACTTTTTACCATTTGATGATTTACCACTGCAATCAACTTTATTTAGGATTAATCCTGTTGAAACATGGATAGGTTCGGCATCATCTGATGATTCCATCTCGTCAAGCCGAGACAATAGCCGCTTACCGTTTTCAGAACCTTCCGCAAAACGGATATTGATACACATATCTACAAGCACCCGTCCGTTTTCTTTTCGTGCGTTACTCGCCCAAGCCCCGACATGGTGTTTATTTACCGCCCGAACATCTTGCGCAGAAATATAGCTACCTTCAATTTCAGGATGACCCAAGGGCATAAAATTCCCCTCAAGGGTTTTATAGCCTTTATCAATTTCATCAGCAGGGTAGAGACCACCATTCATCACGACATCATCGACTATCGGCACTACGCCTTTAATAATCAAATGCAGTTCATTATCAATCGTTTCACGTGTGATATTTTTACTATTCACCGCAGATAAAACGTGAATATTACTTTTCATTTAGCTGTTTTCCTCTTTTTGATTGCTTGTACCCATTTTGTCCGCTCCTCATTTAATGTTTTAACCAATGGCTCTACATCGCTTGTACCATCATCATTTAAGACGATTACAGACTGCTTGCAGTAACAATTAAAGCGATTCCCGTCTTGCTGATACCATGCCTTCACTTCGTCCACATCGAAACATTTGCCGTGGCGTGCAGCATGGGTCAAACGGGTAGTGGGCTTTAAAGCAGAAAAGTGCAAAAGTTTAGTGTTAAGCCCTAATACTTCTTTCGCCTCAATTGCTTCGTCCCATTCCGCCCGACGATAAGCAGATAATTGTTCTGTTTGAGCAATTAATTTGGCTCGCTTTGCGGATATATCCAAACGTTTCTTAATTGTGCGAGCTGTTGTTTTTACGTTATCACCATTTAAAACTGCCTCCGTGATCACGTTCGCCAATTCTTTACGCAACCCGTCAGATAACCCTTTCCAGTCGCTATAAGCTGCTGTACGAGCTATTGCAGCTCTATTGAAATAAGACGAAGAGAAAATAACAGATTGCAGATTGCGCTCATTACGATAACGCTCGGATTGCAACGATAGATCCGTTACTGCCGATTGTGTTCCCTTAAGCATTGCCTCATCAAGGTAACTGTCAAACCATAATTGCACACCTTGGTTGCTGGCAGACAACAAAGTACGGTCAATAATTCGTTGAATTTCCTCTAAGACCTCACCTAACTCGAAAGCCGTTAAATCAGTCTCAATAAAATCCGCACGATTTATCATCTTTCGTTGCAATCGTTGATTAAGATATGCCAACAACTCTTTTGAAATAATGTGATAAAGCCCATCAATATGTCGCCAAGCTAACGCAACGGATTTTCCCATATTGAGCGGATCGGCTTGATTAACAGGAAACCGTAACGGTTTAATCTTCCGTATCTTCATCATCAAGCTCCGGCGGTAGCATATTTTCTGGTAATGGCACAAATCCTAAAGATTCTCGCACTTCATTTGCACTGATAGCTGGTGTTCCGAAGGCAGATTGAGTAGTTGTTGCAACATTTGCAAGAGCTTGAGCGTTTGCGATTTTTTCTTTTTCACCCGGCGCAAGTAAATCTGACCAAGAAACCGTGATCTCATCTGTTGCTGGCGGCGGAATAATGCCAATTTGCCAGAACCTCGTAACAAGTTGAGCAATTACATCACTTAAAAAACCATTACGGCGAGTATTACAACGTTTAGCCCAATCCATTTTATCTTCATCAGAGGCAAGTCGCCCCGTTTGCTGACCGAATAGAATTGTAAAAGGGATTTGAACGGAAGCCGCAAATTCATTCGCCGAAACCTCCCAAGTTGGTTTTGGATCTGCCGGTGATACGGATAATACCTGCGCATCACCTTCTTGTGTTACCAGTGCGGAATCTGTACCGCTGTTGAGTTTTTGAATTTGGCTATTTAACGCCTCATTGAAATTCTTAAATCCAAGTCGTTTTGAGGCATTTTCTAATTCCGAGAGATTTACTTCTTTAGAAACCTTAATGCCCAATTGACGACTGGCATTTTTCAAGAATCCTTCCGCACTTCCTCCTGATGTTTTTTCTAGATCCAGCAGTTTGTTATAGCCGGGTTCTAATAGTGATATACCACTTTCAGGATTATTCGTTTCTCCACCCTCATTAAACAAAATGACACGGCTACGATGAATAATTAAAGATCGTCCTTTTTTACCCTTAGTGAAAGAAGATTCATTAAATTGATAAGTTAATGGCTCACCGTAATCTTCGGAAAGCGGGTCATCTTGCGTACTGGCGACTTTTAATTGTTCTTCCCATACAGGAATAAGTTTAACTAGCCCAAGCATACCAAGAGATGAAAGAGATTGAGGTTCAATTTCCTCTTTCCAGTCTTTTCCATCTCTCACTTGCAATAGTAAACCGGAATAACGCCCGACTAAATTACGTAGATCCGCCTCCTTTACTGATCGCCAATGTTTTTTCATTAGAGATTCAATAAGCGCTTCCCACTCACTGGTTTCTTTTGACTCATTTTCTGTTCCGCCCTCTACAATGATAGGTAAATCAGCCCAAGAGCCATCTAAAAGACGAGTTACTGCCGCAAATGCAACTGCATTGCGTTTATAAGCACGATAGAAGTTACGAAAATCAAGTTTACTTGGATAACCAAATTCAGCCCACAATGTCCGCCGTTTGGCATTCCCTGTCCCAAAAAGCGCACTTAAAAAGGCTTGTCGTTGTTGTTCAAAATCCATAAATTACCCCAATAGAATCCCAACAGCTACCGGCTGATAAAGTTCCGTCAACGCATAAACCATCGCATCTAATCGGTCAGGAGATTTTTTTGCTGTTACCGGTACATATTCCATAAGCTGATTTTCTAGTTTGTATAGTGAGCCGGCGTGCCGAACCTTGCCCTGTGTATATAAAGCTGAGATTGGCTCTGCCCGGGCAAATTTACTTTTATTAGCATGAATTCGAATAATTCGACCTCTGAAACCAGCATTCTTTAAAGTTTCTTCTGCCATATCGCCCCCTTGATTTGTTTCAATCACAATACAATCGGCATTGTGTTCTTGATAGGCGAGTATTGCTTTAGTTGCCCAATCACTTGGCGAGTATTTGCCTGAATAATCTGCATCAACAGAATAAAATTGATCACGTCCGTAACCATAGCCGCTTGCCACAACAATTCCGGTTTCATCGCTTTCATCAGAATTTGTTGCTTGCGGATCGATAGCAACAACAGTGCGAGTTAATTCGAATGCTATGACAAGCTCTCGCGCAGCTACAATCATTGATTCGGTCCATAATGCACCTTCCGCATTAAATCGTCTTGGCGCTTGCATATACTGTGCTTCAGCGGTTCTGCGATGCGAAAACAAAGAGATTCGATGAGTTTCATTATGTTTCTTTTCCCATAACCAGCCATCGGGTAAGCCGTGTTCAATCTGAATGCCATGAGTATTTTCTTCCGGATATGGAAGTGAATTATCAATTAAAACCGGAAGATTTAAGTGATGCCATTTTTCACCACTTCCGCCCCGCAATAGATAACCACTTAAATCGTGATAATGGATACGTTGCATAATCACAATAATTGGCGTGGTTTCTAACGCTAGGCGAGATTTAATCGTTTCATTAAAGCGATTATTTACGTCGTTACGAACCACATCAGAATAAGCCTCATCAGGCTTAACAGGATCATCAATGATCAATGCTCCTTGCCAACCACTCTCCATATGCCCGGCGCGAAACCCCGTCACCTGCCCCCCGGCAGATGAAGCATAAACACCGCCGTTTTGTTCTGTCCACCACATTGATTTACTATCGCTATCATCACGAAGAGACATTGGCCACATAGACTGAAATGCGGCAGATTTAATCATTGAACGAGCCGTAGCAGAGTTAAGTAGCGCTAAATTATGCGAATAAGATAAATGTAAAAAACGTGCACGGGGGTTTAACGCAAGCCCTCTCGCAATAAAATTGATAGAGGCTAATTCTGTTTTGGTGTAGCCCGGTGGCACATTGATAATTAAACGATTAATTTCACCATCGATTACTTTCTGCAATGTTTGAATAATAACCCTATGATGAGCATTAATAATCATCTTTCCACCCGTTCGATGTTTAAAAAAATAACGGGCAAAATAAAGTCCGTCTAATTCGCATTCAAGTTTACGGGCTTGTGAAATATTATCAGCAATCATCTTCTTTCAGCATTTGCCGCCTTACTTCAGCATAATCCTCTTTATTCATTTGTTTAATTTCAATCGGCGCACCATTTATCCCAGCGTGTTCGGTAATTTGCGTTTCTTTCCAACCCGCTTGTGACTTCAAAAAGAAAATCATTGCGGTAGTGTTACCACTTTTGATTTTCTCCATTAATTTATTTGTAACGATGGCAATACCTTTCGCTTTTCCTCTTTTTATAGCATCGGCAAAATCGGCAAAATCTCCTTTTCTATTTCGCAGGGTTCTTTCGCTAATTCCCAAACTATCTGCTATTTGCTGCTGTGTTAATCCATTAGCAGCCAAAGCCTCAACTTGCTTTAAATCGATTTCTATTTTAGGTTTTGTTTGTTTTTTCATATTTCCACCTAAAAGTTGGAGCGTATGGATCGGTGTTGCACCGTCGCTGTTCGTATGGACTACGTCATCGCCTACTTCATACGCAATAAATTACGTTCTTTTTTCTCCTTTATACATTCCGGCTCCTCGTTTTTGGATTTCACTAAATGGTAGTATTGGACAAGTTAAGCGTCCTTTGGCTTCCGGATTTAAAAAATAAATATAACGTAACTGATAACCATCTAATTCTTTACCGCCTAGCGCTCGCCATTCAGAGATGTTTCTTGGCTTTACTTCAACACCTAGTCGTTTGCATAATTGAGCGACTGTATCAATATTCCAGTTTGCCGTTAATGTCATATTGGCAATTCTTGTTCCATCGGGGAACTCAATCAAGGTTTTATTAGGATTGATTTGGGTTAAAACAAATCCGCTGGCACGATAAATTGTGCCATCTCCACATTGTGAACCATCGCTAAAGCTCAGAATCCATTCGATATGCGGATAATGTTTTTTGATTAATTTAAAGGCTATGGATAATGCTCGGCTTTCGCTATTGCGGGGTAGTACATCGCTAAATGCCATTCTATTTAGTTCTAACATGCCATTCCAAGCGGTATCTTTGACTAAAGGTAAAACTTTGCGCTTATCCATTGGTGACCCGAAGGACATTACACCTTCTAACTTACCATTTAAGAAAACACCAAAATGTAAAACGCTATTATTGACCACTTTCCCGCTGTAATGAACTTTACGAACAAGAGCATTCGCAGCCGATGATTTTATCGGTTTTACAATAATATTTTTGGCACTAACTGTTTCCATTTTGTTTTAACCATTGTTCGCAAATATAGGCGATAGCATTACCATTTGAATTTTCATTTAATCCCGTATCAATTAACGGGGATGTTTTTGCTTTTAAAATAGCATCATCAACAACTTGAGCCTGCTCATCATGTAATGTAAATGTCTTGCGCTGAAAAGGATCTTTCCCTCCATCAGGTAGAACAGGCATTTCGGCTCCAATATCCAATAGCTTATCTAGCACATCATTTTCAAAACCAATCAGAGATAAATTAAAGTCAAGTTCCGATAATTGCTCAACTTCAACCCGAAGCATATCAAGATCCCAGCCGGCATTTAAAGCAAGTTGGTTATCCGCAATAATATAGGCTTTTCGTTGTGCTTTCGTTAAACCAACTAAACGTACTGCCGGCACAGATTCTAAATTTAGCTTTTGGGCGGCTAATAATCGTCCGTGTCCGGCAATAATCCCATTATCTTCATCAATTAGAATAGGATTACAAAAACCAAATTCTTTAATGCTTGCTACAATTTGATTTACTTGATTGTCAGAATGTGTGCGGCTGTTATTTACATAGGGGATCAAATCCCGAATATTTAAATACTCAATTTCAAGATCTTGTTTAGTAGTCATTGGCTGGTTCACCTTTTTTATTTCTGTGCTTGTTCTACTCGCCACTCTCGAATCTTATCAACCCGATTCAGACACATATCACGCTCACGCTTGAGAATGACAGCATACTGTGTCACATCGCCGTAGGTGCTACCACTGAATGGGGTTTTGTCTAAATGAGAGATGAAAGCTGCAGGGAGCGTAGGACAAGCGGTAATTACCGGTTCATTCTTGGCGCAAGAAGTCGATAACAGAGCGAGGAGCATTGCTGTTATAGGCATCACTGCTTTTCTCTTGCTGAGAAATTGATTTAATAACGTCATTGGCTTTATTCCTTGATTCGGTTTCTTGCTTACTGAGTTCTAGTGTCAATCGTTCATTTTCCTTGGCTTGTAATTCAAGCTTAGAAATGACCGCACTTTGTTGTGTAATAGTTTGGGCTTGCGTTTGATTCTTGGCTCTTAAGCTAGAGATTGTGTTGTGCTGAACCCTTAACCAAAAGCACAAGCCCAAAATAAGAAAAAGTGCGGTAAGTTTTATCTCACTTTCAACTCTCTTAAACATAATGCTTTTTCCTTTTCTCGCCGTATCTCAAGCCCACGTAATTTCTTACCGCCGGCATAAACCCACTTCGGTAATTCATTACACGCTCCGATATAATCACCTGCGTTAGCTTTGCGGAACATTGTTGATTTACGCATTGCACCACAGCCAACGTTAAATACAATTGAAGTCATTGCATCAAATGTGCCTTGAGATAGATTCTTACCGTTGCCGTATTGATTAACGCAGCGTTCTGCTATACGTAAGTCATTCGCCCAACGGTCAGCAATTTCTTTATCCGTGTAACGTTTATTGGGATTGATAGCACCTCCGCTTACTTCTGTCGAACCAATACCCACCGTTAATACATCAGACGGGCATTGATAAGGGTCACGGCGGCAACCTTCCGCATTACCGATAATTTCCATTCCGACTTGACTGGTACGTAAGTCAGGGTGATTCAATTGAAGTAGCCCGATAATTACTGAGATTGAACAAGCTGCAATGATTTTCTTTTTATGTTTCATTCAATTAACTTCCCTTTCTTATCACGAATGCCAATTCGAATTTCTTCTAACTCTATCATTCGCTTTTTATGACGTGATTCGCGAATATAGCCGCAAATAGTCACAACAATACCGATTAATATTGCCCATTCGCTTAAGGTCAACACACCAAAAAATGAAGTGAGCCAACCATAGACTTGAGATTCAATCGGAATGTCTTTTAATGTTTCTTTCATTCTGTTCATGCTCCGCCCCCTTTCTTTGAGGCAATAAAAAAGCTCGCCTATTAAAGCGAGCCATAGTTCTGTTAAGATAAAGTTCCCACACAATAAAATAACAGAGGTTTAAAATGAAATTAAATCGTACATTGCAAAAAGAAATCTTACTAAAACTTGCTGAAACCTATCCCCATCCTAATGGTGAAGAATTGGTTTACTATGCTAATAAGGGAATCGGATACACTGGTTTTAACAACTACCCCTACGATCATATTGTTGCTAATCTATTTTACCTACAAGAACATCAACTTGTTGATGGTTTTTCAATAAAATATGCATTGGGGGGAGGTTCCGTAGAGAATTTTTATAGTGCAAGATTAACTAATAAAGGTGCTGACTTTTTGCTTGATGATGGCGGACTATCGTCAATATTAGGAACAATCACCGTAAAATTTCACGAAGACACATTAAAAGCATTACTTACAAGCAAAATTCAATCAGCAAATATTCCAGAGTCAGAAAAATCTACTTTACTTTCTGCATTGAAGAATCTAAGCGGAAAAGCCCTAGAGCAGGTAATAACGAAATTGGTTGATCTCGGCTTTGAGAATGCGGATCAAGCCATTCCTCTGCTGAAAATAGCGTTTGAGTCTTTACAGAAATCTGTTTCTTAAAAATAAGGCTCCCAATTAGCTTTCCGGTTTGATTGCGAATAGGTAGTGAAAATTGCTCAATTTCTTGTTTTCGGGAAGAATTAGGAATAGAGAGCATTAAGCGATCTTTTTCATCTAACCAAACTTCAACACCTAAAAATGCGAAAGGCTGAACAAGTTTATTGTCTTCCATTTTTTACCACCAACAAAAAAGCCCCAAGCATTCCAGCTCAGGGCTATATCAGATTTATGGCACTCTGTACCGGAATCGAACCAGTATCGATGACTTAGGAGGTCATTGCTCTATCCTGTTGAGCTAACAGAGTAAATATATAATAAAAAGCCCCGACTATTTCTAAATCAGGGCTACCAAAATTCACTTGTGCGTTGCTTACTTGCAAAAAACCTCACTGTACGGGAAATAATAAACCTAAAGGGTACCCTTTTCAAGTATTTTTTATTAAAAATTTACAAATCATGGCTTTTCATCTCAATAACCCGAATGCACTTACCTAAAAAAGTTACCCGAACTAAGTTATTTTCAGCAATATCAAAACTTGATCCGGCATCTTCATTCATTGCTTTGGCTCTCAATATGCCGTCAGGAGACTGGAATAACCGTCTGACATAAACCTCATTATTCATAATAAAAAGATAAACACCCTCGCCGGAATATTTGTCTAAGGTCGTATTAACTAAAACAATATCGCCTTTATTGATAGCAGGTTGCATAGAGTCATTAAACATCGTAATCATCGAGATTCCGTTAGTGTTACGTAATTTAGCGATCTCAATTAATCCGTCATCGGAAAACACAAGGCTTTCAAATAAATTGTGGAAATCGTCATTAATCACACCTTGATGAATCGGTAAATTATTAACAGTAGAATGTTCTAGACCTGTTTTCTGTTTTTCCCTCTGTGATCTTAACTCATCTTTTGCCAATTTATCAGAGCTAAAAAAATTATTAGTAGTGGTTGTAATAGGGGAGTTTTCAGCATTTCCACCAATGTTTATAGCCCCTCTATCGCCATAAAGTAGCCAGTTTGGATCAACTCCAAGAACTGAAGCCATTTTTATTATTTTTCTGGGGTTTTTTGTTTCTCCCGAAAGAATTCTTTGCATTGACGGCTGCTTAATTCCTACCATTTCTGCAAACTCCGTTTGATTTATATCCTTTTCTTTTAACAGTTTATTTAATCTTGTGGCAAGCGTACCCATTTATCTCTTCCTTTTTTCTCACCAAATTTTTCAATTTTATACTTTTTTTTATATTGTTCAAAATAGAATAAACTATTTACTAAACATAGAATCAACTATAAAATATGCATAAAACTATTCAAAATGGTATGTATATGAATGAAATTATTAAACGTGTTCTTGATGAATGCGGAGGACAAAAAAAATTAGCTAATTTTTGCAAAGTTAAACAACCGACAGTGCATCGTTGGTTAAAAGGGGGCGGGATCAATGGCAAATATATCCACTTAATCGCCAAAGCCTCCAATGGAAAAGTGACAGAAACTGACATTCTTCGTTCACTTTCTGAATAAAAGATAACGCAAGGTAAGAAAAAAATAACCATAAAAAGACAGGATTTTTTTATGAAAGAAAATGAATCGCCATTCGCTTATGTTCAACAGGCTCTGCACGTTCAATTGGCTAGTTCTCGCAATATTTCTAATTTTGCACCGACACTTGGCAAAGCTGAATCTCAATTAGCACAAGAACTTAATCCTGATTACCCACGCAATAAATTAGGATTCATTGACGCTATTCATCTTATTTCTCTAACGGGGTCAGTGAATATTGTGGAAATGATTGCACAAAGCGTGGATTGCACACTTATGCCAAAACCAAAGTGCGGTAGCAATTCCACCGATTTATTGCGTGATGTAGCAAGACTTTCTGCCACGGTTGGAAAACTGTGTGGCGATACCGCAGAAGCCGTTTCAGCGGATTCTGATTTGGGCTATGAGGTTTCTGCAAAAGAGAGGGATAAATTAATGGAATCTGTTGAACACCTTCTTTCTCAGCTGGTGTGTTTAAAACAGGTTTTAGGGCAATAAAGAGAGAGGTAACAATGAAAGTGAAATCTAAAAATTTAAATGAATATCTATTTTTTCAAATAGAAAAGATTCTTGATGATGAAATAACCGGCGAAAAATTACAAGAGGAAATTGCTCGTTCTGAAGCATTATCTAATTTAGGTAAGCAAGTTATTGAAAATGCTCGATTAAGTTTAAAGGCATCTGATTTTGAAGCAGAGCATACAGGAAAAGCTAAGTTGCCCGAATATTTTGGAGATTAAATATGACACTGCGAATTGGTCACACTCACTTTACACAAGAGCAACTTGATTTTATCTACGCCAGAAAAGAGCTGCCAAGAGATAAATTGGCTAAGTTATTTAATGAAGCGTTTGAGCGCCAAGTTACAAGACGTTCTTTAGTAATGTTGTGTTGTAAAAAAGGCTGGCATTTGGGAAAAACAGTAAATCAATATGGCGTTGCAGAAGAGGGAGACATTAGACGAGCGAGAGACGGTAATTTTATTCGATTAAATGGCAAATGTATTTCACATGCTAGATATGTTTATGAACAACACCATGGGAAATTGCCTGATGGGGTCTATGTTATTCATCGAAACGGAGATAAATACGATGACAAACTGGAAAACTTAGTTCCGGTTTCTTCCGCTGAAATCGGAATATTAAAAGGATTTAATTATCGAGATTGTCCTGGTGAATTAAAAGTAAGCTGCGAATTGGCTGCAAAGTTAATCCACTTAACAAGAACTAGAAAAAAACACGGCGGCAACCGTGGCTAATTAGGATTAATTAAACACGACGGTAACGGTAGTAGGGCTTGATGTAATCGGCAATGTAACCGCCTTTTGAGCCTGCCGACATAAGCCCGGTATAACGGGATAGCGGAACATTGAGATATTGATAAGTTCCGCCACTACGAAATTTAACTTCAAGAATTTGAAAATTTTCATCATAAGCAATGGAGAGAACATTTGATGAGTGAACAGGTATGTGGTGCATATTCGCCCCCTAAATTTAATGAGATGTCGGTAAATGAGATTATGGCACATTTTGCCCGTTATCAGTTTGTCGATCAAGAACAGCATAAATTAGAGCAGTGTGATGATTTTGTGCGATTAGTCGAAATCGTAGCGAAAAAAGCTTAGTAAAAAGCCCACGTTGGCGCGTGGGCAGTACTCAAAGGAGATTTTGTAAACATGGAAAATATTAATCCAAACGAAAAATCAAGTCAATCGCAGAATGCGAGGATTTTAAAGCATTTGCAATCAGGCGGAAAAGTTACCGCACTTTCAGCCTTTGATGATTTTCAGTGCATGCGATTATCGGCACGCATTAAAGATTTACGTGATCTGGGTTATACCACCACTGATGAATTTATCACCATGCCAAGCGGTAAGCGGGTTAAACAGTATTTTATTGAGGCGGGTGTATGAGTCAATTTATTCCCAACTCTTTTCAAGTACCCAACGCCATTATTGATGAAATGATGGCGGAATTGAGTGGTTCAGAATTTAAAAGTCTATTGCTTTATTTTCGTTACGCAGAACTTGGCATAGAACCGCCAAGAGAGGTGATTTTTAAAAATGGGTTGCAAGACCGCTATCACAGAACGATTTCCGCATTAAAGGCAAGAGGTTTGTTATGAGCATAAAACTAATGGATCGGGCATTTAATGCCAAAGTGGGCAATCCTCTCACAAAATTATTGCTTATCAAGTTGGCAGACAATGCCAATGATGAGGGAATTTGTTATCCAAGCTACAAAAAAATTGCACAGCAATGTGAAATGTCTCGTCCAACAGCAATCAGCCACGCTAAAAAATTGGTTGAGATGGGATATTTAACGATTCAGGAACGAAAAACGCCAAAGGGAAATAGCTCAAATTTATATATTTTACACCCTGAAAAATGGGAGGAATTACCGTCTTTAACTAGTAAATCTGCTTTACCACCCCTAGTAAACGAGCTTAACCCCCCTAGTAAATCTGCTTTACCACCCCTAGTAAACGAGCTTAACCCAGAACCGTCAATTGAACCATCAATTAACCCTAATAAAAAAACTACGCAAAAAAGCGAGGCTGAAATTTTGCTTGAGAAGTTTGGCGTAACTGGTCAGCTTGCTAAAGATTTTATTGCGCACCGTAAAGCCAAAAAGGGCGTGATTAGCGAAACGCAGATGAATCGCTTGCAGAAACAAGCGGACAAGGCGGGCATTTCAATTTGCGAAGTGGTTGAAATTATGATTGATCGAAACTGGCAAGGCTTTAACGCTTCGTGGGATTGGCGAGATGAAAAACTGCGAGAGGTTATACCATCAAACAAGCCAAAATTTGACGATACGCAGACGGGTTGGTCTGCCGGAATGAAAATCACCGTGGATGGGCAACAATGGGAACTTTAGCGACACAATCTCAATTAAATCAAATTTCGCCGGAGCGTGCGCAACGTGCCGAAGCGATGATTAATTGGCTCTTTCAGGAGTTGAAAGGTATTTTCCCCGGCTGGCGTACTGCATTTGAGACCGAAGCGGATTATCTTTCGGCAAAACAAACTTGGTTGCGTGTGTTGGTGCAAGAAAAAATCACAAAATCCCAGTTGCAGGATGGGCTAAATGCCGCAGAGAAATCCAAGGATAAATTTTTGCCAAGCGTAGGGTTGTTCGTTTCTTGGTGCAAAGCACTTGACTATCACGCGCTAGGCTTACCAAACGAAACGGAATTATACCAACGCTACCAAACTTTCTTAGGCTATGCCAGATTCAATCTGGACGAATTTCAATATCGCTCAAAAGTGGAGTATTGGTTGCTGAAAAATCTCTACGAAAAGTGCAAGAAAAAATCGGAAGAGGACACGTTGAAAGCCATTCCGAAATTACTCACGGAAGCGGCGGAAAAAGTGCGGTCAAATTTCCCTTTTGAGGAGATTCCAAAAGGGATTCCGGAGCAACCAAGTTTTTACGACAAGGACCGAGCAAATCAAGCAAGAGACCGTTTAATGGCTGAAGTACGAGGAGCAATGCAATGACCGAATTTAACAAAGACCACTATCGCACGCCGAAGTATTTTTTTAACTGGTTACAAAATAAATTTGGCTCGTTCGATCTTGATGGTTGTGCGGATTACCAAAACGCATTGTGCTATCGCTACATCGGTGAGCCTGCACCGGAAGGATATGGCAACGATGATATTCCGTTTCCGGACAATATTTCGATTGCCCCTGATTTTTTGGCGGATGATTTATTTGACAAGCTACTTGATGAAGTAGCCGAGCGTTGTTATTTCCCATTGCGAATTTATGTTAATCCGCCTTACTCAAATGTTACGCCTTATCTTCAACGTGCAAAAGAATTAAGAGATGCCGGCTATATGGTGGTGATGTTACTCAACAATGATAAATCTACCAAATGGTATCAAAACCATATTCATGGTGTGGCAAACGAAGTGATTGATATTGCCGGTGGACGAATTAATTTCTTGCATCCAGTTACAGGCAAAGAAGCGAAGGGAAACAGCAAAGGTCAAATGGTAATCGTGTTCGATCCAAGTATGGAAGATTTTGTGACTCGTTCAGTGAGTTTGGATTTTGTGAAAAAGGTCGGTGGGTATGGAGCATAATTATCCTCCAATGTATTTAGTCAATGAATCGGTAAGAAATAGAGTGATTGAGACTATCCGCCAGTTACCGATTAACGACTCAGATCCGCTTGTAGTGGAAATTAAAGTTAAAACCCGTTCAATGGAACAAAACGATAAGTTTCATGCCATGTTGGGTGATATATCAAAACAGGCGTTATGGCAGGGTGATAAGTACGATTTATACGGCTGGAAAAACCTTTTAGTAAGCGGGCATACGATAGCGACTAAACTTCCTTATAAATTGGTTGTTGGTATTGAGGGGGAGTTGGTCAATGTACGAGAGCAAACATCTAAAATGGGGGTGAAGCGTATGGCAAGCCTTATTGAATATACGACCGCTTGGGGCGTTCAAAACGGTGTGAAATTTAACGACAGATGGGGATTTTGGGGAAGATGAGAACTAAATCACTCAAACCAAAGAAGTGTAAATCCTGTGGCAAATCGTTTACCCCGTTTAACTCACTACAAAAGGCTTGTTCACCTAAATGTGCTATTGAGTTAGTCAGAAATAACGCACAGAAAGCACGACATAAAGCCGAAAAACAAAAACTAAAGGAACGTAAGGCGAAATTAAAAAGCCGCTCAGAATGGTTGAAAGAGGCGCAATCGGTATTTAATAAATTTATCCGCCTACGAGATAAAGACGAACCTTGTATCAGTTGCGGTCGATACCATCAAGGGCAATGGCACGCAGGGCATTATCGAAGTGTTGGCGCAGCACCTGAATTAAGATTTTGTGAGTTGAACGTCCATAAGCAATGCCAACCCTGTAATAACCACAAAAGCGGCAATGCCATTGAGTATCGGATTCATCTCGTGAAAAAAATCGGTGTAGAGAAAGTCGAGTGGCTAGAACGCCAAGATCACGACCCGAAAAAATACACCATCGAAGACTGTAAAGAAATTATCAAGTATTACAAAGAAAAGGTTAAGGAGTTGGAACAATGCGTATAGCGGGTGATATTAAAACGATAGCAAAACGATATGGAATATGGGCGAACACCCGAACCGGTACCGAATATCCATCTATTCAACCATTTATGCGTGAAGTTGGTTATTCTAACCGCCATCAGGGGGAGCCTCTTAGTGATGATGCAGCAATGATTGTTCACGATTGCACATTAAAAATGCGTGCCGTTACTCCAGACCTCTATAATGTCTTTATGCATCGATATGTCTCAGGGCTAGAGCCTGCTCAAGTGTGCAAAGAAATGAAAATCGGTTCAAAAACATATAAATGCTATATTTATGCTGCATTGCAATCTTTAAAGTTACTGCTCACTGAAAATAAATGTATTTTTCTTGCTTAACAAATAAGCCTATCAGACAAAGCTAGATAGGCTATTTGAGCCATATTAGTTTAGTTTTTGTGGATCTATTTTGGTTTTCGTATTAGTTTTAATTGTCGGATCAGCTTTTTGTAAAGCATAGTTTAATACTTTTCCATTTCTGACAAGAATATCTAAAGTTTTAGTCATTGAGCTTTGTTTAATATTATTCTGAAAATCAGAGAGAGAGCCAGTCATATAGGTAGGAGATTCAAACTGCATTTTAGTATGGAAGTAATTCCATTTTGTATCTTTTTCATTTAACACAAGTTTCATATTTGGTTCACCGAACATAGCGATTAACTGTTGCTCAGTAGTTTTACCTTTGATGATTTTTGGCACTAGGTTTTCGTTAAAGTCATTTCCAAACTCATTTGTTTGAACGTTCGTTGATGCTTTTTGTATATCTTGAAAAACTTGCGAGTTATAAGGCGATTGGATACAACCAGCTAATAGCAAAGATACAGCACTGATAAGGAATAGTTTTTTCATAGAAATCTCCTGTTTACTTATTACTTAGGTAACATCATTTTACAAAATTAAATTTTTTTTGATAGTGATCTAAATCACATTTATACAATAACTTTTTTAATTCCACCTTTACAAGGTGGGATTTTTATTTTAGTATCTCTGTTAAGGTCTCAAAACCTAATACAGTAAGCGGAAATCCGCGCCCGATAGCATAGCGGTTTTTTTATGCCTAAAATTAGTGATCTCTTTTCTCTCTTCCTACGAATTTTGATTGTGCATACCTAAAATTTATCTATGCCGAGAGGGCGAGGAATACAATACCCGAAAGGGGAATAACTCCAGCCGACTTACTGCGGTTTTTGAGCCTCTCGGCGCCACTCTCAAAAGTGGCTAATCTCAAATAAAACAGTAAGGACAGTCCCATGACTACTCAATTATCAATTCTTAACAATTCTATCCGTACTTTTGAAAATTTATTTTCTTTAACAGACTTACATAAAGCAAGTGGCGGTGAAAATAAACATAAACCAACGTTTTTCTTACGTCTAGATCAAACTAAGGATCTTATTGCTGAAATTGAAGTAAATACCGAGTTGCAGATCTGTAACTCGGTAAAAGTGATTCACGGAGGACCAAATTCAGGAACCTATGCCTGCGAAGAACTTGTTTTAGCCTATGCAACTTGGATCAGCCCGAAATTCCACTTAGTCGTATTACGTGCTTTTCTAAATATGCACAAAAATGAGCAGTTGCAAAAAACGCAACAACTTGCTTTGCTTAAGCCTCAAATTGATCCGAATGAATTAAAAACATTATTAAAAATCTATCAATATGCTAATCGTTGGAAAGAATTTCAGCAAGCGATAGGCAACTGTGGTGAAACCTCAAATGATGTATTAAAACAAGAAATTGCGACATTATGCTCGCATTGTGGAGATAATGATGGCTATCTTTTTATCTTTAGCCCAAATGTTGAAAGAGATGTACAGCAAGCAGGCGAGCTATTAATGCGATTAGTAAAAAACCAATAATCCCAACCCGCCATAGTGCGGGTTTTCTTTTTAAATTTGACTTAAATCAATTTCTTTTCCCACAAAAGTCAAATCTATCAACAAGGGCTTTCTGCACCCAATCCATGATTAAAAATCAACCAACCAAACAAAAAATCTATTTTATATAGTTTTTTCTATTTACATATTATAGAAAAAACTATACAATACTCCCATAAAAACAAAACACCCACTAAGGAAATAACATGACAGCTAAACAACTCCTCGAAAACAAAGATTTCTTTTTAATGGCATTAGTAGAAAGCATCAAGCTAATGGCGCAGAAAAGCGGCAAAAGCCCTCAAGAGTTATATAGTCTATATCAAAAACAAGAGAGTGGATTTATGGACGAGCTAACGAAAAATATCAAAGCCTGTGCTGAAATCACCGCTCAAGCCCTCGCTTAAGAATTTTTACCAAGCTCTTTGAGGAGGGCTTGAATAAAGGTTCTGCCTTTACCACCCGAGCAGGCGAAAGTTGAGAGATAAGCAGAGACGGTGGTTTGAATGTTCTTTAAAAATCTATATACCGTAAGAGGTTAAGAGATTGTTGTACTTAATCTGTTATCTACGGTTGCGACACAATTTAGTTAAGTGGAATCGGGTTAACTTGTTTAATGACCCCCACGCTGAACGGCAGTAAAACAAGGCTTATTTCAAACCGCGATTACTCTCTTAAATAACGAGAAATGAATTTGACGGTAACAAGGTTACACTGAAATGACAGAGTATCGGATTTATCACATTGTAAGTGCGGTTTGAAATAAGAGAGGAGAAAGAGTATGAACATCACAAAATCGGTTAATCCGGCAAAAAACTTTAAGCGGGCTAAACGTATCGCTCAAAAGCAAAAAGCTTTAATTGCTAAACCAATCGGCAACAAGGTTGAAAAAGCGATAAATCTTGCCGGCAGAGACAAAAAGCTAATTGATATTGCCAACTATAACTATGTAAAAGGCAAAATCAAATCCGGTCAAGTCAGAGCCAAAGAACGCCGACAAATGGGTTGTCGGGAGTTAGTGAGAGTTTAAAAGAGGAAACTACAAATGGAAACAATCACAATTTCAAAGTCGGAATATGACGAGCTAATCCGACAATCTAAGCGAATGAAATTCATTGAACATTACCGCCCTACACTTGCTCAAGATATAGATACCGGAGAATATTCAGTTACTGTACACGAAAATGGAATTATTGACACATTACGGTATGGAAAAGGGATTGAATGCATTGATAAAGCAATTGAAGATATTCAAGAAATGCAAAAAGCCTTCTGGATTGGAGAAGAAAGCGAAATCTTTGCCGGTCGCACTGTTGAAGAAATTCTTATTGAGCTCTTTGATGAAAAAGAACGAGAGGAAGTCTTAAGGGAAGGGTGGTATGGCCCAGTTGATTTAAGTCTTAAAATGACTGTAACTGATAGTGAAACAGGTATTAAAAAGCTAACAACGATTAGCAAATTAATAAATGAAATTGTCGTGTTCCCTGAATTAATATTAACCGCATATAACTAACTTTTGCTTGAGCCTTACAAGCCTAACTCTATGGTTTATAGATAAAGAGCTAAGGTAAGCTATAAACTAAAGCAGATTCAGGTACTTGCACTACTTTAATCGGAGATACTGCGTGCTTTAAGCCGATCCTCGCAAGGAAAAGCATATAAACCCAGTTAGCCTTTCTGTAAAAAAGGCAATCATCAAAAACCGCTCTCAAAACCCTGTGCGAAGCAATTCGCCCAATCTTCTTGAAACCTCTAAACCGAGAGCGGTTTTTGATGGTTTAACCATCGTTCCTTAGGTTATTTGCCCACTGTAACAGGTGGGCTTTTTTATACCCAAAATTCAGTAAAGGAAAAACTATGTGCGAATGTATTAATGATTACAAATTAAAACTAGCCGAACATTTGAGAAAACAAGGCATTGAATTGGTTGGAGGTGTATCTCTTAACACCGTATTTCCGACTAGAAATTGGAAAGTTATTGGAGAAAGAACTGTAGTAGAAGTTCAATATTTTGAGAAAAAAACTGCAAGAAACGGAAACGTTCGTGAAGTAAAACGTAAAACAAAAGTTATCAACGACTATTGTCCATTTTGTGGCAATAAATATGAGTAAGGAAACAACATGAACAAACGACAAAAACGAACCGGAAAAAAGAAACCGGAACAACCTGCTATGCGTTCCCGCACCATATTTCTCAACGAACCACCAAAAAAGGACACCACTATGCACAAATCCATTCTTGAATTTCTCGCCTTTCTTGGCAAATGTCTCCTTATTCTACTCACTACCGCAGCCGTATTGATTGTCGTTTTTAGTGTCTCACAAGCGTGGGGCAACCCAACCGACTGGCACAATAACGAAGTCAGCGAACAAATCAGCCTTGAAACCCGTTGCGAACTGAAAGGCGGTGTGTATGAAAACGGGCTTTGCTTACCGCCTAATTTAACCCCACAAGCAGAACAAGAACTGCGAATTTATACCGCTCAAAAACAAGCGGAAATTGACCGCACTTTGAGGGCTAAAAAATGAAAGTTGAAAGTTACAAAATGCACGTTCTTTTTAATGCTGATTCGAAAAAATATCACGGTGAACTCTGGGTAAATAATAAACGGGAAATTCGCACTTATCCTCTTATGAACGAAATGGTTGCGATTAACGCCTTAAACAAACGAATTGATTCATTCAATTTATTAAATAGTACAAAAATTCCGCATTATGAAAAAGGAAAGACGAATATGAAAAAAATTGAACCAAAACCTGTTAAACCCGAATCACCCAAAATTGAATTAACAGGAACAACACCGAAGCCAGCCACGCTGCAAAAACCGGCACGAAAACCACATCGCAAGCCTTTCACGCCTTATGGATTAACCGGTTATTTAGTGGATAAACACGGCAACATCCGCCTACATTTAGACCGCCGTGCAAGCGCACGCACCATTGTACTTGAACCGGCAATGTTCGCAATGTTGGCAGAAATGGTAAAAGCCACACAGGAGCAAGCAAAATGAAACCTTTTCTCGCCACAGCCCATCAAGAACACCTAGACAACCTCGCCGGCTATGAAATTGCCCTCGAACAAGAAATAGAAGCCATCAAAGCCGATGCTGAAAATGAAGATGAAAACGTTATTTATGCGATTAATGAATACATTGCCTACAACGATGAAGAGTTAGCATTGCACGATTTAGCTATCGGTTCCGGTGCTTTTTATAAGCTCACCGAAGTGCGAGAGCGAGCTATTGCTTATGTAGCAAAGCAACGTCTAGATAAACGAATGAATGAGTATGCCCCTGATTAAGTGAGGTGAAAAATGACAGATAACAAAACAGAAAGCAAAGAAAAAAAACTAACGCCGATAGAACAACGAAAAGTCGATATCAAACATTATATTGGTAGTGCAGGTATCCAAAGCCGAATTAAAAGTTTGCTCTCAGATCCAAACAAGAAAGAGAAATTTGCAGCCACATTACTCAATGTGGCGCTTGATGATTCGCTTGTCTATTGTACCCCTGAAAGCATTGTGAAGTCCGGTTTACAAGCGGCAGAATTAGACTTGCCACTCAATAAAAATATGGGGCTTGCTTATATCGTTAAGTACAAAAAAGATGCCGAATTTCAGATTGGCTACAAAGGATGGCAATTATTAGCCAAACGTGCCGGCATTAATTTACGTGCGACACCTATTTTTGACTGCGATCAATTTGAAATGGTAAGCGATGGATTTGACACTGTCGTCAAACATATCCCTGATGTTGATAACCAAAAAGATTATGAACCGGCTTGGGTTGAAGGTCATCTCCGTGGCGTTTTGGTTTCCACAAAAGAAAACAATGAAATTTCTCACCGCTTTGTGAGTTTTGGCAAAATCCTACAAATTGCCGGAGTCAGCCCAAGCAAGAAAAATGGCAGCTATTCGCCTTACACCTTGTGGAATTTGGAAATGTACATTGGGAAAGCCATTAAATATGTTCTCAGTAAAATGCCAATGGAAGAACGTCAGGAACAAATCGCAAGAGCGGTTGAAATTGAAAATGGAAACGACAAATACCGCATTGATGAAATGGACAAGCAAGAGGGCGGCAAAAAAGAAGAGGATAACATCATTACAGTTGTTGATGAGGAAACCTTTGAACAATGCAAACAAAACATCATCAACGGTGAAACCACACTACAAGAATTGTGTGATAGTGGGATGTATGAGTTCAGCAAAGAACAGTATGACGAATTGGAGAAGTTGGAGAAACTATAACGTCAGAAATTCTTATTCTTTATTTAAAATTAAAAATTAAGTACTATAACCACACTAGTCAAAAGAGGAAAATCAATGCTCATCACTCACAATAGAGAAAAATTGTTACAAGTAATTACTTTTTTTTCTCAAAATGTTGAAAAGTTAGGGAAAATAAAGCTCTTTAAGTTGCTTTATTTCCTTGATTTTGAGCATTACAAACAAGTAGGGCGTTCCGTAACAGGGCTTGATTATTCTGCTTGGAAAATGGGACCTGTACCTGTCGATTTACATGAAGAAATTAAACAGCCAGAAGCCGATTTTCTAGCTAAAATCAAAATTGAACAAATTCCCATCCGTAAAGGAAGACAAGAAATGCTGAAATTTAATGCCTTGTCTGAATTTGATCAAACCCATTTTTCTAAACGAGAATTAAAAATACTTAATACATTAGCACAGCAATATAAAAATGCATTTGCTGATGATATGATCGAAGCAACCCACCTTGAACGTTTACCGTGGCATCAAATCTATGAAGTTGAAGGCAAAAAGAAAGAAATAATTCCTTATGAGTTAGCATTACCAAGCCAAAATAGGGAGTCAATGCACAAGGACAGTATTGAACGTCTAGCACTGCTTGAGGTGTTAAAGTAATGCTTCAGTTGGGTTCAATCTTATTTCATCCTAAATTCAAGTTTAATGATGGCGGAGAGCGTGATAAATACCTAATTATTTTGGGTATGACATCACAAAAATTGATTGTAGCTAAAACCACTTCAAAGGGGTGGAGATATACCCTTGAATATGGTTGTCAGTTAAATACGCATCAAGCATTCTTTTTGCCACAAAATAGTAACCCTATACTGAGTAAAAATACTTGGATTTGTTTTGATGAATTTTATGAACTTGATAAAAATGAATTGGGCAATCGAATAGGTAATTCTGAATTATTTCATTGTGGAATATTAGTTAATGAACATCTAAAATATATTCAACAATGTGCATTGCAATCAGACGATATTTCAGCACACCAAGAGCTAATTATTCGACAATCACTAATCTAAACATTTGACACCCACCGCCCTTTATTCTAGACTATGCCTACTTTCAACAGAAAGTCGGCAAGCCACAATTAAGTGGCTTTTTTTGTATCTGAATTTTGAGGCGTGTTATGACAGAACCATTTACAGTAATCGATGAGAATATGAAATTACAAATTTACTTACATAATGATAAACCAGTGGAGTTATCCACCTTATGTCAAAGTTTAGATGGCATTTCAAAAGAATATTCACGCTTTATTCAAAACTCTACACCAGAACAAAATTTACAACCTTGTGATAGTAACATCTACGTTACACAAATTACCAAAGGTAGCATTATTGTCGAGTTAGGAACTTATGTTGCCGCAACTTACACACTTATTGAACATAGCAATGCTATTTTTGAGTTTGGAGAACGTCTTGCTCAAACATACGGCTGGCTACAAGGAAAGCGACCACAGCCCGACAATATAAATGTAAGCGAATTGCGCCATCTAAGCCACGCCTTAGAACCTGTTGCAAATGACCCAAAAGCAAGCATTTCTATCGGCTCAATCAAAGTTGATGGTGGTATTCATATTCACTTTGAAGCCGACAATATGAAAGCGAATGCATTACAGCATCTAATCGGCAAGAAAATGGATGAAATGAAAGAACCGATTGTCGGATTGCAAAAAGGTTGTGTAATGCAATTAGCCGTTACAGCTGCAGATAAACAGATCGACAAAGCTATTATCGAAGCCTTTACTAAAAAAGCGATTAAAGTGAGTTTTGAAACAAACGAGCTTAAACAGACGATGGTAATGCGAGAACACCCCTACCACAAACTCTTTATTGTTGATGTAATGGTTCACACGGTAGACGACAAAATCGTGCTTTACCACATCAAAAATTTAATTGATATTTTAGATAAAAATGAAGTCTAATTTGACAACCCCAACACTTTATACTACTATCCGCCCCAAGGTGTCGAAACCTTTTTCAAGTGGCGGTAGTAAACGGATCGCCAAAGTGCGGTCTTTTTTATGCCGAAATCTCGTTAAGTCGAGAGGGCGACTAATACAATACCCGCAAGGGAAATACGTCCAGCCTAACCACTTGAAGGCTTTCGAACCTCTCGGCACCATTTGTCGAAAAATGGTGAATTATCGAAAATATCAAGTGGAGAGTCAAAATGACAAATATCATCACCGCCGATTACAACGGCACTCAAGTTTTCTTCCAAGATGACGCATATCTTAATGCAACGGCTATTGCAAAACATTTTAATAAACGTCCTAATGACTGGCTAACGTTACCGACAACTCAAGAATATATTGAAACCCTTTGCAAAAAGACCGAAACCAGAAAATCTGGTAACGCTGCCAAAGTAGGGAAATCCCACTTCGTAAAAACAATCAAAGGTGGTAAAGATTTATCTCAACAAGGCACTTGGCTACACCGTCGTCTTGCTGTTCCATTTGCTCGTTGGTTAAATGTTGAATTTGCTATTTGGTGTGATGAACAAATTGAAAAAATTCTAATTGAGAAAAATCAGCCAAAACAACTCGCCTTGCCCGAGCCGGAAAAGAAATTCAAGTTTGAATTTACCGAGTACGAACTTCAACTACTGCCGTGGATATGGTTTATCGCCTTACGAGGCACAGAAACTTGCCGAATGATTTATCCGGCAATGGAAACTATCGGTTCAAAATATTCCGGTGCAATCTACGGACAAGCCTACGAATATAAGCACACTATTCGGGAAGTTCATAAGCTACTGAAACGCCTTACAGCCGATTTCAAATACGACTATGAGAGTAACTGGCGAGTGCTAAAACACCTCGAGAATTACAACCCGAAATCTAATAACTACCAAGTAATCTAAAACTTAATCAAAACCGACCGCACTTTTCCCCGTGAAAATCGTGTGGCGGTTTCTTGCACCCAAATTTCAGCAAAAGGAAGAAAAAATGTTCAAGAAAGGTTTAAAAATTGTGCTTGCCGTGTTTGTGATTATCAGCGCATATCAACTGGATCTCACCCACGACTACGATGGGAAAATTTCTCACATTCAACAATAAGGAATAACGATGTACCAATTCAAAGCCAGATGTTCAGGTCTTGCTGACTTAATGCCACAGAAGAGAGGCGGAGAAGGACTTTCCGACACCGCCAAAAGTGCGGTCAGAAAGATCGCTAAATTCGATCTGTTCGGTTATCAAGATTTTGAAGGCAACAAATACACCGAAAAAGGGAATCTTCTGGAAGAACAAGCCATTAAATTAAGTGGCAGAAAACGAGGCTTGCCCCTCAAGAAAAACACTGAACGCCGAGAGAATGAATGGATCACGGGAGAGTGTGATATTTACGTTCCCTCTCGCAAGCTCATTATTGATACAAAATGCTCGTGGGATATTGGCACTCACCCGTTCTTTACAGACGAAGCCGAAGATAAAGCGAAAAAAGCCGGTTATGACATTCAAATGCAAGGCTATATGTGGCTATGGGATTGTGAAGAAGCACAAATTGATTTTGTCCTCTTCCCTACTCCTTACGAAATGCTCAGTAGTTATGATAGCCCCGAACGCTACATTGATTTAGTCGAACAAATTCCGCAAGACAAACGGATCACTACCGTGACCGTCAAACGTGATAACGCCATCATCGACAAAATCAAAGAACGTGTTAGTGCTGCCCAAGAATATTATCAACAGCTCATTCAGGAAATGAGCTAATCCCATTCTGAACCACACCGCCCACTTAACCGTGGGCTTTTTTATAGGACAAACAAAATGCAAAAGAAATACGAACTGTTGAAAGATGACACCAAAGAATATTTGGGCAGAACGCTATATCGCATTAAAGCCCTAATCTCTTTTGGTGCAGTAGTTGCCGGCGAACTTGGCGGCTATATCGAAGCAGAGAAAAATTTAGATCAATCTGGCAACGCTTGGGTATGTGGCAACGCTCGGGTATTTGGCAACGCTGAGGTATATGGCAACGCTCGGGTATATGGCAACGCTCGGGTATTTGGCAACGCTGAGGTATATGGCAACGCTGAGGTATATGGCAACGCTGAGGTATATGGCAACGCTTGGGTATATGGCAACGCTTGGGTATGTGGCAACGCTCGGGTATTTGGCAACGCTCGGGTATATGGCAACGCTCGGGTATATGGCAACGCTCGGGTATATGGCAACGCTCGGGTTAGTTCTTGCGCCATTGTTTCCGAGCGAAAAATGATTTTCTGGGCGAGTAATGTCGGTACCGAGAACGGTACACTCACAGTGTTTAATGGCAAGGATGACTTAATCGTTACAAGAGGTTGTTTTACCGGCACAGTCGATGAGTTTTTAGCAAAATCGGCGAAAGTACATGACGAGAAAACCAAACGCGAGTATCAACTATTGATCGAAGTGGCGAAGAGCAGAATTTTAGGACAAGGATAAGGATAAGAAAAATGAACATAAATGAAACGCTACAAGAGCGTGAAGAAACGCACGGGAATTTCCATACCGGTGCACTTATCTTCAGCGATATTTTAAAGCATATCGAAAAATCCAAAAATCTTGATAGCACGCACAAATATGCCATCACGATGATTGCGACAAAACTGGCCCGAATATTAAACGGCAATCCGCACGAAGTCGATCACTGGCGTGATATTGCAGGTTATGCAACGCTAGGCGGACGATTAGATATACCGGAAGAATCGTTATCACCGCAACCGCTCAATGCGTTTGTTGAGTTGCCGGTAGTTAGTCAAACTCGCTCTTAATTAAGAGCATTTTTTATGAGGAATAAATTATGTTTTGGTTTAAAAATGCCATTATCTATCGCTTAACAAAAGCATTAGATTTTTCAAATCTTGAACACGCATTACAAGAATGTAAATTCGTTGAATGTAGCGCAAATGAGGCGAGTAAATTTGGTTGGACAAATCCGCTTGCAACAAGCGAACAGCTGTTTTTTAACGGCAACGGATATATTTTACTTGTTGCTCAAAAAGAAGAGAAAATCTTGCCGACAAGCGTTATTCAAAAAGAAACTGATTCTCGCATTTCCGCCTTAGAGGAAAAAGAACAGCGGAAACTCAAGAAAACAGAGAAGCAGATAATCAAAGATGATGTCGTTGCAACATTACTTCCCCGTGCATTCAGTAAATATCAGCATATGGCACTTCTAATTGATGTTGCACGTCAACTTATTTATGTTGATACAGCCTCAGCGAAGCGCGCCGAAGATGTGTTGGCTTTGTTGCGTAAATCTCTCGGTTCATTACCTGCTGTTCCGGTTAGCTTTGTGTGTAACCCGGCAGAAACAATGACAAGCTGGATCGGTGGTCGAATGCCGGACTGGTTGATGTTGCAGGAAGAATGCAAATTAAGGTCGATCTATGCTGACGGGCAAGTGATATTTAAACATCAGGACTTAGAAAGCGAAGAGGTTTATGGATTGCTGCGAGCTAAAAATGTTGTCACGAAATTAGCACTAGATTGGGAAGATCACATCAGTTTTGCACTAAGTGAAACCGGCTCGCTTTCTAAAATTAAGTTCGCTGATGTTATTCGGGAGAAAAATGACGACATTCTCAAAGAAGATGTAGCTCAACGCTTTGACGCGGATTTCTTCTTGATGACATCAGAGCTAGGACAGCTTTTCGATAATTTGACGACCGAGTTTTGTGGGCTTAAACAATCAGACGAAGAATAGCAACTTGCTAAAATATTTTGAGTTTAACTAAACCGCTCTTAGGGGCGGTTTTGTTTTTAAGAGGTGAATTATGAGAAAGATGATTGCAGAATTTCATTTTGAAGATAATAAAAGTGTGCGGTATTTGACGAATTTACACATAAATAAACAAGATGGCTTTAAAGTTGTTCGCATAATAGAGAATAATGTTATTGAGAAATACGAGTTGCTAGAAGAATTATTTGATGATGAAACTATTCAGTTTTTACTTCTATGTCGAAACAAAACCCCAAAAAGATTTGAGGCTCTTATTAAAAATCTGAATGAAAGTATTTCAGGAAATAATGAATATTAGACCGCCTACTTTCAATGGGCGGTCTTTTTTCAGGGAGTAAATGCGGAAAAGTAAAAAGAGAGGGAGAAAATGAAAGGTAACTTTGATGAATGCTTTCTTGAAAGTATTAAACGGCACAAACTGACAGTAATAGAAAACACCGAACACACCAAAGTTTTTCACTTCGCCGATCCGAACACTATTGCACTGTCTTGCACGATTATCTATGCGGCGAATATCTAAATTTGATAAAGAAAAAATGAAAGCTGTATTTCACCCAAATGTAATAGAGGCTGTAATACATACAATAGATTTAACTGAAAGAGGTATAAATTATGCTAACAGAAGAAATTAAACAAAAATTATTAAATGGTGCTTATGGTGTTACTAAAAATGGTACTAAAGTTAAGTATATTGGTAAATTAATGGGGAATACAAAATATCCTTTAGTATTTGCAACATATAACAAGAATGGTGATTATGAAAATACAATCTGTTATACAAAAAATTTTACCTATTGTTTAGATTCAGAATTTGTACATGATATTGTAGGTTTATGGCAAGATAAACCAGAACCTTTCAACTTAGAACGAGCATTAACAGGACAAGGTATTCAATACAAAGAAGGTGATACGGACTATCCTTCTCATATTGTTGGCAAATCATATATTACAGATGAGTATTATTTAGAAATTTCAGAAGGTGAATGTGTAAGTATTACTTTAAATGATTTACAAAAAAATTATGTAATGTGGAAAGAGCCTGAAAAATCACAGGCTCAATATAAAGAATTGCCGAAACCAATTACGGAGTTCGGGGATTTAGAAAAGGCTTGGTTTGTTGGATCTATGCCTAGCTGTCTTTTCCCAGCTTATTATTCTTCAAAAAATTTTAATGATTTAGATGTTAAATTACGTTTACAAAATAAGCAGTTATTTGCAACAGAACAACACGCTCAACTTTGGTGCGATGCTTTGAGTGGCAAACTCAAAGTCGCCATCGTTGATTAATCCCTGATTTGCCAATCAAATTCCGTTGTTTTTGATTAACAACGGAGTTTGTTTATCAACAATGAGAGACTAACCGACCGCTTACAGAAATGTGAGCGGTTTTATTTTATGGAGAGAAAATGTTTACCTACGGCTCAATCTGTTCGGGCATTGAGGCGGCAAGTGTAGCGTGGAAAGGATTGGGAAAGCCATTATGGTTTTCTGAAATTGAACCGTTCCCTTGCGCTGTACTTGCTCACCACTTTCCTGATATTCCAAATCTTGGCGATATGACCGCCTTACCTGAAAAAATCCTTAATCGTGAAGTGCCGGCACCGGATGTTCTAGTTGGTGGCACTCCTTGCCAAGCCTTTTCAGTTGCAGGCAAACGGGAAAGTTTAAACGATGACAGAGGGAATTTAACCCTTGCTTTAATTCATATTTTAGAGGCTATTGATTATGTCAGAAACCAAGACGGACAACCACCTTGCATCCTCGTGTGGGAAAACGTACCGGGTGTCTTATCCACTTCGGACAACGCATTCGGATACTTTTTGGCTGGGCTGGTTCAAGAAAGTCAGCCATTACAACCAACAGGGAAACGATGGACAAACTCTGGTTATGTGCATTCAAGAAGAACTGTCGCGTGGCGAACCTTCGATGCTCAATACTTCGGACTTGCCCAACGACGTAAAAGAGTGTTTGTTGTGGCAAGTGCTCGAAGACGAAGTATCGCAGAAATACTCATTGAGCAAAAAAGCGTGTCAGGGGATATTGAACCGAGCAAAATTACGCAACAAAACGCTACCATTGATTTTAGAAAAGGCTCTCTTGCAAGCGGTGAATCAGTAACAGGCACACTACTCGCAAACTGCGGTACTAAATGGCTTGGAAATCAAGAGGCCTTTAGTGGCGACTTCTTTATCGTTAAAAATGGTTTTTCTTCATTTTCTCAGGAAACCATCAGTGGAAAATTGCGTTCTAGTGGTGGAGATTGTGGTGGCGGGAGTGAAACTTTTATTGTTCACGGTACGCAAGACCCGATTATTAGCAATACGACCGCACATTGTTTGGGACGAAATGGCGGGCAGGAAAATATCGTGTTTGATATTGCACATCGTTCCGATGTTGTGAGATTACAGGAATGCGACACAACCCCCACACTGACAGCAAGAATGGGAACAGGCGGTAATAATGTTCCTTGTGTTGCTCTTGCAGGCAATACGATTGGGCAAAAACCTGAAAACGGCGGTAACGGCAATGGTTTTGATGAAAGCGGGGTAAGCTATACCTTAACAAGCACCGATGTTCATGCCGTGACTACAGCTACAGTTATTAGAAAACTTACTCCAATTGAATGTGAACGGCTACAAGGCTTTCCGGATAACTGGACGAAAATCCCGTATCGCAATAAACCTGCGGAAGACTGTCCTGATAGTCCACGCTATAAAGCGATTGGAAACTCAATGGCCGTGCCGGTAATGCGGTGGATTGGAGAAAAGATGATTAATTACTTAAACAAGCCTAGCGAAAGCTAGGTTTTTTATTGGAGCAGAAAATGATAAACCTCAAAGCGAACAATATCAAATTTCACGAAACTGAAATTTTATGTTTCAAGGGTCATAAAAAATCGTGGAATTTCCGGCAAATGAAGAAGATTTATAAACGAGCTTTCGCTGAAATGGCAAATCAAAATCAGTGGCTAACAAATCGTTGGAAGCCTAAACATATCCGCCTTAAGTGGTTGAGATTTGAAGCACAACACGCTCGAAAGTTTGAAAAAGTATTATTACGGCTGATGAAATCAAAGTATTTTTAGGGAGAGAGTATGGAAGAAACCCTAACAATCAAACAGGTTGCAAAATACTTAAACCTTAAAGAAAGAACCGTTCGAAACCATATTTATGATTGGGGATTTTTCAAAATGACAGGTTCTCGCGTTTGGCGTATTCATAAGTCCGATCTTGATCTACTCAAAAAACGATCTGATAATGCTGATAGATTAGCTTTGTCGGTCGAAGAGGTACAACTATGTCGATCTACAAAAGAAACGAAAATGGTCCGTGGTGGGTTGATCTCGCAACCCCAAGCGGTAAAAGAATTAGACGCTCAACTGGCACGACTATAAAAAAGGAAGCGCAACAATATCACGATAGGCTTAAAGCTGAAATGTGGAAAATTGATAAACTTGATGCTCCGCCAGAGTATATTTTTGAAGAAGCATTACTGCATTATGTGCGCTCTGCTGAAGGTCAAAAAGATACTGCAACTAAAAAACGGCACGCCATCTACTGGCGTAGCAAATTCTCAGGACGAGTATTAAGCTCTTTAACAACACAGGAAATTTTACAACATATTCCCACCAAGAATATGAACACTAAAAAACCTCTTGCTAATGCTACCCAAAACAAATATATCAAATCTATTTCTTTGATCTTGAATCTTGCACATAAAGCGGGGATACTAGACAAAGTGCCCTATATCCCTAAGAAAAAAGAGCCGCCAATCCGAGTGCGTTGGATCACTAAAGAACAAGCACGAGAATTAATTGGCAAACTTAGCCAAGATTGGATGCGAGCAATATGCTCATTTGCTTTAATGACAGGAGCAAGGCGTACCGAAATCCTCACTTTAACATGGGATAAAATCGACTTCGTGCGTAAAGTAGCATTGGTTACTAACGATGTCGCTAAGTCTGGAAAAGCTCGCTCATTATTACTCAATGATGAAGCCATCACCTTACTTAAATCCATTCGTAACAGGCATTCCAAATATGTGTTTGTCGGTAGAAACAGTAATCCGCTAACGGATATCAACCGAAAGTCTTTCACGCTAGCAACGAAAAAATGCTTTCTAGTTGATTTCCATTTCCACGATTTGCGGCATACTTGGGCAAGCTGGCACGTTCAAGCAGGTACACCGCTATTCACGCTCAAAGAATTAGGCGGTTGGGAAACTCTCGAAATGGTCAAGAAATATGCTCATTTGAATGCGGATCATTTGTTGGAACACGCAAACAAAGTAGAATTTCACGGCACATTTACGACACACCCAAAGCCTAAGACACATTTAAAACTTGTTGCGTAACATATAACTTTTTGAAAAATAAGACTTTTAATGGCACGCCCTAAAGGATTCGAACCTTTGACCCACGCCTTAGAAGGGCGTTGCTCTATCCAGCTGAGCTAAGGGCGCATGTTAAGGATGGTATCTTTTTTATGAAGTTCCAAGAGAAATATAAAAGAAATGGTCGGCGAGATAGGATTTGAACCTACGACCCACTGGTCCCAAACCAGTTGCGCTACCAAGCTGCGCTACTCGCCGATAAGTGTGCCTAATTATAGTGAGGTTTCTTATTCAGTCAATCAATTTTTATTATTTTTGTATTTGACTGCTCAAAATTATTTCAATTTCCCCATGCAGCATATTTGATTTTGTAAATTTCCCATTGTTAGATAAAATAGCAAACGTTTACGTTTCCATTATTAAGGACTTTTAATGACAGCACAAATTATCTCGGGAACTCAGCTTTCTAAGCAGATAAAATCTGAAATTTCAAAAAAAATTACCCACTATCGCAATGAAGATAAACGCGTTCCCGGACTTGCCGTTATTCTCGTTGGCTCAGATCCCGCCTCTCAAGTTTATGTGGAAAGTAAACGTCGCAGTTGTGAGGAAGTCGGGATTAATTCTAAATCTTATGATTTGCCGGAAACCACAACCGAACAGGATTTGCTTGATTTAATCGACCAATTAAATACCGATGAAACCATTGATGGTATTTTGGTACAGCTTCCCCTTCCAAAACAAATCAATCCAGAAGCCATTATTGAACGTATTGATCCGAGAAAAGATGTGGATGGTTTTCATCCTTATAATGTCGGGCGTTTATGCCAGCGAATCCCAACCCTACGTGCTTGTACACCCTATGGCGTAATGAAATTGTTAGAAACAACCGGCGTTGATTTACACGGTAAACATGCGGTTATCGTTGGTGCCTCAAATATTGTGGGTCGCCCAATGTCTTTGGAATTATTACTTGCCGGTGCAACGGTTACGGTTACTCACCGTTTTACAAAAGATCTGGAAAGCCATGTACGCCAAGCCGATATTTTGGTTGTCGCGGTTGGTAAACCTAACCTTGTACCGGGTGAATGGGTAAAAGAAGGGGCTGTTGTCATTGATGTCGGTATTAACCGAATTGAAGGAAAATTAGTGGGTGATATTGGATTTGAAGCCGCAGCCCAAAAGGCAAGCTACATTACACCGGTTCCCGGGGGCGTAGGTCCAATGACAGTCGCAATGTTGATGTATAACACACTATACGCTTACGAGCATAATAATTGAGTGTAATAAAAAAGTGCGGTTATTTTTGACCGCACTTTTGCTTTGGGATCAATGTAATTTCAATCTCGGTTTTAAATAGCGATTAATTTTATCCACCAAAATAATCAATCCAATTTTAGTACAGCCATGTAATGCGTGTTGGTGCATACGATAAAGTGATACATAAGCAAATTGGGCAAATTTACCGTGCACGGTTAATGGATTCTTACCAAATTTATTGGTTAAACTCCCCAACGCCGTAAAACTGGAAAGCGATACTAAAGTGCCTTTATCATTGTATTTAAACGCTTTCATCGGTTTATTATCAAAGATGGCAAAAATATTTTTTGCACAAGCCTTTGCCATTTGGTGGGCGGCTTGAGCACGTGGGGGAACTAACGTGCCGTTGCTCTGAGTCAATGCCGCACAGTCTCCAATAGCAAAAATACTCTCGTCCACTGTGGTTTGTAGCGTATCTTTCACCACTAATTGATTAGTGCGGTTAATCTCTAAACCGTCAAAATTGTGGGTTACTTTTGAAGTACGCACCCCTGCCGCCCAAACAATTAAATCGGCTTTGATTTCCTCGCCGTCTTTTGTAATTAAAGTATTAGGTCGCGCTTCAGTGATCATCGTGCCGAGTTTGACATTCGCCCCCATATCCTTTAATTCGTCTAAAACGGCCACAGACAAATCTTCCGGTAATGCCGGTAATAAACGAGGGCCGGCTTCAACTAAGGTTACCTGCAAACAAGAATTATCAATTTTGCCATAGCCGTAAGAAGATAAATCTTCAGTAGCATGATAAAGCTCCGCCGTCAATTCCACACCTGTCGCCCCACCACCGACAATGGCAATATTGACTTTATGTTCATCAACCAATTTTTGTTTAAATTCTGCCTCGCCAATATCATCCAATGCACGGTTTTCAGAGAATTTCAAAAAGAGTTCCAACACTTTTCGCTGGAAGCGTAATGCTTGCTCGGAACTATCCAAGAAAATACAGTTTTCCGCCACGCCTTTAGTGTTAAAATCATTGGATTTACTGCCAATAGCCAAAACTAAATAATCATAAGGAATGCGGCGTGCAATCACCAATATATCCCCTTCTTGACCATAAATAGGTGCCAGTTCCACATACTTTTGTTCACGGTTAATACGGGTAATCGAGCCTTGTTCAAAGCTGAAATGATGATTTTTACCATGCGCACGGTAGCTTAAAGAATCAATACCGTCATCCATCACGCCAGTTGCAATTTCGTGTAATAAGGGTTTCCAAAGGTGGGTGGCATTGCGATCCACAAGCGTTATTTTGGCTTTTCCTTTGCGACCAAGTTTATTCCCCAAAAAAGTCGCCAGTTCAACACCGCCGGCACCGCCGCCAACGACTACGACGTTCTTCATATTGCTCTCCTAAATAAAATATTGTTAAAAATGTTAAATCTTTGTAATGATAACATAACTAAATAAATGATAAGAAAAACTTTCACGAAAATGACCGCACTTACCGATGGCAACGTTCATAAAGAGGTTGTAATCCCCGAATGGTATTTACAGTAAAAGTCACAGTATCCATATTTTGCAATGCGTTTTTTTCAATATTGTGACCGATACACCAAAAATCCTTACCGGAATGTAGCAATAAATCTTTTGTCTCTAGTTGATTAACCTGACGAAAATCGTTGTACTCACTTTCATCGCCACGCCATACATCCCAATGGGAAAAAGCGTTAAAATCAAACTCATCCAGCCATTGATTGTATTGTTGCAAGTTAATTTGCGAACGATCCGCACGGTAGCAATGCCAGTCTAAGCTCACCGATAAACGGCGCCGATTTAACAAAACCGAAAAAATTGCCGCCGAATTTTGATTGAATTCATATTTAAAATAGGCAAAAAAATGCGCTCTGACCTGCCAACCGTTTGTCCAACTTTCGATATGGGGTTTTGCAAAAGGCGTACCAAGTTGTTTCGCCACCTCTTGAATAATGGCTTTCCAATTATCCCAATGGCGTTTGTAATTAGCTTTAATTGAGGGAATGTCTTCTGGACAGAATTTTTTCATTTGTGCAAATTGATAAAAAGGAATATCAAAAAGCTCGCACGATTCGGCTGTGAGAGAAAGCATTTATTGCTCCTTAAAAAATACGGTAATTTTTAACCGCACTTTGTGTAAAGCATTGTTTGTCTTCCCAACGTATCATCGTCATTCTATTGTTCCACACACAGCCTGTATCCAACGCATAAATACCGTTTGGTGTCGGCTCGTCCACTAAACTTGCCCAATGGCCGAAAATAATCGGAATTTCTTGATAAATAGGATTATTTAAGTTAAACCAAGGTGTGAGTTCCGGCGGTGCATCTTTCAGTGGCAATTTACAGGCAAAATCAAGTCGATGATCCCAATAGCAAAAACGCATACGGGTAAAAACATTAATGATATAGCGAAGGCGATCGAGCCCTTGTAATTCGGGCGACCAACGATCCGGTTGTTCTGCATACATATTTTCCAGTAAATAACGAATATCACCTTGTCTTAAGACACTTTCCACTTCCTTTGCACAAGCTTTCGCCGTCGCCAGATCCCAATCAGGTGAAATACCGGCGTGACACATCACAAAATGTTGTTTTTCATTGTGTACAAGCAAAGGTTGATGACATAGCCAGTCAATCAGCTCATCAAAATCAGCAGCTTGAAAGAGCGCCTCTAACCGATCCTTTGATTTCACTTTTTTAATGCCAAGAGCGGTGGAAATTAAATGTAAATCATGATTACCCAACACTGTTTGTGCGGCACTGCCCAAGGATTTCACAAAACGCAAACATTCCAGCGATTTATCTCCCCTCGCCACTAAATCTCCGACAAGATATAATTTATCCTGCGTAGGCTCAAACGCCACTTTTTCCAGCAAAAGTTGCAATTCATCATAACAGCCGTGCAGATCGCCTACAAAATATGTCGCCATTTTTAACCGCTCTTTAATTAATCATCCCTATCAATAATTTCCGGCTTATTCGTTTCTTCCGGTGGATTATCCGCCAACCAATTCGCTAACCGAGCATAATCGGCAATAGAAAGATTTTCCGCACGTGCATTTAAATCAATCCCAAGTGCGGTCAAATTTTCTGCCGAAAATAAGGTGGATAACGCATTACGCAAGGTTTTGCGGCGTTGATTAAAAGCTTGTGAACATACTCTATTCAACCAATATAAATCTTTCACCGGATGTGGCAACACTTGATGAGGAATTAAACGCACTACGGCCGAATCCACTTTTGGTGCAGGTTTAAAAGCTGTAGGTGGCACTTCCAACACCGGCATCACTTGACAAAAATACTGTGCCATAATGGTTAAACGCCCGTAAGCCTTGCTATTCGGTGCAGCACATAAACGTTTTACCACCTCTTTTTGCAACATAAAGTGCATGTCTTGAATAATGTGATGATATTTAAAAAGGTGGAACATCAAAGGCGTAGAAATGTTATAGGGTAAGTTTCCAAAGATACGTAATTTCCGCCCAGCCTCGGCTAAATTTTCTTGACGATAAAGTTCGCCAAAATCAAATTGCATCGCATCATTTTCGATTACAGTGATTTTATGATGTAGAAACGGGTGGTGGCGCAGACGTTCCGCCAGATCGCGATCCAACTCCACTACGGTTAAATGCTCGATTTGTTCGGCGACCGGCTCGGTTAATGCCCCAAGTCCAGGCCCGATCTCCAATAAAAATTGATCCTTTTGCGGATAAATCGCCGCAACAATATTCTGAATGACATTGCTATCGTGCAAAAAGTTTTGCCCGAAACGTTTGCGGGCGGTATGCCCTAAGTGTTTTTTGGAACTCATAGTCTTCTATCTTTTATCAAATTGCGGTTATTATAGAGCGTGATTTGGGTTTGTAAATCATTGAACTATTGAATCCTCCCCTACACAAAGAGATTATTTTTTCAACACAATTTGATTTTCCCTTTCACCTCAACGCAAAAACGGCTATAATCCGGCCGTTTTTCTTAAATTCCCGCAGAAAGTGCGGTTAAAAATTAGTTATTTTTTAGAGGATACAATGGCAAAAGAAGATAGTATCGAAATGCAAGGTACCATTTTAGAAACGTTACCGAATACCATGTTTCGTGTAGAATTAGAAAACGGTCATGTGGTGACTGCTCACATTTCCGGCAAAATGCGTAAAAACTATATTCGTATTTTAACCGGTGATAAAGTTACGGTAGAAATGACTCCTTATGATCTCAGTAAAGGTCGTATCGTTTTCCGTAGTCGATAATTTTAGACAAAAGAAGAAAGCCGATATAAATTATCGGTTTTTTATTGCCTAAAAAAACTGCAAATCAGTTGCAAAAAACAAAAATTTCGATATAATCCGCAACCCTTAGTCACATTCAATTTTTCGTTCCTTGCCTTTGCAGATTGGTGACTAATCTACGTCAAAGGCTGATTAACCCGTAAGGAGCAGTAATGCGTCACTACGAAATCGTGTTTATGGTTCATCCGGACCAAAGCGAGCAAGTACCAGGTATGATTGAACGTTACACAGGTTCTGTTAAAGAAGCCGGTGGTCAGGTTCATCGCCTAGAAGATTGGGGTCGCCGTCAATTAGCATACCCAATCAACAAATTACACAAAGCACATTATGTGCTTATGAATGTAGAAGCGCCTCAACAAGTCATCGACGAGCTAGAAACGACTTTCCGTTATAACGATGCTGTATTACGCAGTCTTGTTATTCATACTAAGCACGCCGTAACAGAAGCGTCCCCAATGGTTAAAGCAAAAGATGATCGTAAAGCTTTAGCTGAAGTTGAAAACAACGATTTTGAGGATGCTGAAGAGTAATTCAAACATTGATAATCGCTTTTCTTTGATTGGCACAGTGTGCCAACTACCAAAGCGACATAAAAGCCCTAATGGTATTGAGCATTGCCGATTTTGGTTGGAACATCGTTCCGAACAGATTGAAAGCGGTTTATCTCGCCAAGCGTGGTTAAAAATGCCCATTCAAATTAGTGGCAATCAATTAGTAGAAAAAACTCAAAGCATTACGGTCGGCAATCAACTATTGGTTGTGGGTTTCATCACCTCACATAAAACTGTAAACGGTTTAAACCAGCTAGTTTTACATGCCGAGCAAATCGAATTTATAGATTAGGAGACAGCCAAATGGCACGTTATTTCCGTCGTCGTAAGTTCTGCCGTTTCACTGCGGAAAATGTTGTGGAAATCGATTACAAAGATATCGCTACATTAAAGAACTACATTTCTGAAAGCGGCAAAATTGTACCAAGCCGTATTACTGGTACTCGTGCGAAGTACCAACGTCAATTAGCCCGTGCAATCAAACGCGCGCGTTATTTAGCGTTATTACCTTACTCTGATGCACATCATCACTAAGAAGGAGAAGGTCAAATGCAAGTTATTCTTTTAGATAAAATTGCTCACCTAGGTAACGTAGGTGATCAAGTAGATGTTAAGTCAGGTTTTGCACGTAACTTCTTAATCCCACAAGGTAAAGCGGTTATGGCAACTAAAGCAAACATCGAACACTTTGAAGCACGTCGTGCTGAGTTAGAAGAAAAAGCAGCTAAGTCACTAGCGGCGGCAGTCGACCGCGCAGAGCGTTTAGAAGCGTTAGAAAAAGTCACTATCGCATCTAAAGCCGGTGATGAAGGTCGTTTATTCGGTTCTATCACTACCCGTGATGTAGCTGAAGCAGTTACTTCTGCTGGCGTTGAAGTAGCGAAAAGCGAAGTTCGTTTACCAAACGGTCCAATTCGTACCCTTGGTGAGCACGATGTTCGTTTCCAACTTCACGGTGAAGTGTTTGCATCATTAAACATCGTTATTGTTGCGGAATAATTTATCCGTAAACAAAAACCCGACTTCTGTCGGGTTTTTTATTGCGAAGTTCAGTAAAAGTGCGGTCAAAAATTTCGCATTTTTCCATTTATTTTATTGCTGAAGGCAAAGTACCTCGTTCGACAATGACTCCTACACCATGAGCCTGTGCCACGGCTTTAGGCTTACTTAATTTCAAACGCAGCCATGGAATAGAAAAACGTTTTTGTAATTGTTCGGCAACCTCATAGGCAACACGCTCAACAAGTAAAAAGGGCTTTGCCTGCACATAATCCAAAACAAATCGGCTAACTTCCGCATAATTAAGACAATATTGCACATCATCGGTTTCTGCTGCCTTTTTACAATCCCAGGCCATTTCAATATCAAACACTAATTTTTGTTGAATTTGCTGTTCCCAATCATAGACACCAATTTGGGCAAATGCCGTTAATTCTTCAATAAAAATACGATCCATATCAGATTCCTCTAAAATTATAGTAGGCGTATGCTAGCAAGTTTAGGTAAAATAGCGAGGAAATTTTATCATTCCGGGGGATTAAATGAGCCTATTCGCTATTATTTACATGATTTTTGCCTATCTCTTAGGATCGATTTCCAGTGCAATCTTAATTTGTAAAGTAGCGGGCTTACCCGATCCCCGTCAATACGGTTCTCACAATCCCGGGGCAACAAATGTATTTCGTATCGGTGGACGCTGGGCCGCACTTGCCGTACTCATTTTTGATATTTTAAAAGGTATGTTACCGGTTTGGGCAGGTTATTACCTAGGATTAACTCAATTTGAGCTAGGTATGGTCGCTCTCGGAGCCTGTTTGGGACATATTTTTCCTATTTTTTTTCGATTTAAAGGCGGAAAAGGAGTTGCTACGGCATTTGGCGCAATTGCACCAATTGCATGGGCAGTAGCAGGATCGATTTTTGGTACTTGGTTTATCGTTTTCTTAGTCAGTGGTTATTCTTCTTTAAGCGCAGTCGTTACTGCATTACTGGCACCTTTTTATGTCTGGTGGTTTAAACCTGAATTTACTTTCCCTGTGGCGTTGGTGAGCTGTTTATTGATTTACCGCCATCATGATAACATTCAACGCTTATGGCGTGGGCAAGAAGACAAAATATGGTCAAAATTAAAGAAAAATAAAGGGACTATTCCAGATAACTAACAAATTTCCCATTTAGGATAAAACGTTCTAATGAGGAAAAGTTATTCAAGTCAGCACAAACAACATTACCTTCATAGAGCATCTTCCAGTTGGGTCTACTTAGCCTAACTGTCGCTGAACTCGTGAATTTAAACAAAATACCCCCGTATTTTATTTCCATCGTTTACATCTTGCTCATTTAAAAAAATCCTCATTTAGATGTCTTATAGTGAAACTGAAGCCGATGAAAGCTACATTTCGGTAACACTAGCAAAGGCCAACAAGGGCGAGTAGGTAAAGTTGCGATGTTTGTGCTTATCAAACGTAATGATAAGATTTAGACCGTTACCGTACCGAATACACAAGCAGTAACATTATTACCGATTATTCGAGAGAAAGAACCCGACTGTATTTTTTACACCAATACTTATCGTAATAATGATATCTTTGATGCAAACGAATTTAATCGCAGGGACATAAAGTCCCAGATTTCAATTTTAAAACTGTTAATTAAGAATGACTTATCCTAGCTATCTAGGACAGACTCACAATAAAGTAGGATATATTTTTGACGATTAATAGCCCCATCTCCCGCTTATTTTATATATTGAGACAACCCCAATGAAGTCTGCACATCGGATTTAATCTTCCGGTAGCGCATTGAGTACGGCTTTGACTAATGTTGCCAACGGAATGGCAAAAAATACGCCCCAAAATCCCCATAGACCGCCAAAAATGAGGACGGAAATAATGATAATTAAAGGGTGTAAATTCACTGCTTCAGAGAATAAATAAGGGACTAATAAATTTCCGTCCAGTAACTGGCTCACGGCAAAGGCGATAATGATATACCAGAAAGTCGGGCTAATACCGAATTGAAACAAAGCAACAAGCGCTACAGGAATAGTCACTAGAACGGCGCCAATGTAAGGTACTAATACGGAAAGTCCTACGGCAAAGGCCAATAAGAGCGGATAATTTAAGCCGAAAATTAGGAAAATAACGTAAGTTACCAAAGTGACAATTAAAATTTCTAATAATTTTCCGTGAATATAATTGGCAATTTGTTGTTGCATTTCCGTCCATACTTTGAAAGCGAGGTTGCGATTACGTGGTAGAAAACGGCTCACACCTTGTAAAAGTTCGCTTTTATCCTTCAACATAAAAAACATCATTAATGGTACTAAGAACGCATAAATACCAAGTGAAACCAAGTTCATTATAGAGGCAAGCGAAAGTTTGACGGCTGACTCACCAAAACCGAGGATTTTTTCCCGTACAGAATTAAAAATGGCATCTACCATGGAATAATCGATCAGTTCCGGATAATGCTCCGGCAGGCTAAGTAGCCATTCATTCAGTTTATTGAACATTGCCGGTAAATCGCTTAATAAAGAAACGGTTTGATTCCATAACATCGGCACTAACACAAGGAAAAAAATGGTTGCTACGCCAATGAAACTGCCAAAGATAATCACCGTTGCTAACATTCGTGGAAATTTCAAATGATTTGTCAAAAAGTGAATTGGCATTTCTAACAAATAGGCAAGTACAACCGCAATGAGAAATGGTGCAATTAAATTTCCGAAAAAATAAATCGCAACAAAACCAAAAAGCAAAATAGCCAATAGCCCCATTGCTTGCGGATCGCCTAAACGGCGTGCATACCAGCTTTTCAACATTTCTAACATTATCAACATCCAAAGTGAGCATTTTCCAGCATTATAAGTTAAAATTTCTTTCAATTATAGCCAGCTAAAGGAAATTCTATGTCAGTTATTATTTATCACAATCCTCGTTGCTCCAAAAGCCAGGAAACGTTAGCGTTAATAGAAGAAAAAGGTATTCAGCCAAACATTGAACTTTATTTACAAAAACAATATTCCGTTGCCGAACTGCAACAACTTGCGAATAAATTAAACATCACGGATATTCGCCAAATGATGCGGGTGAAAGATGAGCTTTATCAATCCTTAAATCTTGCTAATTCGGCATTGACGAATGCCGATTTATTGACGGCGATAAGTGAGCATTCCGCTTTGCTTGAACGCCCGATAGTGGTGAATGGTGACAAAGCAAAAATCGGGCGACCACCGGAAAGTGTTCTTGATATTTTGTAATTTTAAGGTTTACCCGTATAATACAGCAGCCGTGAAAATGTCTTCACGGCTTTTTTAAGGAAAAATGATGGCAAAGAAACAAAAAAGTGCGGTTGAAAATCAAACCGTTTATCGGCACACAAGAGGTGTCGTAAAAGATAATGCGATCATGGCATTATTACATGACAAATTATTCCGTCAGCGTATTGAGAAAAAACGTAAAGGAAAAGGCAGTTACCAACGCAAAGCAAAGCATGTAGGGAAACGTTTTGAAAAACCCGATTATAAATTTTTTGATTTCAGAAACTTTATAATCGGGTTTTTCTTAAAGTAATCGGCGTAACGAGAGGTAAAATATGTCAAATAAAACAGAAACATTATTCAATACAACATGGAATGTGCGCATTAGTGATCCGGGTGAAGAAGGTGCGCACAGCCATTTTTTTGAAACCGTTTATTTAACCCTTACTGCACATTTTGAAGAAAATGGGATTCGCTATGAATTTGTCCGCAGAGTAGAAGATCAAGTCAAAGTACAACGTTCATTTACAGAATTAAACGAACTGTTCAAATTTCTCGGCGATTATTTAGATGCGGTTTCTCTCGGCGTGCTAGGAGTGAAAATTGGCAATTTAGGGGTAAAAGCCGAATAATTTAAAAGTGAAAGTGCGGTTGAAATTAACCGCACTTTTAATTATCAGGTAACATCTGAGCATAAAAATATACGCTATACATATGTAATCAAAAAGATTAAGCAGTGAGCAAAATAAAATCCACCTATAATGAATAAGGCTGACAAGCAAAAATTCAACATATAGAAGGATAAGTCATGGCCAGTAAATCCAATGACGATTCAGGTCTATCACACACAAGATGGAACTGTAAGTATCATATAATCTTTATCCCGAAGTATCGAAGACAGGTAATTTATGGAAAATTGCGAGTAGATATTGGAGGAATATTAAGACAGTTGTGTAGTTATAAAGAAGTCGAAATTCTAGAGGTTCACGCAATAAAAGAGAATATTCATATGTTTTTGAAGATTCCCCCCAAATTGGCAGTATCAAGTTTTATGGGATAGTTTGCGGCTAAGAGACAGTCTTTATGGTAAAAACGACGGATTTTTAAGATAGTTTCCATGCAAAGCATACTAGGTTATTCTCTGTTTAAGTAGCAAGGCATTTATAAAAAGACACAGTGGTTTACTTTTCGATGATCTTCCAGCGTCAGCCTGGTTCATTTTTGCATTGATCATAACACTAGTTTAAGTCTCTCTTCCTAATCTGTTAAATTTGCTATTTAGGGAAAGTTTTTCCTGCTATAAAAATAGGATTTGCATTACGTAGAGCCTCATTTCATAATGGTCTTGGACAAATTAATCCCATTTAATTCAACCTACGTCCTAGTTTTTCATTTTTTTTGTCAAAATTTTTAGTTTTCTTCCGATATTGTGTAACAGTTGCACAAAACTGATATTCTCATGTGATCGCGGGGATACAGTACACGCAACATCAATAATTTCAATAGCTGCGGAGCATACGTAGTATGCTCCTACATTTTGTATAAATTTTTATCTTTTGCGTTTGCTACATAATACCGTTTTCTTCTTGTTCTTTTTCTTTCGCTCTTAGCAAGATTTCTTGAATATCTGCCGCCATTTTTTGGTCGCATTCCCTCGCAATATCTTGTAATATCGGGCTTTTAAAGAATTCTGATTTTGGCTCATAAACTTGAGACATTAATTTCACTTCATGACGATCAGCATGGAAATAATATTCCGCAATTTCTTTTGCCACTTCAGGTTCCATACCTAACCCTTCTAATGCGGTACGTCCGGTACGCACTGCAGAATCGAATGTTTCACGTATAACGTCATTTGCCCCGGAATTATATAAATCAAATGTATGAAAACGGTCATAAGAACGAGCAATAATTTTAATATTCGGGTTCACTTCACGGGCAAAGTGCACTATATCGGAGGCTTGTGCTTTATTATCAATTGCCACAACAAGCATTTCTGCCTGTTCCAATCCTGCCGCAATTAAAAACTCACGGCGGGAAGCGTCGCCAAAATAAGATTTAATGCCATATTCATTAAAACCTTTAATCATCGTTGGATTAAGATCTACCACTGTTGTGGCATAACCACTTAAACGGAGCAAGTCATTTACGATTTGTCCAAAACGTCCCATACCGATAATAAGTATCGGATGCTGTTCATCAATTTCATCGGGTTCAATTTCTTCTGCAATTTCTTTCGATCCATATTTTTCATAAAGCACAAGAATGAGCGGCGTCATCACCATAGAAAGCACAACAATTGCCGTCATATTGGCATTTACCGTTTCATCAATCACTCCTTTTGACAGGGCTGCCGCAAAAAGCACAAAAGCAAATTCCCCACCTTGTGCCATTAAGAGCGCTCGTTCTAATGCTGTTTTATGAGTACTTTTAGCAACACGTGCTACAACATAAATACAGACACCTTTGGTGAGCATTAATACAATCACGCCTAAAAGGATTAATTGCCAGTTTTCTGCAACGACTTTTAAATCTAACGCCATTCCCACGCCAAGGAAGAAAAGCCCCAGCAATAAACCACGGAAAGGCTCAATATCCGCCTCCAATTGATGGCGGAAGGCAGATTCGGAAAGCATTACACCTGCTACAAAAGCGCCCATCGCCATGGATAAGCCGGCTTCTTCCATTAATAATGCGGCCCCCAATACCACAAAAAGTGCAGCAGCAGTCATGACTTCACGGGCTTTAGCATTCGCCAAAATACGGAAAACCGGATTTAAAATGAAACGGCCAATAAACACTAATACCGCTAAGGCGAGCATAGCAATGCCCGCAGATTGCCACCAAGGCATGGAAGCTTCTGTTTTTTCAAAAGGAGAGAGGGAAGCAACAATAGCAAGTAATGGGACAATCAGAAGATCTTCAAATAATAAAATTGAGACGATTTTTTGACCGCGTTTGTAGAAAGTTCTTTGCGTTCACCTAATACTTGCATCACAATTGCGGTGGATGTCAATACAAAACCTGCGGAAGAGACAAACGCCACTTCCCAAGATACACCAAATTGCGCTCCCACGATCGTCATTAAAATAGCAGAAATGATCACTTGCATACTGCCTAGTCCAAAAATTTGACGACGTAATCCCCAAAGGTGTGAAGGCTTCATTTCAAGTCCAATCACAAATAAGAACATCACGACACCAAATTCAGCCAGATGAATAATTGCGTGAGGATCACCAATCACCTGTAAACCATAGGGGCCAATAGCCAATCCGGCAGCGAGATACCCCAACACCGATCCCAATCCTATGCGTTTAAATAATGGCACCGCCACCACTGCGGCACCCAGCAATGCCACCACTCGAATTAAATCACCTGAACTTTCCGCTGCCATAGTCACTCCTAAAAAAATTAAACAAGTAAAAAACAGGGGCATTTTACTTGCTTTCAGTTAAGATTTGTAGGAATAAACCGAGTATTTTTTAAATAACCAATAGCATTGGTGAACATTCATTATGTGATTTTTTACAAGAAAAGTTTCGTGCTGTAAAAAATCCTTGTTCGTAATGAAACGTAACAAGGATTCCTGTTTTGCTATTTATGTGTCTAACGTAATTTATTGGGAACTTGAGGTGCCGGTAAACGTTTTAATACGCTACCATCAAGATTAATATCACTAAAACGAGGGGGACCGTTATTCCAATCTTCAACGGCCTGCTCCAATGCCTCTTTACTGCCCGCCACAAAGTTCCACCACATCACTGTTGAGTGTGGCAATGGCTCACCGACTAACAACATAATATGTGTTCCTGCCTCTTCCCATAGGTTTAATGCCATATTTGCATGTTGGCAATCAAATAAAACCGCCAGTTCATCGGCTTTATAACTCACCCCATTTACTTTTATTTCGCCTTTTAAGACTAAAATGCCGTATTCAAAACTTGGTACACGATCAATCTCAAATGCCTGTGCGTGTTTAAATTGCATATCGCTCCCAACTAATGGGCTAAATTGCTTTGTGGTTCCGGCAACAAACGTTCAATGGGAATACCACCTATATTTTGGGGTTCGACTAAAATTTTATCAACACTCATTTTTTTATTACTTATATTTACTATGTTTTGTGTGATCATTAACGCATAGATAATGATAGTGCGTATTTTTATATGGATAGCCGTGTACCTTTAAAATTCATGAGGTAGTTTGCCCGATTTAATCCAATAAGAAATTTCCCCTTTCTGGTATAGACGCATCATAAGTAAAGCAGTTGAGAAACTTGGGTTGCAATAAATTCTGCGATCAATCAATATGCTTTTCACATTTTGTGCGATTTATGGTATTTTATCGCCCAATTTTCAACTTAAGTTTAATAAGGAAAACATCAAATGGAAGCTCAAAGCCCAATGTCCACATTAGTTATTTTCGTGATTTTCGGTTTAATTTTTTACTTTATGATTTATCGCCCTCAAGCGAAGCGTAACAAAGAACACAAAAAATTAATGTCTGAATTAGCCAAAGGCACTGAAGTGCTCACTGCCGGCGGTATGATGGGCAAAATCACCAAAGTAATTGAAGATAATAACAGTGTGGTGATTGCATTAAATGAAACGACGGAAATCACAATCAACCGTAACTATATTGTGACTATTCTTCCAAAAGGTTCTGTAAAGACTCTTTAATCCTCCATTCATAAAGGGACAACCATGTTAAATCGTTACCCATTATGGAAGAATCTAATGGTGATCCTCGTGGTCGCCATTGGTGTTTTATACTCTCTTCCAAATATTTATGGTGAAGATCCCGCTGTGCAAATTTCAGGTACTCGCGGGCAACAAGCCAATACGACTACACTAGGACAAGTTCAAGAGGTGTTAAAAGCCAATAATCTTTCAACAAAATCGATTGTTCTTGAACAAGGCTCTATTTTAGCCCGTTTCAATAATACGGACGATCAATTACTTGCTAAGGATAAAATTGCCGAAAAACTCGGTACGAACTATAGCACGGCTTTAAACCTTGCACCGGCAACCCCTACTTGGTTAAGCAGTATCGGAGCAAACCCTATGAAATGGGGCTTAGATCTACGCGGTGGGGTTCGTTTCTTGATGGAAGTGGATATGAACTCCGCACTGGCAAAACGTCAAGAGCAATTACAGGACACATTGCGTAACGATCTTCGTAAAGAAAAAATTCAATACACGGGGATTAAGAATGCCGATCATTTCGGTACAACCATTACGCTTGCCAATCCCGAACAACTCTCAAAAGCGACCCGTATTATTCGCCAAGCTCACCCAACCTTAGAAGTGAGCGATTCAGGCAACGATACGCTAAATTTATCCCTATCTACGACCGCACTTAATGAAGCACGCGATTTAGCGATTGAGCAAAACTTAACAATTTTGCGTAAACGTGTTTCGGAATTAGGCGTAGCAGAAGCAGTAATACAGCGTCAAGGTGCAGAACGTATCGTTATTGAATTGCCGGGGGTACAGGATACTGCACGTGCGAAAGAGATTCTTGGCGCAACAGCAACTCTTGAATTCCGAATGGTGAATTCTACGGTAAATGCAGAAGCGGCAGCTCGCGGTATTATCCCGTCTGATTCAGAAGTGAAATATAACCGTGAAGGTCGTCCCGTTGTCTTGTTAAAACGCCCGTCTTTAGGCGGTGAACATATCATCAACTCAAGTGCAGCACTCGATCATCAATCTGGAACGCCACAGGTAAGTGTCACTCTAGATAGTGAAGGTGGGGAGCAAATGCTTCAACTCACCAAAAAATACTATAAAAAACCAATGGCAACCCTTTATGTTGAATATAAAGACAACGGCAAGAAAGATGAGAACGGTAAAACCATTCTTGAGAAAAGCGAAGAGGTTATCAACGTAGCCACGATTCAGGCTCGCTTTGGCGCAAACTTTCAAATTACCGGTGTTGGCAGCCTGGCGGAAGCCAATAATCTTTCCACTTTATTAAAATCAGGTGCGTTAATCGCTCCGATACAAATTGTGGAAGAGCGCACGATCGGTCCATCACTTGGTGCACAAAATGTTGAGCAAGGTATGAACGCCAGCTTTTGGGGATTAATCTCTGTTATCGTATTTATGCTTATCTACTATAAGCTTTTCGGTATTATCGCAAGCCTTGCAATGGTTATTAATATTGTCTTGTTAGTCGGTTTAATGTCTATTCTTCCGGGGGCAACATTGTCTATGCCGGGGATTGCAGGTATCGTGTTAACCCTTGGGATGTCGGTGGATGCCAACGTATTGATCTTTGAGCGAATTAAAGAAGAGATTCGTAACGGACGCCCTATCCAACAGGCTATTAATGAAGGTTACAACGGAGCATTTACCTCTATTTTCGATGCAAACCTAACCACTATCTTAACGGCCATTATTCTCTACGCAGTGGGAACCGGCCCGATTCAAGGTTTTGCAATTACCCTTTCACTGGGTGTGGCAATTTCCATGTTTACCGCTATTACCGGAACTCGCGCTCTGGTAAATGCAATCTATGGTGGTAAACGTGTTGAAAAACTTTCTATTTAATTGAGGTGACTATGGCACTTTTCGCAAGAGATAAAAACGGACATCTCATCAAAGAAATTAACGGAATTAAACTTCCGTTCCCGTTAGCCGAATTTATGAAAATACGTAAATGGGGCTACGTTGTTTCAGCACTTTTTATGGCGATTTCAATGTTTTTTATCGTCACAAAGGGCTTTAACTGGGGGTTAGATTTTACCGGCGGTGTAGTATTCGATACTCACTTTTCTCAAACGGCAAATCTTGAGCAGATCCGCAACAAACTGAAACAACACGGTATTGAAAGCCCTGTTGTGCAGACTACCGGCTCCGTTCAGGATGTGATGATTCGCTTACCGGCCTCTGATAATGATTCAGGTATTGGTGATCGGGTAAAATCAATGTTAGTAGAACTCGACTCCGGTATTAAAATTAAAAGTATCGAATTCGTTGGACCTAACGTAGGGGAAGAATTGGCACAAGGAGCGGTTTATGCCACTTTAGCCACACTGGCTATGATGCTAATTTATATCGGCTCACGTTTTGAATGGCGTTTAGGCTTAGGGGGAATCGCTTCTCTCGCCCACGACGTTGTGATTACTCTTGGTGTATTCTCAGCTTTACAAGTGGAAATGGACTTAACTTTCGTAGCGGCAATTCTTTCCGTAGTGGGCTATTCCATCAATGATAGTATCGTCGTGTTTGACCGGGTTCGTGAAAATTTCCGCAAAATCAGACGATTGGATACAATTGATATTATTGATATTTCCCTGACCCAAACTTTATCAAGAACAATTATGACTTCTGCAACTACGCTTATTGTCGTTATTGCACTGTTCTTCTTCGGCGGCCCGTCTATTCATAACTTCTCCCTCGCATTGCTTGTCGGGATTGGATTCGGTACTTATTCCTCCATCTTTATTGCAATTGCCATTGCTTATGATGTCGGATTGAGACGTGAACATATGATTCCGCCAAAAGTAGATAAAGAAGTGGATGAACTCCCTTAATCAATGAAAGTGCGGTCAAAATTAACCGCACTTTTTCAAGTAAGCGGTATTATGTAGCAGTTACACAAACAAGCTTTTGAAATCATTTAATTTTTACGGACGCCAGTGGCACCCCTACATTTTCCTTTAAATGGTGCATTCGCTACATAATGCCGTAAATAAGAGGCAGTTATCCTGCCTTTTCTTCTTTCTAAAAGTTAAAATACAAAGAACATACTCTCTAAAACAGAAAGTTATATGTTGTACAACTTTTACCCTTTTATATAAAAAAATAAGCGGCGATATTCACCGCCGCTAACACACAATCCGCTTCCTAAATATATATTATGCAGGGTAAACAGGAAGACGTTTACAAATTGCTAATACTTTTTCTTTGGTCGCTTCAATAACTTGTTCTTCGTTTTCTTTACCAAGGACATCTAAAATATCACACATCCAACCGGCTAAATCACGACAATCTTGTTCATTAAAACCACGACGGGTTACTGATGGAGTCCCCACTCGAATACCCGAAGTCACAAATGGCTTTTGCGGATCATTTGGTACCGAGTTTTTATTCACGGTGATGTTTGCTTTCCCTAATGCCGCATCGGCAGCTTTACCGGTTAAGCCTTGTTTGATGAAACTCACCAAGAACAAGTGATTTTCCGTACCGTTTGATACTACATCAAAACCACGTTGTTTAAATACTTCTACCATCGCTTTCGCATTTTTCAATACGTTGGCTTGATACACTTTGTATTCCGGCTCTAAGGCTTCTTTAAAACATACTGCTTTTGCTGCAATAATGTGAACTAACGGACCGCCCTGATTCGCCGGGAATACGGAGGATTGTAATTTTTTATAGATTTCTTCATCACCACAAGAAGAAAGAATTAAACCGCCACGTGGGCCGCCTAGGGTTTTATGGGTCGTTGTAGTCACTACGTGGGCGTGCGGTAATGGATTTGGATATAATCCCGCAGCAATTAATCCTGCGACGTGTGCCATATCCACAAATAAATATGCCCCAACTTCATCGGCAATTTCACGCATCTTCGCCCAATCAACTACCTGAGAGTAAGCAGAGAAACCGGCTACAATCATCTTTGGTTTAGATTCCAATGCTTTTTGGCGCACATCTTCATAATCAATCAAACCGTCCGCTGTGATACCATAAAGCACCGAATTATAAATTTTACCGGAGAAACTTACTTTTGCACCGTGTGTTAAGTGGCCGCCGTGCGCTAGATCCATTCCTAAAATAGTATCACCGGCATTAATCAATGCGCCATACACTGCCGCATTGGCTTGAGAGCCGGAGTGCGGTTGAACATTCACATAATCGGCACCGAATAACTCTTTTGCACGATCAATAGCGAGTTGTTCCACAATGTCCGCATATTCACAGCCGCCATAATAACGCTTACCCGGATAGCCTTCAGCATATTTATTGGTAAACTGCGAACCCTGTGCTTCCATCACACGCGGGCTGGCATAGTTTTCAGAAGCGATTAATTCGATATGTTCTTCCTGACGGCGGTTTTCATCCTGAATCGCTTGCCATAATACCGGATCGTAGTCAGCGATATTCATATTTTTAGTAAACATTGTGTTCTCCTGTTATGTGATTGCGATCTATAGTGTAACCGCTTATTGGTTTAAATTTAATTAAAATTTAGTACATATTTTTTCATCTAAGGAATGAAAAAGATTCATAGGAAAAGTGCGGTCATTTTCTCAATATTTTCTACTCTTAGTATGGAATGTCCAAAATGCGACAATTACAAAGATCATCGCTTTCAAACTCAGATATTTCACCGACAATTTTGTTCGGAATAGGGAATAAACGCACGGTCAATGGCTTATTTAAACGAAATGCCATCGTCCCTGTATCACGCATAATCGCAGCAATACTTGCTGCACTAGCGTTACCAGCCACAGGTACCGTATCTAAGCCTATACCGCATACAGCACTATAAGTAAGCAATGAGCGAATATCAAACTGTTCCTGTTGTGTAGCTTGTGCTAAACCGAGATCTTCCGTTACTGCCAACATTAGACCTGAGAATCCCACCAACGGCACGTTTTGCACAGATTTAAATACTTTGGTTAGTAATGCCGATACTTCAATCGTACCGGCAGCCCCCAAATATGGTACTCCCATAAGCTCATACAATTCCGTTATAGAAGCACAGTTTTTCGATGGTGCCGCCGAGCTATCAATACCGACAAATTCAAAATTGCCGGATAATTTAACCGCACTTAACGTGGTAAGAATTTCATCTACATGATGTTGTAGTGCTTTCAGCATAGACTGATAACAATCGGCATAAAACTGATTATGAGAGGATTTTGAAACTGATTTTAACGCAGCGACCAACAAATCCGGTGTTTCCAAACCAATAACAAAACTATTCGGCAAATGGCTCAAATGATAACCTGCGGGAAAATAGGGAATAAAGGGTTTGCAGTTAAAATTTACAGTAAAATTGAAATTACCTTCAGCACGTGGGGTTATTTGAGCAATACGTTGCACCGCACTAACGGATTGCTCAATTAAATGATTATCTAAAATACCATTTTCATCTAACGGTACATTTACGCAAGCATTACATAAATCACCATAATCAGCAATAAGTTCAGGCAGCAATGCAATTTCGTATACATTGCTTGCGGCGCCAATCGCAAATCGGATACGTACGCCACTTTCATTTAATTTATTGAGTAACCCCGTTAAATACTGTAAATCCGCTTTTGCATTGTTCACATCAGTTAAATCTAAATATTCACCGAAAGGATTGGTAATAATCCGAATGGATTGCAAAACATAACCGGATTTTTGTATCGCCGGCAACAACAAATCGACTTCATGTTTCACTGAACGGAGTGCGGCTTCCCATTGTGTTTTATCCTTACGTAATGTTAAGAAAAAACTAATGGTACGAATGCGACAGAGTGATTTGTTCTTGTAATCCATGTCATTTTCCTATTTAGGTGAATGAAAAAAATTAACGCCAAGTGCGGTTATTTTTCCATTATTTTTGTGTTTCACGAGCAACCGCACGATAACCAATATCACGACGATAAAAACGACCGTTCCATCGGATTTGTTCTGCTAGTTTCAACGCTTTTTGTTGTGCTTCAAATACGCTGTCGCCTAAGGCTGTGGCACATAATACGCGACCGCCATTGGTAAGCAATTTCCCCTCTTTGGCTTCTACGCCCGCTAAGAAAACTTTTTCATTTTCAACCGCACTTTGCGGCAAACCGATAATTTCATCGCCTTTGCGATAATCCCCCGGATAGCCTTCCGCCGCTAATACAATGCCCAATGAAGCTTTTGGATTCCATTGGGATTGAATTTCATCTAACTTACCCTCACAGGCTTTAAGACAAAGTTCAACTAGATCTGACTCCAAACGCAACATAATTGGTTGGGTTTCCGGATCACCAAAACGGCAGTTAAATTCGATCACTTTCGGTTGACCGTTCGGCATAATCATCAAACCGGCATATAAGAAACCGGTGTAAACATTACCTTCCGCCGCCATGCCGTTTACAGTCGGATAAATGACTTCCTGCATAATGCGATCGTGAATCTCAGCTGTAACCACCGGTGCAGGTGAATAAGCGCCCATTCCCCCTGTATTCAACCCGGTATCGTTCTCACCCACGCGTTTATGATCTTGACTGGTTGCCATCGGTTCAACATTTTTGCCATCCACCATCACAATAAAACTGGCTTCTTCACCATCTAAAAACTCTTCGATCACCACTCGGCTACCCGCCTCACCAAAGGCATTGCCCGATAACATATCACGTACCGCCTCTTCCGCTTCCTGTAGTGTCATCGCTACAATCACGCCTTTACCGGCAGCCAAACCATCTGCTTTCACGACAATTGGCGCGCCTTTTTCCTGCAAATATGCTAATGCCGGTTCTACCTCTGTGAAATTTTGATATTCCGCTGTTGGAATTTTGTGGCGAGCTAAGAAATCTTTAGTAAAAGCTTTCGAACCCTCTAATTGGGCTGCCGCTTGTGTTGGCCCGAAAATTTTTAATCCTGCCGTACGGAATGCATCCACCACACCGATAACTAACGGAGCTTCAGGCCCAACAATGGTTAAGCCGATTTGATTATCTTGCGCGAATTTAACAAGTGCCGGAATATCAGTAACTGCAATATTAACGTTTTCAATGTTGCTTTCCAGTGCCGTTCCTGCGTTGCCGGGTGCGGCAAAAACTTTTTTGGCTAGTGGAGATTGAGCCGCTTTCCAAGCAAGCGCGTGTTCACGACCGCCGTTTCCGATGATTAAAATATTCATGATGATCCTTATAATGTTTATGTTGTGGTTGTCAAAAGTGTTTTTTGATTTTATTCGGGTTTCGCCAATGACGACTTACTTTTTCTTTGCTTTGCCAAAGAAAAAGTAAGCAAAAAGAAAGGCAACCCTGCTTTTCCTTATTTCCTTTGTTTCATTGAATTTGCTTAACGGAAATTTTCTGAACTCGCTATGCTCAAACAGACGAAAATTTCCTACAAATTCAACTCCACAAAGGCGGAAAAGAAGGGAACCCGACTTGTTCCTTCTATAAACCTTCAAAGTGCGGTCAGAATTCGTTATATTTTCCATGGAATAAAACCATTTTAAAATTAACCGCACTTTTACATTAAATGCACTGACAAACTTAGTCCCCATATAAATCGCCTTTGCGAGTTCAGAAAATTGCCGTTAAGAAAATTGAAACCAAGCAAAGAATAGCGATTTAACTGGGGGTGTGTTTCTTTTGCTTACTTTGCTTTGCACAAGCAAAGAAAAGTAAGTCGCCCAATCGGGCGAAATCCGATTTCAATTAACTAATAAACACGACTATTCCTAGTGTCTAAAATGCCTCATCCCCGTCAACACCATCACCATTCCATGCTCGTCCGCCGCATCAATCACTTCCTGATCACGCATTGAGCCACCCGGATGGATCACGCATTGGATTCCCACTTTCGCCGCGGCATCAATGCCGTCACGGAATGGAAAGAACGCATCGGAAGCCATTACACAGCCTGAAACTTCTAACCCTTCGTCCTGCGCTTTAATACCGGCAATTTTAGCGGAATAAACACGGCTCATTTGGCCTGCGCCAATGCCGATGGTTTGGTTATTTTTGGCGTAAACGATCGCATTGGATTTCACGAACTTCGCTACTTTCCAACAGAATAATAAATCTTTGAGTTCCTGTTCCGTCGGTTGACGTTTGCTCACTACTTTTAAATCGTCCAAACCGACCATGCCTAAATCCGCATCTTGTACCAATAAACCGCCATTTACACATTTGAAGTCTAAACGCTGAGTACGTTCTTGCCATTCTCCGCATTCAAGCAGTCGGACATTTTTCTTACGTTTTACCACCTCGACAGCTTCCGCTGATACTTTCGGTGCAATAATCACTTCCACAAATTGGCGGTCTACAATTTCAGTCGCGGTTTTTTCGTCCAGTTCACGGTTAAAGGCGATGATTCCACCAAAAGCGGAAGTCGGATCGGTTTGATAAGCACGGTTGTAGGCTTCTAAAATATCTTTTCCTAATGCCACGCCACACGGATTAGCGTGTTTCACGATAACACAAGCGGGCTCATCAAATTCTTTCACACATTCAAGGGCGGCATCAGTGTCAGCAATATTGTTATAAGAAAGCGCTTTACCTTGTAATTGTGTCGCCGTTGCCACGCTCGCTTCTTTCACGTTAAGATCCACATAAAACGCCGCATTTTGATGAGCATTTTCACCATAACGCATGGTTTGTTTTCGCACAAAATTCAGATTTAATGTGCGAGGAAATTGACCGCACTTAGCATTAGTATCTTCTTCCGCCGCCACATGATAAGGTTTAACGAGCTGACCAAAATAGTTTGCAATCATTGAATCGTATTGCGCTGTATGTTCAAAGGCCTTGATGGCAAGATCAAAGCGGGTTTCCAATGTAAGGCGATTTTGATGTTGATCCATTTCTGCAAGAATGGCATTAAAATCATGATTATTGACAATAATCGCTACATCTTTATGATTTTTTGCCGCCGAACGTACCATGGTCGGCCCGCCGATATCAATATTTTCCACGGCATCTTCCAACGTGCAATTGAGTTTCGCGACAGTTTGTGCAAAGGGATATAAATTGACCACCACCATATCAATGCCTTCAATATCATGCTGTTGCATGATGGCGTCATCCGTTCCACGACGCCCCAGAATCCCACCATGTACTTTTGGATGCAACGTTTTCACACGACCATCCATCATCTCAGGAAATCCCGTATAGTCAGACACTTCGGTCACAGGCAAACCATTTTGTTCTAAGAGTTTTGCCGTGCCGCCGGTAGAAAGCAATTTTACTCCACGTTGAATAAGCCCTTGGGCAAATTCCACAATACCGGTTTTATCTGAAACACTTAACAAAGCCTGACGAATAGGGCGATCTATCATTATATTTTCCTTTCATAGATGGGTTAAAAAAATAAGCGCGCAGATTATAACGCAAACGGTTGCGTAAATATAGAAAAGATTCAACAAAAATAAGCGGCAAGTAAAGTGCGGAGAAGTGAAATCGTTTTAAAGAAAGCCCACATTACGTGGGCTATTTGAGAGGTATAAAGTGTTAAACCTAAAAGTTAGTTTTTCTTAAATTTATTGTCTAATGACAATGCTCCGGCACCTGCAAAAACAAAATAGAAGAAAACAACAGAATAAAGTAATGCCAGTTCGCCGCCATTTGCAATTGGGAAGAATAAGTTCCCTTTGCCTGCTACGTGCATAAAGAAATAGGCATACGCCATTTGACCGGATAAAATAAAGGCTGCGGCTCTGGTAAACAAGCCTAACAACACTAAAATACCGCCGACAATTTCAATCACCCCACCGACAATCATTAATGGGTCGGTAACGGCGCCATTGCCACCGGTCATAGAGATTGGAAATTCCCAAAATTTAGCAGTGCCGTGCAAGATAAACATATAAGCAACAACAATGCGTAGTAAGGCTAAAACATAAGGACGAAATTTTTCAAGATTGTTCATAAAGTTTCCTTGTTAAAAGATAAATTAAAAAGCCTGTAGATCATATCTATTCGCATTTTGTTAAACAAGCGCAAAGTTTGAAAAAGACTTTTTACTCTACGTCAAAAATAGTTAATGGATGACGAATTTATTTAGCCAATTTAAAAATACTTCCGCCTCCATAAAACCGGTTACACGGCTACCTTGTATTTCCTTGCCTGTTTGATCCAAAAATAAAATCGTTGGTAAACCTAACACCTGATAGCGTTCCATTATGGCTTTATTTTCAGGGCTGTTTTTTGTCATATCCACTTGGAGCAAAAGTACATTTTCAAACGCATTTTGAACCTGTTTGTTACTGAATGTATATTGCTCAAATTCTTTACAAGCTACACACCAATCGGCATACAGATCCAGCAATGCAATCCGATGAGGATTGTTTGCCAGAGCCTCATTTAATTCCTGCAGATTTTGAACGCGCTGAAATTTAACATGAGAAATGTCCGTATTATTAACCGCACTTTGAGTAACAGATTGGTGTTGCCAAAGCAGATTTTGTAGAGGCTGTACAGTGACCATTGCACAAACAAAAGCCAGCACTTTTACGCCATAACCTAAGCCGTTTTTAGGCATTTGTAAGGCAAACCAAACAAAAAAAGTACTTGCTAATAACGCCCATAAACGCGGTTCCCAAGTTTCGGGCAAAATACGGGACAGCAAAAATACCGGCAATGCCAGCATAACAAAACCAAAGCTGTGTTTAACCGTATTCATCCATTCGCCTGATTTTGGCAAAATTTTATTGCCGAATAACGTGATAAGCATTAACGGAATGCCCATCCCTAATGCCAACAAATAGAGCGTCATTGCCCCTGTAACAAGATCGCCGCTTTGTGCGACATAAAGCAAGGCACCGGAAAGTGGCGCTGAAGTGCAAGGCGAGGCAACCAGCCCGGCGATCATCCCCATGAAAAACGCACCGCCAAAAGCACCCGATGTTTGCTTTTGGCTCCATGTATTAAGTTTAGTTTGTAAGGAGCTTGGCAATTGTAAGGTAAATACGCCAAACATCGATAATGCAAGCAGCGTAAACAGCACGGAAAGCCCGATCATCACATAAGGGTGTTGTAATGCAATTTGAAATGGCAAGCCTATTGCCGCAACAGTGAGCCCGAGCAAGGTATAAGTGAGCGCCATCCCTTGAACATAAAGAAAACTTAAAGAAAAAGCCCGCAGCATATTCGGACGTTGTTGCTGACCAATTACGATAGAGGAAAGCAATGGCAGCATAGGTAATACACAAGGTGTAAAAGCCAATCCCAGCCCAAGTAAGAAAAAGCCGAATGCCGCATATTTACTTTGGAACAAGCCTGCCGCTAAACGATCTTGTTCCGTTAAAAGTGCGGTTGAATTTTGCGGTGTTTTTTCTTCCGCCGAGGCGATAGGCAAATCGCTGACTTTCAACGTTCTGACTTCCGGCGGATAACAAAATCCTTCCGTACATCCCTGATAGGAAACTTCAATACTCTGATTATCCCCAAAGGTTTCACCGGAAAAATAAGCCACCAAAGGTTTTGTAAAAACGGCGACGTGTCCGAAATAGGGATCGTCGTGTATTTCAGCATTTTGGTTGAAATTCACTGAAAGTGGTTGAAGTGCGTTACTCACCTTAGCTGTGATTTTTTCTTGGTAAAGGTAGTACCCTTCGGCAATATCCCAACGAACAGATAACTGTTTTTTATCCGATGAAATTTGAGCTGAAATAGGAAAGGCCTCATCAATACTCAAAAAAGCGGATTTACTATTGAATAACCCTGCTTGACTTGCAAACACGGTAAAAATCAGTGTAAAAAAAAGAACGTATTTTTTCATAGGCGAAAGCATAAATTGAGAGGGGAAAAATTCTAACATAAAGACATTCTAAAAACTAAAAAAGTATGATTTAGATCATAAAAATGAAAAGATCATAAAAAATAACCGCACTTTTCCGTTGTTACAACAATGTTACAAAGATAAAATAGGGCATCACTCAAAGTAAGTAAAAAGAGGGCGAAATATGGCGATACCACAGATTCTCATTGTTGAAGATGAAATCGTTACCCGCAGTACATTGAAAGGAATTTTTGAAGCGGAAGGCTATACCGTTCTTGAAGCGCAAGATGGCGTACAAATGCACGAAATTTTAAAAAATAGCAAAGTTAATTTAATCGTGATGGATATTAATCTACCGGGTAAAAATGGTCTCCTATTAGCTCGGGAATTGCGTGAATATGATAATCTGCCTCTTATGTTCTTAACCGGTCGGGATAATGAAGTAGATAAAATTTTAGGACTGGAAATCGGTGCGGATGATTACCTTACTAAGCCTTTCAATCCTCGTGAATTAACTATTCGCGCCCGCAATTTATTACATCGTGTGATGTTACAGCATGAAAAAGAGAACAATAGTGAACGTGAGTTTTATCGTTTCAACGGTTGGACATTGGATTTAAACGGTCACAATCTTATCAATCCGGAAGGAGAAATATTTAAATTACCCCGTAGTGAATTCCGTGCGATGTTACACTTCTGTGAAAATCCGGGTAAATTACAAACCCGTGAAGAACTATTAAGAAAAATGACCGGACGTGAGCTTAAACCCCAAGATCGTACCGTAGATGTAACGATTCGCCGTATTCGTAAACATTTTGAAGATCATCCCGAGACTCCTGAAATTATTGCGACAATTCATGGTGAGGGGTATCGATTCTGTGGCGAAATTGAATCGTAAAACAGTGCTTTCCCTTCCTTTTTCTGGGCGAATCCAGTTCGCCCCCAACCTCAATATTAAAATGTCTTTTCAAAAATAATGGTAAGATTCTGCGTTTTATAATGATAAAGGGTCTTTAAATTACTCTGCTGTTTTCGCCATTCAAAAGTTAATTTAGGTGTAATGCCATAGAGATGCCAGTCCCGTTTCCATATTTGAGCAAGAAATGTATAAATTTTATCTTTTCGAGTCTTACCAAGAGGAATTATGCCGCCAAGTACGGCATCCGCTTTAAATTGGCGTTGGATAAACCCAGTGTTGAGTTTTGTTGAAATTCCCCATTGATATTCTTGCAGCCAGCCTAGTCTGATATTTTTAATCATTGAACTATATTGGCGTTCTAGCGGTTTTTCTTCTGCTAACGCCGTACCGATATACAAAATTTGTTTGGGATTGCGATACCAAATAAAGGTCGTGGAAATAGTATTAATTCGACCGGCTTGGGGATTATCTTTAAAAAAATGCCTTTTCTCGCTAGAAAGTGATGTTTGATTTTGCCAATTTTGTGATAACCACAGGCTATAGCTTAATTCAATGCCATTTGACCAATGAAATGCCTCACCACCATACCAACGCTTTTCAAAAAAGGGTTGGATTCGGAAGATAAAATCATTCTTTTTGTAAGCATAACCAAGTAAAGTGCGGTTAAAAAGATCATCAAATTGATGATTATCCCAGTAGGTTTTACCGAGAATATCGTTACTTACACTCAAATAATGGGAATTGACTAAATTAAAATCACGATTCACGCCGAAAGAATATGCTACACCTGTGGCTTTTTGAGGTAACATTTTTGAATTTTTGACAAACCCTGTATTTTCAATGGCCGGTGAAGAGGAAACATTGTCAACATTATTTGTTTTAAGAAACGCAATACTGCCCTCAACTTGCCAGGCGTTACGCTCATTAATCGCGTCAATATAACGATTAATCCGTTCATAAGCGGAAGCGGGTAAATCTTTAACGCTTTTCACTTTATCCAGTTGCAATCTCGCCGCCCAGTCTTGACGATCAACAAATAACGCAATGGCTAGTTCCATACGGATAGAATGAAGCTCAGGACGTTCGCTAATGATTTGTCTATAAATTTTAATAGCTTGCCCATAATCTTGGCGTAAAAACGCTAACTTAGCTTGGCTGTAATCAAGTAACGTTTTATCCGTGTGTGGCTGAGCTTGATACTGCACAAGCAAATTTTGAATATGGGTGGTATCTCCTTGATAAATAGCTTGCTTGAGCGATTCTTCAAGCTCACTTGAATGGACAACGGAACTGACTAAACAGAAAAAAAGAATAAAATATCGCATAATAAAAAACTGCCTATTAATTTCTAAAAATCATAGGCAGCCAAACAGGTTAGTAACGGACACCACCAAAAGAGGTATCATAGCTATCATTGTTAAAATCAACGATACCCGCAGCTTCTTTTGCCCCATTACCGAATAATCCGCCTTGATAAGTGCCTTTTTCTAACAAGGTAGACGCTTCTCCCTTAAATTCCGTTCCATTGAGCCGGGTTTTATGTAGCGTAATATCTTGACTACGTCCGTCATTTAACAAACTAAATTCAATTTTTCCATCGACAGATTTTTGATCAAAATCTACATTTAAGGTTGTTTTTCCGCCTCGACTTGGATTGCCTGTCATTCCACTTACCCAATAGGCATCGCCTACATAAGTTGCCGAACCGGAAGGTAAATTGGTTGCTTTCGTACCTTGAAAGCGGGTTTCTTTTACTGTTTTGGCGTCATTTATCCAAAGACCGTAGAAGGAGTCATTATTATTTTTGCCATAAAACTCGCCATCAGCGGTTTTTGCTGACACGTGTCCTTTTGGACTATTCGTCAAATCAATTTTGGTGCCATCGGGTGTCGTTGCAGTACCAGTACCAGCACCACCGCCGCTACCACAAGCAGTCAAAAATCCGGCAAGAATAATAGAAAGCAAATATTTTTTCATAGGAAACCTCTTAAATGAGTGAAATATAGAAATTTTACGGGTTACCTATCTATAGATAAGTAAACAAATTTAATTTCACTTATCTATAGCTCTGTTTTCAAGCCTAAAAAACGACAAAATGTGAATAAATGAGTATTTTGAAGATTAATAATGGCACAGTTATTGGCAGCAGCGGCAGATAAATCAATTGGGCAGCGCATTCAACAAAAAAGAAAAGAATTTGGCTACTCTGCAGAGAGGTTATCGGAATGTATCAATTTATCTCAGCAGCAACTTTCTCGTTATGAACGTGGCGTAAGTAAAATCAATGTAAATCATTTGATTGATATTGCGATCTTTTTTAACACCCCTATCAGTTGGTTTTTTCAAGATTGTATGCCCGCGGCATTAATGCAAGAAGAATTAAAAGAAGTGGAAATCAATCAAAAATGGGATAACTTATCCAATCTGCAAAAACGAGCCTTTGTGGCCTTTTTGGATACGCTGAATAAGGGGTAATAAAGTCAGTTTTTTAGCTTGGTTTCCTTATTTTCAGTTTAAATTCTCTCCATTCCTCTCTCTTTTAATTACCCGACTTTGCGATCAAGAAACATATTCGGTAAAATCAGCAAAAATTTAAACACATAATGAGTTATGACAAAAAAGAAAGTAAAACCGGGTTCAAATACTATCGCCCTTAATAAACGAGCCCGCCATGATTATTTCATTGAAGATGAAATTGAGGCAGGGCTGGAATTACAAGGCTGGGAAGTCAAATCCATGCGTGCGGGTAAGGCAAATATTAGCGACAGCTACATTATTTTCAAAAATGGAGAAGCCTATTTATTTGGGGCGACTATCCAGCCACTCAGTTTGGCTTCAACCCATGTCGTATGTGATCCTACTCGAACCCGAAAACTCCTACTCAACAAGCGGGAATTAGAATCGCTTTTTGGTAAAGCCGGTCGTGACGGATTCACCATTGTTGCTCTTTCTCTTTACTGGAAAGGTGCTTGGGCAAAAATTAAAATCGGTTTGGCTAAAGGGAAAAAACAACATGATAAACGCGATGACATTAAAGATCGCGAATGGCGAGTAGCAAAAGAGCGAATTATGAAAAATGCCAATCGTGGATAATTTTTCTATCTAAAAAAATAAAGTGCGGTCGATTTTAACAATGAAATCAACCGCACTTTTGTTAGACGGATTAAGGTTTGTAAATAAACTCTATACCTTCGTCATCTTCTTCTGTCCAATCATCATCCCAATCGTCCTCATCTTCTAATTGATGCTCCGCCAATTGTTCTTGATGATAATCTTCCCATTTAAATTTGACCTCTTCCGGTGCGAGCTGCTGTTCTTCCGTTTCTCGTGGATGAGCTTCAATAAAATCCATAATATCACGACAGAGCGAAGAAACATTCTTACCTGTCGCCGCTGAGATTAAGTAATACTCTTCATCCCATCCCAAGCGTTCGGCAATGTCTTTTGCACACTCATGAGCTTCTTCATCAGTCATCGTATCAATTTTATTGAACACCAACCAACGCGGTTTTTCAGCTAATTTTTCACTGTATTGGAACAATTCAGATTCAATAATAGCGACATTATCCGCCGGATCAGAACCATCAATCGGACGGATATCCACAAGATGAATAAGCACTCGACAGCGTTCCAAGTGTTTTAGGAAACGAATCCCTAAGCCGGCACCTTCTGCCGCCCCCTCAATCAATCCCGGAATATCAGCAACGACAAAGCTACGGGCTTCATCCATTTTTACCACACCAAGACTTGGTACCAACGTTGTAAACGGATAATCCGCTACTTTAGGTTTTGCCGCCGATACAGCCCGAATAAAGGTTGATTTGCCCGCATTAGGTAAACCCAACATCCCTACATCGGCAAGTAGCATAAGCTCTAGTAGTAGATCACGCTTTTCTCCCGGTGTTCCCATTGTTTTTTGACGGGGTGCACGATTGACGGAAGATTTAAAGCGGGTGTTCCCCAAGCCATGATACCCCCCTTTTGCCACCAACATTTTTTGACCATGTTTGGTTAAATCGCCTAAGGTTTCTTTTGTATCATTATCAATGGCACGGGTTCCTACGGGTACAGGTAACGTAATATCTTTACCACGGCGACCGGTACAATCGGAGCTGCGACCATTTTCACCACGTTCTGCAGCAAAACGTTTGTTAAAGCGATAATCGATTAACGTATTAAGGTTTTCGTCGGCAATTAGATAGACATCACCACCATCACCGCCATCACCGCCATCCGGCCCGCCTTTGGGGATAAATTTCTCACGGCGAAAACTAACACAGCCGTTTCCACCGTCTCCCGCTTCCACTCGAATTAGGGATTCATCTATAAACTTCATTAAAACTCTCCAAAATTTGACCGCACTTTTATATTATTTCGCATTGTGCGGTGATAGTAATTTATGTCCGATTGCAGATAAAATTGCTCCGCATACTACAACAAATGCCCCGATATAGCTAATGCTATTTAGTTCCGGCGCCGCAAAATGATTTGGACTTATATTATGGCTGATATGAGAAAATAAAATCGTGAAAAGCGGCACTAACATCACCACAACACTCACTTTCGAAACATCCCAGCGATTTAATGCTTCTGCGTAAGAGCCATAACCGATTAATGTATTGAGACAGCAATAAATAAAACAAATCAGGGTAAAAGGAGTTAAGTCTTGTACCTGTGAAAACTCAGCCATAGGCGTAAACACAATCACACAGCCAAAATACATCATTAATAAAATTTGTTGCGAACTAAATTTACGTAACATTAACTTTTGTGCCATTCCGTACGCAACCCATACCAACGAAGCCGTAACACTTAAAATAACGCCAATTGAATACTGATTAAGTTCGGTAAAAATATTAAGACGATCATTAAAAAATAACCCAAGACCGATTAGTAAAAGCAAGATTCCAACTTTTTGGTGTAACCCTAGCTTTTCCTTAAAAATAATCACACTACTGATTAACATCCCAAAAGAGGATAGATGAATGAAAATTTGTGCAACTGAGGGGTCAATATAATTTAATGAATGGCTAAAGAGCAAAAAATTACCGGCGAGTCCAAGTACTCCGATGATTGCAAGCCAAGCATATCGCCCAATTTTCCTAAATTCGGGCAATTTCTTTTTATAAGCCAGCAAAATAAAGAGAGCAATCGTAGCAACAACAAAACGATACCACACAATAGTTTGCGCATTCATTGCCGATAATACTTGTTTCAATGCGATAGGTAATGATCCCCAAGCCATTGCTGTAATCAATGCAAAAGTAAAGCCTAATAGCGGTTGTTGTTTCATAGTTACTCGCTTTGTTAGAAGTTAAAAAGACAAAAACGCCCCACAAAAGTTTTGCAGGGCGCTTCAATCAAATAAGTTTTAAATTATTCAGTAACAATACTTACATATTTACGGCTTTTTTCGCCTTTTACTTCAAATTTAACTTTACCATCTGCAGTTGCAAATAGGGTGTGATCTCTCCCCATACCTACATTGCTACCGGCATGGAATTTCGTGCCACGTTGACGAACGATAATGCTGCCTGCTAATACAGATTCGCCACCGAAACGTTTAACACCAAGGCGTTTAGCTTCAGAATCGCGACCGTTACGGGTTGAACCACCAGCTTTTTTAGTTGCCATCTATTTGATCTCCTCTGAAATTATGCTTGAATCCCAGTGATTTTCACTTCAGTGAACCACTGGCGATGACCTTGTTGTTTACGGCTGTGTTTGCGACGACGGAATTTAACGATTTTAACTTTCTCGCCACGACCTTGTGCAACTACTTCAGCCACTACTTTTGCACCCGCAACTACCGGTGCACCAATTTTAACATCTTCACCGTTAACGACCATCAACACTGAATCGAACTCAACTGTTGCACCAGTTGCAAGTTCAAGTTTTTCTAAACGAACAACCTGACCTTCGCTCACACGGTGTTGTTTACCGCCACTTTGGAAAACTGCGTACATAAATACTCCGCTTAATTGTGTTTCTCTGCCCTTGGCAGCCCACACTTCAAAATTCATATAAAATAGGTCGCAAATTCTATGAGAAAAACGATCTCATAGCAAGAATTTATTTACAATAAAATAAAAAAATTCCCTTTTCTAACGGATTAATTTTAGAAAAAATAAAAACTCAGGTAAAATGTACCGCACTTTTATTTGGGAACAAGCGTAAAAGATGAAAAAACAAGATTTAATGGATATGCGCGCCATTCAACAATTAGCTGAGCCTGATATGCAAAAAGTCAATCAGAATATTCTTACTCAGCTTGATTCCGACGTCGCACTGGTTAACCAGCTCGGCTTTTACATCGTTCAAGCCGGCGGAAAAAGGATCCGGCCGTTGATCTCCATGCTTGCGGCACGATCTTTAGGTTTCCAAGGGGATAACGCTATTACTTGTGCCACTTTCGTGGAATTTATCCATACCGCTTCCCTATTACACGATGATGTCGTTGATGAATCGGATATGCGCCGTGGTCGTGCTACCGCAAATGCCGAATTCGGGAATGCCGCAAGCGTGTTGGTCGGTGATTTTATTTATACACGCGCATTCCAACTTGTTGCTCAATTGGAATCCTTAAAAATTCTTCGTATCATGGCTGATGCCACCAATGTCCTTGCGGAGGGTGAAGTGCAACAGTTAATGAACGTGAACGATCCGGAGACCAGTGAAGCCAATTATATGCGTGTGATCTACAGCAAAACCGCACGTTTATTTGAGGTCGCAGGCCAAGCTGCGGCAATTGTTGCAAATGCAACGGAAAGCCAAGAAAAAGCCTTACAAGATTATGGTCGTTATCTTGGTACAGCATTTCAGCTTGTTGATGATGTGCTAGATTATAGTGCAAGCGCACAAGATTTGGGTAAAAACATCGGTGATGACTTGATGGAAGGAAAACCGACCCTACCTTTATTGCACGCCATGCGCCACGGCAATACCGAACAGTCTGCCTTGATTCGTGAAGCGATTGAACAGGGCGGTAAACGTGAGTGTATTGATGAAATATTGGCAATTATGGCGGAGCACAAATCACTGGATTATGCAATGGAACGGGCAAAGCAAGAAGCACAAAAAGCCGTTGATGCGATTTCAGTTCTACCGGAAAACCAATACACACAAGCATTAATATCCTTGGCATATTTATCCGTAGATAGAACTTACTAACAATTGGAATATTTTATTCCTTTTTCTACTTTTAGATGATCACTTTATGAATAACGTGAAAACACAGAATACAACTCATTTTCAACCTACACGATCTAAGAAGGTTCGCAAAGATCCTAATGCACCTTTTATTCGCGAAAAGTTAGAATTACCGAACGGACACAATAAGCTTCTTCTTCATTCTTGTTGCGCCCCTTGTTCCGGTGAAGTTATGGAGGCAATTCTAGCTTCCGGTATTGAATTTACGATTTATTTTTACAACCCAAATATTCACCCATTAAAAGAATATTTAATCCGTAAAGAAGAAAATATTCGTTTTGCCAAAAAATTCGGTATTCCGTTTATTGATGCGGATTACGATCGCCAAAATTGGTTTGACCGTGCCAAAGGTATGGAATGGGAACCGGAGCGCGGTATTCGCTGTACCATGTGTTTTGATATGCGTTTTGAAAAGGCGGCTGAATATGCTCATAAACACGGTTTTCCTGTTTTTACCAGTTGTCTTGGCATATCCCGTTGGAAAGATATGAACCAAATTAATGGTTGCGGTCACCGGGCGGCTGAAAAATATGATGATGTCATTTACTGGGATTACAACTGGCGTAAAGAAGGCGGTTCGCAGCGAATGATCGAAATCAGTAAACGTGAACGTTTTTATCAACAAGAATATTGTGGCTGTGTCTATTCGTTACGCGATAGCAATAAATGGCGTGAAGAAACCGGTCGTCATAAAATTGAAATAGGAAAACTCTATTACTCACCAGATTAAAATACGAGAAAAAATGACCGCACTTTCGCCAAATACCGATTAGCCTGTAAATATTTTTTACTGAAAAATAAACGAAAGAAAAAAATGGAAGAGAACCAATTAGAAAAATTACCGGCATTTGTTATTAACATACTTAAATATGTATTAAGTACGGCACTTATCGCACTTTCTATTGTTTTGATCATTGCCTTAGCCAAAATCACTTATTCTCTTGCCTTAATGGTGATAAATCCTTCTACAGTGGTGCCTTATGCTTTGGCAGAACAAGCTGTAATGTTTTTCTTGTATTTCGGTTTTATCGGCTTAATTGTTCAATATTTTAAAAGCGGCTATCATTTTCCATTACGTTATTTTATTTATGCCGGTATAACGGCAATGCTCCGATTAATAATTGTGAGTCATGAAAATGCAGTAGATACTCTTCTATTTGCCGGTGCAATTTTAATTATGGTACTTGCACTCTGTTTAGTGCTTTATTCCAATAAATTAAAAAATTTCTAGAAAGAAAATACACAACAATATAGTGTATTTCAGGTTGATAAGATGGTTAAAATAACAATCCGCCCTAAAACGAGCGATTTTTAGGCTACTCTATAAGTGCCTAGTACTTCACATGCCCCTTGAGGGGCATGTGAAAAGACCGACAACCACACTATAACTTTATGGCTTACCCCTTAAAGGGGTCTACATATTCTTTCTTCTATAAATTATCCTGAATCATATCTTCTTTTTCTTGATTCCTTATATATTCTTCGACTACTTTTGTATTTACCCCTACCGTACTTACATAGTACCCCTTTGACCAAAAGTGTCTATTTCCATATTGATATTTCAGATTCACATGCCTTTCAAATATCATCAGCGAAGATTTACCTTTCAAGTATCCCATAAAACTTGATACTGCCAACTTTGGGGGAATCTTCAAAAGCATATGAATGTGAGATATTTCATTGCATGAGCTTCCAGAATTTCGACTTCTTTATAACTACACAGCTGTCTTAATATTCTTCCTAATATCTACTCGCAATTTTCCATAAATTGCCTTTCTTCAATACTTCGGGATAAAGACTATATGATACTTACAGTTCCATCTTGTGTGTGACTTGAATCGTCATTGGATTTACTTGCCATGACTTGTCCTCCTATATGCTGAATTTTGTTTGTCAGCCTTATTCATTATAGGAGGATTTTATTTGCTCACCGCTTAAGCTTTTTGATTACATATGTATAGCGTATATTTTTATGCTCAGACCTTGCCTGAGTATAACAACACCTAAAGGCAATCGTTGAAACGATTGCCTTTAAGTTAAGAAAGACAGTGGAATTTTTGATGATAGATTATCGTCTTACACGGAATTTTTTCTGTGCTTGATCGACTTTCAAAAGATAGTTCCGGGCTTGTGATGACGGATGCATTGTTGTAAGAATACGATAAATCTGCTCCGGATACATTTGATTGATTTTGTAAATAGCTTCATCTTTATCGTTATCAAACACACGTAATACCGCACCCGCACCGCTATTATAAGCGGAAATCATTGCAAATCGTTTGGATGCAGGGTTCGTAATACCATCCAAGTATCGATTTTGTAGAAGCCATAAGTAGGATACACCGGCATCAATATTATTCGCCGGATCGTACAGATAACGTGCGGAAGGCTGACCGCCTCGCCCTTTCATGGCAAAAACATCACGTCCTGCTGTGTGTGGTACGACTTGCATTAAGCCGATAGCATTAGCATAGCTAATCGCATAAGGATTGAAACTGGATTCGGTTTGCATAATCCCTAAAATCAAACTTTCATCAATACCATAGCGTTGTGCTGCTTTTCGTATTAATGGTAAGTATTTTTGTGCACGAACTTCAACGTGGTTAGCAATCATTGGAATCGCAACAAACTGTACCATATTACCGTTTTGTAGGCGGCGGGTTTGTAGTTTGTTTTGAATTAAATAGGTAGCAAAATTGCCGGCAATAAATTGGTTTGAAATTTGTTGTCCGTTGTTATCGACTACTTGCCCTAAAAGGAAGGGTCTAGAACTAATCGGCACATCTCCTGAGGCAAATAAATCGATCCCTTTTGCATCAGACCCCATTAATAAAGTGTGTACAATGGCATTATGTAATCGATTGAGGTCTCTTTGTGTCTCAATCACTATGTTGCCTTCATCAAAACTCACATGGCTACGAGTATAGAAAGAATCTGTATATTTCACGTAGTCTTTACGGCTGGCGACGAGTAATTCGTTTACCCCCCAAATGCGGTCAATATTGTGAGAGAACTGTCCGGTGAGAATATCTAAGCCTTGCGTATCTTTCGCAAACACTTCATCGTAATTAATACCTCGATGACGGTTAGAAGAATCACCACAGGCATACAAAAATGGCAGTAATGCCAATAACAAATACTTTTTCATTATCTTATTGCCGATTAATTTGATGGAGGAGTATAACCTTCAATATGGACTTCTTTACCTTCAAACAAAAAATTTATCATCTCTTGTTCGAGTAGTTTACGGTGTTCCGTATTCATCATATTGAGTTTTTTCTCATTGACGAGCATCGTTTGTTTTTTTATCCATTCTCCCCAAGCCTGTTTACTGATTGAATCGAAAATTCGTTTACCCAATTCCCCCGGATAAAGCTGGAAATCTAAACCTTCGGCTTCTTTTTTGAGATATTCACAAAATACTATCCTCGCCATCATTACTCCTTACAAATTGTGTTAATAAATTTTTTACAGGTTGGGCTAACCCGATATGTTCGGGATTTTTCGGATCATACCAATATTTGACCGTACTTGATAGATTTGGTTTATATTCTTTTGTTTTTTCCATCAATTTATGCCAATCTCGATTTTCCTGTTCGGCTCGAATATTGTTGACTTCAGCGTAAATCGGGTGAATATCTAAATGAAAATGGCTGAATGTGTGGCGAAAACTCGGCCAAGCTTGATAGTGAGAAATACCTTCGCTTGATAAATAAGTCAGCAAATCTTCTTGTGATTCAAATTGCGGAAAACAAAATAATCCCCCCCATATCCCCGAGTTTTCCCGTTGTTCTAGCCATACTTTGCCATTTTTCGACAAAATCAAAAAATAAGTCTCTTTTTCCGGTAACGTTTTTTTAGGCTTTTTACCGGGAAATTGTGCCCAACTTTCATCTTTATGGGCTAAGCAATTTTTTTTCAGAGGACAAAGATCACATTTGGGTTTTGTTCGCGTACAAACCATCGCACCAATATCCATCATTGCCTGATTAAAATCTGCCACACGCGCTGTCGGGGTGACTTGCTCCGTTAAATGCCACAAATGATTTTCTACCTTTTTTTCGCCCGGCCAACCATTCACTGCAAAATAACGTGAGAGTACGCGTTTTACATTACCGTCTAATATCGGGTATGGTTGATCCAATACGGAAGATAAAATAGCACCGGCGGTAGAACGCCCAATCCCTGGTAATGCCCAAACTTGTTCAAAGTCTGTTGGAAAAACTCCATTAAATTCATCCCGAATTTTTTGTGCCGTCTTATGTAAGTTTCGTGCCCGTGCGTAATAGCCTAGCCCTGTCCATAAATGAAGCACTTCATCTTGTGAAGCATTTGCAAGTGCGCTCAAATTTGGAAAGGTTTTAATAAATCGTTCGAAATAGGGAATAACTGTTGTAACTTGAGTTTGTTGTAGCATAACTTCCGAAAGCCAAACGCCATACAGTGTTTTGTTTTGTTGCCAAGGCAAATGTTTACGTCCGAATTTGTCGTACCATCGTAGTACGACTTTAGTAAAAGGTGAATTAGGGGGAGATTGAGCTATCATAACTTTCCTAAATTACTAGATTAAAAGTGCGGTCAAAAATTAAATGAATTTTTATTATTTCTTTAAAGAAAACAGAGGCTGATTTTACCATTTAGCCCCTCTTGATCAATCTCATTTTTCCAGTATAATCTGCAGTCTATTTGGTGCCGGATAACGGCGATTATTAACTCACGCGGTGTAGGAAGAGAGTTCCTATAGCGGCGTGGCTTCATTTTGAGGTTTTCTATGAAACAAGGTATTCACCCAGAATATAAAGAAATTACAGCGACTTGCTCATGTGGTAACGTGATTAAAACCCGTTCAACTTTGGGCAAAGACATCAATCTTGATGTGTGTGGTAACTGCCACCCATTCTACACCGGTAAACAGCGTGTTGTAGATACAGGCGGTCGTGTTGAACGTTTCAACAGCCGTTTCAAAATCCCAAGTTCAAAATAATTTGGATTTTTCAGAACCCCGTCGTTTGGCGGGGTTTTGTTTTGTGTAAAAAATGTGTAGGATATGACTAATTTCACTCTAAATAAATTTAAAATATATTTCTATTAAGAAAATCAAGGATACACATGTTAAAGATAATATTATTTTATTTGGGTTTATCAAAACGTTTAAGAATTAATGAAAGAATTCAAAAACTATATTCTTGGCGTAAACCGATTAAACCTTATGCATTTATTCGTGTTTGTAATGAAATAAAAACTATAGATGCTGCTTTAAAAAGTGTATTGCCTGTTTTAAAAGGTGGTGTAATTGGATTTCATTCATGTACTGATGGAACAAAGGAATATGTTTTACATTTTTGTAAAAAATATCCACAATTCATTCCTGTAGAATATCCTTATGATGTTATTCCTGCTAGCAATAAGATCTATATGGAAGATTCTATAGATATAAAGAATAGACTTGACTCATACTATAATTTTGTATGGGAAAAATTACCCAAAAATGAATGGATAATAAAGATTGATGGAGATCATATTTGGATACCCCAATTTTTAGAGGACTTATGTCGGATTCCATTTAGAAAAAGAGATTGTATTATTTTAAGTAGATTAAACCTACATTGTCACGAAGGAAAATGTTATATACACAAAAAATACCCGATTTTAGAAAATGGAGACTCTTGGATTCTATACAATCGAAATGTAAACTTTGAGTTTTGGAGAGGTTGGATTGATAACAAATTTGAAGCTTATGAAGTACTCCATCTACCTAAGAAAGAGAGAAAGAAAATCTTTACTATATGCACTAATTGGCATTTTCCTATAGTGAAAAATCATAGAAATAACTTTAATAGCGAAGAATGGGTGTTGCTTCAAGATTTTGATGTAAGGAAATATTTAAAGGAACATAAATTAGAAGGTAGAATTCAAGACTATATGATTAATGAAAGCAATATATTAGAAGCATTTTCTAGATTTAATCATTCTGGTGAGAAAATATTACCATGACGAGATAATATTATGAAGATCTTGATATTACATAAATGGTTAGTAACTGGTGGGGTTGAAACTATACTAAAAAACTATGGGAAGATTCTAGAAAACTCAGGTTATGATGTAGATATACTAATAACTTATAATATAAACTCAAAAATAGACAGTAATAACATAAGATTTGTTTTTACTAGTAAAGACTTTAATTTAATCTATAGTAAAGAAAACAATTTATATCAAAAAACACTAAGAGAGCTTTATAAACTTTATCAAAAACTATATTACTATAATCTGATAAATTCAGTATATCATAAGTATGATTATATTATTGATTTTAGTAACTGTTTAGACTCCTATACTAGAAATCCACTTTTTAGAAAGAGTGATATAAAGACAATTAGATGGGTTCATAATCAACTGTCAACAAATTTAGTTTTAAACAAAAAAGAAAAAAAGAAATATTACAATATTTTTAGAAATCATCATAAAGTTGTCGCTTTATGCAAAGAAATGAAAAACTTAATATTAGAACAAGTTGGCATAGATAAAAATAAATTATTAGTTTTAAGTAATCCAATTGACATTCATGGAATTAGGGAAAAAGCTAATACCAGTAATACCGAAATAAATCATTTTGTAAGTGCTGCCCCCTACCTTTTACAAGTATCGAGATTAACTCATGGAAAAGGACATGAACAGCTTATAGATATTTACTATGAATTAAAGAGAAAAGGCATAAATCATAAACTGTATTTCATTGGGGATGGAAATAATAGAAAAAATCTTGAGAATAAAGTTTTATCACTAAGTTTGGAAAATGATATTTTATTCTTAGGAGAAATGGAAAATCCATATCCCTATTTCAAAAACGCAAAATTATTCTTGCATTGCTCTGAGTCAGAAGGATTACCAACAGTAATACTTGAAAGCATGGTGTTTGGCGTTCCTGTTATCGCGATGGATTGCCATACTGGACCAAAAGATATACTTGGAGAAAAGGGAGAATTTGGTAAGCTCATTCCAATGTATGATAAAACTAAATTCATAGCAGAAACGTTAGAGTTATTAACTAACGATGATATATATAAAAAATACAGTAATAAATCCTTAGAACGCATTAAGCAGTTCTCAATGGAAAAAATCGCTTTAGGTTTAGATAATTTGTTTTATGAGAGGTAAAATATGGAGACATCGAATGTTTGCTTCCAATAATAGTAAAGTACCAATATATATTATTAACCTAGAAAAATCAAAAGATCGAAAAGCCTATATGCAGGCACAGTTTGATAGTCTATTTGAGCATAATTCAAAGCAAGAAATCTATTTTTTTAAAGGTATTAACGGAAAAGAAAATCCCAACCACCCATTATTTCAACGTTACAATGATAAAAAACGGTTAAATGTAAAAGGTTACTCTCTAACTTTCAGCCAACTAGGCTGTTATGCAAGCCATTATTCTATGTGGGAAAAATGCGTAGAGCTTAATCGACCTATTATTATTTTAGAGGATGATGCCAAATTTAAAGAGAATTTTTTAGATGTACTTGCTTTTATTAATAGTGATAAAAACATTTTTGAATTTTTTTGGTTACAGCCCGATAGATTAAAAAATAAAAGAAAATTAGTAGCAGATTTTGGCGATTTCTCAATTCAACAATTTAGCAAAGGCTTTATTGGTACTACAGGGTATTACTTAACTCCAAAAGCAGCAAAAAAATTTTTAGTACAAAGCAAAGAATGGTATTTAACCGTAGATGTAACGATGGATCGTTTCTTTGAAAATAAAGTTCCTCCTTATGCTATTGTTCCGTTTTGTTTAGAGACCGATTATGAGATTGAATCAACAATCTTTGAAAAACAAAAGAAAGTAAAATCATTTAAAATAATTATAGCAAGAGAGTTATTTAATATAAAAACAATAATTAAGAGACTCATTTATAATATATTGAATTAAAAATTCTACCCAATTAATTTCTCTTTTTAGGAGAGAAAAATTGTATCTGTATAATATTAACTAAATGAAAATGATAGCAAAACGTATCGCTATGATAGTACCAAAAACTTATCATTTAGCCATCTAGATTGTTATTTGGTTCTTTTTTCATTAGAATAACCACATATGATTTAGTTTTCTTATTGATTGCAAGGTATTTATGGCAGATTGGAATGGTAAGTATATTAGCCCTTATGCGGAACACGGAAAGAAAAGCGAGCAGGTTAAAAAAATTACAGTGTCAATTCCCATTAAGGTATTGGAAATTTTAACCAATGAACGTACCCGTCGCCAATTAAAAAGCCTACGCCACGCCACCAATAGTGAGTTGCTTTGTGAGGCTTTTCTTCATGCTTTTACCGGTCAACCGTTGCCGACAGATGCTGATTTGATAAAAGATCGTCATGATGAAATTCCGGAAGAAGCAAAAGAAATTATGCGTCAATTAGGCATCGATCCGGAGAGTTGGGATTATTAATTTTCCTTTTTTAATCCGTCCAAAATTGAACATTCGGGGCAATCATTGCCTTGGCATATGTCGTACCAACGTTGTAGTTTGCCTACCATTTCTTCTAATTGTTTAATTTGTTGATTTAATGTAGTGATATGTTTTGCCGTTAATGCTTTCACTTCACCGCTGCTACGGGCAGGGTTATCTTGAAGGGCGAGTAATTGCCCGATTTGCTGTAAGGAAAACCCTACATCTCTTGAATGACGAATAAAATGTAATCGTTCAATATCTTTTTCTTCATAATGACGATAGCCGGAGAAGTTTCTCTGTGCAGGTTTAATTAAACCTAATTTCTCGTAATCCCGAATTTGTTTTGCGGTAAGACCGCTTAATTTTGCAGCTTCACTGATATTCATAAAAACACCTTGACCTTTACCTTAAGTTAAAGTTTATAGTAGCCAGTATTAATTTTTATTCAATAGAAAACAAGGAGAAAATGATGAAAAATGTTCGTTTAACCGTAACAGGGATGCATTGTGGCGGCTGTGTAAAAAGTGTAACGCGCGTATTAAAAGAATTAGATGGCGTAGCGCAAGTGAATGTTGCCCTTGAGGGGTATGCAGATATTCAATTTGATGAAAGTAAAGTTTCTGTCACCCGGTTAATTGATGCTATAGAGGAGGCAGGGTTTGACGCAACAGAGTAAAAAAATTGCTCTCCAAATTGAAGGTATGACTTGCCAATCTTGTGCCAGCAGAATTGAAAAAGTTCTCAATAAAAAAACTTTTGTGGAGCAGGCAAATGTGAATTTTGCGGTAGAAGAGGCGCAAGTGGTATTTGATTCGACACAAGCAACCACAGAAGATATTCTTGATATTCTTCATAAAACGGGGTTTAAAGGGATTTTAAAAAACGACCGACAACCTCTGCTACGGGAGAACAAAAAAACGCCTTGGCGACTTTGGCTATTATTGTTAATTAATATTCCTTTTTTAGTTGGGATGATTGGAATGTTGATTGGCAATCATCACTTGATGTTACCCCCTATGTGGCAATTTGTGTTGGCAACCATTGTACAATTTGGTCTCGCTATTCCGTTTTATCAAGGTGCGATTGGGAGTATCCGTGGTGGGTTAGCAAATATGGATGTACTCGTTAGTAGCGGTACACTAACTATTTATTTGTATTCCTCTTATATGCTGTTTTATCACACTGCACAAGGGCATGATGCATTGCATCACATCTATTTTGAAGCCGCTGTTATGGTGATTGGCTTTGTTACTCTTGGTAAGTTTTTGGAAGATCGAACCAAAAAACATAGCTTAAACAGTCTGGATTTATTATTACAACTTACCCCGAAAAAAGTGAATGTTTGGAATGGTGAAACATGGCAAGCGATTCCGCTTGATCAAGTGAAGGTAGGTGATGTATTACTTGCCAATTATGGGGAGCGTATTGCTGCGGATGGCGTTGTTGAAGTCGGTTCAGGGTGGTGTGATGAAAGCCATTTAACCGGTGAATCCATGTCTGAAATGAAGCAAGTTCAAAGTACGGTATTGGCCGGCTCAATGGTGACTGAAGGCAGTTTAACTTATCGTGCCAATCAACTTGGTTCGCAAACGTTGCTTGGCGATATGATGAAGGCGCTTTCCGAAGCACAGGGCACAAAAGCACCGATCGCCCGTTTTGCAGATAAAGTTGCTAGTGTTTTTGTCCCTACAGTTCTCATTATTGCGGCGATAACGTTCGGTCTAACTTGGTGGAGTACGGCAGATATTGGTATGGCAATTATTCATTCGGTCGCGGTGTTAGTGATCGCCTGTCCTTGTGCCTTGGGGCTTGCCACGCCGGCCGCTATTATGGCGGGAATAGGAAAAGCAGTGAATACCGGTGTTTGGTTTAAAGACGCTGCAGCCATGGAAGAAACTGCCTATGTAGATACTGTTGTGTTAGATAAAACAGGCACATTAACGACTGGTAAACTGACAGTCGCGACAGTGTGGCAACCTGAAAGTGCGGTTATTTCCGAAAAAGATTTGTATCGTGTAGCTGCTGCGGTAGAACAACACGCTACGCATCCTATATCAAGAGCAATAGTGCGTTCAGCATTAGAAAAAATATCGACAATACCGACCGCACTTTCTGTAAAAACGGAAGTTGGTGAGGGCGTTTCAGCGGAGGTTGGGGGGATTGGTTTTATTAAAGTGGGTACACCGGAGTTTTGTGGCTTTTATTTACCGAGTCAACTTGATGGTATATGGGATATTGCAAGTATTGTGGCAGTTTCTATTAATGACGAAATCGCCGGTGCGTTTGCCTTAACCGATACATTACGCGAGGATAGTAAACAGGCAATTGAAAGATTACAGAAAAATAATATTGATGTGATTATTATGAGCGGTGATCGCCAACCTGTTGTGGATTATGTCGCACAACAGCTTAATATTGCGACCGCATTCGGTAAACTCAGCCCGCGTGATAAAGCAGCAAAAATTCAGACCTTACAACAAGAAGGACATGTTGTTGCCATGGTGGGCGATGGTATTAATGATGCTGCGGCATTAGTAATGGCAAATGTGAGTTTTGCGATGAAATCAGGTTCTGATTTGGCTGAGCAAGCGGCTTCCGTGACACTAATACGTCAATCGGTAAACCAGCTTGTCGATGGAATTTTTATTGCACAATCAACATTAAAAAATATCAAACAAAATCTCTTTTTTGCGTTAGTTTATAATGTTCTTGGGATTCCTCTTGCCGCCTTGGGTTATTTAAACCCGGTCATTGCTGGAGCCGCGATGGCATTAAGTTCCGTTTCCGTGTTAATGAATGCATTAAGATTAAAACGATTGAAAATTGAACAATAAAATAAAGCGGAATTATCCGCTTTATTTTTTACTACTACTTATTCAACCAAAGCGGTAGCTCAATCGTAACGGCAAGTCCCCCAAGCTCACTTTTTTCAGCCCATACCTTACCTTGATGTTCTTTAATAATATTTAAAACAATAGTTAAGCCTAATCCTGTACCGCCTGTTGAGCGGGTACGAGCTTCATCAACGCGATAAAATGGTTGGAATATTTTTTCAAATTCGTCAGGGGATACCCCAAAGCCATTATCATCAATTCTGATCTTTAGGGTTTCTTCTTGAACAAAAATATTGAGTTTGATCTTACTCTTGGTATATTTCAGAGCATTTCTAACAATATTTTCTACCGCACTTTGCAATAACTCCGGATCTCCGTTCAAAAATGGTTCGGAATCTGATAATTGAAAGCATTGTTCAAATTCAATATGGCCTTGTTTGGCTTCAAACATTGCATCTTGTACGACATCACGCCAAATTTTTTCAGCCGGAAAGATAGCGCTTTTTGTTTGTGTATTCATTTGTTGCCGAGAGAGAAGTAGTAGCTCATTAATCATTTTATCCATACGCGTAATTTCTTTCTCAATTCGTTGAACGGCACTATTACTACCTGTTTTATGACGGACAAGTGCTACAGCAAGTTGGAGACGGGTCAATGGCGTTTTCATTTCATGAGAAATGGAAGATAACAAATTTTGTTGATTTGAGACTAAACTATTAATCGCTGTTGCCATTCGGTTAAAACTTTGACCTACCTGGCGCAATTCCCACGGTCCGTCTTTACTTAATTGAGGATCAATTTTAAAATTTCCTAATGCTACATTGTTCGCTGCTTTTTGTAGGCGATAAATGGGTTTTACAATGGTATAGGTAAACCACCATAGTAATGGTGTGGTAGTCAATAAAGTTAATATTAATAATACTAATGGGTTGTCGATCATGTAACGAAGTATTTCTTGAGAAGGACTGGCATGAGAAATAAAGAAAAGTGAAAAGGGCTCATCAAAGCTGTCTACATACACTTGAAAAGGACCTGCAATCTGAATATTTACAAAGGCTTTTCTCATAGGGTGAGAGAAATTATTTGCCGTTTCGGCAAAGCGTTCTATAAAGATTTTTTCTTCACTAAATGCGCCCAAAAATTCTTTGCGCTGAGGGTTGTAAATAACCGGGCGGGTTTCACTGAATCGATCAATAGGAAGTAAGGGAACTTCAGAAAGAAGTGACTTAATTTTGTGATTACGAATAGATTCTACTAATTTTTTTTGATAACTGGCAATTTCAGGCTCCTGAAGCGTTGAGTAAAAGCGATTATCTAAATAGGGTAAGAGAAATAACGATACCATCATAGCAAAAAATGCGAGCCAAAAAGCTATAAAGGTACGGATAGTTAAATAATTTAAACTAAACTTTTTTTTTCGATTCGGCATAGAGACTATTTACTAATTAAAAGATAACCACGTCCACGTAAAGTTCTGAACCATGGCAATCCGTCTTCTCTAGAGGGCAATTTTTTACGTAGGTTTGACATATGCATATCAATCGAACGATCAAACGGTGCAAGAGGTTTCCCCAATACACTCATACTTAATTCCTCGCGAGTGATGGGCTTACCTTGAGAACGAATCAGCGCTTCAAGTAATGCAAATTCTGAGGCTGTAAGGAAAAGATCTTGTGTTTTATAGAATACTTGTTGATGACCTGAATGGAGTTTTAGCTCGCGGAAATAAGTCCAACCGCTTTCTTCCGGTTTGCTTTTTACATCTTCTAAATCTTCGGATCTTGTACTTCTACGTAAAATTGCTTTAATGCGGGCAATCAGTTCACGATCATTAAACGGTTTTGGTAAATAGTCGTCTGCACCCAGTTCTAATCCTAATACACGATCAATTTCTTCGCCTCGGGCGGTTAACATCATCACGGGAACATTAGACTGTTGGCGGATACGTTTAAGCGTTTCGATACCGTTTAATACCGGCATCATGACATCTAACAAGATCAGTGAATAATCCTGGTTGAGCTTATCCAATGCCTCTTGCCCGTTATTAGCAACATCAATATCAAAACCCGATAGAGAGAGAACTTCCGCAAGCAAGTCAGTTAATTCGGTATCATCATCAACTAATAAAATCTTTGACATTATTAAACCTTTTTGTATGACTTATTGTTTAGTAAAACAAAAGGAAATTACCAGAATCTCCACCAAGATTTTTTGTTGGTGTCAGCATTACGCTCAATAATCGTGTTGTTTTCATTTTGTGAGGTCACTTCAGGTAATGGTTTATCCAGATTTGTTTCCGTCACAACACCACGTTGGTCAAATTTTACGGTAAAAGTATGTTGTTCCGGGGCTTGGTAGGCGCGTTGTTGTAAAAACACATAATACCAAGTTAAGTTGCTATAAGGATCAATTAAGACAGGCGTTCCGAGTAAATATTGTACTTGTTGAACTGTCATACCCTGTTTAACTTGTGCTACGCTTGCTGCTTCTAAATAGTTGCCTTGTGGCACATCAATACGATAAACGACTTTTTCAACTGTCGAACAAGCAGAAAGGCTAAGAGCCAATACTGTTGCACCAAAAAGAGTTTTGAATTGCATTTTCTTTACCTATTATTCACAATTTTTTTCAAATAATACCCAAAGTTAATTCTCTTGCCAAACTAATTCTTTGATTTTAGGGCTTTTTGTAACTGATCTCTCAAGTTTGGCGGCAACCCTTTAATAACAAGTTCATCGTTCATTGAATCCCAATGAATTCGCGTATTGAGCAAATCCGCATCAAAACTTAATGTAATTCCCTTACCCGAACCGGAGAATTTTGTCAGGGATTTTAATGTGGAACGCACCGGCGGAATACTTTCCTCTAAACCATAATCCTGATTTTCTACAAAGGAAACAAAAGGGTGCTCGCTTAGAGTCGGCAGGGTGGCGGAAAGTTCCGCTAATTCAATTTCTTCGCCGGTGGCAAGTTGCCCTTTACAATAGTCAAAAACTTGTTTTTTTACCGCTTGGGTTTGTTCTTTATTGAGCTCACCCTGTTCACAATAATCACTGACAGCCTGCAATAAGCATTGATTTTGCAGCTGTGGGTTCAATCCTTCTTCTGCGCCTAAGAAATCCATAAAAAAGTCACTGATTTTTCTCCCAACCCGTCCTTTAATAAAAGTTAAATAACGATTGGAATTAGCGTTAATTTGTAAATCGGTTAGGTTCACCCTAGCGGCAATATCAAATTGTGTAATATCAAGATATTCTGTGCGTTGAATATCTAAATGTTCGTCCACCAGCATACTGTGTCGGCTGTCGAGCAAGGCGATAAATAGATAGTCTGTCGCTAAAAAATTATAGTGGCATAGAATGAGTGTGCCGCTGTCGGCAAAACTGTATTTGTTTAATTCGTTAGCGAGAAGTTTAGTTGCATATTGACTAAAGCCCAAAAATTCGATTTCTTGTTCCAACAAACGATTCAAATTCTGTGCAAATACCGAATTTTCTTGGAAGATACCGAAGGCTTTGGCTTTATTTTGATAAGCTTGGTGTAGTTGCAACATCATTTGCTCTACTTCCGGCGTAATTGGTAGGAGTTTCTCACGAAGAATACTTTCCATTTTAGTATTCTCACCGTCAATTTGTTTGATAAGTTGATGTAGCACGATTTGATTCACAGTAATGCTCATTTTATGTCCCTCTTTCAAAAACGTGGCAAATTATAACCGCACTTTCTCTGTATTTCTGCAAGAAAAAAGAAATTATTTATGATCTGTAAAATAATCGGGTATCATAGAGCGAACTCTTTCTTTTATTTTTAATAAAATGGCGCAACATTCTAAATATTCTGATGCACAGCTGAGCGCAATTGTAAATGATATGATTGCCGTACTAGAAAAACATAAGGCTCCGGTGGATTTATCCCTGATTGCACTTGGTAATATGACAAGTAATTTACTCATAACCAGTGTGCCTCAAACGCAGCGGGAAGCCTTAGCACAAGTCTTTTCCAATTCTTTAATTAACGCAGTAAAAAACCCTTAGTATGATTCGATTCAAAAAAGGCATGTTTAGCGGGAAACAGTACCGTGATGAAACCTCACGAAAAATATCGTGGGGGCATTGGTTTGCCTTTTTTAATATCATTATCGCTATATTAATTGGTGCGCGTTACGCTTTTCTAATTGATTGGCCGGACACTCTTGGCGGAAAACTTTACTTTTTCGTTAGTTTGCTCGGGCATTTTAGTTTTAGTGTTTTTGCTATTTATTTATTGGTGATATTCCCGTTAAGTTTTATGGTTAAAAATCACCGCACTTTTCGTGGGTTAACGGTAATTCTGTCCACTATTGGTACAACGCTGTTGTTATTTGATACGGAAGTATTCCATCGTTTCAATTTACACTTATCTTCCGTTGTGTGGAACTTATTGGTGAATCCGGAAAATGGGGAAATATCACGGGATTGGCAAATATTTTTTGCACCTATGCCGGTTATTCTCTTGGTGCAAATGCTGTTTTCCCGTTGGAGTTGGGAAAAACTTCGCAGTTTGGAACGCCAAAAATGGCTGAAATCGGTGGGAATTTTCTTCACTTCGGCCTTTATCGCGACTCATCTTATTTATGCTTGGGCGGATGCTTATTTATATCGCCCAATCACAATGCAACGCGCTAATTTCCCACTTTCTTACCCAATGACGGCTCGCTCGTTTTTAGAAAAACACGGGTTATTGGATGGTGAGCAATATACACAAACATTAGCGAAGGAAGGGCGGCTAGATGCGCTAAAAATTGCTTATCCAAAACATTCTTTGGTTTTCACACCAATGGAACAAAAACCGAATATTTTGCTCATTACGGTTTCGGGATTACGTTATGATTCTGTTTCCATTGAAACAATGCCAAAATTAGCGGAGTTTGCCGCTCATTCGACACAATTCACCAATCATTACAGTAGCGGTAATACGAAAAGTGCCGGTTTGGTGGGGATATTTTACGGTTTGAACGCGAACTATACGGATAGCATTTTAAGTAATCACACCCCATCGGTATTGGTTGAAAAATTACAAGCGGAAAAATATCAATTCGGTTTATTTTCAGCAACGAATTTTAAAGAGAGTTTATTCCGCCAAGCGCTATTCCGCGGTATGAAACTGTCAAAAGGCAAATTCGGAAACGAAAGTGCGGTCAAAAATTTCAATGAATTTATCACAACAAGAAAAGCGAATAACCCTTGGTTTGCTTATCTCGATCTTGATTTAAACATTAGCAATATCTCGGAATACGCGCAGCATTTAATGCGTATGGATAAATTGATTGAGCAAGCATTAATGAATGTTCCATTGGAAAATACAATGGTTATTCTAACCACAGAACATGGTTTAGCTTTCAATGCGTTAAATGAAAAAGAACGGGAGAATTATTTTGGGCGTGATCAAATTCAGGTTCCGTTATTGGTCTATTGGAAAGATTTACCAGTGGGGATCGAAAAAGGCTTGACAAGCCATACGGATTTACTGCCTGCGTTGATGAGAAATGTGTTTAATGTTCAGAATCCTTCCAAGGATTATTCGCAAGGGCATAATTTGTTTGAGCGAAACGGTGACGACTGGGTGCTTGTTTCTAATTATCGTTGGAATGTGTTGGTTCAGCCCGATGGCACGCAATATCATATCGATCGCAAAGGAAACTACAAAAAATTTGACCGCACTTATCAAGAGCAGTCTTCCGAACGTCCGCCTTTAGGTTTGTTCTTGGAAATGTTTAAGCGGGAAAATTCATTTTTTGATAAATAAATGATAACAGCATTTTCATTCTGTTTTCTGATAAAAATGAATAGCTTTTTGGGGTTTAACCCTTTATACTCTCGCCTCAGTTTAAGACTGAAAAGATGTTATTAATGAAAATCCGTGAGTTTTTCATAACATTATTACAATGCTTCTCGCCACGTTTGTCGTGCCTTTCAATTAATACGCTTCTCGTCTTTTTGTCCTCATCCTTTTTATGGAGTTTGTATGAAAAGCCATGTTCGTAGTTTTAAAACTTTTATTCGTGATGAAATCATTAAAAAAGGCGGTTGGGTCAATGCGCACGCTCACGCCGATCGTGCCTTTACGATGACACCGGAAAAAATCGGGATTTATCATAGTAGTAATTTGCAACAAAAATGGGATTTGGTAGATGAGGTAAAACGGACTTCCAGTGTTGATGATTATTACGCACGCTTTTGTCAATCTATTGAATTAATGATTTCTCAGGGGGTAACGGCGTTCGGTACATTTGTTGATATTGATCCGATTTGTGAGGATCGCGCAATTATCGCTGCGCATAAAGCCCGTGAAGTTTATAAACACGATATTATTCTTAAATTTGCGAATCAAACCTTAAAAGGCGTTATTGAACCGACGGCACGGAAATGGTTTGACATTGGTTCGGAAATGGTCGATATGATTGGCGGCTTGCCTTATCGTGATGAATTGGATTATGGGCGTGGACTTGAAGCGATGGATATTTTACTCGATAAAGCCAAATCGCTCGGTATTATGTGCCATGTTCACGTAGATCAGTTTAATAATCCAAGTGAAAAAGAAACCGAACAACTTTGTGATAAAACTATCGAACATGGAATGGAAGGGCGAGTTGTGGGGATTCATGGCATTTCAATTGGCTCTCATTCAAAAGAATATCGTTATAAACTTTACGAAAAAATGCGTAAGGCAAAAATGATGATGATTGCCTGCCCAATGGCATGGATTGATAGTAACCGTAAAGAAGATCTTATGCCGTTTCATAATGCCTTAACCCCCGCAGATGAAATGATCCCGGAAGGTATTACCGTTGCACTGGGAACGGATAATATTTGTGATTATATGGTGCCACTTTGTGAAGGTGATCTATGGCAAGAATTAAGTCTGCTTGCGGCAGGCTGCCGCTTTCCACATCTAGATGCGATGGTTGATATTGCAAGTATGAATGGACGTAAAGTATTGGGATTAGAGCCTATTTGATTGACTTTTTTAACCGGACGGTCATAAATAAAAAGTTTATGATCGTTCTTCATCTTGTTAGATAATGTAAAAATAAGAAAAAAGTATTTAGATAAGTAAATTGGTGGGCGATACCGGTCTCGAACCAGTGACCCCCTCCTTGTAAGGGAGGTGCTCTCCCAACTGAGCTAATCGCCCGATAATATTAAGACTTAAGTCTTATATTTCGGTTTATTTAAACACTTGATTAAGTGGTGGGCGATACCGGTCTCGAACCAGTGACCCCCTCCTTGTAAGGGAGGTGCTCTCCCAACTGAGCTAATCGCCCACATAAGACAGCGTTTAAATAACAGGGAAAGTTTGAGCGGAAAGAATACTTAATCTAAATTAAGTGGTGGGCGATACCGGTCTCGAACCAGTGACCCCCTCCTTGTAAGGGAGGTGCTCTCCCAACTGAGCTAATCGCCCGCTTGGTCAAACTCTACAACACTAAGATACTTTTAAAAGTGGTGGGCGATACCGGTCTCGAACCAGTGACCCCCTCCTTGTAAGGGAGGTGCTCTCCCAACTGAGCTAATCGCCCTTAATGTTGTGGATTGGCATTATAGGGATAATGCATTTTCAGTCAATCATTTTTTATAAAATTTAACTTAATTGTTGTAAAAATAAACATAAAAATGGCTTTTTTATTTAGAACTGTGTCTAGTCGTAGTAGAATAGCGAGTAATTTTTTATTGAATATAGGTTATAAAATGAAATTAGATGCCCCTTTTGATTTAGATCCAAATGTAAAAGTACGCACACGTTTTGCCCCAAGCCCAACAGGCTATTTACACGTAGGCGGTGCACGTACAGCGCTCTATTCTTGGTTATTTGCAAAACATAATCAAGGTGAGTTTGTATTGCGTATTGAAGATACGGATTTAGAACGCTCAACACCGGAAGCAACCGCGGCGATTTTAGAAGGAATGGAATGGCTTAATCTTGCATGGGAACACGGCCCTTATTATCAAACCAAACGTTTTGATCGTTATAACCAAGTGATTGATGAAATGCTTGAGCAGGGCTTGGCTTATCGTTGTTATTGTTCTAAAGAACGTCTGGAAGAGTTGCGCCATACGCAAGAACAAAATAAAGAAAAGCCGCGTTATGATCGTCATTGTTTGCATGATCACAGTCATTCACCAGAGGCGCCTCATGTTGTGCGTTTTAAAAATCCAACAGAAGGTTCGGTCGTATTTGATGATGCGGTACGTGGTCGTATTGAAATCAGCAACAGTGAATTAGATGATTTAATTATTCGCCGCACCGATGGTTCACCGACCTATAATTTCTGTGTAGTGGTGGATGATTGGGATATGGGAATCACTCATGTGATACGTGGTGAGGATCATATTAATAATACTCCACGTCAAATTAACATCTTAAAAGCCCTTGGTGCACCGATTCCAGTGTATGCCCACGTTTCTATGATTAATGGTGATGACGGACAAAAACTTTCTAAACGGCATGGCGCAGTAAGTGTGATGCAATATCGGGATGAAGGTTATCTACCGGAAGCGTTAGTCAATTATCTTGTGCGTTTAGGTTGGGGACATGGTGATCAAGAGATTTTTAGTCGCGAAGAGATGACTAAATATTTTGAATTGGATCATGTGAGTAAATCTGCCAGCGCATTTAATACCGATAAACTTTTATGGTTAAACCATCATTATATTCGTGAGTTACCACCGGAATATGTAGCAAAACATCTCGAATGGCAATATCAAGATCTTGGCATTGATACTACCAATGGACCTGCTTTGGCGGATATTGTTACGATGTTGGCGGATCGTTGTAAAACATTACGGGAAATGGCGCTGGCCAGCCGTTATTTCTTTGAAGAATTTGAGATTTTTGATGAAGCAGCAGTGAAAAAACATTTCAAAGCGGGGGCCGTCGAAGCACTTGAAAAAGTAAAAGAAAAATTGACCGCACTTTCTGCTTGGGATCTACATTCGACTCATGAAGCGATTGAACAAACAGCGACAGAGCTTGAAGTCGGAATGGGGAAAGTCGGTATGCCGTTACGTGTTGCAGTGACAGGTTCAGGACAATCGCCATCAATGGATGTGACTTTAGTAGGAATAGGTCGTGAACGTGTGATTGCGCGTATTCAACGTGCGATTGATTTTATTAAATCTCAAAATGCTTAATATTTAATCGTCTGATTTTTTCGAGACAATTTCATATTGACAGCGGTGGCGGTAAAATTTAAGATACCGCCATCTTTTGGGGATATAGCTCAGTTGGGAGAGCGCTTGAATGGCATTCAAGAGGTCGTCGGTTCGATCCCGATTATCTCCACCAAGTTAATTAATCAGCGTAAATCATAGTAATACAAACGATTTAAAATGCCTTGCCTAGCAAGGCATTTTGGTTTCTAAGTAGTGGATAGTGATTCAAGATAAATCATATAACCGCAAATAATAATTCCTATAGTAGATAAGACAAAAGTATAGCCAAAGATGAAGAAAAGAGTTCAATGACGGCTTGGGCTATTTTTAGATTCTTATAATTCTGCCTATAAGACTTGGTAGTCTCTCTATAAACCCCCTTTCACAACTGAGAGAACACAACTCACAATAGGAAATTTTCCTAGCATTTCTTTATCCCAAGCATGCCAAAACGAGAAGAATTCAGGACATACTAACACAAACCATCAGCAATAAATCAGATAGAGAAAGCCCGGAGAAATTGAGGAAAAAACATTAAAAAAAAAAGGGACTATCCCGATAACCGACAAATTTCTCATTTAAGATAAAATATTCTAATGAGAAAAATCGCCTAAATCAGCATAAACAACGTAAACTCATCAAGCTATTGTGAACTCGTGAATGTAAAAAAATACCTCCACATTTTATTTCCATCGTTTACATTCGCCCGCCAGCTTATGATGATAAATTTTTTGTTAGATTGTACTTAACTTAAAACAATAGTAAAACATTAATCTGTTTATTTTTTACTCATCACAAGGTGTTTTTTTAATCTCTTTCGCCTGTTTATTTTTTTTCCTCACAAAATGTTTGATTTCTATACTTATATTTGATATAAATTTGCCCGAAAGGCTGCCAGCCAGCCTTTTGTATACAAAAGGGCGGATCTTTTTCGCAAGAAAAAGATCCGCCCTTTTGTATACAAAAGGGCGGATCTTTTTCTTGCGAAAAAGATCCAAGACTGGATGTTCAAAATTTTAAATATTAAAAGGTATTTCGAAATGAAAAATTCTAAACTAGTTAAATTTAGCTTAACGCTTGTGTGTGCTGCTATCTTATCTGCCTGTGGGTCAAGTGGTGGCTCAGATAATTCAGCCGCTGAAGCAGAAGCTAAAGCTAAAGCTGAACAAGCCCAACAAGCAGAAGCTGCAAAAAAAGCTGCTGAAGAGGCTGCAAAAAAAGCTGCTGAAGAAGCTGAGAATAAAGTTAAAAACTCAGCTGTCTTTGGTCACAAATTAGTTAAGAAAACAGATTCTAATTTCATTCTTAACATTGAAGGCGAAAATAGAGCTGCAAAATCTTCTGAATCTACTGGTCGTTCAGATACTATGGATGTTAAATTACACCCAAGCCTAGATACAGTTGTTGTATCTATTCCTTTAGATGAAAACGGTAACCCAGTCAAAGGTGCACCAATCGGTTATGTAGAAGATTTTGATTTCCGTGGTAACACAAACAACACTACTGGTGAATTTACTTTAGGTCACATCTATAAAACTGCTAACGGTGCAACAACAAGTGGTCAAGTTCGTGGTGTTGAAACAGATACTAAAACAGCAACCGCAGGAACTGATACTGGTTCAGCTTTAGTTTACCAAGATGGTCGTACAAACTACATCCCAACTGATGATGCGGTAAAAGGTTCTAACTCTGAAGTTGTAGCTAGAAATGATTTCCGTGATCGCACAGATACAGTGGCTGAAGTTTATGGTCACAGAACTTTTGTTGATGGAGATTCATTAACAGGTACAGAAGCTGGTGAAACTACATTAGCAAACGCTCCATTCTTAGCTAAAGATAAAAATAATGCTTATGCGTATAAAGATGGTAAACTTAACCATGTTCAATACGGTCGCGTAACATCAAGATTAGATGATGTTGAGTTAGCACAAGTTAAAACAGGTGTGAATGCGGGCGAAAACGGTACTAAAGTAGTTAGCTATGGTGAGTACAATGAAAAAGGTACTGAGAACAGCTACTTCTATCGCGGTACAGATGAAAGAAACGGCGTAGTTTACAACGCTAACTTAACTAGTGATCTAGCTAAAGTTTATCATGGTGCGGATAAAGCATCAGGTGAGTTGAACTACCAAGGTCATGCTGTAACTTACGGCTTTACACACGTAGCACCAAATGCAAACAAACCTGATGTAAGCAAAGTACCTAATGCTATCGGTGCAAATCCAGAATTTGATTTACCTCAATTAGTGAGTGGTACTCACGTTTCAGCTAAAATTGATTTAGCAACTAAAGGTGTAACTGGTCAATTATATGACGTGTGGTCTGTTGACAATGTTAAATCTAACCAACAAATCGCAAACTTTACCGGTACTTTAGTAAATAACGGTTCTATCACTGGTTCTTCTACCCGTACTTTAGATAACGCTGCCGGTACATTTAACGGTAACTTATTCGGCAAACAAGCTGAAGAGTTAGGTGGTGCGTTAGCAAGTAAAGCAACTGACTCAGAAAACAGCTGGGGTGCGGTATTCGGTGCTAAAGTTCAAGAAACTCCATATCAAGCACCTGAACAAGGTAAAACCTCTGTATGGGGTGTTAAAACTGACGGTAATAACTAATTTAGGTTAATTGATAGTTCTTATGTAAAAGCAGCTCTTAATATGGGCTGCTTTTGTTTTATATTTAATGTTTTACCCTAAATTAAATAATTTTTTGAAAGAATACTATAGGATATTTTATATGAAAAAATCAACCTTATTTATTTTAACCCTTTGTAGTGTATCTTCTATTACCTACGCAAATAATTTTCATGAAAGAGATCCTGAACAAACAAAAATTAAGACAACAAGTGATTTAGATATTAATACTCTCCAAACAGATTTATTAAGACAGGAAAAATTATCAACTGAAGTAGAGAAAAATACAAATAAACAAGAATATCTACGTTATACGGGAAGACAACTTGTTGAAAATCCTGAAATCTTAGAAAAGCTTATTGTAGATGCATTAGTAACACCCAATAAATCTATATTGCCCGGATATATTAAGTTATACAGAAATGTACCAAATGCGGATCAGTCTTTAATTGATTGGGCTAATGCTATTTTATTGAGAGACTCCGACTTAAATAAATCAATAGATGTTTATAGAAAATTAATTTCTCACTTTCCTGATAATCATTTTATTCGTTATCAATTAGCAGAAACATTATTTTATAATCAAGAATTTGAAGCCGCTAAATCTCAATTTGAAAAATTAAGAGTAATCAAAACGATTAGTCCAAAGGATATTGAAGTTTTTGATAGATTTATTAATGCGATAAATAATAAAGAAGAATGGAATTTCTCTTTTGGCGCAACTTTCTTAAACGATAAAAATTTAGCTAATTCAGCCAAAGAAGGAACGGAAGTCATTTTACCAAATGGTGCGACCGTTGTTTACAATACGAAAAGACAGAGCGGACAAGGGATAATGTCTTGGTTCTCCGCCAATAAGCAATGGAATATCAATAGCGGAAAATATATCGCCTTTGAATCCAGTTTTTCTAATAAATATTACTGGGATAATAAATCTTATAACGACTTAAATGCTTATGTTGGTTTAGGCATTGGTTATTCTGACGCAAGATTTAATATTCAATTAACACCATATACCAGTAAACGTTGGTATGCTGGAGGACTTAATTATGGTGGTTCATTAAAACGCTATTCAAGCACCTATGGAGCAAATCTGTCAACGAGTTATTGGTTGACGCAAAAGCTAAAATATTCATTTAGCTATAATTATGGTTATGATACATATGATCGAGATGTTTACGATAACCAGTATAGAGGCAGTTCTCATTTTTTAACAAATTCTATTATGTATCTTCCCAGCACGACACAATTTTGGTCTTTAGCGATAGATTTATCGGATAAAGAGGCGAAAGATCGTACAAATGCCTATAAACGTATAGGAACTCGTTTAACTTGGGGAAAAGAATGGCCTTTAGGCATCGCTACTTCTGCAACTTTAGGTTTAGGAAAACGTAATTATAAAGAAATAAGCTTCTTTGGTAGTAAACAGAAAGATAAAGAATATTCTGCATCCGTTACGTTATGGCATAAAGCCGTACATTTTGCCGGTTTTACACCTCGATTAACCTATACTTATACCAAAACAGATAGTAATATTCCTATTTATAGTTACTATAAAAACCAACTTCTATTTGATGTTAGTAAAAGTTTCTAAAAACCGTTTTTTAAGATTATTTACAATAATATAGGGGTATAATTAACCCTATATTATTTGCTTATACAAAAATAAATAGCGATTGAGTTAAATATACTGTCAATGAGCTTCAAAAATTGAACCATAAAGACTATCCAAAAGTGCTCCATTTATCATTCAATATTAATTGTGTTGTTTAAAATGATAAAATTCTTTACCTGTTTCTAATATATGACAATGATGAAACACCTAAGCCCCTTTTTTAACTAAAAAGGTAAATAGCCTTTCGTTTAAACTATCGTTTTAAGGTGTAAAGCTGGGGCTCTAAGGCTTCCTTCTTTCGCCCCAACTATCACTATGAGGTTAATTCCTACTCTCGTATCAATCAAAGAGCCTTGTCCTCTTATCTCCTTCAGGTAATAAATCCCTTCAGCTCTTAATTCGCACATACCATGCACTTTATTGCGTAAGCACTATAGAATAAAGAAACCGTTATTCGTAGATGTCGGTAGTATTGATTGCACTATTCAATAAAGCGGTTATCTTTTCCATTTTATTGAGTGGATAATAGGACAATATGCCCACGCTTGCCCCCTTTCATCTTTTCAGCAGGAATAGCCCATAGTTTTTGATTAAAATCAATTTCCGCCCATTCTGCGCTAAGCGATTCTTTGGACGTACCATCGTTAATAATTGCCATTTGATTAATAACTTTACTTGCATTGAGCTATTGCTATCCCTTAAATCGGAAAGAAACTCCGGTAATAATTCAGGGCGGATAGTAGGATTGTTTTCGGTGGTGGGCGCACTAAAACTTGAGGCAACATTTACGCACTGGTTAAACTCAATCAAGCCACCATTTACGGCAAAATTTAATATCTCATTCAATAACCGAACCACCCTTTGAAGAGTATCGTTTATGCCACGTTCCTTGAGTGGGGTTAATGTCTCAATCACTAATTTGGGCGTGATAGCGGATATGGGCATTGCGCCCAGCTTTGGGAATAAGTACTTTTCAAGCCGTCCCCAATTCTTCTCAAGTGTTTTAGCTTGAACTTCATCTGCTTTCTTTTCTTTCCACTTTTCCGCCACGGCAAGTAAGGTATTTATTAAGCGTTCCTGCTCCTCTGCGCTTTGCTGTTGCCGGTATTGTTGCGGATCGATATTTTGGTGCAAGCAATGACAAAAATCCGTCTCTAACCTTGCGTGCTTGCGATAAAGAAACTTCGGGATATTTCCCTACGCCTAATAAAACCCGCTTTCTAGGATTGCTAAAAGGCTGATAGTAATTAAATCGCCATAGTTTCGCACCAGTTGATTTAATCAATAAATAAAGCCCTTGACCGTCTGATAGCGTGTAGTCTTTGTCTTTAGGCTTGGCTTTATCTATCTCTGTATTTGTGAGCGGTTTAGTTATACGCAATTTGTTTCGCATTGTTGCGTATAACTAAGCATATAACTAAAATCTGTGGCTGTAAACGTATAAACCCGTAAGAAAACGTATGAGAAAATAAAATGGCGTTGAGGTCAGTATTTATAAGGATTTAGTTTATGAAAACGTAAGAAGAAATAAGAAGAGAAAAGTCCGTTTGGTCCCTACCGTCTTCAATATTTTTCATTCAAGCCTTTTTCTATCTGCGTTTTCTTAACTTAGCCAATCAGAAAAGGGAACAATCAAGGGAACATTAAACGAATTTTTTGACCTATTTGTCATCTTTTGCGGATTATGCTCAAAAATTGATTACAGGGTCAATCTTTAAATTTCGTTTAATCTCGTTTATTGGTTCTTCTTTATTGTTAAATAAATTTTTATACAAAAAACATGAATGAAACTACTGTATAGAAATTTTCCTTTGCCTTTTCCTGTTTGCCTGTTTTGGGGCTGTCATATTTTTTGGTGGGAAAGTGGGAAAAGGGGAAAAAATAACGTAACGCATTGATTTAATGGGAAAATATAAAAATAAATCTTCCCCCATTTTCCCACCTTCTGGGGAAAAATTCCCCCCTTTATACTTTCCAATGACAAAAAAAGGGGGAAAGTGGGAAAGCGGGGGAAAAATTAAAGACTATAAATAATGATATAATATATTGATATTATTATATAAATTATAGATTGATTATTATATTTTCCCCTTTTCCCACTTTTCCCCCGTTATTTTTAGTTTGCTGTAAAAATTTTTGATGAGATTAAGAAAAGTGCAATATTATGTTAAATTTAGTACTGTATAAAAAAGCGGTTCAATCTTAATTAAACCGCTTTTATTTATTCTTCTATTGGTAGGGTGATTTTTAATCCCCTTTTGGTTGGTGTGGTTATGTCTAATGTTGGATAGGTTGATTCATTACGCCATGTTTCCTTGTCTTTTCGCTCCGTTCTGATTAGTCGTTTTTCTTTAAGTAAGGATTCAATGATTTTCTTCTCTGGAAATGCCCCCATTTCTAAAATCAGGTTTCTTTTATCCAACATTAAATAGGAATTTTCCCTTGTGTCTTCTTCAAAATAAAAGCCCACAAATTTTTTACTTACCGGCGTACTAATGATTTTTTTATTTTTTACATGATACAAATCACCTATATTCTGTTGGATAAATCGATCGAGATTTTCAATAATCTGCATTTTCTCCTTATTACCCCATCCAAATTCATCCGCCCACAATTTGAAACATCTAAAAATAGTGCATTCTATTTCCTCATCAGTAAAGCCTGTTATATGTTTTGAGCATTTTCCAACAGTAACTAAAAGCGCAAAATTTTTTGCTACTCGTCCAATTTGATTGAGTTCTTTATCATCTACTGAAGGGGGCTTTATTGCGATCATTTTGTCGATAAACGATCTTTCGTTTTTGTCTTTCTCCATATTGAGAAAATGAATATTTTCCCTAATGAAAGCGATCCATTCTCTACCGGCTACGCCATAGTATTTACTACTGTTTACCTTGATAAAATCCGCAAATGCTAATGATTTATGATATTCCGTGGTGTTGTCTGGATCATTTGCAAAATGATGGTAATTATTCAAGCCGGTGAAAGAGATATTAAGCATTCTTACCAATTCCCCCGCTTTGGCTTTAAAATTTTTTTCTCTGAAAATCTCTCTTAATTGGTCTTCATAGTTCCGCTCACCGTTGCTTAATATCATGGTTCTCCATGTTCTTACTCTTCTATTCTGATCCTTTTCTGCCTGTCCTCTAAGTTTTTCTACCCCTTGAAACAATTCATAGAAAATACCAGCTCCCACATCTTGGGAAATATTCGTTAATTCATCCATAACCAGCAAACAATCATTTCTTGAGATCGCTTCATTCACTAATCCCGTTCTTGTTGCGCTCCAGGAACGTTCTAATTCTTTTCCATGCCCGTAAACGCTATTGGCGATATAGCTACACGTTGATTTACCTGATCCACTGTCGCCGTAAATATGAATGCCAAAATGCGGCGCATTTTCAACCACGCCAACAACCGGCGCCGCTAACGCAAAAAGCAAGGAGAGAATAACAAAATCATTTCCTTTGGCATATTTCGCCACATTTTCTTGCCATTCTTCCAGCGTACAAGATTTTTTGAATAAATCGGCGTTAATTGGCTGATTTCGTAAAAATAACGGCTGTTTATTGTCCATTTCCCCTATAATTTCTCCGTTCGGGTAAATGTACGCGCCATTTTTCCAGCCTGAACTTGATACAATGCGCCATTTTGGTGAAGTGATTGTTTTGGATGAAATATAATTAGCTAGAAATGAATGATTTTTAGTAACATAATTAATTTCTAACCCTTTATTTCTTAAGTTTTTAAAGGTTTCTGCGCTTGCAATTTCCCCTTGTAAAATGGCTTCCGTGATCTCTTCACCGTTGCCATTAGATTTAAAGCGGATCATTGAGTAATGTAGGTTTCCTTCTTCAATTTCTACGCCTTGCCCGATAACGTCAAATTTATCAGAAAGCCAATGATAATTTATGCCTTTATCGTTTTCTTCCATCAAGAAAAGCCCTTTTTTTATGCCGTTGTCCGCATATTTTATTTCTGCTTGTTTAGCCGTTTTTATTATTATTGGCTCTTCTGCGTTTTCTTCTCTTGATAAGGTTTCTTCTATTTTTAGCATTTCCTCATTTTTTCTTAATCTAACTAAATAATCACGCCCTACATCTTGCAAAATACAATTTTTATCAAACACTTTTATTTCTTTAATTTGTGTTTTTCTTGCTAAATTGGCATAGATTGCGCTTTTTTGGTTCTCTGTTACATCATCAAGAAAAATAATAGATAAAGCCTGCTGATTTTTTGCAATGTCTAAATCTTTAATTACATCAGAATCAAGTAAATTTCCACTTAATATAAGCGGGGTTTCGTCTATTGATTGCTGAATAACAGTGCAAAAAATAGCCCACTCTTCGCTATATTTCCATTCTTTTTTATTGTTGCGATCGGGGTAATTTTTCCAAAAAAAATGAGCTTTATCGCCAGCAATTAAAACATCTTCTAAATTGCCTTTACGATTGACTTCATCAAAATGGTTTACTTTAGCCATAACTCCCCCTAACCTTGATTTCTATTCTTAAAAAACGCGATCACATCTGCCGAGCGGTATTTTTTAGGGGCGTTTTTCTTTGGTGTGCCTACGCTTGCCGGAAAATTCGGATCGTGGATAAGTGTTTGCATTAAATAGCCATATGAAATTTTGGCATAGTCTGCCACTTGGCGCGCCGTCCAGATTTCATCAGGGCTGAATGCTGCCTTGTCGTTTTCAAGCCGGTTTAGGCGTTCGCCATAATCGGCGAGAATGCGTTTCAGGCTTGCCAGCGTTAATTTTGGTTCTTGTTGCATTTCTTGCATTTTTTATTCCTCAATGATTAGCCCAAAAGGCTGACTACATTTTCCATTTTTGGCGAATAGTAAGTATTCAGTAAAATTTTAATATCTCGGTGGCCGCTGATTTTTGCCAAGGTCATTACGTCCACTTTTTCCGCAAGACGGGTTAAGGCTTCCCGTCTTGTGTCGTGAAAATGTAAATCTGCCTCTGCAAGCCCCGCCCGCTCTTTCAATTTTCTGAAATTTGCATCGAGGTTTTTGGCAGTTAATTGAAAAATGGGTTCTTCTTCTCCAAAACTTAAACGTTCCATTGTGTCGAGAATCGCTACGGCTTTTGTTGAAAGCGGAACATTGCGCGGGTGTCCATTTTTACTGGTCGGGATATGTAAAATTCTCGTTTGTCGGTTGTAATCTTTCCATTTTGCATTGCAAATTTCACCGGCGCGCATGGCGGTTTCAAGGGCGAATAACATCGCCGCCCCCGCACGGCTTAATGCAGTGAGCGGGGTGCGGTTAAGTGAAAAGCCGGAAACAAATTTCAAGCGTTCGATTTCCTCATGGCTATAACGGCGTGTGCGTGCATGCGGGGTTTTCGGTTTGCGCACGTTTTTAAGGGGATTTTCTTTTAGGAATTTCCATTCACCGCACGCCATTGTCATTATATGGGAAAGGGTATTCCATTCCCGTAAAACGCTGGCTATGCTGACTTTAGAAAGGCGTTCATCACGCCATAACCTAAAATCATCTTCCTTTAAATCCACTAAATAAACGCGCCCTAGCGGCATATCCATTAAGCGGAAAAGGCGCAAGCGTTCCTCACGGTAACTTTTCTTATAGCGGCTTACTTCTTTGATATATTTATCAATCACATCCGCAAAGGTGATGTAAGGGATCCCCGTGTGGTAAGTGCCATTAATGATTTTTTCCTCTAACGCTTTCGCCCATGCGATAGCCTCTGCTTTAGTGCGGAATTGTTCTGACTTGGAAACCCCTTTACGGCGCACTTGTGCGCGCCATCCTTTATTTCTTTTGATAATGGTTGCCATAAATCCCCCTATTTCCGATTTTTACGACGTGCTATACGTTGGGCTTTGCGTTTATTCTTGACTTTATTCATTCGTCTTTCGTAAAAATTGAGCTGCTCATTTTTAGGAAATTCAAGCCCAAAGAAAGCCTCATTAAATAGCGTGCTATCACTAGCGAAAAATTCCAATTCTGCGCCATTGGGAAAGTGTAAAGAATAGGTGTTCATGCTGTTGCTCCTTGTGGCTGTGGTTTTCTTCCGCCCATGATTTTGAATAAATCATTAAAGGCTTTTGCGCTGCTGTTTTGTTGTAAAGCGGTGTGGCGTGCATAGGTTACTTTTTCGATATTGCTCACCTTTCCGCCATTTTCTAATTTCAGCCTTGTTTCTTCGCTTTTTGCCCATTGGCGGGCGGTGGCTTTGTCTGATTCAAAATAGCGGCTTGAAATGAGTTTTTGTCGCTTAATTTGAATTTTCACCACGGCATAGTAAGCGGTTTGATTATTTTCATCGGTGAGAGAATAGATATTAATTGCCATTTTTGCCCCCTTGTTGCGCCTTGCATTGCGCATATTTTTCAAGCGTTTGTTCGAGTGGGTAACGCCCGTTTTGTGAATAAACATCGCATAGGCGGTTATCTAACCACTTTAAAGCGGGTGTGCCGTTTAGCTCTTTGATTAAGGCTAAATAGCAAACGCCAAAAAAGGCGAGGGAATCTGTTAAATCTCGTTCTTCCGGCTGTGTCGGAACGTTGAAATGCGCGGTTAATTCTTCAATCAATAACAAGGAAGGATTGGTTTTTTTCTCTTGTTCAGTGTTGCGATAAATCAAAGTGCCTTCATGGGTTTGAATTAGTTTTCCGGTGCAAGAATTAGGCATAAATCCCCCCTTGTGTAAAAGTGTGGTTAAATTTTGAGGTGTTTTTTTCGGGGATTCTGCCGGCAAGGATAAGCACAAATTCACGGGCTAAAATAGCGCGGGCTTGTCGCTCGGTTTCGGCATTGATACGGATTTTTTGAATACGATTTGATAAATCGGTACGGCGAATAGCCGCAAAAATGAATTGGGTCATTTGCGTAACTCCACTGATTAAATTTTCAAGAGTTACCGCGAAAGTTGTCACGCTTTGGCGGTAACGCGCAACGGGGTGACAAACCGTTATCAGTGGTAAACGGCAAAGGGCGAAACCTTTCCCGCTACGCGTTACCATAGGGCATAGTCTATCAGAAAATAGATCTATGTTGGGGTGTGCGTAAACGCTATGCACAAAAAAACACGCATAGGAAATAGGCGTGCTGTGCGCCACTGATAAATGATAGTTCGAGTTGTCACGCTCGTTTTTTGGTGCTTTGTTGAAAGCGGATTTAATATAGTTTAATTTCGTTTTAACTGTCAAGGCTGAATTTGACAAAATACGGCTTTTTTTGTGCGTTTGATGATAAATACTTGATTTTTGGCTATAATATGCCTGTTCATTTTTCATAAATGAATCCTTAGTTATGGTTAGATAATTAGTTGGTTTAGGATTTAAGCCTCCGTTCCCGCGGGGGCTTTTCTTTTGGCTGCATTTCGGCGTCAAGGCTAGAAATTGAGCTTGCCTTGTGTATTGCCGGATTCTTTAAGCTGTGCTAAACGTTCCTCATTGGTCATGGGTTTCATCCCCGCCTCTTTCAAAAGTTCTTTTTCGCTTTTCTCCCAGCCGTTTGCCTCCGGACAATCCACAAAAACCGCGCGGCGAATGTTGGTGATTTGCCCGACAAATTCCGCTTGTAATTGGTTGCACTGCGGGCAATAAAGGCGCGCACTGGTAACCAGTAAAGAAAGTTTGTTACTGGTGCGAATGCCTACTTTATGCCCGCAAAACGGGCAATAAATTGTTAATCCGCTCATCTTGCCCCCTTAGTGCGCATTGGGGTTTTCTGCGGTGTGATTTTGCTGCGCTAAATAACGCTCCACGGCTTCAACCGGATAACGGGCCAAGCGCCCAAATTTAACCGGTTTTGGAAATTTGCCGGCTTTGGATTGTTCCCATAGCCAGCTGCGAGAAACATCGAGCATTCTGCAAAGCGTGGCGGTTGAATAATAGCGTTGTTGTGAATCGGTGGTTTTTTCCATACGTTCCCCTCTGATTTGTTGGTGTTGTCAAATAACGTGCTTTTTTGTCTTGTTTGTCGGGGGGTATGGTAGGGAATGGATTTTTTGAAGAGTGGAAATTTCCAAAAATAGTTTGGAAATTTCCAAAAAAATGAAAGGTTATTTTGCTGTATTAAGCCAGTTTCTAAGGGTCTCCGGCGTGATGTTAATCTCTATTCCAGCGCTGGCAAATTTTTTGGCTAATTCTCCGTTTAAAAGGCTTCTCGCTTTTTCTGGTTCATCTATGCCATAGTGCAATTTGAGTAAGGCTTTAATAAATTCGGCTTGGTTGGTTTGTTTTCGGGTTGAAATTGGGGCTATTGGGGTGACATTCCCTTTTGTTATATTTAGTTTTCCACCTGTATTTATAAAAAAGGTTAATTCATCTTCTAAAATATAAATATCATCGTATTCGATAAATAAGTTTTTTATTCTTTCATCAGAAAGATAAATTTTAATTTCGTGAAATGGTATTCCATACTTTAATAAAGCTCTAGGATTTTCTAATGTAAATCCAGATAATTTTCTTTTTAGTAGATCTGATTCAAATGTCGAATATTTAAAGTCTCTAGGGCAAATGCCCAAAAAGCCATTTATTGATATGTTTTTATTTTTCTGATTGTATTCAGGTAAGTGAATCATCTCTCCTTTGTTAGATTTAATTTTTTCTTCTATCGTTTCTTCGTTACTTTTTATATATAAATAATTACAAACAACAAGGTGCTTATTAAAAGAAAATTGGAATGATATATCTTCTTTCTTAAAAATAGGGAAAATAATATTATTTTGAACTGTCAAGGCTTTAATGCAAAATTGAATATTTCCTATGGCAGCATAATGAATTAAATCCTCTATTGTTACTGGCTCATTAAATTCTCTTGTTAATTTATCCGCTGCTTGTTGCAAGCTATACCATTTTCTCGGCGGTAAAGTGGGTTTATTTTTTGTCATTTATGATGAATCCTTAAATAAAAAGAAAAGCCCGTCAATAGGGCTTTTTATATGGTTTAAATTTCTAATTGTTCAGGGTTGCATTGATAAATTTTTGCCAGTTTTTCACGGGTCTTTTTTTGTGGTTTGCTTTCTTTGCGTTCAGCTTGAGAAATAGCGGATTGAGTTAATCCGGTGCGTTTTGCTACCTCTGCTTGCGAAAGATTGCGATAAATGCGCCACGCTGCCAATAGGCTCACGTCTTGATTAAACATGATATTCACTACATCATTAGGAATTAATTCCGCCCCGTCTTCGGTAGGACCAAGGGGAATATCTTCCCATTCTGCGGAATTTTCATCATCAAAAGGACTTGCTTTCATTAATAAATCTTCATATTCCGCAATAGGTAAAATGACAAATTCCGGTCTCCCTTGTGGGTCGTTAATATATCGGTGATTTAGATTCATTTTGCTTTCTCCTAGCTATAAGTGCGTTCACTACGGCGTTTTATGGCTTGAATGTTGATGATTTTCGGCTCTCCGTTGATAACTTCAAAAATAATACGGTAATTGCCTACCCTTAGCCGCCATTTCCCTTCTTCACCTTTTAATTTTTTGGTATCTAGCGTCTCATTAGGAAAGGTTTCAAGTGCATTTGCCTTTTCTCTAATCGCTTTTTGATACCTGCTATCTATTTTTAAAAGCTGCCTTAACGCGTCTTTTGTCCAGTTTACGCGATTCATGGGGATCCTTTAGGTATAATTTAATGATTAGATTATAAGCTATTTTTAGTTTTCATCAATAAGAAAATTAGAAAAGTAAAAAGCCCCTTTCGGGGCGGTGGGTTAATAACTACAAATAAAGGAATGGGCTTGAATTTCGCTTGAAGTGCGGTCAGATATGCGGGTTTGTTCTGCCATAAGCCTTGAATATTCACGCATAAGCGCATTTCTTTCGCTGGGCTGAATGGCGCCTTGTTTGACTAAACATTGCACGCTGTGATTCAAAAATAGGTTTGTGGTGTGGAGTAAATCCGCCGCATGCGCTTCAATGGTTTTTCTTCCATTATGCTTGCCCCTCAATGCCTTCGATTAAAACCGCATGGCGGTAATTTTCCAGCAAATAATCAAGCTGTACCGAAAAATAAACATTTAGGCTATCTTCGCGCAGTTCTTGCTTGAAGAATAGGCGTGCCGTGTTTTGTTTTAGGTAAATGGCAAGGTTTGAAAACGTGGTAATTAGAATGCAATTTGCCGGAAAGAAAGGCGCATTGATTGCACGCAAGCCCCCGATAAGGTTTTGTGAGGTTAAAAGCACGCCATTTTGTGCATTAAGCTGTTTTGGCTCAAGCTGAATCAATGTACCGTCTAAAACATTACGCCCGCAAATTGCGATTAAATCGCCACTTTCGCGAAGTATTGCCGGCAATTTTTCAAGAGCTTTTTTAATAAGTTGGGCGGTTGTTTGCCCGCTTAATTCAACGGCTTGAATCACTTGCGCTTTTTCTTTTAGCTGTGCATGCCAACCTTTCGCCACATCTTCGCCCAGTGGGTAGGCTTGTGGATCGGAATCTTTTGCACGATGTGTGCCGTGAAAGCCTACCATCGCGAGATTTTTCGCAAATTCTCCGCCTAAACGGGCATTAAGGGCTTTTTCAAAATCAATTTCAGTAAAAAGATCCAGTTCGCTATGCAAAAGGCGAACGTCGAGATTAATTTGGGCGCACTCAAAAGGGGTTACATCTTGCACGATATTGCGCGGTTCTCGGGCGTGCTTGTCGGTGTCTGTGTTGCTGACAATCGGCAAAGAGAGTGCATAGGCTTTATTTGGCGAATCTTCAACAAATTTTGTGGTGATTAAGCCTAAAAAAGCGTGGTTTTTAATGCCTTGTTTAATGATTTTTTCCACTTTGGCGTGGTCGTTGAAATGGCTGTATTCTTGCATTTCTACGCCTTCAAGTTCGTTTTTGTAGGCGGTAAATTTTTCTTGAGTGAGTTTTTGCATATTGTCATCCTTACATTTCAGTTAATAAACGTTTTAAGCCTTTTTCTTCTTGCTCTTGAAAGCGCTCAACGTGTTTTTGCGTTGGGGTTTTTGGCTTCCAATCGGCAGCCAGTGCCAGCGGTGGGAGTTTTAATTCTTCCGGCGTGGTTAATTCCACGTTGAATTTTTTGATAATTAGCGCATTAAATTCATCATGACCGTCTTTTTCTGTTAGTGGGTCATATTCACCGGATTGAACAAATAAGCCCTTAAATAGCGCGATTTTTGCCTTATTCTGCGCCATAAATTCGTCAATCAAGACTTCTGCGGTGAATCGGTAAATTTGCTTGCGGAAAGTGAGAAAATCTTGTTTGGCGGTGTAAACTTCTTCGCGCTTGTCGTAAAGTTTTTGTTCTAAGTCTTCATTCAAGGCAGTGAAGAAATCCACACGTGATTTTAATTCTGCTTTTAATTTTTGCGTGGCGCTGTAATCGTCAAGGGTGAGTTCACTTTCTGTCTCAAATTTCGCCTTGATTTTGGCAATTTCCGTTTCAAATTCATGGCGTACTGCCGCAATCGTGGCGTTATTTTTTGCCTGTTTGCGCTCGAGTGTACTCAATTCATCAGAAAGGGCGATGAGTGCCGCTTTTTTATCGTTAAATTCGCCTAAAAGTGCGGTCAATTTCGCTTGTTTTTCGGGGTGTTGTAGGGTGAGTTGGATCATTTTTTACCTGCCTGTTTTGCTTTGTTGTTGCGTTGTTCAATGCGTGCGTTCATCCATGCGCGCACTTCACTTTCTAGCCATGCTTTCGCATTGCCGCCTAGATTGACGGCTTCGGGGAATTTCCCTAGCCGTGCTTTGTCGTAAATGGTGGAGCGTGAAAGCCCCGTGAGGTTTATCACATCATCCACTCTTAAAAAGCGTTCTTTTTGTGTGTTGTCCGTCATAATTTGCCTTATGGGGTGGTGTCTTGTATCCATTAGCCAACGAGTAAGCGCGGTCAGCCCGTTTTTTGCCTGATTGCCTTGTTGCATTTTTCACCTAAAAAAATTTGGTGCGCTGTGTGTCCGTGCGTTACGCCTCGGAGTGGTTTTTATTATGGATAAATCAGGCATGGCGCGCATTAAATGACAAGTGTTGCGGGGTGTTTCACAAAATCGGCGGAAAAATTAAGGGCAAATTCAACCGCACTTTTTATCAATGCGGGGGACTGTCCAATTTTTGCCGCTAGAAATTGGACTAAATTAGCATTTTTACGCCTAAATTTTGCGTTTTTCTGCGTTGGTTTGCGTTGATGAACGAATATTTAAAACATCAAGGCGCGCCAGTATTGGCAAGGCTTGAAAGGCTTTTAAAATTTGCGTTGAAATCACTACAAAAAGCGTGCCGGCGTGGCGAGGGTTTGCTAGCGATTTTTCGCGCGTGGTTTTTGTTGAAAAATCGTAGAGAAAATAGGGTTTTAGGTATTGTAGGGATTATAGTTTTGATATAATAAATGCATGTAAAGCCAGTAACGGCAAGGGTTCATCAATGATTAAAAAGGCTTTCACTTTCGCACTTGCAATAGCTATTTCACTCGGTGCGACAAATTCAGCTATAGCACGAGAAAAGAAAAAGAGTAGTGGCATAATTAAAAAAGCCGTTGTTGCTTATGTCGCATACAAAGTCTATAAACATTACAAAGACAAGAAAGAGGAACAAAAGGCGAAAAGCAAACAAAAAGAAACCTATGTTGAGCCGGTTTATTATGATGAAGACTGCGAAAGTGAAGACGAATGCGAGGAAGAATAAAGGGCGGAACGCTCCGCCCTGTGACGGTTAGGCTTTCATCGCCTCTAGCTTACATTGCTCGACATAATCGCCCCACGTTTGCATAATAGCTTGACGTGACTTCCATTTTTTTGATTTATCGTAGGCTTTCCTAACATCGCTTTTTGTTTCATGGGATAAACACCACTCAACCGCTTCATATGAAAATTGATCCAATTCATGCAAGTAAGTGCTTGCGATACTTCTAAAACCATGCCCCACTAATTCCCCTTTAAATCCCAAATCTATTAGGGCTTTATTAACGGTTTGGCTATTCATCGGCTTATTCCATGGTGCTTGATAACCTGTAAAGACAAAACGCCTATGCCCGTTAATTTCTTTCATAGTTTCTAAAACTCGCAAAGCTTGACGCGAAAGTGGAACACTATGCGCACGTTTTCCCCCTTTCATGCGTTCCGCCGGAATATGTAAAACTTTCTCATGCCAATCTACATCACCCCACTCAATATTTACCGCTTCACTAGCCCTTAGAATCGTAAGTAATTGAAATTCGATTAGGCATTTTGTCCCTATTTTTGAATTAGACGTATTGAGCTTATAAAAAACACGCGGCAGTTCTTCCGGTGGAATAGTTGGCAAATGTTGAGCTATTGGTTTTTTAAAACGCCTTGAAAGCCTTGCAAATGGGTTATTATTGATAATCCCGTCATCAATTGCATTATCAAAAATCTGTCTAATTGCCGTGCATAATTTATCGCAAGTATCTGATCCATCAAGAGGCAATAAAGCAGAATCAAATGATTTGATATGAAGATTTTCAATAGGTAAATCATCAAACTTAAATTTATCAAACAAATGTAACTCAACTCGGCGGTAGGCTTTCTCAATACTTTTTTTCTTTAATTCACCTTTCTGTTCTCGTTTATTACGCCATAAAGCCGCCAATTCGCCAAAAGTTATTGATTTTTTTTCATCCTGTAGCCGTTGAATATTTTCTTGCTCTGAAGGATCAATTCCTAGTGCGAGTAAATCGCACCATTTACGCGCTTTTTCACGCGCTAAAGTTAAAGAAAAATAAGGATAAGCCCCAAAAGATTTTTTTACGCGTTTTTTGTTTATGGGGTGAGTATAAATAAACCGCCAGAATTTAGCCCCGTTTGGTTTAACCAATAAATAAAGATTATCCCTATCGGCAAATAATTGTTCTTTATCTGTCGGTTTAATGGATTGAATATATGAATCAGTAAATTTTTTTAGAAAGTTTCTAGCCATCGTTTAAGCCCTAATGAACAAAAGACAACCGCTTTTGTTCCCTCGATTTAGCCCCTTTATTAAGAGGGAACAGAAAAGGGAACAAGAAAAGCGAACAATGACAAACACTAACGAACGAAAACAACAAAAGAAAAGTTTTTAATATGCTGTTTTTACTATGTTTTTGACAAAAAAGACGTTATTTGACGGGTTAAATGGTCCCCCCTACCGGACTTGAACCAGTGACCAAGCGATTATGAGTCGCCTGCTCTAACCAACTGAGCTAAGGGGGGAAACGCGGACGATTATAGAGAAATAATGACGCTAAGTCTATAAGTAAAAGGATGGTCGCTTGAAAAATAACCATCCTTGCACTTGTACTTATTGAAGTAACGAAATATCCGCCACTTGTAGGAATAAATTACGTAAATTATTTAAAATTGCTAAACGATTTTGGCGTAATTTTGGATCTTCCGCATTGACCATTACTTTATCAAAGAAGTTATTAACTGCCTCACGCAAGCCGGCTAAACGATCTAATGCCGCTTGATATTTGCCCTGTTCAAAGAGTGGCGAGAGTTCTGATTGTAGCGCAAGCACTTGCTCTGCAAGCACTTTTTCTTCCTCTTCGAGCAATAAAGTGCGGTCAATTTGTGATGAGATTTCCCCTTCTACTTTCGCTAAAATATTACTCACACGCTTATTGGCGGCAGCGAGGGCTTCTGCACTGTCGAGAGTACGGAAATGAGACACGGCACGTACTCGAGCATCAAAATCAGCCGGTTTAGTCGGACGACGGGCCAACACCGCTTGAATGACATCAACGGCAATGCCTTCGTCTTGATACCACGCACGGAAACGTCCGAGCATAAAGTCCACTACATCGGCAACCACATTTTCATTAGTCAATTTATCGCCAAAAAGTGCGGTCGATTTTTGCACTAAATCTTCAAGATCAAGGGGTAAATTTTTCTCTACGATAATGCGTAACGCCCCCAATGCCGCACGGCGTAAGGCAAACGGGTCGGCACTGCCTTTTGGTGCTTGTCCGATACCGAAAATCCCTGTGAGGGTATCAAATTTATCTGCCAAAGCAACCGCACTTGCCACTAAAGATTTTGGCAATGAATCGCCGGAGAAACGAGGCATATATTGTTCGTTTAATGCTACTGCCACTTCTTCATCTTCGCCGTCGTGGCGGGCGTAGTGCATACCCATCACGCCTTGTGTGTCGGTAAATTCAAACACCATATTGGTCATTAAATCACACTTGGAGAGCAAGCCTGCGCGTTTCGCTTTGGCTTCGTCTGCCCCGATTTGTTTGGCAATTTCGCCAGCTAACTGCTCAATACGAGCGGTTTTATCCCGCACTGTGCCGAGTTGTTGTTGGAACAACACCGTTTCCAAACGAGGTAAGCGATCCACCAATTTTTGTTTTAAGTCGGTTTTAAAGAAGAATTCTGCGTCTGTTAAACGTGGGCGCACGACTTTTTCATTACCCTCAATAATCGCTGTCGGATCCTCAGGATTGATATTCGAAACAAAAATAAAGTGCGGTAATAATTTACCCTCTTTGTCGTAAATTGGGAAATATTTTTGATCGCCCTTCATGGTATAAACTAAGGCTTCCGCCGGTACAGCAAGAAAACGATCTTCAAATTTTGCCATCAATACATTCGGGTATTCCACCAACGACGTTACTTCATCAAGCAAATCTTCTTCAATATCTGCCACACCGCCAAGTGCGGTCGCTTTTTCTTGAGATTTTGCCAAAATCTCCGCTTTACGTTCATTGAAATCAGCAATGACCGAACCTTTTTCGCGTAGTAATTGTGGATATTGATCGGCATGTTGAATTTCAAATTCACGTTCACCTAAGAAACGATGACCACGAATAGTACGGGCACTTGCCACACCTAAAATTTCACCCTCGATGAGTTCATCACCAAGTAACATGGTGACAGTATGAACAGGGCGAATGAATTGCACGGTTTTGTCCGCCCAACGCATTGGTTTTGGGATAGGCAATTTTGCTAAAGCGTTCACCACAATGTCGCCAAGTAAATTTTGGGTCGGCTGACCTTCGATTTTCGCACGATGAACCAGCCATTCACCTTTATCCGTCGCAAGGCGTTCCGCTTGATCCACAGTGATACCACAACCACGGGCCCAGCCTTCAGCAGCTTTGGTCGGTTTGCCTTCGGCATCAAACGCTGCGGATACCGCAGGCCCACGTTTTTCAATTTCTTTGCTCGGCTGCTGTGTGGCAAGCGCTAGCACTTTCACCGCCAAACGACGTGGTGCCGCAAACCATTCGATTTTATCAAATGCTAAGCCTGCTTGATTTAATTCCGCCTGTACGTTATCCACAAAGGCAGTAGCTAATGTTTTAAGAGCTTTTGGCGGCAACTCTTCTGTGCCGATCTCTACGAGGAAATTTTGGGTTGTCATTGGTTTATTTCTCATTAATTTTCAATATATAATCTAATTAAATTTTTTTCTTGATCAAAAGACCATCTCGCATTCTTACTAGTAATTACATTATCCATAGACAATAAATTATATTCTCTTAATACATCTGTAACCCCTGCAAGATAATTTCTACTTCTATTTATTGTGAAAGAATATGTTTTGTCATTGATGACAACATCTATTTTCTGCATAGAGTCAGGTATTAATTTCATAATAGATGATGGTATAGATATCATTCTTGCTCTAATATCATTTGATGTAATCATTTTTTCTATGTAATTATCATCGTTATGATTAATAGGATTTGAATTTATTTTTGCCATCTTATCTCTATTCAATAACTTATTCATTTTCTCTGAGCTAAAAACAGGTTTAAATATAAATCCTATCCCATTATCTATACAGCTTTGTACCAATGATTTACCGTCAATAAGAACTATTGGTTTTGATATATCATTTGTTGCTTCTTTTTTAGCGTCTTCTGTAAAATTTGAAGTACAAATAAATATTCCTTTATACCCAAAAAGGAGCGTACCTTTCAGCTCTCTAATTTCTCTTACACCTACGTTACGTTTAAAAGCATATCTCTTAGCTTGGATAAAATAATTTGTGATATCTATTTCACTGAAATCACCAACACCTTTTCTTATAGCAGTAAGGTCTATACCACCGTCTCTAGATCGTTGCGTTATCTCAACTTCATCTAAGCCCATTTTTATCAGATACTCTTTTAAAAATTCTTCAAAATCATATCCTGTCTCAAAATAATTATAAAATTCAGTCTGAATCCTTAATAATTCACCATTGGACAATGTAGATATATTCATTTTTGTTTCTCAATTAAACGGCAAATGTAAGATATGTGAATTAGTTTTTAATGATTGAACATAGTTTTTTATTTTCAAACATCTCCCTAAAATTTCACCGTTTGCTAACCGAAAATACAATCTAGCTCCGCCAAATCCAGTACCACTTTTTCGCCGTCAATTACTAATGCCGGAATACCGACATAGCCGTTGGCTTTGGCATTATCAAACACTGAGTGGCTATCACGTAATTTTAGAAAGCGTTTAAAATTAGGTAGGGATTGTAAAATTTCAACGGCTTCATACGAAATGCCAAGAGTTTGTAATTTTGCCACAAAAAGAGCGGTATCCGGGCATTGTTCCGCATAGTAAAGAATCGGTTTCATTATTCACTTTCTTTTTGCGCCGCAAGTGCGGTCGGGTTTAGCGTTGGTTCTGCAATTTTGGTTAAACGGTTGCGATCCGTATGATGGAAAGGTTCATCATAGTTTGGAATCAGCATAACCGTATCCTGCTCGTAAGACCAAGTACCGTCATCATTGATTTTTACCTTGATTGTATAACTTTCTGTGGTGAAATTTTGCTCGATAAACGGATTAGAAATAATGCCATTGGTGAGTGAACCCCGCACTGCTTTCACGGTAAATTCTTTTGCATCCGCCGGAGCATTGCCGGTTGCCATGAGCGTTTGTCCACGCGGGATACTTAAAGTAAAGAGAATATTGCCCGTTGCCGGCTCCCATAACCAATACCCCACTTGATCGTGAAAGGTTTCCACTTCATTTGGCTGAACAATACGGGTGTGATAACGCAAACCATAGAAAAGTTGAGGCCCGTTCGTTTGTGCGTCAATCGGTTGTAACTCTACCCGTTCGATATAAGGATCTTTTTCCGCGCCTTCCGCTTTAGGGTTAATATCTAAGCCACGCTTACCTTCCCAAATGCCCGCCAGTCCGGTTAATGGACCAAGATTAGCCAGCGTATTCACATCCGGCTCGGCTTCGGTATAAATATCTTTTGGGTATTGAAAATCGCTCATCCTCTCTCCTATTTCATAAATTTCTAAAGTGCGGTTATTTTCAGGTTATTTTTTACAACCGGGGAAACCGAGGGCTTCACGGCTGGCGTAGTAAGCTTCAGCAACGCCTTTGGTTAAGGCTCGGATACGCAAAATGTAGCGTTGGCGTTCGGTAACGGAAATCGCTTTGCGGGCATCAAGCAAATTGAAACTGTGTGCTGCTTTTAAAATGCGTTCGTACGCTGGTAACGGCAGTGGTTTTTCTAACGCTAATAATTGTTGGGCTTCTTTTTCATATTGATCGAAACAGTAGAATAAGAAATCCGTGTTGGCATATTCAAAATTGTAGGTGGATTGTTCCACTTCGTTTTGATGGAACACATCGCCGTAGGTGGTTTTACCAAGCGGGCCGTCCGACCAAACCAGATCATACACGCTGTCCACGCCTTGAATGTACATAGCCAAGCGTTCTAAACCGTAGGTAATTTCACCCGTAACAGGCTTACATTCTAAGCCGCCGACTTGTTGGAAATAGGTGAATTGGGTCACTTCCATTCCATTCAACCACACTTCCCAGCCTAAGCCCCACGCGCCAAGGGTCGGGTTTTCCCAGTTATCTTCGACAAAACGAATATCGTTTTGGGTCGGATCGAAACCGAGCATTTTCAGGCTATCGAGATAAAGTTCTTGAATATTATCCGGTGAGGGTTTAATCACCACTTGGAATTGATAATAATGCTGTAAGCGGTTTGGATTTTCGCCGTAACGACCGTCAGTCGGGCGACGGGATGGCTGTACATAAGCGAACGCCATTGGCTCGGGGCCTAACGCTCGCAATGCCGTCATTGGGTGAGAGGTTCCCGCCCCCACTTCCATATCAAATGGCTGAACAACAGTACAACCCTGTTTTGCCCAATAATCTTGTAGGGCGAGAATCATACCTTGGAAGGTTTTTACATTGAATTGATTGCTCATAATCTTGAATCTAAATGTGATAAAAATACCGGCATTATACTTGAAACAGCAGGGCGGATAAAAGCAAAAAGTGCGGTTAAAAATCTCCGCAGTTTTTATGAATAGAATTTGCATTCCCTATGAAAAATCTCAACTAGGAAAGCCAATAGAGTTATGTCAAAATGCTCTCCTACTCCCCCTAAAGGAACATATCTATGAAAAAAAATCTTATTACAACCGCACTTTTGCTCGGTTCCTCCGCTTTTATATATGCGGAATCTTCCCACACAGAACTGCCTTCCATTAACGTTTATTCCGCTTATGCAACACCGGTAAATCAAGATCAAACTGCGTCATCAGTTACAGTATTGACCGAACAAGATTTCTCCGCACGTAATGCAACTTATGTAAGTGATGTGCTGAAAACGGTGCCGGGCGTTTCAATGATGAGCTATGGCGGACGAGGCCCGCTTACTAATTTCTTGATTCGTGGGGCTGATGCGAATCATACTGCCGTAATAATTGATGGTGTGAAAATCAATCCGGTTACAGGATACGGCTATGATTTTGGCGGTTTGGCTTTAAGCAATATTGACCGCATTGAAGTGTTACGCGGAGAACAATCAGCTTTGTGGGGCAGTGATGCAATGGGTGGGGTGATTTATATCACAACCAAAAGTGGGCTCTATAAAGAAAAACCATTTAATATTGATTTTGACTTAGGTATCGGCTCACACCGTACACGTGACGGCTCGGTTACTGTTTCAGGCTACAATAACGGATTTTATTACTCGCTTCATGGCGATAGCCATCGCACACGCGGTATTTCTGCATTAAGCAAAGATCGCTTTAATTACACCGCAGAAGACAACAGTTCAGTTGCAACAGGTGGCGCAAATGAAAAAGATAAATTTCACCGCGATAACTTTTCTTTCCGTTTCGGTTATGATGATGACAACAAAGGGTTAGAATTATTGGGTTCACACTTTTCTCAAAACGTCCACTTTGACAATGGATTAACTGACGAAAAAGGGCATTACACCCATACTCGTGAAACATTATTTAAATTAGGTGGTTACTGGGGTAATGATAAAGATCTATTCAAACACAAAGCCTCTGTCAGCCACATTAAAACGGATAGCGATACTTTTGGTTTTAGAAGTGCTTATAACGGCAAAAAATTAAACGCTAACTATCAACTCGATATTAATTTTGATCAGGAAGGTTCAATTACCCAAGGATTAAGCCTATTAGGCGAATATCAACGCTCAAACTATCATTCCAGTTATTTCAATGATATTGGTGAGAAAAAACTGACAGAAAAAAGCATTGCGGCGGAATATCGTTTGTTCAGCGAAAAAGATCACAGTTTGAGCTTGAGTGGTCGTTACACTGACAGTTCCGAATACGACAATTCCTTTACAGGACGAATTTCCGCTACTTATCGCCTCACATCAAACATAAAGGCACACGCCAGTTTTGGCACCGCTATTCAAAACCCAACCATTACCGAATATTATGGCTATAACGGCCGTTATATCGGTAATCCGAATTTAAAACCGGAAAAAAGTCGCGGAGGTGATGTAGGCATCTTGTTGGAAAGCCACAATAAACAGCACAGTTTAGACATCACTTATTTTAATCGCCGTGTTGAGCATTTTATCAGTAGCGAAATTATTGATTTCACGAGCTACACCTCTCGTGCAATAAACCTTGACGGCAAAACCAAAATTAAAGGGGTAGAAATTGCTTACAACGGTAAATTAACCAATGATTTAACCGCCTATGCAAACTATACCTATACGAATAGTAAAGACAATAATGGTAACGAATTGCTACGCCGCCCTAAACACACGGCAAATGCGGGATTATCCTATCAAATCACAGAGAAATTTGGCTCAAGTGTGAATGTATCTTATGTTGGAAAACGAATAGACAACTATTTCTCACCAACTTATTCCACCCACCGTACCAAATTACCGTCTTATACTTTGGTAAATTTAGGCGTAAATTATCAAGTCATTCCAAACTTAACGATATATGCCAACCTAAACAACCTATTCGACAAAAAATATGAAAACCTTCTTGGCTATGGTCAAGACGGTCGTAATATCTACGTTGGTTTAAGAGGGTCGTTCTAACAAAAAGTGCGGTCAATTTTGACCGCACTTTACCGTATATTATGTAGCCTACGCACAAATAAAAAATTGATACAACATGTAGGGGCGTATGTAGTACGCCCTGTCGATAAGTGATTGAAATTATTAACGTTAGACTACAGCACAGCCCTATGCTCACAGTAACATATACAATTTTGTACAACTGCTACATAATACCGAAAACTCGTATAACTGCTCTGCCCGCTTGTCTTTAACCATTCCAAAAATACCGAATAATATGGAAGAAAATAGGGGCAGAGAAACAGACTGAATCCATTCGGTCGAGCATTCCTCCGTGTCCGTTTATCATCTTGCCCCAGTCTTTTACACCGTGATCGCGTTTAATCGCAGACATCACCAAACCGCCTAAGAAACCCATTATGCAGACAATAAAGCCAATTAGCCCTGCTTGCCAATAAGTAAATGGCGTAATTGGCGCCATTAACATAGCTACTACCGTGGCAGAGATAATACCACCGACAGTGCCTGAAATAGTTTTAGAAGGTGAAAGACTCGGCATAATTTTGGGACCGCCAAGCAGTTTTCCCCAAATATATTGCAGTACATCGCTGGACTGCACGGTGGCAATCATAAAAATCACTAGCAATATATTGTTTTCGTTGCTGAAATCGTCCAAATTTAAAAAGAGCAAGGCGGGAACATGAGAAATACAGAAAATACAGATCATTGTCATCCATTGGGTTTTGGCTGTACGGGCGAGGAATTGCTCGGTATTCCCACTGAGACTCCCTATAATCGGTAGCAACAAAAAGCCATAAACAGGAATGAAGATGGAAAACATACCATACCATTGCACTAACACAAGGTAGTATTGGATCGGTAACAATAAATAGAAACATGCCACCATACTGTAATAATCGCAACGTTTACGATAAATCACCGTCATAAATTCACGCAGAGCAATGAAGGAAATTAGAAAAAAGAGAATTGTCGCCCCAATACGCCCGAACAAAAAAGCGATAAATAATACCCCTGTCATCACCCACCACGCATTAATACGGGCGACTAAGTTAGCAACAGTGCTGTTTTCTTCGCCATATTTGCTCATGAGTAGCCGTCCGATAGCACTCGCTATAATCAGCAAACCAAACACTACGATAAAAATAAAAGTCGTTTGCGCCAGCATCACAGTTTCTCCTCTGTTTGGTTTGGATTTAAGGCTAACAAAGCATTCATTGTGCGATCTAGAAAAGCCTGTTTGGGTTCATTTTCAGCTAACCTCAACGGCTCACCAATATAGACATCACACAAAAGCGGAATAGGCAACCATTTGCCTTTTGGCAACACATGACTGATATTATCAATCCAAATCGGAACAAATTCTATATCGGGATTTTGTTGGGCAAGGTGGTAAATACCGGATTTAAACGGCAAAAGCGGCTGATTTTCATCGGTATTTCGCGTACCTTCTGGAAAAATAATCAATGAATGATGCCGTAAAGCTTCACTCATCAATGTGATAGCGGTTTCAGGGCTCTCGCTTTGACGGGCAATCAATACACCATTAAACACTTGTTGAATGATAAAACGGCGTAAACGGTTTTTTTGCCAATACTCAGCGGCGGCAACGGGACGGGTTTCCATTCTCCACGTTTGAGGGAGCGATACCCACACCAACATAAAATCGCCGTGACTACTATGATTGGCATAATAAACTTTTTGTTTCGGGCTGAAGGTAAATTGCTTTTCCGATTGTGGGCGAATACCTGTAACAAAAGAGACAAAATAACATAAACAGCCATCAATAAAACGTGCTAATAAGCGGGAAAAAAATTGCATAATGCCTCCTAAATCAGCCATAACGCCAGTTGTACCAAGGTAGCGAATAACGCCGCATACCACAGACGAATAGTGCCTTTTGCCCGTTGAAAAATATCTCGTTCGGTTGTTTGTTTCACTAAGCCTAACGTCAATAAAGTGCGGTCAAAATCGGCAAAGTTTGTCGTATGCATAAAAATGCGTTGATCAAATTCAAGTCGAATATGTAGATAGAGTAAGCCCATCGCCAATATCACATTCAGCCCGATATGATGTTCTGTTGCGAGACTTATAGCTAATAAAACGGCATTCAATACCGCCAAATAGCGGGCGGTAATAAGAAAATGAGCGGTGGTTTTGGCTGCGGTGTCTGCTAGTTCATTTGTCATTTGGTTTTCTCTTGATACAGTTTATCGGCTTGCAAAATTGTTTGACGAAGTGCATTTGATACGACTATATGTGGACGGGCTTGTTTTACAAGCATAATAGCTTGGTCTAAATCCGCTATTTTCCGGGTGGTAAGTAACCAAGTTAACACTACGGCGACACTGCGTCCGTAGCCCAAGGCACAACACACCAATACCGAGGAATGAGTTTGTTGTAAGCGATCTAATTTTTCTACCGCTTTGCAAAGTTCCTTGGCACTTGGCGATACCAAATCAAGCATTAACGCTTGCTCGTAAGCATCGGGCGGATTTGGGCAAGGTAGTTCGGCGCAACAATCAAGCACCGCTTCAAATTTACCACTAACAATGATCGAACCGACGGAAATATTCTCAAAAATGACCGCACTTTTCGGTTTTCTCCACAACCAATAGGCAATGTTAAGCCGTGCGCCAAGGAGATAAGGAAGTTCCAATGCACAGGTCGCAACAGAAAGTTTACCGTTCGTTTGCTTTTGGAAAATTGCCACTCCCCATCCGTAAGCAAGCACAACCAAACAAAGTGCAACGGCTCCCCATATAAGCCATAACCACCCACCGCCCAAGTATGCCAACAGTACACAAACCATTGCGCCTAAGCCATAATAACGCATTAAACGATGATGGGAGACAGTCCGATTTTGGGAGAAGAGTACAAAAATCGGGGAAATGCCTTGTTCGGGTAACAGCCACAATACCAAAAAGCCGACTAATGCGCCTGTGGGTAAATCTAAAAAATGATGTTGGTAGGTGGTGAGAATTGAAACCGCAATAAGCCCAAACCAAAAGCCTAGCAATAACCGCCATTTCGGGAACATTCGCCAATAAAATGCACCGACAACAATAGTCAGAATAATATGCAAAGAAGGAGCTTGGTTATACGGTTGATCAAAACCGGCCAGAGATTCAAACAAAAATCCGGCTATCCCCGTCGTTTCAGGTTTCTGCCAACTAATTTGGAGCGGAAAAAACAAAAAGCCGAAAACCGCAATGCTTTGAGCAAGTAGCAAACGTGCCACGTAATTACGTAATTGAGCCAAATCTTGGCAGAGGAAAAACACTAAAGCATAAAGCAGATTGAGTGACCAATACGGCACAATTGTCCAGGTAAGAAAAGGAATCCGGTGTTCCCAATCAAACACAATTTCAGGTACATTTTCTCGCTGTGCAGTTAGAAAATTAGTGAAACCATAGCTGGCGTAGAAAATTGCACCTACGCCGAGCAAATAACCCAAACGGGTTTTGAAATTGATCATTTGGTTTTAATCGCAAGACTCACGGTGAAAATGCCGTCTTCATCAATCCATTGATGAATTTTTTGAAAACCCGCTTGCTCCACAAGTTGATCCATTTCTTGCTGACTACGGCGACGCATCACCCAATTTGGGCTACCGTCCTTATGACTGGTTAAACAACGAGCGATTAATTCTAGTTGCGGATGCCATGGTTGCCCCGTATAAATCAAATAACCGCCTTGTTCAATTGCTTCACCAAAACCGTTGAGCGAATGCATAATCAAATCGTTATCGGCAAAAAGTTCGTGTAAACCTGAAACGATACCCAAGGTTGGGCGAGGACTGAGATCTTGATAATTTGTAGGATCAAAGGCATTTACTTCATTAAACGTGGCAATATCTTGCAAGCCCCGTTCAGCAATTAACTGACGCCCGGCCTCCACATTAATCGGGCTGTAATCACGCAAACGCACAGAATCAGGCTGATTTTGTGCGGTTAATGCATCCAGCACGTAACGCCCATGCCCTGAAGCAATATCTAACACGTGAACAGGTTTACCCGCTTCCCGCAATTTTTGCATTGCAAGACTGATCGCTTTGGCAATATTCGCTTTACGTTGGCGAATACCGCGCCAACCAATCGCATTCAGATAATTTTTATCGACCAAACGTCCGAAAGCATTGGAACCTTGCGGCTGATTTTGATAAACATAATCCAATGTGCTCCCTGAATCGTAGCCGGTTTCTTTTCCGATACGTAAACCTTCGCTCCAACGTGCACCAAGTTTCATTAAAGCTCGATAACCAGCCCAAAATAAACCACGGATGGAATAAGGCGATAACGGTGTAGCGAGTACATCAGCCTCTACACGACCTGGGCTAGCGATGTGCGCTTGAGTGCAATCCACTCTTTGCACAGGTTCATCAAAACGGGCACGAATAAAACGACGCATTGGAGTGAAAACCAGATGGTTGTTTTCTTCGCCTAAGGTGTCGTGATAAAACCCATTCATCACATAGCGTTCTTTAATACGGCTGCCTAAATGATTATAGAAATCGTGCTGCGGTTTGTGATGTACCACCCAATCCGCCCCGGAGATAAAAAGCTGAATTGGTGTGGTGATGGCTTGTGCATCTGCCACAACCCTGTCTGCCGCCTCATACAAACCAAGCAAAATACGGGCAGAAATGGCACGGGTAATGAGTGGATCTTGATTAAAACTGTTTTGGCGGGCTTTGTTGTGGGTCAAATAATGGGCTTTCACATAGCTATTTACAAAGAAATTACCACGTAATTTTGACCACAACGCCAAGCCCGTACGGGCAAACGGAACATAAAGTTTTACCTTAAATGCAGGCGATGCCAACACGGCACAACGAATTTTAGGCGCATAATCATGTAACCAAGCGGAAACTAAAACAGCTCCCACGCTTTGAGCAATCACACAAATATTTTCAGGAGCAATCTGATATTCTCGTTCGATATGCTGCATAAATGCCTGAATATCTGACACTGAGGTTGCAAAGCTCGGGCTATCTCCACGCTCACCGGGGCTATTGCCGTGTCCACGGGCATCCCAAGCAAAATAGGCAAAATCATCAAAACCCAACTCATCAGCCACAAACATTATTCGTCCGGAGTGTTCGTGCCCTCGGTGAAATAACACAATCGCTTTATCTTGGCTACCGTTTTTGGCGGGACGGTAACGATAAAACAACTCGGTATTGTCTGCCGTTTTGAAAAATTTTTCTTGTTCTTTCATTGTTTTTTCCTTGTAGAGTGGGCAAAGTTGCCCGCCGATCCCAATATTATCTCAGGCTGGAGGCTGTCTTTATCCAACCATTTTTTACGAAGTAGTCGCTAATCCACGTTTTACTCGGTTATAAGCAGTTAAAATTAAGGCGAGATTTGCAAGCCAAAATAAACTGCTCAAGTAAAGAGGCAGTTCGCCAAAATAAGCGTATGCCAAGCCGAGCGCACCTATCAAAAAAGCACGATCACTTTTCCCCAAAGGCCCATCATAACGCCGCCCATTATTGCCATGAACTTGCCCTAAAACGCCACAAAACTCAGTCATCATTGCTAAGAAAATAAAGCCCATCACGGATTCTGCTGAAAATGGTGTAATAAAGGCAAAAGGTAAATAGAGTGTGGTATCGGCAACAACATCCGTTATTTCATTCAAATAGCCGCCTAAATCAGATTTTTGGTTAAACTCGCGAGCCAACATACCATCAATGGCATTCAATGCCATTCGTAAAAAAAGCCAAATCGGCAATAGATAAAACAAGCCGGAAATAGCAGAGAAGAGGGTGAGAACCATCCCAAAAAAGAGGGAAAGACCACAAGCAAATAAGGTTACTTGATTGGCAGTGATTCCCCATTGCTCAAGACGTTTCACCAATGGGTGTAATAAGTTTTGAAAGGCTGGTTTGAGTTGATAAATACTCATAATCGTCCCCGAAGGAAGAATTTTCAATAATATAACCGAGACATTTAGGAAAGGCAAACAAAGGAATCAAACTGATTTGATAAAAGTTTTAGTGTTACAACAAAAATAAACAGAACCATTGTATGGCTTATTGAAATATGAAGTTTGCACAAGTGCTACATCGTCTAACCACTTTGTGCAAACCGATTGGTATTTAATCTTTTTTCCTTAACCCACTTCTTTGATTCGCAATTCTTTAGGTACTTCAAAGAACATATTTTCTTCCAGCCCTTGGAGCTCTTCTAATTCATTTGCACCGAATTGTTTTAAACGGGTAATAATGGATTGCACCAATTCTTCTGGTGCAGAAGCGCCCGCAGTAATCCCAATAGTTTGTACCTTATCAAACCAACCTGCTTGAATATCAGCGGGATCATCAAGGAGCTGAGATTTCACCCCCATACGGGAGGCTAATTCTGCCAAGCGATTAGAATTTGAGGAATTTTTCGATCCTACCACCAAAACCAGATCCGATAATTTTGCCAACTCACGCACGGCTTCTTGGCGGTTTGTGGTGGCATAGCAAATATCATTTTTGTGCGGGCCTTGGATTGACGGATATTTTTCTTTTAATGCATGAATCGTTTCAGCCGTATCATCTAAAGACAGGGTGGTTTGGGTCATAAATGTCAATTCATCGCTTTCTTGCACAGGTAAACGGGCTATATCCTCCACACTTTCAATCAGATAAATACCGCCTTCACCATTACTGTATTGCCCCATCGTGCCTTCTACTTCAGGATGACCTTTATGTCCGATAAGAATTGCTTTTGTTCCTTTTCTACTTGCTCGAGCCACTTGCATATGTACTTTGGTCACTAACGGGCAAGTGGCGTCAAACACTTTTAATTGGCGATCTTTGGCCTCTTGGCGTACTGCTTGAGAAACACCATGGGCAGAGAAAATCACAATGGCACCGTCCGGCACTTCGCTTAATTCCTCCACAAAAATAGCACCGCGCTCCCGTAGCCCGTTCACCACAAAACGGTTATGCACTACTTCGTGACGTACATAAATCGGAGCGCCGTGAATTTCAAGGGCGAGTTCTACAATACTGATAGCTCGATCAACACCGGCACAAAATCCACGTGGATTGGCTAAAATTATTTTCATTTTTGACCGCTCTTTTCTGTTTGTTTATCTTGTACTTTTTTCTTTTCGCTTTTAAATGCGTCCAGCATAAGCAATCCCGCACCAATACAAATTGCCACATCTGCGATATTAAACACCGGATAATGATAAATATCCCAATAAAAATCGAGGAAATCGACCACAAAACCGTGATAGGTACGATCCACCATATTTGCCAATGCACCGCCAATAATCAGCGCATAGGCGCTATTTTGTAATTTTTGACCTGCTGTGTTTTTCTTCAAAAAATACATCAACATCAAAGAAATACCGATAGCCAATACAATGAAAAAGTATTTTTGCCAACCGTCGTGATCGGCTAAAAAACTGAATGCCGCACCGTAGTTACGCACATAAGTGAGATTAAATACCGGTAAAATATTCACACTTTCGTATAAATCAAATTTTTGTACCACAAGATATTTTGTGAATAAATCAAGCACAAAAACCACCGCACTTAGCCAAAGAAAAGAGAGACCGGATTTTGTTTTAGCCATAAGAAATTCCTAATAAATGAAAAGTGCGGTCAAAATCAACCGCACTTTGAATATGAAAATTTACACTATGCAAAATGGCGAATTTCACCACTACCTGCCACGTTTTCTACACAACGAGGACACAATGCCGGATGTTGCGGATTGATTCCGATTTTATCGGAATAGTGCCAACAACGCGGGCATTTTTCACCGTTGGAACGGGAAACGCTCACGGCAATGCCTTCCAATTCTCCCTCCGCAATATCCGCCGGTTTTTCCGCCAACGGTCTCACTTCCGCTTTGGAGGTAATTAATACAAAACGCAACTCGTTGCCCAATTTTTCAAGCAAGGCACGATATGCATCGTTAGCATAAAGGATAACCTCCGCTTCTAAACCACCACCGATTACTTTGTCATTACGGGCGATTTCTAAGACACGATTCACTTCGGAACGAACTTTAATCAGTTGTTGCCAGTAAGTATCGTCTAATTTTTCGTTTTCGCCTAACCCGAATAAACCGGTGTAAAATTCTTCGGTGAAAACAAACTCAGAACGTGGGTTTTCGCCTTGTGGCAAGTAGCCCCAAATTTCATCCGCGGTAAAGGAAAGAATTGGTGCCATCCAACGAACCAATGCTTCAGCGATATGCCATAATGCCGTTTGACAGCTGCGACGGGCAAGGCTATCCGCTTTGGTGGTGTATTGGCGATCCTTGATAATATCCAAATAGAACGATCCCATTTCTACGGAACAGAAACGCATCAATCGTTGTACCACGGCATGGAATTGATAATTATCGTAAGCCTCTTTAATTTCGTTTTGTGCTTCAAGCGCACAAGCCACCGCCCAGCGGTCAAGACTAATCATTTGTTCCGGTTTTACCGCATCCCGTTTCGGGTCAAAACCGTTTAAATTCGCTAATAAGAAACGTGCCGTGTTGCGAATACGACGATAGCTATCCGCCGCACGTTTTAGAATTTCGTCTGAAACCGTCATTTCACCGGTGTAGTCCGTTGAGGCGACCCATAAACGTAAAATATCACCGCCAAATTTATCCATAACTTCTTGTGGGGTCACGATATTGCCGATCGATTTCGACATTTTGCGACCTTGACCATCCACCGTGAACCCGTGGGTCAATACTTGTTTATAAGGCGCTTGATTATCCGTTGCGGTAGAAAGCATTAATGACGACATAAACCAGCCGCGGTGCTGGTCGGAACCTTCCAAATACATATCAATCGCTTGACCGCTAAATTCGGGACGATTCGCCACCACAGAGGAATAGGTTGATCCGGAATCGAACCACACGTCTAAAGTATCCGGTACTTTACGATAATGTTCTGCATCTGCGCCAAGCAATTCTTTTTCATCCAGATCCCACCATGCTTGAATACCTGATTGTTCGACACGTTTTGCCACTTCTTCCAATAATTCTAAGGTACGTGGATGTAATTCTTCCGTTTCTTTGTGCACAAACATCGTCATCGGCACGCCCCAAGTACGTTGGCGGGAAATACACCAGTCGGGACGATTTTCCACCATTTTTTCGATTCGAGCCTGTCCCCAATCCGGAATCCAACGCACGCCCTTAATTTCGCCTAAAGCGTTGGCACGTAGCCCTTGGGTTTCCATACCAATAAACCATTGTGGTGTGGCACGGAAGATAATTGGGGTTTTATGACGCCAACAGTGCGGATAACTATGCGTAACTTTTTCCACCTTCAGCAAATTACCCGTTTCTTGCAATTTTTCCACCACAAGCGGATTTGCCTCAAATACAGCTTTGCCGGCAAAAAATGTCGTAGTTGAAATAAATTTGCCGTCATTTGCCACAAGGCACGCCATTGGCAAATCATATTTTTGCCCCACAATAAAGTCGTCTAAACCGTGATCCGGAGCTGTGTGAACCAAACCGGTACCGCCATCTGTGGTAACGTGATCACCTAAAATCATCGGCACGGTAAAATCATAGAACGGATGATGGAAACGGCTTAACTCAAGCTCCACGCCTTTCGCCGTCCCTAAAATTTCCACATTTTCAATGCCAACCGCTTTCGCTACGGATTCCACCAGCTCTGTCGCTAAAATGACACGTTCGTCACCAAATTGAACAAGCTGATATTCCAATTCCGGATTAATTGCAATCGCACGGTTTGACGGAATTGTCCAAGGCGTGGTCGTCCAAATTACCGCAGATAGTTTGCCACTGCCTTTCCCTTGCGCATTAAATTTAGCTTCAATTTCATCCGCACTTTCTGCCGGAAAACGAACATAGATAGACGGTGAAACTTTATCTTCGTATTCGACTTCCGCTTCGGCTAAAGAAGAGGCACAGTCTAAGCACCAATGTACCGGTTTCGATCCTTTGTATAAATGCCCGTTTGCAATCACTTTTCCAAGGGTACGAATAATATTGGCTTCCGTCTCAAAATTCATGGTTAAATACGGATTATCCCAATCGCCCAGCACACCTAAACGGATAAAATCTTTTTTCTGCCCTTCCACCTGCTCTGCCGCATATTCACGGCATTTTGCACGAAACTCCGCCGCAGAGATTTTTTCATTCGGTTTTCCCACCAAACCTTCTACTTTTAATTCAATCGGCAAACCGTGACAGTCCCAGCCCGGGATATAAGGGGAATCAAAACCCTGTGCCGTTTTAGATTTAACAATAATATCTTTTAAAATTTTGTTTACCGCATGACCGATATGAATGCTACCGTTTGCATAAGGAGGGCCATCGTGCAAAATAAAGGATTTTTTACCTTTTGCAGCTTTACGAATTTTTTGGTAAAGATTTTTGTCATACCAATTTTGCAACATCACAGGTTCGCGCTTGGCTAAATCACCGCGCATTGGAAAACCTGTTTCCGGTAAATTAAGCGTGTTTTTGTAATCGACTGTCATTTTATTTTCCAATTTTTACTTTTTAAAATTCTTGCTAAAAAACGCTTTTGCGGTTTCAACATCCCGTTTAATTTGTGCTTTTAAATCATCAAAGGAGGGAAATTTTATTTCTTCTCTTATTTTATGGCAAAACTCAACCTCAACCGGTTCACCATAAATTATCTTTGCAAAATCAAATAAGTGCACTTCTAATAATTGAATCACGCCATTAATCGTCGGGCGTTTCCCAATATTGGCGACGCCGTTAAAAATTTCGCCTGATTTTAACCGCACTTTTACTGCATACACGCCTTTAATCGGATTCACTTGGCGATGCAAACGGATATTTGCCGTAGGAAAACCCAATGTTCTGCCTAATTTATTACCGTGAATCACCCGCCCAAAAATACGATAAGGTTTGCCTAACAAACTTTCCGCAAGGGATAAATTGTCTCTTGCTAGGGCTTCCCGAACAGTTGTGCTGCTAATGCGTTGTTCATCCAAACAGAAACTATGATTATCTTCCACAGTAAAACCGAAACGCTCACCCGCTTGTTTTAACATCGCAAAATTTCCTTGCCGGTTTGCACCGAATTGAAAATCATCGCCAATGCTTAAAAATTTTACATGGAGCCGATTCACTAGTGTTTGTTCGATGAATTGTTCTGCCGATTGTTCTGCCAAAGTACGATCAAATTTCGCCACAATAACGACATCGACCTTGGCTTGCCGTAAATAGTGAAGCTTATCACGTAAACGCATCAAACGAGCCGGCGCATTATCGCCCATAAAATATTCACGGGGTTGCGGCTCGAACAATAATACCGCCATGGGTAAATTTAATTCGTCCGCTTTTTCGCGAAGGTGGCGTAATACCGTCTGATGCCCTAAATGCACGCCATCAAAGTTGCCAATTGTCAATGCACAACCTTGTAAAATCCGGCCTGCATTATGCAAGCCACGAATTAATCGCATGTCCTATCCACAAAAATTACAGAATTTCGGTATTATAGCGACAAGTTAGTTTTTTGTCAGCAAATGGTGCTGACGAATACCTAATAAAATCAACATCAAACCATAAACGATCGCGGCTAATCCAATCAACCAAATCAACCAATAAACGCGAATGGTAAAACTCATTGCCGCCCATTCACCAATATCCGGCACGTAGTACCACACTGCCGTGCCCATTGTCAGTGCGGAAAGCAAAACTTTCATAAAAAAGACCGCACTTTGGCGTGAAAAACGGTACACATCCGACTTCGCCAAACCACGATAAAGCAAGTAAGCATTCAGTGTAGCAGACATGGCAGAAGCTATTGCTAACCCGACATAGCTAAATGGAATCGCTAACACATTGAATCCCATATTACTCACCATCGCGATAATGCCGATTTTCACCGGTGTTTTGGTATCTTGGCGGGCATAATAACCGTTGGCTAGAATTTTAATCAACATAAAACTCAGTAAACCGGCATTGAATGCCCATAAGGAATACGAGGCAGCATGCACATCATGTAAGGTAAAACTACCCCGCATAAAAAGCGTCAGCAGCATAGGTTGGGCAAGCACGGCAATACCGACTGCCGCGGGTACGCCAAGTAATAGAATCATGCGTACTCCCCAATCCATCGTGTGACGAAAATCCACTGCACTTTGAGCCGAATTATCCTCACGATTAACGTGATGACGTGCGAGGGTGGGTAAAATTACCGTAGAAATCGCAATGCCGAACAAGCCAAGGGGAAACTCTAACAAACGGTCGGAATAATAAAGCCAACTGATCGAGCCGGTCATTAAAAAACTGGCAATAATCGTATCCAGTAATAAATTGATTTGGCTGACAGACACACCAAACAAAGCGGGAATCATCAATTTGCGAATTTTTACCACACCTTCATCGTGCCACGCCCATTTCGGTTTCACCAACAGTCCAGCTTTTTTCATAAAAGGAATTTGGAATAAAAATTGGAATAAACCGCCAAGAAAAATACCGATGGCTAATGCAAGATCGGGATTATTCATTTGTGGAGCTAAAAAAAGTGCGGTCGCAATCATTGCAATATTTAATAACACCGGTGAGAAAGACATCACACCAAACTTTCCTAACGTATTCAACACCGCACCGGAAAGCGCAACAAAAGTAACAAACCACAAATAAGGAAAGGTAATTTTCAATAGCAAAGAGGCTTGTTCAAACTTATGCGCATCAGGGCCGTTATTCAGCCAATCGGTGAACCAGCCCATGCCAAATAATGCTGCAACGATAGGCGAGCCCACCATCGCCAACAAAGTCACAATACTCACCAAACCGCCTAATGTACCGGACACTTTACCGATAAATTCACGGGTTTTATCCGTATCGCCTGCCTTACGATATTCTGCCAATACGGGAACAAAGGCTTGGGAAAACGCCCCTTCCGCAAATAAACGACGAAGAAAATTCGGAATACGGTTGGCGAATAAAAATACATCAGCCGCCGCCCCTGCACCAATCAGGTGAGCGATCACGACATCACGCACCAACCCTAACACGCGTGATAATAAGGTCATACTGCTGACAATCACACCTGATTTTAAAAGTCGTTTACTCAAAATATTTCTCTCTCGGCTAAAAATTTTGCTTAATTGTATAGAAATTTTGTTTTTACGCTATATTCCACGCAAAAAAACTGATAGAATCCGCCCACATCGTTTGTGTGAGCCCCTATTGAAAGCGCTTGTAAAAATAACGATGCTTACTTTCGGTTGTGTCTCACCGAAACCAACACAAATTTTCCATTGACAAACGTATAAAAAATCGTCATATTGGCGCCCTTTATTTTGTCACACTAATTAACAGAAATTTTAGGAGTTTGACCTTGGCTAATATCAAGTCAGCAAAAAAACGCGCGGTACAATCTGAAAAACGTCGCCAACACAACGCAAGCCAACGCTCTATGATGCGTACTTACATCAAAAAAGTTTATGCTCAAGTAGCAGCAGGTGAGAAAGCAGCAGCTGAAGCAGCATTCGTTGAAATGCAAAAAGTTGTTGACCGTATGGCTTCAAAAGGCTTAATCCACGCTAACAAAGCAGCAAATCACAAATCTAAATTAGCTGCGCAAATCAAAAAATTAGCGTAATTAAAACAGCATAAAAAAAGACCGCACTTTGATGTGCGGTTTTTTATTGTCTAGGGATAACAAACAAAAAAGTGCGATTAAAAATTGAATAGAATTTTCAACCGCAATTTGTTTTTAATTTTCTTGTTGTGAACTCGCCTTTCTCCGCTTCCCAATATTTTTCGTATCCTTGTGACGTAGCTTCACTTTTTTCTTCGCCTCTGTTTTTTTCTTTTCTTCCCGCTTTGTTTTGATACGGGCTTTTTGTTTTTTACTCACTGATTTCACCTCGCCGTCTTTCGGTGGTTTGGTGCGGGGTTCTAAGCCTGCTAAAACACGGGCTTTTAGAATTTCCTCCGTGTAACGCTTAATTTTGCCGAGCAATTTATAATCGTGGGCTTCCACAAAAGATACCGCCGTCCCTTTTTTGCCCGCTCGAGCGGTACGCCCAATACGATGTAGGTAAGTATCCGCACTATATGGCAAGTCAAAATTCATCACATGGCTAACATCATCAATATCAATACCACGAGCCGCTACATCGGTTGCCACTAACACCGTGACCACATCTGATTTCAATTTATCAATGGCATTGTTACGTTGGGTTTGTGCCATTTCACCTTCCAAGTAAGCGGAACGAATACCCCGTTTACGCAAGGTTTCGGAAAGCTCTCGGGCATTTTCACGGCGACGCACAAAAATAATGCCTCGGCTTACTTTTTCTGTTTCAATAAAACGAGCCAATAATTTCACTTTGTGTTCATAACTATCGGCGTGATAATACCATTGATTGATTTTTTTACGTTCACGACGGCTTGGTTCGGCATCCACTTGTACGGGATCATTAAGCAGACGTTCGGCAAAATCGACCAATAATTCACCCTCTAAGGTTGCTGAAAATAATAACGTTTGTTTGCGCCAACGGGTTTCCGCCGCAATTTTTTCCGCATCCTGTCCAAAGCCCATTTGCAACATTCTGTCCGCTTCATCAAAAATTAATATTTCCACTGAACGGCAATCAAAATTTTCTTCTTGAATGTATTGCAATAAACGACCCGGTGTCGCCACCACCAAATCTTGATTGGTATTGAAAACTTCACCATGATTTTGATATGCCACACCGCCGGTGATAGTGGCGATATTTAAATGGGTAAATTGTGCCAATTCCTCCGCTTGTTGCGCCACCTGCATTGCCAACTCACGGGTTGGGGTTAATACAAGAATACGTGGCGGGCCGGGTTTACGGCGTGGATAATCAAGCAGATGTTGCAATGCCGGTAATAAAAAAGCAACGGTTTTGCCTGTGCCGGTTGGTGCTGAGCCTAGCACATCACGCTCTTCCATCGCAGCAGGAATGGCTTCCATTTGGATCGCAGTTGGACGTTTGTAGCCTTTTTTCTCAAGTGCTTTTAAGAGCTCCGAGGAAAGATCAAATTGCTCAAATTGGGGAGAATTCATTATTGTACGGTTCTTTGTTAAAATTGGCGCGAATTATACCTGAAAAGCCTCGAAACGCCTAAAAATAAACAGGAAAGTGCGGTCAATTTAAGCAATATTTATGAGTAGTTTTACCTTTAAACAATTTCACATTAATCAACAACATTGTGCGATGAAAGTAGGCACGGACGGCATTTTGCTGGGTGCGTGGGTGGATGTGAATCATTGTAAAAATATACTTGATATGGGGAGCGGAACGGGCTTGCTGGCATTAATGCTTGCACAACGCACAAAGGAAGATAGTCAAATTTATGCTGTAGAATTAGATCCTGCTGCAGCACAACAAGCACAAGAAAATATTACGCTTTCACCTTGGAAAGCACGTATCAATTTGATTCAGGGAGATGTTCAACATTTTTTATCCGATACGAAAGAAACTTTTGATCTCATTGTTGCCAACCCGCCCTATTTTGAACAAGGCGTGGAATGTAAAAACAAAGAAAGAGAGTTAGCCCGTTATACCAAACAAACTCATTCGGACTGGCTGACGTGGGCGGCTGAATGTTTATCGGAAAAGGGCAAAATCAGTTTTGTGTTACCCTATGAGGCGGCAAAAACGCTCGAAAAACTGACCGCACTTTATTGTGTCAAACAAACGGAAATCATCACAAAAATCGGAAAATCACCGCAAAGAATGTTAATCACTTTTGCCAAACAACCGCAAGAATTAGAGCACAATCAAATCATGATCTACAATGAGAAAAACTGCTATACAGACGAATTTATTGCACTAACAAAGGATTTTTATTTGAAGTTTTAACAAAAAAGCGAACTCTACGGTTCGCCTTTCTGTGAAAAGTGCGGTCAATTTTGCGTTTGTTTTGTCAATTTCGTCCAGTTGTAATAACCATAAAGCGAGTTCAACAAATAGGCACTATACATTAAATACATCGCCGGTGTTTCTGCCCATAACTTAATGGAAAGGATATTAAGGACAATCCATAACAGCCATTGTTCACGATAACGCAAAATCATCAGCAACTGCGCCGCCACCACGATAATGGTTGTTAGACCGTCTAAATCGGTTGAACTTCCGCCTGCCGCTTTCAAGGCTTGCACGAATAAAAGTGTGCCAATACCGATAAAAAGCATAAGGGCAATCCAACCTCGTAGGGTGAGCGATTTTGCCACCACGCTTTCACCGCCATTGTCATTTTGCATATTGTTTTTCCACATAAAATAGCCAATGTACTGTGCAGGCAAATAGACATAAAGCACGGTATTCATTTCCCCTAAGAAATTTTGCCCCCATGCCACATAAAAATAGGTATAAGCATAAATCAAGCCAAAGAAATAGTTACTGATTTTCCCTTTACTCACCAATACTACACATAAAATGCCTGAAATACCGGAAACCATTGCCAGCCAAGAATCCGGCGTTTGCACATATGCCCAAATTTGCGCAATGATAAACACCGCCAGCCAAATAACTTCAAACGGTTTCCAACCGGATAAAAACTCACGTTTAAGACGTTCGGACCAATCCATTTTTTACTCCATAACAATGAAAGAATTCTGCCATTTTCACACCTCACTTTAGCAAAGTAAAGCATAGAGTCTTGGTAATCATAGCAATTGTGATTAAGCTCACGGTTTTCATTGCTTTCCCTTTTAATCGGGCTACAATAGCCGCCCGAATTTTAATGAATAAAAAAATAGAGAGTTGTATGACACCTTTTGCCCTTGGTCAGCGTTGGTTAAGCGGAAGTGAGAATAATCTTGGATTAGGCATTGTTACCGCTTTTGATGTCCGCACCGTGACGTTACATTTTCCTGCCTCTGACGAAACGCGTATTTATTCTATCGCTCAAGCCCCTCTCACCCGCATTCAATTTAACAAAGGTGAAACCTTAAATCATAAAGACGGTTGGCAAGGCAAGATTGTGGATATTCAAAGCATGAACGGCTTGAATTTTTATTTGGTAGAAAATCCGCAAGGTGAACAAGTGATCGTTCAAGAAAGTGATATTTCACCGCTTATTTCCTTTAGTTCGGCGAAAGATCGCCTCTTTTCCGCACAGTTAGATCGTAGCCATCATTTTGCGTTGCGTTATCGTACACTCAAGCACCAACAAGCCCAATTTCAATCGCCATTACGTGGTTTACGCGGTATTCGTGCAGGTTTAATTCCCCACCAGTTGCATATTGCCGCTGAAGTTGGTAACCGTGTGAATCCGCGCGTATTGCTCGCCGATGAAGTGGGCTTAGGTAAAACCATTGAAGCCGGCATGATTTTGCAAAATCAACTTTTTGCAGAAAAAGTACAGCGTGTCTTGATTGTGGTTCCAGAAACCTTGCAACATCAATGGCTGGTTGAGATGTTACGCCGATTTAATTTACACTTTTCACTATTTGATGAAGAACGCTGTGAGGATTTTGCGATCAGTGGCGAGAATCCTTTTAGCTCGGAATCTCTAATTATTTGTGCATTAGATTGGCTGGTTAATTCTCCGAAACGTACGGAACAAATCTTGGCAGCCGGTTTTGACTGCTTAATTGTGGATGAAGCCCATCATTTGGTTTGGACTGAAAACGCCCCAAGTCAGGCTTATTTGTCTATTGAACAATTGGCAAACGGCATTCCTTCCGTTTTACTGCTGACTGCCACTCCCGAACAATTAGGGCAAGAAAGCCATTTTGCCCGATTGCGATTACTCGATCCAGAACGCTTTTTTGACTATGCTACTTTTCAAAAAGAGCAACAAAATTACCAACCGGTGGCGCAAGCGGTGCAATCTTTACTGGAAGATAAACCACTAAGTGCGGTCGAAAAAAATCATATTTCTCAATTGCTGGGAGAACAAAATACGGCGCAACTTTTTCAAGACATTAATAATTCTAATGAAGAAGAACAATCAGCACGCCAAACCTTAATCCAAAATTTGATTGATCGTCATGGCACAAGCCGTGTGCTATTCCGCAATACCCGCCAAGGCGTGAAAGGTTTCCCTCAGCGTATTTATCACCCGATCAGGTTACCCCTTGAAAATATCGCTCAATTGGAAGAGGTGAAAGCACAATGGTTGTTAGATTTTGTAAAAACACAACGTGATAAAAAAATCTTTGTGATTTGCCAACATGCGCAAACGGCGATTCACCTTGAACAGCATTTACGGGAGAAAGAAGGGATTCGTGCCGCAGTTTTCCACGAAAAAATGTCTATTATTGAACGCGATCGTGCCGCCGCCTATTTTGCCGATATGGAAAATGGCGCACAGGTATTACTCAGTTCAGGTATTGGCTCTGAGGGGAGAAATTTTCAGTTTGCAGACACCTTAGTATTATTTGATTTGCCACAAAACCCCGATTTACTTGAACAATGTATCGGGCGTTTAGACCGTATCGGTCAGCAAAATGATGTGCAAATTTATGTGCCTTGTGTGGAAAAATCCGCCGATGATGCATTAGCACGCTGGTATCACGAAGGATTAAATGGCTTTGAACAAACCACGCCAATGGGCATGACATTATTTGAACAGTTCGCCGAAGCACTACAAAAGGTGCGGTCAAATTCAACCGCACTTTCAGACTTAAATATTCTCATTGCAGACACCAAACAAGCACGCGAAAAACTCAAAATCGCATTGGAACAAGGGCGTGATCGCCTATTAGAACTGAACTCCAACGGCGGAGAACAAGCAAAGCAGTTAGCCCATGCTATCGCCGCACAAGATAACGAGGTGGAATTAGTCAATTTTGCCCTGAATTTATTTGATATTATCGGGGTAGAACAAGAGGATCTTGGCGAAAACAGCATTGTGATCACCCCTACCGGTACAATGCTTGTGCCGGATTTCCCGGGCTTAAAAGAAGAAGGCGTGACGGTAACCTTTGATCGCAATCTTGCCCTTGCCCGTGAAGAATTGGAATTTTTAACCTGGGATCATCCAATGATTCGCCAAGGTATTGATCTTATCGCCTCCGGTGATATCGGAAAAGCGGCAATGGCGTTCCTGATTAACAAACAGTTACCAGCCGGTACACTTTTGTTAGAATTAATTTATGTGGTGGAATCACAATCGCCGAAAGGATTGCAGCTCAACCGTTTCCTACCGCCTACGCCGATCCGATTATTGCTTGATAACAAAGGCAATAATATTGCCGAACAGGTTGAATTTGAAAACCTACACAGCAAATTGAAACCGCTTGGTAAAAATGTGGCGAATAAAATGATTAAAATGGTACGCCCGACATTGGAACAATTATTTGCTCTTGGCGAAAAGAAAATTCAACCGCTTGCCCAAACTTATATTAGCCAAGCCCAAAAATTGGCGGAGCAAATGTTGAGTGTGGAAATTGATCGATTACAAGTCTTACAAAAGGTAAATAAAAATATTCGCCAAAGTGAAATTGAGATTTTAACGGCACAGCGTGATCAATCGTTAGAAGCATTGGCAAAAGCAACCTGGCGATTGGATAGTTTAAGAGTTATCGTCACCAATAAGGAATAATGATGGCACTAATTGAATATCATCCCCCAATGGAACCTTATTTAGATATTGTTTATCAAGATAACTATATTTGCGTGGTGAATAAACCGAGCGGGCTGCTTTCCGTACCGGGCAACCAACCGCAATATTACGACAGTGCGATGAGCCGAGTGAAGGAAAAATTTGGTTTCTGCGAACCGGCACACCGTCTTGATATGGCAACCAGCGGCATTATTTTGTTTGCGTTAAGCAAAGCGGCGGATAAAGAACTCAAACGCCAATTCCGCGAGCGAGAACCGAAAAAACATTATCAAGCCTTAGTATGGGGACGTCTTGCACAAGACTGTGGCGAGGTTAATTTGCCGATGATTTGTGATTGGGAGAACCGCCCACGCCAACGTTTAGATTTTGTCCTTGGCAAAAGAGCGGTCACAAAATTTGAGGTTTTAGCACGTTTACCCAATAACAGCAGTCGGGTAAAACTGACACCGATTACCGGCCGTTCCCACCAATTACGCCTGCATATGCTGGCATTAGGCCACCCGATTTTAGGGGATAAATTCTATGCGCATCCACAAGCAAAAAGTATGTCGCCACGCCTCTGCCTTCACGCAGAAAGCCTAAGCATCACTCACCCCATCAGCGGTGAACCCATGACTTTTTGTGCAAAAGTCGATTTTTAACGAAAAACAGCCTCCCCAAAAACATGGGGAGGATAGCGCTCATCTAATCTTCTTTTCCTAAAATCTGATTGACTTCGCTTTTATATAGTACCGCTTTCGCCCCAAAAACGGCTTGAATCCCTCCGCCGACTTCCAACACATCAATCGCGCCAAGGGATTTTAATCGTGCTTTATCGACTAATTTCACATCTTTAACCGATACCCGTAAACGGGTAATGCAGGCATCTACATTTTCAATATTTTCCGCCCCACCAAGACCCGCAATAACATAGTGGGCATTTTCGGTGAGAGAAGTCGTTTGTAATTCCGCACTTTCTTCAGTGTCTTCCGCTCTTCCCGGTGTCATGACATTGAATCGGGTAATTAGGAAGCGAAATGAGAAATAATAGAGTAACGCCCAAGGCCCCCCCACTAAAACCACACGAATCCAATGCGTATTCTCATTGCCTTGTAAAATACCGAAGAGTAAAAAATCAATCAGTCCGCCGGAGAAAGTATTCCCAATGGAAATATTGAGTAAGTCGGCAATATAAAAAGAAACACCGTCCAAAAATGCATGAAATACATAAAGCCAAGGTGCAACGAATAAGAACATAAACTCGATAGGTTCAGTAATGCCGGTGATAAATGAGGTTAACGCCGCGCCTAAAAACAATCCGCCAATTTTTGCCCGACGGGATTTTGGCACGCAATGATACATCGCTAAGCAAGCAGCCGGCAAACCAAACATCATGGTATCAAAACGACCGGCAAAAAAACGCGTACCTTCGGTGAATAAACCTTGATGGTTAGGATCGGCTAATTGAGCAAAGAAAATTTTTTGTGCTCCAATGATGGTTTCTCCATTTACGATTTCCGTCCCGCCTAATTCGGTGTACCAAAATAGCGGATAGATCATATGGTGTAATCCCACTGCGCCACTTAACCGCATAAGAAAACCGTAGAAAAATGTTCCGATCTCGCCCATTGAAGCGATACCTTCACCGGCAGAGACTAACCAGCCTTGAAAGGTCGGCCAAATTAAAAAGAAAACTGCGCCGATAAAAATCGCTGCAAATGCCGTAACGATCGGCACAAATCGAGAGCCGCCAAAAAAGCCCAAGATTTGCGGTAATTGGATATTATGGTAACGATTATGTAGTTTTACTGTTACCAAGCCCATAACTAATGATCCGATCACACCGGTATCAATACTTTTTACCTCAGGAGAAAAGAGAGGAATTAAAGCAGAAATCGTCCCGCTCATAATTAAATAACCGACTACTGCTGCAAGTGCGGCAACGCCTTTATCCCGTTTTGCCAGACCAATACCTAAACCGATACAAAGAAACAATGCCAAATTCGCAAATACGACCGAACCCGCAGAAGACATAATTTGGAAAATACCTTGCAGCAACGAATTATCCAGTACCGGATAGGCTTGCAGTGTGGCTTTATTGGATAGTGCGCCGCCAATACCCAGTAATAGACCGGCGGCGGGTAAAATAGCAATCGGCAACATAAAGGCTTTGCCGATTTGTTGTAGTTGTTTAAACATAGGCTCCTCACATTAAGTTAAAATTTGCGATTTCTATTATAAAGCTTGTTAATGATCCCATGAACATATATTGCATTACCAGTTCCAAAAATTTGACTGTTCTCTCGCTTGCTCATAAACATCGAAACCCAACGTTTCGTATTTTCATTCGCTTCCCTTAAGTAGTTTGGATTCGCATAGTCAAGATTTCCATCAACGATAGATTTTTCTCAGTTAGATCTATTTCTTAGATGTTCAATTACACCTTCCTTTACTTTTAAGCTAACTCTATTCGAGTCAAAGCTTGAATAACATCAGCTTTAAACGAAAGTTTTTCACCATTCCGTAGTCCTCTTCTAGTTGTAAAGAATTAGAAGTAACTACACTTTTAACCCCTTTAGCCTAAAAGTGCGGTCACAAAATCCGAAGGATTTTGAACGTTGGCTTTGCCAACGGCTCTGTAATAGCGAATAAATCAACTCAGTAATTTATGAGTCATTTTTCCGTTATTTTTTTCGGTTTTTTCGGCAGACCCGTTTCTAAATCTAACCCATTATCCACTCGACCCCCAGCCTGATTTGCCAGTTTCATCATTAATGCCTCACTCGGTTTTGGCGGGGCTTCCCCTTCATACCAACGCTGAAAGGCAATTTTGCCGTCCCATTCTGGCAAGGGGGCTGGAGGTAATGGCACGATATCGTCTAAGTCGGGGACTTTGGGTTGGAGGTAGTCTTTTTCATAAAGGTAATCCTCTATAATTTTATAACGTCGAGAACGCTCGGAATCAGGCTGTAAATTTAGAAAATTAAGTTTATCCCCCGATCCGGTTTTATCACTAAACCCATTTGCCAATCGTAACGCAGATTGTGAATTTCCATTTTTAACCCCTTGATGAAAGGCTTCTAACGCTTCTGAGTATTTACTATCCATTTTTAAGCCAATCCCTAAGAAATTTGAAGCAACACCTAATCCTTGCTCTGAGGCACAAGAACGCAATTGTTTAATAATGTTTAGACGCATCTGTAATGTTTCTTCATCATTAATCTCGCCTAACATATCCGCCACAACATACTGTGCTTCCCGACTGCCTAAATTCGCCGCCTTTCTTAAATAAGCATATTGACCGTCTTTTTCGGTACGTACCCCGTATCCCACATCTAAATAGCCATACAGATTGTAATAAGCGGTGGCTGGTAGCTGTTTTGCTAATTCTTCATTGAGATTATGCACCTCCGTTTGCGGCATATCGGCACTAATGCGTCCGCTTTTGAGTAGATATTGCAAACGAATATTGGCTTTATAATCGCCGTTTAGTGCTGCAATGCGGTAATACCTCGCCAAGCCGTTCCATACCGTATCGCCCCGTTTGCCCGTCCACATATTGTGCAGGTCGTGGTACAACGCATAGTTATAAAGTTGTTGAGTTTCTGCCGAGAGTTCGGGTTTCTCTTCGTGTTTGCAGACGAATGCTAAATTCGCTTGTAGCTGCGCCATTTTTTCCATTTTGATTTTTTCCGCTTGATATTTATTAATATAATTTTCAATAAAATTGCTTGAAGGTGAATGCCCCACCCCGCCTAAATCAATCCCGTTGAAGAAACGATTGCCTGCCCAAATCACGATTGCAATTAAGACGATTACACTAATCAATATCCATTTTAAAATTCGTGCCATCATTCATCACTCCAGAAAATCACAATGAGAAAATCTCATCCGTAAAACACTAAAAACATACTAAAAAATAACCGCACTTTTAAATTGTTCAGCCTAAAAGTGCGGTTAACTTTTCCATTATTTTTTCGGTTTTTTCGGCAGACCCGTTTCTAAATCTAACCCATTATCCACTCGAACACCTGCCTGATTTGCCAGTTTTAACATCAGGGCTTCACTCGGTTTAGGCGGAGCGTCGCCTTCATACCAACGCTGAAAGGCAATTTTGCCATCCCATTCCGGCAAGGGGGCTGGCGGCAATGGAACAATATCGTCGAGATCGGGAACTTTGGGTTGGAGGTAGTCTTTATCATAAAGATAATCGCCGATAATTTTATAGCGACGAGATCGTTCACTATCCTCTTTAAGACTTAAATTATCTAAGTATTTTTCTTCTTTACTATTATTAAATACTCTTGCTAAAACATTAGCAGAAAGTTCACTACCATTCTTTACACCTTGATGAAACACATCTAAAGCTTTTTGATATTCTTTATCCAACTGAAATCCTATCCCTAAGGAATCCGAAGCTTTCCCTAACCCTTGTTCAGAGGCACAAGAAAGTAACTGTTCTATCAATTTCAAACGCATTTGCAAGGTTTCTTCATCATTAATATCGCCTAACATATTCGCCACAACATACTGTGCTTCCCGACTGCCTAAATCCGCCGCCTTTCTTAAGTAAGCATATTGACCGTCTTTTTCGGTACGTACCCCGTAGCCCACATCTAAATAACCGTACAGATTATAATAAGCGGTGGCAGGTAGTTGTTTTGCTAACTCTTCATTGAGATTATGCACCTCCGTTTGCGGCATATCGGAACTAATACGTCCGCTTTTGAGTAGATATTGCAAACGGATATTGGCCTTATAATCGCCGTTTAGTGCTGCAATGCGGTAATAACGGGCTAATCCGTTCCATACCGCATCGCCCCGTTTGCCCGTCCACATATTGTGCAGGTCGTGGTACAACGCATAGTTATACAGCTATTGGGTTTCTGTCGAGAGTTCGGGTTTTTCTTCGTGTTTACAGACAAATTCCAGACTTGCCTGTAATTGCTCCATTTTTTCCATTTTGTTTTTTTCCGTTTGATATTTATTCATATAATCTTCAATAAAATTAGTTGAAGGTGAATGCCCTGAACCGCCCAAATCAATCCCGTTGAAGAAACGATTGCCTGCCCAAATCGCGATTACAATTAAGGCGATTACACCAATCACTATCCATTTTAAAATTCGTGCCATCATTCATCACTCCGGAAAATCACAATGAAAAAATCTCATCCGTAAAACACGCTAAAAAACAACCGCACTTTTAAATTGTTCAGCCTAAAAGTGCGGTTAATTTTTCCGTTATTTTTTCACTTTCTTCGGTAAATTCGTTTCTAAATCCAGCCCGTTATCCACCCGAACCCCGGCTTGATTGGCCAGTTTCATCATTAATGCCTCACTTGGTTTGGGTGGGGCGTCGCCTTCATACCAACGTTGAAAAGCAATTTTGCCGTCCCATTCCGGCAAAGGGGCAGGGGGTAACGGCACAATATCGTCGAGATCGGGGACTTTGGGTTGGAGGTAGTCTTTATAGGCTAAATATTTCCAAATCATTTCATAACGTCTAGCACGTTCCGGATCTTCCTTAAGATTTAAAGCAGTTAAGTATTTTTCTTTTCTAGTATTACTAAATACTCCAACTAAAACATTTGCGGAAAGAGCACTACCATTTTTTACACCTTGATGAAACGCTCCCAGTGCTTTTTGATATTCTTTCTTTCAAGCCCAATACCTAACATAACTGACGCTTTACCTAATCCTTGTTCCGAAGCGCAAGCTAACAGCTGGTCATAAATTTTTAAACGTAGCGGTCTTGTTTCTTCATCGTTAATATCTGTCAGAATATCTCCAACAACATACTGAGCTTCCCGACTGCCTAAATCCGCCGCTTTTCTTAAGTAAGCATACTTGCCGTCTTTTTCGGTACGTACCCCGTAGCCCACATCTAAATAGCCGTACAGATTGTAATAAGCGGTGGCAGGTAGTTGTTTTGCCAACTCTTCATTGAGATTATGCACCTCCGTTTGCGGCATATCGGAACTAATACGTCCGCTTTTGAGTAGATATTGCAAACGAATATTGGCTTTATAATCGCCGTTTAGTGCTGCAATGCGGTAATACCTTGCCAGGCCGTTCCATACCGCATCGCCCCGTTTACCCGTCCACATATTATGTAAATCATGATAAAGGGCGTAATTATATAATTGTTGGGTTTCTGCCGAGAGTTCAGGTTTATCTTCGTGTTTACAGACAAATTCCAGACTTGCCTGTAATTGCTCCATTTTTTCCATTTTGTTTTTTTCCGTTTGATATTTATTCATATAATCTTCAATAAAATTGGTTGAAGGTGAATGCCCCGCACCGCCCAAATCGATTCCATTGAAGAAACGAGTACCTACCCAAATCGCGATTACAATTAAGGCGATTATGCTAATCACTAGCCATTTTAAAATACGTGCCATCATTAATCACTCCGACTAACCGTTGGATCCGCCCGATAAAATTCCCGTAATGCACATTCCGGAGAAGTTCCATCTTTTTGCGATCTCTTATTTCTTTCAATTAATTCTCCCCATTGATAAAATGCTTTCACCGCCACCGCATAATCATGCAGATTATCCGGATTTGCCGCCCCGTTTTTATTGGTGTGCAAATCCCATAAGCGTTTGCGTAACCCTTCCGCTACTTCGCCACATTCCATAATAATACCTAGCTCGGTATCCACCTGCATACTCCTTGTGTTGAGATTTGCCGAGCTGATAACGGTAAATACATCGTCCATAATAGTGACCTTGGAATGTACATAGACTTCCGCCGGTATCTCGTTGCCTTTGCTGTCTTTGTAACTATGCACGTATTTACCCTGCTCATCTTTTGGCATTAAGGTGCAAATATGCGCTTTAATGCCCGGCGTATCGCTGATTTCATAGCCTAATTCTTTGGTGAGGTTGGTTTCTTCTTGGCTTAATTCTTGATTTTCAATGAGATTTGCCTCTTGGTTATTTTGGTTTTTGTCGTTCTGTTCCCCTTGTTTTTTCTCCGCCTCTCGCTGTTTAGCTTTGATATCGGCAAGCTCTTTTTCAAGACGTTGAATTTCTTGTTCGTTGGCTTGATACTCCGCCTGCGCCGCTGCTTTTCCCTCCGGGGTAGGCGTTAGCCTTGCCTTATTATACAAAATCGCTTGATTAACTTTGCGTTTGCCTAATTCCAGTTCCAGCTCTTGACGTTTAATCGCTCTCGCCACCCCCGGCATTACCTCTTGTTTGCCCAATAATTTAAACATTTCATTGGTGGTGTACGTGCCCTTGCCAATGCCTTCATCGGAAGAATTCGTTACGGTGAACCAGTGTATCGGCCCTTCAGCCCGTCCGCCACTTTTCAGTTTTTCCCAGTGGGCGATAAATTCCCGTACTAACGGTGGAAAACGAAAATATTGATTTTCGGTGTAAAGATAACTGGTAGTCTGTTTAATATTTTTTAAATAGACTTTCATAATGTCTTCGACATCCGGTTGGTCATAGGTACGCAGGATTTGTGCCGAAAAGGGAAACTATACAAAAAAGTAGCTATCTAGTGATAGCTACTTTTAATTTAATATTGATATTTTCTAATGAACTTTCTCAATTTATCAGAATGATAAAACTTCATACATTGAGTAAAAATGTTATTATTTTCCTCAGTCTTTCCGTTATCACGGAGCAAATATACTTTATCTTTATAAAACTCACTCACATTATTCTTAGTAAATTTTATAATTCTATCCCAATCATCAGGAGAATATTCTTCAGAGAGTGCAGAATAATCATTAATCATTACATTATTCTTATCAATCTTAGCGTAATTAAGAGATAGGCAATATCTCAACATAAAATCTTTAGCTTTCAAAGAATCGTTTTCTTGAGCAACACAATAACTAGATAATAAAAGCAAAAAAATAATTTTTTTCATTTTAACTCCCAAAATATTATTTTATTTGTTTGAAAAATTTTACTATTAGTTTCCTGAACAAACCAAAAGTAATAACTATAAATAAACCCATTTATATAATACTCATAAGCTGATTCAACATCATGACCCGGAGCATATAGCAAATTTTCTCCATCCCATAAAGTAAAATGCCCGGAAGCATTACTCCAACCTGAAACCTCGAAAACAACGATCCCCTTTTTTCCGTTAATTTTTTCTAAAACATTATTTTGAACAAGGTTAATCCGTTCATCAACTTTTCCCTTTATTTTCTTAACTTTCTCGTTTATATCTATACCTGTATTTTTATCATATTTAAAAGCAGGTAAAGAATATTCCACATCTCCCTTTCCAAAACTTTTCTTTAGATATTCTCTTAATTCTTTCACCCTAAACCAATGGCTATAACCATCCTCTTCACCTATAAATGCACCTTTAGGATTTTTAGGAAGAATAAATCCACTATGATTTAGAGCATAAGACATTCTACCTGCACAAGTATTTTCCCATGCAACTCGAGTCTCTGGGTCTTCTGATTTAGCATTTTTATCCCACTGAGAAGAGACGATTGAATAAAATTTAGAGCTTTCTATTGTTTTATAATTACTAAACATATCGTTCCAAGATGGACGATTAATTTTTAATGTAGATTCTTTATCACCTGCTTTCACCTTAATCTTCTTCATTCTCATCTCCATTTGTTAAAATCATTTCATCTTTGAATACATTTAAAATTAAGGCTTCCCCATATTCATTTACTACGCCTGAAATAGTTTTTGTCTTAACTCCAAGATTTGTTTCATATTCAAGTTCGACATTAACAACTTCACCTTCAGAATAATTGTAAGTCAGTATATGCAGATTCAAATCGGTGTAATGTCTAGATTTATCATTTAATTTTTTATGCTCTTTACCATAAGACCAATGTAGTTCAACGATATATTTATTCTTTTGTTCATCATTAATAGAAGAATCAATATACTCAACGTTCTCTGCTTCTCCTCCCTCCTGACAAAGTTCCCCCTCAATATACACATTCCCTATCAGCTCAATTCCCTCTCGGTTGATAACTATCGAACCGCCCGGGCCACTGATTTCTACCGTTTCGTAACCCTCTAAATCAAATTGTTCGCAGATTTGCTCAAACAGTTCGCCCGCCTGCCAACTGCCGTTTTGCGCGATGTCGATGTTGAGTTCATTGCCGACGTGGATGATGGTGTCGCCATGTACATTGACATAACGGTTGTTATTGATGTTAAGGAGGTCATCTTGTTCCACTTTGGTGAGGCGGTTGCGTCCGATGTGGTTGGTTTGGTCTCGGTTGACGGTTAAGGCTTCGTCTTGATTGACGCTTTCCGTGCGGTTGTTGCCGATGTGGACGGTTTCATTTCGGTTCACTTGTTCGGTGCGGTTATGCCCGATTTGGGTGGTTTCGTCGTGTTTGACGAGGTGGTTGAGGTCTTTTTCGGCGTGGATAAAAATCTCTTCTTGTCCGTTTTCGTCTTCAAAACGCAGTTCGTTAAAGCCGTTACCTTTGTGACTTTTGGATTTTATTGTGGTGCGGGTTTTATGTTCCGGTAGTTTATAGGGCGGTTCGGTGGTGCTGTGATAGGTGCGCCCCACCACTATCGGTTGGTCGGGGTCGCCGTTGAGGTATTTGACCAGCACTTCATCGCCGATTCGCGGTATCATCATATTACCGTATTGCACACCCGCCCAGCCTTGAATCACCCGTATCCAGCAAGAGCTGTGTTCGTCTCCGTTGCTCCGTCTGTCCCACGGGAAGTGTAGTTTAACCCGTCCCCATTCGTCACAGTAGATTTCTTCGCCTTCAGGGCCGACCACATGCGCCACTTGGGTGCCACGAATAATCGGGCGGGGTTTTGGCGGGCTGCGCCAAGGTTTGTGATGAGGGATGAGGAATAGGGTGTTTTCGTAATGGTTGCCACTTTTTGAGGGTTCGTCTTCAACCGTTTCCCGTTCTATCGCATCTTCCTCTAATACGCCGATTTGGCTTCCCCTATGTTCGACACGTACGACTAACCATGCTTGGTTGAATGTCGGTGAGTGGTGTCCTTCGAGGCGAAAACCATAACCGGGGATGACGCGCATATCATCTCCCGTAGCCTGTGCCGTTTCTGACTGCGCCAGTTCGGCTTCCAGACGATAACGGCTAAAGGGGTTGCCTTGTTCGTCCCGTTTGTATCGACCAGGGTAATCGTAGTGTTCATAAACTCGCGCAGAATTGACCGCACTTTGGGACGATTTAGGTGAGGAAGAACCGTTTGGGGCAGCAGATTGAGCGGTATGTTGATGTTCTAAATTGTAGTTAGGATTTAAAAAGGTGTAATCACGGAGGGTTTGCCGGGAGGCAGTCATTTTTCGATGGTATTCAAACTGCCAAAGACTGGCAAAAGGGCGCTCGCCTGCCGGGTTGGCGTTATAGGTCAAGGTGCCTAAAATGGGCGAAGACCGACTTTGATGGGCAAAACATAATTCGTGGCTGTCGGCATCATGTTTGAAATAATAATACCAACCTTCTTCCGCCGCCAAGCGTTCAATAAAGGCGACATCCGTTTCCCGATATTGTACGCAATATTCCCGTTCCCAATCCGACGGTAACGGTTCAACGGTGACTTTTTCCACCCGATTTTTTTGCAACAACGTGCGGATGATTTTTTCGCTGTTTTGATGTTGGAAAATACGGCTGTCCGATTGCAACCCCGCCCGCACTAATGCCGGCTCTACCACCATATTATAATGTGTGCGCACAAAGCCCGTTTTACCCAATCCGAAACCTGTGACAATTCCATTGACATAGCGTACTGCTTTATCCCCCTGCCAAAAGGTGAAAGTGACCGGTTTATCCATCAGTGCCGAAAAAGGAATATTCGGGTCAAAACTGGATAACCTCATCTCTAAACGAAAGGGCTCGGAAAGCCCTTCGGTTAACTGAAAACTCACTACATCAAAAGGGTATTTATCGCTGGAATCAAGGGTGTAGCGGTAGTTGGATTGAGTTGCCATAAATCATCCTTTATTTAACACATATAAAAATAGCGTTAGTATAATGCAGTTTTATATATCTCTAAATGAAACAATTAACTGAATTTAAATTTTTCGGAAATACTATGTAGCCTAAAGTGCCATTCATGCCATATCTAAGCAATAAATTAATGGGATTACGGTTATTTTTACAAAAATCTCAATAACCTTACGAGAAAACAAAGTAATTAATTGAAAATAAACTCGCTTTAAATTTACAAAAAATAAACAGAGAGTTGTTATCAATTCAAATCCCATTTATTGATAATAGTAATTTCGCATGTTAATGATCAACAAACAAACGTTGATTTTGTGATAGCGTTAACATTTTTATAGAAATTTTATTTGCTAATTTTTCCCTAATTCTTACTCCTTAGAATACACTCCATCGAAAGGCAGTATTTCACTGCTTCAAAATTCAATCTCAAACAAGGAGAAACGCATGAAAAAAGCGAGTAAAACCTTATTAACCACTTTATTAGCCGGAGGCGTGGCATTTGGTGTGGTAAATATCGCTCAAGCAATGTCGTCGGACGTACAAGCAGCCTTGGCGAAAACATCCATTACTGCAATCCAAGCATTGCGTGCCGCACAAAATAAAATCGGGGCGGATGCCAAAGTGAAAGAAGTGGAATTTCACCACACCAAATACGGTAAAGATTATTTTGAGGTGGATTTATTCGCCAATAATCAGCACCACAAAGTAGATGTCGATGCAGTAAACGGTGAAATTTTAGGTATCACCGACAAAACGCCAAAAGAGGTGAAAATTCGCTCGGAGCAAGCTACACCGAAAATTTCCTTTGAGCAGGCAATGAATATCGCCATAGACAAAACAAAAGGCAAAGTGGCTGAAGCCGATTTCATATTTCGAGACGGGCAAGGATTTTATAAAATTGAAACTCTTGCTAACGGACAACGTTTCCATGTTATCGTAAATGGCGAAAACGGGCAGATTATGGATATGCCAATGAAACACCAAGGTGTGCATAAAGGCGAACACAAAGACAGACACGGTAAAGGTAAACATCATCATAAAGCAGGAGACAAAGGTGGTTTCCACGCTGAACGTCCGCTACAAATAAATTAATTGAAAACTGACCGCACTTTTTCGTAACGTGCGGTTTTCCTTTTTCGAATTTTCGGTATGATGAGCCGGCTCTGCGGAGATTTTAGTTTGGTGAAAAATAATGCGAATTTTATTAGTTGAAGACGATCAGATGATCGCAGAAGCGGTTTCGGACGGCTTAAAAAACGCTTGTTATGCAGTGGATTGGGTTAATAACGGTAATATGGCGGAACAGGCATTGGCAGCACAACCTTATGATTTAGTGTTATTGGATCTAGGCTTACCCGAGAGAGACGGATTGCAAGTGTTACGCCATTTACGCCAAAGCCAAAATCATACGCCCGTCTTAATCGTTACAGCCCGCGATGATCTGGAGAGCCGCCTTGCAGGCTTAGATGGTGGCGCAGACGATTATATTATTAAACCTTTTGATCTTGCCGAATTGCTCGCCCGTATTCGTGCAGCGTTACGCCGACAAGGTGGGCAGAGCACTCCATTATTGACGAACGGTTCACTCACCCTCAACCCGACTAATTATCAAGTTTCCGTTGCTGATCAATCCGAGCCGATTATTTTAAGCAATAAAGAATTTGCGATTTTACAAGCCTTGATGAACCGACCAGGGATTATTCATTCCCGTACAGAATTAGAAGATAAAATTTACGCTTGGGGCGACGAAGTGGAAAGTAACGCCATTGATTTTTTAATTCATAGCCTACGGAAAAAAATTGGTAAAGAACATATTAAAAATGTACGTGGTGTGGGCTGGCTTGTCGCCAAAAATTAACCAGGCGGGATAGTTTGGCTTAATTCATCTCATAAAACACATATGAAATTTGGAATATTAGGATGAAAAACTCTCTTCAACTGCGCTTAACTTTAGCCTTCACCGCCCTATTCACTCTCGTGGCGCTAAGCGCAGGCGGTATGGCGTTTTATAACACCTACCGAGAAACCAATAAACTGCAAGATGAAATGTTGGAACGATTTTCAGGATCAGTTAATTTATCGGAAAATCCGACCGCACTTTTACCGCCCAAAATGCTTGATGGGCGTGTTCGGGTCTATTTTGACCGCAATCGCCCCGATGCCCCTTCAACAGATTTTCCTCCACAAATGGCGGAGGGATTTCACAATTTAAAAAAAGAGGGGAAAAAATATCGCCGTATGCTCGCCGAGAATATGCCACGAAAAATTCGCCCTCATCAACATGAAAAAAACGCCGACCAACTATACCGCACTTATGTACGCAACACGCCACAAGGCAGAATTATCGTGATTCAAGATAACAGCTATCGCGAAGCCTTGGCATTTCGTCAGGCGTGGACAAGTGTATTACCGCTACTTGTATTATTTCCGCTTGTGATTTTACTCACCATGGTGATTGTGAGACTCGCCATGAAACCGGTGCAACGCCTATCAAAAAAAGTGGAACAGCGACACGAACAAAATTTGCAACCCTTGCCAACGGATTATCTTCCAACTGAAATCCGTGGATTTGTGGTGGAAATTAATCGTTTATTATCACGCATAAACGGCTTTATTCAGCAACAAAAACGTTTCATTGCCGATGCCTCACACGAATTACGTAGCCCGATGACCGCACTTTCTTTACAAGTAGAACGGCTTACCACACAAAATTTACCAACAGAGGTAAACAACCAAATTAGGGGCGTCAAGCAAGGTATTCAGCGTAGCCGTCATTTATTGGAACAATTACTTTCCCTTGCCCGTTTGCAAAATCAAGGAGAAAAAATCGATACCGAAGTCAAAATACAAACCATTTTCCGCCAAGTTATTGAAGATTTGCTCCCCCTCGCGTTAGAAAAACAGCAAGATTTAGGAGTGGAGGGTGAACAAGACATAACATTTTATGGTAATGACACGGATCTCTATTTACTCATCAAAACCCTGACCGACAATGCCATTCGCTATACGCCAAACGGCAGCCAAATAGACCTAAGTATGCAAGCTGTTCCCGAAGGGCTCATATTGAAAGTGGAGGATAACGGTAAGGGAATTCCAAAAGAAGAACGGCAACGTGTGTTGGATCCTTTCTATCGCATTCTAGGCTCGGAACAACAGGGATCAGGACTTGGTTTAGCAATAGCGACGGAAATTGTGAAACATTACAACGGCACATTGAAGTTAAAAGACAGCGAAAAGTTTAAAACGGGTCTATTGATTGAGATATGGCTACCATATAGAAGCTGATTCAGTGGGATTAACGTAGAGCGTAAATATTTGATATTTTAACAAGTGCTTCATCCTGTCTTTTATAGGAAGAAAGCATTCCATTATGCGGAATGCTTTCTTACAGTATTAAACAATTTCGCTTATTTTAACCGGTCGCCCTTCATCAAGAGAACGTTTCGCCGCCAGAGCAATAATAACCGGCTGTAATCCGTCATTTCCCGTCACTAACGTAGGTTTATCACTCATAATAGCCTCAACAAAACAAGCCATTTCCTCTGCAAAAGATTGCATATAACGTTCTAAAAAGAAATATTTTGGTTTTTCCGCAATAACCCCCGTTTCACAGGAATAAACCGCCGTTGAATCGACATCATTTTTGGTTTGAACCGAACCTTTTGAACCGAATACTTCGGCGCGTTGATCATAACCATAAACCGCTTTACGGCTATTATCGATCACCGCGATAGCACCATTTGCAAGCGTTAACGTAATCACCGCCGTATCAATATCGCCGGCTTTCCCAATTTCCGGATTAACCAACACGGCTCCGACCGCATAGACTTCAACCACCTCGCTACCCGATAAATATCGAACCATATCAAAATCATGGATTGTCATATCGAAGAACATTCCTCCGGACACTTTTACATACTCAATAGGAGGAGCATCCGGATCTCGGGATGTAATGCGAATTAAATGGGGTTCACCAATATCTCCATTTTCTACTCGCATTTTAATTGCTTTAAAATTATGGTCGAAACGACGGTTAAACCCCACTTGGAATTTTACCCCTGCTTTTTCTACTTCATATAACACATCTTTAATTCTGTTAATATCGGCATCTATCGGTTTTTCACAAAAAATATGCTTTCCGGCTTGAGCCGCTTCAATTGAAATAGGAGCATGAGTGTTAGTTGAAGAGCAAACCAATACGGCATCAATTTCCGGGTCTTGAAGAATTTGTTTGTAATCCTCATAGATATTCGGAATGCCCATTTCTTTCGCCCAATTAATTAGTTCCTCTGTTATTTTTACATCTGAAATGGCTTTAACTTCCGCCCCTTTGACATACTTTGCAATACTCTCAGAATGCACACGACCGATACGCCCGGCCCCAATAATACCAACCTTAATCATATTTATATCCCCGCTGTTTCTTTAATGTATTGACGACCTTTCACCGCATACTCAAACGGATTGGCTATCGCCGGATCCTGTTCGGCTTCTACCACCATCCAACCTTTGTAATTGTGTTTATCCAGAATGTCAAAAATCGGTTTGAAATCTATAACGCCGTCTCCCGGAACGGTAAATGTCCCTTTACGAACCCCCTCTAAGAAACTTAAGTTCTTTTCTTTTACTTCCGCAACAACCTCATCACGGACATCTTTTAGGTGGACATGACAAATGCGATCGATATATTTTTCTAATACTTTAATCATCGCTTGCTGAGAACCCTCAGAGTAGTAAATGTGACCGGAATCAAAGAGTAAATAAACATTATCATCAACCATTGACATATATTGATCAATTTCAGCCGGAGTTTGAATCCCTGTGCCCATATGATGATGCAAGCAAACTTTCATCCCTTTTTCTTCTGCGAGTTTGGCAAGTTCCTTATAACCCTCAGCAAGTTTTTGCCATTCTTCTTCAGTAAAGATCGGTTTTTCTTTAAAAACGGATTTTGTCGTACCTTGAATGCTGCGACTCTGTTCCGAACAACCGATAACCATCGCCCCCATTTCATGTAAAAAGTCACGATGCTTAATAAATTCTTGTATCGTTTCCTCTTTTTTACCGTCAACAAAAAATGTACTAAACCAAGCATTACAGATTTGAATACCACGGGCATTTAATTTACGCTTCAAGAGTGCTACATCACGTGGATATTTATTACCCACTTCACAGCCGGTAAAGCCGGCGAGCGCCATTTCGCTAATGCATTGTTCAAAGGTATTTTCCTTACCCAGATCCGGCATATCATCATTAGTCCAACCAATCGGGGCAATACCTAATTTTACATTTTCAGCTTTCATCGTTTTTTCCTTACTCATAAGAGAATTAAATGTAAATACGGTGCTAGTAGCGTCTTGCTTTGCGAATATTTTTCAAGCTATGTTGATATGCTTCCTGAATACTCTCTTTTTCCGAGACTTCTGCCACGCCCACATGCCACCAACTTCCATAACCGTGAATCATTGTTTTTGGTAAAACTTTAACATCAATTAAAGTTGAAACAGATTGCTGTTTTGCATCCGCAAGTGCAAACCGTAGTTCTTCTTCATTTGTAACCTTATAGGTTTTACAGCCATAAGAAGCGGCATTCATCGCAAAATCAATCGGTATAAACTTGCCATCCAGTTGGTTCGTTGCCGGATTTCTGAATCGAAATTCTGTTACAAAGCTCCCCATCCCATGACCGATTTGTAAATTGTTAATACAGCCGTTAGTCATATTGTCAAATACAACTACATTGATTTTTTTACCCTCTTGAATAGAAGTCACAAGCTCCGAATGCAACATCATGTAGGAACCGTCTCCCAATAGGGCATAAACTTCTTTTTCAGGTTGTGCCAATTTAACGCCTAAAGCCGCATTTATCTCATACCCCATACAAGAATAGCCATATTCCAGATGGTAAGTGTTTTCGCCTTTTGATTGCCAAGCCCGTTGTAAGTCACCGGGGAGACTGCCGGCTGCACCGACTATCACACTATTTTCATCTAACACTTCATTTAAAATTCCGAGTACCCGACTTTGAGGTAAACAAGATTTCGTAAGGTTAATAAATTCCTCATAGACTTTCTCTCTCTCTAATGCGTCATCCACTTCCGGAATAAAATAATCAGAATAGGTAATATGATAGAGACGCTGTAATTCTTCATTAAAACGTTGCTTCGCCTCTGATATTTGATTTCCCCAGTTCGCTAAGTAGTGAGCCGATTGTAAAAGTGCGGTCAGTTTTTCCAATGTTTTTTTCGCATCCGCAACAACTTGTATTCCATCAAGTTTATAAGCATCAAATCGGGCAATATTAATATTTAAATATTTTGCATTTGGATTTTGGAAAAGCCATTTTGAAGAGGTGGTAAAATCGGTGTACCTCGTTCCTATCCCAATAATGAGATCCGCATCTTTTGCAAGTAAATTAGCGGATAAACAGCCAGTTTCACCAATACCGCCTACATTAAATTCATGAGAAGAAATGACCGCACTTTTTCCTGCCTGCGTTTCCGCAAACGGAATATGGAATACTTCCGCAAAAGTTTTTAATTGATCTGCCGCTTCAGAATAACGAACACCACCACCGCAAATGATGAGAGGCTTCTGACTTTTCATAATGAGATCAAATGCCGAAGAAAGCATCGGTTCGGTTGGTAACGTTCGTTCAATTCGATGAATCCGTTTTTGTAAGAAATAGTCAGGGAAATCATAGGCTTCAGACTGAACGTCTTGTGGGAGTGCGATAGTCACGGCCCCCGTTTCCGCCGGATCCGTTAAGACACGCATCGCATTTATGCAAGCCGTCATCAGTTGCTCCGGACGGCTTACTCTATCCCAATACTTGCTCACTGCTTTAAAAGCATCATTGGTACTAATACTCAAATCGTAGGACTGTTCAATTTGTTGTAACACCGGATCCGGTTGACGGGTGGCAAAAACATCTCCCGGCAACAAAAGAAGTGGAATTCGGTTTGCCGTAGCTACTGCTGCAGCCGTAATCATATTCGCCGCACCGGGTCCAACGGAGGAAGTACAAGCGTAAATTCTTCTACGTAAATTTTGTTTTGCAAATCCCGTAGCCACATGTGCCATACCTTGTTCGTTACGCCCTTGTCTGACAATCAGTGATCCGCTTTCTTGTTCAAGTGCTTGGCCAATTCCCAAAACGTTGCCATGACCAAAAATACCAAATACTCCTTCAATAAATTTTGTGACTTTGCCATCAAATTCTACATATTGATTATCAAGAAATTTTATCAATGCCTGTGCAACAGTTAATCTTGTCGTTTTCATTGCGCCCTCTTCAAGATCATTTGATATGAGTTGTAGTATATTTATGCTTTTTTTAAATTGGAATATTTTTGAAATAAAAATTTCACTTTTGAGACATAGATCAAATTTTTAACCTAAATACTCAACCTTTAGCTTACTTTACTCATATTCTCATAAAAAGTAAGTGTAGATAACCGAGCCAATTTACAAAATTTTAGCCGGATATGTGATCGACATCTCAAAACCATTTTTTTAAAGTTGATTTTTTATGAAAAAAATATTTCAATTAATCTAGAATGAAATTTATAGAAAACAGAAGAGGTCACACTATGAAAGAGATTGAAAAAAAATTAGATCTTATTTGCCTAGGACGTGTTGCAGTTGATTTTTATGCTCAGCAAATTGGAGCCAGATTAGAAAATGCGTCGTCATTTTCTAAATACCTTGGCGGTTCTTCGGGTAACGTAGCTTACGGCACGGCGGTTCAAGGTGTGAAATCCTCCATGTTGGCACGTGTCGGCGATGAACATATGGGACGTTTTCTCCGTGAAGAGCTCCAACGTGTCGGAGTGGATACCAGCCATCTTATCACCGATAAAGAGCGGCTAACTGCCCTTGTTATTTTAGGAATTAAAGATCAAGATACCTTTCCCCTCATTTTTTATCGCGAAAATTGTGCGGATATGGCGATTACTAAAAATGATTTTGACGAAGCATATATTGCCTCGGCAAAAGCATTAGCGATTACGGGAACTCATTTATCCCACTCTAAAACACGTGAAGCCGTATTAACCGCCTTAGAATATGCGGGAAGAAATAACACAAAACGTTTACTTGATATTGATTACCGCCCTGTTTTATGGGGGCTGACATCATTAGGTGACGGTGAAACACGCTTTATTGATTCGGAAGCCGTCACAAAATCATTGCAAGAAGTATTACATCATTTTGATGTTTTGGTCGGAACGGAAGAAGAATTTCATATTGCAGGCGGTTCCACAGATACCTTAACGGCGTTAAAAAATATTCGCCGATTCACTCAAGCAGTTTTAGTCTGTAAACGCGGTTCATTAGGTTGTTCGGTTTTTGAAGGCGATATACCGAATGACCTTGACAGTGGTCTCAATGTATATGGGGTACGCGTTGAAGTCCTTAATGTTCTCGGTGCAGGTGATGCCTTTATGTCAGGATTAATTCGAGGCTATATTAACAATGAGGGTTGGGAACAATCTTGTCGTTATGCAAATGCTTGCGGTGCTTTGGTCGTTTCCCGCCATGGCTGCGCTCCTGCTATGCCGACAAAAGTCGAATTAGATAATTATTTAGCACGTGAGAAATTTGTTCCCCGTCCGGATCTTGATGAAGCACTTAATCATTTACACCGAGTGACGACTCGAAAAACGCAATGGGATGATTTATGTATCTTTGCTTTTGATCACCGTAAACAACTTGTCGATATGGCAAAAAAAGTTGGCGCCGATATTACGCTAATACCGAAATTAAAACAGCTTCTCTTAAAGGCGGCAGAAAAAGCGGCAAATGAAGAAAATATTATCCACGGAAATGCCGGTATCTTAGCAGATACCACTTTCGGGCAAGCAGCACTTAATGAAATTACAGGTAGAAAATGGTGGATTGGCCGCCCAATTGAGCTCCCTTCTTCTCGTCCTTTACGTTTAGAGCATGGTGATCTTGGTAGCCAATTAATCAGTTGGCCACAAGAACATGTGGTTAAGTGTTTAGTATTTTATCACCCAAAAGATGAGCCGGGAATGAAGTCTGAACAAGACGAAAGTTTGAAACAAATTTATCAAACCTGTTGTAGAACCGGACATGAATTTCTACTTGAGGTCATTTTGCCCCATGACATGGCACAAGATGAAAAATATTATGCTGAAATAATTGCTCATTTTTATCAATTAGGTATTAAACCGGATTGGTGGAAATTACCCGGTTTATCTTCATCAGAATGGGATAAAATCAGTGGATTAATCCAAAAAAATGATGCCTATTGCAGAGGTATTTTAATTTTAGGTTTAGATGCACCGGAAGAACAATTTGAAGCCATTTTCAATGCCGCAGCCAATAAACCGTTGGTTAAAGGATTTGCCGTAGGAAGAACCATCTTCGGGCAACCCTCAATAGAATGGTTGGCAGGTAAATTAAATGATGAGGAATTGATCCTACAAGTTTCCGAACGTTATCAACGCCTGATCAAACTTTGGAAATCGCGTAATTAACCTTATTTTATATCTAAGAAAAATGCCCCTTGATGTTAAAAATCGGGGGCATTTTTATCATTCTTTTTCTTTTTCTTTTTCTTTTTCTTTTTCTTTTTCTTTTTCTTTTTCTAAACCGAGTGTAATCGCAAGAGTTTGAACAAGGCTCATTGTTGCGCACTGAGAGCGAAATCCTAATATTTGGGCTTCTTTTATGATAAAAGAAACATCACTAAAAGCTAATAACGGACTAATTTGGCTATCGGTAATCGCAATTTGTTGAATACCTTTTTTCGCAGTCGTCTGAGTAATATTAAGCGTTTCATTAGCATAGGGTGAAAAACTAATAGAAACCACCACGTCTCCGGCTTTTACTTGATTAAGTTGTTCATCAAACATACCGCCTAATCCGTTAATTAAGAAAGAGCGACAATCTAAATGATGTAACGCATAATTTAAGTAACAAGCAATACTAAAAGAACGTTTTAATCCAATAATGAAAATATTATTGGCTTCTTTTAGTATTTTCACTGCCGCATAAATTTGCTCATTTTCAGTGTTATTCGCTAATTGTTGTAATGCCTGACTATTCGCATGTGCAAATATTGCTAAAATATTTTCCGGAGATTCACTTCCTTCTACTTGGTTAATTTTATGCGACAATTGTAAACGCTCGGTGTAATTTGTCGTTTTCTCCATTAAATTCTCGCGGAAAATCTGTTTCATTTCGTTGAAACCGGAAAAACCAAACTCAGCGGCAAACCGAATCAATGTAGAAGGAGGAACATTTGCTTTTTCTGCTATTGTTGCAACGGTATCAAAGGCAACACTATCACTGTTATCTAGAATATATTGAGCAACTTGTTTTAATCTTTTACTTAAACCGTCGTAACCTGTTTGAATTTCAGTTTTCAACATTGTTAATTGAGATTGCTCTTTCATATATGTTTACACCTTAATTATTCAAATATTTTTAGTATCCTATCCGGTTAAATAAATATTTCAAGAAAAACGGCCATTTTATTAGAAAAATGACCGCACTTTTAAATAATAGTATTTTGATTCTAGAGTAAATTAAAATTTCTTCTCATATTCTTCCGTATTAATCCAGCTATGATCTTGTTCCCAAGTGAATTTCCATTTTCTTACGGGGCCCGCCATGACATTTAAATAATAATTATCATACCCTGCAATTGTCGCAACAGGGTGATAACCACGGGGAACTTGAACCACATCACCATCATAAACCGCCATACATTCGTCTAAGGATCGATCCTCCGTGTACACACGTTGTAGGGCAAAGCCTTGAGACGGAGAGAAACGATGATAATAGGTTTCTTCCAAATAGGTTTCAGTTAATGAATTTTTATCGTCATGCTTATGGCTTGGGAAAGAACTCGTATTACCTTCATCGGTAAAGACTTCAACAACCAACAAGGCATCGGCGCTTTCTGTTTCAGGTAAAATATTATGAACAAGACGTTTATTATTGCCATATCCCCTTTTTTCTATGCCAATGTCCTCAGGTTTAATCAATCTTATTGGCAGGCAGCCTTGACTTGGCGCTCGACAGACCGCTAATTCTAAATAACTATCCGCTTGAATAATGACAGATTGTGAGTGAGGAACATAAAGTGCATAGGGTGGAATTCGTTCAAAAGGCGTACTACGATTACCTATCTGAATAAAAGTTTCTGTTGCAGTTTTAAATGTCGCTTTCCCCGCAACAATCACAAAACAAACCTCCGTATTTTGTGTATCAAATTCAAGTGTTTGTTGTGCCTGTAAATGATACATTTCGAATCCTACATAATCCCACCCTGCCGTTTTAGGTGTGATTTTTTGGACTTCACCATTTTTTTCCGGATGATTTTTTCTTGATTTAGACAGTAAATTCGCCATATTTTCTCCTTTAAATTCCCTAGAAATCACATTTTAGTCTCCATCATACTCCATTTATTTATTCAATCTATGATGACTTTTCCAAAACTAGACACAGATCACAAAAATGAAATAAATATTTCATTTCAACCTTTAACTGATTGAAAAAAGCATATTAATTTCATAATCTGTATTGACTAACTCTAATCACTATACTGCGTTTAGGATTAAAAATAGCTTACTTGATACGATATGAGGAGTTCAACATGGAAACTGTCTATAACTTTATTAACGGTAAACAAGTTCCAAGTAGAGGAACAGAAGCATTCCCGATTTACAATCCGGCAACAGGTGAACAAATTCGCCAAGTCATCATGAGTACATCGGACGATGTGTATGAGGCTATTGATGTGGCTCATCATGCCTTTGCGGAATGGTCTGCAACATCTCCGCTCCGCCGCTCACGCATTATGTTTAAATTTAAAGAATTATTACAAAGAGATTGGGATGCACTAGCTAAAATCATTGTTGAAGAACATGGTAAAGTTTACTCTGATGCTTGTGGCGAATTAACCCGTGGTCTGGAAGTGGTTGAGTTTGCATGCGGTATTCCTCATTTACTTAAAGGAGAATTTTCTGAACAAGCCGGACGGGGAATTGATATTCACTCTTCACTTCAATCGTTAGGCGTAACGGCAGGCATTACCCCGTTTAACTTTCCCGCTATGGTACCGATGTGGATGTTCCCAGTCGCCCTTACTTGCGGTAATACCTTTATTTTAAAACCAGCAAAAGCAGATCCTTCACTTTCTATTAAGCTCGCAGAATTATTAAAAGAAGCCGGTTTGCCGGATGGTGTTTTCAATGTTGTTCATGGCGATCGCCACGATAATGAAATTTTATTACGAGATCCAAGAGTACACGCTATCAGCTTTGTAGGCTCTACTCCTGCCGCTGCACATGTATATAAAATGGGTGCTGAATTCGGTAAACGGGTTCAAGCTTTTGGTGCAGCGAAAAATCATGCCTTGGTTATGCCTGACGCAGATATTGAATCAACAGCCAATGCGCTATTGGGCGCCGCATTTGGTGCCGCCGGTGAACGCTGTATGGCAATTTCTCTGGCGGTTACAATAGATGACGAAACAGCAGATAAATTAATCGCTACGTTAAAACCTAAAGTTGAAGCACTTCGTTACGGGCCTGGAATACCAAAAGAAGGTGAAAAAGAAATGGATTTTGGCCCTCTTATCAGTCAACAACATCTTAATAATGTTACCAATTACATAACAAAAGGTGTGGAGGAAGGTGCAACGTTGCTTGTGGACGGACGTGGTAAAAAACCGATTGGACATGAAAACGGTTTCTTTATTGGCGGCAGTTTGTTTGATAACGTAACCCCTGATATGGTGATTTATAAAGAAGAGATCTTTGGCCCGGTTCTTGGCATTGTTCGGGCGAAAAACTTTGAGGAAGCCATGCGATTGATTAATGAACATCCTTACGGTAATGGTACGGCAATTTTTACTGCTGACGGTGGTGCGGCACGTGAATTTGCCTATCATGTTCAAGCCGGTATGGTTGGAATTAATGTTCCGATTCCGGTTCCCATGTCCTTTCATAGCTTTGGCGGTTGGAAGCATTCGGCCTATACCACATTAAATATTTATGGGCCTGACGGAGTACGTTTCTACACCAAAATGAAAACCGTCACAACCCGCTGGCCGAATAAATACGTTATTGAAAATGCCGCATTCAGTATGCCGACATTATAATTAAATAATTCAACTCAGGAGATAGCGAACTCAGAAGCTATCTCCTTTACTTTATGTTGTTGATATTTAAAAAAGGAAAACATCATGAAACAAGTAAGAATTGGTTTAATCGGTACGGGATATATTGGGCGTTGTCATGCTATTGCATATTCGCAAGTCGCGACTGTTTTTCCGCTCGAAGCGCAGCCCGTGTTAGATTATTTGGCGGAAATTACCCCGGAATTAGCCGAACAAAAAGCCAAAGAGTTTGGCTTTCAGCGTTCTACCGGAAACTGGCGCGATGTTGTAGAAGATCCAAATATTGATGTAGTTGATATTTGTACACCAAACTTTCTACATAAGGAAATTGCCTTGGCAGCCATTGCAAACGGCAAACATGTCTATTCTGAAAAACCACTCGCATTGACAGCGACAGATGCCAAATTAATGTATCAAGCATCAAAACAAGCCGGAGTGAAAACCCTAGTGGGATTTAACTATATCAAAAATCCGACAACCCAATTAGCAAGGGAAATCATTGCAAAAGGGGAAATCGGTGAGGTTATCCACTTCTATGGTACGCATAATGAAGATTATCTTGCCAATGAAAATACACCATTAGATTGGCATTGTATAAAAGAAAAAGCCGGTTTAGGTGCTTTAGGAGATCTTGCCGCACACATTGTTCAAATGTCTCAATATTTATTAGGACAAGAAATTCATTCGGTTATTGGTGATATGCAAACCGTCATTAAAACAAGGCCAAATCCCAAGAATTTACAAGAGCGTTTACCAGTGGAAAATGAAGATCAAGCAACGGCACTAGTTCGTTTTAGCAATGGATGTATGGGTACGATTGAAACCTCCCGTATTGCTTGCGGGCGAAAAATGGGGTTAAGTTATGTGATTACCGGTACGAAAGGATCAATTATCTACACGCAAGAACGAATGGCGGAATTAAAACTGTATTTACATGATGAAAATCCGGCCAGACAAGGCTTTAAAACGATTTTAACCGGGCCGCTTCATCCTGATTATAGAAATTTTTGTGTCAGTGCCGGACATGGAATAGGTTTTAACGATCAAAAAACGGTGGAAATAAGGGATTTGATCAACGGAATTTCTAAAAATTCGACCGCACTTTATCCCAATTTTGAGGAAGGCTATAAAGTCTCAAGGGTATTGGATGCTATCGCATTATCTTATGAACAAAAACGTTGGGTTAATGTAGAAGAAATCGTATAACCACAACTTCTTTCACTTCATAAATAGGTGCTGTAACGCACCTATTTTCATTTCACAAAATGGATTAAAACTTCTACTATTTTTTAATAAAAAAATTTAGTTCTAAAATAAGATCTAGCTCACACTTTTGAAATTTGATTATTGCACGTGATATAAGCTAAATGATATACATATAAATAGATTATTTATTTTATATTTTTAATTTTTGAAATTTAAATTTCTTAAAATATTTCAATAAAGTATGTTTTTTGCTATTCGTCAACTCAATCAAAGGAGTAATCTTATGAAAAAAATACTATTGGCATTGCTATGCGGTAGCGCTTTACTCACCTCACAAGCCAGCGTGGCTAAAAATATCGTCATCGGTGCGCCAATGGTTGCCTTCTCAGATAAATGGCAAACCTATCTTCAGGATGCAATCCGTGAATTCGATAAGGCTCACGATGATGTTGAAATAAAACTTGCCGATGCTAACGGAGATCCCGCCCGATTACTAAATGACGCAGAAACATTTATTGATCAAAAAGTCGATGCCTTATTGGTTGTTCCAACCGATCCGAATATCGTTAAAGTTATTGGTAGAAAAGCTAAACGAGCCGGTATTCCCCTTATCGTTATTAATCGCAAACCATTAGATGAAGATATGCAGTACGTCACCAGTTATGTGGGCTCCGATGAAATTGAAGGAGGACGTATTCAAGCAGACTTTATTGTCAATACACTACAAGGAAAATCCGCTGAAGCCGCTATTTTAATGGGGCCTTTAGGTCAGGATGCACAAATTAAACGGACACAGGGTAATAAAGAAATTTTTGCCCAAAATAAAAATATAAAAATCTTCACCGAGCAAGAAGGAAAATGGGATAGAGCTAAGGGCTTAGAAATCGCAGAAAACTTACTAGCCGCAAATAAAAATCTAAATGTTGTCGTCAGTAATAATGACGAAATGGCGATTGGTGCCGTCTTAGCTGGGCGAAAATTAGGTCTTAAAGATGAAGATCTCCTGATTATCGGTCTGGATGCGACTCCGGATGCATTGGATTATCTTGGCAAAGGGTTAGATGCAACCGTGTTTCAATCTGCTGCCGGCCAAGGTATGACAGGAGCTGAAATCGCATATTTAGCCGCGAAAGGAGAAAAAGTACCAGCGGTGAAATGGGTTCCCTTTGAACTGGTAACGCCGGACAAAAAAGAAGAATATCAAGCAAAATACAAAAAATAATTTCCTTATCGACTATAACGGAAAGGATAACATTGTCCTTTCCCATTAAAAGAACAAATCAAAAATGTGAGACACCCCATATCAAAGGAATCATATTAATAAAATATAAGGCGTAAATTGACCGCACTTTCTAACAATGACGCCGGGAATATCCGTTCTTAATCGATTTAAGGAGTTAAAAATGGCTAATAATCCTCACTCTCCCTACATTTTAGAAATGAGAAATGTATCAAAAACATTTCCGGGGGTAAAAGCACTTGATGCAATTAATCTTCGTGTCAGACGTGGCAGTATTCATGCATTAATGGGTGAAAATGGCGCTGGGAAATCTACTTTAATGAAAATACTATACGGGATCTATATCCCTGATGAGGGAGGAGAATTAATTTTAGACGAAAACCCCTTTAAACCAAGCCGCCCCATTGACGCGATTCGTCGCGGATTGACGATGGTGCCACAGGAAATTTCCCCAGCTGCCAATTTAACGATTGCCGATAATTTTTATTTAGGTCGTGAAATCACGCAAGGCAAGTTTTTCCTTGATCAAAAAGCAATGAATGAGCAAGCGTCAGCTATTTTGAAAGATCTCGGCGTTCCAATGGATGTTACGCTCAAAATGTCCGAAGTATCGGTGGCAAAAGCACAGTTAGTGGCTATTGCCACCGCAGTTTCCAATGATGCAAAAATCATCATTATGGACGAACCGACAACCTCATTAACCGAAAATGAAGTGGAGCAACTTTACCGTATTATTGAAACCGTGAAAGCGAGAGGGATCGCGATTATTTTTATTTCCCATAAACTCGATGAAGTTTTCCGTGTATCTGATGAGATTACAGTCATTCGTGACGGTCAATATGTCGATACCAAACCAACCAAAGAGGTCACCAAAGAGCAACTTATCTCCATGATGGTTGGGCGTGATATGTCCGAGATGTTTCAACGTGAACGTTTTGAACCTTCCAATGAAACGATACTTGAGATAAAAAATTTTACTCGGGCGGGGCATTATCAAGATATTAACTTTTCTGTACGCAAAGGTGAAATTTTTGGTATTGCCGGGTTAGTCGGCGCAGGACGCTCAGAGATCGTAGAGGGATTATTCGGTTATAAGCCGGCAGACAGTGGAGAAATCTATATTAAAGGCAAGAAGGCACACATCAACAATCCGCTTGATGCGATGAAATATAAAATTGGTTTTGTGACAGAAGATAGAAAGCTAACCGGACTCTTTCTAAATCTTAGTGTGACCGACAACATGATTATGCCGAAAATGTCACCATATCTTGATAATCTCTTAGTTTCAGCCACAAGAGCTCAAAAGACAGCAAACGAACAAAAAGTAAAATTAAAAATTAAAACGCCAAATGTCGAAGTTATTACCAATAACCTTTCCGGCGGAAATCAACAGAAAGTATTACTTGCCCGATGGCTGCTATTAGAACCGGATATTCTAATTTTAGATGAGCCAACAAAAGGAATTGATGTGGGAGCAAAAGCGGAATTATATAAACTGATGGTTGAACTATCAAAACAAGGTAAAACCATCATTATGATTACCTCAGATATGTTGGAACTTTTATCCATGAGCGACCGTGTCATGGTCATGCACGAAGGACACCAAGTGGGCATAATTCCTCATTCGGAGCTAACACAAGAACGGGTTCTTGAATTAGCTTCAGGCTAGTTTTTGATCCATCACCATCGGTTTTTAACAAAAAATAAGAGGTTTAATATGGAAAACGTGACATTGAAGAAAATCATCAATGCTTATGGAATGGTCTTAATTTTAATTCTTCTGTTTTTAGGATTATCGATTTCAATTGATGGTTTTTTCTCGGCAAGAACCATTTGGAGTATTATTGAACAGGTCTCTATGTTTGGTATTATCGCCATTGGTGTGACATTTATCATTATCACAACCGGCATTGATTTATCATCAGGGTCGGTTGTGGCATTAACCGCCGTGGTTTCTGCTTCAGTCGTAACGGGCGGAGATACGGTATCCGCCGCCCTGCTTGCTTTTTCCGTATCAATTCTAATTGGTGCTGGATTGGGATTAGTTAACGGCGGACTAACCGCTATCGGCGGTATTCCACCGTTTATCGCCACATTGGGAATGATGATTATTGCTCGTGGTGCAGCGCAACTTTATTCCGACGGTCGTCCGATTGATGCCTCTTCCGAAGCTTTTACTTGGATTGCCGATGTGAATATTTTCGGATTACCGGGCTTGGTATTGCTATATATTTTAATTGTTATCTTCAGTCATATTTTACTTAGCCGTTCAACATTTGGTCGCCACGTTTATGCTGTAGGGGGAAATTTAAATGCGGCAAAAATTTGTGGTATCAATACGAATCGAACCCTCATCTGGGTTTACATTCTTGGCGGCGCGCTATCCGGTTTAGCCGGTGCCTTATTGGCAGCCCGAACTTATGCCGGAAACCCGTCTTACGGTTTAGCTTGGGAGCTGGATGCCATCGCCGCTGCCGTGATCGGCGGAGTATCCTTAAGCGGTGGCTTCGGTACGATTCCAATGTGCGTTGTCGGTGCATTAATTATTGGTACAACCAATAAAGGACTGAATATGCTTGGTGTTGATCCATACTGGCAACAAATTGTAAAAGGTGCGATTATCGTTATTGCCGTGTTACTCGACACATTAAAACGTCGTAAAAAAGGTTAATCAATATCAACAAATTTTTGATATAAAAGGCTTATGTCCCAACGGGAAATAAGCCTTTATATCGTTCAATCGTCCTATTTCCTTGCATTATTTCCTTTACAGTGTCAAACTCACTGCAATTTTTAATACCTATCAAAAAGCCATGGCAAAAAAACAGAAAAAACGCACACTCCAAGATCCTCATTATCAACGGGAGTTAGCTAAATACGGCAATCCGATTCCAAGCCGGGAACTTATTTTACGCGTAATTAGCGAAAATAACGCACCAATGAATAGGGAAGAAATTTTGACCGCACTTTCCATTCGTGACGAGGAACAAATGGAGGCTATGCGTCGCCGTTTGCGTGCGATGGAAAATGACGGACAACTTGTTTTCACCAAACGTAAACGCTATGCCTTACCGGAAAAATTAGACCTGGTTAAGGGTTTGGTAATAGGTCATCGGGAAGGCTATGGTTTCTTGCAAGTCGAGGGTAAAAAAGAGGACTTTTTCATTCCAAATCCTCAAATGCAACGGGTTATGCACGGTGATTTCGTACTGGCTCAACCGGCGGGTCTGGATCATCGCGGTCGCCGTGAAGTTCGCATTGTACGTGTGCTAGAAAGCCGTAAAAAACAAATTGTCGGTCGTTTCTTTTTGGAAAACGGTTTTAGTTATGTGGTACCGGACGATAGCCGTATCGGGCGTGATATTCTTGTACCAAACGAACATCGTAACGGTGCGCGTATGGGGAAAGTGGTAGTGGTCGAATTACAAGAACGTTCCGCCGCCTTCAATCAGCCGATAGGGATGATTACGGAAATTTTAGGCGACAATATGGCAAAAGGCATGGAAGTGGAAATTGCTTTGCGTAATCACGATATTCCTCATAAATTCCCAAGTGCGGTGGAAAAATACGTCAAAAAATTTACCGAAGAGGTGCCTGAAGAAGCCAAAAAAGGTCGTGTTGATTTACGCAATTTACCGTTAGTTACCATTGATGGCGAAGATGCCCGCGATTTTGATGATGCGGTCTATTGTGAAAAACAGGGTAAAGGCTGGAAACTTTGGGTGGCGATCGCCGATGTGAGCTACTATGTGCGTTTACGTTCCGCCTTGGATACGGAGGCTCACAACCGAGGGAACTCGGTCTATTTCCCAAATCGTGTAGTACCGATGTTACCGGAGATTTTATCTAACGGTTTGTGTTCGCTCAATCCGCAGGTCGATCGTCTCTGTATGGTATGTGAAATGCAAGTTTCCGCCAAAGGTAAACTCACCGCCTATCGTTTTTATGAAGCGGTAATGAATTCCCACGCACGCTTAACCTACACAAAAGTAGCAAAAATATTGGAAGGTGATGCAGAATTACAGGAACGTTATGTCTCCCTCGTACCGAATTTGGAAGAACTTCATCATCTCTATCAAGCCTTGCTTTCCTCCCGACACCAACGCGGTGCGATTGATTTTGAAACGATTGAAAGCAAATTTATTTTCAATGCCATGGGACGTATTGAGCGGATTGAACCGGTAATTCGTAACGATGCTCATAAAATCATTGAAGAATGTATGATCCTTGCCAATATTGCTGCCGCTAATTTTATGGAAAAACACAATGAACCGGCACTATATCGTATTCACGCAATGCCAAGTGAAGAAAAACTCACGTCATTCCGTACTTTTTTGAGTGAGTTTGGTTTAACGTTGGAGGGCGGGAGAAAACCGACACCGAAAGATTATGCCGCTCTGCTAGAAAAAATAAAAACACGACCGGATCACGAGCTGATTCAAATTATGTTGCTACGTTCTTTAAGCCAAGCAGTGTACAATGCAGACAATATCGGACATTTTGGCTTAGCACTGGAAGAATATGCCCATTTTACTTCCCCTATCCGCCGTTATCCGGATTTAACACTCCATCGCAGCATTAAATATTTACTTGCCAAAGAACAGGGGATAAAACGCAAAACCACTGACAGTGGCGGCTATCATTATTCCCTTGATGAAATGGATCTATTGGGCGATCATTGTTCAATGACGGAACGCCGCGCCGACGACGCAACTCGTGAAGTTGCGGATTGGTTGAAATGCGAATATATGCAAGATCACATTAGCAGTGAGTTTAACGGGGTGATTTCTTCCGTAACCGGTTTTGGATTGTTTGTACGTTTGGACGATTTGTTCATTGACGGCTTAGTGCATATTTCCACCTTAGAAAATGACTACTATCAATTTGACGCTGCCAAACAGCGTTTAATTGGCGAAAATAGCGGCATACAATACCGATTGGGCGATAAAGTGCGTATTCGGGTGGAAGCCGTTCATTTAGAACAAAAAATGATAGATTTTTCACTGGTCAGTAGCGAACGCAAACCAAGTCGCGTCGGTAAAACGGCAAAAGAAAAAACTAAAAAAGTATTCAAAGAGTTGCCTAAAAAGGTGACGAGAAAACGCAAAAGTGCGGTCAAAAATAAAAAAGTATCTAAAAAACCGAGAAAATCGAAAACCCAATCCTAGATTTTCCTATTTTCTTGAAAAGAAAAATAAATAACAAAATATAAAAGAGAGCCTATGTCAGAACAAATCTATGGCATTCACGCCGTAAACAGTACTTTAACCCATACACCGGAACGCCTTATTGAAGTGTTTGTACTAAAAGGACGTGAAGATAAACGCCTACAATCATTACTAAACGAATTGCACTCAATCGGCATTGGCGTGCAATTTGTGAATCGTCAAACGTTAGATAAAAAAGCCAACGGTGAAGTACATCAAGGTATTATTGCACGCGTGCAAGCCATGAAAGAACTGGGTGAAAAAGATCTTGATAACATTCTACAAAATAGCCAAAATCCACTTTTATTAGTGCTTGACGGGGTAACCGATCCCCACAATCTCGGTGCTTGTTTGCGTACCGCAGATGCGGCGGGCGTAGCAGCAGTCATCGTACCGAAAGATAAATCGGCACAACTCACTTCCGTTGCGCGTAAAGTGGCGTGCGGAGCGGCGGAAACCGTCCCGCTCATTCGTGTTACTAATCTTTCCCGTACCCTTCGTGACTTACAGCAAAATCACAATATTTGGGTTGTGGGAACAGCCGGCGAGGCGACCGAAACGATTTATCAAAGCAAGCTCACCGGTGCACTTGCACTGGTCATGGGGGCGGAAGGCGAAGGAATGCGCCGTTTAACCAGAGAACATTGCGATCAGCTGATAAGTATCCCAATGGCAGGATCGGTTTCGTCCTTGAATGTCTCGGTGGCAACAGGCGTATGTTTGTTTGAGATTGTGCGTCAACGTTTAAGCATATAAAAACATTTTAAAAAGTAACCGCACTTTTATAAAAATACCGAGTATTTTTATACTCGGTATTTTTTATTATGCGGCTATTTTTTTAAGCTTTTTTCCGTCCTAATAATAACGATAACGCCAAGGCAATAAATGCCGGAATCAACCATGCCATGCCGTCGGAATAAAGCGGTAAATGGCCCAGTAAATTCTCAACGGATTGCGGTAGTAAATCAACGTTTTTCAAACTATCACAAGCACTAAAGCACACCGTGACCAGTAAAGTGAGGTAATAACTGAGTTTAATATTCGGCAATTTACTACGGATAATTTGCAGTAATACCAACATAATTGCTACCGGATAAATCAATAATAATGCCGGAATAGTAATTCTTAATAACTCCGTTAAACCGGTTTGTGCCACCGTTGTAGTTAAAATCGTAAATACGACGACCCAAAACGGATAAGATAAACGAACATGGAATTTAGAGAAATAATCCGCACAGGCGCTGGTAACCCCTACAAGTGTCGTGATATTCGCTAAAATAATAATGCCTGACATAATCCAAGTACCGGAAATCCCAAATAAAGCATTAACATAACGGGAGAAAATTTGCCCGCCATTGGTTGCGCCCTCTGCCACTTGCGCACTGGTCGCCCCCAGATAGAACAAGGCAAAATACAGCATTGCCAATAAAAACACGGAAATCAACCCTGCGGAAATAGTATATTTCATAACCTTTTGCGGAGCAGTCACATTCCGTACAGCCAATGCACGGGCAACAATCCCACCAAAGGCAATAGCCGCCAACACATCCATGGTTTGGTAGCCGCTGATTAATCCGGAAGTAATTGCAGGATTTGTGGCATAAGCCTTGCTTGGCTCAACAATGTCGGAAAGTGGGGAGATAATAACGCTCACAGCTACCACAACCAATAACACGAGCAATGCCGGTGTCATAAATTTTCCTACGGTTGAAACAATCGTATTAGGGCGTAACATAAAAAACATCCCGATAACATTGAAAACCAGGGAAAAAATAAAATGGGCGTTATCGGTGTCATTCACAATATTCAGCGGTAACCATGCCATTTCATAGGCGACATTAGTCACACGCGGCATGGCGAACAGAGAACCAATTACTAAATATAATATGGTTAAAAATATCATCTCCGCCCACTTCGGCAAATCGCGGGAAAGTTCCTCCCCTCTCCCAAGCATCGCAACAACAACCAACGTAATAAATGGCATGAATACACCGGTTAATATAAAGCCAAAAGATGCCGTAGCCCAATATGAGCCTGCCGTAAACCCTTCCATTGGCGGAAAAATAATATTTCCTGCACCTAAAAAAAGCGCAAAAATCATCATTCCTAAAACAATAATATCTTTACGAGTCATAGTATTCTCAGTTAATAAAAAGGAGCTTATTCTACTACAAAGTACTTGATAACCCTAATCTTCAAATAAAAAAATGTGAGCTCGAGCATTCAATCAATATTAACGCAAAAACTATCAAAAAAATGACCGCACTTTCAGACCGATATTTTTCGTAGATAATAAAAATGTGATAGTATCGGGGCTTCTTTGAGTTTTTTTATTGTATTTATTTTTGGGGAGATCTTTTTATGTTGCAACTGATACAACGATTTTTCAAACTCGAATCATCCGGCGGAATTTTATTGCTCTTCGCCGCATTTATCGCAATTTTATTTGCCAACTCACCTTTCAATACTTTTTATCATGACTTTTTAAATCTACCGGTAAGTATCCAAATCGGTAGTTTCGCAATTAATAAAACCCTCATTCATTGGATTAATGACGGCTTTATGGCGGTGTTTTTCGTTCTAGTAGGATTGGAAGTCAAGCGTGAACTGTTAGAGGGGTCGCTTTCCAGCTATCAACAAGCCGTTTTTCCGGCAATTGCCGCAGTAGGCGGTATGCTAATCCCTGCATTGGTTTATATTTTGATTGCGCACGACGATCCAACCTTAGCCAACGGTTGGGCAATTCCAATGGCAACGGATATCGCTTTTGCACTAGGGGTTATGGCACTGTTAAGCAAACAGGTTCCTCTGCCGTTAAAAGTTTTTTTATTAGCGCTTGCGATCATTGATGATTTGGGCGCTATTGTCGTCATTGCGTTATTCTTCTCCCATGGCTTAAGTATTCAAGCGCTCATTTTCTCGGCAATCGCAATCATTCTACTCATTGTATTAAACCGCTTTAAAGTCACCGCACTTTGCGCTTATATGGTGGTCGGCACAATCTTATGGGCATCTGTCTTAAAATCCGGCGTACATGCTACACTCGCCGGTGTTATTATCGGTTTCTGTATCCCTCTCAAAGGTGAAAAAGGCGAAACACCATTAGAAGATTTTGAGCATTTACTTGCGCCTTGGACTGCATTCCTTATTTTACCGTTATTTGCCTTTGCCAATGCAGGGGTAAGTTTTGAAGGGTTGGATTTTTCTATGCTGACCTCACCGTTATTACTCGCCATTGCCTTAGGCTTGATTATCGGCAAACCGGTCGGTGTATTTGCTTTCAGTTATCTTTCGGTGAAGTTAGGCATCGCGAAGTTACCGGAAGAAATTAATTTTAAACAAATTTTTGCCGTCGCCATTCTGTGCGGTATCGGATTCACAATGTCCATGTTTCTGGCAAGCCTTGCTTTTGAGGCGAATGCCGGTGAAAGTGTCAATACGCTTTCCCGTTTGGGTATTCTGATCGGTTCGACAATCTCTGCTATTGTCGGGTATATCTTCTTAAAACAAACCACAAAAGCATAACATTTCCTAAAAAGTGCGGTTAATTTTGACCGCACTTTTGCTTTATTACTACGGTATTATGTAGTTGCACAATTTAAAGAAAATGTAGGGACACCATACTGGCGTCCGCCACACAACTTTTTGAAATTATTTAATTTTTTTGGGGTGCCAGCGTGGCGTCCCTACCTATGAGATAAAATCAAAGTTTGTACAACTGCTACATAATGCCGCTTTACTGATTATTTAACTTTAAATAATTTCAACAACAAATCAAAAATATAATTTTCCACCGTTGAATAATTATTTTTCTTCAATCGGCAAAGTGTGACCCGCCATAAAATCGGTTCGTTAATTTTACGACAGACAAATTCCGGCGATTGATATTGCTCAGCGATGGGATAAGGTAAGATTGTTAATAGATCGTGATTGAGTTTTACCGCATTGAGCATAAAGTCCCAAGAGCCGGATTCAATCACAATATTCGGATAAATGTTATGTCGTTCGAAATGTTCTTTTAATTGATGGGAGATCATAAAATTCTTATCAAAGATGGCCATTTTTTGTTTATTTAAATCCCGCCATTCAATTTTTTCTTTATTTGCCAGCGGATGATTCGGCGATAAAAAGAGAGAAAGTTCCGAATGATGAATGGCAAAAGAATCAATGATATTTTTAGAGATCCCCTCCGGATAAAGCAAAACGGCAAGATCCACTTGTTCCAGTAATAATTCACTTTTTAATGCAAAAGCGCCTTGCTCCTTTACAGTAATATTGATAGTAGGGTTATTTAAAATAAGTGAAGGAATCACATCGGAAAAGACAACGGATAAGATTAAAGGCGGAATACCAATCGTGATATTACCAATCAGCTCCGTGTTTTCATTATGTAAATTGCGGTGCATATCGTTATATTTAGCAATAATTTCCTTCGCATCATGGTAATAATTTTCACCGATATAAGTCAGCCCCATTATTTTTCCGTTTGAACGTTTAAATAATTGAATTTCCTCTCTTTGTTCAAAATCAGAAATCATCATACTGAGCGTAGGTTGAGAAATATATAAATTTTGAGCCGTTTTACTCAAATTAAAGTTATTTTCAACAATCGCAATGAAATAGCGTAAATGCCGAATATCCATTTGATGTCCTCTGTAAGGGTGACAAACTTTATAAACCGATTCTATATTTTGTATAAATTAAATTTATAGCATTCTAAAAAATCTGTATTTCTCCTGCTAAATACCTTCTGATATTCTGCTTTGCAAGTTTTGTAAACAGCAGGAAAAAATACCTTAGTGTAACAATTAGTTCCTACTTTATACCTGAAGTTAGGCTGCATTTCCAGTATTTATGCCGTCACTAAATAGAAAGTTATATTGTTTGTTTTATTTTAAACGAACGGCGTCTTTATTATAAAAATTTTTGATTAAAACATTAATTTGGAGAAAAGCTATGTCAAAAATTATCCCCATTACTGAATTAAAGAAACATTTCTTTGACGGTATGACGTTGATGTCGGGTGGTTTTATGGGCGTCGGTACGCCTGAAAAAATCGTACACGCTCTTTTAGAGAGTGAGATTCGCAATATTCACCTGATTTGTAGCGATACCGCCCAAATGCATAATGGAGTTGGGCCGTTGATTGTGAATAATCGGGTAAAGAAAGTATCGGCTTCTCATATCGGCACTAATCCTGAAACGGGCAAAAAAATGATTGCCGGCGAAATTGAGGTTGAATTGATCCCACAAGGCACATTTGCCGAGCGGGTGAGAGCCGGTGGTGCGGGATTAGGCGGTTTTTTAACACCGACCGGGGTCGGCACGGTGGTGGAAGAAGGTAAACAAAAAATAGAGCTTGATGGCGTGGCTTATTTGTTAGAGCGTCCGTTAAAAGCGGATATTGCCATTCTGAAAGCCGATATTGCCGATGAAGCGGGCAATCTGATTTATAACGGTGCGGCACGCAATTTTAATCCGCTAATGGCATTGGCAGCGAAAACCGTGATTGTCGAAGCGGAGCAAATCGTCAAAGCAGGTACACTCGATCCAAATCAGATAATGACGCCTGCAACGTTGGTTGATTACCTTGTTTCTAGCCATTAAAGGAGAAGATTATGAACGCAAAAGAATTAATTGCCCGCCGCATTGCAATGGAACTAAAAGACGGTGATATCGTGAATTTGGGTATCGGCTTACCGACCTTAGTCGCCAATTATTTACCGGATAACGTTGATATTACCCTGCAATCGGAAAACGGTTTTTTAGGTTTAACCGCTTACGATCCGCAAAACGATAATCCTAATATCGTGAATGCTGGCGGACAACCTTGTGGTATTAAGGCGGGAGGAGCGTTTTTCGACAGTGCCTTTTCCTTTGCACTGATTCGTGGCGGTCACGTTGATGCCTGCGTGCTTGGCGGATTAGAGGTGGATCAACAGGCAAATCTAGCAAACTGGATGGTACCGGAAAAAATGGTGCCGGGTATGGGCGGCGCAATGGATTTAGTGACCGGTGCGAAAAAGGTCATTATCGGAATGGAACATTGTGCAAAATCCGGCAGTTCAAAAATCCTCAAACAATGCACCCTACCTTTAACTGCGGTAAACAAAGTCAAAATGATTGTCACCGAATTGGCGGTGTTTGAATTTGAACAAGGCAAACTCGTGTTAAAAGAACACGCACCGGATGTGGATTTAGACACTATCAGACAGAAAACTGAGGCGGATTTTATCGTTGCCGATGATTTCAAACCAATGGTGATCAGCCAAAAAGGATTATCCCTATGATTAACCGTATCGCCCGTGGTATGACAACATTAGTCAGCCGATATATGCCGGAACCGCTTGTTTTAGCGGTTCTACTCAGCATTGTGATTTTTTTCTGTGCGTGGGGTTTGACCGATCATACTCCCGTGCAGTTAGTCAATATGTGGGGCGACGGTTTTTGGAATTTGCTCTCATTCAGTATGCAAATGGCAATGGTGGTGGTGACGGGCAATGCCCTTGCCTCCGCCCCACAAATTCGCCGCTTTCTTGGCGTAACGGCATCTATCGCTAAAACACCCGTACAAGGTGTAATGTTAGTAACGTTTATGAGTGCTGCTGCTTGTGCAATCAATTGGGGGTTCGGACTGGTAGTCGGGGCGATGTTTGCCAAAGAGGTTGCCAGACGTATTCAAGGCACGGATTACGCCCTCTTAATTGCCTGTGCTTATATCGGCTTTATGACCTGGGGCGGCGGATTTTCCGGCTCAATGCCACTCCAAGCCGCCACCCCGAATAATCCTATTGCCCATCTTATCACTTCCGAATCCAATCCTTTAGGTATCGTACCTGTCAGTCAAACCTTATTCACCGGCTATAACATTTTTATCATCTTAATGTTATTAGTCGGTTTGCCTGTAATTACCCGAATGATGAATCCTAAAGGGGAAGACGTTCGTCACGTTGATCCAAAATTATTACAACCGGATCCGGATTTCAGTAAAACCTTAGACCAAAACGCCACCTTTGCCGAACGTATTGAAGAAAGCCGTTTGTTAGCCTATGTGATTGCCGGTACCGGATTTAGTTATCTCGCACTCACTTTTTTCAAAAACGGATTTAGTTTGACGATTAATTCGGTCAATTTAATTTTCTTGATGACAGGGATTTTATTACACGGTTCCCCCGCCGCCTACGTTCGAGCAATCACTAATGCCGCCCGTAGTACCGCAGGCATTTTAATTCAATTCCCGTTTTACGCCGGTATGCAATTAATGATGGAACATTCCGGATTAGGCGGAATGATTACCGAGTTTTTTGTCAATATTTCCAACAAAGACACCTTTCCGCTTTTAACTTTCTTTAGTTCCGCTTTAGTGAATTTTGCCGTGCCGTCGGGCGGCGGACATTGGGTTGTGCAAGGGCCGTTTGTTATCCCCGCCGCACTTTCGCTTGAAGCGGATTTAGGTAAATCGGTGATGGCGATTGCTTATGGCGATATGTGGGCAAATATGGCACAGCCGTTTTGGGCATTGCCTGCTCTTGGTATAGCGGGGCTCGGGGTAAGGGATATTATGGGCTATTGTATGACTGCCCTGATTTTTACCACCCCAATTTTTGTCATCGGACTCTATTTCTTATAAATCAACAAGGAGAAAAATAATGGAAAATATTGTGATTGTGAGTGCGGCTCGAACCGCTATCGGACGGTTTGGCGGCGGTTTAGCAAGTACAAGTGCGGTCGATTTGGGCGCGATTGTGATTAATGAGGTGTTAAAGCGTGCCAACCTCGATGCCGCAAAAGTTGATGAAGTCATTATGGGCAATGTGCTGCAAGCGGGTCTCGGACAGAATCCGGCTCGTCAAGCGGCACTGAAAGCCGGTATTGGTGAAGATATTTCGTCATTTACGATTAATAAAGTGTGCGGTTCAGGCCTAAAAGCTGTTGTGCTTGGGGCTCAAGCCATTGCAGCAGGTGATGCGGACGTTATCGTAGTGGGCGGAATGGAAAATATGAGCCAAGCCCCCTATGTACTCGACAGCAAGGTTCGTTTCGGTGCCAAAATGGGCAACCTAACCCTAAGAGATACAATGGTAGAAGACGGTTTAACCTGTGCAATCAACCATTACCATATGGGAATTACGGCGGAAAACATTGCAGAAAAATATCAACTCAGTCGAGAAGAGCAGGATCAATTTGCCCTTCGCTCGCAAACCTTAGCAAAACAAGCGATTGAATCCGGGGCATTTTCTGCAGAAATTGTGCCGGTGAGTGTGAAAACCCGTAAAGGTGAAACCCTGTTTAACCAAGATGAACATCCGACTTTTGATACCACTGCGGAAACCCTCGCCAAACTTCGCCCGGCATTTATTAAAGATGGTACGGTTACTGCTGGCAATGCGTCCGGTTTAAATGACGGAGCAGCCGCATTACTGTTAATGAGTGAAAGTAAAGCAAAATCACTCGGTTTAACGCCGTTAGCCCGTATTCGCAGCTATGCCGCTTCAGGCAATGATCCGAAAATAATGGGGCTGGGACCTGTTCCCGCCGTCAAAAAAGCCTTGCAAAAAGCAAACTTAACATTAGACCAAATTGATTTAATTGAAGCGAATGAAGCCTTTGCCGCTCAAGCACTGGGCGTTGCCAAAGAGCTTAATTTGGATTTAACCAAAACCAATTTGAATGGCGGTGCCATTGCATTAGGTCACCCAATTGGAGCAAGTGGTGCGAGAATTCTCGTGACCTTGCTGTACGGCTTGCAAGCCAGAAACAAAACATTGGGCTTGGCAACTTTATGTATCGGCGGCGGGCAAGGCATTGCAATGATTGTTGAACGCCTTTAAACCTTAATTTTTATTCAATAGGAGCGATCTATGTTAAATAACAAAATTGCGATTGTAACCGGGGCAGCAAGCGGTATCGGTTTAGCGGTCAGTCAAAGCCTGGCACAAGCAGGTGTAAAGCTGGTGATGGCGGATATCAATCAAGCCCTTTTAGAACAGGAAGCCAAAAAGCTACAAGCGGCACATATTGTGGCGGATTTATCCAAACGGTCAGAATGTAAAGCCGTTGTGGATTATGCGGTTGCCGAGTTTGGCGGTGTGGATATTCTGGTGAATGTTGCCGGCATTCAAACCGTTTCACCGATTTCGGATTTCCCCGAAGATCGTTGGGATTTTATGCTGAATGTGATGCTAACTGCGCCGTTTTTACTCACCAAATATAGCTGGCCTTATATGCAAAACAAAGGTTGGGGGCGGATTATTCACTTAAATTCCATTCACGGTTTAGTCGCTTCGGAATTTAAATCCGCCTATGTGTCTGCAAAACACGGGCTATCCGGTTTGACCAAAACGGCGGCATTAGAGGGCGGGGCGTACGGTATTACGGTGAATTCTATTTGCCCTGCCTATGTGAGAACTCCGCTAGTCGATAAACAAATTGCCGATCAAGCCAAACATCACGGTATTTCAGAGCAAGAAGTGGTAAGCCAAATTATGCTGCAAAAAGCAGCGGTTAAACGGCTCATTGAACCGGCGGAGATCGGTGAATTTGTTAAATTCCTCTGTTCCGATGCCGCAGCCTCCATTTCGGGAGCTTGCTTACCAATGGACGGCGGTTGGACAGCCGGCTAACGCCTAATCATACAACTCACTGCAAGCGGTGAGTTGTACTGTGTTTTTTTCAATCAAGAACAAGCAGTACTCAACGTTCATTATAAAAATAATTGGGAGAACCCTATGCTCAGTTTAATCGGCATTTTTGTAGGATTAGTTTTGCTCATGTTTTTAGCCTTTCGAGGCTATTCGATTGTTTGGATTGCCCCGTTGTGTGCGGCAATTGTTGCCTTCACGGGCGGGCTGGATATTTTAGATGCCTATTTAGGCAGTTATATGAATGGCTTGGTCGGTTTTGTTAAAGCCTGGTTCCCCGCTTTTCTACTCAGTGCCATATTCGGCAACCTAATGGACGTGACAGGCGGTGCCAAATCTATTGCGGTTTGGCTGACCAAAGTGATGGGATCGAAAAGTGCGATCGCTTCTATTGTATTAGGCTGTGCATTATTGACCTACGGCGGCGTCAGTTTATTTGTGGTGGTGTTTGCTGTTTATCCCCTTGCGTTAGCGGTCTTTAAGGAAGCCAATATCAGCCGCCGACTAATTCCCGGCACCATTGCTTGCGGGGCATTTACCTTTACGATGACGGCATTGCCCGGCTCACCGCAAATTCAAAACTTAATTCCGACCCAATATTTTGGTACGGACGCAATGGCGGCACCGATAATGGGCTTAACCGCCTCTGCCATTTTATTTTTCGGTGGGGTAGCATACCTTGAATATCGCCGTAAAAAATACGCATCAAACGGCGAGTATTTTATCGAACCGGATAATGCGATAGCGACAGAACCGCAGGAACGGCTGCCTAGCCCGTTACTCGCAATTCTGCCGTTAGTGAGTGTGATTGTAGTACTGAACTTTGTGCCGCCGTTAATCGGCTTGAAAAACGGCGATCCGAAAAATATCGTGCTGGCGTTATTAGCGGGCATCAGTTTAGTGATTTTGCTCAATTTGAAACAACGCAACCGCTTTATTCCGGCTATCGGCAAAGGAGCAAATGGTGCGGTAGGGGCAATTATCAATACCGCAGCGGCGGTCGGCTTTGGTAGTGTGGTGAGAATGGCACCGGGCTTTGAACATCTAACTGCAATGATCTTAAACATTCCGGGCAGCCCGTTGATTTCATTGTCGGTTGCGGTCAATATTTTAGCCGGTGCAACAGGATCGGCTTCCGGTGGAATGGGCATTGCGTTAGAAGCGTTAGGGGAAAAATATCTTGCGATAGCCAAACAGGCAAGTATTTCGCCTGAAGCGTTTCACCGTATCGCCTCATTATCTTCCGGCGGTTTGGATACAATGCCCCATAATGGTGCGGTCTTAACATTACTCAGCAATACGGGAATGACGCATAAAGATTCTTATCTTGAGATTGCCGTTACCTCATTTATTATGCCGATTGTAGCCACAATCATTGTCATCTTACTCTTTAGTGTATTTGGCATTTATTAAAAAACACTTATCTTATTGGGCTGAACCCATTCAGCCTAAAACGTTCTATAAATTGACCGCACTTTATATCAAGTGCGGTCAATTTTTCTAAGGTTTTGCTAAAATCGGTTTCAAGAATCTCGCCGTATGAGAGCCTTCCACTTTTGCCACCTCTTCAGGTGTACCGGTCGCAATGATCTGACCGCCGCCGCTTCCCCCTTCCGGCCCAAGATCCACAATCCAATCGGCGGTTTTGATTACATCTAAATTATGTTCAATCACCACGATAGTATTGCCTTGATCACGTAATCGGTGTAGCACGCTCAATAATTGTTTTATATCTGCAAAATGCAAACCTGTGGTCGGTTCATCCAAAATATAAAGGGTTTTCCCCGTATCCCGTTTGGAAAGCTCGGTAGCCAACTTGACACGCTGTGCTTCCCCGCCGGAAAGTGTCGTAGAGGATTGCCCTAAACGGATGTACGATAAGCCCACATCCATTAACGTTTGCAGTTTACGGGCAATGATTGGAATGGCATCAAAAAACTCGCGCGCCTCTTCTACTGTCATATCCAACACTTGATGAATGGTCTTTCCTTTATAGCGTATTTCTAAAGTTTCACGGTTATAACGTTTCCCCTTACATTGATCACACGGAACATACACATCCGGCAAGAAATGCATTTCCACTTTGATTACGCCATCGCCCTGACAAGCCTCACAACGCCCGCCACGCACGTTAAAACTAAAACGCCCCGGGTTATAACCGCGGGCACGAGCTTCCGGCACGCCAGCAAAAAGTTCTCGAATCGGCGTGAACAAACCGGTATAAGTGGCAGGATTTGAACGTGGCGTACGTCCGATTGGGCTTTGATCAATGTCGATGACTTTATCAAAATGCTCCAACCCTTCGATGGATTTATAAGGGGCATAATCGGTTTTATCCGCACGGTTTAGGGCATTTTGCGCTAATGGGAACAGGGTATCATTAATCAAGGTCGATTTACCTGAACCCGACACCCCGGTAATACAGGTGAATAAGCCCACCGGAATGTCTAAATTGACATTTTTTAGGTTATTTCCCGATGCCCCTTTCAGTTTCAACCATTTTTTCTTATCAAGTGCGGTACGTTTTTTCGGAATTTCAATTTGTTCAACACCCGATAAAAATTTCCCCGTAATCGAGTTCGGGTTTTGCATAATAGCTTGCGCATTGCCTTGTGCGATCACTTGTCCGCCATGCACGCCCGCCCCCGGCCCGATATCAATAATATGATCCGCCGCACGAATGGCGTCTTCGTCATGTTCTACCACAATCACCGTGTTACCAAGATTACGTAAGTGAATCAATGTGTTCAATAAACGTTCATTATCACGCTGATGTAGCCCGATAGAGGGTTCGTCCAACACGTACATCACCCCTACTAAACCCGCACCGATTTGACTGGCAAGACGAATCCTCTGTGCTTCACCGCCTGAAAGGGTTTCGGCAGAACGGGAAAGAGAAAGATAATTTAACCCGACATTGACTAAGAACTGCAAACGCTCACGAATTTCTTTCAGAATTTTTTCGGCAATTTGTGCTTTTTGCCCTGTTAATGAAAGTGCGGTAAAAAACTCTAGCGTTTCACCAATGCTTTTTTCAGAAATCATCGGTAAATTAGTCGGCCCGATGTAAACATTACGCGCTTCCGGACGTAAACGTGAACCGACGCAATCGGCACAAGGACGATTGCTGATATTTTTGGCGAGTTCCTCACGCACCGAGATTGACTCCGTTTCTTTATAACGGCGTGCCATATTGTTTAAAATACCTTCAAAAGGATGTTTACGAATCACCACGTCACCGCGATCATTCATATATTGAAATTCAATCTCTTCCTTGCCGGAACCGTGCATAATGATGTGCTGAATTTTTTTCGGCAAGGTTTCGTAAGGGGCGTCCACATCAAAATCGTAATGTTTTGCAAGCGAGGTAAGCATTTGATGATAATAAAAATTGCGACGATCCCATCCTTTCACTGCTCCGCCTGAAAGCGAAATACTCGGATTTTGCACTACACGCGCTTCATCAAAATATTGCTGAACCCCCAAGCCATCACAAGTCGGGCAGGCACCCGCCGGGTTATTAAAAGAGAACAAACGGGGTTCTAACTCTGGCACGGAATATCCACAATGCGGACAAGCAAAGTTTGCAGAAAAGACCAGTTCCTCCGCCTTAGGGTTATCCATTTCCGCTACAATCGCCGTACCGCCGGAAAGCTCCAATGCCGTCTCAAAAGATTCCGCTAAACGTGTGGCTAAATCCGACCGCACTTTGAAACGATCTACCACAACTTCAATAGTATGTTTTTTCTGTAGTTCAAGTTTTGGCGGATCAGACAGATCACAAATTTCACCATCAATCCGCGCTCGAATATAACCCTGTGCCGCAATATTTTCTAAGATTTTAACGTGCTCCCCTTTCCGATTTTTTACTACGGGTGCGAGCAACATCATTTTAGATTCTTCAGGCAAGCTTAACACTTTATCCACCATTTGACTGATGGTTTGAGCCGTCAGCGGCACATCATGATTCGGACAGCGCGGCTCACCCACACGGGCAAAAAGGAGGCGTAAATAATCGTAAATTTCCGTAATGGTTCCCACGGTGGAACGAGGGTTATGGGAAGTCGATTTTTGTTCGATAGATATCGCCGGCGACAAACCTTCAATGGAATCTACATCCGGTTTTTCCATCAAAGATAAAAACTGACGGGCATAGGCAGAAAGCGATTCCACATAACGGCGTTGACCTTCCGCATACAGGGTATCAAAGGCTAATGAGGATTTGCCGGAGCCGGAAAGACCGGTGATCACGATAAGTTTATCGCGAGGAATGGTTAAATTAATATTTTTAAGATTGTGGGTTCGCGCACCGCGAATATCAATATTTTCCATAAATAATTCGTTCTGATGATTATTTTTTTCAAAATTGCGAGCATTATCGCATATTTCAACATCTGTGCAAATATCCAGTTAAATTTTATAGATCTTTTCAAAAATTTCAGGCAAAATAACCGCACTTTTTTAATATGAAAAATGAGGATTCTATGGCAGGAGTAAATAAAGTTATTATTGTGGGTCATTTGGGCAATGATCCCGAAATTCGCACAATGCCGAATGGTGATGCCGTTGCCAATATTAGTGTCGCAACCAGCGAAAGTTGGAATGACCGTAACACGGGTGAGCGTCGCGAGATCACAGAATGGCACCGTATCGTCTTCTATCGTCGCCAAGCAGAAATTTGTGGTGAATACTTACGCAAAGGTTCACAAGTTTATGTAGAGGGTCGTTTACGCACCCGCAAATGGCAAGATCAAAATGGGCAGGATCGCTATACGACAGAAATTCAAGGTGATGTGATGCAAATGTTAGGCAGCCGCAACCAAAATGTTGGTGGCTACGGCGCGCCGGACATGGGACAAAGCAGCCCACAACCGTCTTATCAAACCAGTTATAATAGTAACAATCAGCCTTCTCGTCCTACACAACAGCAAACATCACAGGCTGAACCGCCAATGGACGGTTTTGATGATGATATTCCGTTCTGAATTCCATATACAGAAATTATGTAAAAATACATCGTAGAAACCAGAGAGAAGCCTTATAAAATAAGACTTCTCTTTTTTTACATGTTTTAAAATATCTCTATTTATTAGCACTTATAAATTTTTTATAAAATTCAGATAATCGGTATAAATTATAATCAACTCTTTTTCAAATGGAGAACACTTTCCTTTACTAAATGAGTAAAGAAAGTGATTTTCCTGATTTTTATTCAACTTTGTAGATTGTCCTGTTCTCCCCGATTATGTCTGCCCGAATCGTATTTTTCATAAACTCTCTAAGAATTGACCGCACTTTTTGAGGTATTCATCTCATCAGACAGGAAAAATTGAGCCTGCTGTTGATGCTCTAAGTTATAGTTTAAACTTAATAAGGGGTAATCACGCAAAGTGTGGCGGTTTATGGTGAGTTTCAGATGATGTTCAAAGTACTAAGGACGAAGGACGGTCGCCGGCCAGATTTACCTTATAGCTGGGGGACTTATAATGGGTACTCACAAAGCCTGCTACAATCCCAATGAAAACTCACCACATCAAAACTGTATCTCTCGCCAGTATCGAGAGTGTAGCGCTAGCCGAATTGAGTTGGTATAAATAATCCTTTATTTAATGTAAAACGTTGTAAGATAAAATATGTTTATTTTACACACAACTAAATAAAATAGTTATAGTGAATCGGAAATACTCCCCGTACATTTGTAATTTAAATCATGAGAGAATCTCTTCTCAGATGTACGTTTTATTTTAAACAAACTTATCGATTAAATTTATAATAAAAAATCCGCACGCTAATATTAATTTTTCACATGCGGATTAAACTAAAATGAGGTTTTTATTCAGAGTCATAAACTCCAACTAAATAGGCTTGGGCAAGAATATGATCTTTCATTGCAAAATGTAGTTCATTAAATCTAAAACCCGGCTTTAAATTAAGTTTTTTATCCAATGCATACACATATAATTCATAACGATGGGGTTTATTTGGCGGAGCCATTCCGCCATATCCGGAGGCCTCTGCAATAGATAGATTATTTAATTTACTTGCCCAACTATTTGCGCCCTGAACAAAATCTTTTGCCGAAATACTTTCGTTTTCCGCAACTGAAGTACGCTCCAGATCAGCAATTAGCCAATGAGTCCACACAAATCCGGCAACTTCGGCGGCATCTTTATCTTCAAAAACAACCGCAAAGGATTTAGTATTTTTCGGTGCATTTTTAATTTCAAAGGGAATTGAGTATGATGGCATACCGTTTACGGTAAATTGCGTTCCCCGTTTACCGTATTTATCGTTGAATTTCCCATTTACAATAGCAGAACTGGTTACTTGCATCACATTTTCTTTTTGCATCATAGCCCGATTTACCGGTTTATCCTTCATCATTGATTGAGCATAACCGTATTGAGGAAATACTGCTAAAGAAAAAATCATCAAGCCGATAAGTTTAATTAGCGTTGTCATAGAATATGACTTTATATTTTTCATACATCTCCTTAAATATCACGAAAAGTTTATCTAATGCCAAAAATTATTGGCATTTATTTAGACGTATAAAAATCGCTATTCTGACATATTTTTAATTAAAAATCAGATCTATTTAAATATAAAAAAATAACTCAATCCATAAAATGGATTGAGTTATTTTTAATAAAATTAAATTTATATTGCTATTTTCTTAATACTCAAAAAAGAAAACTCGGTTTACAAAAATTTAATCAAAGGAAGATATTAAAAACTTGGTTTTTTAGATGAAGATCGACCAACCTCTTCTTCTATTCCGATGATTTGCTTAAAGCTCTCAAGTAATTCTTTCTCATTATTAGCTTGATAATAATGTTCACCAACACATTTTTTCCACGCTCTCACTTGATTAGCCGGCGGATTAAATCCGAAAGCAACAAAACCAATACGGGTAGGCTGTTTTCTCTGTGATGGATCTTGTAATGAATCTACTTGGTTACGTATAGCCTCACACATTCCTCCGTCTAATAAGCGAATTAATGTCTGATCGGTAGGACGATTATCCATTCCATCTGATAAAACTAGCATAACTCTCTGAGTGTTTGATCCTAATTTTGACGGTTCTGCGTTGGGGTTTGTATTCTTATCCATCATAATGTTTGCCCCTATAATCATACCAGAACTTGCAGCCGTACCTCCTTTAGGATAGAGCCTTTTTAATATTTCCATAATATTCCTTTTATCTTGACTAAACCAAGCTTGAGTTGTTTGTTTTCCTTCATTCCCACCTAAGCAATATCTTCCATTGTTAAAAGTTAGGCTATAGTTGATTTTTGATCCGTTAAAAGAATATATCTGATCGATCGTTCTTCGTACATCTAAATACCGGTTAAAATCTTTCATATCCCAGTCGTACTCCAAAAGTTGTTTTTTTATTCTAGACTCTAAACGACTATTTCCATAATATGGTAATACACAGCTAGATTCACCTCTTTGTTTAGCTCCTGCAGCGAATGCTGTAAAGCCGATTCGATTAAAAGGACTGACTTTTTCCGGTGCTTTCGGAGGTAGTAAAATATCCTGAATATTTCCGACCACACGTCTTAAAATATTAATTTTGCTCTGAGGATCATTATCTTTCTCCTTTCTACCTTGCGTGTCTTCTCCAACACGATCCAACATAGAGCCGGAAAAATCCAGAACTAACATTAGTTCAACCGGGATTGCTCCTTTTTCTTTAACCGCATAGGTTTTTCCCGAACCAATCTCCGTTCGCCCCACTTTTAATAAACTTTGATCAAGCGCTGATTGTCCCCAAGGTAGCCAAAATTGGCGATCGACACTTCCTTGTACGGAACAGGTAACAAATTCTTTACGAACATAAGGATTTTCTTGCTTCTCTTTTTTCTCACAGGCATAGTCAAAATCCTTTGTGATAATTACCGGTTTTGATTTTACATTTCCCGCTCCCGACTTATCCGAACGTAAATAGTATTCGGCTATACCGTGAACCAATTCCAAATTTCGTTTATGTTGTTGGGCTGCAAATTTCCCACCTTCTCCCGCTTTCGCAATTTCTTCCTTACTTGGATTCTGCCGTTTCACATCAGAATGTGCCTTATTCTCCCTTTCTCCGTTATTTTCGGCCACTAAAACTAATGCGCCCTGATCCGTAGCCTGAGCTAATCTGGCTTTATCCAATAAAATACCGGAACCGTCCACGGCAAAGCTGATAAGAAATAATAATGGAAATGCTAACAATGCGGTCATTACTGCATAGACCCCGCTTTCATCGGAATAAAAACGTTTCAATGCTTGGTAGCAATAAACAATTAAATCTTTTTTTCTCATAAAATTACCTTTAAATTAGCGGGAAACCGAGAATGATGATGAACGAATCATCCCCCATGATTGATTAGCTTTATCTAACAGTAATGCTTTATCGACACAAAGGGTAACTTGATAAAGAGGGATTTTTCTTTCATTATTAATTTCCGAGCGCGGTGATAACTGACTCAGCTCATCAATTTTCCGATAAGGTTTGCATTGGGATGAATTTCGCTTTGAGCTTGAATTACCTTCCTGCCAATGCTCTAACACGATATATAGGTCTTTCTTGCTTTCTTTATCTCCATAAACCAAACGCTTAGCCAATTGTTCAAACTCTTTTAAATCTTGATCATTAATTCGGGCTTCTCTGTCATATAATTGCGTGCGTTCACGCAAAATATTCACTAATGAATAAGAAACATTATCTAATTTTCCCATTGTAGAGCGTATAATCACCAAATCGGCCAAAAAAGCGAAGATAAAAGCCAAAAAAATTAGCATGAATACAAACTCAATACTGACCGAACCTCTATTATTTCGATAAAATTTATTAATTAAATTGCGATCTTTCATATTCCTGTACCACAACAAATTCTCTATTAAGTAGCGATCGAGTCCAAGATTTAGGAAAAAATGGTAACGGAACCAAAAATTCATAATCATAACGTAAAGAATACCGAGCTAACGTTGCATCCATACCATTAGGGGAAATCAATTTTCCATCATTACCGATTTTAGGTTGCCTAAATTTTTCATCTAATAATGCGGAAATACAACTGCGTCCAGTATCACAATCTACATATTTAACACTAATATCAAAATCGTTCTTTTGGAGCTGGGCCAAATATCCAATGGTCGATTCACCTTGTAATTTTCGTTGTTCTTTCAATGCTTTTCTAAATACATCTTCATAGTTTCCCGTACTGTTTAGATTTTCATTTTTTGCGATTCTGACACTTTCCGCAATAGCCAGATCCCAATATGAGGTAACAATAGTTAAACGACAAAATTCCAAAATAAGCACGACCACGAAAAAATACAACGCAACGGTAAAACTAAATTCAACACTAGAAACACCCTTTATATTAGATAAAAATTTTCTCATCATCGGTTTCTATTTCCATATTATTTAGCAACAACTTTAGAAAGGCGCTCCGTTTTCTTTAATGCTTCAATTAAATCATCAGGAGAAGTATTTAGACTCTCTTTAACAATAATGTTTCTGGCATAATCTATATCTCCATATTTAATTAAGGCAAAAACTAAATTATGTAACAGACGCGGCTCTTTAATTCCGTTAAGATATTGAGGCAATAATAAAGAAACCGCATTATGATAATCTCCATTAATAACACTTAACATAGATAAATTATTAATTGCAGTCACATCATCAATAAATAGTTCACGTGCTTTTTGAATATTTGTATGTGCATCCTTTAATCTCCCCAATTGTGCCAAAGCAATTCCTCTTAAATTATAAGCCTCACCATTTCTAGGAGATGTTGATAATATCGAATCAGATGTACTTACCGCATCATTATATTTTTTCAATTGAATAAAATTCTTAACTTGTAAGATTTTCGATTTTTCAGTTAATGGATTATTCATATTGAGCAATGGCTCCAAATAAAGTAAAGAGGACTCACTGTCACCATTTAAATAATAGTTATTTGCTAATTTATAGCGAACCATTGGATCTTCATTATCTTTTAAAACATCACGATAAAGAGAAATTAAAGAACTATAGTTTTTAGTACTTTCATACAAAATTTCTCTGGATTGAATATTTTCAGGTGTTAATTCACCTTTATTTGGCAATAAAACTGAGCAACCTGTTAAGAAAAGGAGCGATACACAAAATAATACATTTTTGAATTTAGAAAACATTTGGAAATACCCTCATTACACCTGGTGCTAAAATTAAAATGATAATTGGAAACATAATAAAAAGAATTAACGGAACACTCATTTTTGCTGCTAATGTTCCTAATTTTTCTTCTATTGCTAATAATTGCAATTCACGGATATCCGTGGATAATTGGGTTAATTGAGAATAAATCGAAGAACCAAAATTTAAACTCTGCTGTAAGACGGTACAAAACATTCTTATTTCTACCGTAGGTAGAGAAATAGAAAGATCTTGTAATGCTTGTGAAAGCCCTGTAATTTCTGATTTACGAATTATTCTCAACATAAGTTAAATCTGAATTTAACTTTTTAAAATCTGTCGCTACCTGCTTTAATGCTGCATCTATACTGATTCCCGTTTGAACCTGCACAGCAACCAGATCAATAAAGCCTGGCAAATCTGCCATGATTTTTTTAATCTTATTCTTTAAAATAAAGTTAGTTAAAATACTAGGTATGAGAATAATAAAAGAGACAATTAACGCCATACCAAGCGATAGATCCAATGATTTTTTATCTAGATTAAATAAATAATAAATACCTATCCCAAGAAAAATAAAAAGTAACTTAACTTTAATATTTTTATCAATAATCCCTAATGTGTTAAGAATAGGGTTATTGTTAATCAGTAATAATTCAAGTTCAACTTGCTGCTTTGATTTTCCGTTATTAGATTCTTCGGCTCTTTTATTTTTCGGCGTTTCCCCTGCTATAACCCTCTTATTTTTCTCTAATCTATTTTTATGCGACAATGCAAAAATTAAGATAAAAATACTTAACAATATTAAGCAGAAATAAAATAGGAACATTATGTTGCCCTCCTCATTAACCACCAAATAACCATCATCCCTAACAATTCACTACCGAATACATAATATAAAATCCAGCGACCACTAGGGTTATTAATTAAAAAGTCAAAGTTTTCAGGCATAAAAAATTGCATAAAAAGGAAAAAACCGATTGGAAAACATCCGACAATCAGAGCGGAGATTCTTGCTTCCGATGTCATTGCCTTCTTTTTCTTTTCCATCTTCTTGGTATCTACAATTAATCTTCCTAAACGATTTATTACTTCTCGAATTTGTCCGCCTCTTGATAAGTTTGTGCGAATAATAATGATGAAATAATAAAATTCTTTATAAGGATAACGAATATAGCTATCATCAAATACTGCAACCGGATCTTCACCAATCGATAATCTTCTATGGATATTTCTAAATTCATTACCCAACGGACCCGGCAAATCTTTACCACAGCGCTCTAACGCTTGTAAAAGTCCCGCGCCCGCACTGATCGCAGAATTTAAAATTTGAATAACATCAGGAAAGACTTCTGTGAACATTTTCTTATTTCTACGCTGCCCTAAATACCAAACCGAGAAAATAAAGAGAACACTAAAAATCAAACAAAAAATCAATCTATCAATTTTTATATACAATATATTTAAATAGAAAAATGAAATAAATATTAGAAAACTAATAAAAATATTACAGACTAACTTTTGTTTATCTCCGATAGTAAAATAATATAGCCACAAATGTATTTTATTTTTTAGCTCTTCCAATACATTTTTAATACTGTTTTTACTATATTCTTTTTCATTTATTTTTTTACTCGTTGCCGTCCAACTAATCGCGGTATATAAAAGTAATAAAAAACCGAAAGAGAGGATACTGTAATAGAGTAAGTTCATTTAGTTCTCTTCCTCAAAAATACTTTGCAATTGTTCACTTAAATTAAACACTTGAGCATTTTGATAAACAATTGAACGGGTTAATAAACCATGAGAAACAAACTCACCAATAATCTTTCCGTTAGCGTCACGGTATTTACTCGGCTTATAGGAGAAAATATCTTGTAAGATAATCTGACCGTTTTCCATGCCCATTAATTCGGTAATGTTCATAATTTTTCTTGAACCGTCATTCAAACGAGAAGCTTGCACAATAATATTGACAGCAGAAGAAATATTACGGCGAATGGCTTCAAGCGGTAATGAAGCATTAGACATCATAACCATACTTTCCAAACGCGCTAGCGCATCACGCGGGCTATTGGCATGGAGCGTGGACATTGAGCCGTCATGCCCTGTATTCATTGCTTGCAACATTTGGAAGGCCTCCGCCCCACGGCATTCTCCGACGATAATTCTCTCCGGTCTCATCCGCAATGCGTTAATCACCAAATCCTGCATCGTTACTTCACCGGTATGTTCTACACCGGCAAGTCGGGTTTCTAAACGCACAACATGCGGTTGATTTAAACGTAATTCCGCGGTGTCTTCTAACGTGATAACCCTTTCCTGATGAGAAATATAATTGGATAGTGCATTTAATAACGTGGTTTTTCCCGAACCTGTTCCGCCGGAAACAATAATGTTTATTCGAGATCTGGCAGCAATAATAAGAAAATTAGCCATATCAAGCGTCATAGATCCATAATTAACCAACTCTTGTAAGGTTTTTTTCTCTTTACTAAATTTTCGAATAGAGATTGAGGTACCATCCAATGCAATGGGGGGAATAACAACATTTAAACGGCTACCGTCCGGAAGTCGAGAATCAACCAGAGGACTACCGTCATCAATACGGCGCCCAACTCTTGCGACTAAGCGTCTGGCTATATCGGTTAACTGCCCGTTATCAATAAAAACTTTATCCGTTTTTTCTAAAATACCGGAACGTTCAACCCAAATATTATTAGGCCCGTTAACCAAAATATCATTAACGCCGTCATCGTTCATTAAATCGCGTAACGGCCCGTATCCTTCAATTTCATCAGCAATCATTCCCGCAATCATCATAAGGTCAGATGAAGTAATATACATATTATGAGTTGCCGTAACTTGATTAACTATTTGAACAAGTTCATTAATCAATTTATCTCTTTCATGCTGAATCTCATCAATTTTCTCAATATCAAGATTACTTAACACTTCACTTCGGAGAAAACTTTGCTGTTCTTTATTTAACATTCTCTTCCTTTATTTAACGATTAATGAATGATTTGACAAATGAAGAGAAAAAACCGCTTTTTTCTTTTGCTTTATTTCCTGTTCTAGAAACTGAGCCAATAACTTTCATCATTAATGTTTCAATTTCTTTACGGCCTTTTCGTCCTAAATTAACGGATAAAATATTTCTTATACCGATATTTTTCAATACAGGGATAACAGCATCAACTGGCGCGCCCAATAATGTTTCTATATCGGTTTTAACCATTAATTTAGACGTTTCCAATCTGCTGTCGGAAATACAAATAAAGGTTCGAATCGGCTTACCTTGCATATTTCTCATTCTTTCGCATTCTTCCAAAAATTGTTTTGCCACCCGCAAGGAAGCGATACGCCGCTCCACGATTAGTAGAAAATTATTACTATGTTCAAAAAATTTCGGCAGATCGTCTTTATTCACATTGAAAATCGGTTGATCATAAATAATAAAATTGTATTTATCGGTAACAGTCGTCGATAGGTCGGATGGTGCTCCGCTAAAAAGATCAAAATTATGGCTATATTCCACAATATCGCCCTGTAATTTCTTATCAAAAAGCAAATCCAAATCTTGCGATCCGTTTTTTCCTTGGGCTAATAAAACAGGCACTTTTTTATTTAATGCAATTTGATTAGCAATATTCGAACTAATTAATGTAGCCCCAATTCCCCCCTTACAACTTAATACACTAACTTTCACTGTATTTCGTACTGTCGGAATATCCACGCCGACCGCAATATTTTCTACCATTTGGTTAATTTGAGAAGATGTGTGGAAATAAAGGATTCCTTTATTTAACAATTGTTGAGAAAGTGAAATAGAATCACTTTTTCCGATAACACAACACCACACACTCTGTGGAATAATGCTATAAATCTTATCGGTAATAATTTTTGCATCATTCTCTTCTTCAAGATCAACAATAACGCCAAAAGTGTCCTCGTTTGAAATAGCAATATTAGAAATATCAAAGAGATTTTTATTAATTATTTCAATATTTTCTAATGCCCTTATTCGTAGCAGTTCCGCAATTCTTGTCGCCATATCCTTATCAGAGGAAATAACCACAATTTTACGCATATTGCCTGTGAGTATTTTTTCATTATCAAGTAACAGCATAATTTAATTTCTCACCTAAAACTTCAACTGAACACGGCTATTACTTTTTACTGCACAATTACCGTCTTTACTTAACATATTATCAATCGTCTTCCCCGGACAATTCGCAGCCTCTACTACAATTTGTTCTACTTCGGCATAAAGCGGATAAAGGGCAACTTTATTTGGATTGGCAATAAGTTGAATACGTTGGGATTCAATCCCTCGATTAAGTAAAACTTTCCGAATTTCGACCGCACTTTGATAAGCCTCTTTATTCGCCCATAATAAGCGAACTTGCTTGCTGCGATCTCTTCCCATACTGCCCAATACCGCTTGTAAAAGATTGCGCTGTGTCGCTTTAGCATAATCGGAAAGTGCATAGCGCTTGATAAGCATCCGATATTGATCCACTTGGTGTGGAATATCCGCATTATTTCTTAGTTCGTTTGCAGTCATTGCTTCGGCAGAAATAGCAGTAATTGAAGCGGATAGCGATAATAAAATCATAAATATTTTTTTCATTGAATAAACCCACCATTTTTCAAGAAGTTAGTTGTTAATGTCCGATGATAAATATTTTTAAACGGGGTTAAATTAAAGAAACGCTCCATCGTGCCGGTTTGCTCAAGTGTCGGATAGACAATTTGATCTTCAGTAACCGGTTTTACGATATTAACCGTTGCAACAACGACCAATTCTCTATTTTCACGTGAAGTTGATGCATTACGAAAGAATGAACCGATAATCGGTAAATCGCCTAACAAAGGCACTTTATTTAAATTTTCGGCATCAAGAGAGTTAATTAAACCGCCGATAATAAAACTTTCTCCGTTAGCAACCTCAAAGACGGATTTGGTTCTGCGCGTATTAAAATAAGGAATGCTACCGATATTTTCATAATTATAGTTACCGGCAAGAGTGCTCACGTTTTGATCTAAAATTAAACGAATCCGATCATTTTTTTGAACCTTCGCCCCGACTGCCAGCTTTACCCCATAATCTTTATAAATAATGGTCGCATTGCCGTCTCTGTCCCGTTGTGCAAACGGAATTTCGCCACTAACCAAAATTTCTGCGGTTTCTCCCGATAACATTGAAATATTCGGCTCAGCTAAAATCTTACCGTTATTACGGTTATCCAATGCACTGATAAAAGCGGACAGCCCATTAGCATTTAATTGCAAAATACCACTTGTTCCGTTAAAACCGCCTCCTTTAGACCAAGATCCGCCTAATAACGAACCTGAACCGGCTAAATGAGACCAATTAATTCCCAATGAATCGGAAAATTTTTTATTAACCTCAACAACAGAAAGCTTAACGTTAATCTGGGTCGTATCATTAACGTTTGAATGATTAATCACGCCGTCATATTGGTATTTATCTAAAAAAGTAATATGTTCATCGCTACCGGAACTACTTCCGCGAAATTTCACTTCCGTCACTTTTTTACTTGCGCCCAGCGCTTCCCCAACAATGCGATTTATTTCATCACTTTCTTCTTGGCTGCTTGCTTTACCTTCAATCACATAAGCCTTACCTACTTTTTTTACTAAAAGTTTGGTATTTGGAAAACGTGCTTTAATTTGTTGGTTCGTATCTTCGATGTTATTAATCAATATATTCACATTTACCGTATCGGAAGTGAGCTTATTTCCTTCAGCATCAAAGGCCGTCACCTCCGCTCTTCCCTCTTCTTTGGCGTAAATAAGAAAACTCGTATCATCGAGAATTTCATAATCCGCCACATTCGGTGAAGAGACAAAAATCGTATCAATTTTTTGATCCGTTTCGATAAACTGGCTTTGACCTTGTTCTAAATTAAACGTTTTGGCTGAAACAATATTAGAAAATAACAATATTGTTCCGCTTAACAGCAAAGTTAGCCCTATATTTTTCACTGGCTTATAGTTAATTAACATTATTATTGACCTCTTAATTTTCGAATAGATATGCCACGATGTTCAGAACTTTTATCCCTTCCTTCTGAGGGTAAAAGAATCAATTTTGATTCTTTATATAATTTATAAAATTTAGCAACCTGTTCCACATTAACTTTTACGCTAATATATCCGAAAGTATTTGTATTACCCGAAGAACTATTCTTTACTTCTTCATCATTAAAGGTTCTTACTTGTAATACTAATACCCTATCTGCAATCTTAGCTAAATCCGAACGTTCTCTTATGCTCCCTCTATCGTCCGAAGAAAAATATTGACTATAAATAGAAACATAATCTCCACCTTTAACCGTATCTAATAAATAGCGTTCACTTTCATTAATATTAATTCGAAAAGCAACTTCCTGCTTCGTATTAATACTGGAAATAAGGAATTTAGAATCAGTAGGTGAGATAATTGTAGAGGAAGAAAGTAATGAGCCACCCTGTAAATTCTCATTAACTAAATACCCCTGTAACGTCGTAGAAGAATCCTTTATTACTTCTTTTAAATCATATTCAGCCATAGGGCTATTTTCAGGAACCGTAATTTCATTGAGAGAATAATCATCAGCCTGTAAAAGCGTTCCTTTTACTACATCACGTTTTAATTCCGCTAATGTAATCAATTTTTCTATCTTATTTTCCTGATTTTCTTCAGTAGAATGACTTTGTGTAGAATTAGTATTTGTTCCTTCGTTTCCTGATGGAATAAACAGAATACCGCCAACACCGACAGCAAGAATAAGGAATGAAATAATAAATAACATTCTATAGTTCATTTTTGTACCTTAAATTTAATTGAAATAAATTCTATTTAATTATATGAAGTATTAACTTTAGTTTTCTAACCGAATAAAATCGAATTAATAAAAAAACCTGTACTAATTGCCACTCCATAAGGCAATCCTTTAGTCTTTATTTCATTTTTAAAAAATAGCCAACCAACGATAATCAACAATAACCCTGAAAAGGTAGTAAAGAAGAGAAAAGACATTATTTGAAAACTTGGTATAGCCAACATTAATACACTAATTAACTTAATATCTCCGGCGCCAATAACTTTTAGTGTAAATAAAATAAAACCGACAGACAGAGAAACCAATGCAGGAAAAATAAAAACAGTATCGTATTTTAAATAAGTAAATATCAAAATAACGGCTAATAATAATGTAACGACTCTATTACTAATAACTCTTACACGAATATCCGTCCATGACAGATTAATTAGTAACAGAATTATGAAAAAATTCAGAAGAAGAATGATACATTCTTTCATAGAATTAGCCTTTACTTAACACCGAATCGGAAACAGACTGAGTTAAAAATCTAAATTTTTCACCTAGTTCAAAAAGAAACCCTTCTTGTCCTAAAATTGCAACGACAAAAACGGCAACAGCGAACCCGACAAGACCATACTCGATTGACGTAATACCTTTTTTATCAAGTTTAAATTCTTTTAGATAAAGAAAGGTTGAAGTAAAAAGTTTATAATTCATATTATTATGACAATATGGAGAGCGGTTAATAGATTTAATAAATAACCGACCTCCATATTTCTCCTTTATTGAATTTTATAAAGGCGATTATTGTTTCTGAATATTAGCGTCTTTAATTGTTGTCGTTAAAGACTCAAATTTAGCTTTTAATTGTTGAATAAAACCATTGTCATTATAGAACACTGCTACGATTAACACGGCTACCGCTACAGCAATTAAACCGTATTCAATTGCTGTTACACCACGTTCATCTTTTCTAAAATTACGGAATGCTTCGGTTACTGAAATATATGCTTTAGTTGTTAATTGACTTAACATTTAAAAATTCTCCTAAAATAAATTTACTAATCTAAACTCTTTTGAAAGAGCCTGTATTTCAGCTTTTACTTTTCATTTCAAAGCTAAAACTTCCTCATTGTAAAAAAAAACAAGCCCTTTTTGATAAAAAATTAAAATTTTTATCTTAGGTAAAAAACTAGAGTTAAGATATAAAAAATAAAAGACAAGTTACGATGTCAGTTTTTTAAAAAGAAAGTCACTAGAGAGGGGGGAAATGAAGAGATATATCACTCATAAATCGTCAATTTTCAATCGTTATTCATCAGCAAAATAAAAAAGGTTGGCAAGTTGATCTTAGACACTGAAGAACACTCAGGAAACAAAACTATTGCATAAATCATTCACCAGCTTATTCATACCGCTTGTACCATTATTGTTATCCGTTAATTTTTTCCGCTCTAATCTATCAAGTTGTGCCGTAAAATCCGTCCAGACTGTTTTATCTCCCGACCATTTTGGAAAATACTTTTAAGACTCGACGTTCTCATTGCCCGTTTCGTTTTAATACTTTAAAATTTTTGTTCATAAAATATCCTTGTTGTGGGTAAAAATTAAATTTTGAATACCCTCAATCACAACGACAACAAGAAACTCACTTTAAGATTTAGAGAATTAAATACACCGGAACAGCAGAGATGTCAGACAATATTCCTATCAGTTTTATTTTGCCTATCTATAACGTACAGGATTATCTCGCGGAGGCAATTGAAAGCATTTTGAAACAAGCGGTTTCAAAAGAAATTATCTTAGTTAATGACGGTTCAACGGATAATAGCTTGGCAATTGCCTTACAGTATGCAAACAAATATTCGTTTATTCAGGTTATTCATAGTCAAAATAAAGGGGTAAGTGCCGCAAGAAATGCCAGTTTACGTTTGGCCCGAGGGGAATATGTTGTTTTCTTAGATCCGGATGATTACTTAGATGATAACGCTGATTTTCAATCACTGTATGAACTCGCTCAAACCTACCATGTTGTAAAGGGTACTTACCGAAAACGGTTTGATCATCAATTATTCCTATGCAAAGCGATTTTTGACGAGGTCACTCCACAAACCGGCTATATTTCCTCATTAATTGACTGCTTTACAACCTCATTACCGGATAACTGGTTTATTCAGATTGCCTGTTTTATGATTCGACGTACTGTGCTATTGGAAAACCAAATAACCTTTGATACCACATTACCATTCGGCGAAGATACATTATTTAACGTCGACTTATTCTCTTTAGAAGAAAACGTGTTGGAAGTTGGTTCACCTTTGGTAGTCTATCGTAGTCGCCCAAATAGCGCAATGAGTCAGCCCGTCACCGAAACAAGGCTGATTTCACAATATCGATTGATTGAAATACTGCGAAGCCGATTGGAGAAAACAACCAACCCGGTACTTAAATCTTGTATCACACAAGTAATAAGCCTCAATTGTCGGCATCTTGCCCAAACCATTGAGCATCACCCAAACTTGGAAAAATATCAGCATTTAATCACAGAAGAAATGAAGGTATTTATGCAATATACCCAATTAAATTTCTTTTCTAAATAAAACGGTTTTACAAACAAATAAGCCTATGTTGGAGCACATTACATTTAGACCAATTGTAGGTAAAAAGATGGAAAGAGTTGTGGATTCTTTTTAAAATCGGACAAAGCCAAACAGTCAAATTGACCGTTGATTTTGAATTTAATGCAACACAAATTTATATCCATTTTAAAATTCGTACCATGATTCACCACTCCGGAAAATCACAATGAGAAAATCTCATCCGTAAAACACTAAAAACACATTAAAAAACAACCGCACTTTTAAATTGTTCAGCCTAAAAGTGCGGTTAATTTTTCCGTTATTTTTTCGGTTTTTTCGGCAGACCCGTTTCTAAATCTAACCCGTTATCCACTCGAACGCCCGCCTGATTTGCCAGTTTCATCATTAATGCCTCACTTGGTTTTGGCGGAGCTTCCCCCTCATACCAACGCTGAAAGGCAATTTTGCCATCCCATTCCGGCAAGGGGGCAGGCGGCAATGGCACAATATCGTCTAAGTCGGGGACTTTGGGATGGAGGTAGTCATAACGTGATAAATATGAGCTGATCATGTTATAACGTTTTACACGTTCATCGTCAGGAGAAACATCAAGAAAATTAAGATTATCTGCTTGCATTCCTTTTTCAAAAGCATGAGAAAGTACTAATGCAGATATTGAATCTCCGTTTTTAACACCTTGATGTGAGACCTTCAACGCCTCATTATATCTTTTATTAAGTTTAAAAAATGCTGCCAAATTTCCTGACGCTTCACCTAACCCTTGCTCCGATGCACACCCCCAGAATTGCTCTACAAGTTTTAAACGATATTTAAAGGCTTCTTGAGTTTCCTCTTTATCTTCTATATTCGCCAACATTTCCGCTATCACATACTGCGCTTCCCGACTGCCTAAATCCGCCGCTTGTCTTAAATAAGCGTATTTGCCGTCTTTTTCGGTACGTACCCCATAGCCGATATCTAAATAGCCGTACAGATTATAGTAGGCGGTAGCGGGTAGCTGTTTTGCCAGTTCTTCATTAAGGTTATGGACTTCCGTTTGCGGTAAATCGCTGCTAATCCGTCCGGTTTGTAATAGATATTGTAACCGTACATTGGCTTTATAATCGCCGTTAGCGGCGGCAATGCGGTAATAACGAGCCAACCCGTTCCAGACCTCATCACCTTTGTCTCCCTCCCACATATTATGCAGGTCGTGATAAAGAGCGTAGTGATACAACTGTTGAGTCTCCTCCGAGAGAGGTGGGCGTTCCTCTTTCTTGCAAGTAAATTCCAAGGCTGCCAATTGTTCCAATTTTGCCACGTTTGTTTTCCTCTGTTGTTCTTTTTGTTTGACATAGCAACGCTCCGGACGCGGACCGGAAGGCCCGCCGCCCAGGGTTATCGGTATCGGGTTACATTCCAGATAACGGTACAGGCAAAATAAGCCAACGATTACCGCTATCACTAGTATCAATAAAATTTTTAAACATTTTTTCATTAATCAGCTCGACTTACTTTAGGATTAGGTCTAAAAAATTGGCGTAATGGATAAAGAGGCTTTACGTCCCCATTTATTTTTGCCAATCCATTATTTCGTATTAATTCTCCCCATTCTTTAAATACATTCTCAGCCACACTATAATCATACATACCATCCGGATTAGCGGCGGCATTTTGCTTGGTATGTAAGCCCCATAACCGTTTACGTAAATCACGCGCCACCTCGCCCGCCTCCAAAATAATACCCAATTCCGTATCTTTTTCCATACTGCGCGTATTTAAGTTTGCCGAACTGATAACGGTAAATACGTCATCAATAATGGTGACCTTGGAATGCACATAGACTTCTTGCCACGCATTATCCGCCACAAGAGTACAAATATGCGCCTTAATCCCCGGCGTGTCGTCCAGTTCATAGCCTAGTTTTTGGGTAAATTGGCGATCTTCTTCCGGTTCGGGAATTTCCTCATGTTTTTTCATTTTATCTTCAGCTTCCTGTACCGCTCTTTTGTGCTTTGCAATTTCTTCATCAAGCGCCTTGACCCGCTCGGCGGTCGCTTTATCTAAAGGTGCCGGAATTCCAAGGGTGCCGCGGACATTGCTATTGGATAACGCCAGTTTTGCTCTTTCCGCTTCCAATTCCCCTACTCGCACTTTCTTCGCTACATTCGGCATCACATCCTGTCTGCCTAATAATTTCAACATATTATTGGTGGTAAGAGTCCCGGCACCAATACCGCTATCTGACGAGTTAGTCACGGTAAACCAGTGGATAGGGCCGGTTCTGCCTTTTCTCATGGTTTTCCAGTGCGATAAAAATTCCTCAACCAGTACCGGCCAGCGGAAATATTGGTTTTCCGTGTAAATATAGCTGGTCGTTTGTTGGATATTTTTCAAATACACTTTCATTATATCCTTTACCCGAGGTTGGTCATAAGTGCGAACAATTTGGGCGTATAATTTCATGCCGCCTTCCCCGATAGTCGGGTTGGGTTTAAAACTCGTGCGTTGAATATCCTTTCTGAGCGCCGTTAAATTTTCACTCGAATTATAATAGCCTCTATTATCGAATAATTCGTTGCGATCCCAAGATTGGCAAAAATTATAATTTAAGTCCCACAACACTTGTCCCGTCACAATGCTTGACACATCTTGCAATGGAATATTGACATTTTTCCCTTGATTCGCAGCCTTAAGATCGCCGTAAATATGTGTGCTGTGATCCCAATAGTTATCCAGCATATTGTGCTCCATCACAAACCCCACCGCCTGTTCGGGGCGTTCATAATCGATTAACACCATTTTTTGGTGGTGGGTGGATGAGCCGGCAAGGATTAATTCGGCACGCCAAGGGAGATTTTTATCAGCAAATTTTCCGTTGTTGATATCATTAAACAATGCGACCCGGCGATTTTTATATTGGATCTTTGTCAAACGTGCTTTGTCTTGTGAGATTTGCCATAAATAAGGAAATCTTTCTTTATCTTTTTCTTCCAATTTATCTATAACATTTTGAATTGCCTCATCGGCACTATCTGGAGAATGGCGAAGACTATCAAACCTTAAATGGAATTTTCCCTCTATCGCCTCATACCAATAAGCATCATAATCCATTTGTTCTTGCAAAATTTCTTTGGCGGCTCGACCATAGCCAATAATATGTCTATTACCTAAATTTGCCGCATCTTCTTTAAATATCTGCACATCTCCCCACATACTCCAAACAAGCAGTCTGACTTTCACCCCCTCTAAAGCTTTTTTAACGATAAGATCGCCAATGCGCAATGATTTGCCATCACGCTTAAAATACATAGAGGGTTGGAAGCCCCAAATAGCAATATCGATAGAATGCTCGGCGTTTTCTATTTTTTCATAGATTGCGCCAAAGGCTTCCTCTCCGTTAATTAATGCCTTGAATGTCGCCGGAACAGGCTGACTATGAGCATCCGACATCGTGGCTTGAAGCTCTTGTTTATCTCTATCCGATAAGAACCAACTTAGCCCTACTTTTGCTCTTGGCATATATTTTGATGCCGGAATTTGAATCGGCTTTTTGATTTCCTCTGTCATTTTCTTACCTTTATTACACTAATTTTCCAATTAATTTTGCATACTCTTTAGCGATTTTAAGTGCTTCTTTTTCCTCTTTCCCTTGATCTAAATAAAATCCGTGATTCATCACTTCATCTTTTTCAGAATCCTCTTCAAATCCTTCAATCATTGGAATTTCATAATGCGCACCGTTAATAAATTTAACCTCATATTTTTCAACCTGTTCCTCATGGGTAATTTCAATTTCACCTTTATCATCGGTAATGCCTTTGCCCACTTCTTTTCCGTCGGCATAGAGCGTATAAGGCATTCCCACTAGTGGTGCGGTTGAATGAGGCGATTGGAAAAACTGAATCTGCATGATAGGGGAATTTGGCGTATGGTGTTCCGTTTCAAAACGAGTGACTTCTTCCGCCTCTCCGATTTCCTCGATCAACTCCCCCTCAATATACACATTCCCTATCAGCTCAATTCCCTCTCGGTTGATAACTATCGAACCACCCGGGCCACTGATTTCTACCGTTTCGTAACCCTCTAAATCAAATTGTTCGCAGATTTGCTCAAACAGTTCGCCCGCCTGCCAACTGCCGTTTTGCGCGATGTCGATGTTGAGTTCATTGCCGACGTGGATGATGGTGTCGCCATGTACATTGACATAACGGTTGTTATTGATGTTAAGGAGGTCATCTTGTTCCACTTTGGTGAGGCGGTTGCGTCCGATGTGGTTGGTTTGGTCTCGGTTGACGGTTAAGGCTTCGTCTTGATTGACGCTTTCCGTGCGGTTGTTGCCGATGTGGACGGTTTCATTTCGGTTCACTTGTTCGGTGCGGTTATGCCCGATTTGGGTGGTTTCGTCGTGTTTGACGAGGTGGTTGAGGTCTTTTTCGGCGTGGATAAAAATCTCTTCTTGTCCGTTTTCGTCTTCAAAACGCAGTTCGTTAAAGCCGTTACCTTTGTGACTTTTGGATTTTATTGTGGTGCGGGTTTTATGTTCCGGTAGTTTATAGGGCGGTTCGGTGGTGCTGTGATAGGTGCGCCCCACCACTATCGGTTGGTCGGGGTCGCCGTTGAGGTATTTGACCAGCACTTCATCGCCGATTCGCGGTATCATCATATTACCGTATTGCACACCCGCCCAGCCTTGAATCACCCGTATCCAGCAAGAGCTGTGTTCGTCTCCGTTGCTCCGTCTGTCCCACGGGAAGTGTAGTTTAACCCGTCCCCATTCGTCACAGTAGATTTCTTCGCCTTCAGGGCCGACCACATGCGCCACTTGGGTGCCACGAATAATCGGGCGGGGTTTTGGCGGGCTGCGCCAAGGTTTGTGATGAGGGATGAGGAATAGGGTGTTTTCGTAATGGTTGCCACTTTTTGAGGGTTCGTCTTCAACCGTTTCCCGTTCTATCGCATCTTCCTCTAATACGCCGATTTGGCTTCCCCTATGTTCGACACGTACGACTAACCATGCTTGGTTGAATGTCGGTGAGTGGTGTCCTTCGAGGCGAAAACCATAACCGGGGATGACGCGCATATCATCTCCCGTAGCCTGTGCCGTTTCTGACTGCGCCAGTTCGGCTTCCAGACGATAACGGCTAAAGGGGTTGCCTTGTTCGTCCCGTTTGTATCGACCAGGGTAATCGTAGTGTTCATAAACTCGCGCAGAATTGACCGCACTTTGGGACGATTTAGGTGAGGAAGAACCGTTTGGGGCAGCAGATTGAGCGGTATGTTGATGTTCTAAATTGTAGTTAGGATTTAAAAAGGTGTAATCACGGAGGGTTTGCCGGGAGGCAGTCATTTTTCGATGGTATTCAAACTGCCAAAGACTGGCAAAAGGGCGCTCGCCTGCCGGGTTGGCGTTATAGGTCAAGGTGCCTAAAATGGGCGAAGACCGACTTTGATGGGCAAAACATAATTCGTGGCTGTCGGCATCATGTTTGAAATAATAATACCAACCTTCTTCCGCCGCCAAGCGTTCAATAAAGGCGACATCCGTTTCCCGATATTGTACGCAATATTCCCGTTCCCAATCCGACGGTAACGGTTCAACGGTGACTTTTTCCACCCGATTTTTTTGCAACAACGTGCGGATGATTTTTTCGCTGTTTTGATGTTGGAAAATACGGCTGTCCGATTGCAACCCCGCCCGCACTAATGCCGGCTCTACCACCATATTATAATGTGTGCGCACAAAGCCCGTTTTACCCAATCCGAAACCTGTGACAATTCCATTGACATAGCGTACTGCTTTATCCCCCTGCCAAAAGGTGAAAGTGACCGGTTTATCCATCAGTGCCGAAAAAGGAATATTCGGGTCAAAACTGGATAACCTCATCTCTAAACGAAAGGGCTCGGAAAGCCCTTCGGTTAACTGAAAACTCACTACATCAAAAGGGTATTTATCGCTGGAATCAAGGGTGTAGCGGTAGTTGGATTGGGTTGCCATAGATGTCCTTTCCTTTTAGTTTGAGAGTTCAAAGTCGGTTGGTATAACTGAATTTGTTATAAGTTACGTATTGAATTACAACGACTCAAAGCACTGAAGTAGATTCTCCCTAAATTTTTCGCCATTTTCAAGTGGTTAGGAAATATCTATTTATAGCACCTTGTTTGCTTAAGTACATCATGAATTTATTACAAATGGTAAATTCCGCAAAAATTTTCCTCGCTTAGCCTAATAAGTGATAAAGCAGTAAGTTAATGCCAAATCCACCAACAACTAACCATATAAAAACAAATAAACCTAATAAAAGTGGTTTTAACCCGGCTTGTTTTATCGTACTCAGATTCGTTGTTAGACCAAGTCCCGCCATGGCAGCCATTAACAAAATCGTATCAATTTGAACTAATAAGGCGACCCATTCGGTAGGTAGTAGGTTAAAAGAATTAAATACGGCAACGAGAATAAATATCAGCGCAAAGTAAGGAATTGAAATTGCGTGATTTTGTTTCTCATCTTTGTGTAAAAAATAAGATAAGACGAGTAAAAAAGGCGCAAGCATCATCACCCGTATCATTTTTGACACCACGGCAATATCGGCAACAACAGGATTAATATTACTTCCTGCCGCATAGACTTGGGCGACCTCGTGCACAGAAGATCCAATATAAATGCCAAACTGATGAGGGTTAATATAGTCAATCAAAATAGGGTAAAGAATAGGATATAGAAACATAGCAATCGTGCCGAAAATAACGATTAAAGCAACGGCAACAGACACTTTATAAGAGGGGGCTCTTACAACAGGTTCGCTCGCAATGATTGCCGCCGCACCACAAATACTGCATCCGGCACCGGTAAGAAAAACGATCTGTTTATCAACTTTTAAGATCTTAATGCCAATCCAACAGGTTATTATAAATGTCAATATCAACATAATGGCATCGGCTACTACGGCATTCACTCCCACTTGCCCGATATCTTGTAATGTAATTCTAAAACCGTACAAAATAATGCCGAGGCGGAGCAATTTTCCTTTAGCAAAGGCCACGCCGAGATGGGTAACATGTTCGACTTTAGGGTAAAACGTATTGCCGCATAGAATACCAATGACAATCGCCAATGTTAATGTGCTGATATTTAATGTCATCATGACTTCACTATGGCCAATTAAAAAAGCGATCGCAGTAATCACTAGTACTAAAAGCAAGCCCCAAATTAAGTTTAAATTTTTCATTACGATTCTCTCGTTAGCTTAAAATCACACTACAATAGCGAATTTAATTTATAAGTAAAACTAATTATAGTTATTTTAGTCGATGGGTGTTACTCAATTAGAGTAATTGAAACAAAATAAAGCACAGAATGAGATGTGTTCATCTTTTGCTTATGCGGTAATCAAAGGTGGCTAAACGTTGTATGAATGTTTTTATAAAATTCTCTATGGATAAGCTTATTTTGAACACTTGCGAAGAATAAAGGAATGATCTCCATTTGGTTGGCAAAAACAATTTAAGGTTTTACACACTAGCTCAATATCCTTAATATCGGTCTCCGTTGAAATGAGCAGCAGTAAGCTGTCATTTTCCGTGAGGGTTGCCAGCGCTTTTTTTATCATCAGCAATGGCAAGGGGCAGCGATAATTTCGCGTATCAAGTTGATAATCCATAAATCAAGGATGACGCCGTTTCGACATAACTTGGCCAATTGCATTTAACTCAGTTTCAGACAAGTATTGTTTACCCAGCTCAAAAAGAGGTTCTTCAATAGCAATATGGTTAGCGTAGCCCGAGATGAATCGTTGAATGAGTGCCGAATCTATTTTATCGGTTTTTTGTGCGATTAATGCTTCTAATTGTTTAGAAAGTTCAAACCAATTTTTATGTAAATCAAGATGTTGGCGTTCCAGCTCCGCTACTTTTGATTTCGTTTCCGGTCGTTTAGCCATTAATGCAGGAAAAAAATCTTTTTCTTCATCATCATGGTGAAGCGGTGCGGCTTGATTAAAATACTGCAAAATAATTTTTATGTCGTTCAGTACTGCTTGATTTATGCCGTTCTTTTCTAAATAGTCGGGTAATAGACTAAGCTGATGACAAAAACGTTTGACCTTACCATGGCAGGCATAAAGCATGTCGATGGGTTCATTCCAAGTGGCGAATTGCTGAGGTTCAAGAATTTGCATAATTTTCCTTCTTTTTGTGTGAAAAGTGCGGTCATTTTTGACCGCACTTTTACTGCCCTATTCGGATTGTGGTGATGGCGTGGTATCAAGTTGCAATGGGGGAATCGGTTTTCCCATTCTGGTATAAAATTCAGTCACAAAATCATCAAAGCGATCCTCTTCGATAGCTTGACGAATTTCCGCCATTAAACGCTGATAATAACGTAGATTGTGGATCGTATTTAAGCGTGCGCCTAAAATCTCACCACATTTATCTAAATGATATAAATAGGCTTTCGTGTAATTTTTACAGGTGTAGCAATCACAATGAGGATCAAGCGGAGTGGTGTCATCACGATATTTGGCATTGCGGATTTTTACAATACCATCCGTGACAAACAAATGGCCGTTACGGGCATTACGGGTCGGCATGACGCAATCAAACATATCAATGCCGCGGCGAACGCCTTCTACTAAATCCTCCGGTTTTCCTACGCCCATTAAATAGCGCGGTTTGTCGGCAGGAATTTGCGGGCAAATGTATTCCAAAATACGGTGCATATCTTCTTTTGGTTCACCCACGGCTAACCCTCCCACAGCATAACCGTCAAAGCCAATATTGACTAAGCCTTCCAACGAAATTTTACGCAATTCTTCAAATACGCCCCCTTGAATGATACCGAAAAGTGCATTTTTATTGCCAAGTTCATCAAAGCGATCACGACTGCGTTTTGCCCAGCGAAGAGACATTTCCATAGATTTTTTGGCATAGTCAAAGGTTGCCGGATAAGGGGTACATTCATCGAAAATCATCACAATATCCGAACCGAGATCGTATTGAATTTCCATAGATTTTTCCGGTGAAAGGAAGATTCGTTCACCATTAATCGGGTTTTGGAATTTTACGCCTTCCTCTGTGATTTTGCGTAATTTACCAAGGCTAAATACTTGGAAACCGCCACTATCCGTCAAAATAGGACGATGCCACTGCATAAAATCGTGTAAATCACCGTGTTTACGCATCACTTCCGGTCCGGGGCGTAGCCATAAATGGAAGGTATTGCCAAGTAAAATTTCAGCCCCCGTTGCCCGAACTTCCTCAGGGGTCATGCCTTTCACCGTGCCATAGGTACCCACCGGCATAAATGCGGGGGTTTCCACTTTAAACGTACCCTGTGGGCGTTCAAATACTAACCGACCACGGCGTGCGTTACCGCTTGTTTTATCTAATTCATATTTCATTTTATTTCCTCAACGAATAAACAGTTCGAAGATATCAGTAAAAAAGCCTGTTTGCGCAAACAGGCTTCATTCTTTGGGTAGCCCGGTATTGTAGGTGTTGCTTTTATTTAAGTCAAACGGCTTATTCCAATCCCTTCACCCGGGTATTTTTTGTAATAAACATAGCATCGCCGTAACTGAAAAAACGGTAGCGATTTTCGACCGCACTTTTGTAGGCGTTCATTGTGTGGGTAAAACCGGCAAAGGCGGAAACCAGCATAATTAATGAACTTTCCGGTAAATGGAAATTAGTGATTAACACATCCACCACACGGAATTTTTTACCGGGATAAATGAAAATTGAGGTATCGGAAAAATAAGGCTCGATTAAATCCGGATTGCCGTTTTCCTCTGCGGATAAAGCGGCGGTTTCAATGGAACGAACGGAGGTTGTTCCTACCGCAATAACACGTTTTCCGGCTTTTTTGGTTTCAATAATCGCATTGCACACTTCCTGCGAAAGCTCTACATATTCCGCATGCATAATGTGATCTTCAATATTTTCCACCCGTACGGGTTGAAATGTGCCTGCCCCCACATGGAGCGTCACAAATTCAAAATTGACACCTTTGGCTTGAAGCTTTGCCAATAGTTCATCATCAAAATGCAAACCGGCTGTCGGTGCCGCCACCGCACCGGGAACTTTGTTATAAACCGTTTGATAGCATTCTTGATCCTCCTCCTCATCGGGGCGATCAATATAAGGCGGTAATGGCATATGGCCTATTTGTTGCAACACCGTTAAAAGTGCGGTGGATTTATCGGTTAATTCGACTTCAAAAAGTGTATCGTGACGTGCAATCATCACCGCTTGAATACCTTTATTTTCGCCCAGTTTATCTTCCCCTAAAAATAATTCGGTGCCTTCCTTAGGCGATCTTGAGGAGCGAATGTGAGCGAGAAAGCGGTGTTCATCCAGCATACGTTCAACCAGCACTTCAATTTTTCCGCCACTGGCTTTGCGTCCAAACATTCGCGCAGGAATAACACGGGTATTATTAAAAATTAACAAATCGCCGGCATCAATAAGATCAAATACATCGGTGAAAGTGCGGTGAGAAATTTCACCGTTTTCGCCATTTAACGTCAATAAGCGACAAGAAGAGCGATCTTTTTTGGGATAACGGGCGATAAGTTCATCGGGTAAATCAAAGTGGAAATCTGAAACACGCATAATCATATTGGGTTGATAAAAAGATGGGGTAGTCTAGTTGGAATGATTGGTAAGCTCAAGGGGAAATATTCACTATTTCCCCTCTATCATATTAAAGAATCATTTTTACTAATTTATCCGCTTTAACTCGGGCAAACTTTTTCAGTAATTTTTGAACCGGCTCAGGGTACTGAGACAGTTCTTCCAATTCGGCATAATGGCTTAATACGGTGGTATGCTGACGAATATGATTTAATTCTTTCTCAACTTGATCACGTAATTCTTGTTTCGGATCGTGAATCAACAAACCATTTTCCGCATCTAAACGCCAAGCGCGCGGATTTAAGTTATTACCGGTCAGTAAAATGTAGCGATTATCCACCCACACCCCTTTTAAGTGGTATGTGTTATCGCCGTCTTTCCATAAACGGATTGTTAATCGACCCTGTTCAATGTCTTGCTGGAATTTTTCACAAAAATGACGGAGATTACTTTCATATAAATAAGGTAAGGCGCCCGCCATTTTGAAAGGTTGTTCCGGTGGAATATAAAAATCGTTTGCTACTTTGTCACCTACGATAATTTCGATTTTCTTCCCTTCTTCCAGTAAACGGGCAATTTTAACTTGCAGGGGACGGGGAAAATTAAAATAAGGTGTACAAACCACCAAATTTTCTTGAACTTGTAAAAATAAATCTTCAATGATTTGGTTTAATTCATTGCCTGACGCACCTAAACCAAATAATGGCGAAACACTTAAAATATCGGAAAAACCGACCGCACTTTCCAAACTATATTCCGCATGACTGGCTAAATTTTTACGATAAGCGCGAATAGCCGAGCGAATTTCTTTGGTACGGGGACGATTTGCCACATCAAGCGGATGAACGGCATTCAGGTCTAATAAATGCTCATTAATAAAACTTACCATTGAATCGGCTAATTCTGCATTCGTGATTTTTTGATAGCGATCGTAGCGGTATTTACCGTCTTGTTGTAAGTACACGTTGTTGATACTCGCGCCACTATAAAGCACCGTATCATCAAAAATAAATCCCTTGATATGTAAAACGCCGAACACTTCACGGGTATTAATCGGCACGCCGAAAAATATATTCGGATCCTCTGAAAGTTGATAGGTTTGACGCTGTTCCACATACCAATCGGCATTGGTCGCCGATTTTTCCGCGCCCAATAAATTGCGCTGACCACGATGCCAATCCACAAGGATTTTAATGTCTAAATCAGGCTGTTCTTGTTTTATACGATAAATTTCATCAAGAATTTCTTGCCCCGCTTCATCTTTTTGCCAGTAAAGTGCGGTTACATAAATACGTTTTTGGGCATTTCTAATTAATTCAATAATCTGAGTTTTAAATTCAGTCGGACTAAACAAAAATTCCACTTGCGTTTTTTCTAAAGGCAAAAAAGGCAGATTTGTGAGATTTTGTTCTGCTCGTTTTAATTTATTGATTAACATAATTTGTCTCTGTATTCTCTAGGAATGGGCTAGTTTACAATATTTCTCCGATGGATTGATAGAAAAAAGGTTTTTTTTCGTTATAATGCTCACAAAATTTGACATTTTTTGGCGAATTATTATCCAATTTTTTTCTTGAGTATCCTTTTATGAACAATTCCCGCAAGCCGACTTTTCAAACCAATCCCCGTAAATCTTTCCAAGAACAACGTTCTGAACGCGATGTTTCTCCACGTTTTAATGAGCAAAAACATCGTGAAAATCGACCGCACTTTGATAAAAAACATAGTGAGGGAAAAAAACAACCTCGTTTTCAACAAGAAGTCCGTGAGCCACGTGTTGCTGAGCTTTCTTTAAATAAAAGTGGCAGAGCACAAGGTAATGTCAAAGTTTTGGTGAAAAGCACGGGGACAGCATACAAACCAAAAGAAAAGAAAACCGGCGCACTTTCCCCCCGCGCACCGGAAAAAATTAAGAAAAATCGGGCGGAAGAAATGAAAGTCTATGGTGAAAATGCCTGTTTAGCGTTATTTAATAATCGTCCGGAAAGTATTGTTCGTGTTTGGGCAACGGTGCAGATGTCGCATAAAATCGGTGAAATGTTCAGTTATTTAGCGGCAAACAAAAAAGTGTACCACGTGGTAGATAATGACGAATTATCCCTTGTGAGCGGTACGCCGCATCACGGCGGTATTTGTATGTTAGTGAAAAAACAACGCCCGTTCATGTTGCAAGGCTATTTGGATATTCCGCACGAGGAAGATTGTTTAGTGCTGTTAGACAATGTAGATAATGCTCAAAATATTGGCGGAGTACTGCGTACCTGTGCATTTTATGGGGTGAAGAATGTCGTAACCAATAATGCCGATAATCTATATTCTGCGGCGGCTATGCGTGTTGCGGAAGGTGGCGCGGAATATATCCGTTTATTAGAATGTTTAGATATTGAATCCGCATTACAACAACTTCGCCAAAGCGGGTACCAAGTGATACATGTTGCGCAAGACAAAGAGGGGACGCCTCTTGATTCGGTTCAATTTAATAAAAAAGTCGCATTTTTATTCAGTGAAAGCGGCACGTTAGATTTATCCGAAAGACCGGATGTAAATGTTCGTTTATCTTTAAGTAGCCCATTAAAAAATGGCTTAAATATTGCGGTAAACAGTGGCATTCTGTTGTCGAAATGGTATTTTTCAAAGTAAAAACAGCCTAAAGTGCGGTCGTTTTTTTCATTGTTTAAAGGCTGAATTATCAGCCTTTTATTTTGAAAAAGACACTAAGTTATTATATTAGGTTGGTGGCTAGAACTTATGTGTTTCATATAGAAGATGGAGCAAAATTAATATCCATGCATTTGATACTTCAAAAGAAGAATACCAAAGAACATATAAGAGTATGCTTAATTAAGTGACTAAATTCACTTACATCATAACTACGATAAGTATCAGTGTAAACAATACTGTAAGTATTAATCTTTTCTCGAATAATCGGTAATAAGCCCGATTGTGTATTTAGTACGACAATGTCATTGTGCTTGAGAAACCCGAATACTACGACTTTGCCTACAGCCCCACGCCCACATTTACCATTGCCCGTACCACCAATAACCTTTCATCGGCTTCAATTTTCCCCTCAAATATTTCAATATGTGAGCTACTTTGATAGATAAGTAATTATAAAAGATGAAAATAGCATGCTGTGGTAGTTTTATTTATATTCACAAGCTAAAACTACACGAGTAGTTACACCAACTACGAAAAGCTCGATGAGTTTCTGTGATTCATGCTGACTTAGAAGAGTTTTTCTCATTAGAATATTTTATCTTAAGTGAGGAATTTGTCAGTTATCTATGACTGCCCCATGTTTTTTCAATATCCAATATTTCGACAACATCCACTGTCCCCGCTTTAATCTTCCACTTTACATTAAATTCATAAAGGCTAATACCATAAATACGCTCACTCGGTTTACCTTGTTGATAAGCCGGTCGTGGATCCTGTTCGATAACTTCACGAATAAAACGCATTAAGTGCGGTCGTTTTTGTTCGAGTTTTTTGACCGCACTTTGTGCTTGTTCCGAAAATTCTACCTGAAGTTTTTGCGCAGGCTTTTCTTGTGCAAAGCCTGATTGAGCATCAGGTTCGCTATCAGCGTAGGCAATGTAAGGTTTAATATCGAAAATCGGCGTGCCATCTACCAAATCCACCGAACCTAAATGTAAAAAGACTTTACCGTGAATACATTCTACTTTTCGCAATACCACTTTTGACAAGCCCAATGGATTTGGACGATGGGTCGCTCGCGAAGCAAACACGCCGACCCGTTGATTTCCGCCTAAACGTGGCGGCCGTACGGTAGGTTGCCATTTACCTTGAGGAATTTGATCAAACTGAAAAATCAACCAAAGATGGCTAAATTTTTCCAAACCGCGCACTGCTTCCGGTGAATTATAAGGTGGGAGCAATTCCACAATTCCAACGCCATCCTGCACTAAGTCAGGTTGGCGCGGGACAGAAAATTTCTCTTTATAAGGCGAGTGAATAATCGCAATGGGCGATAAGGTTAAATCATTCATAAATACTTGAGATTAAGGTAGAATACGTCACTCATTGTAATCAAAAGTGCGGTCAAAAAAAATGACAAATGAAAAATTGAAAATGTGGTGGGAAACAGCCCGCCCGAAAACCTTACCCTTAGCATTAGCCTCAATCTTCACCGGTTCGGCTTTAGGCTACTGGGCAAATCCGGAAAAATTTAATAACTTGGTGATGGCACTTTGTTTACTCACCACGATTTTATTACAGGTTCTCTCAAATTTCGCCAATGATTACGGAGATCATCAAAAAGGAGCGGACACCAAAGAACGTATCGGGCCATTGCGCGGTATTCAAAAAGGGGAAATTTCAGCCAGTGAATTGAAATGGGGGTTAATTTCAATGGTAGTGGCAAGCTTTATTTCCGGCAGTTTGTTGATCGGTATCGCTTACGAAAATCTCTCCGATTTACTCACCTTTGCAGGACTAGGCATTTTAGCCATTATTGCCGCCATTACCTATACAGTGGGAACCAAACCCTATGGTTATATGGGATTGGGCGATATTTCCGTTTTACTGTTTTTTGGTTTACTTGGTGTAGGCGGAACCTATTATTTGCAAACACATAGTATTGACAGCAAAATTCTCCTACCGGCTATCGGTTCAGGTTTATTAGCCAGTGCCGTATTAAACATAAACAACTTACGTGATATAGAGCAAGATGCCAAAGCCGGTAAAAATACTTTAGCGGTACGTTTAGGAGCATATAAAGGGCGTGTTTATCACTGTGTTTTATTAGGTATTGCCGCATTATGTTACTTGATTTTCACGATTGCGACCGCCACTTCTTGGGTGAATTATTTATTCTTATTGGCCTTTCCGGTTCTTACAAAACACGCCATTTTTGTCTATCATAGCCAAGAGCCGAGTGCTTTACGTCCAATGCTTGCCCAGATGTCAATGATTTCATTATTCATCAACTTGCTTTTTAGTTTGGGCTTGCTTATCGGCTAAATCAGCATATACTAAGCACGATCTCAGGATTTTAATAGGGGAAATTTATGTTTATTGATACTTCAGAACTTTGCGATCTTTATGCAGATCAAGTGGATGTAGTAGAACCGATTTTTTCAAGTTTTGGCGGCGTAAATCATTTTTATGGTAAAGTCACAACAGTGAAATGCTTTGAAAATAATGGACTCATCGCTGAAGTATTGGAAGAAAACGGCGAAGGGCGTGTATTGGTTGTGGACGGCGGCGGTGCTGTGCGTCGAGGCTTAGTGGATGCCGAACTGGCCCAACTAGCCGCCGATAACGGCTGGGAAGGCATTATTGTTTATGGTGCGATTCGCCAAATTCAGCAGCTTGAAAATATTGATATCGGTATTCATGCCCTTGCACCGATTCCGGTCGGAGCCGATCAAAATAATATTGGTGAAACCGATATTCCCGTAAATTTTGGCGGCGTAACTTTTTTCCCTGAAGATTATATTTACGCCGATCTTACCGGTGTTATTCTTTCCCAAGAACCTCTTGATCTAAAAGATTTCGAGGAAGAGTAAATAAAATTTTTCAAGTGCGGTCAAAATAACCGCACTTTTTTTGTTTAAATTTTTTGCACTTGATCACACTTTTGAATTTTGCTCGTTGCAAGTTGATGACATTCCTTTAACATTATTTCGTTCATTTGGTTTACAAAAATGTAGGGGAATTTTATGAGCACAACATCTTCACTTAAACTACATAAAAACGGCATTATATTCGTTGCAGATATTGTGCTATTTTTTGTTCTATTAAAATTTTTACCCTTTTCGCCTAAAGAAAATGCAGGGCTTGCATTATTAGGGTTCATTGCAGTACTTTGGTTGAGTGAAGCGTTGCATGTAACCATTACCGCATTACTTGTTCCCTTATTGGGAATCGCATTAGATCTGGTTACCACAAAACAGGCTCTTGCTACTTTTTCCGATCCCACTATTTTCCTATTCTTTGGCGGGTTTGCATTAGCTACGGCGTTGCATATGCAAAAACTGGATAAAATGATTGCCAATAAAATTATGGCGCTTGCTAAAGGTAATCTTTTTGTTGCGGTAATTTACCTCTTTTTGATCACTGCTTTCCTTTCAATGTGGATGAGTAATACCGCCACCGCAGCCATGATGTTACCGCTTGCAATGGGTATTTTAAGCAATATGGATAATGAAAAAGAACATAATACTTATGTGTTCGTCTTATTAGGGATCGCTTATAGTGCAAGTATTGGTGGCATGGGAACCTTGGTCGGTAGTCCGCCGAATGCGATTGTTGCAAGTAACTTACATCTCACTTTCTCAGATTGGCTCTGGTACGGCTTGCCGATTATGTTAATCTTATTGCCTTTAATGATTGGTACCCTTTTCATTGTATTCAGACCTAAACTTAGTCACCGTTTTGAACAATCTTTTGAAAAAATTGAGATGAATCCACAACGGATTTTAACGCTGAGTATCTTCGTGTTTATCGCACTATGTTGGGTGTTTAGCAGCAAGATCAATCCGTTTATTTCAGGCTTGTTGGGTTTAACAAAAAACATTGCGAGCTTTGACAGTGTTGTCGCCTTGCTTGCGGCGATTATTATCTGTGCAACAGGTGTGGCAAGTTGGAAACAAATCCAAGAAAATACCGATTGGGGCGTATTAATGCTCTTTGGCGGTGGTTTAACATTAAGTGCGGTTTTGAAAGATTCCGGCGCAAGTAAAATTCTCGCCGATGGTATTGTCTTCTTAGTGCAAGGGCAACATTATTATTTAATTGGTTTATTAGTCGCAACCTTTATCATTTTCTTAACGGAATTTACATCTAATACTGCCAGTGCCGCATTGCTCGTGCCTATCTTTATTTCTATAGCTCAATCCTTGGGCGTTCCAGAAATTGGTCTTGCATTAATTATCGGATTAGGCGCATCCTGTGCATTTATGCTGCCGGTGGCAACCCCACCAAATGCTATTGTGTTTGGTAGCGGTCAAGTCAAACAAAGCGAAATGGTGCGTGCCGGTGTAGTATTAAACATTGTATGCGTTTTTGTCATCGCAACATTTGCTTATATCTTCTGGCTTAACTAATACAAAAATACTATAAAAAAACGACCGCCCTTTATCAAAGTGCGGTCGTTTTTTTTCTGTTTTAATCTAAATGTTCATGACTACTTAAAAAGCCACCACTTTGGTGTTTCCAAAGTTTTGCATACAATCCGTTTTGTTCAAGCAATTCGCTGTGTGTCCCTTGCTCCACAATTTGACCTTTATCCAACACGATTAAACGATCCATTGCCGCAATCGTCGATAAACGATGGGCAATCGCAATAACCGTTTTATTTTCCATCATCTTATCAAGGCTTTCTTGAATCGCCACTTCGACTTCGGAATCCAATGCACTGGTTGCTTCATCAAGTAACAGAATCGGCGCATCTTTCAACATTACACGGGCAATCGCAATACGCTGACGCTGACCACCGGAAAGTTTAACTCCGCGCTCGCCCACATGCGCATCATAGCCTTTTCTTCCTTGTGCATCTGTCAAGAATGGAATGAAATCCGCCGCTTCAGCCCGCTCTGCCGCCCACTTCATTTCGTCATCCGTTGCAGTTGGGCGACCATAAATAATATTATCACGTACGGAACGATGTAATAGCGAGGTATCTTGTGTCACCAAACCAATTTGACTACGCAAACTTTCTTGTTGTACATCCAAGACATTTTGTCCGTCAATGGTAATCGTACCATGCTGTGCCTCATAAAAACGCAGTAAGAGATTAACAATAGTCGATTTACCTGCGCCAGAACGCCCGATTAACCCGACTTTTTCGCCCTGTTTGATGGTGAGATTAAAATGCGTTAATAGCGGTTTTGTCGGATCATACGCAAAGGTAATATCATTAAATTTAATTTCCCCTTGTTTCACCTGTAACGGCGGACAATTCGGCTTATCCACAATCGTGTGTGGCTTGGTCAGTGTCGCCATACCATCATTTACGGTACCAATATTCTCAAATAAACGTGCCGATTCCCACATAATCCAACGGGACAATCCATTCACCCGCAATGCCATTGCAGTCGCTGTCGCAATTGCGCCTACGCCGACTTGCCCCTGTTGCCATAAAATGACACCTAACACCGCGGTGGTTAAGGTTAAGAAAATATTGCTTGCATAAGTTAAGGTATCAAGGGAACTGGCTAAACGCATTTGTGCGTGTACCGTCACCATAAATTCTTCCATTGATCGCTTTGCATATGACGCTTCACGTGAACCGTGAGAGAATAATTTTACTGTCGCAATATTGGAATAAGCATCGGTTACCCTTCCGGTCATCAGGGAACGAGCATCCGCTTGACGTTCAGCCGTTTTCGCCAAACGGGGAATGAGCAACTTCAAGATCGCAACAAAGAGGAAAATCCAAACCGCAAAAGGCAACAAGAACCAAATATCTAACGCAGCTAATACCAAACCTGAGGTGATAAAATACACGGCGACATAAACCAGCATATCCGCGATAGTCATTACCGTATCACGCACCGCAAGGGCGGTTTGCATCACTTTTGCGGAAACACGACCAGCAAATTCATCTTGGTAAAAACTCAAACTTTGTCCCAACATTAAACGATGGAAATTCCAACGTAGCCGCATCGGGAATACCCCTTGCAAGGTTTGTAGCCGAACATTTACGCCAATAAAAGACCACACAATACTTAACAAAAGCAGCGCTGCCATGCCAATAAGCAAATGCCCTTTTTCTTGCCACAAGGTCGCTGGCGTATAAGCGCCAAGCCAATCCACGAGCAAGCCCATAAATTGGAATAGTAATGCTTCCATTATGCCAGTACCAACGGTTAAAATCGCCAGCAAGAAAATCCAGCCTTTCATCCCGTCAATACTTGACCAAATAAAACGGAACAGCCCTTTCTCCGGTGTTGTCGGATTGCTTTCCGGATAAGGATTCAAACGGTTTTCAAACCATGAAAAAATTTTATCGAACATAAGATTTCCTTAAAAAAACAAAAGGCAACATAGGTTGCCTTCAAAACCTAAGCATTATAGCGTAAAAATTCCTCAATTTATAGCTTACGATATTGGCTCGGCGAAAGCGTATACGCCAACTTAAATGCTTTGCTAAAATGCGCTTCCGATTGATATCCCACATCTAGGGCTATCGACAAAATAGATTGTTGGGTTTGTTTTAACAAAAACGCCGCCAAATCTAACCGCACTTTAGTGAGGAATTTCCCTGGCGACATACCGACTTGTTGCTGAAATACGCGAATAAAATTCGACCGCGACATCGAGGCAAGTTCAGCAAGCCGTTCAACATGCCAATCTTGTTCGGGCGATTGCAAAAGTTTCATCAATACAGCATTGAGCCGCTTATCCTGCAACGCAAATAAAATACCTTGCCCAATCAATCCAACACTCAAGGCGTGGCGCAAAATATAAATGAACAATACATTTGCCAAAGCATCAATCACGGATTGATTACCGCTTTCCTGTTGTGCAGCTTCCTGTAAGAAAAGCCGTATCAGCGGATGAATCGGCGTGTCATTCAAATTCAAATGTAAATAAGGGGGCAGTGATGCTGTCAATAGTGCATTTTTTTGATAATAAAACGTGCCGCAAAACATTTTCAGATTTGGCGTGCCTTGCCCGATTTGATGGAGTACAAATGTGCCTTGCTGCACTTTATTTAACGCCGACAAGTCCATTTTTTCTGTCAAATGTTGCATCAAGTGCGGTCGATTTTGTGGCAGAAAAAAGATATCGCCCTGTTTCAAATGAAATCGTATTTCGCCCAATGTCAGCCAACATTCGCCTTCTTCAATTAAATGAAAAATGCCTTTGCTATCCGCCCGTTCGTCATGCGAAACCAGCCAATTGCCCTGAAATTGACAGCGAATATTGATCTCGCCACGAACTTGTGCCAAGCGAATAAGTTTATCTAAATAATCCATATTGAGATTTTAACCATAGAAATTGAGCTAATTTGACAAGTTTACCTATGTCATTTGTTTATAATTTTCGCCATCAATTCATTGAGACATCAATTTATTTTAGGAGAAAATACAATGTTTACAGATTGGAAAGAACACACGTCACACGTAAAAAAATCATTTGGCGAACTTGGCAAAAAACATCCGAAAATGTTACAAGCCTATCAAGCATTAGGTGCAGCAGCGGCTGAAGGTAATGTACTTGATGCCAAAACCCGTGAATTAATTGCCCTTGCTGTAGCGGTCACTACACGTTGTGAAAGCTGCATTAGCGTTCATGCGGAAGAAGCGGTAAAAGCCGGTGCGACCGAAGCCGAAGTTTCTGCCGCATTGGCAATGTCTATCGCACTCAATGCCGGTGCGGCTTATACCTATTCCTTGCGTGCATTAGAAGCGTTTAATGTACAAAAAGGAGAATAATTTTTCTAAAATTATTCATACTATATCGGCGTTCAATGAACGCCTTTTTATTACCACAAATTCAATTTTTCCATCTGGGCAATCACCTCTTTCACTTGAATTTCCGCCATCAAATTTTTCCCTTTTAACTTTGTCGCCCAAGGTAATTCGGAAGAAGGTTTGCCAAATTCTTTTTGCACATTCTCTTCATACACAGACACCACATTTTCCAGATTATAATAAGGGGCGGTACGCAATGGATTATGATAGGCATACAATCCAATGACCGGCGTTCCCTGTGTTGTGGCAATATGAGCCGGGCCGGAATCCGGTGAAAGCACAAGATCAACATTGGCAATCAATGCTGTAAGTTGTTTTAAGCTCGTTTTTCCTGCCGCATTAGTCGGCGTAAAATCACAAAGTGCGGTTATTTTTTCCACCATTTCCACCTCTCGTTTTGCCGGTGAACTACAAAAAATCACGTTCACATTATGTTGGTGCGCTCTATTTGCCACCTCTGCATAACGCTCCACCAGCCAATCTTTTTCCGCTTTACTGGAACAAGGGGAAATTACTAAATTTTTGCGGGTTGGATCAATAAATTGCATGGCAACTTGCTGATCTTGTGCTGAAACGGGCAAATGCCAAACGGGTTTCCCTTGCGGTACGCCAATATATTCGGCAAATGCCATAAAACCGTCTAATACATGAGGCGATATCGGATCGTTCACACGGCGATTAACAAAAAGCCATTGTCCCTCACGCGAACGCTTTTGACCAAAACCGATTTTATATTTTGCCCTAATGCCTAAAGAAAGGATGGACGCTCGAAATGCCGTTTGCATATTCAAGAGCGCATCAAAACGCTCATTGTTAAGCAATCTCCATAAGGAAAAAATACCCTTCCAACCGTTTTTCTTATCATAAGGAATGAGCGTAACATTCGGAATCCCTTCTAACAAAGCCGCTTCCGTTTTTCCTACAATCCAAGTTATTTTTGTCTGAGGATAATACGCCTGAATATGTTGCACTACGGCAAGGGCATGACACACATCCCCCACCGCTGACAGGCGAAGAATACAGATTGATGTTGGAGCTTTGGTAAAAAGCGTCATAGACATTCCTTTCTCATTTAAATTAGCGACATTTTAAAGTAGAATGAAGACATTTTCTATCATTCAACCCAATCAAATGCTTGAGTTCCAACAAGATAACCAATTTTTCATCTTTAATTTTGACCACACTTTCACTCTCCAACAGGATTTTTTTACCCCTCAATTTTGGCAAACACAAAACCGTATTTTAGGATCGGCAAAAGGGCGGGGAACCACTTATTTTTTGGCAACCCAAGATTGGTTTGGTGTAAATTGCGCACTTCGCCATTATTACCGAGGCGGCTTGTGGGGGAACTTCAACAAAGATCGTTATCATTTTTCAAGCCTGGTTAAAACGCGCAGTTTCGCAGAATTTTATTTACTGCAACACTTGCATGATGCCGGTTTGCCCGTTCCAAAACCTATTGGCGCACGGGTAAAAAAAGGGCAATTTAGTCTTTGTTATCAGGCGGATATTCTCACAGAAAAAATCGAAAATGCACAGGATTTAACCGCACTTTTACAAACCCAAAAACTAACAGATGAGGTTTGGCAACAAATCGGCGGGCTAATTCGTCAATTACACGATTTGCAAATTTGCCATACGGATCTCAATGCTCACAATATTCTTGTTCAACAGACCGAATTGGAACAAAAATGTTGGCTACTTGATTTTGATAAGTGCGGTGAAAAATCAGGGAGTTTTTGGAAAACAGAAAACCTAACCCGCTTGCACCGCTCTTTTACAAAAGAAACCGAAAGAATGAAAATCCAATTTACGGAACAAAACTGGGCGGAACTAATGTCCGGCTATCATCAAAATTTCAACAAAAAGGATAAATAATCATGCAAAAAATTGTACTGGCTACCGGTAACCAAGGCAAAGTAAGGGAAATGGCTGATGTCTTGGCAGCACTTGGCTTTGAAGTGATCGCTCAAACGGATTTAGGCATTGAAAGCCCCGAAGAAACGGGCTTGACCTTTGTGGAAAATGCGTTATTGAAAGCCCGTTATGCCGCAGAAAAATCAGGTTTACCAGCAATTGCGGACGATTCGGGATTAGTCGTTAATGCGCTTAACGGCGCACCGGGTTTATATTCCGCCCGTTATGCCGGCGAAGAAGGGAATGATGCGAAAAATCGCCAAAAATTGTTGGCAGAACTTGCCAATGTTTCGAAAGAAAAACGCCAAGCAAAATTTGTAAGCTGTATTGTATTATTACAACACCCGGCGGATCCGTCGCCCATTATTGCAGAAGGGGAATGCCATGGTGTCATTGGTTTTGAGGAAAAAGGAGAAAATGGGTTTGGTTACGACAGCTTATTTTTCAGCCCTGAACAAGGCTGCACTTTTGCAGAACTTGAAACAGCCGAAAAGAAAAAAATCTCCCACCGCGCACGTGCATTGCAAGAATTAAAAGCAAAACTGAGTGCATAACATCACAAAATAAGAAAAGAAATGACCGCACTTTTAAGCGCCAAAGTGCGGTCATTTTTGTCAATATTTTTATCTTCTACGTTTGTTACATAATACTGTTTTCTTCTTGTTCTTTTTCTTTCGCTCTTAGCAAGATTTCTTGAATATCTGCCGCCATTTTTTGGTCGCATTCCCTCGCAATATCTTGTAATATCGGGCTTTTAAAGAATTCTGATTTTAGCTCATAAACTTGAGACATTAATTTCACTTCATGACGATCAGCATGGAAATAATATTCCGCAATTTCTTTTGCCACTTCAGGTTCCATACCTAACCCTTCTAATGCGGTACGTCCGGTACGCACTGCAGAATCGAATGTTTCACGTATAACGTCATTTGCCCCGGAATTATATAAATCAAATGTATGAAAACGGTCATAAGAACGAGCAATAATTTTAATATTCGGGTTCACTTCACGGGCAAAGTGCACTATATCGGAGGCTTGTGCTTTATTATCAATTGCCACAACAAGCATTTCTGCCTGTTCCAATCCTGCCGCAATTAAAAACTCACGGCGGGAAGCGTCGCCAAAATAAGATTTAATGCCATATTCATTAAAACCTTTAATCATCGTTGGATTAAGATCTACCACTGTTGTGGCATAACCACTTAAACGGAGCAAGTCATTTACGATTTGTCCAAAACGTCCCATACCGATAATAAGTATCGGATGCTGTTCATCAATTTCATCAGGTTCAATTTCTTCTGCAATTTCTTTCGATCCATATTTTTCATAAAGCACAAGAATGAGCGGTGTCATCACCATAGAAAGCACAACAATTGCCGTCATATTGGCATTTACCGTTTCATCAATCACTCCTTTTGACAGGGCTGCCGCAAAAAGCACAAAAGCAAATTCCCCACCTTGTGCCATTAAGAGCGCTCGTTCTAATGCTGTTTTATGAGTACTTTTAGCAACACGTGCTACAACATAAATACAGACACCTTTGGTGAGCATTAATACAATCACGCCTAAAAGGATTAATTGCCAGTTTTCTGCAACGACTTTTAAATCTAACGCCATTCCCACGCCAAGGAAGAAAAGCCCCAGCAATAAACCACGGAAAGGCTCAATATCCGCCTCCAATTGATGGCGAAAGGCAGATTCGGAAAGCATTACACCTGCTACAAAAGCGCCCATCGCCATGGATAAGCCGGCTTCTTCCATTAATAATGCGGCCCCCAATACCACAAAAAGTGCAGCAGCAGTCATGACTTCACGGGCTTTAGCATTCGCCAAAATACGGAAAACCGGATTTAAAATGAAACGGCCAATAAACACTAATACCGCTAAGGCGAGCATAGCAATGCCCGCAGATTGCCACCAAGGCATGGAAGCTTCTGTTTTTTCAAAAGGAGAGAGGGAAGCGACAATAGCAAGTAATGGGACAATCAGAAGATCTTCAAATAATAAAATTGAGACGATTTTTTGACCGCGTTTTGTAGAAAGTTCTTTGCGTTCACCTAATACTTGCATCACAATTGCGGTGGATGTCAATACAAAACCTGCGGAAGAGACAAACGCCACTTCCCATGATACGCCAAACTGCACACCAACAATGGTCATTAAAATAGCAGAAATGATCACTTGCATACTGCCTAGTCCAAAAATTTGACGACGTAATCCCCAAAGGTGTGAAGGCTTCATTTCAAGTCCAATCACAAATAAGAACATCACGACACCAAATTCAGCCAGATGAATAATTGCGTGAGGATCACCAATCACCTGTAAACCATAGGGGCCAATAGCCAATCCGGCAGCGAGATACCCCAACACCGATCCCAATCCTATGCGTTTAAATAATGGCACCGCCACCACTGCGGCACCCAGCAATGCCACCACTCGAATTAAATCACCTGAACTTTCCGCTGCCATAGTCACTCCTAAAAAAATTAAACAAGTAAAAAACAGGGGCATTTTACTTGCTTTCAGTTAAGATTTGTAGGAATAAACCGAGTATTTTTTAAATAACCAATAGCATTGGTGAACATTCATTATGTGATTTTTTACAAGAAAAGTTTCGTGCTGTAAAAAATCCTTGTTCGTAATGAAACGTAACAAGGATTCCTGTTTTGCTATTTATGTGTCTAACGTAATTTATTGGGAACTTGAGGTGCCGGTAAACGTTTTAATACGCTACCATCAAGATTAATATCGCTAAAACAAGAGGGAACAACCGCTTTTTATTGTCAAGCCTTTCTATGTCTAGGTTCTTGAGTTTATAAAATACCGCTTAGGGAGTAAACGAGAGAGCTAACACTCAAAAATTCTATAATTTGCCTTTGCTTTGGCGGAAATAGCAACAAAGATAGCTGTAGGATATCGCTATTTTCTTATGTTCTAATCTCTTTTAACTTCCATTTAATCTTCGGATTTTGACTACTCCCTGCAATATAATCCTTTTCGATAATCCCCTGACTATGTAATCGTCTTAATGCATGAGAAAATGCGATAACAATTGACTGGAAATCCGATTTATCAGGCGTATAACCTTCCAATTCAAAAGCCTTGATCATAATCTCGTTTGTTGATAACCACTGATTTGGAAAACGCTTAAAAACTTTAGCAATAAATTCATTAGGGCGATAAGTGTAAGATTTAGATTTCTCACCACGCTGTTTTGTTGCTAATGAAAATGGCTCACTGTTTAATGCTATCAAGGCTTGCTGTAACGTAGCAATATGCTGTTTGGCCACCTCAATACATTTTTCGAAATAGGTAACGTCTTGTGTTAATTTAGCAATTTTCTGCTGAATAGCACTCATATCACTTGCTTTGACCATAAATAAAAAATCCTTGTGGTTAGTAAAACTCACAAGGATTGTAGTAAACTTTAGTTAAGCGGTCTTTGTGCAACAGCTACATAATACCGAAATAATTGATAGAGATGCTCCAGCACAAATTTGACATCGTTTGTGTGATCAACGCAATTCGGTACAGCTTTCAGCGGCGGAAGTTGAAACCCAAAAGCTTCAAAAGTTTGAAGTTCTTGATACATGCCAATCGTACAGCGAATAAATTCTTTTGCCGATAAAATGTGCGGAAGGATAGGACAGAATAGAAGATCTGCTGCAAGCACCGACATATCGACGGTAATATCGCGCGTCCCGCTGATATCGACGATAATCACATCATAACCTTGGAGTTTTTTTAGTAAAAAACTAAAGCGAATAGCCCCGTCCGGTGCATTGCGGAGCATTTGGCTGACATTATTTGTCGGATCATTTGATTGGATTAAATCTAAATTAGGTAGGGTTGTTTTCGATATGATATTAGCCGGATCGACATCTTGATTGATCAAAAACTCGTAAATACCACCCGGCGCAGCGTATTCTAAAGCGAAATAAGCACTTAATGTGGGTTGGATATCAGTATCAATCAGAAGGGTTTTCAAGCCGTGATCAGCACAAAACGCACCGATATTGGCTGCATTGGTACTTTTCGCAGACCCACTCTTTGTTGAAGCAATGGTAATAATGAATGGTTTTTGAGATGCAGTTTGATTTTTCATTTTGATACTCTCTTAACAAATATAAGTTAATTAAGTATCGGCTAGGGGACTAAATGGGGGTTTTATATAGATCTTTAATAAACAGATTATGAATTCAATCTTGTAAGATTGGCTCCTCCTGCTGGACTTGAACCAGCGACATATGGATTAACAGTCCACCGTTCTACCGACTGAACTAAGGAGGAGTAGATTTTAAATGGTGCCTCGAGGCGGAATCGAACCACCGACACGGGGATTTTCAATCCCCTGCTCTACCGACTGAGCTATCGAGGCGTTATCACTATCGGCTACTGCCTGACAACGGAGCGTATTAAACTATTTTTTCGCTTGTCGGTCAATAACTAAATTTAAAAAAAATGAAAAAACAGGTGTGTTTGAATGGTTAATAATCAAAATGTTTATAAAAACAACGGATTTTATAAAACACATTTAAAAACAACCGCACTTTCCATAAAAACAACCTTCCAAAATACAGCCGATACTATAGTTAGAATGTTTATTAACTGACAGGCTGGTTTTTTATTCACAACATATTACTCCCCACCCGCTATTAATTTTGCCTTAACAAATAATAGGACTGGGCGGTGTCGCAAATCTTTAAATTCAGTATGCCATTGTGGTTGTTCGGCAAGCATGGGTTCTGCCATTTGTTCAATTTGAAAACCAGCCGAAATTAAATGATTGATAATCGTAGCCATCGTACGATGGTAAGTTTTGAACGGTTGTTTAAACCAATTTCTATCCCGTTCACCTTCATCACGGTAATGATTTAAACGATAGGCAGTTTGTTGTTTATTTTCATCCTTTTCCCAACGCTCTCCAATTTTATGACAGGTAGTTATCGGATGTTCTTGGGAAAAGATAAGCATACCGTTTTTAACCAGTTTCTTCGTAATCGCAGTTAATAATGTCGGAAAATCTTGCACGTAATGAAAGGCAAAAGAACTGGTAATGACATCAAAATTAGCTTCCGGCAAATCACCAAGATTTTCCATTGATAATTGGTGTAACGAAAAATGTCCCTGAAATTGACCGCACTTTTCCAGATTAATTCGGGCTTGTTTCAGCATATTGGCGGATAAATCCATTCCCACTACAACACTTGCCCCCCGTTGTAAATAAAGCTGCAAATGTTCCCCTGTGCCGCAACCCAGATCCAGTAATTTTTTCCCTTGTAGCTCCGGTAAGAGAGAAAGCATTGTCGGTTTTTCTACGATTTCATTTAGGCTAATCGGGTTAGCTCGAAGTTTTTGATAAAGTTCAAAGAAGTTTTCTCTATCATAAACGCTGATTTTATCGCTCATTCCTATTCCTATCGAGATTCATTCTGTGCTGAAAAATCAAAAGGGCGTATGCTATACACCCTTTATTTCCATAATTAACTTATCCGTTAAAACTTGCAAACCACCCTAAATTTGCACCGACTTGCGCTACAATATTCAGCGCACCAAATAGGATAATGAAACCAATCATTAGGTTGCCCCCATAGACTTTATAGGTGGTGTTCGGAAATTTTTTACGGCTGGCTTTCGCAAGCAATGCCGGCACAATAGCAGCCCAAATTGTTGCAGCCAAGCCGGCATATCCAATGGCAATCACAAAACCGTAAGGGAACTGAAGGCTTAATAATAACGGGGGCAAGAAAGTGACTAAAGTCGTTTTTGTTCTGCCCATTACACTATCGTCAAATTTGCATAAATCCGCAATATAGTCAAACAAACCTAAGGTTACCCCCAAGAAAGAACTCGCAATCGCCATATAAGCAAAGAAATTCAAAATAACCGCAATATAATCCGTTTCAATATATTTGTGCAGTGCCTCAAGTAGTGCTGAAACATCCCCGCCTTTTTCAATTACCGGCGCAAATTCGGCACGTGGTAAATTACCTTGAATCGCAAACTGCCACAAAATATAAATTATCAGAGCCAAACCGGTGCCGATAAAAATCGCTTTCATCACACGATTGCCGTCACGATGATAATATTTCACTAAACTTGGCACATTTCCATGGAAACCAAATGAAACTAAACACACGGGAAGTGCGGTTAATAAATAAGGTAAATATTGTTGTTTACCTTGTGCAAGCGTATTAAATAATACCTCAGCTTTTACAGAGCCTAATAGACCTGCCGTTGAAAGAAAAAAGGCAATCACCATTCCGCCAATTAATACCGTTGTAAAACGATCTACCGCTTTGGTTGAAAGCCATACAAAAGCCGCTAAGACGATGCAAAAAATTAACGATCCGAAAGTACGCCCGATTTCAACCGCACTTTCGGAGGAACTTAACAGCTGATTTAATAAATTTTGCGTAATGCCGCCACCTGAGGTGATGTAAGCATAAGTTAAAATATAAAGTACAAATGCGACGGATACACCGTTAATTACATTCCAACCATTACCAAGTAAATCTTTTACGATGGTGTCGAAACTTGAACCGGTGGGATAATGCAAGTTGGCTTCTAAAATCATTAAACCGGATGTCATCATACAAAACCATGTATAAACCAGCACAAGAATAGAACCGATAAACCAAACACCAGCTGTTGATGTAGGATTTGCTAGCATACCGGCACCAATTGCAGTACCCGCAATAATCATTGCACCGCCCAATAGCGAAGGGGATTTTTGTTGTTTCATAAGTGATTCTCTAAAGTGAATTTTGCACTATTATAATAGTGCATCATCAAAACTCAATTGTTTTTTATAGACAATTTAAAACTATTTTCCTTATAATCCTATTGTCTCTAACCGCTGTATCCACAATAGGAATCCCAAATGAAAACACACATAAAATCTTTTGTCTTTGCCTCCATGGCTACTTTTGTATTGAATGCTTGTGCAGATTCAGCTTCTATCAATCAACAAGCGGCATCAAGCTATGCGCAAGAAATGGGCAGAATCCGTACCCAAGGGGCGGTAGATACCACCTCTCAAACGGCAAAGCGTATTCACCGAATTTTCAATAAAATGGTACCTTACGCCAATAAAGAAAACCAAACCGGTCAGCCCTTTAATTGGCAAATCACCGCCATCAAATCCAAAAAATTAAATGCTTGGGCAATGCCGGGTGGGAAAATGGCGTTTTATACGGGATTAGTAGATACGCTAAAACTGAGTGATGATGAAATTGCGACCGTGATGGGGCATGAAATGGCACATGCGCTAAAAGAACATGGTAAAGCAAAAGCGAATTTTGGGATGGCAACAGGTATTGCCGCACAATTAGGTCATGTTGCGCTTTCTACTGTGGTAGGCTCTGATTTAAGCGGAATCGCGATTAGCTTAACTAAAGATTTTGCATTAGATAAACCTTATTCACGTAGTGCAGAAACCGAAGCCGATGAAGTAGGCTTATTGCTCATGGCAAAATCCGGATTTAATCCACAATCTGCCCCCGGTTTATGGGATAAGATGAAAAAAGCCTCCGGCGGTTCAAAAGGTGCATTAGATGCCTTGGCTTCCACTCACCCGACAGATGAAGATCGCCAAGAAAACTTACGCCGTTTACTCCCAGAGGCAATGAAACTTTATAACGCGTCAAAAAAATAAAAATGCTTGCTAAATTGACCGCACTTTCAGGTGCGGTTTTTTATGTGCTTATGTTAATGAAAAAACAAAACCGCACTTTCGTTTCCAAAAGTGCGGTTGAATTTTAAGGTATTTTATTAATGAGCCGTTTTGCTTTCATTTTCTTCAAATACCGGTAATGGTTTGTGTTCGGTTGCCACATAGCTATACACCACCGGAAGTACAAACAATGTAAAGATTGTCCCGATAGACAAGCCGGCTACGATAACGATACCGATACTAAAGCGTGATACCGCACCGGCGCCTGTTGCATAAAGCAATGGAATCAAACCCGCTACCATTGCGGCAGTTGTCATCAAAATTGGACGCAAACGCACTTTAGCCGCAGCGGTAATCGCATCAATACGGTTTTTACCGTGTAACAGCTGCTCTTCTTTTGCTACTTCACACATCAAAATACCATGTTTCGTAATCAAACCCACTAAGGTAATTAATCCCACTTGTGAGTAAATATTTAAGGTATATCCTGTCATTGTTATACTTTGTCCGAATTGAGCAATTGCGGCAATCCCCGTAATATGCCCAATGAATCCTAGAAATCCTTGCAAAGCGGAAGGTAAATTGAGTACCACTAACGATCCACTCACTGCTAACGGCACAGAAATCATAATCACCAACGGATCACGTATTGATTCAAACTGAATCGCCAATACTAAGAAAATGATCACAACCGCTAACACAAAAGTGAGTGCCAACGCATTCCCTTCTTGGATTAACTGACGGGATTCCGAACGGAAATCGTAAGTATAGCCCTGTGGTAAAGTAGTATCGGCATGTTCTTGTAGCCACGCTACCGCATCCCCTGTTGATGTTCCCGGCATTGGTACGGCTTGAATCGTTGCTGCATTTAACTGACTAAAACGAGGCAATGAGGTAGGCTGTGTTTCAAGTTTCATACTAACCAAGCTGCTCAACGGTACAGCTTCACCATTACTTGCATTTAGGTAGTAATTTTTGAAACTTTCCGGTGACAAGCGATCATCACGTTTTACTTGTGAAATGACTTTATAAGCACGTCCATCAATATCTACACGGGTAATCGTTGCGCCGGAAAGAAAGCTTCCCAGCGTATTACTGATTTGCTGCATGGTGATACCGTAAGTGCCCGCTTTTTCTTTATCAACGGAAATCGTCATTTGGGCGGTATCATATTTTAAATCGAGGTTAGTATAAACAAACTTACCTGATGCCCGCATAGCTTGTAAGAATTTTTCTGCGGTATTCGCCAAGGCGTTATAATCTTGAGCCGTTTTTAACACAATAGAAACCGGCGGTCCTTGTTCCCCTGTATCAATTTCAGGGAAGTTAAATGCAGAAATTGAGACTTCCGGTAATCCTTTTGCTTTGGTATTCAGTTCATTCATAACTTCCGATTGCTTGCGTGAACGCGCTTTCCAATCTTTTAGTGTCACAATATTTAAAGATTGGTTAGAACTCGGTGCGCCCGCAATACTCATACCAAAAGAAACTTCCTCCGTATCCATCACCGTTTTCATATAAGGTTGCATTGCATTTTGAATATAATCCACATTCACATTAGAAGGTGCGGAACCAATCGCAATAAACGCCCCTTTATCTTCATTTGGTGTTAATTCGCTTGAAAGCGAATTAAAGAGGAACGGTAATGTAGAAAAAATCGCCACGGCAAACACCACCATGGATTTACGATTTTGCATCACAATATCCAGCATATAGTTATACACGTTATTCATTCTAGAAAGTGTATGCTCTACTTTACGTTCCATCCATGTCGGTTCTGCATTGGATTTCAATAGTTTGCTGGTCATCATTGGGGAAAGGGTTAATGCCACAATACCGGAAATAAACACCGAACCGGCAAGGGTTAACGCAAACTCTTTGAAAAGTGTTCCCGTAATACCGCCCATAAGAGCCATTGGCGAGTAAACCGCAATTAAAGAAACCGTCATTGAAATAACCGGCAGGGCAATTTCACGGGTACCGATAATCGCGGCACGGAACGGTGTTTCCCCCTCTTTAATATGACGGTCAACGTTTTCCAATACGACAATTGCATCGTCCACCACGAGACCTATCGCAAGAATCAGAGCTAACAAAGTCATCAGGTTAATGGAGAAATCCAAACTTTGTAACATCATTAACACCCCGATCAAAGAAATCGGAATAGTTAATACCGGAATTAAAATCGCACGTAATGAACCGATAAACATCAAAATCACCACGAGTACGATTACCGTTGCTTCAACGATAGTTTTAATCACCTCGTTAATAGAACTATTAATCGCAATGGTGCGGTCATAAAGAATATCCGTTTCCATACTGTCCGGAAGCTGATTTTTAATGCTCTCATAGAGTGGACGGATTTTTTCAGCCACCGTTAGCGGGTTAGCCGAAGAGGTTGGATTAATACCTAATACAACAGAATCCGCACCATTCGCAGTTGCCCGTGAATTATCACTTTCTTTATTCAATTCAACGGTTGCAATATCACGCAAACGGACTAAGTCATCCCCATTCGAGGCAACGATTAAATTACCTAATTGTTCAACGGATTTGGTGGTTGTCTCAACCTTATTACGGTAGGTCACATAATAACCGTTATCACTCCCCGCGGCAGTTTGAATGTTATTAGCAGAAAGTGCGGACATGACTTGCGAAGCCGAAAGATTTTGTCCCGCCATTTTTTGCGGATCAAGCCAAATGCGCATTGCATATTCCGCCGCACCAAAAATTTGGACTTCCGCCACACCTTCAATCGTAAAGAATTGTGGTTTCACTACGCGGTTGATATAGTCCGTTACTTGGCTGGAATCCAACTTTTTAGAGCGGAAACTAATATACATAATCCCGGAACCACCCGATGAAGATGACACCGTCGGGTCTTCAATCCCGCTTGGTAATTCGGAACGTACCGCATTTACTTTCGCCAATACATCAGCCAACGCACCGGCAGGATCCGTATTCAGCTTCATTTTTACAGTAATAACAGAAGAACTCGGCGCACTGGATGAAGACATATAGTCAATATTATCCGCTTGAGCAATCGACTCTTCCAACTTGGAGGTAACAAAGGCTTGAATTAAATTCGCGTCAGCCCCCGGATAAGCTGTTGCTACGGTAATCACCGTAGTTGTCATTTTAGGATATTCACGCACCGCTAATTTTGAAATAGCCTGCAAGCCTAAAATAATGATAAGCAGGCTAATCGAAACCGCTAAAACGGGACGACGAATAAATATATCAGTAAATTTCATTCGTATTTCCTAAGCTATTACAGATTGGTCTTCACTGCCGGTTCAATTCCGCCAACGATATCTTTTTTGATCCATTCAACAAGGCTGCCATTGCCGATACCTTGTTGACCACCGGTAATAATTTTGTCACCAACTTTAACTTCATCGCCTTGTAGCTGAGAGTAAATACCTTGGCGATCTTTAGTAAACACCGTGATTTGTTTTGCACGATAAAGGGAGTCTAATTTCGGATTATCGGCAAATTTAGTTCTATCTTCTTCAGACAACGGTTCTAACAGATAAGAAATTTCACCATACATGTTATAGCTCACCGCTACTTGAGGTACGACAATTTGATTTGTTTCCGTTGGTAACGCAACACGTAAACGGGAGAACATACCTGACAGTAATTTACATCCGTCTTCAGGATCGAAAGTCGCCTGAATATCCACTAAACCGGTTGATGAATTAATTGCCGGTTCAATTGCGGTAATACGGGCTGAAAAGGTTTCACCTTGACGCGCATCCGTAGTGGCGGTAACTCGTTGACCAATATGTAGTTTGTCTAATTCATTTTGAGAAATCGCAAAATCAATTTTCATTGAACTGGTGTCTTCCACTCGCACAATTTCAGATCCAACATTCACGTATTGACCGACATTCACTTTTACAATACCGGCTTTTCCGTCAAAAGGCGCAACAATCTGACGACGTTCAATCGTTGCTTTTAATGATTCAATATTCGCCACTTGTGCATCATAAGCGGATTTCGCATTATCCACCTCTTGGCGGGAAACCGCGTTGCTTGCTAATAAATTTGCATAGCGTTGATAAGTTTGACGCAATGCCGGAAGCTGTGCTTGGGAGGCTTTCAGGCTTGCACGTTCAACCGAACTATCCAGTTCAACCAAAAGATCGCCTTTTTTGACATTTTGTCCGTTTTGAACAAATACATTAACAACGGTTCCCGCACTCTGTGCGCTTAGCATCGCACCTTGATTTGGCCGTACAAGACCTGTGGTATTGATAACCGGTGTCCATTCACTGGCTTTCACCTCAAGTGCGGTAACCGGACTGGATCTTTCCGGCATATTGGCCAATGCTTTACCAATCATAATGCCACGAAAAACGTTAAAACCGATAACACCGACAAAAATTAAGACAAACACGACAAGAATAATTTTCATATAGAAAATATGCGAGCGTTTTGGCCGACTGCTTTGAGTTTGACTCATTTTATAAAAGCTCCGATAAAAGATAAAAAAATAATGATTACTTCTGAATTGCCCGCCAAGAGCGTTCAACCACAGATTCTAGAATTTCACGGGTGAGTTCTACGCTTAAAAACTTAATATCCGATGCCATTGTCATCGCAGTTTTTAAACTTAATTGAAAAAGAACATCATCCGGTAAATCCGCTAATTCATTTGCAGTCCTTGCTTGAAAACAAAAATGATCCCAACGGCTATTATCAATTTCCCGACAAATTTTAGTAAATTCCGGTAGAGACTGATATTGATTTAAATTGGACAAAATGGTCGGATTATCCTGCAAAAATTGCCACATATTCCACCACATTCGTCTGTATTGTTGAAAAAAGGATTCAGACTCATCAAAATCCTTCTCAAGTGCCGCTATAAACATAGCAAACACGCGTCGAGCAAATTGTATTAGTAATTCATCCTTATTTTTAAAGTAAAGATAAATTGTTCCTGTCGCCACATTGGCTTCCTTTGCCAATTTATGCATTGATAGTTGATTCAAGCCCTCTTTTGCCATCAGGCGATCCGTTGCCATAAAAATTTGCTCAACAAGATTAGTTTTAGCGTGTCGCATAAAATATTAGTTTCGAAAATAATTAAAGAAAAGACATTCAAATCCTATTGAATGAACGAGCGTTCATTCTAGAGATTTTTGATTTTTTGGCAAGCTAAAAAATGAAAAAAGTGCGGTATTTTTTACCGCACTTTTTTCCCTTCAATATGGCATTACATCCCGATAATCACACAACTTGCCACAGATTTTGCTTTATTCAGTTCCTGTGTCGCTGTCTCACGATTTGCAAACGGCCCGACACGAACACGATTCCACTCACCGTGAACCATTACCTGAGCATTCACCCCTGAGATCACTAAACGCCCCTGTAAATTTTCTGCTTGGGCACGATTTTTAAAAGCACCACACTGTAAGCCAAAACGTTTTTCCCCAGCTCCGGCAGTTTCTGACGGCTTTGTTTCTACTTTTTTCGTTGTCTCAACTTTTACCGGTTCGGGCTTTTTCAACGGTTCTGATTTTTTTACATCCGTCTGCTTTTTTGTTTCTTGTTTCGGAATTTCAGCCTTCACCGTCTCTACTGCTTGTTGTGCTTTTTCAGTTTCTTCCGCTTTACGTTTTTCCGCCAGTTTGCGGGCTTCTTCCGCTGCTTTTTGTTCCTTTTCCATTTGAATCAACACTTGACGCTGCTCTTCCGTTAAGCGCATATTTTTTTCCACACTGGCAGGTTTATCATCAATCGGCACGGTACGGGTTTCCAATGCCTTAATATAACTCCACACCTCCTCAGGACGATTGGGTAATACGCTTTTCGGTTGGGGCTTTTCAGGCTGAACCGCGACGGGGGCGGGTGGGGTTTTGCTTTTTAGGAAATAAAGACCAACGCCAAACGCAAGCAATACCGTAAGGGCAATGCCAATCAATATGTTTTTATTTGTTTTCTTTTTCTTATTTGAACCGCGACGGGCGGCAAAATCTCGATGAGCCACAATAAAACCTTAAACTTTAATGATTTCTAAAAATTCTGTAAAACTTGTCAAGTGTACTGAAAAATACCCTGATTTTCTAGCTTAAATCCTGCGGATCAACATCTAAAGTCAACCGTATTTGATTATTTCTTTCTAAATTTGTTTGCTGATAATCATGTAAAACTTTTTGCAACACCATACGGGAGGCGTGTTGCAAAAGCAGCTGCCAACGGAATTGTCCCGATTTTTTACCGAATGGCGCCGGCATAGGGCCTAAAATATGTAATCCTTCGACATTCTGTGAGCGAAAAAAATCCGCAATTTGCATTAAACACTGTTCCGCTTGCTCCGAATAACGCGCCTGAGCTTTAAACAATGCTTGGAAACTAAAAGGCGGTAACCCCATTGAGTGGCGTAAACGCAAGGTTTCTTCGGCAAAAGCCTGATAGCCTTTTGCTAATAACGTTGTCAATAACGGATGATCAGGATAATGGGTTTGCAGTACCACTTCACCTTGTTTTTCCGCACGTCCGGAACGCCCCGCTACTTGTATATAAAGTTGTGCTAATCGTTCCTCCGCTCGAAAATCTAAGGAAAATAATGCACTATCCACATTTACCAGTGCTACCAATGTTACATTCGGAAAATGATGCCCTTTTGCCAACATTTGCGTGCCAACCAAAATTTGGCTTTTTCCCTGTTGAATATCTGCCAAATAGCGTTCCAATTTGCCTTTACGGGCTGTGCTGTCGCGATCAATTCTTGCCACAGAATAATCAGGAAATTGCGCTTTTAACGTTTCCTCTAATTGCTCCGTACCAAGTCCGGTTGTAACAAGATGGGTAGAACCACAATGATCACATTGACGGGGAATGGTCTTTTGCGAGCCGCAATGGTGGCAACGCAAGGCTCGCTGATATTGATGATAGGTATAAGGCTTTTCACAATGCGGACATTGTGCAATCCAACCGCATTCATGGCAGAGTAAAACTGGTGCAAATCCGCGACGATTTAGAAATAACAAGACCTGATTGCCTCTTTCAAGGTGATGTTTCATTCGTTCTAGAAGTGGTTTGGACAAGCCATTTTGGACGCGTTGATTTTTTAAATCGATCACAAACTGGCGAAGTGCGGTCGCATTTCCCGCTCTTTTTGGCAACGTCAAATGTTTATATTTACCATTTTGTACATTATTAATACTTTCTAAACTGGGTGTCGCCGACCCCATCAGTACGGGAATCGCTAATTTTTGTGCCAGCACAATGGCTAAATCACGGGTATGATAACGCCAACCGTCTTGTTGTTTAAAAGAAGCATCATGTTCTTCGTCTAAAATAATCGCTCCCAGATTAGCAAATTGTGTAAATAATGCCGATCTTGTGCCGATTACTACGGCACTTTGCCCCGTTCTCGCACGCGCCCACACATTCAACCGTTGGGTATCGTTCAAATGAGAATGCAAAACATCAATTTCCACATTAAAACGCGCGTTAAAACGCTGCACGGTTTGAGGCGTCAAACCGATTTCCGGTACGAGCACAAGCACTTGTTTACCGGATTTCAATATTTCCTCGATATATTGCAGATAAATTTCCGTCTTACCGGAACCTGTCACTCCCTCCAACAACCAGACGTTAAACTCACGTTGAAACATTAATTGGCTAAAAGCTAAGGCTTGCTGTTTATTTAAAGTAAGACGATTATTAACATTCACTAACGGCTTATCATGCAAAACGGTTTGCCAACTTTTTTGTTCTTGTTGAACAAGGATCGCTTGGACAAAGTTTTTACTTTTTAAGGCTGACCAAACGGTCGGAGTAAAATCATTATTTCCTTTTTCCAAATCATTTTCCAACAAGCATTGCAGAGCTTCAGTCTGCTTTTTGGAACGCTTTAATTCACCGTTCAACAGCGCATTTTTTCCCTCCTCCGTGATACGCCAAAAAGTGCGGTCATTTTTCGCCACATTTTCACCGTTGCGTAACTTCACCGGCAAGGCTTGAAATAATACTTCACCCACCGGCACTTGATAGTAATTTGCCGCCCAGTACAGCCAATCCAATGTCACCGAAGAAAATAAAGACTCCCTATCCAAAGGCGCAATGATTTTCTTTAGTTTATCCTCCGCCACATCGGATTCGGTAGGAAACATCACAACTATCGCAACCCGTTTTTGTCTTCCAAAAGGAACCAGCACACGTACCCCCACAACTAATGTTGTGTCGTCCGGTGCAAGATAATCAAATAAACGGGGAAGCGGCACGGCAAGTGCAACTCGAACAATTTTCATAACAACTCTTGGGAAAAAATTTGGCTTATTATACGGGAAAAGCGTTCGATTTCATGTATAATCACCGCCAATTTTTTACCAACTTATTTTTCAATTCAGAAGTAATGACACAGACTTTTGCCGATCAAAAACGTAAAACCGTAGAAACCGCAGAATTTACCGAAGACGGTCGCTACAAACGCAAAGTACGTAGTTTTGTATTACGAACCGGGCGTTTGAGCGACTTTCAAAAATCAATGATGAACGCCCATTGGGGGGAATTAGGATTAGACTACCAAACTACCCCTTTCAATTTCGTAAAAATTTATGGCAATACGAATCCAGTGATCTTAGAAATCGGTTTTGGCATGGGAAAATCCCTTGTCGATATGGCGGTTGCTAATCCCGATAAAAATTATCTTGGCATTGAAGTGCATACCCCCGGTGTCGGGGCTTGTGTTGCTTATGCGGTGGAAAAAGGGGTAAAAAATCTTCGCGTAATTTGCCATGATGCCACCGAAATTTTACGCGATAGTATTGCGGATCATACACTCGCCGGATTACAACTATTCTTCCCCGATCCTTGGCACAAAGCAAAACACCATAAACGCCGTATCGTTCAACCGCACTTTGTCGAACAAGTGGTAAAAAAACTCGACAAAAACGGTTTTATCCATATGGCAACGGACTGGGAAAACTATGCCGAACAAATGTTGGACGTGCTACAATCCAATACGAATTTAGTGAATACCTCAGCAACCGGCGATTATATTCCCCGCCCGGATTTTCGTCCGCTAACAAAATTTGAAGCCCGCGGGCATCGGTTAGGACATGGTGTGTGGGATTTATTTTTCGTTAAAAATAATGTTTAACTCATTGAAAATATGTATTTTTGTTTAGGTTTAGTGTTTTTCACAAACAAAATCTAATATAAATAAACCGATTTATCCTTACCACTAACAAAAACAGGAGAACAATATGTCTAAATCCTACAACCAACGCCAACGTAAGAAACTCCATCTTGCGGAATTCCAAGAGTTAGGATTTCTAGTAAACTTTCAGTTTGCTGAAGGTACTTCAATCGAAACCGTTGATGAAATGATTGATCGTTTTATTGAAGAAGTCATTCAACCAAACGGTTTAGCTTATGAGGGCAGTGGCTATTTACACTGGGAAGGCTTGGTTTGCTTAGAGAAAATCGGTAAATGTGATGAAAGCCACCGTGAAACCGTGAAAAAATGGCTAGAAACCAACGGATTACAACAGATTGAAATCAGTGAATTATTTGATATTTGGTGGGAATACCCTGCATCAAAAGCGTAAATTTTTCACAATAAAAAAACAGCATGGGAAAACATTATTTTCATGCTGTTTTTTTATGATTTGTTCATCTAACATGATTACGTTGGCATTTACGATAAAATCAAGTTTGTCATCGATATATTGATTTCAGCCTAATACTTTACTTAGCGGGAAAAAAGACAAATTCTTGGCAATGAAGATCAATACTCACCGCGGATTGCAGAGGTAAATCTGCAATGTGGTAAGCGGTAAGATGAATACCGTTTATTGCAATTTGATAACGATAGTATTGCCCTAAAAAAAGTTTATTAATAATCTGCCCTTGCCCTGTATTGTCAGGTTTAATGAGGATCTGCTCAGGACGAAGAAGCCATTGATAATGCCCTTCAGCGTATTCCGTTTCAGAAGGCAGACAATAACTACCGATTGGGCTTTTGAAACGCCGATCGGCATAAATTTCACAAGATAAATAGTTTGTAGTACCGAGAAAATCAGCAACAAAATTGTTGATTGGCTGGTGATAAAGTCGGTTTGGAGTGCCAATTTGCATAATTCTTCCTTGATCCATTACCGCAATTTTATCGGCAAAAGCAAAAGCCTCTTCTTTGCTGTGCGTAACAAAAATCGCAGGGACTTTTTGGCTTTTTAGAATCTGTTTGATCTCTTGGATCATTGAATATCTTGTTTGGCTATCAATGTTAGAAAAAGGCTCGTCCAGCAAAAGCAAGGTCGGCTGACAAGCCAAGGCTCTAGCGACGGCAACCCTTTGTTGCTGTCCGCCTGATAATTCGTGGGGAAAACGTTGTTCAAATCCCTCTAGTTTCACCACGTTAAGCATTTGTTGCATAATGGTTTGCCGCTCACTTTTTGCTAATTTAGTTAAGCCAAACTGAATATTGTCCGCAACGGTTAGATGTGGAAAAAGGGCGTAATCCTGAAAAATTAAACCGATTTGACGTTGTTCTACGGGGATTTGATTAATCACCCTGCCCGCTAATTTTATTATGCCTTGTGTAGTGGGAACTAATCCGGCTATCGCTTTAAGTAAGGTGGTTTTACCACAACCGCTCGCCCCGAGTAAGCAAACAATTTCATTTTCTGCGACGTCAAGCTCAAGATTTTTTAAAATCTGATTTTGTTCAAACTGACAGCTAAGTTGCTGAACTTCAAGTAATTTCATTTAACGCTCTTTTTGTGATTGCGAAATTAATGAACGAGTCAGCCAAATCACGGGAATCAACCCTACCAGCACTAAGACGATAGCAGGCAAGGCTGCGCGCTCCAACTGTTCATCCGAGGTAAAAGTAAAAACGTAGGTAGCCAAAGTATCAAAATTAAATGGTCGGAGTAATAATGATGCATTGAGTTCTTTCATACTTTCAATAAAAACCATCAATATTGCCGTAATCATTCCTTTTGAAATCAAAGGAATATGAATATTTTTAAACATAGCAACACCCGTTTTCCCCATGCTTCGACTTGCCATGTCCAATGTCGGGGAAATTCGTTCAAGACAAGCGCCCAAAGTGCCAATTGCCATTGCTAAAAAACGAATAGTATAAGCCAGAACCAAAGCAAACAATGAGCCGGAGAAAATCAATCCGACCGGTTTTAACTCTAATGATTTAAGTAAACCGTGTAATTGATGATCGGCAAAGGTAAGAGGAGAAAGCAAGCCGATAGCCAATACTGTGCCTGGAATCGCATAACCAAAACCGGATAAACCGAGTGATAATCGGGTCATTTTGCTAAAGCACCGATTTTCCTTAGAAAGCCTGTGGGCAAAATGCAATAGCAGCGCGACACAAACAGTAGTGATCGCAGCAATAGAGGATACTTTCAAGCTATTTGCCGCAAACTTCACAAAGTCCAAATTCCATGACTGCTCAAAATACTCTATTGACCAAAAAATTAACCGACCAAAGGGAATAAAAAATGCGATAGCCAATAACCCCCAACACCAAGTTAATGCCAAAGCATTGCGCCAACCTGTTAAGGTTTTCAAATGTGCTTTCTTTTCATAACCACGTTGATAGCTTTTTTGTTTACGGCGACTGTACTGTTCAAGGCTGATGAATAAGAAAATCATCATCAGCATAAAAATTGAAATACGGCTTGCCGTGCCTAAATCGTGGAAGCTGAGCCAAGAATCATAAATTGCAGTTGTAAGCGTCGGCACGGCGAAATAGGCAACCGTACCAAAGTCACCTAGCGTTTCCATTGCCACTAACGCCATCCCTACCGCAATGGCTGGGCGAATAAGCGGAAAAGTAATGCGGCGGAAAATTTGACTCGGTGTGGCGCCAAGCATTTTGGCACTGTGTTGTAGATTTTCGGATTGTTCTAAAAATGCGACACGTACAAGCAAAAAAATATAGGGATACAAGACTAAAGCGAGCACAAAACACGCGCCATAAAGTGTACGAATTTGTGGAAACCAATAATCTCTAGGAGTTTGCCAACCAAAAATATCACGCAGTAAAGACTGAAATCCCCCGGAATAATCAAGTAAATCAGTGTAAAGATAGGCAATCAAATAAGCAGGCATGGCAAGAGGGAGACAAAGTAACCATTGTAATGTGCGTTGTCCCCAAAATTGAAAATTGGCAACCAACCAAGCTGAAGGCAACGCAAAAAATAATGCCAAGGCGACAGTACCGACCACCAATAAAACGGAGTTGATGACATAGTGCCCAAGCATGGTATTCCAAAAATGAATAAGGTTATCCATTTCACCACTTGACGCATGATAAACAATCGCTAACAACGGTAGCAAAACCAAAAGTGCGGTCAAAATTGCAGACAATTTCCAAGAAAGATGGTGTTTCATTTAATTATATTAATGTAAAAAATCAGACGTGCCGAGTAGCCTAAAAATTATTTGACTTGAAACAGGATTATACATTCTAGACACAAAACGAGCTTCAACAAATGTTAGATAAAAATCTATCGCTTGCTTAAAGCCCGTTATTTTGTTTAGTAAGAAATACTAGTAATTAAAATTCATCAAATTTCACTTCATCGACTAATTTTAATGCTTTTTCATAATTTTTAGCGATAGTTTCTAATTTTATCGTATCCGGCGTAAATGTTCCCCAACCTTTCACTAGCTCGGAAGGCTCTACACCTGCTTTCACCGGATATTCATGATTGAGCGTGGCATAAAGTTTTTGGGCTTTTTCACCGCTTAGATATTCGACTAATTTTACTGCGTTTGCTTTATTCGGTGCGTGTTTCGCCAAGGCTACGCCACTAATATTAACATGTGTACCGTACTCGCCAGCCGGGAAATTAATCACCGCCGCTTCAGCCCATGCTTTTTGCTTCTCATCATCTAACATTTTACCGTAGTAATAACTGTTACCAAGGGAGTAATCGCAAATTCCTTCTTTAATTGCTTTAACTTGATCACGGTCACCACCTTGAGGTTTTTGAGCAAGATTTGCTTTTAACCCCTCTAGGAAAGCTTTCGTTTTTGCCTCACCGTAATGTTCGATCATTGAAGCAAAAAGTGAAACATTATATGAATTTTTACCTGAACGTACGCATACTTTACCTTTGAGTTCAGGTTTGGCTAAATCAAAATAATTGAAATCTGCAGGTAATTTTCCTACACGCTCTTTTGAAGAATAAATAACACGGGCACGTGTCGTTAAACCATACCACTTCCCTTCAGTATCACGATATTGTGCCGGAATATTTTCATCTAAAACTTTAGAAGTAAACGGTTGTGCCAAGCCTTCATTTACGATTTGCATCACTCGTGAAATATCCACGGTTAATAGCACATCCGCCGGACTTAATTCGCCTTCTTGTTTCACACGTTCAACTAAACCCTTATCGGCAAAAATTACATTCACTTTAATACCGGTTTCTTTCTCAAATTCCTTGAGCATCGGTTCAATAAGGTAAGGTTGGCGATAGGAATAAACATTAACTTCCTCTGTCGCAAAGGCAGAAGTTGAAAATAGTGCAGAAAGAGATAACGCAACAGTGGTAAGGGATTTTTTCATTGGACTTTCTCCATAGGGATAGGTTGATTATTCGGTATGATTCTAAAAGTTTATCCCATCACCGTCAATAAGAATTATTATTATTTAAATATATTTTGATGCGTTCCTAAAACTGATTACTTGTTGCTAGGGAATATAAAAAATATGGCTTACTGTTATAAAATATTTCTAATAAAATCAATGAGTAAAATCCTTTTATTGATCTAACACAACAAAAGTTCAAGTCTTTATCAATCTACCTCTTTTTGGTAGTTTATATCTTGCGATCACAATTAGATAATTCACTATCCAAAGTCAGGTATATAACTATCCACAAAGGCAAACCGAATGAGCGTTGAAAACTTACCCCGCAGGCAATTTTTACGAGGTAAATTTTTAACATCATTACACACTGAAAACGAACAAAAACAAGGGTTTGAAGGAATTCGCCCGCCATGGGCCGTCTCCAATAATGAATTTATTGAACAATGTACGCGCTGTGACGGCTGTCTGTCGGTTTGCGAAACTAAAATTTTAGTGAAAGGTGACGGCGGTTTTCCGGAAGTTCAGTTTGAGAACGGTGAATGTACTTTTTGTAGAAAATGCGTTGAAATTTGTCAACAACCGATTTTCCGTCCCCCAAATGAGCAACCTTGGGCACATAAAGCCGAAATCAGTACAAATTGTTTAACGCAACTGGGCATTGAGTGCCGCTCATGTCAAGACAACTGTCCTGTGAGCGCCATTTCTTTTCATTTCCAAGTGGGTAGAGTAGCACAACCTCTTGTAAACACAGATACTTGTAATGGCTGTGGTGCTTGTTTGCAAAACTGCCCTGTTAATGCCATAAAACTCAATCATCTAAAACGCAATGAATAATAAAGAAAATTTAATCGATAAAAATATACAGGATTGGCATGTAGTCGGACTGATCGTGCAAGGAAATCCCCAAAAAATGGTGGCAATTCAGACCGCACTTTTGGAAATTGAACACACCGAAATACCCACTTTTGATGAAAAAACGGGCAAACTGGTTGTCGTGATGCAATCCCATGACCAGCATATTCTGCTTGATAACATGGAAAGCGTGAATCACATTGACGGTGTCATTAATGTTTCACTGATATATCACGAACAAGACGAGAGAAAAAAATAATCCATTTTTGTATATTGATTAATCTTTAGTGGCGTGAAATTCACCCTGAAAAATATAAACTTAATTTTTAAAATCAACGTGTAATGTGGGAGAAACGCGATGAGCTTAAGTCGTCGAGACTTTATGAAAGCCAATGCAGCTATGGCAGCGGCAACGGCTGCGGGATTAACCATCCCTGTCAAAAATGTGGTTGCGGCAGAATCCGAAATTAAATGGGATAAAGCAGTATGCCGTTTTTGTGGTACCGGCTGTGCCGTATTGGTGGGTACGAAAGACGGACGTGTTGTTGCTTCACAAGGTGATCCGGATGCAGAAGTAAACCGCGGTTTAAACTGTATTAAAGGTTACTTCTTACCGAAAATTATGTACGGTAAAGATCGTGTTACGCAACCAATGTTGCGGATGACCAACGGAAAATACGACAAGAATGGGGATTTTACCCCTGTTTCTTGGGATATTGCCTTTAAAACCATGGCTGAAAAATTCAAAGAAGCCTTTAAGAAAAATGGTCAAAATGCAGTGGGAATGTTCAGCTCCGGTCAATCGACCATTTGGGAAGGCTATGCCAAAAACAAACTTTGGAAAGCCGGCTTCCGCTCTAATAACGTCGATCCGAATGCCCGCCACTGTATGGCATCTGCGGCTGTTGCATTTATGCGTACCTTCGGTATGGATGAACCAATGGGTTGCTATGATGATATTGAACGTGCCGATGCATTTGTACTTTGGGGTTCCAATATGGCAGAAATGCACCCGATCTTATGGTCTCGTATTACGGATCGCCGCATTTCGAATCCTGATGTGAAAGTTGCCGTACTCTCCACTTTTGAACATCGTAGTTTTGAGCTTGCCGATCACGGTTTGGTATTCACACCGCAAACCGATTTAGCCATTATGAACTACATCATTAACTATCTCATTCAAAATAATGCGATTAATTGGGATTTTGTTAATAAACATACTAAATTTAAACGTGGTGAAACCAATATCGGTTACGGTTTACGTCCTGAAAATCCGTTAGAGAAAGACACCAACCGTAAAACCGCAGGTAAAATGCACGATTCTTCATTTGAAGAATTAAAACAATTGGTATCGGAATACACCCTTGAAAAAGTGGCAGAAATGTCCGGTGTAGATAAAGCCCAACTTGAGAATCTGGCAAAACTTTATGCCGATCCAAATAAAAAAGTCGTGTCTTTTTGGACAATGGGCTTTAACCAACATACCCGCGGTGTTTGGGCAAACCATCTGATCTACAACATTCATTTGCTGACCGGTAAAATTTCAATCCCGGGCTGTGGTCCATTCTCTTTAACCGGTCAACCTTCCGCTTGCGGTACGGCTCGTGAAGTGGGTTCTTTCCCACACCGTTTACCTGCAGATTTAGTGGTAACCAATCCAAAACACCGTGAAACGGCAGAACGTATTTGGAAACTACCAAAAGGGACAATTTCCGAAAAAGTCGGTTTGGACACCATCGCCCAAGATCGTGCAATGCACGATGGTAAAATGAACGTATTATGGCAAATGTGTAACAACAATATGCAAGCAGGGCCAAATATCAATACGGATCGTTTGCCCGGTTGGCGTAAAGAAGGCAACTTCGTCGTTGTATCCGATCCTTATCCAACGGTTTCCGCTTTATCCGCCGACTTGATCCTTCCAACAGCAATGTGGGTGGAAAAAGAGGGGGCATACGGTAATGCAGAGCGCCGTACCCAATTCTGGCGTCAACAAGTGAAAGCGCCGGGAGAAGCAAAATCCGACTTGTGGCAATTAATGGAATTTGCCAAATACTTCACAACAGATGAAATGTGGACGGAAGAATTGCTGGCACAAATGCCGGAATATCGCGGAAAAACATTATATGACGTGCTATTCAAAAACGGACAAGTGGATAAATTCCCATTAAGTGAACTTGCCGAAGGGCAATTAAACGACGAATCGGAGCATTTTGGTTACTACGTACACAAAGGATTATTTGAAGAATACGCCGAATTTGGTCGAGGTCACGGTCATGATTTAGCACCGTTTGACATGTACCATAAAGCCCGTGGATTACGTTGGCCGGTAGTAGATGGAAAAGAAACCTTATGGCGTTATCGTGAGGGTTACGATCCTTATGTCAAAGAAGGTGAAGGCGTAGCGTTTTACGGCTATCCGGATAAAAAAGCGATTATCCTTGCCGTACCTTATGAGCCGCCGGCAGAATCTCCGGATGCGGAATATGACTTGTGGTTATCTACCGGACGTATTCTCGAACACTGGCACACCGGTACAATGACTCGCCGTGTACAAGAATTACACCGTTCATTCCCAAATAACTTAGTGTGGATGAACCCGTTAGACGCGGAAGCCCGAGGTTTACGTCATGGAGATAAGATCAAAATCTCATCACGCCGTGGCGAGATGATTTCTTATTTAGATACACGCGGACGTAACAAACCGCCTCGCGGTTTAGTTTATACCACGTTCTTTGATGCAGGCCAGCTTGCTAATGTATTAACACTTGATGCAACAGACCCGATTTCAAAAGAAACCGACTTCAAAAAATGTGCGGTAAAAGTGGAAAAGGCTGCGTAAAAACGACATAAAAACCAACCGCACTTGTCACTACAATAGGAAATGAAATATGACACATTCATTTCCTATTAAAAGTGCGATCAATATTTAAAGAGAAAATGAAAAAAACCACGCTAAATCCTGAACGCCGACGCTTTCTAAAAGAGACAACCCGAACAGCGGGTGGTCTTGTTGGCATAGGAATTTTGCTGGGGTTACAACAAAAGCAAAGCTTAGCCCGTGAAGGGGTAACGCTACGTCCACCGTTTGCCTTGCAGGACGCGAAAGCATTTTCTGCGGCTTGTATCCGTTGTGGGCAATGCGTACAGGCTTGCCCTTACGATATGTTGCATTTGGCATCGCTATTATCGCCGGTAGAAGCGGGGACACCATACTTCATTGCACGCAATAAACCCTGTGAAATGTGCCCCGATATTCCGTGCGCACACGCTTGTCCAAGCGGCGCGTTAGACCGCAATGCAACGGATATCAACGAATCCCGTATGGGATTATCCGTGCTATTGGACCACGAAACCTGCCTCAACTGGCAAGGTCTGCGTTGTGATGTATGCTATCGGGTTTGCCCATTAATCGACAAAGCGATTACGTTGGAAAAACAACATAATCCCCGTTCGGATAAACATGCTTTATTCATTCCGACAGTGCATTCCGATGCCTGCACCGGTTGTGGCAAATGCGAACAAGCCTGTGTGTTGGAAGAAGCGGCAATTAAGGTTCTACCGATGGAGCTTGCAAAAGGAATGTTGGGTAAACACTATCGCCTAAGTTGGGAAGAAAAGGAAAAAGCCGGTCATTCTCTTGCACCGCAAGATATCATTTCTTTACCAGCCCGCACACCGGAGGCTGCCGCAATACCTGAGCCGGCTGAACCTGTTTTGGCACCAATTTTAGAGGTCACCAAATAATGGCAGCGAATGCACCTAAACATGCCGGCAGAGAAGCCCGCCAAAAATGGGGCTGGTGGTATGCCAACCGCTTTTTATTTTGGCGACGTTTAAGCCAATTCAGCATTCTGGCAATGTTTTTAAGCGGTCCTTATTTAGGGGTATGGATCTTAAAAGGTAATTACAGCGGTAGCCTGCTGTTTGATACGATTCCTTTAAGTGATCCCTTAATTACCGCAGAAAGCCTTGCGGCAGGCCATTTACCCGATGTCCTGACACTAATCGGCGCGGCAATTATTGTACTTTGCTACGCAGTACTGGGGAGTAAAGTATTTTGCGGTTGGGTTTGTCCGCTAAATATCGTGACGGATAGCGCAGCATGGTTACGCCGTAAACTCGGTATTCGCCAAACGGCAAAACTCTCACGTGGGCTACGCTACGGGATTTTGGCGATGATTTTAGTCGGTAGTGCAACAAGCGGAATGCTATTGTGGGAGTGGATTAATCCCGTCGCGGCATTAGGACGCGCTTTTGTCTTTGGGCTTGGCGCGACAGCTTGGTTAATTGTCGTCATTTTTCTTTTTGATTTGTTGATTGTCGAACATGGTTGGTGCGGACATTTATGCCCAATCGGGGCGGCTTACGGTATCATTGGTGCCAAAAGTATTCTCCGCATTAAAGTCGTTGATCGCAGCAAATGTGACAATTGTATGGATTGCTATAATGTCTGTCCGGAAGCACAAGTATTACGTTCACCTTTACACGGAAAAAAAGACGATAGCCTACTTGTGCTTTCTAAAGATTGCATCAGCTGCGGACGTTGTATTGATGTTTGCGCTGAAAAAGTTTTTAAATTTTCAACTCGATTCAATCATTCAGGGGAGTGATTAATATGACCAATCAGGTATCTAAAATTTTAGTGGGATTAATGAGCGCACTTTTTGTCGGTTATTTAATGGCAAATGACGTTAAATCTATAGGTAAAGATTTAACCCAATCGCCGGAAAATATTGCACCGGCATTTCACACTGCGCCACGTAACAGTGACTTACCGGCATTAAATTATGTGAACCAACCCCCAATGGTGCCGCATAGTGTGGCTAATTATCAAGTGACAAAAAATGTGAATCAATGCTTAAACTGTCATAGCCCTGAAAATTCACGTTTAAGCGGCGCAACCCGAATCAGCCCGACCCACTTTATGGATCGTGACGGAAACATTGGTTCCAGCTCATCGCCACGCCGTTATTTTTGCTTACAATGCCATGTTTCTCAATCAAATGTCGATCCTATCGTACCAAATGATTTCAAACCGATGAAAGGTTACGGTAACTAAGAAGGAAGGATTATGTCAGAGAAAAAACCAAATTTCATCGTTCGCTTTTGGCATTGGTTTCGTAAACCGAGCCGTCTTGCGGTGGGAACAATCATTAGCCTGGCTTTTATTGGCGGCATTTTATCTTGGGTAGGGTTCAATTACGGTTTAGAGAAAACGAATACCGAACAATTCTGCGCAAGTTGCCATATGAATGATGCCTATCCAGAATATCTCCACAGTGTGCATTACCAAACCCGTACCGGTGTGGGCGCAAGTTGTCCGGATTGTCACGTACCACACGAGTTCGGGCCTAAGATGAAACGTAAAATCATTGCGGCAAAAGAGGTTTATGCCCATTACACCGGCAAAGTGGATACCTTGGAGAAATTTAATCAACATCGTTTAGCAATGGCTGAAAACGAATGGGCACGAATGAAAGCCAACGATTCCCAAGAATGCCGTAATTGCCATAATGTGGATCGAATGAATTTCAATGAACAACGCCCTGTTGCTGCGAAAATGCACGAGAAAATCAAAATCGAGGGAAAAACCTGTATTGACTGTCATAAAGGTATTGCCCACCGCTTACCGGATATGAGCAATGTAGAATCTGGGTTTAAAAAAGAAACATCGGATAAAGCAGAAAAGTAATCAAATTTTGACCGCACTTTATTTCCATAAAATGTTTCTATATTAGAAATATATTTAAAGCCCGATACTTTCAACAAGATCGGGCTTTATTTCATCGTTAATAAAAAATATTAAGCTATTAATGGCGGTTTTTAGTTAGTTGAAATAATCCCTAAACATTTTAACTGTGGCAGTTGATTTTCTACAAATCCGTTGTAGATTCTTTCCATTCTGGCTTTTCCTTCCTCATCCTTTTCCAAGGTTTTCCCATCTTCTGCCATAAACAAATCGTTTTCCTTTAATAAACACCAAGCGAAATCCAATTGTTCTTTCTTCGTAAGCCCCTCAATATGGGCAAGTAAAAACCAACGCTGTACCATATCAATGTTGTATGCTCCACCAGTAATTGGACTGGCAAGATAGTTAATACTGAATTGTGAAGAACGGGATTGCTCCAGTACGTAGCGATTAAAGGCTTCACAATGTGGACGCGCTTGCTCAATGGCGTCTTCTGATTGCACTATAACCAAATTATTTTTACCGGCAAGGATAGCTAAAACCGTAAAAATATCCATTTCATTAAAACGACCTTTTAGTGCTTCCACAATATCTTTAACCAAGTGGATTTTATGATCATGCAGAATATCCAGTATGGGACTAAATAAATCCACATTCAAATCAACAGTCAAATGGCTTGAGGCTTTCATTTCAATTTGATTACGGGAAGTGAGTAGCAACACACGCAATTTTTTCCATGCTTCTCTTTGTTCATAGCTATTTAATCGACGTGCGCCTTTTACCCAAAAATCCTTACGGAACTGTTTATTTAAGATAAAGTCTTTAACCGTTTGAGCAAATGATGGATCACTAAAGCCAGCCATAAGCTCTCGTTGTTCTTGGTTATAGAGGGTTTCGTTAAAATCGTCTAAATAATTACTGGAACAAGCGAAAGTCAATTTAGCGGATTCCAACCATTTTTGCATATCGGCAAAATACATCGGTTGCCAGTCTTTATTCAGATATTCGTGGGCTACATAATGTGGATCATGGTTTTTAAGTCGTTCAACTCGAGAAAGTAATTCCGGTGATTTTTGTGTTAGATGGGGACTTTGAGCAAACACTTTACCAACAAACTCTATACTATCCTTAATATTTTGTTGGCGACTATTGGAATGTGCAGTCATTGTATTGTGATGTTGAAGTAATAAATGACGTAGTGGCGATGGCGCAGACCACCCAGGCAAGGTATTATAACTGATATATAAGATGCCGCCGACTTTTAGTTTGCGACGAATAAAATCGACCACAATGGCGCGGTTTTCATCAGAAATCCAAGACCAGATGCCATGTAAACCGATAAAATCAAACTCAGGTAAATCATCACGCTTACAAAATTCATTAAAACCCTGATCAGCAATTAACGCACCGTTATTCGTCACATCAGAAAGATAGCGGGCAAAATTGGCTTGAGATGGATTAAAATCCGTTGCATACCATTTAGCATGACCAGCGGCCGCATGTACATTAACCGATATACCTTGCCCAAATCCAAGCTCACAAGCGTTATACTGAGAAGTTGAAATTGACTCCGGTAACGCAATTCCCGCCATTAAAAAAGGAATAATGGCATTATTAGGATTGAGTTCCGAATAATAACCAAAAGTATAGTTTATATCGCTAACATAACCTTCTGACCAACTAGACATAAGAGATTCTCCTCATGAATTTAATATTGTTAAATACTTTTTATAAATATAGAACGGGTTTACTTTAGTAATACATTAATAAAGCCTGCGCACTATAACTTATTTCCAACTTATTTTTAACACATCGTTATTAAAATTAGGTGAATTTTTATATTTCTTTCCAGCCGGAACATTAAAAAAGTGCGGTCATTTTTAACCGCACTTTTAAGTGAAATATCACTATTGCTTATTCTTTAGTTTTCGACTTTTCCATTTGCCCGGTGGTTTAGGAAATTGCTCGACATCCCCTGCCTCATTCCCCCAAGCAATACCAAATCGATTACGGTGTAATGAACGAATCGGGTAGGCATATAAATTCGGACAAGGCATCACGCCATAACCCGCTTTAATATTCTCCTCCACCGAAATAATCTTCATGTTCTTGAATTTCCATTGTAATTCCAAACTTTCTTCATAACTTCCCATTTCAAATGAAGGAAGTGCCTCGATATGCGGGGCTTGTTCGGCAAAATAGCGTTCAATCTCTTTTTCTAATATTTCATCTTTCGGCAACCTACGGCAATATAACCCACCGTCAATCCAACCGAATAAAATCTTTTCGAGATATTCACAAATACTCGGGCGGGTCTCCAACGCTTTCATCATACTTGCAATACGCTCCGGTGGCGTATCGGGATTCATAAATTCCACTAAAAACCGTTTAAGCACTGCGCCTTTACTGCGTTGATACATACCCGGGAACATCATAAAAATCATGGGTAGCCACATGGTATAGTCTGAAACAACTATCTGAGAGCCCCTAATTGCATTAGCAAAGTATTTTGCTTGTTGATATGGGTGTACCCAAAAACTAACCATTCCCCCCATAAAAGCAAAATATTCCGGAAATGGGCGCATAAGTTTATTCACTTCCGTTAAATAAAACTTGTTATTAATGTAAGTATAAATAATACCTCGCTTGCGATCAAAACGTACCCGGCGTTTGGTCGGACGAAGGAAACAGAGCAAAACAAGAACATATTTACCAATAGTAAAATAGCCCCACCACTGTTCCTCTTTTCGAGTTTTATCAGCTTCAAATATATATACTTCTTTTGGTTCCCCCCAACGAGTAACATTAGGATCGGAAATTGATACGACTTTAGAATATTCCCTTTCAAACCACACTGTTGGTTGAAATGCAGCATAAATCTGAGTTTTTGTCATTTCTTGGTAACGAGGATCAAGAAAATCATAATAAACCCAACCAATCATTAAAGCGATAAAAAAGACCTTAACAAATCCCCATTTTTTTTCCTTTATTTCAATGGTATTTTCATCGGTTTTTCTAAACCAGTGGCGCATTAAACGTTGCTCTTTCTTTGTTAATTCATTTTGCATTACTTACTCCGAATAGCCTTCATCTAGTGCTTTTTCTATCACAGCCTGTGCTTGTTGTTGGATTTCCTTCGTTTTATTTTGGAACTCCTCGCTGAAATAGACATCCTCAAAGGTGCCGCCTTCCTTATCCGTAAACTCCGCAGTAATACGCACCTCTTTGATATGAATATTATTTTCGGCAAGATAAAATGTAACCTCTCCGGAAGATCCTGCATAAAACCGTTTAATCGGGCGTGCTTGAGCGGAACCCCATTCATACAGGTTAATCACCAGATTATGAGTAGTCGGCTCGGTGCGTCTAAATTCGGCACAGCTAATACGGTAATAACCTTGGCTAATTTTGCTGTTCCTTGTGAAAACAAAAGTGCGGTCATTTTTCTTGGTATTTCTTACTCTTAAAAAAACACTCAAAATTTTAACCGCACTTTTACCAAGAGTTAATTTAGATAGGATAACTATTTCTTATTCCTGTACTTGAGTTTCTGAGTTTTCCATTTATTTGGTTTGGGTGGTTTAGCACAAGGCTCTACATCTCTTGCCTCATTTCCCCAAGCAATATCGAATCGGTTATAGTGTAATGAACGTACCGGATATTCATATAAATTAGGGCAGGGCATCACGCCATAACCCGCTTGAATATTTTCCTCCACCGAGATAATCTTCATATTTTTAAATTTCCACTTTAATCTCATCCCTTCTTCATAAGTGCCCATCTCAAACGAAGGAAGTGCCGTGATATGAGGGGCTTGTTCGGCAAAGTATTTTTCAATTTCTTTTTCCAACACTTCATCTTTCGGTAATTTACGGCAGTATAAGCCACCGTCTATCCAACCGAATAATATCCTTTCCAGATATTCAAAAATACTCGGACGGGTTTCCAGTGCTTTCATCATACTTGCAATCCGTTCCGGTGGCGTATGAGGGTTCATAAACTCCACTAAAAAACGTTTAAGCAAAGCGCCTTTACTATGTTGGTACATTCTTGGGGAGAGCATAAAAATCATAAAAATCATCGGTAACCACATGGTGCGGTCTGACACAATCATTTGTGAACCGCCTCTAAAATTAGCAAAATGTTTTGCTTGTTGATATGGGTGTACCCAAAAAAATAATGCACCACCTACAAATGCAAAATATTCGGGTAATGGACGCATTAATTTATTGACTTCGGTTAAATAGAACTTATTGTTAACGGAAGTGTAAATAATACCTCGCTTGCGATCGAAACGTACCCGGCGTTTGGTTGGCCAGAGGCAGTAGATGAAGAAAAAGATGTACATACATGTAAAAATATAATAGTAGCCAATAATCCAAGTCGCTTTTTCTTTTCGGTGTTCTTTTATTGATATGAGAAATTCTTCTTTAGTTTCCCCCCATCTTGTTAAATTAGGATCTTTATCAGATTTTTCATACTCATATTGTTTTTCAGCCCATTTGTCTGGCATGAATGTCAACTCTAAGTTACGCCAAGTCATTTCTTTGTAGCGAGAATCTATAAAGCTATAATAAATACCAATTAATAACATTATTCCAAATATAATTTTAATGAAAGCCCATCGTTTTTCTTTCAATTCAATTGTATTTTCATCGGTCTTTCTAAACCAACTGCGCATTAAACGCTGCTCTTTCGCTGTTAATTCACTTTGCATCATTTACTCCGAATAGCCTTCATCTATTGCTTTTTCCATTGCATCCTGTGCTTGTTGTTGGATTTCCTTCGTTTTATTTTGAAACTCCTCGCTGAAATAAACATCCTCAAAAATGTCCCCTTCCTTATCTGTAAACACCGCAATAATACGTACCTCTTTGATATAAATATTATTTTCGGCAAGGTGGAATGTAACCTCTCCGGAAGATCCCGCATAAAACCGTTTAATCGGCTGTGCCTGAGCGGAACCCCATTCATACAGGTTAATCACCAGATTATGAGTAGTCGGCTCGGTGCGTCTAAATTCAGCACAGCTAATACGGTAATAACCTTGGCTGATTTTGCTGATTTTTAATCCCGCTTGAATCTCATATTCATAGAGCTCTTTTTCAAAACCCTTGCTAATTAACATATAATCTTCAATTTGTTTATTCATTGGTAGTCCGACACCTGCAACAGACTCCTCCTGACCGGTAGTAATCAATTCTAGTCTTGCAATGTGCTGCTTGGCTATTTCTGCGATTTCCTCATTAGCTAAAATTTCTGCACGCCGGATTTGATTATTAACATCATCGCGTTTTTCTCCCCAATAAAAATAATCTTTTCTACCCCAAAACCCTTTTTTCACCCAAGTTTCCAATGGTGTTGAACCTAACCATGAGATAGCCACAAAACTAAGTAGGATAATTACTAAAGCATACGGACTCGCCACACCTAAAGCTGAAAACAAATGTTCCTTTTACTCCAAACATTGCTAATATTCCGGATAACACAACAATACTTGAAGAGGCAATAATCGCCCCATTCGCTACGCTCGATACCTTATCCTCATTGGCTATTCCCTCTTGTAAACCGCCAAACGCAATCACCATAGTCAGGACGCCCCCGACCACTGCAGCCCCCGTATAAGCCAATGCCCGAACACCAATCAATACCGAACGTGCCGATGCGCCGCTGAGATTTCTTAACACATTCATCCCTGCCCCCGGCTTGCCGATTAATTTCAAGGCATACGCCGTATCCGCTGTTCCCACCGAAATATCTAGTATCGCCGTGATTTTGACTACCACCGGGTCTAACGCCAGTCTGCCCGCTGCCGTGCGTGCCAATTTTCTCGGTACCGTTAAATCATTATTTAATGATAGTATCCCCGCATAAATCGCCAATACACCGCTAAAACCATAATAGCGTTCGCTAAGCTGTATGCGGGTTTCCAAATCCTGAATTTCACCGAGAGTGATTTGCCGATAATTGATTAAGTCTTGTTTGATTTGGCGGAGTTCTTTTTTAATGGCTTTCTTACCGCCATTGCCTCGGCGGTTATCATACTGCCGTGAACGCTCTTCTTTCATCAGCCTGTCTATCTGCTTATCCGCCACTTCGGCAAAGAAATAATCGACATTTTTGATTAATTTTTTCTCATCCCAACCATAAATCGCCATTACCTTATCAAACTGTATTTTTCTTAATGCCGCTAAATTCGCCACCGTACGTCCGCTGTTCAAATACACATGCTCCATACCTTGAAAATAGCCTTTTAATATATGATGGCGTTGCTGAGGAGGAAGTATTTTCATCGCCAGCCCATACACGGCATCAGTCACTTTTTTACTGTGTTCTTTCAGCCAACCTATTGTGGTTGGGGCATTATTGGTTGGTGCCGCTTTATCATCACTAAACAAATTTTCTAATAACTCAACACCGTCAGAGGTGCATCCTAAGCCATAGGTTAAATCCGACAGTAAACGGTAAAACACATAAAAACCACGGTCGATACCGTTTTCTAGCGGAGCATAACCAATAATATCGTCAGAAATATTGAAAAATTCTTTAAACGAAGCTCGTTGTGCCAGTTGTATCACTTGCTTCACCAATCCGCCTGCCGGTTTTTCATAACGTTCAAAGGGTTCTTTTAACAGTGCCGTCATTTTGCTGTTAAATTCACTCACCAGCCCATCCCGCACGCCTTTTTGTTCGATTACCCGCTCTTTTTCCTTAAACGGATAGTCTTTTCCTTTGATATCATAGCCAATTTTCGGGTCAATAATATTGCCGATAGTTATCGGATAGGTATAACGGGCGTAGTAGGCTTTTTGTTTTTCCGTAAAATCAATGATGAGTTTTTGTAATTCATTTAGTTAGCTATTGAAAAGGAAAGTGCGGTCATTTTTCTCAGTGTTTTTAGTTCTCATTATAAAATACCTGAATAATCGACCGCACTTTTATAAACTTTAAAGCTCTTTTCCCTTCACATTTCCTAACTCTTCATCAAACACATATTCTGACTTATGCATCGAAACTTCAGGATATTCAAATAAATTTGGACATGGCACTTTAATAAAACCCGCTTTCCGATTTTCATCTTGACTGATGATTTTAAATAATGGCGCCCCTTTAAATTTACTGATTTCCGTTGGATAATGCTGTCTACAGGAAGGTAGTGCTCTGATTTTAGGGGCGTCGTTTTTAAAATATTGTGCGATTAATCCCTCTAACTTCTCTTTCTCCGGAAGTCTGCGTGTATATAGTCCTTCATCTATCCAACCGAATAAGAATGAACACAATCGTTCTATAAATCCTTTCTTAGTTTCTAATGCGTTCATCATTGCCGAAATTCGCTCTGATGAGGTATTTGGATTCATAAAATCAACCAAATATTTTTTAAATATCTGGCTCGATTTTTTCGATGAATATTTATGCAAAAACCACCAAATATGGCAGGGAGATACATTGAATAATCCATAAAAAGTATTCTTGAATGTCTTGCAAGACTGCTAAATCGTACTTTATTACTATAGGGATGAATCCAAAATAAGAATGAATTTGAACTAATAAAATATTCAGGCAATGGACGCATTAATTTATTAATTTCCGTGAGATAAAGCCTTCTGTTGGTATAGGTATAAATAATTCCCCGCTTTCGATCAAAACGCACCCGCTTTCCGGATGGGAAAAGGATAATAGCAAGTACAACAACATACCAAGCCAGACTTAAATAACCATCCCAAACACGATGTTTATGTCGCTCCCACATCCTTTTCATAAAATCTTCTTTTGTATCTCCATACATTGTCATATTGGAGTCTGTGTCAGATACAATCTGATTATATTCTTTTTTAAATCTAGTCTCAGGTTGAAAAGAGAATCGTATTTCCTCCCGAAATCTCTCACTCGAATCTGGTTTAATGAGGTCGTAGTATAGTGGGAGAAGTAATGCTAACGCAATCAACATAAGATTAAATGCACCTTTCCACTTTATTTTTAGCTCAATAGTATCTTCATCTATTTTGGTAAACCAACGGCGTAATTCACGCTGTTCTTTTTTTGATAAGTCATTTGTAGTTAGCATATTATTACGTCCTTAGTTCATCATCGTATGTAAAATATACTCATCACTCGTGTAGCTTGCGGTAAATTCTGTTCCGTCTTTATCGGTAAAAGTGACTTCTAGCTTAACATTTGCTTGTCTGATACCATTTTCAGCTAAGGAGAAAACTAATTCTCGATTCGAGGTCAACTCAATATTCTCTATTTTCCGAGATTTAGCATAAGGAAGATAACAAACAATCTTCAGATTAGTTAAATTCGGCGTTATTCGCCCAAGCAATACTATTAAAAGTGCGGTCATTCTCTCTGTGTTTTTTGCTTCCACAAAATACCTACAAAATAAACCGCACTTTTATAAATAATTTAAACTTCTTTACCTTTTACATTTCCCCATTCCGGATCCGGCATATTAGTCGGTCTATGCATAGAAACTTTTGGATATTCATACAAATCAGGACAAGGCACCTTAATAAACCCCTCTTTGCGATTTTGTTCTTGGTTTACGATTACTAGAAAGGGGGCGCCCCAAAACTTATGGACTTCATTCTCATATGCCATTCGATAAGATGGTAATACTCGTATTTGAGGGGCGTTTTCTTTAAAGTAGCCTGTTATCATATTTTCCAGCCGTTCTTGTTTGGGTAAATTTCTCGTGTATAACCCTTCATCAATCCAACCAAATAAAAATGAATAGAGGTGTTCCTTTAATCCTTTTGGTGCTTCTAATGTATTGACTATTTGGGATAATCGTTGAGGTGCAATATTCGGATTCATAAAATCTACGAGACTTTTCTTCAGTATTGGTGCTCTACTTTTCTTATAGGCATTTGGTATTAAAAATACCCTGCTCCCTAGCTCAAACAAATACATAGAATAATCCGACACAAACACCATTGACCCCAAGGGGAAATGTTTAAGAAATGGTGTGGTATTTTTAAATGGCGGTAACCAAAAAACGATCCCCCCTCCAGTATTAATAAAGCATTCAGGTAATGGCCTTGCTAATTTGTTTACTTCCATTAAATAAAATTTTTTATTTATATATGTATAAATAATTCCACGTTTTCTATCAAAACGCACTCTACGTTTTGTTGGCCAAAATATAATACCGAGCAAAATCACATACCAAGCGAGATTAAGATATCCATCCCATTTATTCCAGCCCAGTCCTTCTCTCCATTGCCATAAGTTATTTATATACTCTTCTTTAGTTTCATTCCAGATAGTCATATTTGGATTATTTTTAGATACAACATTACGATACTGTTGTTCAAAATATACATTTGGATTAAATGAAATATGAATCTCATTCCAGAATAGCTCGCTAGAGCTTGGTTTAATAAAGTCATAATAAAGAGATGGAATTAATGCCAAGATAATTAACACTACATTGATAATTCCTTTACCTTTTATCTTTAACTCAATGGTATCTTCATCTATTTTTGTAAACCAACGCCGTAATTCTCGTTGCTCTTTTTTTGATAAGTCATTTGTAGTTAGCATATTATTACGTCCTTAGTTCATCATCGTATGTAAAATATAATCATCGCTAGTATAGTCTGCCGAAAACTCTGTTCCGTCTTTATCCGTAAAAGTGACTTCCAGTTTAATATTTTCTTGTCTGATACCATTTTCAGCTAAGGAGAAAACTAATTCTCGATTTGGGGTCAATTCAATATTCTCTATTTTCCGAGATTTAGCATAAGGAAGATAACAAACAATCTCCAGATTAGTTAAATTCGGTATTGTTCGCCAAAACTCTGCACAGGTCACTTTAAAGCGATCTTTGTTATTCTTTGACATTTGAGTAATTTGCAAACCAAATTGAATAAAATAACCATAGACTTCATCCTCAAAACCTTTAGCAACAAGAGAATAGTCTTCATTTGTATGATAAGCACTTACTTTTTCTAATAATTTTGCTTTGTTAATTTGTTCTTCAAGATTATTTCTTGGCTGATTTTTCCAGTAATAATAATTAGGTGTTTTTCCCCAAAAACCATTTTTAGCCCAACTCACTAGAGAGCTATCGCCAAAGAATGTTACGAGTGTTCCACCAATTAATGCAAGCGCAGCAATTACCCAACCAACATATGGAATCTTTGACAAACCAAACGCAATTGCAACTACACCACTAATAGAACTATAGAATAAAAGACGATAACCCCATACGGAAACGTCATCATTATTGGCCTTAGCTTCCTCGATACCGCCCCAAGCCACAACCGCAGTTAATGCGCCTCCAAGAATCCCTAAGGCTGCATAACCAAACTTTAACGGTTGACCTTTAATCGTTTGCCATATACTTCCGGGACGGTTTTTAAATGTAAAGCCCGTTGGATCACGCATTAATCCTGCCGAATGCGATAAATTCATTGTCGCCACAGCCGTGTCCATGATCGCCGCACTTTTTACTAATGCCGGATTTGTTGTCCACTTTCCGGCATTAGTTTTTATTGATTTACGTTTTAGCGCCAAATCTTCATTTAACGCAATAAAACCACTAAACACGGCAATGAAGTTTAGTGTCCCGGCATAACTACGACTAAACATGAAATCGAAATTCGCTTTCGCTTGGGAAATCGAAGTTGGTTCATGCTCAAATAAGCCTGATAATTGTTTATCTAAGAACCACAAAAAGGTTTTTCTGTGTGTTGCAGAAAAATCAATATGTTGATTCGGTTTACCGTTTGCTTTATTGGCTGTACGTTCATTCTTTGATAATTGGGATAATTGTTTTTTATTCTCTTGTAATAGGATTTTATGCAGTTTTTCAAATGCAGCTTTACTTTTTTCTGCATTTCCCCAAACATCGGATATACCTAAAATACTAAAGATCTGTTTTGCAGTGGTAGTCTTATACAATGCCGCCGATTGTCCAAATACATTTAATCCCGTTTCAAGAAAATCATTAAGTCCTTTGTAAATTCGTTTTGCCACTATCCATTTCTCATTGAGCGCAAAACCGATATTCGCTCCCTGCGTCACAATAGGTTGGATAGTTTCCACACCTTTTGAAAGTGATTGTTTTGCCCAATCTAAAAACGGCGAAGGGGTATTATGTTTCATGGGGGCATCAAATAAATAGCTCAAATAATCAATGCCATTTGGCGTACTTGATGTGCCGAAAGTAATATCTTTTAATTGTTCAAAAAAGCAATAAGCAGTTCGAGACACGCCTTCCATATCTTTACAATCTGTGATTGCTTGCGATATCCCTTTCAAAAATCCCTGAAAGGAGTTTCGTGAACCTAAGAGCCAAATCTGATCAACCAGTTTTTCCATCGGTTTTTCATAACGCTCAAACGGCTCTCTCAGTAATTCAGTAAGTTTTGCTTTAAATTGCGGATGTAGTACTTTTTCTACTCCGCGTTGTGCAATGGCACGCTCACTTTCCTTCAAAGGAAATTTTTCCCCTCTTATATCGTAGGCAATTTTAGGATCAATGATGTTACCGATGGTTATCGGATAAAGATATTTAGCGTGATAATTCGCTTGTTCTTGGGCTAAATCCAACACAATTTTTTGTAGCTCATGCATTTCACCAACAACATCCTGCAACGCAACCATCAATCCCGTTTCTTTGTAATCAGGAAAACCGGATAAAGCACTAGGGATAGCTGTATTTTTGAGTTTTGTGTACCAACTTTGCGTTTGCTCGGATAAATCGTTTGATTTATTAAGAGATTGATATTCCAATACATGTATATTGAGGTCTTTTAACGGAGCCGAATGTTTTTTCGGCGCGCTGACATTGACCGTTGTCATAACTATCTGTCGTAATTTATCGTCTTTTTCAAAGCGTTCAATGATCTCTGACGACCACATATACTCACTATAAGCAATATCGACAATATCAACATCTTTATCGACAAATGCGGTATTGAAACTTATTGTGTTAGTCATACAAGGATATTTTGAGGTGTCTATTTTACCTAATGTCCAATTTCCATTGGCACCTTTTTCACCCCATTTACAAAGTAAGAAAGAGTCGTTTAATCCGGCATTTTGATAGTCGCTTAGTTGTTCAAATTCACTCGCACTATTTATATCGTCACTATGGGTGACATAGCGAAAAACCAGCCATTTGCCTTTATCATCGGTAGAAAATAAACGGTGTTTGGTATGTGCATAGATATAGACAAAACCTTGGCGGAGTTTCATCAGTGAGTGTTCCTCTGATTGCCCGATACCGGCAGGTGCGATCTCAGATAAGTTTTTTATATTTCCCGCTCTTGCCTGCGCTAAATAATCGATACTTAATCCATAGCGCACTGGATAAAGGGGAATAATCGGTAATTCACATTTGCTGTGTCCGTCTGACAATTCCTGAGCGGCTTGATTAATTTTAGCAACATCAAGTTTCATTTTAGGTTTGGTTTGTTTGGTCTGCGTGCTATCTTTCATCTTCATTTTCTTTCTCAATTAGATTATTCATTAGCGTTTCAAGTAAATTTGTTGTTGAAAACTGTGTTTTTTGCCATAGCTGTTCAAGCAGGCTGAAATAGTTCAATCCATTATTTTCGGCAATTACACGACCGACTAAATAAAACCAGTATTCACGTTGGGATTGCGCTATGTTACGTGATTTGGCATTTTCTAACCATTTGTCAATAATATCTAAATCAATTTCGTCAAAATAGTCTAACACCATATTTTTTAACGTCGATTTTGTATTGAGCCATTGACTGCGTTCAAAAGCGTTCCGCTCCACTTCCCCCAACTCAATTTTGGCAGGCTGAGTATTTTCCGGTAACGGGTTTAAGCTAAAGCAAATAAATTCTTGCTCTACACGCACACCAAACGCTTCAATAATGGGGGCTTGCTTTTCTTGTGGTTGAACCGCTTGCTGCGCCGGCCGAGTATTTGAATTCACGCCAAACAATGCCGCGAGTTGAGCCGGGTAGTGGGTCAGTTGCGGCAGATAGCGATTGAGCACGAGCGGGTCGTAGAAGCGGAAAAAATACCACTTTTCAGAGCTGGGGGCATAAAGGTGGGTCCATTTTCGCAGGTGACGATAAACCTCATCAAAGGATTGACGGCTTTTAATAAAAATCACCGGATTAATCGCCCAATGGCTAAATACTTTGCTATCGGCTTTTCTAAACAAACGTTGTAAAAACGCCACAGTTTCTTCTTGGTACGGGTCAAATTCCAACAGGTAAGGAGATTGCTCTTCTAAGGTTTGCCCGATATTACCGGTATAAAGATTTGCCATACGACCGGCGCTCTCTAAGCGGTAAGGAAAACTGACGGCTTTGGCACAATCGACCACGGCATAAAAGTGCGGTGGATTTTGGCTGTGTTTTTCCGATTCTTTTGCTTTTTCTCTTTGTTTTTTATGTGCGGCTTGATTTAAGATTTGATGGTATTCCCCCAGCCCTTCAAAATCGGCAAAGAAAAGTGACCACACTTCGTCGGGCAGAACCGCAGGGGCAATAAACTCGGTAAAGGGGGAAAATCGGACGGACTGTCTGTTAAGAAAGGTGTCAAGGTGTTGTTTGGTTTGTCTCGCTTCATCGGTATATAAACAAAACAACGGCGAGTTATTGGACACTTGTTGCGCCGCCCGCCAAAGTGCTGCCTCAAAGCCATGTCGGGAGAGCCATGTTTGAATAGGAAGCGGTGTCAGTTGTGCTTGCCCGATAAGTTGATGTTGGTTGAGATAATACTCAACCTGCTGAAGGTAGTTTTCCGTATCTTCAGCCAAACAAAGTAAATAAGCGGTCTGTGTGATATGGGGTGTGACTTGATGGCTTAAATGATAATGGGTGAGCCAAATTTGTCCGGTCGGTTGTTGTGTGGACATAGTGTTATCTCCTATCGCCCTGTAATAGACCAAAAGTGCGGTTATTTTTCCAAATATTTTTAATCATTCTAATCTTTCTTCGATTATCCGACAACAAAAACGGGCTGAAAAACAACCGCACTTTGATTCCCTTGCAATATGCCGCAGTGTCTCCGATAGTAATCATCTCAATCGCTTTTAAATAGGGCGTACACAAGTACGCCCCTATATTTGGTATCAATTTTTTATTTTATGCGTTTGCTACATAATTCTCACACTACTCTGCCAGCTCTACTTGCTCATGAGCCATTAATTCCTGACCGACATCATCAAGTAAAGTTAAATAGCGCTCGTATTGTCTCAATATATCGGCAATCAATTCATCTTGATCCATATATTGCACATCGTAACCGACACGCCCATCAAAAAAATACGTATAGGGCTGATAACTTGTTTCATGTTGAATATGCGGAAGACTTTCATCGTTAATGAGCTGTTCGGAAACCTCATGCCCAACGGATTTAATTCCATACATAAAATCACGCATCAATTCTTTTTGAATGACTAATTCTACGGCGGGTTCTTCCTGATCAAATAAGGTATTGATTTGTACGTTTAAATTATATTTGCCGATAAGTTCTTGGCGTAATTCACGCATAGCCGGCAACGCCGTGTATTTTAAGAAACGCAAAATATCTTTTTCCTGTGTTTGGCTCATCATTTGTTCCAAACGGTCTTTCCATTTTTCCCCCGTCCAGAAAATACTGGTTGGATTAACTTTAGTCGTAAAGTATTTTTTATCTGCATTTAACCCTTTCCACAGACTAAAACACATCACTAACATCAATACAGCAAAAGGTAATGCCACCATTAATGTCATGGTCTGCAAGTTTGCTAAACCACCTGATTTCATTAATACAATCGCCACAACAGACATTAGGACACCCCACATTACTGTCTGCCAGTTCGGTGAAATAAGACTTTTATCACGAGAAGCAATATTGTTTAAAACATAAATCCCCGAATCCGCCGAAGTGATAAAAAATAGCGAAATAACGATCAAACTCACCAAACTACTAACAGCAGGCAATGGTAAATAATCAAGAAACTTAAATAGTAGCGTTTCCGGTGATGAAATCATTTTTCCCAGCGCGCCGGCTGCCTCACCATCATTTAACCAAATAGCCGTGTTACCAAATACTGTAAACCAAAGGATACCGAATACACTTGGAATGACTAATACCCCAAAAATAAATTCACGGATAGTACGACCTCTGGAAATACGGGCGATAAATAACCCGACAAATGGCGCCCATGAACACCACCACGCCCAATAAAGTACCGTCCACCCACTAAACCAAGCTGTATGTTCTTGCTCATACGCATAGGTTTTAAAACTAAGTTGTACTAAATTACTGAAATAAGTGCCAATGTTGTCGCTAAATGCCGAGAGTAAATAAAGTGTTGGTCCGGTAACCAGTACAAAAATGAGTAATAAAAATGCCAATGTTAAATTCAATTCACTGAGCATTTTCACTCCTTTTCCTACACCTGAGATAGCAGAAAAAACCGCTAGGCTCATTACCACTGCAATCACAATAATTTGTAACGTAAACGTATTTTCACTCACCCATCCCATTTGGTGTAATCCGGCACCTAGCTGGGATGCCCCGAAACCTAAAGTAGTAATAATACCGAATAAGGTAGCAAGCAATGCCATAATATCAATGAGATCGCCTACTTTTCCATTGATGCGATCTTTCAACAACGGGTAAAAACAAGAGCGTAACGCTAACGGCAATTTATAACGGAAACCGAAATAAGCCAAGGCTAATGCAATTGTGCCATATACCGCCCAGGCATGAATGCCCCAATGGAATAAAGTATGTAATAACGCCTCTTGTTGTCGATGCTCTGCCGGTCCGCTAGTAATTTCCGAAAGATAATGGGCTAATGGCTCAGCGACACCAAAGAACATTAAGCCCACTCCCATACCGGCAGCAAATAACATAGCAAGCCAAGAGAGGAAACTAAATTCAGGTTCTTCCTCATCACTACCAAGTTTAATATTCCCCAAACTACTTACGGACAAAATGAGCAAAAATCCTAAAAAAACTGAGAATACCAACACATAAAACCAGCTAAAATTTGCAAAAATGCCTGCTTTCGCTTGGTTTAATAATGCTTGAGTGTGATCCGGTGCAATTAAAATCATCGCCACCAGTAATAAAACAAAAAATAACGTTAATCCGATTACAAAAGGATTAAATGACGTTCGCTTTTCCATAAATTGAGATAAAGACAAACCTTTCCCCTTAAAATAAAGTCTATAAATTAAAAATTCGATTTATTCAAAACATTGCCGTTAAGCAAAAAAAGTGTGTAGTGGAATCACTACAATGGACAGCACATAGAAGTGCGATTTTGGTAGAAACACTCAGTAGGCATTGAGAGATTGTTTCTAAAAACGGGGTGAAGTCTATCAAAAAATGATGATTATTTCAAATTAGTGGATATTGACAATTAAAAGTGCGGTGAAAAAACACTGACATTTTCCACCGCACTTGAAAGAAAACCTATATCCGTTCTTCAATAATTCCCCCACCTAAGCATACCTCATCCAGATAAAATACTGCGGATTGTCCGGGCGTTACGGCAGCTTGAGATTCATCAAAAACAACACGGATGGTTTCATCATTAATAGGTTCTATCACGCAAGGAATATCCGTTTGACGATAGCGGGTTTTCACTGTGCAACGTAAGGGAGTTCGAATCGCTTGACGATCCACCCAATGGAGCTGTTTGGCAATTAACCCTTTGGAAAATAAACGTGGATGATCATGACCTTGAGCCACAATGAGTTCGTTATTTTCCACATCTTTATCCACCACATACCAAGCTTCGTCACCGGCATTTTTCAATCCACCAATACCCAAGCCTTTACGCTGCCCTAAGGTATGGTACATTAACCCCTCATGACGACCAATCACCTCGCCGTCCACTGTGCGAATATCCCCGGGTTGTGCCGGTAAATAACGTGCTAAAAAATCCTTGAATTTACGCTCACCTATAAAACAAATTCCCGTTGAATCTTTCTTTTTTGCCGTAATCAAACCTAGCTCTTCGGCAATCGCACGCACAATCGGTTTTTCAATTTCCCCCACAGGAAAAAGACTTTGCCCCACTTGTTGATGGCTTAGGGTATATAAAAAATAGCTTTGATCTTTATTGGCATCCAAACCACGTAATAATTTGGCTTGATTGTCATCACCAGAGCGACGAACATAATGCCCCGTGGCGATATAGTTTGCGCCGAGATCTTCTGCCGCATATTCTAAAAATGCTTTAAATTTAATTTCTTTATTACATAAAATATCAGGATTCGGTGTTCGACCGGCTTTGTATTCCGTTAAAAAATGCTCAAATACGTTATCCCAGTATTCTGCGGCAAAATTGATTTTATGCAGTTTAATTCCGAGCTTATCGCACACCGCCTGCGCATCTGCTAAATCTGCTGCTGCGGTACAATAATCCGTATCATCATCCTCTTCCCAATTTTTCATAAACAGGCCTTCTACTTGATAACCTTGCTGCTGAAGGATAAAAGCAGATACGGATGAATCTACTCCACCGGACATACCGACAATGACTTTTTTAGCGGCGTTCTCAGTTAATTGCTCCGCCGTAAGTTGCAGGAAATGATTTTCGTAAGTTTGTGATTTCATAATGTGATAGTAAAAATTTCGCTAAATTAAGTATTCGGGCATTCTACCGCAAATCAATTAAGAGTAAAAATGCCCAAGAATTTCGGGCATTTATGGTTATATTCATGATCATTTCATTGTCCGTCTGGCAGTGACCGTTTTTCCACCGATTCCCCAATTATCCATATCAACTTCATCAATAATCACGACCGTTGTTTCAGGGTTTTTATTCAACACTTTTTGTAATAACAGTGTTACCCCTTCGATTATTTCCGCCTTTTGCTGTGCCGTCGGCGCTTCCTTCCCTCCGGTTACTTTAATATTGACATAAGGCACATTAATTTCTCCAAAATTATTTCACTTCATAAAATGACGAATCATCATTTTTCTTTGCGAATTTTTGTTCATACTCCGCTTTCGCTTTTTCATCACCCGAATCAAGTTTTGATTGAAGCGTATCACAAGGCTTATCACAATCACAGGCTTTAGCGATGCCTAACGTGGATAAACCGCCACAGCTACCTTTTAAGCTCTGTTTTTTGATGATAAAACCAATAGACATCAATAAAATAATCGCAACAAATACGATGAGGGTAAAAAATAAAGTTTGCATGATTAGTCCTTTGTTTCCATTAGTTTTTTAAATGCAGATGATATTTTCGTTTCAAAGCCATTTGCGGTTTTGATAATTAAATATATTGCGAGATCATTTTTCTCTGCCACTTCAAGGGCTTTTTCTTCCCCGAGTACAAATAATCCCGTTGATAAACCGTCTGCCGTCATAGTTGTTGGAGAAAACACCGTGATAGAGGCAAGATGATGTTGAATCGGGTAACCGGTTTTCGGATCAATTTCATGGGCAAAACGTTTACCGTTTTCTTCAAAATAAATACGATAATCGCCGGACGTTGCCATTGCCATATTATTTAAACCAATCACATTTTCGACCGCTCTTTCTCCCGTCATATTAGGCTTTTCAATGGCAATTTGCCAAGGTTTCCCTTCTGCGTTCTTTCCTTTAGCTCGAATTTCACCACCAATTTCTACCATATAGTTTTGTGCATTAAGCTGTTCTAACTTCTCTGCAACTTGATCCACGCCAAAGCCTTTCGCAATGGAAGAAAGGTCAATATAGACTTGCGGAACTGATTTACTTAATGTTGGGATATTACCACTCATATCAAGTGTGATTCTATCAAGTCCGACCCAAGCTTGACGCTCGGCGAGTTGTTCCGCAGTCGGTTGACGCTCAGGGCGTTTTTCCGGACCAAATCCCCATAAATTCACGACCGGCCCAACGGTAACATCAAGTGCCCCCTCCGTGACTTGATGTAATTGAATTGCTTCTGCCAACACTTTCGCAAAATCCGCCGAAATTTCGATAGGTGTGTTTACCTGCGTATTTTGGTTAAAACGGCTCAATTCCGAATCCTTGATATAGGTGGACATTTTTGCATTGACATCTTTTAGAATGTATTCAATCTGTTCGTGGGTATTTTGTAAATTTTCACTCACAGAACCATCATCAATATATTTAACATGATAGGTTGTGCCCATGGTTTTACCACTTAGCGAGATCACCTCAGGATCTTTCTTACAAGCTGCCAATGAGCAAGCAAAAGCAACAACAAGTAGTCCGCTCAATATTTTCTTCATTTATTTTTTCCTAATGAGATGAATTATAGGCAAACTGACTTTTCAATCAGCTTGCCTGTAATCTGAATAACAATAAGGGCGTACTGAATACGCCCATAGAAAACGCCTTAAATTTTGACCGCACTTCACCATAAAGTGCGGTCAATTTTCATGGTGTTTTAACTAATTAAAATCAGCCACCGAAGTCATCTAATAAGATATTTTCGTCTTCAACGCCGAGATCTTTCAACATTTTGATAACCGCAGCGTTCATTACAGGAGGTCCACACATATAGTATTCACAATCTTCCGGAGCTTCATGATTTTTCAAGTAGTTCTCATAAAGTACGTTGTGAATAAAACCGATATAGCCGTCCCAATTATCTTCCGGTAACGGATCAGAAAGTGCTACATGCCATTTGAAGTTTGGATTTTCCGCTTGAAGGGAATCAAAATCTTCCACATAGAACATTTCACGTTTAGAACGTGCACCATACCAGAATGAAATTTTACGTTTGGAATGTAAACGTTTTAACTGATCGAAAATATGTGAACGCATTGGCGCCATACCTGCACCACCACCGATGAAGACCATTTCCGCATCGGTATCTTTTGCAAAGAATTCACCAAATGGTCCGGAAATTGTCACTTTATCACCCTCTTTTAATGACCAAATGTAAGAGGACATTTGACCCGGAGGTGCATCAGGTTGACGTGGTGGAGGCGTTGCAATACGCACGTTAAGCATAATAATGCCTTTCTCTTCCGGATAGGAAGCCATTGAGTACGCACGAATGATATGCTCATCCACTTTAGACACATAACGCCATAGATCGTATTTATCCCAGTCTTCGTGATATTCTTCAGGAATATCGAAGTCTTTATAGTAAACCGTGTGAGGCTCCGCTTCGATTTGGATATAACCACCGGCACGGAACGGGACTTCTTCACCTTCAGGAATCGCTAATTTAAGCTCTTTGATGAATGTCGCTTTGTTGTCGTTAGAAATAACGGTACATTCCCATTTTTTCACGCCGAAGATTTCTTCCGGAAGTTCAACTTCCATATTGCCTTTCACATTCACTTGACAAGCCAGACGATAACCTTCTTTTGCTTCACGCTTATTGATGTGAGAAAGTTCGGTTGGGAGAATTTCGCCACCACCGCTTTTCACTTTCACAATACACTGACCACAAGAGCCACCGCCACCACAAGCAGAGGAAACGAAGATACCTTTACTTGCCAATGCGCCTAATAATTTGCCACCGGCAGGTAATGTGATTGCCTTTTCGGAATCATCATTAATACCGATTGTAATATCCCCGGAATCTACGAGTTTTGATTTCGCAAATAAGATGATTGCTACTAACACCAATACGATAACCGTAAATGCAGCAATACCGAGTGCAAGAATTACTGAATCACTCATTGATTACACTCCTTATAATTGAATACCGGAGAAGGACATAAAGCCCAACGCCATCAAACCAACGGTGATGAAAGTAATGCCTAAGCCTTTCAAACCACCCGGAATATCCGCATATTTCATTTTTTCCGTTAAACCGGCAAGAGCAACGATGGCTAGCATCCAACCCAAACCGGAACCGAAACCATATACGATAGATTCAGGGAAATTGTAATCGCGTTGAACCATAAAGGATACGCCCCCGAAAATCGCACAGTTTACTGCGATAAGCGGCAAGAAGATCCCTAATGCGTTATAAAGAGACGGCATAAATTTGTCTAATACCATCTCAAGGATTTGTACTAAACCTGCAATCACACCGATAAAAGTGATGAAGTTTAAGAATGACAAATCCACACCTTCAATTAACGCATTTTCTTTTAGTATGTTAGCGTAAATTAACTGGTTAACAGGTACCGCAACGCCTAATACGAAGGTTACTGCAATCCCTAAACCAAAAGCCGTAGAAACCTTTTTTGATACCGCCAAGAATGTACACATCCCCAAGAAAAAGGACAGTGCCATATTTTCAATGAAGACGGCCTTCACAAATAGGCTAATATAATGTTCCATTGATTATTTCTCCTGTTGCTCCGGTTTCCAAGTTCTTAATCCCCAGATGACAAATCCGATGATAAAGAATGCACTTGGTGCAAGTAGGAATAAACCGTTTGCTTGGTACCAACCACCATTTTGAATAGTTTCAAAAATAGTTATACCGAATAATTTACCTGAACCGATAAGTTCACGGAAGAAAGCAACAATAATTAACATTGCGCCATACCCTAAACCGTTACCAATACCGTCTACGAAACTTTCAAGCGGAGGTGATTTCATTGCAAAAGCCTCTGCACGACCCATCACGATACAGTTTGTAATAATCAAGCCAACGAATACTGAAAGCTGTTTAGACAAACCATAGGCGTAAGCTTTTAATATTTGGTCAACGACAATTACCAATGAAGCAATAATCGCAAGTTGTACGATAATACGAATACTGTTAGGAATATAGTGACGGATTAAGGAAACAAAGAAGTTTGATAACCCCGTTACTAAAGTTACCGCAATAGCCATAACAAATGCAGTTTCTAATTTCGTTGTTACCGCTAATGCAGAACAAATCCCAAGGATTTGCAACGCAATTGGATTGTTTTTAGCAATAGGAGCTAATAACAGATCTTTTAAATTTGTTTTTCCAGACATTAGTTCGCTCCTGCTTGAAATTTTTCAAGATATTTACTAAAGCCATTTTCACTGAACCAATAATCAAAAGTACCTTGAACACCATTACCGGTTAGTGTTGCCCCAGATAAACCATCAATACTATGATCATCTTTTGGTGCTTGACCTTTCACAATATGGATAGCCGGTTGATATTGTTCATTGAAAAGTTTTTTACCTTTAAATAAACCTGCCCAATTTGGGTTTTCAATCTCACCACCTAATCCTGGAGTTTCACCATGTTGATAATAAGTGATACCGTTAATCGTATTGCCGTCCGGTTGAACAGAAACTAAACCATACATAACAGACCATAAACCTGTACCGTAAATTGGCAAGATCACCTGCTGAGTTTGACCTTGTTCATCTTTCACAAGATAAATTTCAGCTGTTTTTCCACGAGTACGGATTCTCGCCTTATCTTGTTCGGCAGGAATCGCCTCTTGATAATCATCAGGCTGTTGAACATAATCACCTGTTGCCAAATCAACAAAACGTGGTTCAATAAATTTTGCATAGGTTTCTTTTACATTTGTTTTTTCCTGTAAAAGTCCTGCAACGTTTAGGATATTTTTTTGTTTGTCGAGTAATTTTTGCTCTTCTTGTGCAGGTTTTAACATCACTGCGGAACCAGCAACAATAATGGAACAAACTAAACTCAGGAGCAACACCACAAGAATTGTGCCGCCTACACTGTCTTTATTAAACTTAGCCATTTGTTCTTGCTCTCCGACGTTTGATATTTGCTTGAACAACGATGTAGTCAAAAATTGGTGCAAATAAGTTTGCAAACAGAATCGCTAACATCATTCCTTCCGGATAAGCCGGATTCACAGTACGAATTAATACCGCCATTACACCTATCAACGCACCATACCACCATTTACCTGTATTGGTGAACGATGCTGAAACCGGATCCGTTGCCATAAACACCATACCTAGTGCAAAGCCACCTAAAACAAGATGCCAGTGCCAAGGCATTGAGAACATCTGATTCGTTTCAGAACCAATTAAGTTAAACAATGTTGAGGTTGCAATCATACCAATCATCACCCCTGCGATAATACGCCACGAGGCAATTCGGGTGAAAACAATGATTGCGCCGCCAACTAAGATCGCTAAGGTTGAAACTTCGCCCATTGAGCCCGGGATATTACCAATAAACGCATCCATCCAAGAGATTGGTTGTCCGGTTACGATGTGTTGCAACGCACCTTGACCCGCTTGTGACCACTGTGAAAGTGCGGTTGCTCCAGAGAAACCATCCGCAGCAGTCCATACAGTATCACCGGAAATTTGTGCTGGATAAGCAAAAAATAGGAAAGCACGACCGGCAAGCGCAGGGTTCATAAAGTTACGACCTACACCACCGAAGATTTCTTTTGCCACCACGATACCAAAACTGATACCAAGTGCGGCTTGCCATAATGGTAAAGTTGGCGGAACAATTAAGGCGAAAAGAATCGTAGAAACAAACATCCCTTCATTAACTTCGTGACCACGTACCACAGAGAATAATAATTCCCACATCGTACAAACGGTAAATACCACCAAGTAAATCGGTAGGAAGAAAATTGCACCTAAGGCCATTTTACTGCCCCAACCTGCGTTTAAGGTTAAATCCAACCCTAAACCGTTAGCCAGTGCATAGTGCCAATCATTTGCAATTAATTGCTCTAAATTGCCTAATTGATTCAATGCAGGGATCGCTTGATTACCCACATTGTATATACCATAGAAAATCGCTGGAAATAATGCGAGGAACACGGTGATCATCATACGTTTTGAATCTAATGCATCACGCACGTGTGTGTTTTTGTGCGTTACCGTACCCGGTGTATAAAGCAAGGTATAAATCGATTCAAAGATCGGGTAAAGCTTGCTGTATTTACCTCCCGGTAAAAACGCGGGTTCCATTTTTTCTAAAAGATTTTTTAGACCCATTTCTAACCTTCCTTCTCAATCTTTTCTAAAGCTTGACGTAAGATGGAACCATATTCATATTTGCCCGGGCAAACAAAGGAACAAAGTGCCAAATCTTCTTCATCCAACTCTAAACAACCTAATGCTTGAGCACCATCAGTATCACCTGCGATTAAATCACGGAGCAATAATGTTGGTAAAATATCCAACGGCATAACACGCTCATAGTTACCGATTGGTACCATTGCACGCTCACCACCATTTTCCGCAGTGGTAAAATTAAATAATTTTTTACCAAAATGTCCTAATACGGTACGGGTAATGGAATATTTATTAGGTTGCGGTGTAATCCAACCAAAGAACTCTTTTTCATTGCCTTCTATAATAACCGAAACCTGTAACGCGTAACGACCCAAATAGTCATGTGCGCCTTTCGCGGTATTACCGCATAGCACAGAACCGGAAATCACACGATTTTCGCCCGCACTTAGCTCGTCTTGCACTAATTGTGAAAGATTTACGCCAATCACGGTACGGATCAGACGTGGATTTTTCACTTGAGGACCGGCAAGAGAAATCACTCTCTCAACACAAAGTTCACCGGTTGTGAATAATTTACCGATAGCAATAACATCTTGATAATTAATATGCCATACGGTTTTATGTCCGCCTACCGGATCAATAAAGTGAATATGGGTTCCCACCAGACCTGCCGGATGTACTCCACCAAAGTCATGGATTTGAAGATTTGATAAATCCACAGCCGGAATATTCATATTGCCTGTTTTACACAGATGTAACGGCTTGCTAGGGAATAAACGACTTAACACGGTTAAACCGTTGATGAAATCTTGCCAGTGCTCTTTTAACACGACTTCAGGATCAGCCGCGAGAGGATTAGTATCCATCGCATTCACAAAGATAGAAGAAGGTTCGCTTTCAAGTGTAGGAACTTTGCTAAAAGGACGCGTACGTAATGCCGTCCATAAGCCTGACTCCACAAGATTTTGTTTTACTTGTTCGGAAGAAAGCGTATTGAGTTCATCTGCATTGTATTTTGCGAAAGTGATTTGTTCATCGCCTTCCACATTAATGACCACAGATTGTAATACACGTTTTTCGCCACGATTTATTGCTGTGATAGTACCACTTGCAGGGGCTGTGAAAACCACACCGGGATTTTTCTTGTCTTCAAAAAGCACTTGTCCTTTCTTAACAACATCACCTTCACGTACCTTCATAGAAGGACGCATCCCCACATACTCCTCACCAAGAATCGCAACTTGATTCACAACGTTACCGCTGTGGATTACTTGTGCCGGTTTTCCTGCGATAGGAAGATCCAAGCCTTTCTTAATTGTAATCATACTGTTTGCACTACTTTTCAAGGTTAAAAAATACGACTGCAAATAAACAAGGTTAAATGCAATCTCGTGTTTGAGCGTGACAGAGAATACGTTAAACCGTTAAAGTATTAACTACTGACACATAAATAAAAAACTCAAATCGGTTTAATTTTTTGACAAAGTAATTGAGCTTTTACAACATCAAAAAATTGAAAATATAAAAATTAAAACGACTTATTCTAGCTAAAATCTGCGCTTCATTCCACTTTAACCCACACTTTTTGTGAAAAAATTGTGAACTTTTTGAAAGATACACACAAAGAGTTATGAGCAGAAAACAATCAAATTATAATCCAACTCCGACACAGTTTGGTGAATTTGGAAATACCTCACCACGCTCTTCCCATTCTTTTCTTGTATAAAGATATAGCGCTAAGGCATGAATGCCGCTTTTTAAATCATCGGCAAATAATTGATACAATTTTTGATGGCGTTTAACCTTACTCATCCCATCAAAAACATCACTCACAATAACTAATTTAAAGTGAGAATTTGCACCACGACCGGAACTATGCATGTGACTTTCATTTTCTACCGTTGCAAAGTGCGGTTGAAATTCAGCGCTTATTTTATCCAATAATTCTTGTTGCTTTGACATCATTAATCTCCAATAAAATTTTGTTGGAAGGCTATACATCCGCCATTAAGTCTGCAAGAATAACACAAATCAACCCGCTTAATTGAGGAAATTATGAAACTCTCGAATAAAATCAAAACATTATCTTTTACCGGTCTCACTGTTGCGACAATGTTTCTTGCCGGCTGCCAAACTCAATCCAATACATTAACATTCACACCGCCTGCGCCAAGTGCTTCCATGAATGTTAATCAATCTGCCGTTGTTTATGTCACTACCAGCGATTCCCGCTCAAAACAAGATGTCGCCAGTTACGTAAAAAACGGGGAATTAGTGAAACTCAATGCTTCTCCGAATGTAACGCAATTATTCCAACAAGTGATGCAACAAAATTTGGTAAGCAAGGGATTCCGCATCGGACAGGTAAACAATTCAAATGCAGGTGTAACCGTTGAAATAAAAGATTTTTTCACTCAAGTGGATCAAGGCAATTTACGTTACAATCTCAACAGTAAAATTCGAGTGACCGTACATGTGCAGGGAACCGGCGGAAAATATAACAAAGACTTTAATGTGAGCCGCTCACAATCCGGCGCATTTAATGCCGACAATGACGAAATTCAAAAAGTGCTTGGCGAGACCTTCAAAGACATTGTTAATAATATCTACCAAGATCAAGAAGTCGCGACAGCAATCAATCAATATACCCGCTAATCCTGTTTGGGGCATTTTGCCCCATTTATTTTCCACAAAAACTTGACGAATTCCCCTTTCAAGCGTAACATTCGCCCGATTTTTTAATGAGAAGGACACACACTTTGGACAGTCATAGTCGATACCGAATATCGCTTTAGACTCCCGCCCAATGCCAAACGGCTATCGGCGAGAGTTCGTCGGTAGATTTACCGATTTCGGCATCCTTAACAGCAAACGAAAATACCGCAATTTTTAACCGCACTTTTATTCGTTTGACATTCTTTTGTTCACGGTTAACTGTTCATAATCCCAAAAGGAGTATGAAATGATCAATGCTTTTACTATCAACGATTCCCGTTTATTTCGGATCGATGAAGATCAAACGGATCTCAACAGCGCAATCTGGCTTGATTTGCTTGAACCTACCGGCGAAGAGCGTGAAATGCTACAAGAAAGCTTAGGGCAAAGCCTTGCCTCTTTCCTTGAATTAGAAGATATTGAAGCGTCCGCCCGTTTCTTTGAAGACGAAGACGGCTTACACTTACACTCATTCTTTTACTGTGAAGATGAAAATAACTATGCGGATCTTGCCAGTGTAGCATTTACCATCCGCGATGGTCGCTTATTTACCTTACGGGATCGGGAACTGCCCGCATTTCGTTTATATCGTATGCGATCCCGTAGTCAGCGCTTACTGGAATTTAACGCTTATGAAGTGTTGCTCGATTTATTTGAAACCAAAATCGAACAACTTGCCGATGTCATCGAAAATGTTTATGCTGACCTAGAAGAATTAAGTCGAGTGATTTTAAACGGAACCCAAGGTGAGGCGTTTGATGAAGCCTTAAATACGCTCACCGAACAGGAAGATACCAGCTCTAAAGTGCGTCTATGCTTGATGGATACCCAACGCGCACTCGGTTTTTTGGTACGCAAAACCCGTTTGCCGGCAAACCAGCTGGAACAGGCTCGAGAAATCCTACGAGATATTGAATCCCTACAACCGCACAACGAATCACTGTTCCAAAAAGTGAACTTTCTCATGCAAGCGGCAATGGGTTACATCAATATTGAGCAGAACAAAATTATGAAATTTTTCTCGGTAGTATCCGTTATGTTCCTACCGGCAACACTAGTCGCATCCACTTACGGAATGAACTTTGAATTTATGCCGGAGCTCCATTTCAAATACGGTTACCCCATGGCTATCGGCTTAATGATCGCTGCAGCACTCACACCATACATTTATTTCAAACGAAAAGGATGGCTATAATGGAATTATCACAAACCGCATTATTTGTCGGCTCAATCATCAACCTTTATGCACTGGTGTTGGTTTTACGCATTTGGCTACAATTGGCGAAAGTGGATTACTACAATCCTCTTTCACAATTTATAGTAAAAATTACAGAACCGCTACTTAAACCCATTCGTAAAATGATGCCGATCATCAAAAATATGGATACTTCAGCCGTCCTGCTGATCTTTATCCTCGGCGCATTAAAATCCTTACTTTACTTTGGATTGGCGATTGATGTGATGGTAATTTTAGGCCTATTAAGCATTTTAAAAGCAATTGGAATGACCATTTTCTATGTGCTATTTATCGGTGCGATTTCAAGTTGGTTTAATCGTGGCAACAATCCGATATTCTACGCATTCTATCAACTGTCGGAGCCGTTATTACGCCCTGTTAGAAAAATTTTGCCGACTATCGGCGTGATTGATTTTTCACCCATGGTCATTGTGTTTATCTTATTATTTATCAATAACTTTATGATTGATATGCTACAAGGGCTTTGGGTGATTGCAGGATAAGTGCGGTCATAAAATACCTGTTCTCAGCCACGTTCTACGTGGCTTTTCTTTACGAGATTGATATATGTCAGCAATCGAAAAAATGCCCGACGGCATTCGCTTGAAGATTTTTTTACAACCCAAAGCCAGCAAAGATCAAATTGTTGGAATACATAATGAAGAACTCAAAATCACCATTACCGCGCCTCCCATAGAAGGGCAAGCAAACGCACATTTATTGAAATTCTTAAGCAAAATTTTCAAAGTACCGAAAAGCAGTATCCTGTTGGAAAAAGGCGAATTAAATCGTCATAAACAAATTTGGATTCCAGCCCCTAAATTAATCCCGAAAGAAATCGAAAGACGCTTATTTGATAATTAATGGAAATGATAACTCTACACCATCTTTATACTGCTCACATATAATATAGGCAACTACAACATAATTACCTTTTTCTAAAGGAACAATAAATAAATCTCTATCAATTTTAGTTGTTAAAGTTTGTAATAAACTATCAACTTTTATTACAACTACATTATTATCTTTTAGATAGAGATCTTTTCTATAAGATCTGTTCAAATTTTCTAATTTTAATGGAGGTAGTATAGATGGAGAGGCTACCACTCTACCTAAGTTACTATATTGGTTAATTAATTTAGTTACAGGATCAGTCGCTTCTCGTTTCTTTTTCTCTGCTGACAAAAGAATATCAGATGGTCTAGGATCTTTAATAAATTCTAGAGATGGCTCTTCTCCTTTAAAGAACAATTTTATTTCTTTTGGGAAAGATAACTCTATATGTATATCTGTCGCCTTTACCTGTCCCATATTAGATATAGAGAAAAATAGTGGAAACTTATTCTTACTTATCAGCTCATTTCTTATTTGTGCTTTGTTATAATTATAAATCTCCTCTTCTGATGGTATATTACTATTATACTGTTCTATATCACCATCCGTAATAAACTCTAATAAATCAGGTTCTATACTTTCTCTTTTTAACATTTTAGGAACACTAATAGTTCCTTCAAATCTATCAGGATAAGAAAGCTCTAGTGAATCACCACCATTTAGCTGAATATTAATATTAGGAATATCGTTATCTCTTTCTAACTCTAATAATTTATTTTTTAATTCATTATTTTCCTTACTTAATCGGGCCAATTCATTAACAACCTCAGGAGATATTGAATTACTCCCCCTAATCCATCCAATTTGTGGTTTATTTAAAAATGATTTAAATAGTGCAGTTGGAACTTTAGAAATCAAGTCATTAGAATCAGTCCAAAACTGGCACATTCTAGTTTTTGCCTTATCAACAAATTTATCTAACTTATCAGCTTTATCTTTATCATTTTCTCTCTCATGAGGTTTTAATGCTACATTACGATCCTGAATAAATGCTAAAACAGGAATATCTTTAGAAACAGCATAATCATATTCTTTTTCTGTGTAACTGATTCCATCTTTAGGCTCAATACTCCCGTACCTATGCCCAATTATTACAACATAATAATCACTTGAATCTATCGTTCTTTTTATTATCTCCCATTGCTGAGAATCTTCAGCACTGAACATCTCCATACCAGCTGGAAACTGTTCCATTGAAAGAATACTATTTATAACCTTATTTCTGACCTCAATAAGATCTGTATATGTAGAACTTACAAACACCTGGTATTTTTTATTGTCCATGGTTTACCCAATGCTGTACATGTAGTCAATTTAATACTATAACAATTTTAGTAGATATGATTAAGCTATCACTTAATCCCCTATGCGAAATACACTCTATACGATAGGGGAGATTTTAACTACTACTGCCCTACCAATTTATAGCGTTTTACGATATTCTATGAATCAATTTTCTCATGTAAAAATCCCGCCAGAGTGCGGTCAAAATTTAAGGTGATTTTATGCAAGAACAATATCGTCCCGATATGATTGAACCTAAGGTTCAACAATATTGGGCAGAAAATAAAGTCTTTAAAGCGGTTAAAGATGTAAGTAAAGAGAAATATTATTGTCTTTCTATGTTCCCATATCCGTCCGGTCGTCTGCATATGGGGCACGTGCGTAACTATACGATTGGTGATGTGGTTTCACGTTATCAACGTATGAACGGTAAAAATGTGTTACAACCGATTGGTTGGGATGCCTTTGGTTTGCCTGCTGAAGGAGCGGCGATTAAACACAAAACCGCACCGGCAAAATGGACATACGAAAACATTGAATATATGAAGAATCAGCTCAAAATATTGGGCTTTGGTTATGATTGGGATCGTGAAATTGCGACCTGTAAACCTGAATATTACAAATGGGAACAATGGTTTTTTACCGAGCTTTACAAAAAAGGCTTGGTGTATAAAAAAACCTCAACCGTAAACTGGTGTCCGAATGATGAAACGGTACTTGCCAACGAGCAAGTGCATGACGGTTGCTGTTGGCGTTGCGATACACCTGTGGAACAAAAAGAAATCCCACAATGGTTTATTAAAATCACTGATTATGCCGAACAGTTATTAGGCGGGTTGGATAATCTTCCGCAATGGCCGGATATGGTGAAGACCATGCAACGAAACTGGATCGGTCGTTCAGAAGGGGTTGAGATTACCTTTGATGTAGCAGAAACCAACAAAAAATTAGCGGTTTACACCACCCGCCCCGATACGTTCTATGGGGTGAGCTATTTAGGTATTGCCGCCGCTCACCCATTAGCAAGCCTTGCAGCACAAAATAATCCCGAACTGGCCGCATTCATTCAAGAAGCGAAAAATGCGAAAGTTGCCGAAGCCGATCTTGCCACCATGGAGAAAAAAGGCATGGCGACAGGTTTGTTTGCGATTCACCCGTTAACCGGTGAAAAATTGCCGATCTGGGTGGCGAACTTCGTATTAATGCACTATGGTACAGGTGCGGTCATGGCAGTGCCTGCTCACGACCAACGCGACTATGAGTTCGCTCAAAAATACGCTTTACCGTTAAAACAAGTTATCGCACCACTTGCCGGTCAAGAAATTAATTTAAGTAAAGAAGCGTTCACCGAGCACGGAGTTTTAGTCAATTCGGCAGAATTTGACGGATTAGATTTCGACGGGGCATTCAACGGCATTGCAGACAAACTTGAAAAACTAGGCATGGGTAAACGCCAAGTAAACTATCGCTTGCGTGACTGGGGGGTATCCCGCCAACGTTATTGGGGTGCACCAATTCCAATGCTTACTCTTGAAAACGGTGATGTAGTGCCCGCACCGCTGGAAGATTTACCGATTATTCTCCCGGAAGATGTGGTGATGGACGGTGTGAAAAGCCCGATTAAAGCGGATCCAAACTGGGCGAAAACTACCTTTAACGGTACACCGGCGTTAAAAGAAACGGATACTTTCGATACGTTTATGGAGTCTTCTTGGTATTACGCGCGCTACACCTCACCAACATTTGCAGAAGCCATGTTAGATAAAGAGGAAGCTAATTACTGGTTACCGGTGGATCAATATATCGGCGGTATCGAACACGCTACAATGCACTTGTTATACTTCCGCTTCTTCCACAAACTCTTGCATGATGCCGGGTTTGTAACCAGCGATGAACCGGCAACCAAATTATTATGTCAAGGTATGGTACTTGCCGATGCTTTCTATTACACCAGTCCGACTAATGAACGTATCTGGGTCAGCCCAACGCAAGTTACCCTTGAACGTGACGAGAAAGGCCGTATTATTAAGGCGACTGATCCTGAGGGGCGCGAACTTGTACATTCCGGTATGACCAAAATGTCGAAATCGAAAAATAACGGTATCGATCCGCAAGAAATGGTGGAAAAATACGGTGCGGATACGGTTCGTTTGTTTATGATGTTTGCTTCCCCTGCGGATATGACCCTTGAATGGCAAGAATCGGGCGTGGAAGGGGCGAAACGTTTTTTAGGTCGTGTGTGGAACTTGGTGTATCAATACCAACAAAACCCTGCAAAAACGGCATTAGATGTCACCGCACTTTCAGCGGATCAAAAAGCCCTTCGCCGTGAAGTGCATAAAACTATAGCAAAAGTGAGTGACGATATTGGCCGCCGCCAAACTTTCAATACTGCGATTGCGGCAATTATGGAGTTGATGAACAAACTCACTAAAGCGCCATTAGAAACCGAGCAAGATCTTGCGGTAATGGCGGAAGCATTAAGTGCGGTAGTACGTATGCTTTATCCGATTACCCCACATATTTGTTTCGAGTTATGGCATGCCTTGGGCAATAAAAACAATATCGATACGGCTGAATGGGTGAAAGCCGATGAAGCGGCAATGGTGGAAGATGAAAAACTCATTGTTGTACAAGTAAACGGTAAAGTACGTGGAAAAGTTACCGTCGCCTCAAATGCCGATGAAGAAACAGTAAAAACTACTGCTTTTGCCGATGAAAATGTGAAGAAATTCATTGATGGTCAGCAAATCGTGAAAGTAATTTACGTGCCGGGTAAATTGTTAAATGTTGTGGTGAAACCACAATAATCCATAGAAATAACCGCACTTTGGTAATAATAAGTGCGGTTGATTTTATAGGTAATTTTTATGATTAAATTAACGAAAAAACTCTTTCTAATCACAACCGCGATCGTACTTTCAGCCTGCGGATGGCATCTGCAAAATGGGGCATTAATTCCACAAGAATTGCAAACGCTAACCTTTGAAAGTGCAGATCCTTATAGTGAGATGTCAATGGCAATGCGCCGCCAATTACAAATCAATAATGTCAATCTTGTTAAACCGACACAAAATATACCGGTTCTACGCATCAATAAACAAACCAGCGATAATCAGGTTGCTTCTATTTTTAAACGTGGTCGTGAAGCAGAAAAAGTCTTAATGTTGGAAGTAGAAGCCAGCGTACGTTTAGCCAATGGTGAAACCTATCCAATCAGTGCAAAAGTAAACCGCACTTTCTTTGATAACTCACGGGCGGCACTGGCAAAAGCGGCGGAACGTGATGTGATTTGGAATGATATGCGCGATCAAGCTGCCCGTCAGCTCATCACCAAAATGGTTGCATTACAGCACCAAGTAAAAGGTAAGTAATGAACCGTCTTTTTCCTGAGCAACTCGCCCATCAGCTTAGCCAACGTCTAACCAAAGTTTATTTATTGGTCGGGCAGGATCCGCTATTACTCAGCGAAAGTGAAGATTCGATTTATCAAACAGCCGTTCAGCAAGGCTTTGATGAAAAAAATACGGTACAAGTTGATAACCAAACCGATTGGAGTGAGCTTATTGAAGCCAACCAATCAATGGGCTTGTTTTTTAATAAGCAAATGCTGGTTCTCAATTTACCGGAAAATTTAACCGCCCCTTTGCAGAAAAATCTACAAGCATTCATTGGTTCATTAACTGAAGATAGTTTACTTGTTCTCAGCATAGCAAAACTTTCCAAAACCATGGAGAAACAGGCTTGGTTTTTAGCCGTTAATCAATATGAACCGAATTCAATATTGATTAACTGCCAAACGCCAACAATCGAAAATCTTCCCCGTTGGGTGAAAAATCGGGTTCAAATGATGGGATTAGAAGCCGACAGTGAGGCTATTCAACAGCTTTGTTATAGTTATGAAAATAATCTACTTGCACTAAAACAAACGTTACAGCTTCTGGATTTACTTCATCCTGATCGCAAACTTAATTACAATCGAGTCATTGAGGTTGTGGAACAGTCTTCTATATTTACACCTTTCCAATGGATTGACGCGCTTCTTGCCGGTAAAGTAAATCGAGCCAAACGAATTTTAGGCGGTTTACAAGCAGAGGACATTCAACCAATTATTTTACTTCGCACTTTACAACGTGAACTATTAATGCTACTTGAGCTTACAAAACCTCAACAACCCACTCGTATAAGCGAGGCGTTACCACTTCAACAAATTAAGCAGGAATTTGATCGCCTTAAAATTTGGCAAAATCGTCGACCGCTCTTTTTAACTGCGGTACAGCGATTAACCTATAAAAAACTGTATGAGATTATCCAAGAATTAGCCGATATTGAACGCCTTGCCAAACAAGAATTTAGCGATAATGTATGGGAAAAATTAGCGGATTTATCCGTTAGAATTTGCTCGTAGATAAATCGCTTTCGGCAATTAAACGTTGAATTAACTTTGCATTCGCCGGTGGAAATAATCCCGCATCCAGCGAGTGTTGTTCAATCCAACAGCCCTCTTGCCCCTCACGCCCAAAAGGTTCACCAATCCATTCCTCCACAACATAAAAAAAGAACGAAATAATCTTAGCGGGATATTCAAACTGAAATCTTTCATACAGTTCGGCATTTAATACCACGATCCCGATTTCTTCCTCTAATTCGCGTTTTAAAGCCTGTTCCGGCGTTTCACCGGCATCCACTTTACCACCCGGAAATTCGAGAGATTGTGCAAAATCTTGTCCTTCCAAGCGTTGAGTTAAATAAATCTGTCCGAATTCATTACGAATAATGCCGGCGGCAACTTGTATTACAGGTTTTTCCATTTTGTCAGATCCAAGTATGAAAAAAGTGCGGTCAAAACAACCGCACTTTTAGTGAGCGTCATTAGTTATATTTAGCACGATTGCCATGGCAATGCTTATATTTTTTTCCGGAACCGCAAGGGCAAGGCTCATTTCGTCCTACGTGGCGATCAGAATAATCCTCCTGTTGTGCCGAACGATTCTCATCCACCGGTTTATGGCTCTGAGTTTCACGTGCCGCCATTTCTTGACGCAAACGCTCGGCATCTTCAACTTCCTCTTGAGTACGAACACGCACACGTGTGAGCGTGGTGATAACCTGATGTTTTAAAGAATCCAGCATTTCCGTAAACATACGGAAAGATTCTTTTTTGTACTCTTGTTTCGGATCTTTTTGCGCATAACCGCGTAAATGAATTCCTTGACGAAGATAATCCATTGCAGCCAAATGCTCTTTCCAAAGTTCATCCAAGGTTTGTAACATCACGCCTTTTTCAAAATGGCGCATGGTTTCTTCACCGGCAAGCGCTTCTTTTTCTTTGTATTCCTCTTCTGCAATTTCTACAATGCGTTCCCGCAAGTTTTCTTCGTGCAGATTATTGTCTTCTTCCAACCACTTCTCAATCGGTAATTGCATACCGAATTCTTGTACAAGGCGTTCTTCAAGCCCTTTAATATCCCATTGTTCTTCCAAAGATTGCGGCGGAATATATTGATCAATCACATTATTGAATACGTCATGGCGAATCGCTTTGATGGTGTCTGAAATATCATCATTATCCAACAGGTGATTACGTTGCTCATAAATGGCATGACGTTGGTCATTTGCCACATCATCATATTCAAGTAAATTTTTACGACCGTCAAAGTGGAAGGCTTCCACCTTCGCTTGTGCAGAGGCAATCACTTTCGCCAACATTTTGGATTCCATCGCTTCACCCGGTACAGTGAAGGCTTTACGCATTAAGTTGAGCTTGCCTTCATTGAGGTAAATGCGCATTAATCCGTCCTCTAAAGAAAGATAGAAACGGGAAGAGCCCGGGTCGCCTTGACGACCGGAACGACCGCGCAACTGGTTGTCAATACGGCGTGACTCGTGACGTTCCGTACCGATAATATGTAATCCTCCGGCTTTCATCACGATATCGTGATTTTTATCCCACTCCGCTTTTAAAACATCGAGTTGTTCTTGAGTCGGGTTATCTAATTTAGCCGCCTGTGCTTTCCAGTTACCGCCGAGAATAATATCCGTACCGCGTCCCGCCATATTGGTTGCAATAGTAACCGCCCCCGGATAACCTGCTTCCGCCACAATTTCCGCTTCCTGTTGATGGAATTTCGCGTTTAGTACATTGTGTTTAATTCCCGCTTTATCTAAGGCTTTTGATAATTCTTCGGATTTTTCAACGGAAATCGTCCCCACCAATACAGGCTGTTGGCGTGCGACACAATCTTTAATATCCTCAATGATCGCATTAAATTTGTATTCTTCATTTTCAAACATTAAATCTGTGCGATCATCACGAATCATTGGACGATTTGTTGGGATCACGACGGTTTCCAAACCATAAATTTGTTGAAACTCAAAGGCTTCGGTATCCGCCGTACCAGTCATACCGGCCAGTTTTTCATACAGGCGGAAATAGTTTTGGTAAGAAATAGAGGCGACGGTTTGGTTTTCGCTCTTAATATCCACCCCTTCTTTGGCTTCAATTGCTTGGTGTAACCCGTCCGACCAACGGCGACCGGCCATAGTACGACCGGTATGTTCATCCACGATCACAATTTCGCCGTCTTTTACAATATAATCTACATCACGTTCAAACAAAGTATGCGCGCGTAATGCCGCCATTACGTGATGTAACAAAACAATGCGCCCCGGTGAATACAGTGAATCACCCTCCGGCATTAAGCCTTGATCTATCAACCAATTTTCGACTTTTTCCTGCCCGCGTTCGGTTAAATGCGCCTGTTTCGATTTAAGATCTAAGGTAAAATCGCCTTCACCTTGGTATTCTTCGGTGTCTTCTTTTTCTTGTTTAATCAAACTCGGAATTAATTTATTAACGGCGATATAAAGATCCGAACTATCTTCCGCCTGACCGGAAATAATCAACGGCGTACGAGCTTCATCAATTAAAATGGAATCCACTTCATCCACTAACGCATAACCTAAGGTACGTTGGAAACGTTCTTCTTTTGAATGGGCTAAATTATCGCGTAAATAGTCAAAACCAAGTTCACTGTTCGTGGCGTAAGTAATATCCGCAGTGTAAGCGGCACGTTTTGCTTCCGGTGGTAAACCTGGAATATTTACCCCGACACTCATCCCCAAAAATTCAAATAACGGTCGGTTGGTTTCCGCATCTCGACGTGCTAAGTAATCATTTACGGTCACGACATGCACCCCTTTGCCTTCTAGCGCGATAAGATAACAAGGCAAGGTAGCAGTCAAGGTTTTCCCTTCCCCGGTACGCATCTCTGCAATACAACGGTTCGTTAATACCATACCGCCGATAAGCTGCACATCAAAGTGACGCATTCCCAGCACACGTTTACTCGCCTCACGCACTGTGGCAAAGGCTTCCGGTAAAATATCTTGTAGGGTTTCACCAGCATTTAAACGCTCACGAAATTCATCGGTTTTAGCACGAAGTTGTTCATCGTTTAACGCTTCAAATTCCGGTTCTAATTTATTAATTTTGATAACTTGTTTTTTAAGTTTACGTAAGATACGGTCATTACGACTGCCAAAGATTTTTGTTAAAATACTCATAATTTTTCTTTAAAAATAATAGGTTAAAATAATCAACGGATGAAATTTTCAAATTTCGTACATCACAACGATCCGGTATGAATTTTTCAAATTCATCGGGATCATAAAAAATCAGAAATTAAATGAGTAAAGGACCTGCTCGAATCGGAGCTTGAGGATTGAGTATCTCCGCAATAAAGTGCGGTTGAATTTTAGGTTGTTTTTTTGTTGAATGAGAAAAGGGAAGCTGTTGGAACAATTGGCGTTGCTCATCCTGCAACACCTTCGCTGTTTCCAACACTTGCTGAACCGATACGTTTGATGAATAACTTTCTGCAGGTTGATTCTCTAAGCTTTGCGCATTAGGCAAGGCAAAGATGGCGATCATACTTAAAAGTAATCGCGACCAAAAATTCGGTTTGGTTTTACCTGAAATCATCATCTCGTTGTGTATTACAAAAATTGTGTGTATTGTAGCGGAAATCTAAACTGATGTCATTTATTGGGGGGATTTCATGAAAAACAAGGCCGAACGTTATCAAAAAGCCGTAAATATTGTCGAGATAATGGAACAATCGTCCTTTGCTCAAATAATGCAAAAAGGCTTAGCAATACATGAATTAAACCAAAAATTTAACCGCTCTTTTCCCCAAGAATTTCAAGACTTATTTCGTATTGGTCGGATAAACGGGGATACACTGTTTATTGAAGTCGCAAATGCGATTGTTAGGCAAGGAATGCTGTTTCGCCAATCGGATTTATTAACACTGATTCAACAGGATTACCCGCAGGTAAAAAGGCTAGATTTGAAAATCAGCCCTGAATTTAACAGAGTTATGCCTTAAAAATTGCAATCAACTCTTTTACTTTTACCCGTTTTTCCGAATTTTGACTAATAGAACGCTGCACTTTAACCCGCTTAAATTTTGCCCCTTGGTAAATTTCACGGGTAAATTTTATATCGTGATTGGAAATCAAAACAGGAATCTGTTTTTCCTTTTGCACTTTTTTAGCGAGCTCCGCTAAAGCCCGTTGATGTTCCAGACCAAATTCATTACCTGCATAACCGGTGAAGTTGGTCATTTGTTGTAACGGTGCATAAGGCGGATCACAGTAAATCACTGATGTTTTATCCGCCAGTTCAAAGGTTTGTTTAAAATCTCCGCATAAAAATACCGCACTTTGCGCTTTGTGCGCAAAATAGCGTAACTCATCTTCCGGAAAATAATGGGTTTTATAAGCACCAAAAGGCACATTAAATTCGTTATTGCTGTTATAACGACACAGCCCGTTAAAACCGAATCGGTTTAAATAAAGAAAAATAACGGAACGCTCAAAAGGATCATGGGATTCATTGAATTGCTGACGTTTCGCATAGTAGTAATCGGGCGTATTGGCTTGAGGTGAAAAGAAAATCTGCTTACAAGCGTCAATATATTGATCAACGTTATCCTTAACAATATTAAATAAATTAATCAGATCAGGGTTAATATCCGCCAGAATATAACGTTCAAAATTAGAATTTAAAAACACTGCCCCTGCGCCCACGAAAGGCTCAATTAAACATTGTTTTTTCTTTGGGAAGGCTTTATTAATATCGTCGGTTAAACGAAACTTACCGCCCGCCCATTTCAAAAAAGGGCGGTGCTTTATTTTAGATTTAATCTTTTTTTTCGGACGTAGCATTTTAGTCCGTTTGAGAACAACAGCGGATAGCGTTTAGCACAAGCTTATGATCCGTGTCCGTCGCCACATAAGCTTGCCCCAGTGATTTAAGCAATACAAGACGTAACTTACCGGCAAGCACTTTTTTATCGCGCATCATATGAGGCAGATAGTCTTCCGCTTTCATTCCATCCGGTGATACAGTGGGTAAATTGGCACGGGCAAGTAATTTTTCCAAACGAGCAACCTCTGCGATGGAAATATTCCCCAATTCCTCAGAAAGCGCGGCAGCCATCATCATTCCGACGGAAACCGCTTCTCCATGTAACCAATTACCATAGCCAAGATGTGTTTCGATGGCATGACCAAAAGTATGCCCGAGATTTAATAGTGCACGATCGCCTTTCTCTGTTTCATCACGGGCTACAACATCCGCTTTTATTTGGCAACAACGGGCAATGCAATACTGGAGTGCTTCCTGTTTCAGCGACACAAGATCATCAATATTCTTTTCCAACCATTCAAAAAATTCATTGTCAAGAATAGCACCGTATTTAATGACTTCCGCAAGACCGGCATTGACTTCACGTTTTGGCAAGGTGTTCAGCGTAAGCGTATCAATCATCACTGTTACAGGTTGATAGAACGCACCGATCATATTCTTACCAAGCTCATGATTGACGGCGGTTTTCCCCCCGACGGAAGAATCCACTTGAGAAAGTAAAGTAGTCGGAATTTGAATTAAACGAACACCGCGCTGATAGCTTGCGGCTGCGAAACCTGCAACATCACCGATAACGCCACCGCCAAGTGCGATAATCGTTGTATCGCGACCATGGTTGCCTTGTAAAAGTTTGGTAAAAATCAGATTAAGAGAATCAAGCGTCTTGTACTTTTCACCATCGGGTAACAAAACATGATCGACTACACAACCCCGTTTTTCAAGGGCATCCATCACCGTTTTCAGATAAAACTGTGCGATCGTCGGATTGCTGACAACCATTATCCGCTCTCCGTCTTTAACCGGATAGCAAGTTTCATCTTGTAGCAAACCACTACCGATTAAAATCGGGTAACGACGTTCTTGTAATTCTACATTTACGCACAGCATAATTTATCCTTTACAATAATGATTAAATACTGCCAGTTAAAGCTAAAGGGTGCCGTTCAGCCCATTCATATTATCAATTAAATCAATAATTTGATTCACCATCACTTTAGCATTTTGGTCATCGGTAGGGAGGGTAATATCCGCAACTTCCTCATATAACGGGTTACGGATTTTCGCGAGATCTTCCAAGACTTGGCGCGGGTCTTCCACATCTTGTAAGAGTGGTCGTTTTTTATCCCGTTGTGTACGTTGGAATTGTTTATCAACCGTCGTTTCCAAATAAATCACAATACCACGCGCCGATAAGTAATTACGATTGTCTTTTGACAGCACTGTTCCGCCACCGGTAGAAAGAACAATACCTTGCATTTGGGTTAATTCATTAATGATACGTTCTTCACGTTTACGAAAGCCTTCCTCGCCTTCTAAATCAAAAATCCAACCGATATCAGCACCTGAACGCTCTTCAATTACTGCGTCAGAATCTAAAAAATCCATATTTAACTGTTGTGCTAATTGACGACCAATTGTGCTTTTACCCGCACCCATCGGCCCTACTAAAAAAATATTACGTTTTTCTGCCATTACTCTTTTTCTAATGATAAATTTACTCAAATTGATCTTTTTAATACTAAGCAAAACCACGAAATGAAAGTTGCCAAAAGATCACCCAAAAAATAATGGGGATTATCGCAATAAACCGCCTTAACTTTCAACCTTTAAAGGGAATTATTTTTAAATAAGTCTAAAGTGCGGTCAAAAATCGTTTAATTTTTGTTTGCTGGCTAAATTAACAATTAAATTTTTTCCCACACCTTATCGTAGCACTGATGTTATACACCGAATTAATCCGCTATTTGCCACACCCGATGAATAAAAGGAATAATTTCAGCTAAGGCATTCTTGATTGAAATCAAGCCCAAATTCATTTGCGTTTGTTTACCGGCTGGCGGGCAAAACGCCAGATGCTTATCCAAATCATTAATCGGTTTCCAACGCCTTGGTTGAGAGGAACGGCTATTAGGATAAAATCCCACCGTTGGAAGATTAAAAGCACTGCTTAAATGCAACGGCCCGGTTGAACCCGCAATAAATAAATCGGCACAAGCTAAGGAGTGGGCAAAATCAACCAAACCTTTATTTTTATCGTAAATCACAACACGTGAATCCCCCACTAATTGCGCCAGTTCATGGGCTTTTTCACTCTCACTGGGGCCGGCGGTCAGCACAATTTGACAATCAAACTCGATGAGTAATCCCTGAATTAATTCTGCATATTGAGTAAGTGAAAGATTTGTTGCCGATCCCCCTGAGCCACTATGAACAAAAATCCATTTCTTGTTCGCGGAAAGCCCTAATGTTTGTTGTAAAAAAACACGCTGATTTTCAACCGCACTTTTATCCAATACAAGATAGGGCGGTTTTGGTTCAACAATCGGCATATTATGTTTTTTTAAAAAAGCTCGGACTAAATCCTGATTGTATTCCGCTTCCGATTTTTCCGAACGGGAACGGCGCTGAGTAAGTCGGTGATTATAAAAAAACTGAACCAGTTTTGTAGCAGGTGCCAGGCGATATTTAATCCCGCTTTTCCAAGCTAATTTGGCATTATGCGTATTGGAAAAAAAACTGATCATGGCATCAAAGTTTCTTATTCTAATCTCATGGATAAGGCGGTTAAAATCTACTTTGTCGTCTTTTTTACTATCAATAATCACATCATCCAAATAAGGGCAAATTTGTGCAAGCGGTGCAGTGTAACTCGGCACAAGTGCGGTCAGTTTTAGTGAAGGATTTGATGCTTTCAGCATAGCGAAAGCCGGCCATGCCTGCATAAAATCACCCAGTTTATCATTACGAATGACCAACATTTTTTCCATAATACTTACTCCAAAGGTTGTCTTTTTTCACTTTGTTTTAGCATGGCTAAAAACACTATCGTTAGGAAGAAATAAAAAATATTACCCGAATTATGTGCAAAAAAACCTTGGCTTAAACAATAAATCATCACCGAAAAAATATGCACTATACCCAATGAGGCAATTAATTTTGTTTCTAAAGAAGAGCTGTTTAAACGACGTTTAAATTGAAATAACGGTACAAATAAAATGGCTAAAAATGCGATCAGTCCGACGATTCCTCGCTTAGAAAAATCATCGAGATATTGATTATGCGCATGGGTAAATTGCCCGATATGACCGGCTACTACTTTCGTTTCGACATCCTGTTTACGCTTTTCTGTCGCCCCTTGCTCTCCCCAGCCTAAAACCGGTTTTTCTTTTATCATTCCAACCGCACTTTTCCACATTTCAAAGCGTAATCCAAGCGAGGTATTCGCATTATTTTTTTCATATCTGACAATGTCGTATTGAATTAATGAAAGACGCTCCATCACACGGCTATTCGGCATTTGGCTAACACCGACTACAACTACGGCAAACATACCAATCAAACTCAGAAAAAATCTTTTTGACAGCGAACGGCGATAAATCCACAATACGACCATCAACATAACGGGTAACGCTACCCAGCCTCCACGAGCCGTAGAAAGAATACTGCCTAATACGCCACCAAATGAAGCAATAATACAAAGTGCGGCGATTTTTTTATGTGATTTTTGCCAAAAATAAAGCCCAATCACAAAACTAAACAGCCCCAATGACATTGCAATATCCCCGCCCTGAATCTGCATGGTTCGAGGAGCATATGCCATAGGACTGTGTAAAATAAACTTATCATAAAGAGCAACGAATCCCGCGATTACCGCTCCTAATGGAATAGCATAAATCAATGCACATAACTTTAATGGGGTTCTTAATAAGAAAATGAACGCCGGAATTAATAAAATAGCACGGCTTGGATTATCTAATTCCCTTCCCTTCCCTTCATTCATTAATAACGAAAGCACAAATACCGTAAAATAAAAAATATAACTATAAATAAGCCATTTATCTTCTTTTGATAAATCCCATTTGAATTTTTTGATCAGACCGTAAATGCCGTAACCTAAACCTAGCAGCATTAAAAAAATCGGGGCGATATTGTGTCCGCCTTTCAAAGTCAACACGGATAAAAAGAAAAAGCTAATACTTAAATTTGCCAAGAAAGGGAGAATATTCTGTTTTGAAATTTGCATAAGTTGTCACTCAAATATAAAAAACCGCACCTAAAAGTGCGGTCGTATTTTATGCTAGTTTTGTGGATTATAAAACATCAACACAGTTTAAGTCTTCGAAAGATTGCTCTAAACGTTTAGACATGGATTCTTCCATTTTGCGTAACCAAACACGCGGATCATAATATTTTTTATTCGGTACGTCCGGGCCTTCAGGATTACCTAATTGACCTTGTAAATAGGCTTCATTCGCTTTATAGAAGTTTAGAATACCATTCCAAGCCGCCCATTGAGTGTCGGTATCAATGTTCATTTTGATTGCACCGTAACCGATCGCTTCGCGGATTTCCTCACGGGAAGAACCGGAACCGCCGTGGAACACGAAATTAATTGGTTTTGCAGGAAGATTACGCTCTTTCGCCACAAATTCTTGTGATGCCCCTAAGATAGACGGCTTTAATTTCACATTACCCGGTTTATAAACACCGTGTACATTACCGAATGCCGCAGCAACAGTAAAGTTCGGGCTGACCGGATTTAGTTGGTCATAAACATATAATACGTCTTCAGGTTGAGTATAGAGTTTAGACTCTTCCACATCTGAATTATCTACGCCGTCTTCTTCACCACCGGTGATACCGATTTCGATCTCAAGAGTCATCCCCATTTTATCCATACGGGCAAGATATTCACGGCAAATTGCCATATTTTCTTCCATTGGCTCTTCAGATAAATCAATCATATGAGAAGAGAATAATGGGCGACCGGTTTCGGCAAAATGTTTTTCACCCGCTTCTAATAAACCGTCAATCCATGGAAGTAATTTTTTCGCTGCGTGATCGGTATGAAGGATAACCGGCACACCATATTCTTTTGCAAGAGTATGAACGTGTTTCGCACCGGCAATTGCGCCTAAAACGTCGGCACGCTCGCCTGATGTAGGTTTGATACCTTTACCGGCATAGAAAGAGGCACCGCCATTAGAAAACTGGATAATAACCGGTGATTTTACTCGAGCCGCAGTTTCTAATACGGCATTAACGGAGTCAGACCCTACACAGTTTACCGCCGGGATTGCGAAATTATGTTCTTTGGCATAAGCGAATACTTTCTGAACATCTTCACCAGTTAATACACCTGGTTTTACGATATCTAATAAACCCATCTTGTTGTTTCCTTCTTTAAATGTTAAGAACTTTTATATGGTGTATGTCATTCAACACACACCATCACCATATTCGGTTAATTAACCGTTCGCACGTTTTTCAAGAATTTCCACTGCAGGCAATACTTTACCTTCGACAAATTCTAAGAATGCACCGCCACCGGTTGAAATGTAAGAAATTTTATCGGCAATACCAAATAAATCGATCGCGGCAAGGGTATCACCACCACCGGCAATAGAGAATGCATCACTATTAGCAATAGCGTGAGAAATCACTTCAGTCCCTTTACGGAAATTAGGGAATTCAAACACGCCTACCGGCCCATTCCATAAAACGGTTTTCGCATTTTTGATGATTTCAGCCAATTGCTCTGCAGATTTATCACCAATATCAAAAATGGATTCATCGTCTTTTACTTCAGTCACGGCTTTTTCGGTTGCAGGTGCTGTTTCAGAAAATTCTGTTCCTACACGCACATCAACCGGAACGGGAATATCCGTACTGGCGGCTAATTCTTTTGCCACAGGAATTAAATCTTCTTCATACAAAGATTTACCTACATTGTGACCGGCCGCCGCGATGAACGTATTTGCAATACCGCCACCCACGATAATTTGATCAGCAATTTTTGAAAGAGAGTTTAACACTTCTAATTTTGTGGAAACTTTAGAACCGCCTACAATTGCCACCATTGGACGAGCAGGTTCTTTTAACGCTTTACCTAAGGCATCTAACTCAGCGGCAAGCAATGGACCGGCACAAGCAACCGGCGCAAATTCAGCAACACCGTAAGTTGAAGCTTGTGCACGGTGTGCGGTACCGAATGCGTCCATCACGAATACGTCACAAAGTGCAGCATATTTTTTACCTAATTCAGGATCGTTTTTCTTTTCACCTTTGTTTACGCGAACGTTTTCCAGAACAACGATTTCGCCTTCTTTCACATCCACGCCATCAAGGTAATCACGTACTAAACGCACAGGAACATCAAGATGTTCGTTCAAATAATCAACAACTGGTTGCAAAGAATCTTCAGGCTTAAATTCACCTTCAGTCGGACGACCTAAGTGAGAAGTCACCATCACTTTCGCGCCTTTTTCAAGAGCTAATTTCAAAGTAGGGATGGTTGCACGGATACGTGCATCGGAAGTCACTTTGCCGTCTTTCACCGGTACATTAAGATCTGCGCGAATAAACACTCGTTTGCCTGCTAAATCTAAGTCGGTCATCTTGATTACTGACATAATCTATCCTCTTGGTTAGTTAAAATTAAAACTTCGCCCATTATACCTAGATCTCGCTAGGTTGTAACGATTTAGATCAAAGAAATCCTTATTACTTCTGACAATCAATCACTTGCCACTGCTTGTTATAACAAATAAATAATTCATTTCGGCTTGCACCAAGATAGGCGTTTTTAAGCTGCGGATTGTTTTGTTTCATCCAACGGAATAATTCACTTCGGCTTAAATTTTCTTTCGGTAAACGTAACGCACTAAATAACTCCAATTCCTTGGCAAAATACTGTTCTGCAGAACCGAAAACACAACTACCGTGTTTTTCCCACTCTCCTTGCAATAGTTTTGCCCCCGGCGATAAGGTTAAATAAGGTTCAACAATCGATTTCGGTAACACCGGTAAATCCCCTTGGCAAAAACGGGGATGATCCGCCACAGAGCGTGCTTTGGCATTTTGTGGCCATAAACCATGCACTACCCAGCCAAAAGTGCGGTTATTTTCACATTGATATTGCGCTGATGAAGGTAACTGATTGCCATATTTTTCACGCTGAGAAGCGCAAAAACTCGGTGACCAAGAAAGCACCAGCATATAATAATCCACCGACGCATTAGCATTTTGTCCGATAGGATCATCACGCATAATCACATCGTAATCGGCAAAAATATCTGTATTTTTAACCGCACTTTTACCTTTTTGGGGAGTGGAAGATTCTGCTTGAGAAGAAAACTTTTGATTTTCGCTAAAATATTGCCAAATGCTGAATGCAGCAAGGGCAATAATGGAAAATGTGGAAATTTGTTTCTTCATAAAATATGTTTATTTTTTGTCAATTTTATATTTGTCGGCTATAATTCGCCGCTTTCATATCTAATATCCCAAAGGATCACAATGGCATTATTCATCACCCATAAATGTACGAACTGCGATATGTGTTTGCCGGAATGTCCCAACGAGGCAATTTCTATCGGTGATGAAATTTATGTAATCGATCCCGTACTTTGCACGGAATGTGTTGGTCATTATGACACACCAACCTGCCAAAAAGTTTGCCCTATTACGAACTGCATAAAACCTGATCCCGACCATCAAGAAACGGAAGAACAACTTTGGGAGCGTTTTGTGATGATCCATCATGCCGATAAACTTAAAGGTTAAGCCATGTTTTCTCGAATGACTAAAACAAAATTACTCAAAATCGTGGTGATTTTAATTTACCTGTTTAGCCCTATCGATATTCTACCGGAAGCCGTACTCGGACCTTTGGGTTTAGTGGATGATGCGGCCGCTGTGTGGCTATTAATAAAAATTTTACTTGCTAAATAAAAAAGTGCGGTTAATTTTCTCTGAGAATTTCAACCGCACTTTTCCACATTATGCCGTCTTCATTTGGAAGATCACCAATTCTGCCTGACAGCAGAAAGCAAATTTTGCCTTTAATAAATAACCGTCATCGACTTTACTGATTTCCGCCTGAATTTCACAAGGTTCACTTTCAACCTCACGAGCTTTCTGAGTAAAAAAATCTAAAGCGGTTTGCGCTTGCTCTTGGGCGTCATAGATATAGTTGATCTCTTGTGTACAATCCCGATTATCAAACAATGATTTCATATCAAAGGTGTTACAACCGACACATTCAACCGGTCTTTCTGTTTGAATTGCCATATTTCTCTCCTTTTTATTAATCGCTATTTTGCCGCCACAAACCCCACGGCTTCATACACTTTTGCGAGAGTTTCCTGCGCTTTCGCCCGTGCTTTTGCGGCACCTTGGCGAAGAACTTCATCAAGCAAGGCTTCATTGCTACGATATTCATGAAAACGTGCCTGCAACTCTGCAAGTAAATTAGACACTTCATCAGCCACCGCAGTTTTTAAATGACCGTACATTTTACCTTCAAATTCTTGTTCAAGTTCAGCAATGGATTTATCCGTTACGGCAGAAAGAATATCCAATAGATTTGATACCCCCGCTTTGTTTTTTACGTCATAACGAACAACAGGCGGCTCATCAGAATCAGTCACTGCACGTTTAATTTTTTTCGCCACGGATTTTGGATCTTCTAAAAGTGTCACCACATTATTGCGGTTATCATCGGATTTTGACATTTTCTTTTCCGGATCCTGCAATGACATAATACGTGCACCGGCTTTACCGATAAAAATTTCAGGAATAGTAAAAATATCCCCATAAAGGGCATTAAAGCGATTGGCAATATCGCGTGTGATTTCCAGATGTTGTTTTTGATCATCGCCAACCGGCACATTTTTTGCTTGATAAAGCAAAATATCCGCCGCCATCAATACCGGATAATCAAACAAACCCACATTAATATTTTCCGCATAACGTGCCGATTTATCTTTAAATTGGGTCATACGGCTCATTTCACCAAAATAAGTATAACAATTCAGTACCCAGCTTAATTGGGTATGTTCCGGAACATGGGATTGAACAAAAATTGTCGCTTTGTTCGGATCAATACCGCAGGCTAAATATAGCGCCACAACATCAAGGGTTGCCTTACGAAGTGCGGCGGGATCTTGACGCACCGTGATCGCATGTAAATCAACCACGCAGAAAATACACTCATAATCCTCTTGCATTTTTACCCAATTGCGCAATGCGCCTAAATAGTTCCCGATAGTCAACTCGCCGGAAGGCTGCACTCCGCTAAATACGATTGGTTTTACCATAACTTATCCTTTCTCATCTTAAAAATAAATTGGCGGTATCATATCAAAAGATCGCTTCTTTTTTAATGAGATAGTTCAAAACACGCGGTAAAAATGCTATATTGCGTGCAATTTCAGCCTGTTTATCACGCCTATTACATTTTTTATATGACAAATTACCATGATATGGCGCTGGCTCTTGCCGGCATTTATCAATCCACTGCATTGGTCAATCAACTTGCGATGAAAGGCAAAGTGGAAAATCAGGATGCTTTTCACGCTACCATCAATTCTCTTTTTCAAACCCAACCGGAAAACACGCTTGCCGTTTTTGGTGGGCAAATTCATTATCTAAAACTAGGTTTGGAAACACTTATTGAACAACTGTCCACCCTTGATGATAAAAATATCGTAAATTATTGGAGCAATTTATTGGGCTTGGAAAATATCCTGAATAAAAACCCTAAAGCAAAATCCGAACTGGCACAACGTATTCAACGCTTGCAGGAACAACTGGCGTATCACAAATTGCTTGACGAACAGATGATGTCCATTATGGCTAATATTTATATTGATGTAATTAGCCCTTTAGGACGACGAATTCATATTGTTGGTGACGAAAATTATCTACAACAACAATTTGTGCAAGACAAAGTTCGAGCCTGTTTGCTTGCCGGTATTCGTGCTACCGTGCTATGGCGACAAGTAGGTGGCAATAAATGGCGATTATTATTCTTCCGCAGCAAAATAATTAATGTCGCGAAGGAAATCTATTCAACAATTTATTCTTAATGATCAACATCCCTTAATACACCGGAGTATTTTATGCAACTTTCCGCACTGACTGCGATTTCCCCAATTGATGGGCGTTACCAAGACAAAGCAACCGCACTTCGCGACATTTTTAGTGAATTCGGTTTACTTAAATTCCGCGTGACCGTTGAAATTCGCTGGTTACAAAAATTAGCCGCGACCGCCGCAATTCCGGAAGTGTCTCATTTATCTAAAGAGGCAAACGATTACCTCAATAACATTGTCAGCGAATTTAGCCTAAAAGATGCAGAACGCATTAAAGAAATTGAGCGCACTACTAATCACGATGTAAAAGCGGTGGAATATTTCTTAAAAGAAAAAAGCGAAGCCTTACCGGAATTAGCAAACGTTTCAGAATTTATTCACTTTGCCTGCACTTCCGAAGACATCAACAATCTTTCTCATGCATTAATGCTAAAAACAGCACGTGATACTGTGATTTTACCGGAATGGCAAAAACTCATTGATGAAATCACCCGCCTTGCAAACGAATACAAAACTATTCCATTACTTTCACGCACACATGGTCAGCCGGCTTCCCCTACGACTGTCGGAAAAGAAATGGCAAATGTGGTCTATCGTTTACGCCGCCAATTCAAACAACTACAACAAAATGAGATTCTTGGCAAAATTAACGGTGCGGTGGGCAACTACAACGCCCACTTATCTGCTTATCCGGATCTCGATTGGCATAAATTTAGCGAAGAATTTGTTACCTCGCTCGGCTTGAATTGGAACCCCTACACGACACAAATTGAACCTCATGATTACATCGCCGAATATTTTGATACCATCGTGCGTTTCAACACCATCATCATTGATTTCGATCGAGATCTCTGGGGCTATATTGCATTAAATCATTTCAAACAACGCACTATTGCCGGTGAAATCGGTTCTTCCACGATGCCGCATAAAGTGAACCCGATTGACTTTGAGAACTCAGAAGGCAATCTTGGTCTTGCTAATGCCGTGATGACCCATCTGGGACAAAAACTACCAGTTTCCCGTTGGCAACGGGATTTAACGGACTCCACCGTCTTACGTAATCTTGGCGTGGGCGTGGGTTACTGTTTAATCGCCTATGCAGCGACCCGTAAAGGTATCAGCAAATTAGAAGTCAATGAGCAGCATTTGCGTGATGAACTCAACCAAAACTGGGAAGTGTTGGCAGAGCCAATCCAAACCGTAATGCGCCGTTATGGTATTGAAAAACCTTATGAAAAACTCAAAGAGCTCACACGCGGCAAACGCGTAGATGAACAAGCTATGCGGGAATTTGTGGAGAAACTTGAGATTCCGGCTGAAGAAAAAGCCCGTTTACAGCAACTCACCCCTGCAAGCTATATCGGTGCGGCGGTTGAGCTTGTGGAAAAACTGTAATTTAGCATGATAAAGTGCGGTTAAAATTGAGTGAGAATTTTGACCGCACTTATGAATAACCATGTTTGATTCGATTACCAAATACTAAAGTATTAATGCATTAAAGAAGAAAAGTATTTAGGAGAATCAACCATCACACCATCAACCCCTAATTTACTGGCCAAATCCAGATCTTCTTTGGTTTTTATACCGAATAAAATAATATGTTGGGGTGTTTGTCTAAAACATTTTATATCTTCCGCTGACCAAGCCAGTAGCGCTTCACTTATCCCTTCTCCCAATGTAAAAGTTTCAACGACTTTAACTTTCCGATAAAGTTCAAAGCCGTGCCAGTATTCCGCTTTTAACGGTGTCGGGCAGTGATTACTATTTAATGCCGTTTCGACTAAATATTGTCGGGTAAGATCCCGTGAAGCAAAAACCGGTATTTCAGCTGATAACATCTCTGTAAATGCTTTATTTGTAGAATACACTCTCACTCGGTTAAACGCCTTATGTTTGGTCAGCACTTGTAACAGCGCATTTTTCATACTGATAGGATCAGCATCGGGCGATTTGAGATCCAAATAGAAAAAGGTTTCCGGATAAGACGTTAAAATATCGTCTAAACTGGGAATACCAATATCTTTATTGCGATAGGGGTAACCATCATTCGGTTTGAAATAATATGCCGCATCCAATTTTTTTAATTCAGCGGCAGAATATTCTGAGACAACCCCTTTAGCATTGGTATTTACCGATAAATCTTTAGGACGATATAGAACGGGAATGTTATCTTTTGATAATTGAATAGTAATCCAAATTGCATCTGCTTTATTTTTCAGCGCTTCATTGATTGCAAATGAAGTATTTTCGGGAGCATCATCTTTTCCGGCGCGATGAGCAATCAATTGTAACTGTTGAGCAGAACTTGAAAAGGATAATTCAGTTGCATACAAGATTTTCGGCAGGAATATAATCATCGATGCGGAAAATAAAATTCGGTAAATAAACATAATAATCTCCTATATTAGGCGGTATATCGCTGAATTTATTCTAAAATAGATTTATGACAATAAAATGATTCAAACTTGTATCGGGATTGTTTAGTTTTTGTTGTATTTATAATGTTTATTTATCAATATCATATTTTTTAAGAGACAAATTCTGAAATTCATTCTAATATATGCGCCAGTATCTTTTGTTAGTCTTAAATAGAGGAAAGCTAAAATGGCAAAAATCATTAAAGTGATTGGACGTGAAATCATTGACTCACGTGGTAACCCAACTGTTGAAGCCGAAGTTCATTTAGAAGGCGGTTTCGTTGGTTTAGCGGCAGCTCCATCAGGCGCATCAACCGGTTCACGTGAAGCATTGGAATTACGCGATGGCGATAAATCACGTTTCCTAGGTAAAGGTGTATTAAAAGCGGTTGCAGCAGTAAACGGCCCTATTGCCGAAGCATTAGTGGGTAAAAATGCCTCAAACCAAGCTGAAATCGACCAAATCATGATCGATTTAGACGGTACGGACAATAAATCCAACTTCGGCGCAAACGCAATCTTAGCGGTTTCTTTAGCAAATGCAAAAGCGGCAGCCGCAGCTAAAGGCTTACCGCTTTATGCTTACATTGCCGAACTCAACGTCACACCGGGCGTATATTCTATGCCATTACCGATGATGAACATCATCAATGGTGGTGAGCACGCGGATAACAATGTAGATATCCAAGAGTTTATGATCCAACCGGTTGGTGCGAAAACATTACGTGAAGCACTTCGTATCGGTGCGGAAGTATTCCACAATCTTGCTAAAGTATTAAAAGCAAAAGGTATGAGTACAGCGGTTGGTGATGAAGGCGGTTTTGCACCAAATCTTGCCTCGAACGCAGACGCTTTGGCTTGTATCAAAGAAGCGGTAGAAAAAGCCGGTTACGTATTAGGTAAAGATGTTACCTTAGCGATGGACTGCGCCTCTTCCGAGTTCTACAACAAAGAAACCGGCAAATATGAAATGAAAGGCGAAGGTCGTTCATTCACTTCTCAAGAATTCACACACTATCTTGAAGAACTTTGCAAAGAATACCCAATCGTGTCTATCGAAGACGGTCAAGACGAATCTGACTGGGATGGTTTTGCATACCAAACTAAAGTACTTGGCGACAAAGTACAATTAGTCGGTGATGACTTATTTGTAACCAATACCAAAATCTTAAAAGAAGGAATTGAGAAAGGTATTGCAAACTCTATCTTAATCAAATTCAACCAAATCGGTTCTTTAACTGAAACCTTAGCGGCAATTAAAATGGCAAAAGATGCAGGTTATACTGCGGTCATTTCTCACCGCTCAGGTGAAACCGAAGATGCCACTATCGCTGATTTAGCGGTAGGTACAGCAGCAGGTCAAATCAAAACCGGTTCGATGAGCCGTTCTGACCGTGTAGCGAAATATAACCAATTAATCCGTATTGAAGAAGCCTTAGAGCGTGCCGGCACACCGGCAACTTTCCCGGGTTTAAAAGCGGTGAAAGGTCAAGCCTAATCTTTGGTTGATTTAAACCGAAATCGCACCGCACTTTTAGGAAAAAGTGCGGTGTTTTTTTAAGGTGTTTTTATGACTATACCCACTCATTCACTGCTAACCGAGCCTTGGCTCACTTGGGCGATTGAAATCCAAAGCATTGCACAAAACGGTCTCACTTATTGTAAAAATATCTACGATATTGAACGTTATGAACGCTTACGTGATCTCTCTGCGGAAATGCTAAGCTATAAAACGGCACTCCCAACAGAAACCGTGAAAAATCTTTTTTGCAGTGAAGAAGGCTATCAAACGCCCAAAGTGGATACGCGTGCAGTAACTTTCCAAGATGATAAAATTTTGCTGGTGCAAGAAAATGATGGGCTTTGGTCATTACCCGGCGGTTGGTGTGATGTATTGGAAACTATTCATAGCAATACAATAAAAGAAGTAAAAGAAGAAGCGGGACTTGAGGTAGAGCCCACTTTCATTATTGCCATTCACGATCAACATAAACACAATTTTCCGCCTTTTGCCTATCGTGTATTAAAAACCTTTGTGATGTGTGAGCAATTAAGTGGTGAATTTCAATCAAACAGCGAAACCTTGCAATCCGATTATTTTGCGTTAGATGAACTGCCACCCTTAGACGAAGCCAAAAACACACCTGCACAGATTGCACTTTGTTTTCAAGCACGTCATAGTAAGTCGTGGACAACACTATTTGATTAGGAAAAATTATGTTACATCTCACCCTTGAGGATCAACTCTTCCTCGGACAACCCAAACAAGTCGGCACTCATTCAACCCAGTATGATCACCTTGCCGTGATGTTTGAAGATGACGGCGAAACCGGCTATTTTTATGCGTTGGATATGCGCCAAAATGCCCAACCGATCGTTGATGTCCTGCACGTTTATAATGTGGATTCCACCTCAAATCATCATGAAGCCCGCAAATTGGAAATTTGTTGGGATGAAAGCGGTTATTTAGCGTTACTTTTAATCAATGGTTATCCGCACGCAGTATTTGATTTTGCCCGTTTAGTCGGTTATAACAGTAGCAAACATCCACAACCGAATTTAATGAGTATGTGGACAAGGGAAGAAATCACCAATGAAAAAGCCGAGCAATGGCTTGGCGTGAAAACCATCAAATAAATGAAATTTTACCGCAATCCACATCCTTTCAAAGTCATCAGCTTTGATTTGGACGACACCCTTTATGACAACCGTGATGTGATTCGCCGCGCGGTTTCACGGTTTGTACAATACACACAAACCCTAACCCAATGCCCTACCTTTGAAACGGAATGGTTGGCTTGGAAAGATCGTATCGCACAGGAAAATCCGCTATTAAGCGAAGATGTCACAGAGTGGCGAAAAGAAGCATTACGCCAATTTTTACATGCACAAAACAAAAGTGCGGTAGAAATTGACCGCACTTTATCCCTTGCGATGAATGAATTTCTGCATTGGCGTCATCAAATTGATTTACCGCAAGAGACATTTCGCATACTAAATGAATTAAAAAACCGCTATAAGCTCAGTGTTATTACAAATGGCAACGTTGCTCCTTCACGCATAGGTTTATCACAATTTGATCTGGTTCTGCGTGGCGGCGAGCATGGCAGAGCGAAACCCCACAAAGATTTATTCCTACAAACCGCCGATTATTTTAATGTTTCACCACAGGAAATTCTGCATGTGGGCGATCACCTAACCACGGATGTACAGGGAGCAATCCAAGCGGGTTGCCAAGCGGTGTGGATTAATTTATCTGATAATCAGATCGCTGACTTCACCACAGCTACCCTACTACCAACTTTAGAAATCAATCACTTAACTGAACTGTTATTATTATGAAAAAGAAAAATCAAATCCTCGTTACACTCTCTATTGTCGCCTTACTTGGCGGTTGTTCGGAGGAAGAAGTACAACGTGATGTGTACCATTCCCTTGACGACTGCCTTGCCGATTGGAAAAAAATTGAATTATGCGAAGCGGATAAAACAACCGAAAATACGCAAACGCAAGCGCAAAATGCAAACCAACAATCACAAAACGGCAATTCGCTTTCCGGTTTAGGATTGCGTAATAACGGTGAAAATACCAATAACAATGAGTGGCAAAATGCCAATCAAACTCAAACTGAGCAAAATAATGCGACCGGAGAAACCTCCGCCAACGTAGAAAGCGATGATCCCTCTTTGGGTGCCGCTATTGCCGGCGGTGTGATGGGTTATGTGGCAGCTCAAGCCATTAGTAATTTCCTCGGGCCGAGCTATCATCCGGGCAATCGTGCGGTTTCTACCCCTAGCGGGCAAGTTATCCAACCTCAAACTAATCGTTCTGTGGGGAAACCTATGTTGGTAAAAGGCAAAGCGGGGAGTATGAACAGCAAACCAATTGCACGCGGCGGCTTTAGCAGCCCAAGCCATTCAAACCGTAGTAGCGGAGGGTAAGATGAAACGCATAAGCGGTTTTCCTACCCGCCCTGATATGGTGCAACAACTGTTAGATGTGGGGTTTGATTATTACAATTTACCTTCCAGCGACGGTTCTCACTATTGGTCGGATAATGTCGCCTACGAATTTACCTTGGCTGAGATCGATCGTATTGAAGATACCACCAATGAACTTCACTCAATGTGTTTAAATTTTGTTGCCGATGAAATCAAGCAAGGCGATTATGCCTATTATCGTTTCACCGATTTACAAAAGCAGCTGATTGAAGACTCATGGCATAAACAAGCGCCCTATTTATACGGACGTTTTGATTTTGGTTATGACGGTGAAAATTTAAAAATGTTTGAATACAATGCCGATACGCCGACGTCTTTATTAGAGGCCGCTGTCGTGCAATGGCAATGGCTGGAGCAAATTGAAGGGTTACAACATCGTGACCAATTTAATTGGATCCACGAAGAATTACTCAAACATTTCAGCTTTCTCAAACAACAGAGCGGAAAAAGCGATTTCTATTTCAGTGCCATGCAAGAAGCCGGACGAGAAGACTGGGGCAATTTAGATTACCTTGCAGACGTTGCTTATAATGCCGGCTGGCATATCCACCAACTTGCAGTGGAAGACATTGGTTATAACAAAGACAGCAAAGAATTTGTTGATTTAAACGACACGCCGATTGAAATGCTTTTCAAACTCTATCCTTTGGAATGGTTAAGCGGGGCGGAGTTTGCTCAACATATCCCGACAGCCAATACGCATTTTATTGAGCCGGCTTGGAAAATGTTATTAAGTAACAAAGCATTACTCGCAAAATTATGGCAGCGTTATCCTAATCACCCGAATTTACTGCCTGCTTATTTCAACAAATTTGATATTACCGATCGCAATGCCATTTGGGTAAAAAAACCACTGCTTGGTCGGGAAGGGGCTAACCTATTCTATTATGAAAAAAATAATGGCGTAGAATTTGCCGCTAAAGGTAGCGAACACTCAGCGTTCTATGATACGTCCGGTTATATTTATCAACAGAAATTTGAGCTGCCAAATTTTGATGGTATGTATCCTGTTATCGGCTCTTGGGTCATTGGTGATGTGGCGTGCGGCATGGGATTACGTGAAGATTTCACCGCAGTGACGGGCAACGATAGTCATTTCGTCCCGCATTATTTTGTACCATAATTTAACCGAGAACAGACAAAATAAAGGAAAATTGAGAAACTAAAAACGGCAGAATAACCTGCCGCTTTTTTGTTTATCTAATATCGTCATCACTGATCAATGTACAACTCAATGAACAAATACAATTTAGCATTATTAAAAGTACATGGCACGGCAGTGCTTTTTGGTGCGTCCGGCATTTTTGGGGCATTAACCACAAGCGAGGCGGACACGCTCGTACTCGGACGGGTTTTAATTGCCTCCGCTATTTTAATTTTATATTTCCTTTACCAAAAACAACCGCTTGCCAAAATAACGAAAGGGCAATTTGGGCAACTAATGCTCTCCGGAGTGTTACTGGCTATCCACTGGGTTACGTTCTTTGTCGCCGTAAAAGTAGGCGGCGTAGCATTAGCCACGCTGGGTTTTGCCAGTTTTCCCGCTTTTGTCGCCCTATTTGAGTCTGTTTTTTTCAAAGAAAAATTATACGCCAAAGATATTATCTTACTGATAGCCATCACCATCGGTTTAATTTTGGTAACACCGGATTTCAATTTCAGCAGTGAAAATACCCAAGGGTTACTCTGGGGCATTTTATCTGCGGTTGCTTATGGCATACTTGCCGTGGTAAACCGTAAAAGCATGAGTAAACTTTCAGGTCTGCAAGCCAGTTTTTGGCAATATTTAGCGGCGGCAATTTTCTTACTGCCTTTCTCCGGCGACAAATTATTCGCTGTGTCGGCAATAGACTGGTTTTGGATCTTCTGTATCGGTTTTTTATGCACCAGTGTGGCTTATACTCTGTTTATTTCCAGCCTTGACACCATCAACGCCCGTACTGCCTCAATGATTATCTCGCTTGAACCTGTTTACAGCATTGCATTGGCATGGTGGTTGTTTGGCGAAACGCCTAGCGTAAAAATGCTGATCGGCGGTTCAATTATCCTGCTTGCGGTTGCGTGGTCAAATTTGAAAAAGTAAAAAAGAAACCACACGCGATACATAAACGAGAGATTTATCCCACATTATTTGCAATAACATAATACGATGGTTTCCACCCTACCCACTTAAATCGGAACAAGTATGAACGAACAACTTCTTCAAACGCTTTCAACCCTAATCACCGAACAACGTAATCCCCGTTCGATGAATATCGATCAGCTTTCTGCCCTAGAAATCGTCACCCTCATGAACCAAGAGGATCGTCAAATCCCCCTTGCTATTGAACGGGTATTACCCCAAATTGCCCAAGCGGTAGAAGTCATTGTAAAGGCATTTCAGCAAGGGGGGAGATTGATATATATAGGCGCCGGCACAAGCGGACGTTTAGGCGTTCTCGATGCCTCTGAATGTCCGCCTACTTTTGGTGTAAGCGGTGAAATGGTGAAAGGGATTATTGCAGGCGGAGAGCTTGCTATTCGCCATCCTGTAGAAGGCGCTGAAGATAGCCAAACTGCGGCAATCGACGATTTACGCACAATCAAATTTTCAGCTAACGATGTTTTGGTCGGCATTGCCGCCAGTGGGCGTACGCCTTATGTTTTAGGCGCATTACATTATGCCAAACAACAATGTGCCGTAACCATCTCTATCGCCAGCAACCCGCATTCGGCAATGGCTCAAATCGCCGATATTGCCATTGATACCGTTGTCGGTGCAGAAATCTTAACAGGCTCCAGCCGTTTAAAATCAGGTACGGCACAAAAATTAGTACTAAATATGCTGACGACGGCATCAATGATTTTGCTCGGTAAGTGCTATGAAAATTTAATGGTGGATGTACAAGTCAGCAATGAAAAACTTAAAGCACGCGCTATTCGCATTGTTATGCTGGCGACCGATTGTGATGAAACTACCGCAGAAAAAAATCTTATTCTTGCCGAACAAAACGCAAAATTGGCTATTATGATGATTTTAAGCGGCTTGGATAAAAATACTTCCCAAGCATTATTAGAGAAAGAAAAAGGGCATTTGCGGAAAGCGTTGACAAAATAAAGGGAAAAGTGCGGTTAAATTTGACCGCATTTTTACTGATAGGATAAAATCTGTCCCGCTATTTATCATATTGATTTTTAAATAGCATAATCAATTCTATATAGGAACAAAATTGGAACATACTATGAAAAAACTTTTTACTTTTATTGCCGTTGCCATCACTGCCATTTCTACTTTTGCTTCATCAACAGACGCCATTAATCTTCGTGATGAAATGATTATTATGGCGCAACGTTTAAATTTTGCTAATCGTGCCGACTCCGTTGAAGAATTTCAAAACAGCATGACAAAATTTATTGATGCAGCAGAAAAATCCAAAGCGACCCTGCCGCCGAAATGGAACGGCGATACCTCACAATTTTCAGGCTACCAACAAGGTTTACAAAAAGTCATTGATATTGCCACGCAAGCATCGGAATTAGCGAAACAGAATAAATTAAATGAAGCGAAAGAAAAGCTCAACGAGCTACCGGAACTCAGAAAAATGTATCATAAATTATATAAATAGCTTTACGCTATTTTATGTAATTTTTTTGTCTAAAAATCCCCGCTTATCTCTCTTGAAATCAACCCTATAATGGTGTTAAATCTACACCTCTTATAGGGTTATTCATTTAGTCATTTTTAGAAGGGTTTTATGTGTCAATTACTTGGCATGAACTGTAACACGCCAACAGATATCGTGTTTTCTTTTGAAGGTTTTCGTCGTCGTGCAGGCTTAACAGGATGTCATTCCGACGGTTTCGGTATCGCTTTTTTTGAAGGGCGAGGAGTACGGATTTTTCGAGATAATCGTCCCGCCTCCCATTCCCCAATCGCCGATTGTGTAAAACAATATCAAATAAAATCACTCAATGTGATTGCACACATTCGTAAAGCCACACAGGGCGAGATAAATATTGAAAATACCCATCCTTTTATTCGCGAAATTTGGGGGGAAAATTGGGTGTTTGCCCATAATGGTAATTTAAAAGATCTACCGGATATGTCCGAGAGTTTCTGCCAACCGATAGGTTCAACCGATTCTGAAGCCGCGTTTTGTTACATGGCTGAATATTTAAAAAATCGCTTTCGTAAAAAACCGACGGATATGCAAATTTTTGAGGCGATTCAAGATATTACCAAAAAACTGGCAACACACGGCACATTCAATTTTATCCTCTCTAACGGTGAATGGATGCTCGCCCACTGCGCAACCAATTTGCATTACCTCACGCGAAAAGCACCTTTCGGTAAAGCCTGTCGTATTGATGATGATGGTGTTATTGATTTTAACGATTATGCCAAAGCCGGTGATAAAGTCACTATTATCACCACCTTCCCGCTCACAAAGGATGAATCTTGGACAAAAATGGAAAACGGCGGTTTCGTCTTGTTCAAAGATGGGGATAAAGTGGCAGAAATTATCGGCGTAGAGAAAGAAGCGGTAGATGACGGCACACTATGATTCCGTTGGATTTACACCAATAGGTTTCATTCATCAACAAACAAAAGTGCGGTTAAAATTAACCGCACTTTTTTATTATTCTCGAAAAAATTAACGCATTGTAACAAATTCTTCCGAACCGGTCGGATGAATCGCCACCGTATTATCAAAATCTGCTTTTGTTGCACCCATTTTGATTGCGACCGCAAAACCTTGAATCATTTCATCCACACCATAGCCGATTCCGTGCAAGCCAACTATTTTTTCATCTTTGCCCACGCAGACTAATTTCATTCGACAAGGTTGGCGATGCTGAGTAACCGCAGTGTACATCGCCGTAAAGGAAGATTTATATACTTTTACATTTCCTTCGCCATATTGTTCAATGGCTTGCGGTTCGGTTAAGCCAATCGTGCCAATCGGCGGATGACTAAATACCACGGTCGGCACAAGATTATAATCCAAGTGCTCGTTAGGTTTGTTATTGAATAAACGCTCGGATAAACGGCGACCTGCCGCCACCGCCACCGGCGTTAATTCAATGCCGCCCTCAATGATATCGCCTACCGCATAAATGCCTTTCACATTGGTATTTTGATATTTATCGACTTTAACATAACCACGTTCGTTCGTTTCTACACCGGCATGCTCTAAACCGATTTTATCCGTTGCCGGTTCACGACCTGCCGCCCAAATAACACAATCTACCGTTAGGCTCCGTTCATGATCAAATTTTACCGTGAGAGAATCATCTGCATTTTTAATGATTTCCTGAACCGTTGTATGTTTATGCAACGCGATACCATCCTGTTCCAACACCTCAAGTAAGGTTTCTACAATTAACGGATCTTGATTACGCATTGGGGCATGACGACGTACCACCAAATGAGTTTCCGAGCCAAGACTATTCAATACTCCGGCAATCTCCACGGCAATATAGCCAGCCCCAATAATTGCCACGCGTTTCGGTAATGCCTTTAATGCAAAGAAACCGTCCGAATCAATACCATATTCTTGCCCTTTTACCGAATGAGGGCGGAACGGTCTGCCCCCTGTCGCAATTAAGATATGATCTGCCGTTACACGCTCGGTTGAACCATCTGCAAAAGTTATTTCAATGGTATGCGCATCAACAAACTTACCGAATCCGTTAATCACATCAACGTTATTTTTAGCTAACACGTTATTGTAAGAAGTGTGAATACGACTGATATAGGCTTGGCGGCTTTCAATAAGTTTCTCGAAATCAAATTTTTTCACATTCACATCAAAACCATAATCCGGTGCATAGTGGTTAATGGCTTCTGCGATCTGTGCGCCATAAAACATCACTTTCTTCGGCACGCAGCCTACATTTACACAGGTTCCGCCTAAATATTTTGCTTCAATAATCGCACATTTTTTACCATAGCTCGCCGCACGATTAATTGAAGCAATACCGCCACTGCCGCCACCAATAGCAATATAGTCATAATGTTTAGTCATCGTTTCATCCTTTTTCCGAATATAAAAATTTGCTACATTCTGCCGAAATTTCGTAAATAAAGCTATAAATTAGTATAATTGGGAATGTCTATATCAAAATAAGAGTGCGGTCATTTTTTATCGTATTTTGACACTTCCATGTTATTATGTAGTAGTTGCACAAAGGTCTAATAACTTGGAAACGCTACAATCTCCATTGAATTAACTATTTAGTAGAAAATTTTATTATGTATGTCGAAACCTACCTTATTTCGAAAATATTAGAGCTGTTTAAGGAAGTTCTATCGTTTTCGTAAACTATATAATCAAGGAATAATTGAATAAAAAGAAAAATCTGCATTACAAGATTAAGAAAAGGGGAATATCTGATACATCGAAGCGGCATTTAAAACGGCCCGAGTAGGAATGATAGGCAGAAGATAAACTAGAGATGACAAGTTATAACAACAGTGAGTGCTTTCCATTTAGAATATGAACATCAAATTCAATCTAAACAAAATAAAGAAAACACTCATATTTTATTCTAATAACACTCTTAAAGACTGCTTTAATCAATTTATCTGTAGAAGATCAAATTATGATTGTTTATCTTGTTTTAATAGAGAAACCATCTCTTTAAGAAGTTGGATCTCATTATCCTTCTGCTCTAATAGCTGTTGATTGTACGATAACGATAACTTTAGCCTCTCATTCTCAATCATTAAAGCTTCATTATCACCGTAATAATTCGTACTCAAATATGAATTTTCGTTTATCTGAAAACAAATATTCTTACCATCAGACTGCATCAGCTCTACTACATCGATATCAAACACATGGGCGATTTGTTCAAGCTTATACAAATAGATTTTACTCTCTCCACGCTCAATTTTCGCATAACCATTTAGCGACATATTCAGTTTTTCCGCCATTTGCTCTTGAGACCATCCCCTTGCTTCTCGGATTTTCCGAATCTTTTCGTTTACACTCATTTTCTTTATTTGCGTTGAAGAAATACCCACTGACAGTGTAGGCAATAGCTATTGTAGTGGCTACATTATGTCAATCCTGTTTTGTATTATATTTGTTATTGGTGCCAAAATCAAAAGGAGTGCCTGATGAAAAACACATTTTATTGACACTTTTAGGAGTAATACCTTCAACGGGTGTATTTTCTTGCACCAATGATTTTTATTCTCACTGCATTTGTGAGTTTAGCTTAAGACTGACAAAGCAAGTAACAGCATGAAAAAATGTGTGGTAGCTTATCTAAGGAAGTCGTGAACAGATATGGTGTTCCCAAGTTTCTTGAGAGTCTTTAGTGAGAGTCTTTAGTGAGAGCCTCTAAAAATCAACCGAATTACTATACAATGGAAAGTTGAGTGAAAAATATCATTAACTTTAAGTCAGTATCAGATGCTGCCTTTACGACAACACCCAAAGTCGGAATTCCTTACGATAATACGCCACAACGTGAGAAAGTCACATATAAATTACTTTCCAAAGTAAAGAAAAATTACAATATTAAATTAAAATAGGTGAACATTTATGAATAAAATTTTCCGAGTCATTTGGAATCACGCTACGCAATCTTGGGTAGCAGTGTCTGAATTAAGCAAGGCTAAGGGAAAATCAAAATCCTCTTCCGGAAAAAAAATTTCCCTTTTAGCTATTTCTTTGACAACAGCAGGTGCAACGTTATTAGGGAGTACGGCTCAGGCTGCGATATCTGGTGATGCTGTGATATGGGGGTCTAACTCAGCAGGCACAAAAGCACCGGAAATCGTGGTGCAAACCGATCCATTTGGTAACCCGATGGGGGAATATTCAATAGGGATTGCACCAGGGCAAGTAAAGTTCATTGGTGAGGGTAAGGATAAAGAGGTTAATGTAACTAATGCAACTAAGCCGCTCTATATTTACGATAGTAAAACCGGTGCATTATTAGACTATGTCCCTATAGGAGGATCGTTATCAAAAAGCTATAACACAGAGGTAACCAGACTTGAGTATAGTGGCGAGTGGGTTGCGAGACCAACTGGGCGTTATAGTATCTCGATAGGTCAAAGTTCAGAAGCTGGCTCAATGCAATCTGTTGCATTAGGGCGTTTCTCAAAAGTTGATAATGCAAGTTTAGAAGGTTATGTTATTGGTTCTCAATCTAATGTGACGAAATCAGAGCAAGGTGTTCAGGTCGGTTCGCGTAGTAATGTAAATGCGAGTGCTCGTGGTATTTTGGTGGGGAATCGCGGTAATGTAACTAACAGTGATTATGCAAGTGCCATAGGATCTTATGGTGTAAATGTAACAAATAGTGGTTATAGTTCAAGTGTTGGTACAAATACGATTACTAATCAGAGTTATGGTGCAATAAATGTTGGTCCTCATGGGAAAGTTGATAATTCTCAACTTGCTACTAATGTAGGTCCTTGGTCTGAAATAAATCGCTCAGAACAGGCGATTGCAGTGGGACGTAATGCCAAAGCTTTAGATAGTGTTGCTTCTACGGTCGTTGGTACATATGCAAAAGCAAATGTTAGTAACAATTCTGTTGCAGTGGGACGTAATGCTAATGTAGATAATAGCGAATTCGGTGTCACAGTTGGTCCATATACGAATATTTTAGGTTCACAACAGGCAACAGCTTTAGGACGTAATGCTAAGGTAGATAGCAGTCGATCCGGTGTGGCTTTAGGTACATTTGCTGTAGTTAATGGCTCCGTTTCAGCGACAGCGGTTGGACCTGGTGCAAACGTTCTAAATAGTGAAGGTGGATTTTCTGGTGGTCGTAATTCGAAAGTAGAAAACAGTAAAGACGGAACCGCTCTTGGTGTGGGAGCTACTATATCAGGAGCAGCAAATGCTACAGCTCTAGGGGCTCGTGCAAATGCTACCTTGGCTGACTCTGTAGCACTTGGTGCTGATGCAATAACGTCCGCAGCGACACCAACAAATAGTGCCAGTGTAAATGGGATAAATTACAGTGGCTTTGCAGGTGTGAATAATGATACTAACTATGTCGTCTCTGTGGGTAAGAATGGGGGAGAACGACAAGTTCAAAATGTTGCTGCGGGTCGTATTACTGAAAATTCAACTGATGCTATTAACGGTAGCCAGTTATATCACGTTTTGGCAACAGGGAGCTGGACGATAGGTGATCAAACAGATCACTCGGGCAATGGTGTAAATAATGTTCGCTTTGGGGATCGTGTTGATTTTATAGGTAGTGGTGCAACCACAGTTAATGTGAGCAAGACAGCTGATAATAAAACGTTAGTAAATATTTCAAGCCCGGTTTATACAGCCGGTAATAATATTAACCTTACGACTAACAGCGATGGTTCAATTACAATTAGTTCATTGGATTCAAATACATTATCTAACTTAACCAGCCATTTACCGGATACAAGTAAAGTAGCTAACCCAAGTAGTGACAATAAAAATGAACAAACTGCACCAACTGATATTACTAACAAAGGTAACGAAGCAGCAACAGTAAAAGATGTTTTAAACGCAGGCTGGAACCTACAAGGTAATGGTGAAGCGAAAGACTTCGTTGCAGCGTATGATACAGTGAATTTTGCTAACGGTACGGCGACAGATGTTGTGATTGGTACAGATGGTAAAACGTCGAATATCACGTTTAACGTGAAATACGATAACGCAACCATCGTATTAGATGAGAACGGTAACTTAAAAGCGAATCTAAGCAATGTCATTAACGGCGATAACACAACGACAGAAGCCAACAACGGCACAGTAAGTGTGAAAACCGGTGATGTCACAGCAAACACCACCACAGGTAAAGCTGAGTCCAATACTGCTAACGGTACAATTGCGAAAGTAGAAGATGTTGCTGGCGCAATCAATGGCAGCGGTTGGAAAACTACCCCAACAAAAGTATTTGATAAAGACGGAAATGAAGTTAACAACCCTACAGACCAACTCATCAATCCGGGTGACCAAGTAAACTACGTAAACGGTAATGGTACGAAAGCGAATGTAACTGTGATGCAAGGTCAAGATGGCAAAGATACGGTAAACGTAAGCTACGACATCAAACCGGCGGATGAGACAATTGCGGTAACACCGGAAGGTGTGAAAGTGAACACCACAACTGGTTCGGTAAATGACAATGGTACGGTGAAAGTTGAGAAACCTAACTTGTTATTAAACGCAAGTGAAGTAGCGAACTTGGTGAACAATGCGTCATTTAACGTGACAACAGTGAAAAATAATGATCAAGTCACAAGCGGCGGGCACAATACTAAACCAGTGAAAGCAGGTGATACAGTTACCTATAAAGCGGGTAAAAACCTAGAGATTAACCAAGATGGTCATAACATCACTTACGGTTTAAGTGAAAACATCACAGTGAACCAAGCAAATGCTACAACGTTGACGGTAGGTAATGTTTCTGACTCTAATGCACCGAAAGTAGATTTCAATTCGGAGAAAGCAACGCCGGCAAATGTGAATCCGAATGCGACTGCGCCTGAAAATGCGTTGAATATCACGACGGCGGGCAAACCGACTCAAATTACCGGTGTGGGGTCAGTATTGAATGTGGGTGATGTACCAACCAATACAGGTGATAAGAAAGATGTAGTATTCAACATTACTCTAGCGGGAACGGAAGGTAACGACAAGTTAGTGGGTCTCACTAACTTACCGGATAATACTCTCAATTCAGCGGCAACAGTACGTGACTTAACCAATTTAGGTTGGGTGGTGAAAGCGTCTGACAACAACTACACCAACACCGTGAAAAATGCAAATGAAGTTGACTTTGTAGGTGGCGATGCGATTACTGTAATCGGTTGGAATGGCGGCGATGTTCGCAAGATTACCGTAACAGCAAAATACGATAACGCAACTATCGTATTAGATGAGAACGGTCGATTAAAAGCGAATGTAAGCAATATCATTAACGGCGATAACACAACTACAGAAGCTAACAACGGCACAGTGAGTGTGAAAACGGGTGATATCAGCGCAAACAGCATCACTGGTAAAGTTGCATCCAATACTACTAACGGTACTATTGCAAAAGTAGAAGATGTTGCAAGTGCAATCAACGATAGCGGTTGGAAAACAAACGCAAAAGATAAAGACGGCCAAGATGTCCCAGATGCATTAGTGAACCCGGGCGATACGCTTAACTATGTTGATGGTAATGGCACAAAAGCAAATGTCACAGTAACTAAAGGTGAAAGAGGTAATCCGGATGTCTTTAATGTGACTTACGATGTGAATACGACCAACGCAGTTGCAAATACCACAACAGGTAAAGCAGAATTACCGGATGCAACGAAAGGTGGTGATACGTTAAATGCAACCACAATCACTAACTTAGTGAATAACGTATTCCACACAGTGAATGCAACGAACAAAGATGAGCAAATTGAAGCGACTAACGGCACAACGACGGTAAAAGCGGGTGATACGCTTGATTTTGTTGCGGGTAAAAACTTAGTGGTTAACCAAACAGGCAAAACGATTGCGTTTGGCTTATCTAGAGATATTGACGTAGGTAATATCACTGTGGGTAACACTACTATTACTAACGGCACGATTAGTGGTTTAAACCCTAATTTACCGAACACGAATAACAATGATGAGTACAAAGTTGGTGATGAGATCACTAAATCACAAACGTTACCGTCAACCTTGAATATTACGAACGCCGCGACAGTAGGCGATATCCTGAATTCAGGTTGGAACTTACAAAATAATGGTCAAGCGCGTGATTTTGTGAAACCGTATGACTCAGTAAACTTTGTGAATGGTACAGCGACTACAGCGCTTGTTGAGACTAACGAAAACGGTACGGTAAGCAACGTGACGTACAATGTGAACGTAGACGACAACACCATTAAAGTGGTTGACGGTAAATTAGTTGCAAATGCCACTAACATTGTTAATCAAGTAACGGGTAACTCAACCGTAACTGACGGTAGAGCAAATGCAACCACTGTAGAAGCGGGTAACCCAGTTGATAACAGTAATAAAATTGCAACCGTAGGTGATATTGTTGATACTATCAATAACGTACACTGGAATGCGGCTGCAGGTAATATAACGGGTACAAATGGTGAGTTCAGCAGTACAGGTTCACAACCAATCAAAGCTGGCGATACAGTGACTTACAACGCAGGTAAAAATATTAAGATTGAACAAAATAACGCAACCTTTAATATTTCGACCACGGATAATGTAACGTTTACTCATACAAACACGACAACATTAACGGTAGGTAATGTCTCTGATTCAAATCACTCAACGAATATCACATCAGGTCCTGACGGCTTAGATGTGAATGGCGATAAGATTACAGGTGTCGCAAATGGTACTATTTCTAAAGATAGTTCTGATGCGGTAAATGGTAGCCAGTTGTATAGACTGGGTGATTCAATTACAAACATCTTCGGCGGTAATACAACATTTAATACAACAACAGGTAAAGTTGAAGGATTTGAGCGTACATTAAATACCACGGGTTTAGCACCTAGTGAGAACTATACAGTACCAGCAGCACCGGCGACCAACATCACGGCAGCGTTTGAGCAATTAAACGATTATGTGAATGCGGGTTGGAAACTAGGTAATGCAAGTGGTGCTGTGGTTGAACGTATTTCACCTGATGAGCAAGTCAACTTTGTAGATTCTAATACGATCACATCAACGGTTGTTGCGAATGACAAAGGTGGCGCGAATATCTCATTTAATGTGAATGCGACCGCAGTAGCGAATAATGCGGCAGGTAATGTGTCTGCGAACAATACAACCGGTAAAGCGGAGTTTGATAACCATAACAATACTAAACCACTTGCAACAGTGGAAGATGTAGCCAATACGGTGAATAACACAGGTTGGTTCATGAATACGACTGCAGGTGAGAAAGCACTAGTAAATCCAGGTGATACGGTTAACTACGTTAATGGCAATGGTACGAAAGCTAATGTAACGGTTACAAAAGGTGAAAATGGTCAACCAGATACCTTCAATGTAACTTATGACATCAAATCGGCGGATAACACAATTGCGGTAACACCGGAAGGTGTGAAAGTGAACACCACAACTGGTTCGGTAAATGACAATGGTACGGTGAAAGTTGCACAACCTGACTTGTTATTAAACGCAAGTGAAGTGGCAAACTTAGTGAACAATGCGTCATTTAACGCAACGATTGGCAGAGATGATACAGACTTTGTCGATCAAGTCGGTAAAGATAACTATAAAGTGAAAGCTGGTGATACTATCACATTCAATGCGGGTAAAAACCTTCGTGTGAAACAAGAGAACGGCACATTCACTTATGCGTTAGATAACAACATTACGGTGAACCACGCAAATGCAACGACATTAACTGTAGGCAATGTATCGAACCCAACAGCACCGAAAGTAGATTTCAATGCAGATAAAGCGACACCTGCAACTAACAATGCAGAACAGCCTGAAAATGCGCTGAATATCACAACAGACGGTAAACCAACGCAAATCACAGGCGTAGGCTCTACACTGAATACGACAAATGTTGTAACTAACCCGGATGGTAATGCATCAACACCGGTTGAAAATAAAACATTAGTTGACTTAACTAATGCAACAACACCGGATTCAGCAGCAACAGTGCGTGACCTACAAAACATGGGGTGGGTTGTTGAAACAAGCGGTAACGGCTACATTGATACGGTGAAAAATGCAAATCATGTGAAATTCAGTGGTGATGGTGCTGTTACAGTAACGGGCTCAACAGATGCTAACGGTACACGCAATATCACGGTGAGAGTTGATGCAACTCAGATGGCAAATAACGCAGCCGGTAATGTGTACGCAAATACGACAACCGGTAAAGCTGAATTTAACAATGCAAACGGTTCGAAACCGCTTGCAACTGTTGAAGATGTTGCAAGTGCAATTAACGGTTCCGGTTGGGAGCTAAACTCCGCCAGTGTTGGTGGTGAAGTTATCGGTGATACAGCACCTACCCGTGTAAATCCTGGTAGCAAGGTAAATATCAATGCAGGTAAAAACGTTGTGATTACACGTTCCGGAAAAGATATTACTATTGCGACATCAACAAAACCTGTATTTGAAAATGTTCAGGTTGGCGGGGACAAAGGTCCAATCATTGGTGGGGATGAAAACGGCGATGTGAAAGTGTCTAAAGCAGACGGTTCACCAACAAAAGTAACAAATGTTGCAGCCGGTACTGCAAGTACTGATGCAGTCAATGTCGGCCAGTTGAAAGGCACTGTAGGCAACATCAACAACCGTATGAATAAGATGAACAAAGATCTCCGTGGTGGTATCGCGGGAGCGAATGCAGCAGCAGGCTTACCACAAGTTTACATTCCGGGTAAATCAATGGTAGCGGCATCCGCAGGTACTTTCAAAGGTCAAAATGCAGTTGCAGTGGGCTACTCCCGTGCAAGTGATAATGGTAAACTTATCTTGAAATTACAAGGTAATGCCAATACCCGTGGCGATCTTGGCGGCTCTGTTGGCGTAGGTTATCAGTGGTAATCACTCCATAATTGACAATATGAAGGCTAACCCAAAAAGTTAGCCTTATTTTTTGAGGCTTTTACAAAGGGAGGAGAACAAGTTTCTTCACTTTTATGTAGCAAACGCACAAAAAACAATCAATTCGATTATTGCTATTACATTACCTCAACTATCAGCTAACACAGATCTATAAATTGAATACCCTCTTTTCCTATCTTTACTTGCAATTCCGGTAAATCTTAGTAAGATTCGAGTCCTTATTTTAACTCGGGTTCCCTCACCCCGATTTTCCATTAAATTAAAAAGGTATAACATGAAAATCCAACATTCTATTTTTAATGCGCAACAAAAGCGCACCGCTCTTATTTGGTTAAGTTTTTTCCATATTCTAATCATTGCGGCAAGCAATTATTTAGTACAAATTCCCTTTGAAATTACTCTAAAACTGACCGCACTTGGCGCCGCAGAAAACTTTTCTTTTCACAGCACTTGGGGAACGCTTACTTTTCCCTTTATTTTCCTCGCTACGGATTTAACCGTACGTGTATTCGGTGCAAAAGAAGCCCGTTGGATTATTTTTATCGTGATGATTCCGGCGCTAATCGTGAGTTATGTCATCTCCGTGCTGTTTTCCGATTCTCAATTTCAGGGCATTGAGGCATTAAGCAACTTTGATCTGTTTGTCTTCCGCATCGCACTCGCCAGCTTTTTGGCTTATGTGGTGGGGCAATTATTGGATGTTTCGGTATTTAACCGATTACGACAACTTAAAACATGGTGGATCGCACCAAGCAGTTCGATGCTATTCGGCTCGCTTGCCGACACGTTCGTGTTTTTCGGCGTGGCATTTTATCAAAGCACGGACACTTTCATGGCGGAGCATTGGATACAGCTTGGGTTTGTGGATTACTTATTCAAACTATTTATTGGCATTTTGCTATTTGTGCCGGCTTATGGCGTAGTATTAAGCTTTATTTTACGTAAACTCCAAGCCCTAAGCGGTCAAAACAAGGCGTCTTATTCACATTAACATGCCCGTGTTGTACAACACGACATCATATCGAAAATCAATGGTATATGTCACAAATACACAATTTAAAGAAAATGTAGGGACGCCACGCTGGCGTCCGTAAAAATTAAATGATTTTAAAAGGTTGTATGGCGAACACCGGCATGGCATCACTACCAATGAGATAAAATTTAAGTTTGTGCAACTGCTAAATCATACCGAAAATCAAACAAAGTGCGGTCAAATTTAACCGCACTTTTCATTATAATCTGGCTTTCTCCCCGCCAAACTCGTCCAATAAATTTTCAGTTAATTTGGCGATAATCCCTGTCATTAACACAAAATCCGCATCAAATCGCTGGGCGAAATCTTCTTTTAAAATATCCTCATTTTTCTCGCGTACGTTGTCGGCAAATTTCAAGCGTTTGATCGTGCAATCTTCATTAAACACAAAAGTGAGGGTATCTTCCCATTCCAAGGCTAATTTGCTGACCACTTTTTTCCCTTCTTGTAATAGCGCAAGGATTTCCTCGTTTTCAAGGGGTTGTTTTTTGCAACGAATCACGCTGTCTTCTTGGCTGCCGCGCAGCTCGGCTTCTTCAAGGGCGATGAGCCAGTGCGGCAGGCTGTCTTGCGTGATCCAATGGGTCAAAATCGTGCTGGGTTCCTGCGCAAACGCCAAGGGAACAACAGGCAAAGAACCAAGGGATTTTCGCAATAATGCCAATGTATCTTCCGCACGTTTGCTTGATGCCGCATCCACATGAATAAGTTGATTTTCCGTATCAATCCACAACGCCGTATGCTGATTTTTACTGAACGCCCGTGGCAACAGGTTCATCACCACATCATCTTTTAACGTTTGTTTTTCTACTTTTTTCAGTTTGCGGTTTTCTTTTTGTTCCACACTTTCAATACGCTCATCCAACTCACGTTTTACCACATTTGCCGGTAAGATTTTTTCTTCCTTTTTTGCCACCAATAAAATCTGTTTAGTAGAGAAAAAATATAATAAATCCGATCCGCGCAACGGCTGTCCCCAACCGAACTTACTTTGATCTTGTGCACCGCAAGGATGAAATCGGCAAGATTCAAGCTGTGTTTGTAATTGTTCGAGATCCCATTCTAAGGGCTTTGTGATTCTATATGTCATTAAATTTTTAAACCACATCGTACACTTCCTTCATAATCAGGTAAAATGGGCGTCATTGTAGCCCATAAACTGACAGGAAAAAATGATGCAGCAAAAATTAATCGCCTTTATCGGTGGTGGTAATATGGCACAGGCTATTGTGTTGGGGTTGTTAAAACAAGGGTATCCGGCAACACAAATTATTGTGAACGATCCTAATCGGGAAAAACGGGAAAGCTTTACCAAACTAGGCGTGCAAACGGCAGAAAATAATGAAGAAAGCGCCTCTCGCGCCGATATTGTCTTACTTGCCGTTAAACCGCAAATGATGGCGGAGGTTTGTCAGTCGCTAAGTGCGGTTGATTTTTCCGATAAATTATTCATTTCTATTGCCGCAGGTATTTCCACTGCCCGCTTGCAAGCCTTGATTCCTAGTGCAAAATCCATTGTGCGGGTAATGCCAAACACGCCGGCATTAGTGGGTGAGGGAATGGCAGGGCTGTTTGCCTCAAAAAATACCGCTGAAATCGACCGCACTTTGGCGGAACGATTATTGGCGGCAGTGGGAAAAACCGTTTGGATTGAAGACGAAAGCCAAATGCACGCCGTAACCGCCGCATCCGGCAGTAGCCCCGCCTATTTCTTTTTAATGTTAGAAGCAATGCAACAGGCTTTGATCGAAATGAATATAGATGCAAACACCGCCCGCCAACTGGTGCAGCAATCTATGCTTGGCGCGGCTAAAATGGTGATGGAAAACCCACAGATTACGCTTGCCACGTTAAGAGAAAATGTCACATCAAAAGGCGGCACTACTGCTGCTGCGTTGGAGGTGTTCAATACGCGGCAATTTAATCAAACCATAGCGGAAGCAATGCACGCCTGTGTTGCACGCTCACAAGAAATGGAAACCTTATTCTAATGCAAGTTCGTCCTTTTTACTGGCTCGCACTGAGCTTTCTCGGCTACTACTGTGCTTATGGCGTATTTTTGCCGTTCTTTCCTGCTTGGTTGAAATCACAACAATACGGCGAAGAAATGATCGGGCTTGTGATCGGTAGTGCCTATATTTTCCGTTTTATCGGCGGATTATTTTTCTCTTCGTTAATCAAAAAAGCCGATCACATTATCAATTCCCTGCGATTATTGGCTTTATGTTCCGCCCTGATTATGGCTACCATGAGTTTAGTTGCCGATAATTTTTGGTTACTGTTTTTTGCGATTGGACTTTTTGCTATGGTCAATTCCGCCGGTATGCCGATTGGCGATTCGTTAGCGTCCACTTGGCAACGCCAAATCGGTTTGGATTACGGCAAAGTACGCTTAATCGGCTCTGCCGCTTTCATTCTGGGCGTAGTTGTCTTTGGCGGTATGATAGACTGGGTCGGAGAACAAAATATCGTATGGATTTTGACCGCACTTTTGCTGTTTTATACCCTAATTCAGCTACTCAAACCAACCATTCCGCCAAAAGATGAAACGCTAATAGACAGTACGCCGACTCAAATCGGCTTTTTGACATTACTCAAAAATTCAACCACGTTACGGGTGATGATTGGAGTAGGGCTGATTCAAAGCTCCCACGCTGCCTATTATGTGTACAGTACCATTTATTGGACAAGCATCGGTATTTCCGTTTCTCAAACCAGTCTGCTTTGGGGGATAGGCGTATTAGCGGAAATTTTATTGTTCTTCTTTTCACGCCGGTTATTCCAAAATTGGGCGGTCAGTCTGATTTTCTTTCTTTCCGCAATCGTATCTATTTTACGTTGGGCAGGCTTGGCTTACGCCGATACTTTTTGGCAAATTTTACCGCTCCAACTGGCGCATAGCCTCACTTATGCCGCTTGCCATTATGCGATTGTGCGTTATATCACCACACAACCACAAAACCACATTGCAAAATTGCAAGGGCTGTATAACGGCTTATCAAATGGCGCACTTATTGCACTGTTTTCGGCTCTCTCCGGCTTAATCTATCCGATTTCGCCAACCATGACGTTCTTATTAATGAGCGTTATAGCGGCGCTCTCGCTCTTAGTGATACCACGAAAATTAGAGGCATTTTTGGTCAAACAAAATTAGGCGGTATTCTGTTCCAACAAAGATGTGAAGATAAATACGAAGGAAATTATGAATAATTTGTCATTGGTGGAGCTCTTCCTTAACGAATACTGGATTGAAAAAGGGCTTTCTGAAAATACCGTGCAATCTTATCGGTTGGATCTGACCGCACTTTGTCATTGGTTGGAGCAACATCATCTTTCCCTTGAAACCTTAGATGCAGTGGATTTACAGCATTTCCTCGGGGAACGGGTCGAGCAAGGCTATAAAGCGACCAGTACTGCACGGCTATTAAGTGCCATGCGAAAATTATTCCAGTATTTATACCGTGAAAAATATCGTGCGGATGATCCGAGCGCAATATTAAGCTCACCCAAATTACCAAGCCGTCTGCCAAAATATTTAAGCGAACAACAAGTTACCGACTTACTCAATACGCCGAATGTGGAAATCCCTTTAGAATTGCGCGATAAAGCGATGTTGGAATTGCTTTACGCCACAGGTTTGCGTGTAACGGAATTGGTGTCGCTCACCATTGAAAATATGAGCGTACAACAAGGGGTTGTGCGGGTCATCGGCAAAGGAAACAAAGAACGTATTGTCCCGATGGGGGAAGAAGCGGCATATTGGGTTCGCCAATTTGTTCTTTATGCCCGCCCCGTTTTATTAAACGGACAAAGTTCCGATATTGTGTTCCCTAGCCAACGGGCACAACAAATGACCCGCCAAACTTTCTGGCATCGTATTAAACATTATGCCGTGCTTGCCGAGATTGATGCGGACGCACTCTCACCCCACGTACTCCGCCACGCTTTCGCCACCCATTTAGTCAATCATGGTGCGGATTTACGCGTGGTGCAAATGCTACTGGGGCATAGCGATTTATCCACCACACAAATCTACACACATGTTGCAAAAGAGCGGTTAAAACGCTTGCATGAACGATTTCACCCAAGGGGATAAACGAAAAAGTGCGGTTAAAAATCACCGCACTTTTGTTTAACCGCTCTATTATGTAGCCGTTGCACAAACTTAAATTTTATCTCATAGGTAGGGACGCCACGCCGGCGTCCTCCATACAACCTTTTAAAATCATTTAATTTTTACGGACGCTAACGTGGCGTCCTTACATTTTTTTTAATTGTGCATTTGCTACATCATGTCGTTTAACCGCTTACTTCAACGCCAACAATCTCGCTACATTCTGCGCGGCAGAAATTAAGTTCTGTTCGCCTTGTTTGAGAACCTCGGACAACTCACCTAACTGGCGGATAATCGGGAAAACCGCGTCAATACCGTGGGCATAAACCACATCGTAGTCTTCACGCAAACAGCCGACAATGGCAATCACCGGTTTGTTGAATTGTTTCGCCGTCCGTGCTACGCCAATAGGGGTTTTGCCCATAATACTTTGCGCATCCATTCGCCCTTCGCCAGTAATAACATAATCGGCATCTTGCACGTAATCGGCAAGTCGTAAATTCTCTAATACAATTTGTACGCCGGCTTTAAGTTGCACATTTGGCAATAACAACAATCCGCCGCCCATGCCACCTGCCGCTCCTGCACCTGCCAGCTCTGCAATATCCTTACCACCATCCCATTTGGCAATTTTCGCAAAATGGGCTAATGCGCAATCAAGTTGTTGTACCATCTCCGCTGTCGCCCCTTTTTGCGGACCGAAAATAGCAGAGGCGCCACGCTCGCCACAAAGAGGATTATTCACATCGCAAGCCACTTCAATCTGTATATTTTGTAAGCGTGCGTCCAATTTTTGAAAATCAATTTTTTCGATCTTCGCTAACTCTGCCCCACCAAAGCCAATTTGATTGCCTTGAATATCTAGAAATTGTATGCCTAGTGCCTGCAACATTCCCACGCCACCGTCATTAGTCGCACTACCGCCAATGCCAAGAATGAGTTTTTCCACACCAAGCTCAAGGGCTTGTTTGATTAATTCACCCGTGCCGTAACTGGTGGTAAGTAACGGATTACGTTTTTCCGCTGAAACCAAATGCAATCCCGAAGCCGCTGCCATTTCGATAATTGCGGTTTTACCATCACCGGATAACCCAAAGAAACTGTTGATTTTTTCCCCCAAGGGGGCGGTAACTTCACATTCCACGATGTTACCTTGGGTCGCATCCACTAAGGATTGCACTGTCCCTTCGCCGCCATCCGCCATAGGTAATTTCACATATTCCGCATCAGGAAAAACACGTTTAAAGCCTGTTTCAATGGCAGTTGCCACTTCAAGTGCGGTTAAACTTTCTTTAAAAGAATCAGGGGCTATCACAATTTTCATTTTTGTACTCCTTGATTAGAATAGGTTAAAGACACCGAAAATTAAGGTAGAAATAAGGGTCATCACCAAACCGACCGCACTTTCGTAAGGAATCAATTTTAAACGTTCTTTTATCTCCATATTCACGCTACCACCGGTGGCGTGGAAGAAAGAACCATGAGGCATATGATCAAACACCGTCGCCCCTGCGTGAATCATCGCTGCACCGGCGAGGCTGCTCACACCAAGTTCCAATAAGGTACTGCTGAAGACATTAGAGGCAACCGCTGTGCCTGCGGTAGTAGAAGCGGTGGCAAGAGACATTAACGCCCCTGAAATCGGTGCAAGAATGTAGGAAGGCAAGCCGGAATGTTCCAATCCTTGAATCAACACATCTTTCAAACCGGAATTGGCAATAATGCCGGCTAATGCCCCTGTGCCAAGCAACATAATCGCCACCGGTGCCATTTTTCCCAAACCACTGATAGCATAACTGTTTGCTTGGCGTAATTTGCCCATACAAAGCGCACCAATTAAGCCGCCTAGCGGTAAGGCGATAAGCGGATCTACTTTAATATCAAATAAGGGACGAAGGGCAAGTAATAAAATCGCTACTAACGGGGCAACAAGTGCGGTTAAAAATGAAGGTAAATTTTGACTTTCAACCATCACCACTTCTTTATCTGTTACTTTAGCGCCCTTATTAATAAGTCGTTTTGCCAAGAAATAAGTGAGCATTAAACCAAATATTGCCGGAATAACACCAGCCATCATCACGGAAGTCAGCGGCAAATGAAAAGTATCCGACGCCGCAATGGCATTCGGATTTGGCGACATAATATTGCCCGCTTTCCCTCCGCCAATCATCGCTAATAAAATTGCCGCCTTGGATAAATCGGTGCGACGCGCCAAAGCTAAGGCTATCGGCGAAACGGTAATTACTGCCACATCCACAAATACTCCTACTGCGGTTAAGATCATCGTGGCTAATGCCAACGCCAATAACGCACGGGTTTCACCAAGCTTATTCGTGATACTTTCCGCAATGGAATTTGCCGCACCGGATTCAATCAACACGCCGGCTAGCACACCGGCGGCTAAAATACGCATCACGGCAGTCGTAATCCCTTGTGCACCGCCGATCATTAAGCTCACGGTTTGTGATAAATCCACACCGCCAACCAAGCCCCCCACTAATGCCCCGACTAACATCCCATAAGCAGGCGATACTTTTTTCAAAATTAGGAAAATGGCAACGACCAACGCCACCAATGCCCCTAAAGCAGATACGGTTGTCATAATTTCTCTCCTCTCAAATAATCAGATATGAAAGATTATTTCCCGTTTAACAAAAAATTGCTTTATTCATATCAACAAAAAAGTGCGGTTAAACCTACCTCATTTTGTGATTTTGAACAAATCAATGTTCTACCAATGTACCTAAATAAAGTCCAATACATCATCTATCTTATTGAAAGATAAATCTATTATTTGTTCAATCTTAGCAAGTCGATAACATAGGGTATTGGGATGAATAAATAGTTTTTCAGTGATGTGAGAATGATCACAGTTTTAAAATAAAGTTTTTCCGCTCTTGAATGATTGTTTTTATTTTGTTGGTTTTTTGTAATTTTCTTAACTAGAATAAACTTTCTAATAAACTCTTCTATCATTCATCAAAATAAAGCTCAATCATATGAACTAGAATAATTGATAGTCAAAAATAAATTAGGGGTATATTTATGAAAAAATATATTACTTTAATAGCACTTTGTTTGGGTCAAGGTTTAAGCGGAACGGTAATTTCTTTACTGACATTAACCTCTGCTCTTGTGGGTAAATCTCTAGCGCCAACAGAAATACTGATAACCCTTCCTATGACAATGACGGTTCTAGGTTCATTTTGTATGATTTATTATGCAAGTTTATTAATGAAAAAATACGGTCGAAGAAGAGCATTTATCATAAGCGGTTTCATTGGTATTTTGGGTGCAATTTTGGCAATAGTTGCATTATATTATCAGCACTTTGTGCTTTTTCTATTTTCAACATTTATTCTTGGTAATGCGACGATATTTAACCAATTTTATAGATTTGCGGCAGCAGAGATTTTTAGTAATGAAATATGGAAGAAAAGATCAACCTCATTAGTTATTGGTTCCGGCATTCTTGGAGGAATATTAGGCCCTTTTCTGGCAGGGAAAGGCGTTAATTTCATTTCAAATCATGATCTAATGGGTAATTTTATTTTTATTATCATAATATTTTCCCTATTGATTGTTAGCCAATTTTTTGTTTTTATTGAAAAAGAGTCTTCACTACCTAAATCTATAAGTTTACTAAATAAAGAGCAGATATATCGTTCCAGAAATTTTATTATTGGAACACTAAGTTGTACTATTGGATTTTCATTAATGACTTTAATGATGAATTCTGCACCATTATCAATGCATAATAATCACTATCCTGTGTCACAAAATGTATTTGCATTACAATTACATTTTATTGGTATGTATGTACCTGCCCTATTCATTCCATTTTTAATTGAAAAAATTAAAACCGGTACCCTAATTTTATTTGGTAGTTTATGTTTTACTTTTGGTTCAATAAGTATTTTTCTATTATCCCCATATTATAGTTATGTTATTTCTCTATTTTTTTCCGGTATAGGTTGGGCATTAATGTTTAGTGGCGGAACATTTTATCTTAATGAAATTAATCATGACATTAAGCATAAATTGCAAAGTATTAGTTCAATATTCACCTATTCCGGCAACTTAACATTTTCCTTTCTTGCGGGATTTACATTGGCTTTTCCAAATGGGTGGCAATGGGTGAATATTATTGTAATGAGTATTTCATCGCTCTTTTTTATTTATTATTTGACTAAAAGCTATCATCGCTTAGAAACTTAAAAAGTTTACGACTTTTAATCATTATTACCATTTATAACCAATATCGTACTCAAATAAAGACTCAACATATCATCTATCTTATTGAAAGATAAGCCAGTTAATTGTTCAATTTTAGCAAGCCGATAACGCAGGGTATTGGGGTGAATAAATAGTTTTTCGGCTGTGAGATGAAGATCGCAATTTGCCAAAAAATATTGTTGCAACGTTTTATAAAGCGTGGCGTTTTCCCCTGCAAATAAAGGGACAACCGGCTTTAACAATTCCTGACCTTGCCAAGAAGAGGATAAACCGGTCAACAATACCGGCAAACGATATTCCTCAAAGCGATAAATATTTTTTCTCGGATGATGTTTCATACCGTAAGCCAATGTACTTTGGGCGCTTTGAAAAGAAAGGGGAAGTTGTTCGGATAAGGGCACATTCAAACTTGCACCGACTGCAATTTTATAATTATGTTTTGTGTAATCTGTCGGAAGTAACGCTTTTATTTGCTGAGAAAGTGCGGTTGAAATCGACAGTGTTTTTAACACGACAATTTGATCGAGCGATAAAATCGCCACATCCTGCGTAAATTCAGGTTGATCTAAATAATTGATCAAATGCTGTAAGGAATCAGGATTCGGGGATAACAATTTAATCAAAATCACCACTCGAGATTTGGTTAAATCAAAAGCAAAAAATTTGGCTTGTCGCTCGGTTTCTTGCCAATTCAAATCACCACGCAATAACTGCAAAATAAATTCTTCTTTGTAACGGCGGTGCCAACTTTCTTGCTCCAATAATGCGTGTTGCTCTACAATCAATTCCGCGGTCATTTTCACCAATTCCGCATATTGTTTCACCTGCGTAGGCTCACCGGAAATCCCAACCACCCCTATCGCTTTTCCTAAATAATGAATGGGGAGATTAATCCCCGGCCGGGCTTCAAAATTCCATTTTTGGGCTAAGAGTTGATCCACTTCCACTACCCTATTTTCCCGTAACGCCAATACCGCTCCGGTATGTCGTTGCGATAAACGTTCAGGATTTCCGGAGGCAATAATCACGCCGTCATCATTCATCACGTTCACGGAATAATGAATAATTTGCATCGCACGTTTAACGATTTTTTGTGCAATAGTTGTATCAAGTTGCATATTGGTTTTTTTATAGAAAAAGATGAATACACGGTATAACCAACTAAGTTATTCGTCAATGAACTTTGGTGTTAATACTCATACAAACTAAATCAGGCAGAGGAAGTTATAATGTAACCCCGTTTCTTGGTCAAGGTATTGGTTCTGTAAGCGGAACGGTTGGTGGCCTTGATTTTGTTGGGCGAGGTGGCGGTCATAGTGTAAGCCGCACCACGCATCATAACGTCCACGCCAGATGAGTTTACCTTGGCTGTCCGTCATCTCCCTTGGTATGCCGATTTGGTCGCAGTGGAAGTAGTTTATCTCATGCTCAAGGCGGTGAGGGTTTTCCTCTCGTTCCATCTTCCGTCCAATACATTGCGCCAGCGGTTCGTAGCTGTCCGGGTGGCGATAGATGTAGGTAAAAGTGCGGTCAGTTTTTGCTGTGTTTTGGACGTTTTGCGCTTGCGCTTTATGGATTTCCTGCACTAAGTGACTACCGTCCCAAACGAACACGGTGTGGATTTCCAGTTCGCCCTGTTTGTTCCGTTTTGCTTTGGCTATCCGTCTGCCGATGGCGTCATAATAATAGACCCAACGTTCTTTTCGGTAACGGGTGGTAATCTCTGCACCTATCAGACGGTCGTGTAAGTCGTAGCGGTAACTGACGCGATTATCCTTGTCGTAGGTGGTTGCTAGGGTGTTACCTAAGCTGTCGTAAGTAAAACCGACGCCGGCATAGTGGCTGAGGCGGTTGTTTTTTATCACTTGGTTGTCACGCTCAATCAGATTATGTGCTGGGTCAAAACAAAACCGTTCATGATATGTCTGTATCGCCATCAGCGGTTGTACACATATTCAATACATTTTTTTGTAACACAACTTTCTACACAGCTATCTGTTGATACCTTTGAACATCTTGATGCTGAATAACTATCCTTCTTAGAAATTATTGGTCGAGCCTTAACCAAAAATATACTATTTGGGAAAGTTACCTTCAAAAGGTACTACAGGGCTTCGAACATATTCTACCATTTTGTTATTTTCAACATTAACTACAAAAATTACTGTTTCATAGCCAATTTTTTGTAATAATCCCAGTAAATTTGACACATCATAAAAGCTAACTTTTGAATCTACATATACAGTTACTTTGGTCTCTTTAGGAACATCTGTAGTTTGTACTAAGAATTGATATAGTTTCCCATATCCTAAAATTTTTTTATCATGTATAGAAAAAACTTTATCTTTTCCTTTCACCCATGCATACAGATTAAACTCTTTTCCACCAGCATATGCATGAGAGAAAAAAAGTAAAAGAAATATAACTAAAAATTTTTTCATCGTTCACTCTCCTGTATATCTTCTATAAACAGTAGATGGATTACTTTCAAATTATTGGTTAGGAGTTGGATATACAGCATCTCCGTGAGCGCTAATGTATGAAAAAACGCAGTAGCTCACTTTTCGATGATCTTACAACCATCTGTCTGGTTTATTTTTGTATGCTCATTGAGAGCTATATTTCTATAGATAGTATATTTCATTAAATATCCTATATCTTATTAAAAAATAAATTCTAATAATCTTTTATTAACTATTTCTAACAATCTCAATATCATTAGAAAAAATTTCAATACTACCTACATCATCAATCAATGCGATTTGCCATTTTTTATGATTTTTATATTGTTCTAACATAACTATTGATGATATATACATACTATCTGCTTCATAGGAAGAAGGAGATATACTCTTTTCTCCTACCTCTAAGAATACTTGAAAACTACTGACATCAATAAATTTCACTGTATAACGCATTAATTTGTCTTCAAGTTTTTCAACCTCAAATACAAGATCTTGACTTTTTAATACATTACTTGCATCAAGATCAAACTTAATACCTATAATTTTTGCATCAATTAAAAAATTCATTTCATTTCCTTTTTATAAAAATTAAGCCATTGGAGCCGGTCCACAACCGCCAAAAGCATGTTTCGTAGTAAAACATGTACAATCAGGATAAGGTCTTTGATTATTTACCGAATAATGCCAGTGAACTTGTGATCCTGTTCGACCTAAACAATTACCATGATCATGAGTTGTATGAGTTTGAAAATTAAATTTAACTCCTGCAGGAGGATTACAGGGTGGGCACTGATTTGTATTGCATTTAGATGTACTTTCAGCCTTGGCTTCAGAGTCTGTCCGCTCTCTATTTTTCATGGCTTCCTCTGCGACAACTCCGACGCCAAGAATGCCCAACGTCACAAGTGCCGCTTTTCCTAACGCTATAAGCTCCGGTGCAAAAACAATAGCTTGTACGAATAACCCCAACGGATCTGTTTGATTCTGCACCGTCCCCTCAAACCGATAAAAATTCTCTCCTCCCGCAAGCCCAATCGGGTCTTGTGTCATAAACCGCCCCGTCATCGGTTCATAATAGCGCAGGAAGTTATAATGTAACCCTGTTTCTTCATCAAAATATTGATTCTGTAAACGGAACGGTTGGTGACCTTGGTTTTGTTGCGTGAGGTGGCGGTCATAGTGTAAGCCGCCCCACGCATCATAGCGTCCCCGCCAGATGAGTTTACCTTGACTATCCGTCATCTCCCTCGGGATACCGATTTGGTCGCAGTGGAAGTAGTTTATATCGTGTTCTAATCGGTTAGTTTTTTCCTCTTTCCGTCCGATACATTGCACCAGCGGCTCATAGCTGTTCGGGTGACGGTAAATATAGGTGAAAGTGCGGTTGGTTTTTGGGGCGTTTTGCGCGCTTTGCTCATGTCGGATTTCCTGCACCAAGTGCGACCCGTCCCAAATAAATTCACTGTGTAACTGTTTTTCGCCCCCTTTGGTCAACTTCCATTTGGCGACCCGTCTGCCCAACGGATCATAATCATACCCCCAACTTTCCTCTTTGTAACGGCTGTAAATCGCCGCTTTTATCAGCTGATTTTTTAAATCATAGGTATAACGTTGGTAATCATCCTCTGCCGATTTCCGCTCAATCAGATTGCCTCAATTTTATGCTTTATATTTGCTTTTCCTATATTTACACCACCACAATCAGTTTTTATCCCACATAGTTTTACTCTTTCATTTTTATGTTGGTTTAATGATAGCACTGCACCAGCGGCACATAACCGTCCGCTTCGCTGTAAATATAGCTGAAAGTGCGGTTACTTTTATGAGCGATTTCTTGGATTTAAAGTTTATTTTTATTATTTAGTCATAAATTATCTAATTAAACCTATTTTATTGGTTGTAAAATGATAATGCTTAGTTCCATACTCATCATCCATAAGAGAAATCTCCAAGAAATTATCATTATTTATGGAAAATATATAAAGTGACACATATTCTTTCTTAAAAGCGAGATTAAACCAATCAAACAATTGAGTAGTATTAATCTTAAAAATAGGGAAGTATTTGTCTGATATACTATAATTATCTATATTTTTAACAATAAGATTACATAATATATAAACGTAATCTTCACTATTAAATATATCCATACATATACGAAGTGATTCCACAATATTAAAAGAACCATATATCCTATGAAATTCACTAACATTTCTATATTTCTGATATATATATATCGTTTCAGGAAAAAGAATTATTTCTTCTGAATTATTTATTAAAGAAGATAAGCTTTGATCTTCAATCCAATTTTGTAAAATTTTCTTTTGAATAAATAAATAGTTATTATTTTTCATTTTTGACACCTTAATTAAAACGATGAGGAAATACAGCACCTCCTCCTTGATACTTCCAAGCTCCGTGGCTAAAAGTTTGTATTTCTCCATTATCTGTTTTAGCATTACTTATATGCCAATGTGGACAAGGATGATCCCTATCAGACGGGTGATGAGATACTATCTTTATATCTCCCTGAGGATAGGCGCTATACGCATATTGCTCCCAACCTTGAATACCTCGTTTAGCAATTAAATCATTTTCTGTTAATTGAGAAGAAGCTAATGCTTGCTTTTTAGCTTCGGAGCGTGTTGGATAATCTGAACAAGGATCTTTTTTACACTTGGATGTTTCAGCTTGTGTAGCAGACTGAGCCTTATCATGCTCTTCCTTCGCATCCATAATACCCGCTGCAATAAGAATGCCTGTTAAAGCTGTTCCTACATACGCCAATCCTTCCAAAATCCAAGGGACTGCCGGTGCAAGTGCCGGCGCAAATAATCCCAAGGGATCCGTTTGATTCTGCACCGTTCCCTCAAACCGATACAAATTCATCCCACCTTTCAACCCTATCGGGTCCTGTGTCGTAAACCGCCCTGTTATCGGGTCATAGTAGCGCAGGAAGTTATAGTGCAACCCCGTTTCTTCATCATAGTATTGGTTTTGTAACCGAAACGGCTGGTGGGTGCCTGCCGTATTTTTCGGGTAGCGCTCTCGGATAAGAGCACCCCAAGCATCATAACGCCCCCGCCAAATCAGTTTACCATCACTGTCCGTCATCTCCCTCGGGATGCCGATTTGGTCACAGTGGAAGTAATTGACCTCGTGCTCAATCCGGTTGCCCTGTCCGTCCGTGCGGGCAAGACATTGCGCCAGTGGCTCATAGCTATTTGGGTGGCGGTAAATATAGGTGAAAGTGCGGTCGGTTTCGGTGCCGTTTTTGTGGTCATGTCGGATTTCCTGCACCAAGTGCGAACCGTCCCAGATAAATTCGCTGTGTAACGCTTTTTCGCCCCCGTTGTTCAGTTTCCATTTGGCTAGCCGTCTGCATCTAATATGCAATAAGATCATAGCTCAATAAAATAGAAGTTATAATAAAGAAAATAAAATAGGATAAAATCATCATAATTATCATATTTAACATCAAAACTAAATAACTGACATATGCTTTACCAGAAAACTTTATATAAACTTGATAAATAAAAAAAATAATTGGTGTATATATAAATAAAATAGTATTTTTATCCATGTAAAGCCAAAACAAATACATAAACCTATCATTAACCAAAAGAGATAAAATACTCATTAAAGAAACATAAATAATAATATATACATTTTGAATCATTAACTCTAATTTTCCCATATTTACTTCACCTTCTTAATTTTTAAGATGTCTTTTTCTACTTCTGTTGCAAAATCTTGACAATTATTCATTAATAAACTGTAATTATCATTACCAAAAACTGGATTATTTCTTATTACTATTTCCCCATTATCTGCTTTCTCTAAAGTTGGTTTCGTTCTATTTTTCACATTATTTACAGCTTGCCTCATAGTCTCATCATCATAATGAGTGCTAGAACATTTATATCCTTGTATTGAAGTCTCAGAGAATAGTCCATCTCCACCATATCCTATATTAGTTCCATCATCATAAAAAATATGTTCATGAAAGAATCCTAAATCTAAACCACCTCTAAAATTAGGATCTATATCACTGCTTCCAGGAAGAGCTTTCAAGGCTCTAGTACAAAAGCGTGCTAATCCCAAAGGATCAACCCATGCCTGTACATTAGGTGCAAATTGATAAAGATTCATCCCACCTTTCAACCCTATCGGGTCCTGTGTCATAAACCGCCCTGTTATCGGGTCATAGTAACGCAGGAAGTTATAATGCAACCCCGTTTCTTCGTCATAGTATTGGTTTTGTAACCGAAACGGCTGGTGGATGCCTGCCGTATTTTTCGGGTAGCGCTCTCGGATAAAACCGCCCCAAGCATCATAACGCCCCCGCCAAATCAGTTTACCATCACTGTCCGTCATCTCCCTCGGGATGCCGATTTGGTCACAGTGGAAGTAATTGACCTCGTGCTCAATCCGGTTGCCCTGTCCGTCCGTGCGGGCAAGACATTGCGCCAGTGGCTCATAGCTGTTCGGGTGGCGGTAAATATAGGTGAAAGTGCGGTTGGTTTCGGTGCCGTTTTTGTGGTCATGTCGGATTTCCTGCACCAAGTGAGAACCGTCCCAGATAAATTCACTATGTAACGCTTTTTCGCCCCCTTTGTTCAGTTTCCACTTGGCTAACCGTCTGCCCAACGGGTCATAATCATACCCCCAACTTTCCTGTTTGTAACGGGTGTAAATCTCCGCTTTTATCAGCCGATTTTTTAAATCATAGGTATAACGTTGGTAATCATCCTATGCCGATTTTCGTTCAGTCAGATTCCCCAAACCATCATAGGTAAAACGAATACCCTGATAATTAACCACCCGGTTGTCGTGAACCTTTTCCGTCGGGTTGTTAACGAGGTTATGTGCAGGGTCAAAATAAAAACCTTGGACTTGAGGTTGAGAATGCCCTTGACTCTCCGCTTTGGCAATCCGCCCCAGATTGTCATATTGATATTGCGTCTGTTGCGGTGCCTCAAACGGTTTAGGCGGGAACACCGTGCGCGTTTGGGTCAGATTACCCAGACTGTCGTAGCCGTAAGTGCGGTCAATTTGTGCGCCGTTTTGGTGGTGGACAAGCCCCGCCTGCTGTTGCACCAACCGCCCCATCTCGTCATAGCGGTAACGCTCACTCAGCTGCCCCTGACTTCGGACAATTTCTCGATGAAGCGTATCCCGCGTCATTTCACTAATCAGCTGTCGGTTTTACGAGTGTTAGATTCAATCAGTTGGTCGTTAAGGTTATAATAATATACCCAATATTATTTATCTTTATACTTTAACTTTCACCGTGGTAGAAAAACAATATAAATATAGACCAAAAAATCAAATATGAAATAATAGAAAGTGTAATTGAGTTTATAAAAAGTATTTTGAATGAATATGGCTGATACCACCCCAATTTAGCCTTTAAGAAAATTTGTAGCAGTAAAACAAAAAAAGGAATATGGACAAATAAAGCCACCTTATCTTCATTCACAAACCAAATAGCTAAGGTAAAAATACCTTTTTCTGGATATATACAAGCTAAAAAAGAAAACAGTATTATATATAATAAAACTAATACATTACTCAAAAATAGATTTATTTTGAATCTCACTTTTTCCTCCATAATTTATAGTATTCTTTTTCAACTTCAGTTGAAAAATCCTGACAATTATTAGATAAAAAATCATAATTATCATTCCCAAATTTTAATTTTTGTTTTTCTATGAGTTTTCCACTAGTAATATCCCTATAAGAAATTTTTCTATCTTTTACATTTTTAACCGCTTGCTTCATTATAGAATCATCAAATGAAATATTTGAGCATTTATATCCTTCCATTGAATTTTCAGAGAAAGTTCCTGTCTTTGTATATCCAATATTTGTTCCATCATCAAAAAAAATCTGCTCATGAAACACTCCTAAATCAAATCCTCCTCGATATGATTTATCTATATCTGTAGTTACTCCAAAAGGAGCAAAAGACAAAGGTCTAGTACAGAATCTAGCTAACCCCAAAAGATCAACCCATGCCTGTACATTAGGTGCAAATTGATAAAGATTCATCCCACCCTGCAACCCTATCGGGTCTTGTGTGGTAAACCGCCCCGTTATCGGGTCATAGTAGCGCAGGAAGTTATAGTGCAACCCCGTTTCTTCGTCATAGTATTGGTTTTGTAAGCGGAACGGCTGGTGGGTGCCTGCCGCATTGTTCGGGTAGCGCTCCCGGATAAGATCGCCCCAAGCATCATAACGCCCCCGCCAAATCAGTTTTCCTTCACTGTCCGTCATCTCCCTCGGGATGCCGATTTGGTCACAGTGGAAGTAATTGACCTCGTGCTCAATCCGGTTTCCCTGTCCGTCCGTGCGGGCAAGACATTGCGCCAACGGCTCATAGCTATTTGGGTGGCGGTAAATATAGGTGAAAGTGCGGTTGGTTTTTGGGCTGTTTTGGGCGCTTTGCTCATGTCGGATTTCCTGCACCAAGTGTGAGCCGTCCCAGATAAATTCGCTGTGTAACGCTTTTTCGCCCCCTTTGTTCAGTTTCCACTTGGCTAACCGTCTGCCCAACGGGTCATAATCATACCCCCAACTTTCCTGTTTGTAACGGGTGTAAATCTCCGCTTTTATCAGCCGATTTTTTAAATCATAGGTATAACGTTGGTAATCATCCTCTGCCGATTTTCGTTCAGTCAGATTCCCCAAACTGTCATAGGTAAAACGAATACCCTGATAATTAACCACCCGGTTGTCCTGAACCTTTTCCGTCGGGTTGTTAACGAGGTTATGTGCCGGGTCAAAATAAAAACCTTGGACTTGAGGTTGAGAATGCCCTTGACTCTCCGCTTTGGCAATCCGCCCCAGATTGTCATACCGATATTGCGTCTGTTGCGGTGCCTCAAACGGTTTAGGCGGGAACACCGTGCGCGTTTGGGTCAGATTACCCAGACTGTCGTAGCCGTAAGTGCGGTCAATTTGTGCGCCGTTTTGGTGGTGGACAAGCCCTGCCTGCTGTTGCACCAACCGTCCCATCTCGTCATAACGGTAACACTCACTCAGCTGCCCCTGACTTCGGACAATTTCTCGATGAAGCGTATCCCGCGTCATTTCACTGATGAGTTGATGATTGAGCTTGATACCCGATAAATGTCCCGTACCATAGTAAAAATAACCGATACTATCCCCCGACGGCAGGCTGGTTTTTAAGCGGTTGCCATTCGCATCATAATCATAGGCAAGCCGCTTCCCCCCCTGACTTTCTTCCACTAAACGCCCTATCGCATCATAACGAAAATCAATCTGCTGCCCGCCACTTTCGACCGCACTCATCCGTCCGTTTAAATCAAACCGGAATCGGGTTTGGTGGGTGTTATCCCCCTGACGGATAACTTCTTCGGTCAGCTGTCCCAAACTATCGTACTTAAATTCCGCTATCCGTATCGCCGCTTTATTCCGCTCGCCACGTTCCGTCACACCATAATCTGTGCGACGCATAAGATTCCCTTGTCGGTCATATTCATACTGCGTAAGCTTATCATCAAACCCCTTCTCCCAAGTCACCCTGTCCAATTCGTCATACACAAAGCGGTAGGTGGCGTGGTTTTCGTTAGTCAGTCCTACCAGTCTCCCCGCCACGTCATAATCATAGTGGAAGTGATGACCCTGTACATTGGTTTTTATACTGAGTAAGCCGTCAGCCCGGTATTGATAGCGGGTTCGGTTGCCCTGTGGGTCCATTACCTCTGTCATACGCCCCGCCTTGTCGTAGCGGTAAGCGGTGCGCTCTTGATTCGGTAACACTGTGGCTATCAGCTGTTGTCGTTCGTTGTAGTCATAGCAGGTGGTGTGACCCTGCGCATCCGTTTGTGCGGTGAGCTGCCCCCATTCGTTATAACCAAACCGGCTTTGATTGCCCGAACAGTCCGTCACTTGGCTCAGTTGATAGTTGTCATCATACGCAAACAAGGTATCATTGCCCAGCGGATCGGTACTGGAAGTCAGAAGTCCTTTGTCATTATAAACATACTGCGTTTTTTGATTTAACGCATCAACACGCTCAATCAGCTTGCCCCTGTCGTCATAATGATAACGGGTCAGGTTGCCAAGCGCATCCGTTTGTCCCGTTAAACGCCCCTCATTGTCATACATAAAATACAACATCACATTATCCGGACGGGTGAGTTTGGTCATTTGTCCTTGCGGGTTGTATTCAAAATAGCGGGTTTGTCCGGAAGGGTCGGTTTGACTTAACACCCGGCCTAATTTGTCTCTCTCTTGCAGGGTTGCCTGTCCGTTTGCCGCGACGAATTTGATAAGTTCTCGATGTTCGTCAAAATGATATTCTTCCGTTCGTCCCAACACGTCGGTCACTTGCGTATAGCTTGGGAAATAGGCAAATTCCCAACGCTCGCCGAGGTTGGTGCTATTACGTATTACCTTGCCGCTTGGGCGATAGTGGTCATATTCATAACGGGAAACTAAGCCTGCGGCATCTTCATGGGCAATCATCAGGTGATTGCGATAGGCAAATTTGCGCACCACATAGCCTAAGCCGTCTTTTACTTCAATTAAATCCCCTTCGGCGTTGTAGCGGTAAGAGACTAATTTTTTGCCAAGCGGGGAATTGATTGATACCTCTGATACCTCAGAAAGTGCGGTGTGTTTTTGTAAAGTTTCCTGTAATTGGGTGAGATTGACTGCGGAAAAAGGCTGGGGTAATAAGTAAATATCGGTCAGCCGCCACAGTGGTGAGCGGTCGCCCGTTTCAGGGGGAATAGTCGCACTTGCCATTGCCGCTATCGGAGAGGCTGTCGCCGTTGTCGCGTCCATGTGCTTAAACTGTAACGCAAAGACCCGTCCGTTGCCGTCTGTTACCGCATAAGGCAGAGGCGGTTGTCCGTATAATCCTTGTCCGTACAAGAACTGTTGGCGGTTGCCGTGGTTGTCTTGAATTGTCTGTAAGGTGAAATAGCGGATGGACGTTTGTCCGTCTTGCCTCTGTCGGGCGGTTTGCGGGGGCAAGCAGCGAAATGTCATGCGCACCGATTTTGTCGTATTGGCAATTTCAATCGTCTCCGTCCCGATATAGTGCACCCAAATCTGTTCGGCTTGAATAAATATCGGTGTGCCGTCAATCTCGCGCGGTAACGGAATTTCCCGTCCCTGTTCGTCAAGGTAATAAAAGGATTCAAGTGCGGTCGATTTCGGCGGCGTTTCTTGGCCGTCGTTCAATGGGGTGTCCAACGGGTTATCTAACGCCACCGACTGTAACCGCCCTTCTATCCATTGGCTGCCGTTCACCCGCCAACCTTGCCCTAACCAGTTACCCATCTCGCCTGCCGGAATATCCGAGTAATATGACCGACGCCATGTGAGGGGTAACAGTCCCGGTAAGGCAAAATCCACTTCATTGGTCAGCAGTTTAATTCCCAAAATCGGGTTGACCGGTCGCCCGACTGCCGCCGCTTGCTTACAGGCGATACATTCGCCCTCCACCGAGCGGCCACCTGCCATCGCCTCGCCTTTCACCGTCAGCGGGCCTTCAATGGTGACAATGCCTTTTAAGGTAATGCCCTTTTCATTCAGATGAATCTGACCGCCTTTGCTGTCCAAGCGAATTTCATCTTTACCGGTGACGTGCATATTTTGGCTTATCATCGTCAATAATTGGGCGGTGCTGAAATGGGTATTATTGCCCACATCAATGCGGTAATCCTTGCCCACGGTTAAGTCAAAATCCTGACCGACCATTTCTTTTTGGCTCAGCAACACATTCAGACTGCGCATCATCCCCACATTATGTAACTCGTTCATGGCGATGTTGGTCATCCGGTTAAAGCCTACCGTGAGCAACTCATTTTGCTTGATAGTTTGCGAGCGGTTTTTCCCGACGGTGATTTTTTCATGGCGTCCGACTTTTTCGCTGCGATTTCGCCCGACGTTGGTGGTTTCGTCATGATTCACCACATTGTTTTGGTTTTTTTGCGCATGAATAAAGATTTCTTCTTGCTCTTTTTCATCGTCGAAACGTAATTCGTTAAACCCCTCCCCTTTGTGGGTTTTGGATTTAATCGTCATGCGGGTTTTATGGGTCGGTAGCGGATAAGGCGGCTCGGTGGTGCCGTGATAGGTGCGCCCGGTAATAATCGGTTGGTCCGGGTCTCCCTCTAAGAAACCGACCAATACCTCATGCCCGATACGCGGAATCGCTATACTGCCGAACTGCGCCCCCGCCCAGCCTTGGCTGACCCGTATCCAACAAGAGCTGTGTTCGTCATTATTGCCCTGTCTGTCCCACGGGAACTGGACTTTCACCCGCCCCCATTCGTCACAGTAAATCTCTTCCTCTGCCGGCCCCACCACATGCGCCACCTGAAGTCCGTCCACACGCGGTTTGGGTTGCGGAGTAGGACGCCATTGGCGTCCCTGCGGTATCAGTTTGATGTCGTTTTCATAACGGTTACCTTGCTCGCCACTCTCTTCTTCCAATACCCCACTCTGCCAACCGCGATGAGTGACCCCCACAACCAGCCAATCTCGATTGTAGTGGGCCCGACGATGGCCCGTCAAAGTGAAACAATAGCCCGGTATCATCCGTAAATCGTCACTTTTGGCGGTGGCAAGCTCAGCCTCACGTTGAAGGTATTCCAAGCGGTATCGGGTGAACGGCTTGCCCTGTGCATCCCGCTTATAACGCCCCGGATAATCGTAACTCTCATACTGTGCGTCACGGTGTTCGCCAAAAATATTCGAGGTGTTGCGAACGGCTTGGTGCTCTTGGTGATAGCGCGGGTGGGTAAAGGTATAATCCCGTAGGGTTTGCTGTGTCCCCGCTAACTTTTCTTCATAAGCCCAATGCCACACTGCCGCCTCAGGCCGCTCGCCTGCCGGCATAGCGTTATACAATAGCCGCCCTTTGGATTCGGCAAGTCCGCTACTGTTGGAGAAATGTAAAATATGATGGTCGGCGGTATGTTCAAAATAATAGTACGTGCCTTCTTCTGCCGCTAAGCGTTCAATAAAGGCTAAATCGGTTTCCCGGTATTGCACACAATACTCTCGCGTCCAATAAGCATCGGAAAAATGAAACTGATGTTGGGTCACCTGATTTTTACGCAACAGGGTTTCGATAATCTGTTGGCTGTCTTGCTGTTGGAAAATACGCAAATCCGCTTGTAGGTTGGCACGGGATAAGGCGGGTTCAATCACCATCTGATAACGGGTGCGGGAAAAACCGCTTTCTTGTTGTTTGAAACCGGTGACGATACCGTTGAGATGACGAACCGCCACATCCCCCTGCCAGAAGGTTAAGGTGGCGGGGTGGTTTAAAATCTCGGCGAAAGCAGGGGCGTTATCAAAACCGGCTAACGCCAGCTCGGCACGGAATAGTGAGGATAAATGTTCGGTCAGGACAAAACTGACTACATCAAATTGGCTGTTGCCGTTGACCGTAAGGCTATAACGATAATCGGATTGAACTGCCATAAGCATTCCTATCTGGATAGTGAGTTACAACATTGGGTGATACAAATATCTTTGATTTTTAACGACTTGCTAAAAATATAGCAATTTGGGGAAATTGACAACTGTTTTGAGGTTGAGGGGGGATAAATTTACATAATTCCCCCATTAATTTTCATTTTCATGCATTGCACGACGTTGTTGTAATAACCATCGCATTACTTCAGGGCTATTAAAAACAACATCCCAAGTATTGTGCGGATTATGATTAATAATGCCATTATCACCTGCTTTTTCCGTGCTGAACTCGGTGTATCTCACATAGGGCGCATGAAGTTGATGATGTAAGATTTCATAATTAATACGAGATCCTTTGACCGGAGAGATTCGGTCTTCCTTACTGTGGAAAAACCACATAGGCACATTTTTAATTGAAGCTAAATTTTCTTTATTGGCATTTCCATCAATCCATTCCGTTGTATAGGCTTCTCTTCCACTTGCTAATAATGCGCCAGCAAAAAAGTGCGGTCGTTTTAGTAAAAGATTTAACACGCCTTCCGCGCCGCGCGATAATCCCACTAAATAAATCCGATCTTTATCAATCGCAGAATTGTGCTGCACCACATCATCAATCATCTTTAATACTAAATTCGCTCGATTTTGGGTTTGCCAGTGAATACCGCCTTGTTGCCCTTTAGTTTTATCGTCAAAAGGGTCAAAAACCGTACTGTATTGAGGGGCGAGCACAAACCCTTCTTCATATTGTAGTGTCGAAATGGCGCCTTTATTTGAAACAAGATGAGCTAAATTATCCGTACCGACTTGACCGGAACCGTGTAAGAAAATGGTGAGAGGATATTTTTTATTTCCCCTTAAATCAGGACGATAAAAGCGATATTTCAAGGAATTATTTTCATTAAACATCACCACTTGTTCGGAAAAATCATCAATAAATAAAGTTTTAATATGATCTTTTTCAGTATTCAAAGAGACTGAATTTCGTTCAAGGGTTTTCCCATTGGAGAGCTTTATATAGCCGGTTTGGTCAATTTGATAAACTAACTTTTCGCCGTAATATTGGGGAACCTTTATTCCCTGCACTTTCTCAATTTCAACAATCTTGCCTGTCTGATCTTTTGCTTGAAATTTCATCGGTTGTTGATTATCCGCTTGCAACGAATATAAAGCCGCATTAGCCTCTCTATCATCTAATTCAAGAATCACAAATTTACCCGATTTAGCTTGTTCCGCCTTCTCCGGCAAATCATTGACGTAGGCACGAATAATGGAACGAGGGTGCTTTTCTTTTTCTTCCAATTGGGTGAACACTTGATATGAATATCTCAAATCACTACTTGCCAGAACATTATCTTCATATTCCAACACAATCCCCGTCACTCTTTGACCTAATGAGGTAATTTCAGCCAATAATGTAGCCTGTATCGGTTTTCCTGATTTGGGGCTATCCTCTTGCGCCCAAACAGGAAAGAGCATAAAAAATAAAGCGATACCAATGCGTATTCTTTTGAATATATAAATCTCTCCTTCATACACAAGCAAACCATCGTTCACATAATAATGACAGCCTAGTTTGTTTAGCCAATTTTTACTTGTAACGATGAACTTTTTCATATTGAGTGAGAGGAACGACATCATCTCTCACTCAATACGTTATCCGTTATAGCTGCTTACTCTGAATCCGAACGTAGCCCATGATTAACGCTAAGATTCCTAATGGGAAAATTAAATCCGTTATCGAACCGTCATTCCCCCAAATCAAATTCGCAAGAATCACCAGGCTTCCCCCGATTGCCCACGCAATTGTAGTAGGGACAGACCAAACGATCATTTGTTTCTTCACATCGTTGATCCCCATCATTCGGTTAACCACCCAGAATAAACTATCGTTAAAGTAGCCGAAGAAAAGCGATCCCATGGTTGCAGCTTGAGCCGCAAGCAACATATTCACGCCCGGAATTTGCGCTAAAATCGGAGCGGAAATTGATGCTGCCGTGATCATCGCTACCGTACCCGACCCCTGAATAAAACGGACAAGCGTAGATACAATAAAAGGAATTAAAATAGGCGAGATTGGGAGACTCGCAATTTGTTCCGCTAATTGTTTGCCTGCGCCGCTATCGCGCAATACCGCACCAAATGCGCCACCGGCACCGGTCACCAATAAAATAATGCCAGCCGTTTTTACCCCTTCTTCAAGGTGAAGTGCGGTCGTATTTTTATCGACTTTAGGCAGTAAGGTGTAAACGGAAATTAAGACACTTAACGCTAAGGCAATCATCGGGTGTCCAATAAAAGCAAAGAAATGGTAGATTTGCAGCTCTGCAATTGCCGGACTACCCTTAATCACTAAATCAAGAATCGCTTTAATAAAAATGAGTAGAATGGGTAGCACGATTGGGAGTAACGATAGCCCTAAGCTTGGCAGATTTTTCTTCTCGTGTTTCTCAATATAATCATCATATTTTTGTTTTAATTCTTCCGTAGAAAAGGATTCTTGATTGAAAGTCGGATATTTTTTATCTAACCATTTCGCATATAAAACCATACCAATCACCGGCAATACGGCAAATGACATACCAACAAGCAACATTGCGCCGATATCCACCCCGAACAAACCTGCAACGCCTAACGGCCCCGGTGTTGGCGGCACAGTATGGTGAGTCACCACTAAACCACCGGCAAGGGCAACACCCAGTGTCAGTAACGAGCGTTTTCCGTTTTTCGCCAACGCTTTAGCAACGGGATATAAAATAACAAAAGCCGAATCCACAAAAATAGGAATACTCACAATATAACCGGTAATCGCCAGTGCCCATTCTTCTTTCTTTTTACCCAGAAATTTAATGAAGCTAAATGCCATTTTTTCAGCCGCACCCGACACTTCCAACACACTTCCCATCATGACACCGAGACCAATCACAATCCCAATTCCCCCTAACGTTCCGCCAAAACCTTTGGTGATCGCAGCGAGGGTATCGTTAACGCTCATTCCGCCGATTAAACCGGCAATAGACGAGGCAATCAACATCGCAATAAAAGCATGAACACGTGTTCTTAACACTAAAACAACAAGAACGAATACAGCAATAATTAAGCCAATAATTGGCGTAGGTAGTCCAAGCATAGCTACTCCTTATTATTAATAGGTCACATATCAAATTGGATAAATTGATGAATCACGTCTTTAAAATTCTGATCAACCGAAAATCCCAGTTCTAAAGCTTGTGAACAATTAATTTCAGCCGGCCAACTTGCCACGATATTGTTAATATTTTGATCAAACTTAAATTTGATATTTTCTAAAATCCCCTCGCCTTTTATGCCCGCTAAATCGGCAAGCATTTGTTTAACACTTACCGTGAAACCCGGAAGATTAATGACATGCCAACTACGTAATGGTAATGACGGTAACGTTAATGTATGAATCAAGTTCTCAACAATTGTATTCGGGCTGGATAACCAAAGTCGCAAATCTTCCGATACCGGACAAACCGCCTGCTCGCCGTGCAGTGGTTCTCGAATAATGCTACTCACAAAAGAAGACGCCGCTTTATTCGGTTTTCCCGGGCGAATACAAATGGTTGGTAAGCGAACACACAACCCATCAACAAAACCTTTTCTTGTATAGTCATTAATGAGTAATTCACTCATTGCTTTTTGTGTACCATAGGTAGATTGAGGGGTAACGGCAGTATGGTTTTCAATGACGGCAGGCAATTCACCGCCGAATACGGCAAGCGAACTGGAAAAAACAAAACGTACTTTAGGGTTATGTTGGCGACAAATTTCAAGCAAATTTTTGGTTGCCAAGAAATTAATTTCATAACCGAGATCAGGATCTTGTTCCGCATGACTACTTACAATCGCCGCAAGATGAAAAACGGCATCCGTTTCAGCCGTAATAATTTCCGCTAACCCGTTAGGACTGCGAAGATCCATTTCAACGCATTTTACGCGCGGATCATTATTCGGGGCGACAGGTTGCACCACATCGATTAGAGTAAGTTCATCAACATTAATCTTTGTTTGATTGAGTAATGTTTTTGCCAAGCGTTGCCCGAGGAATCCCTGTCCGCCGGTAATTACAATTTTCATAAAAATGCTCCTTGAACCTTTAAAAAGGTAAATTTAGGGTATAAAAAAGCGGCTATTTTCATATTGAAAAAACATGACAAAAAACAACCGCACTTTATGACTTATTTATACTTCTCAAACCATCCCAAACCGCTTGATGTTTCTCCCCGCGGTTTGTATTCGCAACCGACAAAACCTTGATAGCCGATTTCATCCAGTTTATTGAAAATATAGTCGTAGTTAATTTCACCTTCGTCCGGTTCATGACGATCCGGTACGGAAGCCATCTGCACATGGGCAAATTTGCCGTTTAATTTATCCGTTAAACGGGATAAGTTACCGTCCACATTTTGTGCGTGGTAATAATCCAATTGAACGAAAACATTGTCGCGTTCAACCCGTTCCACGATTGCCAAGGTATCGTATTGGCTTTTCAATAAATAATTGGGTTTAACTGCCGGACTTAGGGCTTCAAGCAAAATATTCACCCCATGCGGTTTAAATTTTTCCGACGCATAGCGAAGATTGCTAATAAAAGTTTGCTGATATTCCGCTTTATCCGCCCCTTCAGGCACCACTGCCGCCATAATATGCACGTTAGGGCAACCCAAACCGAGTGCATAATCAAGTGCCATATCAATATGGGCGTGGCTTTCCGCCTCACGCCCCGGAATTGCCGAAACACCCCACTCCCCTTTGGATACCTCACCGGCGGGCGTGTTAAATAGCACCACTTGTAAACCGTGTTTATCCAATTCTTGCTTAATGGTTTTAATCTCGTAATCATAAGGCCAGAGAAATTCAACATATTTGAAGCCGGCTTTGGCTGCGGCGGCAAAACGTTCCATAAAAGGAACTTCGTTGAACATCATGGTTAAATTCGCAGCAAATTTAGGCATCGCTATTTCCCCCTATTTTTTAATTCGTTCACTTCGTCATCTGTGAGATAACGAATCGGTTTTCCTTGTAAAAGGAAAAAGAGTTTTGCGGTTTCTTCCAGTTCTTCTGCGTTATCTGCGGCATCTAATAAATCGTTTCCCGTTACTACTACCCCATGATTCGCCAGTAAAAAGGCTTTGCCGGATAATGCCCGCGCCTCTAATTCTTCAGCAATACGAGGGGAGCCGGGACGATAATAAGGAATCACCGGTAAGCCGCCGACCCGCATGACGTAATAAGGCGTAAAGGCTTTCATTGCATTTTGCGGATCAAGATTTTCCAAACAGGAAAGAGCGGTCAAATAGGTAGAATGAAGATGCACAATCGCCCGACATTCAGGATTTTTACGATACATCGCTAAATGGAAAACAGATTCTTTTGAGGGTTTATCGCCTTCAAGCACATTGCCGTCCATATCCAACACGGAAAGTCGTTCCGCTTTCAAACGCCCTAAAGAAGAACCCGTTGGTGTCACTAAAATGCGATTTTCCGCTAGCCGCACGGAGAGATTTCCCGCCCCGCCAACGGTATACCCCCGCTCATAGAAAGAACGGCCAAGTTGCACCATGAGTGTTTTTAATTCCGAATCAGTCATAACATCATTTCCTGCGCATCAATAAAAAAAGTTTCTTTGCCGAAGTTGCCGGATTTCAAAGCAAGTGCGGTCGATTCTCCCAGTGCTTTTAACCAAGGCACGCCCGGTGCGATTTGTTTACCGATTTGAAACCCGCTAAATCCAAGTTTTTGTACCACAATGCTGGACGTTTCACCGCCTGCGGTAATAATGTTCTCTACATTGGCTTTTTCTTTTAATCGTTGCGCCAATTTCGCAAAAGTTTGTTCAATGGCTTGGCTTGCCTGCTCCGCACCAAATTGCGCCTGAATCTGTTTTAGTTCATCAGGCGGTACGGTGGCATAAACCATTGGCGCAAGCGGTTCATCAATATGCGGCAGAATTTGTTCAAATAAGCGGTCGGCATAATTGGCATCCGCTATCGCTTTTTCCACATCTAAGTAAAGTGCGGTGGCTTTTTCCTTATAAAGCTTCACTTGCTTATTGCTCATTTCGGAACAAGAGCCGGAAAGAATCACGCTTCGTGCTTTTCTCGGTACAAATGCATCCTCTGCTTTTTTTCCGCCGCTTAATCTCGCCGCCATATAAGCCCCGAGTCCGGAACCGCCGGTCACTAATTTCAAATCACTCACGGCTTCCGCAAGGGTAGCAAGCTGACGATTATCTGCCGCATCCACCACCGCATAACGGAATCCCGCTTGTTTTAATTGGGTAAAACAAGATTTCACATGATCTGCGCCTTGAATCACCTCCGCATAGCTCACCAAGCCTGTTTTTCCTTTAGCCTGTGCATCCATTAAACGCATAAGATTGGCATCTTTCATCGGGGTAATCGGGTGATGACGCATTCCGGATTCATTCAGCAACAGGTTGCCGACAAATAAATAACCGTTAAAAATCGTTCTTCCATTAATCGGTAGAGCCGGCGTAATCACTGTAAAATCATCATTAAGCGCCTCTAATAAGGCATCCGTTACCGGCCCGATATTGCCTTTTTCGGTACTGTCAAAGGTCGAGCAATATTTAAAATAGAACTGAGAACAACCGCTCTTTTGTAACCAATCAAGCGCTTGTAAGGATTGTTCGATGGCTTCCTCCACCGGATTTGAACGAGACTTTAAGCTAATGACAATGGCATCCACTTTTTCCGTTAATGTCGTATTTGGCACACCATTCATTTGCACTGTATTCAAACCGTTTTCTACAAGAAAACTGGCAATATCGCTCGCACCGGTAAAATCATCCGCAATAACACCTAACATCGTTATGCTCCTTTTTTCGGCAACTCAATGCCGCTGAAAATTTTAATCACCGCGCTGTCATCTTCTTTTCCATAGCCTGCATTACTGGCTTCTGTGAACATTGAATAGGCGGTGCTGGCAAGGTGAAGAGGGAAATGTAAAGATTTTGCCGTATCGTTTACCAACCCTAAATCTTTCACAAAAATATCCACCATAGAGAGCGGAGAATAATCCCCTTCTACGACGTGTTTCATTCGGTTTTCAAACATCCATGAATTACCTGCCGCATTGGTCACCACGTCATACATTAAATCAAGAGGAATGCCTGCCTTGGCGGCTAATGCCATCGCCTCTGCTCCTGCGGCAATGTGTACACCTGCGAGTAATTGATGAATAATTTTCACCGTGGCACCTAAGCCGATTTCTTCGCCAATGTTGTACACCTTACCTGCCACCGCATTGAGTACGGGCTGTAATTTATCAAACGCTTGTTTTGAACCGGATGCCATGACTGTCATTTCTCCTGCGGCAGCTTTTGCCGCCCCACCGGAAACTGGCGCATCTAACATGAGCAAGCCTAAACTTGTTAATTTTTGTGAAATTTCTTTCGCATCCTGTGCGGATATAGTTGAAGAAATCATCACCGCGCAACCTTTATTCAGTTTTTCCGCTAAACCCTTTTCACCAAATAACACCGCATTAACCTGTGCGGCATTGACTACAAGCAATACAACGGCGTCTAATTTATCGGCAAAATCGACCGCACTTTGGCTGACCCCATAAGCACCGTCTTCCTTTAATTTTTCAAGTGCTGTTGTGTTAAGATCGACGCCATAGGTTGTCAATCCTGCTTTCACGCAAGATTGTGCGGCGCCCATTCCCATTGCGCCTAGGCCAATTACGGCAACTGAATAAGGTTTGTTTGTCATTACGTTTCCTCCACGAATTATTCGTTGATTTAATGAAAGGCATTCTGACAGGTTTCAAAATAAAAAAACGTGAACAAGATCACAAGCATTAACATTTGTGTTATTTTTTGTTAAAAAAGAAAGAAAACAAATAAAGAGGAAAAAACGATATAATGAAGAAAATTTTGGAGAGGATGTTATGATTCCTGCAGAACGTCAAAAATTGTTGCTCAATTTAATCAATCAAAAAGATGTGGTCAGCATTACACAACTGGCTGAATCGCTGAATGTTTCTCATATGACTATTCGCCGCGATATTCAAAAATTAGAAGAAATGGGAAAAGTGGTATCCATATCGGGCGGTGTAAAAATGCAAGAGCATTTGTCTTTTGAACCCACTTACCAAGATAAATCACTTCTTTTTCATACTCAAAAAGAGCAAATCGGCAAATTTGCCGCACAACACATTCCAACGAATACCACGATCTATCTTGATGCCGGTACGACAACATTGGAAATCGCTTACCGCTTAATTGAACGTGATGATCTCTTAGTGGTTACAAATGATTTTTCCATTGCGCATTTTCTTATGACAAACGGGCAATGTGAGTTGATTCACATTGGCGGAACCGTGAATAAATTGAATCATTCTTCCGTTGGGGAACTCGCCGGTCAATTCCTTCGGCAACTTTCTATCGATATTGCATTTGTTTCCACTTCATCATGGACATTGAAAGGATTAACCACGCCCGATGAAAATAAATTGCCGGTAAAAAAAGCCTTGCTTGATGCCGCGAATCAAAGAATCTTAGTCTCGGACTCTTCAAAATATGGCAAAGTGGCAACATTCCATATTTGTCCTTTAACCCGCTTTGATCGCATTATTTGTGATAAAAATCTCGTTGAGCCCGTACAACATGCCATTAAAGAGCTCACTGTCGAATTAATCACCGTCTAGCACGAGCAACATAAAAACGGCTTATGCCAACACATAAGCCGAAAATCTTTCTTAAAACCGACCGCACTTTAGAAGAATAAAATACTCCCCCATATCACGCCAACAATGCAAAGGGCGATAAATACGGCGGCAGAGCCTTGATCTTTGGCTCGACCGGAAAGTTCGTGGCGTTCGCTGCCAATCCGATCGACGACCGCTTCCACCGCACTGTTTAACAATTCCACCGCCAGTACAAGTAAAACAGACGAAATCATTAAAGCGATTTCAATCTTGGTTTCTCCTAACAAAAAGGCAAGCGGAATTAAAATTACCGCAAGCACACATTCATGGCGGAATGCGGTTTCGTTCTTGAATGTGCTTTTTAAGCCTTGAAGGGAATATTTTGTCGAATTAATTAAATGGGTTACCCCTGTGGTTTTATGCATAACAATTCCTATTTTATAAACGCTTGGCTTCGATCACATCGTTTAGCTTTGAAACTCTAGCCAAGATTTTGCTTAAACTTTCTACATTGTGCAGTTCGATTTCCATATCAATGGTAGCTAATTGCTTTTTCGTATCGGCTCGACTGGATACGCCCAACACACTGATTTTTTCATTCGCCAACACTGTCGTAATATCACGCAACAAACCGTTACGATCGCTTGCCACAATACGGATATTAATATGGAAGCCGCTGGCATAATTTTCCCCCCAAATAGATTCCACCACACGTTCAGGATGTGCCGCTTGCAGGTCTAAAAACTGTTCGCAATCACTACGGTGAATCGAAATGCCGCGTCCCATTGTGATATAACCGACAATCGCATCCCCCGGAATCGGCTGACAACAACGGGCAATATGGTGCATTAAATTTCCTACCCCTTCTACTATGACGTAGTCATTCTTGCCATGATTTTTTTGTTGAGAATTGACCGCACTTTTATTTGCCACATGACGCAGAATTTCTTGATCAACTTGTTCTGCGCTCACTTTGATGAGCTTACTTTGTAAAAAATTCAGCAAATGATTGAGACGAATATCACCGCTGCCGATCCCGGCATAAAGATCATCAATATTTTTCAAGTTATAGCGCAGTAAGGCATAAGGCTCGATCTGTTTGAGGCTGAGATTTAAACGGGCTAATTCATTATCCAGTAATTCTTTCCCTGCCGGCACATTTTTATCACGATCCTGTTTTTTGAACCATGCTTGAATTTTTGCCCGCGATTTTGCCGTATGGGTAAAACCTAAGTTCGGATTGAGCCAATCCCGACTCGGGTTCGGATTTTTTTGCGTGATAATTTCAATTTGATCACCCATTTGTAGTTGATAGGTGAACGGTACAATTCGCCCTGATACTTTCGCACCGATACAGCGATGACCGATTTCACTATGAATGGCATAAGCAAAATCAAGCGGAGTAGAACCGGTCGGTAAATCCACCACCTCCCCTTTGGGGGTAAACACATAGACACGATCATCAAATACTTGGCTTCGTAATTCCGCCATCACTTCGCCGGAATCGGTAATATCGTCCTGCCAGGCGAGTAATTTACGTAACCAGGCAATTTTTTCTTCATACGCCGACATCGACCCCGTCGTGCCTTCTTTGTATTTCCAGTGCGCGGCAACGCCTAATTCCGCATCATCGTGCATTTGCTGGGTGCGGATTTGCACTTCAATTGGCTTACCGCCTTTTCCCAACACGACGGTATGAATAGACTGATACCCGTTCGGTTTTGGGTTCGCAACGTAATCATCAAATTCTTTTGGTAAATGTTTGAAATGAGTATGAACAATGCCCAATGCGGTATAACAATCTTGTAATTTTGGGACGATAATCCTAACCGCTCTAACATCATATAACGCACCAAATTCTAAGTGCTTTTTCTGCATTTTACGCCAAATACTATAAATATGTTTTGGGCGGCCATACACATCAACATGCTCGATGTTTTTACGCAGGCGGCGACTGAGAGCTTCCACAAAATCAGCAATGTAATGTTCGCGATCCAAACGGCGTTCTTGTAATAATTTGGCAATAGCCCGATATTGTTCGGGGTGTAAATAACGGAAACAGTAATCTTCCAACTCCCATTTAAGTTGTCCGATACCTAAACGGTTTGCCAGCGGTGCGTAAATATTGGAACATTCTTTCGCGGCAAGGACTTTTTCCTCTTCAGAACAGCGATTTTCCGCATCACGGAGGAAAGTAATACGTTCTGCAAGCTTGATAATCACACAACGGAAATCATCAACCATGGCTAGCAACATACGACGGACATTATCCACTTGTAAGACATTGGCGGAATGGCTGGCATTAAGTTGGCGGATATTATCCATTTCCTCAACCCCGCTCAGTAATTTGAGGATTTTCGTACCGAATTTCTCTTCCAATACCTCCCAATCCACCAAACGATTCGCCACAATCGGGAACAGCATAGCGGTAACAAGACTTTCCGCGTCCATATTAAGTTCGTGTAGAATTTCCACCATTTCTACACCGGATTGGAGTGTCAATGTCGCATTTTGCATTTCATCAGGATGGGCTGTTATTAGCTCACACGAATAATACCAAGCGTCAATCAACGTTTTTTCCGTTTGCTCCGTCAGTTTTAACGATGTACACCATTGTTCAATCACAAAATCTTGCGGATTTAACAAATGAGAACCGCGAACAGCAACCATTAATACCCCCTTGTTGATGAGAAGCGTAGCTCCCTGCCACTCCATTTTAGTCTGTCATTGTAACAGAATAACCTACTTATTTTGTAGAAAATAACGTAATGGATTCCAAATGCCCCGTATGAGGAAACATATCAATCACGGCGCTCTTTTCTATTTTATAACCCAGCCCGAGCAAAATCTCCGCATCACGTACCAAGGTGGCAGGATTACAAGAAACATAAAGCATTTTCTCCGCCTTTAATTGACAAAGTGCCTTTAATGCAAACGCTGCACCGCTACGAGGCGGATCGAGCAACACTTTGTTGAAAGGCTGATTTGCCCAAGGTTGATTGACAAAAGGTTGGTCAAGATTTGCCTGAAAAAATTCAATATTATTGATCTGGTTGTGTTCGGCATTGAGTGTCGCCTTTTGTACCATCTCAAAAACCCCTTCAATTCCTACCGCACTTTTAACCCGTTTCGCCATAGGGAGCGTGAAATTACCCATACCGCAAAATAAATCCAGTACATGATCCCTAGGGTTAAGGGAGAGCCAATCCAGTGCGGTTTGTACCATTTTCTCGTTTAACCGACGGTTGATTTGAATAAAATCACGAATATCAAAATTCAATTTAATGCCGTTAGCAAATTGATAATAGGGTAAACCACCACAAATTTGTTCAATGCCGTCATCATTTTGTAAAAAAAGCATAAGATTTTCTTGTTCGGCAAAATTCAACAACAAACTGCGATCAGTATCGGCAAGATTTCCGGTGTAACGCAATAGCATTGCCACTCCATTATCCGCTGCGACTAACTCAATATGCCCAAGTTGTTTTTGTCTGGAATAACGGGCTAAAAGTGCGGTCAATTTTGGCAGTAAATTATTGATGACAGGTTCAAGCACTTCGCAATGTTCCACTGCGATCAAATCATGGCTATTTTTCTGACGAAACCCTAGCTCAATTTGCTTGATTTTCGGGTTGAAGCATAAGCTTAAACGAACTCGGCGGCGATACCCCCAAGCCTCATCACAAATCATCGGTTGAAAAGCAATGGGTTGCTGTTGGAGTCTTGATAAACGTTTAAATAATGCTGCCTGTTTGGCTTCACGCTGCATTTCAATAGGAATATGTTGGGCTTGGCAGCCACCGCAACGCTCATAATAGGTGCATTGCGGCAGTACACGAAGCGGACTTTTTTCAAGCCATTTTTTCGCTACCGCCCGCCCATATTGGCGTTTTTCCTCAACCACAAGACAGTCCACTTTTTCCGGTGGCAGTGCATTTTCTATAAACCACGTTTTTCCATTCACTTTTGCCACACCTAATCCTTGATAATCCAGTTCAAGAATATCAGCCGTGATCGTTTGCCGCTGTTTTGTTTTTTTCGGTTTGGTATAAAGGAGCATTATTTTAAATAAAGAATGTTTTGAGTAAATAATTCTCGGCTTTTCAACGGTCTATCGCCGAGGTAAGGTTTTAAAGCTATGCGTGTAAAACGTTTCGCCGCTTGGCGTACTGCTTCATCGGAAAAATCAAGCGCATCAAAAGCGATGAGATCCCGCCCATAAAAAGTCAAATTATCTTTCACCAGTGAAGCAATAAAGCCTTTTTCTTCTCGATAACGGTAAGTCATTGTGGGTTCTACCACCAGACCTGAGCCGGCACAATGCAGAAAATCCACGCCATAGCCGAGAATTTGCAGTAAATTAAATTCAAATAAACGTAAGCAAGGTTCGACATTGGTTTCTGCCGCCAAACCCGTTAAGCATTTTAGATAATGTTGGAATAATTGGGGATTAGCCGTTTCAGGTTCGATAACACGGGTAAGCAGTTCATTAACATAGAAACCGCTATAAAGTGCGGTTTGTTGTAAAGGTAAAGTCATCGCGGCAGGTTCTGCCTTTGTGAGCGTTTTTAAGCCGCTTTTCCCCGTCCAACGTAATAACAAGGGAGTGAAAGGTTGTAGCACCGATTTCCATGCGGAACGTTTTGCCCTCGCCCCCTTCGCTATCACCGTCAGGCGACCGCTTTCTTCAGTGAATAAATCCACCAATAAACTGGTTTCACTGTAAGGGCGGCGATGTAGTACAAAACCACGTTGAAGATCGCTTTGCACGGTTTATTCACTCGGTAATAATTCGGAAGATCGCAATCGACACTGTTCCGCTAAAATCTTGCCGACGCTGGTTTTTAACAAACTCAAATCATCACGTTCTTGCCAAGTCCAGCGAATATTGCCGTAATCTTTTCCACGCTCCGAAATCACCAACATTAATTTTTCCGTCATATTATTAAAGGTGATAGTAACCCGTTTTAACGTCTTCTTATTTTTCTTTTCCGTGCTATGTGCTACCCGCACTACCTTGTTACCTTTACAAAGATATAATTTCGCCGAACCTATCTGTGAGGTTTTATCCACCTTTTGTACTTTCATTTTTTGTGGTAGCGGCTCACTTAATAGCGTATTTTCAGCACAACCGTTCAGCAAAAGTGCGGTCAAAATAAACGATATTTTTTTCAACATAGGTATCCACCGAAATTGAACAAAAAAAGGGCGGATTTCCGCCCTTCACATTATTTTATTTTTTAAATTGATAAGAACCGTCCGATTGACGAACAAACTTCGCTCCGTTGGATAAACGTAGCTCACTTACACGCCCTTGCCCATTCAAGGAAATCTGAACTTTATCACCCGGTTTAAAGCTACTCAACGCATTACCCGCACCGTTTGCTTTGGTCATGGCATTCACATCGGAAATATTCAAATTGTTATCACGGAAGACTTGCATAAGGGATACCCCTTTCGGTACCGTTAAGGTTTTACTTGCTCCGCTTGAGGCGACTTTTGCGGTATTAGTCGCAGGTTTTGATTCTACAATTTGAACTTTACGTTCATTTTTTGCGGTTGCTTTTGTTTCTTGGGTCGTAACTTTTCGTGTCGGTTCGGTTTTCGTTTGAACCGGTTTCACGGTTGTTTTTTCTACAGTTTTACGTTCTTGGATAACGGGTTTAACCGCTTCACGGCGGCTTTCAACCGCACTGGTCGGTTCAGAACGAACAGGGACGCTAGAAACCGGTTGGGAAATTGTTTCATTGCCGGATGAGGCGGACTCTGTTGTTTTTTGTAAATCGGTTGCCGATTTTTGATCGCCGATATATTCCATTTTGCCCGGTTGCGCAGTAGCAACGGATTCTGTCTGAGCTTGTGTTTCTGCTGATGGGGCGCTTTCCTGTGCTGTAGAAACATGATCTAACACGGTTGTTTCAACCGGTTGGGATTGATCTAATGATTGAAATTGCACCGGAATTTCATTACTATTTTGTAGCTCAAAAGACTCCACCGTATCAGAATTCGGCTTTAACGCAAAAAATACTATCAAAAGTAACACTAACGCTAAAATCGCAATAAAGAGACGACGATGTTTTTCCGGTAAAATTTGAAGAATTTTCCATTTTTCAGGACGTTTCAAGGCGGCAGCTGCCGCTGTTGCACCAGTAGCTAAGGTTTCTTTAGCCTGCTCTGCGACAGAAATCGAGCTTTCAACCACATCTTCAGCTTTCGTTTCAACCTGTTCACCCACAGATTCAGCCGTAGCTTCTACTTTTTGCTCAACGCTTTCAGCCGTCATTTTAGCGGTTTCGGTGAAATTGGATTGCGGATTTGGCTGCGCCGCTTGCTGTGTACTATCTTCACCAAAGGTCGGCTCTTTACGCACATGAAATTGCGTCCCGACTTGTTCTTTACGACCAAACAAATCTTTCAAGCCTTTTGCTTTAACCAATAAAGACTCACTTGATTGCACCGGTTTTCTTGGTGTCACGACATCCTCTTGGTTTAAACCAAGATCAAGTTCGTTTTGAGATTTATTTTCGTTTGATTGATTGTTATTCATAGCATCCACAGAATTACCTCAATTAATTATTGTCTGTTTTCGTCTTAGCGATAAGCACAAAAGTGCGGTAAAAATCTTGGGTATTTTATCGGATCTTATTCAGCGTATAAAGTCTTATTTGGCTCACCGGCAATTTCACGGGCAAGTTTAGGCACAAGGTAACCGGAAGTGAGCGATTGCAAGGTTTTATAAATCGCCATTGCTTGCCTATCGCCGACTAAAAAATGGCTTGCGCCTTGCACCTTATCCAACAGATGCAAATAATAAGGCAAAATACCGACTTGAAATAATTTATCGCTTAGGGTTTTCAACACTCGAGCATCATCATTAATCCCTTTCAAAAGAACCGATTGGTTAAGAAGCGTTACGCCTGCATAGCGAAGTTTTTTCATCGCATAGGCTAAAAACTCATCAATTTCATTAGGATGATTAATGTGTGTCACCATTACAGTTTGCAGGCGGCTTTTCGCTAAAATCTCACAAAATTTATCAGTAATCCGCTGCGGAATGACCACCGGCAGACGGGTGTGGATACGCAAACGCTGTAAGTGCGGTAAATTTTCGAGGTGTTTTATCAGCCATTCCAACTCGTGATCTTTCGCCATCAGCGGATCGCCGCCGGAAAATATCACTTCTTCTATTTCAGTATGTTCGGCAATATAATCCAATGCCTGTTGCCAACTTTTTTTATTACCCGGATTTTCTTCATAAGGAAAATGGCGGCGAAAACAATAGCGACAATTCACCGCACAGCCGCCTTTTACCATAAACAAAAGACGGTTTTGATATTTATGTAGAACATTTGGTACGGCATTGGCATTTTGTTCCTCCAGGGGATCTGTTGAAAATCCTTCAGACTGCACAAATTCTAAATCGGAACACATCACTTGCAAAAAGAGCGGATCATTCGGATTACCTTTTTCCATTTTTGAGACAAAAGGTTGAGGGACACGAAGGGCAAAAAGTTTTCGGGCATTTAATGCATATTCAAAATCCTTTTTCGGTAAATCAAGTATTTTTAGTAATACTTGAGGATCGGAAATCGCATTTTTTAAAATAGCGAGCCAATTTTGTTCTTCTCTAATCGCCGGATCTTGAGTTAAAATACACACTTTTTAAACCATCTTTCTTTTTAGGATATTTAATATGGCTACATATACTACCAGTGATTTCAAACCGGGTCTAAAATTTATGCAAGACGGCGAGCCTTGCGTAATCATTGAAAACGAATTCGTAAAACCGGGTAAAGGTCAAGCATTTACCCGCACCCGCATTCGTAAGTTAATTTCAGGCAAAGTGTTGGATGTGAACTTCAAATCCGGTACTTCCGTTGAAGCCGCTGATGTTATGGATCTAAACTTAACCTATTCATACAAAGACGAGGCATTTTGGTATTTCATGCACCCTGAAACCTTTGAGCAATATTCTGCCGATGCAAAAGCAGTAGGTGATGCAGAAAAATGGTTATTAGACCAAGCAGATTGTATCGTTACCCTATGGAATGGTTCGCCGATCACCGTTACTCCACCAAACTTTGTCGAATTAGAAATCGTGGATACCGACCCGGGCTTAAAAGGTGACACTGCAGGCACCGGCGGCAAACCGGCAACCCTCAGCACCGGAGCAGTAGTGAAAGTGCCTCTGTTCGTGCAAATCGGTGAAGTCATTAAGGTTGATACCCGTTCAGGCGAATATGTCTCTCGAGTGAAATAATTTCATCTATGAAAGAAAGTGCGGTCAAAAAATCTTATACATTTTTGACCGCACTTTTGTTTTTTTAAGTTATTAAAAATTCATCTTTTATTCACTTAACAAGCTACACGAGTTTTGATAGACTTTCCAGCGTTTTAACTCTGGCTCATCTTAATTTTATTTATTAATTGTACGAGATCTCTTATGGAACTAACAAAAATTTCATTGACAAGATTTGGTTTAACTGCCCTGGCTGCGTTAATTGTTTCAGCTTGTGGAAGTAGTGGCGGTGGCAGCGGTAGTGATAATCAGCCGCAGCAAAATAATGCGTCAAACAATACTCAAATAAGTCAACAAACAAACAAAACGTCTGATAACAAAACGTCTGATAACAAAACGTCTGATAACAAAACGTCTGATAACAAAACATCTGATAACAAAGCATCTGATAACAAAACATCTGATAATAAAACATCTGATAATAAAACATCTGATAATAAAACATCTGATAACAAAACATCTGATAATAAAACATCTGATAATAAAACATCTGATAACAAAACATCTGATAATAAAACATCTGATAACAAAGCATCTGATAACAAAACATCTGATAATAAAACATCTGATAATAAAACATCTGATAACAAAACATCTGATAACAAAACATCTGATAATAAAACATCTGATAACAAAACATCTGATAATAAAACATCTGATAACAAAGCATCTGACAATCAACCCCAACTGGAGAGAAACGAAACCGGTGCAGCAATTGTAACATCAGAAAGTTATGATAATGTTAATGCACAAGCGACAACATTAAATCATTACGACACAACCTCTATAAATGTAGATGGAGTCGATATTATCATTGGATTATCAAACATTGATATTAAAGATTGGACAGCTACGATCGTAGAGGGAAGAAAACTTGAAGTATGCTGTGGCCGTTATTCTGATACTCGTTTTGGAGTGAGTGACTCTTTAAATGAAAATAGCAATGGCTATATGTTCTACAACGGAAATCCAACTCAAAATATGCCTACATCAGGGGGAGCGACTTATTCCGGAGATACCATCATTTCTGTAAGAAACGTGTATGGGTTAGAACCAAAAGAGTACCACCGTGGTTCATCTGAATTTAATGTCGATTTTGGAAATAAAACCTTAGAAGGTTCACTCAACATCCCAAATAGGAATCTCCAGCCAGTAAAAGTAGAAATTAATGCTCAAATTTCAGGTAATTCATTTACAGGGACAACCGATTCAACTACGCTATCAAATGGTCAAGTAGAAGGTAAATTCTACGGCAATAATGCGAAAGAGATGGCAGGTCTTGCACAGGGCAATGATCAATCTTGGAATGCCGCTTTTGGTGCTGCAAAACAATAAAATGAACATCTAGAATTATAAAGCAAGCCACAGTGCTTGCTTTATTCATAATTCATATCTAAGAGAATTAAAATTAATGAAATCCGGTAAGATTTTTCTTTCTACCCTTTATATATTGTTTGCTATCAATGCTTCGGCAGAAGTGGCTCAATCTAAAAGTGATGGGCTGGACGATCGCATTAATATGGCAAAACCAAAACTTCCACAAACAGAGGCACAAATTTCTACACCAAAGAGAGAAAATATTTCAATGAGCAGTGCCGAACTACAGCAGCATCCCGATTTAATCATTCGTGGATTAGTTCCAGCCGTCTTACAAAATAATGCGAAAGCCGTAGAAATTTTACTCCCGTTTTATAAAAACTTACCTAATCAGGATCCCACTTTATTAGCTTGGTCTGAATCGATTCTAGCACGTCATCAAGGAAATTTTTCTCTGGCAGCCGAGCGTTATCGAACTTTATTTAGTCAGCATTCGCATATCATCGCCTTACGTTATCAGTTAGCACAAGCTTTATTTTTAAACAATGATAATGAAGCAGCAAAAGATCAATTTCAAAAATTACGTGCGGAAGATATCTCTCCGGAAAGCATTCAAATTATTGATCAATATTTATCTGCCTTAAACAAACGTAATCAATGGAAAGTAAATGGCGGGATCAGTTATTTAAATGAATCAAACATCAATAACGCCCCTAAATCCGGCACAAAAATTGGTAATTGGAATGCTTGGGAAAAAGAAAGTGCACAAGGTTTTTCCTACTATTTGAATGGCGAGAAAAAATGGTCTTGGGCGAATAATGTATTCACAAAATTGCAACTTGAAGGACAAGGTCGATATTTTTGGAATAACAGAAAATACAATGAATTAAATCTTCGTGTAGGAGCAGGTTTAGGCTATCAAACTGCACGTTTTGAAAACTTACTCACCCCCTTTACAGAAAAACGTTGGTATGGCGGTGGCTCATCGGGTGGTGATGCATTAAAACAATATGCTAAAAATTCCGGTATACGATTAGAAACAAACTATTGGTTAAATGAAAAATGGCAAATTTCGACCGCACTTGAGTATGGTGAACAACGTTATAACTGGCGGAAACATTTAAATGGCAATAATTACCTTTGGTCAAACACCTTACTTTATACTCCACAAAGCGGGCAATACTGGCTTATAGGCATAGATTATAACCGTGAAAATACACGAGACCATGATAACGCTTATCAACGTAAAAATATTCGTCTCGCTTGGGGACAAGAATGGTCATTAGGTATTTCCTCCCGTTTAAATCTTGCTTATGCAAGGCGAACATATAAGGATATTGATTTCTTTCAGATTCGTCAGAAAAATAATGAGTATTTTACTGCATTGACCTTATGGCATCGCGATTTCTATTTTTTGGGGATTACTCCAAAACTGACGTGGACTTATCAAAAAATAAAAAGTAACCATCCTTTTTATAGTTATGATAAAAACCGCATTTATTTAGAAATGAGCAAAATATTTTAAGGAGGCCTTACTTTATGACACTCACACAACGATACCAACAAGCAGCTAAGGAAGCAAAATGGGCATTAGGACTAACGCTCATCTATGTGGTGGGCTGGTGTTTATGTGCTTACCTACCGAAAGAGACTTTAGGTCCAATCGGTTTTCCCCTTTGGTTTGAGCTTTCCTGCATCTATTTACCGATTTTGTTTATTGTAGTCGGCTATTGGCTGATCAAAATCGTCTATCAAGATATTTCCTTAGAAATCAAGGAGAAAGGAGATAACCAATGAATCTAGGCATTATTCTCCCTTTAATCATTTACCTTACTTTTGTGTTTGGTGCAGCGATCTATGCTTATGTGAAACGCACAAGAGGTGATTTTTTAACAGAATATTATGTGGGAAATCGCTCTATGACTGGTTTTGTGCTTGCCATGACTACCGCCTCCACCTATGCCAGTGCCAGTTCTTTTGTCGGCGGCCCGGGCGCAGCGTATAAATATGGGCTGGGCTGGGTACTATTAGCGATGATTCAGGTGCCGGCAGTCTGGCTTGCTTTAGGTGCGTTGGGCAAAAAATTCGCCCTTCTTTCCCGTGAAACCAACGCTCTCACTATCAACGATCTTTTTCTGTATCGATATAAAAACAAATATCTTGTTTGGATTTCAAGCCTCGCTTTATTACTCGCTTTTTTTGCCGCGATGACCGTGCAATTTATCGGCGGTGCACGATTGCTTGAAACAACCATTGGAATTTCTTACACGCAGGCTCTTTTACTTTTTGCTTTCACCGTGGGAATCTATACCTTTATCGGCGGTTTTCGTGCGGTCGTGCTGACCGATACTATCCAAGGTACAGTGATGATTATTGGTACCATCATTTTACTTGGCGGCACAATTTATGCCCTTGGCGGAGTAGAAAGTGCGGTCAATAAATTAACCGAAATTGATCCTGCGTTAGTTACCCCCTACGGCCCAAATGAGATGCTTGATTTTCAATTTATGGCGTCATTTTGGATTTTAGTTTGTTTCGGAGTGGTAGGGCTACCACACACGGCGGTTCGTTGTATGGCATTTAAAGACAGTAAAGCGTTACATCAAGGTATGTTGATCGGTACCATTGTGCTTTCTTTAATTATGTTTGGTATGCACTTATCCGGTGCATTAGGGCGTGCGATTATTCCTGAGCTCACCATTGCCGATCAGGTTATTCCAACATTAATGTTACAAGTGCTACCGCCAATTGTAGCGGGGATTTTTTTAGCTGCGCCAATGTCCGCCATTATGTCAACGATTGATGCGCAACTTATTCAATCCTCCTCAATTTTTGTCAAAGATTTATACCTTTCCGCTAAACCGGAAGAGGCAAAGAACGAAAAAAAAATCAGCTATTTTTCTTCCATTATTACGCTGATTTTAACCGCACTTTTAATTCTCGCCGCCCTTAATCCGCCGGATATGATCATTTGGCTGAACTTGTTCGCTTTTGGTGGGTTGGAAGCCGCATTTTTATGGGTTATTGTGTTGGGGATTTATTGGGATAAAGCCAATGCGTACGGCGCATTAAGCTCAATGATTGTCGGCTTGGGCAGCTATATTTTGCTCACACAACTCAGTGTGAAACTACTTGGATTCCATCAAATCGTTCCTGCATTAATCTTTGGTTTAATCGCATTCTTAGTAGGGAATAAATGGGGAGAAAGTCGCCTTGTGAAAACAAGTGAAAAATTATCCATCAATCACTAAAGTGATTGATTCACTCCTTTGGAGCCATTGGTAAAGTCAACGTTCAAAAAACTTGTTTTTTGTGACCGCACTTGAAAAATAACGGAATATCTATGATCTACCAAATTATCGCTCTGCTCCTTTGGAGCAGTTCATTAATCGCCGCAAAATTCACCTATTCGATGATGGATCCCGTGCTTGTTGTCCAAGTGCGGTTAATTATTGCGATGATTTTCGTGTTCCCCCTCTTTTTACGCCGTTGGAAAAAAATTGACAAGCCTATGCGCAAGCAGCTTTGGTGGCTTGCCTTTCTTAACTATACTGCCGTTTTCTTACTGCAATTTATCGGTTTAAAATATACCTCTGCCGCCAGTGCCGTCACGATGATTGGGCTTGAACCGCTACTGGTGGTGTTTGTCGGTCATTTCTTTTTTAAAGACCAAGCCAAATGGTTCCACTGGTTATTCGGTGCTATCGCATTTTTAGGGGTTGCCGTGATGATCAATGGCGGGCAACACAATGAAGGGATTAATGAAATTAGCTTATTCGGTTGTTTATTGGTGCTCAGTGCCGGAGTCATTTTTGCGAGTGTATTACGTTGGACACGCACCGTCGTAGCAAAAGTCTCAACACAAGCCTACACAGCGGTCAGTATTGTATTAGGGACGCTCACCACAATTCCTTTCACCCTGATTCTAACAGAAAATTGGGACATTAATTTAAACGGTTACGGTATCGCCGGCTTATTTTATCTTGCCATCGGTTGCAGTTGGCTTGCCTTTTGGCTGTGGAATAAAGGGTTAAACAGTGTCGATGCCAATCTTTCTGGTATTTTAGTTTCCCTTGAACCCTTATTCGGCATTTTATTTGCGGTTCTGTTACTTGGGGAAACTCTCTCATTTTCGACCGCACTTGGCATCACACTCATTATGTTTGCCACCCTTGGTTCAACGTTACTGCCGAAATTTTTGAAAAAATCGGTATAATGTCCCCTATTTTTATAGCATTAAGGAAAACACATGGCTTGGATTCAAATTCGTCTGAATAGTACAAATGAAAAAGCAGAAAAAATGAGCGATTTTCTAGAAGAAATCGGTGCCGTTTCCGTGACTTTTATGGATAGCCAAGATACGCCGATTTTTGAACCGCTACCCGGTGAAACCCGACTTTGGGGTAATACGGATGTCATGGCATTATTTGATGCGGAAACCGACATGACAAAAATTGTCGATTTACTGCATCAAGCGAGACATTTAGACGAAAATACCGCTTATAAAATTGAACAAATTGAAGACAAAGATTGGGAACGGGAATGGATGGATAATTTTCACCCAATGCAATTTGGCAAACGTTTATGGATTTGCCCAAGTTGGCGTGAAATTCCCAATGAAAATGCCGTCAATGTCATGCTTGATCCCGGATTAGCTTTCGGCACCGGTACGCACCCGACAACAGCACTCTGTTTAGAATGGCTGGACGGTCTGGATTTGAAAGGCAAAACCGTTATTGATTTCGGTTGCGGCTCCGGCATTTTAGCTATTGCGGCGCTAAAACTTGGTGCAAAAAGTGCGGTCGGAATTGACATCGATCCGCAAGCTATTCTTGCCAGCCGTAATAATGCAGAACAAAATAGCGTAGCAGATCGCTTACAACTCTTTTTATCCGACGAAAAACCGACGGATCTAAAAGCGGATATTGTCGTAGCCAATATTCTTGCCGGTCCGTTAAAAGAGCTTTATCCGGTGATTAGCCAGCTCGTAAAAGAAAACGGCGAACTTGGCTTATCCGGCATTTTAGAAACGCAAGCCCAATCCGTATGTGAAAGCTACGCACAAACCTTTACTTTAGATCCTTTGGCAGTGCGTGAAGAATGGTGCCGTATTACAGGCAAACTAAAAATAGCTTAATTTCTTGTTGTCAATCAAAAAAAGGGTGTTTTTTGAACAAAATTCGCCTTGCAAATAAATGCAAAATGCGTATCATAGCACGCCTTGTCGATTATAGCTCTGTTCGATAATAATAGGATTTAGGCTTTTAAGGTGGTAAAGGTAAAATGCAAATCGGTTCATACCAATTAAAAAACCGTGTTTTACTTGCGCCCATGGCAGGCATTACCGATAAACCTTTTCGTCGCCTATGTGCGCATTATGGTGCTGGTCTGACCTTTTCAGAAATGATGTCCACGAACCCACAAGTTTGGCATACTGAAAAATCGAGACTGCGTTTGGCACATAGCGATGAACTGGGTATTAATGCCGTGCAAATTGCGGGTTCCGATCCGCTGGAAATGGCAAAAGCTGCCACCGTAAACGTGGAATACGGTGCAGAAATTATTGATATCAATATGGGATGCCCCGCCAAAAAAGTCAATCGTAAACTGGCAGGTTCCGCTTTGTTACAGTTTCCCGAACTGGTAGAAAAAATTCTACGGGAAGTGGTCAGTGCAGTTGATGTGCCGGTCACTTTAAAAATTCGCACAGGCTGGGATAAATCCAATCGAAATTGCGTACAAATCGGCAAAATTGCCGAACAATCCGGTGTTCAGGCTTTAACCATTCATGGGCGAACGCGAGAATGCCTTTTTGAAGGGGAAGCCGAATACGACAATATTCGCTCGGTTAAACAAACTATTTCTATTCCTGTAATTGCGAATGGAGATATTGATTCCGCCGCGAAAGCAAAAGCAGTACTTGATTATACGGGTGCTGATGCAATTATGATCGGTCGTGCCGCACTAGGTAATCCGTGGCTATTCCAAGCCGTAGATAGTCTAATTGAGTACGATTCGATAATACAAACACCAAGTTTAAGTGAAAAGTGCGGTCAAATTTTGCGTCATATTCAAGAATTACATCAATTCTATGGCGAACAAAAGGGTTATCGCATTGCACGTAAACATGTGTCTTGGTATTTACAGGGAATTCAACCCGATTCCGTTTTTAGACAGGCTTTTAACACAATTAATGATGCCGAAGAGCAACTTATTGTGTTAGAGGATTTTTTAAATTCAATTTTGGATAAAGAAAAATGTTAGAACAACAACGTAATCCATCTGAAGCATTAACTGTTTCAGTTTTAAACTCTCAATCACAGGTAACCAATAAACCATTACGTGATTCTGTCAAACAAGCATTGCGCAATTATTTATCACAATTAGATGGTCAAGATGTGAATGATCTTTACGAATTAGTATTAGCGGAAGTTGAACACCCAATGTTAGATATGGTTATGCAATATACTCGTGGTAACCAAACCCGTGCTGCCAATATGCTTGGTATCAACCGTGGTACTTTACGTAAAAAATTGAAAAAATACGGTATGGGTTAATCTTTAATATTCTAGGTTAAACAAAAAAGACGAACATCTGTTCGTCTTTTTTATTATATTCGATTTATATATGCCCAAGTTTCTTTCATTAAATCCAGTTTAGAAGTGTAACCGACACCGATATTGTAATGAATTAACACTTTATCTAAATTTTTAAATGAATCATAATTCGAAAGAGAGAATCCTAAATGACCTATATGATTCAAGGTATTAATATCAAGATCCGAGTTATATAAAGCAACATTAAAAAACGGTTGATCGCCATGCCTGTCTTCCATAAATCTGTATTGTATAACTTTATCCATAATCAATTTTACTTTAGATAAGTCATTGATAATGAATAAACCTGAATTTAATACATGAAACTCTTTTAATCAATAGGATACAGTAATTAAAAAAGCCAATGGTATTATATACCATTGGCTTTTATTCTTTACGATTGTGAATTAAGCAATAACCGCTTTTTCAACAACACGAACTAATGTCCAAGACTTGGTTTTTGATAGAGGGCGGCACTCGCGAATCTCTACGGTATCACCAACTTTGGCTTCATTGTTTTCATCGTGTACGTGTAATTTTGTTGTACGACGGATAAATTTACCGTATAACGGATGTTTTACCTTACGTTCAATTGCAACAACGAAAGATTTTTCCATTTTGTCGCTAACAACTTTACCTTGTACGCTACGAATTTTATCAGTCATTACTCACCCGCCTTTTCGGTTAATACAGTTTTTACACGTGCAATATCACGACGCACTTGTTTAGCCTGATGGGTTTGTTGAAGCTGACCGGTGGCTGTTTGCATACGCAATTTGAATTGTTCACCTAGAAGGTTTAATAATTCAGCATTCAGCTCTTCAACACTTTTTGTACGTAAATCTTGAGCTTTCATTACATCACCGTCTTAGTTACGAAGGTAGTCTTAACCGGCAATTTTGCTGCTGCTAATGCAAAAGCATTTCTTGCCACTTCTTCAGACACACCATCCATTTCATAAAGCACTTTACCCGGTTGGATTAAGGCTACCCAGTATTCAACGTTACCTTTACCTTTACCCATACGGACTTCTAATGGTTTTTCAGTAATTGGTTTATCTGGGAATACACGAATCCAGATTTTACCTTGACGTTTTACCGCACGAGACATCGCACGACGTGCCGCTTCAATTTGACGAGCGGTTAAACGGCAACGACCAACTGCTTTTAAACCGTAAGTACCAAAGCTCACTTCAGTACCATTTGCGATACCACGGTTGCGGCCTTTGTGAACTTTACGGAATTTTGTACGTTTTGGTTGCAACATTTAGCGTTTCTCCTTACTTACGACCTTTACCGCGCGGAGCCTTTCTCGGCTTGTCGGCAGGTTGTTGTTCTGATTGCGCAACGGCAGCCATTCCACCAAGAATCTCACCTTTGAAGATCCACACTTTTACGCCGATTACGCCGTAAGTTGTGTGTGCTTCTGCAGTGTTATAATCGATGTCTGCACGAAGAGTATGGAGAGGTACACGGCCTTCACGATACCATTCTGAACGTGCAATTTCTGCACCACCTAAACGACCGCTAACCTCAACTTTGATACCTTTCGCACCTAAACGCATTGCGCTTTGTACCGCACGTTTCATCGCGCGACGGAACATAACACGACGTTCTAATTGAGAAGCGATGCTTTCTGCAACTAATTTCGCATCTAATTCAGGTTTTTTCACTTCAGCAATGTTAATTTGAGCCGGAACGCCAGCAATTTTAGATACTGCGTTACGTAATTTTTCAACATCTTCACCTTTTTTACCGATTACGATACCAGGACGAGCTGTGTGAATAGTTACACGAATACTTTTAGCCGGACGCTCAATCGTAATACGTGAAACTGAAGCATTTGCTAATTCTTTATTTAAGAATTGGCGTACTTTGAAATCGCCTTCAAGATTGTTAGCGAAGTCTTGTGTATTCGCGAACCAAGTAGAGCTCCAAGGTTTAACAATACCTAGGCGAATACCATGTGGATGTACTTTTTGACCCATTGCTATTCTCCTACTGATTAACGATCCGACACAACCACAGTGATGTGGCTAGTACGTTTTAAAATACGATCTGCACGACCTTTAGCACGTGGCATAACACGTTTCATGCTAGGACCTTCATCTACGAAGATTTTAGCAACTTTAAGATCATCAATATCTGCACCATCATTGTGCTCTGCGTTTGCAATAGCAGATTCCAAAACTTTCTTCACTAAAGACGCTGCTTTTTTGTTAGTGAAAGTTAAGATTTCTAATGCTTGCGCAACTTTTTTACCACGAATTAAATCGGCAACTAAGCGAGCTTTTTGGGCAGAAGTGCGAGCGTAACGATGTTTTGCAATAGTTTCCATCTATTTACCTCTTATTTCTTAGCTTTCTTATCTGCCGCGTGACCGCGGTATGTACGAGTCGGTGCAAATTCACCTAATTTATGACCGATCATTTCATCAGATACATAAACTGGAACATGCTGACGACCATTATGGACTGCGATGGTCAATCCGATCATTGATGGAATGATCATTGAACGACGGGACCAAGTTTTGATTGGTTTTTTATCCCCGCTTTCCACCGCCTTCTCTACCTTCTTCAACAAGTGTAGGTCAAGGAAAGGACCTTTCTTGAGAGAACGTGGCATGGCTAATCCTCTTTAATTTAATCTATTATTTGCCACGACGACGTACGATATATTTATCGGTACGTTTGTTGTGACGAGTTTTCTTACCTTTGGTTTGAACGCCCCAAGGTGTGACTGGATGTTTACCAAAGTTACGACCTTCACCACCACCGTGTGGATGGTCAACCGGGTTCATTGCAGTACCACGAACTGTTGGGCGAATACCTCTCCAGCGACTAGCACCGGCTTTACCCAATACGCGAAGCATATGCTCTGAGTTACCAACTTCACCAATTGTCGCAACACATTCCGCTAATACTTTACGCATTTCACCTGAACGTAAACGTAAGGTCACATAGTTTCCTTCACGTGCAATGATCTGTACATATGCGCCGGCAGAACGGGCAATTTGACCACCTTTACCTGGTTTTAATTCAACGTTATGTACTGTTGAACCAACCGGAATATTACGCATTGGTAACGCATTACCCACTTTGATTGGTGAGTTTACACCAGCTTGAATTTGATCGCCTACTGACAATCCTTTAGGTGCTAAGATATAACGACGTTCACCGTCTTTATAAAGCACTAAAGCGATGTTAGCAGAGCGGTTTGGATCATATTCTAAACGCTCAACAACCGCTGGGATATCTAACTTGTTACGTTTGAAATCGATTAAACGGTAGTGTTGCTTATGACCGCCACCAATGTGACGAGTTGTAATACGACCATAGTTGTTACGACCACCGGTTTTAGATTTAGCATCTAGTAATGGTGCGTAAGGTTTCCCCTTGTGTAATTCAGGGTTCACGATTTTAACAACGTGACGACGACCAGCGGAGGTCGGCTTACATTTAACGATAGCCATTCTTTATTCTCCTCCGATTACTCTGCACTGTCCACGAAGTCCAAATTTTGGCCTTCGGCTAAAGTTACATAAGCTTTTTTCCAGTCGCTGCGACGACCCATTTTAGTACCACGGCGTTTGGTTTTACCTTTAACAACCACAGTACGAACTGAATCTACTTTTACTTCAAATAATTGAGCAACAGCTGCAGCAATTTCAGCTTTGTTTGCATCCAAAGCAACTTTAAGTACAACAGTGTTAGATTTTTCAGCATTGTTAGTTGCTTTTTCAGAGATGTGCGGTGCACGAAGCACGCTCAGCAAACGTTCTTGACTCATGCTAAGATCTCCTCAATTTGTTTCACAGCATCAACAGTAACAATCACTTTATCAAAAGCGATTAAGCTTACCGGATCGATACCTTGCACATCACGTACGTCAACTTTATATAAGTTACGCGCTGCTAAGAACAGATTTTCATCTAAACTTGCTGTGATAATTAACGCATCTTCAACTGCTAAATCTTTTAATTTTTGTACTAAAACTTTAGTTTTTGGTGCATCAATCTCAAATTTCTCAACAACCATTAAGCGGTCTTGACGAACTAATTCAGAGAGAATGCTTTTAATTGCACCACGGTACATTTTTTTGTTCACTTTTTGGCTGTGATCTTGTGGTTTTGCCGCAAAGGTTGTACCACCAGAACGCCAGATTGGTGATTTGATATCACCTGAACGGGCACGACCAGTACCTTTTTGACGCCAAGGTTTTTTACCTGAACCAGACACTTCAGCACGAGTTTTTTGTGCACGAGTACCTTGACGCGCACCTGCTGCATAAGCAACAACAACTTGGTGGATCAATGCTTCGTTAAACTCACGTCCGAAGGTAGTTTCAGAAACAGTGAGTGCATTTGCACCTACAACTTGTAATTCCATCTCTATCTCCTAGACTTATGCTTTAACTGCCGGCTTAACGATAACATTACTATTGATTGCACCAGGTACAGAACCTTTTACTAATAGTAATTTACGCTCAGCATCTACACGAACAACTTCAAGTGATTGAACGGTTACACGCTCAGCACCCAAATGCCCTGCCATTTTTTTACCTTTAAACACACGACCCGGAGTTTGGTTTTGACCAATAGAACCAAGTACACGATGTGATAAAGAGTTACCGTGGGTAGCATCTTGAGTACGGAAATTCCAACGTTTAACACCACCTTGGAAACCTTTACCTTTAGAAGTACCGGTAACATCAACTTTTTTAACATCTACGAAGATGTCAACATTGATTTCTTGACCTAAAGTGAATTCTTCACCTTCAGTACGAAATTCCCATAAACCGCGACCAGCTTCAACACCTGCTTTCACGAAATGACCTGCTTCAGGCTTAGTTATACGATTCGCTTTTTTAGAACCTGTAGTAACTTGAATTGCAGTATAGCCATCGTTTTCAAGAGTTTTAACTTGAGTTACGCGGTTGGCTTCGATTTCGATAACGGTAACTGGTACTGACACACCGTCTTCATTGAAGATACGGGTCATACCAACTTTACGACCGACTAAACCAATCATTGTAATAACCTCTTAATTAACCTAGGCTGATCTGCACGTCAACGCCGGCAGCCAAATCTAAACGCATTAATGCATCAACAGTTTTTTCTGTTGGCTCTACGATATCTACTAAACGTTTGTGAGTACGAATTTCATATTGGTCACGCGCATCTTTATTTACGTGTGGAGAAATCAACACGGTGAAACGCTCTTTACGGGTTGGTAAAGGAATCGGACCACGAACTTGTGCACCGGTACGTTTAGCTGTTTCTACGATCTCCGCAGTAGATTGATCGATCAAACGATGATCGAATGCTTTTAAGCGGATACGGATTCTTTGGTTCTGCATTAGACCAGAGCTCCAATAAAATTTAGCTAATAAAAAAACTAACACCAACCACAATTCTAACTTCAAAATAGAAAAGGAGGTGCAAGTTACCTGTTATATAGTCTCCAAATCGGAAACATTGTTTGGCGTAACATATCGCTACGCACGTTTAATAAATGATTACATTAAACGGCTTTCACACTGAAAGCCTGCAAATACTACATAAAACCAAAACGGATTGCAAGGTATTTATTTAAAAATATACAAAAAGTGCGGTTGTTTTCCGCATTGTTTCAAAATCAAAACACGATGGAAAACAGCCGCACTTGAGAGACTGCATTTATATACGGCATTAAATAAATCTAATAACGTATAAAAAACTATGCTTTATTCATTACCATTCAAAATTTATGCCTGCATTATAGCTAACACTGCTACTACTCGGTGCCATTGCAATCCCTGCTTTAGCTGCAACATTCTGGTTAAAGCGATAACCACTACCAATAGCAAAAGCCGTTTCTGAATTATAACCACCAACAGCAGCACTCAAGTTAAATTTGCCCACATTATACGGTTGGAATAAACCGATTAATGCCGATTGTGCAGCAAAAGAACGTTTTACATTTTTTTCAAGTCTATCAACACGCCCTTCCAAATTACTGATACGAGCAATATTTTTAGTAATACTAGATCTATATTGTGCCATACCTGCTTTGTTTGTCGCTATGTCAGATTTATTCTGTGCAATACCCTCTTTATTTGTGGCTATGTCAGACTTATTCTGTGCAACACCCGCTTTATTTGTCGCTATGTCAGATTTATTCTGTGCAATACCCTCTTTATTTGTGGCTATGTCAGACTTATTCTGTGCAATACCCGCTTTATTTATCGCTATGTCAGATTTATTCTGTGCAATATCTGCTTTATTTGTTTTAATATCAAACTCATTCCCACTAACTCTTAATTCATGACCTTGAGTTATTTTATTTAACGCCTCAAACTGCACTTCATGAGAATTGACTGTAGATTGAACTGAGCCTAATGTATCATTAATACCGTTTGTTCTAGCAAACAATCCTCCGATCGCATCAAAGTGATGTCTAATATTTTCATTGATTTGGTCCAATGTATTATCGATATCCTCCGTTTTAGCAGTCAATAGATCGACCATACCAACGTTTCGTCCAACATCGTAATTGACTAGGTCCAATGTTTTATTGATATTCTCCATTTTAGCACTCAACACACTGATATCCTTAGTATTTTTCTCAACTTTATTGTTAATCTCTTGTACTCGTTGATCTGTGACTTGTGCAACCGAATAACTTGCAGTAAGACCTGCAAGTAAGGCTAATGCCAATGTTTTATTTGTAGTTAAATTTTTCATAATTTTTCTTCCAAAAATAAGTTTTTCAATTTTTATTTATTCACATATCTATGCATGTGAGGTGCATACTTATAATAAAAAAGGAAATAATTCTCAACAAAGACAAATATAAAAATTATATGACAGAGAGAAAAACAAATAAAATCAATTAGTTAACACTGATCGGAGGAGTTTAAAGAACAGTGAAAAATATCTTAACTATCTACCCTGCCCAACATTTATCTTAAAAACCAATGAAAAATTAGTTGTTTCAACTAATTTTTACACATTATACAGCTACATCCTGCTATTAGTGGGTTTTGATTATTTTAACAATAGTTATTATTGCTCTTTTTTTAAAGAAGAATGGATTTAAATGGTATTGCAGGAGAGGAAAATCGTCATATTAGGATAAATAATATTCATCAAAAAAGTGCAGCTTGCTTATGAACTAAAACATAACTAAGAGATGATAATGTATATTGTCCACTAGAGCTCTCTGTCGAAAAAATCGCATCTCATTAGCAACTGTATTTTTTACTTTCTAATGGAAAGACTGTTACTAATATAAAAAGTGCAGTTGTTTTCCATATTGTTTCAAAATCAAAACACGATGGAAAACAACTGCACTTTTCAATATCAACAATTAAACTCGATTATCAATCAAGGCAATATGTCTTTTGGCAGCGATCCAAGCACCAACATAGCCCATAGTTAAACAGCTGACTAAGAGAAAAATCAATTCTCCGACGGCTAAGCCGTTTAGGGCAAATTGTACGGCGAAAATATCGGTGACATACTTCATGGCAGAGGTGAAATAGCCAATGACAAAACTACTAAAAATGGCGGCAACAAAACCACCCAGCAGAGCATAAATCATACCGGTGTAAAGATAAGGACGGAGGATAAAGTGATCCGTTGCACCGAGTAATTTCATCACATCAATGTTTGCCCGGCTACTATACACATCGGAACGAATACTATTGCCAATCACCAAAAATACAGCGATTACCATTAATACGGTGCAAAAAATCGCTACGTGTGCCACCAGCCATGAAAGTGCGGTCAATTTTTCCATCCAATCATTATCTAAACGAACCTCTTGTACCCCTTTGATTTTATCGAGATTTGTGCGTAATGTTTCACGTTTTTCGGAGGTTTCAAAAGCTTTCGACGGTTTCACCATCACCACTGCCGGTAACGGATTGTCATCAAGAATTTCCAGCTCTTCACCAAAGCCCGACCAACTTTTAAATTCTTTCAGGCTCTCTTGACGAGAAACATAATTCAGGGAATCCACACCTTCTTGTTGGCGAATTTTTTCCACCACTAAATTGGCATCTTCTTCACTTAAATTTTTGTGTAAATAAATCGTGAGTTCGCTTTCCGGATAAAATTGTGTGGTGGCTAAATGTAAATTTTTCCACATTAAATAACTGATCGTCGGAATAGTGAGCGAAACGGCAATCACCAAAATCGTAAGCAACGTACCGAATTTGCGTTGCCACAAATCCGCCCACACCGCACGTAAGGTGTAAGCCGTTTTCACAAAAAAAGAGGCATCAGTTGATCGGCCCATGGTTTTTCCTTAATAACGTAAATAGCCTTGTTCAAGCACTAAACAAGGTTTTGGCTTTTGTTGAATTAAATTAATGTCGTGGGTGGCAATTAATACGGTCATTCCCAAACGATTAAATTCTTCAAAGAGATTAAAAATCCCTAAAGATAGCTCATCATCGAGATTCCCCGTGGGTTCATCCGCCAATAAAAGTTGAGGTTTATGCACAATAGCACGGGCAATATCAACCCGTTGTTGTTCCCCACCGGAAATTTGTGTCGGCAAATAATGCGCCTTATTACGCAGCCCTACGCGATCAAGAGACGCCATAGCACGTGAATGCGCATCTTTCGGGTGCATTCCGGCAATAATAAGCGGGAATGCCACATTTTCTACCACACTGCGATCCGTCAATAAACGATAATCTTGGTGAACCATGCCGATTTGGCGACGCAAAAACGGAATTTCATATTTTGACAGACGGGTGATATCGTGACCGTTAAACCAAATTTGTCCCGCATTAGCTTTTTCCATGCCCATAACCAGCTTAAGCAAGGTACTTTTCCCTGCGCCTGAATGCCCCACCAGATAGGTCATGCTACCGACCGGTAAATGAAAATTTAGTCCTTGCAATGCCGGTTGGGTTGCGCCGTGGTAGGCTTTTGAAACATTCGAGAACTTAATCACAGTTTTTCCTTATTCTTCATTTTCATGTACGAATAACGCATCGATGAATTCTGTTGCGTTAAACTCACGTAAATCTTCAATTTTCTCACCCACACCAATATAACGAATCGGTAAATTAAACTGATCCGCAATAGCAAAAATCACCCCGCCTTTTGCCGTACCATCCAGTTTTGTGAGAGAAATACTGGTTAAACCAACGGCTTCATTAAACAATTTCGCTTGGCTAATCGCATTTTGACCGGTTCCGGCATCCAACGTGAGCATAATTTCATGCGGTGCGCTTTCATCATATTTTTTCATTACCCGAACGATTTTTTTCAGCTCGTCCATCAAATTATTTTTATTTTGTAAGCGTCCTGCCGTATCGGCAATTAAGATATCAATGTTGCGTGCCGCAGCAGATTGCATCGCATCAAAAATAACAGAGGCGGAATCCGATCCCGTACTTTGTGCGACAACCGGAATATTATTTCGCTCGCCCCACACTTGTAGCTGCTCCACGGCCGCTGCACGGAAAGTATCGCCGGCGGCTAACATCACGGATTTACCTTCCGCTTGGAATTTCCGCGCAAGTTTGCCAATCGTGGTGGTTTTACCCACACCATTCACGCCTACCATTAAAATGACATAAGGTTTTTTCGAAGTATCGATTTTCAATGGTTGTGCGACCGGCTCAAGAATATTCGCCATTTCAACTTTGAGTTGTTGATAGAGTAGCTCCGCATCTTGTAATTGTTTGCGACTTGCGTGTTCAGTGAGGTTTTTAATGATTTTAGAGGTTGTCGGCACACCAATATCCGCAATTAACAATTGTTCTTCCAATTCCTCAAACAATTCATCATCAATTTTTTTGCCTAAGAAAAAACTGCGAAAACCTGCACCGATATTCTGTTTGGTTTTTAGTAACCCTTTCACTAAACGGCTGAAAAAACCACCTTCACTCGGTTTTTCACGGGTTTCACTCTGTACTTCCGCTTGTGATGCAGGATGAAATTCTTGTTTAACCTCTTCGACAATATCGGTTTCAATCTCTGTCCCTTCAACGGTGCTATTTTCTTCTACATTTTCAGGTTCAATAATCGCGTCAGGCTGCTCAAGTGCGGTTGAAATTTCTGAATTTTTTTCTTCTATTTCGGCTTGTTCCACCTCATCTTTTTGAGCATCTTCAGTTAAAACAGGGGCAAAATTGACCGCACTTTCTGCTTCATCTGACGGTTCTTTCACCTTTTCAACAGAAGGCTCGATAATTTCACTTTCAACAGCCGTTTCCTCGATTTTTTCTTCTTCCATTATTGGTTCAATTTGCGTGCTTTCTTGTTTTTTATTACGCCCAAATAATGATGCCCAAAATCCGCCTTTTTTATTTTCTTCTGCCATAAATTGTTCTCTTAACTGCCGTCCGATAAAAATGTGGTTCATTCTAGCAAAAAATCGTCTAAACTAAGCAGAATTTTCACTAAAAATCCGCTTCTTTATGAAAAAATCACAAGGACAATCTCCAAAAGGTGAAGTTCGCATTATCGCCGGGCTTTGGCGTGGTCGGAAATTACCCGTGTTAAACGCAGAGGGATTACGCCCCACCGGCGACCGAGTAAAAGAAACTTTATTCAATTGGTTAATGCCTTACATTCATCAAGCAAAATGCTTAGACGGTTTTGCCGGCAGCGGCTCGCTCGGGATTGAAGCCCTTTCCCGCCAAGCCGAAAAAGTAACATTTTTGGAAAAAGACAAAACCGTTGCCAATCAACTGAAAAAAAACCTGCATACCTTAAAATGCACGGAGGAACAGGCGCAGGTGCTCAATCAAAGTTGTTTGGATTTTTTAAAACTACCGCAAAATCAACCGCACTTTAATGTAGTTTTTCTCGATCCGCCTTTTCATTTTGGCTTGGCAGAGCAAGCGATCCGTCTGCTTGTTGAAAATAACTGGCTGTATCCAAATGCCCTCATTTATGTGGAAACGGAAAAACAAAATCACCTCAACACTCCTGAAAATTGGACATTATTAAAAGAGAAAACCACCGGCATGGTGAGTTATCGTTTATATCAAAACTGAGAAAAATTATGTTAGACATTGTTTTATACGAGCCGGAAATTCCCCAAAACACCGGCAATATTATTCGCCTTTGTGCCAATACCGGTTTTCGTTTGCACTTAATCGAGCCCCTCGGTTTCACTTGGGATGATAAACGTCTGCGTCGTTCGGGCTTGGATTATCACGAATTCGCCGAGATCAAACGCCACAAAACCTTTGAAGCGTTTTTAGAAAACGAAAAACCGAAACGCTTATTTGCCCTCACCACCAAAGGTTCGCCGGCTCACAGCCAAGTAAAATTTGAATTAGGCGATTATTTAATGTTCGGCCCTGAAACCCGCGGTATCCCGATGTCGATTTTAGACCGTCTGCCGATGGAACAGAAAATCCGAATTCCGATGACCGCCAACAGCCGCAGTATGAATTTATCCAATTCCGTGGCGGTTGCCGTGTATGAAGCTTGGCGACAGTTAGGCTATGAAAGTGCGGTCAATTTTTCTAATAAATAAAAACGAAAGGTGGGGTAGCCCACCTTTTTTAATGAAGAGAATGAAGATAAGCAAGATAACGTTGATAAATCACTTCATAGGATTCAACATTTTTTTGATGAGGAGAACATATTGAGTGGGGATCTAAATGCACAAATTCTTCACACAACGTCCCCAATTCCCCCTCACCATTTGCCCACATTGCTTGAATTGCGCCTCCAAGTGCCGCCGATTCATCTTCCAGCAAACACACTACTTCGGTGTTCATCGCATCGGCGATCATTTGTCGCCAAAACACACTTTTCGCGCCTCCGCCAATCAAACGAATTTGTGAGGTTGCCAAGCCTGCTTGGCGGAAAAGATCCAAACCGTAGCGCAAGGTAAAGGTTGCCCCTTCCATCATGGCTCGGCAAAGATTGGCTTGAGTGAAATTATTTGAATCCAAACCTAAAATACGAGCCTTTTCATTCGGTAAAGGCGGAATCCGCTCGCCATTAAAAAATGGCAAAATCGTCATTCCTTCCGCTCCAATCGGCGCCTGTTGCGCGAGATGATTAAATTCAGCCACATCAATATTGAGTAAATTCATCACTTGTTTATTTGATGAAGTCATATTCATCACACAAATGAGCGGCAACCAACCATTATTGCTTGAACAAAAATTAGCAATCATCGGGGGTAAATCTTGCAACGGTTTATGTGTGTAAGCATATAGAGTGCCGGATGTACCGAGACTCATAGTAACAATGCCTTCACGAATATTCCCTGTGCCTATTGCGCCCATCATATTATCGCCACCACCGGTGGAAACTATAACATCTTCGTTAAAACCGAATTGGGCCGCAATGTCAGGTTTTATCACACCCAATTTTGTTTCCGCAGAAAGCAAGGTTGGCAATACCTCCTCCATACTTAATTCCGGTGCAATTTGCGCAAATACTGTTGGATTCCACTGCCGTTTCACAATATCAAAATAACCGGTACCGGAAGCATCACCAAACTCCGTACAAAAATTGCCGGTAAGCCAATAATTAAGGTAATCGTGCGGTAACATAATTTTTCGGATTCGTCCAAAAACGGTTGGATAATGTTTGCGGAACCAACACAATTTAGAGGCGGTGTAACCCGTTTGACAGAGAATACCAAGCTGATGAAATACCTCCTCCTCACCACCAAGGCTTTCAATCAATGCCGCATTTTCATTTGCCGTTTCCGTATCACACCAAAGTTTTGCGTTGTATAAAGGTTGATCGTTCTCATCCAACAAAACTAAACCGTGTTGCTGACCGGAAATTCCAATAGCTTTCACTAAGCGTGGAGAAAAGTGCGGTGATATTTGCGCTTGTTTTAACGCACTATTTAATGCCTGTTTGAACGCCGCGATCCACCAACTCGGATGCTGCTCACGCCGTCCGTTTGATTGCTCAATCAAATCATGCGCGGCATAGCCCACGCCGATCACTTTTTTCTGCACAGAATCTACAACAATCGCTTTTGTACCCTGCGTACCACAATCAATGCCGATATACATACTGCCTCCCAAACCCAAAAGTGCGGTGAAAAATGACCGCACTTTTGAACTAAACCTTAACGATAAATGACTTGATTCACGATATTTTCTAAATACTCTTGCTGACCGGACATCGGTTTTGGATCAAATCCTTTTTCCTGAACAAGTCGGGCAAGTTGTTCCAAAGCGAGCTGACCTTGCAAAATTTGTTGACCGAGTTCACCGTTCCAACCGGCATAGCGCGCTTCAACGATTTTGTGTAAAGTTTCTTGTTGGAGCATTGTTGCCGCCCGTTTTAAAGATAATGCTAACACATCAATCGCCCCAATATGACCATGGAATAAATCATAAGGATCGGTACTTTGGCGACGAATTTTTGCATCAAAATTAAAACCACCCGTGGCAAATCCGCCATGTTTCAAAATTTCATACATTACTAAGGAGTTTTCCTCTACGCTGTTCGGGAATTGATCCGTATCCCAACCAAGTTGCGGATCACCACGATTAGCATCAATAGAACCGAAAATATCCAATGCACAAGCGGTTGCCACTTCATGTTGGAAACTATGTCCGGCAAGTGTCGCATGATTTGCCTCAATATTCACCTTAATTTCTTTTTCCAATCCAAATTGTTTTAGGAAACCATAAACGGTTGCCACATCATAATCATATTGATGTTTTGTCGGTTCTTGCGGTTTCGGCTCAATTAATAACGTGCCGTTGAAACCAATTTTATACTTATGTTCCACCACCATTTGCATAAAACGGCCAAGTTGTTCACGCTCACGTTTCAGATCCGTGTTAAGCAAGGTTTCATAGCCTTCACGCCCGCCCCACAATACATAGTTTTCCCCTCCTAAGCGTTTTGTGGCATTCATTGCATTGAATACCTGCATTGCCGCCCATGCAAACACTTCAGGATTCGGATTGGTCGATGCACCGGACATATAACGCGGATTAGTGAAACAATTTGCCGTTCCCCATAGCAGTTTTACTCCGGTTTCTGCTTGTTTGCATTCTAAAATATCCACAATATGATGGAAATTTTGTAAATATTCCTTTGCAGAATTGCCTTCCGGTGCGACATCCACATCATGAAAACAATAATAAGGTACGCCCAATTTACTGAAAAACTCAAAGGCAATCTCTGCTTTTTGTTCCGCCCCAGCAAGTGCATCAGCATTTTTTTGCCAACTTCGGTCAAAAGAACCCAGTCCAAACATATCATTCCCATTCCAGCAAAAAGTATGCCAATAACATACGGCTAAACGCAAATGTTCCGCCATAGTTTTGCCTAAAATGACCTGATTCGCATCATAGTGTTTAAAAGCAAAAGGGTTGGTTGATTGTACGCCTTCAAAGGTGATTTTTTCAATTTTATCGAAGTAGTTTGCCATAGGATTTTCCTCTTTGAATGATGAAATTTCCTGTATTTTTATGAAAAACACCTTATTCATCAATTACGTTATTTTGTTTTCCAATAGCGATAATTTGCAATTGTGGCATAGATCACAATTGTGAAAAAACGTAATGATAGTGAAAGATTTTATAATTGAAAGAGAGGGTTAAAATAAGAAAACTAACCATCGGAGCAACCGCTCTACCTTCTATTCAATTAACTATTGAGGTATCAGTATGAAAATTAAATCAGTTTTACTCACTCTTGCAGCGGCATTAACGGTATTGAGTAGTTCTGCCTATTCCAAAGATCTTAAAATCGGTTTATCTATTGATGATTTACGCTTAGAAAGATGGCAAAAAGACCGCGATATTTTCGTCAAAAAAGCAGAGTCCATGGGCGCAAAAGTTTTCGTACAATCGGCAAACGGTGATGATTCGGCACAAATCTCTCAAATTGAAAATATGATCAATAAGGATATTGATGTTTTAGTGATTATTCCGCACAACGGTGAAGTCTTGAGCAACGTTATCTCCGAAGCAAAAAAAGAAGGAATTAAAGTATTGGCTTATGACCGCTTAATTAATAATGCCGACTTGGATTTCTATATTTCTTTTGATAATGAAAAAGTCGGAGAATTACAAGCCAAAAGCGTTGTTGCGGTAAAACCGGAAGGTAATTATTTCCTAATGGGCGGTTCACCGGTTGATAACAACGCCAAATTGTTTAGAAAAGGGCAAATGAAAGTCTTAGAGCCTTTAATTAAAACGGGGAAAATTAAAGTGGTTGGCGATCAATGGGTAGATTCTTGGCTCGCTGAAAAAGCATTACAAATTATGGAGAACGCACTCACTGCCAATAAAAATAATATTGATGCGGTGGTCGCTTCAAATGATGCGACTGCCGGCGGGGCAATTCAAGCATTAAGTGCACAAGGATTATCGGGTAAAGTGGCTATTTCAGGTCAGGATGCGGATTTAGCTGCGATTAAACGCATTGTAAGCGGCTCACAAACCATGACGGTTTATAAGCCTATTACAAAACTTGCTGATACCGCCGCTCAAATCGCAGTGAAATTAGGCAAAAACGAAAACGTAGAATCAAACGCCGCGCTTAACAACGGACTTAAAAACGTACCTGCCTATTTACTTGACCCGATTGCCGTTGATAAAACCAATATTGATGAAACGGTCATTAAAGATGGTTTCCACACAAAAGAAAGCATTTATCAATAGGCTTAAAGGGGATGTCACTTCCCCTCTATTTTAGGGAGTATAGCTATGGCATTGTTAGAAATGAGAAATATCACAAAAACATTCGGTGATGTGACCGCACTTTGCGATATTTCCATTGAGCTTGAAGCCGGTGAGATCTTATCCTTGTGCGGTGAAAACGGCTCAGGAAAATCAACACTCATGAAAGTGCTTTGCGGCATTTATCCCTATGGGGATTACAGCGGCAAGATTTATTTTTCAGAAAGTGAACTCAAAGCAAAAAATATCAAAGACACGGAAGAAAAAGGCATTTCGATTATTCATCAGGAACTCACGCTCGTGAAAAATATGTCAGTGTTGGAAAATATTTTTTTGGGTAACGAAATCACTCATAAATGTATCACTGCCGATAGTGAAATGTATCTCCGTTGTAAAACATTACTGCAACAAGTCCAATTAGATATTGATCCTAATACCCGCGTGGGGGAATTAGGGCTTGGTCAGCAACAATTAGTGGAAATTGCAAAGGCGTTAAACAAGCAAGTGAGATTATTGATTCTTGATGAGCCTACTGCCTCATTAACCGAAAAAGAAACGGCGATTCTATTAACTCTCGTTAAAGATTTAAAAGCTCATAACATTGCCTGCATCTATATTTCCCATAAATTAAATGAAGTGAAAGAGATTTCCGACAAAATTTGTGTCATTCGGGACGGTGAACATATTGGAACAAAAAATGCCGACACAATGAGTGAAGATGACATTATCACCATGATGGTTGGAAGAGAAATCACCTCCCTTTACCCTCATGAACCTCACGAAATTAAAGCTGAAATTTTACGAGTTGAAAATCTTTCTGCTTGGCATCCGATCAATACACACATCAAACGCGTGGACGATGTAAGTTTTAGCCTTCACGCCGGCGAAATTCTCGGTGTTGCCGGACTGGTCGGTTCCGGTCGAACCGAAATGGTGCAATGCCTGTTTGGTTCTTATCAAGGTAAATATGAAGGAAATATTTTCATCAATCAAAAACAAGTGCATATCAAAAATTGCGCACAGGCTATTAAACATAAAATAATGATGGTACCGGAGGATCGTAAAAAACACGGCATTGTTTCTATTATGGGAGTAGGCAAAAATATTACGCTTTCTTCATTAAAACAATATTGCTTTGGAAGAACAGTCATCAATGAAGCAAAAGAACAACAAGTGATTGATTCTGCAATTAAACAATTAAAAGTAAAAACCGCGTCTCCGGAACTTCCCATTGGGCGGTTAAGTGGTGGCAACCAACAAAAAGCCATTCTAGCAAAATGCTTATTGTTAACCCCTAGAATCCTTATTTTAGATGAACCGACAAGGGGCATTGATGTTGGTGCAAAATACGAGATCTACAAGTTAATCAACCAATTAGCCAAAGAGGGAATGGCCATTATCGTGATTTCCTCAGAATTACCGGAAGTGCTGGGGATTAGTGACCGAATCCTAGTAATGCACCAAGGTAAACTCAAAGCCAGCCTGATTAATAACGGCCTTACCCAAGAACAAGTTATGGAAACCGCACTTAAGGAGTGATTTATGTTTAAGTTAAAACCCGCAAATTTACAGGTTTATATTATGCTCATTGCCATTGCGGTCATTATGGTATTTTTCACCTTTGCGACGGATGGCGCTTATTTAAGCGCACGCAACATTTCTAACCTATTACGTCAAACTTCTATAACGGGTATTCTTGCCATTGGCATGGTATTTGTCATTATTTCTGCCGAAATTGATTTGTCCGTCGGTTCTTTAATGGGGTTATTAGGCGGGTTTGCGGCTATTGCGGATGTATGGTGGGGATTGCCACTCCCTATCACAATCATCGCAACACTCGCTTTAGGTTTAGTGTTCGGTATTTGGAACGGCTGGTGGGTTGCCTATCGTAAAGTTCCCTCATTTATTGTTACGCTGGCGGGTTATCTTGCTTTCCGAGGTATTTTAATCGGGCTAACCAATGGCACAACCGTATCACCGATTAGCGGTGCGATGACAATCATCGGGCAGGGATACCTTTCCGATATTAGCGGATTTATCCTTGGCGGAATAGCGGTTATCGGTTTTATTCTTTGGGGGCATTACCAACGCAGAAGCCGCCAACAACTTCAACTTCACGTACCACCATTATCAAAAGATTTTTCCAAATACGCCTTATTTGCCATTATCCTATTAGCTGCTATTTATCTGTTAAATGATTATCGCGGTATTCCGTTTCCTGTATTAGTCCTTTCAATTCTTGCCATATTCGGCTTGTTTCTTTCGCGTAAAACTGCTTTCGGTCGCCATGTTTATGCGATTGGCGGCAATATTGAGGCGGCGAAACTATCCGGCATTAACGTAGAAAAAACCAAACTTATCATCTTTGCCATGAACGGGGTATTGGTCGCTATCGCAGGGTTAATTTTAAGTGCACGTTTAGGGGCTGGTTCACCTTCTGCCGGACAAAATGCCGAACTCGATGCCATTGCCGCCTGTGTTATTGGCGGTGCCAGTTTAGCAGGAGGTATCGGTAGCGTATTTGGCGTTGTCATCGGTGCGTTAATTATTGCGTCTTTGGATAACGGTATGAGTATGCTTGATGTTCCAACCTTCTGGCAATATATCGTTAAAGGCGCAATTTTATTACTTGCCGTATGGATTGATACCGGTAGCAAGAAAAAAATGTGATTTTCTTATCCGCACTTTTATAAAAATTTATTTTTCGCTATATTTCTCATAATCAAGTTATCAGGATGGGGTAATGGCGGAACCATACTATAAAATCGCACTCTTCTTTAATGCCAATAAAGTGTACGATCGGCAGGTAGTAGAAGGTATCGGGCAATATATTCAAGCTTCACAATGTATGTGGGATATTTTTGTAGAAGATGAATTTATTTACCATGCCGATAGCATAAATCATTTGTCTATCGACGGCATTATTGCTGATTTTGATGATCCTCAAACCGCAAAACTGCTCAAGCATACCCAAATTCCCACGATTGCAGTTGGAGGATCTTATAAACGCCTTGATTTTTACCCGCACTTTCCTTATGTCGCCACAAATAACGAGGCACTTGTTGAGCTTGCCTTTTTCCATCTTCAACAAAAAGGACTGTCTCACTTTGCGTTTTATGGATTACAAATAGACGGTGAAAAACATTGGTCAAAAGAGCGAAAAAATGCATTTATTGCATTAATGGAAAAAAATCACTATCCGCTTCACCTCTATGAAGGCGGGCAAATTAATGGACAAAATTGGCTGACCGAGCAAGCAAAACTCATCGACTGGTTAAAAACGTTACCGCTTCATACAGGCATTATTGCCGTCACCGATGCACGGGCTCGACATTTATTACAAGCCTGCGAATATAGCAAAATAGCGGTGCCGGAAGAACTGTGTATCGTGGGCATTGATAATGAAGAATTGATCCAATATTTGTCTCGCGTATCACTCTCTTCGGTGGAACAGGGTACAAGGGAAATCGGCTATCAAGCAGCAAAATTATTACACCGATTGTTGAACGGACAAACTGTATCCCATCATCCGATTTTAATTCCTCCCATCACCGTACACGCCCGTAATTCAACCGATTACCGCTCATTAAGCGATCCACTCGTGATGCAAGCCATGCATTATATCCGTCACCGGGCATGCCAAGGCATTAAAGTAGAACAAGTGTTGGATCATCTTGCCACTTCACGCTCAAACCTCGAGCAACGTTTCAAAAATGAAATGAATAAAACCATTCATCAGGTTATTCACGAAGAAAAAATCTCGCGTGCAAAAAATTTATTACAACAAACGGATATTTCCATTCAAGAAATCGCCGAGATTTGCGGCTATCCTTCTATTCAATACTTTTATTCCGTATTTAAGAAAGAATTTGGCATGACGCCAAAAGAATTTAGAAAGAATAATTAAATAAAAGTGCGGTTAAAAATCCGAGAGAATTTCCACTGCGCTTTTCTAACTCTTTAAAACTTGATCTATCTCTATTTTTTATTCCCCTATTTGCACTACACTAGCGCTCTTTAGTCATAAAAATAATATAAAAGGAGCTCATTATGAGTATTTTTAGTGTCCCACCAGATTTACCTATCACAAAATCGAAAGAAGAAATAGATAAAACCTACCGTTATTGGCGATTGCATTTGATGATCACGAGCTATATAGGCTATGCCATCTTCTATTTCACACGAAAAAGCTTTAATTTTGTTATGCCGGCAATGTTGACAGATTTAGGTTTGCAAAAGTCCGATATTGGCATTATGGGAACAGCGTTTTATCTCACCTACGGAATATCCAAATTCTTATCCGGTGTGCTTAGTGACCGTTCTAATCCCCGCTACTTTATGGGTATTGGACTAATGATGACCGGTGTAGTAAATATCCTGTTTGGTATGAGTTCATCCGTCTTTATGTTCATCACACTTTGGATGATCAATGCATTCTTTCAAGGCTGGGGGTGGCCGCCTTGCTCTAAAATTTTAAACACGTGGTACTCGCGTAACGAACGTGGCTTATGGTGGGCAATTTGGAATACATCGCATAATCTTGGCGGCGCACTCATTCCTATTTTGGCTGGTGCGGTCACTCTTTATTGGGGATGGCGTTATGGTATGATCGTCCCCGGAATTATTGCCTGTGTTGTCGGCTTTGCAATGTGTTTCTTATTACGTGATCGCCCTTCCTCAATGGGCTTACCGACCGTTGGTGAGTGGCGCAATGACATAGCCGAAAAAGAGCATGAAAATGAAGGATTAGGTTTGTCTAACTGGGAAATTCTCAAAACCTACGTATTCAAAAATAGCATTATTTGGGCATTAGCATTTTCTTGGTGTTTTATCTATATCATCCGTACCGGTATTAATGACTGGGGAAATCTCTATTTAACAGAAACTCACGGCTATGACTTATTAAAAGCCAATGCTGCCGTTTCATTCTTTGAAGTGGGCGGTTTTTTAGGTGCATTGTTTGCAGGATGGGGCTCTGATAAATTCTTCAATGGCAATCGTACTCAAATGAACATTATTTACGTGCTTGGTATTATTTCTGTCTCTCTGGCACTTTGGTTCATTCCGAGTGATAACTATATCATTATGAGCGGATTATTCTTCTTAATGGGATTCTTTATTTTCGGGCCGCAATTCTTAATCGCCATGGCAGCCGCTGAAAACTCCCATAAATATGCTTCAGGTTCCTCTACCGGCTTTGTCAGCTTGTTCGCCTACATTGGTGCTGCACTTGCTGGGGCGCCACTCGCATGGATTATCCAATCCTTACACTGGAACGGCTTCTTTGGTAGCCTATTTATCGTATCGCTAGGCTGTGCATTATTGCTCGTGCTTGTGCATTTCTTACAACGCAAGAAAAATAAGCTTTCAGCATAAAGAGACAAAAATAAAGAGCGGTTAAAAATCTCTGTGAATTTTAACCGCTCTTTTCTCTTGATTATTTCAAATAATACTAACTTGTCATAGTAAACCCTGCTGGTAGAGGTACATTACAAATAATTTGATCAAATTGATTCAACTCACCAACATACGACTGCCGTACTTTTCCAATTTTGCTATCATCAAAAACTAAAATACTACATTGTGTTTTCGCTATTGCTTTTAGTTTGATCTGTGTTTCGTTTAATCTGAAACAGGTTACACCTTGTTTAATATCAACACCAGCAGCAGAAATAAATGCTTTTGTAGTGCAAATCCTATCAATTTCAGTGTTATTTTGAACAGGTGTGAGGAAAGAATTTTCTCTTGAATAATCCCCACCACACAAGATTAAACGACAATTCGGTTTATCTTGTAAAACCATAAAAGTGTTAATCGAACAACAAAGTGCGGTGAATTTTATAGAATTTGGAATTTGTGAAGCAACAAAAGGAATAGTTGAACCACAATCAAAGAAAATTACATCATTATCTTCTACAAATGCGGCAGCGATTTTCCCCACCTGCATTTTTTCTGTGATGTTCTTATTTTGTTGCTCTGTAATTAAATATTGATTTGATGATTGCAACTGAGGAGCTCGTACAATGTATCCACCTAGTAAAACGATAGAAGATGCTGTGGCGTTTAAATCTCTCCTAATCGTCATTTCAGAAACATTCAAAATTTCCGCCGCATCTCGCAAATGCAACTTATCCATTTGTTTTAATAAAAATTCTAACTTTTGAATGCGAGTATTGGTTTTACTATCCACAACGCTATCTCCAAACTCAATATTGGCTATTACTATCTGCTAATCCTTTAATAATTGCAATTCCTGCACTGGCCCCGATACGTGTTGCACCAGCTTCAATCATAGCAATGGCGGTTTGTGTATCTCGTACGCCACCCGAAGCTTTAACCCCAATCTTATCTCCTACAGTTTGACGCATCAACTTCACATCTTCTACCGTTGCGCCACCTTTACTAAAGCCGGTAGAGGTTTTCACAAATGCGACATTTAAATCTCGACAAATTTCACAAGCTTTGACTATTTCTTCTTTTGTTAGAAGACAATTTTCTAAAATCACTTTCAACGGTGTCCCATTACAAACATTGAGAATTTGTTTGATTTCATCCTGCACCAAATTCCATTTTCCTGACTTAATCCACCCTACATTAAGAACCATATCCACTTCTGTCGCACCATTAGCAATGGCATCTTCCGTTTCAAACACTTTAACTGCTGTAGTATTAGCCCCTAACGGGAAACCAATCACTGTGCAAATATTAACATTTGAGTTTTGTAATACTTTTTTGGCAAAGGGAATATAACAGGGATTTATACATACTGAATAAAAGTGATTTTCCATGGCTTCATTACATAGAGTGAGAATATCCTTTTCAGTTTTTTCCGGTATTAATACGGTATGATCGATATATTGAGCGATTTCATTTGGTTTCATTTATGTTTTCTCCTGTTTGGTTTTTTATCTTTTTGTATTATACACAAAGAAAGGTTGAGATTTGTGATAGAAGTCACTTTTTTAACATTTTATTTGTATTAATATAAAAATAATTAAATTTGTTAAAATATTAACACCAAAACTAAGGAGACATTATGGAAATTGCAGTTATTGGATCAAATATGGTGGATTTGATCACTTATATTGATGATATGCCTAAAATGGGCGAAACACTCGAAGCACCTAACTTTAGGATGGGATGCGGCGGTAAAGGCGCGAATCAAGCTATTGCCGCAGCAAAATTAGGTGCTAATGTAATGATGATGAGCAAAGTAGGTGATGATGCTTTTGCAGAGAATACCATCCGTAATTTTCAGCAATATGGTGTTAATACGGATTATGTGGAAAAAGTTTCGGGTGTATCAAGTGGTGTTGCACCTATCTTTGTAGATAAATCATCACAAAATCGCATTTTAATTATTAAGGGAGCAAACGCTCACCTGAAGCCAAGTGATATTGATAATGCAAAAGAGCGGTTAAAAAATTGCAAGTTATTTATCCTACAATTAGAGATACCGTTAGAAACAGTCTATTACGCAATTGATTTTGCCAATGAAAATAATATTCCCGTCATTCTCAATCCGGCTCCTGCTACCAAAGAACTTGATATTAATTATGCATGCAAATGCGATTTCTTTATGCCAAACGAAACGGAGTTAGAAATTTTAACCGGTTTACCTGTTGAAAATATGGAACAAATCCGTACAGCCGCAAACACTTTGCTTTCTAAAGGACTAAAAAACCTTATTGTTACTTTAGGTGAAAAAGGTTCTGTCTGGCTACACGGTTCGGAAGTCACCTATATCGATCCTTATAAAGTAAATGCTGTTGATACCAGTGGAGCTGGTGATGCCTTTATTGGTTGTTTTGCTTATTACTATGCTAAATCGCAAGATATTGTTGAATCCATGAAAATGGCCTCACTGTTTTCTGCTTATAGCGTTACAGGTCATGGCACTCAATCGTCCTACCCGACCAAAACACAGTTTGACACCTTCAAAAAACACTATATTTAAGGAAAAATTATATGAAAAACATTCAACAAATGCCTGACGGCTACTTAAATAAAACACCGATATTTCAATTTATTCTATTATCTTGCCTATTCCCTTTATGGGGAGCCGCAGCAAGCTTAAACGATATTTTGATTACACAGTTCAAAAGCGTATTTACACTTAGCGATTTTGCTAGTGCATTAGTACAAAGTGCATTCTATGGTGGGTATTTCCTTATCGCAATTCCAGCTTCATTAGTCATTAAAAAAACCAGTTATAAAATTGCGATTTTGATTGGTTTAACTTTATATATTGTCGGTTGTTCAATGTTTTATCCGGCCTCACATATGGCAACTTATACCATGTTCCTCGCGGCTATTTTCTCTATTGCAATAGGGTTAAGTTTTCTTGAAACCTCTGCAAATACCTATAGTTCAATGATTGGTCATAAAGATTACGCGACATTACGCTTAAATATCAGCCAAACATTCTATCCGGTAGGCGCGATTGCAGGTATCTTACTTGGTAAATATTTAATTTTCCAAGAAGGCGCGAGTTTACATGAACAGATTGCTACAATGACACCCGATCAATTACACGCGTTTAAATTAGCAACCTTAGAACATACATTGCAACCGTATAAATACCTTATCTTTGTGTTAATTGCAGTAACAATCTTGTTCTTAATCACGCCGTTTCCAAAATGTAAATCGCTTAATGATCCGGTAAAGCATAAGGAAACACATTTTATTGATACATTGAAATATCTTGCTCAAAACAGTGCGTTCAAAAAAGGGATTGTAGCCCAATTCTTATATGTAGGTATGCAGGTTGCTGTATGGTCGTTTACTATCCGTTTGGCATTAAACTTAAGTGAAATGAATGAGCGTGATGCCTCTAACTTTATGGTATATAGCTTTATCGGTTTCTTTGTCGGGAAATTTGTTGCAAATTTTTTAATGACAAAATTTAAATCTGATCTCGTATTATTTGTTTACTCTATATTAGGTGTATTTACTCTAGCTTATACTGCATTTGTGCATGATTTTTCCGCTGTTTACGCCGCCATTTTCGCTAGTGTTTTATTTGGTCCTTGTTGGGCAACAATCTATGCTTCAGTGTTAGATACCGTTGAACAAGAACATCGCGAAGTAGCCGGTGCGGTTGTCGTTATGTCTATTATTGGTGCCGCAGTTGTACCAGCAATTCACGGCTATGTGTCAGACACGATTGGTTCATTACAAACCGCATTCATCGTACCACTATTTTGCTTTGCTTATGTAGGATATTACTTCTTTGATAAATACAAAGCGCATAAATAAGGAGCTAAAATGAAAAGCTACATTTATTTAACAAAAGCATTATTTACTGAAAAAGAACATATTTTATTTGAAAATCCAGAATTCAAAGCGATAACGTTTAAATATCCATCAGGTATTGAAGCTATCAGATTAGAAAACAGCAAAGGCTTTGTTACTATACTTCCGTTTTATGGACAAATTATTTGGGATGCCGAATTCTGCGGTAAAAATCTAAAAATGAAAAATATGTTTAACGAGCCTAAATGGGGAACAACTATTATCGATACCTATGGTTGCTTTGCATTCCATTCAGGGCTAATCCGCAATGGTTGTCCAAGTCCCGAAGATGATCATCCATTACATGGTGAAATGCCTTGCGCCATCATAGATAAGGCTTGGTTAAGCATCAGTGAAAATTCATTATCAATAGGGGGCTCAGTTGAATATGTCAAAGGATTTGGTGATCATTATCTTGCCGAACCGGAATTAACCCTGAATGCTCAAAGTTCATTGTTTGAAATTCAAATGAAAGTGACTAATTTAGCCAGTGTAGAAATGCCGTTACAGTATATGTGCCATATGAATTACTGCTATGAACATGGTGCGAACTTTACTCAAAATATTCCAACAGAAGCGATTCGTTTACGAGAAACGATTCCTGCACATATTAAACCGACACCTGAATGGCTCGCTTTTAATGAACAAATCAAACAAGGTAAGCACACATTAAATTCATTGATTAATGATCAAATGTATAATCCTGAAATTGTGTTCTTTATGGATAATTTACAGCAATATCAGGAAAATTTAGAATACAGAATGATCTCACCCGATGGAAATGTTTATCTCACGAAATTCTCATCAAAAGATTTTAATTATGCAACACGTTGGATTTTATACAATGACGATCAGCAAGTCGGTGCCTTTGTGCTTCCCGCCACTTGTCGTCCGGAAGGCTATCTTGCTGCTAAAAATACAGGCAGTTTAATTATGATGAGACCGAAAGAGGTAAAAACCTTTAAGGTGGTTACAGGTATTGAGTCATAACTTCTACGACTAAAAGTGCGGTCAAATTAACCGCACTTTTCTCAACTACACATTATGCGCCAAGCGATATTCGACTAAATCCTCTATCGTCAGCACGACGTAACCAAATTTTTGTGCAAATTCAACAATTTCAGGTGCGCGAGCCATGGTGCCGTCATCGTTGGTAATTTCGCAAATGACACCGGCTGGTTTAAAACCGGCAAGACGGGCTAAATCCACGGAGGCTTCCGTATGTCCGCGGCGGGCAAGCACACCGCCATTTACCGCACGAAGCGGGAAAATATGACCGGGGCGATGTAAATCGGTCGGCACAGCGTTATCCGCAATAGCCGCTTGGATAGTGGTAACCCGATCAGCGGCAGATACCCCTGTGGATACGCCTTTCGCGGCTTCAATAGTCACAGTAAAAGCGGTTTTGTTCACGCTATTGTTGTTTTCCACCATCGGAGGTAAATCAAGTTGTTGGCAAAGTTCTTCCGTAATGCATAAACACACGATACCGCTACCGTAACGGATTAATTTTGCCATTTGCTCGGTCGTGATGGTTTCTGCCGGAAAGATTAAATCACCTTCGTTTTCGCGATTTTCATCATCTAATACCAATACACCATTACCATTTTTGAATGCCTGAATAGCGTTAAGTACACGTTCCTCGGCGGTTATACCGAATGGGGATAAAATAGACTGATTCATCGTAATTTCCTTTATTTCTTAGATTAAAATTAACCAGAATCAGGGCTGAGAAATGCAAATAAAAAGAACGGGTTGGAAGCCCAATCCGCCTTATTCTCTTTCATCCAGACTTTACTGTCGGCCTTGGAATTACACCAAATCTGCTAACCTTAAAAAGCGTTCAATGTCGTCGAAAAATACTCACTAAAAATTGACCGCACTTTTTAAGTGCTCGCGGGCTTTACCGCCGGTAGGGAATTTCACCCTGCCCTGAGAATGCGCGCTAAGTATAGCGTAAAATCGGCGGGTGCAAAATCAGAACGTGAAAAATATTTTCATTTAACCTACAATACGCCTACTTAATCCTGATGTGATGAGAAAATAAACTATGCCAGCAATCCAAGAGAAAAAAATCGGTGTCATTTTTGGGAAATTTTATCCCGTTCATACCGGTCATATTAATATGATTTATGAGGCATTTAGTAAAGTCGATGAATTGCACGTGATTGTGTGTAGTGATGCCGAACGTGATCTGAAGCTATTTTATGATAGTAAAATGAAACGTATGCCAACCGTACAGGATCGCTTACGTTGGATGCAGCAAATCTTTAAATATCAAAAAAATCAGATTCTTATCCACCATTTGGTTGAAGATGGTATCCCGAGTTATCCTAACGGCTGGCAGGCTTGGAGCGACGCAGTAAAAAATCTGTTCAAAGAAAAAGAATTTACCCCCTCCGTGGTTTTCAGTAGTGAGCCGCAGGATAAAACCCCTTACGAAAAATATTTGGGTTTGGAGGTTTCTTTAGTGGATCCTGATCGCACTTTCTTTAATGTGTCGGCAACCAAAATTCGTACGACACCTTTTCAATATTGGAAATTTATTCCGAAAGAAGTCCGTCCGTTTTTTGCCAAAACCGTTGCCATTTTAGGCGGTGAAAGTAGCGGTAAAAGTGTACTGGTGAATAAACTTGCTGCGGTATTTAATACCACATCCGCCTGGGAATACGGGCGTGAATTTGTGTTTGAAAAACTAGGCGGTGATGAGCAGGCTATGCAGTATTCGGACTATCCCCAAATGGCATTGGGACACCAGCGTTACATTGATTACGCCGTTCGCCACGCCCATAAAATCGCCTTTATTGATACGGATTTTATTACTACACAGGCATTTTGTATTCAATATGAAGGTAAAGCCCACCCGTTCCTTGATTCAATGATTAAAGAATACCCTTTTGATGTCACGATTTTGCTAAAAAATAATACCAAATGGGTGGACGACGGCTTGCGTAGTTTGGGTTCTCAAAAGCAACGCCAACAATTCCAACAACTTTTAAAAAAATTGTTAGATAAATACAAGGTTCCTTATATTGAAATTGAATCACCAAGCTATTTAGAGCGTTACAATCAAGTAAAATCGGTGATTGAAAAAATATTAAATGAAGAAGAACTGGATAATTTACAGAACGGCCCAAGAACAGTAAAGAGTAAATAAAATGATTCTATTTGCAGGTGATCCGCACGGAAGTTATGAACATCTCTATCCTTTCGTACAAGAAAACGACAATGTTGCACTGATTATTTTAGGCGACTTGCAACTTTCTTCGCCTAATGAATTAGAAAAATTGGCACAGCACTGTGATATTTGGTTTATTCATGGCAATCACGACAGTAAAACAGTAGTGGCTTTTGATGCACTTTGGGGATCGGAATGGAAAACACGGAATCTACACAATCGAGTGATGGATATTCAAGGTTGCCGCATTGCAGGATTAGGCGGCATATTTCGCGGGCAAATTTGGATGCCGCCGAATCGTCCGATGTATTTTGATCCTATTCATTATTGCCAATATAGCTCACAAGAAAAAATCTGGCGTGGCGGTTTGCCGTTGCATCATCGTTCTTCTATTTTTCCTTCCGATATAGAGGTCTTGGAAAATGAGCAAGCGGATATTTTGATCTGTCATGAAGCCCCAAAACCACATCCGATGGGTTTTCAAGTGATTAACACACTTGCAGAAAAAATGGGCGTGAAACATATCTTTCACGGTCATCATCATGATAATTTTATTTATAAAACACAATATTCTTACAAAATTACGAATGTCGGATTCCGTAGTCTTGCTGATGAAAGTGGAAATTATCTATTGAAAAATATTGATGATCGCAAAGGACGCTAGGCTAACTTCAACTGTTATTTGTAGAATAAGGGAAATGGCGCACCCGAAAGGATTCGAACCTTTGACCGCTCGGTTCGTAGCCGAGTACTCTATCCAGCTGAGCTACGGGTGCGTAGTGACGTTTTAACTATTCTTGACCATTTTAGAAGATAGAATCGCTTTAAAATGGCGCACCCGAGAGGATTCGAACCTCTGACCGCTCGGTTCGTAGCCGAGTACTCTATCCAGCTGAGCTACGGGTGCAGAATAAATAAAACCACAAATGGCGGTGAGAGAGGGATTCGAACCCTCGATGGAGTTTTTGACCCCATACTCCCTTAGCAGGGGAGCGCCTTCAGCCTCTCGGCCATCTCACCACAATCGGTGTGTGGGCGGTATGATACGTTTTTTTGAAAATATGTCAAACCCTTTTTTGAAAAAGGTAATGCGTTTGAATATTTTATCTTCAGATTGTGTAAATAAAGTGCGCTTAGTAAAACTTTCGTTTTTCCGACCGCACTTTTAACCATTCAAAATAGAACGTAAACGATCCAACTGACTTTGTGTCTGCTGCTGTTTTTGTTCCGCTGTCAGTTTAGGTTTATCCCGTTCCCAAAGTACATCATCGTGAGGTAATTCTGCTAAGAATCGGCTAGGTTCCGGACGAATAAGCTCACCATATTGACGGCGTTCACGACATAAGGAAAAGGTTAATGCTTTCTGTGCCCGCGTGATCCCCACATAAGCCAAACGGCGCTCTTCCTCCACATTATCTTCATCAATATTGGTTTGATGCGGCAAAATCCCTTCTTCCATCCCAATCAAATACACATAGGGAAATTCCAAGCCTTTCGAAGCGTGCAAGGTCATTAATTGAACTTGGTCGCTGTCTTCGTCATCTTCTCCCCGCTCTAACATATCTCTTAAAATTAAACGGGTAACGACTTGATTAAGGTTCATCGGTTCGTTTGTTTCATCGCCTTTCAGCATATCCGCCACCCAGTCAAACAGCGTGGCAACATTTTTACTCTGCATTTCTGCGGCTTTTGGCGTTGTGGCATATTCATACAAATATTCTTCATAATGAATAGCAGACAGCATTGCACGCACTGCGCTCTCCGGTTCCGAACGTTGCACTTCATCGTTTAATTCCACCACCCAACGCCCAAATTTTTGTAGTGCGTCATAGGCTTTCGGTGTCACCCGTTGAACAAGTTCAAACTCAAAAATCGCATCAAACAAGCTAATGTGTTTTTCCTGTGCAAGCTCCCCTAGTTTTTGCAGCGTTACCGTACCAATTTCACGTTTGGGCGTATTTACGATACGTAAAAATGCCGCATCGTCATCTTGATTCACCACTAAACGCAAGTATGCCATCATATCCTTAATTTCCGTTCGGGAGAAAAAAGAAGTGCCACCGGAAATTCTATAAGGAATGCGATTTTGCATCAGCACTTTTTCCAATAAGCGAGATTGATGATTGCCACGATACAAAATGGCGTAATCCTTATATTTTGTCTTGCGGCTAAAACGATGGGCAATCAATTCGGCAACAATACGCTCAGCCTCATGTTCTTCATTTTTTGCTTCAATCACCAGTAATTTTTCACCTTCACCGATATTTGAGAACAATTTTTTGTCGAATACATGTTCATTGTTATCAATCAAAATATTGGCGCAATGTAAAATACGTTGGGTGGAACGGTAGTTTTGTTCTAATTTAATCACTTGTAAATGCGGAAAATCATCACGCAAACGCACCATATTCTCCGGTCTCGCGCCACGCCATGAATAAATAGATTGGTCGTCATCCCCCACCACAGTAAAACAGGCACGATCCCCGACCAAGAGTTTAATCAACTCATATTGACTGGTGTTAGTGTCTTGATATTCGTCCACCAACAAATAGCGAATTTTTTCCTGCCATTTTGACCGCACTTCTCCATTTTGTTTGAATAACAAAGTGGGAAACATGATCAAATCGTCAAAATCCAACGCATTGTAGGCTCGAAGTTGCTCGGTATAACGTTCATAACATTTGGCAAAGGTTTGATATTTCGCCTCCCGAGCTAAGGAAAAAGCTTGCTGAGGTGAAACTAAATCGTTTTTCCAGTTGGAAATCACAGAAATTAATTCACGCAGCAGATCTTTGTCTTCTTTCAACACATCTGCTGTGAGTTCTTTTAACAAGGCAAATTGATCATGTTCATCAAACAATGTCATATTAGCTTTGAAACCTAACGCCTTGTATTCCCGTTTGATAATGTCAAAACCGAGAGTATGAAAGGTAGAAACCGTCAAACCTTTGGCTCGTTCTTTTCCAATGGAATGCGCCACCCGCTCTTTCATTTCTCGGGCTGCTTTATTGGTGAAGGTCACCGCTGCAATATGTTTCGGCAAATAACCGCACTTTTCAATTAAGTGGGCAATTTTATTAATAATGACACGGGTTTTGCCGGAACCTGCACCGGCAAGCACCAAGCAAGGGCCGGTAACATATTCCACCGCCTGTTGTTGTTGGGGATTAAGTTTCATCATTAGTCATTGCGCCCATACAGAGGGCAGTAAAACGGTATCTAATAAAAAGGACAGGGGCAAATCCAAAATCGGTAAGCCCCATTTTTTCGCCATTTCCAGATCATAGGCGACACCGGCATAGGCAGTATAGTCTTCCGAAGGATCAACCAATTTCACCACTGTACCACAGCCGGATAAGACAAAAAGTGCGGTTAAAATAAAAGCTATTTTTCTCATCGCGCTTGTAAGGCATTTAACACTGTCGTTGGGACGAGCTCGGTCACATCACCACCGTGCAAATAAATTTCACGCACGATAGTGGATGAGACAAACGCCCATTTTTCATCAGGCGGGAAAAACATCGTTTCCCCCCCTTTGGTCAGTAATCGGTTTAATGCCGCCAGTTGAAGTTCGTATTCAAAATCGGTTGTCGTTCGCACACCACGGATAATCGCAGCAACATTACGGGATTTAATAACATTCGCCAATAAATCGGAAAAGCCGAATACATTAACATTAGGTAGATGTGCGACAGATTGACGAACCAGCTCAACACGTTCGTCTAAAGAAAACAATGGCTTTTTACTTGGGCTATTTGCCACTGCCACCAAAACTTTGGGAAAAATGACCGCACTTCTTTCAATAATATTCAGATGCCCATTGGTAATAGGATCAAAAGTGCCCGGGTAAATCACCGTTGTCATACTTTACGCTCCAAATAAGGCTTTAATAAATCAAATAAACGTGATAATGCGCCGCGATTTTCCATTAATACTTCATAACCGGCATGGCCTAAACGCAAACGGGCTTCTTTTGAGCTAAGCAATGCTTCTACCGCTCGTTCTAATGCCTTAACAGTTGAATTAACCTCTAATACCCCTTGCATTTCAACAAGTGTTCTAAAAACTTCCGGAAAATTAAAGGTGTGCTTTCCGCTAATCACAGGTATTTTAAATGCCAACGGTTCAAGCGGGTTATGCCCACCGTGTTTGACCAGACTTCCCCCCACAAAAGCAATGTCAGAAATACCATACATCAACATCATTTCTCCCATTGTATCGCCTAAAATCAGCTGAGTATTTGCATTCGGCAATTCACCGGTCGAACGACGAATAAATTGAAACTTTTCTTTTTGGATCAATGCGGCTACCGAGTTAAATCGTTCAGGATGGCGCGGTACGAGCAATAAAAGTAAATCAGGATATTTGTCAAGCAGCTGACGATGTGCCTGTAAAATAATCTCTTCTTCCCCCTCATGCGTACTCGCAGCTATCCAAATTTGACGTTTTTTTGCCCATTGGTCACGCAATATTTGAATTTGTTCAAGTAGCGCTTGGTTAACTGTTAGATCATATTTAATATTACCCGTCGGTTTAAGTTTATCTTGAGGATAACCCAATTCAAGAAAACGTTTCTCGCTAATTTGATCTTGCGGAGCAATCAAACTAATTTGAGACCACATATTTTGTAAACGAGCTCTCACTTTGCCGTAACGTCTGGCTGAACGGGAAGATAAACGGGCATTTGCCACAACAAAGGGAATATCACGGCAGTACAGTTGTCGGATTAAATTCGGCCACAGCTCGGTTTCAATAACAATACAAAGTTTTGGTTGAATAAAATCAATGAAACGATTAATTGAGTAGGGTAAATCATAGGGTAAATAACAGTGCGTTACGCTTTCACCAAAAGCCGCTTTAACCCGTTCGGAGCCGGTTGGCGTGACAGTAGTAAAGGTAATCGATAAATCAGGGTAATCCTGTTGAATCCGACGTACTAAAGGTGTTGCTGCAATCACTTCACCGACAGAGGCGGCATGGATAACAATGCCATGAGGTGCCGGTGCGACTAAGTGATGATAAAAACCGTAACGCTCTCCCCATCTTTTCCGATAATCCGGCGCTTTAAAGCCACGCCCCCACATAAAAAGCAGAACTAACGGCTGAATCAAATACATTAGACAGGTATAAAAAAAACGCCACATAAATTAAATTCGGTTATACTTGAAAAAATTTTCAGTAGTATAGCAAAAAAGGAATCAAAATATGCCAACAATTAGCGTCGCAATGATTGTAAAAAACGAGGCACAGGATCTTGCACTATGCTTAGACACAGTGAAAGATTGGGTAGATGAAATCGTCATTTTAGATTCAGGTAGTACCGATAATACAAAAGAAATTGCGCTAAGCTATGAGGCAAAATTCTACGAAAATACCGACTGGCCCGGTTTTGGCAAACAACGCCAAATCGCACAACAGTATGTCACTTCCGACTATGTACTTTGGTTGGATGCCGATGAACGCGTAACACCGGAACTACGCCAATCGATCCAACGTGCCGTACAACAAAATCCAGAAAATACGGTGTTTGAAATCCCACGCATAAGCGAAGTATTCGGGCGTAAAATTCGCCATTCCGGCTGGTATCCGGATTATGTCGTTCGTCTATATCGCACTCATTATGCCGGCTACAACGATTCCTTAGTTCACGAAAAAGTCTGCTATCCGAACAATACCCGTGTTGAGCGATTAGCGGGCGATTTAGAACATTTCACTTATAAAAATCTTCATCATTACTTAGTAAAATCTGCCGGTTACGCTAAAGCTTGGGCGGATCAACGTCAAGCAAAGGGTAAAAAAGCCACACTTTGGCAAGGGGTCGCGCATGGGCTCAGCTGTTTTATAAAAATGTATATTTTAAAAGCCGGCTTTTTAGACGGGAAACAAGGCTTTTTGCTTGCAGTACTTTCTGCGCATTCTACCTTTGTAAAATATGCCGATTTGTGGGAAAGAGAACAACACTAAAAAAAGTGCGGTTAAAATCAACCGCACTTTTCATTTCTAATGATAAAAACTAATTTTTTGCAGCCTCTGCCGCTTTCACGATCACGGCAAATGCCGGCGCTTTAAGTGACGCCCCACCCACTAACGCACCATCAATATCCGGTTGAGTAAACAATTCCGCTGCGTTCGCATCATTTACAGAGCCACCATATTGAATGATCACTTGATCTGCTACCGCTTGAGATTTGGCAGCAATATGACCGCGAATAAAGGCATGAATGGCTTGTGCCTGCGCCGGAGTAGCAGACTTACCGGTACCGATTGCCCAAATTGGCTCATAGGCAATCACTGCGCCATTAAACGCTTCCACGCCTAACGCATTAATGACGGCATCAATTTGACTCGCGCACACTTCTTCGGTTTTACCTGCTTCATTTTCTGCCTCAGATTCACCGATACACAACACCGGGACTAAACCTGCTTTTTTTAATGCATCGAATTTTTTCGCGATAAATTCATCGCTTTCTTTGTGATAAGTACGACGCTCGGAGTGACCGATAATAATATATTTCGCACCAAAATCTTTTAACATTTCCGTTGAAATATCCCCGGTAAATGCACCTTGCACATTTACATCGACATTTTGTGCACCAAGCGCGATTTTACTGCCGGTTAGTGCGCTTTCCGCTTCCGCTAAATACATCACCGGAGGAGCGATTGCTACATCACAACCGTTCACATCAGCGAGTTCTACTTTTAAATTTTCGATTAATTCTTTGGTAAACGCTTTGCTACCATTTAACTTCCAGTTACCCATTACTAAAGGACGACGTGCCATTTTTATTTCTCCATATTAATTAAATAAATGCGGTTACTATATCAAATTTTCGCCTTGATTCTTTGTTCAAAATCATAAATTTGAAAATTTTTTTGCTGAGCGCGTGATTCTTCAGCGTGAAAAAGCTACAATCTACGACATAGAATCAATAAAAATTAACCGATTTTATTAAAATGAAGATTTTTAAAGCAGAACAATGGAATATTGAGGTACTTTTACCCCTTTTTGAACATTATCGTCTCGCGCATGGAATGACGGAAAATCCTGACCGCACTTTAACGTTCTTAACCAACCGTATCCGCTTTAATGAAAGCCTCTTCTTTATTGCTGTCAATTCACAAGATGAAGCCGTAGGGTTTATCCAGCTTTATCCACGCCTATCATCACTACAATTACAACGTTATTGGCAGCTGACTGATATTTACGTTGTTAATTGCCCTCAACAAACCGATATTTATGCAGCTCTGATTTCCAAAGCAAAGGATTTTGTGCTTTATACCCAATCAAATCGTTTAGTGGCAGAATTGGGACAGGAGCAACATGAACTATTGGAACAAGAAGGTTTTAAATTAAATCCTAAAAAAAGCCTATTTGAATTGACTTTGTAATGTTTACAGATCTGCAATCTTACTGGGGTTATTTGCGTATTGAACGCCAAGTCAGCCCTCACACTCTCAGCAATTATCAACGTCAGCTTGAGGCAGTGGTAGCACTGCTTGTAGAACAAGGTATTCGAGATTGGCAACAAATTACACCAAGTGTAGTGCGTTTTATCTTAGCACAAAGCAAAAAAGCGGGACTTAAAGAAAAAAGTCTGGCTTTGCGTCTATCCGCCATACGCCAATTTTTTAACTATTTAATTCAACAGGGAAAATTAAAGGTAAACCCTGCTATCGGCATTTCAGCACCAAAACAAAGTAAGCATTTACCCAAAAATATCGATGGTGATCAGGTTCAACAATTACTTGCCAATGATAGTAAAGAGCCCATTGATATTCGTGATCGTGCCATTTTGGAATTAATGTATAGTTCAGGCTTACGTTTATCGGAATTACAAGGGTTAAACTTAAATAGTATTAATACTCGCACTCGTGAAGTACGGGTTTTGGGAAAAGGAAATAAAGAACGTATCGTGCCTTTCGGACGTTATGCCTCCCATGCGATACAGCAATGGTTAAAAGTGCGATTATTATTTAATCCAAAAGATGAGGCCTTATTTGTGAGCCAGTTAGGGAATCGTATTTCTCATCGTTCTATCCAAAAACGCTTGGAAACTTGGGGGATTCGCCAAGGGTTAAATAGCCATCTCAATCCACATAAACTTCGCCATTCCTTTGCAACCCATATGTTGGAAGCCAGCTCCGATCTCCGTGCAGTGCAAGAGTTGCTCGGTCATAGCAATCTTTCAACAACTCAAATTTATACTCATCTTAATTTTAAGCACCTTGCCGATGTTTACGATCAAGCACATCCTCGTGCGAAACGTAAAAAGTAAAGTGCGGTTGATTTTAACGTTATTTGTGAAAATGAAAATTTGATATCTTTCAAAACTGTATTTTGGCTAACTAAAAATGTATAAAGAACATTTTCTACATATAACAAAAACCCCTGAACCTCTCGATTCAGGGGATGATATAATTAAAATCCGGCAGTGCCCTACTCTCACATGGGGATACCCCACACTACCATCGGCATTACAGCATTTCACTTCTGAGTTCGGGATGGATTCAGGTGGAACCACTGCACTCTCGCCGCCGGGATAATTCTTCGATAACTTCTTCTCTTCAAGTTTTATCTTGTTCTATCTTTTTATCTCGTTTTATCTCTTTTATCTTTTTCATCTGTTCTATCGGATACAAGCTGATGACTGATTACGGTATACTTTAATTCGTTGTACTTCACACTAGCCACCCAAAAACACTTGAGCGTTGTATAGTTAAGCCCCTCGGGCAATTAGTATGGGTTAGCTCAATGTATCACTACACTTACACACCCCACCTATCTACGTCGTCGTCTCCAACAACCCTTACAGACTCTAAGTCTGGGAGAACTCATCTTGAGGCAAGTTTCGTGCTTAGATGCTTTCAGCACTTATCTCTTCCGCACTTAGCTACTCGGCAATGCGTCTGGCGACACAACCGAAACACCAGTGGTGCGTCCACTCCGGTCCTCTCGTACTAGGAGCAGCCCCCCTCAATTCTCCTACGCCCACGGCAGATAGGGACCGAACTGTCTCACGACGTTCTAAACCCAGCTCGCGTACCACTTTAAATGGCGAACAGCCATACCCTTGGGACCTACTTCAGCCCCAGGATGTGATGAGCCGACATCGAGGTGCCAAACACCGCCGTCGATATGAACTCTTGGGCGGTATCAGCCTGTTATCCCCGGAGTACCTTTTATCCGTTGAGCGATGGCCCTTCCATTCAGAACCACCGGATCACTATGACCTACTTTCGTACCTGCTCGACTTGTCCGTCTCGCAGTTAAGCTTGCTTATACCATTGCACTAACCTGACGATGTCCGACCGTCATTAGCAAACCTTCGTGCTCCTCCGTTACTCTTTGGGAGGAGACCGCCCCAGTCAAACTACCCACCAGACACTGTCCGAGACCGCGTTCCGCAATCTTCGTTAGAACACCAAACGTTAAAGGGTGGTATTTCAAGGACGCCTCCACAATCACTGGCGTGACCGCTTCAAAGGCTCCCACCTATCCTACACATCAAAATTCAATGTTCAGTGTCAAGCTATAGTAAAGGTTCACGGGGTCTTTCCGTCTAGCCGCGGGTACACCGCATCTTCACGGCGATTTCAATTTCACTGAGTCTCGGGTGGAGACAGCCTGGCCATCATTATGCCATTCGTGCAGGTCGGAACTTACCCGACAAGGAATTTCGCTACCTTAGGACCGTTATAGTTACGGCCGCCGTTTACTGGGGCTTCGATCAGGAGCTTCTCTTTCGATTACACCATCAATTAACCTTCCAGCACCGGGCAGGCATCACACCCTATACGTCCACTTTCGTGTTTGCAGAGTGCTGTGTTTTTAATAAACAGTTGCAGCCAGCTGGTATCTTCGACCGGTTCACCCTTCACCCGCTAGGGGCTACAAGCTACGCCGGCGCACCTTCTCCCGAAGTTACGGTGCTATTTTGCCTAGTTCCTTCACCCGAGTTCTCTCAAGCGCCTGAGTATTCTCTACCTGACCACCTGTGTCGGTTTTCAGTACGGTTTAATAAAGCCTGAAGCTTAGTGGCTTTTCCTGGAAGTGTGGTATCAGTTACTTCAGCCCCTTGAGGCCTCGTCATCATTTCTCGGTGTTAATAAGCGCCCGGATTTGCCTAAGCACCCCACCTACCAACTTAAACGTGCATATCCAACAGCACGCTAACCTAACCTGCTCCGTCCCCACATCGCAGCTTTACCAAGTACGGGAATATTAACCCGTTTCCCATCGACTACGCTTTTCAGCCTCGCCTTAGGGGCCGACTCACCCTGCCCCGATTAACGTTGGACAGGAAACCTTGGTCTTCCGGCGAACGGGTTTTTCACCCGTTTTATCGTTACTTATGTCAGCATTCGCACTTGTGATACGTCCAGCATACCTCCCGATACACCTTCATCCGCTTACACAACGCTCCCCTACCCAACAGGATTAATCCTGATGCCGCAGCTTCGGTGCTATGTTTGAGCCCCGTTACATCTTCCGCGCAGGCCGACTCGACTAGTGAGCTATTACGCTTTCTTTAAATGGTGGCTGCTTCTAAGCCAACATCCTAGCTGTCTAAGCCTTCCCACTTCGTTTCCCACTTAACATACACTTTGGGACCTTAGCTGGCGGTCTGGGTTGTTTCCCTCTCCACGACGGACGTTAGCACCCGCCGTGTGTCTCCTGAGTATCACTCTTCGGTATTCGCAGTTTGCATCGGGTTGGTAAGCCGGGATGGCCCCCTAGCCGAAACAGTGCTCTACCCCCGAAGGTGTCCGCTCAAGGCTCTACCTAAATAGATTTCGGGGAGAACCAGCTATCTCCCGGTTTGATTGGCCTTTCACCCCCAGCCACAAGTCATCCGCTAATTTTTCAACATTAGTCGGTTCGGTCCTCCAGTTAGTGTTACCCAACCTTCAACCTGCCCATGGCTAGATCACCGGGTTTCGGGTCTATACCTTGCAACTAATCGCCCAGTTAAGACTCGGTTTCCCTTCGGCTTCCCTATTCGGTTAACCTTGCTACAAAATATAAGTCGCTGACCCATTATACAAAAGGTACGCAGTCACCCTTTCAGGCTCCCACTGCTTGTACGTACAAGGTTTCAGGTTCTATTTCACTCCCCTCGCCGGGGTTCTTTTCGCCTTTCCTTCACAGTACTGGTTCACTATCGGTCAATCAGGAGTATTTAGCCTTGGAGGATGGTCCCCCCATCTTCAGACAGGATATCACGTGTCCCGCCCTACTTATCGTAAGCTTAGTACCGTCAGCGTGTTTTAAGATACGGGACTATCACCCCCTACGGTTGAGCTTCCCAGCTCATTCTCCTAACACACTGACTATCACTTACTGGCTCTTCCGCCTTCGCTCGCCGCTACTCACGGAATCTCGGTTGATTTCTTTTCCTCGGGGTACTTAGATGTTTCAGTTCTCCCGGTTTGCTTTTCATTACTATGAATTCATAATGAAATGATGGATTCTTCATCCATCGGGTTTCCCCATTCGGATATCTTGGATTAAACGCTTCTTATCAACTCATCCAAGCTTTTCGCAGATTAGCACGTCCTTCATCGCCTCTGATTGCCAAGGCATCCACCTTGTACGCTTAGTCACTTAACTATACAACCTCAAATGTTTTCAGCCTGCCTACTCAGTCAGGCCTACATCTTGAAGCGAATCTTTAATTCAACTAAACACTTGACTGCCTTTTTTCAGTCAAGATTTTTCTACTCAGACTTCCTCTATTCCTTTCGGAACTTAAAAGTCTCTTCAGTTTTCAGCTTGTTTCCAATTTTTTAAAGAACAGAAGATAATTCGTTAAAGTTATCTTTCATTGGCGTCCCCACGGGGATTCGAACCCCGGTTACCGCCGTGAAAGGGCGATGTCCTAGGCCTCTAGACGATGGGGACAACAATAAAAGATACCCTTTTACTTATCTTTACGCAGACTATTTGAGTCAATTAGATGTTGCTCTTAAGTCACGGACTCTTCACTACGTTGTTTACAACATATCAGCCAATCTGTGTGGACACTTACTATAGCTCGTTCGGTAAGGAGGTGATCCAACCGCAGGTTCCCCTACGGTTACCTTGTTACGACTTCACCCCAGTCATGAATCATACCGTGGTAAACGCCCCCCTTACGGTTAAGCTATCTACTTCTGGTACAACCCACTCCCATGGTGTGACGGGCGGTGTGTACAAGGCCCGGGAACGTATTCACCGCGACATTCTGATTCGCGATTACTAGCGATTCCGACTTCATGGAGTCGAGTTGCAGACTCCAATCCGGACTTAGACGTACTTTGTGAGATTCGCTCCACATCGCTGCTTCGCCTCCCTCTGTATACGCCATTGTAGCACGTGTGTAGCCCTACTCGTAAGGGCCATGATGACTTGACGTCATCCCCACCTTCCTCCGGTTTATCACCGGCAGTCTCCTTTGAGTTCCCGACCGTATCGCTGGCAACAAAGGATAAGGGTTGCGCTCGTTGCGGGACTTAACCCAACATTTCACAACACGAGCTGACGACAGCCATGCAGCACCTGTCTCAAAGCTCCCGAAGGCACTCCCGTATCTCTACAGGATTCTCTGGATGTCAAGAGTAGGTAAGGTTCTTCGCGTTGCATCGAATTAAACCACATGCTCCACCGCTTGTGCGGGCCCCCGTCAATTCATTTGAGTTTTAACCTTGCGGCCGTACTCCCCAGGCGGTCGATTTATCACGTTAGCTACGGGCGTCAGAGTTAAACCCCAACCCCCAAATCGACAGCGTTTACAGCGTGGACTACCAGGGTATCTAATCCTGTTTGCTCCCCACGCTTTCGCACATGAGCGTCAGTACATTCCCAAGGGGCTGCCTTCGCCTTCGGTATTCCTCCACATCTCTACGCATTTCACCGCTACACGTGGAATTCTACCCCTCCCTAAAGTACTCTAGATTCCCAGTCTGAAATGCAATTCCCAGGTTAAGCCCAGGGCTTTCACACCTCACTTAAAAATCCGCCTGCGTGCCCTTTACGCCCAGTTATTCCGATTAACGCTCGCACCCTCCGTATTACCGCGGCTGCTGGCACGGAGTTAGCCGGTGCTTCTTCTGTGACTAACGTCAATCAGCTTGGCTATTAACCAAACTGCCTTCCTCATCACCGAAAGAACTTTACAACCCGAAGGCCTTCTTCATTCACGCGGCATGGCTGCGTCAGGGTTCCCCCCATTGCGCAATATTCCCCACTGCTGCCTCCCGTAGGAGTCCGGGCCGTGTCTCAGTCCCGGTGTGGCTGGTCATCCTCTCAGACCAGCTAGAGATCGACGGCTTGGTGAGCCATTACCCCACCAACTACCTAATCCCACTTGGGCTCATCTTATGGCAAGAGCAAACGCCCCCTTTAGTCCAAAGACTTTACGCGGTATTAGCTGCAGTTTCCCGCAGTTATCCCCCTCCATAAGCCAGATTCCCAAGCATTACTCACCCGTCCGCCACTCGTCAGCAAAGAAAGCAAGCTTCCTTCCTGCTACCGTTCGACTTGCATGTGTTAAGCCTGCCGCCAGCGTTCAATCTGAGCCATGATCAAACTCTTCAATTCAAAGTTCAATCGCTCAATAAACTGCTTAGCTATTAATAAACACTACTATAAAAGTAATAATGAATTTCTAGTTTAAGCACCTATTAAGACTTCAAAATTAAAAATATTTTCAACAAGTCTATTAACAAGTGCCCACACAGATTGTCTGATTCGTTGTTAAAGAGCAAAAAATAACGACGCACCGGCAAATCTTCTTACTTCACAACAGCGCGTCGTTGTGTGGTGCGCATTATAGGGAAATCTAAAATCAATGCAAGCACTTTTTTGCAAAAAATTTGAAAAAATGATCCTTTGATTAAATCTCCTCCAAATCGGATAATTTTCGGCTTAATCTTGGTTATTTCTCCAACCGATTAATCCGTTGAGCAAATTCCTTTACTTTCTCCCAATCCGTATATTCGATCTCTTTTGTTGTATCCGTCTCACCACCGGTGATTTTCATAATGAATCGGATCATCACACGATCAAACCATTTATAGCGTGGATATAATAATGCTCCCGCAAATACAGCTGCCAATTTAGGTTGCCATTTTGTGCGTTGTAAAAATTTACGCACATATACATTAGTTTCGGGGTTATCCTTACCTTCCTTGCGAGCAGTTAAATTAACGCTAAAAAATACAGCTCTTTTTTGCTCCAAATGCTCACGGTTACGCACAACAAAACGATCGAGGGTTTTACTAAAATGACCATAACGTATGGAAGCGCCAATAATAACCCGATCAAAGGTTTCAATATCATAATCCTCTCGTAAAGCATCGACCAGCACCTCACCATTTAAAAGTGCGGTTAAAAATTCCGAGATTTTTTTTGTTTGCCCATCATGGCTTGAATAAAGAATTAATGTTTTCATTACGCTTTCCAAAATGCAGGGGTAAATAAAGCTAACAGGGTAAAAATTTCCAAACGTCCGCATACCATTGCAACGGTTAAAATCCATTTTGCACTGTCGGGAATCGCCATCATATTGCTACTAACCGAACCCAACGCAGATCCAAGGTTGTTCAAACAGGCTAAGACGGCATTAAATGCATCGAAAGGTTCTACACCACAAGCAATGACCCCCAGTAAACAAACGACAAAGACTAAAAGGTATGCCGAAAAAAATGCCCAGATACTACCAATAACCCGTTCATCCAATACTGTTTTTCCCCATTTAATGGGATAGACTAAATTCGGATGCACAACACGTTTAAGTTCCCGTTTACCTTGTAAATAAAGTACTAATACCCTCGCTACTCGTAAACCGCCCCCGACAGAGCCGGCACAGCCTCCCATGAAAGATGCGAGAATTAATAACACAGGTACAAAAGACGGCCAAACAGTAAAATCTGACGTTGTATAGCCCGTTGTAGTAGAAATTGATACGGCTTGAAACAGTATTTGTTCAAAATCTTGCCAAGAGAATGAGAAATAACGGTGATTCCACATCACTAACATACATAGTGTAACCAATATTATTTGGGTACTGATAAAAAAGCGAAATTCAGGATCCCGTAAATAAATTTTGACAAAATTTTCATGTCCGGTCGTTGAAAACGCCCGAAAATGCAAGCCAAAATTACAGGCGGAAATCAGTAAAAATAAGATGGTTATGCCATTAATCAACGGACTATTGAAATGGCCCATACTGGCATCATGTGTCGAAAAACCACCAATAGATACCGTAGAAAAACTATGTGTTAATGCATCAAAGGGATCCATTCCCGCCAACCAATAAGTTAACGCACAAGAAATCGTCAGTGAAAGATAAATCACCCACAACATTTTGGCGGTTTCGGTGATCCTTGGACGAATTTTTTGCTCTTTCATCGGACCGGACATTTCCGCGCGATAAAGTTGCATACCGCCAATACCTAATAGCGGGATAATTGCAATCGCCAATACAATAATCCCCATTCCACCAAGCCACTGTAATAGTTGGCGATAGAATAACAAGGCTTTAGGCAGATTATCCAGCCCTGTCATTACTGTCGCGCCTGTTGTCGTTAAGCCTGAAAACGCTTCAAATACGGCAGATGCGACGGTTAAATGGAGTGTATCAAGCAGCAACAGTGGTAAGGTGGCTAAACCACCAAGTACAAACCAAAATGCCACCACAATCAGAAATCCGTCTCGTGAACGCAGTTCTTGTTTGTGATGGTGGCAAGGCCACCATAAAAGCGTACCAACCGTTAAGCTCAAGGCAAAGGCTTGCATAAAGGCTTTTCCACCACCGTCACCGTAGATTAATGCGACAAAAGCAGGAATCAACATGGCACAGGAAAAGCACATCACGAGAATACCAATGATTCGAATAATGGATAAAATATGCACGATTATTTACCTGCTTTCAACGGTTGAACGGTCAATTTACCTGCAGATTTTTCGGCCAGTTCTATTGAAAAAGGCTCAACCGTTTTTTCACTAATACCTAAAGTTAAATGAACTTGCACTTGAAAATCCTGCGATAAAATCTCAATTTGATATTTGTCACAAAGTAGCTGTACCAACCCCATTTGCCCATAATCACAATCTAATTGAAAAGGAATACGCTCAACTTTAATTTCCGTTTTCAGCTGTTTTAGTGCCTGTTGAACACCATTGCCATAAGCGCGAACCAAACCACCCGTTCCCAATAGAATTCCCCCGTAGTAACGAACCACTACGGCACTAATTTCTCCTATATGACTTCCTAATAAGGCACTTAACATTGGCTTTCCTGCCGTACCGGCCGGTTCGCCATCATCTGAAAAGCCCAATTGTTGTGAATCCGTCGGTTTACCTGCCACTGCCGCCCAACAATGATGTCTTGCATGAGGGTGAGCATGCCTGATCTTTGTCCAGAATGCTTTAGCTTCGCCTAAACCATTCGTATGTTGTAAGTAAGTGATAAAGCGGCTTTTTTTAATTTCTTCTTCAAAAACGACCGCACTTTGAGGCACAAAATATTCCGCCATTATATTTCTTCAGATAATTTGAATGGCGCTAGTCTATCACTGATGATAGGGATTTGTCGAAATTTCCCAATAAGTGGTATCATGCACCTTATTTTTTGGAAAGAGAAATCAATGCCTGAAATTACGATCTCCCAAACGCTTGATACTTTGGGTTTGCGTTGCCCTGAACCCGTTATGCTAGTGCGTAAAACAATTCGCCATTTAAACGAAGGCGATGTGCTATTGATCCTTGCTGATGATCCTGCCACCACGCGTGATATTCCCAGTTTTTGTCAATTTATGGATCACCGCTTGCTGAGAAGTGAAGTGGAAACAACTCCGTTTAAATATTGGATAAAGAAAGGGAAATAACAATAGGTGTAGATTCTCCGAATGTCCAACAATGATAAAAGCTCAGGAGAAATAGAATTTCCCCGTGCTAATTTAAAATATCCACTCAAAATTCAGCTGTATTTCACTTTGTTTGTAGCTATAAACATAATCGGCATTACTGTGATTACGCGTATGTTTTAGCACAAAATTCGGAGTGATACCTTTAAAACTCCAACTCGGTACTTTTAAGACGGTTAAATAGATTTGCTGTTTGTCTTTGCGGGTTAATTCGAGTGCAGCATGGTAGTCTTGATACTTATATTGTCGCAATAATGCTAAAAAAGTGGTATTTAATCCAAAATCAAATTGATGATTAAAACCTAAGCGAATGCCTTGCATACGATAAGATTGGGTATCGTCTGTTGTGCGGCGAGATGACCAATCAATGCCGCCGAAGAAGGTAGTTTGTGGTGTAAATAAATAATACCAAGTGCCGAATAAGGAGCTGATATCAGCTTTATTAAATGTGCTGTAATGTTGGCTATATTGAAGTTTTTTATGCTCGAATTGGAGATTCCAACTATGGCGCGGTGAAATAGTTTGCGTCCACTCAAAGTGCCCGCCCCAGCCGTGATAATAACGGTGATTTCCGAAAGTGTTGTATTCTAAGAGAGGAGCGACGGTAATATCTGTTTTAGCATGACGAAAACTGTATCCGCCATAGGTTTTAACGGTGTTTTCATTGTAGTCTCCCTGTTTCGGGTAAAATTGTCCGTAGCTGTTTAGGTAAAACATGAATCCGTGATTGCCGGTTAAAGACAGGCGACGTTGCGTATTAAAATCATAGCGCCAACCGTGGGCATTGAGCGCTTGTGGCGAGCGGCGATTAATCAGGCATTGATCTTCCTTATAAAGCAGGCAAACTTCCTTTTGTGAGGATTGATTAATATTTTGATGATATTGATAACCTATGGTAAGTGAATGTTGCCAGCTTTCCCGTTCTTGGAGCGCTTGTTGATAATCGTGAATAGTTAATTGTACGCCGTCCGGTAAGGGCTGGGCAGCGAGTTGCTGAAAAAGTGCGGTCGATTCTGTGTTCTTTTTATTTTCAAACAGAATTCGGGCAAGATCCAATTGACCGCGTAAAAAATCCGGTTCACTTTGTAGTAATGCACGGTAATATTGTTCTGCCTCAACTAAATCGCCACGTTCTCTGGCTAATGCACCTTTAGCAAACCAAACCAGCTGATCTTGATGATCAGGAAAATTTTCATATTGAGCGAGGAATTTTTCGGCATATTGCCATAGTTGGCGGTTTAATGCGATATATAAGGCTTGTCCGACGGCTTCAACATTGTTCTCCACATTAAAAGACTCGCCTTCTAAAGTGATTTCATTTTCCGATTGTTCGCTATTAATACGTTGTTCCTGCTGCTGTTGTGCTGATTGCTGAGAATGTTGTCGCCATAGTCTGAGCGCCTCTTGTTCTTGCACATTGGCTTGGGCGCTTGAACTGGTTAGCCAATAAAGCATTCCGATAGAAATAAAATGACGTTTTTTCATAAAAATCCATATTCGGGTAGAGAAAAAAGGGGAGAAGCCTCCCCCTAAATATAAAAGCGATAAAAGGCTATTTTTTCGTGCCACCGAAGGCCGTATCAAATTGGTTATTGCCGTTAAATTTGGCATAACCAGCTAAAGCCGCCGCATCTTTGCCGAAGAAATGCCCTTCAGTGAGACCTCGAACCTTACCATTAGCCGTTGCTACACCTTTAAAGCTAGCCTTTCCACTATCAATTTTGGCGTCATTCACCTTAACGGTTAATCCCGTTTTACTGATTGAACCGTTTAACGTATTTTTACTGAAATCAGCCGTGAATTGACCTTTTAACAGTTCTTTATCCAGCTCGGTATTTTTATTGATACCGGTTACGTCATAAATCGCGGTGCCGCCCGTCGGCATTTTTTCGGTTTTATTGTTTCCGGCATAATAAACTACGCGATCTTTATCAATATTTCCGTCTCTAGCTAACCATTCCCCATAATATAGTTCTTCCGCCCCCACTTTTTTAAAGGCGAAATTCCCTAGTTGATTATGGAAACCCGGCACCCATTTCGGCATATTATTCATTTTTAATACCACAACGCCGTTTTTATCGACGCCGCCAAAGGCTTTTAACCATTGGGTATTTTTAGTAATTTTGGTAAGAGATTGGAAGCTAGTAACTTTTTTGCTTACACCATCAACTATTACACCCGGTAATCCGGCTTGATCGGAGTGGAACCAACCGTTATGTGCAGCCGAACCTTTTTCAGGTAATTGTAATGCTGTTTTTTGACTAACACCGGAGGTTACAACTGCATTGGCAGAGGTGGTAGCAATAGCTAATGTGGCAAAAAGTGCGGTGGATAAAATTGATTTTTTCATGTTAGAATCTCCATGTTTTTTGTGGGAGTATCCCCACGATTAACAGCCATAGGTTTTTTATACGCAGAATGCCTATGGCTTCCTATCAAGCGGTAAAACGGTTGTTTGGTTGCAAAGTTTTACCGCTTTTCTCTTTAGAAGAAAAACGCTCTTCTAAAATTTTGCCGTTACCCCTAATTTAAAGGTTCTGCCCGGTGCCGGGATCATAGAACGGGTCATCGGATCTAAATAGTAACGATCAGTTAAATTGGTTCCGGTCAGCTCCATAGTAAAGTTCGGTGAAAATTGGTATTTAATATAGGCATCTACAGTTAATACCGGTTGCCATGACATCGGACGGTTCCAAATACCACCATCTAGAACTTTTAATTCCCATAGACGGTCTTCGTCTTTATTTTTCGCTTTGCTGTGATATAACCATCGGCTACCGATCTCTAATTTTCGATCTAAGAAGCGAGCGCCTAAATTTGAACTAATAGAGTATTTGGGTTGTAATTGGGTACGCAAATAGCCCCAAGCAAAACCACCGGTCATACAGGTTGGAACACGGAGTTGCACGGGATCCATTTCTACAGCGGTATTGGCATCACAAACTTTATTTTTTAGATGATATTCAATGCCTAGATCACCAAAATAATCGCCGTTATCATAACGGGCTTGCAATTCGACTCCCTCCAATATCCGTTTATCCAGTTGGACAAAACGAAAGTCAGTATTACGGTCAATAACGTCTTTAGTAACATTATGATAATAGTTCAATTTAATATCTGCTTTAGTCGGTGAATCGAAATAGCTGCTGAAATCATAAACATAGCCTAGCTCAATATTTCGTGCTTTCTCCGGTTTTAGTTTGGCGTTTTTAAAACGGGCGGAGGTATCCGCGCTGGCGGAAAAACCGACGGTGGTTTCAAAGATGCTCGGCATACGGGCATATTGGGTGTAACGCACATACACACGGGAATTATCAGTTAAAAATGCGGTGGCGGAAAATGCCGGTGAAAACGCATGACCCCGTTTTTTTTCTACTTTTTTGAGTTTATCTTCGTCTTTTAGTTTTTTGGCAAATGTGCCGGAATAGTATCGTTGATATTTATCCACTGTTTCGCCGGTAACAGGATGTTTGACTTTTTCATTTTTTAATGTGCCATTATAAAAAGGATTATCTTCCCGATGTAACCGCCCATCGGAGTGATAATATTGATCTATTCCCTTTCTATGGTAACGATAGCCGTCTTGAATATCATCTTCACCTGTTATTTTCCAAAACTCTTTACTCAATTTTTCTTCTTCTCTTTCACATGCTTCCGTTTTACACACTTCTGAATCAGGTCCAAATAGTTTTTTATTAATTTCATCATAGCGCTCCCATTCCTTTTGTGTCATCACTTCTTTATAGGAAATAGATTGGGCAACGTTTACTGTTGCCGGATAGTCAACTCCATCATAATGATAAGGTTTATAAAGCTCTCCGCTTGTGAGCAAATAATTTAAATAATCATCAAAAGACCAATATTCGTTATAACGTGCGCCGGCGGTCAGCATTAGCCAGTTGGTCGGACGGTAATTAAAGTTAAATGCGATGTCCCATTCCTGACGGCGACCGGCACGAGGCGGGCTTTCATAGGTACTGCTTGGGTTTGGTGTTGCGTTAAAGTGGCTACTGGTTAAACGTTCTTTTTGAAGCGCGGCAGAAATAGTAAGATCTAACTGATCGGTTAGGTTCATCGTATTGCTTAAATGAATACCACGTCGGGTATTGTAAGCATTGACTTGAGCCGCATTAACATAATTGTACTTTCCGTCAGTGTTTGGATTTTGTTTAACCAGCGGATCGCCGATTCTGGCCAAGCAATCACGATCAAGCACTAAAAACTCATGAGGATTGACCGCATCAGGGTTTACCGTTACACATTGAGTGGTCGCCAACGTCCAATCGACATCCTTAGATTTTGCTTCACGGGGATTACCGCCTGAAGTATTGGTATCGCTTATGGCGCGGGTGTACCAGATTCCTGCATTAAAATTAATCCAAGGATTATCAGGGTTATAGGCATAATCTAGATTAAATGCCTGTTGTTTGACTGTTGCCAGTGGCCATTGCGGGATATAACCGTGAAACTCGCTGAAATCAAGGCGGGAAGGCATAATTTCACCGTAGGTCATTTTGGTATGGCGATAGCCCATTTTGACGGTTTGTTTATCTGTCGGGCGGAGAGAACCTTTTAATAGGTAAGATTCCATGGCACTTGAGGTATTCGGAATTTCCGTATGCGGACGATAAATAGAAGCGGCGAACGGGAGATTTGGTTCGATTTGTTTTAAATCCCGCCCGGATTTTTCATCTATTACGCCTTCATATTTACTCGCACCGCCTTTACCGGCTAAATAGTTTCCTTTAGAGCGATAACCATAGGCGGCAAGTAAATCAAATTTTTCTTCTTTTACGCCGACAGCCAATCGCATTGCGTTATCTTTAAAATATTTGCCTTTCGTTTTTGGTTTTACCAGCGTAACGGAAGAAAAATCACCGGGTGTGCCGTCGCCGACGACACGATAATCCTGCCCCCATTTAAAGTCAGGAATCCGTTCTTTTACCGAATTATTGCTGGTTTCCAGTTTTAGTTCTACACCGACTTTCTGTCCGGGCTTAAGGATATCATCGACATCAATCGTACGCATTTTTACTGCGCCGCCAATCCCCGATTGATTGCCTGATGCCAAATCGGGGCCTTTTTCTACCGTAATACCACCGATTAAATTCGGATCAATATAGTTACGGTTATTCGCGCCGTTATAGCCCCGCCAAGTAGTCAATGCTTGTTCCGTGCCGTCAATCGTAACCGGAATCCGCCCTTGTCCTTGTACGCCGCGAATGTTGGGATCGACTGCGCCGCTATTACGTGCGTCACCACTATACACTCCGTTGAACTCTTGGAATAAATCGGCCGGAGAAGCGCCTTTGTAGCGTTCGATCGTTTCTTTTCCCGCATAGAGATTGGTAATATTGCGTTGATATACATCATCTTTACCTTGTTCGTCTTTCTGATCGGCAGTAGCTCTTACATCTATAACATCCAACTGCTCGGTAGCTGAGGCTTGAATAACGGAAATAGAGGCCAATCCGTATGCACTCATCAGTAGCTTTCTATAAATATCTTTGTTTTTCACTTAAGGCTCCTATAGATAGTAAATTTGCAATTTTTATTAATGATAACAATTATCATTAATAAAATTAAATATTACTGAATTACATTGGTAACTTCAATAAGCCATAACGAAAAATTTCAAATCGAATGTATCTATTTGATTAGTTTTTTCATAATTGTTGAAAAAGTGAATAGTTACTTGAAATGATATGAAATGAAGAATGAATGATAGAAAATGATGAACAATTACAAAAATGGACAAGGTATTTTTGAAACGAGCATAGTATTAACAAACGAAAACCTTGTTGAGTTTTCGTTTTAGATAATGAGCATCAGCCTAGTAGATTCATCTAAGTCCACCTATGGCAAATCAAATAAGTAATGAAACTTACACACCACCAGAGATCGACAATGTTACAATCTGAACCAAATATTTAGTATCTGCATAAATCCTACGATTCTAACCAAACTGTTTACCTAAACTAGGCAAAGCCTCCGTTTGATTTATTGTGAAGACAATGTAAAAACCAACCGGCTAGGTATTGAAGAGGCGATACTGCTGTACTTTTCCATTTCTGTTAATCTAGAGAGCTACTTTAGCTTCAAACCTTCAATTGCTTGAACAACTCCGCCTTCTTTATAAATAAAATCATATATTGAGGAAGCTCTTCCTTTACTAATTGCAGAGTGATTATTAATTATTTCAAAAAAATCATCAGAGTTATACTTATCTTTCTTGAGTAGTTCTTTCCATATATCTAAAACTATTTCTCTACTTTCGAGTTTTTCTAATAAAATATGTAAACTAGCACCACACATATAAACTGAGTTCTCAGAATTATTGTTATTCATTATAGTATTATTTTTCTTATAATAATCTAAGCAAGTATCCAAATAGATTTTCTTCAAAGATTCTACCTTATTTTTTTCGATATAATTCAAGTCCAACAAACTCATCATAGAAAAATATTCTGCACTTCCTTCATGTAACCAAGCCTTTCCCCTATGATTATGTTCATAAGAATTCCATATGTGAAATATTTCGTGTGAAATAAACATGTACATATTGTAATATTTTTTCTTATCTAGTTTTGATAAGTTTGATATGTTACATGATAAAAAATTATCTAAGGCATCCCCTTTATAATCAAATTCCCCTCCATCCTCAGTAAAATCAATAATTACTATGGGTTTTCTCTTAAAAAGGGCTCCAAAGTTATCACTGTAGTAATTGAAAATTCTCTTATATACTTGAAGAATATTATCTTTCAAGGCTTGATTTTCCAGACCAAGTATTTTTATAGGCTCTTTATCTCCCCAAAAAACAAACCTATCTCCTATAATATAATTTTTTCTTTCCTCTATAGAGAATTTAGGAAAGTCATCTTTCTTCTTATCTAGAAAAACGGATTTATCATATCTAATCCGCTCAAGAAATAAAAAATCTTTATATAATAAAAAATCACCATTACTATAAACCCTAATAGGATCGTAAAAATCCTTAGATACTTCAGGCTTTATATTAAGTGTAACCTTGAACTTTCCTTCTTCTGATTTTGTAAATGTTTTATCTTTTACTAATAAATTTTTATAGTGTTCATCCTCCCTAATTTCTTTGGCTTTAGATATAGTGTAATGGATAATGAGTTCATTTCCTTCTCTTTCTAAAATAATACTATTATCCTTTGCTGACAAAGGAATACTAAAAAATATCAAAAGCAGAAAAAAATTAGATGTTCTAAACATTAACGATAAACTCCACAAAGAAGAGTACTATTTTCAGTATAATCTAAGTTATTAAATTAATAATTCTATCCTGTTCAAAACCACTTAATAAAATTTATCTACCCCGACACAAAAAATAATGATAAAAAAATGCGGTGAAAAATCACCGCACTTCGAATCGTTATTCATTTCTATCTTCATCAAATTTCACATAGTTTTGTTGTTTAAAATCCGATTTTAATAAATCCTTTAATTGCCACCAATTCAGTGTTAAATCCGGTTCGCCCGCCGCATAAGGTGCAATTTCATAGACGCTATAAATAAAATGTACCCCTTCAGAATCTAAATAAATATTGTCGGATACGTTAAAATCGATTTTTCGCGTAAAGGTTTCATTATCTTTTACCGAACCATTTTGTGTATAGTTCTCCCACAACAGTTCTTTCACCTGAGGTAATGCTTTCGCATCAAACAAATCGTTCAGTTTTAATATCTTATGGGAGATCAGATCAAGGGTAAAATAACGATTACCGCCCGTTCCGTGCGCCCCACCGGCATAATCATAATAACCAATAGCAAAAGTGGCTAATTTCTCTTTTTGACTAATAAAATCAACCCAACGACTGCTTTCAAACGCAATACTCGGCTCTTCCATCATACCTTTGCGGGTCTCGTCAAAATGCTTCTGGTAATTCTCCACCAATTGGTCGCGTGTAGGCACTTTCCCCTCTTCTTGAGTCAATTCTTCCCATAGCAACGTATTTAACCAATCAATATTTGTTTTCAACATAGAAATCGAATAACTAATCCGCCCCTCTTCCGGTACATAATCTCCTTTCGATTGTGGATATTTAAACGTTTCCGTCTTGTCAAATATCACATCTTTTTCCGCAAAAATAGCGGGAATAGTCTTCGCCGCACGTTCTTTTTCAGCGGTTAAATCCGCTTTTAACCGATCATTTTCTGCGGTGAGCTGTGTCACCGTTTGATTAAGCTGGTCAATTTTTGCTTGAGTCTCTTGATCTTGACAACCGGTAGTTAAAAGTGCGGTTAAAACTACGGCTGAAATTAATGTTTTTTTCATTTTTTCTCCTTATAAATCAAATATGTTCTCATCACGTAAAATGTGATCATTGCCTTTACGACGTAAAAACCCTATGCGATCAAAATATTCCATGAGTTGAACAGTGAGCTTGCGCCCAAAATTTAGGCGGTCACGCACTTCATTTACAGAGGTTTTCCCTTCTTCTTCAGCAATCTGTTTAATAAGACGTGCATAAGCGTAAATAGTTTCCGTTAAAAAGAAACGATCTTTGACAATAGGGGTAAGATAGCCCAATTTACCCGCTTTATACATAAAATTACGCATTGAGTTTTCATCTGTTCCTAAAGCATTTGCCATATCACGCACCCAAACCGCTTGTCCGTTAGCTTTTTCAAATTCATTCAACACATTCGACCAATATTGTTGCTCTTCCGCGGTAAAGCGAATTTTATGCGCTGGCAAATGCAACCAACCTCTTGTTTGCTGCAATGCCCCTGTTTCCAGCATTTCATCAATAAAATGATCAATCAAATTTTCTGGTTGATTGAGTGCCGCCATACGGTATAGGCGGGCTTTGCTAACCCCTAGTTGATCATTATGTTGCTCGTGATAGGTGCTAAGTGCGGTCAAAATTTGCTGTGTTTTTTCCTGCTGATAATCGGCATTAAAACACCAATCTTGATAGCGCACCGCCCCGCATTGTGTCAAAGCAACATTCAATTGTTTTTCGGTGAGTTGCTCTATCCACATTAATCGTTTTGCCGCTATCGCATGATGTTGAAGCATTAATGCAATACGTTGCGAGGCATTTTCCGATAGGCTCAGGTTATGCAAAAAATTCAACCGCACTTCCGTTCGTTTATAACGTTTTGGCGAATCAATTTCTAATACACGCGCACCGGCAAGCAGCGTTTTTGCATCACCGCTTCGAATAATGAGTTTGTCATCGAATGCCAAGAACAGCGGTGAATCCAAGATAATTTCAGCCAAAGTGCGGTCATTTTCTGCAACATTTTTGCCTTGCAACAACGTTAATTTACCTGTGGTTCGGCTGGCAGCATGATAAATATGCACCGACTGACTTTCATTTAACAGGGTTTCAGCCTGAATTTGTACACTAATACGATCTGTTGGTTGCGGCGGTATATCCTGCAATAGCCAATCCCCCCGTTTTGTCGGTATGCGATCAAGATCAACATTAAGATTCAGCGCCAAACGTTGTCCTGCAAAACCTTGTTCACTCGGCATATTTTGTGCATGAATGGCTTTCACCCGTACTTTTTGACCGGTGGAAAGATAGAGTTCATCATTAATTTTCACCGCCCCCGTAAATGCCGTTCCAGTAACTACCGTACCGGCACCCTTCACACTAAAGACACGATCAATCGCATAACGAAACGGTTTTTGTGAGTCGTCTAATTCCGGCAAGCATTGCAAATAGTGACGCAGCTCTGCAATACCTTGTCCGGTTTCGGCGGAGGTAACAAAATAGTTCGCCCCACGTAAAAATGCATAATTTTGTTTGATTTGTTGTATTAATGTATCGATTTGTGTCGAACTTGCTCGATCTGATTTTGTTAGCACAACAATAATTTCATTAAATTGTAACCGATGCAAAATCGCCAAATGTTCTTTAGTTTGTGCGGCAATGCCTTCATCTGCCGCCACAATTAGCATGGCGTAATGAATACCGCCTAACCCTGCCAGCATATTAGAAAGAAATTTTTCGTGCCCCGGCACATCAATAAAACCCAATGTTTTTGAGCCGTCTTGGGAAGAAAAAGGCAAATAGGCATAACCAAGATCAATTGTCATACCACGCTTTTTTTCTTCCGGTAAATGGGCGGTATGAGTACCGGTTAACGCTTTTAGTAACGCCGTTTTGCCGTGATCAACGTGCCCTGAGGTGACAATAATCATAGTTTATCCACCGTCTGTAATAAGGTTTCCATCTCTGCCACACTGCGAACATCCAACCATAATTTGCCGCTTTCCATTCGCCCAATAATTGGCTGAGGGAGTTTTTTGAAACGTTCGGAAAGTGCGGTTAATTTTCCATTTGTTTTTTCAGAAACCGTGACAGCAACAGAAGGAATACGAGCCATTGGCTGCGAACCACTGCCAATCTGTGCATAACTTTCCTCAATTTGAATGTCAAACTGTGAATTTAATCGCATTGCTAACCGCACTTTAAAACTCTCTGCCTTGATCCGTAATTGTTCAATAGATTGTGTCAGTAAGTGTAATGTTGGCAAGTTTTCCGTCAATTTTTCAGGATTTAAATACAAGCGCAATGTCGCTTCTAAACCGGCTAGGGTCACTTTATCACAACGCAACACCCGTTTTAGTGGGTGAGCTTGCAGTTGTGCAATCCATTCTTTTTTTCCCACAATAATCCCTGCTTGCACGCCGCCTAACAGTTTATCACCGGAAAAGGAAATCAAATCCACCCCTTGAGCGACCTTCTCTTGTACGGTAGGTTCCTTTGGTAAGCCGTATTGGCTTAAATCAATTAATGCCCCACTGCCAAGATCTGTTACCACCGGTACATTCATTTCTCGTCCAAGTTCAACTAACTCTTGTTCCGAAACCGATGAAGTAAAGCCAAAAATTTGATAATTACTGCTGTGCACTTTCATTAATAAGGCGGTATTTTCACCGATCGCAGCGCGATAATCCTTTAAATGCGTACGATTGGTCGTGCCCACTTCAACCAAATGGCTACCTGCCTGTGTCATAATATCGGGAATACGGAACGCCCCACCGATTTCAATGAGTTCACCGCGAGAAATAACCACCTCTTTTCCCTGAGCAAAAGTTGCCAGCATTAAAAACACCGCCGCCGCATTGTTATTCACGACACAAGCCGCCTCTGCACCGGTTAATGAACATAAAAGTTCGCTGATATAATTATCACGGTGACTCCGTTTGCCTTCTTCTAAATCATACTCCAGTGCAACATTGCCTTGCATCGCAGACAATGCCGCTTGTTGAGCGGCTTTCGCCCATATTGCCCGCCCTAAGTTAGTATGCAATATCGTACCGGTAAGATTATGCACCGCCTTTATTTGTACTTGATTTTGTTGTTGCAGAAGATACTCAAGTTCCGCAAACGTGCGGTCAAAATGGATAAAATATTCAGGAAGTTGATGATTTTTTTGAATAAATTGACGTGCCTGTGTTAATAATTCCCGACACATTGCCACCACGGCAGAATGCCCAAATTCAGCAATAAGACGTTCACCTTGTGAGGTTTTGAGAAGTTTATCAACCGCCGGCAACTGTTGAAAAAGTGCGGTCATCTTTGAATCCGTTTAAAATAACGTTGAAGTGGCAGATAATTTACGCTAAAGTAGCAGCGATTTCAACCTTGGAAGGTCGTCATCTCCGGTGAGGTGGCAGGACTTCAAATCCTGTTGAGAATGCCAGCATTCTCGGGTGGGTTCGACTCCCATGACTTTCCGCCAAATACTCTCAAAAATCCTCCAATTTCAACCGCACTTTTCCTCATTTCTGTGAACTATATCAAAGTTTTTTTTATCGAAAAAAACTAATATATTCATTGTATTTTCAATTTCTGGGGAGTAATTATGACAAGTTCAGAACTCATGCTTGAAGGGTTTAATTTAATGTTTGCGGGAATGGGGTTTGTTATCTTTTTTCTATTCTTGCTGATCTATGCTATTGAGTTTGCCTCGAAAATCATTAATCAATTCTTTCCCGAAAACAAGTCTCCAACATCATCACAACTCAACCAAACACCATCGACCGCCGTGTCGAATGTCGATGATGATACGTCTCGGTTGCGTCCGGTTATTGTTGCGGCGATTGCCCATCACCGCCGCCAACAAGGTTTAAAATAATATTTTTCATTTAATAGGCTAAGGAAGAGGTATTTTATGACTGCTCAACATAAAAAAATTGCTATCACCGATGTGGTATTGCGAGATGCACATCAATCACTTTTCGCCACCCGTATGCGCCTTGACGATATGCTTCCCATTGCGTCTGCATTGGATGATATCGGTTATTGGTCATTAGAAGCATGGGGCGGTGCAACCTTTGACAGTTGTATCCGTTTTTTAGGCGAAGATCCGTGGGTGCGTTTGCGTGAGTTGAAAAAAGCCTTGCCAAAAACCCCGTTGCAAATGCTTTTACGCGGGCAAAATTTATTAGGTTATCGCCATTATGCCGATGATGTCGTGGATCGTTTCGTAGAACGTGCCGTTATCAACGGAATGAGCGTCTTCCGTGTGTTTGATGCAATGAATGACCCCCGCAATATGCAACAGGCATTAAAAGCCGTTCGTAAACAAGGCGGGCATGCACAAGGAACGTTAAGTTATACCACCAGTCCGGTGCATACTTTACAAACTTGGCTGGATACCACAGAACAATTATTAGAAATCGGTATCGATTCTCTTGTGATTAAAGATATGTCAGGCATTTTAACGCCAATGTCCGCCTATGAATTAGTCAGTGAAATCAAAAAACGCTACGATATTCGCCTCCATTTACACTGCCACTCCACCACCGGTATGGCTGAAATGGCATTATTAAAAGGTGTTGAAGCGGGTGCCGACGGCATTGATACCTCAATTTCCTCCATGAGCGGAACTTATGGGCATCCTGCCACCGAAGCATTGGTCGCCACCTTACAAGGCACGGGGTATGACACGGGTTTAGATATTCTTAAACTGGAAAAAATAGCGGATTATTTCCGGACCGTGCGTAAAAAATATGCGAAATTCGAAGGGCAATTAAAAGGCGTTGATAGCCGAATTTTAGTGGCACAAGTACCAGGAGGAATGCTCACCAACCTTGAAAGTCAGCTTAAACAGCAAAACGCCTCGGATAAACTTGACCAAGTGTTACAAGAAATTCCACGTGTTCGTGAAGATCTCGGCTTTATTCCGCTTGTTACACCAACTTCACAAATTGTCGGCACACAGGCTGTGATTAACGTCTTAATGGGCGAACGTTACAAAACGATCGCAAAGGAAACGGTCGGAATTTTAAAAGGCGAATATGGTCGTACACCGGCAGCGGTAAATACCGACTTGCAATTACGCGTATTAGAAGGTGCTCAACCTATTACTGACAGACCGGCGGATCATCTTGCTCCGGAAATGGATAAACTCACCGATGAAGTAAAACAACTGGCGAAGGAAAAAGGCATCAAACTTGCAGAAAATGAAATTGATGACGTACTGATTGTGGCGTTATTCCCGCAAGTCGGCTTGAAATTCTTGGAAAACCGCAATAATCCAGCCGCCTTTGAGCCTGCACCGACTGCCGACCAAGTAACAGAAAAAACGGCGGAAAAACCAACCGCACTTTCAACCGCAAGATCAAATGAACCGGCAGTTTATACGGTGGAATTAGAAGGCAAAGCCTTTGTCGTAAAAGTCAGTGAGGGCGGTGATGTAACCAATATCACTCCAACAACACCTACGGCTCAAACCGCCTCGCCACAGCCTGCTCCAACGCCATCAAGTGCAAGCACACCGGTTACCGCACCAATGTCCGGTAATATTTGGAAAGTGGTTGCAACTGAAGGGCAAACTGTCGCAGAAGGGGATGTACTACTTATTCTTGAAGCCATGAAAATGGAAACCGAAATTCGTGCTTCTAAAGGCGGCGTCATCCAAAATATCGCTATTAAAGTCGGCGATGTTGTTACCGTAGGCGATACTTTAATGACTATCGCATAAATAGCAGGTGGTAAATATGGATAGTATTATTGCATTGTTTAAGGGAATGGGAATTATGCACCTAGAATGGGGGCAAGCCGTTATGATCGGTGTGAGCTTGCTCCTGCTCTGGTTGGCAATTTCTCGGAAATTTGAACCCTTGTTATTACTGCCTATCGGATTTGGCGGGTTATTATCCAATATCCCTGAAGCCGGCATTGCCATGACGGCATTGGATAATTTGCTCCACTCAGGCACGGTACAGCAACTTGCGATTATTGCTGCAAAACTTAACACGGTGGCCGATCCGGCTGCTATTAAAGAGGTATTGAATAGTGCCTCTCCTTCACAAATTGCCGAGCTGGAAAGTCTAGCCGGTGATATGGGCTATACCGCCGGTATTCTCGCCTTATTCTATAAAGTGGCTATCGGCTACGGGGTTGCGCCGTTAATCATTTTTATGGGCGTAGGCGCAATGACTGATTTCGGCCCTCTTCTTGCCAATCCAAGAACGTTGCTGTTAGGCGCAGCGGCTCAATTCGGTATTTTCACCACCGTATTAGGGGCATTGGCATTAAACTGGCTTGGTATCATTTCCTTTACCTTGCCACAAGCGGCGGCGATTGGAATTATTGGTGGCGCAGACGGCCCAACAGCAATTTACCTCACCAGTAAACTCGCTCCGGAACTACTGGGGGCAATCGCTGTGGCGGCTTATTCTTATATGGCGCTCGTGCCTTTAATCCAACCACCGATAATGAAAGCCTTAACGAGCGAAGAAGAGCGGAAAATCCGTATGGTGCAGCTCCGTCCTGTCAGTCAACGTGAGAAAGTGTTGTTTCCAATCATACTATTGTTATTGGTTGCCTTGATCTTACCTGATGCCGCGCCCTTATTGGGTATGTTCTGTTTTGGTAACTTAATGCGTGTCAGCGGTGTTGTAGAACGGTTAAGCGATACCACCCAAAACGCCTTAATCAACATTACCACGATTGTGTTGGGATTATCGGTCGGGGCAAAATTGGTAGCGGATAAATTTTTACAACCTCAAACCCTCGGGATTTTATTACTCGGCGTAATTGCCTTTAGTGTCGGCACGGCAAGCGGCGTATTAATGGCGAAATTGATGAATAAGTTTAGCAAAAACAAAATCAATCCGCTTATTGGCTCTGCCGGGGTTTCCGCTGTTCCTATGGCGGCGAGGGTATCCAATAAAATAGGGTTAGAAGCGGATCATCAGAACTTCTTACTTATGCACGCCATGGGGCCAAATGTGGCAGGTGTGATTGGCTCGGCTATCGCAGCCGGGGTGATGTTGAAATATATTGCCGGAATGTGATGTTCTAACCTAAAAAAAGTGCGGTCATTAATTCTCTCGAAAATATGACCGCACTTTTATTCAAACCAACCGTTAAAAATTATTTTTTCTCACCAATTGGCAATACCGTTCTGCCGTAGGATTCATTTAACACTTCAGCCGCAGCCAAATAGAATGCGCAAAGTGCTGTGATTAAACCTAAGTATCCCCCTACGTTCACAATGGCATGGTTGCCGGTCGCATCACCGACTGCTAAAGCATAAAACGTGAGTGTGAGAAAAAAGAAAATCGCTTGTAATGCACGCGGTTTCGGGAAAGTGGCTAAGAACATCATTAACGTGAATGTTCCCCAACATCCTAAATACCACCCCACAAATTGTGCGGAAGTTTCACCTTTAAAGAAAGCGACAAATAACGCCCAAGACCACCAGAACGCACCATAGCTGATAAATGCGGTAAAGCCGAAAGTATTTCCTTTTTTAAATTCAAACATTCCGGCGATCATTTGTGCCGTTCCGCCAAAAGCAAACGCCATGCCGAATACTAAACCCAAATTCGTGCTATCAAATACGCCTGCGTTAATTAAACAAAGTAACCAAGTGGTTAATGCAAAACCACATAATCCTAACGGACCCGGATTTGCTAAACCGTCTTTTGTTGCCGACATAAAAATTTCCTCAAAATAATAGACTAGTAAGGCGCGCGATTATGGCTGAAATTGATGAATAAATAAATAGTGCAATGAAGAAATTTTTAATAATGAAGAAAAGATTAAGTTCGGGGGAAGATGAATGACAACGAGTGAATAGCAAACAAACCAGGTGATATTGCAGAAAAGCACGAGGTAAAATGAAAAGTGCGGTCGATTTTAAAAACAGGTTACAAATCGACCGCACTTTTTATGCCTTCTGCCCCACAAATTTTAATCTTATATGGTCGTAAATCCAGTTGAAAATCAACGCATAAACCATAATCAGAATTGTCAACCCGATATCCGCTATCAGCGCTTGCCATAAAGTCAGTTGCAAAAAGTAGGCGATCATCGGTATGGTTGCCACCAAAAGCCCCCCTTCAAACATAACGGTGTGGAAAATTCGTGTGCCAAGACCGCGAGTTTCACGGGGAGCAGTAAAGATCTTGTCAAAAATACTGTTAAAAATAAGATTCCAAACCATCGCAACCAATGATATTAATATACCGACACCCAGTGCCGTACTCCCTTTTTCCGGACTTACCAAAAGCATGGCGATAGTGGAAACAGCCACAGCGCCGATTTCAAATAATGCTGAATGCAAAAAGCGTTCTTTTAATGTCATCATAATAAATTCCTTATAAATAAAACCGGTTTATTCATCAAGATAAGTACATTAATGGAGAATTATTTATGATGGATAAAGTTAATATCCATCACTTTCCCAGATAGATAAATCATAGATGCTAAATGTAGATTTAGCCTGTGAACCCTATGGTAATGCCATCAATATGATCCGTTCGTTCATCGGCACATTTACACGGAACACTCAGAAATTGCCGATGATGTTGAACAAACTTGTCGAAATAAAATAAACAAAAACCGACCGCACTTTTACCTATTTATAGGTCTTTTTGTCGGTGAGGTAAAAATAACGCAAGTCCTAATCCGATTAATGCCGGCACTAACCAAGGTAAAGAAACGGTAGCAAACGGAAGATAATTCACCCATTCCGTAAGTGTTGAAATTTGAAATTGCTCTCCCAATACACCGGCTACGGAAACTAAGGTAACCAATGCAATAGTCAATTGCATACCAAGTTTTGATAGGGCAAACCATTTATTAACAATCACCAACATCACGATGGCAATAGTAATCGGGTAAAGAATCAATAACACCGGCAATGAGAAACGGATAATAGCATTCAATCCTAAATTCGCGACAGCCAATCCGAGTAGAGTAAAGATTGTGGCATATACCCGATAGGAAAAACGAGGAAAACGGTCGGCAAAAAACTCAGCAGTAGAGACAATTAATCCAGCAGTGGTGGTAAAACAAGTCATTGTCACCATCACAGCTAAAAACCATTGAGCAGACTCACCAAAAATCGCCTGTGTGGCTTGAGATAAAATATACACGCCTTTATTGACATTGCTATTCATCACTTCCGGCGGGACAGGGAAATGATTGCCGAAATACGCCAATCCGACATAAAGCACACTAAACCCTAACGCTACCACAATACCTACTAACCAGATGGTCGCCACATATTCTTTTCGAGAACTAAAACCAAGCTGTTTTAGGGTTTGCACCGCGACAACACTAAATGCAACAGAAGCAAGCGCATCTAACGTGTTATAACCTTCAATAAATCCCGTACCAAATGCGCTTTTGGCATAATCCCCAATTGCAGACTGAGGGGGATTCGCACCATATTTTGTAATCCCAAGTACAACCAGAATAACTATTAATAAGGCAAAAATAGGGGTGAGAATGCGCCCAATACTATCTAAAATTTTAGAGGGATTAAGGGATATAAAATAAGCCGCTGCAAAATACAATAGCGTGAAAACCACTAACCCGATTTCGCTCATTCCTTTGGAGAGCATTGGAGAAATGCCCACTTCATAGGCAACCGTGGCGGTTCGAGGAATTGCGAAAAAAGGCCCGATTGAGAGATATAAAATCACTAAGTAAAGGGTCGCAAACCAAGGGGAAATTTTCTGAGAAATTTCCTCTACATAGCCTTTCGGATTTAACATTCCAATAACCAAGGCAAGAATGGCAATACCGACACCGGATAGGACAAAACCTAAAACCGCCGCCCAAAACCACTCTCCCGATAGAGCACCTAAACTTGGTGGAAAAATTAAATTGCCGGCACCAAAAAACATACCGAATAACAAAAGCCCTGTTAAACCTGCTTTTTTAATCATAATTATCATTTTGTCTATACATAATGGGGGGCGAGTATAGCACGATAACAAGAGGCTGTAATTAGAGGTTATAGCAATTTGAGCTATAAAGCAAAACCAGCCTAAAAGAAATAAAGTGCGGTTAATTTTATGAGACTTTTCCAATTTGACGATTACACCAAAACTTCTATAATTTTCTTTATCTGGAGGAGCTATGTTTTTTATTTATATTTTAATTGCATTCATTGCGGGAATGGCACTGGCATCCCAATCCGCGATTAATACCCAACTTGCCAAAGCGGTGGGAAACGAACCCGTTATCGCTACATTAATTTCCTTTGCGGTCGGGACAATTCTGCTCTTTTTCATTGCCTTATTCAAAACAGATTTGTGGCTAGGTTTGAGCGCTCTTCCCCATCAACCTTGGTGGAAATTCTTGGGTGGCGCACTAGGTGCATTAGCGGTGTTTACCACGATATTGCTAGCTCCTAAACTCGGTATTACCGCAATGTTATTTTTTATCATTATTGGACAATTACTTTCAGCCACCATTATTGATAATTTTGGTTTAATCGGTATGCCAGTGCGGGAAATTAATATCACGAAATTAATTGGCTTGCTGATCGTTGGGTTCGGACTGATTTTTTACTTTTTTGGCGATAAGTTGCTTGCCTTAATAAAAGGCTAAGTACGGTCAAATTTAAATAGTATTTAAATCATTAAACACTCACAAAGATAATTATTTTTGCCCTTTGCTATCGTTTTAATAAATATTGAAAAAACCGATTGCATTCATTAATATCAAAGTCTTCTTTAGTCTCATCATCTATAAGGGGAAAAATATGACAAAGAAACTCTTACCGATTCTCTTCGCGTTAGCTTGTTCAAAAATGGCTTTTGCCGACAATGCGCTCGTTTTACAAACGGATTTCAGTTTGAAAGACGGTGCAGTCTCAGCAATGAAAGGTGTCGCCTTTTCAGTGGATGAAAAGCTAAAAATGTTTGATTTAACCCACGAAATTCCACCTTATAATATTTGGGAGGCGGCTTATCGTTTATATCAAACCGCCCCTTATTGGAAAGCGGGAACGGTTTTTGTGAATGTCGTTGATCCCGGTGTCGGTACGGATCGCAAATCAGTTGTCCTGAAAACCAAGACAGGGCATTATTTCGTGACACCCGATAACGGCTCGTTAACCTTAGTTGCGGAGCATTTAGGCATTGAATCCGTAAGAGAAATTGACGAAAAGAAAAATCGCCTTGCCGGCTCTGAAAAATCTTATACTTTCCACGGACGTGATGTCTATGCTTATACGGGGGCAAGATTGGCTTCCGGTACGATTTCATTTGAAGACGTAGGGGATGAGTTAGAGAAAAAAGTGTTGGATATTCCCTATCAAAAAGCAGTATTAGAGCAGGGGCATTTAAAGGGCAATATTCCTATTTTAGATATTCAGTACGGCAACATTTGGACAAATATTAGTGATGCACTATTAGAGCAATCCGGTATTAATAAAGGCGATCTGGCTTGCGTTGAAATAAAAGAAGGTAATCAGGTTAAATATACGGGAAAAATGCCTTATGTCAGTAGCTTTGGTGATGTGGACGAGGGAAAACCGTTGCTTTATTTAAACAGTTTACTGAATGTGTCATTTGCCTTGAATATGGATAGTTTTTCTAAAACCCATGGTGTTTATTCCGGCGCAGACTGGAATATCGATTTACACAAATGCCAATAATGATTCGATAATTTGTAAGTCGTCTTGACGCTTTTCAGTATATTGTTAAAAAGATAGAAAAGCCAAACTCCGCAAAGAGTTTGGCTTTTTAGTTAACGTTCCAAATTAAAATAATCAGCTAAATTTACATTCCTACCTTAGGCAAAGTATTTTTCTAAATCTTCGCTACCACCAATGTAGTTACCACCGATAAATACTTGTGGAACACTGGTTTTACCGGTGATTGCACGAACAGAAATTGTGCTTGCATCACGGCCTAATACGATTTCTTCAAAAGTATAACCTTTTGCTTTTAATAACGTTTTTGCTTTCGCACAGAACGGACAGCCCGGTTTGGTGATAACAGAAACCGATGGTTTGGCTGTCCACCCCGGTACTAAATATTTCATCATCGTATCCGCATCAGATACTTTGAACGGATCACCCGGCTCTTCCGGCTCAATAAACATCTTTTCTACAACGCCGTTTCTCACTAGCATAGAATAACGCCAAGAACGTTTACCAAAGCCCAAATTTTCTTTATTCACCAGCATACCCATGCCTTCGGTAAACTCACCGTTACCATCCGGAATTACGGTAATATTTTCAGATTCTTGATCGGCTTTCCAAGCATTCATTACAAAAGTATCATTAACCGAGATACAGATAATCTTATCTACACCGACAGCCTTAAATTCACAGGCTAATTCATTATAGCGTGGTAAATGTGTTGATGAGCAGGTTGGAGTAAATGCACCCGGGAGTGAAAATACGACGACAGTTTTATTGTCGAATAATTCGCTTGTTGTGACATCAACCCAAGCATCGCCTTGGCGGGTATGAAATGTAACACTCGGTACTTTTTTACCTGTCATATCAATTAAAGCCATATTTTTCTCCTTATTTTTGACACGAATCTTATTTGAGCATGGATTATAGTCAAAGTTGTGATATAGTTACAATCAATTGATTCTATTCTTTTGATTGACTTTTTCTATAAGGAAATTCCCAATGAATATTCGTGATTTAGAATACTTAGTCGCATTATCCGAACACAAACATTTTCGTCGTGCGGCAGATTCTTGTAATGTGAGCCAGCCGACATTAAGCGGACAAATCCGCAAACTTGAAGATGAACTCGGCATTGTCTTATTAGAACGTACCAGCCGTAAAGTTCTTTTTACCCAATCGGGTATGCTTCTTGTCGAGCAAGCCCGCACCGTTTTACGTGAAGTCAAACTACTACAAGAAATGGCAAGCAACCAAGGAAAAGAAATGACAGGGCCGTTGCATATCGGATTAATCCCGACCGTCGGTCCTTATCTGCTTCCTTATATTGTGCCGACCTTAAAAGAATCCTTCCCTGATTTAGAAATATTTCTGTATGAAGCACAAACGCATCAATTATTGGAACAACTTGAAACCGGACGGTTGGATTGCGCAATTTTAGCGCGCGTCCAAAAAACCGAGGCATTTATTGAAGTTCCTATTTTTGAAGAGAAAATGTTACTTGCTGTTTCAGAAGATCACCCTTTGGCGAAAGAGGAAAAACTTTCAATGAAGCAGCTTACCGGCCAAGAAATGCTTATGTTGGATGACGGCCATTGTTTGCGTCACCAAACATTAGATTATTGCTTCACTGCAGGAGCAAAAGAAGATTCACATTTTAAAGCAACAAGTCTCGAAACGCTACGCAATATGGTTGCGGCTAATGCGGGCATTACATTTATGCCTGAACTTGCCGTACGAAACGAAGGTTCGCGTAAAGGCGTGAAATATATTCCATGTCATTCTCCCGAGCCGATGCGCAGTATCGCATTAGTCTATCGACCGGGTTCACCACTGCGTAATCGTTATGAGCGTGTCGCAAGTGCGATCAGTTCTAAGGTTAAATCTATTCTTGCCGGAGCAAAATAATGGCGGGCATTCGCGCAATTCAAAAAGAAAAAACGCGCCGCGCATTGGTAGATGCCGCATTTAACCAGCTTAGCGCGGAAAAAAGTTTTTCTAATTTGAGTTTGAGGGAAGTGGCACGTGAAGCTGGTATTGCGCCGACATCCTTTTACCGTCATTTTAGCGATATGGATGAGCTCGGTTTAGAAATGGTCGATGAGGCAGGCTTGATTTTACGTCAGCTAATGCGTCAAGCCCGCAAACGTATTGATGCAGGAGGTAGCGTAATTTCCGTTTCTGTTGATACTTTTTTTGAATTTATCACCAACAGCCCAAACGTATTTCGCTTATTACTACGGGAAAGCTCAGGCACTTCCCAAGCATTCCGTACTGCAGCCGCCCGTGAAATTAAACATTTTGTGGACGAACTTACGGAATATATTGCTCATCGGAATCAATATCCTCAATATATCGCTTACGTTCAGGCGGAAGGTATCGTAACGATTGTATTCACTGCCGGAGCAAATGCCTTAGATATGAGTAAACAAGAACGCGAACAGCTAAAACAACGTGTTATTCTACAATTACGCATGATGGCAAAAGGTGCTGATTTCGCCGCTCAAAAAGAGAAATATGCACACAACAAAGAGAAAAAGTGACAAAAAACCGACCGCACTTTTTCCCCTATTGAAGGAATAAACTTTACAAAAAAAGCGTTGCGAGTATCGCCAACGCTTTTTTTGTACAGATTAGACTATTTGCCGTCCCATGCCTGAATCGCATCTAAACGGGCTTTAATTTTACTTTGGGTATCCCCTTTGAAGTAGTCTTTTTTCAGACCACCTTCCCAGCCACCATAGTTTGCATTCGGCAACACAATATAGTTTTTACCAAATTTTGCTTTATTTTTTGCCACAAAATCTCGACGTTCGGCATTGAGTTTACCGTGCACCGAGTTACCAAAGTCATCCAAATTATCGCCTACATAAAGCACGATTTCATAACCTTGTTTTTCAATTTCGGCAAAACGTTCTGCTTTGGATGATTTATCTTTTCTTAAATAAAATGCGGATTCCTCTACGCCAGTAAAGCCCAAACGTTTCATATCATCAATAGTGCCGGCTTTTTCCGTACTGTCTTTACGGTTTGTGACATAGAATACTTTACCCTTATGAGAGTTTACGTAGTTATTAAATTCTACCGCCCCCGGTACTGCACGGGACTGACGGGCTTCAACCCAACGAGTCCAATCTTTGCCATCGAAAGACTTATTATTTTGCACTTGCCAACCGGCATAAGGACTATTGTCTAACATCGTTTCATCTAAATCGACGACAACCGCTTTTTTCTTACCTTTTGTCACTTTTGCCTGATCAAATGCCACTTTCGCCGCATTATAGGCTTGGTAGGCTAACGCCTGATACTCACCGGAATCTTGCATCCAGTTCAATCCCAACACAGCTTGTTGCTGTAATTGAGCACGTACGTGTTCTTGTGAATCCATTTTGTGTGCACAACCGGCCAATACAAAAGCGGAAATCGTAGCAAATGCAGTTAGTTTCAATGTTTTTTTCATCTTATTCTCCTCAAAAAGACAAAATAAAGTGAAAAAAAGTATAGCAAGTTTTATGCAAAATTTGCCGAAATTTCACTTCATAGACAATGAATTATCATAAATTTGTGATTAAGATCACATACAAGATTAAAATAATCCAAAAACGCAGGAAAAATAGACCGCACTTTCCCATCGCCTTTATTGTCGTTTCAGGATAAACTATGGGCATTTTTCACCATCTTTCAGACAACGTTTATGCGGATATTTATTGCGATTCTTATAGGCATTCTTGCCATCTTTCAATACAACTTATGGTTTGGCAAAAATGGCTACTTTGATTACAAAAAAGTGTCAACACAGATTACTGAAAACAAAGCTGAAAATGAAAAGTTAGTGCAGCGAAATCAAATGATCTCGGCAGAAATTCAGGGGCTGACAAAAGGGTTTGAATCCATAGAAGAGCGCGCCAGAATGCAGCACGATATGGTGAAAGAAAACGAAACTTTCTATCACATTGTGAAAGAGCATAAATAATGTCACGAAAAATTATTGCTATTATCCCGGCTGCCGGTATCGGTTCTCGTATGAAAGCGGGAATACCTAAACAATATTTAACCATTTTAGGGAAAACGATTTTAGAGCACACACTGAGTATTATGCTCAATCATCACGCAATTTCTCGAATTATTGTCGCTCTCGGCAAAGATGACCCCTACTCCCCCACGCTCTCTATTCTTTCCCATGAAAAAATCCAACTTGTGGAAGGCGGAAATTCCCGAGCGGAATCGGTTTTAAACGCACTGAATGCTATTTTTGAAGAAAATGCCTGGGCGTTGGTACACGATGCAGCGAGACCCTGTTTAACGGAAACAGACCTAAATAAACTGTTAGAAATTAATGACGATCACGGCGCGCTTCTTGCCACTCCCGTAACCGATACGATCAAGAGAAGCGATGCAAGCGGCACTATAATGACAACAGAAGATCGTTCACAGCTTTGGCAAGCTCAAACACCACAATTCTTCCGTGCAGATTTACTGAAAAAGGCAATCTATAACGGATTGGTACAACAACAGGTTATTACGGATGAATCCTCTGCGATGGAACTTGCTGGATTTCGACCGCACTTGGTGGCAGGAAGACGCGATAATATTAAAGTAACAAGACCTGAAGATTTGGCTCTTGCGGAATTTTATCTAACAAGGAAAACACGATGATAAGAATTGGACACGGCTTTGATGTACACGCCTTTGGCGAAGATAGACCACTCATTATCGGTGGTGTTAGCATTCCCTACCATACCGGTTTTATCGCCCATTCCGACGGCGATGTCGCCTTGCACGCATTAACCGATGCGCTGTTAGGTGCAGCGACATTGGGGGATATCGGCAAACTGTTCCCCGATACCGATATGCAATATAAAAATGCTGACAGCCGCGAGCTACTTCGAGAAGCCTTTCGCCAAGTGAAAGAAAAAGGTTATAAAGTGGCTAATGTAGATATTACTATCATTGCTCAAGCACCGAAAATGCGCCCTCACATTGATGATATGCGAGCGGTGATTGCCGATGACTTGAGCTGCGATATTGAGCAAGTCAATGTGAAAGCGACAACGACAGAAAAGCTCGGTTTCACAGGAAGAAACGAAGGTATCGCCTGTGAAGCTGTCGTGTTACTTCTGAAATCAATCTAACTGGATAAAGTTAAGGCGCAATTGATAAATATTGCGCCTTTTTACTGGGTTAATTTTTAAAACTTGTATTTTGAAAGGATAACCATTCGCCGATTGTAGTTTATCAGTTCGAATAGAGCTCTGAAATTTAATTAGACATTGTCTTATTGCATTAGTAATTTTTTGATATTTCTTTATCAACAACCACAGGATCAACATAATAGACTTCGGGAATATCTTGCTTATTAAGTTGCTTTAATGCACTTTCAATCGCTACAGCAACTTGTTTTTTCGGTAGCTGATCAATGGTATTTTGCATTTTCCCTTGTTTGACATATTCAATAGCAAGGGGGATGCCATCGTATCCGGTTACTAATACTTTTCCCACTAGACCGGCATTTTCCACGGCGGTAACTGCACCGATCGCCATATTATCATTTGCGGCAAAAATACCATTAATATCTGGACGAGCAGTTAAAATATTACTTGTTACATTTAGCGCTTGCTCAGTCTCCCAATTCGCTGATTGGGACGCCACAATTTCAATTTCGGGTGATTCCTTAAATGCTTTCAATGCTCCTGCTTTACGTTGCTCTCCGTTATCCACACCTGGGATTCCTTCCAACATTGCTATTTTACCTTTACCGCCAATTGCCTGTACTAAATTTTTAGCCGCTAAATATCCTCCTAAAAAATTATCCACACCAACGTAATTAAATTTTAGATTTGCTTTTTTGGCAGCTTCTGCGTCTAGGCGAACATCTAAATCAATGATAGGAATGCCCGCTTTTTCCGCTTTTTGGAAAGCGGGAATAAATGCTATAGAGTCATTAGGCGTGACAATAATTGCATCTACTTTTTTTGCAATCATATTTTCAACAAGACCAACTAGCTGCTCTGTTGAATCTTCTTTCTCTGCTACTTGAATGGTTAAGTCAACATTCATTTTCTTTGCTGTTTCTTCAGCGCCTTGTTGCATTGAAATAAAGTATTCATTACTTAGTGTTTTCATTAATAATGCAATTTGTGGTTTATCTGCTGAATAGCTGTTATTAGATAAAGCAAAGATCAGCAAACTGGCAGAAATTATATTGCGTAAGAACATTTTTTTCATAATTTATTCCCCCTATGTGTGGTTAAAATAGTTCTACTTACTAGAATAACATCTTTACTAGTGTGATTAGTCTAACATTTTTTATAATAAAAACTGTGACATATATCTCATTTATATTAAATAAGTTGATAAAATATATTTATGTTTCTATATTTTTTCCTTTTTGAGAGAAAGATCACATTTTTAATCTACAAAATCTTTTAAGCTATATTTAGTTTTTAGAGAGGATGGTAGGGGGATAGTAATGACGATAAATTCAAAAGTAATTTTAGAACTCCATAATGTAAGAAAAAGTTTTTTTGGTGTTGATATTTTAAAAAATATTAATCTTACAATTAATGAAGGTGAAGTTCATTGCTTAGTTGGTGAAAATGGTGCAGGTAAATCTACGTTATGTAAAATAATTGCTGGTATCTATTCCAGAGATAGTGGTGAGATCACTTATAAAAATACTTATTATCTTCCTAAGACAGTTAAGGAAGCACAAACACTAGGAATTGGATTTATTCACCAAGAGTTGATGTTAGTTCCTCAATTGAGTGTGTTGGAAAATATTTTCTTAGGTTCTGAAAAAAAGCGTGCAGGTGTACTGATGGACTGGCATAAGATGCGAGAAAAAACACAAAAAATTATTAATGAGTTAGAACTAGATATTCACCCTGATGATTTAATTTCAAATCTATCCGTTGCACAACAGCAAATGGTTGAGATTGCCAAAGCAATTTTTGGTCAATATAAAGTGATCATTTTTGATGAGCCGACCGCTTCAATATCAAGAAAAAATACCCAAACACTGTTTAAAATCATTCGGCAATTAAAAGAGAAGAATGTTGCGATGATTTATATTTCTCATAGATTAGAAGAATTTGAATATATTGCAGATAAAGTTACCGTGCTTAGAGATGGAGAAATTACCGGCACAATTCCGTATAAAGAAACATCTCCTGAAGAAATCGTTAAATTAATGGTTGGAAGAGATATTGATTTTAGCAAATATCAAAGAGAAAGCTTTTTTAATGAAGAAAAGTTGAGAGTTGAAAAAATTAGTAACAAAAAACTTAAACAGGTCTCATTTCACCTTTATAAAGGTGAAATTCTTGGTTTTGCCGGCTTGGTTGGTGCAGGAAGAACTGAATTACTACGAGCAATCTATGGAGCGGATGAATCAATAGGTAATATTTTTATTGATAATAAGAAAGTGAATATTTTATCTCCAGAAGATGCTGTTAAAAATAAAATTGGATTTATTACAGAAGATCGTAAATCACAAGGATTAATTTTAGGATTAAGCATTCGAGAAAATATTACATTGCCTATTTTAAAACGTTTTTGGAAAAACTTTTATTTAGATAAAAAAAGTGAAAAACAACTTGTTGAAAAAAATAGAGAACAATTAAAGATTGTATCAAGAGATCAAGAGCAAGAGACAAAAACTCTATCTGGAGGAAATCAGCAGAAAGTCATTATCGCAAGATGGTTAGAAAGTGGTGTAAATATTCTATTTTTTGATGAACCTACAAGGGGGATTGATATTGGTGCGAAATCTGAAATTTATGATCTTATGCGAGAGTTTGTTGAACAAGGCGGCAGCATTATTATGGTGTCATCAGACTTACCTGAATTAATTACAATGTCAGATCGAGTCATCGTTATGCGTAATGGTAAAAAAATAGAGGAAATTACTAAACAAGATGAGATTAATGAAGAAAACCTTATGCGTTTAATGATTGGTGTTTAATAAAATTTGGAGGAATTATGAATAAATTTAAAAAAATATTTTCTAAATTAGGTATTGGAATTATTTTATTTATTATGATTATTGGGATGTCCTTAGCTCATGAGGTATTTTTATCATCTAATAATATACTAAATATACTATTACAGGTTTCTGTAATTTGTATTATTTCAGTTGGCATGACTTATGTCATATTAACAGGCGGAATTGACTTATCTGTCGGATCGATTGTTGCGTTAAGTGCGGTCTGTTTAGGATTGTTTATTCACACTGGATTAAGGTACTTGGGAGATAATCCCTCTGATTTTTCTGTCACAATACTGGTGTTATGTTCCATTATAGGAGCAATCCTTGTTGGGGCAATTTGTGGTTATATTAATGGCTTTCTCATCGTTTATTGCAAAGTTACTCCCTTTATCACAACGCTAGGCATGATGGGGATTGCACGAGGGTTGGCATTAACACTATCTGACGGTAAAACTATCTATAATTTTCCAGATGCGTTACGGTTTTTTGGCAATGGTAAACTAGAGCTCACAGAACAAATCCATATTCCCATTCCTGTTATTATCGCCATTATTGTTGTATTGGTGAGCTATTATGTATTAAGCCAAACTATTTTTGGTCGCCAGATTTATGCATTAGGGGGAAACCGTGAGGCGGTTCGCTTATCCGGTATCAACGTAAACCGATTAGAAATAAAGGCTTATGTGATCAATGGTGCATTTGCTGCAATCGGTGCAGTTATTTTAGTGGGACGATTAAATGCAGCACAACCTATTGCTGGTACTGGCTATGAATTAGATGCGATTGCCGCGACAGTCATCGGTGGAACAAGTCTTATTGGTGGAATTGGTTCTGTTATCAGTACATCTATAGGTGCACTAATTATGGGTGTATTGCAAAATGGATTAACGTTACTAAATGTTACCTCTTATTTACAGCGGTTGATCATTGGGTTGGTTATTGTCCTTGCAGTGTTTTTAGATCAAGTACGCCGAGGAGAAGTCTCAATGAGCAACTTTAAAGCTATTTTCTTTAGAAGATATTAATCAATTAGGGGAACATAATGGATTATTATTTAGGTATTGATTGTGGTGGAACCTTTATTAAAGCCATATTAGTGGATAGTGCTGGAAATATTCTTTCGTCATCAAGACAAAACTCTCCAATCTTAAGTGAAAAGGAGGGGTATGCTGAAAGGGATATGACTAAATTATGGCTAGATTGTGTCAAAGTCATAAAGACGGTTATAGCCAAAGCTAATATCAGCCCAAAACAAGTTAAATCTATTGGAATATCTGCTCAGGGTAAAGGTGTATTTCTACTAGATAAGGAAAAGAAGCCTTTAGGAAACGCAATTATTTCCTCGGATCAAAGAGCTCGTGATATTGTCAAAAATTGGGAAAAACAGCATATTCATCATTGGCTCTATCAGAAGACTTACCAGCCACTCTGGGCAGGCCATCCGGTCTCAATTCTACGTTGGTTGAAAGAAAATAATCCCGATCTTTATAAAAATATTGGTACAGTCTTGATGTCCCATGACTATCTTCGATTTTGTTTAACTGGCAAATTACATTGTGAAGAAACTAATATTTCAGAATCTAATTTATATAATATGACAGCAAAAGCCTATGATACTGAAATCATGGAAAAATTAGATATTGCTGAAATATATGACAAACTTCCCCCTATAGCAAAATCAAATCAAGTGGTGGGTTATGTCACACCAGAATCTGCCGAATTATCAGGTTTGGAAATAGGTACTCCTGTAGTTGGTGGTTTATTTGATGTAGTCGCGGCCACATTATGTGCTAACCTCACCAATGAGAACGAACTTTGTGCTATTTTGGGTACTTGGCATATTGTGAGTGGAATAACACAGAATTTTGCCAATGAACAACAAAGATTAGTTCATGGTTGCTATCCTGAAACAGGTAAATTGATTATTCATGATGATAGTCCTACTTCTATTGCGAATTTAGAATGGTTCATTGAACAGTGTGCACCCTTAACTTATGAAGAAATCAATATTCTTGTAGATAGTATAAAACCTCAGTTAAATTCAGTTCTATTTATTCCATTTTTATATGGAACGAATACAGAAAATGTGAAATCTGGGTTCTATGGAATCCAGTCCTACCATACAAAATCTCATTTATTACGCGCAATTTATGAAGGCGTTATTTTTAGCTTAATGACTCATATAGAAAATATGAAGAAAAAATTTCCTAATACAGAAAAATTACATGTCATGGGAGGGATAACAAAATCACAAGTATGGCTACAAATGCTAGCTGATATAACAGGTATAACATTGGAAATTTCCGAAGTAGACGAGCCAGGTTGTTTAGGAGCAGCATTAGTGGCTATGCAAGGCGTTGGTTTAGAAACTAAAGATATTATAAATAAATTAACGAATGTTAAATTAATAGAATCAAATATAGAAAACTATTTTATATACCAGCAAAAATATAAAAGTTATATTAATTTAATCAATGTACTTAAAACTTTATAAATAATAACATGACAATAGATAATACTAAGATTAATTCCAGAATAAAAAAATTAGAATTACTGTTAAAGCAAGTAGATAAAATCCATCTACGTGAAGCATCTGCTATCCTTAATGTTTCAGAAATGACTATTCGTCGAGACTTAGTTTCCACAAAATCAATGAGCTTGCTGGGTGGATATATTGTTAATGAAACAAAAAATAATTATTTTCTCTTAGAACAACAAGATAAAAATATAGTAGAAAAAATGGCTGTAGGGAAACTGGCCTCTAGTTTAATTGAAGATGGGGATGTCATATTTTTTGATTGTGGAACCACGATTGCGTCTTTAGCTTCACAGATCTCTGATAAAGTTAAATTTACAGCGATATGTTGTTCTATTAATACATTTATGATTTTACAAGAGAAAATAAATTGCAATATTATTCTATGTGGTGGTCATTATTCGAGAGATAATTCACTGGTCACATCAACTCAAAATCATTCCATACTAGACTCTGTATGTACAACGAAAGCATTTATTGCAACTTCTGGTGTTGATAGACAACAGGGGCTAACCTGTTTTAGATTCAGTGAAGCCCAAGTAAAGCAAAAAGCCATGGCAAAAACACAAAAGAAAATTCTTATTTTTGATCATACTAAGTTTCAACAAGTTCATTCTGCCTACATTGGTCAACTTGATGACTTTGATCTGATAGTCTGTAATAGACCTATTCCAGAAGAATTTGGAATACCAAGTGAAAGAATTTGGGGAGGTAAATAAGTTTAGTCGTGATCTCTTGAATTTAATATAAGATAAGATAATTAAATAGAAATTTAGAGAGGTGAATGCTTTATTTTGGCTGATAAAATGCATAAACAAAAAACATTCACCCTTGATGAGCATATGCTAAATGAGAACCTCTCACTTATTAAATTAAGTTTTACACTTTTTCTTCTAAAAGTGCGGTAGGATTTTCTTCAGTTTTATCTACCTCGCTAGTTTGGAGCGACATTGCATGGTGTAGGCTTTCTTGACGGATTTTTTCTGCCATCGCTTTATCGCCGGCTTGCTCAAATACGTAAGCCGCCATCATAGCATCATTAGATTCGAGCTGTTTCGGGCAAGCAATGACTTTCTTAAAAGCCTCTACCGCTTTAGTAAATTCGTTATTACGCACATACAAATAACCAAGAGCACGATTAATACCACAGCATTGATTTTCATCAGCATATTTGGCACGTTTTTCCATCATCTTGATTAATTTTGTATTATCAGTCGGCTGTAAACGGGTCATTTGTGTACAAAGTGCCGGACTTAACGGTGTATTATCGCCCCATTTCTTTAATGTTTCTAGGGTGAATTCATAAGCAGATTCATGGTCATTGCAATCAATTAAGCGTTGAATTAATGCAACTTTTAAACCTAAATCGTTGCGACGACGGCGAGGCTGAGCTTCCCACCAAGCGAGTAAACCATCTACGCCTTCTTCATTCATTTTTTCATCAAGTAAACCATTCTCTGTATTCACCTGCACCGTTTTAAACTCATCGGGTGAATATAAACCTGAGCGCTGAATTAAATCCAAAATATTATCAAGCGCCTGATAAGCTTTAGATTGCGTATAAATCTCAACCGCTAATTTTAAGACTTCTTTATTTCGATCCGTCATCTCCAACAAACTATCTACCGAGCTACGGGCTGCCGGTAATTTATTTTGTTGTAACAGGATTCGGGTACGGGCAATTTCAACAAGTAAGTTATCCGAACCAGCAAGTTCGGTTGCTTCAATTAAATAACGGTTTGCGCTAAATTCATCACCACGTTGTTGTGCAGCTTCAGCCGCTTTAATGAGATTTAAAATAGGTTCGTCAGAATGTTTCGCATTCTTACCGATAAGTTTCTCAGCCTTGCTATAATCCCCTTCGTCCATTTTCATTAAACCTTCAAGAGTTTGTTTTTGTGCTTTAACACGTTTACGACGAGAAAACCAGCTGTAAGTATTATTACTTAAACGCAAGAAACGGCTAACAATCCACTCTATGGCATAAACTACTGCAAGGGCTGCAACAAATAAAATCACCAGTGTCGTGATAGACATTTCATAAATATTACCTGCCGTTTCAATACGAACATAACCTTGCTGACCTGAAAGATATGGGCCTGCAATCAACCCTGCAAGTAAAGCCAGCATTAAAAATAGTGTTCTAAACATAATCTATCCCTATTGTTGAGGCTCAGTGGTTGGTTTCTCATCCGCAGAAGACACATCCTGATTGGCTTGGCCCTCTTTCACATCATTTGATTTTGTCGGTTCGTCAAAAGATTTTTCAGCTTCAATCTCAATTTTTTTCACATCCATAGGCGTACGATTGAGATATTTATCAAGTAAGTTCAAACTTTGTAATTGATTCGGCACATCGACATAAACCGATAATTCCATTAATTCGTCAGTAGATTTTAGGAAATTCTGTGTTACTTCCGTGTTTGTATCAAAATAGCTGCGTACCCAAGTTGCAACCGCATCCAAAGATTGTTTATATAAATCATTTTGCTGACGAGACACCGCCATAATCGCTAACTGTAAACGTAAGCGAATGTTTTCACGTAAATAAATGTCTTGATTGGGGGCAAGCAATTCTTTTTTGTCCGCGCCTTGCTTCGGTGTAATTCGGATAAAATGATTCAAAAAAGAAACCGCACTTTTTTCTGCATTAGCTTGCCAATCGTCCAAAGAATCAGACAATTTGGTCGAATCGGAAACATCGCCAAAATTAACATTCAACAAAGGCAATTCATCCACAGAATTGGCTAACTGGGAAAGCTGTTGCATTACCGAATTTTGATCAACATTATCGACTGAAAGTAACTGTTTGAGATCTTGGTTAATTGCCGCACGAATCGCTATTGATTCAGAACTATTTACCTTCATTAATGTTTCATTAGCCAATTTCAATAGAGAAATTCCGGTCTCTACATCATTGTCCAACACTAGCTTACGTAATGCATTGTTAAGTAAAAAATCGGCTTCTGAAAATAACCAATCGTTAGGCTGTTGAGCCACCGCTTGTTTACTCACTACTTCAAGTTGGTGACGTAATGCACCTAACTCCTGATCTTTTACTAAAACCAATTGCTCAACTTGATTCAATTTATTTTGTGTTGCGGAAATATTTTTTTCAAGAGTTTCAATCTGTTCAGGTTGAACACTGTCCAAAGGAGTTGACGAAACGTTAGTGATTTTCCCTTCAAGTGCGGTCAATTTTTGCTGAATTTCCCCCACTTGCTGCTGCCCTAAATAATAGCCGGCTCCGCCCACACCTAACGCAATAAAAATAGCCAATAGACTTAACCCTGTTCCACTTTTCTTCACAATGGTTTGAGCCGGTTGGGAATTGGTTTCAGTTGGGGTTTCAGCTGTGGTTTCAATGATACTTTCTACAGTATCATCAAGGTTTTCTGCTACTTCATTTGATTTATTTTTCGCCATATTCATTCCTTATTAGGTCATTTAGCTAAGTAATGTCTTCAACAAACTTTGGTTATCCGCTTTTGGAGAGAGGATGACGGTTTGCCAGCCTTGAGATTTTGCTACATCGGCAATACGGGCACTCACCGTGACTAACTTACAACTTTTCAGCCAGCTTTGTTCAGTTTCAGGGACAAATTTAATTAATGCATGTAAAATTTCTAAACTGGTGACGACTAATGTATCCACACCGGAACGTTTATAAATACTGCTTTGTTCATCATTATTATAGATTATAGGCTCTCGACGGTAGCATTCCACCGTTTCTACCATTGCTCCTCGTTTTTTCGCTTGTTCAGTAAAATATTCACGCCCGCCATTACCGCGTAAAATTAAAATTTGTTTTCCATTAAGTTGTTGCATTTGTGGAAGAGCAAGCAATCCCTCACTATTTTCCTGTTCAATGGGATAGCGTATAAATTGTTCGCTTTGACAGGCAAAATGCTGTGCGGTTCTTTGCCCAACAGTAAAGTATTGTAAATCTTCACGCCAATGGAAACCGACTTCTTTTAGCGTTTTAGCCGAAAAATCAACCGCACTTTTAGACACCAGAAAGACATAATCACCGGATTTTAATCGATCAAGTTTCCCCGGTAGGCTTTCCAACTCTTTACCACTTTCAAAAGTAAATAAAGGTAAATATAACGCCACCCGACCGGCTTGATTGAGTAAATCAGCCAGCTGTTTTCCACGTTCATCAGGGCGGGTGACAAGAATCGCCATTATTGTTCTCCTAATCCATAAACTTTCGCAAGAATACGATCGGCACCTTGTGCGAGCAATTTTTCTGCGAGTTGAACGCCTAATTCTTCCGCTGTCTCAACCGCACTTTTACTTTCTGCCCGAATAATTGATGAACCGTCAAGTTCACCAACCAGAGCGCGTAAATAAATTTGATTATTTTCGAGAACAGCATATCCCCCAATAGGCACTTGGCATCCCCCCTGCAAACGTTCATTCATGGCTCTCTCCGCCTTGACACAAACTGTTGTCTCTTCATCAGCAAGCGGCGCGAGTAATGCCTGAACGAGATGATCATCCGTTCGACATTCAATCCCAACGGCACCTTGTCCAACTGCCGGCAAAGAAGTTGTCACCTCAATAAAAGAGGCAATACGCTCTTTCATCCCCAGACGAATTAACCCGGCTGCAGCCAAAATGATTGCATCGTATTCGCCATTATCCAATTTGCTTAACCGAGTCCCCACATTACCACGTAAAGAGCGAATATCTAAATCCGGTCGTAACTCTTTTAATTGGCATTGACGGCGTAAACTTGATGTACCGACAATCGCGCCTTTCGGTAAATCATCAAATGACGCATAGTGATTGGAGACAAAGGCATCGCGTGGGTCTTCACGCTTACAAATAACACTTAGTCCAAGCCCTTCTGGAAATTGCATTGGAACATCTTTCATGGAGTGTACAGCAATATCGGCGCGTTTTTCTAATAATGCATTTTCTAATTCTTTGACAAATAAGCCCTTCCCGCCAATTTTGGCCAAAGGAGTATCAAGAATGATATCCCCTTTTGTCACCATTGGAACAAGTTCCACGGTTAATCCCGGGTGTATTTTTTCTAAACGTTCTTTAACAAAATTAGCTTGCCATAATGCGAGCGGACTTTGGCGTGTTGCTATTTTTAGAATAGTTGATGTTGTCATAACTGTATTAATATGTCAGCAATTTGTCCTTTATCCTATCACTCTTAGGGAAAAAAGTCAGTTTTCATTTAGCTTTTCTATAGAAGATTACTGTGATCTTGCTTTCGGTTAAATCTTATCTATAGGATATAAAAAAGTGATACGAAAAAGGCAGATCTTTCGATCTGCCTCCACATTCAATTCATCAGATGAATTATTTAATAATTTTCGCAACAACGCCCGCACCTACAGTACGACCACCTTCACGGATTGCGAAACGTAAACCTTGGTCCATCGCAATCGGGTGGATTAAGGATACAGTCATTTTGATGTTATCGCCAGGCATTACCATTTCCACACCTTCCGGTAACTCAATAGTACCGGTTACGTCTGTTGTACGGAAATAGAATTGTGGACGGTAACCTTTGAAGAATGGGGTGTGACGACCACCTTCATCTTTAGATAATACGTACACTTCTGATTCGAAGTCAGTGTGTGGCGTGATTGAACCCGGTTTCGCCAATACTTGACCACGTTCGATTTCTTCACGTTTGGTACCACGTAATAACGCACCGATGTTTTCACCTGCACGACCTTCATCAAGTAATTTACGGAACATTTCAACACCGGTTACGGTTGTTTTAGTGGTATCTTTGATACCCACGATTTCAACTTCATCACCTGTACGGATGATACCACGCTCTACACGACCGGTTACTACCGTACCACGACCTGAGATTGAGAACACGTCTTCAATTGGAAGAAGGAACGGTTGGTCAATTGCACGTTCAGGTTCCGGGATATAAGTATCTAAGTGGTTTGCTAATTCAAGGATTTTTTCTTCCCATGCCGCATCGCCTTCTAACGCTTTTAATGCTGAACCACGTACGATTGGGGTGTCATCACCCGGGAAGTCATATTGAGAAAGAAGTTCACGAACTTCCATTTCGACTAATTCTAATAACTCTTCGTCATCAACCATATCGCATTTGTTTAAGAATACGATGATGTAAGGTACACCTACTTGGCGACCTAATAAGATGTGCTCACGAGTTTGTGGCATAGGACCGTCAGTCGCCGCAACCACTAAGATTGCACCGTCCATTTGTGCCGCACCGGTAATCATGTTTTTAACGTAGTCGGCGTGTCCCGGACAGTCAACGTGTGCGTAGTGACGGGTTGGTGTATCGTATTCAACGTGTGAAGTATTGATGGTAATACCACGCGCTTTTTCTTCCGGCGCGTTATCGATTTGGTCAAATGCACGAGCCGCACCACCGTAGTGTTTTGCCAATACTGTCGTGATTGCTGCTGTTAAAGTTGTTTTACCGTGGTCAACGTGGCCGATTGTACCCACGTTTACGTGCGGTTTTGTACGTTCAAATTTTTCTTTAGACATTGTTAATGTTTCCTAAAAGTGCGGTATAAAAATTAAGAATTTTATACCGCTTATGTTACAAAAATACTATTTTTTACGCGCTTCAATAACTGCAGCAGCAACACTCGTTGGTGCTTCAGAGTATTTTAACGGTTCCATTGAGTATGATGCACGACCTTGAGTTTGTGAACGTAAGTCTGTTGCATAACCGAACATTTCAGAAAGTGGCACTTCTGCATCGATTTTAACAACAAATTCGTTCGCTTCTTGACCGTTAACCATTGCACGACGACGGCTTAAATCACCGATTACGTCACCCACATACTCAGGTGGCGTTTCAACTTCTACTTTCATGATTGGCTCTAGTAGAACCGGGTTTGCTTTTGCGAATGCCGCTTTAAACGCTAAAGATGCAGCAAGTTTAAACGCAAGTTCGGATGAGTCCACATCATGGTATGAACCGAAGTGTAAACGCACACCAAGGTCAACTACCGGATAACCCGCTAATGGACCGGATTTAAGTTGTTCTTGGATACCTTTGTCAACAGCCGGGATGTATTCACCAGGAATAACACCACCTTTGATTTCGTTAACAAATTCATAACCCGGACCTTCTGGCTCTAATGGATACAAGTCGATAACAACATGACCGTATTGACCACGACCACCGGATTGTTTTGCGTGTTTACCTTCAACATCATTAACACGGGTACGGATAGTTTCACGGTAAGATACTTGAGGTTTACCAATGTTAGCTTCCACTTTGAACTCACGTTTCATACGGTCAACAATGATATCTAAGTGTAACTCACCCATACCGGAAATGATGGTTTCACCAGACTCTTCATCTGTATGTACACGGAATGAAGGGTCTTCTTGCGCCAAACGACCTAATGCAATACCCATTTTTTCTTGGTCTGCTTTAGTTTTCGGTTCTACCGCAACAGAAATTACCGGCTCAGGGAATTCCATACGCTCAAGAATGATTGGTGCATCAATTGCACATAATGTATCACCGGTTGTTACATCTTTTAAACCGATTGCAGCAGCAATATCACCTGCGCGAACTTCTTTAATTTCTTCACGTTTGTTTGCGTGCATTTGAACGATACGACCGAAACGTTCACGTTTTTGACGTACTGAGTTCAATACAGTATCACCGGAATTGATTACACCAGAGTATACACGGAAGAAGGTTAAGTTTCCTACGAATGGGTCGGTCGCAATTTTAAACGCTAATGAAGAGAACGGCTCTTCATCGCTTGCATGACGCTCACCTTCTGTTTCATCAGGATTGATACCTTTAATTGCAGGAATATCTGTTGGTGCCGGTAAATATTCAACAACTGCATCAAGCATCGCCTGAACACCTTTGTTTTTAAACGCAGAACCACAGGTTACCAAGATGATTTCATTCGCCAATACGCGCTGACGAAGACCTGCTTTAATTTCTTCTTCGCTTAATTCTTCACCACCAAGGTATTTTTCCATTAATTCTTCAGAGGCTTCAGCTGCCGCTTCAACAAGGTTTTGACGCCATTCTTCACAATCAGCAACCATATTTGCAGGAATGTCTTCATAAGTAAAAGTCATACCTTGATCTGCTTCATTCCAGTTGATTGCTTTCATTTTAATTAGGTCAACAACACCGGTAAAGTTCTCTTCAGAGCCGATTGGAAGTTGAAGAGGAACGGCATTCGCACCTAAACGAGTTTTTAGTTGGTCAACCACACGCAAGAAATTTGCACCAGTACGGTCCATCTTATTAACGAACGCAATACGTGGAACTTCGTATTTGTTAGCTTGACGCCATACGGTTTCAGACTGAGGTTGAACACCACCCACCGCACAGTAAACCATTACGGCACCATCAAGAACACGCATAGAACGTTCTACTTCAACAGTAAAGTCTACGTGTCCCGGAGTGTCGATAACATTGATACGGTGTTGTGGAAATTGTTGGGACATACCAGACCAGAATGCAGTTGTTGCCGCAGAGGTGATGGTGATACCGCGCTCTTGCTCTTGTTCCATCCAGTCCATTGTTGCCGCACCATCGTGTACTTCACCGATTTTGTGGCTCACACCTGTATAGAATAAGATACGTTCAGTAGTAGTTGTTTTACCTGCATCAATATGCGCACTAATACCGATATTGCGATATCTTTCAATAGGAGTTGTACGTGCCATTATTATAACCTTGTTTAGTTTAATATATGTTTATATAAGGGTAAGGCTTCATCAACGATGAAGCCCTTTAAATTCAAAAGCTTATTACCAACGATAGTGAGCAAATGCTTTGTTAGCTTCAGCCATACGGTGAACGTCTTCACGTTTTTTCACTGCTGCGCCTTTGTTATCAGAAGCATCCGATAACTCGTTTGCAAGACGTAAAGCCATTGATTTATCACCACGTTTACGTGCAGCTTCAACAATCCAACGCATACCTAATGCGTTACGACGAACCGGACGAACTTCAACCGGTACTTGGTAAGTAGAACCACCAACACGACGAGATTTAACCTCAACGGTTGGACGCACATTTTCAAGTGCTATTTCAAACGCTTCTAAAGGCTCTTTACCTGTACGCTCGGCTAACGTTTCTAACGCACCGTAAACAATTGACTCAGCGACGGATTTTTTACCGTCAACCATGATTACATTAATAAATTTTGCAAGTAATTCTGAACCGAACTTCGGATCTGGAAGAATCTTGCGAGGTTCAACACTACGACGACGTGGCATTGCGAATTTCTCCGTATTTTAATCTTCAGGATATCCAAAACCCATCAGCAATATTTCTCATTGAGAAACTTTGCAGCGCAAAGCGCTTTGTTGACTGGAGTTTATGGTTTAAATTTTTTTGCTAATTTAGACGTTTGGCCTTACTTAACGGAGAACCATTAAGCTTTAGGGCGTTTAACGCCGTATTTAGAACGACCTTGTTTACGGTCTTTAACGCCGGCACAGTCTAATGCACCACGTACGGTGTGATAACGCACACCCGGTAAGTCTTTAACACGACCACCACGGATAAGCACAACACTGTGCTCTTGAAGGTTATGACCTTCACCACCGATATAAGAAGTCACTTCAAAACCGTTTGTTAAGCGGATACGACATACTTTACGTAACGCTGAGTTCGGTTTTTTCGGAGTTGTAGTATATACACGAGTACATACACCACGTTTCTGCGGGCAAGCCTCTAATGCAGGAACGTTGCTTTTTACAACCTTTTTCACACGCGGTTTGCGTACTAGCTGGTTGATAGTTGCCATTAAAAAAGCTCCAGTTTAAATTAAATGTTATTCAATAATAGAATGTTGTTCAAAAAATCTACTTCAATATAGAAATAGACGCTGAATTTTAATGATTTTGTTAGCTATTGTCAATTATTAAACGGAAATAGGATCCTGAAAGATCCTTGCCGAGGCGTGTCCCTTAATTACAGGGATTTGATGATTGATTTCCTACGTGATTATCGCCATAATCCCATGTCGATTTACACAAATATCCTTCGCTGAATCAGGATCAATAAACCAGAGAAACAAAATGCCTCAAAATCAACCGCACTTTTATCGTGGTCGCTTTTCTGTTGCGCCAATGCTTGATTGGACAACGCGTCATTGCCGTTATTTTCACCGTCAATTTTCTCAGCACGCCTTGCTTTATACAGAGATGGTGACAACTCCAGCGATTATTCATGCCAAATATGATCTGTTGGATTTTGATCACCGTGAAAATCCGGTTTCCTTGCAATTAGGCGGAAGCGATCCCGAACAACTCAAACATTGCGCAAAACTGGCGGAAGAGCGAGGTTATCATGAAATTAATCTTAATGTAGGCTGTCCTTCCGATCGCGTACAAAACGGAATGTTTGGTGCTTGTTTGATGGCGAAAGCCGATTTGGTCGCAGAATGTGTCGCACAAATGCAAAGTGAGGTTAAAATTCCTGTAACGGTAAAAACCCGCATTGGTATTGACGAGCTAGATAGTTACGAATTTTTATGTGATTTTATCGAAAAAGTACAGGATAAAGGCTGTCAGGAATTTATTATTCATGCACGCAAAGCGTGGCTTTCTGGTTTAAGCCCTAAAGAAAATCGTGAAATTCCACCACTTGATTATGAACGCGTCTATCAGTTAAAGCGCGACTTTCCCCATTTGAAAATCGTCATTAATGGCGGAATCAAAACCGTGGAAGAAATGAAACAACATTTGCAATTTGTCGATGGGGTTATGGTAGGACGTGAAGCCTATCAAAACCCGAGCTTACTCGGCACGATCGATCAAGCTTTGTTTGAAGCCAATATGCCGATTGTTACTCCACTAGAAGCCACGTTAGCAATGCTGCCTTATATTGAACAACAACTGAGCCAAGGTGTTTACCTCAATCATATCGTTCGCCATATGCTGGGAACATTTCAACATTGTAAAGGCGCACGCCAATGGCGTCGTTATTTAAGTGAAAATGCATTCAAACAGGGGGCAGGGATTGAAGTTATTGAAACAGCACTTGGTTTTGTTGAAAATTAAAACCCAAGCTAAAAATGTGACACATTTCACAAATTTCAATTTTTTTCTTTCTCTTTATCTCTATTTTATACTATAATCAGACCCAAGATTTGAGAGGGAGATCATCGTGTTTCTTGGAGTATCAAGTCTTACACTTCTTGGCATCTTGAGTCTCTCTTCTGTTTATAAATTCTAATTTAGTCCTGTTTTATTTTTTTGAATTGGTCTTAACTGCATTAGTGGTTTTACATGGATGTTAAAAAAACAAAAGTGCGGTTAGAAATAACCGCACTTTCTTACTGACATATCACTAACTTCGTTTTAACATTCTGTAAATATTGACAAATAGGAAATGGCACTTCATCTGTAAACAGATATTCCACATCCCCCAATTCCGCTAGGCGGACGATTGCTTGTCGGGTAAATTTTGAATGATCGGTCACCAACAATGTTTGACGTGAACTTTCCATAATCGCTCGTTTCACTTGCACTTCGTGATAATCATAATCCAATAAGGAACCGTCTTCATCAATCGCACTGATACCAAGAATACCGAAGTCTAACCGAAACTGGGAAATAAAATTCACTGTAGCCTCACCAATAATCCCCCCATCCATCCGTAACGAACCGCTCGCCATAGTAATATCAAAACTTTCATTTTGACGGAGCAAATGAGCGGCATTCAGATTATTCGTAACAATACGTAACGATTTGTGATCAAGTAATGCGTTTGCGACCGCTTCCGGCGTCGTACCAATATCAATAAATAACGAAGCGCCATTCGGAATAAGTTTTGCAACTTCTTGGGCAATGCAATTTTTTTGTGAAGAGAAGAACTGTTTGCGATCAATATAATCGGAATTTTCTGCGGAAGAAGGAGAGGCTGCCCCACCATGATGACGGCGAATAAAATTCAGTTCTGCAAGCACATTCAAATCTCGTCGGATAGTTTGCGGACTGACATCCAGTCGGATAACTAAATCTTCTGTACTTAAATAGCCATGCTGATTGACAAGCTCCATAATTTTTTGATGGCGAATGGATTGTTTCATATCGTATCCCCTAAATAAATAGCGCTGTTACTCTACCCGATTCAAATAAATTTTACTATCAATAAATCCCCAAAATAACCCGACTATGAAACCTGAAATATGGGCGGCATTACCAATATAAATATTAAATAAAGGGCTAATAAATCCAAATATTAGCCCCACAAGTAACATTGTAAAAAACCCCTTCGGCAAATTAAAAATGTTAGCATTCAGTTTATCGACGACAACGACATAACCCAATACCGCATACACCACACCCGATAATCCAAAAAAGCCCGCACCCGAAAAATAATTTTGTACGATACCGCTCACAATGGCAGAAACTAAAAAAATAAGAAAAAGCTTTCCACCGCTAAAATAGCGTTCAATCACACTGCCAAATAACCAAAACCATGATAAATTTGCAATAATGTGAATATTCGACAAATGCACAAAAGTATGTGTGATATAACGCCAAAGTTCCCCATCCTGATCAAAATAAACAGGATAATGAAAAATTTCCATAATACTTTCTTCAAAGCCGAGCTGTTGTAATAAATACACAATGATACAGATCGCGGTAATAATGTGTAGCGGTGTAAAATAACGGGATAAATCAGAATTTTTCATAAAATAATACGTCTCTTAATCAACTCTCAGTACCGTAAAAATAATTATCGTAAATCGTCCAAGGAATTAACATTCATAAATCGTCCTTCATCTGTTGTAAACTTCACCGCAATCCCTTTATTTTTACGCATAAATTGCAACAACCGCCGTTCACCGGAGGCAAGGTAAGTCCGTAGTACCTCTTTTAATTCAACCGATATCAAACAAAATGTAGGGTGTTCCCTTTCTTCATCGCAAGCATAAGCAATCAAAGTGCGGTCATTTTCCACCGCACTTTTGAGTTTTTCGAGTAAATTGTTAGGGAAGAAAGGACTATCGCAAGGGGTAAACAAAACAAAATCCGTCTTGGTTTTTTCAAGCCCACTCAGCATACCGCTTAGCGGGCCTTGAAAATCAGCCAGTTCATCGGCAAAAACGGGAAAACCGAATTTTGCGTATACGGCTTGGTTTCGATTGGCATTAATGGAAATATCCGTGATTTGTGGTCGTAAACGTTCAATCATATATTGAATCAAAGGCTTACCGTGCAAAACCTGTAACCCCTTGTCACGTCCTTCCATTCTGCGAGCTTTTCCTCCCGCTAAAATCACCGCACTTATCGTTAACATATTTTATTCTGTGAAAATTTGCAGTATTATGCGCCTATTTTTTACGATTAAAAAGAAAATAGCAATGAAATGTAAGCGTTTAAATGAAGTTTTGGAACTTTTACAACCTTATTGGTCTAAAGCCCCGGATTTGAGCTTGATAGAAATCTTGCAAAAAATCGCTGATGAATCCGGTTTTAAACAACCATTAAATGAACTGACTGATGAAGTGATTATTTATCAACTCAAAATGGATGGAACGGATAAACACGAGCCCATTCCCGGTATAAAAAAAGATTACGAAGAAGATTTTAAAACCGCGCTGTTAAAAGCCCGCGGCATTATTAAATAAGGAAAAAACAAATGAAAAAATTTTTACTTGCATTAGGCGCGTTAATTTCTGTCAATGCCTTCGCCACCAATTTACAAGAAGGTAAACAATATATCCAAGTCAACCAACAAGCGGCAATGCAAAAAGAAGTGATTGAATTTTTCTCTTTTTATTGCCCTCATTGCTATTCCTTTGAAATGGAATATAAAATTCCTCAACAAGTGAAAGACGAATTACCAGAAGGTGTCGCATTTAAACAATATCATGTAAGTTTTTTAGGACGTCAGTCTGAAAACCTAACCCGTGCTTGGGCGCTGGCAATGGCATTAGGTGTAGAAAATAAAGTCAAAATGCCTTTATTTGAAGCGGCGCAAAAAGATCGTTTAAAGTCAATGGACGATATTCGCACGATCTTCTTAGATAATGGCATTACAGCGGAACAATTTGATGGAGGAATCAATAGTTTTGCGGTGAACGGCTTAGTGAACAAACAAACCAATGCAGCCGAACAATTCGGTGTACACGGCGTACCGGATTTCTATGTAAACGGTAAATTCCGAGTTAACCCTGAAGGATTAAATTATGATAATTTCGTTAAGGATTACGTGGAAACCGTAAAAGGTTTATTGCAAAAATAGCGAAAAATTGGTTTAATGCCGACCCTTTTTAAGCAATCAAAGAAAGAGAGATGATCATGGCTGCAAGTTTTAGCGTTACCCGTCGTTTTTTTGACGACAAAAACTATCCGCGCGGATTTTCGCGTCACGGTGATTACACGATCAAAGAATCACAAGTGCTTGAGCAATACGGACAAGCGTTCAAAGCATTAGATTTAGGTGAGCGTGAACCGGCAACAAAAGAAGAAAAAGAGTTTGTCGCCTTCTGTCGCGGAGAACGTGCAGCGGAAACTTTCTTTGAAAAAACATGGAATAAATACCGCACCCGCATCAACACCACCAAACGTGTTTATACCCTCTCCGGTGATGTGAGTGAAGCTGCATCCGGCGGTGATGATTATTCCGGCGAATAAAATCAATGAGACAAGGCAGGCTGAAGTCTGCCTTTTGTTTATTTTATAAATTGCTTTGGCCCCATACAGTTGGACTCAACAAATGCAACTCCCCATTTCTCAATACACCGAATTACTACAAAAAAAACAAGAAAAACTAACCGCACTTCTGCGCCCGTTTAACGCACCAATAATTCAAGTGTTTGATTCACCGACCAGCCATTATCGTATGCGGGCGGAATTTCGTATTTGGCATGAACAGGATGATTTTTATCATATTATGTTTGATCAAACCACGCGTAAACCTTACCGAGTGGACGAATTTCCTATCGCCAGCCGGCTGATTAATCGTATGATGAAAACCTTGCTGCCTTTGCTTAAACAACAAGAAATCCTGCACAAAAAACTCTTTCAAATTGATTATCTCAGCACCTTGAGTAATAAAATCATCGTCAGCCTGCTTTATCACAAACCGCTTTCCGAAGAATGGGAAAGTGCGGCTAAAAATTTGAAAGAAAAATTGACCGCACTTAGTTTCGATGTGCAAATTATCGGACGCGCGAGTAAACAAAAAATTTGCTTGGATCATGATTACGTGGATGAAATCTTGTCTGTGGCTGGACGGGACTATATCTATCGCCAAGTGGAAAACAGTTTTACCCAACCTAACGCCGCAGTAAATTGCAAAATGCTGGAATGGGCGATAGATTGCACAAAAGGGAGCGAGGGCGATTTGCTCGAACTTTATTGTGGCAATGGTAATTTTTCTATCGCCTTGGCACAAAATTTCCGCAAAGTCCTTGCCACGGAAATAGCAAAACCATCGGTGGTAGCCGCCCAATTTAATATTGCAGCAAATGGCGTAGATAATTTGCAGATTATTCGTATGTCAGCGGAAGAGTTTACCCAAGCGATAAACGGAGTGCGAACCTTTAATCGATTAAAAGACATTGATTTAACCACTTACAAATGTCATACCATTTTTGTCGATCCTCCTCGTGCCGGGCTTGATCCCGACACCGTAAAACTCGTGCAAGGCTATGATCGTATTTTGTATATTTCATGCAACCCTCATTCCTTATGTGATAATTTGCAAGAGCTGTCAAAAACGCACCGTATTGAAAAAGCGGCGTTGTTCGATCAATTCCCTTATACCGATCACATGGAAAGCGGCGTATGGCTGATTCGCAAGTAAAGATTCGGCTCATTTCCGAATCCACGGAAAAAACGCTCGAAAATTTAACCGCACTTTGTGGCGCAATGAACATTATCCCTGATGATCAAAGCCCGCTTGCCCTAGTACAAACGGATGAGCGTTTGGAGTTACGCAAATTAGACGAACCCAAACTTGGTGCGGTGTATGTGGATTTTGTGGGGGGCACAATGGCACATCGGCGAAAATTCGGCGGTGGACGCGGTGAAGCAATAGCAAAAGCGGTGGGAATCAAAGGCAATGCATTACCAACGGTAATTGATGCTACCGCAGGGCTGGCACGTGATGCCTTCGTCTTAGCCGCCATCGGTTGTCAAGTGCGTTTAGTAGAACGCCATCCCATTGTCTATTTATTGTTGCAAGACGGCTTAAATCGCGCCTATCAGGATGAAGAGATAGGGGAAATGTTGTGGCAAAATTTGCGTTTATTAACTGTTCGTCATATTCATGAATTAAATCCCGAAACGGATTTTGCCGATGTGGTATATCTCGATCCGATGTATCCGCACAAACAAAAATCCGCTTTGGTAAAAAAAGAAATGCGCGTGTTTCAGCATTTAGTCGGAGCAGATTTGGATGCAGACGCACTGCTTGCCCCTGCGTTACAATTAGCCCGACAACGAGTGGTGGTAAAACGCCCCGACTATGCGGAATTTCTCGCAAAAAAACAACCGCACTTTTGTCGTGAAACGAAGAATCACCGCTTTGATATTTATGTAGCGGAGGCACGATGTTAAAAGAAAGTGCGGTCGTCATTGGCTATGAAAACGGCGTGGCAAAAGTAAAATGTCAATCCCAAGGTGCCTGCGGACAGTGTGCGGCAAAAAACAACTGCGGCACTTCCAACCTTTCCGAACTCAACGGCAAACGCGGGGAACATATTTTTAATGTGGAAACCATGATGCCGTTACGCGAAGGGCAAGTGGTGGAAATTGGCTTAGCAGAAAAATTAATGCTGTTTTCCGCATTATTCATGTACATCGTACCGCTTGTTACTTTGCTTATCACAACGCTGTTATCCGATTACATTAGCGAAAATGAATTGATCCGAGCCCTCATTATTCTTCTTTTTACCGTGCTTTCTTTTGTTTTCATTAAGCACTATACAAAAAAGCGAGGGAGACAAACAGAATTTCAGCCGGTCTTATTACGCGTACTTTCTTGAAAGCAAACAATGTTTAATTTATTCCAATCCCCCATTGAAAAAAGCTCATTATCAGCTTGGTCAAAATTAACGGATGATATTGCAAAAGTTGCTATTCTGGCGATGCCTGTTATACTCTACAGCGAACATTCCCTTGCTTTTAAAGGGATGAATATTGCTTTTTTAATTGCTATTGCTTATTTTTGTTTAGTGATAGGACGTTTTTTTCGTCAACTATCGGAGGATAGATAATATGTGGCTTACAATTGGTCTTGGTATTATTGCATTGATAGCTGTCGCCGGTGCTATTTGGGCAAATCATCTCTTAAAAAACTCTCGATAAATATTATCAATTTTAACTTATCGGGTGTTTCGTGAACTATCGGAGGATAGATAATATGTGGCTTAAATTGGTCTTGGCATTATTGCATTGATTGGTATCGCTGACGCTATTTGGGCAAATCATCTCTTAAAAAATTCCCGATAAATATCATCAACCCCGATTTATCGGGGTTTTTACTGTTTGAAAATCGTTAAAGTGCGGTCGTTTTTAAGGTTATTTTTATGCGTATTCAAATTCCCCTTCTTGGTATCACCGGTTATAGTGGTAGCGGTAAAACCACTCTTTTGGAAAAACTCATTCCCGAACTTATCGCACGCAGAATTCGAGTGTCTGTGATCAAACACAGTCATCATAATGCACAGGTGGATAAAGAAGGGAAAGACAGTTGGCGAATGAAAGAGGCAGGCTCTGCCCAAGTGATAATGGCATGCGATAACCGCTGGGCGATGATGACAGAAACACCCTCACCGGTTTCGATAAATTATCTGGCTCAACAATTTGATCGCACATTAACGGATTTAATTCTTATAGAAGGGTTTAAACAAGAGCCGATTCCGAAAATTCTTTTACACCGTCAGGAAATGGCACAATCCTTGCCGGAAATAGACAACAATGTCCTTGCCCTCGCTACCAATTATTCCCTTGAAATCGACCGCACTTTGTTAGATATTAACCAAATTCCACAAATAGCTGATTTTATCGAAACTTGGCTCCGTTCACAGGAAAGAAAATGACGGATACCCGCACTTATCAAGGCTTGGCTTGGGTAGCGGCAATGGCGCTTTTTATGCAAAGCCTTGATGCCACGATCTTAAATACCGCATTACCGACAATTTCTGTCGATTTGCATAAATCGGCGTTTGAAATGCAAATGGCGATCATCGCCTATTCTTTAGCAGTCGCCTTGTTTATTCCCCTCACAGCATGGGTGACGGCAAAATTCGGTACACTCACTGTTTTTCGAAGTGCTGTCTTCACATTTGTATTAGGATCTGTAGCTTGTGCCGCTGCACCTAATTTAGAAATCCTCATTCTCGCACGCGTTATTCAAGGCATTGGCGGGGCATTTATGATGCCGGTCGCCCGTTTAGCCATTATTCAATCCGTTCCTAAACATCAACTCCTTAACGCTTGGAATTTAATGGCAACAGCCGGTTTAATCGGACCGATTTTAGGACCGATCTTAGGGGGATGGTTGGTGATTCATGCAACTTGGCACTGGATCTTTTTAATTAATATCCCTATTGGTATATTGGGTATTTGGGCTTCTAGTAGGGTAATGAACAATATCAAGGGCGATGAAGAAAAGTTGGATTGGATAGGCTTTTTATTGTTCGCGCTAGGTTTGGTGGGATTAACGCTCAGTTTAGATTTACTGGGTGAAACTCGTCAAAATCCATTACCCACTTATAGTGCACTTATTCTCGGCATCTGCTTATTGGCTATTTATGTGATTTATGCGAAAGGAAATGAACGGGCGCTCCTACCACTTTCCCTATTTCGCACTAGAACATTTAGCTTGGGCATACTGGCTAATTTATTTATTCGTTTGTCCGCTTCCGGCGTACCATTTTTATTACCGTTAATGTTTCAACTTTCTTTTGGATATAGTGCTGAAATGTCCGGTTGGTTACTTATGCCCATTGCCTTAATGTCAGTGATATTCAAAATCTTCATCGGACATATTCTGAATAAATTCGGCTATAAAACTACGCTGATTTCATCCGCACTTTTTATGGCTATGGGGATTATCTCAATGGCATGGCTCAGCGCTCAAACCTCACTTGGCTGGATTATCTGTAATTTAATGTGGTATGGGGCCTGTATGTCAATGATTTTCACCGCTGTGAATACATTGGCTGTAGGCGATCTTTCTCAAGCACAAGCCAGTGCAGGAGCAACAGTGCTCAGCATTGTCCAACAAGTGGGCATTAGCTTTGGGATTGCCGTCTCATCTATTATTTTGAATGTTTATCGTCAACTTTTTGGTGATGAAGGGGAGCTATTGCAACAAGCCTTCAGCTATACATTCTTAACCTCATCTATTTTTGCTGTTTTATTGCTCTTGATCTTAGCCAAACTACACAAAGGAGATGGAAATCATTTACGCAAGAATTGTAGTTAGCCCTCATTACGTCGAAGAAAAATTTTATTCTTGGCTTATTTTTTCGTGTTCTTTATTTTTCTATACTCTATTCAAAAATTGCGTTATTATTCGACAATATTTATACCGAGTAGCTAAGTTGGTTTTTACCCGACACTTTTTATGAAGGGTAAAATTATACTAATTCAACCTATAGGGATATTATCATGAACAAAATCTTTAAAGTAATTTTCAACCACACCACGCAAACTTGGATGGCGGTATCTGAGTTAGCAAAAGGGCATTGTAAATCCTCCTCTAATAGCACCGTTGAGGTTTCGGATAAAAGTGAAGTAAAAGGGAAATCTTTTGCCGGTATTAAGACTATTGCTATTACATCTGCAGTGATGATGGCAGTGGTGGTACCAAATGCTTTCGCCATACAAGCCGGTAGTGGGGAAATTAAACACAAATCGGGGCAAGGTACTGCAATTGCAGGTGGTGAAGCAACTGGTGATAGTAATGCAATTGCTATTGGTATAGAAAATAATAAACAGTGGGGTGAAACTCGAGCAAAAGCCGCAGCCCCAGGAGCTATCGCAATTGGTACCGGCTCGAATGTAACAACAAGAATTGGGGTAGCACTTGGTTATCGGGCAAGTGCTACGGGAAGTAATAACGGTGATCAGGATTTCCCTTCAGTAGCAGTTGGTGGATATACAAATGCTAATGGTTTGGAAGCTACTGCAGTTGGTGGTCGCTCTCAAGCAGACGGAAGAGGTACTGCATCCTTCGGAGCCAACGCTACAGCAAATGGTGAAGGAGCAACAGCTGTTGGTTTTTTATCTAAAGCGACAGCGGCAGGTGGTACAGCTATTGGTACGAATACTACCGCAGGAACAGGTGTTGCGATTGGTCAATATGCCTCTGCATCAAATGGTCGTACTGATAAAGCCAGTGTGGCAGTAGGGGTAAAGGCAACTGCAAATGGTGAATTAACAACCGCTATTGGAACAGGGGCTACTGCTAAGTCAGGTGAAACCGTAGCGTTAGGAGCGAATGCTACGGCAGGCGCTCCTTGGCAGAACCATGCAACTGCGATAGGGGCTAATTCTAAAGCCGTTCATCAAGGTGGTGTGGCATTAGGCTTTTATTCAGAAACTGAACGAGCTGGAACATCAACAAACTTTACAGTAAAGAATGATTCTGGCAACAATATTAACACTGATAATTTTGCTGGAGCAGCCAAAACAGGGGATCCTAGCGATAGTAATGATATTACTAGGGTTGTATCTGTTGGCAATGGAACAATGAAACGCCAAATTATTAATGTTGCAGCAGGGCGGGTTTCAGCAACATCAACCGATGCAATCAATGGTAGCCAACTTTATCAAGCAATGAAACATACGGGTTTTAATATTCAACAAAACGGCAGTACAAAATCTCGTATTAATAATGATGGTTTAGTGAATTTCACTAATGGCGACTATACAACAGCAGTGGTTACCGATGGTGATAATAGTTCATCTGTCAAAATGAATGTGGTGACACAAAATATTTCTACTGATGCAAAAGGAATGACCAACGTTTCAGGCACATCAGGTTTAACAACCGCTAAAACCGTATCAGATGCAATTAATAATGCACTCAATAATTCTAGTTTCTTGCTTAAAGTTAATGATGATGCTGGTGAGAAGATCACACGAAATAGTTCAATCAATATTGCTCAAGGAAAAAATATTAATGTAGAGCGTAACGGTAGCACAATTACAGTCAAGACCGTTGATAATCCGAAATTTACTCAAGTCGATGTGGACAAGAAATTGAATGTAGCCGCCGGTGGTTCATTAACAGTATCCGGTACATCAAATTTACGTGGTAACATTCTACTTGGAGGTGAAGGTAAAAATATTACTTTCCAAAGTGGTTCCACTGTACACATGGGCAATAATAAGATCACCAACGTAAATAATGGTACAGCAAAAACGGATGCGGTAAATAAAGGACAGTTAGATGATGTAAGCAAGGTTGCTAACGCTGCTAATACTACGGCAAATACCGCCAATTCAACTGCAAATGCAGCTAATACAACGGCAAATGCTGCCAATACAACTGCAAATGCAGCTAACACAACGGCAAATACTGCCAATACAACTGCAAATACTGCCAATACAACTGCAAATGCGGCTAACACTACGGCAAACACCGCCCTAAATAAAGTTAATCAAGGTTGGAACATCAATACAGGAAAGGCTGAAGGCGGTAATGTAGAAGGTAATAGTTCGACCAATGTTCAGATGGGCGATACTGTAAAAGTTATTGCAGGAAAAAATCTTAATATCACTCAAAGCGGCAAAGATATTACATTATCCGTTAATAATTCACCGAATTTCACCAGCATTACAACGAGCAATGGTGCAACGATTGGCGGAGATTTAACTGTTAATGGCACAACCAAAACTAAAGACTTAAATGTCACCAACAATGCTACCGTTAATAATTTAACCGCAACCAACGGCACAATCACTAACTTAAATTCAACTAACGGTACAATCACTAACTTGAATTCTACCAACGGTACGATCACTAACTTGAATTCGACTAACGGTACGATCACTAACTTGAATTCTACCAACGGTACAATCACTAACTTGAATTCTACCAACGGTACGATCACTAACTTGAATTCTACCAACGGTACAATCACTAACCTGAATTCGACTAACGGTACAATCACTAACTTGAATTCAACTAACGGTACAATCACTAACTTGAATTCTACCAATGGTACGATCACCAATTTAACGTCTGAAAATGGTACGTTTAGCAAGAACCTGACTTCCACAGGAGAAACTCTATTATCCGGTAATACAACTGTAGGCGGTCAAGGTAAAACCTTTACTGTCGCTAACGGAACAACCGTTAATATGGGTGGCAATGTGATTTCCAATATCACAGAGGGAACAAATGCAACCGATGCAGCAACTAAAGGTCAGTTGGATAAAGTAGAGCAAAATATCACGAATAATTTGACCGCACTTTCTAACAATCCATTGACCTTCGCCGGCAATTCAGGAAATACAACCCGTAAACTTGGCGACACATTAAATATCACGGGAACAGCTACGACAAACGGTAACTATAGCTCTAAAAATGTCAAAACCGTGGTAACAGAGGGTAAAGTTGAAATTCAAATTGCAGAAAAACCTGAATTTGAAACAATTTCGACCACAGGTGATGCCACAATTGGTGGTAATTCAACGGTGAAAGGTAACTCTACTGTTGAGGGCGATAGCACAATCAAAGGCACAACCACAACCAAAGATTTAAATGTCACCAACAATGCCAATATCGAAAAAGATTTGACAGTGAAGGGCAATTCAACGGTAAATGGCAACTCTACTGTTGAGGGCGATAGCACAGTCAAAGGCACAACCACAACCAAAGATTTGAATGTGACCAACAACGCCAATATCGAAAAAGATTTAACGGTTAAGGGCAATTCAACGGTGAAAGGTAACTCTACTGTTGAGGGCGATAGCACAGTCAAAGGCACAACCACAACCAAAGACTTGAATGTGACCAACAGCGCCAATATCGAAAAAGATTTGACAGTAAAAGGTAATTCAACCGTTGATGGCACGACCACAACCAAAGACTTAAATGTCACCAATAATGCTACCGTTAATAATTTAACCGCAACCAACGGTACGATCACCAATTTAACTTCTGAAAATGGCACGTTTAGCAATAACCTGACTTCCACTGGTGAAACTCTATTATCCGGTAACACAACTGTAGGTGGTCAAGGTAAAACCTTTACGGTAGCGAATGGCACTAAAGTGGATATGGGTGGCAATGTTATCAGCAACATTACTGACGGAAATATCTCCGAAGGCAGTAAAGATGCGATAACAGGTGGTCAGTTACACACGACAATTCAAAACATCACAAATAGCCTAACCAATCAAGGTATGAATTTTACAGGGAACAATGGTGTAGTTGTCACCCGTAAATTAGGTGAAACACTTACGGTTCAAGGTAGCTTAGCAGAAAATAAAGAAGCTGATAGCAGCAATATTCGTACAGTTGCAAATGCAACGACAGGTGCGATAGAAATTGTGATGGCAAAAGACCCTACATTCCGTAACTTAACAGCGACCGGTAATACAACAGTAGGCGGTGATTTAGGTGTAAATGGTACAACCACAACAAAAGACTTGAATGTGACCAACAACGCCAATATCGAAAAAGATTTAACGGTAAAAGGTAATTCAACCGTTGATGGCAACTCAACGGTTAATGGCACGACCACAACCAAAGATCTGAATGTGACCAACAATGCCAATATCGAAAAAGATTTGACGGTAAAAGGCAATTCAACCGTTGATGGCACGACCACAACCAAAGATCTGAATGTGACCAACAACGCCAATATCGAAAAAGATTTAACGGTAAAAGGTAATTCAACCGTTGATGGCAACTCAACGGTTAATGGCACAACCACAACCAAAGATCTGAATGTGACCAACAATGCCAATATCGAAAAAGATTTAACGGTAAAAGGTAATTCAACCATTGATGGCAACTCAACTGTTAATGGCACGACCACAACCAAAGACTTGAATGTGACCAACAATGCCAATATCGAAAAAGATTTGACAGTAAAAGGTAATTCAACCGTTGATGGCAACTCAACTGTTAATGGCACAACTACAACCAAAGACTTGAATGTGACCAACAACGCCAATATCGAAAAAGATTTGACGGTAAAAGGCAATTCAACGGTGAAAGGTAGTTCTACTGTTGAGGGCGATAGCACGGTCAAAGGTAATGCGACAGTTGAAGGTAAAACAACCACTAAAGATCTTACTGTCACTAATAACGCAACAGTGAATAATTTAACCGCAACAAACGGCACAATCACCAATTTAACTTCTGAAAATGGCACGTTTAGCAATAACCTGACTTCCACAGGTGAAACCGTATTATCCGGTAACACAACTGTAGGCGGTCAAGGTAAGACCTTTACGGTAGCGAATGGCACAAAAGTGGATATGGGGGGCAATGTTATCAGCAACATTACTGACGGAAATATCTCCGAAGGCAGTAAAGATGCGATAACAGGTGGTCAATTACACACCACAATTCAAAATATCACCTCAAGCCTAACAGATAAAGGGCTAAGCTTTACAGGTAATTCAGGAAATACAAGTCGCAAATTAGGTGAAACATTAAATATCACGGGAACAGCTACAACAAGCGGTAACTATAGCTCTAAAAATGTCAAAACCGTGGTGACTGAGGGTAAAGTTGAAATTCAAGTAGCAGAAAAACCTGAATTTGAAACAATTTCGACCACAGGTGATGCCACAATTGGTGGTAATTCAACAGTGAACGGTGATAGCACAGTCAAAGGCAATGCAACCTTTGAGAAAAATACTGTCACCAAAGGTAATGCGACAGTTGAAGGCACGACTACAACCAAAGATTTGAATGTAACCAACAATGCCAATATCGAAAAAGATTTGACGGTGAAGGGCAATTCAACGGTGAAAGGTAACTCTACTGTTGAGGGTGATAGCACTGTCAAAGGCAATGCAACTTTTGAGAAAGATACTATCACCAGAGGTAATGCGACAGTTGAAGGCACGACTACAACCAAAGATTTAAATGTAACCAACAATGCCAATATCGAAAAAGATTTGACGGTGAAGGGCAATTCAACGGTGAAAGGTAACTCTACTGTTGAGGGTGATAGCACGGTCAAAGGCAATGCGACTTTTGAGAAAGATACTGTCACCAGAGGTAATGCGACAGTTGAAGGCACGACTACAACCAAAGATTTAAATGTAACCAACAATGCCAATATCGAAAAAGATTTGACGGTGAAGGGCAATTCAACGGTGAAAGGTAACTCTACTGTTGAGGGTGATAGCACGGTCAAAGGCAATGCGACTTTTGAGAAAGATACTGTCACCAGAGGTAATGCGACAGTTGAAGGCACGACTACAACCAAAGATTTAAATGTAACCAACAATGCCAATATCGAAAAAGATTTGACGGTGAAGGGCAATTCAACGGTGAAAGGTAACTCTACTGTTGAGGGTGATAGCACGGTCAAAGGCAATGCAACTTTTGAGAAAGATACTGTCACCAGAGGTAATGCGACAGTTGAAGGCACGACTACAACCAAAGATTTAAATGTAACCAACAATGCCAATATCGAAAAAGATTTGACGGTGAAGGGCAATTCAACGGTGAAAGGTAACTCTACTGTTGAGGGTGATAGCACGGTCAAAGGCAATGCGACTTTTGAGAAAGATACTGTCACCAGAGGTAATGCGACAGTTGAAGGCACGACTACAACCAAAGATTTAAATGTAACCAACAATGCCAATATCGAAAAAGATTTGACGGTGAAGGGCAATTCAACGGTGAAAGGTAACTCTACTGTTGAGGGTGATAGCACGGTCAAAGGCAATGCGACTTTTGAGAAAGATACTGTCACCAAAGGTAATGCGACTGTTGAAGGCACAACAACCACCAAAGATCTTACTGTCACGAATAACGCGACAGTGAATAATTTAACTGCGACAAACGGCACAATCACCAATTTAACTTCTGAAAATGGCACGTTTAGCAATAAACTGACTTCCACAGGTGAAACCGTATTATCCGGTAATACAACTGTAGGTGGTCAAGATAAAACCTTTACTGTAGCGAATGGCACAAAAGTGGATATGGGTGGCAATGTTATCAGCAATATTGGTGAAGGAAATGTCACAGAGGGTAGTAAAGATGCAGTAACAGGTGGTCAACTTTACACAACGATCCAAGACTTCAGTAATCTTACAGGTAAAGGTCTGAATTTCACGGGAAATAATGGTGAAATTGTCAACCGTAAATTAGGCGAAACACTGACAGTTAAAGGCAGTTTAGCAGAGGATAAAGAGGCTGATAGTAGTAATATTCGTACTGTAGCTAATGCAACAACAGGTGCGATAGAAATTCTAATGGCGAAAGATCCTACTTTCCGTAATTTAACAACCACAGGTAATGCAACTATTGGTGGTAACTTAGATGTAGATGGCACAACCACAACTAAAGATCTGACTGTTACTAATAACGCTACAATTGAAAAAGACTTAGCAGTTAAGGGGAATTCAACCGTTGACGGTGATAGTACCGTTAAAGGAAATGCTACCTTTGAGAAAGATACTCTTACTAAAGGCAATGCGACCTTTGAAAAAGATACCTTAACGAAAGGTAACGCAACTGTTGAAGGCGACAGCACCGTTAAAGGCAATGCGACCTTTGAGAAAGATACCCTTACTAAAGGAAATGCGACCTTTGAAAAAGATACCTTAACGAAAGGTAACGCAACTGTTGAAGGCGACAGCACCGTTAAAGGAAATGCTACCTTTGAGAAAGATACTCTTACTAAAGGCAATGCGACCTTTGAAAAAGATACCTTAACGAAAGGTAACGCAACTGTTGAAGGCGACAGCACCGTTAAGGGAAATGCTACCTTTGAGAAAGATACTCTTACTAAAGGAAATGCAACGGTTAATGGTGATAGCCTTGTGAAAGGCAATTCAACCGTTGAAGGTGACAGCACCGTTAAAGGCAATGCAACCTTTGAGAAAGACACCTTAACGAAAGGTAACGCAACCGTTGAGGGCGACAGCCTTGTGAAAGGTAACTCTACGGTTGAAGGTGACAGCACCGTTAAAGGCAATGCGACCTTTGAGAAAGACACCTTAACGAAAGGTAACGCAACCGTTGAGGGCGACAGCACCGTTAAAGGAAATGCTACCTTTGAGAAAGATACTCTTACTAAAGGAAATGCAACGGTTAATGGTGATAGCCTTGTGAAAGGCAATTCAACCGTTGAAGGTGACAGCACCGTTAAAGGCAATGCAACCTTTGAGAAAGACACCTTAACGAAAGGTAACGCAACCGTTGAGGGCGACAGCCTTGTGAAAGGTAACTCTACGGTTGAAGGTGACAGCACCGTTAAAGGCAATGCGACCTTTGAAAAAGATACCTTAACGAAAGGTAACGCAACTGTTGAAGGCGACAGCACCGTTAAGGGAAATGCTACCTTTGAGAAAGATACTCTTACTAAAGGCAATGCGACCTTTGAAAAAGATACCTTAACGAAAGGTAACGCAACTGTTGAAGGCGACAGCACCGTTAAAGGAAATGCTACCTTTGAGAAAGATACTCTTACTAAAGGCAATGCGACCTTTGAAAAAGATACCTTAACGAAAGGTAACGCAACTGTTGAAGGCGACAGCACCGTTAAGGGAAATGCTACCTTTGAGAAAGATACTCTTACTAAAGGAAATGCAACGGTTAATGGTGATAGCCTTGTGAAAGGCAATTCAACCGTTGAAGGTGACAGCACCGTTAAAGGCAATACAACCTTTGAGAAAGACACCTTAACGAAAGGTAAGGCAACCGTTGAGGGCGACAGCCTTGTGAAAGGTAACTCTACGGTTGAAGGTGACAGCACCGTTAAAGGCAATGCAACCTTTGAGAAAGACACCTTAACGAAAGGAAATGCAACAGTTGAGGGCGACAGCCTTGTGAAAGGTAACGCTACTGTTGAAGGTGACAGCACCGTTAAAGGCAACGCGACCTTTGAGAAAGATACCTTAACGAAAGGTAACGCAACGGTTGAGGGTGACAGTCTTGTGAAAGGTAATGCAACGATTGAAGGTACAACCACCACTCAAGATCTTTTGGTGAATGGCGACAGTACCACGAAGGGGAATTCAACGATTGGAGGAAGTCTAACCGTTGAAGGCAATACTGTTTTACAAGATGTAACGATTAATAAATCTTTAACTCTTGCGGATAATGCGAAAATTGATTTAGGTAATTCTGATATTGAAGGTAGCTTTAATATTTATGGCAATACCGACAAAAAAACGCTTAGTCAGGCATTGGATCAATTACAAATGACCGGACCACTCGTTTATGTCGATCCTAAAACAAACAAAGATGTTCAACATCGAACAGATGTTGTAAGACTCAATAGCGGCTCGGACAAACCTGTACGGGTAACAAATGTCGCAGATCCGAAAGAAGCCAGCGATGCAGTAAATCTCGGTTATTTTGACAAGAAATTGTCGCTAAATATGCGCGATGTGCATAGTCGTATTAATCGGGTTGATCGTCGCTTACGCAGTGGTATCGCTTCCGCTGTTGCAATGAGCTTACTACCGCAATCTTATCGTGCAGGTGAAAGTGTTGTGAGTGTGGGTGGTGGTACTTACCGTGGTGCATCGGCAATCGCAGTGGGCTACTCCAGAGTGACCGACAACGGTCGCGTTATTATCAAAATCGGTGGTAGTGCGAACAATTCAGGAGATTATGCCGGTGGTGCAGCGGTTGGTTGGAAGTTCTAATTAACCTAAAAGTGCGGTCAAAATTAGTAAAGTTTTTAATCTTTACCCTGGCTGCACAAAATCTGATATAAATAATGAGCGTACTTAAAGTACGCTCATTTTGTAATATCTAAACGATAATGCAGTGATTTTACGAAAAATTCGGTATTCACTGTTGCTAAACTTAATTATAAATTGCTATTTATGAGCTGCTCATCGAGAACCATACCTTTTACCAATCTAATTTAAAATGAGGACACAACTATGAAATTAAAAACAAGCCTAACATTTATGGCTGCTTCATTACTTTTAGCAGCTTGTGATCAATTCGGTTCATCCGATAAAAATGCTCAAGCAGCAAATGTTTCATCATCGAACAATACTTTTGTGTACTGCACGGCGAAAGCACCATTGGGTTTTAGTCCTGCACTTGTGATGGAAGGCACCTCTTATAATGCGAGTTCACAGCAAGTATATAACCGATTGGTAGAGTTTAAAAAAGGTTCAACGGATATTGAGCCTGCCTTAGCAGAAAGTTGGGACATTAGCGAGGACGGTTTAACTTATACGTTTCATCTCCGTAAAGGGGTAAAATTCCATACCACCAAGGAATTTACGCCAAGCCGTGATTTCAATGCCGATGATGTACTTTTTTCATTCCAACGCCAGTTAGATCCAAATCATCCTTATCACAATGTATCAAAAGGTACTTATCCCTATTTCAAAGCAATGAAATTTCCTGATTTATTAAAATCCGTAGAGAAAGTGGATGACAATACTGTTCGTATTACCTTAAATAAAAAAGATGCGACGTTCTTAGCAAGTTTAGGGATGGATTTTATTTCCATTTATTCTGCAGAGTATGCGGATGAGATGCTAAAAGCAGGTAAACCGGAAACCATTGATAACCGTCCTGTGGGGACGGGTCCGTTTGTCTTTGTGGACTATAAAATTGATCAGGCGGCACAATATGTGGCAAATGAAAATTACTGGAAAGGACGTACACCGCTCGATCGCTTAGTGATCAGTATCGTACCGGATGCTTCCACCCGTTATGCAAAATTACAATCAGGAACTTGCGATTTAATTTTATTCCCAAATGTGGCGGATTTGGCAAAAATGAAAACCGATCCGAAAGTACAGCTCTTGGAACAAAAAGGCTTGAACGTAGCCTATATCGCATTTAACACAGAAAAAGCACCTTTTGACAACGTAAAAGTGCGTCAGGCATTAAATTATGCGGTGGATAAAAAAGCCATTATTGATGCTGTGTATCAAGGCGCCGGCACACCGGCAAAAAATCCGTTGCCACCAACTATTTGGAGTTATAACGATGAGGTTCAAGATTATCCGTACGATCCGGAAAAAGCAAAACAACTCTTAACTGAAGCGGGCTATCCGAATGGTTTTGAAACGGATTTTTGGATTCAACCGGTGGTTCGTGCTTCCAACCCGAATCCCAAACGTATGGCTGAACTGATTATGGCGGATTGGGCAAAAGTGGGCGTAAAAGCCAATCCGGTTAATTATGAATGGGCAGATTATCAAAAACGGGCAAAAGCCGGAGAATTAACTGCCGGTATTTTCGGTTGGTCTGGCGATAACGGTGATCCGGATAATTTCTTATCACCACTATTAGCCAGTGCGAATGCGGGAAACTCAAATTATGCCCGTTTCAAAAATCCTGAATTTGATGTCTTATTAGACAAAGCGCTCAGTTTAACCAATAAAGAGGAGCGTGCTGCACTTTATAAACAAGCTCAGGTTATCGTCCACGAACAAGCACCTTGGATTCCTGTGGCACACTCCGTTGGATTTGCCCCATTAAGCCCACGTGTAAAAGGCTATGTTCAAAGCCCGTTCGGTTATGATGCCTTCTACGGTGTGAGCGTAAACGGTAAATAACCGCTAACGATAATTTTTATCCTGCCCTTATGTTTTCATAAGGGCTTTTTCAAATAAGAATAATTATATTTTGCAAATTAGCTATAAAATCTTTTTTTCTTCCGTATAATGAGTTCGCTATTTCTTTTATTTATCACATCGTGAAATGATTAAAAAATCATTGACAAAAAATAGGAGTTCAAATGGATTTCAATCGAATTATCACTCACATGAATGATCATCATCAAGATGATATGCTTGCGCTTTGTAAAAAATTTGGTGGAGAAAAAGAAATCACCGAAATCAAACTGATTAATGTTGATTTTGGCGGTTTAGATTTTGAATACAACAATGGCAAAAAACTACGCATAGAATTCCCTCAACCTACAGATGAAAATTCAATCAAACAAGCCATCATTACGCTCTGTGTCGAAAATAAACCCGTGGAAAACTATGGCCGAATCAAAGCAAAAATTGATGAATTTCGGCAAAGTGTGAAGAGCTGTGTACTTTCAACACTTGATGCTGAAGGCGCACCGATTGCTTCTTACGCGCCCATCATTTCTCTTGATGGTAAAAATTATATTTATATCAGTGCCGTTGCAGAACATTACGACAATCTGAAACGAAATCCAAATCAAGTTGAAGTCATGTTTTTAGAAGACGAAAGCCAAGCCAAATCAATTATTGTACGTACCCGCCTTCGCTACAAAGCTACTGCCCGATTCATACCAAGAGAAGATCCAATCGTAGAAAAAGCCCTTGATAAATTAGCCGAAACCATGAATAACGTTAGCGGTATTAAAACGATTAGAGACTTTACCGATTTTGATCTTATTGAATTAACTTTTGGTGCAGGGCGTTTTGTGCGAGGTTTTGGCCAAGCCTACTCAATCACTCCGAATGGGGAAATTTCACACATTGGTGTTAAAGGCAACCCACACGAAAAAGCGACCGCTAACCAATCTTAATTGACGAATGTTTTTACAAGATCTATCCTAGCCTCAGTATTTTCACTGGGGCTTTTTCTTGCAAAAGGAGATAAAAATGGATTTGCATAATATTCGAGAAGAGTACCGTAAACGAGTGCTATCCCAATACGATTGTAACGAAAATCCAATTTCACAATTTGAATTATGGATGAATGAAGCCATCACCAGCCAAGTCAATGAACCAACGGCGATGAATGTTGCAACGGTGGATGAAAACGGCAAACCGAGTAGTCGTATGGTATTGCTCAAAGAAGTCAATCAACAGGGTTTTGTCTTTTTCACCAACTATCATAGTAAAAAAGGACGATCAGTCGAGCATAATCCTTATGTTGCCCTGACTTTCTTTTGGCCTGAGCTGGAACGCCAAGTTCGTATTGAAGGCAAAGCCGTTAAAATTTCAGATCAACAATCCGATGAATATTTTGCCAGCCGACCTTATACAAGCCGAATTGGTGCTTGGGCAAGCAAACAAAGTGCGGTCATTTCCGGCTATAAATCTTTATTGGCAAAAGCCGCACTTATTGCCGCTAAATACCCGATTCACGTACCACGTCCCACACATTGGGGCGGCTACATAGTTATACCGGATTGTGTAGAATTCTGGCAGGGTCGTCCAAGTCGTTTACATGATCGCATTCAATATCGTCTCGAAAATAATAGTTGGATTCGCGAACGCCTTTCACCTTAAATAACAATTAACGCTCATAAAAAATAAAAAAGGGGGCACATCCCTATGCCTCCCTTTGCTTATACTCTAAGTTGTAATTAATAAATTATTTACCTTGTAATGCCTGTTTAATGATAAAGAAAATATCCGTTTGATCCAGCAATCCTGAAAATTCATAAGCTTTCGGGCCGTATGCGGCAATGCGAAGTTGGCTTCCTGTATGCTGTTGATCATCAGCCTCTTTGCCAGTGCCGTAACTGACCGTCATAATTGAATTGTCTTTTGCTTTAAGTGTTTGGGTTAAACCTGCCGGTTTCGCTTTATTCGGTACTAATTGGCTGGTGTGAGCATGATCCGCTGTAACAATCACTAAAGTTTGTCCATCTTTGCGGGCAAATTCCAAGGCGGATTGTACCGCTTCATCTAAATCAACGGTTTCACCAATTTGCCCGCAAGGGTTCGCTTTATGATCTTGCTTATCAATAGAAGCTCCCTCAACTTGTAAGAAAAAGCCGTTCGGATTTTCTTGTAGCAACTCAATGGCTTTTTCTGTCATCTGAGCTAAATTTGGAATTGTTACATCACGTTCCGGGTTCGCTTTACACTCTATCGGATTAGCATGATTTCCCTCAAACGTAGCTTGTCCGCCTAACCAACGAACGGGCATATTTCCGGCGGAGAATAAACCTAGAATAGGAAACTTATTGTTTTTATCCAGTTTATTTAATCCTTCAAGGTTATTCACTAAACTAAACCCTTTATCAACCGCTTGCTGCCATAATGTACGGTCTTTAAATTCTCCAGCATTAGGCTTTTCATCAAAGGTTTTACGTCCGCCGCCAAAAACAATATCCGGAGGATTGGATAAAAATTGCTCTGTAATAGAACCTAAACCACCGTTTTCTAAAGCACTTTCCGGACAACGTTCAGCGGTCGCAGTCGGACCATAACATTTTCGGTGACTAATATGAGCTAAAAGTGAGGCAGGAGTTGCATCTTGAATTTCAGCAGTGGTGATATTACCCGTACCTTTCCCCAATTTTTTGGCAATTTCCGCCAGGTTTATTACAGGTTTTCCGTAAACATCCACACCTATCGCCCCATTGTAGGTTTTAATTCCCGATGTCCAAGCTGTCGCCGAAGCCGCAGAATCCGTCACCTGTTCGACAAGTTTTGTCTCTTTATCAAGCGCATAAGTCGTGATATGACCGGAAAAAGGCAAAGCATCAATTCCTTTAAACGAACCAGCCGCCCCTTCCGCATAATTTCGAGCAATGGTAATTTCAGAATCGCCCATGCCGTCGCCAATTAATAAAATAACATTTTTAACCTGATTTTTTTCCAGTAACTCGCTTAATACCGATTTTTTACTTTCTACTAAACGCTTGGCTCCACCTCGTTGGGAAATATCATTATTCACTGTACTCGGCTCAACCGCATTCACAGATAACATAAGAGCATTCAAAGATAAACCTAATAATGCTTGTTTTCCTATTGATTTCAATTTCATTTTTTTCTCCTATCGTATGAATTGAACGAAGGCATTCTAAAAAAGCATTATGACACTTTGATGACATTAAATAGGAATCCGTAATATTTCAACAATCGGTTAATTTCACATACCATAGAGTAGGAAAGTGCGGTCATTTTTTATAAAGAATTTTTTGGTGTTATATAGCAAATATACAAAACCGATATTTCAATCTGAGCATAAAAACATCCGTGTATTTAACACCAATAATTTCAATAAGTTACAAAAAACCATCTACAACTCCCTACGTATTGTTTAAATTTTTTTATTTTGTACGCTTACTACATCACATCGGAATTGTTGGTTATCCCGAATACATACCAATAAAAGTTTCAAGGCAAAATAGGGTATCGATCACAGATTAATAATTTATTAGATAATTACATTACTTTTTTGGGAAAAAGTTCACACGATTAGGCAAAAAAACAGTAAAATAGCGCAAGTTTTTATCTTTAATAATTGAGGTTTACTATGGACGTTTTAATGAGCATTCTTGGCATGGTGGTATTAATTGCCATCGCATTATTATTCTCAAATAATCGTCGTGCGATTAATTGGCGAACAGTACTAGGGGCGTTCGTAATCCAAATTGGATTTGCAGCCCTTATTTTATATGTACCGGCTGGTCGAAAAGTATTGGGCACAACCGCCGATGCCGTAGCTAACGTAATTGCTTACGGTAATGAAGGGATTAACTTCGTCTTTGGCGGATTGGCAGATCCAAGCAATGTAGGCTTTATTTTTGCGGTGAAAGTATTACCGATTATCGTCTTCTTCTCCGGATTAATTTCCGTGCTTTATTACTTAGGCATTATGCAATTGGTGATTAGAATCATTGGTGGTGCCTTGCAAAGGCTATTAGGTACATCAAAAGCAGAATCTATGTCTGCCGCCGCCAATATTTTCGTTGGACAAACAGAAGCACCATTAGTGGTGAAACCTTATATCAGCCGTATGACGGAATCCGAATTATTCGCCATTATGGTAGGCGGATTGGCTTCTATCGCCGGCTCGGTCATGGCAGGCTACGCAGGCATGGGCGTACCGCTTAATTATTTGATCGCAGCATCCTTTATGGCGGCTCCGGCAGGATTATTATTTGCCAAAATTCTTTATCCACAAACCCAACAGTTCATTGATTCTCAACCGGAAGCCGACGACAGCGAAAAACCGTCCAATGTGCTGGAAGCTATGGCGAGTGGCGCAAGTGCCGGTATGCAATTAGCACTCAATGTCGGCGCAATGTTAATCGCTTTTGTAGCCTTAATTGCCCTAATTAATGGTATTTTAGGCGGTATCGGCGGCTGGTTTGGTTATGGCGATTTAACCTTACAAACCATCTTCGGCTGGATTTTTAAACCTCTTGCCTACTTAATCGGGGTGTCTTGGGAAGAATCTGGCATTGCAGGACAAATGATCGGGATGAAATTAGCCGTGAATGAATTCGTTGGCTACCTTGAATTCACAAAATATTTACAACCGGATACACCCGTCGTATTAACTGAAAAAACCAAAGCCATTATCACTTTCGCGCTCTGTGGCTTTGCAAACTTTAGCTCTATCGCCATCCTAATTGGCGGCTTGGGCGGTATGGCACCGAATCGCCGTGGCGATATCGCCCGTTTAGGATTAAAAGCAGTTATCGGAGGAACATTAGCCAACTTAATGAGTGCCACCATTGCCGGTCTTTTCATCGGATTAAGTGGCGCACTATAATAAGTGCGGTCAAATCCCGCCACATTTTGCACCACGATTAACGTGGTGCGTTTCTTTTCATTATTGTCAAAAAAGAGGTAAATACAATGACTCCACATATCAACGCACCTGAAGGTGCATTTGCTGATGCGGTATTAATGCCGGGAGATCCGCTTCGTGCGAAATATATCGCAGAAACATTTTTAGATGATGCTAAAGAAGTCACCAATGTACGCAATATGCTTGGTTTCACAGGCACCTATAAAGGTCGTAAAATCTCAGTAATGGGACACGGTATGGGGATTCCATCTTGCTCAATCTACACTAAAGAATTAATTACCGAATATGGCGTGAAAAAGATCATTCGTGTCGGTTCTTGTGGCGCAGTAAAAATGGATGTCAAATTGCGTGATGTCGTGATTGGGTTAGGGGCTTGTACGGACTCTAAAGTAAACCGTATCCGTTTTAAAGATAATGACTTTGCCGCTATTGCCGATTTCGGTTTAACAAGTGCGGCAGTTGCAGCGGCAAAAGAGAAAGGCATTGCGGTGAAAGTCGGGAATTTGTTCTCAGCAGATTTATTCTACACACCGGATGTTGAAATGTTCGATGTGATGGAAAAATACGGCATTCTTGGTGTGGAAATGGAAGCTGCAGGAATCTACGGCGTAGCGGCTGAATTCGGCGCCCGTGCATTAACCATCTGTACGGTTTCCGACCACATTCGCACTCATGAACAAACCAGTGCGGAGGAGCGCCAATTAACCTTCAACGAAATGATTGAAATCGCATTAGAAAGTATTTTAATTGACGACAAAAACGCATAATTTACAGACTAAGCAGTAAAAAAGAGCGGTCAAGTTTGACCGCTCTTTTAATAGTGACGATTATTCGTCTTTTTTCATTCCGTTTAATATTAGATACAGCCTAATGAAATATGGAGAGTGTCATTTAGTCTAGGGAAGATAATTAATATCAGCGACATAAGTCGGCATATTCCAAGCGCCTCCGACAAAACCTCTACACATTCCCGTATCTGTATTCAAAATAGGTTCAAACACCTTTCCGTTCCAAGCTGCCTTTCTGATTGACCAACAATCTCCCAATCCACGCCCTTTCATCTTTGAAGAAATAATCCCTTTGCCTTCATAACCGTTATACTCCTCTACAGTCGAGACCTCCTGCTCAATTTTAGTCAAGTCATGATTCATCACAACCGACAAAATCCAATCATTGTATGCAAAAAGTTCACAAGCGACCTCAACCAGTTTCTTCCCCTCACTAAGTTCATAAACCGAAAAGAAATTATATTCATCATCCTCAGATAATCGAGAACACCCTCCATCAATACCGCCAATCGACTTTAACAATTTAAGCAAGCGTTGTCCTGTTGGAGAGTCAAACTTAAAAATCTGTTCTCGGTCAGTATGGAACTTAGGAATATTTACAATGGGTTTATCAATTTGTTCTAATACGGGAGAATGGCTATTTCTTTTCTTTAAAAATGCTGAGGGGTATCCCGTCGCTTTTGAAATTCATCGGCTTTAAGCATAACAGCAGTAACGCCCTGATCAGAAATTCTCCATACTTGCTTAGGGGTTTTCAATTCAATTTGGCTTGATTTCTTCACTAAGCTATAAATAACTGAGCGAGTTTGTTCAGGATTTAAACGTGCAAAATATTCTAAATTCCACTCATCTTTTTGATCAAATTTGATAATACCCAAATTTTTTTGATCTACCCATAATTCCGCCTGTAAAGTACGCTCTTTTTCTCTCTCGTCATAAGCGTATTCCTCAATGCGGGCTAAACCGATTAATGCCTCATTACCTGCCTTTCGTTCGATGTATAAAGAGACTGGGAACGATTCTTCTCCTTCAGACGAACCATAGCCTGCCATACGGCAAGTTCCGATATTATCACAGGCCAATTCCCAATCTTTATGCTGAAATCGGATCCCCTCTAACGCTTGCCCCATGGTGCATTGTCCGAGCATATAAAAGCCGAATAATACAATTCGCCAATTTCCCATAATTTCCTCCTGGTCAGAGCATCGCTCAGTAAAAATAAAGTTAATCTTAACGGTTTTGTTAATTCCGATAGCCATAAACCTAAGCGATCAAATTTCAAAATCTGACCGCTCTTTTACTTTATGCACTTAATATTTCCTCAGCCAATTTCTTCGCACCTTTAAAATCCACTTTTCCACTGCCGAGAAGCGGTATTTCATTGACTAAGAATACTTGGCTTGGGAGCATAATTGGCGGTACGTTGAGGGATTTAATGCGAGTATTAATTTCCTCAAGACTGAGCAGCGATTTCACTAACAACACGACACTTTCGCCTTTTTTCTCATCATTCACAGCAATAGCAACAAATTGGTTTTCATCGTTCAACACTTGAGCGATATTTTCTTCCACACTGCCGAGACTAATCATCTCTCCCCCGATTTTTGCGAAACGGGAATAGCGATCCACAATGGTGATAAAGCCGTTTTCATCAATATGCCCTTTGTCACCGGTTTTGTAATAACGCACGCCGTCAAGTTCGACAATGACTTCATTAGTTTTTTCAGGGTCAGCCAAATAACCTTTCATCACTTGTCCACCGCCAATCAAAATCAACCCGTCTTCGCCCGTTGGCAATGCTACTAAAGTATTCGGATCGACAATTTTGATAATTGTACCAGGCAATGGCATACCTACGGTTCCCACTTTATTAAAGGTAAATTCTTTTAAACTATCGGGATCTAAAATATTTGGCATATTCACGCTTGCAACCGGTGCCGTTTCCGTCGCCCCGTATCCCTCGTAGATTTCTAAACCGAATTTCAAACGGAAGGCTTCTTTCACATCCGCTTTCAATTTTTCCGCGCCGGCAATCACCATTCGCACACTTTGTAACATTAATGGATGCAATTTTTTATTACGGGCGTATAAACGGAAGAATGTTGAGGTACCAAATATAATACTCACATTATGGCGGGCACACATTTTGCCCACTTCTGCGCCATCGGTCGGATCAGCAACACTCACCATTTTGATTCCTTCACACAACGGCATTAAGGTGGTTACCGTTAAACCAAAAGAGTGAAAGATCGGTAAAGAATTTAAAATAACGTCATCTTCTTGAAAGTTAAGTAATTCACTCACCTGTTTGATATTAGTGAGCAAGTTTTTATGGCTTAATTCAATGCCCTTTGGCGTACCTTCACTACCGCTGCTGAATAAAATCGTTGCCGTGTCATTCAAACGCACATCAGCAAAATACATTAATTTAATCCACCAACGTGGGGCGAAAAACGCCGTTAAAAATGACCGCACTTTCTCACTTTTTGTCATTTTCTTGCCTAATTGTTCCGCAAAAATTGTTTTTCCCGCCAATACTTCATCAAAGGCAAAGCCTTTAGCATTCAGTTTATTTAAGAATTTCTCCGCAGTAATAACCTTGTTAATATTTGCTTTGGCAAGGGCTTTTTCCATCACTTCAGGGCTGAGGGTATAATTCAAATTGACCGGCACTTTCCCCATCACCATCAATGCCATATTCACAATGGCTCCGATAGCCGAGCTTGGCAACAACACACCAACATTTTTCTCATCACCTAAAGTGTGTTTAAGTTGTTTGCCGAACATCAACACAGCAGCGATAAACTTGAGGTTATTCAGTTTCATACCCTGCCCGTCCACCACACATTCCTTGAACAAGTTGGATTTCGCGCTGTTCAACCAATGGTGTGTGATCGGTTTGCGTTTTGCTATCACTTTTTCCCACATAGAGAAAGAAAGCTCAAGCACTTTTTGTTTCATCGCCACCGCATCAATAAAGCCGTGAATCGGTTTACCGAACGCCACTAAAATTTCACGTTTGCCTTGTTTTTTCGTGAGATTTTTATAGAAACTATCCGCGCGGGAAAAACTGCTACCCCATAAGCCACGTAAATAAAACGGTACGGTCGTCACGTTATCCAAGTCTTTTAATACGTGTTCAAAGCCTTTTTTAATCTCATTGATCTGACCGTTGTAGCTGATATGCCCTTCAGGAAATAACGCTACCACTTCACCACGAACCAAGTATTCACGAATTGTTTCAATGGACTCTCGGCTTGAACCTGCACTAATAGGGATCACACGGAAGATACGTAGGAACCAAGTCAAATACCATTTGTTGTAAATCGGACGGAACATCACAAATTTAATCGCCCGTGGGCTTGCCACCTGTAACACCATCCAGTCAATCCAGCTAATGTGGTTGCCTAACATTAACACACCGCCACTTTGTGGGAGATTTTTTAATCCCTCCACATGGAAACGGTAGTTGGTTTTCAATAAAGGCAAGAGTAACAAACGGATGAATAAATGCGGAAGTTGCCACATGGCATAAAGGCTACCCAATAAACATGCCGCAGAAACCGTTAAGAAAATACCGTTGGTAGAAAGGCTAAATTCGACGAATACAATGCTAAGTAGTAAAAAGCCGACCATAAAGATATTTTGGATAAAGTTGTTACCCGCCATAATTTTGCCGCTGATTTTTTCAGGGGCGAAATATTGAATGGTCGAATTTAACGGCACGATAAATAAACCGCCAAAAAAACCGAATCCAAAGGAACATAACATCAACAAGACATTGGTACTCACCAATGTTAAACCAAACAGCGAAACGAAAATACCCAATGCACCAACCGGCACAATGCCTAATTCAACATGCAAGCGAGAGACACGCCCGGCAAGATAAGACCCAATGATTAATCCCAAACCGCTTACCGCCAAAATAGCTTGAATAATCACCGCATTATCCGCATTAAACAGCGCTTTGTAATGGGCGGGGAATGCCGCCACAATCACTTGAGCAACGCCCCAGAAAAGGCTCAAGCCAATCACACTTAACCAAATATTTTTATCGCTACGCAAGGTACGGAGGTTGTCTTTCAAATAACCGAAAGAGAAATATTTTGCGGCAGAGAATGTTTCATTTTCTTCTTTTTCTTGTGGAAAGAAAGGAATTTTGAAAGCGAAAAACGCTTCAAGGGAACTAAACACGACTAAACCTATGCCAATCATCCAAACGCTTTGTAGCACCTCATTCGGATCATTAGAGGGCACATAATAACTTTCAAAGAAAATCGAAAACGCAAAAGAACTAAACAAAATCGCCACAATGGTTAAAGCCTGAATCACGCCGTTGGCAAACCCGATGTTTTCCGTGCCGACAATGGATTTGATAAGGCTATATTTAGCCGGAGAATAGACCGCACTTTGCGCTGCCAAAATCAGTGTTAAGGCAAAGGCAAGATAAAATTCGCCAATCACATAACTGAATAAAATTGCCGTTGAAATACCCACCACAGCCAAGCTGCTCCAGCGAATCACCCTGGTGCGACAGAATTTATCATTAATAAATGCCGAAGGTGAAAAAAGAAAAATAAAGGGTAATAAAATCATTGCGTTGATTAACGCGGTTAGTACTACTAACGTATTGCCTTCAAAACTTTTCAGCAACACATTTTGAATCGTGATTTTGTGGGCGAGATCCACGCTCGCATTCAAAAAAGCAATCGCCAAATAAGGTACAAAACCCGCATATTTTAAGAGTTTCATTTCACACTCTCCGTTTGGTAAATTTTTAAAGTTTGCATATTGAATACATAAGGCTTCAGCACCAACAGTAAATCAAAAAGATGTTTAAGTTTTTCATCTTTTTTCCCACTGTCTTTTAGCGCTGATAAGGTGAGATTTACTTCTTGTGTCGCAAGCATTTTCGCGGTTTGTAAATAGCTTTTCACCATTTCACGTTCCGCCTCATTACAACGGCAAACAATGGCTAGAATATCCCGCTCTTTTGCCGTAAAAACCCCCTCACGCGGGTTAAGCAAAGCGTCATCGACCATAGCTTGCAATTCGGTTTCTGAAATTGAGAATTCTTGACAAAGTTCTGAGGGCAAAAAGGTTTCATTTTCCGCCCCCATGATAATACCAATCAACGAAATTAAACTTTCGTAAGGATTTTGCCAGTCAAAATCAGGGTGGGAAAAAAGTTGTTTAATTTGAGAAATGCTGGCATTGAAATTGGTTTGCAGATATTTAATAAACGCCAACAATTCCACACAGCGATCATCATAGAGATGAAAATTCGGTTTATCTTTCAAGGGTTCAGGCAATAGCCCTTCTTTTACATAGTACAACACTGTCGATTTCGGTGTTTGGCTGAGCTTCACCAAATCATTCATTTTTAGCATAAGGCTTCCCCTATTAATTAAATGTGGAAAGGATTTTATACTTCACATCACAAAAAGTAAATAGTGTTACCTTACAGTTTAAAAACACTTAGAAAACCAACCGCACTTTCCCACTAATATGCCACCCAGATTTTTTCTAATTCCATTTTGTCGGGGTGGTAGCGGTAAACATTGATACCGCCGTGAAATGCCTGTCCTGTCACTAAAATATGCGATTTTGGGGCAAAGGAGACATTATTGAATTTTGAACCGTTACAATTTTACAAGAACCACTATTTGCTTTCTCTCATTAATGAATAAGCTCATAAGTATGTCGTTGAATAGCACCATCGCAATAACTATTTTTTTGGGAAGTCATAAAATCCTTGCAACTCAGATAATAAGATAATGTCATATCTACTTCATTCTTTGAAAAATTAAATAACTTAAATCCTACACCATTATCATTATAACGACCATTCTCTAAACTAAATGTTTCTTCTTTATTTTCATTTTCTAACCTTCCAGATAAAGCAATCACATTTCCCTTATTATCTAGTATCGCTTTCTTTAAATAATAAAAACTATCTTCTACTTTCATTATGAGTAATTCCTCCTCAAGCTCTATTTTTATATAATCTGAAACTAATTTACCATCCTCTTCCTGATGATGAAAAAACTCATTATTTTCAACAGATAAATTTTTTGGAAAGAAGTAAGAAACTTTACCACTATATAGATTAATATCTTGATTATTCAATTTCATTTTTCCATTATTAATATTACATCCTATCAAGGTAAAATTTTTCTTTGTTAAGGAATTATCAATAGGATATAAATTATGTTTAAAATAGGCAATTCCTGCACAATAAAATGTTTCTAATTTAAGTAAACTATCGTTTGCTAATTCTACATATGCAGACGAATTACTAAACTCTAGTCTTTTCATTTTTAAATTATTCCAGAAGAACGGTATCTGATTATCAGAGTATATAGTATATAATCGAGGCAATTCTTCTTTCCAAGCAATACGAATATCAGGATCAGGAAATAAAAAAGGAGATAAAAGTGTTTTCGCTTGCTCTTGAATATCTCCGACACGATTATAAAATGATGTTTCGCTATTTAATGGCTTATTAAAATAGGCAAATGAAGGTTCTATGGTACTTGGGCAAGTCGTGTTTACCCCTTCCAAATCTACAGCTGTTCTTCCATTATTAGGGTTAGATAGTAAAGCAACAAACTGACTAGGCTTAATTAAACAACCTTGTATCTGTATATTATTTAAACCAGATGAGTGCTGAATCGTCCCTAATAATGAGATGACTTGTGCTTCTTCGTTTAAAAGAAGAGCTATTCCATCAACTATCCACTCATTATCCAATCTTGCATAGCCATCTAATACAGCAACCCAATAATGGGTAAGATTTAATTTATTCGCAGCTTTTTTTATTTCTCCAGCAATATTATCGTATTTATACCCAATATATTCTTTATCATTAGAATGGAGTATAAAATTTTCTAGCTGAATCTTCTGATTATTCAACTCTAAAATCCAATTTTTTATTTTACAACTATCAAATCTATAATTTTCATAGCGGTAAGTATTATCGTCTACATCTTGCTTACTTTCATCTTTTCTTTCAAATATAATATCTGAGCTACATAACATTCCTTTTGGTAATTCTTTAGGTTGATTTAAGCTAGACACTTTAATTTTATATAAACCATCTGCATCAAGACTAGTTAAATTTAATTCTCCCCATTTAAAAGTAATAGGGTTACCTTGATTATCAAATCTATCTTGGGTTGAAATAATAAATCTATCTGAAATTTCAATATTGGAAGGGAGGTTTTCTAATGCTTTTCGAAGAAATAATTTCTCTTTATTTAATTCGATAACTCTTGTTTTCTCTTCATAGAAAGAATTAAGCTCATAATATCCCCAAAAAGAGAGTGCTGTAGGAATAAGTAAAAAGAATTTAAACTCACTAGAAAATGGCTTTTTATAAAAAAAATGAATAATAAAATATAAAAAATAATAGGCAAAAACGAAAATAACGAAATAAGGGATAAACACAGCAAATACAAAGATAGTGAGTGACCCCATTCCAAAGCTGATAAGAAGCCCTAGAAAAAGTATACCAAGTATTCCAATGAAAAATCTAAACACAACATTCTCCTACAATGAGATTTTAATACAGCATTATCATAACAATAGCTTAATGTAAATCCGGATCGACGCTATCCGACCAAGTAATGAAACAAAAAGTGCGGTCAATTTTCCCGTTAAATTTTAAATATAAAAAACTCTTAGAAAACCAATCACACTTTCCCACTAATACGCTACCCAGATTTTCTCCAATTCCATTTTATCGGGGTGATAGCGGTAAACGTTGATGCCGCCGTGAACCGCTTGTCCCGTTACTAAGATATGAGCTTTAGGAGCGGAATCAACACTATTTGATTTTTCAAAAGCATTAGTTGAGATCGCAGGATAAAAACCAATGTTCACATAGGCTTTTATCCATGGATCACCAACTGTGTATAAATTCATATAATCGTTCCCCGTACCATCCTTCATACCAGTTTGAGTTAACTGTATAAATTCTGTATCAGTAACAAAGGCATAAGCAACAGTATGTGGTGTTGCAAGTAAAACGCCTTCAGGAATAGGGCGATTCCCTCCTGTTTCACGAGTTTTGGTTTCTTCATTATAAAATCCATTTATTGATGCCAATGGTAGGCGGTAATTTAAATTATCGACCAACCACATATAATCTCGCTTGTTCTCCCCCCCCCCAATAACCCATTTTCCATCAGGACTAAATAAGGCATCCGAGCGTCCACCAAAACCACCAAGACGGGCTACCGGTTTCAAGGTTTCCCGGTCCCACAACGTGACACCATTATAGCTGCTTTTTTTATAATCACTCGGTTGAATCGGATCTGCTTTAGGATTTAGCTCTACCGCAGAATCAGGATCGTAAGGTCCGCCCGGAGAAGCGGATAAAAAATATTTTTCTGACAAGGAAAAATTATAATAATTCCGAATTGGAGTATCGGTATAAATTGGTGTCATATCATCGCCATAACCTTTATAAATTTCCCCCGTCTGATCTGCACTGATATAGAGTGCCCGATCTTCACTCATTAAATGCCGTTCGACTTTATAATGCTTAAAATGAGCAATCTCTTGTCCCTCTACATTTTGAATATGTACAACATTATGTTTATCCTGCCACATAAAATCATGACTGTTCGGAATAAAATAAGGGCTGTTTGTATTAACTCTTTCTGCAAGCACTGTCTTAGTGCGTTTTTCTATATCCCAAAGTACCAGTTTTTTTCCGTAATGCGCACTCACAACATACCGACCATCACTGGAAATACTTAAATTTCTGACACCTTTGGTACTGGAAAAAACATCATGGCGGTTTTCATACACATAGTATCCTCCCCAACCTAAGGCGATAAATAAAACTAAAAAAAAGAGATTTTTCATTGTTCATCTCCCGAATTATTAGGATACCGACCAAATTTTGAATGTCTTTGAATTTTCTTATCCATCATTTCCCGTTTATAGCTGTATTCGTAAATCAATGGAAAAACTTGATGTCGATCCAAGTCTAACCACTCCCAGGTTTGCATTGCCGAATGAGAAATAAAATAGTAACGTTGCGAACCATCCTCCTCAATTACCTGACCAAAATATTCTAATTTTTTTTCTTCTTCCCTCAATTTTTTAATAAATGTGTCATGTAGCATCAAGTCTCGTTTTTTAGATAAACGTTCAAGATTTTTATCTAAATGATCAATAGTTTGCCGATCGCCCTGATGCCCCAACGCTGCCCGTACTTTAAAATAATTTTCCCTTTTCTCCCAATCGGACAAGGCATTTCCGATTAATACATCAATAATGTGATTTAACACTTCTTCAGGGAAGCATTTGAAATGGCTCCAAGGCTTTAAATAGGTTAATGGCGGAATAAAGGTAGGGTTTGCCGGATCATTCACTCTTGCCGCCTCCTCTCGAATCAATGCTGCTATTTCTTGCTTATAACGGTTAACTTGATAAGCATGAGGCAGTTTCGCACATTCATCGGGGCGGTATTGTTTCTCTGCACCGGCATACAACAAATCACAAGTATGTTTGATCTGAATAACCGATTTCTCATAATCATAAATTCGCGTATCTTTATAATATTCTTTTAGTGCCGAATTACCCGTGGTAAAAGACAGATATTTGCTCGGATAAGCCCCGCCGATTAACGCAACCGGTTCGTAGTCGCTATAACTATGATCGCTGCCTAATACGCCGTCTTCTTGTGAATATAACACGGTAATATGTTTCGGCACTTTGTGAGCATAAGGGAAAATTTCCATAGCAAGCGGATTGAATACTTTCTTCGCATCGTAATTATCCAAATTCGTTAGCGCATTATCCGCCACCGCAGGTTCCCATAAAATCAGGTTATCAATCCGATTATCATATTCACCCGCCATATCGCCTAAGATATTCATGGCAGAAAGTGCAACCCTTGCCCCTAAAGAATGAGTGATAATGTTGATTTTTATTACTCTTTGCTCAAGCAACTGTTTCAACACGTCGGCAAGTTCCCGTCCGGCTTCATTAGCGTACATTTCCGCACGAAAAAAATTTAAATCCGGATCGACACTGCCCGACCAAGTTACGCCAACAATCCGACTATATTTATCCCATTGATTAAATTCCGCCAGTTTCTTTTTTCCCGAAGCAGCAAGATTCAAATGAAATTCAACATGAGGAAACCAAGATAAGGCTTCTTTACCATTCAGGAGCGGTGACAATTTATCATAGCTTTTATTTACTTCAGAAAGGGCAAAAACATCCCGATCTCCTACTTTTGTATAACTCACGCCTTCGGATAAATAATTTTTCTCTAACTTCTTATGTAAATCGACATTAACCGCCTGTTTCATCAATTTATTGTCATAGTATAGATAAGGTTTTTGAACTTGCTCCGGTGATAATTGGTTCTTATATTGAATTTGTTCGCCAAGTTCTTCACTTGAAGCAAAACGCCCTAAACTCCCCAAAGGGACGTTATAACCATGGATAAATAATGTTGCATGTCCGCCGTCATCAATAAGCTGCTGAATAACCTTCTCTTTTAATTGAACCACTGGTTCATTCTGTCGTAAGCGCAGATTCACCAAAATCGGGGGCGGTAAATACACCGCTTCTACTTTGTTTTCCGTAAAGCTCACTTGTACTTTTAAGGGATCGGCAAGTTGTTTCAACGGTTCTTTTGAGATAGTAAATTCATCATCAGATTGATTTCGGGCTTTTATCAATACATACCCGTCTGAGGCTTTAAGCGGCGTATGTTCGGATTGTTCGGTTAAGCGGCGGTTATCTTTTTTTGTATAGGTAGAAGACACCGCTTCACCACCCGATAGCTGCCACGAAATCTCACCGCAGAGCACGCCGTTATGCACGCTTTCGCCACTTTCAATCTTAGCCAGATACGCCTTACCGGAGCTATCAAACACCGTTACCACAATACCATCCGGCAGCTTACGGTATTCAGCTAAGCTGTCATGATGATAAATTGTCACATTCGCGCGACACATATTTGTCGATCGGTCAATTTGTTCCGGCTGATGAGATGCCATCATCTTATTAAGTGCGGTATCTACACTAGACATTGTGTGCTCCTGTTGGTTGTAATTGATGACGAATGCGACCTTGTTTTTCGAGTTGATCAAAGCGCTTTTCTAAATAAAACTGTTTCTCTTGTTCGGTTAAATTGCTCACTAAAATATCATTCAATTTTTTTTCAGGATCCAGGTAATTAACCGAATCCCCGTAAATAAGATTTGCCAATGCCAATTGTAGAATACTAATGGTTCCTTTCATTTTTGCATACTTTGCCAAACGATAAGCATGATCGACCGTTTTTTCTACGATCTCCTTGCCATAAGCGTGAGCAAATTCGGGATATTGCGCCATAATTTCCCCAATAATTTTTTCACATAATGAACGATCGTGCAGTTCGATAAAGGCTTCAATTTCAAATTTATCAAATTGTTTTTTTGCTTGTTTCACTACCGATAAATCAATGTTAGGCACATATTCCACTAATTCATCACCGTTTTTGATACAAAAGATTTTTTCTATCATACTACCGTTAAAAAAGGCAGATAGTTTGGTCGGGTAAGTTTGCAGACGGTCAAGATACTTTTCTAAGCCTGTAGGGTCAAAAAAGCGCAGGTAGTACCAATGTCCGGTATAATCCTGCAACATCAGCCACTTGCGGAAATGATTAAGCAGTGCGTCGAAATCCGCCGACGAACGGAAGAAAGTGCCGATATTGCGTTCGCCGTAATTAATGCCTTCGATGTGATTGTCTCCGTTACGACAAAATAAACGGGACAAAACAGGATGATTTTTGGGTAACTCAACTAAATAGGGTGCCGCTTTTGCATAAGTTTCGGCTTTTTCATCTTGAAATAAACAGGCGTAGCGTAATCTTTCCTGACGAAACAAATCGGGAAAAATCCAAACACTTGCCGCCAGAATAACGGCATAACATTTATCATCAGGTTCGTTATTCCATAAACAAGATTCAATAACAGGCGGTACTTCAAATAGGGCAAATGTTGAAACGGCACATTGTTCTTGCCAAGAGGGAATAGCATAAATCTGTTTTTTAAGATTGGTTGTATTTGTTTGAGGAAGAAGATCGCGATCAGGGTAAAACAAAAAGAGCGGTTGATTTTTCGAGAGTTTTTGCGCTTCCGAATAAAGTATTTCTCTCAAATCCTCATCTGCATGATATTGCGCATAGGTTTCTAAAGGTAAGATATTGAATGAGAAAGAAAAACGAAGTTGGTGCTTCATCTGATAATACTGAATATAGCTTTTTGCAATATTCTCATTCTCGCCGAGAACCAAAATCAATACTTTATCTTGGCTTTTATCTGTAATTTGGAAAGCATCTTGAACCCAAATAGAAGGTGAATTGTTGAGCATAAAATTGATCTCCAAATAGTATAAAAAATCTTCACCATTATACCTAAAAGTAAGCATATAAAAATAAGGGGATAAAAAAAGAGCGGTCAAATTGACCGCTCTTTTGCCTATTGGTTATCTTCTTGGTAAGTAACGAATAGGATCAACCGATTTACCTTTATAACGAATTTCAAAATGAAGTTTTACGCTATTGGTGCCTGTACTCCCCATTTTGGCGATTTCCTGTCCGGCTCTGATTTCTTGCTGATCGCTAACAAGGATTCTGTCGTTGTGTGCATAGGCACTCAAGAAATCATCATCGTGTTTGATAATAATGAGGTTGCCATAACCACGCAATGCGTTCCCCGCATACACCACCCGACCGGCTGCCGCGGCTTTCACCGATTGTCCGCGAGAACCGGAAATATCAATCCCTTTATTGCCACCGTCAGAACTTGAGAAACCTTGGATAATATTGCCGTTTGCCGGCCACATCCATCTTGTATTGGAGGCAATCGGCGCAACAACATTTGCGTTCACCGGTGTTGTATTCCCCGTTGCAACCGGCGCTGTCGAAGTCGGGTAAGTCGGTGCGGAAGAAGGAACACCAGCACTTGATTTCACCGGCCCGATAATCGTACCGTCAGAACCAATTTGCGTACCGTTTGCCCCCGCTCTATAAGTAACGGCAGGTTCTACCTGTTTCACCGGAGCTGCGTTTGTATTGACCGGTACTGTCGTCGTTACGGTTTTAGTAACGCACTTACCTATTTTTAATGTTTGACCGACACTTAAACTATAAGGCTCTGACATATTATTCATTGCCGCCAGTTCTTTTACATCCATACCTGCTAGGTAAGCGATTAAAAACATTGTATCGCCTTTATTGACTTTATAAGTCTCCCCTTTGTACGAACCTTTTTGAATTTGGCTGTAATCCGGCGCGTTAGTATTTGGGTTACGCGGTACATTCACCATCGCAGAGCCTGTACAATCGGATACCGTTTTAGTTACCGTTTTGGTTTGAGGTTGTACCGGTGCGACAGGTTGAGCCGGCTGTACCGGTTGATAAGTCGGTTGAAAATTCGGCTGCGGTGTTTGAGTGCCGACAGGCATATTACCTGTTGCGTGGGTTCCCATATGATTTGGCATGGTATTTTGTTGAATTTCAGGCTGCCAAGTGCCGCCACCGTTATTATCTACCGGTTGCATAATACCCGGTGAAAGCGTACCGCCGGCATTTTCAATAGGCGCCTGAGTATTGGACGAACAGGCAGTCAAAATTGCCACACTCAAGGGTAACAATAAAAACGATTTTTTCATTTATTTTTCCTTCTTATTTCATTGTATTCGGCATAGCTTGTCGTTCTATTTCCGGCATAAAACCGCCCCCGGCAATCGCTCCTGTTCCCTCAACAGGTTGCATAATGCCATTCGGTAAGGCATCAGGATCGCTCATTTCAACTTTAGGTGAAGAACACGCTGCTAAAACTACCGACATAGACAACGCAAATAAACATTTATTCATAATAAATCCCATTATTTCAAAATAAAGTAAGCCGCCACCGCAAGCGCAACGACCGACCAACCAATAATTTCAATCGATTTACGTAATTTAACCGCAAATTTTTCTCCGCCCCATGCAGCTAATTTTGCGACAAGCAAGAAACGCACCGCTCGGGAAATAAATGCGGTCAGTACAAATGGGAAAAATGCCATTTGCATCACGCCGGCACAAATCGTAAACACTTTATAAGGAATCGGGCTGAAACCGGCAACAAAAACGACGAGTACGCCCCATTGCTCAAACCATTTTATCGCCGTTGCCCAATGGTCGCCATAGCCCCATTGTTGCACGATACCCTGTACCCAGTCCGTAGCAAAATAACCAATAGCATAACCCACCATACCGCCGAGAACGGAGGCGATTGCAGTATAAAGCGCAAATTTGACCGCACTTTTGGGCTTCGACATCGACATGGGAATCAACATCACATCCGGCGGAATCGGGAAAAAGATCGCTTCAATAAAACTCACAAAAGACAGCCAAAACGTTGCAAAACGATGTTTCGACCATTCCATGGTTTTATCATACATTGCCCCAAAAATATTCATTCTATTCACCTTTGATTGTCATTGAGACAAAACTCCGCATTATTCACGTTCCAGCCAATCTTGTAAAGCCTGAATTGAATGGTGGGCGGTCATATCGGCTTGAATAGGGGTAATCGAAACATAACCGTTTTTTACCGCATGGAAATCCGTTCCCTCTTGCTCGTTTTCCGGTAAACCGGCAGGGCCAATCCAATAGATGGCTTCACCACGGGGATCTTCTTGTTTAATCACTTCTGCCGCAGAAGAACGATAACCTAAATGGCAAACTTTATAGCCTTTGAGTTCGTCATAAGGTAAATCAGGAACATTAATATTAATAATTTCACGGGGATTGACTAACCGATTATGTAATTTAGGAATTAAATCCGCCACAACCCGAGCCGCCGTTTCATAATGTTGGCGACCGTCTAAGGATACGGCAATTGAAGGCAGTCCCAAATGACGCCCTTCTAGTGCTGCCGCCACTGTGCCGGAATAAATCGTGTCATCGCCCATATTACAACCCGCATTAATGCCCGATACAACCAAATCCACTTGACCGGATAAAAAACCATTTAATGCCAAATGCACACAATCCGCCGGCGTTCCGTTAATACAATAATCACCGTTATCTAAATGGCGCGGACGTAACGGTTCAACTAAAGTTAAGGCACTTGATGCCGCACTTCGATTACGATCCGGGGCGACTATCACTACATCGGCAAACTTGCGTAATTCCGCCGCTAAAACTTGAATGCCTTCTGCGTGAAAACCATCATCATTACTTAATAAAATTCGCATTATGCTTCCTTATAATTCACTAATTCTCGAATAAGTGCCGTGGCATAGCTGCCTGACGGCAAATAAAAAGAGAGTTTTAATCCTTCCTCAATAAATTGCCATTGGAAATTCTGTGCCCGCATTAACAGTGGACGGCGCGCCGCTTTCATTTTTTCTTGTTTCATCAAAGGTGAAAAGGCATTATGTTGTTCCACAATGGCATTTTCAATATTTGAGCTCACAAGATTTTCTTCCCCGATTAACGGAGCGGTGAGTAAAATATCTCGTGAATCTAACCGCACTTGTAATGCAGCTAAATCTTCCGATTCATCCGCTTTAAACCAACTGTGCGAACCATTTAATTGCACAATATCATTTGGCAAAATTTGTTGGGCAAGCCCCTGCTCAATGCGTGCCGCTACCACTAAATTAAAAATCTCACTACGTGCTGCAGAGAGGTAAAAACTGCGTTTTTTGCGATCTTTCACCTTAATTTCGCCTTGTGCCCAACGTAAGGCTTGTGTGAGATTATGACCGTCACGCCCAAAGCGTTGTTCCGTAAAATAATTGGGAAAACCAAAATTTGCCACAAAATTTAACCGAGTGTTTAACTCATCGCTTTCCTGTGCGTCACGCAGCAAAATTTCAAAATAATTGCCTTGTAAACTTCCCGTGCGAATTTTGCGATGATGGCGGGTGACCGCTAAAATCTCTACGCCTTCCACGTCAAATTGAGTGAAATCCGGCGTTTCCCGTCCGGGCATTTGCAGGCAGAACCATTGTTCCGTTATCGCTTGGCGATCCTTTAAACCGGCATAGCCCATATTTCGTTCCGGCACGCCGGCAAATTTTGCCAGTTTTTCGCCGACAAATAGGGTGTTACAACCGGTTTTTCGTACTTTTACCGCCACAAATTCCCCTTCCTCCGACATGTCATAGCCAAGATCTTCAATCACTATAAAATCAGCACATTCTTGCTTTAAAAGTGCGGTGGATTTTGGCGGCGTTTTTAAGGTGAGATAAGGGAGTTGTTCAAGCATGATTTTGACGTGTATTGTTAGGTTTTGCGAGATTTTATGCGACTTTTGTAGATTTATCCACTAAAATAACCGCACTTTTCACGCCAACTAAGGAATTTACTATGACTGATTTTGTCGCCCTTCAAGCAGAAACACGGGAAATTATCACCGATTTATTAAATGACGGCAGCGATCCTTCCGCCCTGTATATTATTGAACATCATGTGTCACACTATGATTTTGATTTATTGGAAAAAATTGCCGTAGATGCGTTTAAAGCCGGCTATGAAGTCTCCGAGGCGGAAGAATTTGAAGATGATAATGGAAAAGCCATTTTCTGTTTTGACATCATCAGCGAAGTGGAATTAAAAGCAGAAATTATTGATGCCCAACAAAAAGAAATTTTGCCGTTAATTGAAAAACATAAAGGGATTTATGACGGTTGGGGAACCTACTTTGAAGACCCGAGTGATGATGAGGACGAATACGGCAACGATGGTGAATTTTTTGATGAGGATGAGGTCGAAGAATCACGTTTACACTAATTGACTAACCTGACCGCATAAATAAAGTGCGGTCATTTTTTGGAGAAATTTATGAAACTAAAATCATTCGGTCTCATACTATTAGCGTTACCCTTTAGTACCTCAGTCTTAGCAGAAAATGCCGTCGCCCGGCAAACCAATATTGTTTCATTTAATACTGAAGCAGAAAAAAGCATTGAACGTGATTTATTAAATGTGCGTTTATTTTATCAAGTTGATGGAAAAGATTTAGCGGACTTAAATAAGACGATTTCAGAACGTTTAAATAAAGCGGTCGGCATTGTTCAAAAACAAAGTGCGGTGGAAATTAAAGGTAATTCCCGTAATACTTCTGTTCGTTACAATAATGAAGGGAAGAAAACAGGTTGGATTGCCCGCGCCGATCTTGTGTTGGAAAGTAAAGATTTCCAAGCCTTATCAGAGGTGCTCAATTCACTTGATGGCATTCTTGCGATTGAAGATGTAAATGCCACTATTTCACCGGAAAAATTAATGAGTGTAGAAAGCGAATTAACACAGGCTGTTATTGAAAAATTTAAAAATAAAGCGACATTAATTCAACATTCATTACAAATGAACAATTACCGTATTCTTAATTTAGACATTTCATCGGTGAATGAATCGACAGCAATCCGTCCTTACACCTCATCACGTGCGGCTAAAGTGGCAATGTTGTCCTCCGATACCGCACCGAATGCTTTTTTAGAAAACGGAAAAGAAGCGGTACGGGTTCAGGCAACCGCACAAATTGAATTACTTAAAGATTAATTTTCTATACAATTATTTTTTCTTCTATACAATGGCAGCGATTTTCAAACAATAAGGAAACCCTCATGAATGTAGCAAAAAATGTGGTGGTAGGCATTGCTTACCAAGTTCGTACCCAAGATGGCGTATTGGTGGATGAAGCACCAACAAATCAACCTTTAGAATATTTACAAGGTCACAATAACTTAGTGATTGGTTTAGAAAAAGCCCTAGAAGGCAAAGCGGTAGGCGATAAATTTGAGGTGCGTGTTCAACCGGAAGAAGGCTACGGCGAATACAATGAAAATATGGTTCAACGCGTACCGAAAGATGTTTTCCAAGGTGTCGATGAATTAGTAGTGGGAATGCGTTTCTTAGCTGATACGGATATTGGACCTGTTCCGGTAGTCATTACCGAGGTGGACGGCGATGAAGTCGTGGTGGACGGTAACCATATGTTAGCCGGTCAAGAATTACATTTCACCGTTGAAGTTGTCAGCACACGTGAAGCCACATTGGAAGAAATTGCGCACGGTCACGTTCACGGTGCGCAGGGTCATCATGATAGCGATGAAGAAGTCCATGGCTGTGGTTGTGGCGGTCATCATGACCACGAGCATGGACACGGCGGCTGTTGTGGCGGTGGTCATAAGCACGATCATCACGGACATGGCGGTTGTGGCTGCGGCGGTCATTAATATTTAACGTAAAAATCTGAAAGACTGAGACGGTTTACAAAAATCCTCAGTATTATTGCTTAATTATTAGGGACGCACTGCATGGCGTCCCTAATATTTTGTACTATCTTAATATCAGTAACTAAAATCTCCTTTATGCCAAATTTCGATGACTAAGCTAAGCTAAGCTATTGATATTTTCAAACTCAGGCTATTTCAATCTTAAAGTTTTTTATCGTCCGACAGCTCCCATAAAATAGCCCTTGCTTTATTTAACAAGGGCTTTAGTATTTATATTTTACTTCTTCGTCACCACACTCGGAATTAATTTTTCCGCACCTTTTAATTTACCATACACCTCTTCGCTCAAACCGTGTTTTTTTCCGATGTCGTCTGCGTTATTGAGCGTGACAAAAACCGCACCGTTGTCATCTTCCCAAACTAAGGCTTTGAGCGGGAGATCTATAGCGAGGGTAGGGGCTTTAATCATCATTGGTGTACCTATGGTAGGCATGCCAAAGATTACCACGCTCGCAAACGGCATCGTTAAGCCTTTATCTTTCGCGGCAGCTTGGTGATCAATCACGGTAAAGACACTCATGCCTTTTTCGGTGACGGCATTTTTGATTTTTTCTACCGTTTCCACAGCAGTGTATTCACTTTTGACAGTTTTCATAGAATCGTTCTCTGCATGAGCTACAAATGCAGTGGTGATGAAAGGAATCGCTAAAAGTAAGGTTTTGAGTTTCATATTTACTCCTGTTTGATTGATGAGAATCGCTTGAAATTGTAAAAGATTTGTTACTGACTTTTCAGTGCTTGTTTGTAAAACTTGCTGTGTATTAGTCCTATAATAAAATAATGCCTTATCATTTACAAACAACTGACAAACGTTGAATAACCTATTACTAAAGACTTTAGCGGACACTTTCTTCAACCTTGCGGACGAGAAAAAAAGTTGCAGAACAAGAAACATGTTTTACCGAAGATGCACACGTTACCACCTATATCGGCAGTAAAATGTTTACGAAAATGCACAGCCGAGCATATTTATTGGTTGCAAAAAAATCGGCGAAACAATTATTGGCAAGCGATTAATTTTAGAAGCAAAACGGAAATTGGTGCACTGCGATAAAAGTGTACAGAAGTCAGTGATATGTTGGGGTTTCAAGAACACGTACATTTTGTCAAATTTTAAAAAACCAACCTATTGCCCCAAAAACGTTTCGAGAACGACATTAAAGTGCGGTCAAAATTTATAGGAAATCAATCTAGTCTAAAAAATGCGCTTGGTTTGAAATAGAGCGAGTCGCATTCGGGAAAACCATTTTGCGGTTGCGGGTTACGCTGCGAACATAATTGAAGTGTAAAAAAGGCAACATTCCGTTGCCTTGTCTTTTTTGATTTTTATTCCGTTGCCTCTTTCAAAGGAACTTCCGGATCCGGTTGACCGGTAATTCGATTGCGTAAGTCACGACGGATAATTTCAATCGTCCAAAACCAGAAAATATGACCGACTAATTCGGAAATATGTTCGTATAACGGCCATTCCGCAACCGGAGGCGTTAAACCTAATACCGGGAACGTGATGTAGTGTACACAGATATTTGCGATGATACCTGCACCGATACCTTGCCAGAATTTGATTTTTGGGAAACGTTCCGCTACTAAGCAATAACCGATAGCGAACACTAATGAGAAAATGATGTGTGTCACACCAATCCAGTTAAAGGCATGATCTGCAAAAGTAAACGCCGCTTCTGTCGGATCAATGCCTAAATAATCACGCAAGAAAACGTGTGGCGGGTTTAAGAAAGCACGCGAACAAACTTGCAATACCTGATCTTGGGTCAATCCCGTGATGTCCACTTTACAAGCCGCAGCGAAGAAATCAATCGGGCTGCGTGGCGGGAACGGATGCTCCGCACCCCATTTTACAAATGCAGAGATAATACCTGCAATGATACCGACAAGAATCGCCACACTATAACGGCGGCGGTTTGGCGGAGTTTGAGTGAAAATACCTGACATATTTTGCTCCGAAGATGTAAGAAAAAATTAACCGCACTTGTGATTCAATATCACCAAAAAGTGGGCTGCAACATTTCGCCGCTTAAATTACCGAACATTTATTTTTGTTATCGAAAAAAATAAATCACCGATAATTAATGGCAAAACGTGGCTTTAAATTCTTCACCAATTTAAATAAACAGTCAAGATTTAAAGCTATTTCCTACTCAAAAAAGAGTATTTACCCCAAATTTTCCGGCATGATGTAGCAATACACAGTTTAAAGAAACGGAGAAAATACGATAAGCCCTCTCTGTTATAAAAATGCGCCCGTTACGTTCAACATAACGGGCGCAGGCGTTAATCTTGATTCAACAAAAATTATAATTTTGCCGCCAACATCGCCTCTAATTTCTCTTGATCAACGGCGAATTTACGAATACCTTCAGCCAATTTTTCTACCGCCATGGCATCGCTGTTATGTTGCCAATAAAATTCGGCTTCAGTGAGCGGTTGAGGTTTTGCTTTGACTTCACCTTTGAAGTCAAGTTTACGCTCAAGTGCGGTTGAATTTTCTTGCAATTCTTTGAGTAACGGCGGCGCGATGGTTAAACGATCACAGCCGGCTAATTCAATAATTTCACCCACATTGCGGAAACTTGCCCCCATCACCACGGTGTTGTAACCGTATTCTTTGTAGTAATTATAAATTTTGGTAACGGAAATCACGCCCGGATCTTCCGCAGGTGCATAATCTTTTTTATCACTGTTTGCTTTATACCAGTCTAGAATGCGTCCAACAAACGGTGAAATTAAATATACGCCCGCTTCGGCACAGGCACGCGCTTGCGCTTCGGAGAATAATAAGGTTAGGTTACAGTTAATCCCCTCTTTTTCAAGAATTTCTGCGGCACGGATACCTTGCCATGTTGAAGCGATTTTAATCAAAATACGATCATTGGAAATGCCTGCGGCATTGTAAAGTGCGATCAGTTTACGGGCTTTTTCAACGGTGGCTTGCGTATTGTAAGAAAGGCGGGCATCTACTTCTGTCGAAATACGTCCCGGAACAATTTTTAAGATTTCTAAACCAATATTTACCGCTAATTTATCTTCCGCATCAATCAGTTGTTGTGTTTTATCATTGCTTTGTGATTTTGCATAACTCACGGCTTCATCAATTAACGGCGCATATTGCGGTAATGCCGACGCGCTTAAAATTAAAGAAGGGTTGGTTGTAGCATCTTGCGGTTGATATTTTTTGATGGCTTCAATATCGCCGGTATCCGCCACTACCACAGTCATACTACGAAGTGAATCTAATTGAGTTGTCATTGTCTTCTCCTTAGTTTTGATTGATGGGCGTTACGATAGCATAAATTGAATTTAAAGTGATAGTAAGAAATCGCAATAGATCGAATAGTTTTACAGGAGAAAAAGAAGGATTTTTAGTTTTTTATCAAAACTGTGATCGATATCACCTTTGTTGGGAAATAAAGCCTTTACAAATTTAAACATTTAAGATAAATCAATAAATTCAACGATTTTAATAATGATGATTTCACAACAATTAACCCCAAAAGGAGTGACTATGCAACGTAACCTACTCAATAAATGTATCTTTTTCTCCCTCACTTTGGCGCTCTCCGGCAGTCTTTATGCCGCTCAAGTTCCAGTGGGAAGCGATCTTGCCCCGGTACAAAATATTGTCATTAATAACGGTTCGGAACCACAAAGTTTTGATCCGCACAAAACTGAGGGCGTACCGGAATCACAAGTGCTTTATCAACTATTTGAGGGGTTAATAAGCACCAATTCGGACGGTGAATTAGTACCGGGGGTAGCAGAAAGTTGGGAAAGCTCACCGGATTATAAAACTTGGACGTTCCATCTTCGCAAAGAGGCGAAATGGTCAAACGGTGATCCTGTTACCGCCCAAGATTTTGTGTATTCTTGGCGCCGTTTAGTCAATCCAAACACCGCCTCGCCTTACGCCAGCTTTTTAGACTACATGCAAGTGGTGAACGCGCAAGATATTATTGACGGCAAGAAAAAACCGGAAGATTTAGGCGTTGAAGCCAAAGACGATTACACCTTTGTAGTTTATTCCTCCAATCCCGTACCTTATGCCGCCGGTTTAACCACTCACCAATCTTTATTACCTGCCCCACAAAAAATCGTTGAAAAATTTGGCGATGCTTGGGTGAAAAAAGAAAATATTGTGACCAATGGTGCTTACAAACTAAAAAATCACATTATCAATGAAAAAATTGAGTTTGAACGTAACCCGCTTTATTGGAATGATAAAGAAACCGTAATCAACACGGCGACTTTCTTAGCAATCGAAAATCCGAGTACCGATGTTTCCCGTTATCGTGCCGGGGACTTAGATATTACTCACTATACGCTTCCCCCTGAACAATTTGCTAAGTTGAAAAAAGAATTACCCGATCAAGTGTTCACCGCTCGGGTTTTATCAACTTATACTTATGAAATCAATAATCTGAAAGCGCCTTTCAATGATAAACGGGTACGCCAAGCCTTAAACTATGCCCTTGATCGTAATGTGATTACAGATAAAGTGCTGGCGCAAGGTCAAACACCAACTTACGTTTTCACGCCACCTTATATTGCAGAGGGAGAACAAATCCAACAACCGGCTTATTCCCAACAACCAATGGCAAAACGTAATGAAGAGGCGATTAAATTATTGGAGGAAGCAGGTTTCAGCAAATCTAATCCGTTGAAATTTACCATTCTTTACAACACCAACGAGAACCATAAAAAAGTGGCAATCGCCGCCGCTTCTATGTGGAAAGCCAACACCAAAGGCTTAATTGAGGTGAAATTAGAAAACCAAGAATGGAAAACTTACATTGATAGTCGCCGTGCCGGTCGTTACGATGTGGCCCGAGCAGGTTGGCTTGCAGATTACAACCAAGCGACCACTTTCGGTAACTATTTCTTATCGACCTCCAGTAACAACACGGCAAAATACGCCAATGCGGAATATGATAAGGCAATGGCGGAATCTTATTTAGCCAGTGATGCTAAAGGCCGTGCGCAAGCCTACGCAAAAGCAGAAGCGATTTTGTCGAAAGATTTCGCTATTGTGCCGGTTTACAATTACGTTAATCCGCGTCTGGTAAAACCTTATGTGGGCGGTTATACCGCTAAAGATCCGCAAGATCATATTTTATTGCGTAATCTTTATATCATTAAACATTAAGAAAAAGTGCGGTTGGAAAAACGATTGTTTTTTTGACCGCACTTTTATTTTTATAAAATCCTTGCCTGATAAACAAGGAAAGAAAGTATCGCTGTGATATTTGGGGTTGGAGTAATCATGTTCAAATTTATTCTTAAACGCGTGTTGGAAGCGATTCCAACCCTGTTTATTTTAATTACTTTTTCTTTTTTCCTCATGCGTTTGGCACCGGGCAGCCCTTTTACTTCCGAACGCGCCTATCCGCCTGAAGTGATGGCAAATATTGAAGCAAAATATCACCTAAACGAACCGCTTCACAAACAATATGTACGCTATTTGGAAAACTTGGCGAAAGGTGATTTCGGCCCTTCGTTTAAATATAAAGATCAATCTGTGAACGATTTAATCGGCGCGGCATTTCCGGTGTCCCTAAAACTCGGCAGCATTGCTTTTTTGTTTGCCCTCACCCTAGGTATTTCTGCCGGCACAATCGCCGCACTAAAACAAAACAGTCGGTGGGATTACATTTTGATGAGTATCTCAATGACAGGGGTCATTATGCCCAGTTTTGTATTCGCCCCTCTCCTTGTATTGTTTTTTGCCATTTGGCTTGGTTGGTTGCCTGCCGGCGGTTGGAATGAAGGCGCCTTGCCTTATTTAATTTTACCGGTTGCCTCACTCACTATCGGCTATGTGGCGGGAATTGCTCGGATTATGCGGGGTTCAATGATTGAAGTGCTTCATTCCAATTTTATTCGCACCGCCAAAGCCAAAGGGCTTTCTACCCGTCGAATTATTTTAAAACACGCACTGCGCCCTGCACTTTTGCCCGTCATCACTTATCTCGGCCCCGCATTTGTGGGCATTATCACCGGTTCAATGGTAATCGAAAGCGTGTTCGGTTTACCGGGCATGGGTAAATTATTTGTGAATGGCGCACTGAACCGTGATTATTCTTTAGTATTAAGTTTAACCATTCTGGTTGGCACGCTGACTATTTTGTTTAATATGATTGTCGATATTTTATATGCGGTCATTGACCCGAAAATTCGTTATTAGGAGTGTGCAATGAGCCAACCGATTAACCAAAAAAATACTGAATTTGTGGAACAACTTGCAGAACGTGTGGAGGAAATGCAGCTTGAGGGGCGGAGCCTCTGGCAAGATGCGAAGCGCCGTTTCTTCCGCAATAAAGCCGCCGTAGCCAGTTAAATTTTATTGGCACTCATCGTATTGTTTATCACTTTTGCGCCTCTATTTTTTCCCTTTACCTATGAAGATACGGATTGGAATATGATGGGCGTTGCCCCGACTACGGAGGGATTGCATTTCTTCGGCACAGATTCATCAGGCCGTGATCTTCTGGTTCGGGTTGCTATTGGCGGGCGGATTTCCCTGATGGTGGGGATTGCCGGTGCGTTAATTTCGGTGATGATCGGGACAATTTATGGCGCGATTTCCGGCTACTTTGGCGGCAAAATTGATATGGTGATGATGCGATTCTTAGAAATTCTCAGCTCATTCCCTTTTATGTTTTTTGTGATTTTGCTGGTCACTCTTTTTGGGCAGAATATTTTATTGATCTTCATTGCCATCGGTGCGATTGCCTGGCTGGGTTTGGCTCGGATTGTACGCGGTCAAACCCTTAGCCTCAAAAACAAAGAATTTGTCGAAGCCGCTATTGTATGCGGTGTGCCGCGCCGCCAAATTATTCTCAAGCACATTATTCCCAATGTATTAGGTTTAGTCGCGGTCTATGCCTCTTTGGAAGTGCCGGGATTAATTTTATTTGAATCTTTCTTGAGTTTTTTAGGTTTGGGAACACAAGAACCAATGAGCAGTTGGGGCGCATTATTAAGTGATGGCGCGGCACAAATGGAAGTTTCCCCTTGGCTTTTAATCTTCCCTGCCTTCTTCCTCTGTTTAACACTATTTTGTTTTAACTTTATCGGCGATGGCTTACGCGATGCGCTCGACCCGAAAGATCGCTAGGAGAGGTTTATGGAAAAACAACATCAAAATCAACCGCACTTATTGGCTGTGCAAAACCTCTATGTCAATTTTCATACGCCTGACGGTATTGTTACGGCGGTAAATGATCTCAATTTCACCTTAGATGCCGGACAAACCCTCGGCATTGTGGGAGAATCCGGTTCCGGTAAATCCCAAACGGCCTTTGCTTTAATGGGTTTGCTTGCAGCAAACGGGAAGGTTTCCGGTTCAGCCTTATTTAACGGCACGCAACTGGTCAATTTACCGACGGCACAACTTAATAAAATCCGAGCAGAACAAATTGCGATGATTTTCCAAGATCCAATGACATCCTTGAATCCCTATATGAAGATAGGCGACCAATTAATGGAAGTCTTGATGTTGCATAAAGGTTACGACAAACAAACTGCATTCAATGAATCGGTAAACATGTTGGACGCAGTGAAAATGCCGGAAGCCAAAAAACGTATGGGGATGTATCCGCACGAATTTTCCGGCGGGATGCGCCAACGTGTAATGATTGCCATGGCATTACTTTGCCGCCCCCAATTACTGATCGCCGATGAACCGACCACCGCACTGGATGTGACGGTACAGGCTCAAATTATGACCTTATTAAATGAACTCAAACGGGAATTTAACACGGCGATTATTATGATCACGCATGATCTTGGTGTGGTCGCGGGGATTTGTGATCAAGTGCTTGTGATGTATGCCGGTCGGACGATGGAATACGGCACGGCGGAACAAATTTTCTATCATCCGACCCATCCTTATTCCCTCGGGCTGATGGAAGCGATTCCCCGCCTTGACGGTAAAAATGAAACACTCGTCACAATTCCGGGAAATCCGCCAAATTTGTTACATTTACCGACAGGCTGTCCGTTTTCACCCCGTTGCCATTATGCCGAAGCACAATGCAAAACTGCGCCAAAACTGACCACACTTTCCCAAGGGCGTTTACGGAATTGCTGGATTCCGCCGGAACAATTTGAAGGACAACACTTATGATTAAAGAGAAAAATCTGTTATTAGAGGTCAAAAATCTGGGCGTATCTTTCAAAATTAAAAATAATAAAGCCCTCTTTTTTGCTAAACCACAAACCTTAAAGGCGGTGAAAAATGTGTCTTTTCAACTTTATGCCGGCGAAACCTTAGGTGTCGTAGGGGAATCGGGCTGTGGAAAATCCACCCTTGCCCGTGCCATTATTGGCTTAGTGGAATCAAACGAAGGCGAAATTGTTTGGCTGGGCAAAGATTTACGTAAACAATCGCCCAAACAATGGCGTGATACACGCAAAGATATTCAAATGATTTTCCAAGATCCGCTCGCCTCGCTCAATCCTCGCATGAATATTGGTGAAATTATTGCGGAGCCGCTCAAAATTTATCAACCACATTTGAATGCAGAACAAGTGAAAGAAAAAGTGCAAGCGATGATGTTAAAAGTGGGGTTATTGCCAAATTTAGTCAATCGCTATCCGCACGAGTTTTCCGGCGGACAATGCCAGCGCATCGGTATTGCCCGTGCATTAATTATTGAACCGAAAATGATTATTTGTGATGAGCCGGTTTCCGCATTGGATGTATCTATTCAAGCCCAAGTGGTGAATTTATTGAAATCATTACAAGAAGAAATGGGGCTGTCGCTAATTTTTATTGCCCATGATCTTGCGGTGGTAAAACATATTTCCGACCGTGTACTGGTGATGTATTTAGGCAATGCCATGGAATTGGGGAGTGACGATGAAGTGTATAACCACACCAAACACCCCTATACCAAAGCATTAATGTCCGCCGTACCGATTCCCGATCCCAAATTGGAACGAAACAAAAATATTCAGCTGTTAGAAGGCGATCTTCCTTCACCGATTAACCCGCCTTCAGGTTGTGTATTTCGAACCCGATGTCCGCTGGCAGACGAACATTGTCGTTTACAAAAACCGTCCTTTCATAGCGACAACGGGACACATTTTGTGGCGTGTTTAAAAGCTTAATAGGCAAAGTGCGGTAAAAAAATCTGTTATTTTTTAACTTGCTTTTGCTCTACATAGAAAATAAAAAAGTTGGCATAAGCCAACTTTTTTATTCTGTTCTAAGATAAATTATTTTTTCAACAAATCACGAATTTCAGTAAGTAATTTTTCTTCGTTTGAAGGTTCTGCCGGTGCAGCTTCAACCGGTTTTTTCAATTTGTTGATACCTTTTACCATTAAGAAAATTGCAAATGCAATAATGACGAAGTCGAAGACGTTTTGAATAAACATACCGTAGTTCAATGTTACTGCCGGAATATCACCTTTTGCCGGTTCTAAAATAAATTTTAAATCTTTAAAATCTACGCCGCCGGTTAAGATACCCAGTACAGGCATCACAACATCACCCACAAGTGAACTTACAATTTTGCCAAACGCACCACCGATAATTACACCGACAGCCATATCAACAACATTGCCACGCATCGCGAATTCACGAAATTCCTTTATAAAGCTCATAAGTTTTTCCTTTTACTTATAGTTAAAGACATGGCGTATTATATGTTCTTTGGTTAAAAAGTAAACCCTTTAGATAAAGAACGAACTTGGTTGGAATAACTTTTCGATTTCAGAAACCGCTTTTTTATCACCTAAATATACGATGACATGGTCACCGTCCTGAATTTCAACATTTTTATGCCCGATAATCACTTCATTATTGCGTAAAATCGCACCGATAATGCAACCGGCAGGCAAACGAATATGACGAATCGTTTTTCCCACAATATTGGAAGTATTCAAATCACCGTGGGCAACAATTTCAATCGCCTCGGAAACGCCATGATGTAAGCTCGCTACATTTTTCACATCACCTTTACGCACATACCCCAACAAAGCGGAAATTGTCGCTTGCTGCGGAGAAACGGCTATATCAATCGTCCCGCCCTGAATTAGGCTGATATACGCCATACGCTGAATCAGCACCATGGCTTTTTTTGCCCCTAAGCGTTTTGCCAACAATGCCGACATAATATTGGCTTCATCGTCGCTGCTTAATGATAAAAACACATCAACATGCTCAATATGTTCTTCAAACAACAAGTTTTGATCGGAAGCATCACCGTGAAAAACCAAGGTTTTCGCTAATTTTTCCGCTAAGGCTTGCGCCCGTTCCGCATTACGCTCGATTAATTTTACCGTACAATGCTCTTCCAATTGTTTTGCTACACCGGCGGCAATATTACCCCCACCGACAATCATCACGCGTTTATAAGGTTTTTCGAGGCGTTGTAATTCACTCATTACCGCTTTAATATGCTCTGTCGCACAAATAAATGTAATTTCATCACCGGCTTCAATAATTGTCGAACCTTGCGGACGAATCGTTTTGTCACTGCGTAAAATCGAGACAATACGAAATTCAATATGCGGCATATGCTCTTTGAAAGCGGACAAGGCATGCCCCACCAATGCACCGCCGTAATACGCTTTCACTACTACCACGCTGATACGGTTTTTAGCGAAATGCGCCACTTGCAATGCCCCCGGATAAGCAATGAGCCGGGTAATTTCATCCGTGACTAAATTTTCCGGTGAAATCAAATGGCTGATAGGCACATTTTCATCATTGAATAACTTGTCTTTTTCCCGTAAATATTCCGAATTACGAATACGAGCAATACGTGTCGGCGTATTAAATAGCGTATAGCCGATTTGGCAAGCCACCATATTGATTTCATCCGATGATGTCACCGCCACCATTAAATCTGCATCTGCCGCCCCGGCATCACGCAAGATTTTCGGGGAAGAAGGCGAACCCTGCACGACTTTTAAATCATGTTTTTCCTGTAACGCTTGTAGTCGTGGTGATTCATTATCCACCAAGGTAATATCATTATCTTCACTGACCAGACTTTCCGCTAGTGTCGTTCCCACTTGTCCGGCACCCAGGATCATTATTTTCATGCCTCACTCCTTGTTAAGATCAGAGGTTGAATTCCGATTTTCACCGAATTTAGACCGCACTTTAACGCATTCACTTGGCGACAGATTTCATCCGTGACTGCATTGGCTTGCGCCATTTTCTCTTCGCTGATCTGTTCATCGATTTTTTGAAATAAAACCGCATCCAGTAAGCGCTCTGCGTGCATACCGTCACGGCAATAATGTAACACGCCCGCCTCATCAAATAGGGTTGCCACTTTCGCAATTTTTGTGGTTGCAATACCCAGTGCGCCGTCTTCACCGCCTAATTCTCGGAATAACGCATGCTGCGGAAATCCGCCGCAAGCCAAGAAAAAAGCACGGCGAAACACCACATTTCCACCACAGGTCATTCTCATATGCTGCCAAGCAAAATCAAAATTAGGGTGTTCGGCATAACGAGTCTCCAACCCTATCGGTTTTAAGGCTAAACGTACCAACGAAGTATCCGGCTGAAAATGAAAGGTTGCCGCCGCCACTTCTAATGCGCCTTGCTCATAGGCATCGTCCGCATCCAAAAAAGCGATCAGTTCGTTGGTGGATTGCAATGCGCCCCAATTTCGTGCCTTTGCAACACCGCCGTTTTTACTCATTGACTCGACAAAAATCCGTTCCGGATACTGTGCGGCAAAGTGATTCGCCAACGCAAGCGTACCATCGGTCGAGGCATCATCAACCAACCAAATTTTGCCTAAATAAGGTTGACTCAAAACAGATTCCACCGCCCGTGTTAATGTTTTTTCCACGTTATAGCAGGGAATAATCACATCAATATGAGGAAACACTATCGCCCCCTTGGTTTATGCCCGTTTACGCAATTTTGCGTAATAAAACCCGTCACCGCCATTTTGCTGCGGAATAAACTGAAAACCGACCGCACTTTCATTATCGGTGAAAGGTAACGGCAGTAATTCGGCATCATGTTGTTCTGCGAGAAACGCGGCAATTTGCTCGCGATTTTCTTCAGCTAAAACGGAACAGGTGGCATACAATAAAATGCCATTCGGTTTCAATTTCGCCCAAAGGGCTTTTAAGATACTTTTTTGTAATGCCACAAGTTGTGCAATGTCCGTTTCTTGGCGTAGCCATTTAATATCAGGGTGACGGCGGATAACACCGGTGGCGGAACAAGGCGCATCAAGTAAAATACGGTCAAATTTCACCGCACTTTGTCCAATTTCCGCCAGCCATTGATCCGGTTTAGTCGCATCACCGCAAACTACAATTGCCTGTTGGTTTAAACGTGCCAAGTTTTCTTCCACCCGGCTCAAACGCTGTGCCTCAATATCCAACGCGATGACTTTCGCTTGTGGAGCAAGTTCTAAAATATGCGTCGTTTTCCCTCCGGGGGCGGCACAGGCATCTAAAATCCACTCATCATTTTGCGGCTCAAGCAAGGTTGCCGCCCATTGTGCGCTGACATCCTGTACCGTTACCGCGCCTTCCGCAAACCGGGGTAATTTTTGTACTGTAATAGGCGAGCTGAGGCATAGCGCATTGGGATGAATCCCATTTTCTGCCTCAATTTCCGATTCTGCCAATAAAGTGCGGTAATTTTCCGTGCTGTTTTGTTGTGAATTAACCCGCAACCACATTGGCGGTTTTTGATTATTCGCTTCAATGATTTCACGCCAAGTTGGATAAGCCTTTTTCAATTTATTCACAAACCATTCAGGGTGCAATGTTTGCCAATGTTTATCCACTTGCGCCAAAATACTTTCTTGTTCACGCAAAAAACGACGTAGCACGCCGTTCACCAACCCTCGAAAACTATCCGATTTCAACGTTTTTGTTGCATTCACCACCTCATCAACCGCAGCATGCGCAGGGACACGCATATAGAGAAGTTGATACAGCCCGACCAGTAACAAACAATGCACAATGCGGGTTTTGCCTTTGAGCGGTTTATCCACAAGACGTTGGATGATTTGCTCCAAACGAGGCAGTACACGACATACGCCAAAACAAATTTCTTGCAGGAGCGGGAGATCTTGTATTTTTACGCTGTTCTGTACGGCAGGAATTAAGCCGGAAAGGGATTTCCCTTCATCAAGCACTTGTAAAATGATCTGTGCGGCAACCGCTCTTGTGGAAAGCGCGGTTGATTTTTCCCGTGTTTTTTTCATCGGCTGATTTTTTCTCGGTTTTTGAGATGAACGTTGAACTTTCATTAGGCTAACACCTTACCGACAGGAAACCAATCTGCCCGTCCGTTTAACAAATCCTGTACCGACATCGGCTTTTTACCTGCCGGTTGCAATTGCAGAATATTCAGCACACCTTCAGTCGTGGCAATTTGAATACCGGTTTTATCGGCACACAGAATCATACCCGCCGGTTTATCTTGATGGGGCAATACTTCCGCTTGATACACTTTTAAGGTTTGCGAATTGCCCGCTTGATCCGTCGTGCTGAAATAAGCCATCGGCCAAGGGTTGAATGCCCGAATATTCCGTTCAAGTTGTGCTGCGGAAAGAGACCAATCCAACTCGGCTTCCTGTTTGGAAAGTTTATCCGCATAATTGCTTTGGCTATTATCTTGTTTTTCAGCGATAAATTTTCCATTTTCAAGCTGATCAAGCACCTCAATTAATGCCGACGGTGCTAATTTCGCCAATTTATCATAAAGACCGGCGGAGGTTTCTGTCGGTAAAATATCACAATAAACTTTATGCAACATATCACCGGTATCTAGCCCCTCATCCATTTGCATAATGGTCACACCGGTTTGAACATCGCCCGCCCAAATCGCACGCTGAATCGGTGCGGCACCACGCCAACGCGGCAAAATAGAACCGTGCACATTCAAACAGCCTAAACGCGGTGCATCCAGAATCGCTTTCGGCAAAATTAAGCCATACGCCACTACGACCATTACATCGGCATTTAATGCCTTTAATTCAAGTTGCGCCTCTTCTTTACGTAAAGATTTAGGCTGATAAACAGGAATATGATGTTGTTCGGCAAGCTGTTTTACCGGACTCGCCTGTAATTTTTTGCCTCGCCCAGCCGGTTTATCGGGCTGCGTATAAACCGCGATCACATTATGTTGAGAATTGATTAAGGCTTGTAAATGCCGGGCGGCAAAATCAGGCGTACCTGCGAAGATAATATTGAGTGGTTTCATCATGTTCTGCGTTATGTTTAAGAATATTCCCGATAATACGAGAGAGAAAGTAAAATGCGGTCAAAATTAACCGCATTTTTCGTTATTGTTTTGCCAGTTGCTTTTTGTATTTTACTAATTTTTCTTTAATGCGTTGGCGTTTAAGAGGGGAAAGATAATCCACAAACAAAATCCCGTTGAGGTGATCAATTTCGTGTTGAATACAAATGGCGAGTAAGCCGTCTGCATTTAAGGTAAATTCGTTACCGTCACGATCAAGGGCTTTCACCGTCACTTTTTCTTTCCGAGGCACAAGCGCACGCACACCCGGAATGGATAAACAGCCTTCTTCAATACCGGTTTCGCCTTCTGACGCCAAAATTTCCGGATTAATCAATACCAATTGATTTTGTTTATCTCCCTCAATATCAATGGTAATAATACGTTGTAAGATATCCACTTGCGGTGCGGCTAACCCAATGCCTTCCTGTTGATACATGGTATCAAACATATCATCGACAATTTTGCGAATAGCATCATTGACTTCGGAAACAGGTTCACAAACGACTTTTAAGTGTTCGTCAGGATAAATTAATACATTAAGTGCGGTCATAATTTCTCTTATTTTTTAAATTGCAATTCGTTGCGCGATTGTAGCACAGGAAGCTCTGTCTGTCCTTAATTTGGATGATTGGTAAGAGTTCCGTTATCCGAACTCCAACTCAACCGCACTTTCGCCCAACATATTGGCTAATTCCGTTAAAATTTCATCGGTCGGGGTAATCGACCACTGAACGCCAAGGCGTAGCAACGCTCTGCCTTTTGCGCTTTGATAATACACATTGATCGGTAACGTTCCGCCGCTAACCGGTTCAAGCATTTGTTTCAGTTGTTTAATAAACACCGGCGTGATTTGTTCGTCCGATAAACTAATGGCAAGGGATTTTGCATAGCGGGAGCGGGCTTCATCTAACGTCATCATATCCCGTACGGTCATTTTTAAACCGCCGGAAAAATCATCAAAACTCACTTGCCCCGATACCACCACTACTGTGTCTTTTTGCAGTTTTTCACCAAACTGCTCCAAACTTTCGCCAAATAACGTAATATCTAAACGTCCCGAGCGATCATCTAATGTCGCAATCCCCAGTCGATTCCCCTTTTTGGTAATCGCAATACGCGACGAAACAACTAAGCCAGCTGCCGTACTCATTTGTCCGCGACGATTCGGTGTCAGTTCTTTTAAACGGGTTGAGCTGTAATGAGATAGCTCTTTTAAATAACGGCTGACCGGATGGCTGCTTAAATAAAGCCCTAGGGTTTCTCGTTCGCCGTCTAAAATTTGCTTTTCCGTGTAAGGCGGTGTATTGGCGTAAGCATTTTCCACTTCTTCGTGGCTTTCCGTCAGCACCCCGAACATATCCGATTGCCCCATCGCTTCATCTTTGGCATGTTGATCGGATGCTTTAAGGGCATCTTCTAAATTTTTAGCCAGTGCGGCACGGTGCGGCCCCAATTTATCAAATGCGCCGGACATAATCAGGCTTTCAAAGGTGCGCCGATTGATTTTTTTCAAATCGACACGGGCACACAGGTCAAATAAATCTTTAAAAAACCCGCCTTCATTCCGTGCACTAACCAATGCCTCAATCGGGCCTTCTCCCACGCCTTTAATCGCACCGATACCATAGACGATTTCACCGTTTTCATTCACACTGAAATGATGTTTACCCACATTAATATCCGGTGGGGTAACTTTTAATCCCATTCGCAAACATTCATCGTACAAACCGACAATTTTATCGGTATTGTCCATTTCCGATGTCATCACCGCCGCCATAAATTCCGCCGGGAAATGGGTTTTCAACCAAAGTGTTTGATAAGAAACCAGTGCATAGGCTGCCGAGTGGGATTTATTAAAGCCATAACCGGCGAATTTTTCCACCAAATCGAAAATCTTCATCGCAAGTTCGCCGTCAACACCGTTTTTGATCGCGCCTTGTTCAAAAACAGAACGTTGTTTCGCCATTTCTTCCGGTTTTTTCTTACCCATTGCCCGTCGCAATAAATCCGCACCGCCTAATGTATAGCCGGCAAGAACCTGTGCAATTTGCATGACTTGCTCTTGATACAAAATAATGCCATAGGTAGGCTCCAAAATCGGTTTCAGACTTTCGTGCTGATAATTCGCATCGGGATAAGAAACCTCTTCACGGCCGTGTTTACGGTCGATAAAGTTATCCACCATCCCCGATTGCAGCGGGCCGGGGCGAAACAGTGCCACCAATGCGATAATATCTTCAAAACAGTCCGGTTGTAGGCGTTTAATCAAATCTTTCATACCGCGCGATTCCAACTGGAATACGGCTGTCGTTTCGGAACGTTTGAGCAATTCGAAAGAATCCGGATCATCCAACGGAATCGAAGCAATATCCACCATGGGTTTGCCTTCCCGTGCCATACGGGCATTGACCATATCCAACGCCCATTTGATGATGGTGAGGGTGCGTAATCCCAAGAAGTCAAATTTGACTAAACCGGCATATTCCACATCATTTTTATCAAAGTGGGTTACTGGGTGAAGGCCTTCACTATCACAATAAAGCGGGGCAAAATCGGTAATTAAAGTAGGTGAAATCACCACGCCGCCGGCGTGCTTACCGGCATTTCGGGTTACGCCTTCCAGCTTGCGCGCCATATCAATTAGCGCTTGCACTTCCTCATCGCTGTCATAGGCGGCTTGTAATTGTGGCTCAATCTCAAAGGCCTTGGCAAGTGTCATGCCCGGATCTGGCGGAATCAATTTAGAAATGCGATCCACAAAACCGTAGGGGTGCCCCAATACCCGCCCGACATCGCGAATCACCGCCTTCGCCGCCATCGTACCGAAAGTAATAATTTGTGATACCGCACCACGCCCATAGGTGTCCGCTACGTGCTCAATCACACGATCCCGTCCGTCCATACAGAAATCCACGTCAAAATCGGGCATGGAGACACGTTCAGGGTTTAAGAAACGTTCAAAAAGCAAATCAAATTCTAAGGGATCGAGATCGGTAATTTTTAACGCATACGCCACCAATGACCCCGCACCAGAACCCCGTCCCGGCCCCACGGGAATATCATTATCTTTCGACCATTGAATAAACTCCATCACGATCAAAAAGTAACCGGGAAACCCCATTTGGTTAATTACATCAAGTTCTACTTGCAAACGTTCATCATATTCCGCACGTTTTTCCGACCGCACTTTTTCATCGGGAAATAAAAACGCCAACCGTTCTTCCAAGCCCTCTTTCGATTTCATCACCAAATAATCTTCCGTACTCAGTTTCCCCGTTGGGAATTGCGGTAAGAAATATTGCCCAAGGCGCAAGGTAACACTGCAACGCTGTGCGATTAATAGGGTGTTTTCAAGGGCGGAAGGAATATCGGCAAATAACGCACACATTTCCTCTTCAGTACGGAAATACTGCTGTGTCGTGTAAAGTTTAGGGCGTTTGGGATCATCCAAGGTATAGCCGTCATGAATCGCCACGCGGATTTCATGGGCTTCCGCATCATCCGACTTTAAAAATACAACATCATTGGTTGCCACAAGGGGTAAATGTTGAGTCTCCGCAAGGGCACAAGCGGCTTTGATATAACGTTCTTCATCAGGCTTGCCGGTTCGGGTTAATGCCAGATAAAAATGATCAGGAAAAAATTCTTGGTAAAAACCGACCGCACTTTGTGTTTCCGCCGCATTTTCTTTCAACAATTTTTTACCCACATCACCTTTTGTTCCGCCGGATAAAATAATCACGCCCTCACGGTGTTCGATCAACCAATCTTGATCGATGTAAGGCAAATCGTCATAGCCCCGTTGGTAAGCCTTCGATAAGAGCAGTGTGATATTTTTATAGCCCGTATTATTTTTCGCAAGTAAGGTCAGCTCAAATAATTCATCACCGCATAGCTCGCTACGCACTCGCACATCCGCACCAATAATCGGTTTAATGCCGGCAGACAATGCTTCCCCATAAAAACGCACGACACCACAAAAATTGGTGAAATCCGTCAGTGCCATCGCCACCATATTATTTTCCGCACAGGTTTTAATCAATGGTTTTACCTTGGCAATCCCATCAATCATGGAAAAATCACTGTGTGTACGGAGATGGACGAAACGGGGTTGTGTCATTTAAAATCCTTGAAAGTGCTGTCAATTTGAATACATTTTATAGGCGAGTATTATACGGAAATTTGGGTTGAAGGGAAAACAAAGGTCTTAATGATCTATGTCAATTTGGCCTTCGTTTTATTCCATATTGCCTTTTATATCTTATGATACAGAAAACCGCTTTTGCCATTGTTTTGGGCTGATATGGTGTTTGGCTTTAAAATGCTGGCGAAATGCTGTTGTGGAATGAAAGCCAATTTGGTGAGCAATGTCGTCAATCGTTAATTTGGTACTTTCTAATAATTCCCGCCCTTTTTGTAACCGAACCTCAATCAACCATTCAGTGAATGCCATTCCGGTTGTTTGACGGAAATGACGGGTAAATGTGCTGCGGCTCATCATTAACTTTTCAGCGAGTATATCAATAGAATAGTCAGCGTTTAGGTTAGTCCTCATGATATCTAACCATTCGTTGATGTTTTCATTAGCGGTTTTGCGTGCGATAGGTTGTTCAATAAATTGTGCTTGTCCTCCTTCCCGATGAGGAGAAATCACCAACAAACGTGCCAGTTGATTGGCAATTTTTACACCATATTGGCGGCGAACAATCGCAAGACAGCAATCTAACCCTGCAGACGTTCCCGCAGAGGTGATGATATTTTCATCTTCAATATAAATTGCATTGCAGTCTAATTTTACCTGTGGGAAACGTTGTTTAAAATCAGTTTCACCTAACCAATGTGTCGTGGCCTTTTTACCATTTAGTAATCCGGCATAAGCCAGTGAATATGCCCCATAACACAATCCGACAATCGTCGTACCACGTTTTGCCGCTTGTTGTAACGCTTGTATGAACACATCAGAAGGGGGAGACACTGCATTGTCCCAACCGGGTATGACAACAAAATCGGCTTGAGCTAACAAACTCAGATCACCATCCGTCATAATCGTGGCGGGATAAGACCGTGCAACCATTGGATTTTCTGCCACGATTTTAACCTTAAATAAAGGCTTCTCATCAATTTCTGTTGAAAAAACCATATACGGCACAGAAAACTGAAAAGGATTAAAGTTGGGATAAAGTACAAGTGCAACAGTTGGAATAGGCATTTTTTTCTCAATGAAGTAAATTTGACCCAATTTTTTCGATATTTGAATAATAAGTCAATATTTTTTATTTTATCTCTCTTTCATAATAACCACACCGCACACAAGCGGTTTAATTTATCTTATTTTTACAAGAGGAAACAAAATGAAATTAAAACCTATCTTATTGACACTCGTGGCTGCAACCTTGGCAACAACGGCTCATGCCGAAATCAGCTATCAGCATATCCGTAATGCGACCGCCAAAATTGAAATGGCAGGTAGCACGTTTTTAGTCGATCCCTATCTTGCCCCTAAAGGCACTTATGCAGGCTTTGAAGGCACGATTAACAGTCAAAAACGTAATCCGTTGATTGATATGGTAGAGCCGGTTGAGAAAGTATTAGAAGGCGTTGATGCGGTGATTGTGACACATACCCACGCTGATCATTGGGACGAATATGCACAAAAAATGTTACCGAAAACCTTACCGATTTTTGTACAAAATGCCGGTGATGCACAAATTATCCGCTCACAAGGCTTTAAAGATGTTAGAGTCGTAGGTAAAAATACAGAATTTAACCAAGTAAAATTAAGCAAGACCGGCGGACAACACGGTACGGATCAAATGTACTCTACCCCACAATTTGCTGAAATTGCAGGTGAAGCAATGGGCGTGGTAATGCAAGCGGACGGAGAAAAAACACTGTATATCGTAGGCGATACCATTTGGAATGAAGAAGTAGATTTTGCACTCAACCGTTATAAACCCGAAGTGATTGTTATGAATACGGGTTATGCACAAATGGAAGGTAATTCAGATAGTATTATTATGGGGAAAGCCGATGTGGCGAAAGCCCGTCAGGTTGCGCCAAAAGCCGATATTATTACGGTCCATATGGATGCGGTCAATCACGCTTCGGTGACATCCGATGAAATGCGAAAATTCGTGAAGGAAAACAATTTGAGCAAAGTTGCTGTGCCAAAAGAGAGTGAAGTATTGAAATATTAATGCTGGGTAAGAAATGAGTTAGACGAAATTCTGTCTATTCTTTTCAAATTAAAACCTATAATGAAAAGTGGTCGTAAAATCTTAAGGATTTTCGACCGCACTTTTATTTTAAAAGTCTTATTTTCTCGCAAGAGGAGGAACAAACGCTAAACCTAAATCCCAAGGTTGTTCAATCCATGTGTTTTGCGGAATGTCGATGATATAATCGTCCACTAATTTTGCCCCTGCCGGTTTGGCGAAAACGGTGACAAATTTTGCATTAGGATACATTTCACGAATTGCACGAGCGGTGTTGCCGGTATCGACCAAATCATCAACAACGATAAAGCCTTCCCCACCGTTTGGTACTTCCGCCGCGTGTAAAACTTGGAGTTCCCCTTGGCTTGTGTGATCGTGATAACTGGCGATACAAACGGTTTCTACGTGGCGAATGCTTAATTCACGCGCTAATACCGCTGCCGGAAATAAACCGCCACGGCTCACCGCAATAATGCCTTTCCATTGGGAAGCGGGAAGTAAACGTTCTGATAATTTGCGGGCGTGCATTTGGAACATATCCCAAGTCACCACATATTTTTCGCTCATAATTACACCTTAGTATCGATAAATAAAAATCGCGTAAGGATAACCTGAAACGGGGTTTTATGCTATTATTTCGTGAAATTTTTCGCAAAAAGGAAAGAATATGTCTGAAATTACCACCCTACAACCACAATTATTATGGAAATGGTTTGATCAAATTTGTGCTATCCCTCACCCTTCCCATCATGAGGACGAATTGGCAAATTTCATTGTCAATTGGGCGAAAGAAAAACAGTTTTTTGTGGAACGTGATGACGCGGGCAATGTGTTAATTCGTAAACCGGCAACCGCCGGAATGGAAAACCGCACGCCGGTGGCATTGCAAGCTCATTTGGATATGGTGCCGCAAGCCAATGAAGACAATCCGCACAATTTCACCCAAGATCCAATTCGCCCCTATATTGACGGCGATTGGGTGAAAGCACAAGGCACCACATTGGGAGCTGACAACGGAATTGGTTTAGCCTCTGCCCTTGCAGTGTTGGAAAGTGATGATGTAGCGCATCCGCCTCTTGAAGTGTTACTCACAATGACGGAAGAAACCGGCATGGACGGCGCATTAAATCTTCGCCGTAATTGGTTGCAATCCGAAATACTCATTAATACGGATACGGAGGAAATCGGTGAAATTTATATCGGTTGTGCCGGCGGCATTAATGCCAATTTGGAATTACCGATAGAACGAGAAAATAATGCTTTCGAGCATTGCCTTCAACTCACCTTAAAGGGCTTGCGTGGCGGGCATTCCGGTTGTGATATTCACACCGGCAGAGTGAATGCAATTAAGTTGCTTGCCCGTGTGTTGGCAAAACTTTCGCAAAATCAACCGCACTTTGCTTTAGCGGAAATTCGTGGTGGCTCAATTCGTAATGCGATTCCTCGTGAAGCGGCAGCTGTGCTGACATTCAATGGTGATCTTAATGCCCTTGAAAGTGCGGTCAGAAATCTTGACGTTTTACTAAAAGAAGAATTAGCGATTGCCGAACCGAATTTAACCCTCTTTGTTGAACCGACTGCCAAAGCCGAAACCGTATTTACTGCACAAAGCACAAAAACCGTCATTCACTTGCTCAATGCCCTACCAAACGGTGTGATTCGTAACAGTGATGTGATTAAAAATGTAGTGGAAAGCTCGCTCAGTATCGGTGTATTAAAAACCGAAAGTGACAAAGTAAAAGGTACGATTTTAATCCGTTCATTGATTGAAAGCGGCAAGGCTTATGTAACCGAACTATTAAGCTCCGTTGCCACCTTAGCCGGTGCGAAAACCGAATTCTCCGCCCCTTACCCGGGCTGGAAACCGGTGAATGACTCCGCCATTCTCAACCTAACGAAAAAACATTATGCCGACGTATTAGGCAAAGACCCTGAAATCAAAGTGATCCATGCAGGCTTGGAATGTGGTTTGCTTAAAGAACATTACCCACATATTGATATGGTTTCCTTAGGGCCTACAATCCGCAACGCCCACTCACCGGATGAAAAAGTACAGATCTCCACAGTGAAGACTTATTGGGAGGTGCTGGTGAGGGTTTTGGGAGATATTTCGATTAAGTAAAAGGTTAATCCAATAAATATGGCAAACTTTATTTGCCATATTTATTATCAAAAAAGCTTATAGAATTAAATTCCTAGAATGTTTTTCTTAGCAAAGTCATTAGTTAAATTTTTCTTCGCATATTCTCTTATTATTAGCCTATTATCTGGGATAATATTGCTCCATGAATATTTCCACTCTTTTGTTGCCTCCCAAGGACTTGCCCAAGTTCCTATTTTTTTGCAGTTAGAAAGTGAAATCATTGTATATTCTAATATAATATCTCTTAGTTTAGATTCTTTTAGATAAATAATACTATTTAAATATATTAGCCAGAGTGCCAATTGATAATACTGATCCCACGCACCATCATTCCCTGTAAGCTCCATTTTCTTTTTCAAAACATCACTTAGTAAGTTTGTCACATTTTCATCTGAGAGTTCTACTCCTAAAGCCTGAATAGATGACACGATCTCAAATAATGATGTTACTTTTTTTAGGTATTTAATACTATAACTATAATTTTCATATAGAACCTTCTTTATATCTTGAATTTTCTTATCTTTCAACTCTATTACTTCTTTAATTTTAATATTAAGTTCTTTAAAAAAATCATTGATTTCCAAACTGTCTATTACGCGAATACCAAAACAAATAAGATAATAATCTTTAGTATATTGAGAGGTTTCTTCTCTAGATATAAATATTATATTAATTGGAATATATTGATTATTAGAAAAACCTTTATATTCATTAATAATTGCCTTTAAATTTATATCTGACAATGAATAACCTAAAATAACAACAAGATTTTCATGTAAAGATGTGCTCAATTTCCTAGAGAAATAGGATTCATAATTTATAAATCTAAAATAATCTTCAGCTGTAACAACCATATGAGCAGGAGAATCAATAGAACCATGAATATGATATATATCGACCTTAGCTTCAATTCTTGGTATAGGTTTGCCAGGAGAAAAACTATTATAATCATTATTAATTAGTTTTTCCGTTAACTTATCATAATTAGTTGTAATTACCCTAAATTTTCTGCTTGAGAAAAATTCTTTAATACTATCAATTCCATCATCTGATAAATTCAAAGACGAAATAATAGATGATATTTCATTATAGATAGTTTTCTTTTTACCTTTATCCTTCAACTTTTCAGAAATCAGCTGAGCTTTTTCTTCTAAATTTAATGAGTCTTGTTCTAAAATATCTTTTTCTATATCATTATTTTTACAAACTTTCTCTAACAAATCCTTCCAAGACGGAGCTTCACCATTTGTAATCGCTTTACTAAAACCCGCACCAGTAAAAAAACATAACCGATTATGAATTAAAGCATATGATATTTCTAATAGAATATGATTAGTTGCCATTATAAATCCTTTTGTTAATTTTAATTAGATATTTTTATTCTAAAATAATATCATTAAATATTCTATGTGTTTTTAATAAGAAAAATTCATTCGAGTTTTTACTTTATTTATTTTACATAATTAACCTGCTATTTCAGAAGTTAATAATGCTAAAAATTATTAAATTATTTGACAAAAATAAACTAAAATACCACTATTTCGCCCAAAACTGCCCCTTCACCAACTTATACAACGTCATCAATACAAGTAATCCAATCATCAAATTTGAAAAAATAAAGGCAAACATGGCAATGCCGGATAGTACTTGATTATGGTAAAACACAACTGCACTATTTGCCATTGAGGCTAATCCGAATGAGAATGCCCATAAGCCGATGTTTAAGCCTTTTTCGATAATCCAAGGGAAAATTCTCAATAGAAAGAACATTTGCAAAAAGCCATAGCCCCATAGGATTTTGGCGAAAGTATCCACTTCGCCTTGATTTACCGCTAAATAAGCGGAGGCGGCAACAAAAGCAGGGGCGAGGATAATTCCCATCGTGGCACGGAAAGGCGGCTCTAAGGAAGAGATGCGTAAATGCTGGAGCAATACCGGTTCAAAAATAATCCATGAGATGAGACCTGCGCCAAAAAATAAGTAGCCGAGGTCGTGATACCCAAGTAAGGCCAGTGAGCTTGCACTGGTGAAGTTTGCGGCGACAGAGGGTAAATAAAAAGGTGGGCGTGTTGATTTTTGCTCAAATATACCGCCTTTCCACAGTTCACTCATCCTAAAAGAAGAAAACAATAATTGCCCGATAGTTCCTAACCAAATCATTACTTCTGCAATAACAGGATTCCAGCGATACGCAATATCACCGATTAACATCGTTGTGATGGGAATTAATGCAATAAAAGAAAAACGAACGGGGCAGCGGTATTCTTCCTTCACCTCGTGGAAATAATAGCGTAATTTATAGCCATACATGGCAACAAAGAGCGACCAGACAAAGATAGCCGTAATGCCGATCACATCACTAACCGTTTGTACCCAAGGGGAGAAAGTGTCCAAATGCCACCATGCTAAGGATAGCGCCGCTAATCCGAGAGGAATACCAAAATAGGCGGTAGGTAAAGGGAAAGGTTTTGTTGTATTCATTAAATCATCCTCATAAAAATCGTTGAGTAAGTCTAACAATAAATCGTATGGTTTTCTTAAAATCTCAAATTCTTGTGAAAAAATGACCGCACTTTGAATTCCTATTGCGAAGTCATTAATCCGATAATCATCAACAAAAAAGCCCCTTTCGGGGCTTTTTTATCTATCTTGCAAAATTAATCTTCCATTTCGGAATTTAATAATGCCGCTAGGCTTTGCGTTGCATCGTCAGCGACAAATTCAAATTCCGCTTCGATATCCGCATCGCTTGCGAAAGCAGAAATAGGCTCTTCGATCGCTTCCACCACTAATTCCGCTGCTTTTTGACGGTTTTTAATGCGGTTTTGGTGATAGGCAAAACCGGTACCTGCCGGAATTAAACGACCAACGATAACATTTTCTTTCAAGCCACGTAATTCATCACGCTTACCTGCCACTGCCGCTTCGGTAAGCACACGTGTGGTTTCTTGGAACGATGCCGCAGAGATGAAGGATTCCGTCGCAAGAGACGCTTTGGTGATACCCAATAATTCGCGCTCAAATTCAACCGGCGGTTTACCTTCCGCTTCACGTTTACGGTTTACGATTTTCACGCGTGCCACTTCTACCTGCTCCCCTTCTAGGAACTCAGAGTCGTAAGCATTTGTGACGATCGCTTTACGCAACATTTGGCGAACAATGACCTCAATGTGCTTATCATTGATTTTTACCCCCTGTAAGCGGTAAACATCTTGCACTTCGTTCACAATGTATTCGGTTACGGCACGTACACCGCGTAAACGTAAAATATCGTGTGGTGTTTCCGCACCATCGGAGATTACATCACCACGTTGAACCATCTCACCTTCAAATACGTTGAGCTGACGCCATTTCGGAATCATTTCTTCGTACACTTCGCCTTCAGTCGGTGTGATCAGTAAACGACGTTTACCTTTGGTTTCTTTACCGAAGGATACGATACCTGAAATCTCCGCCAAAATTGCCGGCTCTTTCGGTTTACGGGCTTCAAATAAGTCTGCAACGCGTGGAAGACCACCGGTAATATCTTTCGTTCCCACAGATTCTTGTGGAATACGGGCTAAAGGTTCACCCACTTTTACCGCTACGCCATCGTCTAAACTTACAATTGCTTTACCCGGTAAGAAGTATTGTGCGATGACATCGGTTTCCGGTAAGAAAACGTCATTGCCGTTTGCGTCAACTAATTTAATAGTTGGGCGTAAATCTTTACCAGCAGTTGCACGTTCACCCACATCTTGTACCACAATCGAGGATAGACCAGTTAATTCATCGGTTTGACGTGTTACGGTTAAACCGTCCACGATATCCACGAATTTTACGAAACCGGTCACTTCAGACACAACCGGCATAGTATGAGGATCCCAGTTCGCTACGGTTTCACCCGCCGTGACTTCTTGACCGTCACCTTTACTTAATACCGCACCATAAGGCACTTTATAGTGTTCTTTGGTACGACCGAATGCGTCAGTAACAGTTAATTCCGTATTACGGGAAGTTAACACTAATTTACCTTCATCATTCGTGACAAATTTCGCATTGGCTAAGTGTAATGTACCGGTATTTTTCGCTTGTACGCTAGATTCTTTTGCTGCCACAGACGCCGCACCACCGATATGGAACGTACGCATGGTTAACTGTGTTCCCGGTTCACCGATAGATTGCGCCGCAATAACGCCTACCGCTTCACCTTGGTTGATTAAGTGACCGCGCGCCAAGTCACGACCGTAACATTTAGCGCAAACGCCATAATTGGTATCACAGGTTACTACTGAGCGTACTTTCACGCTATCTACCGAATTTGCATCTAACACATCACAAAGTTTTTCATCTAGTAACGTATTACGTGCAATTAAGACTTCTTCTGTTCCAGGCTTATAGATATCTTCTGCTGCTACACGACCTAATACTAACTCGCGAAGTGGGACTTTTTCATCGCCCCCCTCAATTAACGGGGTCATCACTAAGCCTTCGTGCGTACCACAGTCATCTTCAATAATCACCAAGTCTTGTGCCACGTCAACTAGACGACGGGTCAAATAACCGGAGTTCGCTGTTTTCAATGCGGTATCCGCCAAACCTTTACGCGCACCGTGGGTTGAAATAAAGTATTGAAGTACGTTCAACCCTTCACGGAAGTTCGCGGTGATTGGCGTTTCAATGATCGAGCCGTCCGGACGCGCCATCAAACCACGCATCCCCGCCAGCTGACGAATCTGTGCCGCAGAACCACGCGCACCGGAATCCGCCATCATAAAAATACTATTAAACGAGGCTTGTTTTTCAGGTTTACCTTCACGGTTCAGCACTTCTTCCGTAGAAAGATTTTCCATCATCGCTTTTGCAACACGTTCGTTTGCCGCAGCCCAAATATCGATCACTTTATTGTAACGTTCGCCTGCTGTCACAAGACCGGATTGGAATTGCTCTTGGATTTCCGCTACTTCGTCTTCCGCTGCCGAAATAATTTCATATTTCTTCTCAGGGATCACCATGTCGTCAATACCGACAGATGAACCGGAGCGAGCCGCATAAGCAAAACCGGTGTACATAATTTGGTCGGCAAACATAACCGATTCTTTTAAGCCTAAACGACGGTATGCTTCATTAATTAATTTGGAGATCGCTTTTTTGCCTAATGTTTGATTAAACAACGCATAAGGCATACCTTTCGGTGCAATCATCCATAAAATCGCACGGCCAATGGTGGTATCCGTTAATGTTGTCACTGCATCAAGTTCGCCGGCTTCATTTTTTACATATTCAGTGATCCGTACTTTTACACGAGAATGCAATTCTGCCTGACCGGTAGAATAAGCTCTTTCCGCCTCACGCGGATCTTGCAATAACATTCCTTCGCCTTTACCGTTCACTTTTTCTCGGGTCATATAATAAAGCCCCAATACCACGTCTTGTGATGGCACGATAATAGGATCACCGTTCGCCGGTGAAAGGACGTTATTGGTGGACATCATCAACGCGCGGGCTTCTAATTGGGCCTCAAGGGTTAACGGAACGTGAACCGCCATTTGGTCACCATCGAAGTCCGCATTGAACGCAGCACACACGAGCGGGTGTAATTGAATCGCTTTACCTTCGATTAAGATTGGTTCAAACGCTTGAATACCCAAACGGTGAAGTGTTGGAGCACGGTTCAATAAAATCGGATGTTCGCGAATCACTTCCGCAAGAATATCCCAAACAATCGCCTCTTCACGCTCAACCATTTTCTTCGCCGCTTTAATGGTTGTGGCATAACCGCGACTTTCTAATTTTGCATAGATAAACGGACGGAATAATTCCAATGCCATTTTCTTCGGTAAACCGCATTGATGTAGGTGTAGGTATGGACCTACGGTGATTACCGAACGGCCGGAATAGTCAACACGTTTACCCAATAGGTTTTGACGGAAACGACCTTGTTTACCCTTAATCATATCTGCTAAGGATTTTAACGGACGACGATTAGAACCGGTAATTGCACGACCGCGGCGACCGTTATCCAATAACGCATCGACCGATTCTTGCAACATCCGTTTCTCATTACGCACAATAATATCCGGAGCGATAAGATCCAATAAACGTTTTAAACGGTTATTACGGTTAATCACTCGACGGTATAAATCGTTCAAATCGGAAGTCGCAAAACGTCCGCCGTCTAATGGTACTAACGGACGAAGATCCGGTGGAAGTACCGGTAATACGGTCATCACCATCCATTCCGGTTTGTTACCCGACTGAATAAATGCTTCTAATAATTTTAGACGTTTAGTAATTTTCTTACGTTTTGTTTCAGAATTGGTTTCTTGTAACTCTTCACGTAATTTTTCGCATTCCACATCAAGATCCATACCTTTTAATAGATCTTGGATTGCTTCCGCCCCCATTTTTGCTTCAAATTCATCTTGCCAACGATCTTCAGCATCAAGATATTGTTCTTCCGTTAATAATTGACCGCGTTCTAAATCCGTCATACCCGGTTCAGTCACAATGTACATTTCAAAATAAAGTACACGCTCAATATCACGTAACGGCATATCAAGTAATAAACCGATACGGGATGGAAGGGATTTTAAGAACCAAATGTGTGCCACCGGTGAGGCTAATTCAATATGACCCATACGTTCACGACGCACTTTGGTTTGTGTCACTTCAACGCCACATTTTTCACAAATCACACCACGGTGTTTTAAACGTTTATATTTACCACATAAACATTCGTAGTCTTTTACCGGCCCGAAGATACGCGCACAGAAAAGACCATCACGTTCAGGTTTGAACGTACGGTAGTTAATGGTTTCAGGTTTTTTCACTTCACCAAATGACCAAGAACGGATCATATCCGGTGACGCTAACCCAATTTTAATCACATCAAAATCTTCACTGGTTTTTGACTGTGCTTTTAAAAACTTAACTAAGTCTTTCACAAATGTTCTCCTGTCGGAGTTAAAGGTTTAAAGTGCGGTTAAAAATTACCGAGAATTTTGACCGCACTTCGGCGATTTTTGTAGTGTGTGAATTATGCCAATCCACACACCCTACTTTCATTACTCTTCGTCTAACTCAATATTTAAACCAAGTGAACGGATTTCTTTCATAATCACGTTGAAAGATTCCGGCGTACCCGGATCCATTTGTTGGTTGCCGCTGACGATGTTTTTATACATCTTCGTACGACCGTTCACATCATCGGATTTCACGGTTAGCATTTCCTGTAAAGTATAAGCTGCACCATATGCTTCAAGCGCCCATACCTCCATCTCACCGAAACGTTGACCACCGAATTGTGCTTTACCACCTAATGGTTGTTGCGTGACGAGACTATAAGAGCCCGTTGAACGTGCGTGCATTTTGTCATCAACCAAGTGGTTCAATTTGAGCATATACATATAACCTACGGTTACCGGACGCTCAAATTTCTCACCGGTACGTCCATCGTATAAGGTGATCTGTCCGGAAGTCGGTAAACCGCCGAGTTTTAATAACTCTTTGATTTCCGTTTCATCCGCACCATCAAACACAGGGGTAGCAACCGGTAAACCTTTACGCAAGTTATCTGCTAAACGTAGCACTTCTTCATCAGTGAAAGTGCTTAAATCCACTTTTTGTGAACCATGACCTAAATCATAGGCTTTTTGCATATAACTGCGTAATTTTTCTACTTCTTGTTTTTGTTTAAGCATCGTATTGATTTGATCACCAATACCTTTTGCCGCTAAACCTAAGTGAGTTTCAAGGATCTGACCGATATTCATACGGGATGGAACGCCCAGAGGGTTTAATACGATTTCAACCGGTTGGCCATTTTCATCGTACGGCATATCCTCAACAGGATTAATTTTTGAGATAACCCCTTTGTTACCGTGACGACCCGCCATTTTATCACCAGGTTGGATTTGGCGTTTCACCGCAAGATAAACTTTCACCACTTTCAATACACCCGGCGCAAGATCATCACCTTTGATGATTTTCTTACGTTTCACTTCAAGTTTGAGTTCAAACTCTTTACGAAGCTCTTCGTATTGCTCTGCGAGTTGCTCTAATTGGTTTTGTTTCTCTTCATCGGCAATGGTTTGTTCTAACCATTTAGTACGATCTAATTTATCTAATTGTGCTTCATCTACGCCACCCGAAATAAGAAGATTGCGAACACGCGCGAATAAACCAGCCTCTAAGATTTCTAATTCATCGGAAAGGTCTTTCTTCGCTTCTTTTAATTGCATTTCTTCGATTTCTAGCGCACGTTTGTCTTTTTCCACGCCATCACGGGTGAAGACTTGTACGTCGATAACCGTACCGCTTACGCTGTTTGGTACACGCAATGAAGAATCTTTCACATCAGAGGCTTTTTCACCAAAAATTGCACGTAACAATTTTTCTTCCGGTGTTAATTGGGTTTCACCTTTCGGTGTCACTTTACCGACTAAGATGTCTCCACCTTTTACTTCCGCACCCACATAAACGATACCGGATTCATCTAATTTGCTGAGTGCCGATTCACCCACATTTGGAATATCTGCGGTGATTTCTTCTGCGCCTAATTTAGTATCACGAGCCACACAAGAAAGTTCTTGGATATGAATGGTGGTAAAGCGATCTTGTTGAACCACACGCTCAGACACTAACATGGAGTCTTCAAAGTTATAACCGTTCCATGGCATAAATGCCACACGGATATTTTGACCTAACGCCAGTTCCCCTAAATCGGTTGAAGGACCGTCAGCCAACACCTCACCACGATTAATCGGATCGCCTAAATTCACACAAGGAATTTGGTTGATACAGGTATTTTGGTTAGAACGGGTGTATTTGATTAAGTTATAAATATCAATCCCCGCTTCACCTGCAACGGTTTCATCTTCATTCACTTTAATCACAATACGTGATGCATCCACATATTGAACGATACCACCACGTTTCGCCACAACAGCCACACCGGAATCAAGAGCAATTGGTTTTTCCATACCTGTTCCCACTAACGGCTTGTCAGCACGTAATGTTGGAACAGCCTGACGTTGCATGTTTGCCCCCATCAATGCACGGTTCGCATCATCATGCTCAAGGAATGGGATCAATGCCGCCGCTACAGACACTACTTGTTGAGTGGATACGTCCATATAATGGATATCTTCAGGTTTATATAAACCGGACTCACCACGCTCACCACGAGCCGTAACAAAAGCATCAGTAAAGCGATTATTCTCGTCTAGATTTGAGTTTGCCTGAGCGATGATATAATTTGCTTCATCAATGGCTGATAAATATTCAATTTCTTCCGTCACTTGACCGTCAATGACTTTGCGATATGGGGTTTCTAAGAAACCGTAATCATTAGTACGAGCAAATGCGGAAAGGGAGTTAATCAAACCGATGTTCGGACCTTCAGGCGTTTCGATTGGACATAAACGACCATAATGGGTGTTATGTACGTCACGTACTTCAAAGCCTGCACGTTCACGGGTTAAACCGCCCGGACCCAACGCAAAAATACGACGTTTGTGGGTCACTTCTGATAATGGGTTGTTTTGATCCATAAATTGCGAAAGTTGTGAAGAACCAAAGAATTCTTTCACTGCCGCAGAAATTGGTTTCGGATTAATTAAATCCTGTGGCGTGATCGCATCCAAATCACCTAAAGATAAGCGTTCTTTGACCGCTCTTTCTACACGTACTAAACCAATACGGAATTGGTTTTCAGCCATTTCGCCCACAGAACGGATACGACGGTTACCTAAGTGGTCGATATCATCCACTTCACCACGACCGTTACGGATATCAATGAGTTTACGCATTACGGCAATGATATCCTCATGGCTTAAAATCCCACTTCCCACACCTTCAGGAATACCTAAAGAACGGTTGAATTTCATACGACCTACTGCAGATAAATCATAACGTTCCGCAGAGAAAAATAAGTTGTTAAATAAGGCTTCTGAAGATTCCGGTGTTGGTGGCTCACCCGGGCGCATCATACGATAGATTTCATAAAGCGCACTGGTTTTATCGTCAGTCGGATCAACACGTAAGGTTTCGGAAATATAAGGACCGTAATCTAAATCATTGGTGAACAAGGTTTCAATAACGTTGTAGCCTGCTTGTGCTAATTTCGCTAGAACTTCTAAAGAGATTTCACCATTTGCCGGACAAATAATTTCACCGAATTCCAAATCTACATAATCTTTGGCTGCCACTTTACCTACAATATACTCGGTAGGCACAACAACTTGGCTTACATTATCTTTCTCTAATGCTTTAATGTGGCGGGCAGTAATACGACGACCACGCTCTACATAGACTTTACCGTTCGCTTCAATATCAAATGACGCCGTTTCACCACGTAAACGATCTGGTACTAGGGTCATTAATAATTTATTATCGGCGATTTCAAAGGTTACTTTATCAAAGAATAAATTTAAGATTTCTTCGGTGTTGTAACCTAATGCACGAAGAATAATGGTTGCCGGTAATTTACGACGACGGTCAATTCGTGCATAAAGATTATCTTTCGGATCAAATTCAAAATCCAACCAAGAACCACGATAAGGAATAATACGTGCGTTATAAAGCACCTTACCCGATGAATGGGTTTTACCTTTATCGGAATCAAAAAATACGCCCGGGCTGCGGTGTAATTGTGAAACGATAACACGCTCGGTACCATTGATGACAAAAGTACCGTTATCCGTCATTAATGGGATTTCCCCCATATACACTTCATTTTCTTTAATATCTTTAACGGCGCGTGAAGATGACTCTTTATCGTAACTTACAAGACGTAATTTAACACGTAAACCTGCAGCATAAGTCGAACCACGAATTTGGCACTCACGTACATCAAATTCCGGTTCTTCTAAACGGTAGTCAACATATTGTAATTCGGTATAGCCATTGTTGCTAACAATTGGAAAGACTGAACGGAAAGCCGCTTCTAAACCTTGCTGACCTTCAGGATCTTTTTGAATAAATTTATCAAACGAATCTAATTGGATAGTTAATAAATAGGGTACATTTAAAACTTGCGGACGTTTGCCGAAGTCTTTACGAATTCGTTTTTTCTCAGAATAGGAGAGACCCATTGGTTGGTTTTCCTCTATCAATTTTAGTGAGACTGAGCTGACACAAGAAAAAGTGCGGTCAATTTTGACCGGATTTTGACTCATATCAAGGTATGGACACCGTTTTCAGGAACCGCACTCTGAACCTTACTTCTGTAGTGGGCTACTCAAATTAAAACGTCTATAATCAACTTGAGTGGAAACAGATAAGATTAAACGGAAAATTATTATCTGTTTTTTGTGCCTATTTTGATAGCACAAAATGGCTGATGGTAACCCACCAGCCATTAAGCCTGAGAAACAGGACATAAGAGAATCAAAAATTATTTGATTTCTACTTTTGCACCAGCTTCTTCTAATTCTTTCTTAAGCGCTTCAGCTTCTTCTTTAGAGATGCCTTCTTTTAACGCTGCAGGTGCAGATTCAACTAAGTCTTTAGCTTCTTTTAAGCCTAAACCGGTTGCACCACGTACTGCTTTGATTACTGCTACTTTATTTGCACCAGCTTCAGCAAGTACCACATCAAATTCAGTTTTCTCTTCAGCTGCCGCTGCACCGCCTGCTGCTGGTGCTGCCGCTACTGCTGCCGCTGCTGATACGCCGAATTTTTCTTCCATCGCTGCGATTAATTCAACGATTTCAGTTACAGTTTTAGAAGCAATCGCTTCAATGATTTGTTCGTTAGTTAATGACATAACAATCAATTCCTAAAATAAATAAAGTTAAATGAAGTAAGAAACGCTTAGAAATTAAGCTGCTTCTTGTAATTTGTCGCGTAATGCTGCAAAAGTGCGAGCAAGCTTGCCTGCCGCTGCTTCTTTCATTGTGCCCATTAAACGTGCAATTGCTTCTTCGTAAGTTGGTAATGTTGCTAAGAATTCAACATCCTGAATCTTACCTTCAAAGGCGGCACCTTTAATTTCAAACTTATCGTTTGCTTTAGCAAACTCTTTGAACAAACGAGCAGCTGCGCCCGGGTGTTCATTAGAGAACGCGATAAGTGTTGGACCTACAAACGTATCTTTTAAGCATTCGTAATCTGTGCCTTCAACCGCACGGCGTAATAAAGTATTACGAACCACACGCATTGTTACACCCGATTCACGAGCTGCTTTACGTAATTCAGTCATTTTCTCAACAGTTACACCGCGTGAATCCGCGATAACCGCTGAAAGTGCACCTTTGGCTGCTTCATTTACTTCAGCAACAATTGCTTGTTTGTCTTGAAGATTTAATGCCATTGGCTTTTAGCTCCTGAATACACTCCGATTGCTCGGAATTAATTTACCTAATCTAAGATTAGGACGACTTCGGTGCCCAGAAGCAAGAAAAATTCTTATTCTGTACACCATCTACGTAGGATGATTAAGATTGCTCCCCTACGGTCTTGGACGGGGCTTGAATAGGTCAAGCACCAACCAGAAATGAGGTTATAGCCTAAAGCCATAACAAAGGTGCAGGATTATAAAGTGAATCCTTTCTCTTGTAAAGCTATTTGGCGAAAAAAGATCCAAAACTGCGCCCTATATTATTTTCTTACCGCGATGGCTTCAATTTCCAACCCGACATCTTTTGGTAAACGTGCCACTTCCACACAAGAGCGGGCTGGAAAAGTCGGATGACTATTCTCTTTAAAGAAACGCTCATATTCCGCATTCACCACAGCAAAATCATTTAAATCTTTCACGAATACGGTGGTTTTTACAATATCCGCTACACTTAAACCGGCTTGTTCTATGATAGCTTTTACATTTTCTAACGATTGACGGGCTTGTGCCACAATATCAGCCGGCACTTCGCCCGTTGCCGGATTCACCGGAATTTGGCCTGAAGTCAAAACCAAATTTCCTAAATCGACCGCTTGAACATAAGGACCGATTGCGGCAGGGGCTTGCTCGGTATGAATAATTTTTGTCATAGTCAGTTCTCCTTTTCTTATCTTTCATAGAGAAAAATGCAGTAAAAATTAACCGCACTTTTTATTAATCAATTTCTTTCAACACATCATCAGAAAGTTCTTTCTGTGAACTTTCTTTTACGTTTCCGTCATTGACTTTAAATTCCAAATTTTGGAAATAAGCTTCACGGAAAGTTACATAAGGATCTTGCGCTTGATTTAACAATTCCGCGTTATCCAAATTCTTCGCACGGGAGTCCAGCACTTGAACGCCATATTTAACCAGTGAAAAAGGACCGTCCACCGCCCATTCCCAGAACGGATACATATAGGCAGCGTCCACAATTGCACCGGTTAATTGACGCGGGGTTGTCGCATTATAAAGCGGCAGAACCATATAGGCACCGGCATCAACCCCATAACTCCCTAATGTTTCACCAAATCCGCGTTGTTCATAGACTTGTAATTCTTTGCTCGCACTGGCGAAATCAAATAAACCGCCGATACCGAATACGGTATTAATCCAAAAACGATTAAAATGCACAAAGGCTTTTTTAGGTTCGCCCTCAATCATACGGTTTACAAAACTTACCGGCTCATCCAAATTATTCGCGACATTAGTAAGCCCTTTTGTTAGCGGCTTAGGCAAATAATCACGCCAACCTTTTGCCGCCGGTTCTAACACATAGCGATCCACGACGTTGTAGTTAAAATCCCACATGGTACGGTTAAACCCTTCCATTGGATCATTACGCTCTCCATTTGGCTTGGTTGCACAGCCAGTTAATACCATCGCACCTAAAAGTGCGGTCAATATTAGTTGTTTTTTCATAACATATCCTTTAAGCAAAAACCTCATTCCGAAGATAATCTAGAGCAAGCCTATGCTTATAAACTATACGCTTTAATATACGGCAACTTACCTTTTTTCAACATATCTTGAATACCGCTTTGGTGATCATTCGTGCCTAAACCGCGTAATTCAAAGGTCACACCGATACTGTTATCATACAGCACTTCATCTTGCCCTTGATTTTGGCGGCTGGTAACATGACGTCTAGCCCCGACACCTACAGCCCAACAACAACTGTTATACTGCACACCAAGATACTGTTCTACCGGTTTTTTCAAGGCTAAGTCCTGATAATATTTTCCGACCACCGCCCAATTATCCGTCACTTCCCAAGCCGCAACCAAGCCTAACTGTTTAATATCTTGATTATAGGCATTGGCGGATCGCCCTAAGTTTTGGTCGATATAAGCTTGGCTCGCATAACGATAATTTAACTGAATTAAATTATTTCTTTCCGGATTATATTCAATACTGGTATTGACTAATGAGGTTTTCTTTAACTGGGTATCATATTGATAGCTACCATGCCAGTTCCAGTTATCATTGAGTTTCCAATTTGACTCTAACGCCCAAGAGGAAGAAGAACGTTGCGTACTATTTGCCGGATTGCTGTCAATTCGGGAATCGGTTAAGTGATAAGTTTGTCCGGCAGAGAAATTAAAACGTTCTGTTGAGTGTCTGTCATAAAAACGGGTGGTTCCCCCCAGCGTCACTTGGTTAGCCGAAGCAATACGGTCTAACCCGCTATAACGACGATCACGGAATAAAGAATAGTAATCTTGTTGAACCAACGAGGAATCATAGCCATACCCTAAATAATCATTAGTACGGCTTGAGCCGATATTGCTTTGATTGCGATACGGGCGATATAAATACTGCACGCGCGGTTCAAAGGTTTGCGTATAATCTTTTAAAAATGTGGTATCCCGTGCTAAAACGGTCTGTAAATCCACTTTAATTTGTGGAATAACCCGATTTACCCGACTTTCCACCTCTTCCGCACCGGCTCCTTTTCCTTTTTTCTGTTGGTAATGGGTGGCATAAAGTTTGGTTTCAATATTCAAGCTACCGTATTTATTCGACATTGCCGTGGCTAAACTAGGCTCAAGATGAAAACGCCAAGCCGTTGGCATAAGGCTACTATCATTATCAAAACGTACTGCTTGTGAGAATAACTTAAAGTCTAACCAACCATTCGCTAAATCATTTTTATAATAGTTAAAATCAATTTGCGGCATGGCACGATAAGGCCCGATATCCACCTCATCAAAGATTTGGAATTGGCGTGCAGAAATAGCGAAATTGTAATTTGGCTGGTAATAAGCAATACGTGCATATTGGTTGGCATAACCATCCGTGCTACTGCCATAGTCAGACGTAAAATCCGTGAAATAGCGTTTATCACTTACTCGCGTATAATCAATATTCAAACGCCAATTTTGAAGGAAAGAGGAACTGTGATTCCAATAAAAAAGATGGCGTTTCCGATTCTCGCCATAGTATTCATCATAGCGATCACGTGCCAAATATTCACCGGCAACTTTACCCTCACCAACCGGTGTTAAATAGCGAAACTCACCGTTTAATTGCCAACCGCGGTGCGACATATATTTCGGGATAATGGTCGCATCATAATTCGGTGCGATATTCCAATAAATCGGTTGGGAATACCAATACCCATCACGGCTCGAACTTCCCGCACTTGGGATTAATAAACCGGAACGACGACGATCACCGATAGGGAGTTGCAAATATGGCGTATAAAATACCGGTACGCCAAGTACCTTAAAGCGTGCGTGCCACATTTCCGCATACTCTTCTTTAATATACTGACGAATCTCCGAGGCATCCACCGCCCACGCATTATCATTCGGTAAACAGGACGTAAAAGTGGCATTTTTCATCACACGGGTATTATTACGCAATTCAATTTCTTGCGCTTTTCCCCGACCTTGACGCCCGACTAGCTGATAATCGGCTTCCGTCACATTACCGTCTTTCGACTCTAAATTAAAATCCGCATTTTGCCCCAACATATTGATTTGATCGTCTTTATAATCAAATCCGCCACGCACATAAGCGAAACGTTGCAATGCCTTGCCTTCACCGGTTTGTTTCACTTCTACGGAATCGGCAATCAGATGACGGTTTCCCTGCTTGAGATCCGCATTTCCTTTATAAATTGCGCTTGTCGGCTGATTAATTTCCGCATCATCCGCCTCAATATAGACAGGCAAATCATTTGGATTCCCTGACACTACCTCACCGGAAAACGTTGGCACGCCTAGCAAACATTGCGAACGTAAATCCGCTAAAGCCGTTTGGCTATAAAGTGCGGTCAAAATAGAAAGCGAAATTAAAGTATATTTTTTATTCATAATTTAATTCTTTTTATCGATAAAATCCGAGCGATTATACTGGAAGATCATTTACAACGACAATCATTTATATGGTCATTGACTAATCCCATTGATTGCATAAAAGCATAACAAGTGGTTTCACCTACAAATACAAAACCGCGTTTTTTCAATGCCTTTGACATCGCTTTGGATATATCGGTTCTAGTCGGTATAACGGATAAATCCGGCACATCATTCACAATCGGTTTGTGATTGACGAACGACCAAATAAAATCACTAAAATTTTCACCGCACTTTTCCATCGCCAAATAAGCATTGGCATTTTTAACAATGGCTTCCAATTTAGCACGATGGCGAATCAGCCCCGTATTTTGCATACAAGCATCAATATCAAGTGCGGTCATTTTTGCCACTTTTTCGCGATCAAATTGATGAAATGCCGCCCGATACGCCTCACGTTTTTTTAACACCGTAATCCACGACAAGCCCGCTTGTTGCCCTTCTAAACAAATTTTCTCGAATAATTTTTGGCTATCAAATTCCGGCTTACCCCATTCGTTATCGTGATAAGCAATGTAAATCGGCAAATCGCCCGCCCACGAACATCTTGTCATAGGATCTCCTTTTTGAGTTCGCTATAAACCTTCGCAAAATTCGGCATCTCGCCCCGCCATAAATGAAATGAATGTGCCGCTTGCGCCACCAGCATTCCAAATCCGTCGTTCACATTCACCAAGCCTAAACTTTTACAAAAAGTAATAAATGGCGTATCTGATCCTTTGGCGTATTGCATATCATAAAAGGCGTGTCCCAATTTAATCATATCCGCCGAGACAGGCGCGGTAGTTCCACTTAACCCTGCAGACGTTGCGTTAATAATCAGATCATAAGGTTGAACAGGAATAGTCTCCATCGCCACCGCTTGAATCTCGCCGTAAGGCTGAAATTTTTCTGCCAAGGCTTGCGCTTTTGCTAAAGTGCGGTTGGCTAGCACGATATGTTGTCGGGCTTGCAATAAGGGCAATAATACGCCTTGAGTTGCGCCACCGGCGCCTAAAATCAAAGTACGCTGATTCGGTTTAATCCAATTTAAACGTTCCAAATCCGTCACTAAACCAATGCCGTCCGTATTATCAGCATAAAGCAGACCGTCCGCTAATTTTTTTAGCGTATTACAAGCCTGCGCAAGTCTCGCCCGCTCGCTGTGTTCATCGGCAAGTTGATAGGCTCGGGCTTTAAAAGGTGCGGTTACATTACAGCCTTTTGCCCCCTGAGAGAAAAATGTGGCAAGTTGTTGCTCAAAGGTATCAAGATCGCCTAATTTTGCCTCATAGCTCATCGCTTGTTGGGTTTCTGTCGCAAATTTGCCTTGAATCAACGGCGATAAACTTTGTGAAATGGGATTGCCCCACACCGCATAGTAATCCATATCTTATCCTTGTCTAAACAATTGGTTAGTCATCAAATCACGAATCTCAGAAGGATTTTTCGCTTTGCCTACTGCTAAATCTAAGACAGGAAAATCCTCGCCAAATTGCGACCGCACCTCCTCCCCTGTCCGACAGGGAGGCGCACCGGTTAAATTTGCACTCGTTGAAATCAATGCAAAACCTGTTGCCTCGCATAACGCTTTTACCGCCGGATGATCACTTAAACGCACCGCAATTGTGTTAAATTTTCCGGTAAGTAAGGGGGAAACATCCGATTTTGCCGGCACAACCCAAGTGATCGGACGATCATAACGGGCAGTCAGCCTTTCCATTTGTGTTTCCGTCACCCCTGCAAGATCAATAAAGGGCTGTAAAAATGTCAAACTCGGTGCAATCAAAATTAATCCTTTTTCCATAGGACGTTGTTTTAAATCGAGTAATTTTTTGACCGCACTTTCACTGAACGGGTTACACCCCAACCCAAATACGGCCTCGGTGGGATAAGCGACAACTTGATCTTGTAATAAACGGGCGACAATTTGTTGTAAAGTCATTTGGAAATCTCAAAAATATGGCGGCAAGTTTTATTCGCACATTGCATTTGTTGCCCCGTTTCATTTTCACTTTTTAATAAGGCAAGAGGAAAATTGCATTGCGGGCAAGGCATTTCATAGGGCTTAGCCGGCAAAGAAAATTTGCAGTGAGGAAAATCATTGCAGCCATAAAATGTTTTCCCCTGTCGCCCGCGGCGGGCAACCAAATGCCCCTTTTGACATTGCGGGCAAGCGATTTTTTCTGCCGTTTTTTGTTCTTCGTGTACGACAAAATCACATTGCGGATAATTACTGCAACCGATAAACATACCGAACGCCCCTTGTTTCAACTGTAACGGATTAGCGCATTGCGGACAAGCCTCATCCAGTTCTTTCAATACTTTATGTTCCATACGTTGTAGAGGGCGTAAATAATCACATTGCGGATAGCCGCTGCAACCAAGAAATAGCCCTTTTTTGCCCTGTTTAATCTGTAAAATCGAACCGCACTTCGGGCAGTATTCTTGTTGTTTTGTATGATGAAAAAGGGATTCGGTCATAATCACTCCGCATTTGATACGATTTCTTCCAATGTCTCTTGCGCCTCCATCCAATCCGTCTCCACGGTTTCCAAGGCTTTTTTGGTCTCCACCTGTTGCGCTAAAAGTGCGGTCAATTTTTCTTTATTTTCTACCTGATAAAGTGCGGAATCCGCTAGGCTGTGTTCAATTTCCGCCAGCTGTTCGGTCAAGGTATTCATTTTGTCTTCTAACTGCGTGATTTTTTTCCGAAGCGGCGCGGTTTGTTGGCGCAATTCGGCTTCTCGACGTTTTTGTTCTTTGCGACTTTGATTGGAATGAGCAGTTTCTGTCGCTGTATTTTCTTCTGCTGATTTTGTAGAAGATTGGCTATTTTGTTCCATCAGCCATTTTTGATAATCCTCTAAATCGCCTTTAAAGGGTTCGACTTGTTTATCATGGACTAAGTAAAATTCTTCCACCGTATTGCGTAATAAGTGGCGGTCGTGCGATACCACGACCAACGATCCCTCATAATCCACCAACGCTTCCGTTAAGGCCTGGCGCATATCAAGATCCAAATGGTTGGTCGGTTCATCCAATAACAGTAAATTCGGGCGTTGCCACACAATCAATGCTAAAACCAACCGCGCTTTTTCGCCACCGGAAAAAGAGGAAACGGGCTGATTGACTTTATCACCCTGAAAAGCAAAACTACCGAGGTAATCCCGCTGTTGTTGCTCTGTCTGCTCCGGTGCAAGTTTTTGCATATGCCACAAAGCGGACTCTTCCGCGCGGAGAGTATCAAGCTGATGTTGGGCGAAGTAGCCCAATTTAACCCCTTTCGCGAGCTGTACCATACCGGAAAGTGCGGTTAGCTCTTGTGCCAAAAGTTTAATCAAGGTGGATTTTCCCGCCCCATTCTTACCCAGCAATCCAATGCGCGAACCCGGCACAAGATTGAGTTTAATTTTACGCAGAATTTCAACCGCACTTTCCCCTTTACCGTAACCGGCACTGGCTTGTTCAAGCATCACCAACGGATTGGGCAACGAAACGGGAGGACGAAAAGTAAATGTAAAAGGATTATCCGCATAAGCCGGCGCAATTAACTCCATTCTCTGCAAGGCTTTCACACGGCTTTGCGCTTGTTTTGCTTTCGTAGCTTTGGCTTTAAAGCGATCAATATAGCTTTGCAGATGGGCAATTTTTTGTTGCTGCTGGCGATACATTGCCGCTTGTTGGGCGAGTTTAGTGGCTCGTTGAACTTCAAAAGAAGAATAATCCCCGGTATATTCGTTTAGCTTTTGATGTTCTATATGCAAAATTTTATTTACAATAGGATCAAGAAAATCACGGTCGTGAGAAATCAATACTAACGTTCCTTGATAGTTCACCAACCAGCGTTCAAGCCAAATAACCGCATCTAAGTCTAAGTGGTTAGTGGGTTCATCAAGCAATAATAAATCTGACGGACAAAGCAACGCCTGTGCCAAATTCAATCTCATTCGCCAACCGCCGGAGAAAGATTTTACACGATGCGTGGTCTCAGCTTGTGTAAAACCCAATCCGTGCAGCAGTGTTTCTGCGCGGGATTGAATTGTCCAAGCATTAATCGCATCCAGCCTGTCATGAATATGTGCAATGGCGTTGCCATCATTGCGCGCATTCGCTTGAGCAAGTTCTGCCTGTAAACGGCAATATTCACGATCCCCTTGAATCACATAATCTAAGGCAGAAATTTCCAATGCCGGTGTTTCCTGATTCACCCATGATACCGCCCAATTAGCGGGGTAAGTGACCTCTCCGCCTTCCGCCTGAAGTTCTTTTTTCAATAAGGCAAATAGGGAAGATTTACCACAACCGTTTTTTCCCACTAAGCCGACTTTTTGTTTTGGATTAATGGTTGCGCTGGCATGTTCAAGTAATTCCGTTTGCCCGCGTTTTAAGGAAATATTACTAAATACAATCATTTTTTCTAAGGTATGTCTCTAATTTTGGCTATTTTGCAACATTGTGAGAAAAACACAAAATTTGTTTTGATTTTTTCATTTTACAAAAAGGGAAATATGCCTGCTTTGAGGAAAATGACAAGTGATACTGAATGGGATACAGCCCCAAATCAAGGCAATAAAAAATCTGCACCTTAATCTGTCGGTTTTACCAACATTTAGGTGCAGATTAAATTAATGATGTTTTATTAAGTTAAGAAACTTAATAACTTCACCGAGTAGAGATTACCACTGGTAACCTACCCCTACGCCACCGGAATAGTGACCTGCAGAGTTAGCCGTACCGGTTAATTTCAAGATAACCTTACCGTTATCGCTGGCTCTTGAGTAACCCAAGGCAACCGCTGATGCACCGCTATATCCGCTTGCGGCTGCGGCAACCATTGATTTACCCGGCAACATTACCTGTGGTAATGACGCAGCGGCTGCGGCATTTGCACCAATTCCACGAACGCGTTTATCTAACTTATCAACACGGTTATTGACGTTATAGACATCTCCACGAACCTGATCTAACTGGGCTTTATTCACAGCATCTGTCGGTTTCACACCCGGTGCAACATTGCTAATGACTTTGTTACCGGCATTGATACCACTCGTTGTTACGCTTGGTCCGCCCTTAATAGTTAAACCATCATTATTAACCGTGGTATTACCGATATTCACGCTACCGTTATCCCCTAAAGTGATATTTTCAGCTAATTTCACTGTTAGGTTACCGCCTTCGTTAACAACACCAATGTTCTTATCGGTTAATTTACCGTTTGCACCACCCGTGATGTTTAACGTCTCGTTCAATTTCTTAGCAATTTCTTTACCGTCATCGCCTTTGAACTTCAAGCCGTCATTTAAGGTTGCGACTTCTTCGGTTTGACCATTTGGTTTTTCGTAAACAATACGGGTTTTGCTTTCGCCGTTTTTACCGTCATTTCCGTCCAGACCTTTTGCTCCGTCTTTCACAGAAATATTAGCGGATACGCCGTCTTTACCGTCTGAACCTTTCGGGCCGGTTAAGCCGATTGAGCCGTCTTTACCGTTGATCACAACAGATGATCCGTCTTTGCCGTTTACACCGATTGAACCATCAACACCGTCTTTACCCGGCTGACCGTTTTGACCCGGTTCGCCTTTTTCACCGATAACTAAGTTATTACCCGTTGAAATTTCGTAACCGTTGTCGATCTGTTTCACAACAATATTGTTACCTTGGTTGAGATTAAAGGTATCGTTATTGTTGATCCGTTTATCCGTCGCCGTATCTTGACCATTGGTCGCAAGGTTAAAGCCACTGTTTGCAATCGCCGTATGGAGCTGACCGCCATTGATCGCTTGTTTGCTGTTCGGGCTAATATCCCCATCTGCTACATTGTTCACCACTTTATTACCGGCATTAATACCGTTTTGGGTGATGGATGGGCCGTCTTTGATGGTGAGGCCATCGTTGCCGACTGTGGTGTTACCCATTGTCAAGTTGCCCTCTTTCAAGGTCGTTCCGCCAATGGTGACACTACCGTCTTTAGTCAGATTCAGATCTTTATTGAGGCTGACTGCAAAGTCTTTACCACCCGAAGCGTTAGTACCGTTTGCAACCACTTTCACGTTTGTATCACCTGTGCTGACACTTTCTTCTTTCGCGATCTGTTTTTTCATTTCATCGGAAAGATCGATGTCATAGGTCGTCGTGAAGTTTGCTTCATCACGATTCGCTGTCACTTTCACGCTATCGGAACCTTTAACCACAGATTTTTCTGCATTCACAGTATAAATGGTTTGATTGTTAGCTCCTGTGCTACTCGTCACATTCACGTTCTTACCAGCCGTGACTTCCGTTTTCGCCGCAGCCATACTTCTATTTAGCTGAGAAAGATTAACTGCATCCGTCGGATCCACGCCGTCCGCAACTTTGGTGATGCGTTTATTCCCTGCATCGATACCGTCAATGGTAACACTTGGTCCACCGGCAATAGTTAACCCTTTATCATTGAGGGTGGTGTTGCCGATAGTGACGCTACCGTCTTTAGTGAGGTTCAGATCTTTGCTCAATTTAACGGATAAGTTGCCGTTTTCATTGGTTACACCGATATTATCGTTAGTAAGTTTGGTTGGATCCGTTACACCGCCGGTAATATTCAGGGTTTCACCCAATTTCTTCGCAATTTCTTCACCATTGTCGCCTTTGAACTTCAAGCCGTCGTCTTTGGTTGCGATTTCACGAGTCGTGGTTGAACCATCAGCATTGGTCGTGTTGTAAACCAAACGCTCAATGCCTTTACCGCCTTTATCGTCGGTATCTAAGGTACCGGTACCGTTAGCAACAGTGATATTGACTGATGCACCGTCTTTGCCGTCAGCACCTCTCGGACCGGTTAAGCCGATTGAGCCGTCTTTACCGTTTAAGACCACAGACGCACCGTCTTTACCGTTTACGCCAATCTTACCGTCCACACCATCTTTGCCGTCTTTACCAACCGTAATGTTATTTGAGGTTGCAATTTCATAACCATCATTGATTTGTTTAATCACAATGTTATTACCCGCATTGAGGTTGAACGTTTCGTTATTGGTTAAACGTTTACCTTCTTCGCTCAAGTCGTCAGCCGTCTCGACCACACCGTTAGAACCCGCTACTTTTGCAGATTTCAGTGCAAATCCGACCGCACTTAAGGTGGTGTTGGTGATATCTTTGGTCGCATTTTTCAAATCGCCCACATTCACGGCATTCTTCAACGCATCACCCGTGATGTTATTCAAAACGTCATTGAAAGTGTCGTTACCTGAAATCAAGGTACCGTTTGGTAATACGCCACTATCCACATTGGTAATTAATACCGGTGCGGTAGCATTGCCGCCGATAAATTTCACCGTGTTACTCGGTACGTTGGTTAATGCACCATTGCTATCTACATAACTGTTTGTAGTGTTAAAGGTAATGTTGGTTGTACCTGTTGCATTGTCATAAACTGCATTAACCGATACACCTGTACCGTTATTAAAGTTCACTGTATTACCGTGCGTTACAAAATCAACCGCTTGACCGTTGTTTTGTAAGTTCCAACCGGCATTCAAGACATCGCCAACCGTCGCTGCGTTATTAGTGATGTTTTGGTATTTATTACCTGATGTATCCGGATTAGACTTGGTGTCATTTGTTACATTTCCTAAGTTACCTTTTACATTAGTAATAGTTGTATTACCTGCGTTGAAACCATCTTTGTTAATAGTCACATTGCCAATTGTTACGCTACCGTTTTCGGTTAGGTTCAGATCTTTCGATAATTTCACTTCCAACGTACCATTGTTGTTATTCACACCAATGTTACCGTCTGTCAGCTTATCTTTATCCGCTCCACCTGTGATGCTTAACGTTTCATTGAGTTTCTTCGCAATTTCCTTGCCGTCGTCGCCTTTAAATTTCAAGCCATCGTTCAAGGTTGCAACGGTTTCTTTATCGCCGTTTGGTTTAACGTATTCAATACGGGTTTTGCTTTCACCGTTTTTGCCGTCATTACCATCAAGACCTTTTGCACCGTCTTTCACAGAAATATTAGCGGATACGCCGTCTTTACCGTCTGCACCTTTCGGACCGGTTAAGCCGATTGAGCCGTCTTTGCCGTTAAGCACCACAGATGCACCGTCTTTACCGTTCACGCCGATTGAACCGTCCACACCGTCTTTACCATCTTTACCTGCCGCACCCACAGTGATGTTATTGGCAGTTGCAATTTCATACCCGTTTGCAATTTGCTTGATCACAAGGTTGTTACCGGCATCTAGCGTGAAGGTTTCGTTATTCGCTAAACGTTTATCTTCATCAGACAGACCGTCTGCACTGGCTTGACCGTTTGTACCAGCTACTGATTTAGTGGTAAGGTTAAAGCCGCTATTGGTGATCGCAGTGTAGAGCTGACCGCCGTTAATTGCGTCTTTACTGTTGTTGCTGACATCACCGTCTGAAACATTGGTAATTTTCTTATCACCCGCATCAATACCGCTTGTGGTGACATTTGGCCCGCCAACTAGGGTGAAGCCGTTGTCATTCAAGGTGGTATTGCCAATGGTTAAGCTACCGTCTTTGGTTAAGTTAAGATCTTTTGCTAATTTAATGACTAAACTGCCCGCTTGATTCACCACACCGAGGTTATTATCGGTCAGTTTATTGCTGTCCGTTAATCCGCCGGTGATATTCAAGGTTTCGCCCAGTTTCTTCGCAATCTCGTCACCGTTATCGCCTTTGAATTTCAAGCCGTCATCTTTGGTCGCAATTTCACGGGTCGTGGTTGAACCATCGGTATTGGTGGTGTTGTACACCAAACGGGTAATGCCTTCTTTGCCTTTACCGGTTTCATCTAATGTGCCAGTACCATTCACCACAGTGAGGTTCGCGGAAGCGCCGTCTTTACCATCTTTGCCTTTCGGACCGGTTAAGCCGATTGAACCGTCTTTGCCGTTAAGCACCACAGAGGCACCGTCTTTACCGTTCACACCGATTGTGCCGTCCACGCCGTCCTTGCCGTCTTTACCTACTGTGATGTTGGTAAAGGTGACATTTTCTGCCGTAGCAACTTCATAGCCGTTTTCAATCTGTTTAATGCGAACATTATTGCCGGCATCTAAGGTGAAGGTCTCGTTATTAGTGAGACGTTTGTCTGCCTCGGATAACCCGTCTTTCTCGCTGGATTGACCGTTAGTATTCGCTACCGCTTTCGATGTCAGCGCAAATCCGACCGCACTTAACGTGCTATTGGTAATGTCTTTGGTCGCGTTTTTCAAATCGCCCGCATTCACGGCATTATTCAACGCATCACCAGAAAGATTGTTTAACACATCATTAAAGGTTTGACCTGTCGGTATAGTGGCATTATTTGGCAATACGCCGCTATCCACGTTGGTAATCGCAACCGGTGCTGATGCATTGGCGCCGATAAATTTCACTTTATTGGTTGGCTCAGCAGTCGCATTGCCGTTATCGTCCACATAGCTGTTGGTGGAGTTAAAGGTAATGTCGGTGGTGCCCGTTGTGCTGTTGTAGGTTGTACCCACTTTCACACCTTGACCGTTTTTGAAATTCACCGTATTACCATGAGTAACAAAGTCCACCGCTTGGCCGTTATTCTGTAAATTCCAGCCTGCATTTAACACATCACCCACTGTCGCTGCGTTGTTTGTCACATTCGCATACTTATTACCCGTACTATCCGGATTAGAGGTGGTGTTATTCGCCACAGGATCTAAATTGCTGGTGACGTTAGTAATGGTGGTATTACCGGCATTGAACCCGTCTTTGTTGAGGGTCACATTGCCGATCGCCACACTACCGTTCTCGGTTAAGTTCAGATCTTTGGCTAATTTCACGGTGAGGTTGCCGTCTTTGTTGATCACCCCAATATTATTGTCGGTCAGTTTCGCTTCATCGTTGACCCCGCCGATAATATTTAAGGTTTCGCCCAGTTTCTTCGCAATCTCGTTACCATTGTCGCCTTTGAACTTCAAGCCGTCATCTTTAGTTGCAATTTCACGGGTGGTAGTTGTGCCATCGGTATTCGTCGTGTTGTACACTAAACGGGTAATACCCTCTTTGCCTTTACCAGTTTCATCTAACGTACCAGAACCGTCTTTCACCGTGAAGTTCGCTGATGCACCGTCTTTACCGTTGATACCGATTGTGCCGTCTTTACCGTTTAAGGCAATACCTGCACCATTTTTACCATCCGCACCTTTCGGACCGGTTAAGCCGATAGAACCGTCCTTACCGTTAATGACCACCGCAGAACCGTCTTTGCCGTTTACGCCGATTGTGCCGTCCACGCCATCTTGACCGTTTTTACCGGCTGCACCTACGGTAATATTGTTAGAAGTTGCAATCGTTACTTTCTTACCGCTTTGAGTGATATTGATATTATCACCTGCTTCAATGGTCACGGTTTCACCCATTGCCACTTTTTCAGTGGTATTGCCGCTGACTTTACCCGTACCGGATTGTGCAGTAGTCAAGTTCCAACCTTTCGCCACTTCATTGCTGATATTAGTTACATTTTGGTTAGTCGCATACAACTGGCTGCCGTTTACCGCATCTTTACTGTCTGCTGAAAGTGTTCCTGCTGTTACATTGGTGATTTTCTTATCACCAGCATTGATACCGTCGCCCATTACGCTCGGACCGTTAGCGATAGTTAAGCCGTCTTTGGTGAGATTCACATTTCCAACTTTCACGCTACCGTTTTCGGTTAAGTTCAGGTCTTTGGCGAGTTTCACGCTTAAATTGCCGTCTTTGTTGATGACACCGAGGTTGTTATCCGTCAATTTCGCTTCATCGTTGACGCCACCGGTAATGTTTAGGATTTCGCCGAGTTTCTTCGCAATTTCTTCACCCTTATCACCTTTGAATTTCAAGCCGTCATCTTTGGTTGCAATTTCACGCGTTTTGGTTGTTCCGTCCGGATTGGTGGTGTTGTACACCAAACGCTCAATGCCTTTACCACCTTTATCGTCGGTATCTAAGGTACCTGTTCCGTTAGCAACAGTAATATTAGCCGACGCATTTTTGCCGTCCGCACCTTTTGGACCGGTTAAGCCGATTGAACCGTCTTTACCGTTGATCACAACAGATGAACCGTCTTTACCGTTCACGCCGATAGAACCGTCCACACCATCTTTACCGTCTTTACCTGCCTGACCAACTGTAATGTTATTTGATGTAGCAATCTCATAACCATTCGCAATTTGTTTAATAACAATATTGTTACCCGCATCTAATGTGAAGGTTTCATTGTTAGTCAACTGCTTGTCATTATCAGATAAATTGTCCGCTACCGTAGCATTACCATTAGTATCAGCGACTGATTTTGTTGCAAGATTGAATTTAACACCGCTTAACGCTGTGTTGGTAATATCTTTAGTTGCATTTTGTAAGTCGCCTACATTGACAGCATTCTTCAAGGCATCACCGGAGATATTATTTAACACATCATTAAAGGTTTTATCTACCGGAATAGTTGCGCCGTTTGGTAATACGCCGCTATCTACATTAGTAATTAATACCGGTGTAGAAGCATTGCCGCCGATAAATTTCACTGTGTTACTCGGTACGCTAGTAAGTGTGCCATTACTATCAACATAACTATTTGTAGTGTTAAAGGTAATGTTGGTTGTACCTGTTGCATTGTCATAAACTGCGTTAACCGATACACCTGTACCATTATTAAAGTTCACCGTATTACCGTGTGTTACAAAATCAACCGCTTGACCGTTGTTTTGTAAGTTCCAACCGGCATTCAAGACATCGCCTACCGTCGCGGCATTATTTTTCTTATCCTCATAATTTGTGGTATTCGGATTAGAGGTGGTTGTATTCGTAACATTATCTAAATTACCTTTTACATTGGTAATGGTTGTATTGCCGGCATTGAAACCATCTTTATTGATCGTTAAATCACCGATTGTTACGCTACCGTTTTCGGTCAGATTCAAGTCTTTCGCCAATTTAACGGTTAAATTACCGTCTTTGCTGATAACGCCGATATTATTATCGGTTAAGACATCTTTATTCGCACCACCGGTAATGTTTAGGGTAGAACCTAATTTCTTCGCAATTTCATCACCGCTGTCGCCTTGGAACTTCAAGCCGTCATCTTTGGTTGCGATTTCGCGGGTAGTGATTGAGCCGTCCGTGTTAGTGGTATTGTAAACTAAACGGTTAATGCCATCACCACCGTGAGTTGCGTTATCTAAAGTACCACTACCGTTTGCAACAGTGAAGTTCGCTGATGCGCCGTCTTTACCGTTGATGCCAATTGTGCCGTCTTTACCATTGAGCACAACAGATGAACCATCTTTACCATTCACACCGATCGTGCCATCTTTACCGTCTTTGCCGACAGTAACATTGGTAAAGCTTACATTTTCCGCCGTGGCAATTTCATAACCATTATCAACTTGTTTAACCAGAATATTGGTGCTTTGATTTAGGTTAAAGGTTTCATTGTTATTGATACGTTTGTCTTTGGCCTGTGTTGCATCACCATTAGTTGCAAGCTCGAAGCCTGAATTTGCAATCGCCGTATAGAGCTGACCGCCGTTAACAGCCTCTTTACTGTCTTGGGCAACTTCACCATCCGCAACATTGGTAATTTTCTTATTACCGGCATTAATACCATCAATAGTCACATTTGGCCCACCATTAATAGTTAAGCCATTATCATTGACTGTGGTATTGCCGATTGTAACGCTACCGTCTTTAGTCAAATTTAAGGTGTTATTGAGATTGACTTTTACTTTACCATCTTCAATTGTCGTATTGAGATTGCTGTTGCCGCCAACCACTTCAATTACATCACCTAATTGGTGGGTTACATTATTACCGTCTTGTGCTTTTAAGCCGAAACCTTTGCGCGCTTTGTCAATCGCATCAGTTGCGTTAGCATCTAAACCAACAGTGATATTGCTTCCATTTACAGCCGTAGTGGTATAGTTACTACCGACAATATCAAAACGTCCGCCGTTGGTAACATTAATTCCCGTAGCTGTATTATTTTGATCCGCGCCAACCGTAAAGTTTTGAATTGCATTATCAATTTTATCTTTCGCTGTTTTGCTTAAATCAAAGCCAATCTCACCATTTTTAGCAGTCGTATTAATATAATCCGAACCTTTGAAAGTGATTTCATCACTTAATTTATTCGTTCCGTTACCTGTATCAGCTTTATATTTTAAGCTCACATCTCCGGTAAGTTTGCTCATATTGACAGACAAGTCATAATTTTTTGGTTGCGTTCCATTTGGCGTTACCATTACGCTACCATCTGTTGAAGTAACAGTTGTACGACCATCGTCCACATATTTTTTGGTTGTCGCATCATTATCTGCAATCGGCGTACCGACATTAGTAATGTTATTACCACCAAAATCGACTTTACCACCGTTTCGAACCGTTAAATTTCCGGTATCCACAGAACTAAAGTTAGGTGTTAATGAAGTGGCAATAGTTACTTTCTTAGCAGCTTGAGTAATATTGATGTTATCACCCGCTTCAATAGTAACTGTTTCACCCATGGCAACTTTTTCAGTTGTATTATTAGAAACATTACCTGTGCCTGATTTAGATGTGGTGAGATTCCAACCTTTCGCTACTTCATTGCTGATATTAGTTACATTTTGGTTAGTTGCATACAACTGGCTACCATTTACCGCATCTTTGCTGTTTTCCGCAATATCGCCGTCTTGAACGTTGGTAATTTTCTTGCTACCCGCATCAATACCTGCTTTAGTAATATTCGGTCCGCCGTTAATGGTTAAGCCATCTTTAGTCAGATTAACATCACCAATTTTTACATTACCGGCATCGGTCAAATTGAGGCTGTTATTTAAGTTAATCTTAACTTTACCGTCAGCCACTGTAGTATTTAGGTTGCTGTTACCGCCTTCAATCTCGATCGCTTCACCTAATTGTTTGGTAACATTGCTACCATCTTGTGCTTTTAAACCAAAGCCTTTGTGTGCTTTTTCAATCGCTGAAGTCGCATTTTGATTTAGTGCAACCGTGATATTTTTACCGCTCACATTGGTTTCGATGTAGTTGCCGTCTTTGCCGACAATATCAAAACGTCCGCCGTTCGTAATATTTAACCCTGTTGCTTGGTTATTTTTATCAGCTCCTACGGTAAAGTTTTGAATTGCATTATTGATTTTATTTTTAGCAGTATCACTTAAATCAAAGGCAATTTGTCCATTTGAGGCATTGGTCGTAACATAATCAGAACCTTTAAACTTCACGGTTTCACTTAATTTGTTTTCACCGCTAGAGTTATTGTCGCCGGAGTATTTAAATTTCACATCTTCAGCAACTTTAGTCATATTCACGGACAAATCGTAATTTTTCGGATTTGTGCCTGTGCCGTTTACTGTTACGCTACCGTCCGTGGAATTCACTGTCGTACGACCATCATCCACATATTTTTTGGTTGTCGCATCATTATCTGCTACCGGCGCACCAACATTAGTAATGTTATTACCACCAAAATCGACTTTACCACCGTTTCGAACCGTTAAATTTCCGGTGTCCACAGAAGTAAAGTTAGGCATTAATGAAGTGGCAATAGTTACTTTCTTAGCGGCTTGAGTAATATTAATATTGTCACCCGCTTCAATGGTAACTGTTTCACCCATGGCAACTTTTTCAGTTGTATTATTAGAAACATTACCTGTGCCTGATTTAGATGTGGTGAGATTCCAACCTTTCGCTACTTCATTGCTGATATTAGTTACATTTTGGTTAGTTGCATAAAGCTGGCTACCGTTTACTGCATCTTTGCTGGTATTAGAAATTTCACCTTCAGACACATTAGTAATCTTCTTATTACCCGCATCAATACCGCCTTTAACGACTTTAGGGCCATCATTAATGGTTAAACCTGTGCTGTTTAACGTTGTATCGCCTAACTTAACGCTACCTGCATTTGTTAAATCAAGAGTATTGTTTAGAGTGACAGAATAATTTTTACCGCCGGTATCATTTGTTGTATTTTGAGTAACAATTAAATTAGAAGTGGTTGAATTAACACTTTCTTCTTTTTTAAGCTGATTTTTTGCCTCATCAGAAAGATCAACCGAGTAATTTGTTACATTATTTGCACCAACTGTCTCCGTTACTTTTACTTTGTCAGACCCGTTGGTTACCGTAGATTTATCGGCATTTACCGTGTAAATAGTCTGATTATTAGCCCCTTTGTCTTCAGTAACATTAACGTTATTACCCGCTTTCACTTCAGTTTTTGAAGCTGCCGCTGATGCGTTTAATTGACTTAAGTTCACCGCATCAGTGCCGTTTGTACCATTCGCGACGTTAGTGATTTTCTTATCACCTGCGTTGATACCTTCTTTGGTAACTTTAGGTCCATTATTAATGGTTAAACCAGTGCTGTTTAATACGGTATCACCTAGTTTGACACTACCTGCATCGGTGAGATTTAGGGTGTTGTTTAAATTAACTTTAACCTTACCATTATCAACGAGGGTGTTAATATTCGAGTTATTGCCCTCAATATCAATGGTATTCCCCACCTTTTTACTAACATTGCCGTTTTGCGTATTTAAACCAAAGGTTGCTTTGTCACTTAAATCAAAGGAAACCGTGCCATTTTCTGCTTTCGTGGTGATTAAATTAGAACCTTTGAAATTAACACGATTACTCAGTGAATTTTCGCCCTGTGTATTATTATCACCTGAATATTTTAATTTCACGTCATTGGCAACTTTGGTCATATTCACTGAAAGATCATAATTCGCCGGATTTTGACCGCTCTTTGTGACATTTACACTTTTATCGGTAGAATTGACCGTCGTACGACCGTCATCAACATATTTTTTGGTTGTCGCATCATTGTCGTTAACCGGCGCACCAATATTCGCTAAAACATTACCACCAAAATTCACATTGCCGTTTGGTCGAATGGTTAAATTACCGGTATTGACACTACTAAAGTTAGGCGTAGAAGAGGTAGCAATAGTGACTTTTTTACCTGATTGAGTAATGTTGATATTATCACCGGCATCAATCGTAACGGTGTCGCCCATTGCAACTTTAGTTAAATTACTACCGCTTACATTACCCGTACCGGATTTAGAAGTCGTTACATTCCAACCTTTTGCAACTTCATTTTTTAGATTGGTTACATTATTACTTACATTCGTAACATTTTGATTAGTTGCATGAAGCTGACTACCGTTTACCGCATCTTTGCTATTCGCACCAATTGTACCGTCAGACACGTTAGTAAGTTTTTTATTACCCGCATTAATTCCGGTAGTAGTTACACTTGGGCCATTATTAATGGTTAAACCTGTGCTGTTCAGATTAGTATTGCCAAGTTTTACATTTCCGTTATTACCCAAATCCAAACTATTATTTAAGTTGATCTGAATTTTCCCGTTAGCAACAGTAGTATTAATGTTACTATTGCCGCCAATAACATCGACATACTCACCTAGTTTTTTATTAACCGTCTGATTATCTTGTGCTTTTAAGCCAAAACCTTTGGCAATATCCCTTGCATTATTGGTGATATTTTGCGCATTCTTAGTAATGTTTTGCGCATTTTTGCTCACATTATCAATGGCTTCTTTAGATTTTTGTGATAAATCTACTTTGATACTGGTGCCATCAACGGCTGTAGTAAGATAGCTTTCGTTACCGCTAACAATGTCAAAGCGTTTTTGATCTTTAGTGACATTAATACCCGTAGCATTATGATTTTTATCAGCACCTACCACAAAATCGGTCAAGCCACTACTTACATTATCTAAAGCCCTCACTACGGCATAAAGTTGCGAACCATTGATCGCATCGGTAGAATTGCTCGCAACGCGACCGGCTGCTACATTTTGAATTTGGCGATACTGATATACCCAATTGGAACTACCACTACTCGTTCCACCTTGGCCAAATAAAGAGCCTGAACCAATGGATAATACGGATGTATTTTGTTTATCAGTCGTTGGTTGTCCTGCATAAGTATAGGTATTACCTCCTATCGTTATGCTTTTCGTTTCATTACCGGTATTTAGAGGTCCAGATACAGAATATGCGCCCAATGAAACACTACCAGCTGGCGCTTTGTCTACACTTCTAACAGCTGCAGAACGTCCTAACGCAACAGCTTCAATAGTGTTACCAATGTATGCAGCGCCACCAATAGCGATAGAACCTCTTGCATCAAATCTGTTTGCGCTAGCAGGATCACTAACAGCACCGCTCCCAACTACACGAGCTCTGGTTGTACGAGATTCATAGCCACCTTGGATACCACCTAACACCCCTGATTCACTAATCGCGATCGTACCGTAAGGCGCAGTTCCACCCTCAACAGCCGCCATAGATAAGCTAGCAGATCCAACTGCTAATAACGCTACAGCTATCTTGGATAAACTAAAAGATATCTTCTCTTTTGCTGATTTGCTCCCAACTACATCCGAAAATAATGAACTTGATTTACTATACCCTTTCGCTAACTCAGATACAGCCACCCAAGCGCTAATTGATTGGTTCCAAATTACTTTAAATATTTTATTCATGTGATTTCCTTTTCATCAATGTCATCCAAATCGACCTAAAGTCAATTATAGTTAAGCTCATTTCTATACTCCTAGAGTATAAAAATTGCCAGATTCTATCTTAAAGTTTGTTGCAAAAACAACCTATTTTTTGTAAAGGAAATGTAAATTAAATAAATAAATAAATAAATAAATAAATAAATAAATAAATAAATAAATAAATAAATAAATAAATAAATAAATAAATAAATAAATCAAGATGTTACATCTTAAAAAGATAAAAACAACACTTAATTAAACAATTTCAAAATTTATATATACCACTTTTAATACTCTATTTTAATCGGCAAGTCAGACCTCATCCAACTATCAAATCCGCCAATTATGCTATAGACATTTTCATAACCTTGTTTCGCTAAAAATTCTGCTACGTTACGGCTACTTATACCGTGATAGCAAATAACAATGATTGGAGAATCAAAATCCACTAATTCCTCAAATTGTAAAAAGGTTTGATTCGTTAAATGAAATGCACCCTTTGGGTGTGAATAGGTATAACGCTGTGCATCACGCACATCGGCAAGTATGGCACCCTGTTGTACCATTTCCCACGCTTGTTGTGGGGTAATTTCTTTAAACGACATTATAAAGATCCCTTTGCGTGTTGTTTATACACGCCATCAATAATCACAAGGCTCATCGCCAACACTAAACAAATAAAAAGCGGGTAACTTTCCCCATCAATTTTTTCGCCGATAAAAAACGAAACAAACACCATCATAATGGTTTCTACATAGCCCAATAGCCCGAGTAAATTCATCGGCAGCATATTGCTGGCAATCACATAAGCAATCAGCGCTGTACCACTGATCAAACCAAGCAATATCAATAATCCCCAGATATTCGGGTTAGTTTGTTCCACCACTATAAAATCCGTCTGCAAAGCAAAATAAATACTAATCGGGATTAAACTGAGCATCTCAAGGCAAAAGGAAGCAAGATCGGTATTTTTTAACGCTTTTCGAATTGAAAAATATGAGGTATAACCGATACAAATCACAATAGCTTCCCAAGATAATCCGCCTTTAATCACAATATTTGAAATCACACCGAGAGCAGCAATTAATACGGCAATAAGTTTAAAGGCGGAAATGCGTTCTTTAAAAATTAACCGTCCGGCTGCCACCATCACAATGGGTAACAATAAATAGCCAAAAGAGACGCTTAATGAACTCCCATTGTTCGGCGCCCATAAAAACAACCACATTTGAAATCCCATTAATGCTCCGCAAAGAATATAGGAAAGCGCAAAGTGCGGTCGTTTTTGAAGATGTTTTAAACGTTCGATAAGGGCATTTTTTTGTTTAAAAATCAGTACGGCTAATATGACAAAAGGAAAGGTAAAAATCATTCGATAACCGAAAATATCCGTACCGCTCAGAGGTTTGAGCAACGTAGAAAAATAATAGAGATAGCCAAACAAAAAGGAGGCTAACAGTGAAACGAGAATACCTTTTAACATAGGAAATCCTTAATCTGAATTGTCACGCCATTCTATTCCAACATTGCCCAAAAGGCACGAATTAAGGGATGGGCTAAATTCCTTTTTTGTGTACAAATCCCTAATTCAAAAGGCTCAACGGGTACATCTAAATTTAAACGGAAAATTTGATCGCGCATTGGGCTGTTATTAATCACTTCGTCAGGTAACATCGCCAACCCAAATCCCAAACCAACCATTGGCACAATTCCCTCATGCCCAGCCACCGTGGCATAAATTTTCGGATGTTTAATATGTTTTTCGCGCAACCATTGTTCAATTCGTTGCCTTGCGTGACCTTCCACAGGAAAAATAAAAGGTATTTGCTGCCAGTTAATCGGCTTCTCTTGCAATAATTGCGTTGCCAAACAGGCGATACGCGGTGCAATAAGCGAAAGATGAATATCGTCAATTTTATGAAATACCATGCTTGCAGGCAGATTATTGGGTTTCCCTGCAAGAGCAAGATCGGCTTGCTGAGTTTGAATGAATTCCAAAGCGAGTGCAGGATCACCGGTAGTGAGCTGAATTTCTACTTTTGGATAACGTTGGCGAAATTGTTTTAGCACCTGTGGCAAATGACTATAAGATGCCGTTACGGAACAAAACAGTTTGAGTTCACCGCTCAGTTCGTCCGACTCGTCATTGAGTTGCTGTTTTAATTGTTGCCAATTTTGCCATTCCGTCTTAGCAAATTGGAGAAACCTCTCGCCATATTCTGTGAGATTGACTTGGCGGTTATCACGAATGAAAAGGGTTTTCCCAAGCTCTTCTTCCATACGTTGAATTTGGCGTGAAAGGGTGGAGGGGGACATGTGGTTTTGGGTGGCGGTTTTGGCGAAGTTTTTTGTTTCCGCTAGTTTGATGAATACGTTGAGATCGTTAAATTCCATTATTTTTTCTCTTAATTTTTTTATAAATTAATATTGGGTTTCGCCGATGGCGACCTACTTTCTTTTGCTTGCCCAAAAGAAAGTAGGCAAAGAAAAATGCCCCTGCTTTTCCTTATTTCCTTTGTTACATTGAATTTGCTTGACGAAAATTTTCTAAACTCGCAACTACGTTGCTCAAACAGACGAAAATTTCCTATAAATTCAACTCCACAAAGGCGGAAAGAAGGGAACCTGACTTGTTATTTCTATGAACCCCAAAAGTGCGGTTAAAATTCGCTATGTTTTTTGTAGAGTAAAATAATTTTAAAATCAACCGCACTTTTACATTAAATGCTCTGATAGATTCGGGGCCCCATATAAATCGCCTTTGCGACTTGGCATTTTTAGCTAAATTTGTACTGTTTGAGCGTAGCGAGTTTACAAATTTAGCGTTAAAAAAATGACAACAAAGCAAAGATCAGCGATTTAACTGGGCGTGTTTTCTTTGCCTACTTTCTTTTGGGCAAGCAAAAGAAAGTAGGTCGCCATCGGCGAAATACGATATTAAGTTAAACAAAAAAACATTATTATTGCAAAAACCACAACATCACATTCCCATAATATCACTTTACGCAACCACCAAAAACCTTATAATCCCACTCACAACAAAATAATATGCAAACACAACATCATACAATCACCACCCTTACAAAATTAAGGAAAATATATGGCTAACTATTTCAACACATTGAATTTACGTCAAAAATTAGACCAGTTAGGTCGTTGTCGCTTTATGAATCGCGAAGAATTTGCCGATGAAGCAAATTTTCTAAAAGGTAAAAAAATTGTCATCGTAGGCTGTGGTGCGCAAGGTTTAAACCAAGGTTTAAATATGCGTGATTCCGGTTTAGATGTCAGCTATGCGTTACGCCCTGAAGCCATTGCAGAAAAACGAGCTTCATTTCAACGTGCAACGGAAAACGGTTTCAAAGTAGGCACTTACCAAGAATTAATTCCAACCGCAGATTTAGTGGTGAACCTCACACCGGATAAACAACACTCAAAAGTGGTGGCTGATGTGATGCCATTAATGAAACAAGGTGCGGCATTCGGCTATTCTCACGGTTTTAACATTGTTGAACAAGGCGAGCAAATTCGCTCTGATTTAACTGTTGTCATGGTCGCGCCAAAATGTCCGGGTACGGAAGTGCGTGAAGAATACAAACGTGGTTTCGGCGTACCGACATTAATCGCCGTTCACCCTGAAAATGACCCGAAAGGTGAAGGTATGGCAATTGCCAAAGCATGGGCAGCGGCAACCGGTGGCCATCGTGCGGGTGTGTTAGAGTCTTCATTCGTAGCAGAAGTGAAATCCGATTTAATGGGCGAGCAAACCATTCTCTGTGGTATGTTGCAAGCAGGTTCTATCGTGTGCTACGACAAATTAGTCGCTGACGGCAAAGATCCTGCCTATGCCGGAAAATTAATCCAATACGGTTGGGAAACCATCACCGAAGCCTTAAAACAAGGCGGTATCACATTAATGATGGATCGCTTATCCAATAGTGCAAAATTACGTGCATTCGAGCTTTCCGAACAAATTAAAGAAAAACTCGGTTTCTTATACTACAAACATATGGATGACATCATCAGCGGTCACTTCTCTGAAACCATGATGGCAGACTGGGCAACCGGCGATAAAGATTTATTCGCATGGCGTGAAGCCACCGCCAAAACTGCCTTTGAGAATGCCCCAAAATATGATGGCAAAATCAGCGAGCAAGAATATTTTGATAACGGTGTATTAATGATCGCAATGGTAAAAGCCGGTGTTGAACTTGCCTTTGACGCCATGGTAGAAAGTGGTATTTATGAAGAATCCGCCTACTACGAATCACTTCACGAATTACCATTAATTGCGAACACGATCGCACGTAAACGTTTATATGAAATGAACGTGGTGATTTCTGACACGGCAGAATACGGTAACTATTTATTCTCTAACATAGCGACCCCAATTCTTGCCAAAGAAATTATCCCAACCCTGCAAAAAGGTGACTTAGGCGAACCAACTCCAACCGTTGAAATCGACAATATCACCTTACGCGATGTGAATGAGGCTATCCGTAACCATCCGGTTGAATTGATCGGTCAAGAGTTACGTGGTTATATGACGGATATGAAACGTATCGCAGTTGCGGGTTAATAATTAAACAGATAAAATTTAAGTCGATTTAGTATGAAATCGGCTTTTTTTATATTTAGAGGGAACCAAAAATGAAAAACAATAAGAAAAATGACCGCACTTTTAAACTGAGTTTAGTAGCCATGGCGTTAAGTATGACGAATTTGGCATGGGCTGGTGAGGTGGCTTGTAATAATAGTCGTGTTGAGATTATCGGACAAAATGGAGCTATGCTAAATAACTGTGTAATCGATCAACCCGCTAAATACGGGAAAATCCACATCGAAAATAGCCCAAATACGGTTGTCAATAATACCCAAATTTCTGTTCCAAATGATATATTTTCAGGTATCCACATTATGAATTCTAATGTAGAGCTCAATAATGTAACTTTATCCGCAACGCTTATTGAAGCGAAACAAATAAGCCAAGTCGCAGTTGAAGCAATAAACTCGGCTGTGAATATTAATGGGGGACACTATAAAACAGAGACCACTCAAGAAACAAGTGAAGCCTTTCGTTTAAATAATTCTACTTTAAATGTAAAAAATGCAACCATTTCCCTCAGTGGAGAAGCCGGTAGTGGTTTATCATTAGAAAATAATAGCATTGCCAATTTGGAGAATGTCACAATTACCGCAATCAATGGAGCAGATGCAGTATTTTACGATGCAGACAACAATAATACCCGCTCAGGTATTAATATTTCGAATTCCACATTAAAAGCAGATGAAGTTTTATTTGGAATGGTTACAAGTGCCGATCAAAATACTGAAGGTCGATTCCGGGTGAATATTAATAATTCAATATTCGATGCACCTAGAATTATTAGAGCAGAAACCGATATTGTGGATGGTTTTTCTATCACTGAAAATATTACGTTCACAGCCAGTAATAGTAAATTAACCGGTTTAATGAATGTTGAGGATAATAAAAGTAAGCTCGACGTAACGTTAACGAATTCCACTTGGACAATTAAACCATATTTTTATGAAGATGAAGAAGAGGAAAGTGAATTACATTCTGCCAGCGTGACAAATCTTGCACTTAACAATAGCGTGATAAATTTGGAACAAACCGATGATTTCCAAACCCTCACCATCAAAGGTAACCTCACAGGTTCAGGCATATTTAATCTCAATACCAATATCGCAGAAAACAAAGGTGATAAAATTATTATTGAAGGGACTGCGGAGGGCAATCACAAACTAGGGGTGAAAGATCACGGTGTAGCAGCCGCAAATAAAAAATTGACTCTCGTTGAAACAAACGGCGGGAACGCAAAATTTAACTTAACTACTCCAAATAACCGAGTGGATTTAGGTGCATATCAGTATTTCCTAACCAAAGAAGGAAATAACTGGGTCTTGGCGAATTCACAAAGTGTGATCACGCCACCAACAACACCTAATGTACAACCGGAAACACCAAGTACGCCGACAACGCCGGAAAATCCTAATATACAACCAGAAATACCAAGCACACCAACAGCTTCAACAAATCCGAACGTGCAGCCGGAAACGCCAGGCATACCAAATCCATCGGTCGTACTGCCGGTCAAGCCAATTCAACCAAGCAATCCGACATTGCCAAGTTCACCATTACTTAGCAATTTAGCCAATGCGCAAGTCTCGCTCCGTCAAGCCCAATTATTGCTGGTAGAAAGCGAACTCAGCGGTATTCATCAACGTTTAGGCGATATGAAAAACGGCGAAAAAGGCAATGTGTGGGTGCGTAATGTGAATTCTCGTAAAAAATTGACCGCACTTTCTACTGGTGATAGCCAAACTTCAGGCTTTAAGCAAAATGTTCATAGCTTACAATTAGGAGCGGATGTTGCCGTGAAGGATAATTTCCGTCTGGGCGGGTTTATTGGTCGCAGCCAAGCCGATGTTGATTTCAACGGTAATTACGGTGATGGCAAAGTACGCAGCAACAGCGTGGGCTTATACGCTACTTACCTCGCCGATAACGGTATTTACATGGATAACATTGTGAAATATAGCCGTTTGAAAGCTCAATCCGATCACACGGAAAAACGCCATTACAACGCTTACACAGTATCAAGCGAGCTCGGTAAACAATTCAAATTGAGTGGTGATTGGATAATTACACCACAAGCGCAATTAGCTTGGACGCACATTCAAGGTAAAGAGAATGAAGATAGCCTTTCTTCCATTTACTCTCGTGTCGGCTTGCGTGTGGCGAAAAATTTTGCTCTAGCCAACGGTTGGAACTTGCAACCTTATGCGGAAATTAATGCTATTACAAGTCGCAATAATAGTAGCAAAGTTCATTATGCAAACGCTGCGCTTAATGTTGAAGATAGCCGCAGACGTTTTGAAAGTATTCTGGGCGTGAATGCAGGGATAACCGACCATCGCATCGGTTTAGAAATTAGCCGAGCTGACGGAAAACGTTACGATAAACCTTATCAAATTCAAGCAGTATATCGCTATCAATGGTAATTATCCTCTATAAGACGTAAAAAGAGCGGTCATTTTGACCGCTCTTTTTTAATCTTTTGGTATTATGTAGCAAATGCACAATTTAAAGAAAATGTAGGGACGCCAGCATATCGTCCCTACCTATGAAATAAAATTTAAGTTTGTGCAACCGCTACATAATACCGTAATCCTTCCGATTCAAATGTTATCTCTTACCCCTGCTTTACCAATTCGAGATAGTAAGTCGTTAAAAAACGAGTAAAGCATTCCAACTCAAACTCACTAAAAAATTGTCATTTATACTATTCTTTTGCTATTTTTGATAAATTTTTATTATTTGAGACAGAGATCACAGTTTATATAAAAATTTTTTATTAATATAGCCACAACTCGATGATGGATGTTGATGGACGAGTTATTAAAGGCAAAGAATCTTAACTCACTATTTTAGGAGAAATATTATGACATACTATCCAGCCGAACCGTTCCGTATTAAAAGTGTTGAACCCGTCTCTATTTTGCCAAAAGCAGAACGTGAAAAAGCGATGAAAGAAGCAGGATATAATACTTTCCTACTTGATTCGAAAGATGTATATATCGATCTCCTTACCGATAGCGGCACAAATGCCATGAGCGATCGTCAATGGGCAGGTATTATGTTAGGTGATGAAGCCTATGCCGGCAGTCGAAACTTCTACCATCTTCAAGAAACCGTGCAGGAATTATTTGGTTTTAAGTACATTGTACCGACCCATCAAGGACGCGGTGCGGAAAATATTCTTTCCCGTATAGCTATTAAACCCGGACAATATGTGCCCGGCAATATGTACTTTACAACCACTCGCTATCACCAAGAAGCAAACGGCGGTATTTTCTACGATATCATCCGTGATGAAGCCCATGATGCAACGCTTGATATACCATTTAAAGGAGATATTGATCTTAAAAAGCTAGAAAGTTTAATTAATGAAAAAGGGGCAGAAAACATTGCTTATGTTTGCTTAGCGGTAACAGTGAACCTTGCGGGCGGCCAACCTGTTTCCATCGCCAATATGAAAGCGGTGCGTGAATTAACCAAAAAACACGGCATTAAGGTATTTTATGATGCAACGCGCTGTGTTGAGAACGCTTATTTCATTAAAGAACAGGAAGAAGGCTACCAAGATCGCTCTATTAAATCCATTATTCATGAAATGTTCAGCTATGCCGATGGTTGTACGATGAGCGGCAAGAAAGACTGCTTAACCAATATTGGCGGTTTCTTATGTATGAATGATGAAGAATTATTTATGAAATCAAAAGAAATGGTGGTGGTCTTTGAAGGTATGCCATCTTATGGCGGCATGGCAGGGCGTGATATGGAAGCGATGGCAATCGGCTTAAAAGAAGCCGCTCAAGAGGAATATATTGAACATCGTGTGAAACAAGTCCGTTACCTTGGTGAAAAACTGAAAGCAGCCGGTGTGCCAATAGTTGAACCCATCGGTGGCCATGCCGTATTCTTGGATGCCCGCCGTTTCTGCCCACATTTGAAACAAGAAGAGGACTTTCCTGCACAAGCACTGGCGGCGGCAATTTATGTTGAATGTGGTGTGCGTACCATGGAACGCGGTATTATTTCCGCAGGCCGAGATATTAAAACCGGTGAAAATCATCATCCAAAATTGGAAACCGTGCGTATCACCATTCCTCGTCGTGTTTATACCTATGCCCATATGGATCTTGTTGCAGACGGTATTATTCACTTGTTCAAACACAAAGAAGATATTAAAGGCCTTCGTTTTGTATATGAGCCAAAACAGTTGCGTTTCTTCACAGCACGTTTTGAACAAAAATAAGTGTAATGCTCCTACTTCAGCAATGGAGTAGGCGCCTTTTATGTCCGAACTTAAAGCGAAAACATTCTAATGACATTGTTTTTTTGATGTGTTGTCAAATAAGGACGTGACTCGCCTTTCTATAAAAATAAGAAAGGAGAAAACTCATGAACAAAACACTGGGCAGTACACTCATTACTTCCGGAACTATGATTGGCGCGGGAATGCTTGCTATGCCACTCACTTCCGCAGGAATGGGATTAACCTTTACAATTATTTTACTTGGCATTTTATGGGTATTACTGACATATAGTGCATTGCTTTTTGTCGAGGTATATCAAACGGCTGAATATGATGCCGGAATAGGCACATTAGCTTCACAATATTTTGGGAAATTGGGAAGAATCGTTGCAACAAGCGTATTAATGATCTTTTTATATGCTTTATTGTCCGCTTACATTACGGGGGGAGGCGCAATTCTTTCCTCAACATTGCCTGATTTTGCAATGCCTAATCTGAAAATGAAAGTCGCTATCCTACTATTCACTATATTTTTTGGAATTTTTATCATTATTGGTACACAAATTGTCGATATATTAAATCGAATTTTGTTTGTGTTTATGCTTCTAGCATTACTCATTGTTTTAGGCTTAATGATTCCGGAAATTAAATTAGACAACCTTATGGCGATGCCAATAGATAGCACGTTGCTCATTTCAGCAAGTCCGGTTTTCTTCACTGCATTTGGTTTTCATGGTTCAATTCCATGTCTTAATAAATACCTTGAAGGAGACGTAAGAGCGCTCAGAATTTCGATTATTTTGGGTTCTGCGATGACCTTAATTGGCTATATTTTATGGCAATGTTCAACTCACGGCGTATTAAGTCAAACAAAATTCCTTGAAATACTACATCAAGATCCGACACTAAACGGGCTCATTGAAGCGGTTAGAATAATCACCGGAAGCAGCATTATTGCAGGCATAGTAAAAATCTTCTCAGCACTTGCCCTGATAACCTCTTTCTTAGGTGTCGCACTAGGTTTACTCGAATGTATTGAGGATCTACTCAAACGTGCCTGTAATATTTCAACGAATCGATTATGCCTAGGATTTTTAACTTTTCTTCCTCCTCTCCTATTCGCATTCTTCTATCCCGAAGGTTTTATTTTAGCACTGGGTTACGCAGGACAAATGTTTGCATTCTATGCGGTTGTATTACCGGCAGCATTAGTATGGAAAGCACGGAAACTGTATCCTAATCTTCCCTATCGGGTTATTGGCGGTAAGGGTATTCTAATAGCGATTTCTATTTTAGGTATGATCATTGTCAATATTCCTTTCCTCATAAAATTAGGATTTTTACCGGCAGTTGTTGGCTAACAAAAAAATTGACATTCTTACTTAGAATGTCAATGTTCTTCTTATTTTTTCTGCTTAATATTTTTTAAATACCGATAAACGCTAGGCTCTGATATTCTCAAATATTTTGCCACAAAAGGAACCGCACCTTTAATATTAAATATTCCTTTCTCAAATAAAACACGGATAGAATTTTCTTTTTGTCTTAGTGTTAAACTTTTCTCGGAGTCCAGTAACGTGAGATCTATATATTCAGACAAAATATCTTCGACTGAATTTTCAAGTTTTTCCTGACTAATTATTTCCGATTCTTCCATTTCTGCAAATGCCGAATCGATACCTAATAAATTAACAAACACCCCTAAATTTTCTAATGAGATTAGTTTGCTCATCGTATCAACAAGCTCGGATGTATCATGATTAATACACAATATTCCTTCTAGTTTATCTCCATTTTTTATAAAATAAGTTGAACCTCGAATGAGCTTATCAGAATCCCCCACGGCTTTATAATTAGAAACAAAGTCTTTATCTAAATAAACTTTATCCTGTAACATATTTAAGGCAAAAGAACTTAGCGGTGAAGAAAGCGTTCTCCCACTAACGTGATTATTTGCTATCGCTTCCATTGAAGTTTTATTTTTATCAACAGAATGAAAAACCACCTCATATTTTGGCCCAAGTACATTACCTAAAAAATGGGTTAATCCAATAAAATATTTCTTTTGTACATTATTCATAATATTGTGACTTATCCCCTTTTATTAAATTTGGGTTTATTCTTAATAAAAAGGCATATCCTAAAATATGCCTAAATAATGAAATAATTTACAACTTAACGTCTAATTTTTCATAAGCCCGTTTTACTTTTTCTAATGCTTTTTCTACCGAAATATCACGAGCCAGTACCACGCCCAAGCGGCGATGACCGTTTACTTCCGGTTTTCCAAACAAACGGATATTGGTGTGCGGTTCGGCAAGCAATTTATCAATGCCACCAAATTGAACATTCTTTGATTGCCCCTCCACCACAATAGCTTTAGAAGCCGATGGGCTAATTAAGGTTATTTCGGGAATAGGTAACCCCAAAATGGCACGAGCGTGTAAGGCAAATTCGGATAATTCTTGTGAAATTAAAGTGACCATACCGGTATCATGCGGGCGTGGTGAAACTTCATTAAAAATCACCTCATCACCACACACAAACATTTCTACTCCGAAAATGCCACGTCCACCTAATGCGCCGGTGATTTTTTCCGCAATAGCTTGTGCTTTTTGTAAAGCAATCTCTGACATTGCCTGCGGTTGCCAAGATTCGCGATAATCACCGTCCTCTTGGCGATGTCCGATTGGCGCAAGGAAACTCGTTCCATTAATATGGCGAACGGTTAATAACGTAATTTCGTAATCAAATTTAACAAAACCTTCTACAATGACACGTCCTGCTCTGGCACGCCCACCCTCCTGCGCATAGTCCCACGCTTTTTGTAGATCGTCTTTTGATTTCAAAATACTTTGACCATGGCCCGAAGAAGACATAATCGGTTTCACCACACAAGGAATGCCTATTTTTTCTACCGCACTTTGAAAATCAACAAAATTATCGACAAATTGATAAGGTGAAGTAGGCAAGCCTAATTCCTCGGAAGCCAAACGGCGAATGCCTTCCCGATTCATGGTGAGCTGCGTAGCTTTTGCCGTTGGAACGACATTAAAACCGGCTTGTTCCAATTCCACTAAAGTCGCCGTGGCAATCGCTTCCACTTCCGGCACAATATAATCAGGTTTTTCCTTTTCGACTAAAGCTTTCAGTGCATCACCGTCTAGCATAGAAATCGTATAAGCACGGTGCGCCACTTGTTGTGCCGGTGCATTTTCGTAACGATCTACCGCGATTACTTCTACACCTAAACGCTGTAATTCAATGACGACTTCTTTGCCTAACTCACCGGATCCCAACATCATCACTTTAGTTGCATTCGGGCTTAATGCGGTGCCAAGGGTTGTCATATTCTCTCCTTATTTTAGTAATGATTCGTCAAGGGTAAGATCAGAATTCTTATTCACACCAACCCCTCGAGCAATGATATTTTTGGCAATCTCGTGCGCTTCATCAAGAGAATGTTCCGTATAAGTGCCGCATTGGTAAATATTTAATTCCGGAATTGCCGTTTGATCTTTCACGTTTAAAATATCCTGCATCGCAGCCAACCACGCCTGCGCCACCTGCTGTTCGTTCGGAGTACCGATTAATGACATATAAAAACCGGTACGGCAACCCATTGGAGAAATATCAATAATTTCCACACTCTCACTATTTAAATGATCGCGCATAAAGCCGGCAAACAAATGCTCAAGGGTATGGATCCCTTTTGGCGGCAGAATTTCCTTGTTTGGAATACAGAAACGTAAATCAAAAATTGTGATGTCATCGCCCTTTGGCGTTTGCATTGTTTTGGCAATACGCACGGCCGGTGCATTCATTTTCGTGTGATCCACTTTAAAACTATCAAGTAACGGCATAAACTTTTCCTTATAAATCATTTGGTTGTAAATTTTCTTCAAGAAATTGTCAATTTTCTCAATTCCCTTTGAACTTTTCTGCAAAGCCTTAGTCTTATAGAGTAAGCAACTTGCAGTTGTTTAATAAAATTGGTTCCTTAGGTTATTCGCCCTTCACTTGCTGAAGGGCATTTTTTTGCATTTTATAATAAGAACGCCGTACTTAAAAACAATAACAGTGTATAACGTGCTAATTTACCAAGAAAAATAAATAAACAGCTTGCTGCAAAGTTTAGACGTAGCCAGCCCGCAATAGCACAAAATAAATCGCCTACAACAGGTAACCAGCTCAATAATAATGCCACCGCACCATAACGTTGAAGTTTTTCCATTATCCATAAAGTGCGGTCATTTTTGCTTTCAAATTTAGGAAACCAACATCCAATCGCATAGGTCGTAAGACTTCCCAAAGTATTTCCCAACGTGGCAATAAAAATAAGCCCCAAAACATCCGCACTTAAGAGCAGATTGAGGGTTAATTTAGGGATAGCCAATGTCATAAACACAATTTCCGAATTACCGGGCAATACCGTAGCACTTAAAAAAGCACTGGCAAACATCAACCAGAGTGCGTGATTCTGCCAGAAATCAGCCCAAAAGCTAAAGGAAAACCAATCCATCGCTAGATATCCGGCCGATAAGTCCGAATATAATATTCACGATCCTGTTCGGTAATTTCACGCACGATACGGCAAGGGTTACCAAACGCAAGCACGTTATCCGGCAGATCTTTACTGACCACACTACCCGCACCAATAACAACATTATCTCCGATAGTAACCCCTGGCAAAATCACCACATTGCCACCAACCCAAACATTATTGCCGATGGTGATCGGCCTTGCCTGTTCCCAGCCAATATTACGCAATTCCGCATCTAAAGGATGTCCCACCGTATAAAGGCTAACATTGGGTGCGAACATCACATCGTCACCAATGGTAATTCCGCCATTATCTAACATCACACAATGGTAATTCGCAAAAAAATTTTTTCCGACTTTAATATTTATCCCGTAATCACAATGAAAAGGTTCATTAATGGAGGTAGTTTCATCGGCCTGACCAAACAACTTTCTAATCAAGTTATTTTGCATTTCCTCATCATTTGGTGAAGTGCGGTTAAACTCAAACAAAATTTCCCTTGCACGTTGGCGCATCACCGTTAATTCGGATTTCATCGGCAAGTGAGCCAAACCCGCCATCATTTTTTCATATTCCGTCATTATTTATGCCTTAATGATTTGGTGAGAACGCACATCAAATACGTCCATTCCTGCGCTAAGCCCTGCCTGAATGCCTAAATCCGCATCCTCAAATACAATGCAGTTTATCGGATTCACCCCGGTTAATTCCGCACAACGTAAAAACGTTTCCGGATGCGGTTTGTGTTCTTTTACATCGTCGGCACTGACAATCGCATTAAAATAAGGCGCAATGGCAAGTTTATTCATTAACATATCGATCAAATGGCGGTGAGAACCGGAACCAAGCGAAATCGGTTTTTTCCGATAATAGTGTCGAACAACCTCAAAGGTAGGAAGCAATTTGGATTCAGTTGGGATAAGCTGATAGGAAAGCGCCCGTTTCGCCTCAATCACCTCATCAAGATGGCGTTGTGGCATACCGGCTTTTTCCATAATCGCCAAGGCAATGGTTCGCACCGTAGCACCGCCTAGCTGATACATAATTTGGCTGTCAAAATCATAGCCGAATTGCTCACCCACCATTCCCCAAGCACGAGCATGTACCGGCATTGTGTCAATCAATGTGCCATCCATATCAAAAATCAACCCTTCATAGCGGTCGAAAAGTGCATTGTCTATCATCTTTATTTCTTAATTCCTTACGAGATTTATGATTTGTTACAGATTTGTGATCTCTGCACTGTTTTCTTTATATAAAGTGCGGTAGATTATGAAAGTGATTTTAGTGGAACGGGAGAAAAAATGCGACTGCTTGATCAGCTTGAGCGTTGGAAATTACGTGGGCAAATTAATCAACCGATTATTGACATCGTACTTCAACTACATGATCGCCTCAAAAACCACTGGCAAGCGGACGTGAACACGGCATTAGTCAATATGTTGTTGTTCCATATCGCCTGTAGCTTAGGTCGTATAGAACGCGGCGGCTGTGTTTCTCCACTCTATCAGGACATATTTGAAGAAATCCAGCGTGCAACTATTTTGCCTCAGGTTTTGGCGATTCATGAGGACCTCCTCTCTTTCATACCTTTTGAGATTCCTCATGCAGAACAAACTTATTTTTTAGCAAATATTTATTCGTTGCTACTGGAGCAAGAACAAATTTACCAAACGCCAACCACTACTCCCACCGATTAATTAAATACCAATCCTAATCCCAATTCTTTCAATCCGTTACTTTCTTGTCTAAGCTCATTCCAAATCAATGGGTTGCGATCCAGATAACCCGGTTCAAATCCCAATATCCAATCCTTAAAAGTGCGGTTGGTTTTGAGGGTGATTTTTTGTGTTTTTTCTGTGGCTTGACGTGATTTATTTAAGATTACGGCAAGGCGCAACAATCGGATTAACGCCACCACGTCCTGTTCATCATAGCGGGAAAATTTCACCAAATCCGCCATTTTTAATATGCCGAGATGCAGACGAACAAGCAATACAAGTAAGCGTTGTTGCTCACGATCAAATCCCGGTAATTTCATATTTTGCAGAATATAGGCAGAATGTTTTTGCATACCTTTATGATTAATCACAATACCGACCTCGTGTAAGCGTGCCGACCAAAGCAACAAATCCCGCATTTCCTCTGCCAGTTCCAGCTTGACCCATCCGGTATATTGATGCGCCAATAAATTTGCACTACCGGCTGTACGGTGTGCTTGATCCGAATCAATATCAAATTGTTCCGTTAATCCCCATGCGGTACGCGCGCGAATATCCGCTACTTGGAAATTTTTCTCAAGATTATACATCACCCCTTCACGCAATGCACCGTCAGAATAACGCATCTGCTCAATATGGAATACATCAAATATTGCATTTAAAATAGCCAATCCCGGTACAAATACATCCACCCGCTCCGGATTCAACCCAACAATATTGAGTTCATTAAAATGTTTCGCACGCAAAGTTTGTTCGATTAAATCCTCTAAACGTGCTTTCGTAATAATCCCGTTTGGTTCAAAGGTGGTTGCAATGACTTGATGTACCGCTTTTATTGTACCGGACGAACCCAATACGGATTGCCAACCGAGATTGCGGTATTCCCAGCCTAAATCTTCAATTTTATTCGTTGCATTTTGATAAGCTTTTTCAAAATTTTCTTTGGAAATTTCGCCGTTTTTGAAATATTTTGAAGCAAAGCTGACACAACCCATATGACGACTTTCTGCTACAATCGGAGTAAAATCATCTCCAATGATCATTTCGGTCGAACCGCCGCCAATATCAATCACCAATTTTCTGCCTCTTTCCGGCTGGGTATGGCACACACCGGCATAAATAGTTTTAGCTTCGGCTTGCCCACTGATAATATTGATCGGATAAGGAAATACTTTCGCAGCCTGACGTAAAAATTCATCGTTATTGACCGCTCTTCGTAACGTGTAAGTGCCTACTACACACACATTTTCCGAGGCAAAACCTTGCAAACGTTCGGCAAAGAGCGCCAAACAATCGACACCGCGGGTAATCGCCTCTTGATTTAACACGCCGTTTTCATCTAACCCTTCTGCTAATTTTACTTTTTGTTTTAAACGTGACAGCACCTGAATCGAGCCGTTCATAATGCGTGCCACAATCATATGAAAACTGTTTGAACCGAGATCAATCGCCGCAATTTCCCGCACATTAACACGGGGATAAGGCTGTGTATCTTGTTCAGTCTGTATTTTGTTACTCATAAAAATGATTCCTAAAATTCAAATTGATAAAGTAAATCGAAAACTTGGTTTGTGCCGGAAACCGATTGAAAATAAAGTTGTGGCAGTAAACGATAGCGTAGGGTAACTTCGGCTAAACCATCAAACAAACCGACCCCATATTTTACCTGTAAGCGTTTACCGATATTACCGCTTACTTGTACTTTAGAGCTATCACCCACTCCGGCAGTACCTAAGTTCAAATCTTGAATCCCAAAGGCTTCGCCAATTCCCCCCACAAGTTTGCCGCTCTTCGCCAAGCCCATACCAAGCAATGCAGCGCCCACAGAGCCACCGCTTCCGGCTTGTCCGCTGTCTTCCAAAGAACGCCCGGTTAATAAGTAGGAAAGCGCCTGATCTTGTGGTTTACTCGGGTTTGAGAATATCGTCACTTCCGGATTGCTTGCTACCCCCACCACTTTTACACCGGCGGTAATATTGCTATCCTCCATGGCTTCCGGATTACGGATTGCCTCAATATTTAACATAGGTTGTGAAGGTAAACCCGCGAAATTAATTTGCCCTTTGCGAATAAGCAAATCTTGTCCAAAAGAAGCGTAACGCCCATTTTTCAAATCTATTTGACCGTACAATCCCAGCCGCCCCTTTTCCTGTTTCACGGAAAGCAAGCCTTCCAAATTGGATTTGAAACCATAGGCATCAAAATGGACATCGTTGCCGATTTTGATTTTCAGATCAGAACGAATTTCCATACCCGACTTGGTGGTTGAAGCAAATTCACGGTTAATTAATTCTTCTTTACTCTTGCGCGGCCCGTTTAAAATGACTTCATCTTCGCTCACCGGCTCCGCATTATCCGGCAAGGTATCTACTTTAATTCTCGCCCATGGAATATCCACATTACCCGATAATTCCAATAATTTCGGTGTAGCCTTTGCCAATACATTGGTAGAAAGGCGAAGTTTACCCATAGAAGGCAAATCGAGCTTAAAATTCTCCGTTTCTGCCCGCACTTCCGTATTCCAATTGGCTAAATTTTCCCAATTTGCACGCCCCGTCATAGTTAAACGTCCTTCCGGCGTTTGTACATTACCTTGCAGCGTTGAGCTAGTGCCGTTAAAACGAATGGCGATATCACCTTTTGTTACTTCAAAAGGTAACATTTTCAGCTTGGTTGCCACATTCCGAACATCAAAATAACCGTTCAATAACGGTTTTTCAAGATTTCCCGCTAACGTCAGTGTTGAAACAATTTCACCGTTGATGCTTTCGCCATTGCTGAATAGTTGGTTTACTAATGCTAAATTCAAGCGTTCAATATTGAGCGTTCCGCCAAGATGACGCGCCCCGCTTAAATCATTCAATTTTAAATTGGTATGAATACGGCCTTGATTTTGTACATTAATGTCGGATTTTAAGGTCAAATTATTATTTTGAATATCCGCATTAAGTGACAATTTAGGCACATTCAATTTAAAAGTGCGATAATCCAACTTTTGCGTAATACCCAAGTTATCACCGTTTAATGCAACATTTAAAACGAACGGCTTATCGGCAAACCAGGCGACTTTTCCCTCGCTGCGAAGCTGACCCTTTAAGCTGTCTTGTTGAGTCAGTTTATTCACCAATTCCAAGTTAATACGTTTTATATTAAATGGAATTTCACCATTTGCGCCAGCAGTAAAGGTCTGCGGAAAACATAAATCCACATCCGTATTTGTCCAACAGTGCGCCCCAACCGAGACTTGGGCTTTTTTATTGTTATAAGTAATCGGAATAGACTGATTCGACTTAACTTCACCAATCGGCGTATCAATTTTTACCTGACTTAAACTCCCTTGCCATTGCTGCGAAGTGCGGTCAAAATTTCCGGAGAGTTGTAAATTCGCCGCAGCGGGTTCCCCCTGAGACGCTAAAACCAATTTGTGATTTTTTTCATCGCCGGAAAACATTAAATCGACCGAGCGCATTGCCACCGCATCGCCATAGCGAATATTACCGCCTTTCACCGTCAAATCCCCTTTCAGTAGCGGAGAACTCGAAATATTGCCCCTAATCGCCGCATTGGCAATATTTAGGGTTTGCCAGTGGAGGTTTTGCGTCTTGAGATCAATCGCCACATTCGGTTCACTCAATCTACCTTTTATTGCAGCGTTCCCAACTACAGAACCCGCCAAATCACCATACAATCCCTGTAAATTCGGCGCATTAATCTCCAAGACTAAATCCGATTGCTCACTTAGCGAACCTTTAGCGTGAAGCCGATTATCGCCATAATTTAGCAAGAGATGAGGGGTATTGAGTAATACTTTATCATTTAAGATCAGGTTACCTTTCAAACTTAACGGACGGTTAGAAAGTGTACCGTTTAAATCCAACGTAGGGATATCCACGTGCCAACCGGCACTCCCCGCAGAACCCGATGTTGCCAATGAACCGGATAACACCGCCGGCATTGTGGGAACGTAAGGGCGGATATTCATTTTATTTAGATCCGTATCCACCTTCCATTTCACGCCCTGTTTCCAATTTGCCGATCCGCTCAATTTCGCTGAACCGCCAAGCGCAGCTAGATCTAATTGATTGATGTTTACCTCGTATAATTTGCCTTCGGCATCAAGGGTTAAACGGGTCGGCGGAATATGTCCCATTCCTTCCATTTTTCCCTCAAGTTCCGCACGATAATTCAGTAAATCACCGTTTAATTTTAATGCTACATCATTCCACTTAAGTGGCGACAGTCCTTCTGCAAAAGCATATTGCCCATTGGAGACTTTTAGGTTGAAATTCAATGGCATTTTGTCTTCAGCCAATTTTACTTCACCCTTTAATTCCGCATTTACTACGCCTTTTGTATTAAGAGAAAGTGCGGTCGTTTTTTTCAACGATCCGGAAAGCAAAAATTGCACATCACTTTTAGGTAGGATTTCTTTTCCTTTGGATTGAATAGCCTTCAATTCGGAAGTGAGGGTCAAATTCACAGGAAAATCGCCATTAAGTTGTAATGAACCCTGTGAATTAACATTGCCTAACGAACTTTCTAAAGCAAATTTCTTCAGTTCAACATGATGCCCCGTAGCATCAGCCTGCAAGATGAGGGAAGGCAGGGTAATGCGTTGCAATTCTTCCGCTTGTTCGTTTTGAGAGAGATACAGCCAATCTTTCGCCACAAGGCTTGGAATATGAATATCAAAGGGTAAATTTACTTCATTTAAATTGCCTAAAAATGCGGGTGTCAGATTTTGCTCAATCCGATCCCAATCCACCGGTGGATTATTTTTCGGTTCAGCCGTTTTTTCCGTTTGATTGAATTGAATACTTTTAACATTAAGCGTATCAAGTTCAGTCGGTGCTAAGGTCAAACCCGATTTATTATTTAAACCGACCGCACTTTGAAAACGATCGAGGGCAATATGGGTTTGATCAAGTTGAAGATGAAGGGCTTCTACCGTTATATTTTTCACATCAAGACTGATCGGCAAATTCAATTTTTCCAGCTTGCTATTTTCAGTCTGCCGAGGGGCTGAGGGCGGTAATTTTGATGTGTCGATTAAAATATTAGGGGATTTGACAGAAATATCTTCCACACAAATTTTGCGAGAAAGTAAGCAACTAAAGTCGAGTTGTAGGCGAGCTTGGGTAATTTGGCTATCGATACCTGCCGTTTGATAACGCACGTTTTGCAAAATCAACCCTTGTTGAAGCCCCCCCTCAATATGTTCGATTGAAAGATCATCAAGCAGTTTATCCGCCAGTTGGATAAGGCTCCGTTGCCCGGCTGCAAAAGAAAGCATTCCCACAAGGGCAAAAACAGGTACAAAAATGACTGCACTTCCCAAACAAATGGCTTTACGTAAACAACCTTTTTTCTTTTTTGACATCGTTTTAGGGGGTGTTTCTTCCGTTTGTTTTATTTCTTGTTCCGACATAATTTAACCTAAATTTCTGTGCCTAAGCCAATATAGAATTGAATATTTTTACTGTTGTCTTTGTCACGAATCGGCGTCGCAATATCAAATTTGATTGCCCCCACCGGCGATGCCCAACGCACGCCCACACCGGCACCATAGCGTAATGCTTCATTACTAAAATTATTTGCCGCAAGTCCTGTATCTACAAAAGTTGCCCCCCACCAAGCAGGATAAACTTGATATTGATACTCAAAGGATCCGGCGAGCAAACGGGAGCCACCCACGAGTTTGTTATTATGATCTTTCGGTGAGATTTTTTTATAGCCGTAACCCCGCACGCTCCGATCTCCTCCGGCAAAAAAACGTAATGTTGGCGGGATCTTATTAATATCTTTGGTATGTAAATAACCTATTTCGGCACGAGTAATAATACGGTGATTTTCCGCATAAGTGCGAATCCAACCCGTTGAGGCTTGCACTTTATAAAAGCTCACATCGGAAAGTAGCCCTTTGTAGGCCACATCAACGGTAATTTTCTGCGAATCACCCCAAGTCGGAAATATTCCGCCACGTAAACGGGTACGATTAAATCCGCCGGTCGGATAAACTAAAAGGGTTTTATCATCAATATCCGCTTGAGTAAATTTATCATAACGGGCACGCACACCGGCAAAATATTGCCAACCTTCGTTATTATTCCAATAACGCAACCCAGCCAAGGTGATAGCCGTGGTTTTAGTATCATTTTTATCCTCATTTTCCAAACCGCCGGAAAATTCGTAATAATAATTTAATGGATTTTTTAACAGCGGAATTTTGTAAGATGCCTCAAGGGTTTGCTTCGGAGAAGAAACATAAAGATTGGTTCTAAAGCTATGCCCACGATTATTAATCCAAGGTTTTGTCCAACCGATTTGTAAATGCGGCCCGGTGTCCGTAGCAAACCCTACACCAAGTTCCACGGCATTTTTTTTACGCGGATTCAACAATACTTCCAAATTCACCACTTTATTTTGTTCATCCACATGCGGTTGTAACAAAACGGAACCGAACCAACCGGTAGAAGAAAAATCATTGGTTAATCCGGAAAGTTGGGTTAATAAATAAGGATCGCCGCGTTGGATCTTTAACATATTCTGTAAATAATCGTCACGAATCTGTGAACGACTAAATTTAATCTCGCCATAATGATAGCGTACACCGCTGTCGAACAGCATTCGCCACCAAGCTTGATGGGTTTCGGGGCTGATTTCTAAACGGGAAACGGTAAATTTTCCATCTAAATAACCACGCGCAAGGGCAAGGGTAGAAATACTACTTTTATAATCATCATATTTTTGATGTTCGACCAATTCTCCCTCTTTGGGTAAATTTTTACGTAATGCCTGAAAATTTTCATCCTGCGCCGCTTCCCCTTCTATCTTAACATCCGTACCTGCAATTCTGCTTGGTTCTCCCGGTTTGACATGAGCGATCAATAAATCATGTCCGCTTTTACGCTTTTTTAATTCAAAGGAGACAGAAGAGTCGTAATAACCAAACACTCGCAAACCTTTATCAACGGCTTCCGTAACAAGTTGTTTATAACGGTCAGAACCATCCATTTCTTCTTTATTGATCAACTCAACATTGAGTTTTGTATTGCGAATTGCTCGTTCACCCCGAATACCCCGAATTTCGATATCTACGGTTTGTTCCGCAAATACAGAGAAGGCCGGAAAACACAATAAAAGTGCGGTCAATTTGAGAAGATGTTTTTTCATTTTTAATTCACTAAATATTATAAAAATAAGAATTAACCGCGTTAGTTTACCTTAAAGTGAAAGGGTTTGACGATTTTTTACAAAAAATTTAATTACTTAAATAAGAGATAAAAAATGCGGTTAGAATCAACCGCACTTTTCTTTTAGTTACCGAAAAACCGCACTTCCTGCACAATGCGCTTGGCGGTAGCAATAGGTAATTGTCCAATAAAGGTGATTTCTTTGTCGCCGACCACCTCGCTATACAGGGTATATTCGCCTTGTTTCCACACTTGATCGGGATTTAATTGTTGCCCTTCTGCCTTGGTGACATATAACGTGAAAGTAAACAAGCCATCACTAAATAAACTGCTGTCAATCGTTTCTCCGTCAAATAAATCCTGACTGTGGCGAAGACTTTCAAACCCTTTCGGCAACCAGCTTGGTTTCCAGTTTAGAGAAGAAACTGCATTTTGTGTTTCATTTAATAACGGTGGCATGGAAACTTTATTTAAATACTCAGTTAATCCTTTTAAGCGATCATCAATATAAAGAGTGACTACACGGAACTGATTAAGCAATTTACCATCTCTATCAAGCATATCGCCACGCAATAATAAGCCGTTTTCTTCATCGACAAAAACCAAATATTGGTAGCGAAAATCATCTTTCGGCACAATACGGACAGTATCGACAAAACGTCCGGCAACGCGGCTTTTCCCTAAGGGGATAAAATCATAGTTTTCCGCTAATTTATTAAAATTACTACGAATCACTGCCGGTAAAGCATCAACAATGCTTCCGCTGTTCAATGTAAAAGCCCGTGAATCCAATTGGAAATAGCTCACTAAATTATCACGCTGAATTATTTCTTTCTGATCGCCGTCCAATGTGACAAGCTGTGCGTAAATTTTGTTATCCCGTTTGATATGTCGATAACGGAAAGAATCCATATTAGAAGGCGACGTTTGCACAAAGGCAATTTCGTAATTGAGATTATTCACCGCATTCGCCATTTTTTCCAACGTTTTCTTTGCTGAAAGTTCTCCTGCAGAAACAGAAAAGCTAAACAAAGCTATAAGCAAAAGTGCGGTTAATTTGAAGGCGTTTTTTTTCATAAATTCTTAACAATTCATAAAAAAATTCACCATGCCATCGTGAGATTGGTGGTGAATTTATTTATTTTATTTAATAATTATTTTACTTGATGAGTACCGATATTCAAGGTATCGGCATGCATACGACGCTGTAATTCATAGTTTTGTAACATTGCGCCGATACGCCGATTTTTTTGTTCCATTTGATCAGCTGTTGCCACATCTTTAGTCGGCGCATTATAGCTGACTTCTTGGACTGCATTATTAAACGGCAATGTTTGTAAAACCGGAGTTTCCGGCGCATTATTTACGTCATTTTTTGCATTAAATGACTGCACGCCAAGCACGGCGACTAAACATACGCCGGCTGCGACAGCAATTTGAGCCATTGGCGCAAAGAAAGACTTAAATTTACGCATAAACGGCAAACGTTGTGTTTCTTCAGGTGTTGGCTGAGATTGTGTGATTTCAACTCTTTCGATTTCTTCATGTTCAATTAAATCGGCCATTTTTGCGGTAAAATCAGCCCCTAAAATAACCGCACTTTCTTTACGCATGACTGCACGAGCCACATGATACGTTGCCCAAGACTGGCGTAAAGATTCATTTTTACACAATTCCTCTGTGAATGCTGCATCCACTTGCTCGCCATCCATATAGGCTGAAAGTAACTCTTTTTGCATTTTAAACTCCGACTTCATTAACGTTGCATAAGCGGTTGTATTTTGTTTTCGATAATTTCACGCGCACGGAAAATTCGAGAACGCACAGTGCCTACGGGACAGTTCATAATTTCTGCGATATCTTCATAGCTTAATCCTTCTAATTCACGAAGGGTAATCGCACTCTTTAAATCTTCCGGCATACCGTTAATCGTATCAAATACGATTTTTTCCAGTTCGTCGGATAACATTTCATTTTCCGGCGTATCCACATCACGAAGATGAGTTCCCACATCATAGTTTTCGGCATCATCTGCTAAAATATCTTCGCTTGGAGGGCGACGCCCCTGTGCCGTTAAATAATTTTTCGCCGTATTAACGGCAATTCTGTATAGCCAAGTGTAGAACGCGCTATCTCCCCGAAAAGATTCAATGGAACGATAGGCTTTTATAAAGGATTCCTGCACAACATCAGGAATATCATTACGCGAAACATAGCGGGTAAGTAATCCGGCTACTTTATTTTGATAACGCGAAACTAATAAATTAAAGGCTTTTTTATCGCCTTGTTGTACCCTTTCTACCAAAGCTTGATCGGTTAGCTGTTCAGCCATATTTCTCCTAATGCTATGCCTAACACGCCTTAATACTCAAGACATCAAGCTCTCACTTGCTTTATCTGACATAAGCGAGTTTAAAAAGTTCAAAGGTTAAAAAAATAAATTTAGGTGGTGGGTATTTTTTGTATGGTTTGAATATATTCCACCATATTTTGGAGTTCAATATCCTCAGATTTGCCACGGTTAAAAAACCAAGAGAAAAGCTGTAAATCGGTAGAGGCAAGCAATCGAATAAAAATATCTTTTTGCTTATCCGAGAGTTGATCAAAATGATGTTTGTAGAACGGCATAATGATTTTATCAAGTTCCAGCATTCCCCGACGGCAATCCCATTCAATGCGAAGTTTGTTATATTTTTCCATATTCCCCTCTGTCTATAAAAGTGCGGTCAATTTTTTCAAAGATTTTTAGTTTATTTGTAGGGACACACTGCGTGTGTCCGTTTGTAACATATTGAAATAATTTTATTTTTAAAGGACACTCGCAGTGTATCCTTACGTTTTTCATTTTGTACATTTGCTATATAGTGCTAAAAAAACCCAAAAAAACCAAGCGCACTTTAGCTAGATTATTCCGTTGCTGATTTCGGTTTAATCACCGCATAAATCACACCGGTTACCAAAGCCCCCGCGGCAATGGCGGCTAAATAACGCATGGGTTCGGAGACGAACGGAATCACAAATAAACCGCCATGCGGCGCTTGTAATGTAATGTCTGAAGCCATTGAAATCGCACCGGCTGTTGCCCCTCCGACAACAGAACTGATAATCACACGAATCGGATCCGCTGCCACAAACGGCAATGCGCCTTCTGAAATAAAACATAATCCTAATACAAAAGAGGCTTTTCCGGCATCCCGTTGGTTGGCGGTAAATTTATTGCGAGCAATCCAAGTAGCAATCGCCATACCGATTGGCGGCACCATACCTGCTGCCATAATAGCTGCCATCGGAGTATAAACTTGTGATGCAATAAGCCCCGTACCGAAAGTATAAGCGGCTTTATTAATTGGTCCGCCCATATCAACGCACATCATTGCCCCGACAACAGCACCAAGAATTAAAGCATTAGCTTGCCCCATAGAATTTAACCATTCAACTAAGTTATCCATAATAACTTTAATTGGCGGGATAAAAATATAAAGCATTAATAAACTAACTATTCCAGTTCCCAGTAAAGGTAAAATTAAAATTGGCTTTAATGATAAAAAACTTGCTGGTAACTTAATAGTAGTATTTAAAAGTTTGACAATATAACCTGATAAGAAACCTGCTAAAATACCGCCTAAAATACCTGCGCCACCTAAATTAGTGAGATTACCATCAACAAGACCTAATTCACCTTTGTATGCAAGCATACCACTTACAAAACCAACAACTAAACCCGGTCTATCCGCGATAGAATAAGCAACATAACCAGCAAAAGCAGCTATCATCAATCCAAACGCTGTATCACCAATATATTTAATATCAAAAGCTAATGTTCCTAAATTTTCCTTATCTCCCGCATAAATACCACCTAATGCAAAAGCAATAGCAATTAATAATCCACCAGCAACAACGAAAGGCAACATATGGGATACGCCTGTCATCAAATGTTTGTAAATACCTTTTTTCTCACCTTTTTCCTCGGAGTTTGCCGCTTTGGCGCTACCGCCCTCAAACACTTTGGCTTCTTTAAAGGCTTTATCAAATTCTTGTGCCGTTTTCTTTAATGCTAAACCGGTGGAAGTACGATACATAGGTTTGCCTTTAAATTTGTCTAACGGCACATCAATATCCGCCGCCACAAAAACAAGATCGGCAGCCGCAACTTCTTCCGGCGTAATTTCATTACCCGCACCCACCTGACCGCGGGTTTCCACTTTTACATTCCAACCCTGTTTTTTCGCATAAGCTTCGATAGCCTCTGCAGACATAAAAGTATGCGCCACGCCCGTTGGACAGGCGGTAACGGCAACAATATTTTTTACCTTGGAAACACCGTTAAAACTAACCGCACTTTCCGGTGCAACATAATCCACCGCTTGAGTTTGTGCATTTGTAAGGGTTACTTCCGGTGCATTCATTGCACTTTCTTCGCTCACCAGTAAGACTTTTTTGCCTACCAAGGCAGAATTATTTGGCAATGTTGCCCCCACAACGAGAGCAATATCCGCCTCAGCAAGGTTTTCTGTTAGCGATATATCGGCTTTCTGTGCCGCTGCACGAAATACCTCACGCAACAAATAGGCTTTTGCGCTACCTACATTATCTGATTGGGTTAAAAATAACTTCATTCTATTATCCTTCAATCACAGTAATTTTTACTTGGTTTAAAATCGGCTTTAATAAGGCTGGATCACTTACGCCCACATTACTTTGTGATACCGCAAAGGCTGAAACCGCACTGGCAAATGCAAGGGTTTCTGCTTTAGCGAATCCTTGCGCAAAGCCATAAATTAAGCCGGCGACCATTGAATCGCCTGCGCCTACGGTGCTTACCACATTTTCACACTTTGGCGGTTGGGCTTTTATAATGCCTTCATGATTGATCCACAATGAACCTTCCGCCCCCATAGAAATGATGACATTTTCAATGCCTTGATTGCTTAATTGCTGTGCGGCATTAATAATTTCTTCCTCAGTATTAAGTGAATGGCCAATCCAAGCCTCTAATTCACGATGATTCGGTTTTACCAACCAAGGGTAGGCTTTCAAACCGGCTGTCAGTGCCGCATTGCTACTATCCAATACCACTTTTACACCGGATTCATGAAGTTGGTTTAACCAATCGGCAAATAATTCCGGCGTAACCCCTCTCGGCAAACTACCGCATACCGCCACGATGTCATAATCAAGGCAATAAGCCAAAGTATCTGCGACAAATTGCTGCCAAGATTGCGGGCTGATTTCATAACCAAGAAAATTTAAATCCGTTACATCGGCTTCGGTTTCCGTAATTTTTACATTAATACGGGTTTTACCGGTAACGCGGTGAAATTTATCTTCCAAATTTTTCTTTTTGAACATTTGTTCAAAATCACCGGCGTTGTCTTCCCCTAAGAATCCGCCAACGGCAACTTCTTCCCCTAAATCATTCAATACATTTGCCACATTAATGCCTTTGCCGGCAGGAAAAAGCCCTAGTGTTTCCACGGTATTGACTTCACCCAATTCAATGCGTGGCAAACGACCGACTAAATCATAAGCGGTATTTAAGGTAATGGTTGCAACTTTTGCCATCGTTATTCCCCTTTTCCTTCACCAAGACCGGATTCAATAGCAAGGCGAATGCCCTCGATGGCTTCTTTTGCCTGTTCGCCGGTTGCCACAAATCGTAAACGGGAACCTTTCACTACCCCCAATGCCACAATTTTCATTAAACTTTTTGCACTAACCAGTTGGGAATTGCGATCCAGATTCTGCACTGCAACAGAGGCGTTGTATTTTTTCACTTCATTGACTAATACGGCGCTTGGACGGGCATGTAAACCGTGTTCATTATGGATAACAAATACCGCTTCAATGGCATCGGAAGGTAAATCTTTATCTTCTGCTACAGTCGGTGTAGCGGTTTGTTCGCCGACAATCTCAATAACATCTGGTTCTGTCGGCGGTACTGCTGAAACATTTTCACCTAATCCTTCGGCAATCACTTTACCAAGAGATTCGATCGCTTGTTTGGCATCGTCCCCTTCCGCCACAAAACGCAAGCGATGACCTTGTGTCACACCAAGAGCGACAATTTTCATCAGACTTTTTGCGCTCACCGGTTCGCTACCGCGGGTAATATTTTGTACAGTGATTTTTGCCGCAAATTTTTTCACTTCATTGACTAGTACGGCACTTGGACGAGCGTGTAAACCATGTTCGTTGCGAATAGTAAATATCCCTACCACCGCATTAGCAAGCGCTGTTTTTTGTGCTTGCGTTGAACCGGAAAGCGCTGCATTTTCACCTAAAAGTGCGCTCAAAATAGCGGAAGAATTTCCCTCTAATAAAGCGGTTTGTACATTTTCCTCTAATAAACGGGTTAATACCGGATTAATAGCGTCATTGACGGCAGAAACAGTAATAACACCTTTCACCGGTTTTCCATTATGGTTAAAAATCGTTTTTGCCCGACTAAATGTTAAGGCATTTTTTACATTGCCGGAAACCGCATCAGTGACCCACAAGCCTTTGCCTAAAGGTAAAGCGGCATTGCCAATCACTTCGGAAACAAAGCTATTTTCTACCGCACTTTGTGCTTGTAATTGACCGGCATTCATCGCAACCAAAGTGAGTAAACTTTGCGTCTCAATATCTAAGCGAATGTTTTCTTCGGGAATGATAAAATTCTCACTTGTTTCGCCCATTAAAACGGCACGGAATTGCGCGACATCCGTTAATGTGGCTAATTTTGCTGCAACCTCTTCATCGCCAAGTACGTGGGTTAATTGGCGTAATAACGCCAAGTGTTCATCGGAACGTGCGGCAATACCAATCACAACGTAGGCAATATTGCCTTCCCCCCATTCTATCCCTTGAGGAAATTGAAAAACTTGCACGCCGGTTTTTTTCACCATATCGCGTGTTTCCAATGTGCCGTGAGGAATCGCAATACCGTTTCCTAAAAAAGTGGAAGTTTGCTGCTCACGCACTAACATTCCTTGTAGATATCCCTGTTCTACATTGCCGGCATTTTCCAATGCATTCGCCACCATCTCAATGGTTTGTTGTTTGGTTTCTGCAATGGCATTTAAATGAATGTTGCTTTCCGAAAGTTCTAACATTCTTACTCCTTAGTCTAAGATTTAGAAAAAGAAAAACTGTTGATAGCATTACTCTAGCAACAGTTTTATTTATTATTTAGATGTACAAATTCTTAACAATTCATCGCTACCTTTTGCGATGTATTCATCATTTTCGCCACGCGCTTTACCTTTCTTCAAATCACGCATTGCGTCATAAATTCCCTGAGTAATACTTGGTGAATCTAATTTATTCCAGCAAGTTTGGCTTAAACGATTGAAATTATTTTGTAAGGCTTCGGCGTGCAATACACCGCTATAATAAGCATAAACATCGGAATCATGCCCGCCACTGTAAAGTTTGTCTTGGATTTGCTTAATCGGCACTAAAATACGCCCTAAATACCAGTCATTAGCACCACTGGCAAAATTGTCTACATAGAAATCTTCATTTACACGACCTTTATATGTCGCCACTGTTGCCTCATAAGCCGCAGCATAAGATTTTTGATCAATCTTGTCTTCATCCAAATTAATCACTTTCTTGTCACTATCCATAAAAGGAATATAGGACGTCATTGAGGAACAAGCTGCTAAACTAATGGAAAACAATAAGATAGAGATTTTTTTTAACATAATGATTATTCCTATTTCAACTTAAAAATAAATCGTCGCCATTATACTGACTGCGGGGGATTAAGCAAGAAAGCGGGCTACTCGCTCTCTTTCACCAGTGATACTAAAATTTGGTCAATTTTAAAATTTTCCGTATCAATCACTTCAAACTTATACTTACCATAAATGACAAAATCGGTCTTTTTCGGGATTTTGCGTAACATATACATCATAAAACCACTGATTGTTTCATAATTTTCTTCATCAGGGAAAGATTCTATATCCAATGCCCGCATCACATCTTCAAGCGGTGTTGCCCCATCAATCAGCCAAGAATTTTCATCACGACTAACAATTTGCTCTTCCTCATTGGACACCAATTCCCCCATTACAATACTCATCACATCATTGAGCGTTACAATGCCCACCACCAACGCATATTCGTTGACAATAATGGCAAAATCTTCACCGGTTGATTTAAATAATTCCAATACTTCATAAAGCGAAAGGGTATCCGGCACAAATAGGGCTTTGCGTAACAATTTAGAATCGGTCAATGATACGTTCGCATTTTGCAAATACATAGTCAGCAAAGTATGGGATTCCACGTAGCCTAAAATTCTATCCAAACTATTGTCACAAATAACAATTTTGGAATGAGAATCACGGGAAAGGGTATCCACCACTTCTTGACGGCTAAAAGTGCGGTCTAAATACACGATATTTTCACGTGTCGTCATGGTGGAAGTGACCGTACGCTCCTGCATATCAAAAATATTTTCAATCAGATAATGCTGTTGGGTTTTTAGTACGCCGGCTTCGGCACCCGCCTCAACCACCGCCACAATATCTTCCGGTGTCATATTGTCATCACGCAATGTTGAAACGCCAAAAAGTTTGAAAAGTAAATTTGACATCCCGTCAAACACCCATACGATAGGTTTTAATAAGAAAATAAACACCTGCATAATGCCGACCGTACGCAATGCAACCGCTTCCGGGTTAATCAAGGCAAGGCGTTTAGGCATTAAATCCGCTAAAAGAATGAAAGAGCAGGTAACAAGCAAAAAGGCCATCCAAGATGAAGCGGGTTCAACCCAAGTATCCCGAATATGTCCGTTTAAAAACTGTTGTAAATGAATACTAAGGTTCGCCTCACCAATCATCCCCCCTAATACTGCAACCATATTTAAGCCAATTTGCACGACGGTGATAAAACGTCCGGGCTGCTCTTGTAGTTTCAATACCTGTTCGGCTTTAAGATTGCCTTCATTTGCCATATTTTGCAATTTAATGCGGCGGGCTCCGGCAAGGGAAATTTCCGCTGATGAAACAATGGCACTGATAATAATTAACACGATTATGACTAAAATCGCTGCAAATAAACTCATAATTTTCTCGTTAATTTAATAAATCGATTTGATAATTTTGATAAAAAGTGCGGTCAAAACCACCGCACTTTCAAGGAAATGAAAATCTAATTTTCGCTGTCAAACCAGCCGCGGATAAATTGAATAGAAAGGAATAATGTCACCAACAAGAAAGCATAAAACACCCAAGATAAAATAGGATGACTCGGTGTAACATCACCACTGATTTCTTTCACGGAAACCGCGTTACGAAACTCATCAAACATGGTTAAACGCCAACCGTAATATTTAATTTGAACCAGTTTATTTTCATTCCCCATAGCTTGTGCTTCGGCCTGTAAGTTGGCCGAACCGAATTTAAAATAGAAAGGAAAACCCCAACGGGTATCTTCGTTGCGGTAAACCATAATTTTGCCGTCATCATTTTGTGTATTAATATAGTACACATCACGCGTCGGGCCGTCAGCCGGATTGGATTTGGTAATCGGTCCGTCTTTATCAACCCGCTTTACTTCTACCCCCGTTACCCGAGTCACATCGTAATGAGGAAATACATAATTCACCACAGAAAACATAAAACCGTGGAACGCAAATACCACTAAAAATAAAAAATATTTGAAAAATTTACGCATAATCTTTTCTCTCTTTCATATTGAGTGTTTATTGTACATTAATTTTAAACAAACGTTCGAAATTTTGTGTCGTAATTTGGGCGAATTCCCCTAGAGAAACTCCTTTTAATGCCGCCACGTACTCACATACTTCACGGGTATAAGCCGGCTGATTTTCTTTGCCACGATATGGCACGGGCGCAAGATAAGGCGAATCCGTTTCCACTAACAAACGATCCGTCGGTACATAACGAATCGCTTCACGAATCGCTTCCGCATTTTTAAAAGTAATAATACCGGAACAAGAAATATAAAAACCCAAATCTAATGCTTTTTTCGCAAAATCCAAGGTTTCGGTAAAACAATGAATAACACCGCCGCACTTTTCTGCCTGATGTTTACGGAGCATCGAAATGGTATCATCACCAGCTGAACGGGTGTGAATAATCACTGGCTTATTCAGTTGGTTTGCGATGTCAATTTGGCTGGCAAAAATGTCTTGCTGTGCTATTTTGTTATCCGCGCTGTAATAATAATCCAGTCCGATTTCACCAATGGCAATGACTTTTTTATCTTGCACTAAGCGGAATAAACGTTCGGCATCGTAGGGTTCTTCTTCAAAATCTAACGGATGCACGCCGCACGCCAGTGAAATATTTTCAAACGGGTTTAATAAGTCATAAGCCTTTTCAAATCGACTTAGCGTTACCCCAATGGCAAGCATATGTTTCACATCGCGTTTTTGTGCTTTTTCCACTACATCGGCAATGTTTTTGTGTAAATTATCATAATCCAGTGCATCTAAATGGCAGTGGGAATCAACGATAAACATAAATTATTTTTCCTTTATTTTTTATTTTCAGTGGGAAATACACCCTCTATCAGGTTTCAAACACATTCGTGATAAGTTTAGTCAATCCGTCTAACAACATTAATTCTACGTTGACACCATTAATTGAAAGTAAATCGGATCGCACTTTTTGCATAATTCGGATTGATTGCAATAAACCTAAAACAGGTTGTTCATCACTAAATTGTTCAATTCCTTTGGCTAAATCCATCGTTTGACGATGGCCGCCTATTTCAAGTTTGTGCTTTAAGCAGTCGGAAAGAAAAGCCAAAATCCAATCTAATTGTTGGATATAGCGTTCCTTATCAAATAATGGAAGAATCTCCAAAGGCGAACGACGACGGTAAAAAAGCCAAAACTGACGAAGAAAATTTTTTCGTTGTTCAATTAAGCCTTGCTGCAAGGTTTCCAATGCAAGCAGAGGACGGCCTAAATCCATGGCAAGTGCGGTCAATATTTCATGTGTTTCCGCTACTGTTTGATTTTGTAGCCAATCCTTCGCCATTTGTTCATTCGGTGTAGGTAGATTCCATACTTGACAGCGGCTGTAAATTGTCGCTAACAAACTTGCAGAACTATCTGCCAGTAACAAAAAATAGGTGTTCGGACGGGGTTCTTCCAAGGTTTTAAGCAAAGCGTTAGCGGCAGCTTCCGTTAAGCGTTCAGCCCCTTGCACATAGACGATTTTATTGCCATTCTGTTGAGCATGTTGGGCGACAATTTCGTTAATTTCACGCACTTGATCAACACCGATATCTTTTCCATCGACAGAATAAAGTTGGTGATAATCAGGATGGCTGTTCGCTTGCATTAAATGGCAGGCATGGCATTGCCCGCAAGGTTGATTATCTTTCGGATTCATACACATAATGCGGCGAGAAAGCGCATCAAAGAGATGTTCTACGCCCATCCCCTGATCGGCTTTAATAAGTATCGCATGATGTCCTAAACCTTCGGAAAAAGTTTGGGCAATGTTCACATAGGTAGGTGTCAGCCAAGGATAAAGTGCGGTCATTTTTCGTTATGTTTCCACCAATTTTTCACCGCATTTGTAATATCAGCCTGAACTTGCTCAATACTTTGCGCCGCATTGATGATAACCGCTTTCGGATTATCTTTCACCAATTCTAAATAACGGCTGCGGGTGCGATGGAAAAAATCAAGATTCATTTGTTCAATACGATCTAATTCGCCACGTCCACGGGCTCGAGCCAAACCTAATACGGGATCAATATCTAGATAAATAGTAAGATCCGGTTCAAAATTACCTAATACCGCATCTTTTAAGGTTTTCATAAAATGAGGATCTAACCGACGACCGCCACCTTGATAAGCTTGTGACGACATATCGTGACGATCTCCCACTACCCATTTTCCTCCAGCAAGGGCCGGTTTAATCACATTTTCCACTAATTGAATCCGAGCGGCATAAAGCATTAGTAATTCAGCTTTGTCTGTAACCGGTTCTTCCGTTTCATGTTTGATAAGTTGGCGTAATTTTTCAGCTAGAGGCGTACCGCCCGGTTCACGGGTAAACACGACATTATGAATGCCTAATTCATTCAATATCTTTACTACTGACTGATGGGCCGTGCTTTTTCCTGCGCCTTCCAACCCTTCAATAACAATAAATTTTCCACTCATATTATTTTCCATTTTTCTGGCTACGATACCAACGTAAATATTGTTGAACCGCTTTATTATGCTCGTTTAAATTACGACTGAATTTATGACCACCGCTTCCATCTGCGACGAAATAGTAAAAATCGGTTTTTTCAGGGTGTGCGACCGCCTGCAAAGCACCTTCACTCACCATTGCAATTGGGGTGGGAGGTAATCCGTCAATCACATAAGTATTATATGCTGTGGGGGTTTCTAAATCTTTTTTACGGATATTTCCCTGATAATTTTCACCCATACCGTAAATTACAGTGGGATCCGTTTGTAATTTCATTTTTGCATTGAGTCGATTAATAAATACAGAAGCCACTTTAGCACGTTCTTCCGCAATACCGGTTTCTTTTTCTACGATAGAAGCTAACACTAACATCTCGTGAGGGTTTGCTAACGGAAGATTTTCATCACGTTCATTCCAAGCGTTATCTAAGGCTTTTTTTAAACGTTCTGCCGAACGTTGGAGCAATTCAAAATCCGTTGAGTTTGGCGTATAACTGTAGGTATCGGGATATAACCAGCCATCAAGATTTCTATATTCGTGAATGTTTTTTACAAAATTCGAAATTTTAAGTAAATCAAAAATTTCTTGATTGCTTTTATCCTTTAAAGTTTGCTTTAAGTGCGGTGCTTTTTCGAGGTTTTTTCGCCATTCTTTGAATGTTTTTCCTTCGATGAATTTCACGTTAAATTGAGCCTCTTTTCCAGAATTTAGTAGGATTAACAGATCTTGTATGGTTTTGATACCGCTTAAAGAATAAGTTCCGGCTTTGATTTTGTTTAGTTCGGGCTTTAATTTCAATAAGTAAGGAAGAAAAACTGCATTCTCAACTAATTTTTCCTGCTCAAAAAGCGTAGCTAATTTTTGCCCGGTCGTACCACGTTCAACAATTAAAAGTTGATCGGCTCGCACATTTACTGTTTGTTGTTGAAAATCGTTTAATTTCTGATAACCCCAAAAACCACCGGCAATAATAATCAAAAGAAGAATAAATAAGCTAATAAAAAATTTTTTCATAGAATCAAAATAATGGAATAAAAACAATAAAAGGGGCAAAACGCCCCTCTCATATAAAATGCAAACTTATTGATTAAAATATTGAATATCGGCAGTTTTACGCAGGGCTTTTACCCAATCTTTCGTCGCATCTTTTAATTGGCTGTTTACAATTTGCTCGTAAGCTTTTTGGCGGTATGCCTCTTCAGTTTTATCGCCATCACGTGTACCGGTAACTTCTAAAATATGCCAGCCAAATTCGGATTTAAAAGGTGCAGAAATGCTACCTTGTTTAGTCGTTTGTACAGCTTTAGCAAAAGGCCCGACATAGGTTTCAGGGAACGCATAACCTAAACTTCCACCATTAGCCCCGGATAAATAATCTTTAGAATATTTTAATGCTGCATCGGCGAAAGTTGTTTTGCCGGAAATAATATCCGCACGAATTTTTTGAAGTTCCGCTTTTGCCTGTGCATCATTCAACATTGGATTAAGTTTTAAAAGAATATGACGAACTTCATATTCTTTACCTGTTACTTTGTGCTCGGTACCACTAGCTCTTGCATCTTTTAACATTTTTTTACCCAATTCATTCACTTCTTCACGGGTTACCTGCACACTGTTACTAATTGCGTGATCACGCACACCGGACATCATCATTTGATTAACAATTTGCTGACGAAAGGCTTTCAAAGAAATACCCTGATAATCCAACGCATCTAAAAACTGACCATAGGTTAAACCATTTTGTTCAGCAATATTATCTACAATGCGATCAATTTCACGAGGGTTTATTTTTACACTGGATTGTTGAATAGCTTTTTGTACCAAAATATCATCTATGACTTTATCTAATGCTGCTTGGTAATTACCTTTTTTCCCCATTGCTGCACGCACCTGACTTTCTAGAACAGGAACGCCATCTACCGTTGCAACAACACGCTCTTCTGCATAAGCAGAAGAAAATGAAAGAGCACCTAACATGACAATAAAAAGAGATTTTAATACTGATTTTTTCATATTTATTTTTTCTTTAAAATGAGCCAACGACGCTGGTTAGAGTATCAATTTTAAACAAGGTTCACAATAGATTGGCATTATTTTGCCAATAATGCTACTTCGTAACAACCATCATACTTTTCAGTTCGAACCTGTACTTTTTCTTCCCGATTAGTGGGTACATTTTTACCTACATAATCTGCCCGAATAGGTAGTTCTCGATGTCCACGATCAACAAAAATAACCAATTCTATCTTTGCCGCACGGCCAAAGTCAGTCAATGCATCCATCGCGGCGCGAATCGTACGACCTGTAAATAATACATCATCAATTAAAATGACTTCTTTATCTTTTACATTCAGATACTGTGATGCTCCACTATACACTGGCATTAAATTTTCAGATTCAACATGCTGTAAATCATCACGATAGAAAGTAATATCCAGTTCCATTGAAGGAAGTTCTATCTTAATTAAATCTGCAATTTTACGTTTGATTAGAGCGGCAATTTCTGCGCCACGACGTTTAATACCAACAATCACGATATTATCTAAACTTGGGTGTTTTTCAATAATTTCGTGGGAAATACGAGAAATTGTGCGCTGAAACTGATTTTCATCAATAATGATCTTTTCCATAATTCATCAAAATTAACTGTGAAACGGTCGGTAAAATACCACAAAAATAGACGAAATTTAATCGTTTTTAATAAATGATAATCCATAAACAAAAAGTGCGGTTAAAATCAACCGCACTTTTTTATTATCTTTTTGATTTCACAAGTTTTTCTGTTAGCTCATAAGCTCGAAGTTTTGCTAACTCTTTGGAGAGTTTCGCTACCAACAATTCATGATCCACATCAGCTGAGTGTGCCACAATATTTTCTTCGGCTTTGCGCTTAGCTTCTAGAATTCGTTCGGAATCTAATTCAGATCCACGAATCGCTACATCAGCGAGAACGGTTACTACGCTTGGTTGAACCTCTAAAAAACCACCGGAGACATAAATAACATCTTCGCTATCATTCTCTAAGGTTAATTTGACAATTCCCGGTTTTATCGCAGTCAGTAAAGGGGTATGATTCGGCAAAATACCTAATTCCCCTTCTGTTCCCGTAGCCAGAATTTGCTTTACTTTACCTTCAAAAATTTTATGTTCCGCACTGACTATAATTAAATCAAATGTCGCCATTTTGTTCTCCTTCAATTACTTGAAGCGATTACATATTTTTGGCTTTTTCTAGCACTTCTTCGATTGAACCCACCATATAGAACGCTTGTTCAGGAATATGGTCGTATTCACCGTTTAAAATACCTTTGAAACCACGAATCGTATCTTTTAATGATACATATTTACCCGGAGAACCGGTAAATACTTCGGCAACGAAGAACGGTTGCGATAAGAATCGTTCAATTTTACGTGCTCTAGCCACAACTAATTTGTCATCTTCGGAAAGTTCGTCCATACCAAGGATAGCAATAATATCTTTTAATTCTTTATAACGCTGTAAGATACCTTGTACACCGCGTGCAACATCATAATGTTCTTGCCCTACTACTAACGGATCAAGCTGACGTGATGTAGAATCCAACGGATCTACCGCGGGATAAATCCCTAAAGATGCAATTTGACGACTTAATACTACCGTAGAATCCAAGTGAGCAAAGGTTGTCGCAGGAGAAGGGTCTGTTAAGTCATCGGCTGGAACATAAACTGCTTGGACGGAAGTAATCGATCCTGTTTTAGTTGAAGTAATACGTTCTTGCAATACGCCCATTTCTTCTGCAAGAGTAGGTTGGTAACCTACAGCTGACGGCATACGACCCAAAAGAGCCGAAACTTCAGTACCTGCGAGTGTATAACGATAAATATTATCTACAAAGAATAATACATCACGACCTTCATCACGGAATTTTTCCGCCATTGTCAAACCAGTTAAAGCAACACGTAAACGGTTACCCGGTGGTTCATTCATTTGACCGTAAACCAACGATACTTTATCCAATACGTTAGATTCTGTCATTTCATGGTAGAAGTCGTTCCCCTCACGGGTACGCTCACCCACACCGGCAAAAACAGAATAACCGGAGTGCTCAATCGCAATATTACGGATTAATTCCATCATATTAACGGTTTTACCTACACCCGCACCACCAAATAAACCAACTTTCCCCCCTTTCGCAAACGGGCAAATTAAGTCGATAACTTTGATACCGGTCTCCAATAATTCCGTACTGTTGGATTGTTCTTCATAACTTGGTGCTGCACGATGGATAGGCCAAGCTTCTTCAGCACCGATTTCACCGCGTTCATCAATAGGCTCACCTAAAACGTTCATAATACGTCCTAAGGTTTTTGTTCCTACCGGTACTTGAATAGGATTACCCGTATTTTCTACAGCTAATCCGCGTTTTAAACCGTCCGACGTACCAAGTGCGATACAACGAACAACACCACCACCGAGTTGTTGTTGAACCTCAAGGGTTAAACCTGATTCAACTTTTAATGCATCATAAACTTTTGGTACTGCATTTTGTGGGAATTCAACGTCAATCACCGCACCGATGATTTGTACAATTTTTCCTGCTGCCATTACCGTTCCTCTAATTTTTGTTAAATTGCTGCGGCACCCGCAACGATTTCATTTAATTCATTCGTAATACTTGCCTGACGAGCTTTGTTATACACTAACTGCAAGTCATTGATTAAATTACCAGCATTATCAGTTGCCGCTTTCATTGCAACCATACGCGCTGCTTGTTCTGAAGCAAGATTATCTACTACGGATTGATATACTTGAGATTCTAAATAACGTGTTAGTAAACAATCCAATAACACTTTTGGATTTGGTTCATAAATATAATCCCAAGTACTTGCTCTTTCTTCCAAATGATCGGTTTCTAATTCCGGCAATGGGACAAGCTGTTGAAATACAGGTGTTTGCGACATCGTATTGACAAATTTATTATAGGCAATATAAATAGCATCAATTTTTCCGCTTTTATATGCTTCAAACATTGTTGATGCCACACCTATTAGTTCTTCCATTGTCGGATTATCTCCCAATCCGGAATGCTGGCTTTTGATGCTTAAACCTAAAGAACGGAAAAATGCGATACCTTTAGAGCCGATTAATCCTAGCTCAACTTGAACACCCGAATTTTTCCATTGCTTTATTTCAGCAATCACATTTTTAAATAAATTAATATTTAGACCACCACACATTCCGCGGTCAGTAGAAATAACCAATACACCCACTTTTTTTATTTCACGTTCAACTAAAAATGGATGTTTGTAATCAATATTTGCTTTAGATACGTGGCTGATAACATTACGTATTGTCTCAGAATACGGGCGAGAAGCTGCCATACGATCTTGCGTTTTACGCATTTTCGAGGTAGCAACCATTTCCATTGCCTTAGTAATTTTTTGTGTACTCTGTACACTGGCAATTTTGGTTTTTATCTCTTTTGCACCTGCCATCTTATTTCTCCATTGACCTAATTACCATGCACTATTGGCTTTAAAATTATCTAAAATAGATTTTAATGTGTCTTTAATTTCATCATTATAATTACCCGTTTTAGTTAAATCAGCCATAAATTCGCTATGGTTACGGTGTGCATAATCTAAAAGTGCGGTCTCAAAACTTGCAATTTTCTGCAATTCCACATCTTCAAGATAACCAAATTCAACAGCGAAAAGTAAAATAGCTTGTTCCGCAACACTTAACGGTGCATATTGTTTCTGTTTCAATAATTCTGTCACTTTTTCCCCGTGGGTAAGTTGCTTACGGGTAGCATCATCAAGATCAGAAGCAAATTGAGCAAATGCAGCTAACTCACGATATTGCGCAAGAGCGGTACGAATCCCCCCGGCTAATTTTTTCACCACTTTAGTTTGTGCAGCGCCACCTACCCGAGAAACGGAAATACCCGGGTTTACCGCAGGGCGAATACCTGAGTTAAATAAATTGGATTCTAAGAAGATTTGACCGTCAGTAATTGAAATAACGTTAGTTGGAACGAACGCAGAAACATCCCCTGCTTGAGTTTCAATAATCGGCAGAGCAGTTAAAGAACCTGTTTTTCCGGTTACTTTACCTTCAGTGAATTTTTCAACATATTCTTCATTTACTCGGGCTGCGCGCTCAAGTAAGCGTGAGTGTAAATAGAATACATCACCCGGATAGGCCTCACGACCCGGTGGACGGCGTAATAATAATGAAATTTGGCGATAAGCAACGGCTTGTTTTGATAAATCGTCATACACAATTAACGCATCTTCACCGCGATCACGGAAGTATTCTCCCATTGCACAACCTGCATAAGGTGCAAGATATTGCAATGCCGCAGATTCCGAAGCCGAGGCAGCAACAACAATTGTATTTGCCAACGCACCGTGTTCTTCCAATTTACGCACAACATTTGCAATAGTCGAAGCTTTTTGACCTATTGCAACATAAATACATTTAATACCAGAATCACGTTGGTTAATGATAGCATCAATCGCTAATGCCGTTTTACCGGTTTGACGGTCACCGATAATTAACTCACGTTGTCCTCGACCGATAGGCACCATTGAGTCAACCGCTTTATAACCGGTTTGTACCGGTTGATCAACGGATTTACGATCAATTACCCCAGGAGCGATAACTTCAACAGGAGAAAAACCGTCGTTTTCAATTTCTCCCTTTCCGTCAATCGGTTGACCTAATGTATTTACTACACGTCCTAATAATCCTCGTCCAACAGGTACTTCAAGAATTCTTCCGGTACATTGAACTTCCATTCCTTCAGCCAAATCGGCATAAGGTCCCATAACAACCGCACCAACCGAATCTCTTTCTAAGTTAAGTGCCATTGCATAACGATTACCCGGTAATGCAATCATTTCCCCTTGCATTACATCACTTAATCCGTGAATACGAAGAATACCGTCGCTAACAGAGACAATTGTTCCTGTATTACGAGCTTCGCTGACCACATCAAATTGAGCAATACGTTTTTTAATTAATTCACTAATTTCAGTAGAATTTAGTTGCATCTTTTATTCCTCTTACACTTGCAACTCATTTGCCAGACGAGTTAGCTGTCCGCGACTACTTCCGTCAATGACAAAATCCTCAGTACGAATTACCACACCGGCAATCAGTGAGCTATCTACATTGCAATTTAATTTTACTTTGCGAGCTAATCTTTTTTCCATTGCCGCTGTTATTTTTTCAATTTGCGTTACATTCAATGGTTGAGCAGAAACTACATCGACTTCTGCAATGGCTTGGTGCTCTTCTACATAATGTTTAAATTCATTAAATACTGCAGGAATAGCACTCAAACGCTTATTTTCAGCCATTAACCGAATAAAATTTTGCCCATATTGATCCAATTGTTCACCACAAATAGAAATAACCGTATCAGCTAATTTTTGTGCTGAAGCAACACTATTTAGTAATGTTTTTACCATTTCGTTCTCAATAACTGCCGAGACAAAACTTAACATTTCAGCCCATTTTTCGACCGCACTTTTTTCAATAGCGAAATCAAACGCTGCTTTGGCATAAGGGCGAGCTATCGTAGTTAATTCCGACATAAGCTTAAGCCTCTACAACTCTGCAACTAATTTATCAATAATGTCATTGTTCGCCGCCTCATCAATAGAACGACCCACAATTTTCTCAGCACCGGCAACAGCCAATGAAACCACTTTAAGGCGTAACTCTTCTTGAACACGTTTGCGTTCCGCTTCAACTTCAGCATGACCTTGTTCAATAATTTTTGCTTTCAGTTCTTCCGCTTCGGCTTTTACTTCATCTAATACTTCATTGCGACGTTTATTAGCAGCATCCAAAATTTCTTGAGCTTGAACTTTCGCTTTAGAAATTTCTTGTTCTACAAGCATTTTTGTATCAGCTTGCTCTTTTTTTGCCGCTTCGGCAGAAGCAAGCGCATTCGCAATTTGGCTTTGACGTGTTTCGATGGCTTTAATAATCGGCGGCCAAACAAATTTCATACAAAACCACACAAAAAGTGCGAATGCAATCAGTTGACCGATTAATGTTGCATTTAGATTCACAACGTCCTCCCTAATATGCTTGTTTTACGTTGATAAGCAAATAAGGCAATTACTGTAGTAAACCGATAAATGGATTTGCGAAGATGAAAAGTAATGAAATACCAACTGCAATCATCGCAATCGCATCCAATAGACCAGCAACAATAAACATTTTAGTTTGTAAGCTTGATGCTAATTCAGGCTGGCGAGCAGAAGACTCTAAAAACTTTCCACCTAAAATCGCAAAACCAATTGCAGTTCCTAATGCAGCGAATGCAAGAAGGATTGATGCGCCGATAATTGTTGCTGTAATTACAGTTTCCATAAATGTTCTCCAATAGAAGTTTAAATTTAGCCCTAGAGCCGGTTAATAAAAAATCAATGTTCGGATTTATTGTAAGCAATGCTTAAATAAACAACCGTTAACATCATAAAAATAAACGCTTGTAACGTAATTACCAATATATGAAAAATAGCCCAAGCAAGATGTAACGGAATACCTAATGCCGCAATAGCCATATTGGCGGAATACATGACAGCAATAAGAATAAAGATTAATTCTCCTGCATACATATTACCGAATAAACGGAACGCAAGAGAAATAGGTTTAGCCAATAAGGTTACCGTTTCAAGAATAAAATTGACAGGGATAAATGCCCAGTGATTGAAAGGATGTAAAGTATATTCTTTTACTAAACCACTAAATCCTTTAGATTTAACGGTATAAAATAAAATTAAAAAGAATACACAAATTGACATTCCAAGTGTTGCACTAATATCTGCTGTCGGTACCGCTCTTAAATAATGAATACCGAATAATCCGGCCAGTTGAGGAAGAAAATCGACCGGAACCAAATCAATCGCATTCATAATGAATACCCAACAGAAAATGGTTAACGCTAAAGGAGCAACAACATCGCGCGGACCGTGGAAATTTTCTTTAACGATTCCGTTTACCCATTCAACCACAATTTCAACCAGACATTGCATTTTTCCTGGTACACCGCTTGTTGCTTTTTTTGCTACTCGAGAAAAAATAAAAAGGAAAATGATAGCGGAGATGACGGAAAAAAATAAAGTATCAACATGAACATGCCAAAAGCCATCACCTGTTTTTAAAAACGATAAGTGGTGTCCGATATATTCCGAAGTAGTTTGTCCAGACATAATTAACCCTTTGAATTTTAATAAAAATCACGCCTTATATAACAAAAAAGGCACTAAATTATTCAATATCAATGCAATAAAAAAACCAGCAAAGAACGTTATAAAATGCTCTACCGCCAGCCATTTAAACGAAATAATGATAAGTACAATAGTACAAGTAAATTTCAACGCTTCGGCACGATAAAATGCGCTTAGTTTTTTTGATAAATGCTGATTGCGATAAAACACAACATAAACAAAGATAGAAAAAGGTATGAATGCAGAAAAAAAACCTAAGAAAAAATCAACCGCACTTTGGATATCAAGCAATAACATAACAATAGAGCCCAAAACAAGACCAATAAAAAATTCAATATAAATAGACGTTTTATATTTAGTTCGGGCTTGCGTTAAAACTCTAGACATCACTTTTAAAACCTTAAAACGGAGCAATTATACCTTTGAAAAAACGAGATTCAACCTAAAAAATGTTAACTAAATCACACTTTTAGAAAATAATTTATAAAAATATTACGCTTTATCGCAAAATGATTAAATGTCGTTCACCTACTAGCTCAGGAACATGCAATTCAACAACATGCTGAATAGTATATCTTTTATCCATTGCTTTTACCTCATCTTCTTGATAAATCCCTTTAAGGGCATAAAAATAGCCGTTTTCTTTGGGCAAATGGCCACACCAATCCGTCATATCTTTAAGTGATGCAAAGGCTCGACTTAACACGCCGTCAAATTTTTCTTCAGATTGATATTCCTCTACACGGCTCAATATAGGTATCACATTGGTTAATTTCAGCTCACGCACTGCATTACGAATAAAACTAATACGCTTGCCAAGACTATCTAGCAAAACAAATTGTTTATCCGGATTGACAATCGCCAAAGGTAACCCCGGTAAACCCGGTCCTGTTCCCACATCAATAAAACGATCACCCTGTAAATAAGAACTTACTACAATGCTATCCAAAATATGTTTCACTAACATTTCATTTGGATCACGTACAGAAGTTAAATTATAGGCTTTATTCCATTTATCTAATAAATTAACAAGATCAATCAACTTCTGTTTTTGTATCTCACTGAGTTGAATTTTAGCTTGTGCAAGTAGGTTATCCAGTCTTTTTTTCATTAATCAATTGCTCTTTTAAAAATCTTTCACATTTTACTTGAAAGTGCGGTCAGTATTCTATGCATTTTTTGATTTCTGTTGCAAGATTCCGTCTAGGCTTCCAATCCCAGCAACATTAGCAAATCATGCTTTCTATAGTTCTGCTATTGAATCCGCACTTCGAGCGAAACTAACAGAAGCGACACTAAATGCGGTATTGAAACGGGTTCTATAACCAAAAAAAGTGCGGCTAAATTAACCGCACTTTTTATCTCAACCATAGAAAAAATTATTCCCCACGTTTCAACATCCCTTGTTTTTTCAAATTCACCAAGATAATCGAAATAGCCGCCGGAGTAATGCCGGAAATTCGGCTTGCCTGCCCAATAGAAACCGGACGATGTTGTTCTAACTTAGCTCGGACTTCATTGGATAACCCCGATACCTTGGAATAATCAAATTGAGCCGGAATAGCCGTATTCTCATGACGTTTTTGTTTTTCGATTTCTTCTTCCTGATGTTCAATATAGCCTTGATATTTTATGGCGATTTCCACCTGTTCCACCGCTTCTTTATCAGCCATTGCCGGTTGATAAGGGGTTAAGGCGGTTAAAATCTCATAATTCATTTCAGGGCGGCGTAATAAATCTTCCCCATTGGCCTCACGTACAAGCGGACTGCTTAACACTTTATTGGCTTCTTCTAAATATTCCGAACGGGGATGTAACCAAATACTGCGTAAACGTTGACGTTCAAGCTCAATGTTTTCCATTTTCTGATTGAAACGCACCCAACGTTTTTCATCAATCAAACCAAATTCACGGGCAATCGGCGTTAAGCGAATATCGGCATTATCTTCACGTAACAATAAACGGTATTCCGCACGAGAGGTAAACACGCGATAGGGCTCTTTCGTTCCAAGAGTACAAAGATCGTCCACCAATACCCCGATATAAGCTTGGTCACGGCGAGGAAACCATCCCTCTTTCTCTTGTACATAAAGTCCAGAATTAATTCCTGCAAGTAAGCCTTGTGCGGCGGCTTCTTCATAACCTGTGGTCCCATTAATTTGACCGGCAAAAAATAAACCTGAGATCCCCTTAGTTTCGAGGGTAGGTTTCAGATCACGCGGATCAAAATAATCATATTCGATCGCATAACCCGGTTTCACTATACGGGCTTTTTCTAATCCTTTCATTGAATTAACTATTCCCATCTGAACATCGAAAGGTAGGCTTGTAGAGATCCCATTCGGATAAACCTCATTACTGGTTAATCCTTCCGGTTCAAGATAAATTTGATGGGAATTTCGATCAGCAAAACGCATAACTTTATCTTCGATTGACGGACAATAACGTGGGCCGATCCCTTCGATCACTCCGGTGTACATCGGGCTACGATCCAAATTATTGCGGATCACTTCGTGGGTTTGTTCATTAGTATGCGTGATATAGCATGGGATTTGTTGTGGGTGATCCGAAACCGATCCCATAAAAGAAAATACCGGCAATACTGCATCACCATGCTGTTTTGTCAGCACATCAAAATTGATCGTGCGAGCATCAATGCGCGGCGGCGTACCGGTTTTTAGTCGATCCACCCGTAAATTTAGATCGCGTAAACGTTCTGCCAGCCTGGTTGAAGCAGGATCGCCTGCACGACCGCCGGTGTAGTTTTCCAAACCGATATGGATCTTACCTGCTAAAAAAGTACCGGCTGTTAAGATCACAGATTTAGCACGGAATTTTAATCCCATTTTGGTTACCACGCCGCTTACTTTATCATTTTCTATTAAGATATCCGTGGCTTCCTGTTGGAAAATATCCAGATTTGGTTGATTTTCTAACGCAACTCTTACTACTTGACGGTATAAAACACGATCCGCTTGAGCGCGGGTAGCACGTACTGCAGGACCTTTGCTACTATTTAGCGTACGAAATTGGATCCCTGCTTTATCGGCGGCATGTGCCATTAATCCACCCATTGCATCAATTTCTTTCACTAAATGACCTTTGCCGATCCCACCAATAGCAGGATTGCAGGACATTTGTCCTAAAGTATCAACATTATGGGTTAATAAAAGGGTTTTTAAACCCATACGTGCCGGTGCAAGGGCGGCTTCAGTACCTGCATGACCGCCACCAATAACGATCACATCGTAAGTTTCAATATAAAACATCGTTTTCTCTAATTATTCGGACATAAAATTTGCGCTATTTTACAGAAATTCAGTTTTTCTTGAAAGAAAGAATTGGATCTTGATAGAGACATAAAGGATCCAAAGATCTTGAGGTAATAAAATTAAGATCTTTTTATATATAGAGATCTTATTATTGTTACTATTAAGGATCCTTTATTGTGTGAATAACCGTTTTTTCTTTTTATAAATTAATGGATTAGATCTTATTGGAAAATGTTGATCAATGATAAAAACGGTCATTATTTGTTGTGGATAATTTAGCTATTTATACACAGCTGATAAAACTTTTGATCTTATTCAGCGATAAAATACAGGTTTTTGACAGATTTTTTATGAGTTATACACAGGGGGAAAACGATGATCGTTAAAATCATCGTCTTTTTTATTAAAGGGATCGAATGAATAGAGGAAGCCATTCTTCACTGTAACTTTCCGGATCATCGATATTGAGCACATCGATTTTTAAGGTTTCACAAAGTTTGACCGCACTTTTTTGCTCTAAAATTTTTTCAATGTGATTTGTGGCATAACAAAAGGTATCGTAATCCGAATTGCCTAAGCCGACAATGGCAAAACGCAAATAGGAAAGATCAAGATCGGATTGTGATATTTGATCAAACAGTGATCGTAAATTATCCGGAATTTCTCCCGCTCCATGGGTAGAGGTGACGATTAACCATAATGGTTCACTAATTACATCATCATATTGAGCACCGTGAAAAAGAGCGGTTGAAAACCCTTGGTTTTTTAAACAATCCGCTAGATGCTCGGCGACATACTCGGCAGTGCCTAAAGTACTGCCTGAAATAATACAAACTTTCATAAAAATTATCTAAAACAAAGGCTTAGAAAATCTAAGCCTTTAAAATTGAGTTAAACGTTATCAAATTTGCCAAGCAATGAGCGAATATGTTCTTGCCAGTTACGATGTTCATTTTTTAATTGCTCATTTTCATTTTGTAATGTTTCAACGGTTTGCTGAGATTGGCTGTTTTGTTCTTTTAATTCTTCCACTTCAAGTTGAAGTAATTGAATGGTTTCTACCGCTTGCTTAATTTTATCTTCAAGCTGGTTTAAGATTTCTAATGACATAGTAATTTCCTTTTAAATAACATCTGAAACGGCTCTATTGTACCCACTTCATTTTTCTTTTTAAAGCCTGCCATAAAAATTTATTATGCAAACGTTTGCATAGTGTTAGAATAGCGCGATCTTTTGCTTGCAACACAATTGGAGATAAAAAATGAATCGTGCACTGGCTATTGAATTTTCTCGTGTAACAGAGGCTGCGGCATTAGCGGCTTACACTTGGCTTGGACGTGGCAATAAACACGCGGCCGATGAAGCTGCGGTAAAAGCAATGCGATATATGCTGAATCTTATTCATATGGACGGTGAGATTGTTATAGGAGAGGGTGAAATTGATAAAGCTCCTATGCTTTATATCGGTGAAAAAGTCGGTTCGGGTAATGGAGAACTGGTTTCTATCGCTGTTGATCCGATTGATGGTACGCGTATGACAGCAATGGGACAATCCAACGCTATTTCTGTTCTCGCCGCAGGTGGAAAACGAACTTTCTTAAAAGCACCGGATATGTACATGGAAAAAATTGTAGTAGGGCCAGAAGTCAAAGGAATGATTGATCTCAGTTTACCGATTGAACAAAATCTTCGTCGTACCGCTTCCCGATTAGGAAAATCCTTATCCGATTTAACTGTGATGGTATTAGCCAAGCCCCGTCATGATGCAGTTATCCAACAAATGTATAATTTAGGAATTCGGGTTATGGCTATTCCCGATGGTGATGTTGCCGCTTCTGTCTTATGTTGCCTGCCTGATGCCGAAGTCGATATGGTTTATGGTATTGGCGGTGCGCCGGAAGGTGTTGCTGCTGCAGCGGCAGTTCGAGCATTAGGCGGTGATATGCAGGCACGGTTAATCCCTCGTAATGAAGTAAAAGGGGATACGGAAGAAAATAGAAAAATTGCGGCGGAAGAAATCCAACGTTGTGAAGAATTAGGCGTTAAAGTGAATGAAATATTAAAACTAGAAGATCTCGTGCGTGATGATAATCTGGTGTTTGCCGCCACCGGTATTACACACGGTGAATTACTTAAAGGAATTTCCCGTCGAGGCAATCTTGCTACCACTGAAACCCTATTAATTAGAGGCAAATCACGTACTATTCGTAAAATCCAATCCACCCATTATTTGGATCGCAAAGATTTCGAAATTTATAATATTTTGAGAAGTTAGCGATAATAAAAGTGCGGTTAAAATTTAATGTGTTTTTTACATTATTCATAACTTTAAAAATAGGGACTGTCTGGATGACTAAAACAAATTTCCATTTAAGTCCCTATTGTTTATATGCTGTTCACACTCCGTCAACTATACTTAAAATGAGCTTTGAGAATACCTTTGAACTTCAGTATTGATGCCAATTTTAATGTGATTCTGTTTTCAATAATGCTATCAGGTTTCATTGCTTCTCATTTAGATACCTTGCCCTAAACGGAAAATTTTAGGGTAGCACAAATTTTTGTAATAACTCTCTTCTCAACATTTATTCTCTGATACTTGTTAATATTTCGTGAAATTTTTATTGTATTTTGGTAAGTAAAAGCATAGTCTTGTTGATGAATTATTCATCAAAAAGGAGAAAAAACATGCAGATACCGTTCAGAAAAATATTACTTGCGGGCTTATTTACTTCGGTAGTCAGCCTTTCCCAAGTCAGTTGGGCAAGTAACTCTGCGCTTACCACAAATACCGCCGCTGCACGTTATGACAGCAGTACCGATATTTTTCAACCTGTCTATGCAAAAAACGGTATGGTAGCTTCCGAACAGGCTATTGCAACTCAAGTTGGTGTTGAAATACTGAAACAGGGTGGTAATGCGGTAGATGCGGCAGTTGCCGTCGGGTTTACCTTAGCCGTTGTGTTACCAAATGCCGGTAATATCGGCGGTGGAGGTTTTATGGTATTACATAATGAAAAAACAGGGGAGGATTTTGCCCTTGATTTTAGAGAAACCGCACCATTAAAAGCCTCTCGTGATATGTATTTGGATGCAAACGGACAAGTTGAAGACGGAAAGTCATTGTTTACACATTTTGCTGTCGGCGTACCGGGTACGGTAGCCGGCATGGAGCTAGCTTTACAAAAATGGGGAACAATGCCTTTGCATAAAGTGTTAGAACCGGCAATCAAGTTGGCGGAGGAAGGGTTCCCAATCAGCCAAACACTTGCCAATTTACTTGATACGGAGAAAGAAGTGTTAGGTAAATGGCAGAGCAGCCGCAAAATCTTCTTCAAAAACGACCGCACTTTAGCAGCCGGTGAACCGTTAATCCAAAAAGATTTGGCTAATTCTTTAAAACTCATTGCTAAAGAAGGCGCTAAGGCCTTTTATGAGGGAGAAATTGCGGAAAAAATCGTACAAGAAATGAAGCAGCATAATGGTTTAATCAGCCTTGAAGATATGCGCAACTATCAAGCGATTGAGCGCCGGCCGATAGTAGGGAATTATCGCGGTTATAAAATCGTAACTATGCCGCCACCAAGCTCGGGCGGTATCCATTTAGTGCAATTGTTTAATATGTTGGAAAATTATCCGCTTAATGAATTCGGCGCAAACAGTGCAAAAACTATTCATTATTTAGCTGAATCGATGAAATTGGCTTATGCGGATCGTTCGGAATATCTTGGTGATCCGGATTTTGTGAAGATACCCGTATCCGGTTTAACTTCAAAAAATTATGCTAATTCCTTAATTCAAAGTATTAGGGAAAATTATGCCCGCCCTGCAACGGAAATTAAGCCCGGTAAGCCTCAACCCTATGAAAGTGATCAAACCACGCACTATTCGGTTATGGATAACGCCGGTAACGCTGTTGCCGTTACTTATACATTAAATCTGAATTTTGGTAGCGGTATTGTTGCTGAAGGAACAGGTATTTTACTAAACAATGAAATGGATGATTTTTCGGCTAAACCCGGAGTGGCTAATGCATTCGGCTTAATCGGCGGTGATGCAAATGCAATTGAAGCGAAAAAACGTCCGCTTTCGTCAATGACACCGACTATCGTGCTAAAAGATAATAAATCTTGGCTGGTAACAGGTAGTCCGGGTGGCGCTCGAATTATTACGACGGTTCTACAAAGTATTTCTAATACTATTGACCATAATATGAACCCTGCGGAAGCGATTGTTGCGCCAAGAATTCATCATCAATGGTTACCGGATGAATTACGCATTGAGGAAGGGATTAGCCCCGACACCCTAGCATTACTCACTGCTAAAGGGCATAAAATCAAGCTAAAAGCCCCAATGGGACGTGTACAAATTATTCAAGCGCACGACGGCGGCTTCTATGGTTATTCCGACCCTCGTAATCCTGATGGAAAAACATTAGGATTCTAATAAATATAAAAATCCCTGCGTGAGTATTTCAGGCAGGGATTTTTGTTATTTCAAAATCAATATCGGTTTGTTCCCATATTTTGCCACTCGCCGGGTATTATTACTTAAGCCTTTAGTGTGAGGCTTACTACTGGCAAGCATAATGATTAAATCTACCGATTTTTCTTCCGCAATCCGATTAATTTCCTCATAAATTGTGCCGTGTGCGACGATGTGTTGCACTTTAGCATTTGCCGGAAAATGTTTGGCAGTAAAATCGTGTAACGCTTTATTCACTTCTGCTATCAACGATTTATCAAAATTTTTTGGTAGGAAAGCGGAAATAAAGCTATCATCTACCGGTTCGACAATAGTAACGACACGAAATAGTGTATTGGGATAATGTTCAACCAAGCGTAATGCCGTTTCAACTACTTTTTCTGAACCTTTTTGATTGTTCAGATCAATGGCGAGTAGTAATTTGTTATACATAATTTATCCTTTTCATCAGTATGGCGGATATTCTTAATGTTAATCGAAACACATTCAAAAATGACCGCACTTTCTATTAAGATTTTGCTCTTCGCCGCTGATTCCAGCCAACCAAGAAAATTATCATTAATCCAGGAATAAACATCCATTCTTTTTCCAATGAAACAAGCGGTAAAGAAATATCAATAATGGTTTGATCCCAATTCAATCCTGCTTTTGCCGCCGGAGAATCGGTTTCCACCATATCAATTATTACTTTATCTATTTGTTTTCCGTCCACCTCAATTTTTTCCTGCGTATGCAACAGGGTTAAACCGAGATTTTGCAAACGTTGTTCGCCGGTTTCTCCCTGTGGTACGGAAAGTTGCGAGTAAAATTCGATTTGTTTACCGTAAGGATTCATTCCCGATACCTTGAGCAACAGATTTTGCCCGACCGGTGTTTTTTCCAGCTCTTGTACTAAATATGACGGCTCAATATGATGAGATGTCGGTGATATATACTCCATAAAAAAGCCCGGTCGGAAAATGACAAATGCGCCCAAAATTAATAGTGCCGTTTCCCACCATTTGTTTTTCACAAAGAAATGATTCATCGTTGCCGCGGTAAATGCCAATATAGCCAATGTCGAAACCACCGCAACTAGAGTTCCTTTTGCCCAACCGACATCCAGTAACAATAAATCCGTATTAAAAATAAACAAGAAAGGAAGAATTGCCGTACGCAGGCTATAAAAGAACGCAATCATTCCGGTTTTTATCGGATTTCCGCCCGAAACCGCAGCGGCGGCAAACGAGGCTAATCCCACAGGAGGTGTTACATCCGCCATAATGCCGAAATAGAATACAAATAAATGTACGGCGATAAGTGGCACTATTAATCCGTTTTGTTTGCCGACTTCAACGATAACCAATGCCATTAATGAGGAAACAACAATGTAGTTAGCCGTTGTCGGCAATCCCATTCCCAAAATCAAACTGAATATGGCGACGAGAATAAGCATTAATAAAATATTGCCCATCGACAACACTTCAATAATCCCCGATAGCTGTACGCCGAATCCGGTTAAAGAAACAACACCGACGATAATTCCTGCGGTTGCCGTTGCAATGCCGATACCAATCATATTTCTCGCCCCGGTTTCTAATCCGTCAATTAATGTTTTTACACCTTCAATGAAAAGCGAGGGGTTAATCGGCTGCTTACGGAAATAATGTAGTAGCGGTTTTTGTGTGAGTAAAATAACTGCAAGCGCCATTGTTCCCCAGAATGCGGAAAGCCCCGGCGATAACATTTCCACCATTAAACACCAAATTAATACTACGACGGGAATGAGAAAATGCAGCCCAGCATTCACCGTCGGTTTGGCTGACGGCAGTGCGACCATCGGCGCATTAGGATCATCGACTTCCAAATCAGGAAATGTTGCCACTCGGCGGATAAGTAATAAATAAACCGCTGTAAGCAATGCGCAAACAATCAGGAAGGCATAATTCGGTGCAACGGTTTTAATCCACCCCAAACCAAAATGAACCACGCCGGTTAAGCCAATGACAACTAAAAGTGCGGTCAAAATTTTTAATAAAACGATCAAAATCGGATTAGGCGGATCGGTTCTTGGTAAACCTTGTAAATTCATTTTTAAGGCTTCCAAATGAACGATATAGACCAAGGCAATATATGAAATTAATGCCGGTAGTGCTGCATGGGTGATTAATTGGCTATACGGCATATTCACATATTCAATCATCAAAAAGGCGGCAGCCCCCATAACTGGCGGCATAATCTGCCCATTTACGGAGGAGGCGACTTCAACCGCACCGGCTTTTTCGGCGGAAAAGCCGACCCGTTTCATCATTGGAATAGTAAAGGTTCCCGTCGTTACCACATTGGCAATGGACGAACCGGAAATTAATCCGGTTAAGCCTGAAGACACGACGGCTGCTTTCGCCGGACCACCACGTAAATGCCCTAAATAGGCAAAGGCGGTTTTGATAAAATAGTTGCCTGCGCCCGCTTTATCCAGTAACGCGCCGAATAAAACAAATAAAAAGACATATTTCGTCGAAACGCCTAATGCTACGCCGAATACGCCTTCTGTGGTTACCCATTGCTGATTGATTATTTGAGAAAGTGAACCTGAGCGGTGGCTGATAATCCAGTCTGTCGGCAAAAATTGTCCGAAATAGTTATACAGTAAAAAGACGGATGCGATAATAACCAAGGGTAATCCCAAACTACGTCGACAAGCCTCCAGTAATAAAATAATACCTAAACAACCGGCGATAATATCCGATGTATTGGGTGCGCCGAAACGGGTAACCAATCCCTCATAAAAGAAAATATAATATGCCCCTAAAAATGCGCCTAAAACGGCAAACAACCAATCTTGATAAGGAACACGGTGTTTTGGAGAAGCGGCAAACGCCGGAAATGCCAAGTAAGCCAGAAATAAGGCAAAAGCTAAGTGAATGGAACGCGCTTTAGTATCGTCAACTACCACATTCCATTCCCAACCCCAACTGCGGATCACTTCTTGCAGCCAAAACGGAAACGGCGAAGTGTAATAAAGCTGGAAGATTGACCACAAAATAGCCGTAACAATAATTAAATTTTTGGTTAAGCCTTTTGGATTTCGTCCTCCTGCATCATTGGATGCAACCATATCTTGCAGATCGTCATAATCCGATTTTTCAGATTTTACCGACATAAAACCTCCGAAAATAAATATTACCGATTAAAACAGGAAAGGCAGGATAACACCTGCCTAAATTTAATATGCTCGGTTATTTTAACCAGCCTTTTTCTTTGTAATAACGTATTGCGCCTTCATGCAATGGTGCGGATAGCGCATTTTTGATCATATCTTCCTGTTTTAAATGAGCAAATGCCGGATGGAGGCGTTTAAAGCGATCAAAATTGTCGAAAACGGCTTTAACAATGGCATAAACACTGTCCGCATCCACATCGGAGGAGGTTACTAAGGTTGCATAAACCCCAAAGGTATCCACCGGATTATCCGTTCCTTTATACAAACCGCCCGGAATGGTTGCTTTCGCATAATACGGATTATCAGCAACCAATTTGTCAATTTCCGTACCGGTAATCGGCACTAAGTGTGCATTACACGAAGCCGCAGCTTCTTTTAATGCGCCATTCGGATGACCGACATTATAAGTAATTGCATCTAAATTGTTATCACACATTACCGATGCCATTTCTGCCGGTTTTAATTCTGACGCAACTTTAAATTCTTTATCCGTCCAACCTTTCGCGGCTAAAATCACATTCATTGTCGCACGTGTACCAGAACCCGGATCACCCACATTAACTCGTTTACCTTTTAAATCATTAAATTGTTGAATCCCCGAATCGTCGCGGGCCATTAGCGTAAAAGGTTCAGGGTGAATAGAAAAAACAGCACGTAATTTATCATTTTTCTTGCCTGCAAATGAACTTGTGCCGTTATAAGCGTGATATTGCCAATCGGATTGGGCGATCCCCATTTCCATTTGATTTGCCGCAATCGCATTCAAATTGGCAACAGACGCACCGGTAGAAGGGGCATTACACTTAATTTGGGTTTTTGCCGTATCGCGATTCACTAATTGGCAAATGGATTGACCCACCACATAATAAACACCGGTTTGTCCGCCGGTACCGATGGTGACAAATTTTTCTGCGGCTTGAGCAGAGAATGCGCCCATTGTTAATACTGCTGCAAGAGAAAGAGTGGAATATTTTTTCATTGTAAAGCCCTCTTATCGTGGATTGTAGAAAATTTAGTAAGATGTTGTGTTATTTTTATGCAATAACCCTGACAACATATACTTGTGCGCCAATATGCGCAATCGTTTTCTTTCAAAAATATGAGGTATTTCACATTTTTTTAACATGAAAAATACAATTTATCTCTAAAAGTTCATTTCTATTAGAGAAAAAACTATTGGTCATACCGTTACAGTCCACCTTACCGGTGTTTTTATCTTATTTATAGAAATAACTACACCTGTTATTGAAACCTATGATCTATGCCCTAATCGGTTATTTAGTGATTTTTTTGCAAGAAAGTTTAGCTGTACAATTTGTTAGAACCTTAGATGAAAAATTGGAGAAATGAATAGTGAATTAAAAAGTTATCGTGACGACTTTACAACGCAAAGATTTAGCGTAAAAAATCAGCTGGAATAAACGAAAAAACGGTATGGGCTCACGCATTATTAGGCAAAAATCAATTAAATAAATTGCCAAAAAATAGCAGAAAACAGACCGCACTTTATCTTGTTTATTGAATCATCTTATTCATTTTTAGAGCAAAATAACTCATTTTTTTTATATACAATCGTTTGCGTATTTTATTAAAAAAAGGGGTTGCACGGTCGTTCATTTTTTCGTATAGTCGGAAACATTCAATTTTGGAGCAAGTTATGACCTTTATTCGTATGAAACATCATCACCATCATTTTCCTGAATAATCTTTCGGGCATTTGGTGTGTGCGGAAGATAACTTCCGAGTACGAATGAACCCAAACCCAATTCAACCCCTCGGAAGCAATTTCGAGGGGTTTTTCTTTATCAAAAAAATACACAGGAACACAAGTATGACAAACAATAGACTTCGCATTGCAATGCAAAAATCAGGACGGCTAAGCACCGATTGCCAAACGTTACTCAAACAGTGTGGCGTAAAAATTAACTGGAACGAGCAACGGCTGATTGCCTATTCGGAAAATCTGCCGATTGAGATTTTGCGTGTGCGTGATGACGATATTCCGGGGTTGATTTTCGATGGTGTGGTCGATCTCGGTATTGTGGGCGAAAATGTGCTGGAAGAAGTGGCGTTAGGGCGGCTTGCTAGCGGCGAAAATGCTAACTATAACCTGTTAAAACGCCTTGATTTTGGCGGTTGTCGCCTTTCCCTCGCCCTGCCACGAGAGACTACCTATAATAATATTACCGATTTAACAGATACCCGCATTGCCACCTCTTACCCAAATCTGCTCAAACGCTATATGCAACAACAAAATATCCCTTTCAAAAACTGTCTTCTGACTGGCTCGGTTGAAGTTGCTCCCACCGCAGGGCTTGCCAATGCGATTTGTGATTTAGTTTCATCTGGGGCAACTTTAGAAGCCAATGGTTTACGAGAAGTGGAAGTGATTTACCGTTCAAGTGCTTGCCTAGTGCAACGAGAAACAGAAATGGATTGCAAAAAACAAGCCCTAATCGACCGCTTGCTCACTCGCATTCAAGGAGTACAACAGGCGGCGGAATCCAAATATATTATGCTGCACGCCCCGAAGGATCGGCTTGCCGATATTACCGCACTTTTACCGGGGGTTGAAAACCCGACTATTCTGCCCCTTGCTCACGACACCAACCAAGTCGCAATGCACGTTGTCAGCCAAGAAAATCTATTCTGGGAAACAATGGAAAAACTGAAAGAGATCGGGGCAAGTTCGATTTTGGTTTTACCGATTGAAAAAATGATGAAGTAACAATACGAACATAGAGATAAACAGAATATGGCACTTTCTTTACTCATTTATTTCACTCTATCCAGCCTGTTGATTGCCGCTTTACCGGGGCCGGCGATGATGCTCACTATTCAAGGCAGTATTGAGCGAGGTTGGCAAGCAGGTGTGGCAATCACATTCGGGATTTTACTCGGCGATGTTGTCTTGCTTATCGCCGTGATTGCAGGAGTGGGGGAATTATTAAGTCAATCACCGACTATTTTGCAAATAATGGGAATTGCCGCTAACAGTTATTTAATTTATCTCGGCATTCGTAATATGTGGGAATTACGTTCGCTACATCTTGAAATCGAAAACACCACAACAAAAACCGACTGGAAAACTGGCTTTTTTATTACAGTAATTAACCCGAAAACAATCGTATTTTTATTAGCTTATTTTCCGCAATTTATCGACAGCAATAGCCAATGGAGTAGCACGCAACAGCTGACTTTATTAGCCATTCTATTTTTGATCTCAGTAGCAACTGTAATGTTGTTTTACGCCTTTAGTGCCTATTTTGCCAAACGTTTTCTCAATCAAATTTACGTTCGCAAAATAATGACAACACTTTTTGGCATATTATTGCTTTATATTGGAATAAGCGGTTTTTTTAATTAACACCATAGGATCATATTATGCAAACACTCATTTGGCATAACTTAACTGAAACGGAAAAACAGCAGGCTCTCACTCGCCCGGCTATTTCGGCATCTGATGACACTCGACAAGCGGTCGAAAATATTCTAAATCTTGTAAAATCACAGGGCGATCAAGCCTTAATTGAACTAGGCGAAAAATTCGACAAGGTAAAATTAGAGAGCCTAGCGGTATCGCCAACAGCTATTCAGCAAGCAGGCAAACGACTTTCAAGTGAGCTGAAACAGGCAATTCAAACCGCCAAGCAAAATATTGCGACGTTTCACCAAGCCCAACAGCTACAAAGAGTGGATATTGAAACGCAAGCAGGGGTACGTTGCCAAGTGCTAACTCGCCCGATTGAGCGGGTCGGGCTATATATTCCGGGGGGATCGGCTCCGCTTTTCTCGACCGTGCTAATGCTTGCCGTGCCTGCCAAAATCGCCGGTTGTAAAAAGATTGTCTTATGCTCGCCACCGCCAATTGCCGATGAAATTCTTTACGCAGCCGAATTGTGCGGAATTGAAACCGTCTATGCAGTCGGTGGGGCTCAAGCCATTGCTGCGATGGCGTTCGGCACGGAAACGGTGGCGAAAGTAGATAAAATTTTCGGGCCGGGCAATGCCTTTGTGACAGAGGCGAAACGCCAAGTCAGCCAACGGCTTGACGGTGCAGTGATTGATATGCCGGCAGGTCCGTCCGAAGTATTGGTGATTGCCGATGAATTTGCCGATCCCGATTTTGTCGCCAGCGATCTGCTCTCACAAGCGGAACACGGTGCGGATAGCCAAGTAATTTTAGTTACAAATAGTGAAACTGTCGCAAAATCGACCGCACTTTCGATTGAAAAACAACTTGCAAACTTGCCACGAAAACAGACCGCTTGCCAAGCCCTTGCTCACAGCCGCATATTTCTTGCCGAGGATTTAGCCCAATGTATTGCGATTAGCAATGCTTATGCACCGGAGCATTTGGTCGTACAAACAGCAAACCCGAGAGCCTTGCTAGACCAACTTGATAACGCCGGTTCTATTTTCTTAGGCGCATACAGCCCGGAAAGTATGGGCGACTACGCCAGCGGCACGAACCACGTTCTTCCAACTTACGGCTACACAAAAACCTACTCAAGCCTCGGTTTAGCAGATTTCAGCAAACGAATGACGGTCCAAGAACTCAGCCCGCAAGGTTTTAAAGCCCTTGCCCCAACAGTTATCGCAATGGCTGCCTCCGAGCAGTTGGACGCTCACAGACAAGCGGTAGAAGTGCGGTTGGAAAAATTGAATGTTTAATTGCCGAATTAAATTAAGGGCTGATTTTTTATAAATGGAGAACCCAATGCAAAATCCGATTGAAATCTACCAAACTCAAGACGGGCAAACCCAAGTTGAAGTGTGGTTTGACAATGATACTGTGTGGCTTTCACAGGCACAGATGGTTACTTTATTTGGTAGAGATGTGTCTGTAATTTCTCGTCATATTCGTAATGCACTTGATGAAGGAGAAATTAGCGAAAAAAGCAATTTGCAAAAAATGCAAATTGCTTCTTCAGACCGTCCAGTAACATTCTATGATTTAGAAACGGTTATTTCTGTTGGTTATCGAATTAAATCTCCTCAAGGCGTCACATTTCGCCGTTGGGCAACCGCTCGCTTGAAAGATTATCTTGTTAAAGGCTATGCCTTAAACCAAAAACGCTTGCAACAAAATGCGGTGGAATTGGAACAGGCATTAACGTTAATTTCTGATTATGCATATGTTAAAAAATTAAACACGATAATAAAACGAGAAATAGACTAAATATGAAAAGACGTATTATTTTGATTAGACATTGCACACCGAATATCCCTAATGCCGTATGTTCGGCTAAGCAGGCTAGTCATTATTTAGAGGAATACGATAAGACGGAAAATATTTGCTTTGATGAGATTGCAGCTTTTTCTTCTCCTGCAATACTAGATGAAATTAAGCAGTGCGAATATGTATATAGTTCTCCTTTACCTCGTGCATATCTTACAGCGCGCCATTTGTTTGAACAGCATAAAATAATTATCTGTGATGCGCTTAAAGAATTTAATTTGAATATCGTAAATATTCCTTTTATTTCATTATCTGTACAGCATTGGTTTGTGATTTCTCGTTTACTTTGGCTCATTGGGCTAAATCGAGCGACTAAAACAGTGAAACAAGAAAAATCAAGGGTAAAGCGCTTTATACAGCAGCTGCCGGCAGAACAATGTTGTGTGATTGTTGCACACGGTTTTGTGATTCGAGAAATAAAAAACACACTATTAAAACAAGGCTTTTCTTGTATTTTTCTTGAAAAGCACGGATGTTTTAGTGTAACTATTTTAGAGTATAGCGGTGATTAGATAAAATATTACTTCTTAGGGTGATACAAAATAAAAGGAAACAATAAAATGACAGAATTAAAATATCATTATCCTAAATTACAGATTTTTGTAAAAAGTCTTTTTTACACTCAAATACTAATGATATTAACAATTTTTATCTCTTATTGGTTAGCAAGAGAATATGATAATCCGTTTGAAAATATCAATGCAGTATTTAATAAGGTATTTTTTATTTCTACAATACCTACTATTTTAAGTCTGTTATGGATTATTTATAAACAATATACACAATAAAATGAGGCTAAAGTATTTGCAGCTATTGTAATTGTATGGTTTATCAATATAGGTCTTTTAATCAGTTTTAATATACCTTTTTATAATAAAATCAATAAATTTTCAGGTGGCAGTTTAGCTATCGTTATTCCATTATTGATTATCCCGAAATTATTACCTAAAACATAAAAACAGGAAGCTACTATGACAATTTCACAACTTTCCAGAAAAAATATTCAAGCACTTACGCCCTATCAATCCGCTCGCCGTTTAGGCGGTAAGGGGGATGTGTGGTTAAATGCCAACGAATACCCGACTTCGCCCAATTTTGATTTAACCAACCGCACGTTTAACCGCTACCCTGAACCGCAACCGCAGGCAGTGGTGGAAGGGTATGCACGCTATGCCGGTGTTCGACCGGAAAATGTATTAGTCAGCCGTGGCGGTGATGAAAGCATTGAGTTGATTATCCGTGCATTCTGTGAAGCAGATGATACTGTTTTATACTGCCCGCCGACCTACGGAATGTATGCCGTAAGTGCGGAAACCTGTGGCATTGCGTGTAAAACTGTGCCGCTGACCGTTGATTTCCAGCTTAATTTGGTGGAAATTGAACGGCAATTAGACGGCGTGAAAGTGGTGTTCGTGTGCAGCCCGAATAACCCGACCGGCAACCTGCTCAAGCGGTCGGATTTGCTCGAACTTTTGCAAATGACCGCAGGACGTGCGATTGTGGTAGTGGACGAAGCCTATATTGAATTTTGCCCCGAAGCGACAATGGCAACGGCGTTGGCAGACTATCCGCATTTAGCCATTATCCGTACGCTCTCCAAAGCCTTTGGTTTAGCCGGGTTACGCTGCGGTTTTACCTTGGCAAATGCCGAGCTGATCCAAATTTTACAAAAGGTGATCGCCCCTTATCCTTTGCCGATTCCCGTTGCAGATATTGCCGTCCAAGCCTTACAGCCGAACGGGATTACCCAAATGCAACGCCAAGTGGCAGAGATACTGGCAAATCGTACTGATTTACAAAAAAATCTGGCTAACTCACCGCTTGTTGAATATATTTTCCCAAGCGAAGCCAATTATATTTTGGTGAAATTTAAAGAGGGGCAGCCGCTATTTAACGCTCTGTGGGATCAAGGTATTATTCTACGCAATCAACATAACGCCCTCGGCTTGCAAAATTGCATTCGGATTACGATTGGCACAGCAGCGGAAAATGCGAAAGTCATTCAAGCTATTTTAAATATTTAATGACTCTATTTGCCTAAATTGATTAAAGGCACTATTTTACACTCTGCATTGATATTATATTAACCCCTATTGAACAGGATAAACAAAGAGGGCAACAAGATGCAACCCACTCTATTTATCGACCGAGACGGCACACTGATTGACGAACCGAAAACCGATTTTCAAATTGATAGTCTGGAAAAACTGAAATTTGAGCCGAACGTTATCCCTGCTTTGCTGACATTGCAAAAACGTTACCGTTTGGTAATGGTGAGCAACCAAGACGGCTTAGGCACAAAATCCTTTCCGCAAGCGGACTTTGACAAACCGCATAATGCGATGATGCAACTCTTTTCATCACAAGGCATTCATTTTGACGAGGTGTTGATCTGCCCGCATAAGCCTGAAGATCACTGCGATTGCCGCAAGCCGAAAACGAAATTATTACAAAAATATCTCTATGAAAAACGTTTTGATCCCAGTCAAAGTTTTGTGATCGGCGATCGGGAAACAGATGTGCAACTTGCTGAAAATCTCGGAATTCGAGCCTTACAATATCACCCTGAAAAGTTGAGTTGGGATCTGATTGTTGAAAAATTATCAATGCAACCGACCGCTTGCACTGAGCGTCCCCCACGCTATGCCGAAGTGGTGCGTAAAACCAAAGAAACCGACATTAAGGTGCGAGTTTGGTTGGACGAAACGGGGATGAATGAAATCAGCACCGGTGTGGGTTTTTTCGACCATATGCTCGATCAAATTGCGACACACGGCGGGTTCAGAATGAACGTGTCTTGCAAAGGGGATTTATGGATTGATGAACATCACACTGTCGAGGATACCGCCCTTGCGCTTGGCACAGCAATCAAACAAGCCCTTGGCGATAAACGGGGCATTGCCCGTTTCGGCTTTGTACTGCCAATGGACGAATGTAAAGCAGAATGTACCCTCGACTTATCGGGTCGCCCCTATTTCAAATTCAAAGCGAAGTTCAAACGGGATAAAGTGGGCGATTTCAGCACCGAAATGACCGAGCATTTTTTCCAATCCCTCGCCTATACCCTAATGGCGACCCTGCACCTGAAAACCAAAGGCGACAACGACCACCACAAAATCGAAAGCCTGTTTAAAGTGTTCGGCAGAACGTTAAGACAGGCAATTAAGGTGGAAGGGAGTGAGTTGCCGAGTAGTAAGGGAGTGTTGTGATCCGTAGAGGCAGGTTTTGTATCCATCCGAAAGGGAGATTAGATTTAATAACGTTAAAAATTGTTATATAGAATATTAAGGAATTGCTATGACTAAAGATAAAGCATTTGAATATTTAAAGGAACATGAAATAAAATTTGAGCCTGAAGGTGTAAATTTTAAAAGAACATATCGTTATCATAGATCAGAAAGAGATACGTTTATATCTGCATTCTTACTTGCTTATGGTGAACATGGCTTGGATGTTTTTATAAATACAGTTCATTATAAAGTTATAACATATAAATATGGGATTTATCGTTATATAACAAATTCAATTATAGATAAGTGGTGTAATCAATACTTTGGCCCATACTATGCTGAAGTTTTGTTAAGTAGGGAAAATACATTCATAATTAATTCAGAGAATGTGAATATCAGTAATGTTAAGCAAATCATTATTAATACAACCATTACGAATATAAAATCAAAGAAATCAGAAATTATTAATAATTCCTATGAGTTTGAAAAAGATGATTTTATTAAATTAATTAACACAATAGAAAATATTGAAAAGAATTTATTAGAGAATAAAAAACAGGATATTAATGACTTGAATTTTCTAGAAGAAATAAAGGAAAAAGTTCCTAAATTAAGTTCTTTTATTGCAGATATTATAACGATAATATCACCATTCTTTAAAGTTTAGGGGAGCTTATGATTGTAATCATCGATACCGCCTGAGCCAATCTTTCCTCCGTCAAATTTTCTTTAGGATGATTGGGTAACTCAGTCTAAATCAAACAAGATCTAAGCTAAGTAAACTTCTATATCCTATTTGAGAAAAGAAAATGCTAAATAAGTTTGATCATTGGTTAAGCCACCACAAGCCAAATCCTGATTTAAAAGGCACTAAACGCTTTGAGGTAGAATTTTTATTCTTCGGCTTAAAAGAAGTGAGAGCTTGTTTATTATTCCAAAAGATAGAATAGATATTTTACAAAAATTGAGTCAATCTAACCGCTTGTATAAGGAGAAAATCAATGAGGTACAATCAATTTAATCAACCGATAGGTAAAACGTTACCCGATTTTTCTAACGGCGAGTTACCGAATATTGCGTTATTACAGGGGCAATATTGCCGTTTGGAGAAATTATCCGCCGTTAAACATACTGATGATTTATTTGAAGTCTATTCTTCACCACAGCATTATTGGACTTATTTGCCTTTAGAGCCTTTTCAGCAAAAAGAGGCGTTAATGGCTTATTTAAGTCAGATTGAAACCTCACAAGATCCTTATTATTTTGCAATTATTGATGAAGCGACTCAACAGGCTATCGGGACATTTGCGTTAATGCGGATTGACCCGCGTAATCGAGTGATTGAAGTGGGTTGGGTGATCTATTCCCCTAAATTACAGCAAACCAGAATAGCGACAGAAGCCCAATTTTTACTTGCCGAATATGTGTTTGAAACATTGAAATATCGCCGTTATGAATGGAAATGTGATAGTTTAAACGCACCTTCTCGCAAAGCTGCGTTACGTCTAGGTTTTATTTATGAAGGTACTTTTAGACAATCACAAGTTTATAAGGGAAGAAATAGAGATACGGCTTGGTTTTCTATGCTAGACAGTGAATGGGAGAAAAATAAAGCCCGTTTTCAACGTTGGCTTGCGAATGACAATTTTGATGAAAACGGCAAGCAAATATTATCTCTTTCTAAGATTTGAAAATAATAATTAAGGACATTATGTGAATATCACCATCATCGACACAGGCTGTGCAAACCTGTCATCTGTCAAATTTGCCTTTGATCGCCTGAATATTCAGGCGGAAATTAGCCGTGATTTAGCCAAAATCAAATCCGCCGACAAATTGTTACTCCCCGGCGTGGGAACGGCACAGGCTGCGATGCAAATTTTACAAGATCGCAATTTGATTGACGCAATCCGAAATGCGACTCAGCCAATGCTTGGCATTTGCTTGGGAATGCAGTTAATGACCGAATTTTCTGCCGAAGGCAATGTCGCAACGCTAAATGTGATGCAAGGCAAAACGAGCTTATTGCCGAATTGCGATTTACCCTTGCCGCATATGGGTTGGAATAAGGTTGGTTATGAGCCGGATCACCCGCTTTTTGCCGGGATTGAGCAAGATAGCCACTTTTACTTTGTGCATAGTTATGCGGTATTGCCAAATCAGCATACGATAGCAACGGCTAATTATGGCGTGGCATTTTCTGCTGCGATTCAACGGGATAATTTCTATGGGGTACAGTTCCACCCGGAGCGGTCGGGGAAAAATGGGGCTATGCTATTGAGAAACTTTGTAGAAAATCTATGATTGCTAATTATGGGTATCGTTGATGATAAAATCTCAAACTGGATATGGAAAGTTCTGCCTGTTTTAACTGACTATCAAGATAGTCAACGTTTTGAAATTTGGCTTTATTCGAAACAAGCAGAAACGCTATTTCCACAAAAGGTATATCTTGAATTAATCTCTTTTAATTTTCGGGATAATCCTTTAAAACTATTTGATGTTCTAAATGAATTTATTTCTTTTGAAGAACGACAAAAGTTAAAATTAATCGTCAAACTTTTTAGAGAAAAGGAAATATTTAGTACAGATTTTAGTTACTTAAATAGTTTAAATTTGCCGGATAACTATATTTATCATTTAAAATATTCGCTGTTAGAGATTTATAGCCAGTTAGAAATATGTAGGGTACTAAAAGATCAAGATAAAAGCCAAAAATATCAGCAAAAATTAGAGACTTATTTAATTGAGTTAGAAAAGCATATTCTAGATACGGGCGCTTTACCTCATTTAGATATTTTAAAAATTAAATAATAGGAAGAATGATGAAAAAAACACAAATTATCCCTGCCCTTGATTTGATTGACGGCAAAGTCGTACGGTTACATCAAGGGGATTATGCCAAGCAAACGACTTACAGCGATGACCCTATCGCTCAATTTGCCGAGTATATCAGCCAAGGGGCGAAGCAGTTGCATTTGGTTGATCTGACCGGGGCGAAAGATCCTGCTAAAAGACAGACTGCGCTTATCGGCAAGATTATTGAAGCGGCGAATTGTAAAATTCAGGTGGGTGGTGGTATCCGTACTAAGCAAGATGTAGCGGATCTACTGACTGTCGGCGCAAATCGTGTCGTGATTGGCTCAACGGCAGTGAAAGATCGTGCAATGGTAAAAAGTTGGTTTGAGCAATATGGGGCAGACAAATTTGTCCTTGCCTTAGATGTCAACATTGATGCAAGCGGTCAGAAAATCATTGCGATTAGCGGTTGGCAAGAGGCAAGCGGGGTATCCCTTGAAGAGTTGATCGAAGAATACCAAGCGGTCGGTTTAAAACACGTTTTATGCACCGATATTTCACGAGACGGCACGCTTGCCGGTTCAAACGTTTCCCTTTACCGTGAAATTTGTGCGGCTTTCCCTGAAGTTCAATTTCAATCTTCAGGCGGTATCGGTTCACTTGCCGATATTGCAGCACTCAAAGGCACGGGCGTAGCAGGCGTGATTGTCGGACGAGCCTTGTTGGAAGGCAAATTTAATGTCGAGGAGGCAATCAAATGTTGGCAAAACGGATAATTCCTTGCTTAGATGTGAAAGACGGGCAAGTGGTTAAAGGGGTGCAATTCCGCAACCACGAGATTATCGGCGACATCGTACCGCTTGCACAACGCTATGCTCAAGAGGGCGCAGATGAGCTGGTATTTTATGACATTACCGCTTCATCGGACGGTCGAACCGTGGATAAAAGCTGGGTGGAGCGAGTGGCTAAGGTGATTGATATTCCGTTTTGCGTGGCAGGCGGTATCAAGACGGTAGCAGATGCTGAAAAACTGTTTGCCTTTGGAGCGGATAAAATTTCGATCAACTCACCGGCGTTAGCCGATCCCGCTCTGATTTCCAGATTGGCGGATCGCTTTGGCGTGCAGGCGATCGTGGTGGGGATCGACAGCTGGTTTGAAGCGGAAAGCGGTAGATATTGGGTCAATCAATACACTGGTGATGAAAAACGTACTCGCCAAACCCAATGGCAGTTATTAGATTGGGTGAAGGAAGTGCAGCAACGGGGGGCGGGGGAAATCGTGCTAAATATGATGAACCAAGACGGTGTTCGCAACGGCTATGATTTGGCACAACTGAAAAAAGTGCGGTCAATTTGTAATGTCCCTTTAATTGCTTCGGGCGGTGCAGGGGAAATGGTTCATTTTCGTGATGCGTTTATTGAAGCAAATGTGGACGGTGCATTGGCGGCGAGTGTGTTTCATAAGCAGATTATTCAGATTGGGGAGTTAAAATCTTACCTCAAACAAGAAGCTGTGAACGTTCGTACATAGTTAACAGTAGTAAAATCCTAAAACAATTAGAAGAGCATTGAGGAATAATATGCAAATCAATCTAACCGAAATCAACTGGCAAAAAGTCGATAATCTTCTTCCGGTTATCGTGCAAAATGCAAAAACCTGTGAGGTGCTGATGCTGGGCTATATGAACCCAGAGGCATTAGAAAAAACACTATCCGAAAAGAGAGTAACCTTTTATTCCCGCACCAAACAACGCTTATGGACAAAAGGCGAAACCTCAGGGCATTTTCTTAATGTGGTGGATATGAGCCTAGATTGCGATAATGACAGCCTGTTAATTCTAGCCGATCCGATAGGCGAAACGTGTCATACAGGAGCGGAAAGTTGTTTTTATCAATTTGAGCAGAGCGAGCCGGATTGGATCTTTTTCAGCAAATTGGAGCGGTTAATTGCCAGCCGTAAAGGGGCAGATCCGCAAAGTTCTTATACTGCTCAACTTTACGCTAAAGGCACAAAACGGATCGCCCAAAAAGTCGGCGAGGAAGGTGTTGAAACCGCCCTTGCCGCCACAGTGAAAGATAGTGAGGAAACGATTTGCGAAGCCGCCGATTTAGCCTATCACCTCACGGTCCTATTACAGGATGCGGGATTATCGTGGGCTGATGTGATCAGTAAATTGAAAGAGCGTCATACCGAATAATTTTCACCTCAAGGAACTGCTTTTTAGAATAAGAGCCTTTTTGGTAATTATTCGCTAATTAGCGCATTTTTTGCTATAATCTCGCCCAATTTTCATTTACAAAATAGAGATTAATTATGTCAGAAACGACCATGACCGATAACTACGGTGCATCCAGTATCAAAGTATTAAAAGGGCTAGATGCAGTACGTAAACGCCCGGGTATGTATATTGGTGATACCGATGATGGCACCGGCTTGCACCATATGGTGTTTGAGGTGGTGGATAACGCGATTGATGAGGCATTGGCAGGTCATTGTTCCGATATTATCGTGACAATTCATGATGATAATTCGGTGTCTGTGCAAGATGATGGTCGTGGAATTCCCGTGGATATTCATCCGGAAGAAGGTGTTTCAGCAGCGGAAGTGATTATGACAGTGCTTCACGCAGGCGGTAAATTCGACGATAACTCTTATAAAGTATCAGGTGGTTTGCACGGCGTGGGGGTATCGGTAGTCAATGCGCTTTCTGACAAATTACAGCTTACTATTCGTCGTCAAGGTCATGTGCATGAACAGTTCTATCATTTAGGTGAACCGCAAGCGCCATTAACCGTGATTGGTGATACTGATGTCAGCGGTACGACCGTGCGTTTCTGGCCAAGTCCGGATATTTTTGCCATCACAACGTTTGATTACAAAATTCTTGCAAAACGCTTGCGTGAACTTTCGTTTTTGAATTCCGGTGTATCTATTCGCTTGATTGATAAACGTGATGGCGCAGAAGATCATTTCCACTATGAAGGTGGGATTCAAGCCTTTGTTGAGTACTTAAACAAAAATAAAAATCCAATTCACCCGAAACCTTTCTACTTTACGGCAGAAAAAGACGGTATAGGTGTGGAAGTGGCATTGCAATGGAATGATGGTGTGAATGAAAACGTTTATTGCTTCACCAATAATATTCCGCAACGTGATGGCGGCACACACTTAGCCGGTTTTCGTGGTGCTCTGACCCGTAGTTTAAACAACTATATGGAAAGTGAAGGTCTATTGAAAAAAGAAAAAGTCGCAACTTCAGGCGATGATGCTCGTGAAGGTTTAGTGGCGATTATTTCTGTGAAAGTGCCAGACCCAAAATTTTCTTCGCAAACGAAAGATAAATTGGTTTCTTCTGAGGTGAAGAGTGCAGTGGAATCGGCAATGAATGAGAAAATGCAGGAATATTTATTGGAAAATCCTGCCGATGCGAAAATCATTGTTAATCAAATTATTATGGCGGCACGGGCTCGTGAAGCAGCCCGTAAAGCCCGTGAGATGACACGCCGTAAAGGCGCATTAGATATTGCCGGACTACCGGGTAAACTTGCGGATTGCCAAGAAAAAGACCCTGCGCTTTCAGAACTTTACCTAGTGGAGGGGGATTCCGCAGGGGGGTCGGCAAAAGTAGGGCGAGATCGCAAAACCCAAGCTATTTTGCCATTAAAAGGGAAAATTCTAAACGTTGAAAAAGCCCGTTTTGACAAAATGCTTTCTTCTCAAGAAGTGGGAACGTTGATTACTGCATTGGGTTGTGGTATCGGGCGTGATGAATATAACCCGGATAAATTGCGTTACCACCATATCATTATTATGACTGATGCGGATGTGGATGGCTCACATATTCGTACGCTTTTACTTACATTTTTCTATCGCCAAATGCCGGAGCTTATTGAGCGCGGTTATGTGTATATCGCCCAACCACCGCTTTATAAAGTGAAAAAAGGCAAACAAGAACGTTACATTAAAGATGCGGACGAGATGGAACAATATGAATTAACGCTTGCGCTTGATGGTGCTACGTTACATATCAGTGAAAACGCGCCGGCAATGAATAGCCTTGTTTTTGAAAAATTGGTCGCAGAATATAACAGCGTACAAAAATTAATTGTGCGTTTAAGTCGTCATTATCCAACGCCATTATTGCAAGGCTTAATCTATCAAGCTCCGCTTACTATTGAGATGATGCGTGACGAAAGTGCGGTTGAGAATTGGGGTAAATCTTTCATTCAACAACTAGAAGAAAAAGAAAGCGAAGCACATCAATATGCGATGCGTACTCAATTCAATGCCGAACGTCAAGTCTATGAAGCGGTCATTACCGTTCGTAAACACGGCATAGATAACGATTACTTTATTAACTTTGATTTCGTAAGCGGTAATGAATATGCGAAAATTGTTTCACTCAATAATCAATTAAATGGCTTGTTAGAGGACGGAGCCTATGTTGCTCGTGGTGAAAAAGTACAGCCGGTACGCACCTTTGAACAAGCCGTAGAATGGTTAGTGAAAGAATCTCGCAAAGGTTTGGAAGTTCAACGCTACAAAGGATTAGGTGAAATGAATGCTGATCAGCTTTGGGAAACGACGATGGATCCAAATGCACGCCGTATGTTGAAAGTGTCTATTAAAGATGCCGTAGCGGCTGATCAACTCTTTACAACCCTAATGGGCGATGAGGTAGAACCGCGTCGAGAGTTTATCGAATTGAATGCATTAAGAGCAAATCTCGATATTTAATCAAAAAGCAGAAAAAAATGACCGCACTTTTACTTTTATAAAGTGCGGTTTTTTTGATAAAGATCACAAAATAAAAATTATTCTCAATATCATTATTTTTTTCTTTGGTTTTCTTTTTTATAATTCGCCGTAAGTTTTATCTAAGGAAATCATTATGAAAAAGAATAAACTACGAATAACGGCTTACAGCCTGTTACCTATGGGCATTGTTTTATCAAATATTAATGTCGCAAATGCAGAAGAAAAATTAGATGAAATTAACGTTCAAGATGAACTGGTTTCAACCCGCCAAACCCAATCCTCAGTAATTCACAAAAATGCAGAAACCATTCAAAAAGAGTTGATTCGCGATACTCGAGATTTAGTTCGTTATACCTCCGATGTTGGTATCAGTGATAACGGTCGTTTTTTGAAAGGTTTTTCTATTCGAGGTGTTGAGGGTAACCGAGTTGGCATAAGTGTTGATGGTATTAATTTACCGGATAGTGAAGAAAATTCTTTATATGCCCGTTATGGCAACTTTAATAGTTCACGTTTATCTATTGATTCCGAATTAGTTCGTGAGATCGATATTGTGAGAGGCGCAGATGCATTTAACTCAGGAAGCGGTGCGTTGGGTGGCGTTGTGGCTTATCGTACACTTGAAGCAATTGATATAGTTAAGCCCGGCAAAAAATTTGGTGCGCTATTACGTGGCGGCTATGCCGGAAAAAATAGTGAATGGGTTCGTACCTTTGGCATAGGTTATGTTGGTGATAAGTTTGATGCATTACTTATGTATTCCCAACGTACCGGCCATGAAATGAAAAGTAATGGTGATGGGGATTTATATTACCACAGTGAAAGCCAGCATCCCGATCCGTCAACACATCGTTTTCATAGCTATTTAGCTAAATTAGGCTATCAAATTAATGATCATCATCGGATTGCCTTTGCTATAAACGGTCAAAAGGGCAATCGTTATACGGATGAACGTAGTTACACGCTTTACGGCGGAGCTTGGCGCGAAGCCGATGACCAAAATAAACGCTACAATATTAACCTAAATTATACCTATGTATCCGAATCAAGTTGGTTATCTTTTGCGAAACTGGATTTGGATTATCAAAAAACGAATCTTGCGGCGGTTAATTACAAAGGCGGCACTAACAGATTGACGCAAGAGAAAGAACTTGATGAAATTTTTGACAGAAGAATGAAAACTGAGTTTAAACGTGCAAATCTAGAATTTGAAAGTATGCCGTTTAATTTATTGGGAGAGCATACACTCACGTTAAAAAGCTATATGAGTGAACGTGAATTTAAAAATATTAACCACGATAGAATCGGTATTGGGAAAAGTTATGAAAGCGATGATTGGTACACGATTCAACGTCCGGTTAAAACAAAAATGTATGGCATTTCTTTAAAAGATCACATTGTATGGAATCCTATTTTTTCTTCTGATTTAGGCATTCGTTATGACTATGCCAAATTAAAACCTAAAGCCCTTAATGCACAATGTTCTAAAGCTTGTTTGGAAGGCGGAGAACTAAACCCAAGTAGCTTTGCGAATTGGAGCGGTTTTATTGGATTAAATGCTCAGGTTACGGAAACATGGAAACTAGGTTATCAGCTTTCCACCGGCTATCGTATTCCAACGGCATCGGAAATGTATTTCACCTTTCAAAATGCTTATGGTTCTTGGCGGGCAAATCCGGATTTAAAATCAGAACGTAGTGTTAGCCATACCATTTTCGCGCAATCCCGTAGTGATGTAGGATTATTTGATGTCAGTGTTTATCAGTCCCGCTATCACAATTTCTTATTTGAACAAGAAAGTGTTATCACCTCTTATTCTTATGGGAAAAAATTTCAGAGTTTAGAACAACAAATGGTCAATATTGATCGTGCGAGAGTGAGCGGCATTGAAATAAAAACCCACTTAAATTTAGATCAAATGGCTTCATTTATTCCAAAAGGGTTTAAATTTTATGGTTCGTTAGGTTATAGCAAAGGTAAACTTTCAAACGGAACCGATTTACTCTCTATCCAACCAATAAAAACCGTATTTGGATTGGATTATGAAGATCCGAACGGGAAATGGGGTATTTTTAGCCGTTTCACTTATTTAGGCGGTAAAAAAGCAAAAGAGGCAAAAACGATTGAAAATAATCGATATTGCATTCGAGAAGAATTTGATTATTGGTATGGCATGCTTCAATGTGTCGAACATGAATACAAACAAGAAATTGTGACTTACAAATATCTCAATAAATCCGCTTTTATTACCGATTTATTCGGTTATTACAACCCAACGGATAGCATTACGTTACGTGCGGGTGTTTATAATTTGTTTGATAAAAAATATCACACCTGGGATGCGTTACGGGGAATTAATGCGCATAGCACAACAAATGCCGTTGACCGTAACGGTCACGGGCTTCAACGTTTCTACGCACCGGGCAGAAACGTTGCCGCTTCCGTTGAGATTCGTTTCTAGCATTTTTTAAGCTGTTATACAGAAAGTACGCATTTTGTTAGGCGTACTTATTTTCGTTTTAGGAGTAATCGTTATGATGATAGATAAGCGTCTGATTAATACTGTGGCGGAGAGTAAAAAATGGATTGCAGTTACCGTACTTTGGAACTGGTTTGCTTTAGTCGGCGGTATTGTCACGGCAGTCGTATTTTCATATATCTTACAAGCCTCATTGTTAGGCGATCTTCGCATACCAAGTGCGGTTGGTTTGGGCGCAATTTTGCTGGCTGCACTGGCTCTGCGGGTATTTGCCGGTAAAAAATCCGTACAGGCATCTTATTTTGCCAGCACAAGGGTGAAGCATGAATTACGCAGTTTGATTTATCGTAAATTGGCGGGAATGCCGCTTAATCAAGTTAATCAACAATCTACCTCAAGTATTATTCAGGTTGCCTCAGAAGGCGTGGAGCAATTAGAAATCTATTTTGGGCGTTACTTACCCCAGTTATTTTATAGCTTGCTTGCCCCTCTCACCTTATTCTTTTTCTTAGTCTTTTTTAATGTACCGACCGCATTCATTTTGTTGGTGTGCGTACCGCTTATCCCAATGTCTATTATTGCCGTGAATAAAATTGCCAAAAAACTCTTGGCAAAATATTGGGCGATCTATGTCGGGCTGGGAAGTAGTTTTTTAGATAATTTACAGGGTTTGATTACACTAAAAATCTATCAAGATGACGGCTATAAAGCTAAACAAATGGATGCGGAAGCGGAACAATTTCGCACCATTACAATGAAAGTGCTGACAATGCAGCTTAATTCCGTTTCATTAATGGATTTACTCGCCTATGGTGGCACAGCTGTCGGGATATTAACCGCACTTTTGCAATATCAAGAGAATCAAATCAGTATTTTAGGTGTGATATTGTTTATCTTGCTTGCCTCGGAATTTTTTATTCCCTTGCGTTTATTAGGTTCTTTTTTCCATGTGGCAATGAACGGTAAAGCCGCCTCCGATAAGATTTTTACTTTGCTTGATACGCCTGTGGAAACACAACAAAGTGCGGTCGGTTTTGCTGCAAAAAATAATGTGCAAGTAGAAATACAGGATTTACATTTTGCCTACTCCGAGGAAAAACCAGCGATTCAAGGTTTGAATTTAACGATTCCGTCAAATCAACTCACGGTTTTTGTCGGTAAAAGCGGTTGCGGAAAATCCACACTGGTATCGTTATTAATGGGATTTTACAAACCGCAGAAAGGTGAGATTTTATTTAATGGGCAAAATGTCGTTGAAATTAACCGAACTTCCTTTTACGAAAATGTTTCATTGGTTAGCCATAGCAGCTATGTGTTTAAAGGTTCTTTGCGTGAAAATATGCAAATGGCAAAAACCGATGCCTCCGATGAACAAATTTACCAATGTTTGGAACAAGTCAATTTAGCCGACTTTGTGCGTGAAAATGGCGGTTTGGATATGCCTTTATTAAGCCGTGGCACAAATTTATCCGGCGGTCAAATTCAGCGTTTAGCCTTGGCTAGAGCGTTGTTGCATAATGCGAGGTTTTATATTTTTGACGAAGCCACCAGTAATATTGATGTAGAAAGCGAAGAGGTGATCTTGAAATTTATCCGACAATTTAAACAACACAAAACGATTGTGATGATTTCCCATCGCCTTGCTAACGCAGTGAATGCAGATAATATTTATGTGTTGGAAAAAGGTAAATTGATTGAGCAAGGCACGCATACTACCTTAATAACAGAAAATGGCGCTTATGCGGAAATGTTCCGACAACAAAAATCTTTAGAGCAAATTAGAGAGGTGGTAAATGCGTAAAAACGGATTTTTAGTGATGTGGCAGTTACTACAGCTGGTCAAACCGCTTGCACATATTATGCTGTTTACCATCACAATGGGAACGCTCGGCTTTCTAAGTGCGATTTTTATTATGGTGTTGGGGGCAATGGGGTTGGCTCATCTGCTTGGTTTTGACGGGCATTTAAATTTAACCCAAATTTTGACCGCACTTATTGTCCTTGCCGTTGCCCGTGGCATATTACGTTATTTAGAGCAAATGTCCGGTCATTATATTGCGTTCAAATTGCTGGCATTATTGCGTGATAAAGTCTTTTCCGCTTTACGTCGTCTGGCATTTGTTAAATTGCAGGATAAACAAGCCGGTCAGCTTGTATCTTTAGTCACAAATGATATTGAGCTGCTTGAAGTATTCTACGCTCACACCATTGCACCGATTATGATTGCATTCTTTACTTCTGCCATTTTAGTGTCGGTATTTGCTCATTTTTCCCTATGGTTTGCCTTAATAGCGCTTGCTGCATATCTTTGTATTGGCGTGGTTTTACCGATCATCGCGACTAAATTAGCCCGTGAAGACGGCAGACAATATCGCGAACTTGTGGGGGAAATGAATGATTTTTTCCTCGATAGCATCCGTGGTATGAAAGAAATTCAGCTTTTTGGTTATGCAAAAAAACGTTTAGATGAAATCCGACAACGCAGTCAATCCATCGATCAGGCATTTCGTAAAATCAAAGATCAAGAAGGTAAAGTGCGGGTTTATACGGAAATTGCGGTTTCCGTGTTCAATATCATTATTTTATTTATTGGTTTGATTTTATTCAGCTTGAATAAACTGGATTTTGCCGGTTTTTTAATCGGAGTAATTTTATTGATGTCGAGTTACGGCCCGGTTATTGCCTTGAGTAATCTTTCCAGTAATTTATTGCAAACTTTGGCATCCGGTGAGCGGGTATTGAGTTTGTTGGCGGAACAGCCCGTATTAAAAGAGGTAGAAAGTGCGGTCAATTTAGACAATGTTTCTGAAATTCGCGTAGAAAACCTGAGTTTTACTTATGGTGACGAACTAATTCTCACGGATATTAATTTGCAGTTACAGAAAGGACACATTTTAGGTATTCATGGCAGAAGCGGTAGCGGAAAAAGCACGTTATTAAAGCTTTTAATGCGTTTTTACGATCCGCAACAAGGAAAAATTTGCATTAACGGTACACCGCTTGGCGATATTAATACGGCGAGCCTGCGTGACAATATGGCGTATATAACCCAACAAACCTATATTTTTAATGACACGATTGAAGAAAATATTCGTCTTGCGCACCGTTCTGCGACGCAAGATCAAATCATTGAAGCCGCTAAACAGGCATCAATCCACGATTTCATTATGAGTTTACCGGCAGGTTATCAAACTAAAATGACGGAATTGGGCGGCAATCTTTCCGATGGGGAAAAACAACGCATTGGTATTGCCCGTGCTTTCTTACACAATGCCCCAATCATTTTGCTGGACGAGCCGACGAGTAATCTGGATAGTTTAAACGAGGCGATTATTTTACAATCATTGCGCAACGTTAAGGCGGATAAACTGATTATTCTTGTCAGCCATCGCCAATCCACAATGGCAATTTGCGATCAGGTTATTAGAATAGAAAGCGGGCGGATGTCGTAAAAAAGTGCGGTTGAAAATGACCGCACTTTTTTGTTGTAACATTAACCTTGAAAGTGAGGCAGATAATTAAACATCATTAAAAAATGGGCGATGGCAACAAATACACCGAATAAAGCCGTGAAAATAATTAACCCGTTCCCTCCGCCAACACGAAATCCCGCCATATAGTGGCGTTTTCTTGATTTGTAAACCAAAAGTGCCGGAATAATGCAAGTCCAAATCGTTGCTACCGCACCGGCATAACCAATGGCTTTCAAGAAGCCCAATGGAAATAGGATCGACATAATGAGGGGTGGAAAGAAGGTCGCAATCCAAGATTTTGTGCGTCCGCTTTTGCTGTTATCAAATTTAAAGAAATCGGCAAGATAATCAAATACGCCTAATCCTACGCCAATAAAGGAAGATAAAATGGCGGCGATGGAAAACGCATTAATCATTTGTTTAACCGTATTTGATTCAATAACATTACCGAGGGTATTCAGCAATACATCTAAATTTCCACCGCTCTCCAGAATAGGCGCAAATTGATCGCGCGGAAGATTACCAAAAATAACAAAAATCCAAATGAGATAAAGTGTTAGGGCAATCCCTGTTCCTCCTAAAATGGCATATTTTGCTTTCCGTTCTTCGCCATAATATGCGCGCATACTACAAACGGAGTGATGATAACCAAAGGAAGTTAAGGCAACCAGAAACATCCCAATCGCATATTTTGCATAATCGCCTTCTTTTCCGCCAATATCAAAAAGATTATCCAAAGAAATATTGACGGCTAACCCAGAGATACTAATAACAAAAGTGAGCCCCATAAAGACAATCAGTAAGACGGAAATGCGATCTACAATACGGGTGGAATGCCAGACAAAATACGAAAAGATTAATACGAATACAGTCGAACAAATGGCTAATCCGAAAGAACCTAAGTTAATCCATGGTTTAATTAAGTTTTCTATGATGCCGCCGGAAGCAGTGGTATAAGCATAAAGTAAGATCCCTCCTACGAAATAGACGGCAAGATTATTAATCGCATTAATGGTGGAACCCAACATATCTTTCGTGACGGTACTAAATGACGCTCTTAAATCATAGGTGGAGTAGGCTTCAAGCAATAACCAGCCTGATAATGTCATGAGTATCATGGTTAAACAAATTGCGACAGCAGACCATATTGTCCATGCGCCTGCACCCGAGGTCGGTAATCCAAGCATTCCGGCACCCACGCAAACGCTGGCAATAATACAGGAACCACCGAAAATGGAAGGTTGTTTTTTCATATTGAATCCTTATCAATAACAATGTATTGAAATAAGTCTTTGATAAAAAATGCAGCTCAAAATGAACTGCATTTTCTAGGATAATTTTTTTATGATTCCACTTCTTTCAATCGTGCGGTGAAATGACGTAAAACTTTCGGCTCATAAGTAAAGGTTAATCCTTTAATATTTGCTGCGTTTTCTTTCACCTTTTGGAAGGCTTCAATAATGAAATCCATGTGGGTTTGGGTGTAGGTCGCACGTGGAATCGTAAGGCGTAATAACTCGGCAGGACAAGGCAACTGTTGTCCTGTTTTTGGATCTCTTCCTAATAAAAACGAACCAATTTCGACCGCTCTTATGCCGGCAACTTTATAAAGTTCACAAGAAAGGGCTTGGGCTGGGAATTGCTCCGGCGGAATATGCGGTAATAATTTACCGGCATCAACGAAAGCGGCGTGCCCGCCGGGTTGTTGGCAGGCTACCCCAATGCGTTCAAGTCCTGCAACCAAATATTCAATTTGTGCGATACGATAAGCTAACCATTCTTGCCGCATTCCGTCACGTAAACCGATTGCTAAACGTTCCATGGCTCCGCCTTCTAAACCGCCATAAGTCGGGAAGCCTTCTTGTGCAACGCAAAGGGTGCGACATTCATGATAAACCTCTTCCATGGATTGATCTTTGAAGGCTAAAATCCCCCCCATTGGCACCATTGCGTCTTTTTTGGCAGACATTGCCAAACAATCGGCATAGCGATAACTTTCGTAAGTGATTTGTTCGATTGTCCAATCTTTATAAGCGTCTTCACGTTGCTGAATAAAATAGGCATTTTCAGCGAAGCGGGCGGAATCCATAATTACCGGAATATCGTATTTCCGTGCAATTTCATACATACCTTTTAAATTAGCGATGGAAACAGGTTGTCCCCCGGCGGAGTTACAAGTGATGGTACAAACGATATAAGGCACATTATTCGCACCGACTTCTTGAATACCTTGTTCCAATTTTTCTAAATCAAAATTACCTTTGAACGGATATTTTACTGAAGTATCAAAGGCTTCTTTGATATAAATGTTACGCACGGTTGCCCCATTTATTTGGCTATGACCTTGTGTGGTATCGAAGAAATAATTGGAAAATACAACCATTTTACGGCGATCCAAGCCTTTTTCTCGCTCACGTTTGGCAATTAATACGGGGATATAAATTTGTTCCGCACCTCGGCCTTGATGAGTTGGGATGGTGTATTCATAGCCAAAAATTTCTTTCACGGAATTTGCCAGCGCATAATAGCTACGACTGCCACTGTAAGCTTCGTCACCGCGCAACATTGCAGCCTGCATATCTTGTGTTACCGCACCGGTACCGCTGTCGGTTAAAAGATCGATGAAAACATCCTGACTATCTAGTAAAAATGGGTTCATTCCTGATTTTAAAATTGCCTCTTCTCGATATTCTCGGGTTGTTCTTTTCACCGGTTCAATAACTCGAATGCGGAAAGGTTCGGGTAAATGTTTAAAATTTTCCATAGCAAAATCCTCAAAAATTAATTTGATTAATTTAAGTAAAAATTATTTTCTAAAATGAAAATAGAACGGTAGTAAATAGAAAAAGAAAGGATGGCGGACTATGGAAAATAGAAAGATAATCTTGGATCGATAAGTACCCAAGTTTGGTTCGGTGAAAGCAAGTTAAGCATATTAAAATCCTTTGTAAGAAAATAGAAACTTAATACTACTAACGGCTTACTTCTAACTACAAAGTGAGGTCAGAATAATACAAAAATAAAATCTGTCATCTGTTATTTTTTTAATTTGTGAAGCCTGTCACACAATATTTTTCTGTTCTGTTTAACAAAGAAGTTTAAATAAATTGAGCTTTATCACTTATATTTTTAATCGATTTTCGTAATTGTAGGGTAGGGCTGAGGGTGAGTGTTTGATAAGGCTCATTCGGGTTTTTTATCCGTTGCAGTAATAATTCTACGGCGAGTTTGCCTAATTCGGCTTTAGGCTGACTGATGGTAGAAAGAGGGGGAGAAAGATAACGGGAAAGTTCGATGTCATCGTAGCCAATGACGGAAATATCCTCCGGAATACGTAAACCCTGTTGTTGAAGCACCTGATAAGCACCAACCGCAATGGCATCGCTGCAACAAAATACGGCGGTTGGGCGATGTGGTATCGCAAGCAATTTTTGCATACCGGCGGCACCGCCTGCAAAATCGAAATGGCTTTCCACAATCCAATGGGGATTGAGTGGGATTTTCGACTCCATTAAGGCTTTTTTGTAACCTTTTAAGCGATTTTGTGCAACAGACTTTTTTAGATTGCCGGTGATAATGGCAATTTGTTGATGACCGGCATCAATCAACGTCTTAGTTGCTAAATATCCGCCAAGTTCCGAGTTTTCGAGAATTTTGTCGGCGTTTAATTCGGTAAACCACCAATCCATTACCACCAATGGCACGGAAACGGTCAGTTCCGTATCCGCATTAAAACGGCTGTCGCCACACATCAATAATAAGCCGTCCACCTGTTTATGAAGTAGTGTCCGTAAATTTTGTTGTAATCGTCCGGCATCACCTCCGGTGGTGGCAATAATGAGATTATATTGATGTTGCTGGCAATATTGCTCTACGCCTGCCATGACTTCGGCAAAGAAAGGATTATTGGTTGCGGTAACAAGCAACCCGATGGTTTTTGTTTCGCGTACTTTCAGGCTACGCGCCACAGCGGATGGCGTGTAATTCAGTTCTGCTACCACGCTCATTACTTTTTCTCGAATTTCATCGCTGACAAAGCGTGAACCGTTAATGACGTGAGAAACCGTCGAAGTCGAAACCTTTGCCAATCGGGCAATATCTTTCATCGTTGCCATAGAAACATCGCTATTTTTAACCGCACTTTTAGTTGTTTGTGAGAAATTCTAAGGTTTCTTGACGACTTGGAATAGACGGTTGTGCGCCTTCGCGTGTTACGCTAATCGCTGCAGCGGCTTGTCCGAAACGAATCGCTTCATCAAGGGATTGCCCTGCCAATAAAGCGGTAATGAAACCAGCGTTGAAGGTATCGCCCGCCGCCGTGGTATCTACCGCTTGTACGCGGAATCCTTTCATCATTTGGCTTTTGCCGTATTGGCTGACAAACACGCCTTTTGCGCCGAGCGTAATGATCACGCAGCCGATACCTTTTTCGTGAAAAACACGCGCGGCATTGACCGCACTTTGTTCATCCGTTACGCGTACGCCGGTAAGAATTTCTGCTTCAGTTTCATTTGGCGTGATAATGTCGATTAAGCCCAATAAGTGATCGGATAACGGTTGGGCTGGTGCAGGGTTTAACACCACTTGTACGTTATGTTTTTTCGCGATTTGTGCGGCAAGTTCTACACCTGAAATCGGAGTTTCCAATTGCATCAGTAAGCAATCTGATTGGGCAATCCGTTCTTCAGCGTTACATACGATTTGTTCGTCTAAAAATGCATTTGCACCACGGGCTAGCACAATGCTGTTTTCACCGGTTTGAGCTACTTGAATAAACGCCATTCCGGTCATTTCTTGCGAAACCGTCTTGATATGGGCGGTATCAATGCCGTCCTGCGTAAAAGCATTTTTCATCGATGCACCTATACCATCATCCCCAATGCAACCAATAAACGCGACCTTAGCCCCCAAACGTGCTGCCGCAACGGCTTGGTTTGCCCCTTTACCACCGTAGGCGATGTGATAATTCTTACCCGTCAAGGTTTCACCGGGTTTGGCAAAATAAGGGACGGCAATAACATGATCGGCGTTGATGCTGCCGAGAACAGTCAGTTTTTTCATTGTTGATCTCTAATCCGTTGGGGCATTTTTACCCGTCAGCTGTAACATATTGATTTGATTGTAGGCGGATAAGTGTCCGCCTACAAATGATTATTCGGTAATGACTTTCAAATCAACCGGAATTTGTGCTTCTACTTTCTCGCCTTTTAACACTTTGTCTGCTGTTACCACACCGAGCGAACCGATTAAATCAGGCTGTTGCGCCACGGTTGCCGCCAATTTCCCGCTTTTCACGGCTTTTATCGCATCATCAGTGCCGTCAAAGCCTACAACCAGTACGTTTTTATTGGCCGCTTTAATGGCTCGCAACGCACCCAATGCCATTTCATCGTTTTGTGCAAAAATCGCTTGCACCTCCGCTTTGCTGGCAAGTAAGTTTTCAGTTACGTTTAAACCTTTTGTGCGATCGAAGTCCGCCGGTTGGCTGGCAAGTACATCAAATTTATGTAATTGAACCGCCTGTTTAAAGCCTTCGCCGCGTTCGCGTGCAGCAGATGTGCCGGCAATCCCTTCAAGTTGAATCACTTTTGCACCGTCACCTAATTTTTGTGCGATAAAATCCCCTGCCGTTTTACCACCGGCGACATTATCGGAGGCAATATGACTGACGACTTTACCTTTTGCCGAGCCACGGTCTAACGTAATGACCGGAATATTATTGCGGTTGGCAATGGCAACGGCATTGCTTACCGCTTCGGAATCGGTCGGATTAATCAAAAGCACTTTTGCACCGCGAACGGTTAAGTCTTCTACGTTGGCTAATTCTTTTGCCGGGTCATTTTGTGAATCAAGCACCACCAGTTTGTAACCTAATTCATCCGCTTTTTTCTGTGCGCTGTCTTTTAAGGTTACAAAAAACGGATTATCCAAGGTAGATACCGCTAAGGCGATGGTATCCTGTGCGTAAGCCGTGCCGGAAACGGCTAAACCTAATAATACGGTGGAACTAAGTGCGGTCAATTGTGTAGCTAATTTTTTCATAATTTCTCCTTAAAGTAAGTTACAGTTTTTTTGTACCAAGATAGTTATCGGCTAAAACGGCAACCAGAATAACCAACGCTTTTGCTATCATTTGATAGTAAGATGAAATATCTAATAAATTCAGGGCATTATTTAAAAATCCGATAATCAATGCTCCAATGAGTGTTCCCATTACACGCCCTTTGCCGCCCATTAAGCTGGTTCCGCCTACAACGACCGCCGCAATCGCATCAAGTTCATAGGATACGCCGGCGGTGGGTTGTGCGGAAGATAAACGGGAAGTAACAATTAAACCGGCAAGGGCGGATAAAAAACCGCTCACAGCGAAAACAAACACTTTGATTTTATTAACATTAATACCGGAAAGTTGGGTGGCGGATTCGTTACCGCCAAGGGCATAAATATAGCGCCCGATCGGGGTGTGTTTCAAAATATACCAAGCCACCGCGAACACCACCGCCATAATCCAAATCGGCACCGGAATTCCCAACAGATAACCCGTACCAAGGGTGGCAAATACATCGGCGCTGTCAGAAAATCCCGTTGTAATCGGGCGACCGTCCGTATAAACCATGGTTACGCCGCGTAATAACGTCATGGTAACAAGGGTAGCAATAAAGGCTTGCACTTTCCCTTTGGCGACGATCATCCCGCTGATACCGCCAAGCATTGTGCCGAGTAACAAGGTTGCCGGAATGACCAGTAAAATCGGCAGTTCAAGGCTGATCATTGAAGCGGCAATTGCGCCTGTGAGTGCTAAGACCGATCCCACAGAAAGATCAATCCCTGCAATTAAAATCACGAACGTCATCCCCACGGCGATGATGGCATTCACGGAGGTTTGACGCAAAATATTCAGAATATTATCCACACTGAAAAAATTCGGATTAATCATCGACACAATAGCAATGAGAATAATCAGTGCAATAAAAGAACGTTGTTCAATCAAAAATTTCCCAAATTGGAAACGAGAAGTTTGGGTTGTCATCATGTTTACCTTAAAAATTTATCCGTAAAATCGACCGCACTTTTGAAACCGACTTTAAGTCTATTTGCCAATGGCGGCGGCGAGTAATTTTTCTTGTGTTGCTGCTTCACGAGAAAATTCTGCACTGATTTTGCCTTCGTGCATAACCAAAATGCGGTCGCTCATACCAAGCACTTCCGGCATATCGGATGAAATCATCAAAATACTCAAGCCGTCTTTTTTAAATTCGTTGATCAGCTGATAAATTTCTTTTCGTGCGCCCACATCCACACCGCGTGTCGGCTCGTCTAAAATCAACACGTTTGGGCGGGTCATCAAACCGCGTGCAATCGCCACTTTTTGCTGATTGCCGCCGGAAAGCAAGCCCACTTTTTGTTCACGGCTTGGGGTTTTAATGTTAAACATCGCAATAAAATCATCCACCGCCATGCTTTCCGCTTGGTGGTGAATTGAACCTTTTTGAGAAAAATGTTCAAGTGCGGTAAGCGACATATTTTCTTTTACGGACATCCCTAAAATAAGACCGTCGCCTTTGCGATCTTCAGAAATATAGACAATGCCGTTGTTCAAGCCGTCTTGTGGCGTGCGATTTTCAATCTCTTGATTTTTTAACCGCACTTTGCCGGCGGTTTTCGGTAAAGCACCGTAAAGTAATTTGCCAAGCTCTGTTCTGCCAGCCCCCATTAAGCCGGATACGCCCACAATTTCGCCGGCATAAAGTTTAAAAGAAACATCATTAATACCACTGCCACTGATATGTTCGACATTCAATACGCAGTCGCCTTTTTCTTGTGGCAGGTGCGGATACTGTTCGTCGAGGCGGCGACCCACCATCATTTCAATCAACTCATCTTCGGTCAGATTCGCCACTGCCCGTTCGCCGATAAATTGTCCGTCACGTAAAACGGTAACGTCGTCGCAAATTTGGAAAATTTCTTTTAAACGGTGGGAAATATAAACAATGCCGTGTTTTTCCGCTTTAAGCTCAGCAATAACGTTGAATAAAGCCTCCGTTTCCGTATCGGTTAATGCGTCCGTCGGTTCATCCATAATGATAACCTTAGATTCAAAACTTAACGCTTTGGCGATTTCCACCATTTGCTGTTCGCCGATGGAAAGTTCGGAACATAATTTTTTGCTACTATGGGTTACGCCTAAACGTGCTAACAGTTTGTCTGCTTCGGCGTGCATTTTTTGCCAATTAATCGCCCCCCAGCGTGTTTTAAATTCACGCCCAAGGAAAATATTTTCTGCAATGCTGAGATTGCCCACTAAATTAAGCTCTTGATGAATAATGCTAATACCGGCCTCTTGAGACGCTTTTGGCCCGTTGAACGATACTTCGTTGCCAAGATATTCAATCGTCCCGGTATCTTTGGAATAAATACCGGTCAGCACTTTCATCAAGGTTGATTTGCCCGCACCGTTTTCGCCCATCAATGCCATTACACGGCCGGCATACACTGACAGACAAGCCTTATTCAAGGCTTTCACACCGGGAAAGGATTTATTTACACCGCTGATTTTGAGTAGGGTTTCCATCATTTTACCTTCGTTAAAACGGCACGCCGGAATATAAAATCACATTGGCATAAGGCGAACATTCGCCACTGCGTACAATCGCTTTGCTTTGCTGGGTATGTTTTTTGAAGATTTCGTGCGGCACAAATTCCAGCTGAATTTGATTGCCTTGAGCAGTTTCAAGTTGTTGGAGTTTCGCTAAAAGTGCGGTCAATATTTCAGGATTTTTTTGTTTGATTTCCTCGGCGATCAAGGCACGCTCCACAAACATTTCATTTATAACAACATCGAAGGTTTGTAAAAAACGTGGCACACCGGCGGTAAGGGCTAAATCTATACGTTCCACATTTAATGGAATCGGTAGTCCGGCATCACAAATGGTAATGCTGTCGGTATGACCTAAAGTCGCAATGCAATGAGAAAGTTGTGCATTTAATAACATTGTTTTTTTCATCAAAAAATCCTTTTAGGTTTATCGAAACGTTTCGATGGCGTGGGGAAATACTAGAGAGAAAAAATAGAAATACAATGAGTAAATGTTAAATTTGTGAGAATGATCACAGAATTTTAATAAGATCATTTCTAAGGGATGAACCTAACGCAGTCAGAAAGTCGTGAATAATGATTGTGTATAGCGTTAAGATTATTTACTATGCATTCAGATAAATAACAATGCAAACACAGGGGGACACAATGAAAAAGCAGCTTTTACTCAGTATTTTGGCAGGGGCAGCGACATTTTCAAATGCGCAGGAATTGACCTTTGGTACGGAACCGAGTTACCCGCCTTTTGAAATGACAACGGAGAAAGGTGAGTTGGAGGGGTTTGATATCGATATTGCGCAAGCCATTTGTAAAGAAATTCAAGCAACCTGCCATTTTAAAACCCAACCGTTTGACGCTTTAATTCCTAGTTTGAAAGCAAAGCGCTTTGATGCGGTAATGTCGGCAATTGATATTACGCCATCCCGAGAAAAACAGGTTTTATTCAGTGATCCTTATTATGATAGCTCGGCAAGCTACGTTGCATTAAAGGGAAAAGGAAATTTAGCGACAGCGAAAAATATCGGGGTACAAAACGGCTCGACTTTCCAGCAATATACCGTTGCCGAAACTCCTCAATATTCACCGAAATCTTACGTTAATTTACAAGATGCGATTTTGGATTTGCAAAATGGGCGGATTGATATTGTGTTGAGTGATACGGCATTGTTGGCGGATATTATGGTGAAAGAGCCAAATATTGAATTTGTCGGTGAGAAAATCACCAATGAGAAATATTTTGGTCGCGGTGTAGGGATCGCATTACACAAATCCAATCAAGCCTTGCAAGAACGTTTAAATCAAGGTTTGAAAGCGATTAAAGAAAAGGGTGAATATCAAAAAATCTATGATAAATGGATGAAAAAGTAATTTAAAAAAACGGTAAAAAAACAGACCGCACTTTTGCTAGACAAAGTGCGGTTTTTTTATCTCATCAAATCAACGTTGTGTTGATTAACCGAAGCAATAAAAAAGCCCACGCTAAGGTGGGCAAATGGGGTTACAGAAATTTATTGTTTAATTGATTTATGCAGATCAAATTTATAAGACACGAAACCATATAATGTCCAACCAATGAAAGTGGCGATTGAACCGTATAACATCGCTTGTTCACCGGCTGCATAAAGGGCATATATGCTATACACCGAACCGATAAATGCAACGAGCACGGTTGTTTTATATTTGCGCGTTGGTACATTTTCCGTTTTTAACAGCACGGCTAATGCCGCCATAGAAAGTAAGTACGGAATGACATTGGTGACCACAGCTAAATCAACCAATACATTAAATTGTTTATTTAATGATGGGCTGATTGTCAATAAAGATAATAATGTTTGAATCGCTGTAATGGTTACCATACCGATAATTGGTGCGTCTTTGCTGGTAACTTTTTTGAAAAATGCAGGGAAATAGCCTTCTTCTGCGGAAGATTTGAATACTTGTGCAATGGTAAACTGCCAGCCTAGTAAAGAACCAAAACAAGACATAACCATTAATCCCATAATAACTTTACCGACAGTTTCATTAAACATGTGGGCAAAAGCCAACCCGAATGGGGCGGTAGATTGTGCTAAATCCATATTTGGTACGATACCGGCAATCACATTGGTTGAAACAATATAAATTACCGCCGCTCCAAGTGTTCCTCCCAATACGGCAATAGGTACGTTTTTCTCCGGATTTTCAACCGCATCGGAATTGGCGCAAGCCGATTCTAATCCTAAGAACGCCCATAAGGTCATAGAGATAGATACTCCAATCGCTTCAAAGGTTGGGACATTATGAGGATTCCAAGCGCTAATGTATTGTGAACCGTCAAACCAATACCAACCGACGATACTAATACCAACAACAGGAATGATGACCCCCCAAATGGTGAACGAACTAATATTTCCTGTAATTCTTGCACCGCCGAAGTTAAGCACGGTAGCAAGCCATAATGTAAAAATTGTCCACAGTGCAATGGAGAGCGGTGAAAGGGCTGTGCCTAACAGTTCGGAACCGTAACCTACGGCAGAAATTGCAATTGCCGTGTTGGCAATAACCAATGAGACGCCGTAGGTGTAATTTGCCATAAAGTTACCCGCTTTACCGAAAGAATATTCGGCATAGCCGCCCATACCACCGGATTTTTTACTGAACATACCGCATTGTGCGAATGCGTAAGCGAGAGCGGTGGAACCTACTGCGGTCACTAACCAAGAGACGATAGAAATAGTTCCGATTTCTGCTAATTTGGTCGGTAGCATGATAACGCCGGAACCCATCATATTTACCATCGTGAGTATGGTAAGTTGTACCACACCGATTTTATTACTTTTTGTACTCATAATTTATTCCTCAAGTGCGGTCATATTCTCATTAAAAAATGACCGCACTTTTTTAGCGATTAATGTTCATTTAATACGTAACCATAGGCACGAGTCCGTCCGTCAGGATCTTTTTGTAGATAGACCCCTTGGATTTCCGGTGCAAAGCCGGGTAAGGTATTAATGCCTTCTTCTAGCGCTAAGAAATATTGTTGAGCAGTTGTACTCCATCTTTCTCCCGGTACTACACAAAGCACGCCCGGAGGGTAAGGAAGCGCACCTTCCGCCGCAATTTTGCCTACAATGTCGGTGAGTGAAACTAATTCCACATTGTTGCGGATTAATTCAATGTTGGCATCGTGAGGATTCATCGCATATTCAGGTAAGGTCGCTTTACGGAATAAGTCTTTCTGTAATTGTTTTACATTGCGACTGACGTAGAGATCATGCATCTCTTGGCATAATTGACGAATGGTATAACCTCTGTAACGTTCCTCGTTATTTTTGTAAACGGTAGGTAATACATCTTGTAATGATGAATTTTGTTTGATATGTTTTTCAAACAATGCGATTTGGGCGACTAAGGTTTGCATTTTTGTTAAGGTTTCAGCAGGCGTTAACAAAAATAAGATGGAGTTCAAATCGCATTTTTCCGGGATAATACCATTTTCACGTAAGTAGTTTGCTAAGATGGTAGCCGGAATACCGAAAGATTCGTATTCACCGCTTTCTAAGCTAATACCCGGTGTGGTGAGCAAGAATTTGCAAGGATCAACGAAGTATTGTTCATCTTCATAACCTTCAAATTTATGCCATGTGTCGGTTGGATGGAATTTGAAGAATTCAAGGTTTGTCGCGATTTCTTCAGTATCGTAGTCCTGCCATTTTTTGCCTTTTATTGTCGTAGGAATAAATGGACGAATCAGTTCGCAATTATTTAAGACTAATTTACGTGCCTCAATCCCTACTTTTACACAATCATGCCATAAACGGCGACCGGCTGCGCTACCTTGAATTTTGGCATTCACATCCAATGTTGCGAATAATGGGTAGAACGGGCTGGTGGAAGCGTGCAACATAAAGGCATTATTAAAACGTTTGTGATTAACATAACGACTTTGACCTTTAATATGTTTGTCTTTTTTGTGAATTTGGGAGGCTTGTGAGAAACCTGCTTGTTGTTTATGAACGGATTGCGTCACGATAATGCCGGGATCGTTTTCATTAAGTTCTAACAAGAGAGGAGAGCAATCTTTCATCATTGGAATGAATTGTTCGTAACCGACCCAAGCGGAATCAAATAAAATATAGTCACAAAGATGGCCAATTTTATCTACCACTTGACGTGCGTTATAGATAGTCCCATCGTAAGTACCTAATTGAATCACGGCTAAACGGAACGGACGTTTTTTCTCTGCACTTTCAGGTGCGACTTCTTTGATTAAATCTCTTAAATAACTTTCTTCAAAGCAGTGGCTGTCAATACCACCGATAAACCCGAACGGATTACGGGCAGTTTCAAGATAAATCGGGGTTGCTCCCGCTTGAACCAATGCGCCGTGATGGTTGGATTTATGGTTGTTTCGATCAAATAAAACAAGATCGCCTGGTGCTAGAATGGCGTTTAATGCAACTTTATTCGCAGAGGACGTACCGTTTAATACGAAATAGGTTTTATCGGCATTAAATACTTGTGCGGCATGTTTTTGTGCATCACAGGCAGCGCCTTCATGAATAAGCAAATCGCCTAGTTTGACATCGGCATTACAAATGTCCGAACGGAAAATGTTTTCTCCGTAGAAATCATAAAGGAAACGCCCAGCGGGATGTTTGCGATAATATTGACCGCCTTGGTGTCCTGGACAATCAAAGGCAATATTCCCCATTTCTACATATTCGCTGAGCATTTTGAAAAATGGCGGAAGCATTTTTTCTTCATAAAGTTTAGCGGCCGTTTCAATTTGACGACTGTAAAGTTGGATATCATAACCGTTGAAATCTTGGATATGGTAAACGGAATCGTAAAATTCAGGTGAAAGCGGTTGTTCGGCGGTTTGTACAACAAAAACAGGAATATTAAATTCAGTTTCTTTAATGGAATCAATAAATTGATCTATGTCGGAAGAACTTAATACAATAGCCGCAACATCAGTAAAATCAGTTTGTTTAATTTCTACCATATCTCTTTTCGTTAAGAAATATTGGGTAACTGCCGGGCTATATGCAATTTTTAATTTAGGCATAATTAACTCCTTATGTATATTTTGAGATAAAAAGAACGCCTGCATTATAAAAATAATGCAAATTCACTCTTTATTTTTTTAAACAATAAGAACACTTTCACTAATTAATAAACATTAGTTATTGATCCTTATTTATTTAAAATTTGGAATATTAACTTTAAACAAGAGATAGTGACTTTATTTAGTCATGTTTGTTTTTTTAAAGTAAAGTCTCTCTGAATAGTTAGCACACTATTAGAGAGCTAAATGGGATGGTTTATTTTGAGAGGCAAAAACGGAATAAGAAAAACAAGAACGATGCGATGGCATCATAATATGTCTCGTTCTACGAATATGAGCCATTAAAGATCGTCCTTTTATTGGATTGAGGCTTAAAAGGCGTGAAGCTTTTGTATATACTTGCATAGAGTCCCCCTTAATATCTACACAATTCAACATATCTACCTTGGTTGTCATTCTGCTCCTTCATAAAAGTGTAAGCAATAATTAATATTTAAAAATGTGATCCTTGTCAAAATAAATTTTACTTTTTTATTTTTTATAACATTTATTTAACATTAGTTGTGTTTATTTTTATATTTTTATCAAAGTTATATTCAAAATTAATTTAAATTTGTCATGGTTAGATATTCCTTTTTTAATTATTTAAAAAATAAAAAGATTGGGTTTAGTAAGAGAAAATATCTTTAATAAAATTAAAATCTTATTATGACAGGCTGAAATCTTATTTTTAGCAAATTTCAGCCTGCTCTAATACCACTTTTTGTAGAACTTTAATCCCGGCTTCAATATCTTTCCATTCCGTAAACTCCAGTGGGTTGTGACTAATACCTAAATGTGATGGTACAAAAATCATACCTGTCGGACAGAGGGTTGCCATATGCATTGCATCATGTCCTGCTCCGCTAGGCATAATTTCATACGAATAACCAAGGGATTTAGCCGCATTTTCAATCTGTTCAATCATTGCTTGTGGAAGGACGACAGGGTTATCTTTTGAGATCAGTTGGAATTCAATAGATAATCCGCGCTTTTCGGCTACATTTTCGATTTCTTTTTGTAATACCGCTAAAACCGAATCACGAGCCTCTGTATGAATGCCTCGAATATCAACAAGTAATTCACAGTAGCCGGGAACAACATTCATCACACCCGGTTTCGCAGTCAGATTTCCGACTGTCGCTACGGTTGAATGCTTAGCATTAATTGCAGCCTGTTCAATGGCAAGAGAAAGTTCCGCACCGCCCAATAATGCATCGTGACGATAGTGCATGGCTGTTGCACCGGAATGATCGGCTTGTCCGTTAATTCTCACAATTCCTCGAATTGGCGCAGCAATTCCTGTCACGACGCCAATTGTTTTATTTTCATTTGCTAAACGGGGACCTTGTTCAATATGAAGTTCAAAGAAACATTTGAACTCTTTCCCATCACGTTTAGCCTGATTAATTAAATTAAAATCCATCCCTATTTTAGCCATTGCTTCAGCTAAGGTATTGCCTTGTTTATCACGTAGTCGGCTTAATTTTTCTTGATTTATCACCCCACACATCACTTTACTTCCCAATGTGGCAAAGTTAAAACGGCTGGATTCTTCACAGGTGAAAACGATTAATTCCAGTGGATAACGGGTTTGAATATTTTGCTCGCACAACTGTAGGAGTATCTCTAATCCGCCAATCACACCTAAAGGACCGTCAAATTTTCCTGCATTGACTACCGTATCAATGTGGGATCCAAATGCAACAGCGGGTAAATGATCTTCTTTCCCTGCTTTACGAATGAAAAGATTGCCAATGGCGTCTCGTTTGACTGATAAATTGTATTGGCGGCATAATTCAATGATCACATTGTGTGCTTTTTCATCTTCGGTGGTAAATGCCAAACGTGTCAGCTCATCAGAAGAAGACGAGATTGATTCTAATTTTTCTATTAAATGTTGTACACGCTGAAGATTCACTAACATAGTATTCTCCTGTTATTTTTTGACTTTTATCATGTAATAATTATTTTTTATTTAGAAGATCATTTTTATCCTATATTTTCTATGCATAATGATAGCGTTATTAAATATTTACTTAAAAAGGGTAGAAAATGAAAACAATGTTACTGCTCAGTAGTTCAAAATACAAGGAAACCAGATATTTAGAGCATGCTGTACCTTGGTTACAATCTTTTTTAAATGATTATCGTGGGAAAAAAATCGCGTTTGTTCCTTATGCGGGAGTGCGCCGTACTTTCGATGAATATGAGAAAACTGTGCAGGAGGCATTATCAGATATAGAGATGGAAATTATTTCCGTCCATCACGGTAAACAACATCGGGATATTATTGAACGGGCTGATGTGATAGCCATTGGTGGCGGTAACACGTTTTGTTTATTAAGACAGTTGTACGAACATCATTTAATTGAAGCCATTCGGGAAAAAGTAAATAGCGGGACGCCGTATTTTGGGTGGAGCGCAGGGACGAATGTAGCAGGACGTTCGATTATGACGACCAACGATATGCCCATCACTTATCCTCCTTCTTTTTCTGCATTGCAATTATTTCCTCATCAAATTAATCCTCACTTTATTTCCGGCAAAATACAAGGTCACAACGGTGAAAGTCGCGAAGAGCGTTTGGCTGAATTTTTACTCGTCAATCCGACCGCACTCGTTTATGCTTTACCAGAAGGATCGGCATTGCATATTCAAGGAGAACAGGCGACAGTGCTGGGTGAAAACCCTATTTTACGTTTCAGTGAAGGTATGCAATGTGAAGCCTTTGCTGTGAATCACACTTTTTCTTATTAACCTAAAAGGAACACTATTATGGAAATGTTTAAATCTTTGGTGGCAATTGTGGGTATTTTTGCCACCATTTATTTTTTGATTAAAAAAGCGGAAACAAGAACCGTATTAATCGGTATTGGCTTATTGATGTCGGTTGTTACGCTAAACCCAATGGGCGCACTTGATGCCTTTGCAAAGAGTATGACATCCGGCGGGTTGATTATGGCGATCTGTTCCAGTATGGGGTTTGCCTACGTAATGAAATACACTCAATGCGATACGCATTTGGTACATTTGCTGACGAAACCGTTAAGCGGCTTAAAATTTTTCTTAATTCCTATCGCCACTATTATTACTTTCTTTATTAATATTGCGATCCCTTCTGCTGCCGGTTGTGCGGCGGCGGTGGGCGCGACATTAATCCCTGTATTAAAAAGTGCCGGAGTTCGCCCTGCCACTGCGGGTGCCGCCATTTTAGCCGGAACCTTTGGTTCGATGATGAGTCCGGGTTCTTCCCACTCTGCCATGATTAGCGAAATGTCCGGTTTAACCATCACCCAAGTGAACCTTTCCCATGCGCCTTACAATATGATTGCAGGGGCGATAGGTGCGATTGTATTGACGATTTTAGCCCTTGTTTTTAAAGATTATGGCGAAGAACATCGCCAAGCCTATCTTGCCGAACAAAAAGAAAGTGAAACCAACAAGGTACAAGGCGTAAATGTGCTATATGCGATTGCGCCGTTATTACCGTTAATTATTTTGGTTGTTGGCGGAACTTCTTTACAACAAATTCCGGGGCTTGAATGGACAAAAATGGGTGTACCGCAAGCCATGCTGATCGGTGCTATTTACGGCATTATCGTTACCCGTATTTCACCAGTTAAAATCACGGAAGAGTTTTTTAACGGAATGGGCAATTCTTACGCCAATGTACTCGGCATTATTATTGCCGCAAGCGTATTTGTCGCGGGATTAAAATCAACCGGTGCAGTCGATGCGGCTATCGCTTTCTTAAAAGAATCCAATGAATTTGTCCGTTGGGGAGCGACTATCGGGCCGTTTTTAATGGGATTAATCACCGGTTCCGGCGATGCCGCTGCCATTGCCTTTAATAGTGCGGTCACACCACATGCGGTGGATCTGGGCTATACCCATGTGAATCTTGGTATGGCTGCTGCGATTGCCGGGGCATTAGGTCGTACCGCCTCACCGATTGCAGGCGTTACCATTGTTTGTGCAGGTCTTGCTATGGTAAGTCCGGTTGAAATGGTGAAGCGTACTGCACCCGGGATGGTGCTTGCCGTCTTATTCTTGGCATTATTTATGTTATAACCTCTCAAATTTCACCGCACGACACACAAAGTGCGGTGTTTTTTCATTAAGTTTTTAAGGAGAAAAAAATGAACTTAGATTTATCCCAACTCACTCATTGGCGTCGTGAATTTCATCGCTTTCCTGAAACCGGCTGGAGCGAATTTTGGACAACGGCACGTATTGCGGATTATTTAGAAAGCCTTGGCTGTTTTGATATTTTAATGGGTAAACAAATTATTAACCCTGATTTTGTTCGTGGACGGAAACAAGCCGTGGTGGATAATGGATTAGTGAAAGCAAAAGCCTATGGTATGAATGAAAAATGGCTCGATAAAATGCAGGGATATACTGGCTGTGTCGCAGTATTTGATTCCGGTAAACCGGGTAAAACCGTTGCTTTACGTTTTGATATTGATTGTGTGAATGTCACAGAAACGGGCGATCCGAACCATATCCCGAATAAAGAAGGGTTTGCTTCGGTCAATGAGGGCTTTATGCATTCTTGCGGGCATGACGGACATATTACTATTGGTTTGGGAACGGCATTATGGATTGCACAAAACCGCGATAAACTGACCGGTAAAGTAAAAATTGTTTTCCAACCGGCAGAAGAAGGAACGCGTGGTGCCGCTGCGATTGCAGCCAGTGGAGTGATTGATGATGCGGATTATTTTGCGAGTTCCCACATCAGTTTTTGTGCAAATTCCGGCACGGTTATTGCTAACCCTAGAAATTTTCTTTCTACCACAAAAATCGATATTCGCTATCATGGAAAACCGGCACACGCCGGCGCCGCGCCTCATTTAGGGTGTAACGCACTACTTGCTGCGGCACATGCCGTTACCCAACTACATGGGATCGCTCGTCACGGTGAAGGAATGAGCCGTATTAATGTGGGCGTATTAAAAGCGGGAGAAGGTCGTAATGTGATTTCAACAAAAGCCGAATTACAACTTGAAGTCCGTGGTGAAAATAAAAAAATCAATGACTATATGACCGAGCAAGTGATGCAAATTGCCAAGGGGATTTCTATCGGCTTTGCTGTGGCTTACGAAACGGAAATTGTGGGTGAAGCTGTCGATATGAATAATGATACGGAGTTGGTACGGTTAGTAGAAGAGATTGCCTTGCAGCAACCTCAAATTCATAGTATTGATGATTATGCCTTCAATGCCAGTGAAGATGCCACGGTGTTAGGCAGACGCGTGCAGGATCACGGTGGAAAATCCATTTATTTTATCCTTGGTGCCGATCGTACCGCCGGTCATCACGAAGCCGAATTTGATTTCGATGAAAATCAATTGATTACAGGCGTGAATATTTATAGCGGATTATTACAGCGGTTATTAGGGTAATAGCCTGTTTTCTAGGGCGGTCTATACCGCCTTGCTTTGCAAAAATATTCTCAAAATTGACCGCACTTTCTTTCAAAACCGGGTTATTTTTCTTAGAATGTTGTTATTTTTCACTCCTATAATAAGGATTTTCGTATGATAAACAGACGTCATTTTATTCAAATCGGTGCAACCAGTATCCTTGCATTAAGTGCAAGCCGCTTTACGATGGCAAAAGGCAAGCCTGATATCGATTTACGTATTGTGGCAACCACAGATATTCACAGTTTTTTAACGGATTTTGACTACTACAAGGATGCCTCAACGGATAAATTCGGCTTTACCCGTGCGGCGAGTTTAATTCGTCAGGCTAAAGCCGAAGTAAAAAATGCGGTATTAGTGGATAACGGGGACTTAATTCAAGGCAATCCTATTGCCGATTATCAAGCGGCGCAGGGTTATAAAGAAGGCAAAGCAAATCCGGCAATAGAATGTTTAAATGCCATGAATTATGATGTAGGTACACTTGGCAATCACGAGTTTAACTATGGTTTGGATTATTTGGCGGATGCGATGAAACAGGCAAAATTCCCGATTATCAATGCAAACGTCGTAAAAGCAGGGAGCGATGAGCCGTATTTTACTCCTTACGTGATTCAAGAAAAATCCGTTCAGGATAACCAAGGTAAAACCCATAAATTGAAAATCGGTTATATCGGCTTTGTACCGCCACAAATTATGGTATGGGATAAGGCAAATTTGCAGGGCAAGGTGGAGGCACGCGACATTGTCAAAACCGCACAAAAATATGTGCCTGAAATGAAGAAAAAAGGGGCGGATATTGTGATTGCGTTGGCGCACACAGGCCCATCGGACGGACCCTATAAAGAAGGGGCGGAAAATTCTGCATTCTACTTAGCGGATGTGCCGCACATTGATGCGGTGATTTTTGGTCATTCACACCGTTTATTCCCGAATAAAGAGTTTGCCAAATCACCTCACGCCGACATTGTAAAAGGTACGGTAAAAGGCGTGCCGGAAAGTATGGCAGGTTATTGGGCGAATAATATCAGCGTAGTAGATTTAGGTTTAACCGAACATCAAGGGAAATGGATTGTTACGGAAGGACAGGCAGCCCTTCGCCCTATTTTTGATGCGGAAAACAAAAAAGCCCTCACAGAAAATGATCCGGAATTGACCGCACTTTTACAGCCGGTTCACGAAGCGACCCGCAAATTTGTGTCGCAACCGATTGGTAAAGCGACCGACAATATGTACAGCTACTTAGCCTTGGTGCAAGATGATCCGACTATTCAAATTGTGAACCAAGCCCAACAAGCCTATGTAGAAAAAGTCGCACCAAGTGTGGCGGCAATGGCTGGCTTGCCGATTTTAAGTGCGGGAGCGCCATTTAAAGCAGGTGGACGTAAAAACGATCCGACCGGCTACACGGAAGTGAACAAAGGTGAATTGACATTCCGCAATGCCGCGGATCTCTATCTTTATCCAAACACCCTTGTGGTAGTGAAAGTAACGGGTGAACAGCTCAAAGAATGGCTTGAATGTAGCGCAGGAATGTTTAATCAAATCGATCCAGCCACGGATAAACCGCAATCATTGATTAACTGGGAAGGTTTCCGTACCTATAATTTTGATGTGATTGATGGCGTGAATTATGAATTCGATATCACCAAACCTGCTCGTTATGATGGCGAATGTAAGCTCATTAATCCGGACTCACACCGTGTGGTAAACCTGACTTATCAAGGTAAACCGGTTGATCCGAAAGCGGAGTTTTTAATCGCTACCAACAATTATCGGGCTTACAGTAATAAATTCCCCGGCACAGGCGATCAGCATATTGTGTATGCCTCACCGGATGAAAACCGTCAAATTCTTGTGGATTATATTAAGGCAACCAGTGAGAAAGACGGCGCGGTCAATCCAAGTGCGGATAAAAACTGGCGTTTTGTTCCTATCTCGGGCAATGATAAATTAGACGTTCGTTTTGAAACTTCACCGACAGAACAAGCGGCACAATTTATCCAAGAAAAAGCACAGTATGCGATAAAGCGGATTGGCATTGATGAAGTTGGTTTTGCGGTGTATCAGATTGATTTGTCGAAGTGATGGAAATAAGGTGGGTGGGTAACCCACCTTTTTATGTAATGACTATAAGAGCAGTCAATTTTTTTTGAATTTTCAAATTCCCGCAAACCATCTATACCATTTTTCTTTCACTTTGTTTGGATAGTTTGTTTTTAAGAAGTGATAAAATTGGGTGAAATTGTCATTAAAAATCATGTCTTTTGGGATAAATTGATAATGGCGTTGCCCGTTTGGTGTGTGAATACGCATATACCAATATTTTCGGTTATTTACTGTCACACTCATTTTTTCTAATGCAATTAAATCATCAAATTGATAATGATGAATTAGTTGGCTGGCGCGGAAAATAAAAATGCCTTTGGAATTAAAATAATAACGCTCCGCACTAAACACTTTCCCACAGCTAAAAGGAATGAGTTTTTCGCCTTCAAATTCTTTGTTATTTCGGGTTTGTATAAACCGAATAGCAGGGATAATCGTGAAGATTGAAAAAATACCTAATACGATGATAATAATGAGAATATCCATGAGTTTTGGGAAAATAATTGAAATGCGAGAATTATAGCAAATTTGAGTTGTTTATTTTTTGAATTCTTGTATGCGGAGTTTGCATTTTATAGTTGGGTACAAAATAAAGACCGAGAATACGTTGTGACAAAAAGGAAAATAACGGTAAGTTTTTCCAAAGAAAGTTGACGATGAAATATTTATAGTAATAAGATGTCGTTATCAGTAGTAAATTTTTCTTTATGTATAAGGGGTTAATTATGAAAAGGGTATTTTATTTCTCACCAATAGTGTTTCTTGTAAGTACGAATGTATTTTCTGCTTCTACCGATTATTTAAACGTTAATACAACGGATGCAACATTTCCAACAATTGGGGCTACGGCAAACCATTCTATTGCATTAGGCCCTCAATCCTCCATTGACAAAAATAATGCTTATGACTCAGCGTCTAGAAGTAAAAAAGGAAGATATAGTGGCGTATATAGTATCGCTGAAGGATATAAGGCAACGGTATATGGTTCGCAAAGTATTGCTTATGGTCATGAAGCCATTGCGAATGGTTGGTTAAGTTATGCGATAGGTAGTCGTGCCAATGCCGAGGGGGATGGGAATATCGCCTTGGGAGGCAGTGCGAAATCTTTAGCGGGTTCTTATTATGGATATCCGAGTAGTGGTGGTGCCATTGCGGTTGGTTTAGAAAGCCATACTATCGGCAATGGTGCTATCGCTATGGGGAATAAAGCGCAAGCAAGCGGTGTGAAATCCATTGCGATAGGTAACGATGCGAGAACGTTGGATATTACGAATACTGATGGTGCGGCAAATATTGATCAAAATTTAAAAAATAATATTAAAAATACCGTAGACACTTTACGGAAACAAAATTCTCCGGTTGGTATGGAGGCTGAACTTGTAGGGTTATCGGATGAAGCGACTTCAACGATAGCCATTGGTGATGAATCTCGAGCTATTGGTTGGGGATCAACGGCGTTAGGAACCAAAGCTTATGCCTTAAATGACCGTGCAACGACATTGGGTGATGATTCTAAAACGTTAGGTTATGCGGGGACAAGTGTTGGTACGCATGCTTATTCTTTTGGAAAAGGAGCCTCCGCATTAGGGACTTGGGCGGAAGCGTTAGGGGATTATTCTACTTCTGCAGGTCCTTCATCCTCTGCGGCAGGAGATAACTCTATTGCAATGGGTAATGGTGCGGCTGCAAGCGGTTTAAATGCGATTGCGATTGGAAGTATGACGACCGATACGAAGGCTTGGTATACCACTGGTGGGGGTAAACAAGTTCATCGTTCCGAACATGAAGTATGGAATGCGGTAGGCGATCACTCTATTGCCCTAGGAACGGACTCCCAAGCGACAAAAGACAACGCCATTGCGATGGGTAAAGAAGCCTTTGCCGATCATGATCGTTCAGTGGCATTAGGTGATCAATCCGCCACAGAGAATGCAAAAGATACCTCACAAGGCACGGTGAACGGTATTACTTATGGTAATTTCGCAGGCTCCACATCAGTCGGTACAGTATCGGTGGGGAATTCAAAACTCGGCGAAACACGCCAAATTAAAAATGTTTCTGCCGGTGATATTTCCCCAACCTCAACGGATGCAATTAATGGTTCACAACTTTATTTTATTGCCAACAAGCTAACGGAAGAAATGAAAAATAGTCAACCTAAGCCGATACCGGTTCCTCCAACAGTGAATGTTGATACAGGAGATATCTCGGTTAATGATAATGGGATTGTAGTGGCTGATTCGACAAAGGGTAACTTAGCTAGCGTCACTGATGTGGCAAATGCAGTTAACAATAGCAGTTTTAACATCACAACAGGAAGTGAGGATGGTGGAAAAGCTATTAATGTGACGATTGAAAAAGTGAAAGCGGGTAATACGGTTACCTATAAAGCCGGTAAAAATATGGTAGTAAAACAAGACGGTCAAAATATTACCTATTCAACAACGGATAAACCAATTTTTGATGTGGTTAATGCCAATGAATTTAAGGCTGGTGATGTCGTGGTGAATAATCAAGGTATTAACGCCGGTAATAAAAAAATCACTAATGTTGCAGAAGGGACAAGGGATAGTGATGCGGTTAATTATGCTCAACTTAGAAAAACCAATAACCAAGTTCGTCAATTGGAAAATAAATTGAATCGGGTAGATCGTAAATTGCGTGGTGGTATTGCTCAAGCGGGGGCAATGGCTAATATTCCACAGGTAACTAGAAATGGTGCGAGTGGTGTTGGGGTTGGTGTAGCAAGTTATCGTGATGAGAATGCAATTTCTGTTGGTTATTCCCTTATGTCTGATAACGGTAAACATATTATCAAAACCAGTGTCGGGTTAGATACCCGAGGATATAATATGGTTGGTGCAGGCTATATGTATCAGTGGTAATTTGAATTTCCCTTTATTTAAATGAAAAAACCGTATTTAAAATGTGCGGTTTTTTTAATGAATTTAAAATAACTAAATTTTACGGCATTATGTAGTAAATATTGGATGATTCTGTACTCCCTGCTTTACAAGATGATAAGGGCGTTTGTAGGTGGCAGGCTCATTATTCTCATTGGGAATAGCCCGTGGTGTGATTTCATAGACATTATAGGCTCTTAACCTCACCACCCTTTTCCCATTTATCCAGCTAAATTCCGGCACTTCCGAATGCACAGTTTTCGGATATTGTTCATGCCAAAAAACAATTTTTATAGGCAAACTTTTTCCGTTTTGCTCTACTAAACTTGGAGGAAAGACGAATCTTCCTTGTTCATCTGCTTGTAATGGTAATTCACTTACCTGATATGGGTTTTATATTTGGGGAGAAGATAGGCTGATTCAGTTGTACTGTGTAGTTTCTACCTGTAACTATGGGTTGCTCTGGGATAAATTCTGGTTGTTAATTTTAAAAGAACAAAAAATCAACCATACTTATAAAGTGCGGTTGATAAATTGATTAGTTTATATCAACAGAATCAGCTTTGATTCACATGTTGATGTCTTTTTTTCCTTTGTAGTTGATTAAATACCACTTAATCCCTTCATTATCTAACTCATCTTTGATAATCTTCACTCTATCTCCTTTAACTAAATACATGTTCGTTTTTTTCCATTTTCATCATACAGATAGCTTTTCTTAATAAGCATATAAAAACATTCATTTTTTTACTTAAATAAAAATAATCACATGATTTATCTCTAATCTTCTCTTTTGTTTCTACATATCTTATACTTTCTTTCACAGGATGTACTGTTCTTTCGTCTGTATGATAATAATTTTGCTCTTGTTCTCCTTAACCATTAAAATTAGCTTTAAAACAAAAAACGCTCCTTCTCTAGAAATTTTATCTAATGAATAAATCCTATCAGATAGTATATTTTCTCTCTAAACAATACTTTATTTCTTGTTTTATGAGTCACTAAAAATCGTTTTCAGAATTAACCAGTAATTCAATATTTTCATTTTTTATCTGATATTTAACTTTAACATCCGAAAAAGCTAAAGAAGCTAGGCTAAAACAAAACTATTTTTTATTTTTATATAATTCATATTTCATAATCTACTTTAATAATCTTCTATATTTAATTCTTTCATCAAATCCATTTGCAACACCATTAACAAGCCAACTAATAGTATTTCCCCAATCATTGTCAGCCAAGATATTTAGATTCAAAACACCGAATGTCTCTTTTGAATTGCCATAAGACACTATGATTTAGCACAATTAGTTTTTTCTGTTTTAATACGCTCGTTAATACTTTTAGGAGCACTATTAGGGTATTTCCACAATCCCGGTTTATTACTAGAAAGAATCACTCCTTTCTTCCAAAACCATCCTCCTGATTCAAAGGAATAAGCTATATTTGTTGCAACAATAATAGGATTTTTAACAATACAAGAATCTCCAATATCATCACCAAAATTTTTATAACTTTTTTATGTGTTAAATGTATAAATCCTCTTCTTCTATAAGGATCGTACTTGACAGTATAAGAGCTAGTACACTCTTGCATTGATTGGAAAAAATGGGTTTCATGGTACGCTTGAGCAAGAAAATGCAGGAATCCAGAGCTTAGTCGGTTAAGAACACCTTTTATAAGTTTTTCTACTATATTTTTAAATTCTTCAACAGTAAAATCCCTATAACAAAAACACCCGTCCCCATTCATCACAATAAATCTCCTAGCCTTCCAGTCCTACTACATGGGCGACCTGTGTGCCCCGAATAATCGGTCGGGGCGTGAGGGCTACGCCAAGGTTTATGATGGGGAAATCAGAAACAGCTTGTTTTCATAACGGTTACCTTCTTCACCGGCTTCCTCCTCCATGACACCGGTTTGATAGCCTTGATGTTCCACCTGCACGACTAACCAATCTTGGTTAAACGCCAAGGTAAAACCACAACCCAGTATCACCCGCATATCATCCCCTGTGGCTTGAGCGGTTTCAGATAAGGCAAGGGCTGACTCTAAACGATAACGACTGAAAGGACGGCCTTGTTCATCTGTCGCCAAGCATTCAATAAAGGTCAAATCCGTTTCCCGATATTGCACACAGTATTCGCGTTCCCAATCCGACGGCAAAGGCTCAAAGGCCAAATTATCCACCCGATTTTTTTGCAGCAACGTGCGGATGATTTTTTCACTGTTTTGATGTTGAAAAATACGGCTGTCCGATTGCAATTCTGCCCGCACCAACGCAGGCTCGACCACCATCTGATAAGAGGTGCGCACAAAACCGCTTTTCCCCAAACCGAAGCCCGTGACAATCCCATTGACATAGCGAACTGTTTTATCCCCCTTCCAGAACGTAAACGTGGCCGCTTTATCCATCAATACCGAAAACGGAATATGGGGGCAAAACCAGATAACATCAGCTCTAAACGAAAGGGCTCGGAAAGCCCTTCAGTTAACTGAAAACTCACCACATCAAAAGGGTATTTATCACCTTCAGGGTGTAACGATAGTCGGATTGGGTTGCCATGGTTATTCCTTAATTTGAGGTTTCAAACCCGGTTAGTATAACTGAATTTGTTGTAAGTTAATCGTTGAATGATAAAGACCCAAAGGGCTGAAGTCGATTTTTATTAAATTTTGCAAAATTTTCAAGTGTCAGAGAAATTTGTTTAATTTTAATAATAGACTTAAAAGGAGATAAAAAAACAACCGCACTTTGACAAAGTGCGGTCAATAATTTCATTATTTTTCTTTTGGTAATCTAATCAGGGCAAAAAAGAATCCGCCCCAAATCACGCCAAGGGCAATGATCATCATAATAATTGCGCTAGAACTCATTTTATTCTCCTTTTGGTTCCATCGTTAATTGGGTTTCATTTTTCCATTTCAAGCGAGAAAGGATAAATGCGACTAAGAGCAAGCTAATTGCCATGCCCCAACCAAAAATATTAACAAACCAAGTTGGGTAGCCTTCATAACCTTCGGAGAATACTTTTGCACCTTCACTGAATAACATAAAGGCAAGAATACCGGTGGTAAGTACGATACATAAGCGCCAGAAGAAACCGACTTTAAAAGAGGAGGTTTCGTTTAGGTGATCGCCCAGTAAGCCGAGTTTTTCGTTTGCTACAATAGCAACCAGAGAAACAAACGCCACGGCAACGATACCAAAATAGTTGACGAATTTATCAAACACGTCAAGCATTGGTAAGCCGGTTGTGGTACCGAATAAAATCACGGAAACGAACATCATCGGGATACCGACAATAAAGGTTACTTTGGCACGGCGAATGCGCAGCTTGTCTTGAATGGCTGAGATGATTACCTCAATCACCGAAATAAAGGACGTTAATGCCGCAAAAGTCAGTGAACCGAAGAATAATACGCCTAGCACTTCACCAAAAGGGGCTTTGTTGATAATGGTTGGGAACGCAAAGAATGCTAAACCAATACCGCCTTTTGCGACTTCACTGACTTCTTGACCTTGTGCGGTAGCGATAAACCCTAATGCAGCAAAAACGCCGATACCGGCTAACACTTCAAAGCTACTATTGGCAAAACCAACAACTAAACCGCTGCCCGTGAGATCCGATTCTTTTTTCAGGTAGGAGGCGTAAGTCACCATAATCCCGAAACAGATGGAAAGGGAGAAGAAAATTTGACCATAAGCCGCAATCCACACACTTGGGTTGGAAAGTTTTGACCAATCCGGTGTGAAAAGTGCATTCAACCCTTTTTCCGCACCCGGTAAAAAGAGGGAATAGACCACTAAGGCGACAAACATCACCACGAGAACGGGCATTAAGATCGATGAAGATTTTGCAATTCCTTTTTGAATTCCCATAGAAAGTACAGCCAATGCAATCACCCAGACGGCAATTAACGGGCCGGTTACCATACCAACAAATTCAAAACTGACTCCGTTAGTAATATCGCCCATTTTTAGAAATTCACCGATGAAGAAATCAATAGGTTTATCACCCCATGCACCGTTGAAGGAAAAATAGGTATAGCTTGCCGCCCAACCTAATACCACGGCGTAATATAAGCCGATAATAACGTTCACCATCACTTGCCACCAACCGAATACTTCAAAGTGCGGGCTGAAACGGCGATAAGATAAAGGGGCACCGCCGCGATGGCGATGTCCGATGGCATAATCTAAGAATAAAAGTGGAATGCCTGCCGTTAATAAGGCAATAAGATAAGGAATAATAAATGCACCACCGCCATTTTCATAGGTGGTGTAAGGAAAACGCCAAATATTGCCTAGACCGACGGCTGAGCCAATCGCGGCAAGAATAAATGCTTTACGACCGGAGAAGGTCTCTCGCTTTGGAGTGGATTGCACCATGAATAAATAGTTCCTATTGAAAAAAAGTGAAAGAGTTTAACTATAATGAAATCTTTAACCTAGTCAATAAAATTGATGAAAGATCAGTCAGAAAAACGCTATTTTCTTATTTCTAACGACACTTTGTTGCCTGATTACTAACGTAAATATGAGGTATCAAATAGGAATTTATTAATCATTGTATGAGATTTGGTGTTTGCACTATACTAATAACACATTACAAGTTAAGTAAAAGGATACCTATGGCAACCCAATCCAACTACCGCTACACCCTTGATTCCGGCGATAAATACCCTTTTGATGTAGTGAGTTTTCAGTTAACCGAAGGGCTTTCCGAGCCCTTTCGTTTAGAGCTGAGGTTATCCAGTTTTGACCCGAATATTCCTTTTTCGGCACTGATGGATAAACCGGTCACTTTCACCTTTTGGCAGGGGGATAAAGCGGTACGTTATGTGAACGGGATTGTCACGGGATTCGGGTTGGGTAAAACGGGCTTTGTGCGCACGCATTATAATATGGTAGTCGAGCCGGCATTAGTGCGGGCGGGGTTGCAGTCGGACAGCCGTATTTTCCAACATCAAAACAGCGAAAAAATCATCCGCACGTTGTTGCAAAAAAATTGGGTGGAAAAAGTCACCTTTGAACCGTTACCGTCGGATTGGGAACGGGAATATTGCGTACAATATCGGGAAACGGATGTCGCCTTCATTGAACGCTTGGCGGCGGAAGAAGGTTGGTATTATTATTTCAAACATGATGCCGACAGCCACGAATTATGTTTTGCCCATCAAAGTCGGTCTTCGCCGATTTTAGGCACCTTGACCTATAACGCCAACCCGGCAGGCGAGCGCCCTTTTGCCAGTCTTTGGCAGTTTGAATACCGCCACAGACTGACCACAAACCGGCAAACTTTACGTGATTACACCTTCTTAAATCCTAACTACAACCTAGAACATCAACATACCGCCCAACCTGCTGCCTCAAGGGATTCTTCCTCACCTCAATCGCCTAAAAGTGCGGTCAATTCGCCGAGTGTTTATGAACACTACGATTACCCCGGCCGATACAAACGGGATGAACAAGGCAACCCCTTTAGCCGTTATCGGCTGGAAGCCGAACTGGCGCAGTCAGAAACGGCACAGGCCACGGGAGATGATATGCGCGTCATCCCCGGTTATGGTTTTCGCCTCGAAGGACACCACTCAGCGGCATTCAACCAAGAATGGTTAGTAGTACGTGTCGAACATAGGGGAAGCCAAATCGGTGTGTTAGAGGAAGAAGCGATAGAACGGGCAACGGTTGAAGACGAACCCTCAAAAAGTGGCAACCATTACGAAAACACCCTATTCCTCATCCCTCATCACAAACCTTGGCGCAGCCCGCCAAAACCCCGCCCGATTATTCGTGGCACCCAAGTGGCGCATGTGGTCGGCCCTGAAGGCGAAGAAATCTACTGTGACGAATGGGGACGGGTTAAACTACACTTCCCGTGGGACAGACGGAGCAACGGAGACGAACACAGCTCTTGCTGGATACGGGTGATTCAAGGCTGGGCGGGTGCGCAATACGGTAATATGATGATACCGCGAATCGGCGATGAAGTGCTGGTCAAATACCTCAACGGCGACCCCGACCAACCGATAGTGGTGGGGCGCACCTATCACAGCACCACCGAACCGCCCTATAAACTACCGGAACATAAAACCCGCACCACAATAAAATCCAAAAGTCACAAAGGTAACGGCTTTAACGAACTGCGTTTTGAAGACGAAAACGGACAAGAAGAGATTTTTATCCACGCCGAAAAAGACCTCAACCACCTCGTCAAACACGACGAAACCACCCAAATCGGGCATAACCGCACCGAACAAGTGAACCGAAATGAAACCGTCCACATCGGCAACAACCGCACGGAAAGCGTCAATCAAGACGAAGCCTTAACCGTCAACCGAGACCAAACCAACCACATCGGACGCAACCGCCTCACCAAAGTGGAACAAGATGACCTCCTTAACATCAATAACAACCGTTATGTCAATGTACATGGCGACACCATCATCCACGTCGGCAATGAACTCAACATCGACATCGCGCAAAACGGCAGTTGGCAGGCGGGCGAACTGTTTGAGCAAATCTGCGAGCAATTTGATTTAGAGGGTTACGAAACCGTAGAAATCAGCGGCCCGGGCGGTTCGATAGTCATCAACCGCAAGGGAATTGAGCTGATTGGGAATGTGTATATTGAGGGAGAATTGATTGAGGAGAATGGCGAAGCTGACGTGGTGAGCCCGTTTGAAACTACTATCAATGAAGGAAAACCTTTCACTTTTACCGGATTACGTATTTCATAGGAGACGGAGAGTCAATGATGTCAAATCAAAGAGAATATAAAAATACATCGAAGGTACAGGAAACGGAGAAATCGGCAGCTAAAGCGGAAAGCCCGATGTTACCGAATGTCGCTTATCCGCTGAAAGCGAAGAATAACACAAACGTTTCACAACAATATTTTAATCAACTTGCCGGTGACGAAAGCGCCCGTTTTTTATTTAACAATAGCGGGTTATGGCATCAAGGGATTCATTTACGCGCCTCCAAATTTCCGAGTAGTGAATTTGAAAACGATAAAATTTGTGCCATTGCCGATGGTAAATTAATTGCGTATAAGGTGGATAGCGAATATAAAAGAGATACCGAATCGGGTTCGCAAAGTGCGGTCTATTCGACGGGATTTTTTCTGTTAAAACACGAGGTAGCTTACCCTCAGGATAATATTCTGACGTTTTATTCGCTTTACCGCCATACGGCAAAAATTAATGATTATGACGTATTGGGAGAAGAAATCCTTGCACAAACGAAATCGGCAGATAAGCATCCTGTGTTGATAAGGGAGGGGAGTCGGGTGATCGCCCGCTTGGCAGACGGATTAACCTTGCTAATACAAAAATATCGGGATAATAAAAGCAAGTTTGATGAAGTGGTTTGGTACCAAGATAGTAACGGTGCTGAGCATAAACCGCCTAAAGGCAAACAGTGGGGAATTTTTCATCGTTCTTATGAAACCTTGATAGACCGCCCGTTAAAAGGCATTCCTCTTCTTACTCGTTGGCATATTGAGACGAAAACCGATATTGAAGTTAAGTTAGATAGACCAATAGACATCAAAGCCGGTGAAATACTTGGCTTGACGGGTGAATATAATCAGATGGGCGAAAGCGGCGAAAAGCTGTTGCATCTTGAAGTGTTTACCTATGATGACATTGACCAATTTAAAGCTAAAGCGGAAGTGGCGTATAAACAAGAGAAAGAAAAGAAAGGCATTAAAGACAACTTCCTGTATGTTCCTCGCGGCAGCCGGCTTTACAGCATAATGAACGATGAGGCGTTTGAACTGGAACAAACTCAAGTTGAAATTATGGTTCCCCTTGCCGATGTGGAAAAGCAAAGCGTAAAAGATAAACAAAATCCGAAACAAACAAAAACCTATTACAATGTGCAGCCTTACCTTTCTCAGCAAGTGGAGCACAGCAAAGATAAGGATTCGGGGATTTATGTGGATGATAGTTACCTGACCCATGGTTTGCTTTTTCCGGGGGTGAATAGTTATCAAGACCAAACGGATGAAATCAGTCTTTTTAAATATAAGATAGCGGATTACCTTGACCCGGAAAGCCCGCATTCAATGGAAGAAAAAGAGACATTGGCACCCGTGTTTAAAGATATATTGAAAGAGCTTGATTTGGCTAAAGAGGAGCAAGGCAGTCGGTTTGAGGCGGGAAAACTAAAAGGTTTGCTACTCAATCCTGCGGAACAACGACGTTTAACGGGAATTATTGTTCAGCATAAAAGTGAATGGGCAAGGAGCCAATCAACCAAATTTAATGAGCTTATTGCGTTGGCACGAAAATTGAATGACAACGACGCAGCGGATAGAATTCAAAAACGGGTAAATGATTTGGGGATTGATTTGAAGGCGGCGGGATTTGATAGTGAGCGGAAGGCGTATTATATGCATCCGTTGGGGGTGATTGGGTGGTTGAGCATACAGAAAGACTGCATGCCACTACAAGAAGCTAAAGAAATTGCTTTAATTATTTCAGGCGCATATGAAGGGAAAGGTGGATTTGCTAGTCTATCTGGTAATTTTGATCGTATGGGGATGTCATGGGGTATTGTTCAGTTTAATTTCGGACAAAATACCTTAGGTCCGCTTTTGATTGATATGAGAAGTAAAAATAGTTCTCTATTTAATGGGTGTTTTTCTAATGATGAAGATTTATCTAGTTTAAATAAAGCTCTAAGTAAGGGGGTTAATGAACAGATGAATTGGGCTATAAATATGCAAAATAAATATAATTCCAGATGGAAGAATATTTTTAATAAATTAGCTGAAATAAGAGAATTTCAGGAGATACAGATTGAGCACGCAGGTAAATATATTAAAGCAGCTATACATATTATCCATTGGATGAGAGGAGTCCATCCTTCTGTTATGGAAAAAATAGAATTTAAAACTTTTGCAGCCTTGGTGGACTTAGCTATTCAGCAAGGCAGTATTGATAAGGTTAAGGATATTATAAAATCCAAGAGCTTAATTTCCCCTCCTGATACACAGTATGCCTTTACTAAATTGGTGGTAGAGGAAAGAGGAAGTACTGCATCAGCTAGATGGAGGGCTGATTGTATAAGTAGAAGATTAGGTATCTTAAATAAAAAAGCGACAACTTATTCCCATAGTGGATATGTAGCAAAAAGAGATAATAGTAAGTTTTCTTTAATTAAAGAGGTATATATATGCAAGTTATAATATTTCTTATTCTTTTGTTTGCTTGGAATAGTGCTGTATACGCTCATGAGTGTGATGAAGATTATTCAAAAATAGAGATGAGCATAAATAATAATGATATAACGTGGTGTAAAAGTAGGTTCTCAATGCAAGATAACTACTTTTTCTTAAAAACAAATATCTTAACTTATAAGATAGAAAATTCATCATTTGTTACAAGTGTAGACGATTATTATTCTAGCTTGAATAATAATTCAGAATTATTCTGTTCTAAGAAAAAAGTTACTTCTCTTAATGAAAATGAAACTTTATTTTTTACTTTATATCCAAGTGGAAATAATGAAGCTCCATATTGTTATTCTTTGGATTTGCGTTATTTTGATGGAAAAATACATCTTGCTAAATATAATTCTGATGTCAAGGTTAGTATATTAGATCTCAAATCATTAGGTGTTATAAATAAAGATAAGCAATATCTTTATAGCTCCCCCAATAATATAACTAAGATGTATTTGGTAAAAGGTGATAAGGTGAATATATTAGAAGAAAAGAATGAAAAAGGTAGTGTTTGGTACTTTATCAACTATAAAGGAAAGAAAGAAATCAATATGTGGATAAAAGCCGATTCAGTTGATTTAAATGAATAACTATATAGACCGCACTTTTATAAAGTGCGGTTATTTTTTTGTTCTTTTAAAACCAATATTGAGGTTAAACCGGATAATTCAATAGCTTTCTTTAGCATTACTAACATTCTTCCCTGTCCCTATTAAGTGCTTTTTATCAGGGTTATGCCCATAGCCCATGCATATGCCCCTAATAGAGTATTATATGCTTCACTATTCTTAAATTGATAAATACCAGAAATACTTGCATGTTCTTTAATCTTTTTGAACTTTGATAGACATCAAAGCCGGTGAAGTACTTGGCTTGATGGGTGAATATAATCAGATGGGCGAAAGCGGCGAAAAGCTGTTGCATCTTGAAGTGTTTACCTATGATGACATTGACCAATTTAAAGCTAAAGCAGAAGTGGCGTATAAACAAGAGAAAGAAAAGAAAGGCATTAAAGACAACTTCCTGTATGTTCCTCGCGGCAGCCGGCTTTACAGCATAATGAACGATGAGGCGTTTGAACTGGAACAAACTCAAGTTGAAATTATGGTTCCCCTTGCCGATGTGGAAAAGCAAAGCGTAAAAGATAAACAAAATCCGAAACAAACAAAAACCTATTACAATGTGCAGCCTTACCTTTCTCAGCAAGTGGAGCACAGCAAAGATAAGGATTCGGGGATTTATGTGGATGATAGTTACCTGACCCATGGTTTGCTTTTTCCGGGGGTGAATAGTTATCAAGACCAAACGGATGAAATCAGTCTTTTTAAATATAAGATAGCGGATTACCTTGACCCGGAAAGCCCGCATTCAATGGAAGAAAAAGAGACATTGGCACCCGTGTTTAAAGATATATTGAAAGAGCTTGATTTGGCTAAAGAGGAGCAAGGCAGTCGGTTTGAGGCGGGAAAACTAAAAGGTTTGCTACTCAATCCTGCGGAACAACGACGTTTAACGGGAATTATTGTTCAGCATAAAAGTGAATGGGCAAGGAGCCAATCAACCAAATTTAATGAGCTTATTGCGTTGGCACGAAAATTGAATGACAACGACGCAGCGGATAGAATTCAAAAACGGGTAAATGATTTGGGGATTGATTTGAAGGCGGCGGGATTTGATAGTGAGCGGAAGGCGTATTATATGCATCCGTTGGGGGTGATTGGGTGGCTTGCAGCTTCAGTAGGTGATTTTGATTGGTTTGAAACACCGTTGGTGAAGTTGATTTTATCTAAAGAATCTAAAGGCTCTTTTAATGCTTATAATATAACTGGTTGGGATGAAAAAGGCAGAAATAGAGTTTATGAAAGTCATTTTGAACCAACAAAACAATATCACTTGGAAAAAATGACAATTTCAGAAATTCGGGAAGCTCAAAGCACATATATAGGTTTAAACAAAAAACACTTATTTGCAGTAGGAGTTTTTCAAATGATACCTGATACTTTATTTGGAAAATTGCCAACAGATAAATCTTTTATGAAATGGGTAAATAATTATCGTAAAGTTGATGAGTCCAAGCAGCTATTTGATAAAAACTTTCAACAACTCACTCCGTTATATTTTTGGGAAGAAAAGAAATCCAAAATTTCTCAATATTTTAAAGGTCATGAAACAGCTATAAATGCGGCATATGCTGTATCTCAGGAATGGGCTTCTGCAGGGGTACCAAAAGGTCTCTCTATAATGAAGAAAAAAGGACAAAATAAAGCTAAGATTTCAGATGGAAACATCAGTTTTTATGATAGTGATGGATTAAATAAAGCACACTATTCTGCAGATAAAACAATCGAGGCTTTAGAAGCGACAAAAAAAAATGATTGAAGCAGCAGGTGGGTATGATTCTGTAAGGAATGATACACTATCTATACTCAAGAAATAGAGGTAATTACTATGATTAGATTATTTGTTTTTTTTCTTATTTTATTTTCTTCATTTACTAGTGCTTCTTGCTTTACAAAGAAGGAGTATAATGAATTAATATTAAAATCATTGCCTGATAGTAATGATGACTATTATGATAAGTATCCTTATGGGATAATTCAAAATATGGCAAATTGTAATATACATAGTGAATTGTCCAATTTAGTATGTAATGATCTTAAATTAAAAAAATCTTTACTATTACTATCAATAGGTGAAATTTACGCTTATGAAAATGCAACACATACTCCAGTAAAAGATTATTCTACTTATAATAATGATTTTAGAGATTGGTTAAATAATTTAATAAAAGAAGAAAAAAACAAAGATGTTGCTCTGCGTAAGCTGTGTTATATCATAAAAACTAGACTTTCTGATGACTTTGGCGGTGATTTTCACTATAACCCTAAAATTCATGAAGTAATATCAAGTAAAATGAATCAGAATGGTATTATAGTTAACACTTTAGATACTGTTATTTATTTGGGAAATTCTTGTGATGCTATTATTGGTACCTCAAAAGAAAAAGGAGTATGGTATAATGATGGAGATCAATTTGTAGTTGCTCTATCGAATAAGGATGGAGAATTTAAAGAGAAATACAGATTTAACCATGATGATAAAGTTGCAAAGTTAAATTGTATGAGACCACAATAATATTATTCTTAATAATTAACCGCACTTTTTATAAAGTGCGGTTGTTTTTTGTTCTTTTAAAACCAATATTGAGGTTAAGCCGGATTAATCTGATAGACATCAAGGCCAAGGAAGAATTGAGATGGGCTTAATGGGGGTATCAAAGTGAATGGGCAAAGAACCAATCGACTAAATTTATATCACTTAGCCGTAAAAGCAGGTGTCCCCTTTAAGAAAAACATACATGATGAATATCCGGATATTCCCGAGCCGAATATTCCGGATAGTACAGATGATTTTGTGGATTCGGAAGCTATGCTTATACAAAATATGCGATCTTTGGGATGGTCGCAAGAATTGCAAGATTATTGTATGACCGCAACACGAAACCTGACGGAATTACATGATTTCTTGAATGAAGGCGAAAAGAAAACAAATGGCGGGCTAGGCACATTACGTGCGGATCGAAATATGCCGCATTTAAAGATTATGGCAAAATATGCCCACCATTCCGCCGGTATTTTTAAAGATGAGGTTTATCTCCCTGCACCTTTAGGTTTTAAGCATCGTTTGTATAACAAGACTGTAGAAGATATTGCTAAATCGCCGATAAATAGAGATACCCGCACAAAAATCCCAAAACGGAATGTGTTTGATAACGATCCTACAAAAGCGGTAATAAAAAACGATTAATAATGATAGGATTATCTTCCTTATAAGTTAGGGCATCAGCACAATGTTCAGGCTAACTGATCATCGCGCTTTCAAAAAGAGCGGTCATTTTTACGGAATTTTTCGTTAAAAAATAGGTCTATGAAACGGTTTTTCTCACAAACTAAAGGAACAATTTATGGATTTTAATCAAATTTTAAATCAAGTCGTCAATATCGCTAAAAACTCAGCGAGTAATTTACAAACCGGTAATCCGACATTGGATAACATCACCAAAGTAGGCGGCGGTGCTGCAATTACAGGGATTTTATCAATGATTTTAGGGCGCTCCGGCGGAGCGAGTTTAGCCAAGTTGGGCTCTTTAGCAGTATTGGGGAACCTGGCTTATCAGGCATATCAAAACTACCAAAAATCTCAACAAGTGCAACCTGTGATGTCTGCCAATGAATTTGACGTATTAAATTCGACTTCTCAACAAGAGGCGAGCGCGTTGATTTTACGCACAATGATTGCGGCGGCAGCGGCAGACGGTGAAATTACGGAAGAAGAAAAGCAAACCATTGCGAATGAAATTGGCGATAATGCAGAATTAGCGCAATGGCTTGAGCAAGAAATGCAAAATCCGATTAGTGTGAATGAAATCGCCCGTCAAGTGGGGAATGACACCGCATTGGCGGCAAATGTGTATCTTGCGGCACGTTTGGTTAGCAAAGATTTATCCCGTAAAGAAATCATTTTCCTTGCGAACCTTGCTGAAGCATTAGGTTTAGATGAGGCATTGGTCGAGCAATTAGAAAAGCAAGCCGGTTTTTAACCGAACTTTTTATCTTTTTAAAAAGCACGACAAGAAAAATTTGTCGTGCTTTTTTTGTTTTTTTCTCTTTTCGGCTCTACCAATGTGACAAAATTTCGCTACAATGAAAACCTTATCAAAAAAACAACAATAAACATAGGATGCAAACACGATGACAGGCGCACAACTCATCATGGCGTGCTTGAAGGCGCACCATGTTACTACTCTTTTCGGTTATCCCGGTGGCGCAATCATGCCCACTTATGATGCTCTTTATGATGCCGGACTCGATCATCTTCTTTGTCGTAATGAACAAGGTGCAGCAATGGCTGCCATTGGTTATGCACGTTCTACGGGGAAAGTGGGCGTATGTATTGCCACTTCCGGCCCCGGCGCAACGAACTTAGTAACCGGACTTGGCGATGCCATGATGGATTCCGTTCCCGTGGTGGCTATCACCGGTCAAGTGGCTTCCCCCTTAATCGGCACTGATGCTTTCCAAGAGGCAGATGTTCTTGGGCTTTCTCTTGCTTGTACAAAACACAGTTTTATTGTGCAAAGTGCGGATGAATTAGCGGATGTTTTCGCACAAGCCTTTGAAATTGCACAGAGTGGTCGTCCCGGCCCGGTATTAATTGATGTGCCACGCGATATTCAAGTCGGCGAAGTGCCCGAGCATATCAAGGCTTATGTCAAAACTCCCGCAAAACCGACCGCACTTTCCAATGAAAATCTTGCGCAGGCGAAAGCACTCTTAGCCGCCGCCAAAAAACCGGTACTTTATGTGGGGGGCGGCGTAGGTATGGCAAAAGCCGTACCGGCATTGCGTGATTTTTTAGCACAAACCAATATGCCGTCAGTTTCTACCTTGAAAGGATTGGGCACGATTCATCCTGAAAATGATGTTTATATGGGAATGATCGGTATGCACGGTACAAAGGCAGCCAATTTTGCGGTGCAAGATTGCGATTTATTGCTCGTTTGCGGTGCCCGTTTTGATGATCGTGTGACGGGAAAACTCGATACTTTCGCTCCTCATGCCAAAGTGATTCATTGCGATATTGATGGGGCTGAAATTCATAAACTGCGCCATGCGGATGTGGCGTTACAAGGGGATTTAATTCAAGCTTTGAATGCGTTAAAACAGCCTCTTGATATCGAGACTTGGCGGGCACAGGTTCGTGAACTCAAAGCAAAATTGGATTTTACTTATGTGGATAATGCGGGTGATCGCTCGATTGATCCTTGGGCGTTACTTAACACCCTATCCAAGCGTAAACCGCAAAATGCTGTTGTTTGTACCGATGTCGGCCAGCACCAAATGTGGTCGGCGCAACATATGCAACATTTTGCACCGGAAAATTACCTCACTTCCGCCGGTTTCGGCACGATGGGATTTGGTTTACCGGCAGCGGTGGGAGCAAAAAAAGCCCGTCCGCAAGACGAGGTGATTTTAGTCACCGGTGACGGTTCCTTAATGATGAATATTCAAGAGTTAGGCAGCATTAAACGTGGCAATTTAGCGGTGAAAATTTTACTGTTGGATAACCAACGCTTAGGTATGGTGCGCCAATGGCAAGATTTATTTTGGAAAAGACGCCGTAGCGAAACGATTTTGGAAGACAACCCTGATTTTGTGATGCTTGCCAATGCCTTTGGCATTCCGGCCGAGCGCATTGAGCGCGCCGAGGAAGTGGATGCCGCGCTCACAAGATTGCTTGAAAGCGACACTGCTTATTTATTGCAAGTGTGTATTCCGCCCGATGATTGTGTGTGGCCTTTAGTGCCGCCGGGCGCCTGTAATGCGGATATGGTGGAGGAAATGTAATATGAACAACTATCAAATTGAATTGAACGCTCGCCATCGCCCTGAGGTATTGGAACGCATTTTGCGTGTGATACGCCACCGTGGTTTTACCGTTACCACTCTGCAAATGGAATTAATTGAGGATAAAGTGCGGTTAAAAATTACCGTAAAATCCGACCGCTCTTTGAATTTGTTGGTGAATCAGTTGGTGAAGTTGCCGGATGTAATCGATATTAAATAAATGAATACGTGCGTGGATTGTTCTAATCCTCACACCCTACGAAGAATTTAAACGAACTTAAAAAATTGACTTGGAGAGATTATTTATGCCAAAACTACGTTCGGCGACCAGTACACAAGGTCGTAATATGGCAGGCGCACGTGCTTTGTGGCGTGCAACGGGAATGAAAGAAAATGACTTTGGAAAACCCATTATTGCGGTGGTGAATTCTTTTACCCAGTTTGTGCCGGGGCATGTACATTTAAAAGATTTGGGTCAACTTGTTGCAAAAGAAATTGAAAAAGCGGGCGGTGTCGCAAAAGAATTTAATACGATTGCGGTGGACGACGGAATTGCCATGGGGCATGGTGGAATGTTGTATTCTTTGCCTTCCCGTGATCTGATTGCGGATTCTGTGGAGTATATGGTCAATGCCCATTGTGTTGATGCGATGGTGTGTATTTCCAACTGTGACAAAATTACACCGGGAATGTTAATGGCGGCAATGCGTTTAAATATTCCGACTATTTTTGTTTCCGGCGGCCCAATGGAAGCGGGTAAAACTAAACTTTCTGACCAACTTATTCGGTTAGATTTAGTGGATGCGATGATTGAGGCGGCGGATCCAAAAGTGTCTGATGAACGTATTGATGTCATTGAGCGTAGTGCCTGTCCGACTTGCGGTTCTTGCTCCGGTATGTTTACCGCCAATTCTATGAATTGCTTAACGGAAGCCCTTGGCTTAAGTTTGCCGGGTAACGGTTCGATGCTGGCTACCCATGCCGATCGTAAAGAATTATTCTTGAAAGCCGGTCGTCAGATTGTGGAATTGTGCAAACGCTACTATGAACAAGATGACGAAAGTGTGTTGCCGCGTTCAATCGGTACGTTTGAAGCCTTTGAGAATGCCATGAGTTTAGATATCGCTATGGGCGGCTCAAGCAATACGGTTTTACACTTATTAGCCGCCGCACAGGAAGCCGGTGTGGATTTTAAAATGGCGGATATTGATCGCTTATCCCGTGTGGTGCCTTGCTTAAGTAAAATTGCACCGAATACCAATAAATACCACATGGAAGATGTTCATCGTGCAGGGGGCATTATGGGCTTATTGGGCGAACTCGATCGGGCGGGATTAATCCATAAAAATACTCAGACAGTCTTGGGAATGAGCATGGGCGAACAGCTTGATCAATACGATATTATCCGTAACCAAGATGAAGCATTGTACAAATTCTTCCGTGCAGGGCCGGCCGGTATTCGTACAACAGAGGCGTTTTCGCAAGATTGTCGTTGGGATACGGTGGATGATGATCGCGTAAACGGCTGTATTCGCAATAAAGAAAATGCGATTTCCCAAGAAGGGGGATTAGCCGTGTTATTCGGGAACCTTGCCGAAGACGGTTGTATTGTGAAAACCGCAGGGGTGGATGAATCCATTTGGACATTTAGTGGTTCAGCTATTGTATTTGAAAGCCAAGAAGATGCCGTTGCAGGGATTTTGGGTGGAAAAGTGAAAGAAGGCAGCGTGGTTGTGATTCGCTATGAGGGGCCGAAAGGCGGGCCGGGTATGCAAGAAATGTTGTATCCGACCAGCTATTTAAAATCTATGGGCTTGGGTAAAAAATGTGCCTTATTAACTGACGGGCGTTTTTCCGGCGGCACATCAGGACTTTCAATCGGCCACGCCTCACCAGAAGCCGCATCAGGCGGCGCAATTGGTTTAGTGCGTGATGGCGATATTATCAATATTGATATTCCAAATCGTGCCATTAATCTTCAAATTAGTGATGAAGAACTCGCAGCCCGCCGTGCGGAACAAGACGAAAAAGGTTGGGTTCCGGCAAATCGCCAACGTGAGGTCTCTTTCGCCTTGAAAGTATTCGGGCATTTCGCTACCTCTGCGGATAAAGGCGCGGTGCGGGATAAAACCCTGTTAAAATAAAATCGTAGGGTGGGTGGATTGATGACATCCACCTCCCTCCTTTATGCGTGAACTTAGGTTCACACACCCGATAAAGTGCGGTTATTTTTCCCACTACTTTTAAAAACATTAGAAATATTGACCGCACTTTCGTTAGGTGGGGATTAACCCATCAATAATCATTTGGCATTTATATTAATGATAGGCAAAAGTCTATCCGACAAACAGTATTATGAAAAACCTACTTACTAACCCACAACCGAGCCAAAACGATTATATCAATGCGATTGTTAGACTTGGCTCACGCGTCTATGAAGCGGCAACGGTCACGCCGTTACAAAAAATGGGCAAATTGTCCGAACGTCTTCACAATAATATTTGGATTAAACGGGAAGATCGCCAGCCGGTAAACAGCTTTAAATTGCGTGGTGCCTATGCGATGATTTCGAGCCTTTCAGCGGAACAAAAAGCGGCAGGTGTGATCGCTGCTTCAGCAGGTAACCACGCACAAGGCGTCGCCTTATCCGCCAAAGAACTTGGCTTAAAAGCATTAATCGTTATGCCGCAAAACACGCCAAGCATTAAAGTGGATGCGGTGCGTGGTTTCGGTGGTGAAGTGTTATTACACGGTGCGAATTTTGATGAAGCGAAAGCCAAGGCGATTGCCCTTTCCAAAGAAAAAAATATGACCTTTATTCCGCCTTTTGATCATCCGCTTGTGATTGCCGGACAAGGCACATTGGCGATGGAAATGTTACAGCAAGTGGCGGATTTGGATTATGTATTCGTACAAGTGGGCGGCGGCGGTTTAGCTGCCGGTGTCGCAATCTTGTTAAAGCAATTTATGCCTGATATCAAAGTGATCGGTGTGGAATCCAAGGATTCTGCTTGCTTGAATGCCGCCCTCGAAAAAGGCGAACCCACCGATCTCGCCCATGTCGGATTATTTGCAGACGGCGTAGCAGTGAAACGTATTGGTGATGAAACTTTCCGATTATGTCGTCAATATCTTGACGATATGGTGCTTGTCGATAGTGACGAAGTGTGCGCAGCGATGAAAGATTTATTTGAAAATGTACGTGCCGTCTCTGAACCCTCAGGGGCATTGGGTTTAGCCGGCTTGAAAAAATATGTGAAAAAACATCATATTGAAAATAAAAATATGGCGGCAATTTTATCCGGTGCAAACCTGAATTTTCACACGCTACGTTATGTATCCGAACGTTGCGAAATTGGTGAAAATCGTGAAGCCTTACTTGCCGTCACGATGTCGGAACAACCGGGGAGTTTCTTAAAATTCGTTCAAGTATTGGGAAATCGTGCAGTGACAGAATTTAGTTACCGCTATGCCGATGACAAACGTGCTTGTATTTTTGTCGGGGTGCGTACCTTAAATGAAGCGGAAAAATCGGACATTATCACCGATCTCATACAAAATGGTTTCGATGTGGAAGATATGTCTGATGATGATATTGCGAAAACCCACGTGCGCTATTTAATGGGCGGACGTGCCGCTAATCCGAGTGAACGTTTATATACCTTTGAATTTCCGGAACAAAAAGGGGCGTTGTTAAAATTCTTAGAAACCTTGCAAAACCGTTGGAATATTTCCCTGTTTCATTATCGTGCGCACGGTGCGGACTACGGCAATATTCTCGCCGGCTTTCAATTGGGAGAAACAACACAACGTGAATTTGAACAAACCCTTGCGCAACTGAATTATGTTTATGAAGATGTAACCGAAAGTAAATCTTATCGTTATTTCTTGCGTTAGAAACAAGATAAAAAAATACCGCACTTTATCCCAAAGTGCGGTTATTTTTTGGTGCGTTTTTTATTTCACAAACTCACTAAATTCCAATTCATAATCATCGCCGTCCCGTGAGTATTTGATGTAACGGGGGAATTGTTCGCCCACGAATTTTTTCACCATAATATCTTTATTGCCGGTTTTAAAGGTGTAAGAGACTTCAGTCACTTTCTGTTTATTATATTCAATTTGTTTTTCGTTTTTCTTCACTTTCACATTTTCCATCGGGTAAAGTTTTTTACCGTTAGTAATTTGGAAACTGTCCGGTAATTTATCGTAATAACTTAGCTGAAATGCCATGGTGAATAAATCGAAAGTCGGTAATGTTAACGGCTCTGTTTTTAAGCCGTCTTTCATTTTGCCGTATTCGATAGTTGTCGGGGAAATTTTAGAAACCGAGTAAACTTTTCCGTTACGGCTGTCTTGATAATTCACCATATTAAATTGAGTAGCGGTTTGTGCGCCTCGTGAATTAAAGATGATGTTATAAAGCGGGATATTAATTTTTGCGTTCACTGAGTATTGCGTGCCATCCGCTTTAAAATGTACATAAGCCGGCATTAAATAGTTAGAACTGTATTTGATATTGTAAGCAACGGCAGACCACGCATTGGGAATATAAGCTGCAAGAGTAATCAAAAAGATTTTAACAAGTTTCATTAATGTTCCTTATAAAAAATAAATATGTTTGTTAGAGCGGGATTTTATAGATAAGTTCGTAAAGATAAAAAACGGCGCAATATGCACCGTTTTTATTCGCTAACTGAATTTATAGAAGGACATTGGCGAGTAATAAACCAATCACTACGCTAAATACCATACTTAATAAGCCCGGTAGCATAAAGCTATGGTTAAAAATATATTTACCGATTTTGGTTGTACCGGTGGTATCAAAGTCGATAGAGGCAATAATCGGGCCGTAGTTTGGTACAAAGAAATAGCCGTTTACTGCCACAAATACCCCAATTAATATCGGCGCAGGAATGCCAAGTGCAATACCAAGTGGGAATAAAGTCGCTACGGTGGCACCTTGGCTATTGACCAGTACGGAAAGCACAAATAGTGCCAATGCAAATGTCCATGGGGCGGTTTCGACTAAACCTTTCACCATATCTTTTACTTCCGTCATATGCGCCTGCATTAAGGTATCACCCAACCACGCAATCCCAAGAATTGCAATAACCGCCCGCATACCGGCGTGGAAAACCGAACCTTTAGTGATTTCCGTGCTATCCGGTTTACAGGTTAAGACGATTAAGGCGCCAATTGATAACATAATAATTTCAATGGTATGCGCCATTCCCATTGGTTTTCCGTCAAACATTGGACGTAAGGAAGGCATAGCACCCATTAACACCACGAGTAATGCACCGAATAAGAAGAGAGAAACAGAAATTTTTGCCGTTTTGCTCACTTCTAGTTCTTTTATGTCTGTCGTAGAGTTAAAGGCATCGGCATATTTTGGATCTTTTAAACGACGTTGGTATTCCGGATCATCTTTAAGTTCTTTACCCATTTTGTTCACAAAAATGCAAGCAAGGAAGATACCTAAAAGGGTTGCTGGAATTGTTACCATTAACACATCACCAAGATGAATTCCTTGTGGTTCAAGATAAGCCACTACCGCAACGACAGCCGCTGCAATCGGGCTTGCAACAATGGCAAATTGTGAAGCGATGACGGCCATTGAAAGCGGACGTTCAGGGCGGATGCCATTTTGGCGACTCACTTCTGCGATAACTGGCAATACTGAATAAGCCACATGACCGGTACCTGCTAAAAACGTGAATAACCAGGTCACAGCCGGTGCGATGAAAGTAATGTGTTTTGGGTTACGACGTAAAATTTTCGTTGCGATTTTGATCATATAATCTAAGCCACCAGCCGCTTGCATTGCCGCTGCGGCAGCCACTACCGCCATGATCATAAACATCACATCAATGGGTAAACCTGCCGGTTTCAATCCAAAGCCAAAGGAAAGGATAGCAAGACCTAAACCGCCAAATACACCAAGACCGATACCACCTACACGTGCACCCACCAGGATACACAATAGCACGATGGCAAATTGTAATAAGAACATTGCAGACATATTGCCCCCTAAGTTAAAGAATAAACTGTTATATTGCTATAGAAACCGCCGCCAATATAGCAACAAATAGGTACGGATTCTATAATTTAGATCAAGAAACTCTGTCTCTTATACGAAAAGTGCGGTTATTTTCCACCGCACTTTTCACTTGTCAAGTTAGAAATCTTCAAAGTATTGTTGAATAACTTTTGGATCTTTGGTTTGTGTTAAAGCAAGTTGTAATAAGACCCGTGCTTTTTGTGGATTCAAGGTACCGGAAGCCACAAAACCATACTGAGAATCATCCACCTCTGCATCACGTGTCGTATAACCCGTCGGCACTCGGGAAGAACGCACGACAGATACGCCGTCTTTTGCCGCTTTTTCTAAGCGTTCCAAGTGAGCTGCATTTAGGTTACCGTTCCCGACCCCGGCTGTAACAATACCTTGGTAGCCGGCATCCAACAAAGCATTTAACGGCTCAATTGGAGTATTGGAATAGGCATAAACAATCCCCACTTTTGGTAAAGTTTCTAAGTTTTCTACATTAAATGGAGTGTTTACCGTATGTTTGCTTTCCGGTGAACGTTCATAATCAACTTTACTGTTATGAATATAACCTAATGCGCCAAAATTCGGTGAATGGAATGTTTGCACGGCGGTTGTGCTGGTTTTTGTAACATCACGCGCACCAAGTACTTCATTATTCATTGCAACAAGCACACCGCGACCGACCGATTTTTTATCGGTCGCAACAACAACTGCGTTATATAAATTTAATGGGCCATCGGCACTTTTTTCGGTTGCAGGTCGCATCGCGCCGACAAGAACAACTGGTTTTTCGCATTTGACGGTGAGATCCAAGAAATATGCGGTTTCTTCCATCGTATCGGTACCATGTGTAATCACAAAACCATCGGTATTGTTACATTGAGCGTTAATGGCTTTAGCAAGTTTTAACCATACATCGTCGTTCATGTCTTGCGAACCGATTTTCACTATCTGTTCACCTTTAACATGAGCAAGTTGTTTTATTTCCGGGACTGCATCAATTAACGCTTCGATATTTAATTGACCAGCTTTATAGGCGGAAGAGACGGCCGTTGCACCGCTACCGGCAATAGTACCGCCCGTGGCTAAGATCGTAATGTTCGGTAATTCTGCTGCTTGAACCGTAGAAATACTGAACCCTAGCATGGTTAATACCGCTAATTTTTTTAACTTCATCGAATATTTCCTTAATAAGAGTAATAATGTAACTATCTTCTACTTAATTAGGAGTAGAAGAAATAGATATATACAATATTTATGATCGGGATCACATTTCCTTTTCGTGCTTGTGTAAAAATTAACCTGATTGGTTTTCTAAAGAGAATTTTTTTGAAAGATAATGCAAGTATGGTTATACTTAAGCCCTATTTTATTCAGTCAGATTTTAATCAACATAATATTGAGATAACAATGCAAGAATTTTTGCCTGATGCAATTCAGTTTGCACAAAAACATACTTTACTAACTGTTTCTTGGTTTGCGATTTTCGCCCTAGTGATTTACAGTTTTTTCAAATCGGCTACCGAGAAATTTAAAACGGTTCAACATCCCGAAGTGATTCGTTTAATCAATAATGAAGATGCGGTTGTTATCGATCTTCGTACCTTAGATGAATTTCAACGTGGTCATATTATTAATAGTATCAATTTACTTCCAAGCGATATTAAAAATGCTAATCTTGGCAAAATTGAACAGCACAAGGAAAAACCATTGGTTTTAGTGGATGTTAACGGCGTATCGGCACCGGCATCGGCAGCACTACTGACCAAACAAGGCTTTGCCCGCGTTTATATCTTAAAAGACGGTATTTCTGCTTGGTTGGGTGCGAATTTACCTATCGTTAAAAAACACAAATAAGGAACTAAAATTATGTCAGAACAAAATCAACAACCTGAAGTGGCTGCAGAGGAATCACAAGCCGTCTTACAAATTCAGCGTATTTACGTTAAAGATGTTTCTTTTGAAGCGCCGAATCTTCCGCATATTTTTCATCAAGAATGGAAACCTAAACTAGGTTTTGACCTAAGTACAGAGACCGTGCAATTAGGCGATGATTTATATGAAGTAACACTCAACATTACGGTGGAAACCACATTGGAAGATTCCGGTGATCTTGCTTTCCTCTGTGAAGTGAAACAGGCGGGCGTATTTACGATTAGCGGTTTGGAAGAGGTGCAAATGGCACATTGCTTAACTTCACAATGTCCGAATATGTTATTCCCCTATGCACGTGAATTAGTCGCAAGTTTAGTGAACCGTGGTACATTCCCGGCGTTAAACCTTTCCCCGGTGAATTTTGATGCCTTGTTTATTGAATATATGAATCGTCAGCAAGGAACGGTGGAAAATCCCCCGGCTGAAGAGAAAGAAACGCAACATTAATTCTTAATTTAAAAAGGGCAGGCTGTGGGCTTGCCCTTTGTTTTTGAGGAGAAAATGATGATTCCATCCCGAACACCGATTACAGTGCTTGGCGCAGGTTCTTACGGTACTGCATTAGCGATTTCTTTTTCGCGTAACGGCTCGCCGACTTATTTATGGGGGCACAATCCTACACATATTGAGCAGATGCGGAGAGAACGCCAAAACCAACGTTTTTTACCCAACATTCCCTTTCCGCAAGAGCTCTATGTGGAACAGGATTTGGCACAGGCACTTCACCAATCGCAAGATATTTTAATCGTTGTACCCAGCCATGCTTTTAACGAAATTCTCAGCAAAATTCGACCGCACTTACAGCCTCATCATCGCTTGATATGGGCGACAAAAGGCTTAGAACACGGAACCGGACGACTGCTGCAAACAGTCGTAGAGGAACAACTGGGGACAAATTATCCTCTTGCCATCCTCTCCGGCCCGACTTTTGCCAAAGAGCTCGCACAAGGTTTACCCACCGCCATTACGTTAGCAGCGAATAACGAACAATTTGCCCTTGAATTTCAGGCTCGCATTCATTGTAGTAAACACTTTCGTGTTTATGTGAACTCCGATATGATCGGCGTGCAGCTTGGCGGTGCAATTAAGAATGTGATCGCGATCGGTGCCGGTATTTCGGATGGAATGGGATTTGGAGCAAACGCACGTACGGCATTGATTACACGGGGTATTGCCGAAATCAGCCGTTTAGGGGATTCTCTTGGTGCAAATCCGAATACTTTTATTGGTATGTCAGGCTTGGGCGATCTTGTTTTAACCTGTACCGATAACCAATCCCGCAACCGCCGTTTTGGGCTGATGTTAGGGGAAGGATTGGATGCTCAAGCGGCAATGGAAAATATCGGGCAAGTAGTAGAAGGTTTTTATAATACAAAAGAAGCCTATTTGCTGGCACAACGCCAAGGTATTGAAATGCCGATCACAGAACAAATTTATCAGATGCTCTTTTGTGGTAAAAAGGCACAAGATGTGGTTCATAGCTTACTGGGGCGCGAACGGAAAGGCGAATAAAAGGAGAAATAATGATATTAGATGTGTGGCAACATATTCGCCAAGAAGCGAAAGAATTGGCTGAAAACGAGCCAATGCTCGCCAGTTTTTTTCATTCTACAATTTTAAAACACCAAAATCTCGGCAGTGCATTAAGTTATTTACTGGCTAATAAATTGGCGAATCCCATTATGCCAGCAATTTCCTTACGAGAAATTATTGAGGAAGCCTATTTGGCGGATCCAGCCATTATTGATTACGCCGCTTGTGATATTAAAGCCGTCCGCCAACGGGATCCGGCAGTGGAATTATGCTCTACGCCATTACTTTATTTAAAAGGATTTCACGCCATTCAAAGCTATCGAATTACGCATTATTTGTGGAAACAAAATCGTAAGGCATTGGCGCTTTATTTACAAAATCAAATTTCGGTTGCCTTTGATGTGGATATTCATCCGGCGGCAAAAATCGGTCACGGTATTATGTTTGACCATGCTACAGGCATTGTAGTAGGGGAAACCTCTGTTATTGAAAATGATGTTTCCATTCTACAAGGTGTCACCTTAGGTGGGACAGGCAAAGAATCCGGTGATCGTCATCCTAAAGTGCGAGAAGGCGTGATGATTGGCGCCGGTGCAAAAATTCTTGGGAATATCGAGGTAGGCAAATATGCCAAAATTGGGGCAAATTCCGTCGTGCTTCAACCTGTTCCGGAATATGCCACCGCCGCAGGCGTACCGGCACGCATTATCGGTAAGGATAAAGCCGCCAAACCGGCATTTGAAATGAATCAATATTTTATTGATGATGGAATGAATTTGAATATTTAAGAGAATCATAAAATGATCAACAAAGATACCCAACTCTGTATGTCTCTTTCCGGCAGACCGGGAAATTTTGGCACAAGGTTTCACAATTATCTGTACGAAAAATTGGGATTAAACTTTATTTATAAAGCCTTTACCACACAAGATATTGAACATGCGGTGAAAGGTGTGCGAGTCTTAGGGATTCGGGGCTGTGCCGTGTCTATGCCGTTTAAAGAAAGTTGTATGCCGTTTGTCGATGAAATTCACCCTTCCGCACAGGCCATTGAGTCGGTGAATACTATTGTGAATGACAACGGTGTTCTACGTGCCTATAACACCGATTACATTGCGATCGTGAAACTGATTGAAAAATATCGGTTAGATAAAAACAGCACGGTGATGGTGCATGGCAGCGGAGGAATGGCAAAAGCGGTGGTTGCCGCATTTAAAAATAGTGGTTTTGACAATTTAAAAGTCTATGCCCGAAATGAAAAAACAGGGCAGTATTTAGCCGCACTTTACGGCTACGAGTACGTCAATAGTTTGGAAAATCAGCAGGCAGATATTTTAATCAATGTCACGCCAATCGGTATGCAAGGTGGCAAAGAAGAAAAAGATTTAGCCTTTCCTAACACAATGATTACACAAGCAAAAACCGCTTTTGATGTGGTGGCAATCCCTGCGGAAACGCCGTTTATTCAATTTGCCGAAAGCCTAGGCAAACAAATTATTTCAGGTGCGGAAGTGATTGTTTTACAGGCAGTGGAGCAATTCGAACTTTATACCCATCAACGTCCAAATGACGAATTAGTCGCTGAGGCCGCCGCTTTTGCAAGGGCGAATAATTAAAAGTGCGGTTAAAAATAAAGGCGTTTTACAATATCAAAACGCCTTTTTCATCTTTTTAAGAAACTAATTTCCTTACTGCTTCTACCACTACGGAAATCGCTTTTTCTTCGCTGGCTTTTATTGTGGCTTCATTTGGGATTTCTTGTTGCGTACGATTGACGATCACGCCTGAAACCATACCGGCGCGTAAACCTAACGCATTACACATGGTAAATAAGGTAGCGGATTCCATCTCAAAATTCATCACATTAAGATCCTGCCATTGTTTGAGCAAGCCTTGGTAATCACGATAAATCTTTCCACTGTAAGTGTCATAACGTTCTTGACCCGGATAGAAGGTATCTGATGAGGCGGTAATGCCGACAAAAGGCTCAATACCTTTTTCTTTTGCCGCATCGTAAAGGGCGGTAGTACACTCAAAATTAGCTACCGCCGGATATTCCAATGGGGCAAAATGTTTGCTTGCACCGTCTAAACGTACTGCACCGGTAGTGACGAGAATATCACCGACATTAATATGCGGTTGAATAGCGCCGGTGGTACCGATTCGTAAAAAAGTGCGAACACCGAGTTGGGCTAATTCTTCCACACAAATAGAGACGGACGGGCCGCCGATACCGGTAGAGCACACCACAACGGGTTGGCCGTTTAAATAACCTAACCACGAGGTAAATTCTCGGGTACTGGTGAGGAACTCAGGATTATCAAGATGTTTGGCTATACGTTCGCTGCGAGCCGGATCGCCCGGAACGATGGCAATGGTTGCCCCTTTTAATTGTGCTTTGGTTAAGTTTAAATGAAATACCTCTGACATAGTTGTCTCCTTAATTTAAATTTAGCGGTAAAAATGACCGCACTTTGGTTTGTTATTTTTTTAATGCGCCTAAAATACCACGCATAATTTGTTTGGTGACTTCATTGCGAATATTTCTCCCCACGGATTTTGCAACGCTATTCACCATTTGTTCTGTCGGGCTTAATTTATCGCCCCGTTTTTTCGTGCCGAAAATCATACGGCTGAGGCTGCCTAAAATGCCGTTTTCTTCTTCCTCTTGAGCTTGCTCCGCTTGTTTTTTTTGCACGGCGGTAAGATCGGCTTGTGCATTTAAGACTTCAAAGGCAGATTCGTTATCCACATAATCTTTATAGAACGGATAAAGTTCATCATCTTTTACCCATGTGGTTCGTTCTTCGCCTGAAAGAGGGGAAAGTTGGCTTTTCGGCGGGTAAATATAGGCAATTTCAACTGGGGTTGGCATACCTTTTTCGTCTAAGAAAGAGACTAACGCTTGCCCTACGCCAAGTGTCGAAATACTTTCTACTACATTGACCGCCGGGTTGGCACGGAAGGTTTCGGCAGCGGATTTTACGGCTTTTTGATCACGTGGTGTGAAAGCACGTAATGCATGTTGTACTCGGTTACCCAATTGACCTAAAACCGTATCCGGTAAATCTAACGGATTTTGTGTGACAAAATAGATGCCGACCCCCTTAGAACGAATTAAACGCACCACTTTTTCGACTTTTTCTACCAATACTGCCGGGGCATCGTCAAATAATAAATGCGCCTCATCAAAAAACATGACGAATTTAGGTTTATCCGGATCACCTACTTCCGGTAATTGCTCAAATAATTCAGACATTAACCATAACAAGAACGCACTATACATTCTTGGAGAGTTAATCAGTTGTTCCGAATTTAAAACATTGATCACGCCACGCCCATCACGAGTTTGTAACCAGTCGTCAAGATTAAGGGCGGGTTCGCCGAATAAATTTGCAGCGCCTTCATTTTCAAGGGTAAGCAATGCACGTTGAATCGCTCCTACACTCGCCGCAGAGACATTGCCGTATTCCACTTGGAAAGTTTTGGCATTTTCCGCTACATATTTTAGCATTGCACGAAGATCTTTTAAATCAATAAGCAATAAACCTTTGTCGTCGGCAACACGGAAAACGAGATTCAACAAACCTTCTTGTGTGGCATTAAGATTTAACAGGCGGGAAAGTAATAAAGGGCCCATTTCAGAAATGGTGGTACGAAGCGGAATACCGGTTTTACCGAAAACATCCCAAAAAGAGACGGGGTAGCCCTTTAAATAAGCCTCGCCGCCTAGTTCAAATTGTTCGATGCGCTCGGCAATTTTGCCTTGAAATTGACCTGCTTTCACCAGGCCTGACAGATCGCCTTTGACATCGACCAAAAACACCGGCACACCGTCATCACTGAACGTTTCTGCCATTTTACGTAAGGTGACGGTTTTCCCCGTACCGGTCGCCCCGGCGATTAAGCCGTGGCGATTTGCCATTTTTGCGGTAATACCGAGTGTTTGTCCTTGTGTGCTTCGTGCGAGATCATATTGCATAAGTGTTCCTTTCTTTAATGCTATTTATGGGGAAATGATAGGGAAAAAACAAAGTGCGGTCAAAATTTAAGTCATTTTGCGATATAATTTTACGCGTTTTTGTTGATAAGGGAAATGAAATGTCAAAGTCAGAAATTTTGGTGATTAAAATCGGTGAAGTCGAACAACTGACTTTTGCTGACGGTACCTGTTATGAAAGTGCTATTCGAAAACGCCCGGTATCCTCTGTAAAAATCCATTCATTGGGTGCGTATGGTAATGATGTCGGGCTTAAAAAACACCATGGCGGTGTGGATAAAGCATTATTTTTTATGTCGGATGTGTCTTTTCCTGCATTAAATACCTTATTAGACGAAGATTTTTCTTACATTGGTACGGCGGTTTATGGCGAAAATTTTGTCGTCTCAGGCTTTGACGAGGATTCCGTTTGTGTGGGCGATCGCTTTAAAATCGGTACAACCCTTTTGGAAGTGTCGCAACCCCGCAAACCTTGCGAACGTTTATCTAAAAATACCAATAATCCCGAAACCCAAAAAACCGTTTATCTTTCAGGTTGGAGCGGTTGGTATGTGCGTGTTATTGAAGAAGGGGAAATTTCGCAAGGGGATGAATTAATCCTAAAAAGCCGACCTTATCCTCAACTCACTATTCGTCATTTAAATCGCTTATTGTCGGGTAAACCAACGGTGGAAGAATTAGAGCAGGCGCTTGCCGTTGAAGAATTAGCGGCTGCATTTAAACGTTCATTAAGTTCTCAATTAAGTAAAGTTTGGGCATGCAAAAATGACAAATAAAACAACCGCACTTTGCCCTTGCCAATCAACAAAAAATTATGGAGATTGTTGCGGGCTATTCCATCAGCATAAGGCTTTGCCGGAAACGGCGGAACAGCTTATGCGTTCACGCTATACGGCGTATGTACTGAAAGATATTGCTTACATTGTGGAAACAACCGTCCCCAGCCAACAAAGGCTCTTAGCAACGCAAGTCTTACAAGATTGGGCGGATAGTACCCAATGGCTTGGTTTACAAATTCTGAAAACTGAAACCTTAACCAAACAGCAAAGTGCGGTAGAATTTCGTGCGATTTTTCAGAGTGAGGAAGGGGAGCAGTCTCATCAAGAGCGGTCAATTTTTGTCAAGATTGAGGGGCGTTGGTATTTTGTTGATCCGACAGTGGTATTGCCAACCATGAAGCAACCTTGTGTTTGCGGTTCGGGGAAAAAATTTAAACATTGTTGCGGGGCATGGCTATGACTATGACAGATTTCACTTTCTTTAAACGATTTTGGCTACGTTTTAATGAAAATAAATTGACGCAGGCTGCGGGCTCGCTCACTTATAGCACTATGTTGGCGATTGTGCCGTTAGTGATGGTGATTTTTTCAATTTTTTCGGCGTTTCCGGTGTTCAATGAGGTAACCGGTGCGCTGAAAGCGTTTATTTTTACAAACTTTGCCCCCTCTGCAGGCGATGTTGTGGGGCAATATATTGATGAATTTGTGAATAATTCTAAGCAGATGAGCGCGGTGGGGATTATCAGTTTAATTGCCGTGGCGTTAATGCTGATTAATTCCATTGATCGCACCTTAAACGGCATTTGGCAAGAGAGCGGTACGCGCCCGATTTTTACTTCTTTTGCGATTTATTGGCTGATTTTAACCCTTGGGCCTTTGCTTATTGGTACAAGTATTGCCGCAAGCGCTTATGTGAAAGCGATGTTTGAGAGTTCGGAACATCTTTCCTTCGGTTTAACATTACTCGGTTTTGTTCCTTTTCTTTCCACTTGGTTTATTTTTACCGTGCTTTATACGGTAGTGCCGAATAAAAAAGTCAGCGTCAAACATTCCGCTGCCGGGGCATTAATCGCAGCCGTATTCTTCACATTGGGTAAACAGGCTTTTGCTTGGTATATTGCCACTTTCCCCTCTTATCAATTAATTTATGGCGCGATGGCAACTCTGCCGATAATGTTGTTATGGGTTCAATTAAGTTGGACGGTTGTTTTACTTGGTGCGCAACTCGCCGCCGTTTTAGCCGAGATGAAACGAGAAAAAGTGCGGTTAGAAAATGAAGAAATGAAGGAGATATAATGATTGCATTAATACAGCGTGTTACACGGGCTCAAGTGGATGTGAATGGTGAAAAAGTCGGAAAAATTGGCAAAGGGTTATTAGTATTACTGGGTGTGGAGAAAAATGATGACCGCACAAAAGCCGATAAATTGGCAGAAAAAGTTTTACATTACCGCATTTTTAACGATGAAAACGGCAAAATGAATTTAAATGTTCAGCAAGCTGGCGGCGCATTGTTGGTGGTGTCGCAATTCACCCTTGCCGCCGATACCCAAAAAGGCTTGCGCCCGAGTTTTTCTAAGGGGGCTGAACCGGCACTGGCAAATGAGCTTTATGACTATTTTTCACAAAAATGTGCCGAGAAGATTCAGGTTGAAAACGGGCGTTTCGCCGCAGATATGCAGGTCAGCCTCACTAATGACGGTCCCGTTACATTTTGGTTAAACGTATAACGCTATGAATCATTATTCTATTGGTCAAGTTGCTTTTTCCGACCGAAATAGCCTTGCTCAAATTGATGCGCTGCTTGAGCAAGAAGGGATTCAGCGCGATCCAAATTTGGACTATCTTTGTGCAATGTTTGATGAGGAGTTTAATATCATTGCAACAGGGGCTTGTTTTGGCAATACCTTGCGTTGCTTAGCGGTATCTCAATTTCATCAAGGGGAAGGCTTGATGAATCAAGTCGTCACACATTTGATCAATGTTCAAATGGAACGAGGCAATGCACATCTGTTTCTCTATACGAAATGTGAGTCAGCAAAATTTTTCTATGATCTCGGCTTTCGGGAGATCGTGCGAATTCCGGATCAGATCGTCTTTATGGAAAACAAACGCAATGGATTCGGGGATTATTTAACTCGGCTGCAAAACGAGACAGCAAAAAGTGCGGTGAAAAATCAGGGCGTTTTTAACGAGAAAAGAACGGCGGCTATTGTGATGAATGCCAACCCTTTCACTCTTGGACATCAATATTTGGTAGAAAAAGCAGCGAGTGAAAATGACATTGTTCATCTGTTTATTTTGAGTGAAGACAGTAGTTTATTCCCTTACTCTGTGCGTAAAAAATTGATTCAAGCCGGTATCGCGTATTTGCCTAATGTCATATTGCACGATAGCGGTTCTTATATCATAAGCCAAGCCACTTTCCCGAGCTATTTCCAAAAAAGCGATGATGCTGTTATTAAAAGTAATGTAGAGATTGATTTACAGATTTTTGTACGCATTGCACAAGCATTGGGGATTCAACGCCGTTATGTGGGTGATGAGCCGTTTAGCCATGTGACAAACCTTTACAATCAAACTATGCTACAAAAATTACCGGAATATGGTGTGGCGTGCGTGGTGGTGGAACGGAAAGAAACGGCTGAAAGAGTTATTAGTGCATCGGCTGTTAGGCAGGCTATTAAGGATAAAAATTGGTTGGCAGTCAAAAAACTGGTACCTCAAAGCACCTTTGATTTTTTGCTGAGTGATGAAGCCGTGCCGATAGTAGAGAAAATTCAACAAACGGAAGATGTAAAACATTATTGATATAAGGCGGTTAAAAAACAACGCGATTTTTAACCGCTCTTTTTATTTTCTAAGTTTGACTAACTCCACTGCGTGAGCCGCACCTTTTGTCAAAATGAGGTTTGCCCGTTCACGGGTTGGCAAAATATTTTCTCGTAGATTTAAACCGTTGATACTTTCCCAAATTTGGGAGGCGATGGTTATCGCCTCTTCTTCGGACAGCGTGGCGTAGTGTTTAAAGTAGGAATCAGGGTTACTAAAGGCACTTTGGCGGAATTTTAAGAAACGCTTGATATACCATTCTTTTAGCAAATTTTCTTCGGCATCCACATAAATTGAAAAATCCACAAAATCAGAAACGAAAATTTGATTACTTTTGTTTCCGCCCGTTTGTAGTACGTTCAATCCTTCTAAAATTAAAATATCCGGTTGATTAACTTCGTGAAATTCATCAGGAATAATATCGTATGTCAAATGCGAGTAAATTGGTGCTTTAACATGTTTATTACCGGATTTAATGTCGGCTAAAAAGTGAATGAGCTTCGCCGTGTCATAAGAGACGGGAAAGCCTTTTTTTTGTAGTAGATTATCCTGCTTCAGTTTTTCGAGCGGATAGAGGAATCCGTCGGTTGTAATAAGATCAACTGTTCTTTCGCCCGGCCAATGGGAGAGGAGAGATTGCAGAATACGTGCAGAGGTACTTTTGCCGACCGCAACACTCCCTGCAATGCTGATAATGTAAGGGACTTTAGGACTTTGTCCGCCTAAAAAACGATTGAGTACGGTTTGGCGGCGAAGGTTTTCGTCAATATAATAGTTAATTAAGCGGGCGAGTGGTAAATAAATGGTTCTCACTTCATCAAGAGAAAGTTCTTCATTGAAGCCAAGTAGCGGTTTAAGATCCTGTTCAGTGAGTTTTAATGGCACCGATTTTCGCAAGTTTGCCCATTGTTCCCGGCTAAAACTCAAAAATGGCGTAAGTTGGTTTGAAATTTCCACTATATAACGGTAATGTTGTTGAAATATTGCTGAAAATATACCCTATAACGCCTTGTTATGCATTGTTTTTCTCTAACTTGATGAAAATGACATCAAAAAACTGGTGGTTTTGCTTGCAAATTAAACGAACAAGTAAAAAAATAAACTTTTTTAGAAAAAAGACTTGTCAGGCAAACTTTTTTCCATATAATACGCCTCACTTGCTTACGACACGCCGACTTAGCTCAGTAGGTAGAGCAACTGACTTGTAATCAGTAGGTCATCAGTTCGATTCCGATAGTCGGCACCATTCTTTCGTAGACAAGCATTCATTTAGTGTGGAGGGGTTCCCGAGCGGCCAAAGGGGGCAGACTGTAAATCTGTTGGCTCAGCCTTCGAAGGTTCGAATCCTTCTCCCTCCACCATATTTTAGATGAATTCTGATGGGACAGATGAATTTAGGACTTGCGGGCATCGTATAATGGCTATTACCTTAGCCTTCCAAGCTAATGATGCGGGTTCGATTCCCGCTGCCCGCTCCACAAACGCTGATATAGCTCAGTTGGTAGAGCGCACCCTTGGTAAGGGTGAGGTCGGCGGTTCAAATCCGCCTATCAGCACCAGCCTTCAATTCACTTTCCTTGTTAAATAGTAATGAATTTTATTGGTTAATGTGGTTTAATTTACCCATCGATAACCGTGTCTATTTAGAGGGACTCTTTAAATGTCTAAAGAAAAATTTGAACGTACAAAACCGCACGTAAACGTGGGTACAATCGGCCACGTTGACCACGGTAAAACAACTTTAACAGCAGCAATCACGACAGTATTGGCAAAACACTACGGTGGTGCGGCTCGTGCATTTGACCAAATCGATAACGCGCCGGAAGAAAAAGCGCGTGGTATTACCATCAATACTTCACACGTTGAATACGATACACCAACCCGTCACTACGCACACGTTGACTGTCCGGGACACGCCGACTACGTTAAAAACATGATTACCGGTGCGGCACAAATGGACGGTGCAATCTTAGTGGTTGCGGCGACTGACGGTCCTATGCCACAAACTCGTGAGCACATCTTATTAGGTCGCCAAGTAGGTGTACCTTACATCATCGTATTCTTAAACAAATGCGATATGGTTGATGACGAAGAGTTATTAGAATTAGTCGAAATGGAAGTTCGTGAACTTCTTTCTCAATATGACTTCCCGGGTGATGACACCCCAATCGTACGTGGTTCAGCATTAAAAGCGTTAGAAGGCGATGCGGCATGGGAAGAAAAAATCCTTGAATTAGCAAACCACTTAGATACTTATATCCCGGAACCTGAACGTGCAATTGACCAACCGTTCCTTCTTCCAATTGAAGACGTGTTCTCAATCTCAGGTCGTGGTACGGTAGTAACCGGTCGTGTAGAGCGTGGTATCATCCGTACAGGTGATGAAGTTGAAATCGTGGGTATCAAAGATACCACTAAAACAACCGTAACCGGTGTTGAAATGTTCCGTAAATTACTTGATGAAGGTCGTGCAGGTGAAAACATCGGTGCGTTATTACGTGGTACCAAACGTGAAGAAATCGAACGTGGTCAAGTATTGGCGAAACCGGGTTCAATCACGCCACACACTGACTTCGAATCAGAAGTGTACGTATTATCTAAAGATGAAGGTGGTCGTCACACCCCATTCTTCAAAGGTTACCGTCCACAATTCTATTTCCGTACAACAGACGTAACCGGTACTATTGAGTTACCGGAAGGTGTGGAAATGGTAATGCCTGGCGATAACATCAAAATGACTGTATCCTTAATCCACCCGATTGCGATGGACCAAGGTTTACGTTTCGCAATCCGTGAAGGTGGTCGTACTGTAGGTGCGGGCGTTGTTGCGAAAATTATTAAATAATTAATTTGATAAATTAAGTGAGAAGGCAGGTCTTTTATTGATCTGCCTTTTTAGTTTTATACTTTTGCCTATTTGTGTTCAATCAAAAGTGCGGTCATTTTATGCCTCGTTTTTTGATATGATCAGGAAAAACTTTTTAGAGGACTTCTTTATGTCAAAACAACTTTTTCGTGCTGTTGTTTCTGATCTAGATGGTACATTATTAAACACTAATCATGTCATCGGAGACTTTACGATTGATACACTGAATCGACTTGAACAGAATGGTATTGATATTATCCTTGCTACGGGAAGAAATCACACTGATGTTACTTCTATTCTTGGAAAAATCGGTGCAGAACGTGCGGTAATGATTACCTCAAACGGAGCAAGAGTGCGAGATATGGCGGGAAACCTTATTTATAGCAATAGTTTACCGGAAGATATTGTATTTGATCTTTATAAAACACCATTTGATGAAACAAAGGTTTGTTTAAATACCTATCAAGACGAAGGATGGTTTATTAATAAAGACGTCCCTGAATTGAAAAAATTTCATCAGGATTCAGGTTTCATGTATGAAGTAGTTGATTTTTCTAAACATCATGCTCGTAGTGTGGAGAAAATATTTTTTATTGGAAAAACACCGGAAGATTTAATTGAAGTAGAAAAATATTTACGTGAACATTTTGGTGATAAAACAACTATTGTTTATTCTGCATTAGCATGTTTGGAAGTGATGAACAAAAATGTTTCCAAAGGTGAAGCTTTAAAACATGTGTTAGAACAACGAGATTACGGTTTGGAAAACTGTATCGCTTTTGGCGATGGGATGAATGATGTAGAAATGCTTTCCAGTGTTGGGAAAGGCTGCATCATGGAAAATGCTGATAAACGTTTGAAACAAGCTTGCCCGGAATTAGAGCAAATCGGTTCAAATCAAAATGAGTCAGTTGCAAAATATCTTCAACTTCAATTCGGAATTAAATAATGCTCCAAGCTATGTTATGTATTAGCTGCGGCGCAATATTAGGTGCTTTAGGAAGATGGGGGTTAACTTATAGCTTTAATTCACTCTTTTCTAGCTTTGCTTTTGGAACTTTACTTGTTAATCTTATCGGTTGTTTTCTGATAGGTATGTTGGTGGCACTTTTCTGGCAATATCCACAAGTTAATGATTTATGGAAATTGTTTCTAGTGACCGGTTTTCTTGGTGCGTTTACTACATTCTCATCTTTTTCAATTGAAGTGATTGAGCTTCTAATGTCAGACAAATGGTTTAATGCACTTAGTGTGATTGCTTTCCATTTAATAGGAGGATTAATCAGTACGACATTAGGTATTTTATTGTATAAACTACTATTTAAGTCTTAGGTTAGAAATTTATTCGGAAGTAGAACCGATAAGATCAATGTTCACTGCAACATCTATAAGAAAGCATATAATATAGGATTTTTGTTTCTTAACACGGCAAGAGCTAATGACTGCCAACCAATATTTATTTTCATAAAACCTCATCAATAACTTCACTTGATGAACACCATAGTCTCGTTATGATCGTGCATGGATATAGTTTTCGTAAAAGGCACTTTTTCTGCTGATACCATTTAGTGTGTTTTCAATTTGTTCTTATGGAAATGCTTTTTTCTTACATTTTACTACCAAGACCGAATTCACTATACTCTCAATGCGCTAATAAACTTACAACATTATTTAACACGATTGAAGATATGCTTTTTTCCATAAAAAGTGCGGTCAAAATTTAGAGAAAATTTGACCGCACTTCTATGATATTAAACGCTAATTATCATTCATCCGAATAATTATTTTCGGCTTGTTCAATATCGACTATTAATGATTGTTCTGGGTTTGCAACCAATTCCGCACGAAGTCTGGTTTCTAATTCTTGCGCTTTTTCCGGATTTTCATGTAACCACTTCATTGCATTTGCTTTGCCTTGACCTATTTTTCCATTGTTGTAGGCATACCAAGCGCCGGATTTATCCACAAGTTTGTGTTTTACACCGAGCTCAATTAATTCTCCTGCTTTTGAAATTCCTTCGCCGTAAAGAATTTGAAACTCTACTTGGCGGAATGGCGCAGCAAGTTTGTTTTTTACTACTTTCACTTTCGTTTCGTTACCAATAACGTCCTCGCCGTCTTTTACAGAGCCGGTACGACGGATATCTAAACGAACAGATGAATAAAATTTTAGCGCGTTGCCACCGGTTGTCGTTTCCGGATTGCCAAACATTACACCAATTTTCATACGAATTTGATTGATGAAAATAACGAGGCAGTTGGCATTTTTAATTTGACCGGTTAGTTTACGTAAGGCTTGGGACATCAAGCGTGCTTGCAAACCCATATGGGAATCGCCCATCTCACCTTCAATTTCTGCTTTTGGTGTAAGTGCTGCCACAGAGTCTACGATGATGACATCAACCGCGCCTGAACGAACAAGTGCGTCACAGATTTCTAGTGCTTGTTCACCATTATCAGGTTGAGAGACTAATAATTCTTTGACATCAACCCCTAATTTGGCTGCATAAATCGGATCAAGTGCATGTTCGGCATCAATGAATGCACAGGTTTTACCTGCTTTTTGGGCTTGTGCAATGACAGATAAGGTCAGGGTTGTTTTACCGGAAGACTCAGGGCCGAAAATTTCAACGATACGCCCCATAGGTAAACCTCCGATACCTAATGCTACATCTAGACCAATGGAGCCGGTGGAAATGGATTCAACATCCAATGCTTTGGTATCACCCAATTTCATAATAGAGCCTTTACCAAATTGTTTTTCGATTTGTCCTAACGCTGCAATAAGTGCTTTTTGTTTTTCTTCTTGAGTAGTCATTTTTTACCTCACTTGATCGTAGCAAAATTGTATCTGTGTTGATGTACAGCAGCAAGTGAAATTTTGGATCCCGCAGGGAAATGTAGTGGGTTGGAAGAGCATAAAAATTTATCTAAGTAGGGGGATTTAGAGCTTTTTTAGTTTTAGAGAGAAGAACATATTCTTTTAGTACCTTGAGGAAATATAAATACTGTAAATTAATTTTTTAATAGCTGTTATTTTAACCGACTATGCTGCTCTTCTTTCTAAAATTAAACATATTTATATCAATATTCACTTCTATTGACTTGTATGAGTTTATTGAAAGCTATTACATCCATTAAGTGTAAGTTATTAAATAGAAAATTCATTATATAACTGTATTTTTTACAATAAGTTTTAAATTTACGATCTATGTCACAAATTTGTAAACAGATTGTTTTGTTGTGATGACATTAATGTTATAAGTGGAAGGGAGAATTACTTATCCATTAACATATTGCAGTTTAATGTGGAGGGCTTATGGCAATATTAAACATTAAAGATAAACATATTGATGACATTTGTATGATGACTAATGAATTAATCGGAAATGTGACTTCGAAGAATTTATTCACCGGTTACGGGTTGTTTTACAATAAAGAACTTATGTTCGGTTTATGGTTGAATGGAAAGTTTTACCTTCAAGCAAAAGATGAATTATCTAACCGATTGATAAATTCAGGATGTGTGGCTTTCACAAAAAACGAAGTTGATGCCAAGTTTGTTTTGTCGGATTACTATTGTCTTACTAAGGATATTCTAGGTGATCGGGTTTTACTGCGTAAATTGCTTATGCTTTCTATTAAACAAATTCAGGATAGAAAGAATGAGATTGCCTTATCAAAGGCAAACCGCTTAAAAGATCTTCCTAATCTCTCCATAAAATATGAACGAATGTTAAAGAAGGTAGGTATTCATGACGTCAACACACTAAAGATAGTGGGCGCTGAGAATGCGATTGTCAGGTTAAGGAAATTTGGAATACCGGCTACTTTAAACACTTATTGGAAACTAGCTTGTGCATTACTGAATAAAAATAGTGAAATGTTAAATAGACAGCAAAAGGAAATACTACTGAAGAAGCTAAATAAAGTCTTATATGAAGCGGGGTTTAGAAGATATAGAAAGATTGATGATGAATAAAAATTAATCTTTCAAATAAAATATGTAAAAAATTCATTGCAAAGTATTTTTAAATGCCTATAATACGCGACACACAACGACGCGCTGTTGTGAAGTAAGAAGATTTGCCGGTGCGTCGTTATTTTTTGCTCTTTAACAACGAATCAGACAATCTGTGTGGGCACTTGTTAATAGACTTGTTAAAATATTTTTAATTTTGAAGTCTTAATAGGTGCTTAAACTAGAAATTCATTATTACTTTTTATAGTAGTGTATATTAATAGCTAAGCAGTTTATTGAGCGATTGAACTTTGAATTGAAGAGTTTGATCATGGCTCAGATTGAACGCTGGCGGCAGGCTTAACACATGCAAGTCGAACGGTAGCAGGAAGGAAGCTTGCTTTCTTTGCTGACGAGTGGCGGACGGGTGAGTAATGCTTGGGAATCTGGCTTATGGAGGGGGATAACTGCGGGAAACTGCAGCTAATACCGCGTAAAGTCTTTGGACTAAAGGGGGCGTTTGCTCTTGCCATAAGATGAGCCCAAGTGGGATTAGGTAGTTGGTGGGGTAATGGCTCACCAAGCCGTCGATCTCTAGCTGGTCTGAGAGGATGACCAGCCACACCGGGACTGAGACACGGCCCGGACTCCTACGGGAGGCAGCAGTGGGGAATATTGCGCAATGGGGGGAACCCTGACGCAGCCATGCCGCGTGAATGAAGAAGGCCTTCGGGTTGTAAAGTTCTTTCGGTGATGAGGAAGGCAGTTTGGTTAATAGCCAAGCTGATTGACGTTAGTCACAGAAGAAGCACCGGCTAACTCCGTGCCAGCAGCCGCGGTAATACGGAGGGTGCGAGCGTTAATCGGAATAACTGGGCGTAAAGGGCACGCAGGCGGATTTTTAAGTGAGGTGTGAAAGCCCTGGGCTTAACCTGGGAATTGCATTTCAGACTGGGAATCTAGAGTACTTTAGGGAGGGGTAGAATTCCACGTGTAGCGGTGAAATGCGTAGAGATGTGGAGGAATACCGAAGGCGAAGGCAGCCCCTTGGGAATGTACTGACGCTCATGTGCGAAAGCGTGGGGAGCAAACAGGATTAGATACCCTGGTAGTCCACGCTGTAAACGCTGTCGATTTGGGGGTTGGGGTTTAACTCTGACGCCCGTAGCTAACGTGATAAATCGACCGCCTGGGGAGTACGGCCGCAAGGTTAAAACTCAAATGAATTGACGGGGGCCCGCACAAGCGGTGGAGCATGTGGTTTAATTCGATGCAACGCGAAGAACCTTACCTACTCTTGACATCCAGAGAATCCTGTAGAGATACGGGAGTGCCTTCGGGAGCTTTGAGACAGGTGCTGCATGGCTGTCGTCAGCTCGTGTTGTGAAATGTTGGGTTAAGTCCCGCAACGAGCGCAACCCTTATCCTTTGTTGCCAGCGATACGGTCGGGAACTCAAAGGAGACTGCCGGTGATAAACCGGAGGAAGGTGGGGATGACGTCAAGTCATCATGGCCCTTACGAGTAGGGCTACACACGTGCTACAATGGCGTATACAGAGGGAGGCGAAGCAGCGATGTGGAGCGAATCTCACAAAGTACGTCTAAGTCCGGATTGGAGTCTGCAACTCGACTCCATGAAGTCGGAATCGCTAGTAATCGCGAATCAGAATGTCGCGGTGAATACGTTCCCGGGCCTTGTACACACCGCCCGTCACACCATGGGAGTGGGTTGTACCAGAAGTAGATAGCTTAACCGCGAGGGGGGCGTTTACCACGGTATGATTCATGACTGGGGTGAAGTCGTAACAAGGTAACCGTAGGGGAACCTGCGGTTGGATCACCTCCTTACCGAACGAGCTATAGTAAGTGTCCACACAGATTGGCTGAGAGTTGTAGACAAGATAGAGAGCGGAAATCAACATTGTCCTTGGGTCTGTAGCTCAGGTGGTTAGAGCGCACCCCTGATAAGGGTGAGGTCGGTGGTTCAAGTCCACTCAGACCCACCACTCTAAGAGTGAGTGAAGTAAGGGCAAGTATCTGCAAATTAATGATAACTGGGGATATAGCTCAGCTGGGAGAGCGCCTGCCTTGCACGCAGGAGGTCAGCGGTTCGATCCCGCTTATCTCCACCACTTATCATCGTTAAGTAAATGTTGCATTGATAGAAAATGGTATTGCGTTTACTTAACGATGATAACTGAAAAGTTTTATCTTCTGTTCTTTAAAAAATTGGAAACAAGCTGAAAACTGAAGAGACTTTTAAGTTCCAAAAGGAATAGAGGAAGTCTGAGTAGAAAAATCTTGACTGGAGAAAGGCAGTCAAGTGTTTAGTTGAATTAAAGATTCGCTTCAAGATGTAGGCCTGACTGAGTAGGCAGGCTGAAAACATTTGAGGTTGTATAGTTAAGTGACTAAGCGTACAAGGTGGATGCCTTGGCAATCAGAGGCGATGAAGGACGTGCTAATCTGCGAAAAGCTTGGATGAGTTGATAAGAAGCGTTTAATCCAAGATATCCGAATGGGGAAACCCGATGGATGAAGAATCCATCATTTCATTATGAATTCATAGTAATGAAAAGCAAACCGGGAGAACTGAAACATCTAAGTACCCCGAGGAAAAGAAATCAACCGAGATTCCGTGAGTAGCGGCGAGCGAAGGCGGAAGAGCCGGTAAGTGATAGTGAGCGTGTTAGGAGAATGAGTTGGGAAGCTCAACCGTAGGGGGTGATAGTCCCGTATCTTAAAACATGTTGATGGTACTAAGCTTACGATAAGTAGGGCGGGACACGTGATATCCTGTCTGAAGATGGGGGGACCATCCTCCAAGGCTAAATACTCCTGATTGACCGATAGTGAACCAGTACTGTGAAGGAAAGGCGAAAAGAACCCCGGCGAGGGGAGTGAAATAGAACCTGAAACCTTGTACGTACAAGCAGTGGGAGCCTGAAAGGGTGACTGCGTACCTTTTGTATAATGGGTCAGCGACTTATATTTTGTAGCAAGGTTAACCGAATAGGGAAGCCGAAGGGAAACCGAGTCTTAACTGGGCGATTAGTTGCAAGGTATAGACCCGAAACCCGGTGATCTAGCCATGGGCAGGTTGAAGGTTGGGTAACACTAACTGGAGGACCGAACCGACTAATGTTGAAAAATTAGCGGATGACTTGTGGCTGGGGGTGAAAGGCCAATCAAACCGGGAGATAGCTGGTTCTCCCCGAAATCTATTTAGGTAGAGCCTTGAGCGGACACCTTCGGGGGTAGAGCACTGTTTCGGCTAGGGGGCCATCCCGGCTTACCAACCCGATGCAAACTGCGAATACCGAAGAGTGATACTCAGGAGACACACGGCGGGTGCTAACGTCCGTCGTGGAGAGGGAAACAACCCAGACCGCCAGCTAAGGTCCCAAAGTGTATGTTAAGTGGGAAACGAAGTGGGAAGGCTTAGACAGCTAGGATGTTGGCTTAGAAGCAGCCACCATTTAAAGAAAGCGTAATAGCTCACTAGTCGAGTCGGCCTGCGCGGAAGATGTAACGGGGCTCAAACATAGCACCGAAGCTGCGGCATCAGGATTAATCCTGTTGGGTAGGGGAGCGTTGTGTAAGCGGATGAAGGTGTATCGGGAGGTATGCTGGACGTATCACAAGTGCGAATGCTGACATAAGTAACGATAAAACGGGTGAAAAACCCGTTCGCCGGAAGACCAAGGTTTCCTGTCCAACGTTAATCGGGGCAGGGTGAGTCGGCCCCTAAGGCGAGGCTGAAAAGCGTAGTCGATGGGAAACGGGTTAATATTCCCGTACTTGGTAAAGCTGCGATGTGGGGACGGAGCAGGTTAGGTTAGCGTGCTGTTGGATATGCACGTTTAAGTTGGTAGGTGGGGTGCTTAGGCAAATCCGGGCGCTTATTAACACCGAGAAATGATGACGAGGCCTCAAGGGGCTGAAGTAACTGATACCACACTTCCAGGAAAAGCCACTAAGCTTCAGGCTTTATTAAACCGTACTGAAAACCGACACAGGTGGTCAGGTAGAGAATACTCAGGCGCTTGAGAGAACTCGGGTGAAGGAACTAGGCAAAATAGCACCGTAACTTCGGGAGAAGGTGCGCCGGCGTAGCTTGTAGCCCCTAGCGGGTGAAGGGTGAACCGGTCGAAGATACCAGCTGGCTGCAACTGTTTATTAAAAACACAGCACTCTGCAAACACGAAAGTGGACGTATAGGGTGTGATGCCTGCCCGGTGCTGGAAGGTTAATTGATGGTGTAATCGAAAGAGAAGCTCCTGATCGAAGCCCCAGTAAACGGCGGCCGTAACTATAACGGTCCTAAGGTAGCGAAATTCCTTGTCGGGTAAGTTCCGACCTGCACGAATGGCATAATGATGGCCAGGCTGTCTCCACCCGAGACTCAGTGAAATTGAAATCGCCGTGAAGATGCGGTGTACCCGCGGCTAGACGGAAAGACCCCGTGAACCTTTACTATAGCTTGACACTGAACATTGAATTTTGATGTGTAGGATAGGTGGGAGCCTTTGAAGCGGTCACGCCAGTGATTGTGGAGGCGTCCTTGAAATACCACCCTTTAACGTTTGGTGTTCTAACGAAGATTGCGGAACGCGGTCTCGGACAGTGTCTGGTGGGTAGTTTGACTGGGGCGGTCTCCTCCTAAAGAGTAACGGAGGAGCACGAAGGTTTGCTAATGACGGTCGGACATCGTCAGGTTAGTGCAATGGTATAAGCAAGCTTAACTGCGAGACGGACAAGTCGAGCAGGTACGAAAGTAGGTCATAGTGATCCGGTGGTTCTGAATGGAAGGGCCATCGCTCAACGGATAAAAGGTACTCCGGGGATAACAGGCTGATACCGCCCAAGAGTTCATATCGACGGCGGTGTTTGGCACCTCGATGTCGGCTCATCACATCCTGGGGCTGAAGTAGGTCCCAAGGGTATGGCTGTTCGCCATTTAAAGTGGTACGCGAGCTGGGTTTAGAACGTCGTGAGACAGTTCGGTCCCTATCTGCCGTGGGCGTAGGAGAATTGAGGGGGGCTGCTCCTAGTACGAGAGGACCGGAGTGGACGCACCACTGGTGTTTCGGTTGTGTCGCCAGACGCATTGCCGAGTAGCTAAGTGCGGAAGAGATAAGTGCTGAAAGCATCTAAGCACGAAACTTGCCTCAAGATGAGTTCTCCCAGACTTAGAGTCTGTAAGGGTTGTTGGAGACGACGACGTAGATAGGTGGGGTGTGTAAGTGTAGTGATACATTGAGCTAACCCATACTAATTGCCCGAGGGGCTTAACTATACAACGCTCAAGTGTTTTTGGGCGGCTAGTGTGAAGTACAACGAATTAAAGTATACCGTAATCAGTCATCAGCTTGTATCCGATAGAACAGATGAAAAAGATAAAAGAGATAAAACGAGATAAAAAGATAGAACAAGATAAAACTTGAAGAGAAGAAGTTATCGAAGAATTATCCCGGCGGCGAGAGTGCAGTGGTTCCACCTGAATCCATCCCGAACTCAGAAGTGAAATGCTGTAATGCCGATGGTAGTGTGGGGTATCCCCATGTGAGAGTAGGGCACTGCCGGGTTTTTAATTATTTTGTTAGTTTATTTTTTGAGTGAATTAACAAAATAGTTTTGGCAGCAATAGTGTAATGGTCCCACCTGAATCCATACCGAACTCAGAAGTGAAACATTATTACGCCGATGGTAGTGTGGGGTTTCCCCATGTGAGAGTAGGTCACTGCCAAGTATACCAAATATCTGCGGAGTGGTAGTTCAGCTGGTTAGAATACCTGCCTGTCACGCAGGGGGTCGCGGGTTCGAGTCCCGTCCATTCCGCCAATCTTTTCATACCAATAGGGGCGTAGTTCAATTGGTAGAGCACCGGTCTCCAAAACCGGGTGTTGGGAGTTCGAGCCTCTCCGCCCCTGCCATCTAAATAAATTTCATTTTTTCATAAATAAACTTTATACTTAGCCTATTTTTATTTAGAGGTTTATTTATGTCACATTCAATTCAAGACTTTATCGAATTAATTGCTCAACTTCGTCATCCGGATAAAGGTTGTCCTTGGGATCTTAAGCAAAATTATGATTCAATGATTCCCTGTTTAACAGAGGAAACTTATGAAGTCATTGAGGCAATTCAAAAGAAAGATATAGCAAATTTAAGAGAAGAATTGGGTGACTTATTGTTACAAGTTGTGTTTTTTAGCCAACTTGCAACCGAGGATAACTATTTTACTTTTGATGATGTGCTTAATGATGTTGCTGAAAAAATTATTCGTCGGCACCCACATGTATTTGCAAATGCCACGGCAAAAAATGAAGAGGAAGCGCTTGCCCGTTGGAATGGCATTAAAGCATTAGAAAAATCTGAAAAACAAACTCAATCTATTTTAGATAATGTTCCTTCGGCTTTTCCCGCATTAATGAGGGCACAGAAGTTGCAAAAACAATGCGCTAAAATCGGTTTTGATTGGACTGAAATTGAACCTGTTTTCGCAAAAGTAGAAGAAGAGCTGCAAGAAGTGAGAGATGAATTTAACCGTCAGCCTCAAGATCAAACGAAGATTGAAGAAGAAATTGGTGATTTGTTTTTTGCTACGGTAAATTTGGCGCGACACTTAAAATGCGGTGCAGAGGAAAGCCTTCGTAAGGCAAATAATAAATTTGAGCAACGTTTTCGCAAAGTTGAACAGAAAGCAAAAGAAAGAAATACTAAATTAGAGGAGCTCTCCTTAATTGAAATGGATTTTTTGTGGAACGAAGTAAAGGAAGAGGAAAAATGATTAAAAGGTAGAAGGATTCTCTTCTACCTTTTCTATTATTAATAGGTACTTTGTGTATCGCTACTATTACTGATAATTGCAATGCCTGCACTGGCACCAATACGTGTTGCCCCTGCTTCAATCATAGCCAATGCGGTTTTCGTATCGCGTACTCCGCCTGAGGCTTTTACGCCAATATTACCCACGATTTTTTTCATTAATGCCACATCTTCAACGGTAGCGCCGCCTTTGCTGAATCCGGTAGAAGTTTTGACGAATATTACACCTAATTCTCGACAAATTTCACAGGCTTTAATGATTTCTTCTTTGGATAATAAACAGGTTTCTAAAATCACTTTCAGCGGTACTCCATTGCAGGCATTTAACACGGCTTGAATATCTTCTTTTACCGCTTGCCATTTATTGGATTTAATCCAACCCACATTGATTACCATATCAATTTCATTTGCGCCGGCTTTAATCGCCTCTTGTGTCTCAAAGGCTTTTACTGAGGTTAAATTTGCACCGAGAGGAAAACCGACCACCGTACAAATCTTCACCTCAGAGCCTGCTAATTTTTCTTTTGCTAAAGGGATATAACCTGAATTGATACAAACAGAATAAAAACCATATTTCATGGCTTCGTCACAGAGCGTTAAAATATCCTGCTCATTTTTCTCAGCGGTAAGTGCAGTATGATCAATATATTTTGCAAGGCTTTTACTGTCCATTTTTGTTCTCCTTTATAATAAAAATTTGCTTGGCTATGATAGCAAAATATTATGAAATTTGACCGCACTTTTATGGTAAATTAGCCGAATTTTTCTTATTAGGTATTTTATGAATTTAACAAGATTACTCAAAAACGGTATTTCTTTAGGGCTTACATTGATTATCGTTAGTAGCATTCTGGATTTTATCCGTAAGCCCGAAATTTCATCGGAAATCAATACAACGGCATTATATGATTTGCAGGGTAACGGTTTTTTTCTCCCACAAATTGCCCAAGATAAACCCACATTAATTTATTTTTGGGGAACTTGGTGTGGTTATTGCCGATACACATCACCGGCAATTAATGATTTGACAAAAGAAGGTTATCCGGTTGTTTCTATTGCATTGCGTTCAGGGAGTGCCGGTGAGGTAGGAAAGTATTTGGCCGAACATCATTATACCTTTACTACTGTCAATGATCCTCAAGGGGAAATTGCACAAAAATGGCAAATCAATGTGACCCCAACGATCATTATTTTGAACAAAGGCAAAATGGATCTCGCTACTACGGGCTGGACAAGTTATTGGGGGCTAAAAGTGCGGTTGTTTTTCACTGAGTTTTTAGGTTAAGGGATGAGTAGCTTTTACCTTATCCCTAAAATCAATTACAATGGCAACAATTTCACATAATTAATAAAGGACAAGATTATGATCATTGTAACTGGCGGTGCCGGCATGATTGGCAGCAACATTGTTAAAGCATTAAATGAAATAGGGCGTAAAGATATTTTGGTCGTCGATAACTTAAAAGATGGAACTAAATTTATTAATTTAGTGGATTTGGATATTGCCGATTATTGCGACAAAGAAGATTTTATCGCTTCCATTATTGCCGGTGATGATTTTGGCGATATTGATGCCGTATTCCACGAAGGAGCGTGTTCTGCCACTACCGAATGGGACGGCAAATATTTAATGCAGAATAATTATAAATATTCTAAAGAATTGCTGCATTACTGCTTAGATCGCCGAATTCCGTTTTTCTATGCTTCAAGTGCGGCGACTTACGGTGGACGAATCGATAATTTTATTGAAAAACGGGAGTTTGAAAGTCCGCTTAATGCCTATGGCTACTCAAAATTTTTATTTGATGAATATGTGAGAAAAATTTTACCCACGGCAGAATCGCCGGTTTGCGGTTTCAAATATTTCAATGTTTATGGCCCGAGAGAGCAACATAAAGGCTCGATGGCAAGTGTGGCATTCCATTTAAATAATCAAATGCTGAAAGGAGAAAATCCAAAATTATTTGCCGGTTCGGAAACGTTTCTCCGTGATTTTGTTTATGTGGAAGATGTCGCGAAAGTCAATATTTGGGCGTGGCAAAATCGTATTTCCGGCATTTACAATCTCGGTACCGGCAATGCAGAATCCTTCCAAGCTGTTGCGGAAGCGGTGATTGCATTCCATGGTAAGGGGCAAATCGAAACGATTCCTTTCCCTGAACATTTGAAATCCCGCTATCAAACCTTTACCCAAGCGGATTTAACCGCATTACGCACGGCCGGTTATACAGGCGAATTTAAATCCGTTGCCGAAGGTACGGCAACATATATGGCGTGGCTCAATAAAAAGTAATTGATCATTCAATTGAGTTTATCTGAGACATTTAAAAAGCAAAGTGCGGTCAAAAATTCATTTATTTTTTAACCGCACTTTTCTACAAGGTGAAATATGAATATCCTCGTTATCGGCCCGTCTTGGGTCGGCGATATGATGATGTCGCACAGTTTGTATCAACAACTCAAAATTCAGTATCCACACTGCCAAATTGATGTAATGGCGCCGAATTGGTGTAAACCTTTATTGGCACGTATGCCGGAAGTACGCAATGCCATTGAAATGCCTTTAGGGCACGGTACTTTTGCTCTTGGTGAACGTTATCGTTTAGGGAAAGCATTGCGTGGGCGATATGAAATGGCGATTGTGTTGCCGAATTCATTGAAATCCGCACTGATTCCGCTCTTTGCGAAAATTGCCGTACGACGTGGTTGGAAGGGCGAAAGCCGTTATTTTTTATTGAATGATTTACGCAACAACAAGCGGGATTATCCGATGATGGTGCAGCGTTATGTGGCATTAGCTTTTGAGAAAAACGCCGTGCCGAACGCGCAAGCAATCCCACTGTTAAAACCTTATCTCGCCATCGAATCAGGCAATCAACAAGAAACGTTAAAAACATTCTCAAAACAGACCGCACTTTTAGGTGAACGCCCGATTATCGGTTTTTGTCCGGGGGCGGAATTCGGGCCGGCGAAACGTTGGCCCTATTATCATTATGCTGAGTTGGCGGGAATGCTGATTGAGCAGGGTTACGCGGTGGAAATTTTCGGTTCGCCGAAAGATATTGAAGCGGGTGAGCAAATACGTAATGCTTTGTCTCAAGAACAGCAACGCTTTTGTGTGAATTTAGCGGGGCAAACGAATTTAAATCAAGCCGTCGATCTTATCGAAAATTGTACGGCGGTGGTGAGCAACGACAGCGGATTAATGCACATTGCTGCCGCAACAAATCGCCCGTTAGTCGCTCTTTACGGCCCGACCAGCCCGACTTACACGCCGCCACTTTCCGATAAAGCAGTGATTATTCGGTTAATTGAAGGCGATTTAATCAAAGTGCGTAAAAGCAAGGATAGTACAGAGGGGTATCACCAAAGTCTCATTGATATTACGCCAAAAATGGTGATGGAGAAATTAAACGCATTATTAGCAAAACCATGAAAATTTGTTTAATTAAAACTTCCTCTATGGGTGATGTGATCCACACATTGCCCGCATTAACCGATGCCCAACAAATGATCCCAAATTTAACCGTGGATTGGGTGGTAGAAGAAAATTTTGCTGAAATTCCCCAATGGCATTCGGCTCTTCATCAAGTGATACCCATTGCCTTACGCCGTTGGCGTAAATCCCCTTTTTCCTCACAAACAAAAAATGAGTGGGAAATTTACCGCACTTTACTCCAAAAAGAACGTTATGATGCCGTTATTGACGCTCAAGGATTATTTAAAAGTGCATTTTTTGCTACCCGTCTCGCTAACGGCACAACGCATGGCTATGATTGCCATAGCATTCGAGAGCCGATTGCTTCCTTTTTTTATGAGAAAAAATACGCAATTTCTTATCAGCAACACGCCGTTGAACGTATTCGGCAGTTATTTGCACTAAGCCTTAATTATGAATTGCCGCATTCGCAAGGTGATTACGGCATCGCACAACATTTTACTGCCGCCTCCATTGAGCCTTATGTGATTTTTTTTCATGCCACTACCCGAGATGATAAACATTGGCTTGAATCGGAATGGGAAAATTTAATTGAAAAAATGACCGCACTTTTCGTGCAAATCCGTTTACCTTGGGGGAATGAAAAAGAAAAAGAGCGGGCGGAACGCTTGGCAAAAAATTATCCGAATGTTCAAGTACTGCCAAAACTAACGCTCACCGAATTGGCAAAGCAAATTGCGAATGCGACTGCGGTAGTCTCTGTGGATACGGGCTTGTCGCATTTAACCGCGGCTTTAGATAAACCGAATATTACCCTTTATGGTGCAACAGATCCGACCTTAATCGGTTGTTATGGTAAGAATCAGCAATATTTATCTGCCTCAAGTATGGCTGAAATCTCAGCCGAACAAGTATTTTCAAGGCTTGAACCTCTATTAAATGGCAATCAGTAAACAAAGAAGGTTTATTTTTTTGATTGATTTTTATCAAAAAACAGTTTCTTTTTTACAATATTGCTATAACCTTGCATTGAATATCTAATCTGGAGTGTATAAACTCCAAAAAATCCAATTTTTTTATTTTATTTTTATTTAGAACGAAAAGGAAAGCACAATGAAAAAGACACTTCTTGCTTTAATGGTTACGGCATGTGCCGCAAGCTCAGCTCAAGCCTATCAATTCAACATTGAAGAAACAGGTACTGAAATTGACTTCAATGGTTCTCTCCGTTTGAAATGGGAAAACATTAATCGTAAAACAGAAGGGGCGACCACCACGAAAAATATTTCTCATGGTGATATTGATAATAACGGCTCTCGTTTTGGCTTCAAGCTTAAACAACAGCTAGGTAATGATTTTTATACGGTTGGTCGTGTCGAATGGCGTTTCCGAGATAATACCGGACATCGTGGTTCGGCGGACGAACCTAACTTGGCGAGTAATCGTCACAATAATTTTGGTCATATTTATACGCGTCAACTTTATGCCGGTTTTGGTCACAAAACCTATGGTGAATTAGTTTACGGTAATATGACAACCTTCACTGACGAAATCAAACAAACCGATTTACCGAACACTTATAGCTTGAGTGACGGTTTATTGAATAATAATGCCCGCCGTGTGGTTCAATATACAAACCGCGGAGGTTTTTTTCCTAACTTAAAATTCGGTGCGTATTATGGTGCAACAAGCCCGCGTGGCGCACAGGGATTAGATATCAATCCGAATCGTAATCACGTGTGGGGTGGCGGTGCCGTTTATAAACATAATATTGATGATTTACAAGACTGGACAACAGCAGCCGGTTTCTCTCGTGAAACCTTTGCAAACGGTCGACAAGTTACCGCCTATTCATTTGGTAACGCATACCGCTTTGATCACACCATATTGGGTTTAGATTTAGAACATCGTAATACCACAAATCTTTCAACAAATTTTGGTAATGCTGTCAAACGTGCCCAATATGAAGCGCGTGCGATTGTTTTCCAAGAATTAAATGAAGATTGGAACGCTTACGCGATGTATGCTTATCGTCATAACAAATTAAAAGAGACTTCCGTACCGGCTGCGACAGAGAAACGGAGTGAAGTGATGCTTGGTAGCGAATATTACGTTTATAAAAACGGCAGTTTAAAATTAAAACCGTTTGTTGAAGGTAAAGTTGTGCGTGTAAGAAATCTTGCTAATGAACAGGATGTAAAACAATGTGATTATGCCGCCGTTGTCGGTTTACGTGCATATTGGTAATGAAACCTTAAATATGAAAAGCGGGCCACAAACGGCTCGCTTTTTCTTTGTGCTTGTAATTGTCTAAATTGCCCCCATTATAGGGAAAAGACGAAAAGTGCGGTGGTTTTTGACCGCACTTTTTACTGCAAAAAATATAGGAACAAAAAATGAATGACTTAAAAGACAATGACAAACTTTACCGCTATCTTTTTCAAAACCGTGCAGTACGTGGTGAATGGGTGCGTTTAAACCAAAGTTTTGTTGATACCTTAAACACTCATCATTATCCTCAACCGGTGCAAAATTTATTGGGTGAAATGATGGTGGCAACCGCATTGCTTACGGCAACTTTAAAATTTGAAGGCAATATTACCGTGCAAATTCAGGGGGACGGTCCACTTCGTCTTGCATTGGTGAACGGTAATGATCAGCAACAAATTCGTGCTTTAGCACGAGTAGAGGGAGATATTTCTCCTGAAATGACGTTGCATGAGATGATTGGGAAGGGCGTATTGGTTATTACGATAGCACCTCAAGAAGGCGAGCGTTATCAAGGCGTAATCGGATTGGATAAACCAACAATTACCGAGTGTTTAGAAGACTATTTTGTTCGCTCCGAACAGCTTCAAACCCAATTAATTATTCGCACGGGAGAATATCAGGGTAAACCGGTGGCGGCAGGGATGTTGCTACAAATTATGCCTGATGGTGCGGGTTCACCTGAGGATTTTGAACATCTTGCAACGTTAGCGGCAACGGCAAAAAACGAAGAATTATTTGGTTTACCTGCAGAGGAAATGCTTTATCGGCTTTATCACGAAGAAATCGTGGAAGTGTATGCGCCACAAGCTATTCAATTTTTTTGTGGTTGTTCGGCAGAACGTTCCGGAGCGGCATTATTGTTGATTCCCGATGAAGAAATCGATGAGATTTTGGAAGAACACAAAGGCAGTATTGATATGCAGTGTGAATGTTGTGGTACCCATTATTTCTTTAATAAAGAAGCGATTAATAAATTAAAATCACGGATATAAATGGAATAAAACTACATTATGATGTAGTAAATGCACAAAAACGGTTATTTCACAATTAAGTGTGGGATACCGGTACCATGCTGGCATTTTTGCAAGATAAATTAAATATTCCCAGATATCCTAATGAAAAGAAAATTTCTAGTGGATTTTTTCATCAATATTTCATATGGTACGAATGCAAATGGAGCAGGAAGTACTGTAAGCTATTGGTATTGATGCCAAAGCAGGGAATGGAGGTAGTGTCGCCATTGGTAAGAGCGCTTAAGAAAAGCCTGATATAATACAATATCTTCTAATGGCGATTGGTCTGCTATAGGACAGTAAACTAAAGCCTTCTGGTGCAGTGGCTATAGGTATCGGAGCAAAAGTTGAGGGCGATCACGTATATTCTATGGTATTAGGTAAAAATTCACAAACGTAAGGTAGTGTGCTACAAAATGGGAAATGATTTTGTCACCGATGTGGAGAATTTCTTATTCGATAAACAAGCCACGTGTGTTTTTAACGGGGCAATGTTTAACAGTGTGTGGCTTATTCCTCAAAATGAGAACACCTGCCGTTCTTACTTCTCTATTATGTATCATTAGTCTTATGTTGTGCCTGCCATTTGGTCTCCACTGTTTTGCGATAAAGTGATTAAGCAAATTAAAGATCAGCATAATATTGATTTCGGCTATCGCACAAATACCGATAGTGTGGGCTGACAGATCGCCTGCTTTTATCCTAATTTAATTATGACTAAAACGAGCTTTATGTCTATCCTCATTTGTGAGCAGGCTTACCGAGCAGCACCGGAAAAAATTCAGCATTTTTACGCTTGCAATACTTACGACAAAAAAGATAATCCGACATTCTTCAATTTTATTGGTAGAACCGATATGGTACGAAACAATATTATGACGGTAGAGGGGGGCTACCAAATGCTGGATTTCTTGTCTCGCTACGTTGATATTGTGCTAAGCCATCAGTGGGAAAGCGGACTAAACTATGCCTATAACGACGCCCTTTACGGCGGTTATCCTTTTATTCATAATTCTAAGTTATTGCCTAAAGGGGTTGGCTATTATTATGATCAATTTGATGCTTTCGATGGTGCAAGAGTCTTGTTGGATGTGATTGAAAATCACGATAAACACCATCAAGCGTATGTTGAAAGGGCTAATGAGTATCTTGACTCTCTGTTGCCGACAAATCCGGTTAATGTGTATTTGTATGAAAAAGAGATCAAACGCTTATTTGAACGATGATGTGGCACTTATGAATATCGGGAGAAGATATTTCTAAAACGTTCAATGTTATGAATATTACATAACACGCTACACTCTCAATATTTTCTCTTAATGAGTCGGGATAAATCATCCCGACTTTTGTCAGATTAGTCTTAAAAATATATTTCAAGTGCGGTCAAATTGTGTATTGTTTTACTCTGGAGTAATCCATTCTACCGTCCAACTACCTGTTCCTTTCGGTATGAGCGTTTTTACTAAATAAGGTAAAATCTCTCTCATTTGGTTTTCTAGTGTCCAAGGCGGGTTGATGATCACCATACCACTTGCTGTCATACCCCGTTGATCACTATCAGGGCGTACGGCCAATTCAATTTTTAGAATTTTACGAATACCGCTGGCTTCTAAACCTTTAAAAATACGCTTCGTTTGTTGGCGTAGCACCACAGGATACCAGATAGCATAAGTGCCTGTGGCAAATCGCTTGTAACCTTCTTCCACGGCTTTTACCACTAAATCGTAATCTTCCTTAAGTTCGTAGGGCGGATCGATTAACACGAGACCCCGTCGTTCCTTAGGTGGCAATGTTGATTTCACTTGTTGGAATCCGTTATCGCATTTTACCGAGATATTTTTAAATTCTTTAAAATTATTGCGTAATAGGGGGAAATCGCTAGGGTGTAATTCCGTGAGTAATGCACGATCTTGAGGTCGCAATAATTGTGCCGCAATCATTGGCGATCCGGCATAATAGCGGAGCATTTTGCCGCCGTTATTAAGACCTTTAATTAAATTAACATAGCGGGTTAATTCTTCGGGTAAATCAGTTTGTTCCCACAAACGCCCGATTCCTTCTTTATATTCACCGGTTTTTTCGGCTTCGTTTGAGGATAAGCGATAACGCCCTACACCGGAGTGGGTATCTAAATAATAGAATCCTTTGTCTTTGAGCTTCAGGTTTTCTAAAATTAACATTAACACAATGTGTTTTAATACATCGGCATGATTTCCTGCATGGAAGGAGTGTCGATAACTGAGCATGGTTGTCCCTTTGAGTTAAAAAAGTGCGGTTAAAATTAACCGCACTTTTGTGATAAATAATTAGAATAATTCTTCCGGTTGTGCCGCAGGCACCGCATCTTGCGTTTTCCCTGAGCCGCCATTTAAGCGTTGCTGTAATTCAGGCGGTACATAATAGCCACGTTCCATCATTTCGGCAATATAGGTGCGTTTCGGTTCTGTACCCACGATAAAGTATTCCTTACGTCCACCATATTCTGAAAGTAAACCCGAGCTACTATCAATGGTTTTTTCCATGATATTCGGTGGTAAATCAAGGTTTCGTTCCGGAATATCGGCAAGGGCGACTTTCATGTAAGCAATCCATACCGGCATTGCCGTTTTACCGCCGGATTCCCCACGACCCAATACACGTTTATTATCATCGAAACCTACGTAGGTCGTGGTGACTAAGTTGGCGCCAAATCCTGCATACCAAGCCACTTTTGAATTGTTCGTTGTACCGGTTTTACCGCCAATATCTTTGCGTTGCTTGATTTCTTTTGACATCCGCCAACTTGTCCCTTTCCAACTTAATCCTTGTTCGCCGTAAATTGCCGTATTTAATGCACTACGGATTAAGAAAGCAAGTTCACCACTGATAACACGGGGAGCATATTCTACTTTTGATGTAGCATCTTTGCCACTTGCCATTAAATCAATAGCATCATCATTTAATGCCCCGCCTTGCGCTTGTAACTCCGGTAAATCCGGCACGTTTTCAGGTTGGACGTCACCTTCTTCCGTATCGGTATTGGTATTTCCTTTGGCTGCTTTTAAGTCATCCGGTTTTGCCACTTCGGCGATATTTTGGAAACCATCAATTTTATCTTTGGTTTCGCCATAAATCACCGGAATATTATTACAAGTGATACAAGCAATTTTCGGATTAGCGATAAATAAATCCTTGCCGGTATTATCCTGAATTTTTTCAATAATATAAGGATCAATTAAAAAACCGCCATTATCAAACACGGCATAAGCCCGAGCCATTTCCAGCGGGGTAAAAGAGGCGGCACCCAATGCCAAAGCCTCACTGGCAAAGTATTGTTCCCGTTTAAAACCGAAACGTTGTAAGAAATCAGCGGTGAAACTAATACCGGCTGTTTGTAAAGCGCGAATCGCGATCATATTTTTTGATTGACCCAACCCCACACGCAAACGCATCGGACCATCATAGCGATCCGGTGAGTTTTTAGGGCTCCATACGGCTTGTCCCGGTTTGGATATTGAAATCGGACTATCTTGTAATACGCTAGAAAGGGTTAAACCTTTTTCTAAAGCGGCGGCATAAATAAACGGTTTGATAGAAGAGCCCACTTGAACTAAAGATTGTGTCGCACGGTTAAATTTGCTTTGCTCGAAGCTAAAGCCACCGACTAAGGCCTCAATTGCGCCATTATCGGAATTTAAGGACACCAAGGCAGAGTTAGCCGCCGGAATTTGTCCTAAAATCCATTCACCGTTATCGCGTTGGCGAATCCAAATTTGATCACCGATTTTTACCGGTGCTTTTCCCGCCCAACGCATCGCATTAGATGAAAGGGTCATCGTTTGATTATTTGCCAGTAACAATTCAGCTCCATTTTTGCTTAATGAAGTGACGGCAGCCGGCACAAAAGGTTCGGAATTCGGTAATTTTCTTAAGAAAGCCACAATGCGTTCATTATCCCATGCCGCTTCACCTTTTTTCCATAGCGGTGCGCCGCCACGCCAACCATGGCGCATATCGTAGTTAATCAAATTATTACGCACTGCTTTTTGTGCTTCCGCTTGATCTTTAGAAAGCACGGTAGTAAACACTTTATAGCCTCGAGTATAGGCATTTTCTTCCCCGAAACGTTTTACCATTTCCTGACGTACCATTTCGGTGACATAATCCGCCCGAAAATCAAACTTGGCTCCGTGATAACTGGCATTAATCGGTTCTTTGAGAGCGATATCGTATTCTTCTTTAGTAATATATTTTTCATCTAACATACGGGCTAAAACGATATTACGACGCTCTTCAGCCCGTTTCGGCGAATACAATGGATTCATTGTGGAAGGCGCTTTCGGTAAGCCGGCAATCACTGCCATCTCGGACAAAGTGAGTTCGTCTAAGGATTTACCAAAATAGGTTTGAGCTGCAGCGGCAACACCGTAAGAGCGGTAACCTAAGAAAATTTTGTTTAAATAAAGCTCAAGAATTTCCTGTTTGCTTAATGCGTTCTCTATTTCAATGGCAAGCACAGCCTCTCTCGCTTTACGTATCAATGTTTTTTCCGGAGTTAAGAAAAAATTACGTGCCAACTGTTGCGTAATGGTACTTGCTCCCTGTGAAGCTCCACCATTGCTTATTGCAACAAATAGCGCCCGCGTAATTCCCACCGGATCTAAACCGTGGTGATCATAAAAACGGCTGTCTTCCGTGGCTAAAAATGCCTCAATTAAACGTTGTGGTACATTTTCTAATTTCACCGGAATACGGCGTTGCTCGCCAACTTCACCGATTAATTTCCCATCAGCCGTATAAATTTGCATCGGTTGTTGTAATTCAACGGTTTTTAAACTTTCCACTGAAGGTAATTCAGATTTGAGGTGGACATATAATCCCCCCCCTATTGCTAACCCTAAAATACATAAGGTTAAGAGACTGCTAAATATTAATTTTGCGATCCGCATCGTAGAATTCTCTCTTGATTGATGAGCATAAATAAAATCACATTATGATTTGGCTAACAAGTATAAAAGATTCACCGTCCAAATAATAGGAAAAGCATATACTGATGTCTTATAAAAAACGGAAAATCGTGCAAGTTGGTGTGTATCAACAACATAGCCATGTTCAATTTGTTTGGTTAGATAACCTAAAACAAGTTCAATTTCTTTCATTTTTGATGAGTGAAACAAACATCAAAGCGCAATTAATCGCACGTGTAATGCAGGATTTTCCACAAAATCACTTGCAGTTGTATCTCGTCGGTTGTGTTTCACCTCATCTCACTTGGTCAAAAAACTTAATCTTACCGCATGCATTAAATGCACAAGAATGTGAGCAACAGTGCAGGTTTATTTTGCAAGAAGAATTACCCATTCCTCTTGAAGAACTTTGGTTTGATTATCTCACCACTGATTTAAAACAAGGTTTTCGTCTTGATATCTATGCCATTCGTCGGCAAATAGCCTGTGAAACTCAGCGGATCAGTGATGAATTATTACTTAATGTCTTAGATGTTGCCTATCACTCAATGATGCGCGCATTCCGCTTTCTTTTAGGGGACGTTCAGAAAAATTCTTTATATTTATATCAAGACGAATCACACTGTTTTGCCCTTACGGATACGGCTCATAGCCAACAGTTTTTACAAACATCGGAAAATTTAACCGCACTTTATAGCAAATTTTGCCAACGTTTTAATGTTGAAATTGAGTATGTCTATGTCTATGTTTATCGAACTACGAATGTCGAGCAAACCGATTTGCCGGAAAATTGGCGGCAAGTGAAAACGGATATTCCTTTTATTGCTTTAGGTAACGCGTTGTGGCGAATAGATTGGGTACAGAATAATTCTCTTGTCTCAACAGCATCTTCAAGTGGAGCGGGCGATGAACGGGATTAATTTACTACCTTGGCGGTTAGAGAAATATCAGAGGTTATTGTGCTTATTTATAGTAAAAATGTTTGCCGTGTTAATAGTAGGGGTTGCCCTATATGCTGTATTGACAGCATTTCAACGGCAACAACAGGGGGAATTAAACACTCAACAGCAATTTTTTATAGAGCAGAAAAAACGCCTCGCCCAAACCGTTCAGCAAATCACCGAAGTTAAGCAGACCATACGGAATTTAACGGAATTACAGGAAATTTCACCGAATAGAGTGGAACAAGTGATTTCGCTATTACCCCGGTTACCTCTTCAACAAGGGGAGCTAGAGGCATTGAGTTTTAATGAGGAAGGGATTCGGCTTAATGGATTTTGTGTGACAAAAGAGGAATTTGAAACGTTTCGTGAGTTTTTAAGCCGGCATTTTGCTTCTTTCAAACTCACCCAATTTCAACCCGAACAAGGACGTTGGGTTTTTCAGTTTGATCTTTCTCCTGAAGTGAACGAGAAATAAGAGGAACAAAAAGTGAAAAGGTTCATCAAGCAACGTTATCCCTTTGTTGAAAGAGGATTAATGCTGCCAAAAATTTATCACTGGGGATTTTTTATATGTTGTCTAAGTGCGGTCAATTTTTCCGTTGTTTTAGATCTTTGGCAAAGTTATTGGCAGCGGCAAGCGATCACACTAGAGGTGATAAAACAATCTACCGAATTAACACACCAAGAAAAATTGCTTGCTACGCTCAAACAGCATTCTGAGCGGCATGAATTATCTCCGCAATTAACCAAACGGATTATTGCATTGGATGAGCAGATCCATGATCTGCTAAATGATGAGGTTGAACTCGTTGCTTATCAATGGGATTTCTCATCCCGTCCTGTTTTACAGATTCAATTGGAAGGATATTTTCAATATTTACATAATTTTCTTACTGCACTTTTAACGCAGCAAAAGGCGCTTTTTTTTGCGCAATTGGATATGCAAAAAGTGGAAGGAGGGAGAGTGCAATGTCACTTAATTTTACCACTCAACATTGAGGAATAGAACGTGCCAATATTTTGTCATTTACTTAGTTTATGTTGTCTTTTTGTCAGCCTAAATGTTATCGCAGTCGATCCTTTTAATCATTCGCAACGGCAACCGGAGAAGCTAATAGAAGGGGCTAAAACACAGACAACAAAATGTGCTTTTAATGAACCTTCTTTTGCGTCTGAAAGCCCTTTTAATCGGCTAAAACTGGTTGGGGTCATTCTCTATAAACAGTCGCCTAAGGCATTGTTTTTAGATATTAATCAGCAATTAATTGTTGTTAAACAAGGGCAGCGTTTGGGGCAGGAAGGGTATCTGTTGCAACAGATTCACAAAGATAGCGTTCATTTGCAGTATTCAAAATCGGGACGATGTGAACAAACAGATCAGCTTGATCTTCGATTCTAGGAGAAAATATGAAAGTGTGGATAAAAAAGTGCGGTCTCTTTTTTCTGTGTTTTTGTTGTGGCAATGAGGTAGCGGCAGAGTTTAAGGAAAATCAGGTTTTTTCTATTCGTTTGAAACAGGCGCCGATGGTGTCAGCCTTACAAGAACTTGCTTTAGTGCAAGGAGCTAATTTAATTATTGATGATGCATTGGACGATTCGCTTTCATTACAATTAGATAATGTAGATTTTGATCGTGTATTGCGTTCTGTTGCAAAAATGAAAGGGCTTTCGTTACGGCTGGAAGATGATATTTATTATTTAGGAAAAAAGGACGTGGTTTTCTCTGAAACGTCATTGCAGCCCACAGAGAACGAAGTGTTGGCGAACATAAAGCAGATTGAACCTTCTCTTGTGAGCAAAACAATTAAATTGAATTTTGCGAAAGCGTCAGAGGTGATGAAATCGCTCACCACCGGTAGTGGGTCTTTATTGTCTGCTTCAGGAAGTATTGCTTTTGATGATCGCAGTAATTTATTAATCATTCAAGATGACGCAAAATCCGTTAAAAATCTGGTAAAACTCATTGCTGAGTTAGATAAACCTATTGAACAAATCGCTATTGAAGCTCGCATTGTAACCATTACGGATGAAAGTCTTAAAGAATTAGGTGTGCGTTGGGGAATTTTTACGCCAACGGAGAATGCGCATCGGGTGGGCGGTAGCCTTGCTGCTAACGGTTTTGCCAATATAGCGGATAATTTAAATATCAATTTTGCAACGAGTACTACTCCTGCTGGTTCTCTCGCATTGCAAGTGGCGAAAATTAACGGGAGATTATTGGATTTGGAATTAACCGCACTTGAACGTGAAAATAACGTAGAGATTATAGCCAGTCCAAGGTTACTGACAACGAATAAAAAAAGTGCAAGTATTAAGCAAGGTACTGAGATTCCTTATGTCGTCAAGGGCAAAAGTGATATACAAACCGTTGAATTTCGTGAGGCTGTATTAGGCTTAGAAGTGACACCGCATATTTCCAAGGATAACAATATCCTACTTGATTTATTGGTTAGTCAAAACTCACCGGGTAATCGAATATCCTATGGGCAACAAAATAACGAGATTGTGTCCATCGATAAACAGGAAATTAATACTCAGGTTTTTGCGAAAGATGGCGAAACCATCGTATTGGGCGGGGTGTTTCATGACACGATCACGAAAGGGATTGATAAAGTTCCAGTATTGGGCGATATCCCACTGGTAAAGCATTTATTTAGTAAAGAAAGTGAACGTCACCAAAAACGTGAATTGGTCATTTTTGTTACGCCGCGTATTTTAAAACAAGGCGAAAGTTTAAAAGGATTGAAACAAAAAACGGCAGATAAAAGGAAATAAAAGTGCAGTTAGATTTTAGTGCGTTTTTTCGGTTTAATTGCATGCTGTGCCAATCCTCATTAAAACAAGGTCAAAATGGATTGTGTTCGACTTGTCAAAGACAAATTAAACAATATGTCTATTGCGGTGGCTGTGGTGCGCCATTGCAACATTTCAGCCGCTATTGTGGTCGTTGTGGAAATAATGAATTTGCTTGGGATCGCATGGTAATTGTTGGACACTATGACGAATCGCTTTCCCGTTTAATTCATCGTTTCAAATATCAAAAACAATTTTGGCTTGATCGTACTTTGGCTTGTTTGCTTTTATTGTCTGTTTATGAGGCAAGGCGTAACCATGGTTTAACCTTTCCTCAAGCAATTATTCCGGTGCCACTTTATCATCTTCGTCAATGGCAACGTGGCTATAATCAAGCGGATTTATTGGCGAAAACTATCAGTCGATGGCTTGAAATTCCTTGTCTATCCCATATTGTTAAACGTGTGAAACATACGCATACCCAGCGTGGCTTAAGTGCTGCGATACGTCGTCAGAATTTGAAAAACGCGTTTAAAATCGATCTTTCCAAACCTTTTCCCTATCAGAGAGTAGCTTTGCTAGATGATGTGATTACTACGGGAAGTACACTCAATGAGATTGCGAAATTATTGCGTAGTCTCGGTGTTCGGGAAATTCAAGTATGGGGGCTGGCACGCGTTTAATCGGGTTAAATGATAAGAGTGATTGTGATAAAAAAGTGGAAAAAATACTGAGGTAGGCGTATCATTTCTGACAAATTTTCTCAAGTATTAAGGAATATTTATGGAACAAATTGCTATTTCAAAAGCGGCGCAGGAACATTTTCGCAAATTATTGGATACCCAAGAAGAGGGCACAAATATTCGTATTTTTGTGGTGAACCCGGGTACGCCAAATGCGGAGTGTGGTGTGTCCTACTGCCCACCAAATGCAGTAGAAGAAAGTGATGTAGAAATGAAATATGATACTTTTTCCGCCTTTGTTGATGAGGTGAGTTTACCTTTTTTGGAAGAAGCTGAAATTGATTATGTGACGGAAGAATTGGGCGCGCAGCTTACGTTAAAAGCACCAAATGCGAAAATGCGTAAAGTGGCGGACGATGCACCATTAATTGAACGTGTAGAGTATGTCATTCAAACCCAAATAAACCCACAATTGGCAAGCCACGGTGGTCGAATCACATTGATTGAAATTACGGAAGACGGCTATGCCGTTCTACAATTCGGTGGTGGTTGTAATGGTTGTTCGATGGTGGATGTAACATTAAAAGATGGCGTAGAAAAACAACTGGTCGGCTTATTCCCTAATGAATTAAAAGGGGCGAAAGATGTTACCGAGCATCAGCGTGGGGAACATTCTTATTATTAAGTTATTTGTTATTGATTATTTCTAATCTAAGGGCGTTATATACGCCCTTAGATTTTTCAAGACAGTAATAAACAAGAATTTTCAGGTTTATCCTATGTTTCTAGAATATGGTTACGCATGGCTTAATTTTTGTAGTAATCGATCCATTGCACGGTAGCCCAATGCTTCTGCTAAATGAAGTTGGGAAATTTGTTTTTCTCCATTAAGATCGGCAATGGTGCGTGAGACTTTCAGAATACGATGGTAGGCTCGTACGGAAAGCCCGAGTTTATTTAATGTGTTTTCAAGAAATAACGCTTCTTTTTCATCTAATTTACAATCCCGTTCAATCTCTTTACTGGTTAAATAAGCATTGATTTTTCCGGCTCGGGCTAATTGAATTTCCCGTACTCTTAATACTTTTTCCCGCACTTGTTCACTGGTTTCGCCTCGATTGTCCGAATGTTGTAAACTCCCCTGTGGTAGTAACGGTACTTCAATAGATAAATCAAACCTATCTAAAAATGGCCCGGATAGGCGGTTTAAATAGCGCATGATTTGTTGGGGTGAAGTGCGGTTATGTGTGCCGGTATAATGTCCGGTTGGGCTGGGATTCATTGCTGCAACCAATTGAAAGCGTGCAGGAAATTGAATTTTGGCATTGGCTCGTGAGATAACAATTTCGCCACTTTCTAGAGGTTGACGCAGGGCATCAAGTACTTTTCGCTCAAATTCCGGTAATTCGTCTAAAAACAGAACGCCATTATGTGCCAAGGAAATTTCTCCCGGTTTGGGAATAGTGCCTCTGTCAAAACTAGAAATAAATGTCATAATTAGCTATACATTCAACGAAAGGATAAGGTTTTATCCTATTTTTTACGGTATAAAAACTAGAAATAAATGTCGCAAAAACTAGAAATAGCTGTCAAATTTTTTAAAAAACATGAAATAGGTGTCAAATTATTATGGGAAAAACACATAATTTTCAACAGGTTAGAAAAATTAAGCCCACTTGGATGAGTGTATCGGGTCATATTCCTTTTAAAAACGGAACGAGTATCCCTTATGAATCGACTTTGGAACGTGATTTTTTGATGTATTTCACTTATCTGCCATCAGTAGATGAAATCATCCCACAGCCTATTACTCTACCTTTCGTAAAGAATGGGATCACTTATAACTATACACCAGACTTTTTCTTGTCATTTACAGATGGGCGAAAACCACTGTTAATCGAGGTTAAACCAAAAACAAAATGGCAAAAACACTGGAAAGAATGGAAACAAAAATGGAAAGCTGCAATACGTTTTTGTCAAGAAAATGGCTATGTATTCCATGTGTACGATGAAGATCGAATTAGGCATCTTGCACTATTTAATATCAATCATGTTCAACGTTATAAGAGGACACTTTGTGAACAAGAAGATATAGATGCAATTTTAGCTCAAGTAAAATTGATGGGAAATACCACTATTGATTATTTGCTCTCTCGATTTTTTGCTGGCTCTCTATATCGCATGAGAGGATTACAAATCATCTATCATTTATTGGCAACGAAGCAACTGCATTGTAACTGGTTTTTACCACTTAATGAATTTACAGAGGTATGGGGGAATAACGATGAGTAACTCTGGATTTACGGAAAAGCGCTATCATCACCGATTAGATCGCGGTCGTATTATTTTGCAAAAAGGAAACGTGTATCTAAATAGAGAAGATGGGGAACAGTATGAATTAGTTGATTATATGGATGAGCCATCTCAAATGCTTGTTCGTAATCTCAACACTCGGACAACCAAAGTCGTCAGTATTCATCAGCTTGAAAATTTCAAAATGAACGAGCGAACGGATCTGTCTGTGGATTTAACTGCTATTAGCAATGAATATTGGGAGAAAGCCCAACAAAAATATGAGGCAATTAAACCGTTATTAGGGATGGATCAACATCGGCCTTACGCAGTTAAGGCTCGTGCAGAAGATGTTGGGGTGAACCCTCGTACATTATACCGTTGGTTACAAGCCTATAATTCCATAGGATCTATCGCAGGTTTAGTCGATCAAAAACGTGGATGGCAACAAGGAAATTCCCGTTTAACGCCAGAGCAAGACAAGCTGATCGTGCAGGTAATCAATGAATTTTACCTACATAAACAACGCCCAACTACTGAGCAAACCATTAGAGAAATTCGCCGCCGATGCAAAATTGAAAAAGTGGAAAGCCCAAGCAAAGAAACCATCCGTATGCGTATTTTGCATATTTCAGAGGAAGAGCGATTACGGAAACGCGGGCAACGAGAAAAGGCACGCAACAAATTTAAGCCGAAGCCAAATAGCTTTCCTGATGCGGATTATCCATTGAGTGTGGTACAAATTGACCATACACCAGTTGACCTAATTATTGTGGATAGTAAGTATCGCAAACCGATTGGCCGACCGTTTTTGACGGTTGCGATAGATATATACAGCAGAATGATTGTTGGTTATTACCTTTCACTTGATGCGCCATCTGTAACTTCGGTGGCAATGTGTATTGCACGTGGCATTTTGCCGAAAGAACGCCTACTGCTTGATTTAGGTTTGCAGGGTTCAGAATGGAATGCTTTTGGCTACCCAGTGAAAGTGCATGTGGATAATGGCCCCGATTTTCAGGCCTTGGATTTATCCAAATCTTGTTCTGCACACGGGATCCATCTTGAATTTAGACCGATGGGGAGACCTGAATATGGCGGACATATTGAGCGTGTCATCGGTACATTTATGAAAGAAGTTCACAGTTTAGCTGGAACAACATTCTCCAACATCAAAGAGCGCGACTCTTACGATTCGGAAAAAGAAGCCATTATGACTCTCGATGAGTTTGAAAAATGGTTGGTGCATTACATTGTGAATGTTTACCACAAACGCGTGCATTCTGCTTTAGGCATTTCTCCTGAACAAAAATGGAAGATTGGTATTTTTGGAGATGAAAATGAGGTGGGATGTGGTTATCCGCAACTTCCTGTTGATGAACAAACACTACTACTTGATTTCTTGCCAAGTATCACTCGTACCATTCAGCATAATGGTGTAACAATTGACGGACTTCGTTATTACGATGTTGCACTAAATATGTATATCAGTGATTCAGATGAAAGCGGTAAATCTAAGGAATTTCTGTTCCGCCGAGACCCGCGAAATATCAGCAAAATTTGGTTTTATGATCCGAAATTAAAACGTTACTTCCCAATTCCATTTGCAAATCAGGCAATGCCCGAAATGAGCATTTGGGAATATAGAGAGGTTCGTAGCCGAATTGCGAATAAAGGTGATAAATATATCAACGAGCAACAAGTTTTAGACGGTTTAACCGAGATGCGTGAAATGGTTGCTGAATCGGCTCAACGGACGAAAAAAGCACGCCGTCAGGCTGAACGACAAAAAACGCACAAAGCAAGTAAGCCGATTATTGAAACGAAAGTGGAAACTAAGGTTGTAGCACCAATTGTTGTGACATCGAATTTGCTTGCTTTAGATGATGAGAGCTTATCTTTTGGGGAGGTGGACTAATGCAGTACGAACACATTCATGAAAAATTCCGTCATCTCGTGCAGGCAAGCAATGAAGATAGGATTGCATTCTTAGATGAACCACGATGGTTAGGTTATGGTGTTGCCAAAGATATTATGGATACTTTGGTTTCTTTAATGAATAAACCTAAAAGACCGCGGATGTTGAATTTGTTAATTGTAGGGGATTCGAATAATGGGAAGACAACATTGATTCGCCGATTTGTTGATTTGTACGGTCAATCTTATATTGATAGCGATTCTAATGCGATTTACCCGATTCTTCTTGCGGAAGCTCCACCAAGCGCCAATGAAAAAGAATTATACATCTCATTATTGGAGCGGTTCTATGTGCCATATAAATCGACAGATAGTGTGGTGAAACTTCGCTATCAAACTATCCATCTATTCCGAGAGTTCAGGGTAAAAATGTTAATTATTGATGAATTTCACTCTTTGCTTGTTGGAACACCTCGCTTACAACGCCAAGTGATGAACGCGATCAAGATGCTTTGTAACGAGTTGCAAATCCCAATTGTTGGAGTCGGTACGCGCGATGCGATTCGTGTATTACATACGGATCCACAACATGCAAGCCGTTTTGATGTTGCGGAATTGCCAACGTGGAAGTTGGATAAGGAATTTCAAAAGCTGTTATTCCAGTTTCAAGGTATTTTGCCTTTAAAGAAATGTTCAAACCTACAATCGCCGGAATTGGCAACCAAAATACACACCATTTCAGGCGGTAATTTAGGGAATGTACATCGCTTACTGACTGCGTGCACAATAGAAGCGATTACATCAGGAACAGAGCAAGTCACATTAGAGATTATTGAGAAAAATTCGTGGGTACAACCGACACAGGGTTTCCGAAAAATTATCGGATAAAATCAGGCGTAATTCGCACACCACTTTACCCGAACGAAAGCATCAGTTCGTGGCTTATTCGTGCTGCATTAGATTGCGGTACGGAGCCAATCGTTTTCACTGGCTTTTATTGGGAAAAATGGCGTTTATGGACGTTCGATTTAGATAGAGGGTTTGAGCTTATCGCACCACATATTTACGAAGATATTGCGGAGTTATCGTTAAATCGTCAGGTCGATTTAACTCCCCATTCGCTTTCTTCAATTTTACAGCCGATAAACGGTGAAAAGACGTTGATAAAAGGTCAAGCTAAGTGGGTGATTTCAAGAAGCTCTCGCAATCGCACTTATCGCAACGGTCAGCCCTATTGTGCTTGCTGTCTAGGGCAATCGCCTTACTTGCGCAATGAATGGCGTTTAGCGTGGAATTTTGGGTGTTTGGAACATCAAACACTACTTGAAAAGAAATGCCCTGATTGCGGTGAGCCTTATCAGCCCCACTTGCTTTCCGCCGACAAACGACAATTGAATCATTGCCACTGTTGCGGTGAAACATTAACGGTATCAGAAAGTAAGCTCACTCAACTTGAAATTGATATGCTTGCTTTGCTTGATGATGTGTTAAAGACTAATTCCGGATATTGTTTTCAGCAACCGGTAAATGCTCAAACTTATTTTGCGATATTGCGTTACTTTATCAATTTAATCAGACGTGCCGCCGTGATGAAACCCTCTCACGCACTCGCAAGATTTATTGAACAGTTAGGGATTCCCCAAGCAGAATTATGCCAAACGAAAACCGCCCTTGCCTTTGAGCAACTTCCCGTTGAAGAACGTAAGAATTTTGTTGTGAATGTGGTTAAAATACTTCAATTATCCCGTGAGGTGCTTATTCAAGCCATCAAACAAAGTGGCATTACACAAAACGCATTCTCCTTTGAGGTTTATCCTACACAGCTTACCCCTCTCTTTAAATACGCTTTAGAGGGCAAAACCGTTACATGCAAAATCGCTAAATCTAAGCCTAAAACCGATTCTATTTTAACGCTCAACCGTCAATGGGAACGATTAAAACGCCAATTACAAATTGCAATATGAATATTACCCGAATTTACGCTAAAAACAGTTGCTCTATTTGTGGCAAAAACCAAGTAACACGCAAATTCAAAGAGGAATATTATTGTGCGAACTGTTACGCCCAATGGTTTAGAAAGAAAACGTGCAAAGGGTGCGGTCAGCTTAAACGTATTCACCGTAAAGGCGAATTTTGTCTTGAATGTGAAAAGTATAGCGATTGTGTGCGTTGTGGTAAAACCGCCGGTACATTTGAAATTGGTATGATAAGCCGCTACGGTACTGTATGCAGTTCGTGCGTTCGTTACTTCCGAGAAGAAAAAGAATGTTCAGAATGTGGTAAAATGACCCGTGATAGATACCGTTCGCCTGTTACGAATCAATCTGTTTGCTTATCTTGCTATCGGCGATACACTTTCGCAACGTGCAAAAATTGTAATCGCTATCGCAAAGTACACAACCAAGAAAAGCAATTATGCAAGAAATGCGATGAACAGCTTATCTCGACTTGCCCTAAATGCAAAAGTGAAATGCCGTCAGGCTATGGCAATGTTTGCCCTGATTGTGCAAGACGAACCTTGCTCTTTAATCTCATTCGATTGAACGTGCATCTCTTTCGCAGTAAGGCGATTAAAACCGCCTACAAAAAATTCATTTTTTGGTATATGCGAAAATGTAGTATTAGCGTCGCCTTGCATAAGGGAACAGACTTTATGCAGTTTTTTATTGACTGCGATGATAAGTGGCAGAAAATCCCTGATTATGCGGCATTAGTTATGCACTTCAAGCCAAATGGTTTGCGTGCAAATTTAACCGTATTACGTTGGTTACTTGATACCAATCAAGTAGTTGTAGATGAAACGTTGAAAGATGATTTAGCTGAACTGGAGCGCATACAAGCCTTATTCAAAAAGTTAAAAGAATCCGTGCCTTGTATCGCCACCTACTACCAAATGTTACAGCAACGATTTGATAGCGGAAAAACATCACTTAAATCGGTGCGTTTAGCTTTGCAACCGGCGATTGACTTAATCAGTTCTCAAGCAATCAAGGACTACCCAACGCAAGAACAATTAAACGGCTATCTCGTTGAGAAAGCAGGGCAAACGGCAGCCATTACAGGCTTTATCAATCACCTCAAATCCGAATATCAATGTGATTTAGTGATTGACCGTAACCTAATTCAGCAGATGAAAGCTAAACTGCTCAAAAAACGTTATTCTCAACGTTTAGTCGAACTCTACAAACAATCTGAATTAACAGCAGCGGAACAAATGGAATTGGTATCAGTGGTACTATACAGCTTGCACGGTATCGAAATCAAAAAGCCAAAACTTGATGCCATTGTATTGCTAGATGGTGTGGCTTATTACCGTGATAAGACGAAGGATTATTTCCTTCCACAAGACATCTATCTGCGCATAAAACCGCAGTTTTGACGAGAAAAAATGTTATTTTTGCGATCTTGCTCGAAAAAATGAAACGCATTTCTCGACAGAAATCGCTTAACTGTTAAAGTGCCGTCCAGTTATTAACCTATCAACTAGTTGGAGAGAAGCATGAACAGTACAAAAAATTTAACCTTAAAAGCTCAATTTAAACAATGGCTTGAAGAGGAACAGAAAAACGATGAAATGATTGTTATCGGCACTATTCCACATATATTAAGACGCTTTGATAAGCGATTAGCTATCATTAAAGGAAATCGATTCGAAAAATATTACCTTAGTGAATGGCGTAAGCTATTTCGTATAGATAGGGATATTTTCGGGTAATCGAAAAGCCACTTGTATCAAATATAAGTGGTAAATTTATCGCTAGAATTTGCAAAGATTTAATCATAAATAACCGCTTGTATTACCCCTGTGTTCTACATTGTATGCTGTAAATAATTTTTATGATAAAGAAACATTTATTTTCAAGGCTTCTAACAATATTAAATTATAAATAGCATACTTTGTGGAATAACGCCATTTAAGTTAAATAGAGTTTAAGATCTCTCAAAAATGAATTAAATCTTTCTATGCTTATAGTTTTTATAATAGGTATATTTTCATAATTAAAATAATGATCTTTATATAATCTAAAATAGAAATATAGATTTTCTCTACCTCTAATACATCTTTTCATAAAATCATCAAAAGTTTCTTCTAAAGCAAAATTATTTTTACTTTCTAACTTACCACTTAATACAAGATCATAAAATAAATTAATATTTATATTCTCACAAAAATAAACATCCTCCACATTAATCTAGAGTATTTACATTAAAAACAACGACCTGAGAAAACATATTTTCTGACTCAAAAAACACGAGCATTCTATAAGGAGAATCAGAGCCATCAATATCCTTTAACCAGCTTACATTAACATTTAAATCTTCAGAACCAAATATAAAACCATTATCTCTAAATATCTTATTAACATCACTCCACTCTCCTGGAGGATGACTAAATAAGGTAGAAATAAACTTTTTAGAATGCTTATAAATCAAAAACTCATCCACTATGGAATAAAATAAAACTTCCTTTAACCCTGTATTATCTAAGTCTTCAGTCATATAAATTTCCCTCATTTAATATATTTTCTAATATTTTCTATTTCTTCTGAAGAGGCTGCTCTTAATTTACCTGAACGTAATCGACGCCATTATGTCGCAAATGAACAATTACAAACCATTGTGAATTTGCGACAATTTTATTCAATTTCAAGTTTGATATTATAACCGTGATTTTGAATGAAGTTTCACAATACTTGCCGAGTACCAATTTATTTTTCTCAGATTTCAACTAAGATTGAAGAATTACAACGAGAACGTAAGCGTGTTGTAGAACATCTTACACTTTTAGACGAACGTCTTAGTACCTTACACTCTGCACTTGAAATTATGCAATCGCAGGATGATGCTGTATTGCAACTTAATAGTGAAACTTACCACAAGCACAAAGTTCGTCATCAGATCTACAAAAAACGTCCACGTTATACGCTACTTTTTGCTCTTGCCATTTTAGTGATGGTTGTTGCACTCTATGTCGTTCATACCGACCGTTTACGTAAAAGCTAAGGAGAGAGTCATGACTAAAATTCATCAATTTCAACAAAAAGATTTAGAGATTTTAAAAGAAGAAGTGGTTTATCAAGGTCATTTCACCATGAAAAAAATGTATTTCCGCCACAAGTTATTTAATGGTGGAGTAAGCGGTGAAATTGTGCGTGAATTAATGATTAAAGGTGCCGCAGCTGCATTAATCGCCTATGATCCTGTCAAAGACGCCGTAGTGTTAGTCGAACAAGTTCGCATTGGTGCTTACGATCCAACCAGCAACCAATCCCCTTGGCTAGTGGAACTGATTGCAGGCATGGTAGATGAAGGGGAAACACCAGAAAATGTCGCTATCCGTGAAAGCTACGAAGAAGCAGGTTTAACCGTCAGCAATGTGGAACGCGCCTTAAGCATTTGGGACAGCCCAGGTGGTGCGGTTGAGCGTTTACATCTCTTTTTAGGCTTAGTCGATAGCACCCAAGTTGGCGGCGTTTATGGCTTGGAAGAAGAAGGCGAGGATATTCTCGTCCACGTTGTGAGCCGTGAGCAAGCGTATCAATGGGTTGTTGAAGGGAAAATTGATAATGTGATTGCTGTTGTGGGCTTACAGTGGTTGCAGTTGAATTATCAAAAATATCAGAAATAACTATACAAGCGGTGAGATCCACTTAAAAATTTGTAAATTTTTTACTGGAACTCACCGCTATTTTCTTATCCTTTCAATTCCATTAATGCCTTAGTAATAATCTCTTTCGCACCTTGCAGAGCTAATAAAGCCAAAACGAAAGCAACGATCAAATCGGGATATTTCGACTGGGTAAAATAGACCGCAATCCCCGCCAAAATGACAGCTATATTCCCTATCGCATCATTGCGGGAGCAGATCCAAACACTCTTCATATTGCTATCGCCATCACGAAAATGATAAAGCACCCACAAGGCTGTTAAGTTGGCGAATAAGGCAAGCACACCGACTACACTCATTTCACTATGGTTTGGCAGTTCGCCATAAGCCCAACGATAGAGGGTTGTGATTAAAATAAATAAGCCAAATCCACCCATGGTTGCTCCTTTTAATAAAGAGGCTTTGGCACGATAACTTAACGCCATGGGCAACACGATCAAGCTAATCACATAATTGGCGCTATCGCCAAAAAAATCTAAGCTATCCGAAAGTAAAGAAACAGAACCCGATTTTACGCCCATCACGATTTCAATGAAAAACAGAGTGATATTTAGTCCAAGAGCAATCCATAATGCTTTGCGATATTTAGGGGAAAGGTGTGTACTGTATGAAGTACAGCAAGAAGTCGTACAAGCCATAGTCTCTCCGTGTGTTTTAGTTTAACTTGGCGTAAACTATAAACTCCGTAGCAATTACAGGGTCAAGCATCCATGACAAAATTTTTTAAAATCCGTGAATTAAGCCGAGAAAGTGGCGTGAATTTGGAAACCATTCGTTACTATGAAAAACTGGGGCTAATTGATACGGCAACAAGGCAACCAAACGGCTATCGCTTGTTTAGTGAAAAACAGCTCAACCAGCTCCATTTTATTAAAAGCTGTCGAATGATCGGCTTTCGCTTAGAGGAAATTAAGCAACTAATCATGTTGCAAACTAATCCACATAATCGTTGCGAACTGGTGGATAAATTAACGAAACAGCATTTAATCCAAATTGAGCATCAAATCGATCAGCTCAATCAAATTAAAGCATTGCTTGAGCCATTAATTGACTGTCAGGCGGAAGACATTGACCATTGCCAAATTATTCAAGGGATTAAAGCGTTAGATTAGAAAGCGGTGAAATCTACTTAGAAATTTGCAAATAGCGTTGCATTTACTCCTATATCGTACTATAATGCATTTATTTAGTACGATATAGGATTATTTTGTGACTTTTTACGAACGTATTTTTCACTCGGTATTATTTGAAATTGGGGCAATGGCAATCGGTGCGGTTGCAGTATTATTGGTGGGAGATTTCAGCCTTGAAGCCGCCACAGGAACAGGTATTGCCATGTCTGTAATAGCAATGATACTTAACTTCTTCTTTAACTATGTGTTTGATAAAATTTTTACCAGCAAACGGGAAGAACGTAGCCTAAAATTACGCATTTTGCATACCGTCTGCTTTGAGTGTACCTTATTGCTGTTTACCATTCCCGTAGTTGCATATTTATTAGATTTAAGCCTGTGGCACGCCTTTTTAGCGGATATTGGTTTGAGTTTGCTGATTATGCTGTATGCCTTGGTGTTTAACTGGCTTTATGACATTACTCGTGTCAAATTTTTGGAGCGTAAAAATGAACCCCTTTGATAAATTGGTGGAGCTGGCAGCGCAGCTGTCGAGCATTTATGCTAGTGTAGCGAAGCAACACCAGCTCACCTTAAATGAATTGCATTTTTTGTATTCCATCGGTCGCTATGGTGCGACTTCGCCTACTGCTATTGGCGATAAATGGAGTTTGCCGAAACAAACGGTAACCTCTGTTTGTAAACAACTAGACCAAAAAGGTTTTTTGGTTTTTCTGCCTGATGAGAACGACAAACGCAGTAAGTTGATTGCTTTAAGTGCAAGCGGTAAAATTTTTATCGACCCGATTATTGCTCGGCTAACCGAAGCAGAATTGCAAGTAAGCCAGCAGTTCGGTATGGAGAAATTTGAGCAGTTGCTTGATGATACCGAACTGGTATTAAATCAACTTGCTACACAGCTAAACACGATTTAGGAGAAAGCATGATTAGACTTGCAAAAGCCGATGATGTCGCTCGTATTGCCGAGTTGTTATACCAAGTTCACGCTGTTCACGTTGAAGCTCGCCCTGATATTTTCCAAGCGGGTAAACGCAAATACAATGATGAAGAAATTTTAGCTTTAATGGCAGACGAACAAAAACCGATCTTTGTGTATGAAGATGAAAACGGCACGGTGCAAGGCTATGCGTTCTGCATTTATCAAATTACACAAGGCGTTCCGGCGTTATTTGATCGCAAAGTGTTGTACATTGACGACCTTTGTGTGGACGCTTCGCAACGGGGTAAAAAAATTGGCGAGAAATTGTATCAACACGTGGTGGCATACGCCAAAGAGAACGGTTGCGATAGCGTAACGTTGCACGTTTGGAACGACAATCAAGGGGCATTTCGTTTCTATGAACGTTTAGGGCTTGAGCCACTTAAGACCTTGATGGAACAGAAACTATAACGAAAGAGCGGTCGGATTTTGACAAGATTTTGCAATAGCCAAAGTGATCAAAAATCTGACCGCTCTTTTTGAAGAAGGAGCAATCCAATGAACAAACTCGATGCGATTAAATATTTTTGCCTTGCCAGCGAAACGTTGAGTTTTCGGGAAACGGCAATGCAGCTAGCGGTTTCGCCGTCGGTGGTGACCCGTGTGATTGCGGAATTGGAACAGGAGTTAGGCGAGCAACTGTTTAAGCGGAATACGCGCCAAATTCGGCTCACTAGTTTTGGTGAGCAGTTTTTGATTAAGGCGAAACAACTGCTGGCGGACACCGACAATCTGTTTAAATTGGGCAAACAGCAAACGGACGACATGGCAGGCGTGGTGCGGATTACTTTTCCCCGCTGGCGAGACAATGATTTGATTTTAGATGAATTATTGCAAGCACTTGAACCGTATCCGCAACTGGTCATTGATTGGCGTGAAGATATGACCAAATTTGATGCGGTGGCACATCGCATTGATATCGGCTTACGTATCGGACCTGAACCGAACCCGAATTTTATTATCCGCAAAATTGCCGATTTGCAAGATTGGATTGTCGCTTCGCCGAAATTGCTGGAACGATTGGGAATGCCAAAAGATTTAGACGATTTGCAGCGCAATTTCCCATTTTCCTTGCCGATTAACGTGGAAACAGGTCGTCCGTGGGATTTAGCGATGAATGACGAGCAAAAATTGCTACCGAGAGAAGTGCTTTTTTACAGCTCCGACCCTGAATGTGAGCTAAAAGCGGTGCTACGGGGCAACATGGTCGGCTTTATCAGCGAACTGTTCTGCAAACCGCATTTTGACTGCGGTGAGTTGGTTAAACTGTTCCCCGAAATCCCCATTGATAAATGGCAACTGTATTTGTATCGTCCCTATCAAACTATTACATCACCTCGAGTATTATTTGTATTCGATTGTTTAACAGAAATTTTGAAAAAAAGATATGGTTAGGCTACAGGCTGGCTTGTATGTTTATAGCTATCAATATAAGAGAGAATAGTTACCATAGCTCAATGCATAGTGCGTTATAATGAGTAAATAATTTCGTGTTTTATTGAATAAAGGAAAGCAATATGAACCCAGCATTTACCCCACTTTTTCAACCTTATATCTTAAATAACGGCATTGAAATCCGTAACCGCTTAGCCGTTGCGCCGATGACGCATTTCGCCTCTAATGCAGATGGTACTTTAGGCGAGCAAGAACAGCGTTTTTTAAGTAACCGAGCAGAAAATATCGGCTTATTTATTACTGCCGCAACGTTGGTCGCTGAAAACGGAAAAGCCTTTCACGGACAGCCTGAGGCGATTTCCGAACAACATTTAGACAGCTTAACGCGTACTGCTGCGCTGATTAAAGCGCAAGGCGCGAAAGCGATTTTGCAAATTCACCACGGTGGCGATAAGTCAATTCCGGATTTGTTACACGGGAAAGATGTAGTAGCACCAAGCGATAACGCAGAAGTAGGCGCACGCGCTTTAACCGAGGCGGAAATTCATTCTCTGATTCAAGCCTTTGGTAATGCGACAGATTTAGCGATTCGAGCAGACTTTGACGGTGTGGAAATTCATGGTGCCAATAATTATTTGATCCAACAGTTTTATTCAGCACAGACCAATCGCCGCACGGATGCGTGGGGTGGTAGCCTTGAAAAACGTCTAGCGTTTCCACTGGCAGTGGTGGAGGCGGTTGTCGGCGTGCGCGCAAAACATCAACGCCCTGATTTTATTATCGGCTACCGTTTTTCACCGGAAGAACCAGGCGACAACGGTTTAACCATGGCGGATACTTTCGCGCTGATTGATGCCTTGGTGGAAAAACCGTTGCAATATTTACATATCTCGCTATGGGATTTTTACAAGCAAGCGCGCCGTGGCGCAGATACGTCTCTCACTCGTATGCAATTGGTACACGAGCGAATTGGTGGAAAATTACCGCTGATTGGTGTCGGCAATCTCTTTACTGCAGAGCAAATTTTAAAGGCTTATCAAACCGGCTGGGCGGAATTTATTGCGCTAGGCAAAACGGTGATGATCAATCCGACTATTGCGACACTCATTGCGACAGGCAAGGAGAGCGAAATTGTGGCTGAATTAGATCCTGAAAAAGCTGATCATTACGGCATTCCAGATTTATTGTGGAGTTTCTGTGTGAAAGGTGGCGCATGGCTTCCGCCAGTTATCGGGCAGGCATGGTCACCGCGCGATATTTAATGTAACAAGCGGTCAGATCTTGCCTGAATTTTGCAATTTGCAAATTTTCACAAGTATCTGACCGCTTGCACATTAGTGGATTATTCCACTTTAAACATTCCCATCATGCCGAGATTTTCATGTTCTAAAATATGGCAATGGTACATTTTCAACCCCGAGTGTCCTTGCTTAAAGCGAATAATCACTTTTTCATAAGGGCGTAAATTGACCACATCTTTTAACGCTCTGCCTTCTGGTTTAAAGGTTTTGCCGTTTAATGTATGTTGAATCACTTCAAATTGAGTGCCGTGTAAATGGAACGGATGATCCATATGGCTTTCATTGAAAATTTCCCATTGTTCTACGTCATTGACTTTCGTAACAAAATCAATGCGGTTCATATCAAAAGTTTGTCCATTGATTAGGAACATACCGTCCATCATGGGCGGAAGAGGATTGTCTGTCGTAATCATAGCGGAGCTATGTTTGGTATGATCCATCATTGGCATATTGGTGTGGTTCATCATTTTTTCACTAAAGTGAATTTGGCGAATCTGTTTTGGTTCGTCCCAATTAGGCAAACTTCTTAAGCTTTCAGGTAACTGAACAGGTTCTGGTTTCACCTGAATTGTCGCTAAAGTGAGATCTTTAGGCTGTTCCTGCCACCATCATTTTACGGCGATCATAATAGCTACTTTGTAAATTGGCCTTGCCTTGCGTTTCACCCACCATAATCACTTCAACGCGTTCTGCAGGTGTGAGTAGCAGTTCATCAACAGGCGTGCGTGGTTTTTCAAGTAAACCGCCCTCTGTCCCCACCACAATCCATTTCACCCCTGGAATGTTTAAACGAAAATAACGGGCGCTCGTTGCATTCCAAATACGGAGGCGTTCATTCGTTGTCACTTGAATTTGGGGCTGATATTGGCCGTTGATTAACACAAATTCCCCTTCACGTCCGTTCATCCAATCTAACATCGTGTTTGGTGGAATGGTACCATCGGCATTTAAACGCAGATCAGAAATAACCCAATGTTGTTCAGGAAGGTGTGCAAGCGGATCATTTTTTGCTTTCACAACGAAAGTACCTGCTAAGCCTTTATAGACTTGCTCGGAAACATAATGATGTGGATGAGGATGGTACCAATATGTACCTGCACTGCCTTCGGGTAGAGTAAAGCGATAGATTTTTTCCCTTGTGGTTCAATCATATCCATAGGGTTACCATCCGCTTCATTTGGCACATCTAAACCGTGCCAATGCACCGTTGTGGGTTGTGGTAGGTGATTGATAAATTCAATTTCTACGGTATCGCCTTCAAATACTTCAATTTGTGGCCCAGGTAGCTGTCCGTTATAAGCCCAAAATTCCGTTTCTTTATTGTCTGCGAGGCGAATTTTAATGGGCTCTGCTTTTAAAGTGGCTTTGAATAGTCCAGCTTGAGTGGATTGGTTAGCAAGCTTTGGTAATATACCATGAGTGATAAGCCTGAGGGCATCGCTTCGACAGGCATTAAGCTAGTAGGGGCTGAATGCATCATCGCCATATTGCCGTGTTGTGCGTGGTTCATCATATTCGCAAGGCTATAAAGCGAGCTACTGGCTAAGCTAAGCCCAATGCCATAACGTAAAAAATCTCGACGTTTCATTTTTTCGCCTCTTATTGGTTATAGGATTTGAACACTTCACTTTCACCGTTTTTCTTAATTAAAACAACATCATAAGGATCTTTACGTCCGCCGTAGGCTTCACCGTCCATGCCGGGTGAGCCAATCGGCATGCCAGGAGCGGACAAACCAACGGCATCAGGTTTTTCTGCGAGTAAACGTTTGATATCCTCTACAGGTACATGTCCTTCAATCACATAGCCATCAATCACTGCCGTGTGGCAAGAAGCGTGTTCATCTTTAATGTTAAAGCGCTTATGGGCATCATAATTGCCTGTTTCGTTGACTTTAACCTCAAAACCGTTTTTTTGCATATAGCTGATCCATTCATTACAACAGCCACAAGTTGGACTTTTCCACACTTCCATTGAAAGTGTTTGCGCTTGGGCAAATGCCGTGAGACCTAAACTTAACAGCAACAATGAGCGGGTGAGTTTATGTAATTTCATACGATGTCCTTATTTTGATTGAGATTGAATGGCGCAATGTTAAAGCTTGACCTAGGGTTAAGGTCAAGGGCGATGTTGCAATTTTTACAAAATAGGTTGATTTTTCTTTTTTCCTCTTTATAATAAATGACTAATTAATCATTTAATAAGGATCGATATGGCTCGTCCGTTAAGTTCGGATAAACGTAACACCTTAATTCAAGCAACCATTCAGACGATTGCAACGCAAGGGTTATCGGCAACCACGGCGTTGATTGCAAAAAATGCCGGCGTGGCAACAGGATCATTATTTACCTATTTTGAGAGTAAAGAAACGTTGCTCAATGCCACTTATTTGGAGATTAAACGCCACATTGCGCAAGCGGTAATGCCGAATTTTCCGCAAGCGGAATTTGCATCGCAGTTGTTGCATTTATGGAATCACTATATCGATTGGGGTATTGAACATCGAGAAGCGCGCCAAACCTTGCAACAGTTAGAGGTTTCAACCATTCTTACGGAAGAAACCCGACAAGAAGCGAAGCAGATCTTTTTACCGATGCAACGGATGTTCAGCGCAGCGGAAGCGGATAAGCTCTTTTTTCCGCCACTGGAGTTTGCGATCAAAATGATGGAAGCGATGGTTGAAGCGACGATTCAACAGATTTTACAAGAACCGACCAAGCGTGATATTTATAAAATGCTCGGTTTTACGATGATGTGGAAAGCGATTTCTCATCACTAACAGACAAACAAGCCGGTTAGATTCCGCTTATTTTTTACAAATTTAATTGATTGACTAATCATTTATTTATAGGGATTGCATATGACACAAACAGCATTAATTACAGGCGCATCAAACGGTATCGGTTTATAACTGGCAAAAATCCATGCACAGAAAGGCGGTAATCTTGTATTGGTGGCTCGTTCTGAAGATAAATTTTTTACTAGTAAATAATCCCGAAAATCTCAATAAAAGATAAGTAAGGAATTTAGATCGATGTCAAAGTTATCCGTTACTCTGTAATGAAATAACGTTAATAAGTAGTTTAATAAAATTGTGTTGTATCAAAGGAAAAATCCTGCAATATTAGTTGACATTTTTATTTCTTTCAGGGAATCTGAAATTAAAAATATGTTCTTTCCTGAATAACCCTAAATAGCATATTACATAAAATACTTACGAGTATTCGTACATTGATCGCCTTTGATTCCATATCCTGAGCATCCCCAAAACTGACCAAATTTACCTTGTTTCATCACGAAATAGCCAGTGCTACATTCATTACATTTAAAGATTGT
>NZ_BBXJ01000002.1 GCF_001019715.1 Rodentibacter caecimuris
CGATCATTCTGAATGGACTAGCGACTTGGTCGATAAAATTCGTGGCATGATTCAATATGAGTTACGGGAGGCAAGACGTGACGGGAACGCTGGAGCGTTTTAATTGGGCGGTGCAAGGCGGCTACTCCATCTCGCACGAACCCAATATTATCAATAATGAGTTTGGGGACGGCTATTCTCAACGTGCGCCGAAAGGATTAAACCACGACTTGGTGAATATTTCCGGCGTACGCTGTATTTGTAATTCAGCTAATGCCAAATCCTTACGTACATTTCTTTCTAAACGTGGCGGATATCAGGCGTTTCTGTGGTATTGCAGTCAAGAAGAACGAGATATAAAAGTCTATTGCCCGTCTTGGAGCAGTACACAAAATGGTGGCATTACTACGTTTACAATGACATTTAAAGAGGTGCTGTAATGAGTGAGCCAAAACTAAAGGCGGAACTGGCAAAACTTGAACAGTCGCCTTAATTGATCTATGGGAAATTGATTTAAGAAAACATTTTGATAAAGAAGGTAATGCCGGCGAGCTTTATCGCTTTTATGCCGGTGCCGATTAAACGACAAGCCTATCATCTGGCAAGGTAAAGAATATGTTCCCTACGGTGTGGCAACAAGCGGTTTTAAATTGTCTTCACAGGGTGCAAGCAATCGCCCTACGCTTTCTTTAGGCAATATTAATGGATTTGTGACCCGTATTATTTACGCTTACCAACAATGCCTTGGCGCAATCGTAAGACGTAGGCGTGTCTGTGTTCGGTTCTTAGATGCAGTCAATTTTGAAGATGGCAATCCATACGCAGATCCAAGTATTGAAACGGTTTCAATTTTTGTAATTGAACAACTATCTTCACACAACGGGATTTAGTCAGCTTTGTTCTCGCTACGCCGGTAGAAATGGACGGTGCGCAGATTCCTTGCCGACTATTCTGACGATGTGTCCTTGGCCATATCGAGGAGTTGAATGCGGTTATGACGGTCCGCCTGTGGCTGATGAAAAAGATCAACCGACAACCGATCCGAAAAAAGATAAATGCAGCCGATGTAAAACAGGTTGTGCTCTTAGACGAAATCTCGCTAATTTTGGTGGATTCCCAAGCGTTGATAAATTGGGTAAACATGAATATTCCTGATGAATTAAAAAAGACCTTGCTGACACTGGCAAAAGAATGTGAGCCGCTCGAAATGTGCGGCTTTGTTGTATCTATTGAAGGAAAACTTGAACTTATTCATTGTGAAAATATCGCAGCCGATCCGCAAAATTATTTTGAGTTTCACCAGGCGATTTTATTAAGGCGGAAGAAAAAGGGAAAATTTTAGCCTTAGTCCATTCCCACCTAACGGAGATCCCAAATTGAGTTTAGCAGATAGGCAAATGCAACTTCTATCGGCTCTTGATTGGTGCTTATTTGTGATGATGAGGTTTATCAATTTCCCCAAATTGCGCCGTTAATTAGCCGCATTTTGAACACGGCAAAATGGATTGTTACACGCTTTTTCGTGATTTCTATTATTTGTGCGGTTTTGATTTTCCTGATTATCCCGTGCTGATGAGTGGTGGTGGCAAGGCGAAATCTTTATCTTGAGCATTTAGAAGAGAACGGATTTTATCAAGTCTCGCTTGAAAACATTCAGGTGGGTGATGTGGTATTAGTGCGTATTGAATCTCCAGTGCCGAATCATGCGGCAATTTATGTCGGGGATCAGCGAGTATTGCCACCACGCCCCGAAAAGGCTCTCAAAACGTGATCTTTATGATGGTTATTGGCTCAATATACACATTCAATATGGAGGCATAGAGAATGGTCAATGTCAAATTCTACGGCAGTCTTAAACAATTTGGCAGCCAATTTAGGCTAAATGTAAAACGTAGCAGAAATTGTTGAAGCATTAACACAACAACGTAGAGGCTTGAAAAATCATTTATTAAAAGGTTTTTTTAAGGTTCGTATTGGGCGAAATACTTATTTAGATTCTCGTTATGCGGAACATGAAATTCATCAAGAGCTTAGTGAGAATTGCACCGTACATTTTACTCCGGTATTAGCCGGAGCGAAAAAAAGGAGGGCTTTTTCAGACTATTGCTGGAGCTGTGCTTGTTGTAGTTGGGGTTCTCACGTCGTGGGCCGGCGGCGGGGCGTTAATAGCCGCTGGGGTCGGCTTGATGGCAAGCGGTGTCGCACAAATGCTAACGAAAACACCAAACTCAAATAACGGTAATGACAGGCAAGATAAGCAAAGTTCAACAAGTTTTTCTAATATTTTAACATGGTGGCACAAGGTCGAGCTATGGCATTGTGTTATGGGCGCTTCCGATGCGGATCTCTCGTTTTATCTCAAGGCATTCGTACATACGATGCCGAAAGCGAAGCAGAGAAAAAACCGGCTGAGCGTCGAGACGGGGCTTTAGTAAGAAAAATTATAGGAAGGTATTAAAATGGGTAAAGGTGGCGGTGGCGGCGGACATACTCCGTATGAAGCTCCTGAAACAGGACGCTCAAAACAAAGCGTGCGAGTTGTTGAAAGTATTTCAGAGGGTGTTGTAAAAGGGTTGGTTGATGGAATGAAATCCATCTATTTAGACGATACGCCCATTCAGAATGCCGATAACAGTTTTAATTTTTCAAACGTGACATGGCAAGGACGAAAAGGTCTTGCAGTGCAAGATCAGCTTTCTGATTTTGATACTTCGGAAAGAGAGGTTAATGTCGGGCAAGAAGTAAAAAAATCATCTCCACTTACTCGCACGATCACAGATAAGAATGTATCTAGATTGCGCTTACATTTGGGCGTAAGTAGCCTTTTCAGTCAAAACGATCAAGGTGATACACTCGGATCTAGTGTCAATTTCATTGTTACAGTCGGAGATCAAACTTACCCTCTTAACATTACCGGTAAATATAGCTCTCAATATTTGCGTCAGCTTGATATTGAAAATTTACCGTCAGTACCATTTTTACTTAAAGTTGAACGTGTAGAGCCTGATTCCAAGTCTCAACGTTTGCAAAATAAAACCATTTGGGCGAGCTACACGGAGATCATTGAAGGTGAATACACCTACCCTCACACGGCATTAATGGGGATTGAATTCGATTCAGAATATTTTAGTGCAATTCCAACCCGCAGCTACGAGATCTACGGTATAGAGTGTCTTGTTCCGTCTAACTATAACCCGATAACCCGTACTTACACCGGCGATTATTGGGACGGTGCATTTAAAACCGAATGGACGGACAATCCATTATGGGTGCTTTACGATTTAATGACCAACAAACGTTACGGGCTCGGTCATCGTATTGACGGGTTTTCTATCAATAAATGGGCTTTCTATACTGCAGCGCAGTATTGTGATCAACTTGTGCCGGACGGCTTTGGTGGACAAGAACCCCGCTTTACTTGTAATGTTTGGATTAGTGAATCACGCAAAGCCTATGACTTGATCAATGATATTTGCTCATGCTTCCGTGGCTTGCCTGTGTGGAATGGTTCTGAATTTTCTATCGTATTAGATCGACCAAGTGATCCGGTATGGGTTTATACCAATGCAAATGTGATAGATGGAGAATTTGAATATTCCTCTTCTGCTAATAAAGATCGTCATAATTCGATCCAAATTACCTATTTTGACAAACTCAATAGCTATAAAAGTGCGATTGAGCTTGTTCAAGACGATCAAGATGTGGCAAAAAACGGCTTAAAACAGTTAAAAAAAGCGGCTTTTGGTTGTACCTCACGGGGGCAGGCACACCGCATGGCAAAATGGATTTTAGAAACCGAACGCCTTGAAACTGAAATGGTAACATTTACTGTTGGGCGAGAGGGATTAGCCAATATTCCGGGCGATATTATCCGCATTGCTGATAGTTATTTTGCTGGTACAGAGATCGGTGGAAGAATTATATCCGCAGCCGGAAAAATAATAACAGTGGATCGTGACGTTACTCTTTCTGGAACAAAGCAAGTTTTTTCTTACGTTGATAACAAAGGCAAAGAGCGCCACGCAAAAATCGCTGCGGTAAAAAATAATCAAATTACTTTGGTTGATCCGCCGATAAGTATTGCCGTTCAGTACCCGTGGACGATTTCAAATGAAAATCTTGTCACAAAGCTATATCGTTGCATTACAGTTCAAGAAAAAGATGGCAAAGATCAATTTACTATTTCTGCCATTCAACACGAACCGCAAAAAGAGGCGATTGTTGATAATGGTGCGAATTTTGAACCTCGTGAAACTACTTTGCTCAACACTCCGAAAGTCGGTGATATCCAAATCAACATTGGACCAGACGGTAAAGTTCATGCGTCAGCAGACACAACCGGCGGGGTTGGATTAGTTACCTATGACATCTTTATTTATAAAGATGGAAAATTATATTCATCTAAATTAGGGAGAAAAACAGCCGAACTTGATTTAGACGATCTCGAAAATGGTGAATATACCGTTGTAATTCGTGCGAAAAACCAAAACGGACAACTACTCAATGAAAAGGCAAAACCCTTTACCATCGACCGCCCTCCTGCCCCAACAGGCGTGCGTGCTACAGGTGGTTTAGGCAATATTACCCTTGAGTGGGATTGGATCAACGATGCCACAGCCACCGAAATTTTCGCAGCAGAAACGGACGATATTCAAACTGCAAAACGTATTGCAAAAGTCACCGCTCGAATGTACACCCACGAAGTGGGCGCAAAACAAGTGCGTTACTATTGGTTGCGTCATACCCGTGGCATTAATGTCGGCCCGTTTTATCAACAATCAGGCTTAAGGGCGGAAAGTGCGGTCGATATTGACGAAGAATTAGCGCTACTTAATGAAAAGTTGTCACAAAATATCGTCAATGAAGTGATTGATACCGCATTGCCGGCACGCAATCTTGAGCTAATCAAAACGGTGACGGGATTAAACGTTAATGAGTTTGCAGGCTATAACCAAGTCCATAACACCACTGACGGCAAGTTGTACACGTGGAATGGAACCAAGTATGTTGACAACAGCATTGATGTTGGGAAATTACAAATCCCGACAAAACAGCTCACCGGCACCCTCACTGCACAACAAATCGGTGCAAATGTTATCGGCACTCAACACTTAGGTGCCAATATTGTGACGGCGGACAAAATGGCGGCGGATTCCGTCAGCACGGCAGCATTACAAGCCGGTGCGGTTCGTGCAAGTCACGTTGCCGCAGGTGAATTAACAGCGGATAAGTTAGCGATTGGGTTGGGTGGGAATTTGTTGTATAACCCGATTTTTGCAAATCCTACAAAAGGTGTTCCTGATGGATGGACTGCTACTGAGAAAGGTGTTCCTGAAGATAAGAAAGGAGAAAGATATTGTAGGCAAGATACTGAATTTAAATTAGGTGGATATTTAAAAAATGAAAATGTTTTAAGGTGGCATAATAAAATAACTAATCGTAACGATTCAAGATGTGGAATACATCAAAATGTGGCTATTAATGCAGGTCATTGGTATATGATTTCAGCGTATATGGGTAATCATAGTTGTAAAAGAGTAGAAATATATATTGATGTAAGAGGGGCTAATGGAGAATATTTATTAAATAAAAAAGAAGGTTTTAGTAACAGGTATAGCTTTCAAGGTATTAATAATGCCAAAAGAGTATTTATTAAGTTTCAAGCCCCTCCTAAGGCGGTTAGTCTTGATGTATTCTTTTTCTTTTATGATGGTGATAAGTCTAATCCTAATGGGGCTTGGATGTTCGTGGCTCGCCCTATGCTTGAGGAATGCACAGCACATACTAAAGAGCCGTCTGCTTGGCAAAATGCCGGTGTAACGGCGATTCACGGTGGCTCGATTGTCACAAACACCATCACCGCGCAACAAATTGCTTCCAATACGATTACAAGCAATCAGATCGCAGCCGGTACTATCGTCGCTCGAAATATGGCAGCAGGCAGTATCAATGCCTCGCATGTTGTCTCTAAGACATTGACTGCGGATAAACTCAATATATCGAGTTTATCAGCGATTAGTGCGAATTTAGGACGAGTGACAGCTGGAACAATCACAGGGACGACTATTGAAGGGAATAACATTCGTGGCGGAGTGGTATCGGGTACAACAATTAATGGTTCAACAATTAATGGAGGATTGATAAAAGGGGCAAGGATTGAGGGGATAACAGGTGAATTCACTGGTTCGCTAAGAATAAGTCAATTAGTGGGTGGTAATATCTATGAAACATTGTTAGTTGATAAATGGAAGGCTCTTGATAGAAGAGTACGTTTTGATACTAAAGATAGTACAGGGGTAATAAAACGTGAGTATTACTATGCGTATGAAGCAAAAATCAATATTTTGCCTTCTGGTGCAAAACGATGGGTACAAGTTCCGTTTAATATTACCACATCGGATTACAGCCACATGGGAGAAAATGAGAATTTAACTTTGTACAAAAGAGGAAATTTATCTCATCTTGCAAATGGAAGTTTCTCGAAAGTGACCAATACGACATTCATTCTAAATGAAAATCAGCAATTAAATATAAAGCTATTAGCGTGGGCTAGTAACGAGAACAGTCTAGATAAACCGCTTATTACAACTATTCTCTATTCCAATTCAAGGCTTTTGGTTAAAGTTTAAACACAGACCACACAAAAGTGCGGTTAAATTTAGGCGATTTTTTCAATATAGCCTCGATAGTACAAACTGTCGGGGTTTTCTTTTATCTAAAACAAGGAGTCTTTTATGACAACATTTAACAAAATCTTAAACCCAATGTACTCAGCGATTGCTAGTTACAGTACGCAAGAAGACGGTTCAATCAATGCAAAATACGTTATCGGCACCGGCACAGATAATGACGGCGTCGTCACAGATTTCACACCGATTATCAGTGAATATAAATGGATTGATGCCGAAGCGGCAAAAGCGATTAATGACGCACCTTTTACTAAAGAGGACATCGGCAAAACGCCAACACAAATTATGCTTGCGCGAATCTACAATCATTTGAAAGAAACGCAGCAAATTTACGTTTAGTCACAGCCCTCAAACTAGGGCTTTTTTATTGGAGCGAAAATGGAACAAATCGACTTAGAGATGGTTCGGGGCGACGATGAAGGTTTTACATTTGAGGTTGTGGAAGATGACGACCAAGAAAGTGCGGTCAATTTTGACGGCTGCCGACTTGATTTACACATCAAACCCAAACGGGGCGATGTTATCAAACTATCAACTCAAACAGGAGAAATTGCCGTAGAAAATCACCTTATCCACATCTCAATCTCACATGATAAAACGCAGGGCGTGAAGTGGGAATCTGCCAAATGGGATTTGCAATGTATCGACCAATATCACAAAGTGCGCACGATTGCCGGTGGAGAATTGACATTAATCCAAGATGTTACGGTGGTGAACGATGATTAATGTTCTTTCAAAGAAAAAACCGTACAAAGTGCGGTTAATTAAAACCCAATATATCGTCTTAAACCACAAGGAATATGACGAATCTCTCAACAAAATTTACCAACAAACAAAACAGGAGCTTAGAAATGGCGAGAATAAATAAAAACCAACCCGTCGATGCAATGTTTGCCTACAACGTGGCAAAAGATATAGTTAATCTTGAAAACGAGATTGAAGTATTAAAAAATCAGCCTGTCCCACGGGTAATGGAAGTAGAAAACAGATTGGTTGCAACAGACAATGCTGTGTACAGACAGGTAAAGAACTTGGCTAATATCAAGCTCGTTCAGACAGGGTATAGAGACGGTATTTTTTGGTATGGTGACAGACCAAATGATGGCTATTGGTTAGACCCTTTTACCCAGCGGGTCTATTTAAGACGTGACAATCAAGACAGCGAAGTGGAATTGCCAAGTCCGGAGCTTGTGCGCAGATTGAATATCAGTTACCGCTTTGACCAATTTGGTGAACTAATGGGGTATCCACTCTCAGATGACAATCACGTGCTGAACATGGATTTTGAGGAATTTAAAAAAATCTCGATTGAAGTGGGAATATTTACTTTTGAAAATCTCAATAATAAACAGAAAACAACAGGGTTGTTTGGTTTTGCCTTTGCAGGTGAGTCTTTTAAACTCTATTACCTCGGCGTAGAGGTTTATTCCAGCATCATAGAAGATGGCGGGAATGAGTCTGAGCGTTAAAATAAATTTTTGATAAAAGCGCGGTAGGTTTACCGCACTTTTTCTTTGACGCGTCAATCTTGATTGTCCTATTCTTGTGAAGAATATGAGTAAGGTAATTTGATATGAAGCAATGGAGAGTGTGTCGTAGATGTGACGTAAAAGGAGTGAAATGAGGTAAATAGATGTAGAACACTATCAAAATGCAAAATGATTAGCTTTGCAAGTCATTGTTTTTAATGTGAAATTTTATCTTTATGAAAAATATATAGAGAACTTCTAAGGCGTGGGTCAAAGGTTCGAATCCTTTAGGGCGTGCCATTAAAAGTCTTATTTTTCAAAAAGTTATATGTTACGCAACAAGTTTTAAATGTGTCTTAGGCTTTGGGTGTGTCGTAAATGTGCCGTGAAATTCTACTTTGTTTGCGTGTTCCAACAAATGATCCGCATTCAAATGAGCATATTTCTTGACCATTTCGAGAGTTTCCCAACCGCCTAATTCTTTGAGCGTGAATAGCGGTGTACCTGCTTGAACGTGCCAGCTTGCCCAAGTATGCCGCAAATCGTGGAAATGGAAATCAACTAGAAAGCATTTTTTCGTTGCTAGCGTGAAAGACTTTCGGTTGATATCCGTTAGCGGATTACTGTTTCTACCGACAAACACATATTTGGAATGCCTGTTACGAATGGATTTAAGTAAGGTGATGGCTTCATCATTGAGTAATAATGAGCGAGCTTTTCCAGACTTAGCGACATCGTTAGTAACCAATGCTACTTTACGCACGAAGTCGATTTTATCCCATGTTAAAGTGAGGATTTCGGTACGCCTTGCTCCTGTCATTAAAGCAAATGAGCATATTGCTCGCATCCAATCTTGGCTAAGTTTGCCAATTAATTCTCGTGCTTGTTCTTTAGTGATCCAACGCACTCGGATTGGCGGCTCTTTTTTCTTAGGGATATAGGGCACTTTGTCTAGTATCCCCGCTTTATGTGCAAGATTCAAGATCAAAGAAATAGATTTGATATATTTGTTTTGGGTAGCATTAGCAAGAGGTTTTTTAGTGTTCATATTCTTGGTGGGAATATGTTGTAAAATTTCCTGTGTTGTTAAAGAGCTTAATACTCGTCCTGAGAATTTGCTACGCCAGTAGATGGCGTGCCGTTTTTTAGTTGCAGTATCTTTTTGACCTTCAGCAGAGCGCACATAATGCAGTAATGCTTCTTCAAAAATATACTCTGGCGGAGCATCAAGTTTATCAATTTTCCACATTTCAGCTTTAAGCCTATCGTGATATTGTTGCGCTTCCTTTTTTATAGTCGTGCCAGTTGAGCGTCTAATTCTTTTACCGCTTGGGGTTGCGAGATCAACCCACCACGGACCATTTTCGTTTCTTTTGTAGATCGACATAGTTGTACCTCTTCGACCGACAAAGCTAATCTATCAGCATTATCAGATCGTTTTTTGAGTAGATCAAGATCGGACTTATGAATACGCCAAACGCGAGAACCTGTCATTTTGAAAAATCCCCAATCATAAATATGGTTTCGAACGGTTCTTTCTTTAAGGTTTAAGTATTTTGCAACCTGTTTGATTGTTAGGGTTTCTTCCATACTCTCTCCCTAAAAATACTTTGATTTCATCAGCCGTAATAATACTTTTTCAAACTTTCGAGCGTGTTGTGCTTCAAATCTCAACCACTTAAGGCGGATATGTTTAGGCTTCCAACGATTTGTTAGCCACTGATTTTGATTTGCCATTTCAGCGAAAGCTCGTTTATAAATCTTCTTCATTTGCCGGAAATTCCACGATTTTTTATGACCCTTGAAACATAAAATTTCAGTTTCGTGAAATTTGATATTGTTCGCTTTGAGGTTTATCATTTTCTGCTCCAATAAAAAACCTAGCTTTCGCTAGGCTTGTTTAAGTAATTAATCATCTTTTCTCCAATCCACCGCATTACCGGCACGGCCATTGAGTTTCCAATCGCTTTATAGCGTGGACTATCAGGACAGTCTTCCGCAGGTTTATTGCGATACGGGATTTTCGTCCAGTTATCCGGAAAGCCTTGTAGCCGTTCACATTCAATTGGAGTAAGTTTTCTAATAACTGTAGCTGTAGTCACGGCATGAACATCGGTGCTTGTTAAGGTATAGCTTACCCCGCTTTCATCAAAACCATTGCCGTTACCGCCGTTTTCAGGTTTTTGCCCAATCGTATTGCCTGCAAGAGCAACACAAGGAACATTATTACCGCCTGTTCCCATTCTTGCTGTCAGTGTGGGGGTTGTGTCGCATTCCTGTAATCTCACAACATCGGAACGATGTGCAATATCAAACACGATATTTTCCTGCCCGCCATTTCGTCCCAAACAATGTGCGGTCGTATTGCTAATAATCGGGTCTTGCGTACCGTGAACAATAAAAGTTTCACTCCCGCCACCACAATCTCCACCACTAGAACGCAATTTTCCACTGATGGTTTCCTGAGAAAATGAAGAAAAACCATTTTTAACGATAAAGAAGTCGCCACTAAAGGCCTCTTGATTTCCAAGCCATTTAGTACCGCAGTTTGCGAGTAGTGTGCCTGTTACTGATTCACCGCTTGCAAGAGAGCCTTTTCTAAAATCAATGGTAGCGTTTTGTTGCGTAATTTTGCTCGGTTCAATATCCCCTGACACGCTTTTTTGCTCAATGAGTATTTCTGCGATACTTCGTCTTCGAGCACTTGCCACAACAAACACTCTTTTACGTCGTTGGGCAAGTCCGAAGTATTGAGCATCGAAGGTTCGCCACGCGACAGTTCTTCTTGAATGCACATAACCAGAGTTTGTCCATCGTTTCCCTGTTGGTTGTAATGGCTGACTTTCTTGAACCAGCCCAGCCAAAAAGTATCCGAATGCGTTGTCCGAAGTGGATAAGACACCCGGTACGTTTTCCCACACGAGGATGCAAGGTGGTTGTCCGTCTTGGTTTCTGACATAATCAATAGCCTCTAAAATATGAATTAAAGCAAGGGTTAAATTCCCTCTGTCATCGTTTAAACTTTCCCGTTTGCCTGCAACTGAAAAGGCTTGGCAAGGAGTGCCACCAACTAGAACATCCGGTGCCGGCACTTCACGATTAAGGATTTTTTCAGGTAAGGCGGTCATATCGCCAAGATTTGGAATATCAGGAAAGTGGTGAGCAAGTACAGCGCAAGGGAACGGTTCAATTTCAGAAAACCATAATGGCTTTCCCAATCCTTTCCACGCTACACTTGCCGCCTCAATGCCCGAACAGATTGAGCCGTAGGTAAACATTTTCTCTCCATAAAATAAAACCGCTCACATTTCTGTAAGCGGTCGGTTAGTCTCTCATTGTTGATAAACAAACTCCGTTGTTAATCAAAAACAACGGAATTTGATTGGCAAATCAGGGATTAATCAACGATGGCGACTTTGAGTTTGCCACTCAAAGCATCGCACCAAAGTTGAGCGTGTTGTTCTGTTGCAAATAACTGCTTATTTTGTAAACGTAATTTAACATCTAAATCATTAAAATTTTTTGAAGAATAATAAGCTGGGAAAAGACAGCTAGGCATAGATCCAACAAACCAAGCCTTTTCTAAATCCCCGAACTCCGTAATTGGTTTCGGCAATTCTTTATATTGAGCCTGTGATTTTTCAGGCTCTTTCCACATTACATAATTTTTTTGTAAATCATTTAAAGTAATACTTACACATTCACCTTCTGAAATTTCTAAATAATACTCATCTGTAATATATGATTTGCCAACAATATGAGAAGGATAGTCCGTATCACCTTCTTTGTATTGAATACCTTGTCCTGTTAATGCTCGTTCTAAGTTGAAAGGTTCTGGTTTATCTTGCCATAAACCTACAATATCATGTACAAATTCTGAATCTAAACAATAGGTAAAATTTTTTGTATAACAGATTGTATTTTCATAATCACCATTCTTGTTATATGTTGCAAATACTAAAGGATATTTTGTATTCCCCATTAATTTACCAATATACTTAACTTTAGTACCATTTTTAGTAACACCATAAGCACCATTTAATAATTTTTGTTTAATTTCTTCTGTTAGCATAATTTATACCTCTTTCAGTTAAATCTATTGTATGTATTACAGCCTCTATTACATTTGGGTGAAATACAGCTTTCATTTTTTCTTTATCAAATTTAGATATTCGCCGCATAGATAATCGTGCAAGACAGTGCAATAGTGTTCGGATCGGCGAAGTGAAAAACTTTGGTGTGTTCGGTGTTTTCTATTACTGTCAGTTTGTGCCGTTTAATACTTTCAAGAAAGCATTCATCAAAGTTACCTTTCATTTTCTCCCTCTCTTTTTACTTTTCCGCATTTACTCCCTGAAAAAAGACCGCCCATTGAAAGTAGGCGGTCTAATATTCATTATTTCCTGAAATACTTTCATTCAGATTTTTAATAAGAGCCTCAAATCTTTTTGGGGTTTTGTTTCGACATAGAAGTAAAAACTGAATAGTTTCATCATCAAATAATTCTTCTAGCAACTCGTATTTCTCAATAACATTATTCTCTATTATGCGAACAACTTTAAAGCCATCTTGTTTATTTATGTGTAAATTCGTCAAATACCGCACACTTTTATTATCTTCAAAATGAAATTCTGCAATCATCTTTCTCATAATTCACCTCTTAAAAACAAAACCGCCCCTAAGAGCGGTTTAGTTAAACTCAAAATATTTTAGCAAGTTGCTATTCTTCGTCTGATTGTTTAAGCCCACAAAACTCGGTCGTCAAATTATCGAAAAGCTGTCCTAGCTCTGATGTCATCAAGAAGAAATCCGCGTCAAAGCGTTGAGCTACATCTTCTTTGAGAATGTCGTCATTTTTCTCCCGAATAACATCAGCGAACTTAATTTTAGAAAGCGAGCCGGTTTCACTTAGTGCAAAACTGATGTGATCTTCCCAATCTAGTGCTAATTTCGTGACAACATTTTTAGCTCGCAGCAATCCATAAACCTCTTCGCTTTCTAAGTCCTGATGTTTAAATATCACTTGCCCGTCAGCATAGATCGACCTTAATTTGCATTCTTCCTGCAACATCAACCAGTCCGGCATTCGACCACCGATCCAGCTTGTCATTGTTTCTGCCGGGTTACACACAAAGCTAACCGGAACAGCAGGTAATGAACCGAGAGATTTACGCAACAAAGCCAACACATCTTCGGCGCGCTTCGCTGAGGCTGTATCAACATAAATAAGTTGACGTGCAACATCAATTAGAAGTGCCATATGCTGATATTTACTGAATGCACGGGGAAGTAATGTTGCAACGACATCATCTTTGATTATCTGCTTCTCTGTTTTCTTGAGTTTCCGCTGTTCTTTTTCCTCTAAGGCGGAAATGCGAGAATCAGTTTCTTTTTGAATAACGCTTGTCGGCAAGATTTTCTCTTCTTTTTGAGCAACAAGTAAAATATATCCGTTGCCGTTAAAAAACAGCTGTTCGCTTGTTGCAAGCGGATTTGTCCAACCAAATTTACTCGCCTCATTTGCGCTACATTCAACGAATTTACATTCTTGTAATGCGTGTTCAAGATTTGAAAAATCTAATGCTTTTGTTAAGCGATAGATAATGGCATTTTTAAACCAAAACATAATTTATTCCTCATAAAAAATGCTCTTAATTAAGAGCGAGTTTGACTAACTACCGGCAACTCAACAAACGCATTGAGCGGTTGCGGTGATAACGATTCTTCCGGTATATCTAATCGTCCGCCTAGCGTTGCATAACCTGCAATATCACGCCAGTGATCGACTTCGTGCGGATTGCCGTTTAATATTCGGGCCAGTTTTGTCGCAATCATCGTGATGGCATATTTGTGCGTGCTATCAAGATTTTTGGATTTTTCGATATGCTTTAAAATATCGCTGAAGATAAGTGCACCGGTATGGAAATTCCCGTGCGTTTCTTCACGCTCTTGTAGCGTTTCATTTATGTTCATTTTTCTTATCCTTATCCTTGTCCTAAAATTCTGCTCTTCGCCACTTCGATCAATAGTTGATACTCGCGTTTGGTTTTCTCGTCATGTACTTTCGCCGATTTTGCTAAAAACTCATCGACTGTGCCGGTAAAACAACCTCTTGTAACGATTAAGTCATCCTTGCCATTAAACACTGTGAGTGTACCGTTCTCGGTACCGACATTACTCGCCCAGAAAATCATTTTTCGCTCGGAAACAATGGCGCAAGAACTAACCCGAGCGTTGCCATATACCCGAGCGTTGCCATATACCCGAGCGTTGCCATATACCCGAGCGTTGCCAAATACCCGAGCGTTGCCACATACCCAAGCGTTGCCATATACCCAAGCGTTGCCATATACCTCAGCGTTGCCATATACCTCAGCGTTGCCATATACCTCAGCGTTGCCAAATACCCGAGCGTTGCCATATACCCGAGCGTTGCCATATACCTCAGCGTTGCCAAATACCCGAGCGTTGCCACATACCCAAGCGTTGCCAGATTGATCTAAATTTTTCTCTGCTTCGATATAGCCGCCAAGTTCGCCGGCAACTACTGCACCAAAAGAGATTAGGGCTTTAATGCGATATAGCGTTCTGCCCAAATATTCTTTGGTGTCATCTTTCAACAGTTCGTATTTCTTTTGCATTTTGTTTGTCCTATAAAAAAGCCCACGGTTAAGTGGGCGGTGTGGTTCAGAATGGGATTAGCTCATTTCCTGAATGAGCTGTTGATAATATTCTTGGGCAGCACTAACACGTTCTTTGATTTTGTCGATGATGGCGTTATCACGTTTGACGGTCACGGTAGTGATCCGTTTGTCTTGCGGAATTTGTTCGACTAAATCAATGTAGCGTTCGGGGCTATCATAACTACTGAGCATTTCGTAAGGAGTAGGGAAGAGGACAAAATCAATTTGTGCTTCTTCACAATCCCATAGCCACATATAGCCTTGCATTTGAATGTCATAACCGGCTTTTTTCGCTTTATCTTCGGCTTCGTCTGTAAAGAACGGGTGAGTGCCAATATCCCACGAGCATTTTGTATCAATAATGAGCTTGCGAGAGGGAACGTAAATATCACACTCTCCCGTGATCCATTCATTCTCTCGGCGTTCAGTGTTTTTCTTGAGGGGCAAGCCTCGTTTTCTGGCCACTTAATTTAATGGCTTGTTCTTCCAGAAGATTCCCTTTTTCGGTGTATTTGTTGCCTTCAAATCTTGATAACCGAACAGATCGAATTTAGCGATCTTTCTGACCGCACTTTTGGCGGTGTCGGAAAGTCCTTCTCCGCCTCTCTTCTGTGGCATTAAGTCAGCAAGACCTGAACATCTGGCTTTGAATTGGTACATCGTTATTCCTTATTGTTGAATGTGAGAAATTTTCCCATCGTAGTCGTGGGTGAGATCCAGTTTGATATGCGCTGATAATCACAAACACGGCAAGCACAATTTTTAAACCTTTCTTGAACATTTTTTCTTCCTTTTGCTGAAATTTGGGTGCAAGAAACGCCACACGATTTTCACGGGGAAAAGTGCGGTCGGTTTTGATTAAGTTTTAGATTACTTGGTAGTTATTAGATTTCGGGTTGTAATTCTCGAGGTGTTTTAGCACTCGCCAGTTACTCTCATAGTCGTATTTGAAATCGGCTGTAAGGCGTTTCAGTAGCTTATGAACTTCCCGAATAGTGTGCTTATATTCGTAGGCTTGTCCGTAGATTGCACCGGAATATTTTGAACCGATAGTTTCCATTGCCGGATAAATCATTCGGCAAGTTTCTGTGCCTCGTAAGGCGATAAACCATATCCACGGCAGTAGTTGAAGTTCGTACTCGGTAAATTCAAACTTGAATTTCTTTTCCGGCTCGGGCAAGGCGAGTTGTTTTGGCTGATTTTTCTCAATTAGAATTTTTTCAATTTGTTCATCACACCAAATAGCAAATTCAACATTTAACCAACGAGCAAATGGAACAGCAAGACGACGGTGTAGCCAAGTGCCTTGTTGAGATAAATCTTTACCACCTTTGATTGTTTTTACGAAGTGGGATTTCCCTACTTTGGCAGCGTTACCAGATTTTCTGGTTTCGGTCTTTTTGCAAAGGGTTTCAATATATTCTTGAGTTGTCGGTAACGTTAGCCAGTCATTAGGACGTTTATTAAAATGTTTTGCAATAGCCGTTGCATTAAGATATGCGTCATCTTGGAAGAAAACTTGAGTGCCGTTGTAATCGGCGGTGATGATATTTGTCATTTTGACTCTCCACTTGATATTTTCGATAATTCACCATTTTTTCGACAAATGGTGCCGAGAGGTTCGAAAGCCTTCAAGTGGTTAGGCTGGACGTATTTCCCTTGCGGGTATTGTATTAGTCGCCCTCTCGACTTAACGAGATTTCGGCATAAAAAAGACCGCACTTTGGCGATCCGTTTACTACCGCCACTTGAAAAAGGTTTCGACACCTTGGGGCGGATAGTAGTATAAAGTGTTGGGGTTGTCAAATTAGACTTCATTTTTATCTAAAATATCAATTAAATTTTTGATGTGGTAAAGCACGATTTTGTCGTCTACCGTGTGAACCATTACATCAACAATAAAGAGTTTGTGGTAGGGGTGTTCTCGCATTACCATCGTCTGTTTAAGCTCGTTTGTTTCAAAAACTCACTTTAATCGCTTTTTTAGTAAAGGCTTCGATAATAGCTTTGTCGATCTGTTTATCTGCAGCTGTAACGGCTAATTGCATTACACAACCTTTTTGCAATCCGACAATCGGTTCTTTCATTTCATCCATTTTCTTGCCGATTAGATGCTGTAATGCATTCGCTTTCATATTGTCGGCTTCAAGTGAATATGAATACCACCATCAACTTTGATTGAGCCGATAGAAATGCTTGCTTTTGGGTCATTTGCAACAGGTTCTAAGGCGTGGCTTAGATGGCGCAATTCGCTTACATTTATATTGTCGGGCTGTGGTCGCTTTCCTTGTAGGCCAGCCGTATGTTTTGAGGCAAGACGTTCTCCAAACTCAAAAATAGCATTGCTATGTTCAATAAGTGTGTAAGTTGCGGCAACATAAGTTCCTAACTCGACAATAATGTACCTTTGGTAATTTGTGTAACGTAGATGTTACTATCACAAGGTTGTAAATTTTGTTCTGGGTGTAGAGTTTTGAATAAAGCGTGAATATTCTTTTGAAATGCCATCTAAACTTTGACATAAGGTGGATAACTCCACTGGTTTATCATTATGTAAGTAAATTTGTAATTTCATATTCTCATCGATTACTGTAAATGGTTTCTGTCATAACACGCCTCAAAATTCAGATACAAAAAAAGCCACTTAATTGTGGCTTGCCGACTTTCTGTTGAAAGTAGGCATAGTCTAGAATAAAGGGCGGTGGGTGTCAAATGTTTAGATTAGTGATTGTCGAATAATTAGCTCTTGGTGTGCTGAAATATCGTCTGATTGCAATGCACATTGTTGAATATATTTTAGATGTTCATTAACTAATATTCCACAATGAAATAATTCAGAATTACCTATTCGATTGCCCAATTCATTTTTATCAAGTTCATAAAATTCATCAAAACAAATCCAAGTATTTTTACTCAGTATAGGGTTACTATTTTGTGGCAAAAAGAATGCTTGATGCGTATTTAACTGACAACCATATTCAAGGGTATATCTCCACCCCTTTGAAAGTGGTTTTAGCTACAATCAATTTTTGTGATGTCATACCCAAAATAATTAGGTATTTATCACGCTCTCCGCCATCATTAAACTTGAATTTAGGATGAAATAAGATTGAACCCAACTGAAGCATTACTTTAACACCTCAAGCAGTGCTAGACGTTCAATACTGTCCTTGTGCATTGACTCCCTATTTTGGCTTGGTAATGCTAACTCATAAGGAATTATTTCTTTCTTTTTGCCTTCAACTTCATAGATTTGATGCCACGGTAAACGTTCAAGGTGGGTTGCTTCGATCATATCATCAGCAAATGCATTTTTATATTGCTGTGCTAATGTATTAAGTATTTTTAATTCTCGTTTAGAAAAATGGGTTTGATCAAATTCAGACAAGGCATTAAATTTCAGCATTTCTTGTCTTCCTTTACGGATGGGAATTTGTTCAATTTTGATTTTAGCTAGAAAATCGGCTTCTGGCTGTTTTAATTTCTTCATGTAAATCGACAGGTACAGGTCCCATTTTCCAAGCAGAATAATCAAGCCCTGTTACGGAACGCCCTACTTGTTTGTAATGCTCAAAATCAAGGAAATAAAGCAACTTAAAGAGCTTATTTTTCCCTAACTTTTCAACATTTTGAGAAAAAAAGTAATTACTTGTAACAATTTTTCTCTATTGTGAGTGATGAGCATTGATTTTCCTCTTTTGACTAGTGTGGTTATAGTACTTAATTTTTAATTTTAAATAAAGAATAAGAATTTCTGACGTTATAGTTTCTCCAACTTCTCCAATTCGTCATACTGTTCTTTGCTGAACTCATACATCCCACTATCACACAATTCTTGTAGTGTGGTTTCACCGTTGATGATGTTTTGTTTGCATTGTTCAAAGGTTTCCTCATCAACAACTGTAATGATGTTATCCTCTTCTTTTTTGCCGCCCTCTTGCTTGTCCATTTCATCAATGCGGTATTTGTCGTTTCCATTTTCAATTTCAACCTCTTGCGATTTGTTCTGACGTTCTTCCATTGGCATTTTACTGAGAACATATTTAATGGCTTTCCCAATGTACATTTCCAAATTCACAAGGTGTAAGGCGAATAGCTGCCATTTTTCTTGCTTGGGCTGACTCCGGCAATTTGTAGGATTTTGCCAAAACTCACAAGCGGTGAGAAATTTCATTGTTTTCTTTTGTGGAAACCAAAACGCCACGGAGATGACCTTCAACCCAAGCCGGTTCATAATCTTTTTGGTTATCAACATCAGGGATATGTTTGACGACAGTGTCAAATCCATCGCTTACCATTTCAAATTGATCGCAGTCAAAAATAGGTGTCGCACGTAAATTAATGCCGGCGTTTGGCTAATAATTGCCATCCTTTGTAGCCAATCTGAAATTCGCATCTTTTTTGTACTTAACGATA